>NZ_BAAGQS010000001.1:0-2272387 GCF_054783355.1 Mucilaginibacter koreensis | reverse complement strand
CACCACGCAGCAGGCGCAGCACCACGCAGCAGGCGCAGCACCACGCAGCAGGCGCAGCACCACGCAGCAGGCGCAGCACCACGCAGCAGGCGCAGCACCACGCAGCAGGCGCAGCACTGACATGAATGAGTCAGTCTGTCAATGTATTTCTGGGACAGTAGAAAATAAAAAAGGCGACAATCATAAGATCATCGCCTTCTGCATATAAAAGTTAATAGCTATTACAATCCAAACGCTTCTTTCACCTTCTCCACATAATCCAATTTCTCCCAGGTAAATAATTCTACTTCGCTGGTTACTTCGCGGCCTTCGGGGCTGGTGAAGGTTTTGGTTACGGTAGTGCTGGGTTTGCCAAAGTGGCCGTAAGCGGCGGTTTCGCTGTAAATGGGGTTACGCAGTTTAAAGCGGGTTTCAATGGCATAAGGGGTCATGTCGAAAATCTGCTCTACTTTGGCAGCAATTTCGCCATCGGTAATGCCCAGTTTAGAAGTACTGTAAGTATTTATATAAATACCCATCGGCTTGGCTACACCAATAGCGTAGGATACCTGTACCAATACCTCGTCGCACACACCGGCAGCTACCAGGTTCTTGGCAATGTGGCGGGTAGCGTAAGCCGCAGAGCGGTCTACTTTAGATGGATCTTTGCCCGAGAACGCGCCACCACCGTGGGCACCTTTACCACCGTAAGTATCTACAATAATTTTACGGCCGGTTAAGCCGGTATCACCATGCGGACCGCCGATTACAAATTTACCGGTAGGGTTAACGTGGTAGGTGATGGCATCGTTAAAGAAATGCGCATATTTAGGGTAACGGGCTTTTACACGCGGAATCAGGATGCTGATGATATCCTCGCGGATTTTAGCCAGCATGGCAGCTTCTTCATCAAAATCATCGTGCTGGGTTGAAATTACAATGGCATCAATGCGCTGTGGCTGGTTGTTGTCATCATATTCCAAAGTTACTTGCGATTTGGCATCAGGGCGCAGGTAAGGAATTTCTTTGGCTTCGCGACGCAGGGCAGCCAGCTCAATTAATAAGGCATGGGCAATATCAAGCGCCAAAGGCATGTAATTGTCGGTTTCTTTAGTAGCGTAGCCAAACATCATACCCTGGTCGCCGGCGCCTTGCTCTTCTTTGCTGGCGCGGTCAACCCCCTGGTTAATATCGGGCGACTGCTCATGGATGGCCGATAAAACGCCGCAGGAGTTGCCGTCAAACATATATTCGCCTTTGGTATAACCAATGCGGTTAATTACATCGCGGGCAATTTTTTGTACGTCCAGGTATGCTTTTGATTTTACCTCGCCGGCCAGTATCACCTGCCCGGTGGTTACCAGGGTTTCGCAGGCTACTTTTGATTCGGGGTCAAAGGCCAAAAACTGATCAATTAACGCGTCTGAAATCTGGTCGGCAACTTTATCCGGGTGGCCTTCTGATACTGATTCTGAAGTAAATAAATAAGGCATTATTTTCTAAATTAATTATACTGTTTAACACGAAGGCAGATAAACCGGAGGCCGGACAGGAGGCGTAAAAAGGGGCGGGTAGGGTTAGCACTTTTTTACGTGGTTGCAATCCGTTAGCTGCATGTACAGCTTGCTCAAATCAATCCACTTTCGGGGTGTAAAAGTAAAACAATTTTACAAAAGACGAAAATAGGGTTACTTTTGGCAACTGATATTTTATATAGTTGAAAACAAAAGTTTTATTCATCATTAACCCCATTGCCGGCGGTAATAAAAAAGACCGTTTGCCCGACCTGGTAAAGCAGCACCTCAACCTGCAAAAGTTTGAGCCTGTGTTTATGTTTACCCAGGGCGTAAACCATGCCCACAAGCTGGCGGCATCGGCAATACGCTCCTATGATATGGTGGTGGCCGTGGGGGGTGATGGTACCATTAATGAAACCGGTTCGGCTATAGCAGGCACTGACCTGGTATTAGGTATCATTCCCTGTGGTTCCGGCAACGGGCTGGCCCGCTTTATGGGCATACCCATGGATACCGTAAAAGCCATTGAAAACCTGAACAACTATGACATACAGGTGATAGATGGAGCACAGTTTAACGGCAAATGGTTTTTTAATATGGCTGGTATGGGTTTCGATGCACACATCAGCGAAGTATTTTCTCACCACAAAGGCCGGGGCTTTGGCGCCTACTTCACCTCGTCGTTAAAAGAAATTGTGAATTACAACTCGCAGCAATACCAAATTACCATTGATGGTACGTTGTATGAGCGTGAAGCATTTATGTTGAGTTTCGCCAATTCCTCTCAATACGGTAACAATGCTCACGTATCGCCACACGCCTCGGTGCAGGATGGTTTGCTGGATGTATGTATCATTAAACCTTTCCCCTTATACCGCTTTCCGGAAATGGGCCTGCGTATGTTTACCAAAACAGCCGACAGCTCAAAGTATGTAGAAATTATTAAAGGCAGGCACATTGAGGTGAAGCGCAGCAGCGATGGCCCCGTGCACTTGGATGGTGAACCGCAAATTGCCGGGCCAGATGCAGAAATTGTGATTCAACCACAGGTATTGAAAGTGGTAGCCGGAAGTACTTATCAGGCTTAGGCTTTATAAAATCTGTTTTAACTTATTTAAACAACTTCCTTGTCATTTCGACCGTAGGGAGAAATCTTCTTCGCCAAGCCGGTATACCGCAGACTCATCGCCCGAAGAAGATTTCTCGCTATCACCCGGAATGACAGATTGTTTAATAGTGCCAAGATTATCAACTCCCGGTATCAGCAAATTTACCTATTACTTTTAAGCTCTATACAATACCGATAATTTTCTTGCGTTATAAAACTCCTTTTATATTTTTGAGGAGCACAACTACCTATGGCGAAGAAGAGCAAGAACATGAGTGGGGTAATGTACTCTACCAACCCTGATTTTGAATACCAATTTGAGCACCAAGAGCAGGCCGAAACCCTGCCTCCGCAACAGCAAAACCTTAAACTTTATTTAGACCGAAAGGGCGGCAGTAAACTGGTAACCCGTGTTAACGGCTTTACAGGCAGCGAGGATGATTTAGAGGCATTGGGAAAAAAGCTCAAAACCAAATGCGGTGTGGGCGGTTCAGTAAAAGAGGGGGAGATCCTCATTCAGGGCGACTTTAGAGATAAGTTGCTGCAATTATTGCAAACCGACGGTTATAAAGTGAAAAAAGCTGGTGGATAAACCAATTAAATGTATAAAATACACGTACAATAGCACAGTATATCCGTTTAGTTACACTTTTTTATGGCTCAGGGCTTGCTATTTTTAAAAAAAATGGTTTTCATTGCAAAAGAAAGCAACGCAGGTATACCATATAAAAGGTAGCCAACGTTAGCTGTACATTACCAGTGAACTCTAAATTAAATTATTGTAAAGAATAACATTGATGTTTTTTTTGAATTAAAAAAATTTAATTTTGTTACAGCTGATTAACATCGCATATTTAAATAACTTTAATATTTACAAACAACAACTAACAACTAAAAACTAAAAGTAATGGCAAACGCACCAATTAAACCAGCTGCTCCGGTTAAGAAAGAAAGCTCTGCTTCGGGCTCGAGCATTTTTGCAACCCTGGTTATTCCTATCTGCTTTGTAATCGCATTGTGTATTTTTATCTTCGTTTTAGGTGACCCAAGCCATTATCAGGGAGGTGATGTTGAAAAAGGCACACCAACTGATTACTTTGGTACTGTACATAAGGGTGGCCCGATTGTACCGGTGCTGATGACTATGTTCCTGATGCTGATTGTTTTCACTATCGAGCGCTTTGTAGTTATCGGAAAAGCTTCAGGTACTGGCAGTGTTGATACTTTCGTTCGCAAAATTAATGGTTACCTGAACGCTGGTAACATCGAAGCTGCAAGCGCTGAGTGTGACAAACAAAAAGGCTCTGTAGCTAACGTAATTAAATCAGGTTTGAAAAAATACCGCGAAATGGAAGCTGAACCTAACCTGGACGTGGATCAAAAAACCTTAGCTATCCAAAAAGATATCGAAGAAGCTACTGCACTGGAAATGCCAATGTTAGAGCAAAACTTAACTATCATTGCTACCCTGGTATCTATCGGTACACTGATGGGTCTGTTAGGTACAGTAACCGGTATGATCCGTGCATTCAACGCATTAGGTGCATCTGGTTCATCAAGCTCATCTGAACTTGCTGTAGGTATCTCTGAAGCATTGATTAACACTGCTTTAGGTATCTCTACTTCAGCTTTATCAATCATCATGTACAACTTGTTTACTTCTAAAATTGACAAGCTGACTTATGCTATTGATGAAACCGGTTTCAGCATTGTTCAAACCTTCGCTGCATCTCACAAAAACGCTAACAGATAGTAAATATTAATTTGATAAAAAGCAGGCTGCTGGTATACTAAAAGCAGCAGCACTGCTGTTAAATTAATTCTACCATCTTCAATTAACTTAAATTAAATGCCAAGAGTAAAAATACCAAGAAAAAGTACAGCGATTGACATGACCGCCATGTGTGATGTGGCGTTCCTGCTGCTGACCTTTTTCATCTTAACCGCCAAGCCCCGTGCCGAGGACCCGGTTCCGGTGGATGCACCTGGCGCTACTACGGTAGAAACAATTCCTGAAAAGGATATTGCCACCCTGATTGTGGGCCAGGGCAAAGTGTTCTTCGGTGTAGAAGGTCCGGAAATCCGGAAGCAGCTTTTACTGCAAATGGGCCAGAAATACAATGTAGGTTTCACCCAGGAGCAGGTTAAAAAGTTCTCTAATATGGCCAGCATTGGTGTGCCAGTAGCACAAATTGGCCAGTACCTGGATTTACCGCCCGAGCAGAAAGAGCACTACAAGCAACCCGGTATCCCTACTGATACCGCCGGTACCAGCGAGTTATTCAACTGGGTACGCGAAGCCCGTGTAGTAACCAAAAACCTGGATAACGCCGAGATGCGTGTAACCATTAAAGGCGACAGCAAAGAGGAGTACCCAACCATCCAGAAAATTATCGCTATCCTGCAAAAGCAGGAAGTAAACAAGTTCAGTTTAATTACTTCATTAAAAGGAGGAAAGTAATCATATGGCAGAATTAGATACCTCCGGCGGGGGTGGTAAAGGCGGGAAGGTAAGAAGTAAGAAACAATCAACCCGTGTAGATTTAACTGCAATGGTTGACCTGGCATTCTTGCTGGTAACCTTCTTTATGTTAACTACCACCCTGAACAAACCTAAAGCCATGGATTTGGCTATGCCGGATAAAGACGAGCAAAAACAAACCCAGGCTCCAATTGCAGCATCACGTACCATGACGGTATTGCTGGGTGCCAACAATAAACTGGAATGGTTTATTGGTGTACCTACCGAGCCGCTGAGCCCTCCAACCGTTACAGGTTACGGCAAAACCGGTTTACGTGCAGCTTTAATTGAGCAAGGCCAGAAAATTCAGCAATCAACAGGCAAAAAGATGTTCATTATCATTAAGCCAAGTGATAAATCAGTTTACAAAAACATGGTTGACGCTATTGATGAGATGCACATTACCAACAATGACCTGTATGCCATTGTAGATATTACAAAGGATGAAATAGAGTTGTTGAAGCGTGAGAATATTTATTAAAAAATAAAATTTTTTAAACCACTTTAAAAACAAAATGTTATATTGCATAACATTTAAATAACAACAATATGTTAGGCTCAAAATTAGATATTCTAAATCCTGACTGGCTTGATGTTATTTTTAATGGCCGGAACAAAAACTATGGTGCTTATGAGTTGCGTAAAAACAACCCTAAAACCACGGTTAGAGCGCTGATTTATACAGGCATCCTGTTCATCTTAGCAGTTTCCATGCCGACCATTATCAATAAAATTAAGGGTTTCATCCCTGCATCAAAGCCAAAGGTGAAGATCACTGAGGTGATCTTGAAACCGCCGCCAGCACTGAATGAAAAGAAACCACCACCGCCGCCACCAAAGCCGGAACCACCAAAGCCACGTACAACGCAGGTAAGGTTCCCGCCTCCGATTGTGAAGCCGGATAACGAGGTACGCGAAAAAGAACCGCCAACGCAAAAAGAACTGGAAGTAAAAGACCCAGGTCAGGAAAACCGCGAAGGTGACCGCAATGCCCAGGTTCGTATTGATGAGCCGGTAGGTAACGCCCCTGTAACCAATCAGGTTGTTGAAGCCGACCCGAACGAAATCTTTACTGCGGTAGAAGTTCAGCCAGAACCGGCAGGTGGTATGGAATCTTTCTATAAATATTTAGGTAAAGCCATCCATTACCCTGCAGTAGCCCGTGAAAACGGTGTTCAAGGCCGTGTTATCGTACAGTTCGTAGTTGAAAAAGACGGTAGCTTAACTGATGTGAAAGCACTTCGTGGTCCAGGCTCAGGTTTGGATGAAGAAGCAGTTAGAGCCGTAAAATCAGCTCCCCGCTGGACCCCTGGTCGTCAAAATGGTAAAGGTGTACGTGTATTGTTTACCGTACCGGTACAATTCACCATGCCTGATCAATAAGACCTCATTTTATGACGGATAATTTTAATCATCATAAACAAAAATCGCCCAAAAGGCGATTTTTGTTTATTTTAGGCGGTCTGCTGTTTATCAGCATCGTTATTTTAGGCATCATGATTATGTTTTGGTCAAAGCTGCCGCTGCATATACCTCAAACGCAGCGCTATGCTTTTGGCGGCCTTTTCATCATCTACGGTGTGTTGCGCTTTATACGTATAGTAAGCAGAAATAATGAAGAATAAGTTTATAAAACTCGCAATCATCAACATCGCGCTGCTCACACTGTTCAGCGCTTGCCACAGAAAGAAGAAGCCGGAGGCTAAAACCGAAACCGACAGCTTTCATGCCGGCAAAGCGCTTTTTGGCGCAGATGAATCCTTCAGGCCCATTGTTGATGAAGAAGCCTTTGTTTTCAGTGGTATTTTCACCCAGGCTAAACCCATTATCAACTATCGGCCCGAAACCCAGGTACTGTCTCAACTACTGAATGACACCGTTCGTTTCGCTATACTGTCTCGCGATTTAACGGCTTCAGAAAAAAAGCTTTTTAATGACAAAGGAGCAGTACTGAACATTAATCCTTTTGCGCATGATGCAGTCGTATTTATAGTAAATCAATCATCGGCAGATACATTGATTACCGTAAGCCAGATCAAGCAAATGCTCAATGGTAAATATAATACCAACAAAAGCATTGTGTTTGATAACCCAAACTCAAGTACCATGCGTTATTTGAGGGAGCTTTCTGGCAATCGGCTAACAGATTTAAAAAATATTTACGCACTAAAATCGAATAAAGACGTTATAAGATATATAAGCGAGCACCCTGACGCCATCGGCGTTGTAGGTTTCAGCTGGCTGGATGAGCCGGATGCAGATTATGCAGCGGCAGCCGCAAAAGTTAAAATTATGAGTGTAAAGGATGAGGGTAACAAAAAATATGCTACCCAATACTATCAGCCTTCACAAACTACTTTAGCTTTAAAGCAGTATCCGTTAAGCCGCAGCCTGTACGTTATAAATGCTACTGGCAGAATGGGGCTTGGAGCGGGTTTCGAAAACTTTTTGTTAGGTGAACGAGGCCAGCGTATTGTATTAAAATCAGGTTTATTGCCTGAATCTATCCCGCAAAGGGAAATTAATGTTACCAAACAAGTAAACAACGCAAACTAAAAACTAATAGATAACTATGAAGATGATCAGTAAAATAGCAGGCGCTGCGTTAGCGCTCACAGCTGTGGGCTACACGGCTTCGGCGCAGAGCCTGGCCGACGCAAAAAAGGCTATTGATGCAGAGCAGTACCAAAAAGCAAAATCAATTCTTAAGAATTTAGTAAATACACAGTCTACCAAAGACGAAAACTACTTTTATTTAGGTTGGGTATATGTTGAGCAAGATTATGCCGACTCTGCCAAAGCTGTATTTAACCGTGGTATTGCTGCCAACCCCAACTCTGCATTAAACTATGTAGGTTTAGGTGCCGTAGCCCGTTTAAACAAAGATAACTCAGGTGCACAGCAAAATTTTGATAAAGCCATTAACCTGGCTAAAAAAGATAGCAAGCCTTATGTATATGTAGGCGAAAGCTACCTACTGGATCCGGCTAATGCCAATGCTGCCATTGCTGCCCTGCAAAAAGGCATTGCAGCTAACGCTAAAGATGCCGATTTGTATGTGTCATTAGGTAATGCTTACCGTTCACAACTAAAAAGCAACGAGGCTTACAAGGCTTACAGCCAGGCACTGGCTATTGATCCAAAATCAGCCAAAGCTAACGTAGCCACCGGTGTGTTGTGGAAATATGCCAATAACTTTGAAGATGCCGAAACTCAGTTCAAAGCAGCCTTAGCTACCGACCCTAACTTTGGCCCTGCTTATCGCGAATGGGCGGAAACCGATTTGCGTTGGGCTAAAAACGTACCGGCACAAGCTTCAGCCAAAGTGAAAGAAGCGGCAGACCACTACAAACAATTTTTGGATTTAACCGACCGCTCACCAGAATCTCAGCTGCGTTATGCCGACTTCTTGTATCAGGCTGGTGATTACAAAACCTTAGAGCAAACCGCTAATACGTTGAGCGCTAACCCTAATGCTAACCTGCGTACTTACCGTTATCTGGCATATGCTAAATATGAAAACGGTGATTACACCGGTGCACAAACTGCCTTGAATAACTTTATTTCAAAAGCAGGTAACCGTGTAATTCCTTATGACTACTACTACTTAGGTCGTATCCAGTCGAAATTGAACCAAACAGATGAAGCGGTTAAAAACCTGGAAAAAGCAGCAGCTGCTGATAGCACCCTGGCCGATGCTTATGGCGAAATCGCTAAAACGTACTACACCAACAAGCAATACGAAAAAGCCGGTGATGCTTATCATAACTATCTGGCAAAATCTCGTAATGCTAAATTGCAGGATTATTTTAACGAGGGTACCAGCTATTACTATGCTTACCAGGATCAGTACTACAGCACTGCTAAGCCAAAGCCAACGCCTGATGCCTCATTATTAACCAAGGCTGATACTGCTTTTGCTTACATCAACGCTAAGTTGCCTACACCAAATGCAGCCGCTGTATTATACCGTGCCCGTGTAAACGATTTAAAGGAAACTAATCGTGATAACATCAACGGTTATGCTAAGCCATTTTATGAGCAATATATCCAGCTAACTACTGCTAAAGGTGCGGTAGCCGATGCAGATAAGAAGCCTTTGGCTGAAGCGTATGCTTACTTAGGTAATTATTACCAATACAAAGAGAAGGATGCGGCCAAAGCCTCGGAGAACTTTACCAAAGCTCGTGATTTGGACCCAACCAACCGTTCAGTACAGTCGTTCTTTTCAAAGAAACCTGCTGCCGGTAAATAAGCGAAACTTCGCCCCATAACAAAAAGGCTACTGCAATTGCAGTAGCCTTTTTTATTTTAACCCAATGTGTATATTTGCTGCATGGAATCGCAAAGTGTACCTGTTAATTATTTACCTATCATTATCCAGATGGTGGTAGCCATCGGTTTTGTGGTAACTACTATGTTTGTTACGCATATCGTTGGACCTAAAAGAAAAACTAAGGATAAACTAAGTCCGTTCGAGTCTGGTATTGAGGTAGTGGGTAACGCCCGTACGCCGGTTTCCATTAAATACTTCCTGGTGGCCATTTTATTTGTGCTGTTTGATGTGGAGGTTATATTTATGTACCCCTGGGCGGTAAACTTCAAGCAAATGATACAGACCAATGGTATCGGCAACTTTGTAGAAATGCTGATATTTATGGCTTCATTATTATTAGGATTTATATACGTAATCAAGAAGGGTGCCCTGGATTGGGAGTAGTTTAGATTCATTCTAAATATAAGCCACGCTATCATACGATAACGTTTACAACGTTATATTTTGTAAATTTGCACTCATCCTCATTCAGTGGATGAGTTTGCTTTTACAAGGATTTTTCATGAGTGATGTTCAGATAGTTAATGCTCCTCCGGGAGTAGAAGGATCAGGATTTTTTGCTACAACTTTAGATAAAGCCATCGGGCTTGCGCGCTCACATTCATTGTGGCCGCTGCCGTTTGCTACCTCGTGCTGTGGTATCGAGTTTATGGCCACCATGGGTTCACATTACGATTTATCTCGTTTTGGTGCCGAGCGTTTAAGCTTTTCGCCCCGCCAGGCCGACTTGCTGATGGTAATGGGTACCATATCTAAAAAGATGGCCCCGGTATTACGCCAGGTATACCTGCAAATGGCCGAGCCGCGTTGGGTGATGGCTGTGGGTGCCTGCGCTTCAAGTGGTGGTATATTTGATACTTATTCGGTGCTGCAGGGTATAGATGAGGTGATTCCGGTAGATGTTTATGTGCCGGGCTGCCCGCCACGCCCCGAGGGTATAATTGATGGTTTTATGAATATTCAGAAACTGGTACAAACCGAATCGCTGCGCCGCAGAGATACACCGGAGTATCAAAAGTTGCTGGCTCAATACGGTATACAATAATGGCAGCGTTTACAAACGAAGAGCTATATCAGCGCATTGAAGCGCAATTTGAAGGTAAAATAACCAACGTTGCCCAGCCTTATGGTTTGTTAACCGTTGAAACGGATAAAGATACCATTATTGACCTGTTAACTTTTCTGAAAAATGATGCTGCACTGCAGTTCATTTATTTAACAGATTTAACCGGCATACAATATCCTGAACGCGAGCAATCTATCGGTGTTATTTATCACGTACACAGTTTGGTGAATAATTTGCGCATCCGCATTAAGGTATTTACAGATGGTGTTAACCCGCATATGCCAAGCGCTACAATGCTGTGGAATGGTGCCAACTGGATGGAGCGCGAAACGTACGACTTCTTTGGCATTACCTTCGATGGTCACCCGGATATGCGCCGTATACTGAATGTTGACGATATGACAGTGTTCCCGATGCGTAAAGAGTACCCGTTGGAAGACCCGAACCGCGTTGACAAAAAAGATTATTTTTTCGGAAGATAAAACATGCAAAATTTTCCTGCATTTCAAAATACAGAGTTAGGTACACACGAGGATAGCGAGCTATCTACCCTTAACTTAGGGCCTACGCACCCGGCTACGCACGGCGTTTTTCAAAACGTACTGCAGTTGGATGGTGAGCGTATTGTAAGCGGTGTATCTACCATCGGCTATATTCACCGGGCGTTCGAAAAAATTGCCGAACATCGCCCGTTCTATCAAATTACTCCATTAACCGACCGTTTAAACTATTGCTCAGCTCCTATTAACAATATGGGCTGGCATATGACGGTAGAAAAGCTGCTGCAAATTCAAACTCCTAAGCGAGTAGATTATTTGCGCGTGGTAGTGATGGAGCTGGCCCGTATTGCCGACCATATTATTTGTAACGGCGTACTGGGTGTAGATACAGGTGCCTTTACCGGCTTCCTGTACATGATGGAATACCGCGAAGCCATTTACGAAATTTACGAAGAAGTATGCGGCTCACGCCTGACAACCAATATTGGTCGTATTGGCGGTTTTGAGCGTAACTTCAATGATATTGCTTTTGCGAAAATTCGGAAGTTCTTAGATGAGTTTCCGAAGGTATTGAAAGAGTTTGAAAGCTTATTCAATCGTAACCGCATTTTCATTGACCGTACTAAAGGTGTAGCTCCGGTTACCCCGGAGGTTGCTTTAGATTATAGCTGGAGTGGCCCGATTTTACGTGCTACCGGTATTGATTATGATGTACGGGTGATGAATCCTTACTGCTCGTACGATGAGTTTGATTTCGAAGTTCCGGTAGGTACCACCGGCGATGTGTATGATCGCTTCCTGGTGCGTAACGAAGAGATGTGGCAGAGTCTCCGCATTATTGAGCAGGCCCTGGCCAAAATTGATAAAGAGGATCCAACCATCTTCCATGGGGATGTGCCTGAGTACTACCTGCCGCCAAAAGAAGAGGTATACAATAATATGGAAGCCCTGATTTATCACTTTAAAATTGTGATGGGTGAAATTGAAACGCCGGTAGGCGAGGTGTACCATAGCGTAGAAGGTGCCAACGGAGAACTGGGCTTTTACCTGGTAAACGATGGTGGCCGTAGCCCGTACCGTTTGCACTTCCGCCGCCCAAGCTTCATCAACTACAGTATGTATGCGCCAATGAGCCGCGGCATGGTACTGAGTGATGCCATTATTAACATGAGTAGCTTAAACGTAATAGCAGGAGAGTTAGATGCTTAGCGTAGAAAATACCGATATGCGCCCGGTGGAGTTTTCACCGGCCTTATTAGAAAAGTTTGCCGATAAGGTAAGCCGTTACCCCGAAGGAAAACAAAAAGCTGCATTGCTGCCCATTCTGCATGATGTGCAGGCCGAGTTAGGCTGGCTAAGCAGTAAAGCCATGGATAAAGTGGCCGAGTACCTGAGTATTGAGCCTATAGAAGTATACGAGGTAGCCACCTTTTATACCATGTACTTTTTAAAGCCGCAAGGCAAGTACATGCTGGAGGTATGCCGTACTGGCCCATGCTGCCTGGTAGGTGCCGAAAAAATTATGGATTATATTGAGCAGAAGCTCGGCGTGAAAGAAGGCGATGTTACTCCCGACGGCTTATTTAGCTGGAGAGGTGTAGAGTGCCTGGCCGCCTGCGGCTTTGGCCCGGTACTGCAAATCGGCCCTGAATATACGTTCTATGAAAACTTGACGCCAGAATCGGTTGATCAATTAATTGGCAATTTAAAAGCTAAGGCTAACAACTAAATGACAGGCAGGAGCAGAACAATATTATGGGACATGGCTTTTGTGGCTGGCGTTCTGTTGTGCTTGTTTCTACCTTCTGAAAGCCATTTGTATCTGATAACTGGTTTAGTAACTGTAATGATTTTTACAAATTGTATTACTAATCACATTGCCGTTTATAAGTTAACCGGCAAATTATATTAACCGCAATGGGACGCAAATTATTATTACAACATATAAACGTACCCGGTATAAACACTTACGACGTTTACCGTTCAAAAGGTGGATATGCTGCGGTTGAAAAGGCACTGAAAACCCTTTCGCCAGATGATGTGGTAGAGGAGGTAAAAAAGTCAGGCTTGCGCGGTCGTGGTGGTGCGGGTTTTCCAACTGGCATGAAGTGGAGCTTTCTGGCCAAGCCCGAAGGTGTGCCGCGTTACCTGGTATGCAACGCCGATGAATCAGAGCCGGGCACCTTTAAAGACCGTTACCTGATGACACATATCCCTCATTTGTTAATAGAGGGTATGATTATCGGTAGTTACGCACTGGGTGCCAATACTTCTTACATCTACGTACGTGGCGAAATGATGCCGCAGATACGCATACTGGAAAAAGCCATTGCTGAAGCTAAAGCTGCCGGCTTTTTAGGTAAAAATATATTAGGCACAGGTTTCGATCTGGAGTTGTATGTGCAGCCAGGAGGCGGTGCTTACATCTGCGGCGAAGAAACAGCTTTAATTGAATCACTGGAAGGCAAACGCGGTAACCCGCGCATCAAGCCACCATTCCCGGCTATTGCCGGTTTATGGGGCCGCCCAACCGTGGTAAATAACGTAGAATCAATTGCTGCTACAGTGCCTATTATTAATGATGGTGGCGAAGAATATGCCAAAATAGGTATTGGCCGTAGTACAGGTACCAAACTGATTTCAGCTTCAGGTAACCTGAAAAAGCCGGGTGTATATGAAATTGAGTTAGGGGTTCCTGTAGAAGAGTTTATTTACTCTGATGAATATTGCGGCGGTATCGCTAATGGCAAACGCCTGAAAGCAGTAGTAGCCGGTGGTTCATCGGTGCCTATTTTGCCTGCCAACCTCATAACCAAGACGATTAACAACGAAGCGCGCCTGATGAGCTACGAATCATTGGCTGATGGTGGTTTTGCTACCGGTACCATGATGGGTTCGGGCGGTTTTATCGCCTTTGATGAAGATCAGTGCATTGTACGCAATACCTGGAACTTCACCCGCTTTTATCACCACGAAAGCTGCGGACAGTGTTCGCCCTGCCGTGAAGGTACCGGCTGGATGGAAAAGGTACTGCACCGTTTAGAACACGGCCATGGCCGCCTGAGCGATATGGACCTGCTGGTAGATGTATCCAAAAAGATTGAAGGCAATACCATTTGTCCGTTGGGCGATGCGGCTGCCTGGCCGGTGGCCAGTGCCATCCGCCATTTTAGGGATGAATTTGAATGGCATGTGACCAATGGGGCAGAGGCGGTAACCCGCAATTATGGACTGGCTCACTATGCTGATCCGTTGGTTAAAGCGGAGTTGGCATAATATTAAATAAAACGTCATTGCGAGGAACGAAGCAATCTCTCTACGCCTAAAAGTAGAAAGATGCACAGAGATTGCTTCGTTCCTCGCAATGACGAGTTCAAAAAGATTAAAATAGACTTTTAATAACAAATGAAAGTTACTATAGATGGTATTTCAATAGATGTGGAACCCGGAACCACCATCCTTAATGCTGCGAGGCAGATAGGAGGGGATATCGTTCCGCCGGCCATGTGCTATTATTCCAAGTTAGAGGGAAGTGGTGGTAAATGCCGTACCTGTTTGGTAAAAGTGAGCAAAGGTTCTGAAAAAGACCCTCGCCCAATGCCTAAACTGGTGGCCTCTTGCCGTACCACGGTGATGGATGGGATGGAAGTAGAAAACATTACTTCGCCCGAAGTGCGTGAAGCACGTAAAGGTGTGGTAGAAATGCTGCTGATCAATCACCCGCTGGATTGCCCGATCTGCGACCAGGCCGGCGAATGCCACCTGCAGGATTTGGGTTATGAGCACGGTAAAGCTAAAACCCGTTATGAATTTGACCGCCGTACGTTTGAGAAGATCGACATTGGTGATAAAATTCAGCTGCACATGACGCGCTGTATACTATGCTACCGTTGTGTATTTACAGCCGACCAGATTACCGAAAAACGTGTGCACGGCGTATTAAACCGTGGCGATCATGCTGAAATTTCTACCTACATCCAAAAAGCGGTAGACAACGATTTTTCAGGTAATGTAATTGACGTTTGCCCGGTAGGCGCATTAACTGATAAAACCTTCCGTTTCAAAAACCGTGTATGGTTCACCAAGCCGGTAGAAGCGCACCGCGATTGCGAAAAATGCTGCGGTAAAGTAACGCTGTGGTATAAAGGGGAAGATGTATTGCGTGTAACCGGCCGTAAAGATCAGTATGGCGAGGTAGAAGAATTTATCTGTAACACCTGCCGTTTCGATAAAAAGAAAACTGCCGACTGGGTAATTGAAGGTCCGCGCAAGGTGTCACATCAATCGGTAATCAGCGCCAACCATTACGAAACCCTGCGCCCGCTGCCGGTGGTAAAAACCAACCCGGTATTGCAGGAAGCCAATAAAGAACAATTTGAAAGGGAAACCCGCTTATAATGGAACTATCAACCTTAATAATAAAAGCAATTTTAGTAGTAGCCATCTTTGCCATCAGTTTGGTGGTAGCGATGTACTCTACCTACGCCGAACGTAAAATTGCAGCTTTTTTTCAAGACCGGGTAGGCCCTAACCGTGCCGGCCCGGGTGGCTTTTTACAGCCGCTGGCTGATGGGGTAAAAATGTTCATGAAGGAGGAAATCATTCCTACCCGTGCAAGCGGCTTTTTGTTCATTGTAGGTCCGTCATTAGCTATACTGACAGCCTGTATCGGCTCTGCGGTTATTCCGTGGGGGCAAAAGCTGGTGGTAGCCGGTCATACGGTTGATTTGCAGGTAACTGATATCAACGTAGGCATCCTATACATTTTTGGTGTAGTATCATTAGGTGTATATGGCGTGATGATTGGCGGTTGGGCATCTAACAATAAGTATTCATTGTTGGGCGCTATCCGTGC
Source organism: Mucilaginibacter koreensis (assembly GCF_054783355.1). Lineage (NCBI taxonomy): Bacteria > Pseudomonadati > Bacteroidota > Sphingobacteriia > Sphingobacteriales > Sphingobacteriaceae > Mucilaginibacter > Mucilaginibacter koreensis. The sequence continues at coordinate 2,256,505 of NZ_BAAGQS010000001.1, read as the reverse complement.
AGCATCACAAAACATCAGTTATGAGGTTTCTATGGGCTTGTCCATCATTGCCCTGTTAATGGTGACCGGAACTTTAAGCTTACGTGGCATTGCCGAGCAGCAGCACGGCTTTTGGGCCAATGGCTGGTTTACTTGGAACTTCTTTAAACAACCTTTGGGTTTCCTGATCTTCATTGTATGTGCCTTTGCTGAAACCAACCGTACCCCGTTCGATTTACCGGAATGTGAAACCGAGCTGGTAGGTGGGTACCACACCGAATACTCCTCCATGAAACTGGGCTTTTACCTGTTTGCTGAATACATCAATATGTTCGTATCATCAGCGGTAATGGCTACGCTTTATTTTGGCGGTTACAACTATCCGTTTATGGATATGGTGGCGCAAGGTATCGGTCCTAACCTGGCTGCTGTGCTGGGCGTGGTACTATTATTTGTGAAAATATTTGCATTCATTTTCTTCTTTATGTGGATCCGCTGGACTATCCCGCGTTTCCGTTACGATCAGTTGATGAACCTGGGATGGCGTACGCTGATCCCGCTGGCTATTGCCAACATTGTAATTACCGGGGGCGTAATTACCCTCATTAAACAATTCAGTCATTAATCGAATACATGGAACCATTAAGTAATAAGCGAAAAGTATTAGAAGCCAAACCGCTCAACTTTTGGGAAAAAGCTTACCTGCCGGCTATTGCCAAAGGATTAGGCATTACCATGAAGCACTTTTTCAAAAAAGACGTCACCATCCGTTACCCGGAACAAAAGCGTGAGTTTTCTGAAAACTACCGTGGCCTGCATTCATTAAAGCGTGATGAGCAAGGCCGTGAGCGTTGTACCGCCTGCGGATTGTGTGCACTTTCATGCCCGGCAGAAGCCATTACCATGACGGCTGCCGAACGCCAGAAAGGTGAGGAGCATTTATACCGTGAGGAGAAATATGCGGCTGTGTATGAAATTAATATGCTGCGCTGCATTTTCTGCGGATTATGTGAAGAAGCTTGCCCGAAAGAAGCCATTTACCTGGACGGCGACATTGTACCCACTGACTTTACCCGTAAAGACTTTATTTACGGTAAAGACAAATTAGTGGAAGCACCCTTAAATCAATAACAGAAGTTTTATACCTTTGCCCGCACTTTAAGGGCAAAGGTTTTTTTCGTTAGAGCCATATATGAGTACTTTTTACTTTATCGCTTTCCTTTCTATCTTCTTCTCGCTGCTGGTCATCTTTGCTAAGAACCCGGTACACAGCGTGCTTTATCTCATTATCACCTTTTTCACTTTCACCATACATTACATTTTATTGAATGCCAATTTTTTGGCCATGGTAAACTTTATTGTGTACATGGGGGCCATTATGGTATTGTTCCTGTTTGTAATGATGATGCTGAACCTGAATAAAGATACTGAGCCCAGCAAAAGCATGGTAGTGCGCATTGCCGGCCTTATTGGTGGCGGCTGCCTGCTGGCTACTTTGGTGGCATCACTTAAATCTTACGCTACTACAGAGCCCGGAGTGTTGCACAATGTTAATTTGGGTTCAGTTGAAAACTTAGGTAAGGTACTATTCAACGAGTTTTTGTTACCGTTCGAGGTATCATCTATATTGTTATTATCTGCTATGGTGGGCGCCATATTACTGGCTACCAAAGATGGCAAAACCAAAAACATTACGGTATAAATGGAAAGTTTAACACAGGCCATCAAAATTGTTCCGCTTAATCATTACATTTTATTAAGCACTATTATTTTCTGTATTGGTGTAGCCGGAGTACTGATTCGCCGCAATGCTATTGTGGTGTTTATGTCGGTAGAACTGATGCTGAATGCAGTAAACCTGCTGCTTACCGCTTTTTCCACTTACCGTGGCGATGCGAGCGGACAGGTGTTCGTATTCTTTATTATGGCGCTGGCGGCTGCTGAAATTGCAGTAGGATTAGCAATCATTGTAATGATACACCGCAACACCAACTCCATTGATATCAATATACTGAACAGATTAAAGTGGTAAAATCGATCCGGTTACATATGCCGGGTACTATATTGCCATAACATCGATACAAAAATTACCTGTTTATCAGGAAACTGAATACTGGCCGCCGGCCACATTTTAAAACACATGGATAATTACATCTGGCTGATTCCTTTACTACCGCTGGCAGGTTTTGTCATCAACGGATTAGGCCGCAATGCATTGCCTAAAAACCTGATTGGTACTATTGCAAGTGCCATGGTGCTTATTTCGTTTGCATTAAGCTTAGGTGCTTTTTTAGAAGTTAAGTCAACCGGTCATCCTATTGAGGTGACTCTATTTAATTGGATTTCGGCCGGCAAGGTACAGGTGCCTTTTGCATTTTTGATCGATCAGCTAAGTTCCATCATGCTGCTCATCATTACTGGTGTGGGTTTCCTGATTCATTTATACTCCATCGGTTACATGAGCCATGATAACGGCTTTGGTAAGTTTTTCGCTTATCTTAACCTGTTCGTGTTCTTTATGCTGCTGCTGGTACTGGGTTCCAACTATGTGATTATGTTTATTGGTTGGGAAGGCGTAGGGTTATGCTCTTACCTGCTCATCGGTTTCTGGTACGCTAACCCTAATTATGCCGATGCTGCCAAAAAAGCTTTCGTGATGAACCGTATTGGCGACTTGGGTTTCTTGATTGGTATCTTCTTGATCATTCAATATTTTGGAGGTGTTACTTATAACACCGTGTTTGCCAACGCTGCAAAAATGGGTGCTGCAGCGCCAATGGTATTAATTACCTTGTTGCTGTTTGTAGGTGCTACCGGTAAATCGGCACAAATTCCGTTATTCACCTGGTTGCCTGATGCGATGGCTGGTCCAACCCCGGTTTCGGCATTAATCCACGCGGCTACCATGGTAACTGCCGGTATTTATATGATTGCCCGCTCACACGTATTATTCAGCATGGCGCCGGTAACCATGAATGTAATTGCCATAGTAGGTTTAGCCACCGCTTTATTAGCTGCCCTGATTGCCGTTACCCAAACCGATATCAAAAAAGTATTGGCTTATTCAACAGTATCTCAATTAGGTTATATGTTTTTGGGCCTGGGTGTAGGTGCATATACTGGTGCCTTCTTCCATGTATTAACGCACGCTTTCTTTAAAGCCTTATTATTCTTGGGTGCCGGTTCGGTTATCCATGCTGTAAGCGGTGAGCAGGATATGCGTAGTATGGGCGGCCTGCGTAAAAAACTGCCGGTTACTTTTGCTACCATGCTGATCGGTACTTTAGCTATCTCCGGTATTCCGCCATTTGCAGGTTTCTTTTCAAAAGATGAGATACTGGCGCATACTTTCACTTACAGTCCGGTATTTTATGTAGTAGGCGTAATCACTGCCATGCTGACCTCTTTCTACATGTTCCGCCTGATGTATTTAACCTTCTGGGGTAAATTCAGGGGTACACATGAGCAGGAACATCATTTGCATGAATCTCCGGCGAACATGACCATTCCGCTAATGGTATTGGCTGTATTATCTATAGTAGGTGGTTTTATTGGTGTGCCTGAAGCCTTGGGCGGCCATCATGCCTTAGAGCATTTCCTGGAGCCGGTGTTTGGCAAGCCAACTGAAGCGCCGGGTGTAATCGGCTTAACCAAAAGCACAGAAATCGCTCTAATGGCGGTATCTGTTATCGGCGCTGTCATCGCATTAATTTATGCTTACGTTAAATATGTAAAACAAGCTGCTGTTCCGGCCAAAGGCGATGAAAACCGCTCTTCACTGGTGAACCTGTCATACCATAAGTTTTACATTGATGAACTGTATGATAACATCATCCGCAAACCATTAGACTATCTTTCCGGCTTCTTCTACAGAGTGGTTGACAAGATGGGAATTGATGGCATTGTGAATGGCTTGGGCGAAGGTTCGGTGGAAACCGGCAAAGGCTTACGCCTGCTGCAAACCGGTAATGTAGGTTTCTACATTTTCATGATGGTGATTGGCATTATTGCCGCATTGGTATATAGCTTAATTAAACTTTAAAAGCATCGTTTACGCAACCCCTAAACAATGACTGTTACTTTACTCATATTCTTACCTGTACTGGCCGCGCTGATAGTGCTGTTCATTAAAGGCAACGCTGCCAAGAATGCGGCTTTACTCTTTGCCTTGGCCGAACTGGTGCTCGCAGCCGTTTTTGTAGCCAAGTTTGTGCCCGATGCTTCTACACAGTTTGCCGTTGATGCCCCATGGCTGCCACAATTAGGTGTTTACTTCAGCGCCGGTATTGATGGCATCAACATCATCCCGGTGATGCTGACTGCCTTATTAGTGCCGTTGATTATTGTTACCACTTTTAAACACAACTATAGCAATCCTTCAGCATTCTACGCGCTGATCCTGTTTATGCAAGCCGGCTTGCTATTGGTGTTTACTGCTTTGGATGGCTTTTTATTTTACATTGGTTGGGAAGTAGCTCTGATTCCTATTTATTTCATTTGTGGTTTATGGGGCGGCGAAAACCGCATTAAGGTAACGCTGAAGTTTTTCATCTACACTTTTGCCGGTTCACTGTTCATGTTGCTGGCTTTGATTTATCTATATTTTCAAACGCCAACCAAAACCTTTGATATTCACGAGTTCTACAATTTGAAGCTGAACGAAACGGCACAGACATATGTTTTGGCTGCGTTCTTCCTGGCTTTTGCCATTAAGATGCCGGTATTCCCTTTCCATACCTGGCAGCCTGATACCTATACCGAAGCACCTTCAGCCGGTACCATGATGCTTTCAGGTATTATGCTAAAGATGGGGATTTACGGTGTGATTCGCTGGATGATCCCGGTAGCGCCTGTATCTTTTTACCTGTGGCAAAACCTGCCCCTGATTTTAGCGGTCATTGGTATTGTCTATGCTTCTATTATCGCCTTCCGTCAAAACGATGGCAAGCGCCTGACGGCTTATGCTTCAATTGGTCATGTAGGCTTAATTGCTGCTGGTATTTTCTCCTGGAATGTGGAAGGCCTGCAAGGTGCAGAGATACAAATGCTGAACCACGGTATCGAAGTAGTGGGCTTATTCTTTGTATGGGACATTATCAGTCGCCAGCTGGGTACCCGCAAAATCAGCGAACTGGGTGGTATTGCTAAAGTAGCGCCGCAGTTTGCTATCCTGTTTCTGATTGTGGTATTGGCTACCGTTGCCTTACCTTTAACCAACGGTTTTATTGGTGAGTTTCTGTTACTGAATGCTGTTTATCAATATAATATCTGGATTGCTGCTGCTGCCGGTTTAACCATCATTTTAGGTGCCGTGTATATGCTGCGCATGTATAAAGGCGTAATGCAGGGTGAAACCAATGCATTAACGGTTACTTTCACTGATGTTACCGCATCAGAAAAAATTGTACTGGGTATTATCTGTGCCCTGATTATCTTCCTGGGTGTGTATCCGCAGGCTGTACTTCACCTGAGCGAGGCTGCGGTTAGCAACCTGGTAAGTTCAGTGAACGAAAAAATTAATATAGCTTTAAAAAAATAATTGACGAGTAAAGTAAAATGAATACGCTGATTGTAATTGCTGTTTTGCCCCTCGTGTTACTTTACCTGGGTTTATATAAAGTTAAAAACGCCTTATTGCCGGTTGCCATTGCCGGGTTACTGGTAGCGCTTGGTTTGGCCGTGCTGCAATGGAATGGCAATGCTACACCCATCTATAGTGGCATGATGCTGTTTGATAATTATGCTATCGCATTCTCGGCGGTAACAATTGTCTCTACCATCCTGATTTTGATGCTGTCTAAAGGATACTTCGAGCAGATCAGTAATAATGTGGCTGAGTATTATGCCATCATGCTGTTTGCATTGGCGGGGATTGTAGTAATGGTATCGTTTTATAACCTGACCATGCTCTTCATCGGGTTAGAAATTATGTCGGTGAGCTTATATATTCTGGCCGGTATCCGCAAACGTGATTTTGCATCTAACGAGGCTTCATTAAAATACTTCCTGATGGGGGCATTCTCTACCGGCTTCCTGCTGTTCGGTATTGCCCTTTTATATGGTGCAACCGGCTCATTCAACCTGGAAGGTATACGCAACTGGGCGCTGATGCATCCACATAACACTGCGCCATTATTTTACACTGGTATCATTTTAATGGTTATAGGCCTGTGCTTCAAAGTTGGCGCAGCCCCCTTCCACTTCTGGACACCGGACGTTTACGAAGGTTCTCCTACGCTGATAACTGCTTTTATGGCTACTGCAGTTAAAACCGCCGGCTTTGCTGCCTTTTTACGCCTGTTTAACGCCAGCTTTGGTACAGTATATAGCTTCTGGGCACCTACACTGTTAGTGGTAACTATCATTACTTTATTCATCGGTAACTTTACCGCATTATATCAGCAAAGTTTTAAGCGTATGCTTGCTTTTTCAAGTATCTCGCATGCCGGGTATTTGCTGTTTGCTATTGTAGCGTTAAATGCAGCATCAGGTAATGCGGTGTTTATGTATGCTACGGCTTATTCTGTGGCTTCTATTATTGCCTTTGGCGTACTGCTGCTCATTCAGCAACAGGCAGGTAATGACAGCTTTGAAAGCTTTAACGGTTTAGGTAAGCGCAATCCTTTCCTGGCACTGGTATTAACCATTGCCATGCTTTCACTGGCGGGTATACCGCTTACTGCAGGTTTCATCGGTAAGTTTTACATGTTCTACGGCGCCATGTCGCGCTACCAGATATGGCTGGTTATTATTGCGGTTATTAATGCTATTGCAAGTATTTATTATTACTTTAAAGTAATCATTGCTATGTATTTCCGTACCGGTGATGAACATACGGTGCTTACCGTTCCGGGTTATTACCGGTTTGTTTTAGGTGTTTCGGCTGTGATTACATTGGTGGTAGGTATATACCCTGAGATGATAACTCGATTTACCAATCACCTTTTTTAATCTGTAGCTGTTACTACAAATCAACTTAATATTTGTAGTTTTACATTTACAGCACTAATGGAGAATATCTGGGAATATTTAAAAAGCCTCACCGACGCACAAACAATCATAGGCACAGGCGGATTTTATTTGCTGCTATTGGTGGTGTATGCAGAAACCGGGTTATTCTTCGGCTTCTTTCTCCCGGGCGATTATTTGCTGTTTATGGCCGGTTTACTGTGCGCTACCAATGTGTTGGATGTATCAGTATATGTGCTGGTCTTATCACTTATTGCAGCCGGTGTATTGGGTAACTATACGGGTTACTGGTTTGGCTACCGCGCAGGCCCTACGTTGTTTAAGCGCGATGAATCCCTGTTTTTTAAACGGCGCTATGTTACCATGGCGGAGGAGTTTTACCAGAAATATGGTGGTATGGCTTTAGTGCTGGGCAGATTTTTTCCGATCATACGTACATTTGCTCCGATTTTTGCTGGTGTAGTGAAAGTAAGCTTTGGCAAGTTCACTTTGTATAATTTTGTAGGAAGTGTTGCGTGGGTATGTACACTTACCCTGCTGGGCTACTATTTGGGCAGAGCCTATCCTGAATTGCACAATTATATACAATGGATTATTTTAGGCTTAATTACCATTACCACTTTACCTTTGCTGTATGCCTTTTTTAAAAAAACTGTAGGCAAATCGGCAGATTGAAAAACATTAAGTAAAAGAAATAAATTATATAGATTAAGAATGAGTACTCAACATCCCTGGCATCAGGTATCTATGGGCGATAATGTGCCCGAAGTAGTGAACGCAATAATTGAGATTCCGAAAGGCTCAAAAGCTAAATACGAAATTGACAAAGAATCGGGCTTGTTAAAGCTTGACCGCGTGTTATTTTCATCTGTAATGTACCCGGCTAACTATGGCTTTATTCCGCAAACCTATTGCGATGATAAAGACCCTTTAGATATTCTGGTATTATGCTCGGTTGACGTTTTCCCAATGTCAATTATCGAAGCCAAAGTAGTGGGTGTAATGCACATGGTGGATAACGGTGAGCAGGACGATAAAATTATTGCTGTAGCAAAGAACGATATGTCGGTAAATTACATTAACGACCTGAACGAACTGCCGCCGCATGCCATGAAAGAGATTGTACGTTTCTTTCAGGATTATAAAAAGCTGGAAGGCAAAAACGTTACCATTGAGCACTTAATGGGTAAACCTTATGCGCTTAAAGTAATTAACGAAAGTATAGAGCTGTACAGGTCTACTTTCCCTTCTTACCAATAATTGATTAAATGGGCCCCGAATTACATATAAGCCTGTTTTCTGTATTTCTAACCATATTTTTGGTTTTACTGAATGGTTTTTTTGTGGCAGCTGAGTTTGCCATGGTGAGGGTAAGAGGCTCACAAATTGAAATTCAGGCCAAGGCCGGTAGTCGTATGGCTAAAGTGGCCCGTGGCATTATGCATAATTTGGATGGTTACCTGGCTGCCACGCAGCTGGGTATCACCATTGCTTCATTGGCCCTGGGTGTGGTAGGCGAGGAGGTAGCCACCCGCGCCATGCTCAACCTGTTCTCATTGGTAGGGCTTACTATTACCTCCAACTTCCTCATCAGTGCCAGCCATGTAATGGGCTTTGCCTTAATTACCATATCGCATATTGTGTTTGGTGAACTGGCCCCCAAAACACTGGCTATTCAACGATCGGTACGTACTGCGTTAACGGTATCATTGCCGCTGCGTGTATTTTTTGTGGTATTCAGGCCGGCCATTTGGGTGTTAAACTCATTTGCTAACTTTATCCTGAGCTTATTCGGTATCCATACGGTAAGCGGCGAAGAAAGCCACCACAGTTCTGAAGAGTTGCAGTACTTATTGGAGCAAGGCAAAGAAAGCGGCGCGTTAGACCAAAATGAGCACGACCTGATTAAAAATGTATTTGATTTTAATGAGCGCGTGGTTAAAAATATCATGGTACCCCGTACCCGTATATCCGGTATTGAAATTACTACTGAGAAGGATGAACTGCTGGAAACACTGATTACCGAAGGTTACTCCCGTATGCCGGTGTACGATGATACCATTGATAAAATTAAAGGTATTGTACATGCCAAAGACATTCTGCCGTTGCTGGCCCGCAATGCGGATATAGAATTGAAAGATATTATCCGTAAACCTTACTTCATTCCGGAAACTAAGAAAATTAATGACCTGATGGCCGAATTGCAGCAAAAGCGCATTCAAATTGCCATTGTGTTAGACGAGTTTGGCGGTACTGCCGGTATGGTAACCCTTGAAGATATTGTGGAAGAACTGGTAGGCGAAATTCAGGATGAATATGATGAAGAAAAACCCATTGTTGAAAAGCTGAGTGACCGTGAATTCATTGTTAACGCTTCTGCACCTATATACGACGTAAATGGCCACCTGCCGCATGATTTGCCTGAAGATGGAGACTATGACACGGTATCAGGCTGGCTGGGCGAAATATTTGGCAAAATTCCGGATGTAGGTGAGCGCACCGAGGCCAATGGTTATGATATTACCGTATTGCGTAAATCAGAGCAAAACGTGGAGTCGGTAAAGCTGGAGCTGCTGCTGAACGAAGAAGATACCGTAGATTTGCATTAAACCTATGCAACTCTTTTATACGCCCGATATTATACCTGATGCGGTTTTCTATCAGTTAAACGAAGAGGAAAGCAAACATGGCGTGCGGGTATTGCGCCTGCAAACCGGAGATGAGCTTCAATTGATTGATGGCAAAGGTAATTTGTATCATGCCATTATTACCGATGCTCATCCCAAACGTACGCAACTGCGCATCCTCTCGGTACAGGCAGAGTTTCAAAAGCGTAACCATCATTTACACATCGCGGTAGCACCAACAAAAAATATTGAGCGGCTGGAGTGGTTTTTAGAAAAAGCTACCGAGATGGGTGTAGATGAGGTTTCCCTTATAATCACCCAGCGTTCAGAACGCCGTGAGGCTAAGACCGACAGGTTAAATAAAATTATTACCTCTGCAGTAAAGCAATCGGTAAAGGCTTACCATCCGCAACTGAACGAGCCGGTTGCTTTCTCAAAGTTTATAACTAAGCCCTTTGAAAGTCAAAAATTTATTGCCCATTGTTTGCCTGGTGAAGAAAAATGCACCTTGCAGCAATTGGCGCAACTACATGGCCGTTATTTAATTTTAATAGGGCCAGAAGGCGATTTTAACGAGCAGGAAATAGACCAGGCCCTGCAAGCAGGCTATCAGCCCATTACTTTAGGCGAAAGCCGCCTGCGTACAGAAACAGCTGCCTTAGCGGCCTGCTTTGAAATCAACTTATTAAACCGGTAAGCAGAACAGGATAAATTCTGTCCGGACATTCGCAATCCCGATAAACTTTTTATAGCTTAGTTTAAAGTTTAAAGGTGAAATTCAAACAGATTACACTTATTGTTATTGCCGGCTTATGCCTCACCAGCTTTTATGCACCTGCCTATAAACTAGGACGACTAAAATATAATGGTGGCGGTGATTGGTATGGCGACCGTACGGCTTTAACCAATCTGATCAGGTTTTGTAACACCAGTCTGAGAACAAACTTTGAGCCGCAGGAAGATGTTGTAGAAGTAGGAAGCTCCTCATTATTTAATTATCCGTATGTGTTTATGACTGGGCACGGTAACGTGATGTTTTCTGACCAGGAAGCGCGCAACTTGCGTAAGTATTTAACAGGCGGCGGCTTTTTACATGTATGCGATAATTATGGCTTAGACCCTTTCATCCGTTCGCAGATGAAGAAAGTGTTTCCAGAATTGAACTTTGTGGAACTGCCTCTTAATCATCCAGTATATCATCAAAAATATAATTTTCCAGATGGCTTGCCCAAAGTACATGAGCATAACAACAAGCGCCCCCAAGGCTTCGGCTTAACTTATAAAGGCCGCTTGGTGTGCTTTTACGATTATGAATGCGATTTAGGCAACGGCTGGGAAGATTATGGCACTTATGCCGGCGATAGTCAGGAAATACGAAATAAAGCCCTGCAAATGGGCGCAAACTTAATTCAATACGCTCTTACTCAATAAATGTATGTATACACTTACTGTAAACGATAAATTTAAATTTGATATCAACCGTTCGGCAGATCATCTTATGGCTAACCAGGAGCCGGTTGAAGCTGATGTACAGGAATTGGGGGGCTCGCGTTATCATGTTATTCATCAGCATAAATCTTACCAGGCGGAAGTAGTTGAATTCGATGCTGCGGCTAAAACTGCCAGTATAAAGGTAAACGGGCGCATCTATCAAATCGTAGCTAAAGACCAATTCGACGCGCTGCTGGAGCAATTAGGTATGAGTAACCTGAACAGTGCTAAAGTAAGTGAGTTGAAGGCGCCAATGCCTGGCCTGGTGCTCAAAATATTTGTGCAGGAAGGCAGTGAAGTAAAAAAGGGCGATAACCTATTTGTATTAGAAGCCATGAAAATGGAGAATATCATCAAAGCCCCAGCTGACGTAACTGTAAAAGCAATTAAGATTGCTCCGCAGGATAAAGTAGAAAAAGGGCAGGTGCTCCTGCAGTTCGCCTAAATGTTATCACAACAATAGCTATCTCTTCTTATCATTTCGACCGCAGGGAGAGAGCTTCTGCACCAAACCAGTCTATAGTAGATTTATCGCTTGAACAAGATTTCTCCCTGCGGTCGAAATGACAAAAGAATGTGAATATAAAGTATTACCTAACAAGAAAGGGGTGCCTGAATAAGGCACCCCTTTCTTGTTAGGTTTGTCAGCAATTACTTTGCTTTAAAATCTCTTGGTTTTTTAGTGCTGAAATGTGGTTTGCCGGAAGGGTGAATTTCAGGGGCACCTACCATGTTCATAGCGCAACGAAAACCAATTTCGGCGCTGGCATCATCTTGGTTTAAGAAACGACGGGTAGCCGGGTTCAGCCAGAAAGCCTGATCGTTCCAGGAGCCGCCTTTGTATACTTTAGAATGGTTATCCACCAAAGTAGTAGTACCATATAAAGCGGTGTTGGTAGAATCCACAAAGCCTCTGAAATCCGGGTCGTAAGGTTTACCGGCAATAGCGCTGTTCGCTGCTGGCTGCCCGGCAGCGGTAACTGCGGCATTTGCAGGGGCATTGCCATTAGCAGCTGTAGTGCTGCCTTGCTGCTGTGCCGTAAATTCAGCCCAGCTTAGTTTGCGGTTTGATCTTGCCGGGTCTTTAATCGGGCGGCCGTACTTATCTTTGGCGTAAATGCCTTTGGCCGGGTCAGACAGGCGTTTATTGGTGTACTCATTTCCACGGAAAGGGTTAAAGTCTTCCACATCCTCAAAACTCATCTGGCGGTAAGTATCTTGGGTCCACTCATTCACGTTGCCGGCCATGTTATATAAACCGAAGTCGTTAGGTGCATAAGCACGAACAGGTGCTGTAATATCAGCCTTATCATTCAGGTAACCGCCTACACCCATGTTGTCGCCTTTGCCACGCTTAAAGTTGGCCAAAATCATACCGCGGGTTTTGCGGCTGGCCGAGCGTACGCCCATGCCATTCCAAGGGTACACTTTACCATCGTTGATGTTTTCAAACTCGGTATTGCCGGCTAAACCTAATGCAGCGTACTCCCACTCGGCTTCGGTAGGCAAACGGTAACCCGATTTCAATATACCATCTTCCAAACGCACAGGGCGGGTAACTTTACCACCTTTACCGGCAGTTGCACCAGCAACAGTTTTAGCATTCGGATTTAAATCCGGCAACATCTTTTTACCGTCAATGCCCTGGCCTCTAATCTGGCCGTTTAAGTATATATCCGTATTGAAAGGTTGTGTAGAAGCGTTGGCGCCACCGGCAGTTTGATTGGCACCGGGCTTGCCATTGCCCGAAAAATCTTTCCAAGAAGCTAAACGGCCCTGCTCACGCAATATGTTTTCATTCATACGGTCAGTACGCCATACGCAGTAATCTTGTGCCTGGCTCCAGGTAATACCCACCACCGGATAATCCTGAAATGCAGGGTGGCGCAGGTAATTATCTACATAAGGATCGTTGTATGACAGCGGACGTCTCCATACCAGTGTATCTGGTGTGGCATTATAATAAAGTTCGCGGTCGTCGGGGAAAGTGATGCTGATCCAGTGCAGGTAATCCAGCCAGTCTTGATTAGATACCTCGGTTTCATCCATATAAAATGAAGCTACGGTAACACGAGTGCGGGTATTATTATAATCATAAGTTACATCCTGGTCGGCACTGCCACCCAATACGAATGTACCGCCCTCAATCGGAATCAGGCCCGGACCGGGGGCTGGATGCGCCTGGCGATAACGCATATAACCGCCATTGTTCTTATCATTATAAGTAATGCCGGTTTTTTGCGATTTCATGGGCTTACTACAGCTACTCATCAAAGCTCCCAATCCCAGTAATACACAAGCAGTATGTGTAATATTTAACTTCATATTTGCTAAATTAATCAGACAGTAAATATAAATAATATTAAAATATATAAAAGTGTGCAAAAATAGAATTTTGCTTCAGGTTGCACACTACATTTACTTTATTGCTGTTAAACGTAAACAAGCAAGTTTGGGTTACCTTAAACAAAGCATTTTAATGAAAATTCGAACTTTATTGGTTCTCATCACGTATATAAACCTATCTTTATCAGCCCATAGTTTAACTTGTAAACCATCCGCATGAGTATTTTTACTTCTCTTGTAAAGAAAATATTTTTGTATTCAGCCCTGTTGTTATCTCCCGGATTTGTTTTCGCACAGCAAGTAATAGGCCCTAGCGGAACAAATACCAACGGCAGCTCCGGTACAGCCATCACAACGGCCGTGCCTTTCTTGACGATTACGCCCGACTCACGCTCAGGTGCGTTGGGTGACGCAGGGGTGGCGCTCTCGCCCGATGTAAATGCCAATTACTGGAACCCTTCGAAACTTACTTTTTTAGAAGATAAGAACAGTGTATCGGCTTCTTACAGCCCCTGGCTGCGCCGCCTGGTGCCTGATGTGAACCTGGCTTACCTGAGCTATGCCCATAAACTGGATGAACGTAACAGTATAGGAGCCTCGGTGCGGTATTTTAATTTGGGTACTATTGACTTGCGGGATGGCAACGCTGCCGATTTAGGTACTTATAAGCCTAACGAATTTTCTATTGATGGTACCTTTGCACGTAAATTTGGCGAAAACCTGTCTTTGGGTTTAACACTGCGTTACATTCATTCCAGCTTAGCGAATGGTGCATTTTTAGGTACGCAGCAAACCCGCCCGGCCAATGCCGCTGCGGCTGATGTTTCTGCTTATTACCGCAAACCTACACAGCAGTTCGGCAAAGATGCTGTTTTCGCGCTGGGTATGAATATCTCAAACATTGGTACTAAAATTAGTTATACCGAGCAGGGGCAAAAATACTTTTTGCCCACCAACCTACGCATTGGCGCTGCCAATACCTGGTACCTGGATGATTTTAACGAACTGACTGTGCTGCTGGACGTCAACAAACTGTTGGTGCCTACGCCACCTATCCGCGATAGCAACGGCAATATTATCAGCGGTAAGGATGATAACCGCTCAGTACCCGGGGGTATTTTTGGTTCGTTTAGCGATGCACCGGGTGGTTTTAGTGAGGAGCTGAAAGAGATTAGTTATGCCGGTGGTTTAGAGTATGTATACAATAAGCAGTTTGCATTGCGCACCGGTTATTTTTACGAAAATCCCAATAAAGGCAACCGCCAGTATTTTACGGTAGGCGCAGGCTTTAAGTATGATGTGTATCAGTTTGATGTATCGTACCTGGTAGCCAGTCAGCAAAAAAGTCCTTTGGCCAATACCCTTCGCTTAACCCTAAGTGTTAACTTTGGCGGCAAAAAGTAACAATGGCTAAAATAAGAACCGGCTTCGGCTTTGATGTACATGAGTTGAAAGAAGGCCACCCTTTTGTAATGGGCGGCGTGCAGTTGGAGCACCACTCCGGCGCTTACGGACACTCTGATGCCGACGTACTGGTACATGCCATTTGTGATGCCCTGCTGGGCGCCGCAAACCTGCGCGATATCGGCTATCATTTTTCTAATACCGATAACCGTTGGAAAGGCATCAGCAGCCTGATTTTGCTGCAGCAGGTAGTGGTATTACTTAAAGAGAAGAGTTATACCATTGGCAATATCGATGCTATGATTTGTCTCGAGGCTCCAAAAATCAACCCACACATCCCGGCCATGAAGCAAAAGATTGCCGAAGCAGCCGGTATTGATGAGGATGATATCTCTATTAAAGCCACTACCAACGAAAAGATGGGCTTTATTGGCAGGCAGGAGGGTGTAGTGGCTTACGCGGTATGTTTGATTGAAAAAGTATAGTCATATCCTTTCACTTTCTCATCCTAAGCCATACGAAGCTTATCCACCTAATCTATCGCAGTTATGCTGAGACACCCGGAGCTTGGGTGCACAGGCTCCTGCTATGAAAGGCTCTATACTTACCTTTCGAGTGCCTTAGGGTGACAAGCAGTGGTACTAAAATCTACTCCATTATCAGTAAATAATCATAACTAATTACAGCCTGATTGCCGCTTACTCTTTCACCACTACGCTTCCTGTTCGTTTTAATACCCCCCAGCCGCTTAGCTCGCCTTTGGCTGCTTTGCGAATGGATTTAAAGAGAATATAGTACATCAGTTGCCGCCAAACAAAGCGCTGCGGGATAATATACACCAGCTTTTTATAACTTTCCTTTTCCATACGGAAGGCCAGCAGAGATACCAGTAAGTCTATCACGATGAAGGCCAGATAATAGGCCAATATTTTGAATGGTTTATCACTAAATAAGCCAATCACCATCATTAAATCAGCAAGTGGTGAAAACAGCGGCAGCACAATCTGGAAGATCAGGATATTGGGCATGCCTACCATACCAAAGAAGCGGTACTTTTTGTTAAACAGCGCATCGCGGTTTTTCCAAAAGCTTTGTATAACGCCAAAACTCCAGCGAAAGCGTTGTTTGAGCAGTGCATTCAGCGTTTCGGGCGCTTCGGTATAAGCGATGGCATTCCCTGCATTGCGCACAATGTAACCTTGTTTCAGAATACGCATAGTAAGGTCGCAATCCTCAGCTAAGGTATCTGTGGTAAAGCCGCCTACTTTGGCAATGGCTTCTTTACGAAATGCGCCGATAGCTCCCGGCACTACCGTAATGCTGTTCAGCAAATCGAAGGCCCTGCGGTCCATATTCTGGGCGGTAATGTATTCGATGGATTGCCAGCGGGTAATCAGGTTATTCTCATTTCCCACCTTAACCGTACCGGCTACAGCACCTATTTCATCATCTGTAAATTGGGCCATCAGGTGCAAAATAGCGTCCTGCTTTAACAAGGTATCGGCATCTATACAAACTACATAGTCATATTTGGCATTACTGATACCGAAGTTTAGGGCAGATGCTTTACCACCGTTGGGTTTGGAAAGTACTTGTACTTTGGGATGATTGCCATAGGCATGGCTCACTACTTCAAAAGTGCGGTCTTTGGAGCCGTCATCTACGAATATGATTTCCAGTTCAGTGTACTCGAGCGCCAGCAAGCTTTGGATGGTTTTTGCAGCAGTTACTTCCTCGTTGTACCCGGGCACTATAATGCTTACCGGCGGCAGGGAAGCAATATCAATAGCCTTGGTTTCTTTGCGTTCATCTATGAACTGCCTTAAAGCTAATACGCCAATTAATATAATACGTGTAATAGCCAAAAAGATAGCCGACAAGAACACATAGAGTAAAAACCAGTTAAAATAAAATAAGCTAACGGTGAAAAATTTATACAAAGGCCCGGTAACACCACTGTCAGCATCATCTTCAATAGGGGGCATCAGGGCGCTTTTGGGCTTGCCCAATACATCGGCAATGGTAGTAAACTGGTAACCGTGTGATTTGTAATACTGAATAATGCGGGGCAGTGCCTTCACCGTTTCCTCACGGGTATCGCCCCCGGCATCGTGCAACAAAATCATGGAGCCGCTGCCGGCCTGGGCAATAGCGCGGGCCACAATGCTGTCGGCAGTTACGCCGGGCTCCCAATCGTGCGGGTCAATGGCTTCACCAATATTGATATAATTTTGTTTGCGGCTCTCAGCCACCGGTATCACCTCGGGGATGGTGGTTGGCTCTGCATCGGCATTGAATGGAGGCCTGAACAGAATAGTGCTGTGGCCGGTAACCGTTTCAATAATGCTGCGCGTGGCATTAAGCTCTAACCTTACACGCGGAATACTGATGGCCGAAATATCGGGGTGAAAATAAGTGTGATTGCCAATCTCATATCCTTCGTCAAATTCGCGCCGCAACAGCGGGATATTTTTTTCTACCATAGAGCCTACCACAAAAAAGGCAGCCGGAACTTTTTCCTGTTTCAGGATATCTAAAATGCGTGGGGTGTAATTAGGGTCGGGGCCGTCATCAAAAGTGAGCACTACCTTTTTAGGGTCATAACCATAGCGCCTGATGAGGTACTTGGTAGGCAATTTTAGATATTGCTGGTTGGTAATGGTATACGTTTCCGGATCTATTTTGAGATTTACCTTGCCGGTGTCAGGTACCGTAGCCAGGTCTAATATTTCACCGTCGCCATCATAATCAATGCGATCATTGAGGCCAATGTTCCGCATGTGGCGGGTATCGAGCCCTGTTTTGCGCAAAGCTTCAATAGAAAGGTCTTTTTGAATGAACAGCCAGTAACGCGGGTCTTCGGTACCCATACGCCACAGGGCTACGCCGGCTGTACCCCAGTCATCCGCCATACGTATGATGTTGAAGTTGGTGGCAGCGTCGGTAAAAAATACATCATGCGGCAGGCTGTTATTATCGGTATATTTAAAATGTAAATTAGCCGATAAGGAGTCGAACTGCACTTTAGCATGAGCGCTCTCTGCGGTACCAATGGCCTGCGTATAGCTGAGTAGTTTGCCTACACTTTGAAAAGGCCAGTCGTAGCCGCCTCCCTGTATGGTTAAAATAACTTTTTCGCTTGGTATTTTTTCACATACCTTATCCAGCATCAATTCTACCCAGCGCTGGTGGGTAATGTCGCCAGGGCTGCTGTTTTCGGTATGCTGGTCAATAGCCATTACAAACAGGTAATCGTTGATCCCTGCCAGTAAGGGTAAATTATAGCTTTCATCATCGGGGATGATGTTTTGGGTAAGCAAAAAGCCCTTGGCATGTAAGGCGTTGTATAATTCTTGTTCAAAACTGATAAAAGCTTTGCTGTTGCGGTCGGGTATATCATCAAAGCTCAGGTTAAGCCCACGCAGTTGATAACGGCTGAGATTAGTTACTAAATTGTTGATGAATTGAGTACGCAACGCCGGGTTGTCGGTAATGCGCAATACATCTTTAACATCTGTACTGTTGGTCGCATTAATCCAGTTGCTCAACGTCATTAATACCGGCTTGTGGTAGTTGCGGTTTAATTTCACTAAGCCTGTATCCAGCCGCACTTGTATTGTATCGGCACCAGGCACCATATTGAAGCCTTCGCTGTTAATCATATCCACCTGGGCTATATGATCGGCCAGGGAGGTATAAGCTTGCGGATCCCATTCGCGGTAAAAGCAAACATTAATACGCTTTTTATTATTGGGATGCTGCCGCTGGTGCAGTTCACGGTTGCGCTTCAGCTGGTTGATCTCTGCTTTTTGAATGGTAAAATCTTTATAACGCGGCGAGCGCTTAATACGCTCCAGTTCTTCAGCTGTTAGTTTCTTAGGGGCCGGGGTTAAATTAGGTAATGCCGGATATTCGTTAGAAGTGATGGTAATGCTGGCTGCAATAACGGCACTTATTAACAGGCCTAGCAAAATGCGGCTCAGCCATTTAAACCGGTTCCAGCGGTCGGGGGTATCAGCTTGAAATATTTGCTTTTCAGCCATTGGTTATCAACGAAAAATTAAAGTTCAGGTGTGCAAATGTTATTTGCTCAGTTTTTAGTGTTCACATTCGAGAAATCAACACCACACTTACAATTGGTTCCGCAGCCTTTTTTTGTGGTAAGGCTTTTATACATCATGCGGCCTACATAAGCTATTGCAGCTATAAACAGAACAGCAATGATAATTATTTGAATCATAAGACAAAAATAAGTTTTACAGTACATACGTCAGCAAAAGCACAATCGTATGAATGTAAAAAAATTAAGCAATAATAATGCCCGTAGCAAGAGAATATTTGAGCGGGCATTATAAACTAAGGGTTAACTGCTTATGTACTCGAAATCAACAGTTAACGAAATGACTGAACAATGATGTATAAAACTTGCCATTGTTTTTAAATGCGATATATTAAGCTTACCTTTGCAGCAAAAATAAGCACGCATAATTTTCATGCAAAACATTCGAAATATAGCAATTATTGCACACGTTGACCACGGTAAAACTACGCTGGTTGATAAGATTCTGCATAGCTGCGCCATTTTCCGCGACAATCAGGAAACCGGTGAGCTGATACTGGATAACAATGACCTGGAGCGCGAACGTGGTATTACCATCGTATCCAAAAACGTTTCGGTACGGTACAAAGACGTTAAAATTAACATTATTGATACCCCGGGCCACGCCGACTTTGGTGGTGAGGTAGAACGTGTGTTGAAAATGGCCGACGGTGTATTGCTGTTGTGCGATGCTTTTGAAGGCGCCATGCCGCAAACCCGTTTCGTAACCCAAAAAGCCCTGGCGTTAGGTTTGAAACCCATTGTAGTTGTAAATAAAGTAGACAAAGAGAACTGCCGCCCTGAAGAAGTGTACGAGCAGATTTTTGAGTTGTTCTTTAACCTTGATGCTACCGAAGAGCAGCTGGATTTTCCGGTTATCTACGGTTCATCTAAACAAGGCTGGATGAGCACCGATTGGAAGAAACCAACGGATAACATTTTCCCATTGATGGATGCCATTTTGGAAAACATCCCTGCAGCACCAGTTAATGAAGGTACTTTGCAAATGCAGATTACTTCATTGGATTACTCTTCATTTGTAGGTCGTATTGCGGTAGGCCGTGTAGCGCGTGGCACCATCAAAGAAAATCAGCCGGTATCTTTGGTAAAACGCGATGGCACTATCCAAAAATCACGCATCAAAGAATTATACACTTTTGAAGGCTTGGGTAAAGTTAAAGCGACTGAAGTAAGCTCTGGTGATATTTGCGCTGTTGTGGGTATCGAAGGGTTCGATATTGGTGATACTATTGCTGATTTTGAAAATCCTGAGCAACTGGAGGTAATTCACATTGATGAGCCGACTATGAACATGCTGTTTACCATTAATACTTCACCGTTTTTTGGTAAAGAAGGCAAATTTGTAACATCACGCCACCTGCGCGACCGTTTATATAAAGAAACGGAAAAGAACTTGGCCCTTAAAATTGTAGAAACCGAGTCGCCGGATGCTTATCTGGTATACGGGCGTGGTATCCTGCACTTATCGGTACTAATTGAAACCATGCGCCGCGAAGGCTATGAGTTACAGGTAGGCCAGCCGCAGGTAATTGTAAAAGAAATTGACGGTGTAAAATGCGAGCCGGTTGAAACCCTGATTGTTGATGTACCTGGTGATGTTGCCGGTAAGGTAATTGAACTGGTAACACAGCGTAAAGGTGACTTGCTGGTAATGGAACCTAAAGGAGACTTACAGCATTTAGAATTTGATATTCCGGCCCGTGGTATTATCGGCTTGCGTAATAACGTTCTTACTGCTACCGGTGGTGAGGCTATTATGGCACACCGCTTTAAGGCTTATGAGCCTTGGAAAGGCCCGATACCTGGCCGCTTAAATGGTGTGTTGGTATCAATGGATACTGGCAAAACTACGGCATTTGCCATTGACAAATTGCAAGACCGTGGCCGTTTCCATATTGAACCGGGCGTTGATATTTACGAAGGACAGATTTTAGGTGAGCATATTCGTGATAACGATTTGGTAATCAACTTAACCAAAGGTAAGCAGTTAACCAACATGCGCGCATCGGGTAGTGATACCAACGTACGTATTGCACCGGCCATTAAATTCTCCTTAGAAGAATCAATGGAATATATCCAAGCCGATGAGTACATTGAAGTAACTCCACAAAGCATCCGTTTACGTAAAATTTTCCTGAATGAAAATGAGCGTAAAGTGAATGCTAAAAAGTTTGTGAATCAATAAATAGCATAAATTTTTATCTAAGGCCCCGGTTACACCGGGGCTTTTTCGTTTGTAATAAAAATGATACATGGCTTTAAATGGGGATGCACAATTAAGCTACAGGCATTAACTAAATTAGCTCCAACATTTTAACCTTATCTGTATAATGAAGCGAATACTGTTACTGCTCTTTGGCAGTGTGATTATTTTCTCAGTTTCCTGCGTGAAAGAAGCAGTACAAAATCCTGATCAATCTGTATCGTTAACTTATGATACCTTGCGAATGGTTAAGGGTAATTCGCAGCAGCTATCTTCCAAAAACTTTCCGGCTAACGAATTAAAATGGAGCTCATCAGACACAACAATTGTAAGTGTTGATGCCAATGGCTTGGTTTTGGCCAAAAAAGTGGTAAAGCTAATATTAATGTACAAAGTAAAACAGCCGCAGTTGCTGCCAGATGCGTAGTTATGGTAACTGATACACCTGCCCCACCTGCTACAGGCGGCAGTACTTCTGCCGACGGAAAAATTACTTTTTTAGATATTAAGGCGATTGATATTGGCATTGGTGCTAATGGGTCTGTATTTATAGTAACAGCGGATTCATTAACAGCTGGAGGGCATGCCATTGCAAAATATAATGATGGTAAGCTGAGTAAACTGCCTGATTGTGGTGCTATGCGGGTGGCGGTATCTCCACAGGGGATGCCTTGGGTAGTAGATTACGCAGGGCATATTCTTAAGTATAATGGAAGTAACTGGGATTTACTTCCCGGACTGGCCACTGATATTGGTATTGGTGCCGATGGATCTGTATTTGCTATTGGCAGGGAGGTAGCTTCTTATACCGGTGGCTTTAATATTATGAAATGGACTGGTAATGCTTGGCAAACCCTGCCTGATTGTGCCGGTATTCGTATTGCTGTGAGTCCGAATGGAATTCCATGGGTAGTGAATAAATTAAACATTGTTTATCAGTACAGCGGTAATTACCTATGGAACCCATGGTATGGCGTAAGCGGTACCGATATTGGCATAAGTGCAAATGGAGCAATATATGTTGCCGCTCAAAATATTACCTCAGGCAGCAAAGGCAACGAAGCAGCACTTTATAAATATATGGTTGATGGCAGTTGGACTGCTGTGCCAAATGCTGCTGCTACAAATGTAGCCGTTACACCGCAAGGCTTACCTTGGTGGACAAATAATGCATTTGCTCTTTACAAGCTTAATCAATAAGCAAGCTGATAATATCAACAAAAAAGGCAGGTGTTAAACCTGCCTTTTTTGTTGATATATTAATGTTCTTAATGTTTTGCTTACCAGTTCATATCCTTTTGAAGTTAGAAAGTCGTGCTGTTCTGAGGCGTCCAGGTGTTCCAGGTTACTGTCTACATCCTCAACTAGTACAAACTTTGGCCGGTATTGCGTCCAGTTGTTTGATTTAAGGATATGGATGTCTAGCCCTGCCACATCGAAGCTCATAAAATCAATGTTTACTCCGGCCGGTAGATAAGCATCCAACACCTTCGATAGAGGTACAATTTTTACCCAATCGGTTTTAATTATTTGTTGTGTGCGGTTCCCATTTACACGGGCGCTGGCTACATCTTTGTCAAACGTATTCAAACTGGGGTCTTCGAAGCAGTATAACTCACGCATTTCTTCCTGTTCGCCAATACCAATATTTAAGTTGATATCCCGGTTACGATATTTATTGAACAACTCTAAATGTTCAGCCGTAGGTTCAATGTTGATACCTTGCCAGCCCAACTCGTAATAATGCATGGTGTTGGAGTGCCGGTAGGGATGATAAGCACCAATATCTACAAACCAACCCCGGTACGAATTGTAATTGGGTATTTGCTCGGTTAATAAATGTCTAAGCAGCATATCCTCACCATCTTGCGAATAGGAATGGTGGGGTTTGAATTTAGCGATGTCTTCGAATTTTTCAGTTACAAATGCCATAAGTGCGATGTTTACTGTGATCTAATAATGCAAATAAACAAAAAATATTTAGTATATAGAATTAGTAGATTATCACTGAATAGTGAACCCGTTAACCAACTATAAAATATTTATACCTTTGCCTGCAATTTATGCGCATACCCAGCATCCCCGGATTTAATCAGCAGGCATTTGAAAAGTATCTGAAAAATACGGGTATGCTGTTTGTGGGTAAAGTAGGTAGTTTACTCATTAAAATGCTGGTTAGTATTCAGGTAGCTAATTACCTTCATCCTGAGGGTAATGGTATACTGGCAGGCGGCATTGTGTATATCTATTTTTTTTCAGCTATCGCTACCCTCGGGCTTGATCAATTCATTGTAAAAGAGCTGCATCAATTTCCAGAAAACCGCGACCGTATATTAGGTACAGCTTTTTGGCTTAAAGTAATAGCCGGAGTGATATGTATACCGCTCATTTATATGGCTTACCAGTTGTATCCGGCTAAAGCAACACCATACAGCTATACTTTAATACTGTCGTTTATTGGCATTGTGCAAGCCTTTAATGTAATTGATTCTTACTTTCAATCGCAGGTGCAATCCAAATATATTATGCAGGTACAAATGGGTGGTACGCTGCTATCTGCTATTATAAAGCTTTTGCTTATTTATAATAAAGCATCCATTACCTGGTTTGTATATGCTTATTTATTTGATGTGATATTGCTGTCGGCCGGTTACTTTTTAACTTATCAGCGTAAAGGGCGAAGTCTTCTTATGTGGAGTTATAATGGTGTACTAGCTAAAAAGTTGCTGGCTATGTCGTGGCCGTTGATCATATCAGGCATCATGGTATCGGTATATATGAAGATAGACCAGTTGATGCTGCAAAATATGCGTGGAGCCAAAGAAGCTGGTGCTTATGCTACTGCAGTTAACCTGAGTGAAGCCTGGAATTTTATTCCATCCGTAATTGTAGCTTCCTTGTTTCCGGCTATTCTAAACGCCCGCCGCGATGACCTAAACCGTTATAGGAAGCGCATACAAGATTTATATGATCTGATGGTTTATATTAGTCTGCCCATCGCCCTTATTATTTCCATAGCCGCCCCGCTCATTTATAAATTATATAAACCTGAGTATGCCAGTGCAGCCCCTGTGCTCTCTTTGCATATATGGTCAGGTGTGTTTGTGTTTCTGGGAGCAGCTAACGGACAATACTTGATAGCTGAAAACTATGCAAGATTATCTTTTCTGCGTACCGGATTCGGGGCGGTGATTAACGTAATACTTAACCTGATACTCATCCCCCGTTATGGAATGATGGGGACTGCTATTGCTACACTTGTTGCTTATGCCAGTTCAGCTTTCTTTATCATATTTATTCCTAAAGTTAGCCAGCAGGCATTTATGATGTTAAAATCATTATTCTTAATTTCACTTTTTCAAAAAGTATATAAACGTTGAGCAAATTTACATCGCTTCTGAATATATTAAAGCAGCCCGAGCGGCTGAAAGCCCTGTTATCATACAATGAAAAAGGATACCTGAACAGCATTGGCTGGTTTAAGGCTTTTGATAACAAATCGCCGGTTGATGGTGAGGGAAATCCTATCCCATGGGTTACTTATTCATTTATTAATTTTATTAAAACCCGTTTAAACAAACAACAGGCCATCTTCGAATTTGGCTCAGGTAATTCAACGCTGTTTTATGCGCAGCATGTAGGCATAGTAGTTTCGGTGGAGCATGATAAAGATTGGTATGAAAAAATTACAGAAACCAAGCCCGCAAATGCTGAAATGATTTATTGCGAATTGCAGCCCGACGGTGAATACTGCCGTATGCCCATCAGGCTGGAAGAAAAATTCGATATCATCATTGTTGATGGCCGCGACCGTGTGAATTGTTGTAAACAGGCGGTAGAAGCCTTGTCAGACACAGGCGTGGTGGTTTTAGATGACTCTGAGCGGGAAAATTACAAAGAAGGAATCAATTTTTTATTGAGTCAGGGTTTTAAGCAATTGCCATTCACCGGTATATCGCCCGGGTTGTTTTATGAAAAAGCAACCTCTGTATTTTATAAACCCAATAATTGCCTGGACATTTAATTATGGCCCAAGATATAATTAGCAGCAATGTAAAAGCTGCTTATGATGAGTTTTACGAAAAGCATGATGAAGCCTGGCGCATGCTGGGAGCCCGGTATAAAGCGCAGCACATTGTAGAGGTGTGTAAAGGTTTAAGCTTTAATAAGGTGCTTGAGGTAGGTGCCGGCGATGGCAGCATACTGCAATACCTGGCTGACCAAAATTTTGCGCCCCTTTATGCCGCTGTAGAGATATCGGATAGTGGCGTAGCGCATATTTTGAACCGCCGTATCAAAAACCTGCAGTCGGTACAGGTATTTGACGGCTATCATTTGCCTTTTGAAGATAATAGCTTTGACCTGATCATCCTGTCGCATGTATTAGAACACGTTGAGCATGAGCGTATGCTGTTGCGCGAATTAAAACGTGTTGCCAATATGCTGGTGATTGAAGTACCGCGCGATTACAAAGCCGGGGTGGATAACCGCATCAAGCATTTTCTAGCTTACGGGCACATCAACATGTATACGCCAACCTCACTGCGTTATTTGTTGAAAACCGAAGGATTGGAAGTAGTTAAAGACCTTACCTCGATGATTGAGCCAGAGGTAACTAAATTTAACACCTACATTAATCAGCGTAAGCCCAAAAGTGCAATTACTAATTTGAAAATAAATTTAGAATATGGCATCAAAAGCTTGCTAGGTAAGTTAGGTGGCAAAAAGGTAAGAGAAGAAAAAGCAAACGCTTATACGGTGCTTTGCCGCAAAGCCGGGCAACAGGCCGATATATTTTAACCGGAAACGTAATGCAAAACCTGGCGCCCATTGCCCTCTTTGTTTATAACCGCCCCGACCATACGCGCCGTACTCTCAATTATTTGCAGCAAAATGTATTAGCCGAAAACTCACGCCTGTTTATTTTTTCTGATGCTGCCAAAACCGATGCCGATGAAAGCAAGGTTGCACAAACCCGGCAGGTAGCAGCAGAAGTTAACGGATTTAAGTCAGTTAAGGTAATTAAACGGGAGCAGAATATGGGTTTGGCCAATTCTATCATAGCTGGCGTAACACAATTGGTAAAAGAATATGGAAAGGTAATTGTATTTGAAGATGATCTTTTATCCTCACCGTATACCTTGCAATACTTCAATGAGGCGCTTGTTCGCTATGCCGATAAAAATAAGGTGATGCACATTGGCGCCTATATGTACGATTTAAAAACGCCCGGTTTGCCGCAAACCTTTTTTTACCGCGCAGCTACCAGCTGGGGCTGGGCCACATGGGATAGAGCATGGGCGCATTTCAATCCCGATATTAACCATTTGATGAGGCAATTTGACAGCGCAAAAATTCATCAGTTTTCTATTGAAAGGAAAATGAATTTTTGGAAGCAGATGCAGGACTTTAAAGCGGGGAAGAATAATTCGTGGGCTATACGCTGGTATGCCTCAGTTTTTTTGCAGGGTGGGTTAACGCTTAATCCTTCCAAATCATTAATTCAAAATATTGGGCACGATGGTAGTGGTACGCATTCCAACAACGAAGATATTTATCAAGTGCACATCAGCCGGAATCCGGTTACCGAGTTTCCAACTGTAATTAAGGAAAATAGTGAAGCCTACCGAGCCATAAAATACTTTTTGGCTCACCGAAAAGGTACCTTGTGGCAACGGTTGCTGCGATTTATCAAGCAGCGGCGGTAATTAAAAGTGTAATCAGAAGCTCAAATCTGTACTCAAAGTCAAACCTCGTATTTCTTTACGTATAGCATTTGGCTCTTGCCTCAATTTTTTACCTTTGCAGCTACTAATTATGGCAAAAAAGGGAGTTCTACTGGTCAATCTGGGCACGCCAGATAGTCCGCAAACAAGCGACGTACGCAAATACCTCAACGAATTTTTAATGGATGGCCGGGTGATTGATATCAACCCCGTATCGCGTGCTCTCCTGGTAAAAGGTATCATTGCGCCATTCAGGGCACCGAAATCAGCTAAATTATATAAGGAAATCTGGGATGAAAAAACAGGTTCTCCATTGTTGTATTACAGCATCCGGCAGCAGCAGTTATTGCAAGAGCGCCTGGGTGATGCTTATATGGTAGAACTGGCCATGCGTTACCAAAGCCCCTCTATTGAAGATGCCCTGAAACGCCTTAAAGATGCTTTGGTAGATGATATCCGCGTCATTGCCTTATTCCCGCAATATGCATCGGCCAGTACCGGCTCGGTGTACCAGAAGGTAATGCAGCTGGTGGCCGAATGGCCTACCATCCCAAGTATTTCTTTCATTAATTCTTTTCATGATAATGAATTGATGATTGAAAACTTTGCTCAAAATGGGGCCAAGTATAATCCCGAGAATTATGACCATGTGCTGTTCAGCTTCCATGGCCTGCCGCAGCGCCAGTTGGTAAAATCTGATCATACGCACAATTATTGCCTGAAGGTAAACGGCTGCTGCGATACGCTGAACGATAAAAATAAATTTTGTTACTCAGCCCAGTCACACCATACCGCACGCCTGATTGCAGCCAAGCTGAACATACCTAAAGATAAATATACTATCTGCTTCCAGTCCCGCTTGGGTAATGACCCTTGGGTGCAACCTTACACCAGTGAGATTATTGCCAAACTGGCTGCCGAGGGTAAAAAACGCCTGTTGGTATTTTGCCCCGCCTTTGTGGCCGATTGCCTGGAAACCGTTTTTGAAGTAACAGAGGAATACGGATCCGAATTTAAGCAGCTGGGCGGAGAGCACGTGCAGCTGGTAGAAAGCTTGAACGATTCGCCGCTATTTATTGATGCTTTGGAAGGTATGGTAAGGGGTTAACGAGCAAAATAATATCATCCTAAGTGGCGCAGTGAAGAATCTGTAGGCCTGTTTTAATCTCCTTGTTAATCTAAGTGCTTAAGCTACTTTCGTAAACGAAGTTTGATATTACCATTCTTATACTGTGGCACCTGAAGGGTTGGTACAGAAACCTTTATTGGAGTGGCTTGTACGCCCATGTTTCGGGTGCACCAGCACGATAAGCGTTGTCATTTAATTACTATTACTTAGCCGAAAACGCTTTTTCAGCATAATTAATAATCATCGCTGTGGCGCCGGTATTCGCCTTTACATATTGCCTGGCATTGTTTCCTGCCTGTAACCGTTTATCTGTATCATTAATCAGCTGTTCGCTCACTTTATCAAATTCTTCAGCATTGCTGATGCCAAAGCCTGCATGCTGTTCAATCAGTTCACGTGCTTCTCTGAACCGCTGATAATTGGGGCCAAAAATAACAGGTAATCCAAACGCGGCTGCTTCCAGTGTGTTGTGTATGCCTACGCCAAAACCACCCCCAATATGAGCAATGTCTGCATACTGATACAAGGCTGATAACATCCCGATGTTATCTATAATCAATATGCGATAATCCGCTATTGAGCCCCGGGCGCTTTCAACCATTGAAAAACGAATGGTTTGCTGAGCCGGAAGCATACTGACCAATTGCTGAATTTTAGACTCATTGATTTCGTGTGGTGCAAATATAAATTTCCAGGTTGGGTAGCGGGTTACCAGTGGGGCAATCAGTTCCTCGTCTGGCAGCCAGGTACTGCCGCCAATAAACAGGGGCGAATGCTTTTTGAATTCTTCAATTAACGGCAGTGCTTTGGGGTGTAAAGCATTAGCCCATACCCGGTCAAACCTAGTATCGCCGCTTATTTGTACGTGCTGAATACCAATGTTATGTAGCAGTTGTTCGGAAGCTTTATCCTGTACAAATAGCTGGTTGATATATTTCAGCATTTGCCGGTGCAAGCCCCCATACCATTTAAAAAAGATTTGCTCGGGCCTGAAGATGCCTGAAATCAGGTACAGCGGGATTTGCCTTTGGTGCAGTTCGTTAAAAAAATGGTACCAATATTCATATTTGGTAAAAACGGCCAGGCAGGGTCGTATAGTTTCAATAAAGATGCAGGCATTGCTTGGGGTATCCAGCGGTAAATAGTATACAGCGTCGGCAAGGGGCGTATTTTTCCTGACCTCATACCCTGATGGCGAGAAAAAGGTAATCACGAATTTCTTTTCCGGATGCCGTCTTTTAAGTTGTTCTAATACCGGCCGGCCCTGTTCAAACTCCCCTAAAGAGGCGAAATGAAACCATATACTGCCACCCTTATTTATTTGGGCTAATTGTTGTGTTCGGCGCCCGCTTACCCATTGCTTAGCTTTAGTATTAAATACAGCAACTATACGTATGATGAGCGCATAAAATCTAATACCAATATTATATATTAAAAGCATTTATAGCAGAAATGATTATCTTCGTCCGGGTGTAAAAATAATAACAAAAACAATTAACTTATTCACATATGAAAATTGCCGTAGTTGGAACAGGCTATGTAGGTTTAGTAACAGGTACTTGTTTGGCTGAAACGGGTAACGAGGTTACCTGCGTTGACATCAATGAGCAAAAGGTGCAAATGATGAAAGATGGTCAGCTCCCTATTTATGAGCCAGGCCTTGATTTGCTCTTTCACCGTAATATTAAACAAGGTCGTTTAACTTTTACTACCAATTTGGCGGATGCTATTGCTGATGCTAAAATTATATTTTTGGCTCTGCCTACGCCTCCGGGTGGAGATGGCGCAGCCGATTTAAGCTATGTACTGGGTGCTGCGCGCGATATCGGTAAATTAATTACCGAATATAAAGTAATTGTAACTAAATCAACTGTGCCGGTAGGTACTGCCGATAAGGTAACAGCAGCCCTTAAAGAACATACTACTCAGGAGTTTGCTGTAGTATCAAACCCCGAGTTTTTACGCGAAGGCGTGGCCGTAGAAGACTTTATGAAGCCTGACCGCGTAGTGGTAGGTACTACCGACGAGCGCGCCCGTAAATTGATGGGTGAATTGTACGCCCCATATGTACGCCAGGGTAACCCGGTAATTTTCATGGATGAGCGTTCATCAGAGTTAACAAAATATGCTGCCAACTCATTCTTAGCCACCAAAATTTCGTTCATGAACGAAATTGCCAACATGTGTGAACTGGTAGGTGCTGATGTGGATATGGTGCGCCGTGGTATAGGTGCCGATGAGCGTATTGGCCGCCGCTTCTTATTTGCCGGTATAGGTTATGGCGGTAGCTGTTTCCCTAAAGATGTGCAGGCCCTGGCTAAATCTGCCGAAGAAAATAAATACGATTTTAAAATTCTGAACTCGGTAATGGAAGTTAACGAAATTCAGAAAACCGTACTGGTAGAAAAAATTAAAGCTTACTACGGCGGCGATTTAAAAGGCAAGCATTTTGCCATGTGGGGATTGGCCTTTAAACCTGAAACCGACGATATTCGCGAAGCACCGGCACTGTATATTATTGATGATCTGGTGGCAGCTGGCGCTACCATTACTGCTTACGATCCTGAAGGTATGCCAAACATAAAGAAACTGATTGGCGATAAAATTTCATATGCCGAGAATCGCTATGATGCTTTGGTAAATGCAGATGCTTTATTGATTGTAACAGAATGGTCGGTTTTCCGTACACCTGATTTTGATTTTATTAAAGAAAAACTGAAAGCACCGGTTATTTTCGATGGTCGTAACCTGTATGACTTGGACAGAATGAACGAATGCGGATTTTATTATAACAGCATCGGCAGAAAAACAGTAAAATAATGGCACGTAAACGTATACTTATTACCGGCGCAGCCGGCTTTTTAGGCTCACATTTATGTGACCGTTTTATCAAGGAAGATTATCATGTTATCGCTATGGATAACCTGATTACCGGCGATATGCGCAATATCGAGCATCTGTTTAAACTCGAAAACTTCGAGTTCCATAACCACGATGTTTCTAAGTATGTGCATGTATCGGGCGATATTGATTATATCCTGCACTTTGCTTCGCCGGCCAGCCCGATTGATTACCTGAAAATTCCTATTCAAACACTAAAAGTAGGTTCATTAGGTACGCACAATTTGCTGGGTTTAGCCAAAGCTAAAAATGCACGTATGCTTATTGCTTCTACTTCAGAAGTATATGGCGATCCTAACGTAAACCCACAACCTGAAGAATATTGGGGTAATGTAAACCCGGTAGGCCCTCGTGGTGTATATGATGAGGCCAAGCGCTTTCAGGAAGCCATTACTATGGCTTACCATACCTTCCATGGTGTTGAAACCCGTATTGTGCGTATCTTCAATACCTATGGTCCGCGTATGCGACTGAATGATGGCCGTGTATTGCCGGCTTTCATTGGTCAGGCCTTGCGTGGCGAGCCACTAACTATGTTTGGTGATGGTTCGCAAACCCGTGCCTTCTGCTATGTAGATGATTTGATTGAAGGTATCTATCGTTTACTGCATAGTGATTATGTACAGCCGATGAACATTGGTAACCCTGATGAGATTACCATTAAAGAATTCGGCGAGGAAATTATTAAGTTAACCGGTACCAACCAGGAACTGATCAGCAAGCCACTGCCAACTGACGACCCTAAGCAACGCCGCCCTGATATTACTAAAGCCAAAGCCATTTTAGGCTGGGAGCCGAAGGTATCGCGCAGCGAAGGTTTACGTATTACTTATGAATACTTTAAATCATTGCCGGAGCACGAAATAAACCATAAAGATTTTACTTATTATAATAAGCAATAATGTCAAAAATATTAGTGACAGGAGGGTTAGGCTTTATCGGTTCGCACACCGTGGTAGAATTGATAAATGCCGGTTATGAGCCAGTGATTATAGATGATCTGTCAAATTCTAGCATTAAGATTTTAGACCAGCTAACCCAAATTTTAGGGCATCAGCCTGCTTTTCATCAGCTCGATTTGTGTGATGAGGCCAGTGTTCAGCAATTGTTCACGGCTGAGCCCGAAATTGACGGCATTATTCATTTTGCGGCATTTAAAGCCGTTGGCGAATCGGTACAATACCCGTTAAAATATTACCGTAACAATTTCTACTCGTTAATTAATCTGCTTAATGCCTATTACAGCAAGCCGGTTAATTTTGTGTTTTCGTCCAGCTGTACAGTTTATGGGCAGCCTGAGCAACTGCCGGTAACCGAGAATGCACCGGTAAAACCGGCCCAATCGCCATACGGTAACACCAAGCAAATTGCTGAAGAAATTCTGCAGGATATGATCACTTCGGGCGGTTCAAAATATAAAGTAATCGCATTGCGTTATTTTAACCCGGTAGGTGCTCATGAATCGGCTTTGATCGGTGAATTGCCTATTGGCGTACCTCAAAACTTGGTGCCGTTTATTACCCAAACAGCTATAGGCAAACGCGAAAAGGTAACCGTGTTCGGCAATGATTATAACACCCCTGACGGCAGCTGTATCAGAGATTACATTCACGTAGTCGATTTGGCTAAAGCACATGTGGCTGCATTAAGGTTGATGGAACAGGAAAGCTTTACCGGGTACGATATGTTTAATATCGGTACCGGAACAGGGACATCTGTACTGCAAATTATTGATGCTTTTGAACGTTCAACCGGCGAAAAGCTGGCTTATACTATTGGCCCGCGCCGCCCGGGCGATGTGGAGCAGGTATGGGGTGATGTAACCAAATCAAAAGAAGTATTGAAATGGAGTACCGAGCTGGGTATTGATGCCATGATGGCTTCTGCCTGGGCCTGGGAAAAGTTTATCGCACAAAATCCTTTATAAATTCGAACTGTTTAAAGTACGGATATGAAGAAAATCATCATTACCGGCGGTGCCGGTTTCATCGGATCGCATGTGGTACGCCGGTTTGTAAACAATTATCCTGATTACCAAATCATCAATCTGGATAAGTTAACTTACGCCGGCAATCTGGCCAACTTAAAAGACATTGAAAATGCGCCCAATTACAAGTTTGTAAAAGGCGATATTGTGGATGCTGCTTTTATTGATGAGCTTTTTGCTAACGAAAAGCCGGATGCCGTAATTCAC
Organism: Mucilaginibacter koreensis; assembly: GCF_054783355.1. Lineage (NCBI taxonomy): Bacteria > Pseudomonadati > Bacteroidota > Sphingobacteriia > Sphingobacteriales > Sphingobacteriaceae > Mucilaginibacter > Mucilaginibacter koreensis. The sequence continues at coordinate 2,223,416 of NZ_BAAGQS010000001.1, read as the reverse complement.
CTGGCTGCCGAATCGCATGTAGACCGTTCTATTGTAAGCCCGCTCGATTTTGTGATGACCAATATTGTAGGTACGGTAAACTTGTTAAACGCCGCCCGTTACCACTGGAAAGGGGAATATGATCAGCATCGTTTTTACCATGTATCTACAGATGAAGTATACGGTACATTAGGCGAGGAAGGTATGTTTACCGAAGAAACCGCTTATGATCCGCATTCACCGTATTCGGCATCAAAAGCAGGATCAGACCACTTTGTGCGTGCCTATCAGGATACTTACGGCATGAACACCGTAATATCCAACTGTTCAAATAATTATGGTTCTTTCCATTTTCCGGAGAAGCTGATTCCGCTGGCTATCCGTAACATTACACAAAACAAACCTGTGCCTGTATATGGCAAAGGAGAAAATGTACGCGATTGGCTATGGGTAGAAGATCATGCCCGCGCTATTGATGTGATTTTTCATAACGCAGCAACCGGAAAAACGTATAATATTGGTGGCCACAACGAGTGGAAGAATATCGACCTGATTAACCTGTTGTGCAGTATTTTAGATAAAAAGCTGGGTAGGGCAGAAGGCGAATCAGCAAAGCTGATTACTTACGTAACCGACCGTGCCGGCCACGATTTGCGTTATGCTATTGACGCAACCAAACTTAAAAACGAGTTGGGCTGGACGCCGAGCATTACTTTCGAAGAGGGGTTGGAGAAAACTGTGGATTGGTATTTAGCCAACGAAGAATGGCTGAACGATGTAACTTCGGGCCATTACCAGCAGTATTATGAGGAGCAGTACAGTAATCGTTAACCATGTTCGGCTTATTTAAAAAAAAGCAGGCCAACCGCGAGATTACATTCAACTATGCAGAGCTGGGCGTTGATATGCACTCGCATGTACTGCCCGGTATTGATGACGGTGCCAAAACGCCCGAAGATTCAATTATACTGATAAAAAAAATGATGGAGGTGGGGATAAAAAAAATTATCGCCACCCCTCATATTATGGCCGATTACTACCGTAACGATGCCACTACCATTAACAACGCTTTAACCATTTTAAAGGAAGAACTGCAGCGCCAGCAAATTGATATTATTATAGAAGCTGCTGCTGAGCACTACCATGATGAAACCTTTGAAGCGCGCATAGACCGCGACGAACTGATGGTAATGGCTGGCAACCATGTGTTGTTCGAGCTTCCTTTTATCAGCAAACCACCCAATGTTTTTGCGGTCATCCAAAAAATGAGGGCAAAGGGTTATCAGCCTATTTTAGCGCACCCCGAACGTTATCCTTATCTCAGTATTGATGAGTTTAAGATGATTCATGATTGGGGATGCTTGTTTCAGCTCAATATTATTTCGCTTACCGGTTATTATAGCCGTGAAACCAAAAAGCTGGCAGAAACCCTGATTGATTATGGCCTGATTGATTTTACATCGAGCGATATGCACCACCCGCGCCATGCCGCTGCATTTCAGAATGCTTTGCGCACTACTTATGCCGCAAAGCTGATTGCCGAAGGTTATCCGTTAAGAAATAAGCTCCTTCTTTAAGGAGCGGTTGCATACTCACGCTCCGTTAGCTCATAATAAGGGCTGAACAAGTGATGGGTGAACAGCTTATCAGGCTGATTAGGATACTTTTTTCGATATACGGCATCAGGCATCAGCATAATAATAGTTCCACAATGGGTATACAGATTATTATTGGCATACACCGGCTCAGCAAATTCAGGCAATTCTTTCTTAATAAACTTATACACCAGATGGCCTAAATATTTCTGATCATGCTTTAATGCCTTTTCGGGAGGATTTTTAAGCTGGTTATAAATATGTTTAATAAACAGCTTTTTAATAAACGATTGCCCTTTAGTAATGCGCCCAACATCGCCAAAAGGATTGGGTTGGTTGAAATCATTAAGCGTTTGCAATGAGAAAGGCGTTTCGGGCACCCAGTCGGCAGCATTAATTACGGATAGCCCCCAGCCACCACGGGTAAGGTAATCGTAGCTGTAAGCATAATAAGTATTACCAGGTTTAGGCGGCGCGCTGCAATAGGTTTTAAAAACAACATCTGCCGGTAATGCTTTTTGTTGCTGCAAATTAGCCAGGTATGAGCGTAGCAGATAAGCAATAGCTCCACCTTGGCTATGTCCCATAATGATGAAGTTTTTAATATGCTGTTTGTTGTACAGTTGGGTTAACTGACTTATTACTGTTGGCGCAATATCAGCCATGCCCAATAGCCAGCCTATATGCACGGTAGCCCTCGGGTCATCAGCCAAATGATAATTAAAAGTTTGGGTGTTACTGATGTGTAATTGTCCGCTGGCAGGTACCATTGCCGCATAAAAGTTCTCAATCCAGCTCACGCTTTCGGCAGTGGTACCCCTGATGCTAATCACGGCAGTTTGCCGGTTATTCACCCACAAATCCCAACGGTTTTTGAGCGGCCCTACGGCCGAACGATATATACGGTGATACAGGCGAGGCGTAGGAACACTTTCTCCTTTAATCACCGTATCCATCTGTTGCCTCGAAATGCGCAACAGTTCCAGATATTCCTGTGCATCAAAGTTAGGTTTCAGCTGGGCTTGTGCAGACAGGCAAAATACTAAAATGAGAAGTATAAGTAAGAGAGTTTTTTGTACCGTATACATGGCTATATCAACTGAAATTGAAGTGAGTTTGTTTAAATGTATATTTTGACGGATTTCTTTTTTGTCGTTATCTTAGGGCATAAACTTATCACATGAAAAAAATACTCATTGCCATATTCCTGTTGGCTGCCGGCTATGTACATGCCCAGGAAACCATTGTGAAACGTAGCCCGCTGAAAATTGATGAAAACACTGTCTTTCTGGATTCTGCAGGTAAAAAGATGAAGACTGATGAGTGGCGGCTTATGTTGATGAGCGGTAACTATATAGTTAAAAGGGTAAATCCGGCAGACAGTACATCAGCCTATACCCTCACAAAGCTTAACGCTCTGCAAAAGGAGATAATGTTAATGAACATGCCTAAGCCGCCTGAAAGTCCATATTTCAATACTGGTGGTGTGTTGGATATGTTTAGTGATAAAGCTATCGATGGTTATTCATTTAACAGGAAAACGCTGAAAGGTAAAATTGTAGTGCTCAACTTTTGGTTTGTTGATTGTCCGCCCTGCCGTGCCGAAATTCCGGAATTAAATAAAATAGTGGAGGCCTATAAAGATAACCCGGATGTAGTGTTCATTGCTGCAGCGCTTGATTATAAAGGCGACATCAATAAATTCACAAAAAATACGCCTTTCAATTATCATTTGGTAGCTGACAGCCGCTATTGGACAACAAAGTGGGGAATACGTACTTTTCCTACCAACGTTATTATTGATGGAGATGGAATAGTCCGGTTTCACACATCTGGTTTTGGCCCCGCCACTGCCCACTGGATAAAGAAGACATTGGATGAAATAAAAAAAGCCGGTTCATGAACCGGCTTTTTTTATTGTATTTGCGAAATATGTTTACACAGAGAACGATGTGCCGCAACCGCATGTGCTGGCTGCATTAGGGTTGTTGAATACAAACCCACGGGCATTCAAACCATCCTGAAAATCAATCTGCATGCCTACCAGGTATAAGCCATGGGCTTTGTGCATAAATACTTTAACACCGTCAATATAATAAATCTGGTCGCCGTCTTTTTGCTGGTCAAAGCCCAAAATATAGTTCATCCCTGCACAGCCGCCACCTTCAACACCAATGCGCAGGCCAAAGTCATCATTCAGTTCTTGCTGATCTTTCAGTTTGTTAATTTCTTTTACTGCCCCTTCGGTAAACGAAACAGGCGCTATCGCAGTATCCACAGCAGTACTCATTTTAATTTCTATTTAGTTATAACAAATATAAGTTAAAATATACATTTTTGTTAACGGCACGCCCGTTTATGACCTTTGTTTAACATTGCCCGCATCATGCTAACAAACCTTTTATTTGACATTTTTAAATACACTGTTGCCGGCATCGGCCTCATCTGGATTGCTTTTTATTTAATTAAACCTTATTTAGACCGTACCGAAAAAATACAGGTGCTTGAACTAAAAAAAGCTGCCAGCAGCCAGCTGCTGCCTTTACGCCTGCAGGCTTACGAACGTGTAATCTTATTTATTGAGCGCATCAATCCGGCCAATTTGTTTGTGCGCTTAAATGCACCTGCCTATACCGCTGCTGAACTGCAAACTATAATTGTAAATGAGTTGCGCGAAGAGTTTCAGCACAATATCACCCAGCAAATTTATATCAGCAGCCGTGCCTGGGGTATGGTAAGGCGTATAAAAGATGATACCATTAACCTGATCAACAATGCTGCCCGCACTTTACCATCTGAAGCTACCGGACTGGACTTAGCCAAACTGATATTAACCCAATTGGGGCAAATGGAGGAGAGTCCTTACGATGCTGCTGCAGGTGTAATTAAACGTGATTTAGAAGAGTTATTTTAAGCAACATGGCAGAGAAGAAGGTAATTACCAGTTCTGGTATTGAAATTAAAGAAGTATATACTACTCCTTCAGCAATGAATGAACTGCCGGGGCAGTTTCCGTATACCAGGGGGATACAGAAAGATATGTACCGGGGCAGGCCCTGGACGATGCGCCAGTATGCCGGTTTTTCTACCGCCGAAGAATCAAATAAACGGTATCATTACCTGTTGCAGCAGGGTACTATGGGGTTGTCCGTAGCTTTTGATTTGCCTACGCAAATCGGGTACGACTCTGATCATGATTTAGCCGAAGGTGAGGTGGGTAAGGTAGGTGTGGCCATTGATTCGTTACAGGATATGGAGATTTTATTTGACGGCATTGAGCTTGAAAAAATCACCACATCCATGACGATTAATGCCACTGCATCTATTTTACTGGCGATGTATATTGCTTTGGCTAAAAAGCAGGGAGCAGATATTAAACAAATTTCGGGTACTATTCAAAATGACATCTTGAAAGAATATGCCGCACGTGGTACCTATATCTACCCGCCTGGGCCATCTATGCGGTTAATAACTGACATTTTTGAGTATTGCAGTAAAGAGGTGCCGAAATGGAACACCATATCCATCTCCGGCTACCATATTCGCGAGGCTGGTTCAACTGCCGTGCAGGAATTGGCCTTCACCTTAGCTAATGGCAAGGCTTACTTAAAGGCTGCTATAGAAAAAGGGTTGGATGTAAATGTGTTTGCCAAGCGTTTATCGTTCTTTTTTAATTGCCATAACAATTTCTTTGAGGAGATAGCCAAATTCAGGGCGGCCAGGCGTATGTGGGCGCATATAACCCAAAGCCTGGGCGCTACCGATGCCGGTGCACAAAAGCTGCGCTTCCATACGCAAACTGGCGGCTCTACCTTAACTGCCCAGCAACCTATGAACAACATTGTGCGGGTAAGCAACCAGGCACTGGCTGCGGTATTGGGAGGAACACAATCCCTGCATACTAATGGTTATGACGAAGCCTTGTCGTTACCCACCGAAGCGGCTGCTAAGGTAGCCTTGCGTACACAGCAAATCATCGCCTTTGAAAGCGGCGTAACCGATACAGTAGACCCATTGGCTGGTTCATATTTTGTAGAAACCCTGACAGACGAACTGGAAGCTGCTGCACAATTATATATAGATAAGATTGATGCGATGGGGGGCTCAGTAAAAGCGATTGAACAGGACTATATACAGCAGGAAATTGCCCGATCAGCTTATCAGTACCAAACCGAAATTGAAAACCAGGAGCGTATACTGGTAGGGGTAAACAAGTTTACTGAGGCAGAGCAGCAGGTAACAGAAGTGTTCCGGGTGGATGATACTATCCGTATTCAACAAATTGAAAAATTAGAAAAGCTGAAGGCCGAACGGAATAATGAACAAGTGCAAAAGGCGCTGAGTGAGTTATTAACAGCCGCCAAAGGAAGCCATAACCTGATGCCGTATATACTAACTGCTGTGGAACATTATGCAACACTGGGCGAAATTGCTGATGTATTGCGTAGCGTGTTTGGTGAATATTAATTGTATATTAAAATTAAGTTAATATACATGTTTATCAACAAGCAGTAATCTTGCCATATTTTATCCACATTGCATTTCAAAATATTATCTGCCCTATTATCAATCACTTAAAATTTTAAGCCCAAAGTTATCCACATTGTGGCGTGGCTGTTGTTGTATAGTAACACCAAATTGGGCTTCAACTACCCAGTGTATACTCAACAAAACAACCTCACATGGAAACACACTTACTCCTGCAACAGAATACAGTTACTTTAAGGTACCGCGCGTGGCGTTTATAGGAAAAATAGTTGAACTTGTGGTGAATTAATTGAAAATAAATATCCACAAAAACTGAAAAACCTATTTTTTTTATCCACTTTTTTGTCAATATTCGATATTCCGTAGGCGGCCGATTTAAATAAGCCACGCGGTTTGAAAATCAACAATTTATCACATTGCGATATGGAAAAAACTTGTACTCATGTTTGGAATAGCTGCTTGCAGATCATCAAAGACAACATTCCGGCCCAAAGTTTTAAGACCTGGTTTGACCCGATTAAAGCTTTACGTTTGGATGGAAGTGTGCTGACCATTCAAGTACCCAGCCTGTTCTTTTACGAGTGGCTGGAAGAACATTATGTAGGTTTGCTGCGTAAAACGATCAAAAATCAGTTAGGCGAAGACGGCCGGCTGGAATACAATATTGTGGTTGACCAGTCATCAGCAAGCAAGCCCCTAACTACCAACATGCCCTCGAACGGAAATGGTGCTGAAGCAAAGAACCAGTCAATGCCGATGCCTATTTCTTTGAATAAGGATATTAAAAACCCTTTTGTAATACCGGGTTTAAAAAAGCTGCATGTTGACCCTCAACTGAACCAAAACTATACCTTCGAAAACTTTGTAGAGGGTGATTGCAACCGTTTAGCCCGTTCGGCCGGTTATGCGGTGGCTGCTAAACCAGGCGGTACCTCATTTAACCCGCTGATGATTTATGGTTCGGTAGGTTTGGGTAAAACCCACCTGGCCCATGCCATTGGTAACGAAATTAAACGTACCCTGCCCGACAAGCTGGTACTGTATGTAAGCTGTGAGAAATTCACCCAGCAGTTTGTAGATGCCTTAAAGCACAACAACATTAACGACTTTGTGAATTTTTACCAGGCCATTGATGTGCTGATTATGGATGATGTGCACAACTTTGCCGGTAAAGAAAAAACGCAGGATTTCTTTTTCCATATTTTCAACCATCTTCACCAAACCGGTAAGCAGCTGATCATCACTTCTGATAAAGCGCCTAAAGATTTAGCCGGCTTAGAAGAACGTCTGCTGTCGCGTTTCAAATGGGGCTTATCTGCCGATTTGCAAGTGCCTGATCTGGAAACCCGTATGGCTATCCTGAAAAGCAAAATCTATCAGGATGGTATCGAACTGCCGGATGATGTAATGGAATACGTAGCCCACAACATTGATAACAACGTGCGCGAACTGGAAGGCGCCATGGTATCATTGTTGGCCCAGTCTACCTTAACACACAAGGAGATTGACCTGAACCTGGCTAAGCAGATGCTGAAGAACTTTGTTAAAAATTCTTCAAAAGAAATATCAATGGATTACATTCAAAACCTGGTGTGCGAGTATTTTGAAGTACCGGTGGATATGATGAAATCACAAACCCGCAAGCGCGAAATTGTGCAGGCCCGCCAGATTTCCATGTACCTGTCAAAAGCCCATACCAAAAGTTCACTGAAAACCATCGGAAACTTCTTTGGCGGCCGCGATCACTCTACCGTAATTTACGCCTGCCAAACGGTAGAAGATTTAATTGATACCGATAAAAAGTTTAAAAATTACGTGGCCGATATTCAGAAGAAACTGAAAATGTCATAAAATATTTAATCGCAATGGATAAAGAAAAGCCTTGTACTTATGTACAGGGCTTTTTACTTTTATAAGTATGAGAATTCTATTCATCTTACTTATCGCAATAGTAATAAGCACCGGTGCTTATGCCCAGCAAAATGAAACTGCAGCCATTAAGCAAACCATAGCTAACCTTTTTGATGGCATGCGCAGAGCGGATACAACATTGGTACGATCGGCTTTTGCCAAAGGTATGGTGTTGCATAGCGTAGCTGCCAGGGCAGATGGCTCAGTTGTACTGGTTAACGAGAAACCCGATGATTTTATTAAAAGCATAGGCACCCCGCACAAAGAAATGTACGACGAGCGCCTCGGTAAAATGGATATTAAAATTGATGCTGATTTGGCAAGCGTGTGGGTGCCTTATCAATTTTATTTGGGAAGTAAGTTCAGTCACTGCGGGGTAGATGTGTTTCAATTAATGAAAATTGCCGCCGGATGGAAAATTATTTACATTGCCGATACCCGGCATAAGGATGGTTGTGTGGTGGAGTAAATAGAAAAACATTAGCTCTTGTCATTGCGAGGTACGAAGCAATCTCGTAGCTGTGCTTCTTAGGGAATTGCTTCGTACCTCACAATGATAACTTAAAGTATAATCTTCAGCTCATCTTCGCCATGGCATAAAACAAGCCCGCAACATGCATGGCCTGCATAATTTTATTATCGGCCAATAGTTGCTTTACTTCATCAATACTGTAAATTTCAATGACGATTTCCTCGTGTGGATCTAAATCCTGCCCGGTTACTTTTTTGCCGCCTTTGGCTAAAAAGCAACGTATATTGTTGTTGCCGGTAGATGGGTTGGGCCACAAATTGCACAACAGTTCAACACTGTCAAATTCATAACCGGTTTCCTCCAGCAATTCACGCTTAACAGCTTCTTCCGGGCTTTCACCTTCGTCCATTACGCCACCTGGTAATTCAAGGGATACTTCGCCCACGGCATGGCGATATTGTTTCACCAGGATGATTCGATTGTCCTCAGTCAAAGCTACTGCATTTACCCAGTCGGCATATTCCAGTACATAATAATCATCCACAATACGGCCGTCGGGCATTTTGCAGGTATCTACCCGCATGGTAGCCCACATGCCTTTATGTATATATTCGGAGGAAAGTAACTTCCATTTCAGTTGGTCGTCAGTTATCATATCAATTATCAGATGCTCAAAAGTATCAAAAACAAATTACCCCACTCACAATTCTCCTTAATGAACCAATGAACCAATGAACCAATGAACCAATGAACTACCAGCTTCCGCTGCTACCGCCACCGCCAAAGCTACCGCCGCCAAAGCCTCCGAAGCCGCCACCTCCGCCACCGGAGCTTCCGCCGCCCCAACCGGAGCCACCACCCCAGCCACTGCCGCTGCTTCGGCCACCGCCTAGCATATTACCTGCCAAAAACCACCAGAACGGACTGGCGCCGCCACGGCCGCCAATAATGCGGCCGCCCCCACCGCCTCCACGATTACGGAAAATAAAGAAGATGATAATCAATACAATAATGATGATAAAGCCAGCACTGCCACCGCCATCATTGTCGCCTTTCTTGCGGCCACGGTTGGCATAATCAGCATCAGCTTTATATTCGCCTTTGGTGGCTTTTATAATATCATCGGTGGCGGCATCCAGGCCACCATAATAATCACCTTGTTTAAAGCGCGGTTTAATATCACGGTCAATAATTTGCTGGGTAGTAATATCTGGAAGGGCACCTTCCATACCATAACCTGTTTGTATGGTTACCTTTCGGTCATCAAGCGCTACCAGCAACAGTACACCATTGTTTTTACCGCTGTTACCTATGCCCCAGGCGCGGCCCAGTTGTGTACCGTATTCATTAATATCATACTCGCCCACCGAACGTATGATGACTACAGCTACCTGCGTAGAGGTAGAATCGTCAAAAGCCACCAGTTTACTTTCCAGCTGCTGTTTTTGATCGGCAGAAAGTGCATTGGTAAAATCAGCCACTAAAGTGTTAGGCTTTGGCGGCAGCTTTTGCGCGAAAGTTGTGGATATAATAAATAACAGGCTAAACAGCCATGACAATCTTTTCAGCATTGGGGTAAAATTATTGGCCGTTCATAAAGGCAATGTCATCGGGCAACTCGTTGCTGCCCCCGCTTTTATGCGGAAAGTAAGTTTTTAACTGGCTACCGGCATGCTGCAGGCCGTCTACAATGCCGCCAACCAAGTCACCTTGTTTAAAAAAGGTAAGCATGCTTTCTTTGGTACTGTCCCAAAAATTGTCGGGTACCAGTTGATTTATACCGGCATCGCCAATAATGGCAAACTTGCGGTCTTTGGTGGCCAGGTAAATAAGCACGCCATTGCGTTGCTTGGTTTGGTGCATTTCCAGTTTGTGAAAGTATTTAGCGGCCCGTTCTACGGGTTCTTCACTACAGGTTTCTTCTACACAAACCCGTATCTGCCCCGAAGTTTGCCGCTCAGCCGCTTCAATAGCCAGGCGTACCTGCTGTTGGTCATGATCGTTAAAAACAGCCATATATTGATGAGTGATGGAGTGAAGGATGACAGAATTGAGAAGCGTAAAATGAATACATAAACGCGTATTTATCTTACGCTTCTTCTGGGGTTAAAATTTAACTTCGGGAGCCTTTTGTGCATTAGCTTCTGCAGCAAAGTAACCCTTAGGCGAAAAGCCAAACATTTTGGCAGTCAGGTTAGCCGGAAATGCGCGGATTTTGCTGTTGTAAGTTTGTACAGAGCCGTTAAAGTCATTACGGGCTACGTTAATGCGGTTTTCGGTACCCTCTAATTGTGCCTGTAAACCTCTAAATGCATCATTAGCGCGCAAGGTCGGGTAGTTTTCAGTTACGCTTAACAATCGGCCTAATGCAGTGCTCAGTTCACCTTGTGCCTCCTGGTATTTTTGTACGCTTTCTGGTGTTAACTTGCTGGCATCTACCTGTACTGAAGTAGCTTTGGCGCGGGCCTCGGTTACTTCGGTTAATGTACCTTTTTCAAAATTGGCCTCACCTTTTACGGTATTTACCAGGTTAGGTATCAAATCGGCCCGGCGCTGGTACTGGCTTTGTACGGCACCCCACTTGGCTTTGGTATCTTCATCGGCCTGTACAATGCTGTTATAACTGCAAGAGCTGAAGGACATGGCCGTCATTAATAACAAAACTGCGAACAGTAATTTTTTCATGGTGTGTTTTAATTGTTAAGTGATGTAATTGTTGTATTGGATTGCTAAATGGTATAAATGTTACAACGTAACGGATGCAAACTCTGTAACACCGTTGATGCATCATCCTATTAATGCAAAATTTAACATAAGGTTTTATATCTTAGCCTTACATTAAAGCATTTTTGCAGCTTCTATTCATGAAATATCTATTTACTGCACTTTTTACCGCCGCTCTGGCACAAAGCATTGCACAAACCCCAAAGCCAGAAAAGCTGGTATCTTATGTAAAACCCATTATTGGTACCCAGCGTATGGGGCATACTTACCCGGGCGCTACGGTGCCTTTCGGCATGGTACAATTAAGCCCTGAAACTGATACAGTAAGTTATGAATACAATGGAAAATATAATCCTAAAGTATATGAGTACTGTGCCGGCTACCAGTATGACGATAAGACTATAGTGGGTTTTAGTCATACCCATTTTAGCGGAACCGGTCACTCAGATTTAGGCGACTTTTTAGTGATGCCCACTGTAGGCGAACTGAAACTAAACCCCGGCACTGCCGACCGCCCCAACAGCGGCTACCGCTCTGCTTTTTCGCACAATAATGAGGTAAGCGAAGCCAACTATTACAAAGTAAAACTGGACGACAGTCATATTACGGCAGAGTTAACCACTACGCCGCGCGTTGGTTTCCATCAATATACTTTTCCGAAAACGGATAAAGCACATATCATTTTAGATTTGATGTCGGGTATCTATAACTATCCCGACAAAAATGTGTGGACCTACATCCATGTGGTAAATGATACTTTGGTTACCGGTTACCGCCGTACCAATGGTTGGGCCAAAAACAGGGTATTGTATTTTGCACTTACTTTTTCAAAGCCTTTTGTGCAGCATGGTTTTGCCAATTACTCTAAACGCGAAGTATACCGCGGCTTTTGGGGAAAATTCGATCAGCGAAAAAACTTTCCTGAACTGGCGGCACCTCAAATAAAGGCATATTTTGATTTCAAAACCGAAGAAGGTGAGAAAATCAAAATGAAAATGGCGCTTTCGCCGGTAAGTATGGATGGTGCGTTGAACAACCTCTGCGCCGAAGTGCCGGGTTGGAATTTTGAGCAGGTGAAAGCCAAAGGGCAACAGCAGTGGGAAGATGAACTGCATAAAATTGAAATTCAATCGCCCAGCAAAACAGAGAAGCAAAACTTTTATACTTCTATGTACCATGCCCTCATCAACCCTACCATCTATATGGATGTAGACGGGCAATACAAGGGCCTGGATGGTAATATTCATAAAGCAGAAGGCTTTACCAATTATACCACCTTCTCATTATGGGATACTTATCGTGCCCTGCACCCGCTGTTAAACATTATTGAGCCGAAGCGCAATGCCGATATGGTTACCTCTATGCTGCGCCACTACCAGCAAAGCCCGGAGCAGATGCTGCCGGTATGGTCTAACTCTGGTAACGAGAACTGGTGTATGTCGGGCTACCACAGTGTGCCGGTAATTGCCGATGCTATTATTAAAGGGAACATTGATGCGGATGCTAACCAGTTACTGGATGCTTGTGTGGTAACCGCCCGTCACCGTAATTACGAAGGTATTGGTGTTTACATTGATAAAGGTTACGTACCTAATGAGGCCAGCGGAGTATCCGTATCCAACACGTTAGAATATGCTTTTGATGACTGGTGTATTGCTCAGGCCGCTAAAAAACTGGGTCGTACTGATATTTATAACGAGTTTATTAAACGGTCAGAAAACTTCCGTAATGTATATGATCCGGCCTCAGGCTTTATGCGTCCGCGTTTGAATGATGGTACTTTCCGTAAAAGCTTTGATGCCTTAAGTACCAACAACCAGGGCTTTATTGAAGGTAATGCATGGAATTACACCTTGTTCGTTCCGCACCAACCGGCAGAACTGATTCAATTGATGGGTGGCGAAAAGCGTTTTGTGGGCTATCTGGATTCGTTGTTCACCATGAACCTGCCGGATAAGTATTTTGCCGAAACTGAAGATATTACCCGCGATGGCATTATCGGCAATTATGTACATGGCAACGAGCCTTCGCACCATGTAGCTTACTTATATAACTGGACCAGCCAGCCCTGGAAAACACAGGAGCGTGTGCGGATGATTTTGCCTAAGATGTATAAACCTACACCTGATGGTTTAGGTGGTAATGATGACACGGGACAGATGAGTGCCTGGTATATTTTTACTACGCTTGGTTTCTACCCAGTAGCACCTGGTTCGGGGCAATATGCCATTGGCAGTCCGGCTATTCAAAAGGCAACCATCCATTTAGCTGGTAATAAAACGTTTGTGGTAGATGTGAAAAATCAGTCGGATAAAAATGTATATGTGCAGAAATTATTACTGAACGGCAAGCCGCTGAACCGCCTGTATTTAACAGATGCCGAATTGTTTGCCGGCGGTACGCTTACCTTTTATATGAGCAGTAAGCATAAATAATAGTATATAAGTAGTAATAGGAGGAAAAATGCCGGATTGGTTATACAGCCATCCGGCATTTTTCTTTTTGCTGCAAGCGGTTGATGCGTTCTTTTAACACGCCGCGTGCACGGTGCAAAGTGGTGCGAGACAGCAATTCTGAAATGCCTAAGCTGTTGCTGATTTCCTGGTGCGAATAGCCCTCGATGGCATACATATTAAACACTGATTGGTAAGATGATGGTAATTCGTTTACCAGTTTCATCATTTCTTTCAATTCCAAATTGTTTTCGTTACGTGAAACAGGGTGTATAATGGTAGTTTCAGAAAAATCCTCTACCAATACCATATTCTTCAATTTGCGATAACGTGAGATAGCTGTGTGTACAATTATGCGGCGAATCCAGCCCTCAAAACTTCCTTCACCACGATAGTTGTGCAGGTTGTTAAACATTTTAATCATCCCTTCCTGCAAAATATCCTGTGCTTCATCGGCGTCTTTGGCATATTGGCGGGCCACGCGCAGCATTTTAGGTGCCATTATTTTATATAACAGTTCCTGTTGTTTGCCGTCGTGGTTTAGGCAAGCCTCCAAAATTCTTTTTAAGTTGTCTTGTTGTGATGTCATGATGCTTGGGTTGTGTTGATTGTGCACGTCTATGCCAAGTACAATGCCACTTAATTAAGTTATTGATTTGTAAATACTTGTGAGTTCGCTCTGGGTTAATACCTGTTCGGAACCGAACACTTTAAGCGCTGTAACGAACAGCAGTTAGAACTTATATTTTACAAGGGGAAGGTTTTGTGGTGCTATCCGCTGGTTGGGTCTGTGCTTTATTTCAGTTGTTGTTCTTTTGTCTTGATACAAAAGAACCAAAAACTTAGCGCAGCGATCTCATGAGCGATAGCGAGTAAATCAAGTGCAGCCCCGTCAGGCTTTTTTGCCGCACAAGGCCAGCCCTGCAAAGCCAGTCAGCACCACAGGCTGTTTAGTGTTTGCGTATGAACAGATAATACTTTAATGAGTGGCAGTACAAACACAAAAAGGCATTTACCTCCGCTCGGGGCCACCATGTGCTGCCCGCCTTTAGCCTAAAGCTGAGGGCCTGACAGGGGAGGAAGGGAATTCAAGAAACATGAATTGACAAGAAACAAGCAGTACATACATTACCACCACGTCATTGCGAGAAACAAAGCCATCTCTATACGTGAAGTAAGGGCGTTAGGCAGAGAGATGGCGCCCGTACCTCGCAATGACGTAGTGGTGTCAAGCGTTCTGTTCATTCTCAACTTATAAATTCTGATTTAGGCAACTTCTAACCACAGGACATCCATTAACGCTCATAACAGCCAACCCTGTCTTCATGAAATACAAAACTTACCAATGAGTAACCTACTTCTTCGCCACCAGCACAATATAAGGAGAAAGATTTTTGGATTCTACTGGCACCAGTTTGGTAGCAACTTTACCAGCCAGCCATAACGTTTTAATAAACGCCTTTACACCTGCATTTTGCTGAGCACGGTTCTCGAGCCATATGGAAAACTTGCCGAAATAATAGGATTGCACTTCTTTCAACCCCAGTTCGCGGCTCAATTGTGCCAACAAGGCGGGGTTCATACTATTGATGTTATGCTTGCTGTAATTGTCCGGGTCGAAACGGCGTTGTACCCAGCCGTTTACGCCGGTAAAGTTGGGGAGGGTAATAAATAGCGTGCCGCCTGGTTTTAAAAAGTTGAGGTGGCGCGCAATGATGTCTTTGGTGTCGTTAAAATGCTCAATCAGGCCGCATGAAAGTACCAGATCATACTGCTCTTTAGGTTCATGCTGAAATAAATCGCCTTCAATAACGCCTACATCTGACGTGGTAAGCTGGTTAGCAGCTAACACTTCTTTCAGGATAGGCTGATGAACAAAGAAATCGAACAAAGTAGTGTTCAGGCCAAAATACTTTTTCAGAAATATGGCATAGTAACCCGGAAATCCGCCCAGTTCGATAGCCGTTTGAATGCCGCCTTTGCCAATAATTTGCTTAAAAAGCTGATGAAAAGTATAGGTAGCAGGTACCGGAAAGGCCAGTCCTTTTTTTAATTCCCAATAGTTGGCCCAAAAGGCTTTGTCAGTAAGATCGTTGCTCATTGCTGTTGCAAAGAAACAAGTTTTGCAGGGATGTTGGAAGTAAGGAGACTAAATTGTATCAGGCTGATTAGCTTATTAAGGTGTGATTGCCAGTTGCTTCTTCCTTTTTTATCAAATCTGCAATACTGGTTTCTGATAAGTATTTCAGCGTAGCATCTCTAACATCAACAAACAGACTACGGATACCGCAGGTAGATTCATTGATACATTCCTCGCAACGGTGGTAAAAATTTAAACTGGCACAAGGCACCATTGCAATGGGTCCATCTGTAATGCGGAGAACCTGCGCAATATAAATGTCTTCAGGGGCTTTGTTAAGTGTGTAGCCACCGCCTGCTCCCTTTTTGCTGTATAGCATGCCGGCCTTGCGCAGCTCTAATAATATTTGCTCTAAAAATTTTTTGGGTATGCGCTCCATCTCTGCAATTTGTGCAATCTGCATGGGCGGATTGTTGAGGTTTTTACCTAAAACAATCAATGCTTTAAGGGCATACTTGGTTTTTTTCGAGAGCATATAAGTTATTGAAAAACAACGTGCAAAATTAAGTAAATATAAACTATTTATAACAGTGATTAATGATTTTTATAGCTTATAACTTTAAGTACTAACGGCTTCGAAATTCATATAGTTAAAAGCGTAGGCAGTGTACCTGCCATCATGAGAAAATGAAAGTGGCAGCATTATAGTTTTTTGATCAATTAATACTTCCGGGTAACCTATATCATGTTGTCGAAAGCTTATTTCTGCATCAGGCCATAAGGTAGCCAGTTTTTGTAAGGCAAATTGCCTCACTGCTGCCGATTGTGATGAGTAATCGCTTTGTGCAATTTGGTTAACATAGGCGTGTATGTACTTAAATGTAGCATCAATACCAACTATACTATGTATGTAGTCGTTAGTATAATCGGCATTAAAATATATGAACAACCCATTACAAGTAACCCTGCCCTGATACTTGCCAGTAGTTGGGCAGCTTACATCTTCAACAATAAGTTTAGTAGGGGAGAAAACTAAATCGGGCTGTAGGCGCTTAAAAAACTTATAGGCCGATTCTTTAACCGACCATAGCAACCAAACGTAGTGCTCAAATGGCAAGGAGTGCTGAAGAGCCGGATAAGCATCCTGCTCATTAACAGAGAGTATTTTAGAATAAAACCGGTACTGACGGGTGCGCTCCGGGTTAATACCTGCCAGCGCTACCACATCATTACCAATACTATTCACCTTGTGCTTTCAGGCGGGCTTCAATTACATTAATACAGCTGCCTACAGTGGTCATTTCCTCGGCTGCATCATAATCAATCTCTATATTATAGTTGGCTTCGGCATCAATAATGATATCCACTAAATTGGCAGAGTTGATTTTTAAATCTCTTATCAGGTCGGTCTGGTCGTTGATTGTATTTAATTGCTCTTTATCTTCAGTATAGGGAGCCAGTACCTTTTTAAGCTCATCTAAAATTTCTTGTCTGTTCATTAAGGGTTATATTTTGAGAATATAATACACGAATTCACATCGCCAAAGCCAAAATTAGCTTTTGCAACGATATTTATATCTTTTTTTATCAAACTTGTGGGTAAACAAGTTGGGTCAATCAGTTCAGTAATGCCTGGTTGCGGATCTTCCAGGTTAACATTCGGGTGCACAAAACCATGCATAATCTGCAATACTGAGGCTACGGATTCTATAGTGCCCGCTGCGCTCAGGCAATGCCCGATCATAGATTTAACGGAGTTTACCAGCGGAAAATCACTGCCCTGACGCCCTAAAGCTTTGGTCCAGTTTAATATCTCATGCTTATCAGCTATTGTAGCGGTTAAGTGCCCGCTGATCAAATCAACATCTTGCCCGGTTATACCCGCACTGGCTAATGATTCGGTAATGCAGCGAATCACACCTTCGGGGTTGGCTGCCGTCATGGAGCCACCGTTACGCTGCCCGCCCGAATTGCTTGAGCCGCCCAGTACTTCGGCATAAATGGTAGCGCCGCGTTCCAGGGCAGTGTCTAAATCTTCCAGCATCAAAGCTGCCGCGCCCGAACCCGGTACAAAACCACCGGCAGTAGCACTCATGGGGCGTGAAGCTTTTTCGGGCTGTGCATTAAATTTGCGCGACAATACCCGCATCGAGTCAAATGAGCCGAATACATAAGTATCCACATACTCGCTGCTGCCGGTAAGCATTCGTTTGGCCATGCCATGCTTAATGTACTCGTAACCCATTAAAATTGCCTGGGTTCCGGTAGCACAGGCAGCCGAATTGGTGAGTACTTTGTTACCCAAGCCTAAACGACCTGAAATATAAGAGGTAACGCCGCTGTTCATGGCCTGCTCTACAACGCGCGAACCCAGCTTTTTCACCTCTTTGTTATCTACACGGCTGATTACGTTTTTCATGGCCTCCGTATCAGCCACGCTGTTGCCGAATACACAGCCGGTATCCCACAGCGTTTCGGTAGTGTTTAACGAATATCCGGCATGCAGCCAGGCATCAACCGCGGCTTTCAGGCCGTAACCAATGTTTACCCCTTTCAGGCCATGTAACACTACATCAGAAATATGCGGGCGCAAATGGTCCCATTCAAAAGGAGGCACGCCGGCTACCTGGCAACTGAAATGCAGTTCTTCAAAATGCGGCACAAAGCGTATACCTGATTTGCCTTGTTGTAAGGCTTCCAGAAAATCGGGGAGGCCGATGCCGTTAGGAGACACCACACCCATGCCGGTGACTACAACACGCCTGCTCATTTCAAATCTCCTGCTTTTCTCATTATACCTGAAAAAGTTCCTTTTGCTATTCTATTGTTGTTGCTATCCAGCATGGTTACCTTACACTTTAACTTTCCAAAACGGAAGTACATTTTTTCTGATACTACCCTTACAGTTTCTCCTGGTAATACCACTTTATAAAATTCCACTTCTGATGAAGTGAATAGCGGAAACACCTGTTCTTGCGGCTGGGCAACCGGTGCTTGTTGAAGCAATAAATAGATGCCCAACACCACCAGGCCAATTTGTGCCATAATCTCGGTCACAATTACACCTGGAGTAACCGGATGACCGGGAAAATGATCTTCATAAAAAAAAGCATCTTCACGTAAAGTATATGTACCCTCTACGCCATTCTCATCCAGCCGTTGAAGATGATCCACAAACCTAAAAGATGATTTATAAGGCAAATGGTTTAATACGTTTTGGTACATAGGCAGCTAAAAGTACATTTTACCGACAATGTTCGCCACCGTCTACATGAATAATCGAACCATTAATCCAAAACGCTTCATCCATACAAAGCAAATAAATGGCATTAGCCACATCTTCGGGCTGTGTAGCCCTGCCCATAGGGTTGCGCTCCGGTATCATGTCCAGCAACTGCTCACTGCCGGCAATCCGTTTTAATGATGGGGTAGGCGTAACACCCGCCTGAATGATGTTTGTTTTTAAACCAAACCTGGCCAGGTCAACCGCCATATAAGTGGCCAAACTTTCTAATGAAGCTTTGGCTACTGATACCGCCGCATAGCTGTTCCAGTAGCGGTGCGCACCTTCGCTGGTTAAACCAATAATGCGGGCATCTTTATAAAATAAACCGGCATCAAGCAGCAGTCGGGCCCAATCCAGTAAGCTGTTGGCCATGGCATAGCTGGTATGCTGTATATCATCAACCGAAAGCAAATGATAAGCATCTCCCGCTCCGGGCTGCTCGGCTGCAAGGGGTTTTAAATTACCACGGGCAACGGCATGCAGCAGTAAGCGTACCACAGGTTGGTTATCAACGGCACTTATAAAATCTGTTAAAAATGAATTGCGGGCTGCAGCATCTAAGGCGTTGCTGTTGTAATGCAGAATAGTAACCTGGTGTTCGGTGGCTAAAGCTTCAAACTCAGCTTTCAATTTACGGGTTATGGCTGCAGGTTCGCGGTACAGTACCGCGATGTTCATACCATGGGCGGCCAGTTTTTTAACCGTTGCCAGCCCGAAGCCGCTCGATCCGCCTAAAATAACTGCCCATAGCCCGGAAAACTGCGGTTTATACTGATTCACCTTATACTTTGTTTCGCTTTGTATCTGTTTAAACTTAACCGGCTTTTTACAGTCATATACAGTGAGCGCGGAAAGATTAAATGAAGTAATTTATTAACAAATTAATCTTCAAAGTAACTAAAATTAGTTGGGATTTTGGTAAAGGAGGGGTATTATCTCGCTAACGATATCGTTTATAGCCAATGTAAGTAATGCCTCTGTTACTGTCTAACCGGCGCCGAACAATAGATTGGTAACAGCTTTTTTATATATTTTAGTAATTTTGGTTGTGATTAAACAGATGCTGAGTACAAAGATGAGATTCATCTTTATTTTAATGATGATACTGACTGTTACTACAGCCATAGCCGGTTCCATGTGGCAACGGATAGATAAGATTGCTTATTTTGAAGCGATGGCTTCTGATCACAAAGCAGCGGTTGAAAAGCAGCTTGAATTGTTAAAAGGATTCTCAGGCACAGAGAAGGAAGCCTATGAAGGCGCTTTGTTGATGAAAAAGGCCGGTTTGGTTGTGTTGCCAAAAGATAAACTGAAATATTTTAAAGCCGGACGTATTGAACTGGAAACCGCTTTGCGTAATGATGCGGATAATGCTGAATACCATTTTTTACGCCTCATTATTGAGGAGCATGCGCCTAAAATTGTAAAATATAAGGCGGATATAGCGGCTGATGCAGCGCTGGTAAAAAAAGCTTATAAAACATTGCCTCCGGCTGTTCAGCATGCCGTACGCGATTACAGTAAAACCTCTAAGGTATTATCACCTCAAGATTTTGAATAAGCAGATTGATGAGTAAAAAGGTCTTGGCCATTTATTATTCACAATCGGGCCAGTTGGGCGAAATTGTGAAATCTTTTACCTCACCGTTGGCGGATGCCGGCATGGAGGTAGAGACCGTAGTGGTGCAGCCTGCCGTACCTTATGCTTTCCCCTGGACAGGTAAGCGCTTTTTTAACGTGTTTCCGGATTGTGTATTGGGCAACACCATTGAATTGCAGCCCTTCAGTTTTAAATACCAGCAATATGATTTAATTGTACTGGGTTACCAGTCCTGGTTTCTGTCGCCCAGCATTCCGGTAAACTCCCTGCTGCAGCACCCGCAGTTTAGGGCTGTGTTAAAAGATACCCCGGTAATTACCCTCACCGGGGCCCGTAACATGTGGCTGAACGCTTTTGAGCGGGTACGTCAAACTTTAAAAGAAGCCGGGGCCTGTTTAGTAGGCAACCTGGCACTGGTTGATGAGCATCATAATGGTATCAGTTTCATTACTATCTTTTACTGGATGCTCACTGGTAAAAAAGACCGGTACTTAAACTTATTTCCCAAGCCTGGTGTGGCCGATGCAGATATTGCTAATATGGCGGTGCATGGGCAGGATGTATTGCCATTGCTGGAAAGCCAGCAGTGGAACGGTTTACAGCAGCAATGGATAAATAAAAAAGCTGTTAAGGTAAAATATCAATTGATGTTTACCGAGATTAAGGCGAAAACCATTTATGCGGTTTGGGCCAAATTTATTGCCAAACGCAAAAACCGTGAATTATGGATTTCGGTTTTTAAATACTATTTACTGGTAGCTTTCTTTATAGGAGCTCCTGTTTTAATGGTAGTTGATGCCTTATTGATTAAGCCATTTTCGGCCAAACGCATCAAAGCCAAAAAGAATTATTATTTGCAAATTTCCTAACATAAAAAGAGACATGTCAGCTACCGAAGTATACATCAACAGCACTGCCGCCTGGTTCCCGAATGAGCCGGTTTCGAATGATGAGATGGAGCAGTATTTGGGGTATATTAATAACAAACCTTCCAAGTCGAAAAAGATAGTGTTGCGCAACAACGGCATCAAAAACCGTTATTACGCACTCGAAAAGGGTGGAAAGTCTACCCATACCAACGCACAAATGACTGCTGAGGCGGTGCGCGAACTTTTTAAAGACCATCCTGAAAAAATTAAGGAAATAGAACTGCTGTCATGCGGTACTTCATCGCCCGACCAGATGATGCCAAGCCATGGTGTAATGACTCATGGCTGGCTGCCCGAGGCAGAAGGTATTGAGGTAGTATCGCCTGCCGGGGTATGCTGCGCTGGTATGCATGCCTTAAAATATGCGTACATGGCCGTAAAAACCGGCGATGTGAAATTGGCGGTAGCCACCGGTTCTGAACGTTTTTCGGGCTTGCTGGTATCTGATGTATTTGAGGATGAAGTGCAGCACTTGATTGAACTGGACGCCAACCCCTATATTGCTTTTCAGAAAGAATTTTTGCGCTGGATGTTATCTGATGGTGCTTCGGCGTTTCTATTGTCAAATCAACCCAATGAAGCAGGCCTGAGCCTGCGCATTGATTGGATAGAGGGTGTTTCTTTTGCTAATGAAATTGAAGCCTGTATGTACATGGGTACTGAAAAGCAGCCCGATGGTACATTAAAAGGCTTTATGGATTTTACCCCGGAAGAAATCAAAAATAAATCGCTGTTCAGCGTAAAGCAAGATATCAGCTTGCTGAGCGATAATATCGTGGCTTTGGGCGGAAAGAAGATCAAAGAGATTTTTGAACGCAAAGGCATGACGGCTGCCGATATTGATTATTTCATGCCACACATGTCGAGCGAGTTCTTCCGCCCGAAAATTTATGAGATGATTGATGTGTATGGTGGAGGTATTCCGTACGATAAGTGGTTTGTAAACCTGTCAACTGTGGGCAATGTGGGTGCGGCTTCTGCCTACTTGATGGTAAACGAATTATTCAATAGTGGTAAACTGAAAAAAGGCGAGCGGCTGTTGCTATTGGTACCCGAAAGCTCCCGTTTTTCTTACATGTATGCCATGTTAACGGTAGTTTAATTAATCATCTGCCATGAAAAAGGAAGAGGTTCCACAAGACAAAGGCGCATTGGGCCGGGTAACCAAAGAAGTGGTATATGCTACCGACAGTCAGGGAAATTATACCAAAGAACTGAGTACCGGTTGGGAAGTAAAAGCTACCGCCTTAGATGTAGCCTGGCAGGATATTGATGTGCGCATCGCCGATGCCAGAAAGCAGGTGCTGGATGGCAAGGCCAGCCCCATCCTATTTTTTATGGAGGCCCGCCTGATGGATATACCTACCTTGGCTGCCTATACCGGCTTTTGGCAATGGCAGGTAAAGCGACACCTAAAAACCGAGGGGTTTAAAAAGCTGTCTGACCAAAAATTAAACAAATATGCGGAAGCCTTTAATATTAAGGCAGCCGATTTTGATACCCTTACTGTAAATGAAAGTTGATTTTGAACACCGGCAGGCTGCACATTGTGAATCGGGTGTTACCAGTAATCTGCTTAGCAAAATTTCTAACAACAAAATTACCGAACCCCTGGCTTTTGGCATTGGGGCTGGGCTGTTTTTTGCCTATATCCCGTTTATAAAAATAAATAATGGGCCGGCTATTGCCTTTCGTACCATGCCCGGCGATATTTTTAAGCGTACCTGCAAATCGTTGGGCATCCCGGTTCGCAGTAAAAAGTTCAGTTCAAAAGAACAGGCCGAGGCTTTTTTGCAGGAACGGTTGAATGAAGGGCAGCCGGTGGGTTGCCAGGTAGGGGTATATTATCTATCCTATTTTCCGCGCGAATACCGTTTTCATTTTAATGCACATAACCTGGTGGTATTTGGTAAAGATGAGGACAATTACCTTATCAGCGACCCCATAATGGAAACGCCCACCACGCTAACCAGTTACGAATTGGAACGTGTGCGCTTTGCCAAAGGTGCATTAGCGCCCAAAGGGCAAATCTACTATCCTGAAAGTAATGCAACCATTACCAATGAGCAAATACAGCAGGCCATAAAAAATGGTATTAAAAAAAATGTATTCAATATGCTGTCTATTCCCGGCTGGTTTGCCGGTGTAGATGGCATCAGGTATACAGGTAAAAAAATTAAAGGCTGGCGCGATAAATTAGGTCTCAAAACTGCCGGTTCTTATCTGGCGCAGTTGGTGCGTATGCAGGAGGAGATTGGTACCGGTGGTGGTGGGTTTCGCTATATGTACGGCGCTTTTCTGCAGGAGGCACATGGCTACCACCCCCAACAGAATGAGCTATTGCAAATAGCCGCACAATTTACTCAGGCCGGTGATTTATGGCGCACAGCAGCCGTACATGCCGCAGGTATTTACAAAGGCCGGCTGGGGAGCCAGGAAGATTTTAATACCATGGGCGATTACTTGTTGGAAGTAGCCGGTATTGAAGAAGCTGCTTTTAACGCACTTAAAAAAATACAGTGGCGCGCATGAGTGCATTAGCAGTACATATCGAGAATTTAGGGTTTCGTTATCCGCAGCAATCCGGAGTACATTTTAGCGGGTTGAACTTGGAGGTGCAGCAAGGCGAGCGTTTCGGTTTGTTCGGGCCTAACGGTGCCGGTAAAACTACGCTGATGAGCTTAATGACCGGTTTGCTGGAAGCACAGCAGGGGAGCATTACTTTAGCAGGTTACCCGGTGGGACGAAAAGGGACTGTCAACCAATTGTTCGGCTTTGTGCCGCAGGACTTTTCTTTTTACCATGAACTGAGTCCGGCCGAAAACTTGGAGTTTTTTGGTGCCTGGGCAGGGTTGGGTAAAGTACAGATACTTACCCGTATTGATGAGCTGCTACAAGTATTGGGCTTAACCGAAGTAAAGAATAAGCCGGTGCAGCATTTTTCGGGTGGCATGAAGCGCAGGGTAAACCTGGCCATTGGTGTTATTCACCAACCACAGGTGTTATTTTTAGATGAACCTACTGTAGGGGTTGATGTTCAAACCCGCCACGCAATCATTACTTATTTAAAAGAATTGAACAACAGAGGCACTACATTAATATATACCTCGCACCAGTTAAGCGAGGCGCAGGAGTTATGCCGGCAAATCGCCTTAATTGATGAAGGTAAAATCATCGCACAGGGGCAAACTGAAGATTTGCTTATACAGTACCAGCAGCAAAACCTGGAAGGTTTATTTATTCATTTAACCGGTAAAGCTTATCGTAATTAATATGTTTAAGCTTTGGGCCACTATTATTAAAGATGTGCGGATTCTGTTCCGCGATAAGGCAGGGCTTATCCTGATGTTCGGCATGCCCATTCTGCTCGTGATAATTGTAACCGGTATACAGAACAGCACTTTTCAACTGGTAAAAAACGAAAAATTAAAAGTACTGGTTTGTAACCTTGATACCGGCAAAGCCGGGCAGGAGTTTACGCAGGCAATTGATAACATCGGCATGTTTAAATTGCTTCCGGCCAAAAAAGGCCTCAACGAACAGCAGCTTACTGAACGTATGCGCGTGCAGGATGCCATGCTTGCGGTTATCATTCCGGGCAACTTTTCGGTTAAGGTAAATGCAAAGGCCGGTAACGCAGCAAGCAAAGCGCTGAAAAGTTTTGGCTTGGAGGGCGATAGCGTAAAAGCAGCTCCAACGGTTGATCCGCTTACGCTGTTTTATAATCCGGTTTTACAGGAGTCGCTTCGCTTATCAGTACAAGGCGCTATGCAGAGCGGTTTGCAATTGGTTGAAAGCAGGCAAACCTTGCGTAAGCTTTACCTGGCTATTAACGATAAGCCATTGCCCGCACAACTGGAAAACGAAATGCTGAACAACCGTACGGTAATTAACCAGGTACCGGTACTGCGTAACGGCAGCCGCACAGTGCCCAATGCCTCCCAGCATAATGTACCGGCCTGGACTATTTTTGCCATGTTCTTCATCACCATCTCTTTGGGCGGCAGTGTTGTGCGCGAAAAGTTGAATGGCAGCTTTATCCGCTTAAAAACTCTACCTACCAATTATACTTTAAGCTTAATTTCCAAACAGCTGGTATACCTGGGGGTTACGCTATTGCAGGCGTTGGTAATCTTTGCCATTGGAGTGTGGTTATTTCCTGTAATCGGATTACCCAAACTCAATTTACCGGCCGATATCAGTGGGCTTGTAATCGTTACCTTATTGTGTGGCTGGTGTGCGGTAAGTTATGCCATTTGCATTGGCACATTTGCACACACCCTGGAGCAGGCTAATGGTTTCGGCGCGGTTTCTATTGTTATACTGGCCGCCATTGGTGGATTGATGGTGCCCAGCTTTGCCATGCCGGGCGCGTTTCGTACCATCATGAACTTTTCGCCGCTGCATTGGTGCCTCGAAGCTTATTATGGTTTGTTTTTAGAAGGCGGCAAACTTACTGATGTTTGGCAAAACATTGTACCTTTGCTGGTTATTACTCTGCTGATACAACTGATTACCTATACAGGTTTAAAACGCAAACATTTAATATAAATTTATGGAAAAAGAGGCGCTAAAGCAGCAGCTGAAAAGCCAGATTATACAATTTTTAAACTTAACCGATTTAAAACCGGAAGATATTAAAGACGATGAGCCTCTGTTTGGCGAAGGCTTGGGCTTAGATTCTATCGATTCGTTAGAACTGATTGTGCTTTTAAAAAGGGAATATGGTATTACCATCAATGATCCGAAGGAAGGCCGCAAGGCACTTACCGATGTGAATACCATGGCCGATTACGTGGAGCAAAACCGCACTAAATAAAATACCGGAGGAATAAGATTTGAGTAAGGTTGTAATTACCGGGATGGGCATTATTACTGCGATTGGCAGTACTGTAGGTGAAAACCATGCAGCACTGGCCGCCGGCCGTAGTGGTATAACCCGTTCCAGTCATTTTCCTTCCAAATTTTCGGGGCAGATGCCTTTTGGTGAGGTGCCTGTAAGTACTGATGAACTCAAAGCGCAGTTGCAGGTAACCGAATTGGGTGTTACCCGTACTACCTTACTGGCCCTACATGCTTTTAAAGAAGCCATTGCTGATGCAGGTTTAACTTCAGCGCAATTGGCATCTTCGCATACCGCATTGGTTAATGCAACCACTGTAGGTGGTATGTGCTTAACCGAAGAGTTGTATGCCAACGGTAACGGCAAAGCCGGAAACGAAGAGTATTTGGCATCTTATGACTATGCTTCGGTAAGCTTGTTTTTGCAGGAAAATTTTCAAATTGAAGGGGTGCTCAATACCATTAATACCGCCTGTTCGTCATCAGCTAATGCCATAATATACGGCGCCCGCTTACTCAACAATGGTTTAGCCAACCGTGTGATTGTAGGAGGGGTAGACAGTCTTTCAAAGTTTACAGTCAATGGGTTTAATGCACTGCGTATTTTATCTGATGAACCCTGTAAGCCTTTTGATGCACAGCGTAAAGGATTAAATTTAGGCGAAGGCGCTGCCTACCTGGTACTGGAGCGTGCAGAAGATGTAGCTGGTAAAAAAATATATGCCGAACTTAGCGGTTATGGCAATACCAATGATGCTTATCATCCATCATCGTTATGTGATGATGGTGAAGGGCCGTATCTTTCCATGCAAGAGGCTTTGCACAAGGCGCATTTAATGCCCGCCGATATTGATTATGTGAATACCCACGGCACCTCTACCGAAAATAATGATGAAGTGGAGTTGCAGGCTATGCGCCGGTTGTTTAATCAACTGCCTAAGTACAATTCTACCAAGGCGTATACCGGGCATACTTTGGGTGCGGCAAGCGCGGTAGAAGCTGTATTCAGCATTTTAACCTTGCAATACCAGGAAATTTATCTTACCTTAAACTTTAAACAATCTGCCGGAGGTGAAAACCTCAGTCCGGTAACTCAATATCAACAGCTGCCTGTACATCATGTGATGTCCAACTCCTTTGGTTTTGGTGGTAGTTGTACTTCACTTATATTCTCCAAGGTCTGATTTGGTATGTTTTATATCTACAAAGCCACCTGTATTTCTCCTCAGCAAACTTTCGGTGCTGTAGACCTTGACAACCTGCGTGAATCGGCCGATAATAAACTGCAAGCTCTTGAGCCACGTTATGAAGGCATACCTGCCAACGTATTGCGCCGAATGAGCAAAACAGTTAAGCTGGGTACTGCTGCTGCTACACCGCTAATTGATGCTGAACATCCGCCGCAAGGCATTATTATGGGCAGCGGCAACGGTGGTATGGAAGAAAGTGGGCGCTTTTTGAACCAAATTGTAGAGTATGACGAAGACATGCTTACACCCGGCAACTTTGTGCAAAGTACCCCGAATACGGTGACTTCGCAGCTGTGTTTGCTGCTCAAACGGCGGGAGTATAATATTACCCATGTGCAGCGGGGGCTATCTTTCGAAAATGCCCTGATGGATACGGATATGCTGTTAAAAGAATATCCGGACAAAGTTTATTTGCTGGGTGGGGTTGATGAAATTGCCTCATACAACCATGAAATTGATAAATTAAGCGGCTGGTTTAAGCAGGAGGCCGTTAACAACAGAAACTTATATTATAGCTCAACGCCCGGCAGCATTGCCGGCGAAGGGGTAGCTATGTTTTTAACCGGTACAAACGCAGCTGGTGCTATGGCGCAGGTACAGGCTTACACCATGAGCACCACTACAGATGCGCAAGTATTTAGGCAGCAATTAACTAAATTCTTGCAGCAACATTTACCTCAAGGCGGCCAAATTGATTTATTACTGAGTGGTGATGGCGGCGACAGCCGGCAAACCCGTTTTTATGAAATCAGCGAAGCTTTAGTTGGGGCAGATACTACCATAGCCCGCTTCAAGCACATGTGCGGCGAATATCCAACGGCTTCGGCTTTTGCGATGTGGTTAAGTTGTATGCTGGTAAGCGGCGGGGTTAGTTTGCCTGCTCACGCGGTTAAAAAACAGGGTTCAGCAGGCGGGTATCATACTATTTTAATTCACAATACCCATAAGGGAGCACAGCATAGCCTTATGTTGGTAAGGACTGTAAAGACATAACTTTCTTCTGTTATTTCCATCATAATTGTTATGCTGAACTTGTTTCAGCACCTAACTTGATAAGTTACGGATGCTTATCGCTTTATTTACCCTGAGAGATGCTGAAACAAGTTTAGCATCTCATCCACCAACAACTATTTTTCATCTTCCTCATCACCCGGATCTTTATCGGTACCGGCAGGTGTAGGGGCGGGTGCAGTAGTGGTGTTATTGTTACCGTTATTCGTAGTGTTACGCCTTGACCGGCGGTTGCGGTTGCCAAACATTTCGCGGAAGAAATCGCTAAAGGTTTCAAAATCGCGTTGATAAATTAAACCTATGCCATTTACATACTGCGGAATCAGCGACTCTGTTAAGTTATTTAACGTAGTGGTATTTAACACCCGGTAAGAATAGCGGCCACGCAGTCGTCCATCGGTTCTGATCAAAAACTCTGCGCTAAAATCACGCGTCAGGTTATTAAAGTTGGAGTTTAACAGGTTGGTATTGCTGTTAAAAAGGTCATTACTGCCATTGGTATTGTACAAACTTCCGCTAAAAATCAGGCGGTCGTTCCAGAATTTAAACGAGGCGCTGGCATCGTTAAACGAGCGGATGTTTAAATCGAAATACTTGATGTTAGATTGTGCAATAATACTATTCAGCTTATTAAAGGCAAATTCGCTTACTGCTTCGGTGGCCGTGCCGCGCAACTCGCTGTTAATGTTACTGCCTGTACCCGGTGCAAACTGCCGGCGTACAATAATACTAAGCGCCTGCTGGCTACGGTTATTATAATCGTTCAGGTAAGTGGCCACGTCATCCTTAATGGATGGGTCAGTTGGGAAGGTAAAGTCAAAATCGATCTGCGGCTGCAGCAGCGACCGGGTAATAATCAATTCCGCTTGTACCAGTTTTTGCTGGTTACCAGTGGGTGATTGCAGGCCGGCAGCCGTATAGAGGTTATTGATATTGGTACGCACTTCATAAATAGCGCGCAGGTTAATCTCGGCATTTGAAGGATTCCCCGTCCATCGTATAGTTCCACCCTGGGTTACCTCGAAGTTTTTACTGATAAAGTTTTTAGCCGTAAACTCAAACTTACCCGATGAAATGAGGAAGTCGCCATACATATCAAAGTCGCCAAAACTGTTAATTTTTAAATTAAGGTTGTTAGCCACACCCCGGCCTTCCAATACACCTAAATCGGTAGTAATGCGTACCAGGGTTTTCTCATCAATGCTCAAATCAAAATTAAGGGTGATGCCTTTGAATGCATTACCATTACTAATGGCTTGGGTAGTATCTTTATGGCTTACAAACTTCACAAAATCATACTCGCTGGCAGTAGCCGAAGTATTAAGCGGGATGTTGAATACGGTGCTGTCTTCGCTACGGGCTTTAATGTCGATATACATACTGTCTATCGGCCCGGTAAAGCTGAACCGACCAGAGGCAAAAGCTTTGCCGTAATACAAGTGATTATCTTTAAACGTAGTATTCAATGCCATTAAGTTTTGGGCATCAATGTTTACATCTAAGGTAGGATTGCTCAGGTTATTTAAATCAACGGTGCCATTGGCAGTACCCACACCGCCCCGCGGACCACGCATTTTAAGGTTACTGATTTTGATTACACTATTGGTCACCTGCAGTTTATCATCAATAGTATAAGGCACCTGCAAATAATCTACCGTTAAGCCGGTGCCGGCCAATGTAATAGTTCCGTTTAACTGAGGTTTAGATACCGAGCCGGTAAGCTTCAAGTCGGTAGAGATATTGCCTTTCAAGTCAGAAACCAAACCTGTAGTGAAAGGCGAAAAGATAACTGACTTGGTTTGGTTCATGCGAACATCAAAATCCAACGCATTCTCGCTGTCTTCACCCAGGCGATAAGCACCCTGAATGTTCATCGTCTCCAGCCCTCGGTCTAATATATTAAGTTTGATGTTGGCCAGTTTCCGCTCTTCATCCAGGTTCGATTTAATTTTCAGGTTACCAATCAGCGTATTGTTCATGGTTAGGGTATCTACCCTTAAATCGGCATCTACACCCGGCGATTTGGTTACAGAGGTGAGCACCACATCACCATTCAGTTTACCCGTGAAATGTACGCCTGCTGCCTTAGTCAGCTGGTCAAGGGTTACCATGCTGAATTTATCGAACACCACATTCAGCTTATCATCAGGGCTGTCTGAAACAAAGCCGTTAATGCGTACCCGCTGCTCACCGTTTGAAAGTTCAAAACCTTGTATCTGCGTTTTGCCGTCCAGTAAACGGATGCGTACCTGCTGCTGTAACTTCCAGCGCTGGTTTTCCAAAATTACATCTGAAGGCAATAGTTTTAATTTAGCAGTGGTATCGCGGCCAAACTCAACCAGGCCGTACAAGTCGAGCTGGTTTACCGCGCTTTTATCTGATAGCTTAACGTTAAAGTTTAAACTGTCGTTTTTCAGGAAATTAGTAATGTTAATATCCCTGATAAAAAGGCTGTCGGTTAAATCTACACGGCTTAATGAGAGGTTGACACCTAATTCACTATCACTTGTGCTCTCGTCAATAATAAAATCATGAAGTACAATTTTGCCGTATTTGATGGTTTTGATAAGACCATTCAGGGTTGCTGTTTTATCGGCAGAGCTGAAGTGGCCGTTAAACGTGCCTTCATCTGGTATTTGCACCTGCGGCGCAAACATGGCTAATGCCGGGCTCAGATTTTTAAGCCGAAGCGTGAAATCAAAATTTTGTACCCCCGGTTTGGTGATGGTAGTTTTAAGCGAAGGAATATATTTTTTGACGATAGCTTTGAAATAAGAGGGCAGGGTAGCCAGATCGTAGGTGCCCCTGATGCTGCCATCAGCTAAATCAGAACGCAGGCTAATTATACGGTTTGCGCCGCGGCCGCGTGCGGTTAAAGCTACAGAGTCTACTAAAAAGTTGTGGCGCGGGTCAATAATCCGTACAGGAGATAGCACAACACTGCCTTGTAAATTTTTTAAATTGTTACCCGAAAATGCAGTGTTAATGTGAGTGCTCAGCGTAATGGTATCTTTCAATAAATGTAACCTAAACAAGTTAGCATCACTAACCAACCCATTCACTGAGTAAGTGGGCAGTGCTGAATTTAAATTGATGCGGCCGTTAATAGCCAGCTTAATGTTACGATCGTTGATGTTGATTTTGGCGTTAGCCACCTGTTTAATGAAGCTGCCGTTAACTCTAAGGTTGTTGTAAGTATAGCCCTGATAAGTTAAATAAGTGAGGCGGGCATCAGCCTTTATACCCAAAGTTTTTACATCATCGCCGCTACCATCAATATTGGCAGTAAAGGTGCTGCGGCCTAAATCGGATTGATCAAGCAGGTAACCTAAGTTCAGATTATAGCCTGTTACTTTGCCTGCATAAGAGGGCACCATGTTTTTATCAAACTTAATACGCACGTCAGAATCAAACCGGCCCGGCTTGGTTTTAAAAGTACCACGGGTAACAAAATTATTCTGGTAGCCATCCATTAAACCGGTAAAATTAATATTGCCAAACTTGTTCAAAAAATCAGGCAATTTGAATTTTGCATCGTTGGTTAAAGGACCTAAAATGCGCTCTAGGTCCCGTTTATTGGTGGCCAGCTGGTCAAACTTGAGGTTAAGGTAGGTGCGTTCCCAATCGGGTAAACCCCTTAAATGAAAATCACCTTTTATATAGGTAGCTTGTCCGCCGGTAACGGTTAAGTGCCGGGCTTTTAAATTATTGACCGGCCCCCAGGCACGACCATCTACTCCGAAATTGAAGTTGATACCTTCCAGCGAACTGGTAAAGTAGCGAATATCAGTTGATGAGATTCTGGAATCCTGAACATCGGCCTCCATATACACCTTACGCTCCACATCCGAAAAATCATCAAACGACTTAAACCGCATCCTGAAATAGTTTTTCAGGCGGGAGTTGGGTGTAACAATAGATAAGTTTTGCAACAAAATCTGGTTCGTATCTATTGTAGCATTGGCATTAAAGTCCTTAACGTAAAAGCCGCTTTTTTCTTTGAGGGTTAAATGCTGTACACCGGCTTTAAACAAGTGGTTGGATAAATCCATACCGTTCAACTCCACGCTGAGGCGCTTTACATCTACATCGTCAAAATTTACCTGGCGGCCCATCGCCGTATCCTTTTCCAGGTAATTTTTATAACGGAAACGCAAGTTGTTTACCGCAATTTTTTGAAAGTTGAGGTGCCAAGGCTTGCCGGGTGTTGTAGTAGTGGTGTCATTACCACCGCTGCTGAAATAGTCAATAATAAATTTGAGGTTGCTGGTGCTGTCCTTATACTGCTTTAAATAAGCAGTACCGTTATCCAGCTGTATGCGTTCAAAATTAATGCTGCGCCGTTTCAGGCTGTTGAAGATAGAAAACCCACTCAGTTTTACCGTAAGGCGCGGGGTACGTAATAGTGTATCTTTTTGCTTGTCAAGAATATAAAAGCCTTCTAAAACAACAGAAGAGAAGGGTTTGATATACAGACTTTTGATATCTACCTTGGTATGTAACTCGCCGGATAAGTAGGATGCGCCTTTTTTAGCTGCCCAGGTTTGCACCGGCTTGTACTGGAAAAGTAAAAGAATAATACCAATCATCAGGAAGATAACCAGCACCACGCCCAGCGTTATTTTGAGTAGTTTTTTAATAACTTTGTATTTTAAAAATCAGAGTTAACCCTATTGTGCCTGTAATATTAGGAATTGAATCTTCGTGCGATGAAACCTCGGCTGCTGTATGCGCTGATGGCGTAATGCTGAGCAATGTCATCGCCAACCAAACTATACATGAAGCCTATGGCGGCGTAGTGCCCGAACTGGCCTCACGCGTTCATCAGCAAAACATTATTCCTGCTGTGCAACAAGCTATATTAAACGCAAAAATAAGTAAAAATGATATTGATGCAGTAGCTTTTACACGCGGGCCCGGTCTTTTAGGTTCACTTTTAGTAGGCGTAAGCTTTGCAAAGGCGTTTGCGCTTGCACAAGGTATACCGCTTATTGAAATTAACCACATGCAAGCCCACGTGTTGGCACACTTTATTGCTGAACATAAACCACAATTCCCGTTCTTATGTTTGACCGTTTCGGGCGGACATACGCAAATAGTTTTGGTGAAAGATTATTTTGATATGGAAATCATCGGCCAAACCCAGGATGATGCTGCAGGTGAGGCGATGGATAAAACCAGTAAAATATTGGGTTTGCCTTATCCCGGAGGGCCTTTGATTGATAAAAATGCTCGTTTAGGCAATCCGGATGCCTACCAGTTTCCGGAACCGCAGATACCGGGCTACAATTTTAGCTTCAGCGGTTTGAAAACAGCTATTTTGTATTTCATCCGCGATAATGTAGCCAAAAATCCAAACTTCATTGAGGAGAACCTGCCGGATATCTGCGCTTCTGTTGAAAAACGGATCACCACAATTTTGCTGAACAAACTAAAAAAGGCGGCTCTGCAATATGGTATTAGAGATTTGGCTTTGGCAGGCGGCGTATCTGCCAATACCGGCCTGCGCCAGGGGCTGCAACAGTTGTGTGAGCAACAGGGCTGGAACAGTTTTATCCCCAAATTTGAATACTGCACGGATAATGCAGCAATGATAGCCATTGCCGGTTATCATAAGTTTTTAAAAGGAGATTTTGTAGGTCAGGATGTTTCACCCCTGGCCCGTATGCCTTTTTAACTAATGAGTGAAGCTGTGAGGGATGGAATGATTAATCATGCTTCTACCCTAAACATAACCTCAGTTTTTTGATTTTTGAATTTTTAATTTTGACTTTATAACATGACTACCGCTTCTGTAATTTTTTGGCTGATTTTCGTTCTGCCCTTGCTGGCTGTGTTGGTTTGGGTGTTGCGGCAGGATAAACGTAAAGGCAAAACCGGCCTGCTGGTGCTGGCGGTAATTGTGGTAGGCGGTATCATTTATATGTTTGTAATGCTCAAAAAGAGGGCGGAGCAAGACGCACAAAAAGGCTTAGAAAATGCAGCGGTAGTACAGCAACTACCGTTTCAGGGATGAATATTCAGGAAAATCGTGGCCTAGTACTGTAAAGGTATCTTTGTATTTGTTTTTGATGTCGCGGTAGCGGGCCTGGCGCTCCTCTTCGGTAAGGTTTGCGGCGTTAATGGTTTTCATCAACTGGTAAATTTCGTTTTCCAGCAGTTCGTCTGCTTCTTCATCAGCCAGCTCTAAAGTGGGTTCAGTACTTTTTGCGTTTATAATAAATAAAAAGCTGCCAAAGGCTAATATAAGCAGGGTAAGGATAATGTGAAAGCTGTTCATACTAATTGGGTACACTTTTCAATCTATAATCAACTCTTATTAATCAATACTATCCAAATTTACGTTGCCAAAAGAGGTTTGGATTTCACTGAAATGAAATACTTTTAAAGCTCTCGACTTCGTTGATTCGGATGTTATTGTACGCAATAATTAAATAAAGGTTACAGAATTATTTAACTGTTGTTACCGGTTCACTTGTGTATATCTTAATAAAAAAGGCCCTTCAGCAAATGCTAAAGGGCCTTTTTTATAAAAGCTGATAGTTAATCTAGCTTATGCTTCGGCAAGGTCGCCATTTACAGCTTCCTTAATTTTGTTTTCCAGTTCTTCGGCTAACTCAGGGTTATCATGCACCAGTTGCTTAACCGCATCGCGGCCCTGGCCCAGGCGGGTTTCGCCATAGCTGAACCATGAACCTGATTTTTTAATGATGTTGTGCTCTACACCCAGGTCAATGATCTCACCGGCTTTAGAAATACCTTCACCAAACATGATATCAAACTCAGCCAGGCGGAACGGAGGCGCTACTTTATTTTTCACCACCTTTACCTTCACACGGTTACCTGATACTTCGTCGGTATCTTTAATTTGTGATATACGGCGTACATCCAAACGTACTGAAGCATAGAATTTCAGGGCGTTACCACCGGTGGTAGTTTCAGGGTTACCGAACATTACACCAATCTTTTCGCGCAGCTGGTTAATAAAGATACAGCAGCAGCCTGTTTTGTTAATGGTACCGGTAAGCTTACGTAAGGCTTGTGACATTAAGCGGGCTTGTAAACCCATTTTGCTGTCACCCATTTCGCCTTCAATCTCACCTTTAGGTACCAAGGCAGCTACCGAGTCAATTACCAAAATATCAATAGCGCCTGAGCGGATCAGGTTGTCGGCAATTTCAAGCGCCTGCTCACCGTGATCGGGCTGAGAGATTAACAGGTTCTCTACGTCTACGCCTAATTTTTGTGCATAAAATCTGTCAAAAGCGTGCTCTGCATCAATAAAGGCTGCAATGCCGCCTTTCTTTTGTGCTTCGGCAATGGCATGGATAGCCAGGGTAGTTTTACCTGACGACTCCGGACCGTAAATTTCAATTACACGGCCTTTAGGTAAACCACCTACACCAAGGGCAAGGTCGAGCGTTAACGAACCGGTAGGGATCACTTCAATAGGCTCAATTGCACTCTCGCCTAATTTCATAATGGTTCCTTTACCGTACGATTTTTCCAGCTTATCTAAGGTAAGCTGAAGGGCTTTTAGTTTATCTGCGTTTGCGTTACTCATCTTGTTTATTTGTATAACAAATATACTGAATTTAATTGATTTGCTAAATTAATTAGTAAAAAATAAGTGCCTGAAATTGCCGGTGTAAATCAAATTTATAATAATGATGAACAGTAAAATCAGCCTTAAGTTCTTATTGATTTATAATATAAATATACAAATAATTGTTGTTAGTTAACAGTAATGCAAGGCTTATTTCATGAAATAATGGTATTGATAAACAGATACTTATACGGCATGTTTCTGCCTTTACAATAGCATGATATTATAACCATAAGGAAAGTGCGTTTTTATAAAATCACGTTAAAAATAATGCGGCCTACAGGTTCTTATTTGCGGGAACCGGTGAAATCGGTATAAGAGTTTTTGATGTACAACATTAATTCATAATCGTTCATTTGGTGTACCTGCCCTAACGAAGGCCGGTACTTTTCCATAAACAACTGCAAAGAATCTCCTTTTAAACCTGTAATGGCGCTTACTCTTGAGCGGCTGAACGATTGGTCAACGGCGGCTACCTGCTCATCTCTGATGAGGTTTTTTTGCAGGCGGGATTTGGGCGCTTTGTGCTTACCCAGCAAACTGACAACCGAAAGCAGGTTAACACTCACTAATGAGGTGGTATTGTTAGGCGCATCAATATAGTTAGGTGGCTTATAAGCATAAGGCGATCGGGTAATAAAGGCATCTTTAATAGTAGGGGCCTTGTAATTAAATACCGATGCAAACTCCTTACGGTTACGCACAGAATCTTTTTTAAAGTCGCGCTTCCCATTGATGATCACCGGGCGCAGTATCATGGAGTAGGAGGTTAGGTAAAGTACTAAGGTGTCTTTAAATGATTTGCTTTTTACGGTATAATAGTAAGGTTGATAATTAGGATGCGTGATATTAACAGTATCACCCGGTTTTATTTGATATAGAGTAAACCGCCCGTTTACATCACTAAACGTTTTGGTGTTGGCACTGCTTAAGCCGGCGTTAGCTATAGGCATATGGGTTAACGGGTCGATCAGTTTTCCGTGCAGGGTTTGCGCCCATAATGGGCTACACCAGCACATGAGCAACAGGCAATAAAATGATTTCATGCAATTGGTACAGCAGCTGGGTAAGTATTTGTCTGCTGCTTGTCTAAATTACAAGTTAAGTGGTTTCAGATTAGTTATTTAACACACCTTAACATTTGAAAGTTATTACCGGTTAATAGTTGAATGATATTTTAGCTACCAACATTCGCCCCGGCAACTGGTATACGCTTGAGGTAAATGTATTGGCGGTTAAATATGCGTTGCTGTAAGTTTTGGTGTTTAGGATATTTAAAGCGTTCAGCTCCACATCAATCTTGCTTGTGTTGAATTTATAGCGGGCAGAGAAATCGGCGAAAGCATAATTCAAATTATTCATCTGCGGCTGATGGGTAAAATAGTTATCGCCCGAAAGCTTGAACAGCAGGTTATCTGTCGGGTTATAATTAATAGATGCCTGGTGTTGCAATTGATAAAATGCCGTGCTGGTAGCAACCGACGAACGGCTGCCGGTACGGGTAAGGTAAGCCTTATAACTAAAATTGATGCGGTTGCTTATTTTTGATTCTACGCCGGCATTTATACTGGTTATATAGGTTTGGTAAGGCAGCAAAATACGATTCACAATCTGGTTGGAGCGGTTGGCTTGCCACAGCGCTCCTGCACTAAAGGTGCTGCGCAAATCAAACGCATATTTACTTACGCTGCCCATAGCGGTCCAGCTATCAGTTGCGTTCTGGTAGGGCAATACAATACGTTGCTGAAAGTTTGGGGTAATATTGCTGTAAGTGATATTGTTGGCTTCGCTGTGCGTGTAGCCTACATTCACGCCGAAGAAAAACATTTGGATGGCCTTACGATAGTTGAAACCCAGGTTAGCACTTTGTGATTTACGTTCGGTGATGCCAGCGTTATTGGCATAAAGCGTACGGTAGTTAGTTAAGATATAACCCCGGTAAACGTTACTGATATCGCCTATGTTATTGCGGTAAGCGTAACTGAAGCTCAGGTAATTTTCGGCGCTGGTTTGATATTTTAATGATAGCTGCGGATTTACATACAAGCGTGTTAATGATTCATGCAGTTGGTATAACTCTTCATCATAAGCAATTTGTTGCAGGGTAACCGGCACATTAAAGCTCATTTTTAATTTGTTGCCGGGTATGTCAAATCCTGCTTCGGCATAAAATTTCCTGCGTTGCCAGTTCAGGTCGTTCATGGCGCTATCTAAGGCCGGTTTAGTGTTGCCGTTGGTTTGTATAGTATACAAAGAGGAAGTTAACTGTTGAGATTGCATATTGAAGCCCAGCTTGTATTGCTGTGTCAATTTATTGCCCGGCAGTTTTAAACCCACGTAGTTGTTGGTAAACCAGGTAGGTACATTAGCCCGCTGCAAGAGTTCGTTATATGGCACTCCGCCGTTAAATATATTTGCATTCAATCCCGGCTCAATTATCCGGTTCTCGGGTTGGCTTACATGATTAATGTAAGAATAATAGTTGATGATTTTACCTGACTTAAATGTATTCAGGTAGTTAAATTCATTCGAAAAATCGAAGCTGTTTTGTATGAGCTTTTGGTTAACCTGGTTGCCGTTGGTGTTTAGGGCAGAATAGGCTGTGTTGTAATTGATATCGCCGATGAAAGCATTGTTGAGGTAATATTTTTCTTTATTAATGTTCACATTCAACTGCGCATGTATCAGATCGGGGCGGCGTTTATTACGCTGGGTTTCGGTATAGGTAATGGTATCATCGGGTAGGTAAGTTTGCGTAAATTTTGAGTACTGCTGGCGTTGCACATCGTGCAGGTAAGAAATATTAGCCCGCAATTGCACATCCTTTTTTACATTAAACAGGTTATTGAAATTGAACAGGGCCGATTGGTTAAACAGATAACGGTTAACCGGCAAATCGGGGTTACCTGCCGCACCCAGCGAAAGCAGTGTGCTCGGTTTATTATTATCCAGCCGGTTCAGATAATCGTTGATATTGTGCGAAATTAAATCGTTAGCCACATCAAAGCCGGTATTATTGCCCTTAAAGTAATTGATGGCTTTGTACTTGTCTTTAAACATCATGGCATTGATGTTTTCATCATACTTTTTGGGCAGGCCGGCGCCTAAAGTAGCCTGGCCTACCAGTTGTATTTTGGCTTCATCTTTTAATTTGATGTTCAAGGCTACATCATCACTCACTACTTTATCCTTCAGCATTTTTATGGGCTGATGGTTTTCCATTACCTGTACTTTGTCCACCGCATCGCTGGGGATGGTGCTGGTGGCAATATTGTATTTGTCATCCAACAGGTTATCGCCGCCGATATACAGGTTAGAGATGGCTTTGCCATTGTATTTGATTTTACCATTGGCATCCATCTCTATGCCCGGCAGCTTCTTAATCACATCACCTATAACTCTATCCTGCGGGGTGCTAAATTCTGATACTTTGTAGCTCAGTGTATCGCCATTTACCCGCAGGCGAGGGCGGTTGTCTTTAACGATTACCGTATTTAACTCCCGGCTGGCTGGTGATAGCCTGAAATTGTAAAGTGCCGACACATTGTTAACCTGCTTGCTTTGCTTTTTATACCCCAGGTAACTGGCTTCCAGATACAAGTTCTTTTGGTCTGCATCAGGCGGGACAGGTAATTGGTAAATACCTTTATTGTCTGTGTTGGTATACCCTAATACAAGATTACCGCTACCTTTTAAGTTAATGGTAGCATAAGATACCGGTTTGCCCAGGCTGTCGGTTACAGTACCCCTAAGGGTTTGGGCATGTGCATAGCTGCTCCACAACAACGCACAGCCCAGCAGGAAAGCGATGAAAAGTGCTTTCATGTAAAAGTGATAAGGTTTAGGGGTGTTATTTAC
This sequence comes from Mucilaginibacter koreensis, assembly GCF_054783355.1. Lineage (NCBI taxonomy): Bacteria > Pseudomonadati > Bacteroidota > Sphingobacteriia > Sphingobacteriales > Sphingobacteriaceae > Mucilaginibacter > Mucilaginibacter koreensis. Next base: position 2,183,332 of record NZ_BAAGQS010000001.1, on the reverse strand, counting down.
CGTTAGTCAATTCTAAAGGATTATTAATTACCGGCTTTTTGATGCCGGCAGGCGGCGCTTGTATTTTAAACGACATTTGCCCACCGCCAGATGGTGGTGTAATGCCTGCTCCGGCCATTTGCGCCTGTAAAAAGCCCTGTGGGTCTTTGTCTCGCATCTCCATTAACCGGGTAAAATCCTTCTCGGTTACTTTGAGTCCGTTTTCGGGCAGGGCAATAACATCGGCTGGCTGTTTATCATCCAGGCCGCCAATCATAATCATCCGCGTTTGCCCTCCTGGTGCAGCAGGCGGTTTGGGCTGACTGGCAACCAGTTTCGAGGCTTCTTCTATGCCATCAAACTTAAACACCACATCGCCTTTAGTGCTGGCCGCCTGTACCACCAGGCCCGGTAAGCCCACCAGTTTCCAAGGGCCGGTATGAAAAGGCAAGTCGGTACAGAACCAAGCCAAATAATCACGCCCCTTAAAATGGGTAGTGGCCTTTTGGCAATGCAGGCCGCCAATGGTCAGGGTATCGGCGCTGATTTTCCATTGAGGTGTTTCAAAGGGCTGCTCTATGATATAGTTGTTGATGATTTGCTCGCGGCGGTAAGATTTGCGCTCAGGAAAGAAATAAAAGTATTCAGCACGGGAACCCACCGGACCGCTGCTGCGGATAGTGAAGTTTTGCGGCCCACCTGCGCCGCCTGCACTGTTTTTAATCTGGTTGCTCACATCGGCCTGTACCTGCGCCATGCGCTTGATACGGTCGTAGCTTTTATAAACGCTGGCCCGGTTGCCGGCCAGCAGCATCATATTTTCGGTGTAGGGGTGCTCTTTGTCAGTGGTATCTCTGATGTGGGTAAACTGGTAATGAACCACCAGCCTGGCCGTATCGGGTGTTTGTGCTTGGGTAAATAATGCTGCTGGTAATAGCAAGGCTGATAAGAGGAAATGTTTAAGTTGCATGGTTAAAAGTTTAAGTATAGACTCAGGATAAACCTGACCTGTTACGAATTATTCGTAAATCTACGATACTTTCGTAATTAGTCAATGGTTTTAACAACTTTTAACAAATGTTGACACCAAAAAATTAGTAGACATTTAAGTTAATAAGCTTCTTCTGAAGATATACTCCGCCTTTTCAGCTCTTTGGCAATTGCATCCAGCTGCTTCTTTTTCCGAGCTGCTTCGGCCTTCTTTGCTTTTAAAGCTTCCTGTTTTAGCAAGTAAGTATCAGAAGTAATGGTGGCGTAGTATTTACAAAAGTAGGTAAGGGGGCAAATACTACATTTGGGGTTGCGCGCCACACAGATATAACGGCCATGCAGAATAAGCCAGTGGTGCGCCATACCCAGTGTGTTTTTGGGCAGATGCTCTGTTAGCTGCTGCTCAACAGCCAGCGGGGTACGGGCTTTGGTGGTGAGGCCAATGCGATTGGCTACCCGGAACACATGGGTGTCTACGGCGATAGCCGGTGCATCATACACCACCGAAGCAATTACATTGGCGGTTTTGCGGCCTACGCCGGGCAATTTTTGCAGTTCATTAATATCGGAGGGCACCTCGCCGTTAAAATCATTCAACAGCATACGGGCCATGCCGGCCAGGTGCTTGGCTTTATTGTTGGGGTAGCTTACACTGCGAATGTAAGCGAATATTTCATCAGAGGTAGCCTGCGCCAGTGCCTGTACATCGGGGTAGCGTTCAAACAGGGCAGGGGTAATCTGGTTAATGCGTTTATCGGTACACTGGGCCGATAGAATAACGGCTACCAGCAGTTCATAAGGATTGCTGTAATTGAGTTCGGTAACAGCGTTGGGCTGGTGCTGCGAAAAATATTCAACAAACAGGCGGTAACGTTCCTTTTTTAGCATGGGGCAAATATAATAAGAGCCCTGCAAACGCAGGGCTCTTATTATATCGTTAACGTAAGCTCTTCGAGTACTTCAGGATACGATCCACTGTTTGCGTTTTGGGCTGCTTTTGCAAGCGGTCAAGCTCAGTTCTGAGCGCATAGTAGAATACAGTTTCGTCTGCATTCAGGCTTTCAATAGTGTCTAATCCTTTCACGTCGGCTATGTTAGTGATGGCTTTTAAAGTAGTAGTAGAAGTTTCACCCATAAGCTTTTTTGAATAATTGTTTACTCATAAACGCAGCAGGGAAATAAATATTTTCTTTTTTTGAAAAAAATATTAAAAGAAAAATCAGGTACTAATTCTTTAAGCTCATCTCTTTTACCTGCATCATTTTACGCAGGTTGTTTAAGGCATAGCGCATACGGCCCAGGGCAGTATTAATGCTTACTTCAGTAACATCGGCAATCTCCTTAAAACTCATATTGCCAAAGTGGCGCATAATTAATACTTCCTTTTGTTCGGCAGGCAGCAGGTGAATCAGCGCCTTCAAATCGCGGTGGGTTTGCTCGCGCACCATGCGGTCTTCAGTGCTTTCATCATAGTTGCCTAATACCTCGAAGATATCGAAATCATCACCACCATTAATTAACGGCGTGCGTTTCTCCCTGCGGAAGTGGTCAATTACCAAGTTATGGGCAATACGGCTCACCCAAGGTAAAAACTTACCCTCTTCATTATATTTGCCGGCTTTCAGGGTATTGATGACCTTAATAAAGGTATCCTGAAAAATATCTTCGGCTAAATCCTGGTCTTTTACCAGCAAATAAATGGATGTATAAATTTTTGACTGATAGCGCCGGATGAGTTCAACCAATCCTCCCTCATCGCCGCCAATGTATTGATGGATTAAATCCTGATCACTTTTCAATTGAAAATCCATAGAACTACTTTAAAATATAATAATTACTGGAACAATAAACGTTTTAAAGTAAAGTTCTAATCAATAAGGGGTTCTCCTTTTAGTTTTAAATTAACGGTATATCAAATAAAGTAAAAAATATTTTTCAAAACAAATATTTGAAAAAATAATCTGTCGCTTTTATGTCAGTTAACAATAAGTTAGATGATTATATAGCGAAATAGATTAACAGTATAGAAAAAATATCCAGCCATCGTATTGTCATTTCGCTTTTAATCAAAATTATATAGGTTGTAGTTAAATAACAGTCTTCCAGCCTGTTATAAGTGATTCCTGTAAAGCCTGATCATTAATATCGAAGCCAACTGTGATTATATAAACTTACCTTCGCCCGGGTTGTTATCTGCCTGGGCAACAGGCAATGCGGACATTTGCAAGTTGCTAAATATTTTAGGAAATTTGCCGCTCGGTTCATAGCTTATGGCGTATAGTTCGTAAGATAAAATTTGGCTATGAACCCTGAACTATGCGCCATGAACATTAGCATGACGAATCAAGCAGAGCAAGATCCTCAAAAAAATATCATTATAAAAGGTGCAAGGGTGCATAACCTTAAAAACGTTGATGTGGCCATCCCTAAGAATAAGCTGGTGGTGGTTACAGGCATGTCGGGCTCGGGTAAATCATCCCTGGCTTTTGACACGCTCTATGCCGAAGGGCAGCGCCGCTACGTAGAAAGCTTATCTTCTTATGCCCGCCAATTTTTGGGGCGGATGAATAAGCCCGATGTAGATTATATCCGCGGTATTGCACCCGCTATTGCCATTGAGCAAAAAGTAATTACTTCCAACCCGCGTTCTACCGTGGGTACCTCCACTGAGATATATGATTACCTTAAGCTGCTGTTCTCACGTATTGGCAAAACCATTTCGCCGGTATCGGGCAAGCAGGTAAAACGCGATACAGTAACCGATGTGGTGAACTTTGTGCAGAATCTGCCGGATGATACGCAGGTAACCGTACTTTGCCCCCTGCATCCGCACAATAACCGCAGCCTGAAAGAAGAGCTGGCTGTATTGTTGCAAAAAGGCTTTGTACGGGTAGAATACAACCAGGCCGTTTCGCGCATTGAGGCTTTGCTGGAAAATGAAAACATCGGCAATGAAACCTTAGCAGCTACCGATACCGTGCGCATTGTAATAGACCGTATCACCAAAAACGAAGAAGAGGAAACGCTGAGCCGCGTAGCCGACTCGGCCCAGACCGCTTTTTTTGAAGGCCGAGGCGATTGTTTTGTGCGCTATACTTTACCCGAAGCGGAAGAAGAAACTGAAGCTTTCTTTTGCGACCGATTTGAGCTGGACGGTATTCGTTTTGAAGAACCTACGCCTAACTTTTTCAGCTTTAACAACCCTTACGGGGCTTGTCCGCGCTGCGAGGGTTACGGCAAGATCATCGGTATTGATGAGGACTTGGTGATACCTGATAAAAGTAAATCAGTATATGACAATGCCATTGCCCCCTGGCGTGGCGAAAAGATGAGCGAGTGGAACCAGCAGCTCGTCCGCCAGAGCGATAAATTTAATTTTCCCATCCATAAACCTTACAGTCAGCTAAGTGAGAAGGACAAAAAGGTGCTATGGACAGGTAATAAATACTTTCGTGGCATTGATGCCTTTTTTAAAGAAGTAGAAGAGCAAACGTATAAAATACAATACCGGGTTATCCTGTCGCGCTACCGTGGCAAAACCACCTGCCCCGAGTGCCGGGGAAGTCGTTTGCGGCCTGATGCTACCTATGTGAAAATACAGGATAAATCTATTACCGATATTGTATTGATGCCGTTAGATCAGGCGTATCAATTCTTTAAAACCCTGGAGCTGGATGCGCACGATGAAAAGATTGCCCGCCGCCTGCTGATGGAAATTGCCAATCGATTGAATTTTTTAAATGATGTAGGCTTGGGCTATTTAACCCTGAATCGGTTATCCAATACCTTATCAGGCGGCGAGTCACAACGCATTAACCTGGCTACCTCATTGGGCAGCAGTTTAGTAGGTTCGGTATATGTGTTGGATGAACCCAGCATTGGCTTGCACCCGCGCGATACCCAGCGTTTGATTACCGTATTGAAATCATTGCGTGATGTAGGCAATACCGTATTGGTGGTCGAACACGAAGAAGAAATTATGCAGGCCGCTGATCACCTGATTGACATTGGCCCCGAAGCCGGTACGCATGGCGGCGAGTTAATCTTCGCCGGTACGTATAACGAGATTATCAACGATGATAACAGCCTGACCGGCCGTTACCTGAGCGGAAAGGAAGAAATTGCTGTACCCACCCAGCACCGCAAATGGAACGATTACGTGCTGATTAAAGGCGCCCGTGAGAATAACCTAAAAAACATTGATGTTAAATTTCCGCTGGGGGTATTTACTGTAGTTACCGGCGTGTCTGGTTCGGGTAAAACTAGTTTGGTAAAGCGTATCCTGCAGCCTGCGTTGCAAAAAGCTTTAGGCAATTATTCAGGAGAAATTACCGGGCAGTATGACGCCATTGAAGGTGATATGGCTAAAGTAGAGCAGGTGGAGATGGTAGACCAAAATCCTATCGGCCGTTCGTCGCGCTCTAACCCGGTTACCTACGTAAAGGCCTGGGATGAAGTACGCAACCTGTTTGCCGCACAACCCGCTGCCAAAGCAGGTGGTTTGAAACCTTCAGCTTTCTCTTTCAACGTAGAAGGTGGCCGCTGCGATGTTTGCCAGGGTGAAGGTGAGGTAAAGATTGAGATGCAGTTTATGGCCGATATCTTTTTGCCTTGCGAAGCCTGTAACGGTAAACGTTTCAAACAGCATATTCTGGATGTCACCTATCAGGATAAAAACGTAGCTGATATTTTAGGGATGACCATTGACGAAGCGCTGGAGTTTTTTGTGAACGACCCTAAAATAGCCAACCGCATCAGGCCCCTGCAAGAAGTAGGTTTGGGGTATGTGCAATTAGGCCAGTCGTCTAACACACTGTCGGGCGGCGAAGCGCAGCGTATTAAGCTGGCTTCCTTTTTGGTGAAAGGTAACAATGCCAACAAAACGCTGTTCATTTTTGACGAGCCTACCACCGGGTTGCATTTTGCCGATATCAAAAAGCTGCTAAAATCTTTTGACGCCCTGCTGGAACAAGGCAATACCATTGTGGTAATTGAGCACAATATGGACGTGATTAAAAGTGCCGACTGGGTGATTGACATTGGCCCCGAAGGTGGCGACAAAGGCGGCAACCTAGTGTTTGAAGGCGTTCCCGAAGATTTAATTAAAGTGAAGAAAAGTTATACCGGCCAGTTTTTAAAAGAACGGCTGGGTAAGTGAATAAATAACTAAAATCACCCAATACGACGTCATTGCGAGGAACGAAGCAATCTCTATACACCTAACTAACAAGGTGCAGATATATTGCTTGGTTTCTCGCAATGACGTGTTAAGAAAATAACCACCATGCCCACCGATCCCAATTTCAATAACCATGTATTTGAAGTAGTTCGCCTTATTCCTACAGGTCGTGTTACCTCCTATGGTGCCATTGCCAAATTTTTAGGCCGGGGTAACTGGTCGCGCAAAGTGGGTTATGCTATGGGGCTCATTCATGGTTTGAAGCCGCCGGTACCTTACTGGCGGGTAGTGAGCAGCCAGGGGCAACTCACCGGCGGAACTTCGGGTATTGAAACACGGGCGCAGCTACTGGCCGAAGAAGGGGTTACCGTTATTGGGGATAAAATACAAAACTTTAAAACCTTGTTTTGGGAGCCGGACGTAGAAATGGATTTTGAGTAGGGCGTAGAAGGGCGTTGCAAACGCCGGACAGAGTTAAGCGCTCGTTACAAACGAGCGCAAGCGTAAATAACATTCTAACAATCGTTAAACACAGAAAGTATTAGAGGGTGATAGTTAGGTACTAATAAACTGGGTATTCCAGTTAAAATATAGTATCCTATTGAATATATTTTTATCTCTGCTTCAACTAATAAAGACATCGCTTTATAATTTTTTTGTTCGTTTAACACTTTAAAGCTCCCTTTTGAATTGTCATTAAATTTTATTGAGATATAATATTCTGGTATGGTTTCGTTTACATTTACATCCATTTTTAGAACATGTCCAAAGATTTTACTTGCTTGTACTGCTTCACCTCTGTTTTTAAATAAAAATATAAATGTTAGCTCACCATTAGCAAATGATGTTACTATATATTTAGGACTTTCTAAGGTTGTGAACAGATCGAATTTTGTATGCATATAACTTAAAAATCAAAGCTTTAAATACACCTCTTTACTTACGCTCCTTTATAATGAGCTACTTAGCTCTATCCGGGGTTTACAATGCCTTCTTAATTTTTACCGCATCATTCCGGACGTTAAATATTCTCTCACATTGTAACTGCTATACCAAACTTTATATTCTTCAATTCGGCTTTTGAACTTGATATGAAAAGCAAAGCGATTTAATATCCCAATGCGGCGGTTTTTGAGGCACTTGTCTAAGTTAATTAGTTATTTACTTGTATGCTTCTGAAAATTGTGAATAATATTTGGTAGATGATCTCCATCCTTAGCTGCGACTAATAAAAGCAAATGATAATTATTACCACCAAAATGCAATTACAATTTTTTATGTCCATAGTGATATTGTAGGCTTTCAGTAACTATGTCTTTGTAAGCGGAGTGGCCAAATAGGTCTATTTCGTTAATATTTGTAGATGTAACAAAGTAAACGGCTTCATGGTTGTGTACACAGTACTGGTCTGACATAGTTTAGAAGTGTAAAGTTAAAATATATCTTCAATGTTATAAATGCAAGTGCAGAACATAGATTGGCGCTGCAAACAAGCGTAAAATTTAAATTCAAATAAAAATTAATTGTCTAAGCTTGACAAAGGGGACTTTTACCCGGATATTTGCATTATAAATTTTTTCTTTGCTTCTTAGTATGCAAAGACTCAGGAACTACTTACTGTGGTTCTAATTATAAAACGAAATTAATATGACATTAGCCATATTAGTTGCTATTTTACCTTTTATAAAGTTTAATGTAAAATATGCAGACGATAAGTGGTCATTTGAATTTGGGTTAGGCAAATAAATCACTTACGACCGAATTGAAAATCAATATCGGCATCCTTTGAGGATATAACAATAGATTGGGGCTTATAGGCCCCTTTTTTACTTAATTTTTTTTGCTTTCTAATCGCATTAACCTATTAAGAGCTGCCTATAATTAATCAGGCAACTCTTAATCATCACTTCGTTTACTTCTTCAGCATCTGCTTTACTTCTTTCCTGAAAGCTTCATTGCCTACTTCAAGGCGTCTTGCATACCACTCTATAGCATCGGCACCGCATACATAGCGTAATTGATCTTTGCCATCGGTCGCTGCTTCATATATTACCTCTGCAATTTCTTCAGAAGTAGATACCTTGGTTGATGTGTTACTGATCAATGCAAAAAAACTGGATGATAATTCTTCATAAGCCGGATGTGAGGTAATAGGTGATTTTGCGCCTATTTCGGTAGCCACAAGTCCCGGCTCAATATTTTTGATGCTAATGCCAAATTCATCTAATTCATAATATAAACTTTCGGCCCAACCTTCTAACGCCCATTTGCTGGCATCATACATCGAGCTTACCGGAAATCCTATTAAACCAGCCGAAGAAGTGGTGTTGATAAAAAGGCCTGATTTTTTTGCCCTGAAGTAAGGAATAAATGCCTGGGTAACACGCACAGTTCCCAAAAAATTAGTTTCCATCTGCTGCACCAGTTGCTCATCGGTAGAAGCCTCTAATGGGCCAATTAGTGCATAGCCCGCATTGTTTAGCACAATGTCGATATCACCTGATGCTAATACTTTTTTAGTTATTTCTTCAATCTGCTTTAAATCGGTAACGTCCAACGGTAACAGCGTTATGCCTTCAAGTTGGTTTAGTTCTGTTTCAAGTTCAGGTTTACGCATGGTGGCAATAACTTGCCAACCTTTATTGGCAAATAGTTTAGCGGTTGCTTTGCCAATGCCTGATGAAGTGCCTGTAATAAAAATTGTCTTTTTCATATCGGTTAATTTTAAATACAGATCAAAAATATTGGTAAGTTAATTTACATTTGCTATTCGTTACCTTTTGGAAAGTAACTATTTATTATGGATTATTTGAATTGTAATAAAGAGGATGCTCAACTCTCTCATGAAAAGATATTGGCATTAAAAGATGCTATAGAGTTGGTAAGTGGCAAATGGAAGTTCTGCATCCTGTTAGGACTGTATAATTATGGAACGATGCGCTTTAAGGATTTACAGGAAACGACGTTGGGTATAACACCGAAAGTGCTGTCAAAAGAATTACAGGATTTGGAAGAAAACATGTTTATTACCCGTACCGTAAATAACACCAAACCTGTAACTGTATCTTATGCCTTAACTACGCATGCTGTTGAAATTAAACCGGTTATTGATGCGCTGGTTGAATTCGGTATGAAGCACCGGACGAAAATTAAAGGGAAATAAGCGCAAATTTCAATCTTACTTCCATATGGCTTTCAAATGCACACAAAACCTATTGCTAACCTGTTGTTTCAGCTGAACAAATTAAGTTGATAACTATGGATTTGCAGTTAAAAGGAAAACGGGCTTTGGTTACCGGCTCAACAGCGGGTATTGGTTATGCTACAGCACAAAGGCTGGCTGCTGAAGGCGCACAGGTGTGGGTAAACGGCCGCACTCAGGAACGGGTAGATCAGGCCGTTAATCAGATAAAAACCAGCACTGGTAATAATGAAGTTTATGGTGTAATAGCCGACTTTGCAAAGGCAGACCAGATTGCTGCGTTGATTAATGAAGTAGCTGAAGTAGATATTTTAATTAACAACGTGGCCATATTTGAGCCTAAAGAATTTGCTGATATATCAGATCAGGACTGGCTCCGTTTCTTTGAAGTAAACATAATGAGTGGTATCCGGCTTTCGCGTGCTTATTTTGATGGGATGCTGAAAAGAAACTGGGGGCGTATCATTTTTATCTCAAGTGAATCCGCTTTGCAAATACCTGCAGAAATGATTCATTATGGGGTAAGTAAAACAGCGCAATTAGGTGTAGCCCGTGGACTGGCCGAGTTAACCAAGGGAACTAACGTTACTGTAAATACGGTATTGCCCGGCCCAACTATGTCTGAAGGTGTGGGTGGTTTTATTGATGCTTTGGCACAAAACCAGCAGAAAAGTGTAAAAGATGTAGAAGATGACTTTTTCATCTCCATTCGGCCAACCTCCCTCTTGCAACGTTTCATCACACCTGAAGAAGTGGCCAATACCGTTACGTATTTATCTAGTCCGCTGGCAGCCGCTACTAACGGCGCTGCTGTTCGTGTTGATGGTGGAGTAATTAAAACGGCGGTGTAAATACCAAAAGTTCTGTAGACCTAAACGCATCTTATATAGTGATGCCAATGCCAAGATTCAATGATCTAAGTCATTAAACGAAACAAGCCGGTTAGCTATGGATGGCTAACCGGCTTTGTTAGTTTTAAACTGCTAAATATAAAACTGTGGTGTTAAGATATAGGTTGCTCATGGGGGGCGGGGTCGTAAAAATTGCGCCATCCGGGGCCGCAGCGGCCTTTCATGCGGGCTTTAAAAGCTTCGCGCTCTTCATTGCTCATTTGGGCAAAGCGCTCCTGAATGCGGCCCTTGCCCCAAGAGCCGCCAAACCGGCCGCGGCCACCAAAGCCAAACAACAGCTTGCTCAATATGAATAGGCCCAGTGCCTGCCAATAGGTTATGGTGCCTAAATGGAAAATGTCGGGCATCAGGTTGTTCCATAACTCCATTATGGCAAAACTCACCAAGGCCAGAAAGGCGGCGGCCAAAAAAGGCATCAATACAAAACGTCTTTTAAAAAATAATTCTTTCATGGTGGGTTGGTTTAATCGTACATCAAATCATCATACAACTGCTTTAATCGCCTGCGCAGGTGGGTTACGGCATAGTATTTTCGGCTTATCCAGGTTTGTACTGGTTCGCCGGTTTGCTTGGCCAGGTCTTTAAAGCTTTTGCCTTCCAGTTCCTGCGCCACAAAAGCCGCTTTCTGCTCGGGCGGCAGTTCATCCAGCGCAGCAAATAGTTCTTCCCAAAACAAGTTACGCAGGTACTCCGTTTCGGGCGTAGTAGCCTCGGTAAGCAGCAGCGCGCTGATTTGCTGGCTATCCTCGTCCTCATCTTCGTCAGCAGCGGCTAAATCATCCAGCAAAAACTCATGTTTCTTTTTATAGCGGTCGATGATTTTATTACGGGCAACCGTGTACAGCCAGGCGCCGGTTTGCTCAATGGGGGCGGCGTTAACTACGGCGCTCAGCTGGTACCAAACATCCTGCAATATATCTTCGGCATCCGCATCGGTTTTTACCCTGCTGCGTATAAAGCGCAACAACCCGCTGCCATACTTTTTAACGGCGGCAACCAGTGTGTGTTGAATATCAAGGGGTATTACAGCAGCGTTCAAAATATATCTGTTTTAAAAGGGTAGACGACCAGGCTGGTTAAACATTTTAAATTAGAGTGAACTCATTGAAAATAGTTACTTTCGAACTTTTACCACACAGAAAAACATGACCGGATACGATAAACGCGAGCAACTGATACAGGCCTATATAGACGCCTACAATAATTTTGATATTGAAGGAATGATGGCGGGCCTGAAAAACAGTATGGAGTTTAAAAACATAACCGGTGGTGTGGTCGACCTGCATTTGCAGGGCCTGGAGGCGTTTAAACAACAGGCTATACAGGCTGTTGCATTTTTCAACCAGCGGCAGCAAACCGTAACCGATTATAAGCACGAACCTGCCCAAACCGAAGTAACTATAGACTACCAGGCCATAGTAGCTGCTGATTTACCCAATGGCCTTAAACAAGGTGACTTACTGCAACTCAGCGGTACCTCGGTTTTTACTTTTGATGGCGGGAAGATTTCGGGTATTACGGATATCGGTTGATATCATGGTTGATATTAATTACCCTGTTTAATCTGATGAATAAGCGCCGGTTATATGCTGTATTGTTGTGGTTAGGAACGTTAGCTGCCTGCCGGCCTGATGTTACCAATCAAGACAAAGCCGTATTTAATTTCAATATGGATGAAGGCCTTACCTCCATGGATCCGGCCTTCGCCCGTAATAAAAATGCCCTTTGGATAGATAATCAGCTGTACAACGGCCTGGTACAAATTGATGATAGTCTGCACACCCAACCCTGCATTGCCAAAAGCTGGCTGATATCGGCCGATGGTTTAACTTATACCTTTCACCTGCGGCAGGATGTTAGCTTTCATGATGACCCGTTGTTTCCACAGGGTAAGGGCCGCAAAGTTACAGCCGGTGATTTTGCCTACAGCTTCGGCCGACTGATTGACCCTAAAGTGGCCAGCTCCGGCTCCTGGATTTTTAGTGACAAGGTAAGCGGCGAAGCAGCTTTTCAAGCCCTCAATGACAGCACTTTTCAAATCCACCTCAAGCAGCCTTTTCCTCCATTGCTTAGTTTGCTTACGGCGCAATATTGCTCTGTGGTACCTAAAGAGATTGTTACGCATTATGGAAAAGACTTTCGGAGCCATCCTGTAGGTACCGGCCCCTTTCGGTTCAAATACTGGAAGGAAGGGGAGGTGCTGGTGCTGCTCAAAAACAACCATTATTGGGAAAAAGATGCCGGGGGGCATCAACTGCCTTATTTAGATGCAGTACGTGCCACCTTTATCAGTGATAAGCAAACTGCCTTTATGGAGTTTATAAAAGGTAAGCTCGACTATTTTAACAGCATAGACGGCAGCTACCGCGATGATATCCTCACCAAGAGTGGCCATATTACCCAAAAGCATAAAGGTAAGTTTCAACTTATTATAGGCCCATACCTAAACACCGAGTATATAGGTATGCTGGTGGATTCCAATCTGGCTATCGTTAAACATTCGCCTTTACGGTTGCTCAAAGTCAGGCAGGCTATCAATTATGCTATTAACAAGCAGAAACTCATTAAATATCTGCGTAACAGTATAGGTACCCCCGGCGATGCCGGCTTTGTACCCGAGGGCATGCCCGGTTTTGACCGAAAAGCTGTGCAAGGTTACGCTTATAATCCGGCTAAGGCGCAGCAGTTATTAGCCGAGGCCGGTTTTCCGCATGGTAAAGGCTTACCCGAAATATTGCTGAGCACCACTACTACCTACCGCGATTTGATTGAATACGTACAAGGCGAGCTTAATCAGGCCGGTATCCGCACCCGGGTAGAAGTGGTACAGGGGGCAAGCCTGCGCGAGTTGATTGCTAAAAACGGTGTTAACTTTTTCCGTGGCTCCTGGATTGCCGATTATCCGGATGCCGAAAACTACCTCTCGCTGTTTTACAGCAAAAACAAAATTCCGTTTGGCCCTAACTATACGGGTTACAGTAATCCTAAATTTGATGCACTGTTTGAACAGGCTTACCATACCACTGATAACGGGCAGCGTTACCAGCTTTACCACCAAATGGATAATTTGGTAATGCAACAGGCACCGGTAGTGATTTTATATTATGATAAACTGGTAAACCTGTACCAGAACAACATTAGCGGCTTTAGTAAAACTGCGGAGAGTTTGCTGGTGTTGAAAAGGGTGAAAAAGAAACTGCAATGAGTAGAAAAAGCAAAAGGCATTTGTATGTTCAAATGCCTTTTGCTTTATATCGTCCAGTCCTGATATCAATTTATTTCAATAATGGTTGTATTATGGAGTGTAGCTGGTTGCACTGCCGTATAATGATTGCGATATATTAGATAAGTAAGTGTGCTGATCGGTATTGGGCAGGTTGTAATACAGATAAATACCATAGCCATAACTTACGGTACGTGTAGCCAGCGTTTTGGCAGTACTTGAACTGGTAGCTGTAATATCTATTGCAGCCGGTCCGAGGTTGGACTTGGCCAGGCCGGGCACATTCGGAACCGAATACGTACCATAAACAGCATTCCAGCTGTAATCAACTTTTGAGCCTACCGTTACCCCATTATAAGATAACCTGGATGCTGCGGGGCCGTAAAAATAAAATGAGATAATTTTATTGGGCATTAACTGGCGCAGGGCCGTTACCAGGTATACAAACGAACTTGAATTGGGCTGCCCGGTGCCGTTGTTACCGTAATCAGCGTATTCATCGTCAAAATCAATACCATCCAGGCCATAAGTAGTTACCGCATCGCTTAGCTGCTGGGCAAAATCCTGCGCTGCGGCCTGCGATGGAAAATTAGAAATACCAGCGCCCTGATGATTGCCTAATACAGATAACAGCACCTTAATACCCTTGCTTTGTAAGGATTGTATATATGTAGCTTTATTGTTAAGTACATTGGCCACATTGCTGTTAAAATATAAAACTGCCTTTTTATTGGTTACATCATAGTTGATATTGGCGGCAAAAATGATGGCAATATCAAATAATTGCTGCCCACCTGAGGTTAATGTGTATTTACCCACATTGCGCAGGTCGTTGTTGTTTACTTCTACATAGCAAACGCTCTTGGGGCCGCTCCGGCCTATTGCCCGTGCAACGATGGTGTTGTTGCCACTTTCCGGTGCGGTTACCACGTTGTCCTTCTTACAAGAACAAAACACAGTGGCAGCTATCAGCACTGCTGACAGGTACAATGATTTCATTGTGCTTTTCATAATGGAGTTAATAATTAAATAGTTGGTTATAATGGTTTGATGACTGGCGGTGAGAACTCAGCGGGGATATGAGTATAACCTTTTATACGTGGTGAATGAGCGCGTTGTTGTTCATAAACTCGTGTTTTTACAACTCAGAAAACGGATAAACAAAAAAAGCCTCTCCGGATGGAGAGGCTTTTGTATCGCAAAGCTAAATATAGCTTATTGTACTTGTTGTTTGCGGATGATATTTAAAGCACCGCCGGCTTTAAACCACTCAATTTGCTGTGCATTATAAGTATGGTTTACCGCGAATGACTCTTCGCTGCCATCTTTATGGTGCAACACAACGGTTAACTGTTTGCCAGGTGCAAACTCAGTTAAGCCGGTAATATCAATGGTATCATCTTCCTGAACTTTGTCATAGTCTGCAGCGTTATCAAAAGTGATAGCCAGCATACCTTGTTTTTTCAGGTTGGTTTCGTGAATACGGGCAAATGATTTTACCAGGATGGCACGAACGCCTAAGTGACGTGGCTCCATGGCCGCGTGCTCACGAGATGAACCTTCACCATAGTTTTCATCACCCACTACAACTGTACCAATGCCATGAGCTTTATAATCACGCTGGGTAGCAGGTACCGGGCCGTACTCGCCGGTCAGTTCGTTTTTCACGCTGTCGGCAGTCAGGTTAAAGTAATTGATGGCACCAATCAGCATGTTATTACTGATGTTATCCAGGTGGCCGCGGAATTTCAACCATGGGCCGGCCATAGAGATATGGTCAGTAGTACATTTACCTTTGGCCTTAATTAACAGGCGTAAGCCGGTAATATCAGTACCTTCCCAAGCCGGGAACGGATCCAGTAATTGCAAACGTGAAGAGTTAGGATCTACCTGTACGGTTACCTGGCTGCCATCTTCGGCAGGGGCCTGGTAGCCGGCATCTTCAACCGCAAAACCTTTTACTGGTAATTCAATACCCATAGGCTCGTCCAGTTTTACCTGTTCGCCGTTTTCGTTGGTCAGAGTGTCGGTTAATGGGTTAAAGGTTAAATCACCTGCAATAGCAAAAGCTGTTACAATTTCTGGTGAAGCCACGAAAGCGTGTGTATTCGGGTTACCATCATTACGTTTCGCAAAGTTACGGTTAAACGAAGTGATGATTGAGTTTTTGCGGGTTGGGTCATTGGTATGACGGCTCCATTGACCAATACATGGGCCGCAGGCATTAGCTAATACCACACCGCCAATTTTAGCAAAGGTATCTAAATAACCATCGCGCTCTACCGTGTAGCGTACCAGTTCTGAACCTGGTGTAACCGTATATTCAGCTTTGGTTTTCAGATTTTTGTCAATAGCTTGTTTAGCTAAAGATGCCGCGCGGGTAATGTCCTCGTAAGAAGAGTTGGTACAAGAACCAATCAAACCTACTTCCAAAGCCTCAGGCCAGCCGTTTTCTTTAACAGCGGTAGCAAATTTAGAAATCGGCCATGCCAGATCGGGGGTGAACGGACCGTTTACATGTGGTTCCAATTCGCTCAGGTTAATTTCAATTACCTGATCGAAGTACTGCTCAGGGCTAGCATATACTTCATCATCACCGGTTAAATGGTGTTTGATGGCATCGGCTAAGTCAGCAATGTCTTCGCGTTTTGTGCCACGCAGGTAAGCAGCAGCTTTTTCATCATACCCGAAGATAGAAGTGGTAGCGCCAATCTCGGCACCCATGTTACAGATAGTACCTTTACCGGTAGCTGATAATGAACGGGCACCTTCGCCGAAATATTCAACAATAGCGCCGGTACCACCTTTTACAGTTAATACACCTGCTACTTTCAAAATAACATCTTTTGCTGAAGTCCAGCCTGATAATTTACCAGTCAGGTGAACACCAATCAGTTTAGGGAATTTAAGTTCCCAAGGCAGGCCGGCCATTACGTCGCAGGCATCAGCACCACCAACACCAATGGCAATCATACCCAAGCCACCCGCATTAGGCGTGTGTGAGTCGGTACCGATCATCATACCGCCAGGAAAGGCGTAATTTTCCAGCACTACCTGGTGAATAATACCTGCACCTGGTTTCCAGAAACCAATACCATATTTATCAGATACTGAAGAAAGGAAATCGTAAACTTCTTTATTGATATCAATTGCGGTATGCAAATCTTCAGAAGCCCCTACTTTGGCCTGAATCAAGTGATCGCAGTGTACGGTAGAAGGAACAGCTACCTGCGGGCGGCCGGCTTGCATAAACTGTAACAGGGCCATTTGCGCAGTTGCATCCTGCATAGCCACACGGTCTGGTGCAAAATCTACATAGTCAACGCCGCGTTGGAAAGCCTTTTGAGCATCTCCTTCAGATAAGTGGGCGTATAATATTTTTTCGGTTAAGGTTAAAGGTTTACCGGTAGCTGTACGGGCAGCCTCAATGCGGCTGGTATAGCGGTCGTAAACCTTTTTAATCATATCTAAATCAAATGCCATTGTATTGATTTTTAGGTAAAAAAGTGAACAATCGGGAAGTTAAAGCACAAAAAATGCTCAACGCCGCGAATGTACGAAATTTAACACATAAATGGCTTTGCAGGTTTGCGCGAATGTTATTTGGATATATTCTAAATTAGCAGGCGGTTGAAAGCCAAAATTGAAAAGTAAAAATTCAAAAACAATATTTTACAATTGTAATTGGTTTAACTCACCACTCAACCTATGCTCACACGTATAGCGCCTACACCCAGCGGATACCTCCACATTGGCAATGTGTTGTCATTTGTGTTAACGGCAGCAGTTGCCCAGCAGGCAGGTGCCCGCATACTGCTGCGTATTGATGATATGGACCGCGAGCGGGTAAACCCTTTGTACGTGCAGGATGTGTTTGACACGCTGCATTTTTTAGAGATCCCCTGGCATGTGGGGCCGCGCAGTGTACAGGAGTTTGAAGCCGAGTGGTCGCAAAGGCACCGGCTGCCTTTATATGAGCGGGCGCTTCGCCAATTGCAAACTGAGGGAAAAGTGTTTGCCTGCTCATGTTCAAGGGCGCAAATACGCAGCAACAGTGGTAATGATATTTATCCCGGCACCTGCTGCCAGCAAAATATTCCGCTAAATGCACCTCATACCAGTTGGCGCCTGTTGACTGATGACCGTCAATTGTTAAATGTGCCTGCTTATCCGGATAGTGCAATGCAAGCTTTGCTACCGGCAGATATGCAGTATTTTGTGGTAAGGAAAAAAGATGGCTTTCCGGCTTACCAGTTAAGTTCGGTAATAGATGATTTGCACTTCGGCGTAAATTTGATAGTACGGGGGCAGGATTTATGGTCATCTACTCTGGCACAGCAGGAGTTGGCTGCTGCCTTAAAAGTGGAGGCTTTTCAGCAAATCAGGTTTTACCATCATGACTTGCTTTTAGGTGCTGATGGAATAAAGCTTTCAAAATCAGCCGGAGCAACTTCTGTTAAGTATCTGCGTGAACAGGGTAAAACACCGGCAGATGTATACAGTGAGATTGCCTTGTTAACCGGTCATCCGGAACGAGTAAAAACCTGGCAGCAACTGGCTGCTTTGCTACTGCCAGGTTTTGCATGAGTAGGTGTTATGATGATATAGATGAAGTTTTTGCCAGCAAATGTATAGCTGTAGATATCCCACGTTGTATCATTCATGGTAAACAGCCAGGCCGCCGCCTGCTGTGCCTATCCACTTATTACCTTTGCTGTCAACAGCCATCGCCAGTATACCTGCATCTGTGCCTGTAATAGGGAGTGCGGCGGAGGGCACTTCACCCAATAAGGCAAGAGAAGTGCCGCCTACCCATATTTTTTCTCCTTCGAGCGCCAGCGATCGCATTCCGTGCAAATTTTCCGGCCGGTTAACTTCATTCCAAGTGCCATCGTTTAAACGAATAACTGATTGTACGGCAGTACCGGTGAGTACCGCTACAATGGCATTGTTCTTATCCACACCAATAGCATACGGAAATGCGGATTCGAACCCCATTTTGTCTAATTGATAAGTTGCCCACTTGTCGAACTGAAACCGCTTGATTTTTCCCCTGAAATTTAAATGATCATGGCAGCCCATCCAAAGCGCGCCATTATGGTCTGTGGCTAAGGATAGGGGTAATTCTCCGTCGGTTTCATCATGCAGGTGCCAGCTGTTATCCTCTTTAATTTCAACCAGGCCTTTGGCAGTGCCTAACCATGTACGGTTATAAATGCCATCGTGTGCAATACTCATTATTGCCTTATCGGGTAACAGGCTGTTCTCGGGAGTATAGGTTTGCCAGTTGATTCCGTCAAATTTAACCGCTCCTTTGTTAGTGCCAATCCAAACATTGCCATTGTTTTGTACGGCCAATGCTTGTATGGCTGAAGATGGCAGCGGCGAATTATACTCGTTATAGATCGTCCAGTTGTTACCCTCAATGCGTACCAGGCCATTGGCTGTGCCAATCCATTTAACATCGGCTTTACTTATGGCAATCGCGTTTACCTGGTTATTGCTGAGCTGAGAGTTGGTTTGCGTATAAAGCTGCCAGTGAAAAGTGTTTTGCGGAATAGAAGTATTGTCGGGTGGCTGTATGGCACTTTTCTTCTCTTTTTTACAACTGGTAAAACTGGCAAGGCCAAGCAGGCAAACAATTAAAATACGTTTCATGATATGAACTCAGGTTGTTTATACCCATGACGTTAATAAAGCACACAACGTTACACCGCTTTTACTTAATTTGAGTTTTTGTATTGAAAGATAAGATTGTTGCTGCTTCAAGTGCTATTGTAACAACCACAATAAAAGATGATAACGAATGTAGCAGGTATGGAGAGCCGCAACCGTAGTATTAGCTTTTGGAGTATGGCAGATCAGTGGTATAAAGCAAATATGAAAGATACTATTGCATAAGTGCTGCGCGCAGCGGATGCAGCAGGTGAAGCACTGCGCAGCACCCGCAGCAGTGGCACAAATGTGTCAGTAATTTTTGCGTTTAACTTTCGTCATCACGGGGGTGAGCGTATTGCTGTGCGAGTGCCAAGCCATCGGTTGCTATGGCAATAATGAAATGTTAGGGTGAAATTAAGCAGTTATCAAAACAGAAAAGGGAACCCAATGTCGGGTTCCCTTTTTTATATTAATGGCTAAGAGCGCCTTAAATTGCAATGCTGTCTATCGCTTTGTCTAAAGCACCTAATTGTAAATCGGGCATGGCAAAACCTTCAGCGGTAACAAAGGTCACATCAGTAATACCGATGAATGCCAGTATAGATTTAATATAAGGAGTCAGAAAGTCACCTGATTGTGCACCATCAGCATACACACCGCCGGTAGCTACAGCCACGTAAGCTTTTTTACCGCTAACCAAACCAACCGGGCCGGTAGCAGTGTACTTGAAAGTAATGCCTGCACGGCAAATATGGTCAATCCATGCTTTTAGGGTAGATGAAATGGTGAAATTGTACATAGGGGCACCAATTACTATGATATCAGCATCCATAATCTCCTGAATTGCTTCGTTAGAATGTTTGATAGCTGCTTTATTTTCTTCAGTATGCTGCTCAGCCGGGGTAAAGAAGGCATTTAAATGGGCTTCTTCCAGGTGAGGAAAGGGCCCTTTGGTTAAATCACGGGTATGCACGGCGGCACCGGGATCTTTTTCTTTCAGCCGGTCGATAATCGCGTTAGCCAGTTTAATACTGTTGGATGCCGCGCCGCGCGGACTGGAAATGACATTCAGAATTTTTGACATGGTAGTTTTAGTTTATTTAAATGCTAATATAGATGTTTAAACATGTAATTGAATAAATGTTTGGTGCAATATTTAAACTTGACTCAACAATGATAATAGAAACAGTATTAGATATGTTTTACTGCCTGTAGTTGGTGTTATTATCAACCGCCATATACAAACAAGCTTATTTGAATAGAATGATTCGGGTGAATACAGTTAAAGATAACCTAAGTTTGTGCACTGCAAGTAGCGGTTGGTGATAACACCAACCGCAGGCATTGAAGCAGAAGCTATTCGCAAACAATGTTGCGCTAATGCAGGCCACTGTAGGCATGAAAAGGTTGAGAACATTATAAGGAGTTGTCATTTCGACCGTAGGGAGAAATCTTCTTCAACATGCCAGTCTGTTGTAGACCTGTCGACAGAAGAAGATTTCTCCCTACGGTCGAAATGACAAGTTGGGTTTTATTATAACGTCTTAAAGGCATATCCCTCTTCCTTCCATACTTCCAGCACCCTCGGTAACACATATTTCAACCTCGGAAATGCCTTCAAGCTATCATGAAATACAATAATGGAACCATTTTCGGTATGCTTCAACGTATGGCGCAGGCATTTATCAGGGTCGAGGTTGATGTCAAAATCACCGCTCAATACGTCCCACATCACTATATTGATATCCGGCCGGGCTTGCTGCAACAACTTGATCTGGCTGCGCTTCATGCGGCCATAGGGCGGGCGGAATAGTGGGGCGTTTAACAGTTCATCGGCTTGGCGGTAGTTATCTATATATACGTCATCTTCAGTTACCCAACCTTTAAGGTGATTAAAGGTATGGTTACCGATGGCATGGCCGTCGGCTATTACCTGTTGGTATAGATCAGGGTGCTTGCGCACATTATCGCCTATGCAAAAAAAGGTGGCTTTGGCCTGATATTGTCGCAGGGTGGCTAAAACAAAAGGGGTTACATCAGGGATAGGGCCATCATCAAAGGTAATGTACAACGTACGCTCATGGCGGGGCATGTTCCACAACAGCTGCGGGTACAGGCGCTTTAACCACCAAGGCGTTTTTATGAGGTACATGCTTGTAAAGATAGAGGAATAGAAGCAAGAGACAAGAGTCAAGAACCAAGAGTTAGTTATTTTAGAATTTTAGATACGTGTTTATAATGGCTTAATATTTTTGGTCTTGGCTCTTGATTCTTGTCTCTTGCTTCTATTAACCTATCTTTGCCCTTAATGAGCAATAAAATACTGGTGGTAGGCGGGGGCAGCTGGGCCACAGCCAATGTAAAAATGCTAACGGATAATACCACACCTAAAGAGGTGATGTGGTGGATGCGCAATGCACAGGCCGTGGAGCATTTGCAAAAGTTCAGGCATAACCCCAGCTACCTAAGCTCGGTTGAAATCAAAGTACCGGCTCAGCATATCTCCACCGATTTAAGGCAGTTGGTAGCTGAGGCTGATATGATATTGCTCAATGTACCTGCCGCTTTTCTGAAAGATGCATTGAAGGATATTGCACCTGATGACCTGGCCGGTAAAAAAATCATTTCGGCCATTAAAGGCATTGTGCCCGATGAAAACATGATCATCGGGGAATTTATGCATGAGCGCTACCACATTCCGCTTACCGATTTGGTGGTACTGAGCGGCCCTTGCCATGCTGAGGAGGTGGCGTTAGAAAAACTATCATATCTTACTGTAGCCTCACAAGATGAAGAGCTGGCTGCCCGTTTTGCCGGCATGCTCAATACCCGTTATATTAAAACCATCGTATCTGATGATATTTACGGTACCGAATATGCGGCTGTATTGAAAAATATTTATGCTATAGCCAGCGGTATTTGCCATGGGGTAGGCTATGGCGATAATTTTCAGGCAGTATTGATTTCAAACGCCATTAATGAGCTAAAAAACTTTGTGGATGCCGTGCACCCCATTGAGCGGGATATTAAAGAGTCTGCCTACCTGGGTGATTTGTTGGTAACCGCCTATTCGCAATTTAGCCGTAACCGCACCTTTGGTAACATGATAGGCAAGGGGTACACCGTAACCTCGGCCCAGTTGGAAATGAATATGGTGGCTGAGGGTTATTATGCAGTAAATTGCCTACACCAGGTGAATAAAAATTACAAAGTGCCTATGCCCATTTGTAACGCTGTTTACGCTATTTTATACCAAAAACGGT
Organism: Mucilaginibacter koreensis; assembly: GCF_054783355.1. Taxonomy (NCBI): domain Bacteria; kingdom Pseudomonadati; phylum Bacteroidota; class Sphingobacteriia; order Sphingobacteriales; family Sphingobacteriaceae; genus Mucilaginibacter; species Mucilaginibacter koreensis. The sequence goes on along the minus strand of NZ_BAAGQS010000001.1, from coordinate 2,160,927 downwards.
CGCCTGTAACAGAAATGAAACATTTGGCAGAACAATTGAGTTAAGCGTTATTATTAACAACACTTAAATTGTTCTTATACCATGAAAAATTTCGTTAAAGCTGCGCTATTAGCCGCAGGATTATTTGCCGCTGTGCAGGTAAATGCACAAACCGTAGGACAAGATTTGAAAAATGCCGGGAAAGATATTGGCAAAGCCGGTAAAAAAGTTGGCCATGCCACTGCCCATACTGCATCAAAAGGTGCTGCTGCAGTAGTTGATAAAAAATATGATGGTCATTATGGCCCGGGTGGTCAAACAGTATACATTAATGATAAATCAAAATATTACTATGTAAACAGCAAAGGCCACCGTGTATATGTAGCCAAAGCCAGCTTAAGAACAAGCAAACCTATGTAATATGATAAAGCGCCTGCCCTAAAGCAGGCGCTTATTTATTGATACCATACAGCCTATGAAAAACTTTATACTCTTATCTTTCTTCTGCACCTCATTACTTAGCTTATCTGCCTGTTCATCTAACGCCAAAAAATCAGAACTGAAAGGTGAGTGGCGTTCTAAAGATGGCGAGACTCGTCTTAAAATCACCGGTAAAGAATTTATCATGGACAACGGCTCGCCGCTGCCCGAAGATTATATCATGAAAGGTGATACCATTCTTACTTCATACGAAGGCAGCCAGCCTTATACCAAATTTGTAATCCAGCAACTGGATGACCATAACCTGAAGCTGCTTTACCCCGATTCTATCACCGTAGAGTTTACCCGTTAAAAACAAAAGCCCTTCCGTATGAGGGAAAGGCTTTGTTAACTAAACTAAAACTAAAACTAATGGAGCTTCTGCCGCAGCAGAAGCTGCTATGAAGAAAAAACTAAATCCTTAATATTTCTTGCGGCGCTCGGTGCGGTCTTCACGGCGTTTGCCGGAGAAATCGCGGAACCCACCGCCAGAGTTGCCTCTTTCGCTGCTGCGGCCATCGCGGCGGCTGTTGCTTCTGAAACCACCGTCGCGGCTTTCGCTCTTACGATAGTTAGACGAACCACCACGGCTATTGTTACGGTCACCATCAGCAGAAATTTCAATCCGCACCTGGCGGCCATGAAAATCGGCTTCTTTAAAGCTGTTGAAAGCGCGATCTGAGTCTTCATTGGCTACTTCGATGAAAGAGTAAACACCCTTTACATCAATTTTGCCAATGGTACGGCCACTAATGCCGGTTTGGTTGCAGAAGTAGCCCAGCAAATCGCCACGGCTAAAGCCATCTACCGAACCCAGGTTGATAAACAAACGGGTAAAATCGGCACGGGCTCCGGTGCGAGGGAATTTCTCACCACCTTCGCGGCTGCGGCTGTCTTCCTGTACGTTCAGGTCTGGCGCGTTTTTATAATAATCTAAAAATGTGTTGAACTCCAGTGAAGCAAAACGCTTGATCAGGTCTTCTTTGCTCAGGTCGGCAAACTCGTCCATAATGCGGGGTAAGTACTGCTCAATCTGAGTTTCGTCTACCTCTACGTTATGCACTTTATGTATCATGCCGAACAGTTGCTTTTCGCATACATCAAAACCGCTTGGTATTTCGGCTTTATTAAAGCGTTTACCAATTACCTTTTCAATTTGGCGAATTTTGCCTAACTCTTTTGAGTTAATGATGGCGATAGAGATACCGGTTTTACCTGCACGTGCGGTACGGCCGCTACGGTGGGTATAGTTCTCAATCTCATCAGGCAACGAGTAATTGATAACGTGGGTAACGTCGTTTACGTCAATACCACGGGCAGCTACGTCGGTTGCAATCAATAACTGCAAGCTGCGTTCGCGGTAACGTTTCATTACCTTGTCGCGTTGCTGCTGCGATAAATCACCGTGCAGGGCATCGGCATTATAGCCGTCCTTAATCAATGATTCTGCAATTTCCTGAGTTTCAATTTTGGTACGGCAAAATACGATACCAAAAATTTCAGGGTTGAAATCAACAATGCGTTTAAACGCGGCATACTTGTCACGGGCACGTACAATGTAGTATTCGTGCTCAATGTTGGCATTACCGGTGTTTTTCTCACCCATCGTTAATTCGTATGGGTCAGTCATGTACTTTTTAGCTATGCGGCGAACTTCGCTTGGCATAGTGGCTGAAAACAGCCAGGTTTTCTTTTCTTCAGGCGTGGTCGACAAGATTTCATCAATGTCTTCCTGGAAACCCATGTTGAGCATTTCATCTGCCTCATCCAGTACTACGTATTGGATGTTGGAGAAGTCGATGGCATTGCGGTTCAATATATCCAGCATACGGCCGGGTGTAGCTACCACAATCTGTACGCCGCGTTTAATGCTGCGCAACTGATCGCTGATACTGGCACCACCGTAAACTGCAACTACATGCACATTTTGCATGTTTTTGGCATATTTGGTTAAATCATTTGCTATTTGCAAGCAAAGTTCACGTGTAGGGCATAGTACAAGCGCCTGAGGGGTCTTATCCTCGAAATCGACAAGTTCTAATAAAGGCAGTCCGAATGCAGCGGTTTTTCCGGTTCCCGTTTGGGCTAATCCGACAAAATCGTTGCTGCCTGACAGTAAAACAGGAATAGAAGCTTCCTGAATAGGCGATGGTTTCTCGAAACCTAAATCGCTGATGGCATTAACAATATCATGACGGATTCCCAGTTCTAAAAATGGGTTATTCATGAATTAAAATAACGTATCTGACAACATCGTCAAATCGGGTGCAAAAGTACGTATTTAACTCATAAAAACAAATATTGGATTGATATTATATTTTAAGTGAGTTTGAGATTACAATTGATGGGCTTGTTTTGCATATAATTGATTGTAAATCAAAAAATTATTTATTTAATCACATTTGATGCAACCAATTTTTGTTATCTGATGTTTGATAAACCAAAACCTGACCGTGTACATACAGCATACCTTTAAAACGCTGATAACACCTATATTTACTTTCAAAATTTTCGTCCGGATGAAGTTACTTGTACGTTTATGTTTAATTTGTTTAATGCTGTTCCCGATTTTATCTGCATTTTCGCAAAGGGCAACAAAGGGTAAAGCTAAAACCGGTTATGGCAATAACCCTTCCGCCGGGCATTATGCAAACCTGCGCGGGTTTAATTTATATTACGAAACCTACGGCAGCGGCCGGCCCTTATTGCTTATTCATGGCAATGGTGGCTCTATTAAGGCTTTCGAAAATCAGATACCTTATTTTGCTAAACATTACCGTGTGATTGCTGCTGATAGCCGCTCACAGGGAAAATCAAAAGACCCAAAAGATTCTTTAAGCTATAGTATGATGGCTGATGATATGGATTCGCTGCTGAATTACCTGCATGTAAAATCATGTTATGTAATTGGCTGGAGCGATGGGGGGATCAATGGTTTGCTGCTGGCCGTTCGCCATCCTGATAAAGTGCGTAAGCTGGCTATATCGGGCGCAAACCTGGTATCAGATAGTACCGCTTTTGGCCCCGGCTCTTACCGGGCCTTAAAAGCAGAAGATTTTGCTCTAAAAAAGCTGGCCTTTACCGGCAATAAGGCTCGTAATGCTTACAAACTGGTGCACCTGATGGCTACCAAGCCGCAAATACAACCTGCATTGCTCAAACAGGTCAAATGCCCTACACTCGTTATTGGTGGCGACCACGATGCCATTTTACCTCAGCATACGCTGTTAATTGCACAATCTATTCCTAATGCCTATTTGTGGATTTTGCCCAATTCGGGACACGATACGCTGATTAAATACAAGGATCAGTTTAACGCTACGGTAAGTAATTTCTTTACAGGCAAAATGCAGCAATAAAGGTTCAACCTGTTAACTTAATTTTTATATTTGGTACTGCAAGCTATACCTTAGTCATTACAGTAGTATGCCCAAAATAAATTTAGATAAGCAGGAGAGTGAATTTGCAGGCAAGCTGATTGCCTTTTGGGAAAAAGAGCAGCTGGTAAGCCGTGAGCAGGCCGAAGGCCTGCGCAGTTCTTATGAAACCAAAGGCTTCGACTGGATGCGGCTGGCTAAGTACTCCTTCTGGATTGCGCTGATTTGCGGCGGTATTGCTTTTGCCTCCTTGCTGGTAAATGATGATGTACTGAACTGGCTGAAGCAGTTGTACTATACGCCCGATATTGTCATCAGTATATTATCAGGTGCAGCAGCAGCAGGTTTCTTTTATACCGGCCGTATGCGCGAGCTTAGATATCCCAAGCAGATTTTCAGTAACGAGGCCATTATTTTTATTGGTATTTTGTTCACCGCCTGCTGTATAGCTTACCTGGGTAAAACATTCGATAATGGCTCGGGGCATTATTCTTTATTGTTCCTGTTCTCTGTGTTTGTATATGGCTTTTTGGGCTGGCGTTTAAACTCAAGGCTCATCTGGCTGTTTGCACTTATTTCGCTGGGCAGTTGGTTCGGTACCGAAACCGGTTATCAAACCCGCTGGAGCTATTACTTTTTAGGTATGAATTACCCCCTGCGCTTTGTGTTGTTTGGGGCCTTATTGGTAGCGTCAACTTTTGTGTTGAGAACCAAAAAGTGGTTCGCCCATTTTTGTGATCTTACCTATGTAATGGGGTTGTTGTACCTGTTCTTGTCTTTATGGCTGCTCAGCATTTTTGGCAATTACGGACAGTTGGATCAGTGGATGTTGATTAAGCAAATTTCTCTTTATTACTGGGGCCTCATTGCGCTGGGTATTGCAGGCGGCTTTTTATTATATGGCCTCAAAGCCAATGATGTTATCGCCCGGGAGTTTGGTATCACCTTTTTGCTCATCTTTCTATATACTAAGTACTTTGAGTACCTGTGGCAGCATATTCCGCATACCTTGTTCTTTTCGGTGTTAGCTGTTTCCTTTTGGCTGATTGGCCGCAAAGCAGAAAAGATATGGAATATCAAAGCTTCGCCGGAGGCGAACTAAAAGACAGGGTAACGATATTGATATGTGTGGTGGCCAAAAGATTTTCGAAAATAGAAAACTGAGCTTTCATTTTATTGCTCTTTAAAGCATTCAGATTGCATTTGACTTTGTATAATCAGCATCCCTTACAAATTTGTAAAGATGATGCCCTATGTATTTATATAAAAAAAGCCGGTAGTTGCGCTACCGGCTTTTATGTATCCTCATAAAGTGTGTCGTTAAAGCAATTTCAGCATGACGCACTCACAATAGCTAATCATCAAATTAACCTCTTACCGCCAGGCTTTATACTGGTTAATTAACCCATTGGTAGAACCATCATGCGCAGTAACCTCATCAGCCGTGCGTAGCTCAGGCAGTATTTTGCCGGCTAACTGTTTGCCCAGTTCTACTCCCCATTGGTCGAAGCTGTAAATGTTCCAGATAATGCCCTGAGTGAAAATTTTATGCTCATACATGGCAATCAGGGAGCCCAGCGTGCGCGGGGTGATTTTTTTAACCAATATAGAGTTAGTAGGGCGGTTGCCTTCAAATACTTTAAATGGCGCCAGCTTTTCAATCTCGGCTTCGCTTTTACCGGCGGCATTAAATTCGGTCACTACCTCATCATAGCTTTTGCCGTTCATCAGCGCTTCGGTTTGGGCAAAAAAGTTAGATAGCAGCAACGTGTGGTGTTCGCCTACAGGGTTATGCGTTTGTGCCGGGGCAATAAAATCGCAGGGTATTAATTTAGTGCCCTGGTGAATTAACTGGTAAAAGGCATGCTGGCCATTGGTGCCCGGTTCGCCCCAAATTACAGGGCCGGTTTGGTAATTTACCGGTACGCCGTTACGGTCAACTGATTTGCCGTTGCTTTCCATATCGCCCTGCTGAAAGTAAGCTGCAAAACGGTGCATGTACTGGTCGTATGGCAAAATGGCCTGCGTTTCGGCCTCAAAAAAGTTGTTATACCAAATGCCGATGAGTGCCATCAATACAGGAATGTTTTGTTCCAGTTCGGTATTTTTAAAATGTTCATCCATGGCATATGCACCGGCCAGCAACTCCTGAAAATTATCGAAACCAATGCCCAGGCATATAGAAAGGCCAATGGCGCTCCATAATGAATAACGGCCGCCTACCCAATCCCAAAATACAAACATGTTTTTGGTATCAATACCAAACTGAGCTACGCCTTTGGCATTGGTAGAGAGGGCTGCAAAATGTTTGGCAATATCCTGCTCGGCAGCACCGCTGCTTAAAAACCACTCGCGCGCGGTATGGGCGTTAGCCATGGTTTCCTGAGTGGTAAAGGTTTTGGAGGCAATTAAAAACAGGGTAGTCTCAGGGTTTAATACCTTTAATGTTTCAGCAATCTGGGTGCCGTCCACATTAGATACAAAATGCAGGTTAAGGTGATTTTTGTAAGCCTTAAGTGCTTCTGTTACCATTACCGGCCCCAGGTCAGAGCCGCCTATGCCTATATTCACTACGTCAGTAATGGCCTGCCCGTTGTATCCTTTCCATTCCCCGCTGATTACCGACTGGCTAAACTGCTGCATTTGTGCCAACACGGATTTAACTTCAGGCATCACATCTTTGCCCTCGGCCATTACCGGCTGGTTGCCCTGATAGCGTAAAGCCGTATGTAATACCGGCCTGCCCTCAGTAACATTTATTGCCTCGCCGCTGAACATGGCGGCTACTGCCTCATTTAATCTACACTCTTTTGCCAGCTGTACTAATAAAGCGATAGTGGTATCACTAATGCGGTTTTTAGAAAAATCGAATAAAATGTCTTCGAACGAAACCGAAAATTTTTCAAAACGTTGTTTATCAGCAGCAAACTCATCTTTTATTTGCGTACCGGCCAGTTGTATAAAATGGTCGGTTAAATACTTGTAAGCCTCTGTAGTAGTAAAATCAATAGTTGGCAGCATAATTGAACTGTTTTGGGCAAAAATAAACCAATTATTTCAGAATAAATTCATGCCTGAAGTGTGATATGAACACTTTTAGGTTAGTGTTGGTTAAACACTTCATTTTTATTATTTTATTAAATAATTGTTAATTTTATTTTGATTATTAAAAGTAATTACTATTATATTTGTCTTATTATTATCGATGGGCGATAATTTTAGAAAAAATTGAAATTAATATCTACCACTATGTTTGAAAAATTGTTCCAACTTGTAAAAAGCAATGCCGGCAATGCTATTATGCAAAACCCGGTTATCCCGGCCAAATACCGCGAGGCTACCATCAATGAGGCTTCAAGCTCAATTATTGAGGTGTTGAAGGGCCAGATGGAAAGCGGAAAAATTAATGATTTAATTAAGTTCTTTCAGTTAACCGGTGTAAACAATACATCGCTGGTCACCAGTATTATCAACCGTTTTGCCAACAAACTGAACAAGTATTATGATATTGACCCGGCTTCTGCACAAGCAGCCTCTCAGAGCCTTATTCCGCCGGTAATGCAGCAGTTGGTGCAGCAGTCACGCGGCGAGCAGAATATCAGCTCTATGCTTTCTACCTTAAATGGCAACCGTGCCGATTTAAGCGGCCTGGTACACCAATTAATGGTAGTAGCATAAAACTAAACTACCCTTGTGGTGTGATATGGCAAAAGGCCCGTACAAATGTACGGGCCTTTTGCGTTGGTTGCAGGCACTTAAATTATGCCTGATTTGTGTATCTTAAAAACTTATCTTTGCCCTTATGACTAAAGAACAAGTGCAGGATTTAAGGGATAGAACAACTTCCCTGAGGAGGTATCTTTGACATTGATACCAAACTTGAAGAATTAACCAAACAACAGGAAATTACAGTAAGTCCGGATTTTTGGAATGCGCCTAAAGAAGCAGAAAAAGTGCTGGCCTCTATCAAAGCCAAAAAAATCTGGACCGATGCTTTCAATAAGGTGGTGGCCTCGGTAGAAGATACCCAGGTGCTGTTTGAATTTTATCAGGCCGGCGATGTAAGCGAGGTCGAAATGACCGAGCAGTACAACAGCTCACTGAAAGTAGTAGAAGAGCTTGAATTTAAAAATATGCTCTCGGCCGAAGAAGACCAGCTGAATGCCGTGTTGCAAATTACCGCCGGTGCCGGTGGTACCGAAAGTTGCGACTGGGCCAGTATGCTGATGCGTATGTACATTATGTGGGGCGAAAAAAACGGCTACAAAGTAACCGAGCAAGATTCGCAGGAAGGCGATGTGGCCGGTATAAAAACCGTAACCCTGCAGTTGGAAGGTGAATTTGCCTATGGTTACCTGAAAGGGGAGAACGGAGTACACCGTTTGGTGCGCGTATCGCCATTTGATGCCAATGCCAAGCGCCATACCTCTTTTGCCTCAGTGTACGTATACCCGCTGGTAGATGATACCATTGAGATTGAAATCAATCCGGCCGATATTGAGTTCGAAACTTTCCGTTCGGGCGGTGCCGGCGGCCAGAACGTGAACAAGGTAGAAACCGCTGTTCGTTTATATCACAAACCTTCAGGCATCATTATCAAAAACCAGGAGTCTCGCTCGCAATTGCAAAACAAGGAAAACGCCATCCGCTTACTGAAGTCGCAGTTATATGAAATTGAGATGCGTAAGCGTATGGAGACCACCAATGCTATTGAGGGTAATAAGAAGAAAATAGAGTGGGGGTCGCAAATCCGCAACTATGTGTTGCATCCTTACAAGTTGGTAAAAGATTTACGCACCGACCACGAAACCTCAAACGCACAAGCCGTATTAGATGGCGATCTGGACGATTTTCTGAAAGCCTATTTAATGGAGTTTGGCGGGAGTAAATAATCAATTAATGTTAGCATTATAGATTTGCAGGTATGAAAAAATATGCAGCAACTTTAATGGTATTATTCTTTCTATCATCTATAACTGTGGCACAGTCTGTTACACCGATTGCTTTATACCCTAAAGGAGTGCCTAATAGTAAAGAGGCACCGGCTGATTATAAAGAATATTCGAAAGGAACGAGCGTGGGGATGGTGACAGAACCTACGCTTACGCCTTACTTTCCTGAAAAAGGTAAAGCTAACGGAACGGCTGTAGTGATATGCCCCGGCGGCGGCTACGTTCATCTGGCCATGGGCCACGAGGGTGAAGCTGTTGCCAAAAAATTTAACGAAGTTGGCATTACGGCATTCGTGCTTAAGTATCGCTTACCCAGCGATCAGATTATGGTTGATAAAACTATCGGCCCCTTGCAGGATGCACAACGTGCCTTGCAAATGGTGCGTGAGCGGGCAGGCGAATGGGGAATTGATGTCAATAAAGTGGGTATTGTCGGTTTCTCGGCCGGCGGGCACCTGGCTTCTACAGCGGGCACACATTTCGATAAAGTTGTAATTGACAACCCCAAGCAAACCAGCTTGCGGCCAGATTTTATGGTGCTGCTTTACCCGGTAATTACTTTTGGCGAGTCTGCCCATACAGGGTCGAAACATAATCTGGTGGGTAAAAATGCAACAGAAGCACAAATGGATTTTTTCTCGAACGAAAAGCAGGTAACCGCACAAACGCCGCCCACATTTTTGGTTCATGCGCAGGATGATAAAACCGTGCCGGTTCAAAACAGCCTGATGTTTTATGAGGCTATGGTAAAGGCCGGTATAAAAGGCGAACTGCACATCTACGAAAAAGGCGGCCACGGTTTCGGCCTTAACAATCCCACCACCCAAGATCAATGGTTTGACCGCCTGGTCAACTGGATGAAAGTGGAAGGCTGGTTAGCCCAATAAGAATTCAGGATAAAAGATAAAGGACAAAAGACGGCAATTAAGTATGCATCTTTTGTCCTTTATCCTAACTTTAAACCTCAACTTACAATTTCCATTAGCTCTGTCAACTCATCTACTTTCTCTGTTGAGCCTAATTGCTCATAAGCGCTAATGAGGTTGCGGATGATGCGCCTTATAATATCGGCATTGCTGCAGGGCAGGTAAAATTGCGGATCCGATTTGAGATTCAGCCGGTTTAAAAACATATCTACATCTCGCTTGCCGAAAATCTGGCCTTTGTTAAAGGCGTTAATGTAGAACAATACACCATTGTCGTTAAAATCGGGATAGGCATTACTTTCATCAATATAGGCCAGTATAAAATACTGGGGCAGGTTAACACCATATACCGGTATATCCAGCTTTTGTGCAATAACTGAGTAGATGATGGCCAGTGAAATCTGGTTGCCCTTCTTGCTTTCCAGCACCTGGCTCAAATAGCTGTTTTGAGGGTCCTGGTGGTGTTTAGTATTGCCGGTGAAACCATAAATGTTATATAATACATGGTTTACCAATTTAATTTGTTCGGCCGGGCTGCTTTCATTATTTAATTGCAGCCATACATCGCGCTTAACGGCTTCTAACTGGTTAATTATTTTCTGCTCATCAATATCAGGGTACTGGTACTTGTTGATGGCCAGTACGCCCTGCAGCAAATCAAAGGCACCGCCCTGGTACCAAAGCTTTAACTCGTTTTTTACAATGGTAAATTGTATTTCGTGTACCAGGTTGGCAATGCGTTCCTGTTGTATAGGATCAAAAGCTTCGGTAAAGGCAGATTCGAGGTGTTCAATTACATCGTGCCCGTAACTGAGCAGCTTATCGTGTACATGAGTGTAAATTTCGCTATCAGGATCATCCAAAAGACGGATGAGGGAATTTATTTCTGATGTATTCATCATTCAGTAACAGGTATTAAAATATTAAATCAATGTATATTTTTGCAGCCATGTTAAACGTAAGGTTGGCCATTAAATACCTGCTTCATCGCATTACCGCAAATAACAGGCATGGTTTGCACTCTCCCTTTGTTTACCGGCTGGTTGATGAAGTAATTTACGATTTTTGTGCCAAAAACGCATATCCCGAGTTAAAAAAGCAAGCTGCTGAATTTAGATATGACCGTACGTTTACAACACCACCGCTCAAAGTGTTGCAACTGCTATATCGGCTGCTGGCCAGGTTTCAATATAGGGTTGTGTATACCGTGGGGGCGCATAATCCCGTAATCGCTTCGGTATTCCGATTGGCCCTGCCTGGTATCAAAATAGGGGAGATTAATGATCTCAGATTAACAGGCCACCCGGCACTGGTTTATGTAGATGCAGGCAGTTCGTCCGCTTTGCAGTTGCTTCAACAAATAGCGCTCAGTGTTCAGCCCGATGATGTCATCATCATCCAGAATATTTACCGTAACCCGCAGGGTAGAAGCGAATGGCAGGCCATTAAAGCCCATCCGCAGGTAACGGTGACTATTGATTTATTCTGGCTGCAACTGGTATTTTTCAGGGCAGGTCAGCGCAAGGAGCATTTCAGGGTGAAGTATTAATTGCGTTTTTAACTGTACGTTTATGTATAAGCTTGCGAGTGTTCACGTTCATGTTTCGTGAACACTCGTGAACGCTTTTCATGACGTTTAAGTAGGTGAAATTTAACTGGATAAAATCGTATTCTTTAGTAATTAATTGACATTCAATTTGATGTAAATAATTATTGAATTGTACTTATGGTTAATAAGTATAAGCGTGAACGCTCGTGAACAGTCGTGAACGTTCATGAACACCAGTACTGTGAACGCTGCAGGATGTATTCGTACTTCTTACGGTAAATGCAATCTGCCTGTCTAAAGCCTCAATACGGAAAACATTAAAAAGCGGTGGGCTAAGGCTATTGCTGATAGTTCGGCAAATTATTTAACTGCCTTTAGTACCTTAATTTAGAAATAGCGCTATTAAAAAGCCTCGCCTAAGCTAAAGTAAAACCCACTGATGCGGTTTTCGCCGGGGCGTTTCTCGCCAATACCGTAATCCAGGCGCAGAGTGAGGCCTTTCTCTACATCAAAAAAGTAGCGGATGCCGCCACCGTAATTGGGTTTCAGGTCATCCAGGTTAAAGCTGTTTCTGAAAACGGTGCCCATGCCTACAAAGCCGTCCAACCCCAATCGGTCGCTCAGGCGGTAGCGCAATTCGGCTTGCCCGGCAATCAGGTTGCGGTCGCGGAAACGGCCGTTATAGTAACCCCGCATCATTTCATCATTACCTAATGAAGGCAGCAGGTAAAAAGGCGACTGGCCACCCACCAGGTTCTGGCTCTGTATATCGGTGCCCAGTACCCAGCGTTTAGCCAGCGGAAAAAACTGGGTATATTCTATATTTAAAAAGCCTCCCCGGTAAGCATTGTTGTTAAACAGGCCCTGCATCAAGTTCAGGTAGCCGTTTACATGTATACCGCGTGTGGTATAAGTATTGTTGTTACGGTTATCAAAAGTCAGGCTCGGGCCAATGAACAGGAGGCTGCCCCCGTTACGGTCTTCTACCAGCGGATTGGTTTCAAAAATGCCACCCGCCTGTTTATTGTGGTACCGGTAATCGGAGCCGCCGGCTACAAACCCGGCATAAATATAATTGCCAAAGCGTTTCTCAGCTTCTAAGTTAACAAGCAGTCGCTTTTCGGAGATGGGGTCTTTATCGGCCAGAGCGGTATTGCTGCCGATACCATAAAAATTGTTCGGAAAATTGGTGTACTTAATGGAGGCCGTATAATGATAGCGGTTGGCTGGCGTCCAGTAATTGGTGCTCAGGCTCAGGCGCTGCTGGCTTTTAGTAGTGAAGGTGCCGTAAGCAAAAATGTTAGACACCCGCGTACCCTGGTGCAGGGTATCGGTATAAAAAGAGTACAAAGCCGAAGCGCCCAGCTCTACACCGGTTTCGGGCGCCGAGCTAAATACCGGAAGCAGAAAAAAACTACTGTGCTTGGTGCTGTCTTTTTCAAACAGCATTTTGCGCACAAATTTGGGTATGAAACGGGGCTGCGCCTGTGTAGCCGTAAAGCTGGCTAATAGCATCAGCACCACAAAGAATTTCTTCATGTAATGGAGTTTGCGGCGGCTAATATACACGCCTTATGCACGTGTCAACATAAAATCAGCTTTTTTGATTTTAAAACTACGTTTGCCTGAAAATACCTACTTTTGCAGAAAATTAATTAAAAAGCAATTTAAATTCATGAGCATAGAAAGAGGCCCTGTATCACAGTTTATTGAAAGGAATTACTTACACTTTAATGCAGCCGCTTTAATGGATGCCGCCAAAGGCTATGAACAGCATTTGGAAGAAGGCGGTAAAATGATGGTAACCCTGGCTGGTGCTATGAGTACTGCCGAGCTGGGCATTAGCCTGGCCGAAATGATCCGTCAGGATAAAATTGCCATTATTTCTTGTACAGGTGCCAACCTTGAGGAAGACATCATGAACTTGGTAGCGCACTCACACTATAAACGCGTACCTAATTACCGTGATCTGAGCCCGCAGGATGAGTGGGATTTGTTAGAAAACCACTACAACCGCGTTACTGATACCTGTATACCCGAAGAGGAAGCTTTCCGCCGTTTACAAAAGCACATTTACCAGATTTGGAAAGATGCGGACGACAAAGGCGAGCGCTATTTTCCGCATGAGTATATGTACAAAATATTATTGAGCGGTGAGCTGGAGCAATACTACGAGATTGACCCTAAAAATTCGTGGATGCTGGCTGCGGCCGAAAAGAACCTGCCTATTGTAGTACCCGGATGGGAAGACTCTACCATGGGTAACATCTTTGCCTCATACGTAATTAAAAACGAAATTAAGGCCACTACCATGAAGAGTGGTATTGAATATATGGGCTGGCTGGCCGACTGGTATGTAAAAAACTCTGATGGCAAAGGCATCGGCTTTTTCCAGATTGGTGGCGGTATTGCCGGTGATTTCCCTATCTGTGTAGTACCAATGTTGTACCAGGATATGGAAATGGAAAACATTCCGTTCTGGAGCTATTTCTGCCAGATATCTGATTCCACCACTTCATATGGTTCATATTCGGGTGCAGTACCTAATGAAAAAATCACTTGGGGTAAGCTGGATATCAATACGCCTAAATTTATAGTAGAATCTGATGCTACGATTGTAGCGCCATTAATATTCGCCTGGTTGCTAAAACAATAATTTATACCGGCAAATTTAATTTAACCGAACAATAGTTTGGTTTAACTGTAACTATATAAAATAGCCCTTAATTTCGCATTAAGGGCTATTTTTTTTGGTTGTTTAGAACGATTATAAATTATAACATTGTGTCAGGAATTTGTCAGCCATACTGTAATAAGTTTTACTTTTGTGGACTGAAAAAAGGGTTACATCTGCACTTTTTTCAACGGTTTTATCATCAAAACACATAATTATTTAGCATAAATACGCTTTATGAGAAATATCTCATTGATTCTTAAACAGTTTTCCCGGTCGGTTCTTGTAATTGCCGGTTTAGCTGCTTCTACACTTACTGCACGTGCGGCGGGCGATGCCGCCAAAGGTGAGGCCTTATTTAAAGCCAAATGTACTGCTTGTCATAAACTGGATGTGAATATGGTTGGTCCGGCACTGGGTCCACGTATTACATCAGAAACAGATGATAAATGGTTAACCAAATGGATTCAGAACAACCAGGCGTTAATTGCTGCTAAAGATCCAAAGGCATTAAAGGTATACAACGAGTTCAACCAGGCTGGTATGAACGTATTTACCGAGTTGTCTGACGGTGATGTGGCTGACATTATCACTTATGTGCGCGCCAACTGGCCGCCTAAAGCAGCTCCGGTTATACCTGGTCAAACTGCCGCTGCCGATTCAGGCCCGAGCGATTTGTTGGTTTGGGGCTTAATTGGCTTAATCGTAGTAGCCTTCGCTGTTATCCTGGTATTAAACCGCGTGGTAGCTACTTTAGAGCGCCTGCTGGTAAAGAAAGCTGATACTACTGCATTATTAGCTGCTGATGAAGAAGAGCAGGACGAAGCTAAGGCTGCTAAAAAAGCTGCCCGCCTGGCTGCCGCTCAAAAGCTGCTGAAAAACAAGAAGCTGGTGTTCTTTATCATTCTGTGTGGTACTATTGCTATGGGTAGCTGGAGCTGGGTAACCATGTGGAACACCAATGTTCACCAGGGTTATCAGCCGGTACAGCCAATCAAGTACTCGCACGAGCTGCATGCCGGTGTAATGAAAATTAGCTGTCAGTATTGCCACTCTCCGGCTTACAAAGGCAAAAACGCAACTATTCCGTCGCTGAATATCTGTATGAACTGCCACAAGGTAGTTAAAACAGAATCTCCGGAAATTCACAAAATTTACGATGCGTTGGGTTACGATCCGGCAACAGCTAAATATGATACTACCAAGGCCCGCCCAATACAGTGGGTACGTATCCACAACCTGCCCGATTTGGTTTACTTTAACCACGCACAACATACCCGTGTAGGCGGCATTCAATGTCAGGCTTGCCACGGCCCGATCCAAACTATGAAAGAGGTGTACCAATACTCACCGCTTACCATGAAATGGTGTATACAGTGCCACCGCCGCACCAACGTGAATGCTAAAGGCAATGGTTACTATGATAACCTGCTGAAAGCACACGAAAAACTTAAAAATGGCGAAAAAGTAACTGTAGCAATGCTGGGTGGAACCGATTGCAGCAAGTGCCATTATTAATAATTGAATTAAAACTTAGCAATTACAGTTTATATAGCTTAAATGGAAAGCAATAAAAAATACTGGAAGGGTTTAGAAGAGCTAAACAGCACGCCGGAATTTGTTGAAGCAAATAAAAATGAATTTGCCGAACCGCTGCCTATTGAAGAAGTACTGAGCGGAAACGGCCTGATGGGCAAAACTCCGCGCCGCGACTTTCTGAAAACTCTGGGTTTTGGTATAGGTGCAGTTTCATTGGCAGCTTGTCAAAAAGCTCCGGTGTATAAATCTATTCCTTATTTAATTAAGCCTGAAGAGGTAACTCCGGGTGTATCAAACTACTACGTGTCAAGCCACGAGGGTTATGCCATTATGGTAAAAACCCGCGAAGGCCGCCCGATTAAAGTAGAAGGTAACCCCAACGATATATTCGGTAAAGGCGGTTTAACCGCACAGGTACAGGCTTCGGTATTGGATTTATATGATTCAAACCGTTTAAAAGGCCCGATGCAGGACGGTGGTGACAGCGGTTGGAGTGGTGTTGACAGCTTTGTGAAAAACGAGCTGGCGGCCATTAAAGCCGGTGGTAAAAAAATCCGCATCATTGCTTCTTCGGTTCACAGCCCGTCTACCCTTGGCGTAATTGCCAACTTTACGGCAGCTTATCCGAATGCTAAACTGGTAAACTATGAGCCCGTATCTTATACAGGTATCATTCAGGCCAATCAAAACAGCTTCGGTAAAGCAGTAATTCCACACTATCACTTCGAAAATGCGGATGTAATTGTAAGCTTTGGTGCCGATTTCCTGGGTTCATGGTTAATTCAGGCCGAGCAGATGCGTCAGTATACTTCAAAACGCAGCTGGAAAGCGCTTGAAGACAAAAAGATGTCTCGCCACATTCAGTTCGAAAGTGGTATGACCATCACCGGTTCAAACGCTGATACCCGTATCGTTTTAAAACCATCAGAAGAAGGCCTGGCGCTGGTAAATTTGTATAACGCTGTTGCAGGTACTACTTTACCAGGTTCTAAAAAAATCAACACCGCAGTTGATAACGCCATTGTACTGGCTGCTAAAGAGCTGGTAGCTGCCAAGGGCCGCGCCCTGGTAGTTTCGGGTTCAAATGATGTAGCCTGCCAAATTTTAGTGAACGCCATTAACTCCCTGCTGGGCAGCTACGGTACCACTATTGATCTGGATAACCCGATTAAAAAATACGCCGGTAACGATGCCGAGTTTGTAGAGTTTGTAAACGAACTTAAAAGGGGAGAGGTTGATGCCGTATTCTTTATGGGCGCTAACCCGGTTTACAGCTATTACAAAACTAAAGAGCTGACCGACGCTTTGAAAAAAGTACGTCTGCGCGTTTCATTCGCTGATTACAATGATGAAACCGCTTCACTGTGTAACATCGTAGCACCAGCCAGCCATTACCTGGAAAGCTGGGGTGATGAGAATGCAGTAGAAGGTTACTATACTATTATACAGCCTACCATCAACAAGGTATATGATACCCGTGGTGCTGAAGAAAGCTTATTAAACTGGGCTAATGCTCCGGTAAAAGATTACTATACTTTCGTTCGTAATACCTGGACTACTACCATTCTGCCGCAAGGCGGTTTAGCAGGTGCAGCAGGTTGGGAAACCTTATTGCAAACCGGCTTTGTAAAAGCAGCCGATAAGCCTAAAGGTACCTACACTTTTACCCATGATTTGGGTGCGGTGGTACAAACTATTGTATCGCACAGCAATGAACTGGCTGCATCAAACGGTAAAGTAGAACTTACCGTGTATGAAAACGGAACAGTAAAAAATGGTAAATACGCCAACAACCCTTGGTTACAGGAGTTGCCTGAACCGGTATCAAAAGTAACCTGGGATAACTTTGCAGCCATGTCTATTGCTACTGCAAAAAAACTGGGTTATGAGCAAGGCGATGTAATAACCATCAGCGCTAATGGTTATTCTATCAACCTGCCGGTGTTGTTACAACCAGGCCAGGCACAAGATACCATCTCTGTAGCTGTAGGTTATGGCCGTACCAAAGCCGGTAAAGTAGGCGATGGCGTAGGTCAGAACGCTTATCCGTTCATGACATTCCGTAACGGCACCTTCCAAACTGCGGTAACTGCCGATATCAAATCAGCAGGTTTAGAGCGGGTAGAACTGGCATTAACTCAAACCCACAATTCTTACGAAGGCCGCGAAGGCATTATTAAAGAAACTACCCTGGCTGAGTTTGTGAAGAACCCTGCTAAAGCCATGAAGGAAGGCAAGGAATCGAAAGAGCCTTACGATTTATGGAATGATTACCAGTATACCGATTACAACTGGGTAATGGCCATAGACCTGAACGCTTGTACCGGTTGTGGTGCCTGCGTGGTAGCTTGTAGCGCTGAAAATAACGTTCCGGTAGTAGGCCGCGATGAAGTTCGCCGCCGCCGCGAAATGCACTGGATACGCATTGACCGCTACTACACCTTCAACGGCGAAAACAACAACGAAGAAGTAACCCGCGAGAAAGAGATCGATGATCTGAAGAATTTTGACAATGTATCGGTTGCTTACCAGCCAATGCTTTGCCAGCATTGTGATCATGCTCCTTGCGAAACCGTATGCCCGGTACTGGCTACCACCCACTCGTCTGAAGGTTTGAACCAGATGACTTATAACCGTTGTGTGGGTACCCGTTACTGTGCTAACAACTGCCCGTACAAAGTGCGCCGTTTCAACTGGTTTAACTACTGGAACGATTCACGCTTTGAAAATTACCTGCAAAACGATTACACTGAGCTTGTACTTAACCCTGATGTAACTACCCGTTTCCGTGGGGTGATGGAAAAATGCTCAATGTGTGCACAGCGTATCCAGGCTGGTAAATTAAAAGCCAAAATGGAAAAACGCCCGGTAACAGATGGTGAAATCAAAGTAGCCTGTCAGCAAACCTGCCCGGCCAATGCAATCATCTTTGGTAACGCGGCTGACCCTAACTCAGAGGTATCAAAAGCGATGAAGAGCGAGCGTAAATACTATGTGCTGGAAGAACTGGGAACCAAACCAGGCATTGCTTACCAGGCAAAAGTTAGAAACAGAGCTGCAACTGCAACAGAAACTGAGGCTTAAATTTTAAAAGAGAGTATAACATGGCATCTCACAGTGAATCAATAATCAGGGAACCGTTAATTACGGGTAAGGATATCACTTACGCGCAAATAACCAATGAGGTATTAAACCCTGTAGAAAATATGCCGAACAAAGCCTGGTGGATTGGTTTCACCGTAGCAAGTTTAGGCGCGTTATTATGGTTGTTCTCTATCAGCTGGACCTTCTGGTTCGGTATCGGAGAATGGGGCTTGAACAAAACCGTTGGATGGGCCTGGGATATTACAGGTTTCGTTTGGTGGGTAGGTATCGGTCACGCCGGTACGCTAATCTCTGCGGTATTATTAATCTTCCGTCAAAACTGGCGTAACTCCATCAACCGTTCTGCCGAGGCGATGACCATCTTCGCGGTTATCTGTGCGGCTACTTACATCTTAGGTCACATGGGCCGCCCATGGTTAGCCTACTACACTTTACCGCTGCCAAACCAGTATGTACTATGGGTAAACTGGAACTCAGCGCTGATGATGGACGTATTCGCGATTTCAACTTACTTCTCAGTATCACTGGTATTCTGGTACACCGGTTTATTACCCGATATTGCTACCATCCGTGACCGTGCCGTTGGTTTACGCCGCCGCATTTATTCTGTACTGTCATTTGGTTGGACTGGTTCGGTTAAAACCTGGCAACGTTTCGAAACTGTGTCATTAATCCTGGCCGGTATCTCTACACCGCTGGTACTTTCGGTACACACCATTGTATCATTTGACTTTGCAACATCTCTGGAGCCAGGATGGCATACTACCATCTTCCCTCCATACTTCGTTGCGGGTGCTATCTTCTCTGGTTTTGCCATGGTGCAAACCCTGCTTTTGGTTACCCGTAAAGTATTGGGCCTCGAAAACTACATTACGATGTTCCACATCGAGTCGATGAATAAAATCATCCTGCTTACCGGTAACATTGTAGGTGTAGCTTATCTGACAGAGTTCTTCATTGCTTACTACTCTGGTGTTGAAGGTGAACAGTATACCTTCCTTAACAGGTTTATCGGTCCGTACTGGTGGGCTGGCTGTATGATGTACGGCTGTAACATCGGTATGACGCAGCTGATGTGGTTCAAGAAAGTAAGAACAAACATCCCATTGTCATGGGTACTGTCTATCATTGTAAACATCGGTATGTGGTTCGAGCGCTTTGTAATCATCGTTGTATCGTTACACCGCGATCACCTGCCATCAAGCTGGGCTATGTTTTACCCAACCTGGGTTGATGTAAGTGTATTCGTAGGTTCAATAGGGGTATTCTTTACCTTGTTCTTGCTCTTTATCCGCGTATTGCCTTCTATTGCTATCGCCGAGGTGAAGTTACTCGTTAAAACATCGAGCGAGCAAGCCAAGAAAGCGCTGATTGCCCACCAACAGCTCGATCCTGAACAGGTGGACGAATACAAGCAATCGTTAATTAAGTATGATAGTGTAGACCTGTCTGACTACGAAAAGTAAAAACATGAGCAGCACAAAATTTATATTAGGCTTATTTGATGATCCCGATGAAATGATGCACGGGATTGATCAGCTGAAAAAGAACAGCGTTCCGATTTATGATGTATATACTCCAATGCCTATTCACGGCATTGAGGATAAACTGGGTGTAAAGGAATCCCGCCTCGGCTATGCTGCCTTTTGCTTTGGCTGTTTGGGTGCTACCGTTATCTTTAGCATTGTATATTACACCCTGGTGCACGACTGGCCAATGAATGTTGGCGGTAAGCCCAATTTTGCCATACCTAACTTTGTTCCTTTCACATTTGAGTGGACAATCTTATTTACCGCATTTGGCATGGTGTTAACCTTTTACGCAGCAACACACCTGTTTCCGGGCCGTGCGCCGCGGGTAATGGACTTGCGCGCTACTGATGACCGCTTTGTGATTGCCATTGATGCTAAAGGTAATATTCCTCACGATGATATCAGCCGGATACTGAAAGAAGCCGGAGCTGTAGAAATTAAGCATAACGACAGAAAATATGTTAGCTATGAATAAAAGTAAAATATTAGGCGCCATGGCAGTTACCATTGCCGCTACCCTTGTATTTACTTCATGTAAAGATAAAAGAAGCACGGGATGGCAGTACGCGCCAAATATGTATGAGCATATTGCTTTTGAGTACGACCAGAAGAACCCGAATTTCCGTGATGGTAAAACATCGCAGTTACCGCCGGCAGGTACAACACCAATCGGTTTTGTGCGCTTTAACTATCCTAATACCAAGGATGGTTATGAAGCAGCCAGCTTGGCAGTAACTAACCCGTTAAAATCTGGTAATGAAAATTACAAAGAAGGTAAACTGCTTTTCGAGCACATGTGCTCCCCATGCCATGGCCCTAACGGGCAAGGTGACGGCGAAGTAGTACAGCACGGTTATCCTGCGCCGCCATCTTACTCTAAAGGCCAGTCATCACGCGGTGGTGCCATGAAAGATTTAACCGACGGAAAAATTTATCATACCATTACTTATGGTGTAAATGCCATGGGTTCCTACGCTTCACAGCTATCGCCCGAGGAGCGCTGGAAAGTAGTAATGTATGTTCACCATTTACAAACTTTATAACATATTACATTAATGAGTACTCATAATCATACTATAGAAGAAAGATTTGAGTTTGGCGGAAGAACTAAGACCCTCAGCCTGGCATGCATTGCTATTGGGGTAATAGGTATTCTGTTTGGCTTTCTTTATAAAAACGGTGAACACGCAGAACGCACGTTTTCAAACCTGCTGTTGATGAGTTATTACTTTGCATGTATTTGCATCTGTGGTATCTTTTTCTGCGCAATACAATACGTTTCGCAATCTGGCTGGTCTGCTTCTATTATACGCGTACCTCATGCGTTTGCAAGAGTATTGCCTGTAGCATCCATCATCCTAATTGGCATTGCAGCTGCCGGTTTGTTTATCAACCACACTTATGTAGAGGATGGTAAAACGGTAACCGAGCCATTTTTGTACGCACATTGGGCTACAGATGGCCTGGTAACAAAAGGAAGCCCCAACTATGATGCGACTATTGCAGGTAAATCGGCCTTCTTAAACCGCGGAACATTCTTTTTAATGCTTGTTGTGTTCTTGGGCGCATACAGCATACTGGGCCGTGTTTTAGTTAATGCTTCAGTTGCTGAAGATTCGCGCGGAGGCATGTTCAACTATAACAAGAGCTTTAAATACTCAGTGGTGTTTTTAGTAGTGTTGGGTTTTACATTTCCGCTGTTTGCTTTTGCTACCATCATGTCGTTAGAGGCTCATTGGTTCTCTACGATGTTTGGCTGGTATAACCTGGCTGCAATGCACGTAACCGGATTAGCAGCAATCGCCCTTACACTGATTTGGATGCGTGAAAAAGGTTATATGCAATGGGTAACTTCCAACCACCTGCATGATTTGGGTAAGCTGATGTTCGGCTTCTCTATATTCTGGACTTACCTTTGGTTTGCACAGTTCTTTCTTACCTGGTACGCTAATATACCGGAGGAAAGTGTGTATTTCTACAAACGTTGGGAACCGGAGTTTAAATGGTTATTCTGGCTGAACATCGTGATCAACTTCTTAGCTCCTTTATTACTATTGATGTCTCGTGATGCTAAACGTATGTTCAGCAGAATGAAGCTGGCTTCAATCGTCATCATCTTAGGTCACTGGCTGGATTATTACTTAATGATTATGCCTGGAACAGTAGGACCTAAAGGTACAGGGTTTGGTGTTGAGGAAATATGCATCTTTTTAGGTTTCGCTGGTTTGTTTGTATTCCTGATGCTGAATTCATTGAGTAAATTCGAATCATTAGTACCCAAAAAGCATCCGTTTTTGGAGGAAAGCCTTCACCATCACATTTAATAATTGCTACCTTTGCATCACATTAAGAATACCAAAACAAACACTAAAATGGGATTCAAAAAATATATAAGTTCTAATAAATTCCTTTCGTTGCTCACGGTGTTTATGCTAGGCGCAACCGCTTTAATGGCGCAGGGCACCGCCAGTTCAAATGCTACTGCTACAGCCGACCAATCGGCCCAAACAGCCGGTATGTGGACTACTGTAGCTTACTATGTTGTATTGGTCGTGCTGGCCGGTGTAATTATTGGTATTGTAGGTAAAATTTTGAGAATATATGACCTTACCCTGCAAATGCAAGGTAAAAAAGGTATTGACTGGAACAAGTCAATGGCTGTTGGCTTCATCCTGTTCTTGCTGGCTGGTTTGGTAGGCGTTTATTACTCGTTTACAGTTCATGGCAGCATGATATTACCTGAATCTGCTTCTGCACATGGTAAAACGCTGGATACTATGTTCTGGGTTACATTTGGTATCACTGTAATTGTGTTTTTCGCCACACAAATTCTGTTGTTCGGCTTCGCTTATAAATACCGCGGTCAAAAAACACGTAAAGCTTATTACTATCCGCATAATAACACTATTGAAAAGGCGTGGACTATTACACCTGCAATTGTGTTAGCAGCTTTGGTAATCTTTGGTTTTTTCTCCTGGAGAAAAATAACTAACACTGTTGATGCTAAAGGCGAACCTGCATCGTTACAAATAGATGTAACAGGCCATCAGTTCGCGTGGGAGATTCGTTACCCTGGACACGATGGTAAATTAGGTTTGAAAGATTACAAATTGATAAGCGGTACCAACGTGTTAGGTGTAAATTTTAAAGACCGCAATAGCTTTGACGATTTACGTACCGATACCATTGTACTGCCGGTAAACAAATCGGTTCGTTTGAATATTTTGGCGCAGGATGTAATTCATAGTGTGTACATGCCAAATTTCAGGGTACAAATAAATGCGGTACCTGGTTTGCCTACTTACTTCAAGTTTACGCCAACCATTACTACAGAGCAAATGCGCAGAAACCTGGATGACCAGACTTTTGATTATCATTTGTACTGCAACAAAATTTGTGGTGGTGGCCACTACAACATGCAGAAGCTGATCAAAGTGGTAACGCAAGAGGAATATTATACTTGGTTGGCTCACCAAAAGCCTTACTTGAGCGAACAACTGAAGAAAGAGCTGAAATTTGCAGACAACGTGCCTGCAGTACAGCCCACCAAAGAACAGATTAGATTAGCATTGAATAATTAATACAAGATAACGAGAGCATATGTCAACATTATCAGTTCAAGATCATGGCGTTACACATCATGATCACGATCACGGACATCACCATAAAGAGACGTTTATAACCAAGTATATCTTCAGCCAGGATCACAAAATGATCGCACGGCAGTTTTTGATTACTGGTATTATTATGGCCGTTATCGCCATGATCCTGTCTATCCTGTTCCGTATCCAATTAGCTTACCCTGAAAAATCATTCCCTTTCCTGGAAGTGTTGTTAGGTAAATGGGCACCAGGCGGGCATTTGGATTCAAACTTCTACCTGTCGCTGGTTACCATTCACGGTACCATCATGGTATTCTTTGTGTTAACTGCAGGTTTGAGCGGTACTTTCAGTAACTTGCTTATCCCTTACCAGTTAGGTGCACGTGATATGGCTTCACCTTTCATGAACATGCTTTCCTACTGGTTTTTCTTCATTGCCAGTGTGATCATGCTGGGTTCATTCTTTGTAGAAAAAGGCCCTGCTGGTCCGGGATGGACGATTTACCCTCCACTGTCGGCTTTACCAAAAGCTATGCCTGGTTCTGGTATGGGTATGACTTTGTGGTTGGTAAGTATGGTGTTCTTCATCGCTTCGCAGCTGATGGGTGGTATCAATTACATCAGTACCATTCTGAACATGCGTACCAAGGGTATGGACTTATGGAAAATGCCTTTAACTATCTGGGCTTTCTTTTTAACTGCCGTTTTAGGTTTGTTAGCGTTCCCGGTACTGGTAGCAGGTGTGGTATTATTGATTTTTGACCGCAGCTTTGGTACCAGCTTCTACTTGTCTGACATTGTAGTACAAGGCCAGGTGATGAACTTTGAAGGTGGTAGCCCGATTTTGTTCCAGCACTTATTCTGGTTCCTGGGTCACCCTGAAGTATATATTGTAATTATGCCGGCAATGGGTCTGGTATCAGAAGTAATGGCTACCAATTCACGTAAGCCTATCTTCGGTTATCATGCCATGGTGTATTCATTAATTGGTATTACCGTGTTGTCGTTCATCGTATGGGGCCACCACATGTTTGTTACGGGTATGAATCCGTTCCTGGGTGGTGTGTTTATGATTACGACGTTGATTATTGCGGTACCATCAGCAGTAAAAACATTTAACTGGCTGGCTACGCTTTGGCGCGGTAACATTCAGTTTACACCGGCTATGCTGTACTCAATTGCTTTCGTATCGTTTTTCATCTCTGGTGGTTTAACCGGTATATACTTAGGTAACGCTGCATTAGATATTAACCTGCATGATACTTACTTTGTAGTTGCTCACTTCCACTTGGTAATGGGTTCGGCAGCAATATTTGGTATGTTGGCTGGTGTGTACCACTGGTTCCCTAAAATGTTTGGCCGCCATATGGACAGCAAATTGGGTTACCTGCACTTTTGGTTAACTTTCATTGGTGCTTACCTGGTATTCTTCCCAATGCACTTTATGGGTTTAGATGGCGTGCCTCGCCGTTACTACTCATTTACTGAGATAGAGCCATTGAAAAAATGGGTGTCAGTAAACGTATTTGTAACCTGGTCTGCTATCATGGCAGCATTCGCGCAGTTGATTTTCTTATGGAACTTCTTCTATTCGATCTTCTTCGGACAGAAATCCACTCAAAACCCATGGAATTCAAACACGCTGGAATGGACTACACCTGTTGAGCACATCCATGGCAATTGGCCTGGAGAAATACCAACTGTTTACCGTTGGCCATATGATTACAGCAAGCCAGGGCATGATGAAGATTTCATTCCTCAAACCGTACCGTTCTCTCAAACCATGAGCTCGAACTTACCTCATGATTTTGAAGATATTGATGCTGGTTTGAAAATGCACCAAGAGAATACCCAAAGCTCAAATGAGCAAGTAAAGTAATCACTTGTTATAAGAAATAGTTAGGGTACCTGTACCGGAAAGCATGCTCTTTCGGCAGCAGGTACCCTAAATTGTTCATAGAGGGTTCTGTTGATGTTCAAGTTAAGTTAACTAATATACATTGCTATCCTATAACTTAAGTTGATCAACCCCCGAGCGATTAAGAAGAAAGATGATTGATTCCACCGCAAAAGCCAGATTTCAGAAGGTTAACCTGATAACCATCGTTTTGCTTTTTGCCGTTATTTTAGCTGGTGGGGTAGTACGCAGTAGTGGCTCTGGTATGGGTTGCCCTGATTGGCCCAAGTGCTTTGGCCGTTATATACCACCCACCGATGCTTCTGAACTCCCCAAGGACTACAAGCAAACGTATGTGGCCGGCCGTGCCAAGAAAAACGAACGGTTTGCAAAAACGCTTGATGTATTTGGTTATGCTGATTTAGCCCAACGCCTGCGTAACGACAAATCAATTTTGGTACCTGAGGAATTTAACGCTACCCGTACCTGGACGGAATATGTTAACCGTTTAATTGGTGCTTTATCGGGCGTGTTTTTGCTGCTAACCATGGTTTACTCGTTTAAATATTTTGGGCAAAAAAGCATTATACCGGTATTGAGTATATTCAACTTATTGCTGGTATTCTTCCAGGCTTGGTTAGGTTCTATCGTGGTTTCTACTAATCTGGTTGCTTGGATCGTAACGGTTCACATGTTGCTTGCGCTGGCTATCTTAGCTATTAGTATTTATACCTACCATGTATCAAAAGTGGAAGGGAAGCAGTCATTACGCATCAGCTCGTTTTTGAGTGTTGTAGCTATTATTGCGTTAATTATCAGCATTGTTCAAATCACACTGGGCACAGAGGTTCGTGAGCAGGTAGATGCTGTGGCCGGCCATTTTGAGCAGCAATACCGCGAGCGTTGGGTAAATGATACCGGGCCGGTGTTTCCTCATCATAGAGACACCGCCATTTTGGTATTGATAATCAACGTGATGCTGTATGCTTTGGTGCGCCGCAACTTCAGTCGGCATTCGGTTCATCAGCAATTAATGAGCTTTATATTTTTGCTTATTGTATTGCAGATAGGCACCGGCATTGCCTTATCATATTTTGCGCTGCCGCCTTTTGCTCAGGCTACACATATCGTGCTAGCCAGTTTAATGTTTGGGGCACAATTTTATCTATTATTGAATTTTTATAAATCGGCAGGTGCGGAGGCCGTGCGCAGATGAAAGATTTTATTAAGCTGATTAAGTTCCGGCTTACCTTCCTGGTCGTATTTTCGGCTTCTATCTCCTTCATCATCGGTAACAAAGTAACCGGCATGATTCATTGGGTAGATTGGTTGAAGCTTGTTGTAGGCGGATTCCTGATTACCGGCGCTGCCAATGGCTTTAACGAAATTATTGAAAAGGATTTAGACCGCCTGATGAAACGCACGGCAGATCGTCCGCTGCCTTCAGGGCGCATGACTAATGGTCAGGCACTGATCTTAAGCTTGGGCATGGGCTTGGGTGGTACTTACTTGTTGGGTAGCCTGAATCTGCTTACCGGCTACTTATCAATTTTTGCTATTGTATTATATGCCTTTGTATACACGCCTATGAAACGCAAATCGCCTTTTGCGGTATTTGTGGGTGCAATACCGGGTGCATTACCACCGCTTATTGGTTATGTAGCTGCTTATGGTCGGATTGACGAAATAGCTGTTATTCTGTTCCTTGTGCAATTTGTTTGGCAGTTCCCGCACTTTTGGGCCATAGCCTGGGTGTTGGACGATGATTACAAGCTCGCCGGATTCCGCCTGCTGCCTACCCAGAAGCGCGACCGTACCAGTGCTATAGTAACTTTTGTTGTAACGCTGATACTGGTACCCGTAAGTTTGCTGCCAACTATATATGGTTATGGCGGCAATTATGTAGGTATCATTTCACTGGTTTGCAGCGTTATATTCTTATATCAGGCATTCAATTTGCTGCGTTTGTTAACCATTCCGTCGGCAAGGCAGTTGATGTTTGGTTCATTTCTATATCTGCCCATAGTGCAGTTAGCGTTTTTATTTGATTTTATAGGAAAATAAACTCATGGCTTACTTACAAGACGACAACACAAAACTTGATCTCACCCCAAAGAAATTTAACATGTGGGTGTTCATATTTACCTCCTTTATGTTTTTTGCTGCGCTTACCAGCGCATTTATTGTGTACGTAGGAGGGCGGGGGCATGCTTTACAAATACAAATGCCGGCTGCATTTGCTTACAGTACGGCTACCATTTTATTAAGCAGCATTACCCTGTTTTTAGCTAATAAGGCGGCTAAAGGCTTACAGTTTGACAAGCAACGCCTGTTTTTATGGATCAGCTTTGCTTTAGGCATTGCGTTTTTTGTAATCCAGATTTTTGCCTGGTATACTTTAACTTACCGCTTACAAGCTTTTTTTATAAACCCCAACGCTTCCATCTCGTTTATTTATGTGTTTTCGGGCATGCACATGATACACATTTTGGCGGGTTTGGTGTTACTAATTATAAGCCTGCGCAGTGCATATGGCAAAACACCACAAGTGCTGAATTTATACCGCATGGAAATGGCCTCAATATTTTGGCATTTTGTGGATTTGGTATGGATTTATCTCTATGTTTTTTTACTTTTGAACCAACATTAATAATTCTATAATTAGTACAAATGAGTACAGCAGCAGTATCACAAATAGATGAAGTAAAGTCTGGCCCTTGGTCAGGCGGCAAGTCTCCGTTCTCGGTAGAGTACGGAAAGATGATGATGTGGTTTTTCCTGTTATCAGATGCCTTTACTTTCTCATCATTACTTATCGCCTACGGCGCTTTACGTTTTAGTTCAACCAACTGGCCTGCGGCCGATAAAGTATTTCAGTCGGTACCCGGTGTGCTGGACAGTGGCGCTCCGCTGGTATTCGTAGGTTTAATGACTTTCATCCTGATCATGAGCTCTGTAACTATGGTATTAGGCGTAGAAGCCGGTCACCGTGGTGCACGCAAAGAAGTTGCCGGGTGGATGATTGCTACTGTAATTGGTGGTTTCATGTTTCTGGGTTGCCAGGCACTGGAGTGGACCCACTTACACCACGAAGGTTTTTGGTGGGGGAGCATCCCAAGCATGGAGGAATTGAAGCACCTGTTTAACGGTACGCCTTCTACTACTTATGCGCATCAGTTTGCCAACCTGTTTTTTACCATCACCGGTTTCCACGGTTTCCACGTATTTAGCGGGGTAATTATCAATATCATTATCCTTATTAATGTACTTAAAGGTACATATGACAAGCGCGGCAGTTACCTGATGGTAGAAAAAGTAGGCTTGTACTGGCACTTTGTAGATTTGGTTTGGGTATTCGTATTTACCTTCTTTTATTTAGTTTAACACATTCAATCTGAATTATCATGTCATCATCAGAAATACATAACGATCCTCATGCCGATCATGCATCGCATGACACCATGAGTAAAAAAAGAATATGGAGGGTATTCTGGATTTTACTGGGTATCACCGCTGTTGAATTTTTTATCGCACTGGTTTTGGTTCCAAAAGGAATTGTGCCTATCAATGTGGTAAACCCGGTATACATCGTGCTTACATTGTTTAAAGCATTTTATATTGTTGCCTACTTTATGCACTTAAAGTTTGAAAAAGTAGGTTTAGCATATACCATCCTCATCCCGATTATTTTTATCATCGGCTTAATTCTGGTGCTTACCAATGAAAGCCACCATTGGCTTGATTTACGCGGGTAATGCAACAGCAAAAAATCGGATTTAAACAAGTTACAATCCTGGTGCTCATTTTAGCAGTACCAGGATTTTTGTATTATTTACTGATGGTTGGCGGCAAAAACCGCTATAAACCATTGCCATTTTATGGCCCCAAAGTAGTGGCCAAAACCGGCCATACCTTTCATGGTAAATATATAGCCGATACTATTTACCATAAGCTGCCTGCTTTTCAACTCATCAATCAAGACGGACAACCGTTTACTGCTGATAGCCTGAAGGGCCGCATTACGGTAGTTAATTTCTTTTATACCGGCTGCCCCGATGCCTGTATTACCGTATGCAATAATATGGACAGCCTGGTACATAACTATGTTAAAAACCGCCTGATTCATTTCGCATCTATTACAGTAAACCCCAGCGTAGATAATAGCGAGAAACTGAAGCAATTTGCCACCCGATATAAAGCTAAAACCAACAAGTGGCAATTTCTCACCGGCGATACGGCGCAGGTGTACCCGCTGGCCCGTAAAGGCTTTTTAGTGAATGCGGCGCAGGTAGACGCCAACAACTTTGTTTTCAGCAACCAAATGATTTTGATAGATGCCGAAAACCGCATACGCGGCTATTACACCGGCGGCTCAATAACTGAAGTAATGCGCCTCAATGATGAGATAAAAGTGCAAATAGCCGAAGAATTACGAAAAATTAAAGCTCCTGATTTATAAGAATTTCTAATTCCATGACTGATAAGTTCATTTTCCGCTTTGTAGCTGCGGTATCTATATTTGTTTTTTTAGTAGTGGTGATACTTAACCTTAAGGTATTACCGGTGCCGGCCCAACTCCCTGCCTTTACTCCCTATTTACCTAAGCTGAATGCCATACTGAATGGCACTTGCAGTGTGCTGCTGCTCATTTCTTTGTTTTATATTCGAAACGGTAATGTGACTATGCATAAGCGCATTAATGTTTTGGCCTTTGTGTTGTCATCACTGTTCCTTGTTTCTTATATTTTGTTCCATTGGCTGGCACCTGAAACCAAGTTTGGAGATTTGAACGGCGACCATTTGGTATCTGACCAGGAGAAGGCGGCAACCGGTAGTATACGCTATATTTATTATGTGATATTAATTTCACACATTGTACTGGCTGCGGTTGTTTTACCGTTAATATTAATGAGCTTTTACCGTGGTTTGCAAATGCAGGTAGCCAAACACAAAAAACTGGTACGCTGGACGTTTCCAATCTGGTTTTATGTAACCGTAACCGGGGTAATTGTATACATCATGATATCGCCTTATTATAGGTTTTAAGTTATTTTTGTAAACACATGAAAGCATTAAGAATTTTCATTATCGCCACTGTTTTAACTTTTGCCGCTGCAGGTATTACACAAGTAAAAGCCCAGTGCGCCATGTGTTCGGCCACAGCTGATGCAGGTACTCAAAACGGAAATACTACGGCCAACGGGCTTAATAATGGCATTATGTACTTGCTGGCTGCGCCATATATTGCAGCAGCGGCAGTAGGTTTCATCTGGTATAAAAAATATCGTCGCAAAAACGTAGATCTGAAGATGCGCGATGAAAAACTTCACCTGAACTAATACCGGTTAGGCCGGTTATCTATACTATGGCCACAACACCCAAAGGCTGGGCAATACTGCACGGCAAATGCCCCCGCTGCCGCCGGGGCAATATTTTTTACGGCGGTATGTATGCCATTGGCAACAGCGGCATGAATGAGAATTGCCCACGTTGCGGCTTTCATTTCGAAATTGAACCCGGTTACTTTTACGCGGCGATGTATGTAAGTTATGCGCTCAACGTTGCCGAAGCGGTTACGCTGGGCGTAGCCACCTATATTTTCACTCATAATATGGATTCGCCCTGGTTGTACCTGGGTGTTGTACTGGGAGGATGCTTTCTAATGGCACCATTTAATTACCGTTATTCGCGCATTTTGCTATTATACTGGCTTTCACCCAAAATACATTATCACTCATACCTAGATACTGATGATCCGCAAAGAGACGTTTAGCTTTTTACATGATTTAGCGCAAAACAATAACCGCGAGTGGTTTCAGGACAATAAAGAGCGTTATGATGCCGCGCAGCAAAACGTAGTTGATTTTGCAGCCGAATTAATTAAAGGATTGAGCAAAATAGATGCAACCATCAGCGCTGATAAAGACCCTAAAAAGTGTGTGCTGCGTATTTACCGCGATGTGCGTTTCAGTAAGGATAAAACACCTTATAAAACCAACATGTCTGTAGGTAGGCTCAGAACCGGCAATGCCAAAGAGGGAATTGGCTACTTTTTGCAGATTGAGCCGGGCGCGTCTTTTATAGCCGGTGGCTACTGGATGCCACAGGCAGAAGATTTGAAAGCGATCAGGCAGGAGATTGATTACAACGCAGCTGAACTGAAAAATATAGTTGATGCGCCGGAGTTTAAGCAACTGTTTGGCGATTTCAGGAATCAGGAAAAACTAAAAGTAATGCCCAAGGGTTATGAACCTGATAACGAAAATATTGAACTGTTGAAGTTGAAAAGTTTTGCAGCCATACATGATTTAAAAGACACTGAACTGCAAAGCGCCGATGCGGTGCAACATGTAACTGATTTGTGCGGCAAAATTCAACCTTTGAATATATTTTTGGCCAATGCCATAGCATAATGTTTTTTTCACTTAACCTACTTATACCATGAAATTGAAGTACATACTATTAGCAGCACTCACCTGCATTATGATGAACTCGTGCGTATCAACCAAAAAGTACAATACTTTGCTGGCCAGCCGCGATTCACTGCAAAACAGAACCACCAACCTGGAAACCGAACTGGCCCGACTGCAGGCTGATACGGCGCGCTTGCACCACCAGATTGCCGATTTGCAAACCAAGTTTAACGCGCTTAACAAAGATTATAACGCAAGTTCAAACCAAGTAGGCCAGCTATCAGACGACCTGAAAAAACGCGAAGCCCGTTTGCGCGAGGTAGAAGATATTTTGCGCAAGCGCGATGAAGCTACCAATGCTCTGCGTAATAAGTTACAACAGGCGTTGCTGGGCTTCCAAAACAGCGGTCTTACTGTTGATATCCGTAATGGTAAGGTGTATGTATCCTTAACAGATAAGCTGCTGTTCCCATCCGGCAGTATTGTAATTGATGAAAAAGGTAAACAAGCTTTAGAGCAGTTAGCCGCAGTGTTAAACAAAGAGCCTGACATCAATATTGCTGTAGAAGGCCATACCGACGATAAACGTGTAGTCAACCTCGGGCAGATCAAAGATAACTGGGATTTGAGTGTATTACGTGCTACCTCGGTAACCCGCTTCTTAACTGAAGTGCAAAAAGTAGATCCACATCGTTTAACGGCTACCGGTAAGGGCCAGTACCAGCCCATTGACCCGGCCAATACCGACGCTGCCCGTGCCCGCAACCGTCGCATTGAAATTGTGCTGACGCCTAAGCTGGATGAACTGTATAACTTGATTACCAAGTAATCATCCTGTAATAATTTTGTGAGCCCCGGCACTAAGCCGGGGCTTTTTTGTTAATATGGAAGTAACAGAAAATTATACTACTCCTGTCATGCTAATGCACTCGAAGCATGATTGCACAAACGGATCCGATGAATGGCTATGCTACATGCTTCGAGTGCATTAGCATGACAGGGTGGTTGAGCGTAACAAGAGATGGGTAATGCATTTCTGTTACCGATTTAAAATGAATACAAATTAAACTATGCAAAGAAAGTACGCCATCATATCAGATATACACGGTAACACCTTAGCCTTGCTTGCAGTGCTCAAGGATATTAAAGCCAGGCGCATTGACCATATTATTAACTTGGGTGATCACTTTTTTGGTGCCCTGGAGCCGGAAAGCGTAGCGCAGATACTGCGCGAAAATCCAATGCTGTGCATCAATGGTAACACCGACCGTGAGATACTGGAAAATAAGCCTAAAGAGGGCATGGAGCGGGTGCAAAAAGAACTTTCCGAACAATCTACCAGCTGGCTGAAAAGCCTGCCGCAAACGACTACCTGCGACGGCTTATTTTTTGTATGCCATGGTACCCCTGAAAGCGATGATGAGTATTTACTGGAGCAGGTAACTCCGCATGGTGTATTTGTATACAATGATGAAGAATTGATACGCCGTACAGCTCACATTAATGAGCGTATAATTTTATGCGGACACTCGCATGTGAACCGGGTAATCTACTTATCGAATGATAAAATCATCCTAAACCCTGGTAGTGTGGGTTTGCCGGCTTATTTAGGTAATGGCGAATATTACTTCGCAATGGAGTCGATGTCGCCCCATGCCAAGTATGCCATTGTAAGTGTGGATGGACAGCAGGTAAGTATTGAACAAGTGCTGTGTGCTTATGACTGGCACCAAGCCTCGGCCAATGCACGCAGTAATGGGAACGAGAAGTGGGCAGATTTTCTGTTACATGGCCGAATGCCCAAATCATTAAAGCCCGCTTAAAACGGGCTTACAAAATCTTTCAGTGCGGGCAGTACCTCATCTTTGGCCGAGGTAACTACATTGCGCGTGTCCATACCCCAACCAATACCCAGCTCGGGGTCGTTCCAGATTACTCCAATCTCAGAGGCTTTATCATAAAAATTGGTTACTTTATAACTGAAAATAGTATTATCCTCTAGCACGGCAAAACCGTGTACAAAGCCCTCAGGTATCCACAGCTGAATGTTGTTTTCGCCTGTTAACTCCAGGCTTACATGCTGGCCATAGGTAGGTGAGCTTTTGCGTACATCTACCACCACATCAAGCGCACGGCCCTGGAGTACACGCACCAGTTTGCCTTGTGCAAAAGGCGGCGCCTGGGCATGCAAACCTCTGATGGCACCTCTGTGGGAAATAGACTGATTATCCTGCACAAATTCGGCAGTAATGCCTGCCTCTTCGTATTTCTTTTTATTGTAGCTCTCAAAAAAGAAACCCCGATCGTCAGGAAATATGCGGGGTTCGATGATGAGCAACCCTTCGATGGTTGTGGTCGTTACTTTCATGCGGCGTGTTCTTCTAACAGTTGCATAATGCTGTTAAACAGTACATATTGGTTTTCAAATTGCTGGTTATGAACAATATGCAACTGGTCCAAATGGTTTTCGGTAAACTGCGTATATTTTTCAATTTGGTCGGTCACAAACTGTATGCAGTAGGTTACACCTTCATTGGGTGAATTGAGTACCGTGAGTATTTTGTACGAGTTAAACAAGCCGGTGCTTAAGGCACCTGGAATGTGATTTTGCTTTATCCAGGCCAGCCAGGTTTCATTCACTTCGGGGTTAACTACGTAGGTTTCGTTATAAATAATCATGTATTGCAAAAATATAAATTAAGATGAACTATCAGGCTGGTCGCCCCTTAAAATGCGGAAACGTTTACGCGCTTCACCAATCCACAAGCTGCCGGGGTAAGCGGTGATAATTTTCTGGTAATAAACCTTAGCCAGCTGTTTATCATTTAACTGATGCTCATACAAATCGCCCAGCATAAACACCGCATCATCAGCCCATAACCCTGATGGATGTTGCTCCGAAATTTGTTTTAACGGCTGCAAAGCGGCTGTATAATCCTTAAGCTGCAGGCTTATACGGGCTTTTGCCATCAGTATATCATCCACCAGGGTATTGCCCGGGTAGGCGGTAGTGATACTATCCAATGTTTGCAGGGCTTTTTCAGGTTGTTCTTCAAATATCAGCAGGTCGGCACGTGCATATACTTTTAAGGCGGCTCCGCTGGTATCTGCAAGCAGGTTATCAGTAATCAGTAACGATAAGTTAAGGGCGTCATTGGCAATCAATTGTGATGTGGCGGCTTTCAGTACATCCAACTGCTCCTTGGCCCATTTAAAATCACCGGTATAATAGGCCAGCCGCGCATTACGAAATAAGGCTTCTTGCGCGAGCGGCATTCCTTTGTTGCTTCCAGATACCTGGCTGTATAGCAAAGTTGCTTCCCAGGGTTGGCCACACATCAGCTCAGCATCACCTAAATCAAGTTTGCAGGCGGCCAGCAAATCGGGGCGCAGTCCATTAATAGTTATCGCTTTTTGCAGCAATGCTCTGGCTTCGGTAGGTTTATGCAGTTTAAACGCCTGCAGTTTGGCCAGGCGCTCCATGGCAAAGGCTGTGCGTGCATTGGTGCCAAATTCGTTTAACAGGCTCTGATAATCTTTTTCGAGACCCAGTAAATCGGCAGCAACATACTTACCAGCGGTTACTTTTAGGTTTTTGGTATTAATAAGGTCAATTTTTGCGGGCAAGTACAGCTCATTATTGGCAGCGCCTAAATCAATAATATATTGATATCCTTTAATGGCTTCGTCATAAGCCTCGTTATCTGCCAGAGTGCGGCTTAAATCAAATACCCGGCCGGCATCTTCTTTCATCAGGCGACTCACGGCAATGGTTTGATCTAATGCCTGCTGATATTGCTTCTGTTCCAAGTACTGCCATATCAGCAAGCGATTGTATACCACTTGTTGCGGCTCCTTCTGCAGTAACTTTTGCAATTTAACTCTGAGCTGCTCATAATCGGCCGAGCCATCATATAAAGCGGCCAGGGTGCCCTCAGCCTGGCTCAAATAACCCGGGTTTTCGGGTACATAATTCAGGTATTCATCAGTTAAAGCTATTTTATCACGTTTATAACGGTAAAGGCTGATCAGCTCGATACTAAACAATTGGTTATTGTGCAGCAACTTACGGCCCTGCAAAAAACATTTAATGGCGGCATCGGCATTTTCGGCTTGGTAAAACTGCATGGCCAAGCTGGCTACGGCACCCTTATCGGCAGGTAAGCTTTTAATCAGTGTTTTAAACAATTCGTCGGCTTTTGCGGTATTACCCTGACGCTGGTAAATTTGTGTTAGCATCACCGCAAACTGGCTGTCTTCCGGATGGTTTTGCATCATGCGGCGGGTAATGCGCTCGGCCTCGGCAAAGTTTTTCAGGTTCAGCAAGGCATCCGCATAGTAACGATAAAAGGCTTCATTATCCTGATTGAACAGCTTAGCGTAAACCTCTGCAGCCTTTTGCGGCTCAGAATTGTTGATATACTGCTGTGCTAACTGCAACTCGGTGTTTTGAGCAAACGCAACGGTGCCGAATACGCAGTAAACCAGTAAAATAATAATGACTTTAACCCTCATGCAGTTCAAAAATACCTAATATAAATGGTTTGTTACCAAGTACTTTACTTGAGTTAATATAACGTTTTTGATGGGTAAAATTGTAGTGACATTAAATACGCATAAATTAAATTTATTTATGTTTAAACTTTGAATATATCCGGTATTGCCGCTTATACACATGTTGAATCGTCTTAAAATTTTACTATACATTACAGTACTGTTCTGTTTATTCACCGCTTGTCAGAGGAGTGAAGTGAAGCAGATACCGGTGCGCTATTTTTTTAAAACGCCCGAAAAGAGCTTTTTTAAAATCTCTCCTGATGGTAAGTATATTACTTACCTCAAACCATATAAAGAGAAGCAGAATTTGTTCATCCTGTCGTTGGCTGATGGCAGGGAGCGCATGGTCACTTCGTTTGCCGATTATTCGGTACGCGATTATTTCTGGACCTATAATAACCATTTGGTATTTAGTCAGGACCGTATTGCTATGGATGAATACCGCATGTATGCGTTGGACATCAATACACTGAAATTAAAAACCCTGATTTCGCAGGAGAAACTGCGTGTGCGTTTATTGAATTTGGATAAGCACA
The DNA here is from genome assembly GCF_054783355.1 of Mucilaginibacter koreensis. Lineage (NCBI taxonomy): Bacteria > Pseudomonadati > Bacteroidota > Sphingobacteriia > Sphingobacteriales > Sphingobacteriaceae > Mucilaginibacter > Mucilaginibacter koreensis. The sequence continues at coordinate 2,123,809 of NZ_BAAGQS010000001.1, read as the reverse complement.
ACCCGGATGTAATTACGCTGATCATGAACAAGCGTAACCCGGCCAGCTTCGATATTTACAAGCTGAACATCACTACCGGCAAATTGGATTTATATCAGCCCAATCCCGGTAATATTACTGAGTGGTTCCCGGATATAGATGGAAAAATCCGGTTGGCCAAGTCGTCTGATGGGGTAGATGAAACTATCTTGTTCCGCCCGGATGATAGTGCGCCATTCAAGCCGATTATTAAAAATAATTTCAAAAACTCGGTAGAGCCGGTACCTTTTACCAGCACCCCAAATGCTTTCTACGCCTTATCTAATGTAAACCGCGATAAAATGGCGCTGGTGCAGATTGATGCCCATACCGGTAAAGAAGCTAAAGTGATTTATGCCACCAGTGATGCTGACATTCAGGAAGTGAGTTACTCGCGCTTAAAAGGTACATTGGAGTATGCCGCCTGGGAAGATACCAAGCCCAAGAAGCATTTTTTGAATGATAGTATTGAGCAAATGTATACCGACATCCGCAGGCAACTGAACAACAGTATGTCCATCCGGCTAATTGATCGTGATACAGCAGGGCACAACTTTATATTAAGCGCCTATAATGATCGTAACCCGGGTAGCTACTACTTATATAACCAGCCAACAAAGAAACTAACCCTGCTGGGTAATATCAACACATCGCTATCAGCCGATAATTTGTGTGCAATGAAGCCGGTATCATTCAAAGCCAGCGATGGATTGCTGATACATGGTTATTTAACCTTGCCTTTAAACAAAAAGGCTGATAACCTTCCCGTAGTAGTAATGCCCCATAACGATCCCTGGGGGCGCAATGTTTGGGGCTACAATGCAGAAGTACAGTTTTTAGCCAACCGGGGTTATGCAGTTTTCCAGGTCAATTACCGTGGTTCGTCGGGCTATGGCAAGGCATTTCACAGTGCCGGTTTCAAGCAAGTGGGTGGGCGCATCCAGCAGGATATTACGGATGGTGTACACTGGTTGATTGCTCAAAAAATAGCTAATCCTCAAAAGATAGCCATTATGGGCAGTGGATTCGGGGGGTTCTCGGCCTTAAACGGTATAGCTGCCCATCAGGGTTTATACAACTGCGCTATCGTGCAGAACGGGCTTATTAACTTTTTTACTTACATTAAAGATGCACCGCCGTTTTTTAAGCCTTACCTGCAAATGACCTACGAGATGGTAGGAAACCCCGAAACGGATGCCCTGCAATTGCGCAATATATCGCCGGTATTTCATACTGATAAAATAAAAACCCCGCTGCTGATTTTTCAGGGAGCTAAAGACCCGCGCGCTAACATTAGCGAGTTAAACCAGTTTGTGCGCGAGCTGAAAAAGCGTAATCAGGCGCCTGTAACTTACGTGCTGAAAGAGAACGAACGTGGTTACTTCAAAAGCGAACATAACCGTACGCAAATGTATACCCAGATTGAAGCGTTTCTGGCTGAACACATGAAGGTTAAACCCTAAAAGAAAGGGTGATGCAGCCGCAAAATCATATTTTCAAAAAGAACCTTTCGCTTATTGTCATCTTTATGGTGCTGATATCGGCTGCTTTGGTAGCTGCACTGATTTTAACTTATAATTTGACGAAGAAGTATGTTGAAAATGAATTTGCCTCGCGCAAGATTGATGTGCTGGAGCAAACGTTAAAGCCCTATACCGATTTTTTTCAAAATAAAATCCCTGAAGTAACTTCTTACCAAGGGTTTTTGGATTCAGCTTCGGCCGGTAATTATGCCGGATCGGTGTTTGGAAGTTACTCCTTTGTAAAGCGCATACGTTTTTATGATATTATCATCAGCAGCCGCCAGCAGCCGGCCAATAAAAGCAGCCTTAACATTGCGGTGAAAGCAGTTTATCAGTATTTGCCCAACCATGGAAGCGTTGCAGGTACTGTTTTAAAAAACAGAGGTACTGATCAGGATTTTGAGTTAGTGGCCGACAAGTTCAGCAATTATATTGAAACAGCCGATACCTCGCGGGTACCCGACCAGGACGAGCAATATAAAACTTTTTACGATGTAAAGCCGGCCCGCATCAGTTACCTGAACATTCCGCGGCGCGAAGAAATTAAAGCCTATAAGCAGTTACAGCAAAACTATCGCCCCGGTGCGTTTTATAAGCAAAACATGATGGCTTTTTTGCTGGATGCCAAAGCTTTAAAGGTGAAGAATAACCATCCCGAACTGTACAGAGAGATCAGTATACAACGGGTGGTGTATGACCCGCTGAATGATGAAGATGGCGACATTAAAACGGAGGTAGCCTTTCCAGGTGCGTTTTCTGATTATAAATTGTATTTCCGTTCGCCGAAGGCTTACCTGAATAATGAAATTTACCGGCGTTTTGCGCCCACAGCATCTATTGTAATTCTTATTTACGTATTCCTGGTACTCATTGGCTGGCTGATTAACCGTAACCTAAATACCAACTTAAAACTGTTTAAACTGCAGTATGATTTTATCAACAATTTTACGCATGAGTTTAAAACGCCGGTAAGCGTAATCAAAATTGCCGGCTCAAACCTGAAAGGGGAAGGTGAACTTACTGAACGTCAGCGTAAGCATTATGGGCGTATACTGGATGAAGAAGCTGATAAGCTGAATAATTTGATGAACAAGCTGCTTTCATTTACGCAAATAGAGAACAGGTCAATTCATCTGAAAAAACAGGAAATTAACGTAGAAGAATTTGTAAAAGGGTATATTGAAACGTTCCGCATTAAATATCCCGACTTTGTATTAAGCTATCAGATTGAGCAGCCGCTGGTTTTTTTTACAGATCCGGTATTGCTGGGCAGCCTGTTTCAAAACCTGATAGAGAATGCTTATAAATATTCTAATCCTGAAAATAAAGAATTGAACATCAGTGTGATGCTGGATAAGCGGAATATTGTATTTTCGTTTACAGATAAAGGCATTGGTATACCCAAAGCCGAGCTGGCCAACGTGTTTAAAAAGTTTTACCGCATCCAAAACAAGTATAACCAAAACGGAAGCGTGGGCTTAGGTTTGGCTTTTTGCAAAGAACTGGCTAATTTTATGAACGGCGATATTACGGTAAAAAGTAAAGTGAACGAAGGTTCGGAGTTTACAGTTACCTTGCCTTACGAAAACTAAATTATGAACAAAGAGATAAAAATTGCTTTAGTTGAAGATGACGAGAACCTGCGCTTTTTAGTGGCCGAGCGACTGGAAAGTGAAGGTTATAAAGTGCTGGAAGCAGCTAACGGAGACGAAGCGGAAGCCATGATTTTGTCCAGCGATCCGGATATTGTATTGTTGGACTGGATGTTACCCGGCAAACAGGGTTCTGAAGTTTGTACCAGTATAAGAAACCAGGGCTTTGATAAACTGGTAATTATGATGACAGCCAAAGCGCAGGATGTTGATAAAATTGAGGCTTATAACTTTGGCGTATCTGATTATATCACTAAACCATTTAACATGGATGTATTGGTGGCGATGATTGACAACAAGATTAAGTTTTCGCTCAATACCGATAATAAATCAGAAGTATACCGCTTTGATGGGATGGAGCACCACCCCAATACGCACCTGCTGGTTAAAAATGACCGCAAAATAGAGCTGACCATATTAGAGAACCGTATCCTGCTGTATTTCCTGAAAAACAGGAACAAGGTAATTAACCGCGAGGAACTGATGATGGAGGTTTGGGGCTACAATGCTGATGTAAACACCCGCACATTAGATATGCACATCGTTCGCCTGCGCAAAAAAATTGAGCATAATCCCGATTCACCTCAGTACCTGCAAACGGTACGTGGAATAGGATATAAGTTTGTATACGAAGGGTAAACCTCACCCCAGGTCTTTCTAAATGGGAAGGCCTTTACTTTTTGTCATTGCGAGCGGTAGCGTGGCAATCGCTTGCTGTACAGAGGCGCATATGCTTCCGTGCGGTTGCCACGCTATCGCTCGCAATGACAGAGTTACTTACCTAAGCTGCCTTATATTTCCGCGCTTTAAACGATGTTTTAGGCTTAAACACTTCAACTTCTGCCTCAATCACATCTTTTGCTATCCCGCCAAAACGCTGTGCCTGTACACGGTCGTAATCTTTTACATAATCAGGGTGCTCGGTGCCCATCAAACGGTCCCATACCCGGAAATATAAGCCGTAGTTGCCTTTAAATTTGCTATGGTGCAGGTTATGGTGTACAGAAGTGTTCAGTATCTCGAACCAAACGGTGTTTCTAAAACCACGCGGCATAATTTCATAACCCAGGTGCCCATACACATTGATAATAAAGCCGACTACAGTAAATAGCATAATAGTAATGGGGTGCAGCGGCATAATCATCACAATCACCAGCAAGATACCAACCTCAACTACGGCTTCCAGTATGTGAAAGGCATAAGAAGTCCAAGGAGAAGGATTGGTTGATTTATGGTGCAGCAGGTGCGCATACTTAAATATGCTTTTGTGATGCATCAGGCGGTGCGTCCAGTAAAAATAAGTATCGTGCACAATGAGGGTGAGTAATAAACTTACGCCAACCCACCACAAAGGGTAATCATGCAGCTGGGTATACACCTGTGTATGCTGCCGGAACGGCGTAAGTAGAATAAGCGCTGATGCAATGGCAAACACCGCTGTGCTTTGTACAGAGTGTAGAATTTCACGCCAGAAATCGGTACGGCCGGCAGCTTTCTTTTGAATTTTCAATTTACTGAACCGGTTGTGTAGCCAGTAGTAAAAAATGAGAAACGGTATGCCGGCTAAAATAAAATATCTGAGGGTGAGTACGCCGAAAATTGAGGCAGTACCTTCCAGTAATTTTTGCATAACAAGAGATCTGATTTAAAATAATACCCAAAATTACGACGGTACCCTGCCTCAAAAAATTAACAAAAGTTAATTAATGCCGGCCACCTGCAGCAATACGCTTACGAATGCGGCTAAGGGATACTGGGGTGATCCCTAATAAAGTAGCCAGGTGTTTATCGGGCACCCGGTTTACAATGTTGGCTTTTTCTTTCACCAACTGCAGGTAACGTTCTTCGGGTGTAAGCAGGATGAAAGACTCTACCCTTGTCATGGAATCGGCCAGCATGTTTAAGATGAATGAATTGCGCTGAGCGGCCAGCTTAGGGTTGCGGTCGAGCAGTTCCTGAGCTTTATCGTAATCAATTTCTAATATCACTGTGTCTTCCATGGCCTCATAAATAAAACGTGAAGGCTGCTGTAGAATGATATTATCATGCGAGGCAATAAACTGGTTTTCCCAGCGCAGCAGTACCGTAATTTCTTCGCCATTCTCTTTAAGCAAATAAGCCCTGATGAGGCCTTTTTTAATAAAAGCCAGTTTGCGGTGCAGCGCTCCTTCTTTAATGTAAACACTATGTGCAGGCAGCCGCTTGGTACCGGCCATATTAAACAGGCCTATCAAATCAGTTATACTGAGCTCTTTAAAAACAGATAAGTAATACTGTATGTCTTCCGCACTTAACATCTCCGGCAAATTAAGGGTTTAATGGAGCTTGGTAAACAGTTGATTGAATGAATCCGCCAAAATATGTTTTCGAGGTTATGGTATTATACTGATAATTTGAAAAAGCGCCCCGAATATCAGGTAGTTGACTCACTTGTACACACCCCAATAATTTAAAAAATCTATACATGGTTTTCAATAAGATGGCTTGCCACCATTTACCCTGCAACTGAAAATCTGCACACAACCACGCCCCCCCGGGTTTTAGCTGATGATGCAGGTGAGTAAAAATGGCTTGCATTTCCTGGTTGGTAAAATTGTCCAGCAAAAAAGGGGTGAAGATAACATCATAAACTTCGGTTTTTTGTACCTGCTCAACGGGGGCGGTAATGTATGTGATTTGATTCTGTCCAACATTTCGCTTTTTGGATAAAGCAATCATATTAGCCGATATTTCAATGTAAGTAATGTGTAAGCCGGAGGAGTGTAGCCGGGTTAGTTCATCCAATATACTGCCGGTTCCGCCTCCTGCAATTAAAACATGGCTGCCTGCCGGAATATAGGACAGCAAAAACTTTTGCGCGGCCATCAGCCGGTTACCGAATACCAGGCGCGAAAGGCGGTCATAAAACCAGGCCACATTATCATAATTGGCAGCCATGGTTTAAAAATGAAGTTGATGAAATACCAATAGCATCACATACTGCAAAATCAATACGCTATCCAGCCAAAAGAAATAATAATACTCATTTTTCTTCCAGCGGGCATTAAATATTAATATGCCCGTGAAGATTACGGCAAACGTAAGCGCCCAAAAATCGATATTGAATCCATTGTTGCGAAACAGAAAGAGCAAAGCCACATAGCCAGCCAGCAGCAATTGGCAAAACAAGTATGCATTCTTTTCGCCCCAGGCCACAGGTATGGTTTTTAAACCAGCCTGGCGATCCTGAAACAGATCACGGATATCAAATGGAATGGTGAGTGCACCGATAAACAAAAAACGTTTGGCAATGAGTATTGAGGTATCCTTTGATCCTATATGAGTCAAGCCCATGTTCTGGGCTTCCAGTACTGGCAATAGTACGCAGCTTAATGTCCACACTAAAGTAATCAAAAAAGGTTTTAACCCCGGAATGTTGCGCAGCCCGAACTGCTGAGTGCCGGCCTTGAACAATGGAAATCCATAACTGAAAGAAAGTATACCTAAAAAAATAAGCAACAGTTTTGAAGCGACTGATAATAAAAAGAAGACGGGTATCAGGGAAAGCAAGGCTACGATGGTAAATATCATCATCGCCTTGTGGTGGCCAAAAAACCAGCGTACACGCCGGTAGGATGATTTTTCGGGATACCGGGGTTTAGTTATTAAAATGCAGAAATTATACAGGCCCAATGTAGCACTAAATAATAACAGTAAAACAGGCAGGGTAGGTTGAGCATCAATCAGAAGAAAAGTAACCAGGCCTTGCGCCACGGCACACAATGCCATAAATATATTGCTGAACAGCAAAGCATCGAATGCGGATTGCAGGAGTTTCTTCATATAGGCTGAAAACCATTAAATGCCTATGGGCAATTAATGGCGTGAATATAAGCAGCCTTACAGTAAAATAGCTTTAGGTTAAGCGTTTATTTTAGGTGCTTCTGCAGCTTTTAACTCAAATATGGTAATTTCTGGTAGTATACCCACGCGGCCGGGGAAACCTAGAAAACCATAGCCCACGTTTACATATAGTTGCTGCTGCGCCTGCTGGTAATGGCCGGCCCATTCTTTATACACATATTCTATAGGGCTCCATTGAAAACTTTCGGCCCGGACACCGAATTGCATGCCATGCGTATGACCCGAAAACATCACATCAATTTGCGGGTAATGCGGCAGTACTTCACCGCGCCAATGGGAGGGATCGTGCGAGAGGAGTAATTTTACCGGCAGGTCATCGGTATGTTGCGTAGCTAAATCCAAGCGCCCGTATTTAGGAAAACGACTTAAAGCGCCCCAGTTTTCTACCCCTAAAATTCCAATTTCTTCGCCCTCTACTTTCAGCCGGCGATTGGTGTTCCGAAGCAAATCCCAACCTAACAGGCGGTGGGCTTCCAACAGTTCATTAAAATTTTTCTGTTTGGAGTTACCGGGCCAGTAGCTGTAGTAGTCGCCGTAATCATGATTGCCTAAAGATGAATAGACACCCAATGGAGCCTTTACCTTGTTGAATACATCAAAATAAGGATTAAACTCTTTAGACATCATGTTCACCAAATCGCCGGTAAAAAAGATGAAGTCGGCTTTTTCCCGCATCAGCATTTCTACACCACCCATCACGGCGCGTTTATTGTAAAAACTGCCGGAGTGAATGTCGGAAATTTGCCCCAGGCGTATGCCATCAAACTTTTTGGGCAACTTGGGTAGGTACAAGGTTTGCATGCGAATATGATAATCATACGCGCCTGTCGTGATCGCGAAACCCACTGACACCAATGGGGCCGCACCGGCAATTAAACCGGCTTTGAGTAAAAATTCTGAACGTGGTATTACAGGGAGATGGGAGGATGGAGGTTGGGAATCAGTTACTGATGCAGGTTCTTTAGTCTTCGTTTTCCGGCTGAGCAAACGCTTGGCATCTGCGGCCAGTAAAAACAACAGGAAAATAGTTTTAAATACCAATGCAATACAAGCCACCATTAACGTGCCTGCCTTGGCGCCTACGCCAAACTTTACATAAACGCTAAGCAGCAAACCCGCTATCAGCAGCACATTGAATACCCAGTACGAATAAGTAAATGCGGGCCGGCGGGGCCATGTGCGTTTCGGAAAAGCGCTACGGATACCGCTTAAAATATAAGCATCGGCCAATAAGAGGCCGATGCCGAAAAGTAGTAACTTAAAAAATTGTCCCTGCATGGGTGAAGCAAATACTAATAACGGTCGTCGTTGAAATCCAGATCGTCATCATCCGGCTGCAGGTTGAACAAGCTGTCAAACATATCGCCGAAGGCAAAACCGTTATCTAAAAATCCTTTGCTAAGTTGCGAAAATTCCGCCAATCCGTGCAATACAAATTCCATCAGCAGTAGTTGCTGGTTTTCGGTTAGCCGTGGGTGGAACTGTTTTACCACTTCTTTCAATCCGGTTACGGAGTTGAGCATCTTTTTATATTCTTGCAAAGGCAAATCATCTACTAATGATAACGTGTTGCCGCCTGCAAACCAGCTCACTACATCATTGTAAGGGTTGGTGCTGTTAGCTTTTTTGCCCTTCTTAATTTTTTCAGGATCAGGGAAAAATTTAGAGAACAATATTTTGATGGCCTTGCCCAGTAAAATGGTAGCTACTTTAGCCGAACCTTCCAATTCGCCTTCATATACCAGCTCAATTTTACCGGTAATAGCCGGGATAACGCCTAAAAAGTCGGCAATGCGCACAAACGTACTTTTCTCATGATTAATAATCATGCGGCGCTCTGCATTGCTAATCAGGTTTTCATAGGCTGAAATAGTTAAACGGGCTGATACGCCTGATTTTTTATCTACGTACTCCGAATTACGGGCTTCAAAAGCAATCTGCTCTACCAGGTCTTTTACCAAGCCGTCTGCTTCCACCGCTACGCGCTGCTCTGCGCTTAACTGAGCTTCCTGCTGGGTAATTTTACGAGAAATCTCCACTGAACGTGGATAGTGAGTTAAAATCTGGCTTTCAATCCGGTCTTTCAGTGGGGTTACAATGGAACCCCGGTTGGTGTAATCTTCAGGGTTGGCAGTAAACATAAATTGAATATCCAGCGGCAGGCGCAATTTAAAACCGCGTATCTGTATATCTCTTTCCTGCAGGATATTGAACAACGATACCTGGATACGTGCCTGTAAATCGGGCAGCTCATTAATTACAAATATACCCCGGTGTGCACGCGGAATTAAGCCAAAGTGTATCACGCGCTCATCAGAATACGTTAGTTTTAAGGTAGCTGCTTTAATAGGGTCTACGTCGCCAATCAAGTCCGCTACAGTTACATCTGGCGTAGCCAGCTTTTCGGTATAGCGCTCTGAGCGGTGTACCCATGCAATTGGGGTATTATCGCCCAACTCGTTAACGGTATTGTGACCAAACCACGAGATAGGAGCCAGCGGATCATCAAACAGCTCTGATCCTTCAATATAAGGCATGTACTCATCCAGCAAGTTCACGAGCAGGCGGGCAATACGGGTTTTTGCCTGACCGCGTAAACCCAACAACAAAATGTTATGGCGAGATAAAATAGCCGTTTGCAAATCGGGGATGACGGTATCTTCATAACCCACAATGCCTTCAAAGCCACCTTCTTTTTTCTGCAATTGCAGAATAAGGTTTTCTCTTAGTTCTTCTTTAACCGAGCGGCTCCGGTAATCGGTTTGCTTCAGTTGTCCGAGGGTTTTAATATTTAGTTTTTCGTTCATTGCTTTTAATAAGTCCGGAAGCGGCGTAAACCAAACATCCGGAAGTGATATGTTTTGTGTTTAAACAGAAGGTTATCTTACCGTTTTTCTGCGGTTACGGATGTAATCTTCAAAAATATATTCGCCCAGGCCATTTAGTGAGCTGTAAAAAGCTTTGCCGCCATTGGTTTCCGTAAACTTGCGTACAAACTGTTGCAAGTAAGGGTCTTTGGCAATCATAAAAGTGGTGATGGGTATTTTCAACCGTTTGCATTGTGCTGCCATGGTTAATGTTTTATTCACCACCTTACGGTCGAGCCCGATACTGTTTTTATAATACTTGGTGCCTTCTTTTAAGCAAGTAGGCTTACCATCGGTAATCATAAAAATTTGCTTGTTGCTGGTTTTACGGCGGCGCAAAATATCGGTTGCCAGTTCTAAACCTGCATACGTATTGGTATGGTAGGGGCCTACCTGCAAATAAGGTAAGTCTTTTAAGCTGATGGGCCAGGCATCATTACCAAACACCACAATGTCCAAGGTGTCTTTCGGGTACTTGGTTTTAATTAATTCAGCTAAAGCCATGGCTACTTTTTTGGCTGGTGTGATGCGGTCTTCGCCATACAAAATCATGGAGTGCGAAATGTCGATCATCAATACTGTAGACGTTTGAGTCTTGTAGTCCATCTCCTCTACTTCCAGGTCGCGTTCGGTCATCATAAAATCGCCGATGCCGTGGTTTACCTGGGCATTGTGGATAGACTGTGTCATATCAATTTGATCCAGGCTATCGCCAAACTCAAATTCCCGCCGCTCGGAGTTACGCTCATCGCCCTGCCCCGATTGCGGCGAACGGTGATTTCCTTTACCTGATTTTTTTAATTTACCAAAGATTTCCTCGAGGGCCGATTGCCGGATACTTTGCTCCGTTTTGGCTGTAATATTAAACTCGCCTTTTTCGCCATCTTCAGTTAAATAGCCTTTCTGCTTCAGCTCGTCAATAAAATCACCCATGCCATAGTCGTCATTGGTGATGTTATATTGCTTATCCAGTTCGTTCAGCCAGGCCAAGGCTTCGCCTGCATCGCCGGAGGTATAGTTGAGCAGCTCCAGAAATAATTTTAATAATTCATCAAACCCGCCTTTAGGTAGTTCGCGGGCGATGTGTTTTGAAAATCCAAAACCGCGCATAGTAATCCCTTTCTTATTTAAAGTAACGAATAAAATTTCTTAAAAGTTTAGGTGCAGAGCGGGGAGATGTGAATTGTTGGGGAAATATGACAAAAGGCGCTTGCTTGTTGCTTTGATATTGGTGCTATTCGCTTCTTGTTTCTGTGCTTTGTTGAATGTTGTTGTTCTTTTGTCTTGATCAAAAAGTAACAAAAAATCAAGTACAGCCCCGTAAGGCTTTTTTGCCGCACGAGGCCTACCCTGCAAAGCCAGGTAGCACCACAGGCTGTTTAGTGTTTGCGTATGAACAGATCGTGCTTTGCCCGTTGTTAGTGCAAACACTAAAAGGCCTCTCTCTACCACACAAAGCCATCAGTGCTGCCCGCCTTTCGCCCAAAGCTGAGGGGCTGACGAGAGAAAGAGAATCAAGAGTAAAGAACCAAGAATCAAGAAATAACTGGTATCACACCTATCACCATCACGTCATTGCGAGGTACGAAGCAATCTTTATACGCCCGACTAAGACAAGGTGCATAGAGATTGCTTCGTTCCTCGCAATGACGTGCTTGAGGGAGGGAATGCATCTTCACCCAGGCGCGGTGGGCTGGCAGAAACCGCCCGGGCCATGCGTTGGCCTTGTGCGTGGAAGGGTTGTTTCTGCCTTGATTTTTTGTTACTTTTTGATCAAGCAAAAAGTAAACTACCATTCAACACAACACAGAACTACATAGCAGCAATAAACAAAAAACACTAACCCCTCATAATCCCCTCAATCACCCCTTCATCATAAACTGGGTTAGCGCCGCGCTGACTGGCTACATAGGCACCTACCGCACCGGCACGGGGTAAAATGGTATCAATAGGCTCTTCTTTTAGTAAGCCGCAAATCAGCGTAGCTAAAAAGGAGTCGCCGGCACCTACGGTATCGGCAACGGTAATTTCAAAGCCGGGGTGTTCGTATAGTTTTTCATCGTGCCAGATGACAGCACCATTTTCGCCGCGGGTAATGCAAATGGTTTGTACATGAAATTTGGCCCTGAACTCGGCTAACTGGTCAGCTAATGAGTTTTTACTTGCATAAGTGGTGCTTAAAAGAATAGCAGCTTCTTCCTCATTCATTTTAATTACATCGGCTTTGGCTGCTAAGGTTTCAATGGTATCCAGGTTGTAATGCGGTGGCCGCAAGTTTACATCAAAAACACGTAAAGCTTTACTATTGTCCAGCACATCTAATAAAGTGTTTAGCGTAGTTTCTTTACGGTTAGCCAAGCTGCCGAATACGATTACATCTGCTTTTTCGGCATGTTCCATCAGCCATTTTTCAGGCTGCATATTATCCCAAGATACCGGCTCGGGTATGGTATAAGTGGCATGGTTATTTTCATCCAGTTTTACCGTAACTTCACAAGTGGGCAGTTTCTCGTCTTGTTGTATTAACAAAGTGTTGATATCAGCATCCTGAAGGGTAGCCACCAGTTCCATACCCGAATCATCGGCCCCAACCCGGCTGGCCGGCAGGGCGTTTACCCCTTGCTGAACCAAATGGCGGGCCACATTGAAGGGTGCACCACCTGCTTTTTTGCCATCGCCAAAGGCATCCCATAATATTTCGCCGAAGCAGAGTACAAGCTTGTCCATAAATTGATGTTACCTGTTGATAAGCGTAAAGCTAAAGGATTTTAGCCAAGAAAATGTTTAACTTACGGCATGAAAAAGTTTTTGCTGCTGTGTTTGAGTTTGATCATGTTTGATTTATGTCAGGCACAGGATAAACAAGCCATTGCCCGGGTATTGGAAACACAACGCCTGGCCTGGAACAAAGGAAATCTTGAGGAATTTATGCAGGCTTACCGTGAGTCGGACTCTTTGATGTTTGTAGGTAAAAGCGGTGTTACTTACGGCTGGCAGGCTACACTTAAAAACTATCAGAAAAATTATCCTGATAGGGCGGCAATGGGCCAGCTTACTTTTGATATCAAACAAATACAATTGCTGGATGCTCATAATGCCTTTGTATTGGGCGGATGGCATCTAAAGCGCGAAAAAGACGAGCCAGGCGGTTACTTTACCTTATGGTTCAAAAAGATTAAAGGAGCTTGGAAAATTGTGTGCGATCATACTTCGTAATTCCTACCCATGTCATTTCGACCGTAGGGAGAAATCTTCTTCGAGCGTTGAGCGTACGGTAAACCAACTTGTTGAAGAGGATTTCTCCCTACGGTCGAAATGACAACAGGATAAACCTTTTGTAGTTTCAACAAGTTATATCCTAATGGAAACCGTTGCAAAAAAACCATACAACTTAACCGATATGCTGGGCCGAATTGGCGAAGCTATTGCGGCTTACCCTAAAGCGGCTATGTTTGAGTTGTATGAGCGGGGCTATACGTCTCTGTTTGAGCAGCTGATGTCGTGCATCATATCTATCCGGACCATGGATGAGGTTTCTATACCAGTATCATTACGCTTATTTGAAAAAGCACGTACCCCGCAGGAAATGCTGAAGCTAAGCCCGCAGGAATTGGAGACTTTACTGCATGGTTCCTCTTACAACGGGCAAAAAGCCTATACCATGCTGGATATTGCCCGAACGGCTATTGAAAAATACAATGGTGAACTGCCTGCCGATTATACTGCGCTTACAGACCTGAAGGGCGTTGGCCCTAAATGTGCTAACCTGGCGCTGGGCGTGGCCACCCATACACCAGCTATTAGTGTGGATATTCATGTGCACAGGGTAGTTAACCGCTGGGGTTTCATTAAGGCTTCAACACCCGAAAAAACCTTGCTGGCCCTGGAACAGAAAGTACCGCAAGAACAATGGATTGATATCAACCGATTATTAATGCCTTTTGGTAAGCACATCTGCACCGGCAACCTGCCTCATTGCAGCACCTGCCCGGTGCTGGAGTATTGTGAACAAGTAGGGGTGACTAAGCACAGGTAGAAAGCAGCAAACACCAAAATAGGTATGTCATTTCGACCGCAGGGAAAAATGACAAGAGAGGATAACTGCTTCCTACTTCGGCAAATGCGCTGCCAGTGCTGCATCGGCTCGTTTAATAGCTAACTCTTCTTTCCAATTCATATACCGGCCTTTGTAGCGGCGTTTCATAAAATTGTCGAAATTGCGCTGTATGGTAAGGTTGTACAGGCTTTTGGCTTTAATAGCCCATGATTTATCCCAGGCGCGCAATGAAATAGAGAAGGAGCCGTCCAGGTACTTCATCCAGTGCCAGAAACCGGTGGGCATAAACAAGGTGTCGCCATGTTCTAAAATAGTTTCTTGTCCCTCAATACCATCCAAAGCCGGGTACTTACTGAAATCCGGGTTTTCAATGTCATAATCTTCCAGTGCATAAGTAGCGAAAGGAATGCAATACAACCGCTCTTTCCACTTGTAATCGAACAACATCACATGCTTGCGGCCATGAAAATGGGTGTGGAAGATATGGGCCAGGTCAATATCGTAATGCAAAAATGTAACCGAACCGGCACCACCGAAAAACATATTAGGGTACTTATCCAAAAAGCCACCCATTAAATCGGTAGGTGAGCGGTAATCCTGTAACAAACCCGGCGCATGCTTAATGGGGTCAAATAAAAAAATGCGCAGGTCGGTGGGCTCTTTTTGAATCAGGTCAATATAATCGCCAAACTTCATTTCTGAAGCAGCTGCATTAATGGGTTTCGAAGGGTCGGCTTTTGAGCTGTCATACAAGGGCACAATTTGCTCGCCTACACTTTCCTTCAAGTATTCGAATGTCCATTTCTGCAGAGCAGGCCAGGTTTCTGTAGCTTTCCGAATAACCAGCGGTTTGCGCGGATTAAGATAGTTGTTTACAAAATCCTCTTTAGTGATATGGTCAACACGGTCAATCGGCGATAGAATCAATCCCATGGTAGTATACAAGTTAACGAGTAGCAAAATTAACATTAAAGGTGCTTTAATGTTATCATAAATTGGTATTCACTTCATTTTGCACACAAAAAAGCCCAGCGCTTTATTGCAGCCGGGCTTCATCGTGTATATATTAGTTAATTGTATTGGGCAATATTAGTTAGGCATTAACACTGTGTTTACCACGTGGATTACGCCATTGCTCTGAAATACATCAGCAATAGTTACCCATGATTTGCCGCCTTTTTCGTCAACCAGGTACAGCTTTTTGCCTTGCAGCATGGCAGTCAGCTTACCACCTTCTACGGTAGTTAATTCGGCTTTGCCATTACCTGCTTTAACCTTAGCCATCAAATCAGCAGCGCTTAAGCGGCCGGCTACAACGTGGTAAGTTAAAATTTTGGTTAAGGTAGCTTTGTTCTCTGGCTTCACCAGGTTATCTACAGTACCGGCAGGCAGTTTGTCAAAAGCCTCATTTGTTGGGGCAAATACGGTGAATGGACCGGCACCTTGTAAGGTCTCTACCAAATCGGCAGCTTTTACAGCAGCCACCAGCGTGGTGTGGTCTTTAGAATTTACTGCGTTCTCTACAATGTTTTTGGTAGGATACATGGGGGCACCGCCTACCATTTTGGTTTGGGCATTGGCTTTAGGTGCAACGGCTAAAGCTACTAAAGCAAACGCTGCCATCATTAATTTTTTCATTGTCTAATTGTTTTTGGTGTTTTGAAATCAATTACGATGACAAGTGAAATATGGATTTAATAAATTTAAAAATTTTTATAAGTATTTTTAAATCAGTGAATTGCCGGTATTTGGTATTTATTTAATGCCATTTGTGTACAATTACTAAGTGTAACGAGTGGTTAAATGAGGTATATACGGGATGTGATGGGCTCCGGTTTTATAAACTAAAAGAAAAGTGCAGCCGCAATATGGTCAGCATATAGCTTACCGGCAGGGGTAAGGTAAATATGGTTGTCTTGTTGTTGTAGCCAGGCCTTGTCGAAATAAGATTGAGCCTCACTGAGCAGCGTACGGGCTGTACCTGAAGAAATATTGTTCAAATGCTCCAAATCCAATCCCCATTGCGTGCGCAACGAAGTCATGATATACTCGTTTAGCCGGTTCTCTGTGGTTAGTTCTTCAGTTTCGGCAGCAAAGATGTTATCAGTAACCGCTTTCAGGTATTGAGCATTATTCGCTACATTCCATTGCCGGCTCTGTCCGTTAAACGAATGTGCTGATGGGCCGATGCCTAAATAGTGTACGCCTTTCCAATAGTTGGAATTATGTTTAGAATAACGGCCCGGCT
The DNA here is from genome assembly GCF_054783355.1 of Mucilaginibacter koreensis. Taxonomy (NCBI): domain Bacteria; kingdom Pseudomonadati; phylum Bacteroidota; class Sphingobacteriia; order Sphingobacteriales; family Sphingobacteriaceae; genus Mucilaginibacter; species Mucilaginibacter koreensis. The sequence continues at coordinate 2,107,541 of NZ_BAAGQS010000001.1, read as the reverse complement.
TGCAGAAGTTTGAAATTTCGTAATGTTCGTAACCTTGTGTTTGCATGGCCTGCATCAGTTGAGTAAATTGATGGGCACTTTGCTGCTCGTTCATCGCGGGCTGCTGCTTGCGTCGAATAAAGGTATCTAAAGCCGTTTGCGGCTCCACCGTCATGGCATAGGCCGAGAGGTGAGGGATATTCAAATCAAATAAAGTCTGCAGGTTATGCTGCCACTTTCCATCGCTGAGTAGCGGGTAGCCGTAAATGAGATCGGCCGTCAGGTTGTCAAACCCGGCATCCTGTGCCAGCTGTACCGATTGCAGCGCCTGGCCGGCATAATGGGCGCGGTTCATCCATTTTAAATCCTCGTCGAAGAATGATTGTATACCAATGCTCAGTCTGTTTATCGGGGTTTGGCGTAAGGCGTTAATCTTGTCTGCGCTTAAATCATCCGGATTAGCCTCTAATGTAATTTCTGCATTTGAACTTACCTGATGAAAGCGATGGATTTCGTCAAGCAGAAAATTGATTTCATCAGCATCAAGTAACGAAGGAGTGCCGCCGCCAAAATAGATAGTTTCAACCGTTTGTTGATTTAAGTAATCTTTTTGCATTCGCAGCTCATTACCCAAAGCTTGTACCAGTTCTTTACGGTATTTGAGCGAAGTGCTAAAGTGAAAATCACAGTAATAACATGCTTGTTTGCAAAAAGGAATATGGATGTAAATACCCGCCACGGTGCAAAGGTAATCTACAAAGCTGTTGCGAAACAACAAACTGCGGGTAAGATTGCAATTGCATGAGTAAAAGAAACTCCGCTGTTCATCTTATACTTAACCGGGCATTATGCTCCGGCTATGATTGCTGCCAGCTTTGTTAAAATTTTTTCTGAAATTCGCGGACAGTTAACTGTGATAGCACATTAGTATGCGTTTTTGTATCTGGGTATTGGTTTTTTGGTGTTTTAATTTTTGCAGCGCTTATGCGCAGCAAGATTCAGGCGCCGTTACAGCACCTGATACTATAGTTGCCGCACAGCGCGTATATCGCCCCCGCGTTTACACCGTGCTCGATTCAGTAGCCGCTGCCATGCGTAATCATGAGCAGCGCGTATCTGATTCATTAGCCATGCGTTATATCAAGGTGCCCGACAGTAACCGCCGCAATCAGTTGTACGAGGCCGTAGTGCGTCCCAGCCTGTACAGGCAATACGGGTTTTACAGCATGCCGGTAAACAGCAAGCACAACCTGCGCGAAGGCCATAGCCGCCGCACCCGCGACCCGGGTGTGCTGATCATCATTATTGGCCTGGTGTTTTATACCGCATTGCTTACCCGGGTAATGAGTAAAGATGTGCGAAACGTATGGCAGTCGTTTTACAGCAAGCGCGTCCTGTCGCAGGTGAGTAAGGAGGATGGTTTGCTCAATTCATGGTCGTTCGTGGGGTTGTTTATTTTGTTCGGCTTTACATTTGGCTTGTTTATTTACCAATTGGCCGGTTACTACAACGTATTCTACTCCATCAGCGGACCGCAGCTTTTCGTGTCGTTTTCCATACTCATTATTGTGCTGTTTGCCGTTAAGCTTATTGTGTTGCGCTTTATCGGTTTTGTATTCAACATCAGTCGTTTGGTGGGCGAATATAGTTCCATATTATATCTCACCTACTTCAATATCACCTTTGTGTTTTTGCCTGTATTGGTATGCTTTAGTTTGCTGGCAGCTCCGTATATACCCTATATGTTAGGTACAGCTTTGTTTTTAGTGGTGGTTATTTTTGTATGGCAATACCTGCGCAGCAGCGTAAATATTATTTCTAGCTTTAGATTTCATAAGTTTTATTTATTTATTTATCTTTGTGCCCTCGAAATTTGCCCAATACTAATATTGATTAAGGCGCTGAATATTAATACTTAGGTAGTAAGGAAACACATTGGAAGATAGAAAGAAAAAGGTTAAAAGCATACTGGTTACATTGCCCAAACCTGAAAACGATAAAAATCCATACACAGAGCTGGCTAAGAAACTGAACCTGAAGATTGACTTCCGTTCATTTATTCACGTAGAAGGTGTACCGGCTAAAGACTTCCGTAAAGAGCGCATTAACCTGGCAGATTTTACAGCAGTAATTTTCACCAGCCGTAATTCAGCCGACCATTTTTTCCGCATCTGCGAAGAAATGCGTTTTGAGGTGCCGGCCGAGATGAAGTATTTCTGTCTTTCTGAAACCATTGCCCTGTACCTTCAAAAGTATATTCAATACCGCAAGCGTAAAATATTTTTTGGTAAACAAACCGCTGCCGATCTGGCGGAGGTATTGAAAAAGCACTCGGGCGAAAAATTCCTGTACCCTTGCTCGGATGTAGCTGCCGAAGAAACCCAAAAGTTTTTGACCGAGAACGGTTATAATTTTACCCCGGCTGTGCTGTTCCGCACTGTTTGCAGTGATTTGTCTGACCTGGCCGATGTGTTTTACGATGTGATTGCTTTCTTCAGTCCATCAAGTATTCAATCCCTCTACAAAAACTTTCCTGATTTTAAACAGAATAACACCCGTATAGCAGCATTTGGAGCCACTACCCATAAAGCAGTGCTCGATGCCGGCCTGATTCTGGATATACCGGCCCCTACACCCGGTGCCCCGTCCATGACCATGGCTATTGAGCAATACGCTAAAATGGCCAATAAATAAGCCGGAGTCAATGCTGTTTTCCTGAAACTTTTTCATTGAAGCTTACGTAATAGTTTTAAAATTACGTACAGGTATTTTAATGGAGAGTATATTAAAATAACTTTTATTTAATATCACGAAATATTTTGCGTGAAGATGGATTTTTTGCACACTTATCATGGTGATTTAGTGCAACATATTCTTTATTTTCGGGGGCTATTATTAATTTAAAATATTGATTTACCTGAATACTATTTTTAACTGAATGAAATATAATTACTTTCTTTTGTTGGCAATAGCTTGTGTTGTACTGTCTGGTTGTGGCAGTATTGGCGGTGGCGGTGGCGACCGTGGTGAAGTGAGAGGCGTGCGCCAGCGTTCTTTTCGGGCAGAAGTACCTTACGGAATGGTGTACATCCCAGGAGGCTCGTTTCTGATGGGGCAAACTGATCAGGATGTAACCTTTGCACAAATTGCACAAACCAAACAGGTAACCGTTTCTCCCTTCTTTATGGACGAAACTGAAGTGAGCAACACACAATACAAGCAGTTTGTGAATTGGGTGCGTGATTCAATTGCCATCACCAATTACCTGAACGACCAGAAATACTACCTGACCCCTAAAGGGCAGGCAGCCAATGCCAACGGTAAAAAATATATCAACTGGGCATACGTGCAAAAAAATCCGGTGTTTAGCAGCCGCAAGGGGAACAATAACTCGCAGAAACTGCAAAGCATGTATTACCAGGGCGATGACCGTATTTTTGACCGTAACGAAATTGACACCCGTTTGCTGAAATACAACTATGCGCTGATGTCGTTACGTGATGCCTCAAACTATCGTTTTGATAAAACCAAAAGACGCTCAGATTTCATCATCCGCGATACTGTGCCTATCTATCCGGATACCCTGGTATGGTTAAATGATTTTTCTTATGCGGCCAACGAGCCGATGGTGGAAGGCTATTTTTCTCATCCGGCTTACCGTAATTACCCGGTAGTTGGGGTAACCTGGCGCCAGGCACGTGCTTTTAATACCTGGAGAGGCCGTTATAACGATGCTTATAAAGATAAACGCGGTTTGCCTCACCGTGCACCATACTCGTTGCCGAATGAAGCCGAGTTTGAATACGCAGCACGCGGTGGCCGTATCGGTACCGATTACCCTTGGGGTGGCCCATACATTAAAAACGCAAAAGGCTGTTTGCTGGCCAACTTTAAGCCTGGCCGCGGTAATTATACCGATGACGGCGGCGCTTACACCGTAAATGTTCGTGCTTATTTTCCTAACGATTATGGCTTGTACAATATGGCCGGTAACGTAGCCGAATGGACTTCATCAGCCTTTGATGAATCGGCTTCCACCTTTGTGCATGATATGAACCCAACCTTCGCCTACGAGGCTAAAGCCACAGATCCTGAAGTGCTGAAACGCAAAGTAGTACGTGGCGGTTCATGGAAAGATATTGGGTATTTTTTACAGAATGCTACCCGTACTTACGAATATCAGGATACTGCAAAAGCTTACATTGGTTTCCGCTCCGTAAGCCATTTCTTAGGCAGAGATATTAAGGATAAAAGATAATCAACCACCTTACTTAGCAATTGCCCTCATTAATTAAGCAACAACAAACAAAACAAACAAACTACAACAAATTTTATGGCAGGAAAGAAAAAACCTTACGGCATTAACAACATCGTATCGTGGGGTGCAACAATTGTGATTATTGGTTTGATGTGTAAAATTCTGCACTTACCGGGCTCTACAATATTCATTGCAGTTGGGTTAGGAGCGGAAGCCATTTTGTTCTTTATTTTAGGCTTTCAACGCGAAGAGCAGGAGATTGACTGGTCAAGAGCTTATCCTGAATTAAGAGACGATTACAATGGTGAGCTGCCAAAAGCTTCAAGCCGTGCTATTGCTGCTCCGGTAGCAACAGGTAACACCGCCGCGTTAGATAAAATGCTGAGCGATGCTAAAATTGGTCCTGAGCTGATTGAAAGCCTGGGTACCGGTTTAAGAACTTTTGGTGATAAAGTTGCTTCTATATCTACTGTAGCTGATGCTGGTGCTGCCACCAGTGAGTTTACTGCTAAAGTAAAAGCGGCCTCTGCCAGCTATGATGCCCTGAGCAGTGCATTTGCTAAAGCCTCAGCTAACCTGAGCGAAATGGCTTCAACCAATGTAGATTCAAAAGCTTACCATGAGCAGGTAAATAATCTGGCTAAAAATTTATCAGCATTAAATGCAGTGTACGAGCTGGAATTACAGGATTCAAGTGCGCACTTAAAGGCGATGAACAAATTTTACCAGGGCCTTTCAGTAACCATGCAAAACTTTAACGACTCGGTGGCCGATACCCAAAACTTCAAAACAGAAGTGAGTCACCTGGCTAAAAACCTGGCTTCGTTAAATGCTGTGTATGGTAACATGCTGACTGCCATGAACCAGCCCCGCGCTTAATTAACTGAATTTTATACCCATAAGATATATAGAAAGATAGCAGATGGCTGGAGGTAAAGAAACCCCAAGGCAGCGAATGCTCGGTATATTGTATTTGGTATTGTTAGGGCTTGTAGCCATTAACATACCCGACAATTTATTGGCCGCATTCAAAAATATAAGCGATAGTTTGGACGCTTCAAGAGGAAATGTAGACACAGGTATAAAGAATACTTATGCTGCATTTCAAACCAAACTGAAGGAGCAGCCGGATGAGGCAAAGCCTTTGTATGAAAAAGCCCAACAGGCAACTTCATTAGTGGCAGAACTGGATACTTATGTAGAAAGTTTGAAAAAGCAACTGGTTGAAGCCGGAGGTGGTTTTGATGAAAAAATCAATGACTACAAAGGTCGTGACAATCAGGATGTATCTCCACGATTAATGATTGACCAGAAGAACGGTGTAAAGCTTCGCCAAAAAATTAACGAAACCCGTGGTAAGTTACTGGCATTGCTGGGTAAGGATTCTGTTAATGTGAATTTACCCTTGCAAACGCTTGACCCTAAATCTCGTCCGGGTGTGGCAAAAACTACCTGGCAGGAATCAGCTTTTGGTGATGGCGTGCCTATGGGCGCTGCCATGACTTCATTAAGCAAAGTACAGGCTGATGCTAAAAACTCAGAAAACGAAGTAGTAAAAGCAATTTTGGGTAAGGTTGATCAGGCTAAAGTAGTATTGAACACCTTTGTAGGTGCAGCAGTAGCGCCAAGCAGCTATGTAATAGCCGGCCAAAAATACACTGCCGACATCTTCCTGACCGCTTATGATAAAAACTCAAACCCCAACATCACTGTAAACGGTTCTTCTATTCCGGTTTCTGGTGGTAAGGGTACTTATAGTGTAACCGCCAGCGGTGAGGGTATGCACAAATGGAATGGCTTTATTACCGTTCCTGGCGTTAACGGTGCCAAGTCAATGCAAGTTCCGGTAAACGGCGAATATATGGTGGCCCGTCCATCAGCCGTAGTATCACCTGATAAAATGAACGTGTTGTACATTGGTGTACCTAACCCGGTTTCTGTTTCTGCCCCTGGCGTAGCTAAAGAAGATATTAATGTGAGCATGAGCGGCGGTTCTATCAGCGGTTCAGGCGGCCATTATACTGTTAAAGTAAGCAGCCCGGGTGCCGCTAAAATTACCGTAAGCAGCAAAAAAGGTGGTGTATTGGGTGCAATGGATTTCCGTGTAAAACGTATTCCTGACCCTATCGCCGTATTTGCAGGCAAAAGCGGTGGTGCTACCGGTACAGCCAACATTAAAGGCCAGGACCGTGTATTTGCACGCTTGGATAACTTTGACTTTGATGCCAAGTTTAGTGTAACCCGCTTTACCATGTCTATCATTAAGCCCCGCCAGGATATTGTTACCCTAAGCAGTTCAGGCGGTGAATTAACTGGCGCTATGAAGGCTGCATTAGCAGGTATTGGCCCCGGTTCGCGTGTGGCACTGAGCAATATTGTTGCCGTTGGTCCTGATGGTTCTCCGCGCAGCTTAAATGATGTGTTATTAACAGCAAATTAATGCTAAAAATGAAAAAGATTCTGATTGTAGCTTTGTGTGTGTTATCGGTTAGCAGCAGCATGGCACAGCGCAAGCGTACCACGCGCAAAGCTGCACCTAAAAAAACTGCTACTGCCGCCCAGCCACAGCAAACAGCTTTGGGTACACAAACTGATGATGCTTCAAAAACATCGGTAGCTACAGCCAAACCGTTTGAGCGCCCATTGGATGGTTATTTCAAGAAAACCAATATCCTGAGCGCCAAAGTAACACCATATCCTAATCTGCGCGAAAACGATGTGGCTTTTGCCAAGCGGATATGGCGCGAGATTGACCTGCGCGAAAAGATGAACCAGTATTTAGGTTCGCCTAAAGCCCGGTTAATTGATGTGCTGATGAACGCTGTAATGGCGGGTGAGCTTACCGCTTATGATCCAACGCCAACTAAGGACGACCCTAATGGTGATAGTTTTTCTACCCCATTAAAACCGGGAGAGGCAATGGCCAAATTTGCCGATAGTACGGTGGTGGACCAGTTCGACCCGAAAACTGGAGACAAAATTGGTTCGAAAATGGTAGCAGGTGAATTTAATCCGGATAGTGTGATCAAGTTCCGTATTAAAGAGGACTGGGTATTTGACCGCCAGCGTTCTATCTTCGAGCCCCGTATTGTAGGTATTGCCCCTATGGTAAAACCTAAAGTGGGTAACGGTGTCGAAACTGACTACCAGCCTGCCTTCTGGATTTACTTCCCTGATGCACGCCAGGTACTGGCAGTTAAAGAAGCCATGAGCCGCAACAGCGATGCCACCGGCTTAAGCTTTGATGACGTGTTTATGAAACGCATTTTTGCCAGCTACATTGTTAAGCAATCTAATGACAAAGACGAACGTATTAAAGACTACGCACAAGGCATTGACCGCCTCTACGAATCTGAGCGCATCAAAAAATCGCTGATGGATTGGGAGTTAGGTTTGTGGAGCTATTAAGCCCCCCGTCTCCCTAAAGGGGAGTGCAATATTGATAACAAAGGCCGCTTTTACGAAGCGGCCTTTGTTATTTTTATATTAACATAACGTTATTACGAGGAACGAAGCAATCTCTGTACGTTTGGTTATAGCAAATCCCTGAGTGATTGCTTCGTTCCTCGCAATGACGTTACGGCGGTGTTCTTGGTTTAAGATGGAATTTTAATATTCACTAAGCAGAAGGCGCCTCTTCTCCCGCAAAATATTCCAACACGGCTTTCGCTTGTTTCAGGTTGATGACTTCCAGCAAGTCTTCTTCCTTCGCTTCCCGTATCTTTTTAACTGATTTAAAATACTTCAACATCTTTTCGGCGGTAAGTTTACCTATACCGGGTATCAATTCCAGTTCAGTAGCCAGGGTGCCTTTATCCCGCTTTTTACGGTGGGCGGTGATGCCAAAGCGGTGAGCCTCATCTCGTAATTGCTGTATGATTTTCAGCGTTTCTGATTTCTTATCTAAATATAAAGGATATTGGTCGCCGGGGTAGTATAACTCTTCCAGGCGTTTGGCAATGCCGATAACGGTTAATTGCTTGTCGATACCCAATAGCCTCAGGCTTTTTAGCGCAGAGGAAAGCTGGCCTTTACCACCGTCGATGATTACCAGCTGCGGCAGCTCCTGGCCTTCGTCTAACAGGCGGCGGTAACGGCGGTGTACGGCCTCTTCCATAGTGGCAAAGTCGTTGGGGCCTTCTACTGTTTTTACATTGAAAAACCGGTAATCCTTTTTAGATGGGCGGGCATCCCTAAATACCACAATGGCCGAAACCGGATACTTGCCCTGAAAGTTAGAGTTATCAAAACACTCAATATGCCGGGGCAGGGTATTCATGCGCAAATCCTTCATCATCTGCGTCAGCAGGCGTTCAGTCTTTACTTCAGGATTGAGCTTTTCATATTGGTCTATTTTTTCACGCTTAAAGAACTGTACATTCTTTTGTGATAAATCAAGCAGCTTTTTCTTTTCGCCCAGTTTGGGTACGGTAAATTTAATATTCGAATCATCCAGTTCCATTTCAAACGGAACAATGATTTCTTTAGACTGGCTGTTATATCGCCGCCTAAACTCTGATATGGCTATGGAGAGCAGTTCCTCATCGCTTTCATCCAGCCGCTTTTTTAGCTCAATGGTTTGCGTTTGGATGACAGTACCGTTCATGACTTTCAAGAAATTCACAAAGGCATATTTCTCTTCTGATGCAATACTGAACACATCCACATCGGTAATAGAAGAATTAACAATGGTAGATTTGCTTTGGTAATTTTCCAGCAAATCGAGTTTGCGTTTTACCCGGTGGGCGGCTTCAAAATCAAGGTTGCTTACTGCCTGCTCCATTTCCGCTTTCATATCACGGATGACGCCACCAATTTTGCCGTTCAGAATGTCCTTGATTTCCTGAATGCATTTGTTGTAATCATCTTCGGATTGAAAATTTTGGCAGGGGCCTTTGCAATTACCTAACTGATACTCCAAGCATACCTTAAACTTGCCTGCCGCTATATTTTGCGGCGTTAAAGCCAGGTTACAGGTGCGCAGCGCATAGGTTTCGCGTATCAGTCCCAATATAGTATGCATCATACTCACCGATGCGTACGGGCCTAAATACTTTGAGCCATCACGGATGATGCGTCGTGTCCAGAAAATGCGCGGGAAGTTCTCATTTTTGATGATAATCCAGGGGTAGGTTTTATCATCCTTCAGCATAATGTTGTATCGCGGCTGGTGCTTTTTAATCAGGCTGTTTTCCAGCAGCCAGGCATCAATCTCGCTATCAACAATGGTGAACGTAATATTGCGTATTTTAGATACCAGTACCTTAGTCTTCGAGTTTACATGATGGTCTTTTACAAAATAAGAAGATACACGGTTGCGCAAATCTTTCGCTTTACCAATATAAATCAACTCATTATGTTCATCCCAATACTGGTATACACCAGGCTTGTGAGGTATTTTTTTTAACGCTTCTTTATAATCAAAACTCGACATATCTATTTTTAATAACGGTAAAACCGGGCGTTAAGTTTGCCCTTGCAGAAAGAGTCGGGAGACAAGAACCAAGAGTCAGGACACCTTTCGGAAAAAGATTAAAACGACAAAGGACGAAAGACCGGAATTACATCCTATATCTTTCGTCCTTTGCCGTTTATCTCAACTTCTGTTCCCCTTTAGGGGGTAGGAGGCTCTTAAAATCCTAATTTCTCATCTACCTCATTAGTGCCCTGTTGCTGCTGGCTGTAGGCATTGCAATCGAGCGTAACACTTACGCCACCTTTAGGCGGGGCAAAGTCTATGTTTTGTTTGATGCCGAGCGCTTTGTTGGCGTATACTTTTTTCATGTACAATGCGAAAATAGGAAGAGCCGAGTTGGCCCCTTCGCCCAGGTTGGTAGAGCGGAAATGGATATCTCGGTCTTCACAACCCGTCCAAACGCCGGTAACCAGTTGTGGCGTAACACCGATAAACCAGCCATCCGAATTATTTTGTGTAGTACCTGTTTTGCCGCCGATAGGGTTACGCAAACCATATTTGCTACGCAGGCGCCAGCCGGTACCTTCGTCTACTACACCTTTCAGCATATAGTTCATTACGTAAGCATCCTGCTCGTTCATGGCCTGCACTACTTTAGGATGGTGAGTATATAACACGTTACCGTTTTTATCTTCAATACGCAGCAAATAGGTAGGCTGCGTCCAGGTGCCCTGGTTGGCGAATACGCTGTATGCACCGGTCATGTCATACACCGAGGCATCAAATACACCCAGGCAAATAGACGGTACCGCAGGTACCGGGCTGGTGATACCCATCTTCTTAATCAAGTCGCGTACGGGCGGTGGCGTTACTTCTTTCATTACATAAGCGGTCACCCAGTTTTGTGAGCGGGCCAGCGCTTTACGCAAAGTAATCACGCCAGGTACAGTTTCTGATTTGGCCGATCCGGGCGTCCAGGTGGTGCCTTCCCACTCTACAGTAACGGGTACGTTGTCTACCTGCTGGCAGGGTGAGTAGCCGTTTTCAACTGCCACGGCATAAGTAAAAGGCTTGGCTGTTGACCCCACCTGGCGGGTGCCGGTGCGCACCTGGTCATATTTAAAGTGGGCAAAATCAATACCGCCTACCCAGGCTTTTACATAACCGGTGGTAGGATCCATGCTCATCATGGCATTGCGCAGCAGCATTTTGCAATAGCGGATAGAGTCTATTGGTTTCATCACCGTATCTACTGCACCATGCCAGGTAAACAGGTTCAGGGTATCAGGGGTGTTAAAGTCTTCTTTAATCTCATCGTCAGATTTTCCCTGCAATTTCAGGTATTTATAACGGTCAGATCGTTTCATGCCCTGATCCATCAGCAACGAGAAGTTGTTGATTTCTTTCCATAAGCTGTGGCCGCGCCAATGCTGGTTAAACTGGCGCTGCAAGTCTTTCATATAATCGCGTTGCGCCTCCTCAGCATATTGCTGCATGGTATAATCAATGGTGGTATAAATTTTTAAACCATCGCGGTCAATATCATAAGGGGTGCCATCGGCTTTGTTGATGGATTGTTCGTCCAGAATGCGTTGCACATCTTTTTTCAAAGCCGAGCGGAAGTAAGTAGCCAGGCCTTCGTTGTGGTCATCGGGATGAAAGTTCAGCGTTAATGGTTTTTGTATAAACTCTTCGGCCTGGCCTTCGCTTAAATAGCCTTCGGCAGCCATGCGGCGCAATACCAGGTTTCGGCGGTTAATGGCATTTTGCGGATGACGGATAGGCGAGAAGATGGAAGGACCGTTTACCATACCTATTAACAGAGCAGCCTGGTCGGGCGTTAGTTTGGCCGGGGTGGTGTTAAAGTAAGTACGTGCGGCCGATTTAATGCCAAAGGTATTGTACGCGCCAAAATCAACCGTATTCAAATACATGGTGAGGATTTCCTCTTTGGTATATTTACGCTCCAGTTGTACGGCAATAATCCATTCCTGCAATTTTTGCTGGATACGCTTTACTACATTATGCGAACGCTCGGAGAACAGATTTAAAGCCAGCTGCTGGGTAATGGTACTGCCGCCCTGCTTTCTGCCAATCAGGTTATAAAAGATGATGGTAAAAGTACGGCCAAAATCTATTCCCGAATGGTCGAAGAAACGGTTATCCTCAGTAGCCACTAAAGCGTTTATCACATTAGGTGAGATTTCCTTATAAGTTACATTTGAACGGTTTTGAACGTAGTAAGAACCCAGTATATGCTTATCGGATGAGTAAACTTCTGAGGCCAGGTTGCTTTTAGGGTTTTCCAAGTCGCGGAAGGAAGGCAGTTTCCCAAATACGCCGAAAGCGGTAAGACTAAACAGCAGTACAATGAAAACAAATATACCGATGACGAATTTCCATATCATCCAGTTATATCGTTTGGTATCCTGAGGGGAATTTTTAATAATCATAGCTTAAAAACTTTTCTGGTAATACTCAGCGTAATTATCCAGCATTTTTCGGTCGGCTAATTTATCCAGATTTTCCTGAGTGATGATAAAAAAGCTGTATTTATCTGCCGGAACTTTCATAATCTGGCTCATCAGCGGTATAATACGGCGGCCATATTCCTTGGCATCCTCTAAATGATAGAACCTGCCTACAAAAATCAGTTGGTTGTCGGCACCAATTGGTTTCAATTGGTGTTTAATGGCACTGCCCTGATACGTGGTACGGTTAAACTGCCCTATACCAAACCGTGAAGACGCCAGGTTGGTATTGCCGCTGGCTACATTTACCACAAAATAATAATTGGTACTATCGCGCTCATTAAATAATTGGGGCGCGGGTTTAGCAGGTGCTGTAGCAGTAGCATTTACCGGTGCTGGTTGCGGCAAGTTTACTTGCGGCTTGGCCGCTGGCCGTTGCAGGGTTACTGGTGCTGCAGGCTGTGATGCTGTTAATGGCGTTTGCTGTTGTGGAGCAATTGCCGGTTTGTTTGCTGCTACGGGGTTAGCAGTTACACGGGGCGTTTGCTGCTGTACCACTGGTGCCGGTATAAATGGTATTTCATTTGGGTCGCTGTCCATCAAGGCAAAGCGGCGGGCCGATATCTCGCGGGCATTGGCATCCAGGTAGGCCAGGTGCTGATTTACCAACGGGGTAATCAGCCGGTCATCAGGATAGCTGGCCACGATTTGTTGCAGGTGAGCCTTAAATGGCTGGTATTTTTCCTGGTGACCTAAGGCAATTGCGCGCAGGTAAGCGAGTTGGGCTGCCAGCTTACTGTTGGGATATTGCAGCTGCAACTGCTCGGCCCGTACAATTACCTGGGCATAATCGCGCTTGGCATACAGCGAGTATACTTCGTTGTATAAAGCATTTAATTCTGCATCGCGGTCATCCAGCCGCTGGGCATATTCCGGATCGAGGATAACTTTGGCATATGGGGTTTGTGCAAAGTTTTTTAATAATAAATCTTTGTACTCATCAGACTTTGGCTTGTTGCCGCTATCTGCATACAATCGGTATAAGTTGTAATATATCAGCGGAATATTATCATTGTTAGGAAAGCGCTTGAGCAGTAATTCGTAAACTGCAATAGCTTCGGACTGGTCTTTTAATATATCACGGTAAAAATTGGCAATATCTAAATAGGCATTATAAATGCGGGTATTAGATTGCGCCAATTGTGCAGGTGTGTACGGAATGTTTTGCAGCAATTCGCGGCGGTAGGCGGCAGTAGCTACATCTTCCTCGGTTCGCAGCAACTGGTCAGGCACTACGGCGGGGTTGATATTATTAGTGGTGTTTTGGGTGTTGGCAGTGATATCGCCATTGGCCCGGCTGCTGCGCCGCCAGTTGTCCTCTAAAAGCCGGTTACCCCACTCGCGCTTAAAAGCGGTAAAACCCTGACTTACCGCATTGGTATTGTAAAAATAGAAACTATTGCCATTGGGTATACTGCCCTGTGGTGCTACCGATGGCGCAGCACTAAAAGGATCATCAGGATTAACAGCTTGTTGTGGGTTAGCAGCGGCGGCCTGCTGCTGAATTTTGTACCGATTTACTAATAGATCAATGCGTGCTTGGCGGGTTTTGGCATCCAGGCCAGCCAGCATTTGCAGGGTGTCTTCGCGTGAGATGAGCTGCAGGCGGTCGGCCAGCAGTTGGAGATTATCGGCTTTGATGCGAATACTGTTATAGCCGCGGTAGGTGGGCTGCAGGTTGAGTAGGGTACTATCATAATACTGTTTGGCCATAACATAATCACCCTGGTTTTTAAAGTAGATGTCGGCCAGGCGTAAATAAGATAGCCCTTTTTGTGTTTGATTACGCTGGCTGTAACGGGTAGACAACTTATAGTTTCTAATGGCTTCTTCTATATTGCCTTGCGACAGGTAGAGCTCAGCTAATTGATAATAAATCTGATCGGCAAACTCACGGTCGTTCTCATTACGCAGCAGGCTGCGCAGGCGGTCGGCCCGGCTCATGTGCCTGCCGGTTTGGGCATCCTCCATCCTGATGCGGTTTAGCTCAGCGTTAAATGCCATTACAAAAGGGGCGTTGCTGTTTACAATGCGGCTGTAATTGGCATAAGCTTCATCGGGTTTGTGGTTAAGTTCCTGTAACTGCGCTAATATAAATGTAATGCGTTGGCGTTCGGTTTTGCTCTGGCCTGCTGTCAACGCATTTTTTGCCATTGCTTCAGCTTCGGGGTAATTTTCGGCCTTAATTTCATATTGCAGGCGGGCGGCATACACCTGTGCCGTAGCGTTGGCTTTGGAGTTGATGTTTTGCAAGGCGGTATCAAGCACTAGTTTGGCCTGCGGCAACAGGTTCAAATAAATAAGCGAACGGCCTTGCCAGGCACGGGCCTCTTGTACCAAATTTTCCTGTGTTTTATAAGAGCGGGTTACATAGCCAAAATATTCGGTAGCATTAAAATAATCGCCATTCAAAAAGCTGGCTTTACCTAACAATAGATAAGCATCGCCAATGTAATGGCTTTGTTCTTTAAAATTAATGATGGTATTGGCGCGTGAAGTGACCGATTGCAGGTCCTGGTCGTCGGCGGTGTTGCCGGCATGGCTTATGGTATCCTGGAAAACGTTCAGTATATCGGTATACGCATCCACATAAGAAGCGGCATAAGCATCCTGCTTGGCTTTTAAAACCTCATTGGCATTAAACAGGATGTTATAATGCGCAGTAAGATTTTGTAAACCCCGGTTTACAGCGCTCTTTTTTTCGAGAGAACAGGCAGCCAGCAAGCCTATACACCACACCAACAACAGCAAAGACGACGATTTTCTCAAAATCAAATCAGAGGGATTTTATAAAAGCAAGCTAAATTACTAAAATCTGTGCAACGATTAATAAATTTGCAAATGCCTGTTGATAAACCTAACGCTAACAAACAATACAGCAATGCCATTAAGTACACCGGTATCGGGTTTCAGATGATTGCCATCATTGGTCTGCTTACCTTTGTCGGTTACGAAATAGATCAGCATTATAACCATACCACCCAATGGGCCACTGCCATATTTGCGCTGGTGGGCGTATTTGCCTCTTTATTTATTACACTTAAATCACTCAAAGATTGATACGTATTTTACTATTATATGTTGTGTGTATGCTGGCTATCGCTCTGCCACCAATTTTAGTGCAATATTATCATACTCCGATTGTCCTGATTCCTCAATTTTGGGTGATGTTTGCCTTTTATGCCGTGCTTACTTTAGTACTGGTGACCACAATTGCCATAGGGCAGGGTTGGGGCGGGGGATCAGGGGCGCAGTTCTTCCTGATATTCACTACTATAAAGCTATTGGCCTGCATGGGCTATGCGCTGTATTACCTCAATACTCACCGCGTAAACAGTATTGAATTTGTGGTGTGTTTTTTTTATCTGTATTTATTAAATACACTATTTGAGATTTACGCCTTATTAACTAACTTGCGGCTCCAAAATAAAACGTAAAAAGCTCTATTTTAATGGATTTTAGCCACATTTTGAACTCAAAAAAAATCACGTTAAGCGTCATTTTAAGCGTTTTTCTGGCTTTTTTCACTTGTAACACTTTCGCTATGCAAGGCGAAAAGGCCGAAGTAAAGGAAAAAAACGCCGAACAAGAGGCTTTTAATCCTACCACTGCCATTTTGGAACACATTGGCGATTCGCATTACTGGCATGTAGGCGGTCAGGTGTCAATCCCGTTGCCTATTATCCTGTTTACAGATAAGGGAACTGAGTTTTTCTCAGCCAAAAACTTCGAGCATGGTAAAAGCAACTACCAGGGTAAGTATTATACTTATACTTTAACCGAAGATAAGGTAAGAGTAGTAAATGCCGAGGGTCAGGTAGACAAAGAAGCGTCAAAGCATATTTATGATTTCTCGATCACTAAAAATGTGATTGCGATGTGGCTGGCGGGTACGCTGCTGCTGATTATCTTTATTGGTGTGGCATCAGCTTATAAAAAACGTGAAGGTAAAGCCCCTAAAGGGTTTCAGTCATTGATTGAGCCGGTTATTGTTTTTGTGCGCGATGAAATTGCGCGCCCTAACATTGGTTACCGTCATCAGCGCTATATGCCGATATTGTTAACCATCTTCTTCTTTATCTGGATCAACAATATCATGGGTTTGATTCCGGTATTCCCGGGAGGTGCTAACGTTACCGGTAACATCCTGTTAACCTTTGTGCTGTCATTCATCGTGTTGCTGGTGGTGAACTTTAGCGGTAATAAATATTACTGGAAACACATTTTGTTGCCTGATGTACCGCTGTGGTTATACCCGATTATGATTCCAGTAGAATTGATTGGTGTGATTTCAAGGCCATTCGCGTTAATGATTCGTTTGTATGCGAACATTTCAGCCGGTCACATTATCGTACTGAGCTTGATTTCACTGATCTTTATTTTCAAAACCCTTTGGATCGCACCTGTATCAGTAGCATTCGTATTGTTTATGGATGTACTGGAAGTGCTGGTGGCTTTTCTGCAGGCGTTCATTTTCACGATGCTGACCGCCTTGTTCATTGGTGCGGCGGTAGAAGAGCATCACCATTAATTAGTAAACAATTATATTATATATTTAACTTTTAAATTTTAACAAACATGACTGGAAGTATTGCTGCATTAGGTGCAGGTTTAGCAGTTATCGGTGCAGGCCTTGGTATTGGCCAGGTTGGTGGTAAAGCAATGGAAGGTATTGCTCGTCAGCCAGAGGCTTCTTCAAGAATCCAAACCGCTATGATTATTGCTGCCGCTCTAATCGAAGGTGTTGCCCTGTTCGGGGTGGTAGTTTCACTGTTAAGCAAGTAATTGCCTCAAAAAAACAAAGCTGGCAGCGGTTGGCGGCCGGCTTTGTTTTGATTAAAAGTTAATTTGAAGATTTTTATTACTCATGGAAGAATTATTTGAAGGTTTATTAAATGATCATTTAGGCTTTGTGGTTTGGTCTACAGTTGCCTTCGTGATTTTGCTGATTTTGTTAGGTAAGTTTGCATGGAAACCTATTATGGGCGCTATTACCGAGCGTGAGCGTTCAATTGAAGATGCGTTATTAAAAGCTGAAGCTGCTAAAGAGGAAATGGCCCGCTTAACCAATGAGAACGAAAGCCTGTTGAAGCAAGCTCGTGCCGAGCGTGACCTGATTTTGAAAGAAGCACGCCAGATGAAAGACCAGATCATTAATGAAGCTAAAAGTGCGGCTAATGAAGAAGGTGCCCGCATGATTGAAAAAGCGAAAATTGAGATTGGCAATCAAAAAGCAGTTGCCCTGGCCGATGTAAAGAACCAGGTGGCTGTACTTTCGGTAGATATTGCAGAGAAGATTTTACGCAAGCAATTTGAAAACCAGCGTGAGCAAGACCTGTTGGTAGCCGATTTATTAAAAGAAGTTAATTTGAAGTAAGATAGATTTTGAATTTCGGATGTTCGATTTAGGATTTTGTATAAATCCGGTTGATCAAAAGCTTAAAAGCAAATCCGAAATCGAATATCCGAAATCCGAAATAAAAAAGAATGTCAGAACTAACTGTTGCATCCCGTTACGCTAAATCACTGATTGATCTTTCTGAAGAGCAAAATACTTTAGAAGAGACCAAGAAGGATATGGAGCTTTTTGTGCAGGTAGTGAAAGCCAATAGTCAGCTGCAGGCTGTATTGCGCAACCCTATCATATCGCACGACAAGAAAGTAAACATCTTAAAAGCACTGTTTGGCGATAAGGTATCTAAAGCTACTGAGGCCTTTTTTGCCATTATGGTTAACAAAAGTCGTGGTGATGTATTGTATTTTACTGCCCAGGAGTTTGTGAACCAGTACAATATCAAAAAGCACATTGTAAAAGCTTCGGTAGTATCGGCAGCACCTTTGAGTGAAGCCAACCGCCTGGCTATTATTGATGAAGTAAAGCAGATTGTTGGCGGCGAGATTGTATTGCAAGTCAAGGTTGACCCGGCACTGATAGGTGGGTTTGTATTAACTGTTGGCGACAGGCAGATTGATACTTCGGTGAGCGGCAGCCTGAAACGATTGAAGAAAGATTTTGCAGAGAATGCAATTTTATAATAGTATACATACTCTTAAAAAATAGATAAAAAAACTATGGTAGAGGTAAGACCAGACGAAGTATCAGCCATTTTGCGTCAGCAACTGGCCGGCTTCAAGTCAGAATCTGAATTAGAAGAAGTAGGTACCGTATTGCAGGTGGGCGATGGTATTGCCCGTGTTTACGGTTTATCTCAAGTACAACTGGGCGAGCTGGTTGAGTTTGACAACGGCCTGAGAGGTATCGTGTTAAACCTGGAAGAAGACAATGTAGGTGTAGTATTGTTAGGCCCAAGCGAAGGTGTTCGTGAAGGTGATACGATTAAGCGTACCAACACCATTGGTTCGGTAAAAGTGGGTGAGGGCATGCTGGGCCGTGTGGTGAACACCTTAGGTCAGCCTATTGACGGTAAAGGTCCTATCACCGGTGAAACTTATGATATGCCTCTGGAGCGTAAAGCGCCAGGCGTAATTTATCGCCAGCCGGTAACCGAGCCGTTGCAAACCGGTATTAAGGCGATTGATGCCATGATTCCGATTGGCCGCGGACAGCGTGAGCTGGTAATTGGTGACCGCCAAACCGGTAAAACTGCGGTTTGTATTGATACCATCATTAACCAAAAAGAATTTTATGATGCCGGCCAGCCGGTGATTTGTATTTATGTAGCCTGCGGTCAGAAAAACTCTACCGTAGCCAACATTGTACGCACACTGGAAGAGAACGGCGCTATGCCATATACCATTATTGTAGCGGCTTCAGCTTCTGATCCTGCTCCAATGCAATTCTTTGCGCCGTTTGCAGGTGCTGCTATCGGCGAGTATTTCCGTGATACCGGCCGCCCGGCACTGATTGTTTATGATGACTTGTCAAAACAAGCAACTGCTTACCGCGAAGTATCTTTGTTACTGCGCCGCCCACCGGGCCGTGAGGCTTACCCTGGTGACGTATTTTACCTGCACAGCCGTTTATTAGAGCGTGCCGCTAAAATTAACGCCAATGATGAGATTGCCCGCGATATGAACGATTTGCCGGAATCTATCAAGCATTTGGTAAAAGGCGGTGGTTCATTAACTGCATTGCCAATTATCGAAACTCAGGCAGGTGACGTATCAGCTTATATTCCAACCAACGTAATCTCGATTACTGATGGTCAGATCTTCCTGGAGTCAAACCTGTTTAACGCAGGTGTGCGTCCGGCAATCAACGTAGGTATTTCGGTATCGCGTGTAGGTGGTAACGCCCAGATCAAATCTATGAAGAAAGTAGCCGGTACTTTAAAGCTTGACCAGGCCCAGTACCGCGAATTGGAGGCTTTCTCTAAATTTGGTTCTGATTTGGATGCTTCTACTAAAAACGTATTGGATAAAGGTGCCCGTAACGTAGAAGTGCTGAAACAAGGTCAGTTCTCACCGGTATCTGTAGAAAAGCAGGTTGCTATCATCTACATTGGTACCAAAAACCTAATGCGTAACGTACCTGTGAATAAAGTACGTGAGTTTGAAGCAGAGTTCACCAGCCAGCTGGAAATGCGTCATCCTGAAACTTTAGCTGCCCTTAAAGCAGGCAAGTTTGATGATAACATCACCGGCGTACTGGAAACTGTAGCTAAAGAGCTGACAGGAAAGTATTAATATTTAGATATGAGATTATAGATGTGAGATATGAGAAATTTTCATGCTCACATCTTTTTAATCAGAACATAAAGGAGTTTAGAGCAGGTGAGTGAGAAGTAATCTCAAATCTCACATCTCAAATCTCACATCTCGTATAATGGCAAATTTAAAAGAAGTAAGAAACCGTATTTCGTCGGTAACGTCAACGCAGCAAATCACCAAGGCCATGAAAATGGTTTCGGCAGCTAAGTTGAAACGGGCTACCAATGCTATCATCCAACTGCGCCCCTATGCTACCAAACTAAAGGAGTTGCTGGCTAACCTTTCGGCCAGTTTAGAGCAGGGTTCATCACCTTATTTGCAGGAACGTGAGCCGATGCGGGTATTGCTGGTGGTAATTACCTCTAACCGTGGTTTGGCCGGTGCTTTCAATACCAATGCCATCAAAACTGCCAACAACCTGATTGCAGGTAAATACAATGCCCAATACAGAGCAGGTAACCTTTCTGTTGTAGCCATTGGCCGTAAAGCGCAGGAGTTTTATCAAAAGCGTGGTTACAACGTAATTGGTAATAACAATGAGGTTTACTCTGATTTGAACTTCAGTACGGTATCGGTAATTACCGAAGAGATTATGCAAGGCTTTGTGGATGGAAAGTATGACCGGGTAGAACTGGTGTACAATCACTTCCGTAACGCTGCGGTACAGATTTTAACTACCGAACAATTATTACCTGTGCCGAAAGCTGAAGAGGTGGAAGCCAAGTCAGCTAAAGCTGCAATCAACTTTTCAGAAAAGGGCAACGTGCAGGTGGATTACATTTTAGAGCCATCTAAAGAAGCTATTGTTGATCAGTTGATCCCTAAAAATATCAAAATACAATTGTATCGTGCTGTGTTGGATTCACATGCTTCTGAGCATGGCGCTCGCATGACGGCGATGGATAAAGCAACAGATAATGCCGGCGAGTTGCTGCGTAACCTGAAGCTATCTTATAACCAGGCACGCCAGGCCGCCATTACTACCGAGCTTACCGAGATTGTAAGCGGTGCCGCAGCCCTGAACGGATAAGCGTTTTAATTTTTACAACTATATCAAGGCTTCCTTAGCAATAGGGGAGCCTTTTTTTGTGTGGTGCACCTACATTTTTCAGCTAGTATTTATCAAAACGTCATTGCGAGGTACAAAGCAATCTTTCTGCACCCTGTCATAATTAAGCGCATAGAGGTTGCTTCGTACCTCGCAATGACGTTTCTCAGGGCTTAATTATTTCTTTTTATTCTTTCGTAACTTTTCAGTTATAAGCTTCTTGCTCAGGTTACTTTATACCATATGCTGATATTAAGATATACATAACCAAATACTTAGTATCATGAGAAAGAAATTATCAATTGTACTAATGCTGACTGCTTTAGTACTGAACGCTTGTAAAAACAGCGGTCGTTATGAACCATTGAGTAATGCAGATACCGCAAGTACTGTTCAAAACACGGATAGTACAACCAGTGAAATCAAGTTAGTGAAAACGGCCGAAATTCGCTTCAAAGTAAAAAATGTGCAGCAAAGCGGTACACAAATAGAAGCCTTAACCAAACGGTACCAGGGTGTGGTAATGCACCACGAAACGGCTACGGAGAATGAACAAAGCCAGGATATTAAACTCAGTAGTGATTCATTGATGCGGGTGTCGGCACAAAATATATCAGCACAAATGTCGGTTAAAGTGCCTTCCGAGCGGCTGGAGGAGTATATGGATCAAGTAGAGAAAATGGGCGTTTACGTCAATCTTCGCCGGATGAACATTGAGGACAGAACGTTCGATTACCTGTCATCAAAGCTCAAACTGCAAAGCCGGACCCAACTCATACAGCAGCAAAAAGCTGGTAAAGTGGTGATCAAAAGCCCGGCGGATGTGCTGTACTTAAAAGATGATATGATTGATGAAAAAATCAATAATTTGAAAGTGAATGATGAGGTTAAATACAGCGTGGTAGATTTAAGTTTTTACCAAAGCAATGTAATTATGAAAGAGATAATAGCTAATGATAATCCTTCTGCTTATCAGTTAGGTTTCTTTAACCGTTTAGCTTTAGCTTTTGAAAACGGTTGGTATTTATTTAAGGAAGCCATACTAGCAATCATGAATTTATGGGCTTGTATTTTAACCGGATTGGTGCTGTGGTATATGGTAAAAATTTATCGCAAAAGAAAATTGGTTGTACAGCCGGTTTAAGTAGAAAACAAATTCGTAAAATCAGTTAAACATTTTTATTTTTGAGGCGTAATTAAATAGCAACACACAAACCATGAACTCTATAGAAAAAGCTAACGAAACCAGTAATTATCTTTTATTAGTCCTGGCCATTATTGTAGGCATCGTGGGCGTGTACTTCCGCTTTATACACGATAGCATGATGTTTTCTTTAATTTCATGGATTATCTTGGTGGTTGGTGTAATCATCGCCTTAAAAGCAGTATTTAAGATTTTACAATAAGCCAACGGGCTTTACCACATAAAAAAAGCGCCTTTTATAAAAGGCGCTTTTTTTATGTGCTTACTTTTCAACCTTCGGCCGATATTTCGATTGGTTTAAAATGGCTTGTGCATCATCCATCGCCATTAATTGCGGCAGGGTAGTATCCGGGTGGCGCTCCATGTATTGCTTTACCATTTGCCAGCCGGTAAATATAGCCAGTTTAGGAGCCGAATCATTGTGCTCGCCCAGGCCGGGAGTAAACGGCGCTTCGCTTAAGTATTTTTGTATTCTGTTATAGTCAGTTTCGTAAAGCAGGTTCTCTTCCAAAAAGTAAGCCCAAGTATCACCTTCGAATTTTTGAGCCCAATCCAGTTGCTGCGGAGTGTAACCTATTTTCAGGCTGTCAGGCGCATCAGGCAATAATTGGTCCATTATGTACATCACTTTACCATTATATACCATACGGCTCAACAGGCTTTTATCTGCATCTGGCTCAGGGAAAATGTTTTCCCGTACGATGGTTTCAACAGTACGCGGAGCAATGTTATCAGGTGTAAAGCGGCGCGAAATGTAATGCGGATAAGCTTCGATAAGTGCCGGATAGAACTTAGACTTTGCCCCCAAAAACAAATCCAGCCCAATGGCAAAATAGCCATCACCAATAGAAGTTTGTGCCTGAAAACCTGAAAAGTAGGCATACACCTTAGGTAAAGATTGTTTAGGGAAATAATATCTGATGTGCCGGAAGGCATCTGTTAATTCTGCATTTTGCTTGTCCATATTAGGGTAAACTGAGTCTACCTCGTGTTTTAAGTCCTGATATGCCTGGCTGTTGAATACATCGTGCAGGGTTTTAAAATAACTGGTATCGCGGGGGCTGCCGGCTTGTAAAATGTGCGATATAAAATCGGTATAAAATACACCATATTTACGTTGCAGGTTTTGCGCTTTGGGGCCAACCGGAGGGTTTTGCAGTTGTGCAAAGTCATGATCGAACCGCTGGATAGTCACATTTACCGGGATGTGGCTTACATCTACCTTGGCATGCCGGTTACAAGCCTGTAAAGCCAGTGCGGTAAGTAAAAATAAATATATTTGCTGAAATCTGTTTTTAAAGCCAAGCGTTGTTAACATAACAACAAAAGTAACAGTTTTTTGTCCGGTTGGATTTTAGCCGGCTTTGATAAGTATCCGCATCATTATGAAAATTGCATTAGCACAGCTCAATTATCACATCGGTAATTTCGAAAAAATAACCGCTAAAATTATTGATACCCTTAACGATGCCAGGCAGCAGGGCGCCGATTTGGTGGTATTTTCCGAACTCTGCATTTGCGGTTATCCGGCCCGGGATTTTTTAGAGTTTAAAGAATTTATTGATGAATGCGAGCAAGCTGCCCGGCAGGTTGCGCAAGCATGCACCGGTATTGCCTGCATTATTGGCGTGCCTACACCTAATAACGATCCGGAAGGTAAAGATCTGCACAACTCGGCTTATTTTATAGCTGATGGCAAAGTACAAGCCGTAGTGAACAAAGCGCTGCTGCCCAATTACGATGTATTTGATGAATACCGGTATTTTGAGCCTGAAACCGAGTTTCAGTGCATAGATTATAAAGGCATCCGCATTGCACTTACTATTTGCGAAGACTTGTGGAACGACATTGAAAACCCGCTGTATGTAACCCGCCCCATGGATAAGCTGATTGAGCAGCAGCCCGATGTAATGATTAATATTGCGGCCTCGCCTTTTGCTTACAACCACGATGAGGAGCGGATTGCCATTTTAGGTGATAATGTGAAACGTTACCAACTGCCGCTGTTTTATGTAAACCATGTAGGTGCCCAAACCGAAATTATTTTTGATGGCGGCTCCATGGCATTTAATGCTGATGGTACGCTGGCTGATGAACTGCCTTACTTTACTGAGCAGGTAACTTATTATGAATTTAATAGGGGCGAAGCCATTAAGCCATTGCAGCCGGTTACCCTGCAGGCACAGCGCCAAAGCGATATTGAACAGATTTATAATGGCCTGGTACTGGGCATTCAGGATTACTTCCGTAAATCCGGTTTTTCAAAGGCTACTTTGGGTTTGTCGGGCGGAATTGACTCCGCTGTGGTGTGTGCACTGGCGGCAGCTGCCCTGGGGCCTGAAAATGTAATGGCTGTATTGCTGCCCTCACGGTATTCCACCGATCACTCTATTAAAGATGCCGAGGATTTGGTAAACAATCTGGGCTGTAAATCTGAAACTATTGCTATCAAATCTATTACCGAAGCTTTTGAAACCGCCCTGCATCCACAGTTTGAAGGGCTGCCGTTTAACATTGCCGAAGAGAATATACAATCGCGCAGCCGCGCTGTATTATTGATGGCCATGTGTAACAAGTTTGGCTATATCCTGCTTAATACTTCTAATAAAAGTGAAGTAGCGGTAGGGTATGGTACCCTGTACGGCGATATGTGCGGCGGTATATCCGTAATTGGCGATGTGTATAAAACTCAGGTATTCGAGCTGGCTAAATATATTAACCGCGAACGTGAGATTATTCCGGAAAATACCATCAGTAAACCACCTTCAGCAGAGTTGCGCCCTGACCAAAAGGATACAGACTCGCTGCCCGAATATGATGTGCTTGACGCTGTGCTGAAGCTTTACCTTGAGCATCGTTACTCTTCAAAAGAAATCATTAAACAAGGATATGATGAAACTACCGTAAGGCGGGTAATTAAACTGGTAAACACAGCTGAACATAAGCGTTATCAAACGCCGCCTATCCTCAGGGTATCGCCCAAAGCTTTCGGCATGGGGCGCAGGATGCCAATTGTAGGCAGATATTTATCTTAATCGGAAACCAAACAGCAGGCTCAATTTTTACGGATTGAGCCTGCTGCGTTAATATGATGATTTTAACATTTTGGGTTGAAACATTTAAAGGCAGATACCTATTGTAATCAGGTAAAGGATGTATTATTTTGCGGCTTAAAAACTAAAAAATATTTTTATTCCTGTTAAACCTTCAGGCATTTCAAAGTCTAATTATATAAGTTTCACAATTCCATGAAAAAATACAGCTATATTTTATTTTTCGCACTGTTGGTTATGGCTTGGTCTTCTTGTACCAGCTACCACTACTACAAGGCCGGGGCCGACCAACTGAATTTACGGCAATACCGCACCTTTGCTTTGGTGCCTACAGGGAATGCCAATACCCGCATGCCGGCTATTAACAGCAGCGTGCCGCATCAATTAAACTATATTAACAACAACAAGTACTACAACAACCCGGTAGCGGCCGAGCGTATCCGTCAGGCTACTGTTGCGGCTTTAACTGCCAAAGGCCTTACCCAGGCCGAAGGCCGCAACGCCGATTTGCTGGTACAGTACTCTACCATGGTTGACCGTGGTAGTCGTCAGGGCTACAGCTATCCGTACTATGGCGGCTTTTATGCTGGCTGGGGTTGGGGTTATGGCTGGCGTCCGTTCTGGGGCGGCTGGGGCTACCCTTACGGTGGTTGGGGTGGCTATGGTTACCCAACAGTAGAACACTTTAAAGAGGGCGTACTTACTGTTGACCTGATTGATGCCCGCACCCGCCGGGTGGTATGGCGTGGTTTTGGTACCGGCGAGCTGAAACGCAATCCGAAAAAGTCGATTGATGAGATACCGAAAGTGATTGAAGGTATGTTTAAGCAATTGCCTGTGACAGTAACAGGCCAGGGCAGTATTTAATTGCCGAGCATTTGTATCAACAAAAAAAGCCAGCTATTTGATAGCTGGCTTTTTTTGTTGATACAAATGATAAACAGCTGGGATTACCGTAATTGTAATCATCACATATACCCAGGTATCTAACGGGCAGGTTTCCACATTTCCTAAAGTAGGGTCGGCATCCTCACAGGGTAAGTCGCCGGGCTGCTGAGCAAAAGTTATACTGGCCAGCAGGATAAATAATAAAGTAAGTGCAAACTTTTTATATTCTCTCATCTCAATTTTCTTCCTCTTATAATTTTATAAATAACCTTCTTCCTAATGATGCTCCTGTGCCTTTATCCGTCACCTCAACTACATAAGAGCCGGGAAGCAGTCGGCTGATATCCTGATTCCAGTCGTTTCCGCTCATTAATTGATTAATTACTGTGTTGCCATTTCCGTTATAAACCCGTACCTGCATCTGGCCATTAAAAGACAGCACATCTTGATTTAAATGGATAGTGATCTGGCTTACTGCAGGGGAGGGGAACACCGTAAAAGCATCATGTGTTGTACTGCTCTTTCCATCAGCACCAAACATTACTGATGCTGTTGCCGAGTAGGTGCTTTTTCCTTCATCATCATTTTGCTGCAAGCGATAGATGTTGATGCCTTTGGTTGGAAAGCGGTCTAAGTAGCTATAATTACCCCGGCCATCAGACTGCAATTGCGAAATGGGAATGAATTGGTTGCTGCCGTCCTGCTTTTGTAAAGTGAAGCCGTAAAAGCTGTATTCATTGTATACTTTCCAGGTAACATTAATACCATCTTTAACTGCGCTGGCTGTTAAATTAACCAGTTCGTAAGCTGGGTATGTTTTTTTGCGTATTACAATTTCAAAACGCCCGGAAGCAAAAGTGGCAGGTATGGTACGGTCAATGTTAAAGTTATACTGCTTGTATCTGCCCAAATCTAAAGAATCCTTTTTGTAGGCATCTTTTAACCATATCTCATATTGCTCGGGTATATTTACAATCTCGGGTGCTTTAAGTGCATACAAGCCGGTAGCGGTAGCACTTGCATTCAGTTTAATATGTTTATCTGTTTTATTAAGTGCAGATACCCAATTGATAGCCAGCAGGGCCTGATCAGACGAAAGTGAAGAAAGCGCAACCGGAGCACCTACACCACCTAAATCTTCCGCATCTTGTTGCGGATTAAAGGCATCTGTTGCTTTCTCGTCCATGCGTATAATAACCTCATCATTATACATGGTATCCTGCTCCAGGCGTAAGCGCAGATATTGAGGTTGATTGCTTGTCTTGATATTTGTTGCATTCATCGCTTTCTGTACAGGGTAACCGGCACCAAAATCACTCAGGCTTTGGGTAGGGGTACTCATCAGTAAAGTGTTATTCGGGTCTGTTGCTGTGGTGGGCTGAGTAGCAACTTTGGCAGCCTCATTAAAAATTAAAGATTTACCCGCACTGGTAGACCTTACCAGGAAGCCTTGCCCGCTGGCAATAATATTGGTTGCATTTCCGGTTCCTATACCAGTACCCGATCCGGTTACCTGGTAGGTATCGTAAGTTTTTTTCAAAGGATCTAATACATAGAAATATGGTGTAGAGCCAAGGCCCGGGCCATAAATTCCTGCCGTACTTACCGTACTGCTAAACGTTAAAAGATTGATAGATGACGCATAAGGGTTACCCGCCAGGAAATAGCCGTTGCTGGTGCCGGTGTATGGCAACCCTATGGTAGCCGGACTGTGCCAGTAAGCTACGTTAACAGGCCCCTGGTTAAGTATGCCGGTATTGCTGTACACTACATCTTCGGGTGGGGTAAGCGGCAGCGCAGTTTTAGAAGCTAAGGAGGTAGAACGGTTACCGGTAAAGTAAAACAGGAAGCCGTTGCCAATGGGTATGGTAACAGTTTCGCTTCCACCGGCTACGGTAGTGTTCAGCACTACGTTTACCTGGTTACTTCCGGAGGTAATTTTAGTAACCCCTTTATATGGGCCGGAATTGAACCCTGCACTGCTTGCTAAATAGTCTTCCCGGTATAAATAAAGTAAAGGGTTGGTATCTTTATCAAAACCATTGGCAGTACCGCCCGGGCCCGTAACATAAGAAGAGGCTTGTAAATAATTAAAGTTATATACGTTGGTGCCGGATGTATTGGTATGTACAGGCGAAGATAACATGCGATACTGGCGCCTGGTAAGCGAGTTGTTACCTTTTACAAAGCGTTCGGCAATTACATTACCGGTAATGCTATAAGTAAGATCATTAATTGCGGCTACATATGCCGTAGAGGTAGCTGTACTTTTTAAAGTTAATGATCCGTTTGCAGCATTGTTGATTACTAAATTACCCTGAGTAAGTTTGAGTGATGTAGTAAGGTTAACATTACCACCTGTAAGGTTAATTGTACCTGGTGTATTACCTCCACCGGTAGTATTATAAGTATTTTTAATTTCTAAATTTCCTAAAGTAGCTGTGCCGCTTACTGTTAAATTTTGTTTCGAATTGGTACCATTGAATATAATGGTGCCACTGGTTGCGGCAAGCGTACCATTAACAGTAAGATCACACCCTACGTTTAAGGTTTGGTTATTGATGGTGTAAGTATTACCGCTGTTGATGGTATAAGCATAAACATTGGTAGTGGTAGGCTGCGAAGCATTGCCGGTTAAAATAAAGCTTTCCTTGCCATTATTTGAGGGTGTAGTGGATACGCCGCTCGGTGAAACCGTAAACGAGATACCATTGCTGGTAGAATATACTACACCGCCTGGAATGCCGGTAACATTGGTTGGATCAGTGCTTAATGTTCCAACTGTAGTAAAAGAGTTGATGTTATTGATATTTCCGTATTCGGCTTTAATCCAGTTATCAGATAAAGTTGTGTTAATTACACGGGCCTCATCCAGGTAACCATTGAAATACTCACCGCCATTGGTAGCATAGCTGCCAAATATAACCGTGCTTGGCGTGCCCGATTGCGGTGCCGTGGTGCTGGTTTGTACCAGCGCGCCATCTACATACAAATTGTTGGTAGTAGGCGTAAATGTATATACCAAATGATGCCAGGTGTTTATAGCAGGCGTAGAGGTACTGGTTACCAACGATGCACCACCTCCGTAATTAACGCTCACCGGTGAATTGGTACCTCTGAAACCCAGTTGGGTGTATGATGAACCGTTTTGCAATACCATCACATTAGCCACACCACTCGGATAGGTTGAGTAATTAACCCATGCCGACATGGTAAGATTTGTACTGAGTGCCGGCAGGCTGGTTGCCGATGGGTTATACACCGTGCCTGAGTTTAACAAAACACCATTGGCTACCAAAGGCGAAGACGGCGAGCTTTGGGTTACCGTACCAGAACCAATAATTAAGTTATTCCCGGTACCGGTAGCATCAGTTAAGGTTGCAGTGGCCGAAGAAGGGGTTTCGTTAAAGTGCCATACACCTTTATAAGCCTGCGGGCTTGTACTTGAAACTAACTGTGCCCAGGTGGCTTGTGAAAAAGCAGCAGTATGGGTAGTTTGGGCAGCAGGCGAACCAAAGTAAAAAAATAAGTTGTTATTTGACTGGTAACTCACGGTAGGAACACGTACCCAAACCAAAAGTATACCATTGGTTTGGTCGTAACTTTCTACCTGGTAGTTAAGCTCTGTAGAAGGTGCTGAAGGGGAAACAAAGGCAAAGTCATATCCGGTAGGCCCGTTAGGAAACTGCACCTTGTTAGCACAGCCGCCCGAAACAACTTTTAAATCATTGCTGGTAATTTTTAACAGTAAGGGGAAATAATTTAAATCGCCGCTCAGGCCCAGGCCGGTTGTATTTAATGTTAGCGGTAAACGGTAAGCATAACTGTTTAAAAACGTAGTCTGCGTTACAGTAATGGTCATGCTTTTAGCGTTGCTTAACGCAGGTGAGCCATTATCTGTAGCGGTAACATTTACCAGGTAAGTATTAGTTCCGGCTGCTGAACCGGGCGAACTATACTGTGGCGCCGTAATAAAACTTAAAGCGCCGGTAGACGAATTAATAGTAAACTTCGCTTGGTCGGCCCCACCTGAAATGCTGTAAGTTAAGGTGGTATTGGCATCCGGGTCGGTGGCTGTTACTACAGCAACAGCGGTAGTACTTTCACTTACAGAAGCCGTAGCTGCCGACGTAATAGTAGGTGCTTCGTTAACATTAGTAACGGCAATAGTAAAGTTTTGAGATGATGTTGTATTGTTATTAGGGTTGGTGGCCACTACAGTAATGGTATGCGATGTATTGGTTTCGTAATCTAGCAGTGTGCCGTTTGCTACGGTTACCGCCCCTGTAAGCGTATTGATCGTAAAACGGCCGCCTGCATCATTACTTAGCGAATACCGGATTGGCGAACCGTAAACTTCAAGCTCGTAAATAGAGTAACCATAGGCGGTTAAGGCGCGGGTAGTGCCGTAAATTCTAACATAGCGGGCAATGCTTGACTGTCCGCTTAAGCCGGTAATATCATTATTCGTTGAAGTGTTCCCGGTTACGCTTTTAATCGTATTAAAACTGGTGCCGTTTGATGAGATCTGAACTTGATAATCTTTGCCATAAGCATTTTCCCACAAAATTCTTACGCGGCTGATGTCGTAAAATCCGCCAAGGTCAACTGTAATTGATTGCGGATCAGAGAAGGCGCTTGACCAACGTGTAGTGGTATTGCCATCCACCGCAGCCGAAGCCGGAAACTGTGCGCCGTTCTCCAATGAGGTTACTGTAACCGTTTTATTTAAAGCCAGGTTGGTTGAATTATAGCCTAATGTTGGATCAGATGAATAAGCGGTTAAGCCTACGGTTGTACCATTGGCAGAATTCTCGGGTACTGAAAGTACAGGAGCAGTGGTATTGATGTTGATTGGCGTAGTAGGAGCGGTAGATGTTGTAATTGTACTTACTGGTCCATAGTTGGTACCTGAACTGTTGATGGCATATGCTCTAATGTAATAAGTGGCTCCTGCGGTTAAGCCGGAAAGTGTACCGGAAAACGTAGTAGCAGTTGTTGCTGAAGTGCCAATTGCAATTTTGCTGTTAGCAGTAGTGGGTGTAGTAGCAGTTGCAGAATATACTACCCCATACTCTGTAACTGTACTACCACCTGTTGCGGTAATACTACCACCCACAGTTGCTGATGTGCTTGAAATATTTGAAGGAGTTGTTGTTGTTACTGTGGCTGGGCCTACAGCTGCAACTGTAGTGATATTATCTGCTCTTACGCCATCAGCGCTAAAACCGGTAATGGTTATTCTGTCAATATTGTTAAAATCTGTATTGGCTGATAAATTTACGGTAGTCTTGGTGGTTGCATTTATAGCTGCACTAACTGCTGTGCCTACAAGTACATTGTCTTTGTAAGCTCTTATACTAACTGTAGCAGTTCCCGAAACGGTTAATAAATCAATCGAGTTAAGTTTAAACTCTCCTCCGGCGTTGGGCACGGCCGTAAGTGTTTGTGAGTTTGCGGCGGTACTGCTTGCACTTTGAATATATGCGGTTTGAACAGTTACGTTCGCATTGCTTCTGTCAAAACTAAGTGTTGCATCATTGCCGGAAAAAACTGCGAATGATACTTGTACAGCATTATAAGTACTGGTGGCTCCGGTTCCGGTACCATAAGTCACAAACTCAAATCCATACCCACCGTCTTGATTAAATGCAGAGCTTGGAACAAAATTTACATAGTTGGTAGGAGAGTTGGTTTGGTTAGAGTTTAAATATTGAAAAGTGACCGTTCCGGGAGGAGGGGATTGAGCAAGTGCAGTTGCTATTGTTGCAATACAAAATATAATACTTACACAAATAAACCGGAGTAACTGTGTTTTCAAATTAATTAGTGCTAAGGGGATGAAAAAGATTTATTTAAAAAAGTTAAATTTTTTCTAAACAAATAACGCACAAGATACGTATAAAGCGCCGAAGCTGGATTTCGGGGCGTTGAAATATATTAAAATTAATATTTAATATTTACTATAAGTAAAATTTATAATCATTAATTAATTATAACTGAGTCTTACTCGCTTTTCCGGCTAATTTTCTCCTCTCACCCATATAGTTTAATCTGTCAGGAAGATCAACCTCATGTCATGATATGGTGCTTGCTTTCATAAACCAGATATTTTTTCCATTTAAACTTGTTTCAGCAACTTATTTGATAAATATTCGTAAAACTTATAGTTGTATGCTATCGCTATCGGTAAAAAGTAAGTACTTTAGTCAGCCAATTTTTCCAACCTGCCTAACTTTAAAACTATTGTATGATTCAATTGCGCCGCATTTCATTATTAAGCTTTTTAGGGGTATGTATTGCGGCAGTAGTCTACGCCCAAAAACCTTTAGTTACAGCCGAGAACAGGAGGGCGTTAAATGAAATATCAGCTCAGGCCAACACCCTTCATCAGGCTGATCAGCAAAAGGCGATAGCCCTGGCCAAACAGCACGGCTGGGTACTGAAAAGAAAAAGCCGGCAAGGTAAGGTCATTAGCCTGCAACAGGTAACACCATTGGGGTTCCCTGTATACGTGCAAACGTATAACAACACAATTTCAGCCGCTACCACCGGTACCAATTCGGTGCAGCCCGGCGGCAGTTTGGGTCTTAATTTATCGGGTTCGAGTACTTTATTGAACGATAAACTGGCTATTTGGGATGGTGGTTCAGTATACGCCGGTCATCAGGAATTTGCCGGAAAAACCATTACCAACCCTGATGGAGTAGGTAGTAACGAACACGCCACACACGTAGCCGGTACCATGGTAGCCAAAGGTGTAGTGCCAGCGGTTAAGGGTATGGCTTTTAATGCCGCAACTTTACTGTCTTATGATTTCGACAACGATGTAGCTGAGATGGGTACGGCAGGTACTAACCTGCTGCTGTCCAACCATTCATACGGCGCTATTGCCGGCTGGAATTACAACAGCGACGAAGGGCACTGGGAATGGTATGGCCTTCCCGGCGATTCTGTAGATTATAAATTTGGTTTTTACAGCAGCTACACCCAAGGGTACGATCGTGTAGCTTATAACGCGCCCTATTACACCATTGTGGTAGCCGCCGGTAACAGCCGTAATGACACCGGCCCCGGCATAGGGGAGAGTTATTATGGCTTTCGCAGCCGTACAGACCAAACACTTGTTAACCAGGGCCCGCGCCCATCGGGTATCAGTAGCAATAATGGGTATGATGTAATTCCTTTGGAGGCTAACGCCAAAAATGTAATTACAGTGGGGGCGGTGCAGGCATTGCCCTTCGGACCGGCAACTCCGGCTGATGTGGTGATTGGTAGCTACAGCAGTTGGGGCCCAACAGATGATGGGCGCATCAAACCTGATTTGGTTGGCAATGGGGACAATGTATTATCTACCGATAATAGTGGTCCGACTGATTATTTAACTTTATCGGGCACATCTATGTCGGCCCCAAATATTACCGGTTCGCTTTACTTGCTGCAGGAGTATTATGCTCAAAAAAACAGCAACAATTTTATGCGCTCGGCTACGCTTAAGGCACTGGCCTGCCATACCGCTTTTGATGGCGGCAATATAGGCCCCGATTACATTTATGGCTGGGGCCTGCTGGATATGCGCCGCGCCGCCCAGGCGATTACCGATAACGGTACCAAGAGTTTGATTTTGGAAAATACCCTTCAACAGGGGCAGCCGCAAACCATCCAGGTAACCGCTTCAGGCAGCGGCGTATTGGCCGCCACCCTGGCCTGGACAGATCCTGAAGGTACCATAACCCCTGATGGCACTATTAACGACCGCAGCCCAAAACTGGTGAATGATTTAGATATACGCATCAGCAATGGCAGCGGCACGCTGTTGCCCTGGGTGCTGAACCCTGAGCAGCCGGGCGTGGCAGCCACCAAGGGCGACAACATCAGGGACAATATTGAACAAATTATAGTAGATGGTGCAACGCCCGGAAAAACGTATACAATTATTGTCTCAAACAAGCAAACATTACAATCAGGCAGTCAGCCGTATTCGCTGATTGTTACAGGTTCGGGTGGCAGCCCGTATTGTGGCTCGGCCCCTGTCTCCAGCGCTGATTCAAAAATTACCGGCTTTTCATTAGCCAATATCAATACCACGTCGGCCGACGGGTGCACGGCGTATACTGACAATACATCACTCACCGCACAATTGGAACAGGGCAAAACTTATCCACTCATCCTGAGCCTGGGTACCTGCGGGACGAATAATAATAAAATTGCAAAAGTGTACGTCGATTGGAACTCCAACGGCAACTTCACCGATGCCGGAGAATTAGTAGCTACAACTGGTGTTATTAACAGTACAGGTACGTTTACCGCCAACGTTACTGTACCGGTTACTGTTACACCGGGTAATTACTCGCTGATGCGGGTGGTGCTGGTAGAAACATCCAACGCAAACGAGGTTACACCTTGTGCAAATTATGCCAAAGGCGAAACTCAGGATTATCGTGTGCAATTCGTAAAGACTGCCATTGATGCTGGTGTGATTGATATCAATGATGCCGTAGTGAGCGGTACCTGTGCAGGGCGTACCAATGTAACTGTTACCTTGAAAAACTTTGGCACTAATGTACTAACCTCTGTTCCGGTAACTGTGAGGGTAAGTATGCCTAACGGTTCAACGGTGACTTTGAGTGGTACCTACACCGGTAGCTTAGCCCCTAATGCCGAAGATGACTATACTTTAACCAATACGTTCAATACCGTGGCGGGAGCCACATACACGGTTACGGCTACCACCACCCTGGCGGGCGATGCTATTGCGGCCAACAACCAGTTTAGCATAAATTATGTAACGGGTAACAACCCGGCACCAGCTGGTTTGGCGGCTTATTATTGCAACAACAGCAACCAATACCTGCTTACCGGCGCTGCCGACGGGCAACTGCTATGGTATGCCAACGCTAATGATGTTACACCTATTGCTATTGGGGCTAACTCCGCTACAACCTTGGCACCGGTAAATAATACTTTTTATGCAGGTGTAAATGATTTTAATGCCACTGTGGGGCCAGCCACTAAAAATGTATTTAGCGGAGGCGGCTATAACCAATATACGCCCGGTGTAATTGTAAGCACGCAGATACCTTTAATCATACAAAGCGCCCGCCTGTACGTGGGTAATTCAGGACGTGTTCGGTTTACGGTAACCAATGCAAGCGGATTGGTGGTATCTACCACTACTATTGCTGTAACCGCTACCCGCAGTACGCCGGGCGCAGGTGCGCAACCTGATGATCTTAATGATCAGGGTGCTGTATATCAACTTAATTTATCGCTGCCGGCAGCGGGCAACTATACTATTAATGTGGCTTACCTCAACGGGGCTACCCTGTACCGCAGTAATGCTGGCGTAACCGGCTATCCGTTTGCTGCCGGCTCTGTTTTCCGTATTTCGGGTAATACAGGGAGTGCAGGGGCTGCAGCAGCTTATTATTATTTTTACAATATGCAGGTAGCCAGCAGTGGCTGCGCTTCGCTGGCCCGTGTGCCGGTTGCTGTTACACGCCCTGCTATCAGTTTAAACGGAAATGTACTTACGTCAAATGTTACTACTGGTAACCAGTGGTACTTAAACGGTAAGGCTATCGCTGGTGCTACCGGGCAAACTTATACACCGCAGGTGAGCGGTAGTTACCAATTGCAAATTACACTGGCAGGTGGTTGTACCTTAAATTCCGAAGTATTTGTTTACATCAAACCCGGCGAAGCCAGTGGCAACTGGGCCGATATCAACCTGTCGGTTTTCCCGGTGCCGGCCAGTACGCAGCTCACAGTAGCGCTTACAGCGCCCGAAGCTGGTCAGCTGAACATTTCATTGGTAAACACAGCGGGGCAAACCGTTTATTCTAATGCTGCTGCGGTGGCCGCAGGTAATTATATCGGCTCGTTCGGGGTAGCCAACATCAAGGCAGGTACTTATATACTTAAAATACAATTGGGTACGAAAGTATATAGCAGCAAAGTGATTATTACAAAATAAACGAATGAGGAGGGAGTAGGGTGAAGCAGTAATTGCACAAGCAGATGGTTGTTAAAGCACATTTCCGCTTCACCCTTTCCTCATGTAATTCTTATTTGAACGTATATTTTAATCCCAAGCCTGGGGCAATATCAAAAAAGGGTCCGGTAGCCAGCTCTACACGTGGGTTTAAATCCAAGCTGATACCAATGGGCGAATCAGGAATTACATACTCCAAACCAATAACACCATCAGCACCTAACAATACCGTGCTGTTATGATAATTGTAGTCGTCTCCGTTATAGCGTTTATAAGTACCGCTGCCTACACCGCCTACGTGTGCACCTCCACCGTAGTAAAATTTAAGGTCTTTAACATTAAAGGCAGTTTGATGAATTTCATACAAGCCGGTAACCACTACGCCATGAGAGCGAAAACCCAGCACACCTTCTATGGCAGCGCCTTCGTTCAAAAAGTATTTTCCGGCAATGCCGTTTTCATAGCCGCCAAACTTTAAGCCGGCAGCAGCCTGATATTGCGCTTTTACGGTGGTGGAAATACATAATGCTGCAATCAGCAACGTGAATAAGTAGGTAAATTTCTTCATGCTTTTTAATGCTTGATTTTGGTAAATAACGTACAAATAGCAAAATTCGGTACGGCTGGTAGGACTAAAATGCCCGCTTTTGGTTTAGCCGACTGAAAATGAATGCTTTTTATTTTAGATTTTTTATTGAGTGCCGGGGCATTTTAGTGAAAAGTACACCAGAACGCTTAAATTGGCTTCATGAAACTTCAGTGGTTAAAATGGGGTGTTAATACAGTTGCAGTTATAGCAATAAATGCGCTGCTTACAATGCAGGCATCAGCACAGGTTACAGCAGAGCCGGGCGCTCATAATGGTATGGTGGTCTGTGCCTATCCGGATGCTGCACAGGCAGGTTTAACCATATTAAAAAAGGGTGGTAATGCCGTTGATGCCGCGGTAGCTGTACAGTTTGCGCTGGCAGTAACCTTGCCCGAAGCGGGTAATGTTGGAGGAGGTGGTTTTATGGTGTACCGTTCGGCCAAAGGGCAAACCAACACGCTCGATTACCGGGAAAAGGCCCCGGCCGCGGCCAGCGCGAACATGTACCTGGATGATAAAGGCAACGTTATACCTAATCAAAGCTTATATACCCATCAGGCTTCTGGTGTACCGGGCTCTGTGGATGGTATGGTGGAGGCGCATCGTAAATACGGTAAGCTGCCCTGGGCAACACTTGTGCAACCCGCTATTGATCTGGCCCGCAACGGGTTTAAGATTACAGCCCGCCTGGCTGCCGATTTAAACCATAATCAAGCTGATTTCAAACGCCTGAATCCCGGCAAGGGCTACTTTATAAAAGAAACACCCTGGCAAGCCGGTGATATATTGGTGCAAGCCGATTTAGCTAACACGCTTCAACTCATCAGCACAAAGGGGCGGGCTGGTTTTTATGAGGGCCGGGTGGCAAATGCCCTGGTAGCCGAAATGAAAAGCGGTAATGGGTTGATGACTTTAACCGATCTGAAAAACTATCATTCGGTGTGGCGCAAAGCCATTGTGGGTAAGTACAAGCAGTATAAGGTGATTACCATGCCCCCGCCATCAAGCGGCGGTATTGCTCTTTTGCAATTGCTGCAATCGGTTGAAAAGTACCCTTTGCACCGCTGGGGGTACAATACAGATTCTACTGTGCAGCTTATTACCGAAGCTGAACGCCGGGTATATGCAGATCGCTCTAAGTATCTGGGCGACCCTGATTTTTTCAAGGTTCCGGTGGATAGCTTGTTAAGACCATCGTATACCGCTTCGCGCATGAGCAACTTTACCTGGGCACAGGCCACCCCAAGCTCGGTTATACAGCCGGGCAGTTTTGTAGGGTACGAAAGCGACCAAACTACTCATTATTCTATTGTGGATAAGGAGGGAAATGCTGTGTCTATTACTACTACGCTTAACGGCTCATTTGGCTCCAAAATAGTGGTAAAAGGTGCCGGTTTTTTGTTGAATAACGAAATGGACGATTTTAGCTCGAAGCCCGGCAGCCCCAACATGTATGGCCTGGTAGGTGGTAAAGCTAATAGCATACAGCCTGGCAAGCGCATGTTATCTTCCATGACGCCTACCATACTGGAAAAAAACGGACATCTGTTTATGGTAGTAGGTACACCCGGCGGTTCCACCATTATCACTTCGGTTTTCCAAACCATACTTGATGTGATTGAATTTGACATGAACATACAGCAGGCCGTAGCCGCCAAACGCTTTCATCACCAATGGCTGCCCGATGAAGTACATACCGAACTTGGTGCACTGCAGCCGCAAGTCAAAACCGTGTTGGAACAAAAAGGCTACAAGATAAGAGAAGGCGGGGGTATTGGCAGGGTAGATGCGATTTTGAAAACGGCAAAGGGTTACGAGGGCGGAGCCGATCCGAGGGGAGATGATACGAAAGCGGGTTGGTAACCTAAATGTTCTTGATTATCATATTTTACTGAAATAGCCGTTATTGCCTTTGCATAATAAGTTCTGATTTTTAAAGCTGAGATATTATTATTATGCTTGCATAGTAGATGAAGCACCAGGAAACGATAGATTATTTTTTAAAAGTGGTATGGCAAACTATGGCCAACCGGTACAACCAATTGGTGGTAGAACATGGGATCACCCAATCCATTGGCTATCTTTTAATTAATATTGACGAAAAGGAGGGCACCACCGTTTCGCAGGTAGCGGCCTTGCTGGGCTTAAAGTCAACCAGCTTGTCGCGCATGCTAAGCCAGCTGGAGCAAATGGGTTTAATTTACCGGGAATCAAACCAGGGCGATAAGCGCTCGGTTAAAGTATATTTAACCGAAATGGGGCGCGAAAAACGGCGTATGGCCCGCCGTGTGGTTAAAGAGTTCAATAATTATCTGAATGAGCACATCAGCGAAAAAGATAAAAACTACCTCATTAATCTGCTTAAAAAACTCAATCAGCTTACGCTGGATTATAAACCCGAAAATTTATAAGCTTTTATCTTCGCTTTTAATATCATTTTATTGCTCTTCTTACGTTATCCAACCGGGCTAAGCCTTTTTATGTGTTAAAAAATGTTAAGCTGCTTGTTTTGATGGATAAAACAATAAATTTGCCGTTTCAAAAAAAGTTGATGCGCAGGCTGTTATATATACTGGTGTTAAGTGCTTTGTTTTTTGCAGGCTGCAAAAAAGATGGTAGCATAGCCAACCAGGCAAAAGCGCAGGCAGCCATAGATGATCAAATTATTACCGATTACCTGGCTGCCAACAAGCTGGCCGGTAGTTTTACCAAAGCTATTGCCGATAGTAGCGGCCTGTGGTACAGCGTAACTAACCCCGGTACTGAAAAGGCGTTGTATAGTACTTCAACCCGCATTACGGTTGGTTATACCGGGCGGGTGCTTGGCTCAATGGGTAACCCCTTTGTTAAAACAGACACCTTTCACCCTTCTTTTAGTATTGGGGAAACCATTAAGGCCTGGAGCCAGTGCATTCCAAAATCGCAGGTGGGAAAGAATGGAACCATTCGTATCATTACGGCTTCGCGCTATGCTTATGGGCCGTATGACCAATTGCAAACCTTGGGCCTGCGGGCCAATTCAGTACTCGATTTTGAGATCACTGTATATGATATTATTAATTAAGACTCATGAGAAAAACAATATACTTACTTTCTTTACTGGTTTCGGCAGGCCTGATTTCGTGCCGCAAAGATAAAGTGGAGCAGAACATTAAAGAGTATGATGATGCCCAGATTAAAGCTTATATATCAGCCAACGGCTTGAGCAACATGAAACGCGAAACCACCGGCGGCGATACCTCTGGTATTTATTACGAAATTTTGGGCGCGGGTACCGGTGCACCGGTAGATGAATCTACACCACTATCGCTTACCTTAACAGTAAAAGCACTGGATGGCAGTTATTCCGTACAAGACACTTTTATTAACCACCAATATATTTATGGCGGCCAGGCCGGGCCAAATGGTTTTCAATTGGCCTTGCGTAATCTGGTTAAACGGCAAGGTACACGCTTGCGTGTAATTATCCCTTCGCATTTGGCTTACGGGCAAAGCGGTGGCCTGATTGGCAATAACAGAATTGGTGGTAATAAATCGCTCGATTTTTACCTGAATGTTGTGAATAACGTAAACTCATACAACGGAGTAGTTTATAACAACAACATGGCCGCTTATGATGATATCAGTATTCAGAAATATATGGCTGCCAATAACCTGACCGGTTACACACCTGTTACCATTACTGAGGCTGGGCCGTACTTAGGTCAAAAATATTATTACAAACTGCGCAGAGCCGGTACCGGCTCTACTCCTGTAACTACCAGTTCGGTGGTAAATATTAATTATCGCACAACCATTTTTAATGGCTCCATTGTGGAACCTTTAGGTTATACAGAAACTAACAATGCTGTTCCGGGAGTGTATTATATGAATAACAGTTTGCCAGGGCAAATTGAGGGGGTAAGACAAGGCTTGTTAAAAGCCGGCGCAACCGGTACAGATACAGAGTTTAGTTTGATATTGCCCTCGGGTTTAGCTTATGGCTTAAGTGGTAATAGCACATATGCGGCCCATACATGCATTGCTTATGATGTAAGTATTGCATCAGTAACCAATTAGATTGGTTTTTTACCTAACAAAAAGCGCCTTGTAATTAATTACAAGGCGCTTTTGTTATACATTGGCTACTGCTGCCCTATATGTTTTTAGGGCACGCTCCTTGCCCTCTTTATTGTCTACCAGGGGTGAGGCATATTGATCCGGGTTGTCATACTCGGGTACCCATTGTTTTACATATTCTTTTTTGGGGTCAAACTTTTTTAACTGTGCATCAGGGTTGAAAATCCTGAAGTAAGGCATTACATCCGTACCCGAGCCGGCTACCCATTGCCAGCTGCCCACATTGGTGGATGATTCATAATCCAGTAACTTACGTGCAAAATATTGTTCGCCCCAGCGCCAGTCAATAAGCAGGTGTTTAACCAGAAAGCTGGCAGTTACCATGCGCACCCGGTTATGCATAAAACCAGTGGCATTCAGTTCGCGCATACCGGCATCTACCAGGGGGTAGCCGGTATCGCCTTTGCACCAGGCTTCAAACTCAGTTTCATTATTGCGCCACCTGATGTGGTCGAATTTGAGCCGGTAAGCCTGGGTTTGCGTTTGCGGAAAATGGTCGAGCACCATCATATAAAACTCGCGCCATACTAGTTCGCCCAGCCAGGTTTGTTCTTTTTCAAAAGCGGCACGGGCGCAATCGCGTATGCTTACTGTACCAAAGCGCAAATGCAGGCCAATGTGTGAGGTGCCTTTTTTAGCCGGGTAATCGCGGTTCTTGGCGTAATCATCAATAATGTCCTGATACTCTTCTTTCGGAAATTCAAGCTCACTTTTAACAAAGCCCATTTCCTTTAAAGCTATTAAAGGCAGGGGTTTAGTTTTGGCTAAATTTTTAAAATACTTCTCGGTAGGGTAAGACTTTAAATAAAATGGCTTTAAAGTTTTAAACCAGCGCTTTTTGTAGGGTGTAAATACAGTATAAGGTTCACCATTATCTTTTACCACTTCATTGCGCTCAAAAATCATTTGGTCTTTATAATCTTTAAATTCAATGTTGTGCTGCTGTAGTTTTTCAGCAATAGCCTTGTCGCGCTGCTTGGCGTAAGGCTCATAGTCGCGGTTGGTATATACGGCTGCAATAGTATACGCTTGCAGTAAATCATCAAAAACTTGCTCTGGTGTGCCGTATCTAACCTCTATGCTGCTACTGTGTTTATGCAATTCATCACGTACTTTTTCAATGCTGTTGTAAATAAAGGTAACGCGGGCATCATCTCTATCTTCTAACTCATCCAATATTTCCCTGTCAAATATGAACAGGCACAATACCGGGTGTTCTCCCTTCAGGGCATGATACAGTCCTGCATTATCATGCAGGCGCAAATCGCGCCGGAACCAAAAAATGCTAACGGGTTGTTTATGATCCATAAATTTCTTTTAACGCTTCGGCTATAGTGGGGTATTTAAACTGATACGAGGTATGCTTCAAAGCTTCGGGAATTGCGCGCGTACTGCCCAGTACCACCTCGCTCATCTCGCCAAACGCCAGTTTTAATGCGAATGCAGGTACAGCAGGCAGCCACAACGGCTTTTTAAGCTGATGGGCAACAGCTTCTGTTAATTGCCTGTTGGTAACCGGTTCCGGGGCCGACATATTGAAAACGCCCTCCATCTCAGGTTTGTTAATTGCCATCAGGTACTGGTCAACCACATCCTGCCAGTGTATCCACGGAATCCACTGCCGGCCGTTACCCAACGGGGCGCCCAAACCGAGTTTTACGGGTGCGGCCAGCGGTGGTAAAGCGCCGCCTTCAGTGGTAAGCACCACACCGGTGCGAAACTTTACAATACGCAAGCCCAAAGCTTTGCCTTTATCTACCGCATTCTCCCATTCTACACAAACTTTCCCTAAAAAGTCATCAGAAGGGGCACTGCTTTCGGTAAGCACTTCATCATTACGGCTGCCATAATAACCGGTGGCCGATGCAGAAACAACAGACTTTACCTGATGCTCTTTTTGCTGCAACAGCGTATAAATTAATCGAATAGATTGCGTACGGCTATCCAGGATTTCTTTTTTGCGCTTTTCTGTCCAGCGCTTATCGGCAACGCCGGCACCTGCCAGGTGCACAATGGTATCCACCCCGTCAATACAGTGCATGTCAATTTGCTGGCGGTGTAAATCCCATTTGAACGAGGTAACGCCCGATACTACGGTTGGATGGCGGCTCAGGTGGCTTACCTTATGCCCTTGTTGCAATAAAGCTTGTGTGAGGTGTTTACCGATGAGTCCGTTGCCACCGGTAATCAGAATATGTTGCTGCATTATAAGTGCATAACCATTATCTCTGCTTTTTAGTTTGACGCCAACTGGTGCATCAGTTCATCAGATTGCTGCAGGGCCTCCCGGTACGGCATCAGTTTACGCTGAATAATGCGGGTAAGGCTGTCATCCTGCGCAATGCTGTCATGCTCCAGGTTTTCAATTAAACTTTGCGCCGCCGTAAAGCTGATGGGCGTTAAATAATTGAGCCAGTAGGTAGATAATTGTTTGGAAACCAATGGCACCAGTACCATGTGTACACGTGCTTGCTTGCATACTTCGGCATACGTATGTATCATTTCCTTAATGGTCAGCACTTCGGGACCGCCTATAGTGAATACAGTATTGTAGGTAAGTTTATTCAGCAGGCAGCCTTCCATATAACCCAGTACATCGCATAGGGCAATAGGTTGTACCCGGGCCTGGGCCCAGTTGTGTGCAATTACAATGGGGTTCTTTTCGGTTAGGCCGTTCAGCATTTCACTTGCTATGCTGTGCGGGCCGATGATCAGCGAGGTGCGCAATACGGTAAGCGAGGCATTACCTGCATACAAAATCTCTTCTACATGTCGCCGCGAACGGGCCGTATCTGACTCTTCGTCATCAATATCGCCCAGCGAAATAATCTGCTGACAATTGGTTTCATTTATAAAGCCAATAAAATTCTCGGCAGCCAATGCTTCCAGGCCGGCAAAGGCCGAGGTTTGCGTTAATGATGCCGTGAGATAGAAGGCAGCATCAATATCTTGCGGCAGGGGCTGCATGTTACGGGTGCGCAGTAAATCGCCCGTAATTAGTTTCACTTTATCAGCCCAGGGGTTTTGCTTTCTGAAAAGCTTTTCATCGCGTACCAGGCAAAGCACCTCATGTCCTTTCTGCAGCAATACCGGAACCAAATGAGCGCCTACATAACTTCCCGCACCTGTGAGCAAAACCTTCATATCCCATATCAACAATAAAAAGGGCGGCGCGGTTTTAAAAACCCGCGCTAAAACCTAATCCTACATAACGGCGGTTATCGATAAACAAGCTGTTTTTATCGTCGTTAAGGTTGCGTACGTTCACATATACCTGTAACTGTTTGGCAAAAGCCGGTGATAAGCGGTAACCGGCATAAAGGTTTTGTACCCGCACTGCATTTTTCTTATCTGAAATGCTTGTAGTGTTGACATACAAATCAGGCGAACCCAGTATATATAATACATCAACCCCGGCAATAAAATGGTTGTAAGTTAAGCGGTTTACCCAGCCACCGGTCCATGCCTTACTACTGGTGATGACCTGATAGCCAGGGTCAACATCAATGCGTGATTTAATTAATGATGCATTTAAACCGCTGTTAAACTGCACATGTGATGCGTTTAATATTTTATAGTTTAACCCAATGCGATGAATGTTGGTATAGGTATAAGGATAAACAGTAAACGGAGCACTGTTAGTATAATAT
The DNA here is from genome assembly GCF_054783355.1 of Mucilaginibacter koreensis. Lineage (NCBI taxonomy): Bacteria > Pseudomonadati > Bacteroidota > Sphingobacteriia > Sphingobacteriales > Sphingobacteriaceae > Mucilaginibacter > Mucilaginibacter koreensis. Next base: position 2,063,141 of record NZ_BAAGQS010000001.1, on the reverse strand, counting down.
GGTGGAGAAATCGTAATTGGATCTACATATTTTAAACGTTGAAAATTATAAGCAAGCGTTAAGCTGTTATTTAAAAAGCCAAGCTCTGCGCCGGCGCTAAGTGATTTGGAATAGTTATAATGCGAATAGATAAAATTTTGCCCCAACGTATTTCCAATAAGCGGATTTGAGAAGAAGTTGCTTAACTGTACAGAATACCTGTAATAGTTATTAGACAAAGCATACGAACTGTAAAGTTTTACACTGTAAGCTTGGTTAGCCGACGGATCAAGCAACTGTATGACATCAAGCGCGGCAGAAACAAAGGGAAATATTTTTTTCTCTTTTTGCCCGCTAACAGTAGTGAGGGCATGATGAATGTCATATAAAAAACCACCTTCTATGTTAAATGCATTTTTGTAGCTGATGCTGGCCATTGGCGTAAGCAGGTATTGCTTATACTTATTGCCGTAAGTGCTGCCCGAACTGCTTACATAAGTACTGTTGTACGAGTTTTGGGTAAAGGAGGTAATGCCGTATGTGATGTAATTGTAAGTGAAATTCACTTGCGGTTCAATCTTCCAGTTGTTTAGCTGCGCCGTATATTTAAGCTGGTCAACAATATTAAAAGTGTGGCTGCTGTCTGAATTGTTGTTGATGTAAGTGCTTTGGGAACCGCCGCCTAAAGTGCTGAATACGGTAATAGTAGGATTATTATCAAAATTATAATTGCTATAGCCGGCCTTGAAAACGTTGCTAAATTGACTGCCTACATGACTGCTCAATTTTAATTGCGTATTAAACAAGTGTTCATCCATATTACTGGTTTGCTGTAACACGTTGTCTTGCCCCAAAGTGGTGATATTGGCTTTGTTATTTTGAGGGGCGTAACCAGCAGTGAAATCAATTACTGAACTTTCGCCTAATCGGCTGCTTACATAACCATTGAACCTAAAGCGGTTAATACGGTATAACTCATTGGCCCTGAAGTTAGTCGACTGAACCGTCGGCACCACATCGCGCTGATAATTGGCAGATATGCCTGCCTGCAACTTATCGGAGCCGGTAAAGGCCGACAAATAATAATTATGGTATATACTGTTTTGCTTGTCACCATTCTGAAATCCAATATTATTACGTTCGCTCATGGGCCGCACCCAGTTGGCTTGTCCTGATGCTTCTATGCCGGTATGTTTGCGGCGCTTGGTGGTAATTAATACCAATTGCTGCCCGTTGTTTAAGCCGTTTACATGGCCCAGCGCATTTTGTACCAGTGTAATTTCTTCAATATCATTGATGTGATAAGCGTTAACATCCTTTATGGTTAAACCATCTACCACGTACACTAATGACGATGAATTGGTATAGGCACCATTGAGCCATACGTTAATAGCATCAGCTAAGTTGGTAAAAGCCATCTGCTCCAGATCTTTACCTTTGATGGTAACGGTTTGCGCCAGTTTTTTATTGATTTGAAAGCGGCCTAAATCTAAAGTGGTAGAATCGGGTTGGGTTTGGGCTTGTGCGGCAGAACTGCCCAAAGCTACAGCTAAAGCAGCGGTGATGATATATTTATACATGACTTGTGATAAGTTACGGGCGAAGATAATAAGATTGCAATTTAATGGAATAGTGTAGTTAAAAGGTTACATCAATATCATATACTTCTAACCATACAGGTATTACGGGTAAATGCTTCGAAATGCAACACCCAGAAACAAAAAAGCGTGTTCTTTTAACTTATATATAAATAATTTGAAAATCTTGCAATTTCTACTTAAATAAAAGGTACCTTTAGTAAAATTCATTCTACCACCAGCATTTCCTACCCTTAAGCATTGCTTGTTGTTCTGGAGCAGCCAATCTTTAAGCTTAGCTAAGCTAATAGCATTTACTCAATGAAACAGAACAACTACAACAGGTACTTTCGTGTATTTATGTACGATACGGCGGTTACAGAAATCTCAACTAATGATTTTAAGCCGGTTAATCATCAGCTATTCGTTCGCAGGGTAAGCAGGGCCGATGATTTTAAAGACCACCTTTGCCAGCTATCTGATAGTCATTATTCGTTACCTGTAGCTGAGCAAATGTTCTATGGCTATATGACCCGCATACGCGCATTGGAAAAAGCCAAAGCAGGCGCTCAGAAATATATCAATGAGCTAACCCGGCAGGCAGAAGCCAGCATTAACCAATTAAAGCAATACCGTATGGCGCATTACCAGGATTTAAGCAGCACCCTGCTTGAAGCCAATATACGCCGCCTTGAAAAAGAATTAAACATCAAATAAAATACACTACCTATGAGTAAAGATCAAAAAATGAAAAAAGATGCCAAGAAGGCACCTTCTACCAACCTGAATAAAAAGGTATCGGCCTATCAAACCGACAAAAGTTCATCATCTGTAAGTGATACTTCCGTTAAAAAGAAAAGTAAGTAAGATGAACGAGCAGCAAGTTGAACAGCAAATACGAATCTACTTATTTGATTTGATGAACACAGCCCGTGAACATGGCTTTAAAACCGACGACAATTGGGAAATTAACTTAGTGGCCGATGCTGAAAAGGCAGATATTCAGCGGCAGTATTACCCATACATTGCTACCAGGATGTTTCCTGAAACGGTTTTACCTATATTTCACGAAATCAAGTCAAGGTTGAATCAGCCTTTGAGCAAAATTCAGGAAGCTTTAGATGTAAATACAGTTTTAAAAGATGATTTAAGGTATCTGGTGGCTTATAACGTTAAACGGCCACGTACATAAGCTAACTTATAATTTACAGCAAAGGCTTTATCGAAAGATAAAGCCTTTGCTGTAATCAGGCTTCTGCCAGCAGGTGTGGCTTGTAGGTATCGGTTTTTACTTCAGCACCTAACTCATGCAAAATATTGTAGAGGCCAAAATTGGTGCGGTTTACATAAATGAAATGCTTTACGCCTCGGGCTTGCTTAAACTCGGGCATCTTGGCAATCTGCTCACCAAAATTATACAGGCTGGTAAAAAACTCAGTCTGACTGAAATCAAAGCTGCCGCTCATGTAAGGTTGGGCAAATAAACCAATCATTTGCTTATACATGCCGTAGTAAAATTCAATTTGTGCGGCATTGTCATTAGGCAAAATCATTTCCAGCTGGCGGAAGGCCTTAATGGTTTCCTCCTTGTTTTCCAGCATATTGGTAGAGGTGAGCGAGAAGAAAGGGTAATAAAAATCGGCCGGCATTTCTTTGATGCAGCCAAAATCAATCACGCCAAGTTTGCCTTCGGGCGTAATCATAAAATTACCCGGATGGGGGTCGGCATGCACGGCACGCAGTTCATGTTGCTGAAAGTTATAAAAGTCCCATAAAGCCTGACCAATCTGGTTACGCAACTCCTGAGAAGGGTTGGTAGCCATAAATTCTTTTAGGTGCTGCCCGTCAATCCAGCTCATGGTAATAATGCGCTTGCTGGAAAGTTCGGGGTAGTAAGTAGGGAACCCAATATTATTGAGCACCGAACAAGCGTTAGAAAATTCAATAGAACGGCGTACTTCCAGTTCATAATCGGTTTCTTCCAGCAGGCGTTCTTCTACCTCGCGCATATATACATCCAATTCTTTTTCGCTCATGCCCAATAACCGAAAGGCAAAAGGTTTTACCAGTTTCAGGTCGGATGAAATAGAATCGCCCACGCCGGGATACTGAATTTTTACAGCCAGCTTTTGCCCGTTCAGTTCTGCCTGGTGCACCTGGCCAATAGAAGCAGCGTTGGTTGATTTAAGATTGAATTTATCGTAAATCTGCTCCGGTGTTTTGCCAAAATACTTTTTAAAGGTTTGCACAATCAGCGGGCCCGAAAGGGGCGGGGCATTGTATTGCGATTGCGAAAACTTTTCGACGTATGCCGTAGGCAGCAGGTTTTTATCCATGCTCAGCATCTGCGCCACTTTGAGGGCGCTGCCTTTCAGCTCGCTTAACGATTGATAGATATCTGCTGCATTATCCTCATTCAGCTCGCTTTTATCCAAATCGGGGTTAAAGAGTTTTTTTGAATAATGCTTAATGTAATTACCGCCTATTTTAAACCCTGTTTTTACAAATTTGGCCGAACGCTCTACCTTGCTGGTAGGTATGCTGTTCTGCTCATTGTTTTGTTCGCTCATATAGTATCTTTCTCAAACAAAGCTTCCAGTTGTAGTACCTTCAGCCCTGCATAATCATTTATCATCAGGTTTACCGGGTGCAGCTCATGGGCTTTGTGGGTAGTGGTAATGGCTACTACTTTCATGCCTGCGCTGTTGGCCGCCTTTACACCTGAAATCGAATCTTCAAATACAACGCAGTTTCCGGGTGCTACCTGCAACTCATCTGCTGCTTTTAAAAATATTTGTGGGTTAGGTTTGGGCTGATGTACACGTGTGCCGTTAATAATGGCATCGAAGTATGGCTTGATCGCTACCGTATTCAATATAAAATCGATATTGCGCTGCGCGGCCGATGATGCCATGGCCAGTTTCCAGCCCGCATCTTTCAGTTCGCTCAACAGTCGCTCCAAGCCATTGATGGGTGCCATGTAAGGCCGGTACGCATCGTAATAAATGGCGTCTTTTTCGTGGTACAGGGCTTCGAGTTCTTGTTCATCCCTGTCGCCAAAAAAATTACGCAAAATTACCATGCCGGGTACACCGCTCATGCTTTCGTTAAATGTTTGCAGGCTCAGGGGCGGCAGGCCATGCCTTTCGAACAATACCTGCCACGACTGGTAATGGTAGGGGTTATTGTCTACCAGTGTACCATCCATATCAAAAATTGCAGCGTGCTGTGTCATCTACTGCTAATAATGAACGTTGCAGTGCTTTTGTTCATTCCGGCAGCACTTACCAGCGGCGCTGATGCATTTTATCTTTAAAGGCGCTGTTTTTAAACAAAAACTTGCCGTAATCCAGCAGGTTATCTACTGCCGAACGCTGGAACAAATCGAACGTCAGGTTTACGCCTTTTTCAATAGCCTCGTCAGTTTTCTCAAACCCGGCGGAATTATCATTTACCCAAAAATTAAGCACAAAGCCAAACTGTACCCAAAAGGCATCTTTGTACCGGCTGGTAAAAAATTTACGGTCGGCCAGCTCGTTGCTTTCCAATCCTTGGCGAATGATGTCTTCAGCAAAGTTTTCTACCAGGTTGCGCAGCTGATCGAGCACACGCGGCGAACCCATAGTGCGCTGGTGCTTACTCAGGCTATACACCGCGAAACTGCGGCTACCCTTCAGCAATTCGAAAAAGCTGTAAAAGAAAGACAAAGCCTTTTCGCGGGCAGAGTACTCCGGCCAGACCTCCTGGGTTTTGATTTCAGTAATGGTTCGCTTGGCTAAATCAGCCCAAATGCTTTGTTCTACAGCCTCAAAAGAGCCAAAAAAGCGATAAAACTCTTCTTCGGTCATCTCATTATTTTTGGCAAACAGGTATACCGATTTAGGCTCATGACCTTCGGTGAGTACATAATCTATGTAAGCGGCTTGTATGCTTTCTGTGGTGGCCATATGGGTATTGGTTTTATGTAAATATAGTTATAACAGGCAAATCAAATATCATGCTTGTGTTAATTAAACGACAGGTTGACAGTAACACTACCTGTACAACTCATGAGCACTTATAAAGGTCTGATAGCCGACAATCCGCCATCTATACCCCAAATTTGTCCGGTTATCCAGCTGCCATCATCACTTAATAACAATTCTGCAGCAGCGGCTAAATCATCCGGCTTGCCATACCGGCCCAGTGGGTGGCGTTTGTTGGAAGCCTCACGCTTATCTTCTGTGCTTAGTAAATTTCCGGCCAGCGGCGTATCAGTGAGTGACGGAGTCAGGGCGTTTACCCTGATGTGCTGTGGTGCCAGCTCGGCAGCCAGCGCCAGCGTTAAACCATTGATGCCGCCCTTAGCCATGGCAATACTGGCATGGAAACCCATACCTGTTGAAGCAGCCACGGTACTAAATAACACCACCGAAGCCGAACCGGCTGCCTTCAGCGGTTTTAAACATTGTTGTAGCAGTTGCGCTGCCCCTAAAGTGTTGACTTGAAAATCATTCAGAAAATCTTGCGTACTTAAGCGGTTAAACGGTTTCAGGTTAATGCTGCCAATGGCATAAACCACACCATGTAACTGCTCGGGCAATTGAGCCGGTAAAGCGGTAAAATCATCCTTTAATACATCAAATGGTAAATGGGTAACGCCTGTAGCCCAGCTTTCGGCAGCATGGCGTGATAGGCTGATTACCCGTGCGCCTTTTGCAGCTAACCTGTTGCACAAGGCCAGTCCGATGCCCGAACTTCCGCCGGCCACCAGGATATTTTTTTGATTAAAATCTGTCATAAATTATTCAAGCTCAATAACATTATCAGCCCCATGTTGTTTACTGTAGGTGCCCGCACCGAAAAGAATTCTGAAAGAAAATCTTCCTCAAAAAATATGTGCCACTTGCCAGAAACCTTTTACCTGGCGCAAGAAGTGGGAAAAATGTTGGGATGATGTCAAATATTGCAGTGACCGCTGCAGGAGAAATAAATTATAGCGATTTTTGTAGATTAGCTGTCCTGATTTAGATTAATTCAAATAATGAGCGAAAGAATAATACTGGTGTGGTTTCGGAACGACTTACGCGTGCATGATAACGAGATACTGTTAGAAGCCACACGTAAAGCCGATAAGATACTGCCGGTATATATTTTTGATACTCATTATTTTACAGCAAATGCAGCCGGAACCTCTAAAACCGGTAATATCCGTGCCAAATTTATTATAGAAAGTGTAGCCGATCTGCGCCGTAACCTGCAGCAGTTGGGCGGCGATCTGATCATTCGTATCGGCAACCCGGCCGAAATTTTGCTACAACTGGTAGAAGAGTACCAAGTAAACGAAGTATATCACCACCGGGAGGTAGCTTCTGAAGAAACTGCCATATCTGAAGAGGTAGAAGCCGCATTGTGGAAGATGCGAATCAACCTGAAGCATTTTATTGGCCACACCCTGTATCATAAAGAAGATTTACCTTTTCCGATAAAAGATATTCCTGATAGCTTTGCCACCTTCCGTAAAAAAGTAGAGCGGGAGAGTGCAGTGCGGCCTTGTGTAGATACGCCGGAGCAAATTGTTATCCCTACTCTGCCAGATGCGGGTGCTTTGCCAGCCTTGGAAGATTTGGGTTTATCCGAACCTAAAGCTGATGTACGTGCCGCAGGTTTTACCGGCGGAGAAACTATGGCCCTGCAGCAGTTGGCAGCTTATTTTAACCGTGATGCCATGCCGGTTACAGGAAAGGGCAAAGCACAGGCCTCGCGCTTGTCACCATGGCTGGCTTTAGGGTGTTTGTCGTTGCGTCAGGTATACTGGGCCATTATGCAGCACGAGTATAGTTCTAACAACTATCCGCTAATGTTGGAACTGCTTTGGCGCGATTATTACCGCTTTATGTTTAAAAAGCACGGTAGCAAGTTTGCCGATGCCGCCGGTTTTAAAACCGAAGCGCCCGCAACCGCCGAAAATCAACAGGAACTGTTTGAACAATGGAAAACCGGTACTACAGGCGTGCCTTTTATTGATGCTGCCATGCACGAACTTTGCGCCACCGGTTACATTGGCAGCGGTGCCCGCCAGGTGGTAGCGGCTTACTTGGTACAAGAATTAAAGGTGGATTGGACACTGGGTGCTGCCTGGTTTGAAGAAAAGCTGATAGACTATTCGCCGGCCAGTAACTGGGGCAATTGGGCGTCTATAGCCGGCGTAGGCAACGATCCGCGCGAAGGCCGTACCTACAACATTACCAAGTTAGTTAAAGAATTAGACCCTAAAGGAGAATATACCAAACGCTGGCTGCCTCAATTGAGCGAAGGGGAAGCTGTGCATGCTGTATAATTGAGGTTATTTCACAATAGATATCACTTCCCCTGCAATATTTTCTAAGTAATTATTTTCCGGGTTGCCTTGCGTGAGTTCCAGTATCAGGGCGGTTTCACTGGTGCCGGAGGTCATATACTCAATGAGTTGTACGTCGGTAATAGTATAGATGATCTCGGTGTTATCCGATTGAAGGCGGATTTGGTTACCGTACTCAATGCTCCCGCCTACAGTTTGACCAGTTAGTATGTGGCCAATGCCTACAATATAATACTGTTTTTGGGATTGAAATCTGGCTACGGTCTCGTTCATGTTAAGCTTACCTGATTTTATTTAATAAGGTTTACATTATTAGTCATCTTCCGAAACTTATTCCTTACCTTGTATTTCATAACCGCCGGGCTACTTTCTTGCCAGCCAGCGGTTTAACCAATTAAATCCACACCTAAATTCTATTTTCATGTCAAGCAACAGACGAAGCTTTATAAAGCATTTCGGCGGAGCCATATTGCTTAGTTCTGCCTCACTAACCAGTTTAGCTGCACAGGAAGAATACGAGCGCCGCATCTTGCTATCTGAAAAGCGCATCAGTGCCAATGATAAAATACGTATTGCCACTATTGGCATGGGCATTATGGGCTTTAACGATACCCGCGCCGCCCTCACCGTACCCGGTGTTGAACTGGTAGCCGTTTGCGACCTGTATAAAGGCCGCCTGGAACGTGCTAAAGAATTATACGGGCAGGCACTGTTCACAACTGACAATTACGAAGAGCTATTAGACCGCAAAGATATAGATGCCGTCATTATTGCCACCAGCGATAACTGGCACAGCACCATTGCCAAAGCCGCTATGCGCAAGGGCAAGGCTGTGTATAGCGAAAAGCCAATGGTGCATTACATTAGCGAAGGACTGGATGAGATTAAAACACAGCGCGAAACCAAAGCCGTATTTCAGGTGGGCAGCCAGCGCATCAGCAGTTTGGCTTACCGTAAGGCTAAAGAATTATACCAGGCAGGCGCTATCGGGCAAATTAATACCATACAAGCATCGTTTAATCGCCAAAGCGCTCTGGGGGCCTGGCAATACACCATCCCGCTGGATGCCGGCCCGAACACCGTAAACTGGAACCGCTTCCAGGCTAATGAAAAAAACAAGCATGCGTATGATAGCAACCGCTTTTTCAGGTGGCGCAACTACCGTGAATATGGCACCGGGGTAGCCGGCGATTTGTTTGTACACCTGCTTACCGGGATTCATTATATTACTGACTCAAAAGGCCCGGATAAAATATTTTCTATAGGCGGTTTAACCTACTGGAAGGATGGCCGTAATGTGCCCGATGTAATGAGTGCCATTATTCATTACCCGGAAACCAAAGAGCATCCGGCTTTTCAGGTGAATTTGCAGGTGGACTTTATCAGCGGAGAAGGGGATTATTCCACCACCAAAATTATCGGCTCCGAAGGCGTCATCAACCTGTTTGGTGAGGGCGATGGTTTTACGATAGTAAAAAACAAAATGCCTAATGCCCCGGGCATTGGCGGCTGGGATTCGCTGTCTACTTACCCCGAAGCCATGCAGAAGGAGCTTACTGCCAGGTACGACTCAAAATACTCATCGGCAGATAAAGCGGCGCCCAGGTTGGAAGGAGTAAAGTATGAATCTCCGCGCGGTTACAATGCCTCCAATGATCATTTTGCCAATTTTATGGATTCGATTCGTACCGGCAAACCCGTAACCGAGGATGCCGTATTCGGTTTCCGCGCTGCTGCCCCGGCACTCGCCTGTAATGAAAGTTATTTTAGCGGAAAGATCATCCACTGGGATGCCGGGCAAATGAAAGTAGTGTAGGGATTAGGTAAATAAAGGGATACTGATGAAAGTAGCAGAATACATTATTATCTCTTCCTCTTGTCATTTCGACCGCAGGGAGAAATCTTCTTCACATGATGAGTTTACTACAAACTGCCTTGCCGAAGAAGATTTCTCCCTGCGGTCGAAATGACAAGGTTGATCTTAGCCCTGTTACTTTGGGCTATCGCGGCATATGATAACAACCCTTTGCAAAACAACTTAACCGCATTACTAACAATAAACTAAGTCCTCGCAATGACGTGCTCAAGGATAGCTTTGTAATTAGATGCCGCTATCGCTCAGGATGACATAGCTGAAAGTTAATTTAAACCGCTTAGAAGTAAGGTCATTCAGCCCTGTAATAATTTAATTACCTTTGCCGGCATACTGCTACAAGTGGTATCTTTCTGCCTATGTTCTCATCTGCCTCTACGCCTGCCACACGGCCCAACAGAACTATTGGGTTGTTTTTATTGTGTTGGACGGCGCTCAACCTGTTGCAGGCTGCCACTTTAGGGCTGCACTCCGATGAGGCATATTACTGGATGTACTCCCGCTTTCTGGACTGGGGCTATTTTGATCATCCACCCATGGTGGCGGTGTTTATTAAGTTAGGCTACAGCTTGTTTCACAATGAGTTAGGCTTGCGCTTGGTTACTGTGCTTATTAACCCATTGGGGCTTTATCTGCTCTGGCTCATTGCCAAAAAATATAAAACAGATGCCCGCTGGTTCGTGGTGGTGGTATCAGGTGTTCTGGCCTTTCACATCTATGGTTTTATTACTACGCCCGACGCCCCGCTGCTGTTTTTTACCATCCTTTTTTATTATTTCTACCAGCAGTATTTAGAAGAAGATAAATGGACCATTGCATTATTGCTGGGCATCACCATAGCCTGTCTGTTGTACAGTAAATACCATGGTGTATTGCTAATTGTGTTTACAGTGCTGGCCAACATTAAACTCTTTAAACGGCCATCATTTTATCTCATCATCCTGCTATCGGCGGCATTGTATGTACCGCACATTTTATGGCAGGTTAACCACGAGTACCCATCGCTGGTTTACCACTTGTTTGAGCGCTCATCCGAAGTTTATCAGCTTGAGCATACCTACCTTTACATACCAGGGCAATTGTTAATGGCAGGGCCTTTAATTGGCTGGTTCTTATTTTACTACGCCTTTACTACACGCATTAAAAATGCCTTTATTCGCTGCCTGATGGTGAATGCTATCGGTACATTGTTGTTCTTTTTGCTCAACACCATTAAAGGCAACGTACAGCCCCATTGGACCTTAATCAGCTTTGTACCGGTGGTACTGCTGGTACTGATTCATTTGCGCCAGCCGGGTAGCCGGCCCTTATGGCTGTATAAACTGGCGTTGGTAAATGCCGGGTTAATTATATTGTTTCGCCTGCTGCTCATTGTGCAATTGCCACTGCTTACCCATTGGCGGCCGGTTAAAAGCTTTTTCTTTTACAAGCAGTGGGCGCAGCAAATTCAGCAAAAAGCCGGTAACCGGCATGTTATCATTCCTTCCAGCTTTCAGGAAGCCTCTAAGTATAATTTTTATACCCAAAGCCTGAAAGGGTTTGATTATGATGAGCGCTACTACCGCCGCACACAGTACGACCTATGGCCGCTGGAAGACAGCCTGCAGCACCAGTCCGCATTATTTGTAACCGACCAGCCGCTGCCTGGCCTCAGCACCGACTCTATGCTCACGGTTAAGGGGATGCGCTACTTTACACCGATTGCCAATGTGCGTACATTTCAACTACTGGATATAGAGTTAGGCCATGCCAAAGTTGAGGCCCGGCCCGGTCAGCAACTCGAATTAAATTTGAGGCTGAACAACCGTTCTGGCTTAGCAGCTAATTTTGCTGAATTATCACAAAGTCAGCCAGTCCAATTATCGGCCTGCTTTTTTCAGGGTGATGAATTAAAAAACGAGGAGCAGGCAGGGGCGGAGCTGAGCCGCTTAACCGTACCCGCGCATGGCAATGCGAATTACCGCTTTGTTGTAAAAGCCCCGGCACAGCCTGGCCGGTACGATTTGGTATTTTCTGTGCGTACAGTGCCGTTTGCAGGCGGCCGCAACAGCAGAATTATTAACTTTACCGTCCGTTAGCCCCTTGATTAACGATACGATATGATTAAAAATTTTTACGCCTTACTGTTTGCTGCTGCATTATGCTTTAGCTTTGCTGCCAAAGCACAAGATACTACCACCCGCGCCGGTAGCCTGGATATTCATTTCAATGGCTTCGGCTTTTTTGATAACCGCGAATACAAAGCGTTTACCGAGCGCTCGCGCACTTACTCGGGCACCCGGGTAGCTTTAGATTTGGGCCTGAATTTCGATAGCCTGAACCATTTTATTGTGGGTATCAACGGCATACACGAGTATGGTGCCAAGCCTTATTTTTTGCGGGTTGACCCAGTAGCCTACTATAAATTTGAAAGCCACAAATGGCTGTTCAATGCAGGTATGTTTCCGCGCGAGGGCTTACTTACCCAATACCCGCGTGCGCTGTTGAATGATACCTTGCGTTATTACCGGCCTAATGTAGAGGGTTTGCTCACCCGTTACCAAACTGAGTATGGTTACGAAACGCTTTGGATTGACTGGGTAAGCCGCCAAACCAATACCGACCGTGAGCAGTTTTTATTCGGTTTGGCCGGTAAGTACCTGCCCAATCCTTTCGGTCCGTTCTATTTATCGCATTATTTCCTGCTGCTGCATGATGCCGGCCCGGCTGTAGCCATCCCCGGTGACCATATTCGCGATAACGGTGGTTTACAGATCAGGCTGGGTATGGATTTCAGCCATAAAACTGTATTTGATTCCCTTTCGGTGGAAGCTGGCGCCATGGCTTCTATTGAGCGTACCCGCAGTGTAACCGGTTTGCAGCATCCGTTTGGTTTTGTAGCCAGCGCATATGCCCGCTACCACCGCTTTGCGTTTTTTGATGAATTTTACGCCGGCCAGGGCCATCATATTTCCTACGGCGATGCCTATTATGAAAAAAAGATGTATAACCGCCTGGATATTATTTATTCGCCTTTTGTTTTTAAACGCATTACCGGCCAGTTTGTATTAAGCCTGCACCAGTCGCCGGGGCAGTTGGGCGATAGCCAGCAAGCCTTCCGCATTATGTACGATTTAGGCCGCAAACCACTGGTGCGGTTCAGGGATTAAAAATACATTCGTTATACTAACGCGTTGGCGTAAGTGAATTTTTTGATTGATTATAAATCATTACCTTTAATCACGTAAATCACCAATCCATTACACCAAATGAAAAAAAACATGTTCATTAAAACGCTGAGTTTAGCTGTGGCTACTTTGCTATTGCCTTTTGCACTGAAAGCGCAGCCGCATAAAAACAGCCCGCACGATACCATTTCGGGTAAAGTAGCCGGTGCTAATATCCGTATTGTATACGGCAGTCCGGCGGTAAAAGGCCGCACGATATGGGGTGACTTGGTACCTTATGACAAGGCCTGGCGTGCAGGCGCCGATGAGGCAACCACTTTTGCCACTGATAAAGATATTATGGTACAGGGTAAAAAGCTGCCTGCAGGTACTTATACGCTGTTTATCATCCCCGGCAAAACCGAGTGGAAGTATATTTTCAATTCGCAAACCGGCCAGTGGGGTATTAAACGTACAGGTGAGGCTAATTACGAAGAAGCTAAAAATGTGCTGACTGTATCCGCCAAACCTAAGCCAGCCGCAATGCAGGAGCATTTAACGTTTGTATTTTACAAAACCGGTTTCGGCTTACGTTGGGAAAAACTGGAAGTACCGGTAACCATTAAATAAATTACGCTGGCCGAAGTACTTCGGCGATATGTAATAAGCCACAAGCAACAGAGCAAACTTAAGTCTTTGTTGCCTTGTGGCTTTTTCGTTGGTGCTAATGCGCAAAGTGAAAGCACCTATGGCAATCATGACAACTGCAATCAGTGTGTTCACGCTGCCGGTGTTCATGAACGTTCACGGGTGTTCACGCCTGTTCACGAGCGTTCACGTGCATCAAGTTTAACTATCAGTAAAATTAACATTTTTGGGCATATGGTGTTGTTTGTTAATGACTTACATGTAATTATGCTTCCAGGAAAGTTAAATTCCACCTACCTAAACGTCATAAAAAGCGTTCACAGGTGTTCACGACACATGAACGTGAACACCTGGCGCATTGCAAGCCGGAATGCATGAAAAAAGTTATTATTTTAATGATGCAGGGAGAGACCTTTAAGCGATAGGCTAATGATAGCGTTGCCTGATGGCAAAGATTTCACCTTAGAATGAAAATAATAACAGGAGGGGTTATTAAAACATTATTAAACCAGAAAGGGGCTAATTGGCCCCTTTCTGGTTTAAATTAATTAACTATTATATATGATGAACCTCACCGCTGCCGGTTTTTGAGGTACTGATTTGCTTGGCATTGCCACTGTAGTACACATCGCCTGAGCCGCTGATTGAAGAGTCAATTTTGCTATTGGCGTTCACATGTACATCGCCCGATCCGCTTATGCGTACCGCAACTTCTTCGCAGGCCAGTGACTCGGCTGAATAGTCGCCCGAACCTGAGATGCTGATGGATGAATAACTGGCGCGCCCGCTCAGTTTCAAGTCGCCCGATCCGCTGATCCGGCTCTCTAAAGTTTTAGCTTCCACACGTCCGCTGATGTCGCCCGAGCCGCTCAGGGTTACTCTTAGGTTCTCGGCGCGTAAACCGTTTTTAAACATCACATCGCCTGAGCCGCTTAAATTTACCGCGTTTACCTCTCTGATGCTGACGTAAATAACAATACGTTTGTTGTCGTTCCAATTCCAGTTCCAGCCGTTGTTACGTTTGGTACCTAACTTCAATACGCCGCCTTTCACCTCGGTGGTAATACGGTCAATCACATCGGCAGGTGCTTCTACTTTTACCGATTCGGTGTTGCCCTGGGTGATGATAACATCAAAAGAACCGGTAGCATCAATGGCATTAAAGCCGCTGAGGTGACGGTCTTGCGTATCGAAAGCGCTGGTGGTTGTAAAAGTGGCTGCATTAACGGTTTGTACTGCACCGGCACCGCTCAGTAAAGCGGCTGCCAGTAAGATTTTTGATAGTGATTTCATGGTTTGCTTGATTTGTATCTATTAGATGCTGTAGAGTATAGGAACGTTGCACGGTTTTAAAAATAAATTTTTAGTTTTTGATTATTTGTTGTGGTCTATAAGAGATGGGTTGGATTTTAGCATTTTATTTGAATATTTCATGAGGCCGGGGTTGCCTGTTATGAACGTCAGTGGATGTTCTTTTTCTTTTTCCGCAAAAGAAAAAGAACCAAAAAGAAAACTCGTGTCTGCGTCTTTTTCTATGAGGTGTGCAGTGCGTGGGCGGCCGGTAGTGGTGGCCGAAAAAGCCAAGGCCACAAGGGGGGAGTATGTGTGTACAGTGGTTGCAGTTGCCTGAATCAGAATGTATAGAATTTAAGAATGAGCAGAATGCGTTGTGACGCTTAGTTCATCCCACTGCGTCATTGCGAGGTACGAAGCAATCTCTATGCGCCTTGTCTTAGTCGGGCGTTGAGAGATTGCTTCGTACCTCGCAATGACGTGATGGTGATGGGTGTACGCTGCTTGTTCCTTCTTAATTCTTGGTTCTTGACTCTTGCTTCTTGACTCTCCTTTTCTCCTCTGTCAGCCCCTCAGCTTTGGGCGAAAGGCGGGCAGCACTCGTTGGCCTTGTGCGTAAGGAAGAGGCCTTTTAGTGTTTGCACTGCCAGTAAATAAAGCACAAGCCTGCTCATACGTAAACACTAAACAGCCTGTGGTGCTGCCCGCCTTTGCAGCCAGAGCCCCGTGCGGCAAAAAAGCCTAAGCGGGCTGCACTTGATTTTTTGGTTCTTTTGTATCAAGACAAAAGAACAACAACGGAAATACAGTACAACCCCCAACCAGCACAAACAATAAAATTATAAAACAAAAAGGCCGGCTAATCAGCCGGCCTTTGCGAGTGGTTAGTCAACCATCACCCCTATATAATAATTAAAGGTATCGGCCTCTACATTATCTTTGGTAGCGCCTTGCAACGTAAGTGGCTGCCATTGCGAGGTTACATTCACAAACTGGTACTCACCGCCTTTAACCCGCAGCTTTACCGGCATGGCAAAGCGTTTTTCGTTGGCTACCCAGCGGCAGGCCAGGCGGCCCCGGTAGCTTGCAATTTCCAGTACCGGCAGGGTATTGTAGCGCAGGTATTGGTCAAACACCGGCGTTAAATTCATGCCCGATCCTTTGTTGATATAGCCTACAATCTGCTCGGTGGTTACGGTTTGATGATAGAAGGTTTTGTTAAGTCCACGCAGTATGCTTAGCCATTTGGCGTCGTCATTAATAATGGTGCGCACCATGTTCAGCAATACGCCGCCTTTAGGGTACATATCACCCGAGCCTTCTTTGTTTACATTGTATGGGCCTATAATCGGGCGGTCATTAGAAATGCTTAACCGGCTGCCATTCACATAAGCCTGACCGGCTTCTTTACCATAGTAAAACTCCGTAAACAGCGATTCTGAATAATAAGTAAAGCTTTCATGTATCCACATATCGGCTAAATCCTTACTGGTAATATTATTGCCGAACCACTCATGGCCGCTTTCGTGAATAATAATGTAATCCCATTTTAAGCCCCAGCCGGTACCCGAAAGATCGCGGCCCAAGTAACCATTTTTATAATGATTGCCATAAGCTACAGCACTTTGGTGCTCCATGCCCAGGTGCGGGGTTTCCACCAGTTTGTAGCCATCCTCATACCAGGGGTAGGGGCCAAACCAGTGCTCGTGTGCTTTCAGCATGGGTTTTACGTTGGCCGCAAATTGCTTTTTGGCTTTATCCAAATTGTAGGGTAGTACCCAGTAATCTAAAGTGAGCTTGCCTTTTTCGCCATCGTAGGTATCACTGAAATGTTCGTATTCGCCAATGTTGGCGGCTACATCATAATTATTAATGGGGTTAGCTACAAACCAATCGTAGCGGGTATAGCCATCTTTCAGTTGGGTAACCTTGCGCAGTCTGCCGTTTGATACATCTTTTAAACCTTTGGGTACGCTGATGCTGATGAGCATACTGTCTACCTCGTCGGCCTGGTGATCTTTGGTGGGCCACCATACGCTGGCACCCAAACCCTGGCAGGCGGTAGCCACCCAAGGTTTGCCCAGCGAGTCGGTTTTATATTGTACGCCGCCATCCCAAGGGGCGTTTATTGCTACACGCGGATTTCCGGAGTAATATACCGTAAATTCATCATGATATCCTTTTTGTATGGTGTTGGGGAAGGTCACAAACACGGCATTGAACTCGCGTGTGAAAGGCACGGATTTACCTTTGTATACTACCTTTTCTATTTTCAGGTTCTCGAACAGATCGAATTGTAGTTTATTAAAGTCCTGCGTAGCGGTAAATTTAAACAGGTTGCTGCCGCTAATAGATTTGTTGTCGATGTCAAACTTCACATCTAGGTGGTAGTAGTTGATATCATAGCAGGTACGAAGCGGTGTTAAAGTACCGCGCAGCGTATCGGCACGGGTGAAGGTTTCTTTGTCCTTCATCAACTGTGCTTGTGCGATGAAAGGAGTAAGGCCCAGCAACAGGGCTAATAATTTCAATTTCATGAGAAAGATTTAATGCGCGTCTAAAGTAAATAAAAAAGCGTCATTGCAGGGAGGGAAGCATTATCAAGTTTTTGACAGCCCCTTTATAATTCGGGGATTGCTTCATTCCTCGCAATGACGCGTTGGAGTTTATTGTAATTTATTGTCCATTAACCATGGGCCATAAACCATCAACTATTTTAAAACCTCCACATCAACATAGCTATCGTTATAAACCGTTTCAGTAGCTTTTACATAGTCGCTTTCATCAGCTTTGTAAGGGTTGGCCACAAACTTTTGCGGGTTGCGGGCAAACAGCGGGAAGGCAGTGCTTTGTACCTGAATCATAATACGATGTCCTTTTTTAAAGGTGTGCAGTACATCCTGCAGGCGCGCTTTCACCTCGGTTTTCTGGCCGGGTACCATCGCTTCCGGTTTTTCAAAACTATTGCGGAACCGGGCCGGCATAATTTCTGAACGCACCATTTGCCAGTAGTTGCTCAGGATGATGTTTTTGTTCGGCATGTAAGGGTTGTTCTGCTCATCCGGAGGATATACATCAATCAATTTCACTACATAATCGGCATCGGTGCTGCTGTTGGCTACTTTAAGGTGAGTCATAATCTCGCCGCCTAAAGTCATATCTTCAGTTAATACATCTGTTTGATACACCAATACATCAGGGCGACGACCAGCAAAGCGCTGATCTTCGCTCATATAATTATGCGGGGTAAAGCCCATGGTGGTGGTGTTGTCCTCGGTGTAAGGTACCGGTTTTAATGGGTCGCTGATGTAAGAGGTAGAGGCGCTTTGTGCAGGTTGAGTCATCGGTAACTTGCCATCAGCGCTTAAATACATTTTAACGTGCGATGCATTAGCGGCCGGCCATTGCGCAAATTGCTTCCATTCCTTGTTGCCGGTATCATACATGTAAGCTTTGGGCAAACCTGAATTTTTATCGCCGTTACCTTTCAGGAAATGGTTGAAGAATTTCGCCTCAATATCGCGCTGATAAAAGGTAGCAATGCTATCGCCAAAGTACACGTTGCTGTGCATGGTGTGCCCCGTCTCGCGCGACCAGCGGCCATGGCCGAATGGCCCCATTACAATGGTATTGTAAGCTGAAGGATCGGTTTTATTAATGCGCTTGAACATATCCAGTGGGCCGCTCAAATCTTCAGCATCGTACCAGCCGCCTACAAACATTACAGCAGGTTTCACTTTGCCGTAGTGGCGGGGCAGGCTGCGGGATTGCCAAAACTCATCATAGTTAGGATGGTTTACAGTTTCCTGCCAAAAGAAATTATCTTTATAATACTTGTCGGCATTTTTCAGCGGGCCCATATCCAGCAAAAACTGGTAGCCATCGCGGGTGCCGGGGTTAAACATCTGGCTACCGTACCAGGCGCTACTGGTTGTATCTTTCTTTTGCACGCCAAATACCGGGTAAGTAAAGAAGTAGCTTTCCAACAGGGCGCCGTTATGATGAAAATCATCGAAAAAGAAATCGGAAATTGGGGCCTGCGGCGATGATGCTTTCAACGCCGGGTGGTTGGATAATATACCGGCTGCGGTATAAAAGCCAGGATAAGAAATACCCCATTGGCCTACGCGGCCATTGTTGTTCGGTATGTTTTTTACCAGCCAGTCAATGGTATCGTAGGTATCGGTGCCTTCATCCACATCCTTTTTGGTTTTGTGCTCTACTACCGGGGTCATGTTGGTCCAAGTGCCTTCGCTCTTGTAGCGGCCACGTACATCCT
Organism: Mucilaginibacter koreensis; assembly: GCF_054783355.1. NCBI lineage: Bacteria > Pseudomonadati > Bacteroidota > Sphingobacteriia > Sphingobacteriales > Sphingobacteriaceae > Mucilaginibacter > Mucilaginibacter koreensis. The sequence goes on along the minus strand of NZ_BAAGQS010000001.1, from coordinate 2,044,006 downwards.
GGTAAACTACAATATAACCTTCCTTCATCATAATATCAGAAGGGCCTAAACGGGCAGGTATTTTATTAGCGCCGTAGGGGGCAATACTGTAGCAGGTACGCTGCATTACCATGGGGTACTTATGCTGTGGTGATGCATCGTTAGGAATGTAAACAGAGGTAAACAGCTTTACACCATCGCGCATGGTGATGTACACATCTTTTTTGGTGTAGTGTTCTTTAGCATAGTTGGAGGTACCCTGGGCCTGAACGCCGGTGCACCAGGCTGCGGCTACCAGTAGCAGTGAGCAAATTTTTTTCATAAAGAGGGGATTGAAGTGTTCCGGAGCCTAATTTAATAAGTTTAGTTGATTGTTAAACTGATAATGGCGTAATTGCTGTAACTGCACTGCTTTGTAATGAAAAAGATACTTGAAACTACTCGCCTGATTTTACACGAATTTACACTGAACGATGCGGAGTTTATCCTTCAATTGTTAAACAGCCCGTGCTGGCTGCAGTATATTGGCGACCGCCAGGTACATCATGTAACCGATGCGGAAGCCTATTTATCTGATAATATTATTAAAAGCTATGATGAACATGGTTTTGGCTTTTGGAGGGTATCGTTAAAAGCAGACGGCACTGTAATCGGTACCTGCGGATTGGCCAAACGTGATTATTTGGATGCACCAGATATTGGCTATGCTTTACTGCCGGAATATGAACGCAAGGGATATGCGTTTGAAGCGGCAGCCGCTGTACAGCAGTACGCCAAAACAGTACTGGGTTTAAAGCGCTTGCTGGCAACTGTTGTGCCCGATAATGAACGTTCGATAAAACTGTTGACTAAACTGGGCTTGAGTTTTGAGAAGGAAATCATCCTACCTAATGCAGTGAAGTCGCAAGTGTTTGGTATGGTAGCGGATGAATTTTAAATTTATCCTGCTTGTCATTTCGACCGTAGGGAGAAATCTTCTTCGAGCGATAAATCTACAGCAGACCGGCATGGCAAAGAAGATTTCTCCCTACGGTCGAAATGACAGGTACAGACATAATTATACAACTCTTGTCAGCTTTACACAGCAAACACATCAAATTTAGCCTTTCGTACAATTATTGTTTTACCTTTGTGCACCAATCAAATACACTACTGTTATGCAATATGATGTTATTGTTATCGGTTCGGGTCCGGGTGGCTATGTAGCTGCTATCCGTTGTGCCCAACTGGGTTTAAAAACTGCTTGTATAGAAAAATACGGCACTTTTGGCGGTACCTGCTTAAACGTAGGCTGTATTCCGTCAAAAGCATTACTGGATTCTTCAGAACATTATCATAATGCGGCCCATACCTTTAAGGCGCACGGCATCAGCCTGGATAACCTGCAGGTTGATTTCGGCCAGATGGTAAAACGCAAAAACGAAGTGGTGGCGCAAACCACCGGCGGTATCACTTTCTTATTTAAAAAGAATAAAATTGATTCTTATCAGGGTATTGGTTCTTTCAAAGATAAGAATACGATTATTGTTAAAAAAGATGACGGCACTGAGCAAACGCTGACTACCAAGAACGTGATTATTGCTACCGGTTCAAAACCATCGAGCCTGCCGTTTTTGCAGGTGGATAAAAAACGCATCATTACCTCAACCGAAGCCATCAGTTTGCCCGAAGTGCCTAAGCACATGGTGTTAATTGGCGGTGGTGTGATTGGTTTGGAGTTGGGTTCGGTTTATGCCCGTTTGGGTGCCAAGGTGTCGGTAATTGAGTTTATGGATTCAATTATCCCTACTATGGATAAGCAACTGGGTAAAGAACTGCAAAAGAGCCTGCAAAAACTAGGCATGGAGTTTTACCTCGGTCATAAAGTAACCGGTGCAACAACCGAAGGTGATGAAGTAACCGTAACTTTTGATACCCCGAAAGGCGAAAAGAAAGAATTGAAAGGTGATTACTGCCTGGTGGCTGTAGGCCGCGTAGCCTATACTGAAGGTTTAGGCTTAGAGAACATTGGTATCCAGGTAGAAGAGCGCGGTAAAAAGATTGCGGTAGATGAGCACTTGGAAACCAGCGTTAAAGGTATATATGCCATTGGCGACGTGGTTCGCGGTGCGATGCTGGCTCACAAAGCCGAGGATGAAGGTACTTTTGTGGCTGAGCACATTGCCGGACAGAAACCGCACATCAATTACAACCTGATTCCGGGTGTGGTGTATACCTGGCCTGAAGTAGCTTCGGTAGGTTATACCGAGGAGCAATTGAAAGAAAAAGGTGTAAAATACAAATCGGGTTCATTCCCGTTCAAGGCCAGCGGCCGTGCGCGCGCCAGTATGGATACTGATGGCTTTGTAAAAGTATTGGCTGATAGTACTACTGACGAAATTTTGGGTATGCACATGATTGGCCCGCGTGCGGCTGACATGATTGCCGAAGGTGTAGTAGCTATGGAGTACCGTGCCAGCGCCGAGGATGTATCGCGCATGAGCCATGCTCACCCAACGTACACCGAAGCCATCCGTGAAGCATGTTTGGCAGCAACTGAAAACAGGGCGATACATATTTAATTTCTCCCTTTTGAATAATACAAAAAGGCAGCTTTATAATTAAAGCTGCCTTTTTTGTTGCATAAGCGTTACCTCCATATTTATATTTAGCGAAACTTAAATTTTATGAGCCTTAGAATCTGCCTGCTTGTTCTATTAAGTACAGCTTACTTTAATCATGTATCAGCGCAGCGCAAGCAGCCCGCAGGCATTAAGGCAATACCTGACCTGGAAATTTATGATTTGAAAGGTAAGCATACCACTTTAAAGCGGTTAGGTCAAAACAAGGTACTGATTATTGATAACTGGTTTATTCCCTGTCCGCCTTGTTTTGCCGAATTGGGTTACCTGCATAAATTACATGCTAAATATAAAAATAACACCCAAGTGCAGTTGATTACCATTTGCCGCACAGATAGTGGCATTGTTAAAAAGTTTTTAGCGGGTGATGCTCACATTAAAGGGTTTATTGACTGGTATCAGCAGCGAAGCGGGCGAAAAGATTTTTTATTACCGGTTTATTTTATTCCGGGTTGTAACCAAAAAGTTGGTGTTTATGCCAAAGCGGGCGAAAGCTATAATAAAAAACTGTGCCCCGATGCTCAGTTTAGTTTCAGAGGTTACCCAACGCTGATGATATACAATAAACAAGGTAAATTAATTTTTAAGGAAACAGGTTTTGAAAAAGAGCAAGAGCAGGCCTACGCCATGAGGGTGGAAGGGGCTTTGAGAAAAGCATTACAAGCAAAATAGTTGTTTATTTGTATTTCTATTGATGCAATTTTTAATTAACACCGCCATTGTAGTGCTCACCATTGCCGGCATGGAAGCTTTATCCTGGGCTATCCATAAGTATCTCTTTCATGGGCCGCTGTGGTTTATTCATAAAACTCATCATCAGCATAAAAAATCGGGATGGCTGGAGTGGAATGATTTGTTTAGCTTGGGGTTTGCTGCTTTGTCGCTATGGCTAATGTGGGTAGCACATAAAACTTTGGATTACCGGTTTTGGATAGGTGCGGGCATCAGTGTATATGGTGTTATCTATTTTATTTTTCACGACTGGTACATTCATAGCCGTATGCGGCCTTTTCGTACTTATAACCGGTATTTACTCAATATCCGCCGGGCGCACAAAATTCATCATAAATCCACCGAGCGTTTACCCTCTGAAGAGTTTGGGTTACTGGTAACGAGAAAGCAGTATTTTAAGTAAACTTTACTGGAGTTCGATTATGCCAGATTCTCTATCTGCTAAAAAAACTTTAAGCACAGGTTGATGGAATACAAGCAATCGGGCAATTTCTGAAGTGGTTACATTGCCTGTTCTAAGCCAGATAATTTTTGGCGGATAGTTATACAGGTTTTGTAATTCAATAAAATCTTCATCAAAAGTAAGAATATGGTATTGATGAAGCTTTGCGTAAGACCAAATTCCGTAATCATTAATGCGTTGTGAAGGACTGATCTCATTTACAGGAAGCAGCATCCATTCAGGTAAGAGTTTCTTTAGGCGCCAAGAGATATTTTCATCAATTATGAGTCTTATATCAGCCAACTTTCAATTTCCTTTCCTTATTAGCGGCGTAAGCCAGGCAAGCAAGAATGTGCTGTTCTTGTAATTGGGGAAAGTCTTCTAAAATTTGCTGATGTGTTAGTCCTGCAGCTAACCAACCCAATATATCATACACAGTAATGCGTGTGCCTTTAATTACCGGTTTACCAAAACGCACTTCTGGTTCAATTTCAATAAAAAGTGTATAGTCTATTGGGTTTGCCATATAACAAATTTACTAAATACGAACTATAATCTGTAAGTTATAGATTAATTCCGAAATTTGCGGCTCTATACATATTATATACACCATGCTCCAGATTCAGGAAAACGTTTCTTTGAAAAACTTTAACACTTTTGGTATTGAAGCCAGCGCCCGCTATTTTGTAGAAATTAGCCGGCCCGAAGAACTTTCCGAATTATTTGCCGACCCGCAATGGCTGCAGACCGAGCGCCTGATCTTGGGCGGTGGCAGCAATATGCTGTTCATTCATGATTTTGCAGGGCTGGTTATCCGCCTCAACATCCGGGGCATCGAGCATCGCATTCATCATGATGAAGTAATTGTAGAGGCCGGTGCAGGCGAAAACTGGAATGAACTGGTGCTGTTCTGTGTAGATCATGGTTACGCCGGTATGGAAAACCTAGCGCTCATTCCCGGCTCGGTAGGGGCTTCGCCTGTACAAAACATCGGGGCTTATGGCGTGGAGTTGAAAGATGTATTTCACAGTTGTGTAGCTTTTGAAATTGCTACCGGTGAGTTTAAAACTTTTACCAAAGAGGATTGCCATTTCAGTTACCGCGAAAGTATTTTTAAGCAACTGAAGGGGCAATACATTATTACCTCGGTAAAATTCCAATTGTCTTTAATCCCCCATTTAAAGCTGCACTATGGTGCTATTGAGCAGGAACTGGCTCAGCGCGGTATTGCAGCGCCTACTTTAAAAGATGTAGCGCAGGTGGTATCACATATCCGTGTGTCTAAATTGCCCGATCCTTCTACCATCGGTAATGCAGGCAGCTTCTTCAAAAATCCGGTTATTCCAGCCGAACAGTTTAACCGACTGGTAGAGCAATACCCGCAAGTGGTTAATTTCCCGGCAGGAGAAGGGTTGGTAAAACTGGCCGCCGGCTGGCTCATTGAGCAATGTGGCTGGAAGGGAAAAGTAGTAGGCCACACCGGAACCTGGAAAAATCAGGCGCTGGTATTGGTAAACCATGGCGGTGCCACAGGCGCAGAGGTGTATGCGCTGTCGTCGCAAATCATAGACAGTGTGTACACTAAATTTGGCGTTATGCTGGAGCGCGAGGTAAATATGATCGGTTAATGTACTTAACTGTCCTAAAAAGACCTTACTTCCCTTTTTTCTATATCAAGTGCTGAAACTTGATAAATGTTTTAGATTAATATTTGAATTTAATTGCATTTGGCGCATTTACGGGCAGATAAGCTACTTATGCATAGTTGTTTACGTATTTCGGTTTCAGCATATTTATTTGTTTTATTCACGCTTGTTTAAAACTTTTTTGGCGTTTATGTACAGCTTATAGCTGTGCCAAAGCAAAACGGTATCATGTTTGCAACCTACTCAGTACAAACTTTAACTGAAATAGAATGACAAAGACAGAGTTTAACACCATGGTACTACGTCAGGCAAGTTCACTACGTTCTTACGCCTTACACTTCACTCATGACGCAGACGATGCTAACGACCTTGTACAGGATACAATGTTAAAGGCCATCACTTACTACAACAAGTTTAAAGAAGGAACTAACTTAAAAGGATGGTTGTATACCATCATGAAAAATACATTCATCAATAACTACCGCCGGTTTGTTAAGATGAGCACTTTTGTAACCAAATCTGAAGAAATTTCATCAGCTAATCTGGTATTCAGTTCAACCAAAAACCAAGGTGAGTCTAAATTCATTATGGATGACATCCGCCGTGCTTTAGACCGTTTACCTGAAGATTATTACGTGCCTTTCACCATGTATTTTGAAGGCCACAAATATCACGAAATTGCCGATCACTTAACCATCCCTATCGGTACTGTAAAAACCCGCATTCACGTAGCCCGCAAGCTGCTGAAGAAAAACCTGAAAGCTTATGATAACGGTTTGAAAAAACCAATCTTTGCAGAAGAGGAATAAATCTTAGCTCATTCAAACTCACTATATATTACAAAAAAAGGCCCGTTGATTGAACGGGCCTTTTTTTGTGCCCCCCAGCCCCTAAAGGGAGAGGAGAAATTTTGACAAAAGATGAAAAGAGAATGGATAAAAGACAAAGGTTCAATTCTTGATCTTTGGTCCTTTCTCTTTTCTCCTAACTTCTGTTCCCCCTTTAGGGGGTTAGGGGGCTTGGCATCATCTTCATCACTTCCTTCGCCGCTATCTGTCCCGATATCAACGCCGGCGGTACTCCGGGGCCGGGTACAGTAAGCTGGCCGGTGTAAAGCATATTTTTAATCTTTTTAGCGCGCATGGCTGGTTTAAAAAAGGCAGTTTGCGCCAAAGTATTGGCTAAGCCGTAGGCATTGCCTTTATAAGAATGATAATCAGCCTTAAAGTCGTTCATGGCGTAGCTGCGTTTGACGATGATATGCTCCCGAATATTTTCGCCGGTAAGCTGTTCAAAGCGGTCGGCAATTTTGTTAAAGTATGCTTCCCGCAGTTCTTCATTATCATTTAGTCCCGGGGCTAGCGGAACCAGGAAAAACAGATTTTCAGAACCCTCGGGGGCGGCACCGGCATCTGTTTTTGAAGTGCAGCATACATAAAACAATGGCTTGGTGGGCCATTGGGGCTCAGTGTAAATTTCATGGGCATGCAGCTCAAAATCTTCATCAAAAAATAAGTTATGATGTTGAATGTTCGGCAGCTTTTTGTTAACCCCCACATAAAACAATAAGCTGGAGGGCGACATAGTGCGGTTGTCCCAATATTTGGGAGTATAGTTGCGGTGAGCTTGGTCTACCAGTTGCTGGTCTACATGTTCATAATCGGCACCGGCAATGATAAAATCGGCTTTGTATTCTCCTTGTGTAGTAATTACGCCGCTTGCCGTATCGCCATCGGTATGTATGGCGGTTACTTCTGTATTCAGCCTGATATCCACATTGTATTCTTGAGCCAGCTTTACCATGGCTTGCACAATTTCGTTCATGCCGCCATCAGGGTACCAGGTGCCCAAAACCAGGTCGGCATAATTCATCATACTATACATGGCCGGGGTGTTTTGTGGGGTAGCACCCAGAAAAAGTACCGGAAACTCTAATAACTTGATCAGCTTGGGGTTTTTGAAATACTGCCGTACATGTTTGCTCATGCTGGTGAGCAATTGTATACCAAAGCTTTTTTTAATCAGGTTCCAGTCAATAAACTCGGTAATGGAGTGCGAGGGGCGCTGTACATATTCATTCATGCCCACGCGGTATTTGTACTCAGCCTGACTAAGAAATTTTCTTAGCCCCTGACTGCTGCCAGGTTCTATGCGCTCAAACAAGGCTTCCAACTCAGGCATGGCGGCAGGTACATCTATCAGGTCGTCTTTTCCATAATAAATGCGGTAACCAGGGTCTAGGCGTTTCAGGTTATAGTAATCGGACGGCTTTTTGCCAAACAAGGCGAAGTAATTTTCAAAGATATCGGGCATCCAGTACCAGCTGGGGCCCATGTCAAACTTAAACCCGTCTTTTTCCCAAATTCGGGCACGACCGCCGGGCTGGTCATTTTTTTCGAGTAGGGTAACCTGATAGCCCTCTTTGGCCAATAGCGTGGCGGCAGCCATTCCGGCGAAGCCCGCGCCTATTACAATAACTGATTTTGGTTGACTCATGTATAGAAATGCCCTGTTACAAGTTCAAAGTAAGCAAAATGTTTTAGTGTACAACTAAACAACTAAGCCATATTTATGTATATTTGATATATCCGCTACCTAAAATATGCCTTCGGTTCCCTATGAATCTATATGATGAAACCTGCTTTGAGTGCAGTAAGCTGATTACCACCAAATACAGTACTTCTTTTAGTATTGGTATCAGGGCCTTCAGTAAGCGTTTTCATTTTCCGGTATATGCTATTTATGGCTTTGTACGCTATGCTGATGAAATTGTAGATACCTTTCATGCCTATGATAAGCACGAACTTATTACCAACTTCAGGCAGGAAACCTTTAAGGCCATACGTGATGGCATCTCTTTAAATCCGGTATTGCAATCTTTCCAACTCATTGTAAATGCTTATCACATTGAGCATGAACTGATCCATGCTTTCCTGGATTCTATGGAAATGGATTTAGAGAACAAAGCTTATAATCACGATGGCTACAAAAATTATATTTATGGCTCGGCCGAAGTAGTAGGGCTGATGTGCCTGCGGGTGTTCTGCGAAAATGACGAAGCGCAATACCAAAGCCTCAAACCTATGGCCTGCAGCCTGGGTTCAGCGTTTCAAAAAATAAATTTCCTTCGCGATGTAAAAGCCGATTTTGAAGAACGCGGCCGCACTTACTTTCCGGATATTGACTTCAATAGCTTTACCGATGAGGAGAAGGCCCAAATTGAAGCCGACATCAAAAAAGATTTTGACGATGCTTTCGAAGGCATTAAGCAGTTGCCACGCGGCAGCAGGCTGGGGGTGTACATTGCCTATGTATATTACCTGCAATTATTTAAAAAAATAAGCCACACACCGGCCAGCGTAATCATGCAAAAACGCATCCGGGTATCAGACCGGCGCAAAATGGCGCTGTATATGAAAGCGGTACTCCATCAAAAGTTAAACATCATTTAAAATGAGTTTAAAAGTATTGCATATAGGTTGGCTGTTGAGCGCGTTCTTATGTTGTTCGCTGCAGGTACAGGGGCAAACCTCTGCCCGGCAGGTGAGGCAAAAACTGGTGGTGGCCTTAAACAACAAGCGCCTTACAGACTCATTGTATCAATCGTTCCTGAATGTAAATAACCGCAGTGCCCAGCAAAATGCTTATTTAGCTGCAACAGAAGCTCTGAAGGCCAAACAGGTATGGAGCCCTTTCTCGAAAATAAGTTATGTAAGCGATGCAGAAAAGCACCTCGATACAGCGGTAGAACAAAACACCCACCATCTTGAAGTGCGGTTTATTCGTTTTTCAATTGAACACAATGTACCTTCCTTTTTAGGTTACAGCAAGCACCTGAACACCGACCGGCAAGAGCTGGTGAAGTTGATTGATGGTAAACACTACCCCAGCAGCGATAGAGACCTTGCGGTTACAGTGATTAAATTTTTGTTGGATTCGGGCCGCTGCACGGCGGCCGAAACCGTAGATTTGCGGAAAAACTTAGCCGCTTTAAAGTGAATACTGCCTACCTGTTAATTAACTTCCTGACTATTGTATTTCCCATAGCTCTGTCGTTCGACCGCCGTGTAGCATTTTATAAAAGCTGGAAGTATCTGGCCCCTGGCCTGTTGATTACGGGCTTGGTGTTTCTATACTGGGATGTACAGTTTACGTTAAACAATGTATGGTCGTTCAACCCCGATTATATATTGGGTATTAAAGTATTCCAGCTACCGCTGGAGGAGATCTTGTTTTTTTTAACCGTTCCCTTCGCCTGCCTGTTTATTTATGCCTGCCTGAATTACTATGTTAAATGGCAGCCCGGAAAAATGTTGACTTATCTCATTTCCGGCTTATTGCTGGGGCTAAGCGCTGTGCTATTGGTAACGTATCATACCCGCTTGTATACACTGGTTACCTTTGGTTTGTTGCTGGTGATAATTTTAACGTTACAGTTTTTGATCAAATCACCCTGGTTAGGCCGCTTTTATATGGCTTATGTGGTATCACTCATTCCGTTTTATGTAGTAAACGGGGTGCTAACGGCTATACCTATTGTGTTATACAACAATCACGAAAACATGGCCATTCGTGTTGGCACCATACCTTTTGAAGATCATTTTTACTCCTTGGCGCTGCTTCTCATGAATACCGCCTTTTTTGAATATTTTAAACGCAGATGGAGCCCTCGCTAAATCAATTGCCGGTGTATAGCCGCTCGCAGCTGGCTTTGCGCAACGGGCAAGACAAGCCGCAGATCTGGGTAGCTTATCAGGGCTTAATTTATGATGTTACCGAAAGCCGCCTCTGGCGAAACGGTAAGCACTACGAACACTGGGCCGGGCAGGATTTAACACCCGAACTGGCCGATGCACCGCACACAGCCGGTGTATTTGAACGGTTTGAGGTGATAGGGAAGTTGGGGTGAAATTGTATAATAGTACGGATTGTCATTGCGAGCGATAGCGTGGCAACCGCTTGCTATACAGAGGCGCAGATGCCTCCGTGCGATGGCCACGTCGTTCCTCCTCGCCATGACAAACTATTTATAGTCAACCACAAGCAGTTACTCCAGCTCCACCCGTTGATGCTGAAAAGGTATCTCCACTTCGCCAAAACCTTTTTCCTTTAACTTATCGCAAAAGTGTTTTTGTGTTTCGTATTCGCCGTGTACCAAGAAAAGTTTTTTGACTTGTTTCGGATCCTGGCAGCTTAAAAAGTGTAGTAAATCCTCATAATCACCGTGGGCGCTCATGCTTTTAATTACTTGTACTTCGGCGTTCACCTGGTACTTGTCGCCAAAAATATCAACTTCATGGTCACCGTGCATCAGGTGGCCGCCTAATGAGCCGGGCTCGCAATAGCCTACAATCAGGATGGTGTTTTTCTGGTTGCCAATATTATTTTTGATGTGATGCTTTACACGGCCTGCATCCGCCATACCCGATGAGGATATGATTACGCAGGGGCGGGCATCATCATTCAAGGCAATAGATTCAGCCGTCGATTCAATGAAATGCAGGTTCTTAAACGAAAACGGGTCGGCATCCGTTTTCATCGTTTCTTTTACATCTTTATTGAAAACTTCAGTATGGTTTCGCAATACCTCTGTGGCTTGTAACGATAAAGGGCTATCTACAAAAACAGGTACATCCGGCAGCCTGCCTTCCTGCTCCAGGCAGTTTAATGTGTACAGTAATTCTTGCGTACGCCCTACGCTGAAGGCCGGGATGATGAGTTTTCCCCGTTTATCTATACAGGTATGTTTAATAACATTCAACAGAGCATCCTCTATTGGTTCCAATTCTTTATGCAATGAATCGCCGTAGGTAGATTCAAGCAAAACATAATCGGCCTGCGGAAAGGTTTGCGGACTGCGTAACAGCAAATCGCCGTAACGGCCCACATCGCCGCTAAAAGTAATGCAGGTTTCTTTACCATCCTCAAGCACGGTGAGATGAACAGCCGCACTGCCTATTACATGGCCTACGTCAGTAAATTTAAATTTGATGCGGGGTGTAATTTCATATTCCTCGTTATAGTCTACAATCTTAAACAGGCGCATGGCTTCCATCGCCTGCTCTTCGGTATACAATGCGGTTAAATGCGGCTCGTTCTTTTTGCTGCGTTGCCGGTTACTATAGTCAGTGTCCTGTTGCTGTATCTTAGCAGAATCCATTAATAGGATGCGGGCCAACTCCATAGTAGGGGCAGTGCAAAATATCTGACCTTCAAAACCCTCTGACACCAGTTTTGGAATCAAGCCGCAATGGTCAATATGAGCATGAGAGAGAATCATATAATCCACCTTTTTCGGATTAAAGCCGAGGTGTTCGTTCAGGTTTTCTGTTTTTTCGCCGAGGCCCTGAAACATGCCGCAGTCCAGCAGTACAGAGGTGCCATCATTTAAAGTGAGCAGGTGCTTGCTGCCGGTTACATTACGGGCAGCGCCATGAAAAGTAATATGCATGTAATAGGTAGCTGTAAAATTTTATAATTAGTAGGATAGCAACGTACCAGTGCAGGCAAATGTTTATTGGAGTGGTTGTTAAGTAGCAATTACATCACTGATAAATATATTTTTATAAAAAACTAAAACTTTAGTTGATAATGTAAAGTTGAAATAATATCTTTGACTAAGAACTTAGTTGAAAGCGCTATTTTAACCGATATTAACGATGAAATTTTTAACTTTAATCTGTTTAATGCTTTGGAGCTTAACCGTTTCGGCGCAAAGAGCTATCACTTTTCAGGACGCAGAAAAGGAAGGCTTAACTGTTCAAAAGCTGGACAGGGTTTATGCCAATGCATTAGATGTTGATTCTGCTAAATCCGTATTCAGGGGAGCAGGAACCAAAGCGTTTTACAGTGCTTATGTAGCACTGCTGCAGGATGTAGCCCGTTACATGAAAGCTAATAATTTTACTTGGGGTAAGCCAACCCGCATTGTGCACCGTATTTATTTTGAGCCGGATGGTACCATTGATTACTACCTGCTCAACTTACAACCTACAGGTATGGCTGCCGAAACACAAGCGCAATTTATAACACTGCTTAATCAATTTGTAAAAACATATAAACTGAAAATTACAGCCGGTAAAAAGTTTGCCCAATGCGGGCCGGCTATATACCAGGACGCTGAATAAATTATCATCACTCACTATGGAAATAAAGGAACTTACCCGTGCCGAAGAGCAACTTATGCAGGTGCTGTGGCAACTAAAAAAAGGATTTGTAAAAGATGTAATTGAGCAATTGCCCGAACCAAAGCCGGCTTATAATACGGTATCCACCATTATACGGATACTGGAGACCAAAGGCTTTGTAGGGCACATAGCCCATGGTAAAAGCCATGAATATTACCCGCTGATCAGCAAAGAGGCTTATAAAGATTTTGCAGCAGATAAGCTGCTGAACGGCTACTTCGATAACTCGGTGAAACGCATGTTCTCCTTCTTTGTGCAAAAAGAGAAAATTAACCTGAAGGAAGCCGATGAACTCATGAAACTGATTGAAAAATTTAAAAATGAATAGCGATGACAACTTGGTGGCACTATCTGTTATTAGCAAACCTATACCTTATCTTATTTTATGCCTTTTATGCGCTGCTGCTAAAGCGCGAAACTTTTTTTCAGCTTAACCGCATTTACCTGGTAGCCTCGGCGGCGCTGTCATTCATCCTGCCGCTGGTGCAGTCAGATTGGGTGAAGCACTGGCTGATTACCGAGCGGGTGGAGCAAACCATTTATCAGGTAAACCCGGCGCAACTGTTCCAGGTAACGGCCATGCCTGATAACCGCATTACTCTGGGCGATTTGCTGAGCTATGTATACCTATTCGGCTTATTATTTATGGCCGTAAAGCTTTGCCTGCAGTTGATTGCCCTGCGCCGGCTGCTAAAAAGACCCGAAAGTGAAGCCGCTTATTCTTTTTTTAACAAGATACAAGTGAACGAGGCGCAGCCTGGCCATGACATTATTACGGCACACGAAGAAACCCACAGTCGGCAATTACATTCGGCCGACCGTCTGCTGCTCGAAGTGCTGCTGATTGTAAGCTGGTTCAACCCTGTTATTTACTTATACCGCCGTGCGGTAAAGCATTTGCACGAGTTTATTGCCGATGATGAGGTGGTGAGTACCGGAACCTCTAAAAAGCAATATGCCCAGCTGCTGGTGAACCAGGCTTTTATGGCGCCGCCCCACCAACTCATCAATCCATTCTTTAATAAAAGTTTACTCAAACAACGAATCATCATGCTACAGAAAAACAAGTCAAAACGTGTGGCGCTCGTCAAATACGGGCTGTCGGCACCGCTGTTTGCCGCCATGCTGGTGCTCTCATCAGCAACTTTAAGCAAGAGCCAAATCATCACTCAAATTAATTTTAAAACCGATGCTGCACTGGATGTGGCGGCTGCTGATGCTGCAAAGCTGGTTACAACAGCAACCAACGCACCCAATAAAGATGAAGCCCCGGCCGAATCAATGACGATAAATGTTACAGAAGGCACCACGCCTCCGGTTCCGGCTGGTGGCCTGAAGTCTTTTTACAATGAGATAAGCAGTCGGGTACATTATCCCGCAGCTGCCCGCGAGGCTAAGGTAGCCGGTAAAGTAATGGTTGGCTTTATGGTAGAGAAAGATGGAAGCTTGACCGATGTGCATGCCATTAAAGGACCTGGTTATGGCTTAAATGAAGAGGCAGTAAAAGCGGTGTCAGCCTCAGCCAAATGGAAACCCGGTACCAAAGATGGCAAACCTGCCAGAACTGCATTGGTGATACCGGTAAACTTTGCGCTAAGGCCTAAAGCCGACGTGCTGCAGTTGCAGATTGATACCGTGCCTGAAATTAAAAGTGAAGTATTTACCGCTGTTGAACAAAGCCCTATGTATGTAGGCGGTATGGATGAATTTTATAAATTTTTAGGCAGAACCATTCACTATCCGGCTAAGGCCAGAGAAACAGGCATACAGGGCAGGGTAATTGTAACCTTCATTGTAGAGAAAGATGGCAGCCTGTCTGACGTGAAAGCAGTAAGAGGACCCGGCTATGGTTTGGATGAGGAGGCTGTAAGGGCCGTTTCTAACTCTTCTAAATGGGCGGCTGGGCGGCAAAATGGCAGGCCGGTACGTACGCAGTATACTGTGCCTATACAGTTCAGTTTGCCGGACGCAAAACATCCCCCCGAGGAATCTGGCAAGCCTGCGATTAACAAAAATATAAATGAAGTAGTGGTGGTCGGATATGGTACCAGTGCTAAAGCCAATTCAACTGGCAGCGGAAACCAGAATGGTGGCCGGGTCAATCTTTCATTAGAGGGTCCTAACCAACCCTTGTATATTGTAGACGGTAAAGAAGTAAATCGTATAAATAATTTAAGTTCTGATGATATTCAAACCATCGAAGTATTAAAGGATAAAACCGCTGTAGCTAAGTATGGTGAAAAAGCTGCGAATGGAGCTGTTATTGTCACCATGAAAAAGAAGCAGTAAGTTGTTAATATTCAGTTGTTATAAAGTTTAAAAATACTTAAACTATTACTTTCATCGTTTGTCAATATTAAGCACCTCAAAACAAAGATGAAAGCGTATGGAACTGTTTACTATTTACTGGAACTACCGCTTTAGCAGCATGAACAAGCTTCACAAGAAGATTTGTAAAGCTAAAGTGTTCTAAAGTTGAGATTATTGACAAAAGAGAAAGGACAAAGGATGAGGAAGTAATTTCCAAATCCTTTGTCCTTTCTCTTTTTATCCTTTGTCTGAATGGTGTTAGTCAATCACAGTAACTTTCAGCATATTGGTTTTGCCTTGTTTCTCGATTGGAATAGCAGCGGTGTTGATAACAACCTCGCCGGCTTCTACCAGGTTTTCACCTTTCAGAATGTCGTTTACTTCGCTGATGGTTTTATCAGTGCTTTCCAACTGGTCGTAGTAAAACGCTTTTACACCCCAAACCAGGCTTAGTGCATTCAATAAAGTTTTGTTCGAAGTAAAGATATAAGTGCTGGCCTTAGGGCGGTAGCTCGATATTTCGAAAGCCGTATAGCCAGAAACCGTCATGGATACGATGCCCGCAGCGTTGGTATGGTCGGCCAGGTAAACGGCAGATTCACATACGGCGTTGCTCAGGTAAACCGGAGAACTCACGTCAGTAATGGTTGTTTTAGGCGCATTAAACGGATAACCGCTTTCTTCTACGTTCCGCACAATCTTAGCCATTGTGTCAATTACAATCACCGGGAACTCACCTACAGAGGTCTCACCGCTCAGCATCACAGCATCGGCGCCGTCAAGTACAGAGTTGGCTACGTCATTCACCTCGGCGCGGGTAGGGCGTGGGGTAGTAATCATTGACTCCAGCATCTGGGTGGCTACAATTACCGGTTTTGAAGCTGCACGGCACTTGCGTACAATCATTTTTTGCAGCATTGGCACTACTTCTAAAGGCATTTCCACACCCAGGTCGCCACGGGCTACCATTACACCATCAGTAGCGGCAATAATGGCGTCAATATTGTCAATAGCCTCTGGTTTTTCAACCTTGGCAATAATTTTTGAAGGCTTGCCGCTTTGTGCAATAATGCGTTTCAGGTCTACAATATCCTCGCCGGTACGTACGAATGATAAACCAATCCACTCTACATCGTTTTGCAATGCAAATTGCAGGTTTACCAAGTCTTCTTCGGTTAAGCTTGGGATAGATACTTTGGTGTTTGGCAGGTTTACACCTTTACGTGAGGTTAAGATACCGCCGTGTACCACTTCACATTTAACAGTGTCTTTACGGTTGGTTTCAATTACGCGTAACTGCAATTTTCCGTCATCCAGCAATATAATTTCGCCGGCCTGTACATCCTGAGGGAAGGTTTCGTAGGTAATATAAATCTGATGATCATCACCAATGCACTCATGGGTGGTAATATCAATATGTTTACCGTTTACCAGGTGAATACCGCCATCTTTTACCAAACCAATGCGAATTTTTGGTCCTTGCAAATCGGCCAGGATACCAATGTTTACTTTATATTGTTCGTTAATTTCACGAATCAGGTCAATGGTTTTCTGGTGGTCTTCCGGGCGGCCGTGCGAGAAATTCAGGCGGCATACATTCACACCTGCCTTAATCATGGCCAGCAGTACATCTTTCTTGGTAGATGCCGGGCCCATGGTAGCCACAATTTTAGTACGGTTGTAAGATAGTTTCATATTTTAGAGTTAACTGGCTTTGCCTTTACCTATAAAAACAGGTGCCGGTGTACATTTAGTGTAAATCCGACACTTAAAATTTGCGCTAAAATAACAGATTTTCGTTTGATTTTATTTTTTTGGGATCAATCTTTATTGCAGAAATGATTTCGGGTAGGGTATTTAAGCCCGAAATGATCTCATTCAGATCATTTGTATCTATATAATTACGTATCATCAGAAAATAATCGGCCTGGCGCATCTCCGGAATCAGCAAGCCATCAGAGCCGCGGTTGGCAATAAAATAAAAATCAGTCTCCGTGGTTTCCCACTGGTAGTGATATAAAGAAAAGAGGGCAGGCTCAACACTGTTCTTATAAATATCTACTTTCAAGTCATCTTCTTTCCTGAAATTGAAGTTCAAGTGTTTGTTAATCAGGAAACAAACCCGGTAATCTTTAAGTGCAGAAGTGATGGCAATCAGCTCGAAATCCAGATCGGCGCCTACCTTTAAAACCTTTTTATTCAAGTTTCTAATTATTTAGCGTATAAAATTACAAACTGAAACTCTATACCTAAAACTTTGTTAACATTAAGCATTCGGAAAATAGGTTTGATATTTACCAGAATTTATTTTTCTTTGCACAGAAATTTTTATTTACACATTAAACATCACACATTATGTCTGATATCGCTTCAAGAGTAAAAGCTATCATTGTAGAAAAATTAGGTGTTGACGAAAGTGAAGTTACACCAGAAGCAAGCTTCACCAATGACCTTGGTGCTGATTCATTAGACACCGTGGAACTGATCATGGAGTTTGAAAAAGAATTTAACGTAGCTATTCCTGATGATCAGGCTGAAACCATTGGTACAGTAGGTCAGGCTATCGCTTATCTGGAAAAAAACGTTAAATAAATAACTCCCTGGAGAAGTTTAAATGGAGTTTAAGCGAGTTGTCGTAACCGGGCTGGGTGCACTTACTCCAATTGGTAACAGCGTTGCAGAATACTGGAACGGGTTGATCAATGGAGTGAGTGGTGCTGCCTTTATTAAGAGTTTTGATGTAACGCATTTCAAAACCAAGTTTGCCTGTGAGGTGAAGGGTTTTGATGCGGATGCATTTTTGGGCCGTAAAGATGCCCGTAAGCTGGATCCCTTTGTACAATACGCCCTGTATTCTACCGAGGAAGCGGTGAAAGATGCCGGCCTCAATTTTGATGAACTGGATGTAAACCGTATAGGTGTTATCTGGGGATCAGGTATTGGTGGTTTAAAAACCTTTTTGGATGAAGTGGTTAACTTTGCTAAAGGCGATGGTACCCCACGTTTCAATCCTTTCTTTATCCCTAAAATGATTGCAGATATTGCTCCTGGCCATATCTCTATCAAATACGGATTAAGAGGGCCAAACTTTACCACTGTTTCGGCCTGTGCATCATCCAATAATTCGCTGATTGATGCCTTCAATTACATTCGTTTAGGTAAAGCCAATATGTTTATCAGCGGCGGCTCCGAAGCGATTATTAATGAGGCAGGTATTGGCGGGTTTAACGCTATGCACGCCCTCTCTACCCGTAATGATGATCCTGCAACGGCTTCACGTCCGTTTGATTTAGACCGCGACGGCTTTGTGGCCGGCGAGGGCGCAGGTACCATTATTTTGGAAGAACTGGAGCATGCCAAGGCACGCGGCGCTAAAATTTATGCCGAAATGATGGGCGGTGGTATGAGTGCCGATGCTTATCACATGACGGCTCCTCACCCTGAAGGCTTGGGCGCTGCACTGGTAATGCGTGCTGCTTTACAAGATGCAGGCATGACACCGGCCGACATTGATTATATCAACGTACACGGCACCTCAACCCCGATAGGCGATCCGCAAGAAGTAAAAGCTATTCAGGATGTATATGGCGACGAGTTGTATCGTGTAAACATCAGCTCTACCAAATCCATGACCGGGCACTTACTGGGTGCTGCAGGTGCGGTTGAAGCTATTGCGGCTATATTGGCAGTTAAAAATAATATCATTCCGCCAACCATCAACCATTTTACTGATGATCCGGCTTTTGATTCTAAAATTAACTTTACCTTTAACACTGCACAGCAACGTGAAGTAAGGGCAGCGCAAAGCAACGGCTTTGGTTTTGGCGGCCACAATGCTTCTGTTATATTTAAAAAATACGAAGCATAATTTTTCGTAAATTGCTGCATGCCTATTCGTCGGTTATATAAGCTTTATTTATCTCCGCATAGAAAATATACTAAACAGTTAAAGAATTTGCTCGGTTATACACCGGGCAATTTGTCTTTATACCGTTTGGCTTTTCGGCATAAGTCGGTTGCCCAATCCATTAAAAAGGGTGTAAAAAACAGCAACGAGCGCCTGGAGTTTCTGGGCGATGCGGTATTGGGCAGCGTAGTGGCAGAGGTATTGTTTAAATTATACCCTTATAAAGACGAAGGCTTTTTAACAGAACTGCGTTCTAAAATGGTGAGCCGTGTTAACCTTAACCAGTTATCGCGCAAACTGGGTTTAGAAAGTTTGATAGAGTATGACCAGCGCGCTGTAGGTTCTGCCCGCCAGGGCTCCTTATTGGGCGATGCTTTTGAGGCACTGATTGGTGCCGTGTACCTTGACAAAGGGTATGATTTTACCAAAAGTTTCCTCATCAATCACATCATTAAGCCGCATATTGACATCCATACTTTGGAGCAAACCGAAACCAACTTCAAGAGCAAGCTGATTGAATGGTGCCAGCGCCATGGTAAAGATGTATTGTTTGAGTTGATCCCTAATGCTGAAGGTGAAAGCGTCAAACTGTTTACCATACAGGTAACGGTTGACAATGAGCCAATGGGTTTAGGAAAAGAGTTCAATAAAAAAACAGCCGAAAAATTAGCAGCCGAAAAAGCCTGTACTAATTTGTCTATCTGAAACGGTATTAGGGAGCAGGTTGGGCTTTCGCTTTTTTCAAAGCCTCATACGCAGCATAAGATTTTTTGATGTAGTTCATCAGTTCATAATCGCTCCATTTGGCAGCCTCTTCATATTGCGGGCGGTAAGCATCCATAAAGGCAGGTATTTCTTCATCGGGCAGGCCGGTTACCTGTTTAATCAGGCTTTTGGTAAAGCGCTTATTAATCTGTATACCTTCATTTTCGGCTTTAATGTAAGCGTTAAAGCGCCTTGCACGTTTAGGCTCCTTGCCAAACAACTCATACAAACCATTAACAGGCGAAGCCAGGTAAGACAGCACCGGTGGCTTGCCATTATAATAAACCCCTTTACTGCGGTAGGCATCCATAGTAGCCTGCTGCTCGGTTTTTGTACTGTAGCCTTTTACCACTACGGTATTTAATGTTACCGCACGTTGCATACTCACAATAATGTCATTAGTGCTGGTAATCACTTGCTTCATTACCGCATATTCGGTTTTGCTGAATTCAAGCGTATCGCCTATGTTGGCGGGTATGGTAAAAATGCCCTGTTCATCACTCACTTTAATTATTTGTGTACGCAGGTTGGTTACTTTTACTTCGGCCAGGCGATCGTAAGTTGAAGAGCGTACAATTAAGCCTTTAATGACCGGCAATGTTTGCGCATTGGCAAAAAACGGGGAAAAAACAGATAGCACTGCTATAAACAGTAAACATTTAAACGGCAGCAGCCGGGCATTAATAAGCATGTGTAAACATAACGCTTTAGTAAAATTTAAAGTGTGAAAAAGTGTTAAACGCCTCGGCCGTTTACAAATCGCTTAAAAAGCCTATCTTTGCGCATGATAAAATCCATGACCGGGTATGGAGTGGCAGTTACCGATTTTGGTAATGTTAAATATACCGTCGAGATCAAATCGTTAAACAGCAAATTTCTGGAGCTGTCATTACGTATTCCCAAAGCATTTTCTGATAAAGAGTTTCAGCTGCGCACCGAGTGCAGTAAGCAACTGGAACGCGGTAAAGTGAACCTGTCAATCAACGTTGAGCAAAACGAAGGACAAGTGAAAGCCGCCGGTATCAATACCGCCTTGCTTAAATATTATTATGAACAGTTAAAAGCTGTAAGCACCGAATTGAACGAGCCCACTTCTAACCTGATGGAACTGGCTTTGGGCTTACCCGAGGTAGTGAAATATACCGAAGAAAGTGTAACCGAAGAAGAATGGAAAGCGGTAGACAATACCTTTAAACAAGCCGTGGCTGCTTTTCAAAAATTCAGGGCTGAAGAAGGTAAAGTGCTGGAAAACGATTTGAAGTACCGCATTGGTTTAATTCAGAAAAACCTGGAATTGGTGGAGGTGGAGGAGCCTAAACGTATTCCGGTAATACGTGAGCGCCTGAACCAGCATTTGGCAGAAGTTGCCGGCCGTGAGCACATTGACCAGAACCGTTTGGAGCAGGAACTGATTTA
Source organism: Mucilaginibacter koreensis (assembly GCF_054783355.1). Lineage (NCBI taxonomy): Bacteria > Pseudomonadati > Bacteroidota > Sphingobacteriia > Sphingobacteriales > Sphingobacteriaceae > Mucilaginibacter > Mucilaginibacter koreensis. The sequence continues at coordinate 2,023,001 of NZ_BAAGQS010000001.1, read as the reverse complement.
TTATATTGATAAGTTAGATATTACTGAAGAAAAATTGCGTTTAAAAACCCATTGCAGCTACTTTTTAGAGACCTTGAACAGTGCTGATGCCAATGGTAAAAAATTGGGCTTCATCTCTCAGGAAATAGGCCGTGAGGTAAATACTCTGGGGTCGAAAGCCAATGATGCCAACATCCAAAAGCTGGTGGTAGGCATGAAAGAGGAACTGGAAAAAATTAAAGAACAACTGTTAAATGTGCTGTAAAGCGTTTATTGGTTCATTGGTACATTTGGGTAGAAAAAGAATCCCAATGAACTAATGAACCCGTAACTAATGAACCCCTAAAACTAATGAGCAAACAAGGCAAACTTATCATCTTCTCGGCTCCTTCCGGCGCAGGTAAAACCACTATTGTACACCACCTGCTGCAACACTTTCCCGAACTGGAGTTTTCTATTTCGGCCACTACCCGCGAGGCCAGGGGAGATGAAGAGGATAGCAAAGATTATTATTTCATCAGCAAAGAAGAATTTTTGCACCGCATTGCCAAAAAGCAGTTTGTTGAGTTTGAAGAAGTATATTCGGGTACTTTTTACGGCACCTTACGCCAGGAAATTGAGCGCATCTGGAAAAAAGGCAAAACCGTTATATTTGATATTGATGTAGAAGGCGGCCTTCACCTGAAGCGCAAATATGCTGACCAAGCCCTGGCTATATTTGTTCAACCCCCGTCATTAGAGGTGCTGATTGAGCGTTTAACCGGCCGTGGCACAGACAGCGCCGAAAAATTAAAGGAGCGTTTCGCCAAGGCGGAGAAGGAATTGAACTATGCGCCTAAATTCGATATCATACTTAAAAATTATGATTTGGATACGGCCTGCGCCGAGGCGAGAACACTGGTGAAAGAATTTTTAGAAAGTTAGTTTTTAAAGCGAAACTGAATATGAAAATTGGTTTGTTGTTCGGTTCTTTTAACCCGATACACATCGGGCATTTAATTATTGCCAATTATATGGCCAATCACACCGAACTGGATAAAGTTTGGCTGGTGGTTACCCCACAAAATCCCTTTAAAAAATACGGCAGTTTAATTAATACCTACGACCGGCTGGAAATGGCCCGACTGGCCACTGATAATGCGGATAACCTTGAGGTAAGTGATGTAGAAATAAAATTGCCGCAGCCTTCTTATACCATTGACACGCTTACCCACCTGTCTGAAAAGTATCCGCAACATGAGTTTGTATTAATTATGGGTTCTGATAACCTGGCATCATTGCACAAATGGAAGAATTATAAGCAGATACTCAAAAATTATAAGATTTATGTTTACCCGCGCCCCGGTTATGAAAACGCCGACCTGGCATCAGACCCGGCCGTAACCATTACCATGACACCGCTGATGGAGTTATCGGCTACCTTCATCCGTCAATCCATCGCCCAGCGGAAAAGCGTACAATTCTTTGTACCTGATGCGGTGCTAAAGTTTATTGATGATAAAAACCTGTACAGCTAATATTAATTGCTTATTGTGTTATAAGTAATATTAAGCAGCTACAATATTAATCTGTCATTAACACTCTGTTCATAGTATAATCTTCTTTTTGTGGTAATATGAAATCATTATCACAATTCAATAAAACATTCGGTTTGCTTTTATTGGCAACCGCTTGCTTTACCTCGTGCAAGAAAAACCACAACGACGTAAATACGCCTTTTACTTACCCTGATATGGCAGAAGCTGCCGACCCGGCAGTGCTGTATACCACTGCCAATGGCGTAAAGGTGTATAATGGTGGTTTTGGCTCTGCTGTTGCAGCTGACCTCAACTCGCCCGATGTATTTTATATGCTTACCGACCGTGGACCAAATGTAGCAGGGCAGGCGGCCAATTCCATTATTATCGGCAGGCCGGAGTTTACGCCCGAAATCGGCAAGTTCCGCTTAAAAGATGGGAAACTGGTGCTGGAGCAGATCATTGAATTTAAGAATGCTGCCGGCGGCAAACTGAACGGTTTGCCCAATCCTGCAGGTATGGGTGCTTCAGGCGAAACCGCTTATGACCTGAACGGTAATGTGATTGCCCCAAGCGCCGATGGTATTGATTCTGAAGGCCTGGTATTGGCCGCTGATGGTTCTTTTTGGGTAAGTGATGAGTACGGCCCGCATATTGTTCACTTTGATGCTGCAGGGCGTACCATAGAGCGTATCAATCCTTTTGGTACAGGTACCGGAGGGCGAAAAATACCAGCCGTATTTGCTACACGCCGTGCCAACCGTGGTATGGAGGGTTTAGCCATCACACCTGATGGCAAAACGCTGGTAGGCATCATGCAATCGCCTATGTATAATCCATCTAAGTCAGCCGTATCTAACTCAACCGTACTTCGTATCCTTACTTTTGATATTGCAACGGGTGCTACCAAACAATATGCCTACTTAATGGATAATTCCTCGTTAACCGGTGTGAGTGAAATATTATGCGTAAATGCCACTACTTTTTTAACTATCGAACGTGATGGTAACTATGGTGGAGCGTCTACTAATCCATCCACATTTAAAAAAGTGTTTAAAATAGATATCAGCAACGCTACCGATATTTCTGACCCGGCCAATGGTACCAACGGGAAGCTATACAATGGTAAAACCGTAGAGCAGTTAAACGATGCCGCCGGTTTGCAAACTGCAGGTATTGCACCAGTAAGCAAAACGTTAGTGCTCGATTTGCTGAAGGATTTACCGAAAGTGTATCCGCACGATAAAGCCGAGGGTTTAGCCTTATTGCCCGGCAATATTTTGGTAATCTCTAATGATGATGATTTTGGTGTGGTAGATAACGGCGCAAATGCGTTTGCCGCCAAAATTTTACCGGCAACAAACTCGGTTGATCATAACCGCTTGTATTTTGTAAAGATTAAACTCTAAACCTTATATCTTTATCAACCTGCAGCAAGGCCCGACGTAATGAAACGCCGGGCCTTGCTGCTTTATATAATATGCACTTTACTTATCTTTGTAGCTGTGAGCGAGAAAACGATTTTAAAACTACAACTGCCTACCGACCCCCGTTGGGTAACCAACGTGGTAGAAAGCAATATTGAGGAAATATTAACCGACCATGCTTTTTGCGAGCAGAAGGCAGCCAGTAACGCCATTACCTTGATTGTGCAGAACCCGCAACTGTCGGACCTGGTGCAGGAAATGGCCGCCTTGGTGCAGGAGGAAATGGATCATTTTAAACGGGTACATGATATCATTCTCGCCCGGGGCTATGTGTTGGGCAAAGAGCGTAAAGATGATTATGTAGGCGAACTGTTAAAATTCATGAAAAAAGGCGGCAGCCGTACCGACCAACTGATTGACCGCTTGCTGTTTGCCGCCATGATAGAAGCGCGCAGCTGTGAACGTTTTAAAGTGCTATCGGAAAATATCAACGACAAAGAGCTGGCCGATTTTTATTACGAGCTAATGATCAGCGAGGCCGCCCACTATACTACCTTCATCCGCCTGGCCAAGAAATATGCCGGCAACATAGATGTAGAAGCCCGCTGGAAAGAGTTCCTAGCCTACGAAGCGCAGGTGATACAAAATTATGGTAAAAAGGAAACCATACATGGATAAGGATTAATGATTACATCAGAATCTATTCTTTATTTAAACACGTCATTGCGAGGAACGAAGCAATCCCCGACTTACGAGTCAGCACCATGTAAGATCTGCTTGCAGAGAGATTGCTTCGGTCCTCGCAATGACGTGGCGGTGGTCTGCCTCTGTACCTAAGCGCGGTGGGCTGGCAGAAACCGCCCGGGCCATGCGGTGGCCTTGTGCGGGGAAGGATTGTTTCTGCCTTGATTTTTTGTTACTTTTTGATCAAGCAAAAAGTAAACTGCCAATAACAAAAGCACAGAACCACTTAAGCGTATAGCTGCACCAGCTACAAAAAATCAAATCACTCCTACCACATCCCTCAAATAAGTTCTTACTGTCTCCACATCGGCCATATCTGAAAGCAAGCCGATGTACATATCCGGCCGTACCACCAACGCTTTTACATGCCCTTGTTTAATCTCAAAGCGGTCAAATACTTCCAGGTTTTTTGCGGATGGTGGCAAGTGAAAGAAGTTGAGGTAGCTACTGTAGCCCTGGGTTATCCATTTGGCAAAGCTGAAGAGCTCCTGCTCCTTTAATGGCCCCATGGTGATCAACGTAAAGCCGGGCTTGCTGCACCAGGCATGCAGGTCAGTATCCTGCTTTTTCTTTTCATCATATATTTTCAGGTAAGGCAATCTGTCACCGGCTTTCACTGTTCCGGCCTGGCTCAGATGCAAACTCAGCTTACTGTTACGGTATTGTATGCCAGTTTGCGATATACGTGCAAAGAAATTCTTTTTTACGTGTTCTTTTTTCCAAAGCCAGCTAAGCAGATATGGTAAAGCCAGCTTTTTGAATAAACCGGTAAATAAGTTGTTGGAGGTAATAAGGTTAAATGCCCTGTCGGTAGTTTGCAGCAGTTCAGTAGCCACAGGAATGCGTTCGGCGGCATAGGTTTTCAATATTTCGGATGGTAGTTTTCTGCTTACAACGCCGGCCAGCTTCCAGGACAGATTATAAGCATCTTGCAAGCCTGTATTCATTCCCTGGCCGCCCACGGGCGAATGGATATGCGCCGCATCGCCAACCAGAAAACAACGGTTCAGGTTAAACTGCTCTGCCATGCGGTGGTGCAGCCGGTAGGTAGTAAACCAACGGCATTTTTCAGTTTCCAGAGCGAACCCTATAATCTCGCTAAGCTTGGGTACCATCTCCTCATACTGTAACTTGGCTTCATCTACATCAGGTGGTATGCTGCCTACAATACGGTAACTGTTTTCCTCCTGCATCGGAAAAAAAGCCGCAAACTGTGCCTTATTCAAATATAATTCAACTTCCTGGGGAGGTAAAGGCGGGTGCTTCAGTTTCACATCAGCCAGGAAAAACTCATGCGGATAAGTATCGCCCTTAAAAGGTATTTGTAGTTGATGTCTTACTGTACTGTGCGCACCATCTGCACCAATTAACCAGTCGCAGTCTAAAGTATAAGCCTCGTCGGAGGTATTCAGCTGTAAGATGACATGGTCAGGATACTGTTGTAAATCCGTTAATGTGGTATTCCAGTATACCGGGCAGCAGTGGTGCGTTAGTTGATTGAGTAAGAGACGTTCGTTTTTACTTTGTTCATAAAGGTATACGTGAGGAAACAGCGTTTGCCCAAGCCCCGCATCTTCCAAATTCAACGCTGCTACTTCTTTGCCTTGCTGATGGAATTTTACACCTTTTGCATAGCTGCTATGTGCCAGCAACTCATCGGCTAAACCCATCTGTCGGTAAATTTCTACAGAGCGCGCTTGCACGGCCAAAGCTTTGGAGTGGGAGGTAGGGCCTTGGCGGCTGTCAATAATAACTGGCTGCACACCATTACGCAGCAGCTGAGCCGCCATCATCAGCCCCGAGGGGCCTGCACCAATAATTACAATCTGGGTATGGCGCTCCGTAATCCGCATGTATCAGGAACGGAAGAGCAGGAAAATAGTTGGCTTTTTATGTAAATCGGGCTGTTGTTTTTTCCAGTCGGCTATGGGCTTGGTCTGCACCAATTCATTAGCTGCAGTTAAATTACAGGCAATGCACAGGCGGGTGGCCGGTTTGCAGGTCTTCAATAACTCATCCAATAATTGATTATTGCGGAATGGCGTCTCAATAAACAGCTGTGTTTGGCTATGCCGTTCGGCTATGCTTTCCAGCTCTTTAATGCGCTTGCTGCGCTGGCCTTTATCAATGGGTAAGTAGCCATGAAAGGTAAAGCTCTGCCCGTTAAAGCCAGAGGCCATCAGCGCCAGTAAAATTGAGCTGGGGCCTACCAGTGGCACTACTTTAATACCCCGGCGATGCGCTTCGGCTACAATATCAGCACCGGGGTCGGCTATGCCGGGGCAACCGGCTTCACTCATCAGGCCGGCATCTCGGCCTGCCAGCAGGCCGGTAAAGAAGTTGCTCAATGGCTGCTCACGTTGATGCTTACCATAATCATGGATGATGAGTTCGCTTTGCGGAATGCTGAGTCCTGCCTGCTTTAAAAACTTACGCGCCGTTTTCTCATTCTCCACAATGTATTCTTTGATCTGGTTAATGGTTTGCCCAGCAAAAGAAGTGAACGACTTTGCGGCGGCATCATCAGCCAAAGGCACAGGAATGAGGAAAAGGGTTCCGGCAGGCATGTTATTTATGTTGGTAGAAAAAGTTGTCATTGCGAGGAACGAAGCAACCTCGTAGCTATGCTCATTCAATAAGCATCCAACGAGATTGCTTCGTTACTCGCAATGACAAATAGAGAAATTATTTACTTTAACTTACTCAGCGCTTCCTTAATTCTCGGTATCATGGCCTGAATGTCTTCCAGCGTGCTGGTACCTACCGAAGCGCGGAACCAGTTGACATCCGGGCCGGTGCCAAAGGCAGAGAACGGTACCAGGGCCACTTTGGCTTCTTTAATTAAATAGAAGTTGATGTCGGCTGCATTTTGTAGTACGGTACCATCGGCAGTGGTTTTGCCAGTGTAGTCAATTTTCACGGTTAAATAAATAGCACCCATCGGCTGAATAGCATCCACCGTAAAGCCTTCAGTTTTTAACTGCTGAAAGCCTTCGTACAACGCAGTTAGGGTTTGTTGTACTTTTGATTTAAAGCCATTAAGGTAGGTGGCTATCTGATCGTCATTTTGCAAATATTGTGCGGTGGCTACCTGTTCGGCCTTTGGTGCCCAGGCACCCATATGACCCACGATACCGCGCATTTTACCAATAATTTTTTCCGGACCAAAGCCCCAGCCTACACGTACACCGGTTGCAGCCAGGCATTTAGATAAACCATCAATATAAATTACATAATCTTTCAACTCAGGGCGCAGGCTTACCGGGTTTACATGTGCTTTACCAAAGGTGAGCATTGAGTAAATCTGGTCGTATAAAATGTATAATGGCTTTTCGCCCTCGGTACGGCTTTTGTTTTCGGCAATTACCAGGTCGCAAATCTCTTCCAGGTCTTTTTGCTCAAACATGGTACCGGTAGGATTTTGCGGCGAGCATAAGGCAAGCAGGGTAGCGCCTTTCAGGTGTGGGCGCAAGTCATCTGCTGTAGGCAAAAAGTTATTTTCGGCCTTGGTTTCTACTGCTACTTCCTGTGCACCGGTAATGTGGCAGTAGTGGTTGTTATTCCATGAAGGAGCAGGATAAATTACTTTATCGCCCGGATCTACCAGTGCCAGGTAAGCCGAGTAAATGAGCGGACGTGAGCCGCTGGCAATCAATACCTCATTGGCGCCAAATGTTAAACCGAAGTGACGGTTTAAGAAGGCAGATACCTGCTCGCGCAGGGCCAGTACACCATCAGCAGGTGGATAGTTGGTGTGATGAGCCTGGTAGGCCGCTATAATGCCTTGTTGCAACTCGGCAGGTATGGGATAAATGGCCGGATCAAAATCGCCGATGGTAAGGTTGGCAATGTTTTGCCCCTGACGTTTCAGTTCGTTAATCTCGTTGCCGATTTTTATAATTTCAGAGCCTTTTAGCGTTTGCGCCAGTACAGATACACTCATGGTAGTAATTGATATTAAGGCGCAAATATACAGGAATTTGAGCAGGAATACATAGCCATACAACAGTAGAAGCCGGCTTGGCTCATGTTGATGCACTTAACGCAAAAGGCCGGATACTTCATCCGGCCTTTTGCATATATCATTAAATGGTATGTTCTAAAAAACGCTTCCCGCCACTGGTTTGCGTAGCCTGATGATGTGGGTATAATGCATCAGTTTCATGACCGGGTATACCGGATCAATTTCAAACCAGCGCTTGCCGAAGTTAGGGCTGTTAGGGTGTTTGTGGTGATTGTTCTGAAACAGTTCGCCCAGCATGAAAAAGTCAAATGGGGTAGTGTTTTTAGATTTATCGCCATTGTCAAAATTAGAGTAACCGTATTTATGACCGCACCAGTTAACCACAGCGCCATGAATTGGCCCCATAAAGAAGTGAATAGGCAATAACAGGAACATCCACCAATGGGTGGCAAACGCCACATAAAATGCCACATACAATAAACCCCATATTACGCGGGTAACATTATGTGAACCATAATAGTCAATTAAATGCCACTCAGGGTAGTTGCCTTTAAAACGGGCTTCCGGGTCTTTCAGGCGACGCTCATGCTCACGGAAACTTTTTAGTGTGTTGTAGCTCATCTGAAATACATCAGTAAAGAAGTGCGGCGAATGCGGGTCTTTCTCGGTATCGCTGTAAGCATGATGCTCACGGTGCATAACGGCATAAGCACGCGGGTTTAAAAAAGATGAACCTTGGGTAACAAAGGTAAGGAAGTGAAATACACGCTCGGTAAATTTATGAGTGCTGAACATTTTATGTGCCGCATAGCGGTGCAGGTAAAATGTTTGAAAAAACAGGGATAAAAACCAGTGTGCTAAGAAGAAAATGATGATGATCACGTATGGTACTAAATTACAGGTTACTACTTATTTAGGGCTGCAAAGGTATGAATTATTCAAACAATGCTCAATGAAATTTGATTGCCGGAACATTGAAAACTTATTGCATAAATGCAATGTAATTTATGCTTTTGAGAGAAGGGTATTTGCATGTTTACTGTATTAAACTTATTTACGGGCATTTATTGTATTTGGATGAGTGCTTTTATACTTTTATGACACAGAACCAACTATTCACTTACTAATTAAAGGATGGAAGCTACCAACGTTAAAACCGATGAGTATATAGCTAAGGCGGCCGATTTTGCCAAACCCATATTAATGCACATACGGGCGCTGGTACACCGCGCCTGTCCGCAGATAGAAGAAAAGATAAAATGGGGCCATGTGCATTACGATTATAAAGGCCCGGTTTGCCATATGGCTGCCTTTAAGCAGCATTGTGCCATGGGTTTTTGGAAGCAGTCATTGATGCCAGACCTTCATGGGCTTTTTGCCAAGGAGAAGGAAGCAGCTATGGGGAGCATGGGCCGTATTACTACGCTGGCTGATTTGCCGCCGGATGAATACATCATTGCTTATATCCACGAGGCGGTGAAGCTGAATGAGCAGGATATCAAAGCCGTCAGAAAATCATCGCCCAAGCCGGAGATACCTGTGCCGCCTTATGTAACTGAAGCGCTGGAACTGAACAGTGCAGCCAAACAAACCTTTGAAAATTTCTCAGCCGCCTGCCGCCGCGAATACCTGGAATGGATTACCGAAGCCAAAACCGAAGCCACCCGCCAAAAGCGCTTAACACAGGCCGTGGAGTGGATGGCGGAAGGGAAGGATAGAAACTGGAAGTATAAATAAGAAGCTTCAATACAACAACGCAACTTTCCTCGCAATGACGTGCTTGGATTAGGCTGTAATCAACATCTGGATCACTAAAAATCTAACGGCCCCAGCCTGCGCATATTCTTCAAAATAATATACTGCCGGTGCCGCATATATGGCCCTGGCTTGTTGGCCGACCACTTGCGCGGGTTGGGAAAGATAGAGGCAATAGCTGCCGAGTTCCGCCAGCTTAATTTTTTGGCATCTTTATGAAAATAAGCTTGTGAGGCCGCCTGTACGCCGTAAATGCCATCGCCCATTTCTATCACATTCAGGTACACTTCCAATATACGCTCCTTGCTCCAAAAGGCTTCAATGAGCAGCGTAAACCAAGCCTCAAAACCCTTACGCACATACGAGCGGCCAGGCCACAGGAATACGTTTTTGGCGGTTTGCTGCGATATGGTACTGCCGCCAATGAGTTTATGACTATGGGCATTTTTGTTAATAGCGCGCTCCATCGCTTTAAAATCAAAGCCATAATTATCTAAAAAGGTCTGGTCTTCGGCGGAAACGGCAGCGCGTTTCATGGGGTCGGCAATACTATCGAAGGCTACCCAGTCTTTGTCAATTTTCCAATCTTTACCTTCGTGCTTGCGCTCAAAACCACGTTGTATCATCAGCAGCGTAACCGGCGGGTTCACATAGCGGTACAGCAACACCCACAATAAGGATATGCTTACAAACAGGATAAATACCAGTTTAAAGATGCGAAAAATGAGTTTGCCGATGCCGTTCATATATTGATTGCGAAAGTAGAGAAAATTCAATCTATTTTCTTTTATGATGGTAAGCGATAGCATGGCATTTGTTTGCTGTACAGAGACGCAGATGCCTCAACAGGAGCAACTGCTTCTGTACAATGGTCACGCCGTTCCTCCTCACCATAACGAATTTTACATATTCAAACCACTGACACGTTTGCGCCACTGCTGCGCCTGCTGCGTGGTGCTGCGGGTGCTGCGCGCTGCTTCAAGGTGCTGCGCGGTGCTGCACATGCTGCACCCGCTGCACGCAGCACTTCAGGTCGTAAACGAAAAAAGCCTGCTGAAATCAGCAGGCTTTTAAAATCTTTTAAAGAGGATAGCTTACTCAGCTACTACTTCGAAAGGTACTTTCACTTTTACCTCTTTGTGCAGGTTCAGGTTTGCGGTGTATTCACCTAAAACTTTAGGATCCTGGTCAAAGGTAATGCGACGACGATCAACATCGAAGCCTTGTTTTTTCAGGGCATCAGCTACCTGGATGGTATTGATGGCACCGAATATTTTACCGCTTTCGCCGGCTTTAGCACCAATAGTCAGTTTTACACCTTCTAAACGTGCAGCCACTTCGTCGGCATCCTTACGGATTTTATCTTGTTTAAATTGCGCCTGCTTTAAGTTTTCAGCCAATACTTTACGGGCTGAAGGGGTAGCTAAAGTGGCGAAACCTTGAGGGATCAGGTAATTACGGCCATAACCTGCTTTTACGGTTACGATTTCGTCTTTCTCACCAAGGTTCTTTACGTCCTGTTTTAAAATAATGTCCATGTTGTAAACCTCCTTGTTCTTATTTTAATGAGTCGGCAACGTAAGGTAATAAACCGATGTGGCGAGCACGTTTAACCGCTTGAGCCACTTTACGCTGAAATTTTAATGAAGTACCGGTTAAACGGCGTGGTAAAACTTTACCTTGGTCGTTAACAAATTTTAATAAGAAGTTGGCATCTTTATAATCGATGTACTTGATACCATTCTTTTTAAAACGGCAATATTTTTTACGGTTATCCTCCACTTTAGGAGCGGTAACGTATTGAATTTGATCGTTAGCCATTATTGTGCTGCCTCCTGTGTTTTTGGTTTTTTGTTAAAAGCGCCGCTGCGTTTTTTCTCGTTGTAAGCAATAGCGTTTTTGTCCAATGCGATGGTCAGGAAACGTAATACGCGCTCGTCACGACGGAATTCGGTTTCCAGCTTGTTAATTAGTTCACCCGGAGCACGGTATTCGGTGAGGTGATAGTACCCTGTAGTTTTCTTTTGAATAGGGTACGCTAATTTTCTCAAACCCCAATTGTCCTCTTGAACAATCTCGGCTCCGTTATCAGTCAGGATTTTAGTGAATTTGGCAATGGCCTCTTTCGCTACATCCTCTGATAACAACGGGGTAAGAACGATGACGGTTTCGTACTGTTGCATTTTGTGCTTTAATTTTTGTGTTTTCCGTTATTTTACGGGCTGCAAAAGTAAGAAATTATTGATAGTTAAGCAATAGTAAATGAGTTATTTGTGGTTGATGTCAGAAAAAATATGTTTGAAAATGCAGGAATAACAAAAGATTTAATACACGGTTGTTATCTTAGGCAGCAAATAAAGCCTTATACACAATGAAACCGAAACTTCGTTTTTACCAACGCCTTAACATATGGTTTGCAACCGTTGCCCTGTTTATAGCGGCATCTGCTGCCTATGCACAAGAGCCGCAAGTAAATTTTGAGAAAAAAGCTGATTTGCCTTACCGCCTTACTTACGCGGCCTACTGTAACGATGGCAAATATCTATATGCTGCCAACGGGCTGGCCAATGGCACCGTTTACTCTACCAAATTATTGCGCTATGACCCGGATGAAGACAAATGGGAGGTACTGACGGATAAACTGAACGCAAAAATTAATGGTGTTGCTGCCTATGTGCCATCCATGCATAAAATATATATCATGGGGGGGATTTTGGCCGACAGGCGCGGATTTTATTATAACATTGAAAGCGTAGATACAGAAACCGGAGCAGTAACTACATTAAAAGTAAGTAACCCTGCCGGTGCTGTTAACTCCGGTGTAGCTGTTTGGAATAATAAGGTTTACATTTTTGGTGGTTTCAGCGAAGCAGGTTATCCTACCCGTAAGATATATGAATTTGACCCCGCCACCGAAAAATTTACCAAACTTAAATACCTGCCCGTAACCGGTAATGTAAAAGGCGCCATAGTTGATGGCACCTTATACACCTTTGGCGGCCGCGACGTAACCAGCAACAGTACATTGAAACAGGTATACGCCTATAACCTGATTACGCAAACTTACACACTGGTAGCTCAAATGCCTCAGGAAATCAGGGAGCCGGCCGTTAGCCAGCGAGCCAATTATATCTTTTTAACGAGTGATTTAAATCACAATACTTTTTTGGGGTACTTTAACACCCAAACAGCTACGTTTACCCAACTGCAATCCAATATGCTGGGGCGGCAGTTTACCAATACCGGCATTATTGGTAATTTATTTTATGTATATGGCGGCGGACTTAGCACTTCATTTCCGGGCATGACGAGTACGCAGGCTACAGATGTGAACCAGATGGTGCAGTGAGAGTGGATTATGAAACAGATTTATTCTTCAAGTAAATTGTCGTTGTCAAACACCTCATTTAAATTTAATGCAAAGCCGGGCAGTAAAGGAGTTATCACTTCATCGCCAACGGTTAGTAGTTTTGATGCTTGAAACTGGCCGTCAACAAGTGTGTATTTAAAAAAGGTGCGCTCAGAGGGATGTATAATCCAGTACTCCAGCACACCGGCTTCTTCATATACCTCATACTTGTTTTGCAGCTCTTTATTGTTATTACCGGGCGACAAAATTTCGATCACTATATCAGGTGCGCCTAAGCAACCTCGCGTATCAATTTTGGCCGGATCACAAATTACACAAATATCCGGTTGGACTACGGTAATGATTTGTTTATCGTTTACGATTCTGGATAACCGCACATCAAATGGCGCTGAAACGGCTTTACAAGGCTTACCTTTTAAATAATTATATAGTTCATTGAATACGATACCTGATATAAACTGATGAGCCGAACTTGGCGCCGGACTCATTTTAAAAACCTTACCTTTTATCAATTCAAGTCGCTCGTTAAAGCGCCATTGTAGATAATCGGCATAAGTGTAGCTCTTTGATAAATCCAGATCTGAAAAATTCATTACTGCGTTTTTTTCAAAAATAATATTTTTTGACTTTCCAAGCCATTTGCAAGTTTCCAAAATCCATCTTTACCCTTCCCTCAATTTTCCGTATCTTAGTGCCTGTGGATAATTTTATAGTTTCGGCACGCAAGTACCGCCCGGCTACTTTTGAAAGCGTTGTAGGTCAGCAACATGTAACCAATACGTTAAAAAACGCAATCAAAAGCAATCAGCTGGCGCAGGCATTTTTATTCTGCGGGCCACGTGGGGTAGGTAAAACAACATGTGCACGCATCCTGGCCAAAACCATCAACTGCACCAATTTGCAGCCCGATGGTGAAGCATGCGGGGTGTGCCCTTCATGCACAGCATTTCAAAACGGAAATTCGTTTAACGTACATGAGCTGGATGCGGCGTCCAATAACTCGGTAGATGATATTCGCAGCCTGATTGAGCAGGTGCGTATACCGCCGCAGGGGAGCCGCTATAAGGTATACGTCATCGATGAGGTGCACATGCTATCTCAAGCCGCTTTTAACGCGTTCTTGAAAACGCTGGAGGAGCCGCCTAACTATGCCATTTTTATTCTGGCTACAACAGAGAAGCATAAGATATTGCCTACCATCCTGTCGCGGTGTCAGATTTTTGATTTTAACCGTATCAAGGTAGATGACATGGCAGCGCACCTGGCTTCCATCGCACAAAAAGAAAACATCAGCTTTGAGCCTGATGGCTTGCACATTATTGCCCAGAAAGCCGATGGTGGTTTACGTGATGCCCTGTCGATGTTCGACCAGATTGTGAGTTTCTCAGCAGGTAAGGTAACCTATAATGCGGTGATTGATAACCTGAACATTCTGGATTATGATTACTACTTTAACATTACTGATAGTCTGCTGCGCGAGGATACCTCTAAAACGCTGTTGCTGTTTAACGAGATATTAAGCAAGGGTTTCGACGGCAACCATTTTATTACCGGACTTACCGGCCACCTGCGTAATTTGTTGGTGGTAAAAGATGCGGCTACCATCAAACTGCTTGAAGTAAGTGAAAACATCAAAAACCGCTATTTACAGCAGGCACAGCAGTCCACTATATCCTTTTTGCTCTCGGCCATGAATGTGGCCAACCAATGCGATCTGAACTATCGGCTCAGTAAAAATCAACGCTTACAGGTGGAACTGGCTTTGTTGAAAATATGCCATCTGCCATCAGTATTTAATGCGGCCGTAGCGCCTGCAGCAACGGCAGGGGTGGAGGCACCTGCAGCAAAAAAGTCTGATACGCAACCGGTAAAAGCACCGGCAACAATGGCACAACAGCCAGCGCCTATAGCTGCGCTTACCGAGCCTGCTGTTGCCTACCAGCCCCAGCGCCCGGCAGCAACACCTGCGCCGGCGGCAACTGTAACAGAGCTACTGAAACAAACGGAGCCTGTAAAGCAGCCTGAACCGGTTAAGCCAGTAGTAGCTGATAAGCCTAAAATACAGATACCTAAGCCCACGTTAGGGGGAGCTTCGGTAAAAATACCGTCATTGAAAGATATTGGTAAGTTTGACTCTACGGCACAGGCCGATGAGGACGACCCTTATATAAAAGGTACTGATAAGCAGCCGTTCACCCCGGAACAGTTTATGCAAAGGTGGAACGAGTATGCCAGCCAGGCCAAGGCTGATGGCAAAGCTACGCTGCACAGCATCATGACAGGGCATGAGCCTAAAATGCTAAAGCCTTATGATTTTGAGGTAACGCTGCACAACAAATCGCAGGAGTTGTCATTGCGTGATGAAAAGCCCGATTTACTAAACTT
The DNA here is from genome assembly GCF_054783355.1 of Mucilaginibacter koreensis. Classification (NCBI taxonomy): domain Bacteria; kingdom Pseudomonadati; phylum Bacteroidota; class Sphingobacteriia; order Sphingobacteriales; family Sphingobacteriaceae; genus Mucilaginibacter; species Mucilaginibacter koreensis. The sequence goes on along the minus strand of NZ_BAAGQS010000001.1, from coordinate 2,007,860 downwards.
TTTGCGGGTGCAGTTAAAAAACTTTGAAATTAATGTGATTCCACATATTAATGAACATGCTGTAGCTAAACGGCCTTATACTTCATCAGAACGCTTTCAATATCTGGCCGCCAAAAACCCGGGTTTGATTGAGCTGAAAAATAAATTCAACCTCGAGTTTGATTAATTGAATGCCCCAAAAAATTGCTTAATTGTAAAAAAGCGATATGCGATAAACATATTGGGTAATTCGTTTGTCAGAATGTCATACCGCCACTTGTGGCAAGGGATTTGAATACTATATATTTGTTTAACAATAAATAATTAAAATTATGGCTTTAGAAATTACTGATGCAAACTTTGAAGAAGTTGTGCTGAAATCAGATAAACCGGTATTGGTTGACTTTTGGGCAGAATGGTGTGGCCCTTGTCGTATGGTAGGCCCTGTAGTTGAAGAAATTTCAAAAGACTATGACGGTAAAGTTGTAGTAGGCAAAGTAAATGTTGACCACAATCCGGGCGTATCCATGAAATTTGGTATCCGCAATATCCCGGCTTTATTGTTCTTTAAAAACGGCGAGATTGTAGACAAACAAATCGGTGCTGTGCCAAAATCAGTACTGGCCGGCAAGCTGGACAAACAATTAGTATAAACTAATATCATATTATAAAAAAGCCGTTTGGATCATTTCCAAACGGCTTTTCTGTTTAATTACAATTTTCGCAATTAACAATGGGCTGGCAACGTATATTTACAGATAGGTAATGGAAAAGCTCAGCGAAAATAATGAACTCAGGCAGTTGGCTAACCTTGATTTGTTAGCCCGGCAAGTGGTGGAAGGCTTTATTACAGGGCTGCACCAGAGCCCTTTTCATGGTTTTTCGGTGGAGTTTGCCGAGCACCGGCTGTATAACAGCGGCGAGTCGGTTAAAAATATCGACTGGAAGCTGTTTGCTAAAACTGATAAGCTGTTTGTTAAACAGTTTGAAGAAGAAACCAACTTGCGCTGCTATTTGCTGCTGGATACTTCATCATCCATGAATTACCCGGAAACGGGAATCAATAAACTGCAATTTTCTATTTACGCTATTGCTTCGCTGATGTACCTGTTTAAAAAGCAGCGCGATGCTTTTGGCTTGTGTTTGTTTGCGGATGAAGTAGAGTGGCTAAGCGCTGTACGTTCCACCAGTACACATCTTTTTTATCTTTTTGCCCAGCTCGAAAAAGCCTATCAACAACCTAAAAAGAATGCGCACACGCACCTGAGTAATGTAATTCACCGCATTGCCCAGGAAGCGCACCAGCGTTCGCTGATTATTATCTTTAGCGATATGCTGGAAAACAGTGCTCAGCCTGATCATGCAAATGCCCTATTTGCCGCCTTGCAGCACCTAAAGTATAACAAGCACGAAGTGCTGATTTTTAATGTAAACGACCGCCTGCACGAGCAGGAATTTAGTTTTGATAACCGCCCCCACCGGTTTGTAGATGCTGAAACCGGCGAGCAGGTTAATATACACCCGCATCAAATGAGGGATATTTATAAAACGGCTTACCAGGAGTACCGCCACCAGCTGCAACTTAAATGTGCGCAGTTTGGCGTAGATTGGGTAGACGCCGACATTCAGCAGGGATATTATAATTTGCTTAAAGAGTACCTGATAAAGCGTAATAAAATGGTTTAGCGAGTACGACGAATAAATAATTTTAACTTAAACATAATTTTATTTACCTGTAAAATAATAATGACTTACTTTACGCTTTTGACAAATTGTGGCAATCAATTCACAGCCATTAACGTTAATGAATAAACTGTTATTTTTTGTATGAGACTTTCTATTGAGCGCAAAGCTATTAGAGTTAACCCCGATTCGAAACGTGTAATTGCCAGATTTTTTTTTAACGGTAATGACCGGGCCAAGCAAGTGATCCAAAAGGTGGCCCGGCTGGATGAAGATAAAGTGTTCGGGCTGGTATCTCCGCTGTTGCAGGAGTATTCTAAACGGCATCGTAATATTACCCGTGTACTCAACCGGCATTGCGCCAAGCTGAAACATCTGTTCGAGGAAGTAAATATTGATTATGATTCTCTTTCGGCTTACCGCAAGCTGCTCATTGGCTCATACTTTACTCATGAGTATTCTATTGAATCGGCAGCCTTTTTTAACCCGTCTATTATTGATGACCCCGATCAGGGCGATTTAGAAGAAGGCGAAAGAAGGGTAATCATCAGTTTTCGTGCAGTAGGCGAGGGGCACATCTCCTCTATCACCTTCCGCCGGGCTTTAATTGACAAATACAATAACATTACGGTGATACCTGCCGGTAATTATATTGATGAGGCTGAAATTGTACGTAATGCGGTATATAATAAAAAACTGTTTTTTGAAAAAGCGGTAGCCACACAAATTAATATCGATGTATTAAAAGAGATAGAGCAGCAACTGGATTATCACTTCGAATATTCTAACCTGCGCCGCGTAATTCTGGATTCGCAAAAACTGCAACAAAGCAATATGGCCAAACTGGAGTACGATAAGATACTATGGCTGGCCGATTCTTACTATGAGATTATTTTCTCGCTGGATACCGATATATCAGACCGGGTAATTTTTCCAATATCCGAGTATGAACGCAAAGGGATAGAAGATGCCCGCTTTGTGAAGTTTTATAACGAAGATGGTTCGTCGGTATACTACGCTACTTATACCGCGTATGACGGGGCGTTGATTATGCCCAAATTGCTGCAAACCGAAGATTTTATCGATTTTAAAATCATGCCGCTTTACGGGGCTGGTGCACAAAATAAAAATCTTGCGCTGTTCCCTCGTAAAATTAACGGCAAGTATGCCATGATTTCACGTATCGACGGTTTCAATAACTATATTATGTACTCAGATAAGATCAATATCTGGGAGGAGCCGATTAAACTACAGTCGCCCGAGTACCCCTGGGAATTTGTGCAGATTGGTAACTGCGGTTCGCCTATTGAAACTGAGGACGGATGGTTGATGATTGGCCACGGCGTAGGCCCTATGCGTAAATATGTATTGAGCGCCAGCTTACTTAAACTGGACGACCCTACCATTGAGATTGGCCGTTTGGATGAGCCCCTGCTGGTGCCTAACAGCGATGAGCGAGAAGGTTATGTACCTAACGTATTATACTCTTGCGGTTCATTAGTACACAACGGTAAATTGATTATCCCTTACGGTATATCCGATTCTTCTACCTCATTTGCCGAAGTAGATTTGAATGCCTTACTGGAAAGGTTAAAACAAAGTCCTAAATAGTATTTACACACACCATACAACACAAGAGCCTGCAGGTATCATCCGCAGGCTCTCGTGTTTTGTGATAAGCTTCAATTCAGTATTCCGTATCTATCACGTCATTGCGAGGAACGAAGCAATCTCTCTGCACCTTTTAGTAGTTAAGCATACAGAGATTACTTCATTCCTCGCAATTACGTGTTGAAGAAAGTAGGAGTATCACTTACCTAATATTTCCTGATACAGCCTGAAATAATCCCCCGCCATTTTCTCGGCCGAAAACTGGCTTTTTGCCCAATCATGGCATTGCTGCCGGTTAATAGTGGGTAGTTCTGTAACTGCTACTACTGCCTCATCTACCGTTTTTACCAAAAATCCGGTTTCCCGGTCATTAATCAGTTCGGGCATTGAGCCGCGGTTGAAGGCGATAACCGGTGTTCCACACAGCATCGCTTCTGCTACGCTCATGCCAAACGGTTCGTTAAAGTTAATAGGGTGCAGCAGTGCTGCGGCATTGCTTAACAACTCGTTGCGTTTCTCTGGCCCGGCATGGCCAATATATTGTATCTGATCACTCAGATGAGGCTCAATTTTACTTTTGAAGTAGCCTTCATCCTGAATAATGCCTGCAATCAGCAGTTGCTTACCAGCTTTCTGTGCAATCTCAATCGCTTCGGCGCAGCCTTTATCATGATGAATACGGCCAAAGTATAATAAATAATCTTGAGGTTGCAGGTTCAATTGAAATTCGGCGGCGTTTAGTCCGTTGTAAACTGTAGCTAAATAGTTTAAATCTGGGCTGCGGTCGGCATTACTGATGGAAACGTAATAATTGTTGCCCTGATTATATTTTTTATAAACCGGAATAATTTTTTGTGATGAAAAACCATGAATGGTAGTGACCATCGGCGTATCAATCAAGCCGGTATAGGTAAGCGGCAAAAAATCGAAATTGTTATGGATGATGTCGAAATCATCGGCCTGTTCCATTAGGTTACTGATGTGGAGGCACTCCAACACTTTTGCATCCTGCGTGCGGTCTTCTTCATAACCGGTAGCACAAACCGATTGTAAAGCACCACGGGTGATAGAATCACCCGTGGCAAATAATGTAACGTCTGCCCCTAAATTAATTAAGCCTTCGGCGATGTTTGAAGCTACCTGCTCCCAGGGCCCGTAATGACGCGGCGGCGTGCGCCAAGCCACGGGCGATAGTATGGCTACCTTCATGTTAGCAAACTTCCAGGCTTTTTGAAAACTTTTTGTACTCGTACTCCAGCTCAAAAGCTTTTAATACAGTTAAATGCGATATTAAATAAGCCAACGTACTTTCGGCGCCCTGGTTACGGTTGATACCGGTAGGAAGCAGGCCGTCGCAGCAACCTTTGGTTTCGTGGTCATACAATGGCGCACGCAGGGTATTATCACCCAGGAACCATTTGTAGCTTAAAAACATTTTTTCAATGTACTCCGGCTGACGGAATGTTTCATAAGCCTGGAAGTGCATTAGTACCATCGCCATGGTTTCAATCGCCTGCTGATCAAAGGTAGGGAAGGTACCACCACGGTAATACCAGCCATCATTACCCACCGGGCTCAGGTAGCCATTTGATAAGGTGAGCTGGTCTAAAAAGCCCATGGTAGTTAAAGCAATTTCTTTCACCCGTTCATCGCCGGTTATTTGCGAAGAGTGCAGCAAGGCCAGGGGCAGAATGGCGTTATCATACGTCATGCCTTCTTCAAACCATTGCCAATCCGGTGTAGCAGTTTCCTCATAAGCTTTTACCAGCGGAGTAGTTAAGTTAATGAGTTCTCTTACCATTCCTTCATCGCCGGGATGCGCTTTCAGGTACAGGGCCACGCCAATAATGGTGTTGGCCATTCCACGGATATATTTTAAATCTTTAAAGTGAGGAATAGAGCGCTGGAACAGTTCCATGGCAAACTCCTGATAAGAGTTGCTGGCGGCACAGCCAATCAGGTGGCCTAATGCCCAAACGGTGCGTCCGAATGAATCTTCAGAGCCTACTTCGTCCAAATAGCGGCGGTCAAAGCTCAGGAAATTACGGAAGTTACCATCCTCGCGCTGCATGTAATGAATGTAGCTCAGGTAAATGGGCAGCAAATCAAATGCTTCCTGGCTTTTATTGCGTTGGTAGGCCATCAGGGCCATTACCAATGCACGTGAGTTATCATCTAAACAGTAGCCTTCTTTCAGGTTAGGGATGCCGTATTTAGCGTGTTGTACAATACCGGTATCATCAGTTAAACGTAATACGTGCGCCAAGCTGAAAGTGGGCATTATTTCGGGGTCAACAATGCTGTTACGCAATATTTTATCGCTAAAATCATGTACACTGTGGGCTTCGCTGGCTACCTTAATAAACTGGTTGCCAATGCGGGGCCAACGTAAATTGAGGCCGTATTCATAAGCATTGCTTTTCAGCGTGTTCATTACATCGGCATTATCAAACAATTCATTGATAACTTCAGCGAGGCCGTCTGAGTCTTTGAAATCAAACAAGCGGCCACGGTTGTGAGCTAATAGCTCGGTAGCATGCCAGTACGGGGTTGAAACCACAGCTGCACCTGCACCTACCGCGTAAGATAAGGTACCGCTGGTAATTTGCGCCTCATTTAAATATGGGGTCACATATACATCGCAGGCAGTCAGGTAATTAATCAGTTCGTTTTCTTCAACAAATTTATTGATGAAAGTGATATTGTTGGATACTTTAAGCTGCGCCGCTAAACTTTTAAGGTAATCACGGTATTCTTCGCCCGAATGTTTAACCACACCTGGGTGGGTGTTGCCCAATACCACGTACATCACATCGGGGTGTTTGGCTACAATTTTAGGTAGAGCTTTAACTACAGTTTCTAAACCTTTGTTGCGGCTCAATAAACCGAAAGTGAGCATTACACGGTGATTTTTAAAAGCCGAAATGTTTTTTACCGGGTTGTTAACAGGCGCTTCCAAGTCCGGCACACCGTGCTCAATAATCTGTATTTTCTCGGCAGGTATATCGTAAATAGTGGTCAGGAACTCAACGGCACGCTGGCTCATCACCACAATTTTTGAAGATTGCTCTGCAATTTCGCGGATGATAATGCGCTGTACATAGCTGGGCTCACGCAAAATGGTATGCAGAATAGAGATCAGTGGTTTCTCCAGCCTGTTAATCAGTGGGAGCACATATATTCCGCTTTCGCCACCGTAAATGCCAAACTCATGCTCCATAATCACCGCATCGGCATCGCTGGTATTAATGAAGTTAGCTGCGCGGATGTAATCTTTCTGATGGTTTTGGCGAATAACATATTTAACTTCTTCCGGGTACTCATACTGGTCTGCATCGTCTGAGTCATTCATGGCAACCACATAGCCGTTTTCCAACAACGATTTCTGGTTTGGAAAATTAGCGTTTATGGCACGCATTAAATTTTGATTGAATGTAGCCAGTCCGCATTCACGCGGTGGATAAGTTGATAGATATGCTATTTTCATTTTTAATTAAAATCTCCTTAACGGCAAATATGGTTCGCGTACTCTTTGTGTACTAATAACTGGAAGATGTCGTAAAAAAGCTATACCTGTATGGATACTAAAATAGGCAGCCTTCGGCGGGATACAGGGCTGAAGCCTGTTTTCGCATCTTATTATTAATATTGCTCCATATATGGCACAAAGTGTACCAAAATGTTACTGAATATACTTAAACGTTATCAATTTGAAATGATTATGACGATGTGTGACTACCTGATGATCGGACATTTGCCGGTAAAATGAAAAGGGAGCATTGATTGAAAATCAAGCTCCCTTTGTGTATGTACTTAAGTACTATTCTTTTAGTTAAAATGCTTGGATGCAATTATTGCTAAGTGCATTTACAACGGGTTAACTATCAATCCCAATTAAAGGTAACATCACGGTTGTTTAAACGCCAATGGGCCGGGTAGGGGTTGCTCATCCAGTCCAGTGGTTCGCCGGTAGGCTGTACTTTAGCGGCCTGGGCAAATGCTTGTTTCACAGCAGCTTTTTGTTCAGCGCCCATAAAGTCGAGCTCCGCCGAAATGAACAATGGAGCGCCGCTTTCGGCCAGTAGTTGAAGCCACTGGCGGTTTTTATTCCAAGGTACATCTTTGGTAAGGCCTACACAATCACCATCGGCTGCATAAAAGGTATTGTGCTGCGGTAACCTGAAGCCTAAAGTATTTACGCCCATTTTTTTGGTGCGCGCCCATTCTTTACCACTGGTATCATCGCCGGTTCGATTCAATTCAAATAACCCGGCCGAAAGATGACTAACGGTATTACAGCCAATAATATACATATCTCCGGCCGACTCCCTGATGGAGCGGTACAAGTGATTAATGATTTCGGCGTTGGTTTTTGTTTGATCATAATATTTCCAGCCTGGCGTAGTAAATTCGTTTTTCATTTGCGAACCCCATCGGCCAAAAATGTCATAGCTACTGTAATCGTGTTTCACCATTTCGTAACCCCATTGCTGGTAAGTACGCATATTGTATTTAACGCGTTCAATGGTTTCAGGTAGGGTGGGGTCTAAAATCAGTTCTCCGCCATCCTGGTTACGCCCTTTAATTTTAGGCGCAAGCAGATTTGGGCTATCCGTTTTCTTGGCAATCAGCGGGCGGGTCCATAAACCGGGGCGCATACCTGATTTTTTGATTTCTTCGGCCATGCTGTGCATATCTTTAAACTTATCATTCGGCTTCGAAAAATCATCTGGTTGTTCCCAACCGTCGTCCACTACAGAGAATGGCCGGTTATGCGTATCAGTAACCAACTGAGCCATAAAAGCGGTTTGTTCCTGAATGCTTTTGAAAGAGTTGTTGCCATACACGGCATACCAATCATTAATGCCATAAACCGGCTGCTTGGGCAGGCGTGGCTTAGGGCACATCAGTTTGCAAAAGCGGGTATCGGTAGCAAAAGGTTTCTCGCCGGCGTGGCTTAACATCGTAACAATATCGGCTGCATGTAACTGGCGCTGCCCCAACTTTACGCCAACACCGCCCGAATGGGTATCTAAAGTAAGTTCAATGCCATTATCTTTAACCGCCCACCAGCACAAGGTACTGGCGCCTGTTTTTACACCAAAGCAGGCCGTGTGTTGCTGGTCGTGCAGCAGCATATACCACGGGTTTTTAATGTCAGGTTCCGGTGCTTTCCAGGCCAGGTCGCCGTAACTGCGCTCCCAATGGTCGCCTAACATTTGCGTAAAGCCTGCAGTATTGTATTTCCATCTTAACCTGATGGCTTCTAACTCTACATTAGGGGCGTTTACATAAACGGCTTGTGTGTTTTGATTTGGCTTTATAGTTACCTGAACATCGCGATAGCTAAAGGTTGAGCCGTTGCTTTTAGTGAGTTTTACCCAATTGCTGTTCAACTGAGCCCAAACTTCGTCTGGGTGGTTGATCAATGACTGCTGACCGGCACCGGCATAGGTAAGTTTGCTATACACTAAGGCTGCAAACGTAGCGCCCGAAAGTTTAATAAAGTTTCTTCTTAGCATCGTTTATATAATTGATGTTCAAGAAACTAATGTATTAAAAAAATAACCGTTGCGTTAACTTCTACCTAAATTAATGTATAATTGACAGATATTATGAATAAAACGATATTGCTTCTGTAATTACATCACAAGCTTTTGTAATTTCCTCAGGGGTGATAATCAAGGGAGGAGCGATGCGCATGGAATTGCTGCAATGCAAAAACCAATCGGTAATTACACCATTTTCAATACAGCGGTCAATTACCTTCTTGTTAAATTCGAAGCTTTCCAGTTCCATGGCCAGCATGAGGCCTTTGCCCCTGATTTGCTTAATAGCCGGATGAGTAAGCTGTTGCCTGAATAAAGCTTCCTTCTCAGCCACACTGCTTACCAAATCATCATTTAACAAAACCTTTAATGCAGCCAATCCGGCAGCGCAACTTACCGGATGCCCCCCGAAAGTGGTGATATGACCCAAAATTGGATTTTCTTTTAACACCGACATCACTTCGTTCGATGCCACAAAGGCACCGATAGGCATACCGCCTCCCAAGGCTTTGGCCAACAGTAAAATATCAGGCTCGATGCCATAGTGCTCAAAGGCAAACAGTTTACCGGTACGGCCAAATGCTGCCTGAATTTCATCTAATATTAATAAAGTACCGGTTTCGGTGCATTTATCGCGCAGGGCTTTCATGTACTCCACATCCGGAACACGAATGCCGGCTTCGCCCTGAATGGTTTCTACAATAACACAGGCAGTGGCTGATGTAATTTGTGCCAGATCTTCTGGATTGTTAAATTGAATAAATTTTACACCCGGCAATAACGGGCGATAAGCTTGTTTGAACTCCTCGTTTCCCATTACGCTTAAAGCGCCTTGGGTACTGCCATGGTAAGAGTTGTGAAAAGCCACAATTTCCTGCCGCCCGGTATAGCGTTTAGCAAGCTTTAAGGCACCCTCTAACGCTTCAGCGCCTGAGTTGACAAAGTATACAGATTGCAGCTGCTCCGGTAGCACACTCACCAGCTTTTCGGCAAAGCGCACCTGCGGTGTTTGCACATATTCGCCGTACACCATCAGGTGCATGTATTTATCTACCTGCTGCTTTATGGCTTCTTTTACCTGCGGGTTGCCATGGCCGATAGAACTGACGCCAATGCCCGAAATTAAATCCATAAATGCACGGCCTTCGGCATTGTACAGGTAAATACCTTCGGCCCGCTCAAACTCCAATAATAAAGGGAAGTTGGTAGTTTGGGCGTTGTTATTTAAAAAGAGCTGGCGCAGGGTTAACATATTGCAAAAATAAAAAAGGCTTACCTGATTAAAGTAAGCCTTATGTTAGAATAGAAAAAATATCATTTAATCGGGTTCGCCGCGGCGTTCGCCCATCTGCCGTATCAGTTCATCATTGAACTGCTTTTCGCTTTTATATAATACGCTCACTTTTTGAGGCGAGAGTATTTTTAAAAACTCCGTATTATATCGTCTTTTTACCTCATATAACTGCTGGTTGAACTGCATTTCGCGGTTAATTTGCTCGGTACCATTGCTCTGCTCACTCGAATTGTTGCGGCGCTTCTGGCGGCGAATGCTCACCAGTTCCTGCTGGTACTGGCGGTACACCGGCAAAAAGCGGTCGGCCTCGTCGGGCGAGAGGTTAAGCTGAGATAAAATATAGTTTTCCTTCGTTGCTTCAATGCGGTTAACGCCGGCCGAGCGGTTATTATACATCCGGCCGTCTGAGCGGCTATCGCGAAATGATTGCGCAAAAGCAGTAGCGCCGGTAAACGTCAACGCCATGATCAGCAAATATTTAGCAACTCGTTTCATTAGCTTTAATTTTTAGCCGGACTTTCGTTCAATGATTTATCCAGTGCATTATAATCTACAGAAGCTCCTTCTGCGTTTATTGTACGCTGTACATCACTTGGGTCCATATGGGTTTCCAGATAGCTTTCAATGTCATCAGCCGGTATTTCAGCCAGTTCCTTATGTAAATAAGTAGTGGCGTGCGATGTAGTTGAACTGCTGTTACTTTGTGCCAGAAAAATACCTGCACCTATAATTAAAGCAAAACAGGCAGCCGAGGCATATTTAAACGCCGCTGTACTTACCAGCTTACGGATAATGCCTTTCCGCATTACCATATCTTGGTTTACAGTTTTATTTAAAATGCTTTTATTTAACGTATCGAAATAACCTTCAGGTACGGCAAAAGCTGCTTCCTCAGCGGCAGGAGCCATTTCTTCTATAGCTATGCGACTGGTAATTTGCTGCTGCAGGCGACTGAAATAATCATCGCCCGGTACAGTAAAGCTCTCGGCATCGCTGGCTGCTAATTCTTCTATATGTATACGGCTGTTAATTTGGTCGGCAGATGCCTCAAAATAACCTTCGGGTAAAGTAAAGCCTTCTTCTAACGTTCGCTCTTTTAACTCATTTAAAAACACAGATGACATTATGCGCTGATCCAGTTCATCAAAATAACCGGATGGCACACTAAACGGGTTGTTTGGATTGAACCGTTCAGATGACATTTCTTCGCCCGGATACTCGTTTTTCTCTTTATCGCTTGTCATAATATACGTTAGATGAATTTAAGCAAAAAGGTTTAACATCTTTTTTAAAATTAATCCTTAGCTAATAAAAAAGCCTCTATCTTTTTGACTGCCAAGTGAAAAGAAGCTTTTAATGCACCAACACTCGTTCCCAAAACGTCAGAAATTTCTTCATACTTCATATCATCAAAATATTTCATGTTGAAAACCAACCGTTGTTTTTCGGGCAGGGTGAGCAATGCCTGTTGCAATTTATATTGGGCCTGGTCGCCGTTAAAGTAAGTAGAATCTGCAAGGGTATCGGCCAGGTCATAGCTCACCTCATCAAGTGATACATTGTTTTTCTGTTTCTTTTTGTTCAGAAAAGTAATGCACTCGTTGGTGGCAATGCGGTACATCCAGGTATACAGCTGGGCATCATTTCTGAACCCGCCCAGGCTTTTCCATATTTTCACAAATACATCCTGTACAATGTCATCGGCATCGTCATGGTCTATTACCATACGGCGCACGTGCCAGTATATTTTTTGCTGATATTTTTTCAGCAGTAAATTAAAAGCTTCGTTACGGGTACGTTCGTCCTGAAACTTGCTTAAAATTTCTGCATCATCCGGATGTGTAGGCATTTGATAAAATTAATAATTACGGGCTGTTATCCTTTACGCTGCATTGCTTTTTTGGCAGCAGCCACAATGCTTTTAGCATTTAAACCATATTTTTCCATCAATTGTTCTGGCGTGCCCGATTCGCCGAAGGAATCGTTCACGGCTACAAACTCCTGCGGAGTAGGGTTGTGGGTAGCCAGCAATTGTGCAATAGAATCGCCCAGACCGCCCAAACGGTTGTGCTCCTCGGCCGTAACTACACATTTTGTTTTAGCTACTGAGGCCAGCACGGCTTCTGCATCCAGTGGTTTAATGGTGTGTATGTTCACCACTTCGGCGCTGACACCTTCGGCTTCCAGTTGCTCAGCGGCCTGTATGGCTTCCCAAACCAGGTGGCCGGTAGCAAAGATGGATACATCAGTACCTTCGCTTACCATCCAGGCCTTACCAATTTCAAACTTCTGGTCGGCAGGGGTGAAAACAGGCACCACAGGGCGGCCAAAGCGCAGGTAAACCGGGCCTTCATATTCGGCAATAGCTAATGTAGCAGCCTTAGTTTGATTATAATCGCATGGGTTGATCACCGTCATCCCCGGTAACATCTTCATTAAACCAATGTCTTCCAGTATCTGGTGGGTTGCGCCATCTTCGCCCAGGGTTAAGCCGGCGTGCGATGCACAAATTTTTACGTTTTTACCTGAATATGCTACCGACTGGCGAATTTGATCGTACACCCGGCCGGTAGAGAAGTTGGCGAAAGTACCAGTGAATGGAATATGCCCGCCAATGGTTAAGCCCGCCGCAATGCCAATCATATTAGCCTCGGCAATGCCTACCTGTACAAAACGCTCCGGAAAGTTATTGATAAAGTCCTGCATTTTAAGCGAACCTATCAGGTCGGCACATAAAGCCACTACCTTATCATTGCGCTTACCGGCCTCCAACAGTCCGGCACCAAAGCCCGAGCGGGTATCTTTTTTATCAGTGTAAGTATATTTGGTCATGTTGTTTCGTAGTTCATTGGTTCATTGGGGCATTAGTTCATTGGGCATTAGTAATCTGCTTTGCCTAATGAACCAATGCCCCAATCAACTCATTAATAATCCCCCAGGGTTTCTTTTAATTGGTTTAAGGCAGTTTCCAGTTGGGCATCATTTGGCGCTACGCCATGCCATTTGTGGCTGCCCATCATAAAATCAACCCCGGCGCCCATATCAGTCTTCATCAAAATTACAATGGGTTTGCCTTGTCCGGTTTTAGTTTTGGCCTCATTTAAAGCTTCAACTACGGTAGCCATATCGTTACCTTTGGCTACTTCCATTACTTCCCAGCCGAAGGCACGCCATTTGGCAGCTAAATCGCCCAGGGAAAGTACTAAACTGGTAGGTCCGTCAATTTGCTGGCCATTGTAATCCACAGTAGCAATCAGGTTATCTACTTTATGGTGCGGAGCAAACATGGCGGCTTCCCAAATCTGGCCTTCCTGCAGTTCGCCATCGCCATGCAATGAGTAAACAATGCGGTTGTCGCCATTAAGTTTTTTAGATAAGGCGGCACCGATAGCTACCGATAAGCCCTGACCCAGTGAGCCTGAAGCTACACGTACGCCCGGCAGATGCTCATGCGTGGTAGGGTGGCCTTGTAAACGTGAATTGAGTTTACGAAAGGTAGCCAGTTCCGCAGCATCAAAATAACCGCTGCGTGCCAGTACAGAGTACAGTACCGGCGAAATATGTCCGTTAGATAAGAAGAATAAATCCTGACCCACACCATCCATATCAAAAGGCTGGGGAGTATGTTGCATGATGGCAAAATACAGCGCCACCAAATAATCCGTACAACCCAATGAGCCGCCCGGGTGACCGCTTTGGCAGCCATGAACCATACGTACCACATCCCTGCGCACCTGTGAAGCAATGGCCTCCAACTCGGTTATGTTGGTAGTGTGGGTAATTGTTTCTGTAGTTTCCATTATAATATCCTGAAAGTGTAAATAGCCCGTATTACAGGGCGAAGTTACTAAAAATGTTGATACCCGGTTTAACCCTTCAGCAGGTCAAGTACCTGTGCTGTGGCGTTTTGTGTATCTACTTTATTAATAATATGGGTAATTGTGCCCTCAGGGTTAATGATAAAGGTAGTGCGTGCGGTACCCATATATTTTTTTCCATACATGTTCTTTTCTTTCCACACACCGTAAGCCTCATTCATAACTTTATCGGTATCGGCAATCAGGGTGAAGGGCAGCTGGTATTTGCTTTCGAATTTTTTGTGCGATTTTTCGCTATCGGTGCTTACACCAATTACTTCGTAGCCCTGGGCAGTTAGCGCTTCATAATTATCGCGCAGGTTGCAGGCCTGGGCCGTGCAGCCGGGTGTATCATCTTTGGGATAAAAATACAGGATCACGAATTTGCCCAAATAGTCAGCCAGCGAAACGGTTTTGCCGTTTTGGTCGGTAGCGGTAAAGGCAGGCGCTTTGTCGCCTTCTGCAATAATAGCCATAGGTGTTAATTGTTAACGGTAAAATTCGGCTGTAAAGGTAGAGGTATTGTTTTTAAAATCGGTAGCTGTAAATTCAAAAGTATGCTTGCCGGGTGCTATACTACTATCAAAAGTGTACTTGGGTATGCGGTTGTGGTAAGTCCATTCCATCAGTACCCATTTGCCATCAATTTTGCCCTTCCAGGTTTTAATGCCCGACAGGTTATCGCTCATACGCACGGCAATAGTTTTTGCTGTGCGCAGGTTGCTGCCGTTACGGATATTAACCGGGGTAATTACAGGAGGTATGGTATCCAGTTTAATATAAAAGTCGCCGAAGGCATGTGCGGTGGCTTTAATGTAGCCATCCTCATAAACGTTACCATCGGTGCCGCCGTTGGAGGCGATGATCATGGCCTTATCAGCATAAGAGCCAAAATCAATCTCAGGCTTAATCCATACCTGAAAACCGTCATGTATGGGTGTTAATTTGTTGTGCAAGCGGTAGATAGACGAATACATGCCTGAACGGCGCGGCTGTTTGCTAAACTGGAAATCAAGGTCATCATACAGGTTCCCGGCCGGGATAACCACTTTCAGGTTATCCGATGTAAATTCATTTACCTGGTTATAGTGCATTAAGTAACCGGTTGGCCTATAAATAGGGTTATCCTTCGGGATAGAGGATTGTACATTGAAGGTAAGAGTGGAGGTATTGCCGGCCACATCTTTTACCACATACTCCATCTGATGTACTGCAGTATCTCTGAAATCTATTACACCACGGTTTACCGACTGTGGGTACAGTGTGATATTACTGCCGGGCAAAATGAATGATTTTTGTATGAACCTGTGGGTTAATACCTGCTGCGGATAATCAACTAATGCATTAATGGCATGTGTTTGATCAAATGCAAAGCGCTCTACGGCGTAAGTGAATACCGTTTTGCCATCCATGTTGAGTTGCACCGAATATACGCCATTACGGTTGGCCGAGGTACTATTCATGTCATTGGCTATAATGCCGAAACCGATGCTGCCACTAAGTTGCAGGGTGGGATTGCCGGCCAGGTGGTAAGTACCGTTAGCGCCCGTCAGTCCATTCATTTCACGAAACGTTTTTTCGCTGAAAGGTGCCCCGTTAAGGTGGTAAACGCACATGCCATATAAAACAGGTTTTACATGGTCGGTAACTGCCAGGTTAAACAATTGCGGATTAATGGTTTCTTCAGTAGCTGAGTCGCGTACCTCGAAATGCACATGCGGGCCTCCCGAAGCACCTGTATTACCAGACCAGGCGATAACCTGCCCTTTATACACCGGTATTTGAAAAGGCTGCAATTTGAAATCAGCATCAAAACTTTCCGTTTTGCTTTGCTGATAGCGTAAAGCCTTTAACAATTCGGGGGCAAAGCGCTCCAGGTGGCCGTATACAGTGGTGTAACCATTGGGATGGGTTAAGTATACAGCATTGCCAAAGCCACCCAACTGTACCTTAATGCGCGATACATAGCCATACATGGCGGCATGTACCGGGTAGCCGGTGCGTTGGTTGGTGCGAAAATCGAGCCCGGCATGAAAGTGGTTCGGCCTTAATTCGCCAAAAGTACCGGCAGTTGATGGCGTAAGCTCCAGCGGGTTAATGAAATCAGTTTGCGGATAGGGGCGGCTTTGTACACGGTCTTGGGCAAATGTTGATGTAGAAATAATAAATAGAATAGCAAAAATGTAAAACCAGATTTTATGCATGCCGTTGATATACAATATATTATAAATAAAATGTCATTGCGAGGTACGAAGCAATCTCGTAGCTGTACTTGTCTGACAGACATACAACAAGATTGCTTCGTACCACGCAATGACAAAAAATGTTGAATAAAGTTTAGTTATTACTTCACATAAAAGTTTAGTAATTCCTGATCTTCGATGTAGCCAACCAAATGGTCGCCAATATTAACTTTGCCCACACCTTCGGGGGTACCGGTATAAATGAGGTCACCTTTTTTAAGGGTGATGTATTTGGAAACAAAGGTGATAATGCGCTCAAATGAGAACAGCAAATCTTTGGTATTGCCGGCTTGTTTCACTTCGCCGTTTACTTCCAATTTGAAGTTGATATTGTTTAAATCAGCAAACTCACTTTTAGGGATGAATTTGGTACCGATAGGGGCAGAGTTATCAAAAGCTTTGGCCAGCTCCCAAGGCAAGCCTTTTTCTTTATGGCGGCTCTGGATATCGCGTGCGGTAAAATCAACGCCTAAACCAATCTCATCATAATAGTCGGCAGCAAATTTTTCTTCAATGTGCTTGCCCTCTTTACTGATTTTCAGCACCAGTTCAATTTCGTGGTGAATATCTTCAGAAAAGTCGGGATGGTAAAAGGGCTTGTTATCTTTCAGTAATGCGGTATCCGGTTTCATGAAAATGACCGGGGTAGTGGGTACCGGGTTGTTCAGTTCTTTGGCGTGCTCGGCATAGTTGCGGCCTATGGCAATAATTTTCATAACAATAGTGTTTAGCAACATCAAAGCTATAAAATAGTTTGAAGCACAGCGTGCGCTGCTGTTAAACTGTTACAATGAGCCAAACCCGCAGCTACATTCAGTTTAATGTGATAAGCACCGTTATTTACAGCAATTTTGGTTCTTTTACTACTTTTTAAGTAGTCCCTTATTCCAGTTTTTGCTTTTCATGAAAGGGCGGCCGTCCATCCAGGTAAGCCAGATTACGGTAGACATTACGCCAATCATGGAGCCGGCCATTACATCTTCCAGAAAATGCTGGCTCAAATACATACGCGAGTAACCTACTGCCATGGCAAACAGCAAGAAGATAAAGCCCCAGCGTTTACTAACCGTTAAGTAAGACAGCACGGTAGCTGCCGCAAAAGCTGTAACTGTATGCCCGGAAGGAAAGCTATTGTTAGTCAGAATAACCTGTCCCTTCACAAAATATATTTTAGCCAGCTGGCCTGCAAAGTAAGCTTTGGGGCGTGGGGCATGTACAATACGTTTGGCTATCTGCACAATAATACCACTTAAAGCAAAGCCCGTTGCAAACAGCAGTAGTTTGCGGTAACTGGTGAGTAAAAAATATATAGCAATAGGTACCAGCATCCAGCCGGTTCCTAATTCTGTAACGTATGGGAATATGAAATCTTCCCAATTGCTGTGCCGTGCGTTAATGGCAAAATAAATTTCGGGGCGTGTATAAGTCAGCTTAACAACAATGCAGCAAATAAAAACAACGAGGTAGGGCACAAAAAACAGCCGGCTTTGGCGCAGCACATCCAGCAAACGGGTATTCATGACCGCAAAATAGTCAGAATTTGCATAGCTACAGAAGTAAGTGCATATAATATTCCATAATCAGGCTTTTGATGATGTGATAATGCGTTTAAGCACTTACAGCTCATTTTTTTTGGCTATGTTTGGGGTTTAGGCTAATTTTTAAACTAAATGTCGAATAGTATCTTCCGCAAAAAGTCTGTAAATAGAATTTTGGCCGATGTGGCCAGCGGTTTTAGCGACGGCGAACACTCCGGCTCAGGCAACCAGCTCAAAAAAGAACTTAAAGTTAAAGACCTCACCCTGATGGGTATTGCCGCTGTGGTAGGCGCAGGTATATTTTCCACTATCGGCGAAGCTTCATTCAATGGTGGGCCGGGGGTAACACTCTTGTTTGTACTTACCGCCATTACCTGCGGCTTTTCGGCCATGTGTTATGCGGAGTTTGCCTCGCGCATACCGGTAGCGGGCAGTGCCTACACTTATGCGTATGCTTCTTTCGGCGAACTGATTGCCTGGATTATCGGCTGGGATTTATTAATGGAGTATGCCATTGGCAATATTGCGGTCGCTATTTCCTGGAGTACCTACTTTGTGAACTTGTTGGAAGGTTTCCGTATACATGTGCCGCGGTATCTTACCATGGATTACTTTACAGCCTTCAAGGCCCACAGCCAATTGCAGGAACTTGCCCGTAGCGGGCATCTGAAAGATATTACCGAGCAGATTAAACTCAATGCTTCAGCCTGGGCCACTGCACCGGGCTTTGGCAATTTTAAGTTCATTGCCAACATTCCTGCTTTGGCTATCGTTATTATTATTACTTACCTGGTATATATAGGCATACGCGAAACCAAGAAGGCCACCAACGCTATGGTAATGTTAAAAATTGCCATTGTATTATTTGTCATCGGTTTGGGCTTCTTTTATATCACCCCGGCCAACTGGCATCCGTTTTTGCCCAATGGTTTTGGCGGCGTAATGAAGGGGGTATCGGGTGTGTTTTTTGCCTACATCGGTTTTGATGCCATCTCTACCACGGCCGAGGAATGTGAAAACCCGCAACGCGATTTGCCGCGCGGCATGATTTATTCACTGATCATCTGTACCGTTTTATATATACTTATTGCACTGGTACTTACTGGCATGGTAAGCTATAAAGAATTACAGGTGGGCGACCCACTGGCTTTCGTATTCTCGCGCATTGGCTTAAAGAAAATCAGTTATATCATTTCCATCAGTGCGGTTATTGCTACGGCCAGTGTACTACTGATTTTCCAGTTGGGCCAGCCGCGCATTTGGATGGCCATGAGCCGGGATGGTTTGCTGCCAAAGGCATTTTCCCGCATTCACCCTAAATTTCAAACACCATCATTCGCTACTATTGTTACCGGTATTGTGGTAGCTGTACCCGCCTTGTTTATGAACTTAACCGAGGTGACTGATTTAACCAGTATTGGTACCCTGTTTGCTTTTGTACTGGTTTGCGGCGGGGTATTGCTGTTGCCGAAAGAAGAAAGCAAAGCAGGGCGCTTTAAAATCCCTTATATTAACTCACAGTGGATTGCCCCCGTATTGTTTATTGCAGGCATCGTTATTTTCTGGAAGCCGTTGTTAGGTTTGTTTTCAGCCGAGAACGCTCATGAGCGCTTCCCTTTCTTTTTGTTCATCATCTTGTCGGCTACGTTAACGGTGCTTGCCTTTATCAAAAAGCTGTCGTTAATACCGGTTCTGGGCTTGTTAAGCTGTTTTTATTTAATGACAGAGTTAGGTTATACCAACTGGTTGCGTTTCCTGATCTGGTTAGTAGTAGGGTTGGTAATTTATGCTACTTACGGATACAAACACAGTGTGTTGGGTAAAGAAAAAGCGGAATTATCTTAAGTATTACTCTTCCGTTTGTCCTCCTGAGGAATAGCGAAGGGGGCTGTGCTTAAGTAAGTATCAGTTCAGGTCATTCTTAATTGTATCTTATAATAATGCCACTGTCACCCTGTGATACTCGAAGATTAATAGCAGAGGCGCTCATAGGAATGGCCTGTGCGCCTTTGCTATTAACCTTCGAGTGTCTCAGCATGACAATGGCAACTCGCTTGCATATGCTTAAGTATATGTATTGTAAGTTATGCTGCCGCTTAAGGTAACATCAGAAAAAATAACCAACTAAAAAGGCGCTGCAACTTGCAGCGCCTTTTTAGTTGGTATCAACCGGCGTTTACACAATGCGGTGTATGGTTACGCTCTCCGGATCTGATAGCATTAGTGGTACTTTCTCTACGGTTACGAAGCTCAAGTCGAGGCCAAAGCCACGCTCTTCGGAAATGCTTAAATGCTTCAAATATTCGTAAAAGTCCATTACAATTCCTTCATAGAATGAAAGCTGGTGTGAGCGAGAAATCACCTTTTCAATGACTACAAAGCGGAAATCGCCTACAATTTTACGTCTGTTCAGTGACTCGTATTTGCTGGTAATGTCAATTTCACCATTTTTCACCAAATCCTCCACCACCTTACGGAACAGCATACTGATTTGCTGCTCCACCCTAAAGCCCAGTTTAAAATCGATACGGATAAGTTTGCCCGGCACCAATACATCTACTTCGTAATCGCGGGTATAAGGCTCGTCCATTACATCTACGTGCACCAGCCAGTATACATCCGCACGCTTGGGCTGCTTTTGCAGGATGGAATACATGATTTTAGATTCTACCTCCGAGTTGAAGTTAGCGCTGGTTAAATATACCAGCTGCGAGGCATATTTGGGCACCGTTTGGTCATCACTCAATTCCTTTAAAATCTCGTAGTAATCTTCTACTTCTACAAACTTAACGTAGCGGTTGCGTATTTTACGGGCGGTATGCCAGGTCCACATAATGCAGAACAAGATGCTGCCAATGGTAACTGTAAACCAGCCGCCCTCAACAAATTTGCCCAGGTTACCAAACAGGAAGGTGCCTTCAATAAGAATATAAACCAGCAAAAACAGGTTGATTAAATAACGGGGCACTTTGCGTCGCTTTAAAAAGCGGGAAACCAGTATGGTTGTCATGAGCATGGCGATGGTGATACTTAAACCATAAGCCGCCTCCATTCTGCTCGATTCTTTAAACAGCAATACTACGCCGATACAACCAATGGCCAGCAGCCAGTTGATACTGGGCACATAGAGCTGTCCTTTTTGTTCTGAGGGGTAATTGATTTTTACTTTAGGCCACAAGTTTAAGCGCACAGCTTCGGCAATAAGGGTGTAAGAACCCGATATGAGCGCCTGGCTAGCAATAACGGCTGCCACTGTAGCTATACCAATGCCATAAATCAAAAACACTTTTGGCATCATTTCAAAAAACGGGTTATGCTGGTTTAAATCCAAGCTTTGCCCTTTGCGCTGCAACAGCCATACCGCCTGACCTAAGTAATTTAAAATTAAACAGGTTTTTACATAAATCCAGCTTACGCGGATGTTGGCGCGCCCGCAATGGCCCAAATCAGAATACAAAGCTTCGGCACCTGTAGTACACAAAAAAACCGCACCCAAAATACCGAATGCCGATGCCGTACCTGAGCCGCCGTGGGTAAGCAAACTGAAAGCATAATAAGGGTTTAAAGCTTTAATTACATAAGGCATTTTTACAATAAACATAATGCCCAGTACGCCCATCATGGTAAACCATAAAAACATAATAGGCCCAAAAGCTTTACCTACCGTTGCCGAACCAAATTGCTGAATAAAAAACAGCCCCGAAATGATGCCGATTACAATGTACATGGTGGGCTCATTCGGGTAAAAGGTTTTTAAACCTTCAATGGCAGACGATATAGTGATAGGTGGGGTAATAATACCATCGGCCAGCAGGGCACAACCGCCTACCACGGCCGGTATAATCAGCCATTTGGCGCGCCGCCGCACCAGCGAGAATAGGGAGAAAATGCCACCTTCGCCTTTATTATCAGCCTTAAGCGTAATTACTACATATTTAAGTGTGGTTTGCAGGGTAAGCGTCCAAAAGATGCAGGAAACTCCTCCGAGTACTAAAAGCTCATTGATCTGTTCCCTCCCCACTATAGCTTTAAATACATAGAGTGGTGATGTACCAATATCACCGTAAATGATGCCTAAGCTGATGAGCAGCCCGGCAAAGGTTAATTTTTGTAAATCCTTGTGATGTGACACTTTATAACGTATAAGAAATCAGTAATATAAAACAAGAACTGTAACTTTAACACTAACCTCACGTATGCACATAAGTTTGATACGGGTATGAACTCTAAACAAACAAATGTTAAATTGTGTTAAAAACAGCGGGCAAAAATACAAAACCTGCATTACATCATGGCTTTATTTATACTTTTGTAGCTAAACTTAAATATGGGGCAAAAATCTACTCAAAAAGTTTCATGGATTATGCTGTTCGCGATAGCGATATCCATGAATTTTGCCCTCGCCATCCCTTTAAAAGCCGATACTACTTACCATTTACGTTTCAGTAATAAAACAGTTAAAGGCTCTATATTACGTAATGGCATTAAGGTGAACATGCCGCCGCTTAAAACAACGCCGCTTAGTATTCGCCCTACCCCTAAACCGACCGATGACCGGCTGCTCAGCAATGTGCAGGTATCGCCCAGTACCATTACCGATCAAATTAATATCAAATACACTATTTCGCGCAATACCAATGTAACCATCAGGCTGATGGATGTATTGGGTAATAATGTGCAAACTTTGTTTTCGCAGCGTGTAGAGCCCGGCGACCAAAAGTTTACTCAGTACCTGAACAATAAGTTTACCAGCGGCTTTTACTTTGTGCGTATTGTGGTAGGCACCGAATCGGTTATTAAGCGCATTTCCATCCTTTAAACTTTCGGTAACACAGTCCTGCCCTAAACAGCCTGTAATTTAACAAGCTTCAAACCATCTGAAAGCCGGATGTTTAGTACCTTTGCTTCGTTCAGTATATTTCATTTGCTTAAAAAGTAAAAACATGTCAATTACCACCAACGAAGAATTAGCGGGAATGAAAGCCATAAGCGAACTGGTTGCGCTTGTGCTGCGGCAAATGATTGATTATGCCAAACCAGGCATGAGCACCAAGGAAATGGATGATTTTGGTGGTGCAATACTAACCCAGCATGGCGCCGTATCGGCTCCCATCAAAACTTATAATTTCCCGGGCCATACTTGTATCAGTATCAATCATCAGGTAGCTCATGGTATACCTAATGCTGAAACGCTGTTAAAAGATGGCGATTTAGTAAATATTGATGTTTCGGCAGAACTGAACGGTTATTGGGCCGATAACGGCTGTTCTTTTGTGCTGGGTGAAGATGTACACGGGCATCAAAAGCTGGTAAGCGCCTCTAAAGAAATTTTGCGCAAGGCTATCAGTAATATTAAAGGAGGGGTGCGTGTATCTGATATTGGTTTATTGATTGAAACCGAAGCTAAAAAGCGTGGCTATACCGTAATTAAAAACCTGACAGGCCACGGCGTAGGCCGCAGTCTGCACGAAGAACCGCATGAAATTGCCAACTACCGCGACCGTTTCAATCTGCAGCGTTTTAAAAAGAATTCTGTAGTAGCGGTAGAAACATTTATCTCCACTGCTTCTACCATTGCGGATACCCAGCCCGACGGGTGGACACTGGTGGGAAATAAAGGCGGCTACGTAGCGCAGCACGAACACACCATATTAATTACCGGCGGCGAACCCATTATTTTAACAGAAAACAATGGGGTGTGGGACTAATCATTGGTATGCCTGATCTGCTATTGTTAAACTAAATTTTTAATGAGCTATAAGCCAGATGGCGGCAATTACTGTACACAACTGGTAATTGCCACCATCTGGCCCGAAACAGCAAGTTTATTTTCTATGCTTGCAGCGTATTTCTTTTTCGCCGCATAATTAACCAGATAATCAGGCCGATAATAAGTACACCACCGGCAATGAGCCCCATTCTGAGCCCTTTGTGCATGCCCGTAAACTGGCCGATGGTTGTATACTGATCGTTGCGGTCAATGCTTTCGTCAAACTTAATAGAGCCGAAAAACGCTTTCATCTCTTTTGCGGCTACTTCCTGCTGGGCATCATTCAACAAATATTGGAATGTATAGGTATAGTTTTTTGTATACACCAGCCTGAACTGGCGGTCTTGTACGCCCGAGCCAGTATCAATTTTAAGCGTAAAATCGCGGGCAATCAGGTTATTGTTAATTAAGGTATCATGGTCATGCTCAACCGTGCCCTTGCCTGAACTGGCCACTACTTTCTTCTGGTAGTTTTTGAGCTCTTTCTTTAAATCTTTCTCATATTTCAATGGCTTGCCCGGAGGGTTAGCTGATCTGATGATCATGATGTAACCATATAGAGAATTGCCAGAAAGAATTTGCTGGCCCAATGTATCCTGCCGCTTGTACTCCGGCGGCATCGAGACCGTGACCATACTATCTAATTTTACGGGTTTCAGTACCTGGCTGAACGCCGATATACTGCTCATGATTAGAACAGCGAGGAATAATGTTGTCTTTTTCATAGGTGTTAAAATAACCGATGAAAAAGTGATTATGTTTGAGTATGTAAATTAAGGTGTTGACAATCAGCAGTTTGAATGCTTGTAATTGTGTATTTTTATTTTCATAGTAAACTGCTACTTGAAAATGATTGACTAAATCAACACGTCATTGCTTCGTTCCTCGCAAGGACGTTGAGGAAAAAAGGTGATATATAAACTAATAAAGCCGGATGCTAGCATCCGGCTTTATTAGTTTATATATTCTAAACGCATTTAAATTTTTTCCAGTTCCTGCTTTACAAATTCCGCCAGTTCTTTTACATACGCGGCACTAAAATCAAACTGGATGCCTGCGGTTTCGTAGATTTCTTTAATGGTTTTGGTGTAACCCAATTTTAAGGCATCCAAGTATTGTTGCAAACCTTTTTCAGGGTTTTCTTTAAAGTTTTTCCAAACGGCAATAGCGCCCAGCTGGGCCATGCCGTATTCAATGTAATAGAAAGGTACCTCAAAAATGTGCAGCTGTTTTTGCCATAGGTTGGCTTTGGCTTCTTCCAGTCCGCTCCAGTCTACAAAGCCGGCACCAAAACGGTCATAAATCTGAACCCAGGCATCGGTGCGCTGCTGGTCGGTATGGTCGGGGTTGGTATACAGCCAGTGCTGAAACTGGTCGACCACAGCTACCCAGGGCAGCGTTTTTAACACATCCACTAGTTGGTCGCGCTTAGCGCGTTTCAATTCCTCCTCGTTATTGAAATACACATTCCATTTATCCATAGAAATCAACTCCATTGACATAGAAGCCAACTCGGCCACTTCAGAAGGGCAGTGCTTAAAGTCGTTCAGCTCTAAATCGGCTGTTAAAAAGGTATGCACCGCGTGGCCGCCTTCGTGTACCATGGTAGTCAAATCACGGAAGGTATTAGCTGAGTTCATAAAAATAAACGGGGCGCCTGTTTCAGCCAGCGGATAGTTGTAGCCTCCTGGTGCTTTGCCTTTGCGGCTCTCCACGTCAAATAAACCGTTATCTTTCATCACCTGCAAACGTTCGCCCAGGTAGGGGTTGATCGCATTAAAGCATTGGATGGACTTGTCAATCAAATCTTCGCCGTTGGCGAACGGCTTCAATGGTGCTTTGCCGGTAATATCCACATCGGTATCCCAGGGGCGTAGGGCATCTAATTGTAGTGCAGCCTTGCGCTTTTCGGCTTGCTCGCGCAAAATGGGCACTACTTCCGTCTCAATCGCTTCATGAAAGTTGTAGCAATCCTGCGGAGTATAATCAAAGCGGCCCAGCGCCTGGAACATATAGTCCCTGAAGTTGGTAAACTCTGCATTGAGCGCCACTTTATGACGCAGCACCATCAGCTTGTCGAATAATTCGTTGAGGGTTTGCTTGTCTTGCAGGCGGCGGGCGGTAATTTTCTCCCAGGCTTCCTGCCGTTTGCTGCGGTCGGTATCTTTCAATATCGCAGCAGCCTGCTCCAAAGTAAACTCCTTATCGCCAATATGTACCGACATGGCACCCGTAACCGATTGGTATTTCTGTTGTTCCAGCTGAATTTCGGTTTGTACCGGGATGTTTTCCTCGCGGAACAGCTCTAATGCTTTTTTCACGCTGCGCAGGTAGATGAAGTATTTTTGCTCATCTAACTGATTGGTGTATTCGCTATCTACCAGCTTTTTATTCAGCTCATTATTATAAGGCGCAATTTTAGGCTCTATCTCGGTAGCGAAGTATTGGAATTTCTGTAGCAAATCTTCGTTAGCCGTATCGCAAGTCATGCGGATGTAGCGCCAGGCAAAATCTTCCTCCAACGCGGCTTCCAGTTCGCTGCGGTCACGCAGCCACTGTTCCAACTCGGTAACCGAATTAATGGGGCGGTTACTTAGTTCCTGATACAGTGGTTCCAGGTTTTCCCATTTAACTTCGAGATTAGCAGGGATGTATGTTTTTTCTTTAGATGATATCATGATGATAGATTATGTAATAACTGTAGAATGCTAAGTTAGCTAAATCAACATCATGTTAAAGTAAAGGTTTATCGTTTAAAAAGTGTGCCCGACAATTCTGTGATGCCCTGCCGGTACGAAGTGGGTTGAAAGTTAAAGTGTTTTTCAAATTTGCTGGAATCAAAAATATAATTATATTCCTGCTGATAATACATTTCTACGGAGCCTTGTATCACTTTATTAAACAATCCGGCCACACGCAGCATCAGCTTATTAACCGTATTATATTTAGCCGGAACGTTAAATATTTGTGCTGCAAGTTCGATAAATTGCTTGCCAGTCATGGGAGCGGCAGTGGGCAAATGCCAAATCTGGTTGTCGGCTTCAGGGTGCTGCCCCAGCAGGTATACCGCTTTGCCGGCATCGGGGATGTAGATGAAATTGTGCAGTTTATCGGTTTTGCCCATCCATTGTGCACGCTGACCTTTAGCAAATTTATCCAATACCATGCTGTCTAAGAAGCTGTTTAAGCTTTCCGCTCCGTAAAAATCGGGTGCGCGGGCTATAGTAGCGTGCAGGTTTCCGGCTTTTACTTCATCCATTAATGTATTGGCAATTTTAGCCCTTATCTCTCCCTTCACGCTGATAGGGTTGTAAGGGGTGCTCTCTGTCATCGGGCCATTCACCAGGCCGTACATATAAATATTGTCAAAGAAAATCAGTCGTGCCTGGTTTTCTTTGGCTACGTTGATTACATTTTGCATAATCACCGGCCATTGTTGCTGCCAGATATCTTTATCATAAGTTAATCCGGCGCATAGGTAAATTACCGATGAACCTTTTGCTGCCTGCCGAAGTTCGGTGTAATTGAGCAAGTCGGCTTTTTGCCAGCTCACATTCGGGGCATCAATGTTTACCGGGCGGCGGCTAACTAAGCGTACCGGTTGATGGTTTTGAATGAAGTTGCGGGTAAGTGCATTTGCAGCCGGACCGCCTGCGCCTAATATGGTATGCATAGCTTTTTGATGTTGGTTAAACAAAAGTAGCTTTGCACTAACAGGCAAATCGTTATCTTAAGATAAGAAAACGAGTAACCAAGAGAATAGAATACATGATTATACGGTTTCCATAATCCGCTTTCTGATGCGTGACAGCGATACCGGGGTAATACCTAAATAATTAGCGATGTAATGCTGTGGGATGCGTTGCATGATGTTTTTGCCGGTGGCCAACATTTTAAGATACCGCTCCTCCGGGGATTCGGTAACGAAGGAATTCACCCGGTCATCATAACAACAAACCAAGTATTCGGCAATCAGGCGGCCAAAGCGTTCGGCTTTGTAGCATAATTGCGGCGATTGGTAACACTGCTGTAAATGCTGGTAGGAGAATGTAAGTAACCGGGTATCCTCCAGTGCTTCAATATATACATTGCTGGGCTGCTGCGTAATAAAGCTTTTGTAAGCACTTACCCAGTCATCCTCGAGGCAAAAGTACCCGGTAATTTGTTCCCCGTCTTTAATATGGTAAAGCCTTACTGAGCCAGAAATTACAAAACCCACGGCTTTGCTGATTTCACCAGCCTGAATAAAGCATTGCTTTTTATTTAAACATTTAAAGCGAAGACCGTGGGCAAACAGCGCCCATTCTTCATTTGTAAAGGTTACAAATTTTTCTAAAGCTTTGCGGTAATGCGCTATATGATGGTTTGATGTATCCATATCCTGTCCAGTAAAAAGCATACGGCAAATACCACGCTGGCAATACCGTTGGTGGTCATAAAAGCAAAGTTCACCCGGCTCAAATCATCAGGTTTCACCAGGCGGTGCTGATACACCAGCATAGTGCAAAATACCAATATGCCCGCATAGTATGGCCAGCTTACCTGTGTTAAAAACACAGGTAATATAACAAACAGTGCTGATAGAATATGCAGAAATGTAGATAGCCTCAGGGCATTTACTTTGCCCAGGTAAGTGGGAATGGAATGCAATTTCTCATTGCGGTCAAAATCCTCATCTTGCAGGGCATAAATAATATCAAAACCGCTCACCCAGCACAGTACCGCCAGTGAGTAGAGCAGCGGTAATACATTGAACTGCCCGGCCACTACCAAATAAGCACCTATAGGTGCCAGTGACAGGCCTAGGCCCAGTACCATGTGGCATAAGGCAGTAAAGCGTTTGGTGGCGCTATACCCCAATACAATCAGCAGCGCCAAAGGAGCAAGATAAAAGCAAATGGTATTGATAAAGTAAGTGGCGGTTATAAACAGCAGACAATTTACAATAGTGAAAGTAAGCGCTGCCCCGGGCGAAATACGACCTGCCGGAATATCACGTACCTTGGTGCGCGGGTTTTTAGCATCAATTTCCCGGTCGAGATAACGGTTAAAAGCCATAGCCGAATTTCGGGCAAATACCATACACAATATCATTAGTAGCAGCTTATGCCACTCAAAAGGATGATTTGTAGTGCTCACTGCCAGAAAAAAGCCAATAAAGGCAAAAGGCATGGCAAATATGGTGTGCGAGAAAGTAACTAATGAGAAATATTTTTTCATTGTTATGATTAGTTCCCCTCTCCAGAGGGGTTAGGGGTGTGTACCAACTCAGGTATCACAAAATTTTGGTTCACGCCATCAATAAAATTCAGCACTTCGTCGCGGCCGGTGCGGTTTTCTGAGGAGGTGATGAAGCACTCAGGTACTTCTTCAAATGTTTCTAATAACGCATTTTTAAACAATTGCACATTTTGTTCTGTCTTCAGGCCCGATTGCTTATCCGCTTTGGTAAATACCAATACAAAAGACAGGCCTTTTTCGCCCAGCCAGTTGCAAAACTCCACATCAATTTTTTGGGGCGACAGGCGGCTATCAATCAACACCAGCACGCATTGCAGGCTTTCTCGTTTATCCAGATAGGTGCGGATAAATTTATCCCAGCTTTCTTTGTTACTTTTCGAGGTGCGGGCATAGCCATAACCCGGTAAGTCCACCAGGTACCAGGTATCATTAATATAAAAATGATTGATGAGCTGCGTTTTTCCGGGCGTTTGCGAAGTTTTTGCCAGGCCTTTCTTACCGGTGAGCATATTGATCAATGATGATTTGCCCACGTTGGAGCGGCCAATAAAAGCATACTCCGGCTTTATGGGCGGCGGCAGCTTCGATATTTTGGTGTTGCTGCAAATGAATTCGGCCGATTTTACAATCATGGTACAAAGATACCAAGTAATCCCTTTATATTTGATGTTTAAACATGTAATTGATGTCAAATTATCAAATACCTGCACAAACCCGTATTGGGCACGTGCATTTAAAAGTAAGCGATTTACAACGGTCAATTGATTTTTATTGTGGCCTATTAGGTTTTGAACTGGTGATAATGTATGGCGATCAGGCGGCATTTATTTCAGCCGGGGGCTATCATCACCATATTGGTTTAAACACCTGGCACAGCAAGGGGGCGGGGCCTGCACCTGAGCACACTGTAGGTTTATATCATACGGCCATCCTGTACCCCGAGCGAAAAGATCTGGCAGCTATTTTAAAACGACTGCTCGATGCTAAATATCCGAATATCACCGGTGCCTCTGATCATGGCGTATCTGAGGCCATATATCTAAATGACCCCGACCAGAATGGGGTTGAACTTTACTGGGACCGCCCGCGTGATCAATGGCCGCTGGATGCAGCAGGCAAGCTCACCATGTTTACCCGAAGGCTGGATATTGACGGCTTACTGGCCGAATTGGATTAAGTACCATATGATGATTTGACTATAGCACTTTAGGTAACCGTTTAATCCACCTAAAAAGCCTAAATTTGTACTTTTTATTGTAAAAACTCAAAGTTATGGCGTGGCCGGAAAAATTAAAGCTGAAGAAGGGACTATTATTATCGTTGAACGATGCCGGATATGCTGCGCCTAAAGAAGTACAACAGAAAACACTTTCACGCATTAATGGCGGTCAGGATACAATAGCCATTGGCCCCGAAGGCTGTGGCAAAACTACCACCTATGTGCTGGCGGTATTGAATCGTTTTACTTTTACTGCCGATGGCATTACCCGCGCTTTGGTGTTGGTGCCTGATCGTGAACGGGTAGAAGCCGTTATTGCTCAGTTTAAACTGCTGAATAATAACAAAACCATTTCTATAGTGGGTTTATACGCCACGCCCGGTACCGAGGCCCAAATGGATGCCATGGCAGAAGGTGCTGATATTGTGGTAGCCACGCCCGACCGCGCCCGTGCCATTTACCTTAAACTGGGGCTCAACTTAAATAAGGTAGAACTGCTGGTGATGGATGATGCCGAACTGATTGTGAAGCAAGGACTGCAATTACCGGTAGCCGAACTCAATAACGCCCTGGTTAAATGCCAGCGTTTGGTATTCAGCACGGTAATGCATGATAAACTTCATAAGATGATTGACCCCTATATGAAGCAACCTGCCTTGGTGGAGATTGAAGAAGTAGGTGAGGTTGCGCTCAACCTGCATCCGCAACTACTATATCATGTGCCTAACTTTGGTACCAAGCTTAATCTGCTCATACTTTTTATGAAAGATGCGGAGGTATTTACCAAAGCCGTAGTGTTTGTAAATACCCGCCCCACAGCCGAGAAAATTTATCAAACCTTGCAATTACACTTAAAAGGTGAAGTAGCCGTCTTAAATTCATGGTTTTTTGAAATAACCGGCTTAAACGCTGTTGAAGAATTTAAAAATGCATCGCAACGCATATTAATAGTAACCGGTACTGATGTAAATGCTGCAGAACTACAGGATATTCCTTTCCTGATTCATTTCGAATTGCCGGAAACTACAGATGGTTATTTAAACCGTGTCATCAATGCCGGCCTGCCTGCAGACGAAGAAACTTTAGCCCTCACCTTTGCTACCGATTTGGAATTGGCTCAGGTAAAAAAGATTGAACAAACCAGCGGGCAGAAGATGGCGGTAATCGAGTTGCCTGAAGATTTACTGATTCAAAAAGAAAAAAAGGCGACAGCCGATGAAGAAACTAAACCTTCAAAGCATAAAAATATAGCTCCTGCAGTTGGCGAGGCTTTTCATGAGAAAAAAGCCAGCAATGCCAAAACCTATAATTATAAGGCTACCGAAAAAGCCAAAATGAATAAAAAGAAAAAGCACGGATAATACCGTGCTTTTTCTTTTTATGACAGCATAAAGTTTATCAGAAATTGTTACAAGCCGTTCCCATATCCAGGGTAAGCGCGTAGCCGGATTGCTGTATGAGTTGGGTAACTACATAATTTTGCCCGCCGTAGGTAATCTGAAAATCGTAAGTTTTACCTAAAGCCAATGCCTTGGTGGTAATTTTACCAGATTCCATATAACCTAAATATTGGTAAGCTGCGCCCGAGCCATTTACACGATAGAATACATACAGGCTTGGCTTAATTAATAAATCGGGTTTATTGCTGCAGGTGCCGGTAAAATCCAAAGACACATCGGGGTTAACTGTAGGGGCAGGTGGTGGAATAACCACCGGAGCGGTAGAACCGGTTTTAACCAGTGGTATATTGATCACTTGCTGCGTTTGGTCTGCTGTAAACGTAACTGTTTGCGTAGTGGTGGTATAACCCGGTGCACTGATTTGCACTGTGCAACTTAACGGGTTGCCCGCCGTAGGTGAAGCCGCTGGCCCTAAACCAATAGTAATTACACCGTTCACTACCGTGAAATTCTTTTTGCCGGATGCTTCATAAATATTGCTGGCCGCACTGCCGCCAATGGTGATGGTGGTATTAGCCGGAGCTTTGCCCGGGTCGGCCGAATCGGTGATGTGAAGCAGTGCAGTGTATTTGATAATATTGGTATCTACTACAATTTTTAAGTTATCGGTGGGGTTTTTGCAGGCGAAGGGCAATATCAGCAGCAGGGCCAGTATGCCTTTTTTTAAGTATGTCATGGTGTTGCTGAGTGTTTAGAGATTATAATTGAAGTTAATTTGCACCACTGGCAGCCAGCGGTAATCTTTAATATTTTCCTGGAACTGGGCAGTTTGTGAACTGTTGCCTTGTAAACTACCGGTTCCGCTTACGTGCGCCTTAGGCTGTTTCAAATAATAAGTACCCAGATCCAGATTGACGTTGAATTTTTTTTGCGGAAACATACGGAAGAAGCCTAAACCCGCATATGGAGCTACGCCCTGCCAGTCAGCTGTAAATTTTACCTGGCCCACCTGTTCTGGGGTGAGTTGTATCTCGCCGTACTTATAACTATCGGTAGGTTTTACATCTAAAGTTCCTTTAGCTTTGGCAAAATAAGCTAAGCCACCCACCAGCCTGAACCATTTTGCACCAGTAAACGGTGTATAATCGGCGAGAATATGAATGTTGGTAAAGCGGGCGTCCAAATCTGAGGTAGAATTGAAGTCAGAAAATTCAAATACGTTTTTTATGGCTACCGGTACTACATCTACGCCGCCGCGCAGCGCCAGTTTTGGTACAATACCATAGTGGTATTCCAAGCCTATACCTTGGGTGCCCACGTTCAATTGTATGCCTTGCTGGTGATTGTAAACTGGTGTATTAACGGGTGCAACCGGGGCCATGGGAGGCGACTTTCGTTGCTGAGCCTGCGCCGTAAAGGTAGCCAGGCCTATCAATGCAACTGAGAGAACGGATGTTTTTTTCATTGTTGTTAATCAAACTTTGTTTTAATGTTAATCAGGGTATAAGTTCAATTGCTTTAGCACATGCAATAGTTAAACAAGTGCTATTATTACTTAAATTAAATTTTAGAACTAGTACGGATGCTGGTCATAAAAAGGTATAACTGGCATCAAAATTTTTCGACGATTTTGTCAATTGGGAGTTTAATTGCCCGTATAATAAAAATGTTAACGGCAGTTTTAATCTCTTAAGGAAGGCGCTTCAATATTGAACATGTATTTAAAATAGTCAGTGATATTACACTGTACTGGCCGCTAAAGCAAGAGTGATAAAATGCCTATCTTTGCCGCACGCATGAACAAAACTGTAACTCCATATAACAACCAGCAAGCCACCAAGAAAGAGCAGGTAGCCGATATGTTTAATAACATTTCTAAGACCTATGATTTCCTGAACCATTTCATGTCGCTGGGTATCGATATTATCTGGCGTAAAAAAGCCATTAACGAGCTTAAAAAAGATAAGCCTCAGCACATTTTAGATGTAGCCACCGGCACAGGCGATTTTGCTTTTGAGGCGTTGAAAATTTTAAAACCACGGCAGATCACAGGGGTAGATATTTCGCGCGGGATGCTCAATATTGCCGAGCAGAAAATAACCAAGCGCGGCTTGTCTGATCGTTTCAGTGTTAAGTTGGGTGACTCGGAGCAACTCCCGTTCACTGACAATGAGTTTGACGCTCTTACAGTGGCTTTCGGTGTACGCAATTTTGAGAACCTCGAAGAAGGTTTAGCTGATATGTACCGGGTATTAAAGCCGGGCGGTAAGGCCGTAGTACTGGAGTTCTCTAAACCGCAAGCTTTCCCGGTTAAACAGTTGTACAATTTTTATTTTAAATACATTACGCCGGGCATCGGTAAGCTGTTTTCAAAAGATAGCCGGGCTTACAGCTATCTGCCTGAGTCGGTAGCCGCCTTTCCGGATGGAAAGCGTTTTACAGCCTTGATGGATAAAGTGGGCTTTCAGCATACCAAAAGCCGTATGTTAACGTTTGGTATCTGTTCGATATACACAGGCGTAAAATAAAGTATGGGTAAACGGTTACTGCTGTTGTTGGTATGTTGTTTATGCAGCCGGCTGGTGCTGGCGCAGGGGCGCGTACCGGCATGGGGCGGTGGTGCTGACCAAAATGAGCTCAGCTTCGGTTTCATGTTTCAGTATGTGAGCCAGGATTTTAAAATTGTAAAAAATCCGAACTGGCGCTTACCGTATTATGATGCCGAAACTGGCCGGTATATTACCTCGTCACTCAACAGCATCAGCTCAAAAGGCACGCCGGGATTTGCCGTTGGGTTTATTACCCGCTACAGTTTAACCGAACACCTGGAGGTGCGCACTACACCCGCACTGGTATTTGCCGACCGCACCCTTAGTTATACCTATGAGAATGCTTCGCAGAACATAGACAAACAAGTGCAAACCACTTCGGTAGATTTACCTCTTTCCTTCAAATTAAAATCAGACCGCCTGGGCGATATTCGGGCTTACTTGCTGGGCGGCGTTAAATACACGGCTTCGCTGGGCTCGCAGCGGCGCAAAGATGCCGACGCCGGGCCGCTGGACAAACTGGTGAAAAATGCGAGTGGCTTTGGTTCTTACGAAGTAGGGGTTGGTATGGATATTTATTTCGAATATTTTAAACTTTCACCCGAAATCAAAATTTCCAACTCCTTTGGTAATATTCTGGTGGCTGAAAATCATCCCTATTCCTTACCGCTCAACAAGCTGTTTTTACATAGCATAGGGTTTAGCTTGTATTTTGAGTAGAAGACCCCATAACGCCCTGAAGGGGAACAGGAGTTGAACAAATGATAAAAAGATAAAGGACAAAAGATAAGGATAACACTCCTTATCTTTTGTCCTTTTTCCTTTCATCCTAATTTCTCCCTCCTTCAGGGAGCCGGGGACTATTGGTATTGAATATAAATTGGTGCCGGTTTGTATTTCAACACTTCATCAGGTGTAAGCATGTGGTGAGGTGCTTTCTTTAAATCGTTTTTATAAAACAGTTTGAAACCGGTGAATTGTACTGGTTCAGGGAAGATGTGGTTGCGATAAGTACCCAATTTTAACTCAGGTTCGCCCCAGCCATCCATGTTCATTACAATCTGAGTTTCTTTGTGCAGTTTGATGTTTTTATAATTGGTTACCATTTTACGGGTAAAACGGTGTACAATTAATATTTTAGGCGGCAGGCCATTTTTACGCACCAGGTTTGATAAGTAATCTGATACATAGTTGATATCAGCTGCATCATAAGTTCCTATTTTACGGCCAGGTTTGGTGCCATCTTTCATTGAGAATTCTGGATCCATACCAAAATGTACCTGCGGCATTACTAGGTATTTCTCCAGCAAAGGCAGTTCATCGCGTATGTTGCTCAGGGCCACCTGCACATCCAGGAATACAATAGAGTTAGATTTTTTTGCCAGTACCAGTACTGAGTCAATTTGCTTA
Source organism: Mucilaginibacter koreensis (assembly GCF_054783355.1). Lineage (NCBI taxonomy): Bacteria > Pseudomonadati > Bacteroidota > Sphingobacteriia > Sphingobacteriales > Sphingobacteriaceae > Mucilaginibacter > Mucilaginibacter koreensis. The sequence continues at coordinate 1,972,517 of NZ_BAAGQS010000001.1, read as the reverse complement.
AACGGCATGCGGTAACGGTACTTGCCATCTTTACCGCCATCGCCCTGTGCTACTACGCAAATATAGTGCAAAGCAGGCTGTACCGGGGTTTTTGGGTCGGCACGTTCCCAGTTTTTAACTTCCGTTTTTAATTTGGCCAGCATTTCGTTTGGTGGCAACTCACCTAAGATACCCATTTTTTTAGAGTACAGGTTACCATAGAAAGCCACAATGCGCTTAAACGGTAAAATAGCACCATCCACAGGGTAGGGCGCATTTTTTACAGGCCAGCGCCCGGTGGTATCGCCATTAGCCAGGCGTTTCATCAGGCTGTCGTACTTCGCTTTATCCAGCGGCGGATAATTGCCCTTTACAGCAACAGATGCGGTGGTATCGCCGGCTTTCTTAGTGGTATCGCTACCGGTACCGGTTTTGCCGGCTTTGGTAGATTCTGTACAATTAGAAAACAGGGCCAGCGAGCCTAATAGCAGCCCTGTAGTTACAAAAACGGATTTTAAAGTCCTCATAGGTATGTTTATCGTGTCTGGTGATGATAACCTGGCCCGTACAATACGGAGCCATTGCGGGTACCAATATGCTTAAAATTATTAACAGTTAGTTTGCCGTTTACCAAAATATATTTAAACCCGACCGAATAAGCATGGGGGTGCTCAAACGTAGACTGGTCGGTTACTTTGTCGGCATCAAAAATTGCTACATCGGCGTACATGCCCGGCTGTAACAATCCCCGACCCTCCAGCCTGAACTTTTGTGCTGGTAATGAAGTCATTTTACGTATGGCATCCTCCAAGCGGATCAAGTTCTTTTCGCGCACATAGCGGGCCAGTACGCGTGCATTGCTGCCATAGCCGCGCGGGTGCGGTACACCTTTACCAAACAAACGTATGCCCGAATCGGAGGCAACCATGGTAAGCGGATAGCCAAGAATCCGCTCCACATCATCTTCACTCAAACCATGAAACACCATATCAGCGCCGCCCAGTTTAATGATATACAGGATGGTTTCAATCTCATCAGGAATGGTGGCAGGTAAGCCGCGTTCTTTATTGATCTGGGCAATGCTTTTACCATTGAGGCTTTTATCAGCATAGCAATTGGCTACTACGGCATAATCAAAATGAGGCAACTGGCGGCGCTGCATATCGGTAATCATCTCATTAATTACCTTGCGGTGGATGCTGGTATCGGCCAGGCGTTTCAAGACTGAATCTCGTCCGCCGTCCTGCAGCCAGTCGGGCAGTAAAACGCTCAGTACCGTGCTGCTGGCGGTGTAAGGGTACTGGTCAACAGTTACATCCAAGCCTTCTTTGCGGGCGTCCTCCACCATGGCAATCATCCGGGCAGAGCTGCCCCAGTTGGGCCGGCCTACTTTATAATGCGAAATCTCAACCGGCATGTGGGCCTGGCGACCAATATCAATGGCCTCATTAATGGCATCGAAAATCTTATCCGTTTCGTTGCGCATGTGCGAGGTATAGATGCCCTGGTATTTAGCCGCGGCTTTGGCTAAAGCGACTACCTCTGGCGTTTTGGAGTAGATGCCCGGCGTATAAATTAAGCCTGTGGAGAAGCCGAAAGCGCCATCGCGCATTGCTTGTTCCACCAGGTCAGTCATCTGCCGTAGTTGCCTGTCGTTGGGTGTTGTGGCGGCGGCACCCAGTACAGCCTTACGCACATCATTGTGCCCTACTAATGTGGCAGTGTTAACAGATAATTTTAAGCTATCCAGAAAATGCAGGTAAGCTTTGATATTTACGTTTGATTCGCCGCAGTTGCCGGTAATAACGGTGGTTACGCCATCATAAATAAAATTATCGGCAGTGGGTGTGCGTTTTTCATCTCCTTCAATGTGGGTATGAACATCAATAAAACCGGGGGCAACAATTAACCCAGTCGCATCAATAGTTTGCGTAGCCTTACTGCCAGACAGATTACCAATAGCAGCAATCTTATTTTTAACAATGCCTATATCGCCGTAAAACCAGGGGTTGCCGGTACCGTCTACTATCTTACCATTCCTGATGAGTACATCATAGTGATTTTGGGCAATCACATGTAAGGGTAACAGGCAGCAGGCCAGCCAAAATAATTTTACACGCATATAGTGAAGGTATATGATCTTAATTACTGGAGGTAAGGCTTTTATAATCTGAAAAGCTGATTATTTGCTTAATTTCCTGAATTTACCAAACACACCCAGCGGTAGCTTGCACCCTGCAGTAGCCTGCAAGTAAAGCTCACCCGTTTCCAGGTTTTCTGCCTTTGGGAATGAACTTTTGATCAGATTTTCAACAATCACAGAAGAAAAGCCTAACGAGTAAGTGTTCAATATTAAAAAGTGTTCCTTTTCATCAAGCAATTGCACTACATCCTGCATCATTTCGGTAATGTGATCTTCCAGTTTCCACTTTTCGCCGTTGGGGCCATGCCCGTAAGCCGGTGGATCGAGGATGATACCATTATATTTTTTGCCGCGTTTAATTTCGCGTTTTACAAATTTCAATGCATCCTCCACCATCCAACGGATGTTATTAAGGCCTGATAGTTCCTGGTTATCATTGGCCCAGGTGACTACCTGTTTAATAGAATCTACGTGCGTAGTATCGGCCCCGGCGGCACGGGCTATCAGCGAAGCTCCGCCAGTATATGCAAATAAGTTGAGCACTTTCGGTTCAGGCGTTTGGAAACGTTTTACTGTTTCTGAAATATAGTCCCAGTTAACGGCCTGCTCAGGGAAAATACCCACATGCTTAAAGGAGGTTAAACCTAACCTGAACTTAATTGCAGCTTCAGGGTTCTGATAGGTAACATGCCAGCGGTCTGATGCTTTCGGATTCTTCTTCACCCATTCGCCCGCCGTGGCCGAGCGGCCTTTAAAACGGATGTCGTGCCGGCGCTGCCATTCGGCTTCCGGAAGCGATTTGTTCCAGACAGCCTGCGGCTCAGGCCTGATGAGGGTAACGTTGCCAAAGCGTTCTAATTTTTCAAAGTTGCCGCAGTCAATCAGTTCGTAATCTTTCCAGTGCGTTGGGGTAAGTAATTGAATCATTACCGGCAAAGATAGTTGAAAATTAGGTTATGGTAAAAGAAACGGTAGTTATGCTTTATAAGGTAAGCTGTTTTACGCCTGCTTTGTAACTTAGCTATTACAGTTAAACCCGAGCTTAAACGGCCAGTCTTTAAGTTATAAAAAGCATTATTGATGACGGCGGCTAAGCCATCACATGAATAAGGCTTACTAGTATTAACTTATAAAAATTAGACTTATGAAAACTCTGAAATCATTAATTGTTGCGCTTGTAGTAGCTGTAGGTTTAATGAGCGCTGATGCCAATGCTCAGGTACGTGTAAGAACCGTTGTAGACCGGCCTGTTTATCACCGTACCGTTGTAGTGAACCGCCCTATACAGCGCCGTGTAGTGGTAGTGCGCCGCCCCGTACGCCGCCACGAAGTAGTGGTAACCCGCAGGGTAGTACGCCATGGTTATCACCGCCCATATTACAGACATTATCGTCGTTACTAATCATAAAAAAAGGCCCGGTACAAACTGGGCCTTTTTTTATGATTAGTAATTTATAACTGATCTTTTGCCGCCTCCATAAACTTGCTGGCAAAAATGAAATCGTTCAGTTCCGGGTTATCGGTGTGGGCAATTTCTTTATTAGAACCTTCCCACCATTTTTTGCCTTGGTGTAAAAACAAAATGTGGTCGCCAATGCCCATTACTGAGTTCATATCGTGTGTTACCACAATGGTGGTGATGTTGTATTCTTGAGTAATTTCGTTAATCAACTGGTCAATCAGTACTGAAGTTTTAGGGTCAAGGCCGGAGTTGGGCTCATCCACAAATAAATATTTGGGGTCCATTACTATAGCCCGGGCAATGCCCACCCGCTTTTTCATACCACCCGAAAGCTCAGCCGGAAACAATTTGTTTTTTCCTTCCAGGTTAACGCGCTTTAAACAGAAGTTGGCACGTTCCAGCTTTTCTTCTTTAGTTTTATCGGTAAACAAATTCATCGGGAACATAATGTTTTCTTCCACCGTCATGGAATCAAACAAAGCCGAGTTTTGAAACAGCATACCAATTTGGGTACGGATAGGCACGCGCTGCTCGAAATTCATTTCGGTGAAATTTTCTTTATCGAAAAAAACCTGTCCTTTAGTAGGTTCGTGCAAACCTACAATACATTTGAGCAGTGTAGTTTTACCCGAGCCGGAGCCGCCAATAATCAGGTTATTTTTGCCTGATTGAAAATTAGCGCTGATGCCTTTTAATACCGTGTTTTCGCCAAATGTTTTCTCAATATCCTTAATCTCTATCATAGCATTAAACGGGTAATTACTAAATCTGCAAATAAAATTCCAATACAGCTGTATACCACACCGCTGGTGGCCGACTGGCCTACCTCGAGCGCACCGCCCGATGTGTAGAAGCCCTGGTATGCGCATACTGAAGTAATAATGAAACCAAAAGCTAAAGCCTTAACCATGGCTACCTGAATGGTGATGGGCATAAAGCCATCATGCAAACCGGCAATATAATCGGCAGGGGTGATGTCACCTGATGTGGCAGTGGCAATGTAACCGCCAATGATACCCAAGGCGATAGAAATGATGACCAGTATGGGTACCATAATCATCCCCGAAATTACTTTTGGGGCAATTAAATAGCCCGGTGCATTTACACCCATGATCTCGAGGGCATCAATTTGTTCGGTTACACGCATGGTACCAATCTGCGAAGCAATGCTTGAGCCTACACGGCCGGCCAATACCAGTGATGAAATGGTAGGACTGAACTCCAGTATGGTAGAATCGCGCGCGATGCTGCCTGCAATACTGCGGGGCACCAGCGGACTTGATAACTGGAAAGCTACCTGAATGGTAGCCACTGCACCAATAAATACCGAAATGATGCTGATGATACCCAGCGAGCCAATGCCGATGGACACCATTTCGCGCATCACCTCATTCCAGTACACAACAAATTTTTCGGGGCGCTTAAAACTAAGGCGTAAGAGCAATATATACCTGCCTAAACTTGCGAACATAAGTAGCTGTAAAAATTTGGGTTAAAAATACATTTTAATTGTAAGCATTTGCAGATTGCTATATTTACCTGCTATGGAAAACGCCTTAATTACAGGAGCCACCAAGGGCATAGGCAGGGCAATTGCGATTGCATTTGCTAAACAAGGATTGAACGTGGCAATTTGTTCTCGTAATGATAAAGAATTGCAGCAGTTTAAACAAGAATTGCAGCAAAGTTATCCGCAATGCACAATTTTCAGTCACGTAACTAATTGTAGTGATAAGGCCGAACTGCTTGATTTTGCCCGCCAGGCCGAGCAGGCGCTGGGTAGTATACAGGTGCTGGTGAACAATGTAGGGCAGTTTATACCCAATAGTATATTGGAAGATAAGGAAGATACTCTGCAGCAGCAATTAGATACTAATTTGCTGTCGGGCTATCATTTGTACCGGTATTTTGGGCCCAAGATGATGCAGGCGCGCTGGGGGCATGTGTTTAACATTTGCTCGGCAGCGGCTACCGGCCCGGTTGTAAATGCCGGAAGTTATTCTGTAACAAAGGCAGCACAGCTGAGTCTTAATGATATAATGCGATTAGAAATGCAGGCATACGGAATAAAAGTAACCGCGGTTTTACCCGGCTCAACCTTTACTTCATCATGGGAAGGCACAACGGTGGATCAGCAGCGTTTCGTGCAGCCCGAGGATGTAGCATCGGCCATCATCAGCTGTTACCTGATGAGCGCAGGGGCTAACCCGGAGCAATTAATTATCAAGCCTGTTTTTGGTCAGCTTTAAGAAATTACTAACCACTTAAAAATTATCATCATGAACAAGAGATTATACCGGGATGAACAGCATAAAACCATTGGCGGCGTTTGCGCCGGCCTGGCTGAATATCTCAACACCGATGTTTCCATCATCAGGGTACTGTTTTTATTAAGCTTTGTGTTTGGACATGGCGCAGGCTTTTTATTATATATAGTGATGTGGATTGTACTGCCTAAGCGCCCTTATGGTGTAAATGGCGTTCCCGGGGTAGATTATATGGTGCAGCCTGAAGGCACCGCAGGCTATGCGCCAGAGTATAGCCGTAAGCCATCAACAGGCAGATACATTGGCGGCCTGGCATTAATCCTGGTAGGGGTAATGTTCTTGCTTGATCAGTTTAATATTATTTACCACTTTGATTTTGATTATTTCTGGCCTGTATTATTTATTGTAGTGGGCCTGGTGTTTGTTTTCAGCTCACGCCACAGCGCTCCTGTAAAAAACAATCCATTTAACGACAACTCACCTAAAATTTAACTTATCATGAATCGTAACAGATTAGTTCCCGGCCTGATATTGGTATTTATCGGTCTGGCCTTTTTACTCAACCGTTTGGGCGTACTGCATTTTCACTGGCAAAATTTTATGTACCTGTGGCCGTTGTTTCTAGTAATAGGAGGGGTGAATTTGCTACTGAGCCATAACCGTGCACCTTGGGCAACAGCAGTACGTGTGGTGGTAGCGGTGTTTTGCCTCGGTTTAATTTTCTTCGGCGATTTCGGTAACCGTTATGAGCGCGGCGGCTGGTTCCGTTATAATTATCATAACGATGATGACAGCGACGATAACGATAATGACAACGACACCCGCAGAGGAATAAAAGGCAGCACTAACACTTACAGCCAGCCCTGGGAGCCTAAGGTAAAAGTGGCTTCATTAAGCATACAGGGCGCAGCCACCAGTTATACGTTAAATGATACCACCAGCGAACTGATGAGCGCACAAACGCACGAATACAATGGCAGGTATGTTTTTAATCAAAGATTAACCGATTCTACTGCTGTAATCAATTTACACATGAAAGGTAAAAACTGGAATTTCGGTTCAGATAATTCTAACAGCGCTGCGGTAAAGCTAAACAGCAGGCCCCTTTGGGATATTGACATCAAAGGCGGTGCCGATGAGTTAAAATTCGATTTATCGAAGTTTAAAATCCGTAATCTGAAATTAAGCGGTGGGGCAACCGACTATACCATAAAAATGGGTATGCCATTGGCAGAAACGCACGTAAATATTTCTACAGGGGTATCTGACATCAATATTAGTGTACCCACAGGCGCGGCATGCCAGGTAATTACCAGCAGCGGCTTATCAGATACCAACATCAATGGATTTAACAAAGTGGGCAACAACCGTTATGAAACGGCCAACTTCAGTTCTGCGCCTAACAAAATGTATATCCATTTTAGTGGTGGTATATCTGATTTTAATGTGAACAGGTATTAATAAATAAGTACTGTTTGCTCCTCCAGCAAGTCATTGCGAGGAACGAAGCAATCTCTGTACGAGCGACCTTATTCAGGTGCAGAGAGATTGCTTCGTAGTTCGCAATGACGTTTTTTACTTAACAATAAGTTTATCTATCCCAACCGCTTCCCGGTATTAATCACGTTCACTTTATCAAATTTAGTAGTAGCGCAGCCATGTGAAACAGCGCTCACCTGCTGGGGCTGACCTTTACCGTCGAAGAAGGATCCGCCCATTCGATAATCACCGGCATCGCAAATGGCACTGCAGGAGTTCCAGAACTCCTGGGTGTTGGCCTGATAAGCGGCGTCACTAACCATACCGGCAATCTTACCGTCCTTAATTTCATAACACAGCTGACTGCTGAACTGAAAATTATACCGCTGCTGGTCGATAGAGTAGGAGTTACGGCCAAACATGTACAAACCTTTCTCAATACCTTTGATCATCTCTGCAGTTTTCAAAGCCGTTTTACCAGGCTGAAGGCTTACGTTCGGCATCCGCTGAAACTGAACCGAATCCCAGCTGTCGGCATAGCAGCAACCTTGCGAGGCGTTTAAACCGAGAATGTGTGCCTGGTCACGCGTGGTTTGATAATTGACTAAGGTGCCGTTTTTAATAATATCCCACTGGCCGGTTTTTACACCTTCGTCGTCATAGCCTACGGCCCCCAACGAGCCGGGCTGTAGTTTATCCCCGGTAAAATTAACAATCGGGCTGCCGAAGTTGAATTTGCCGGATTTCCATTTGTCCAATGTCAGGAAGCTGGTACCTGCAAAGTTAGTTTCGTAACCTAATACACGGTCCAACTCCGTAGGGTGGCCTACCGATTCGTGGATGGTAAGGAAAAGGTTAGTAGGGTCGAGTACCAAGTCGTACTTGCCTGGCTCCAATGGCTTGGCTTTCAGCTTTTCATCCAAATGGGCAGTACCAATGCGTACATCTTCCAGCATATCATAACGGTTACGGTACAGTGGGAAAATGCCCTGTATCTTCTCTTTCTCATCCGGAATCAGGTATTCAAAACCTAAGCCCATAGGAGAACTCAGCGAATTTCTGGTTTCAAAGCGGCCGCCTTTTCCATCTGTTTTGGTGATGGTGAACGAAGGCCAGATGCAATGTACATCCTGGTCAATATATGAACCTTCGGTTGAGGCGAAATACTTTTTTTCGTTAATAACAAACAGCGAGTTATTAATAAAAGTGGCACCGCCTTTTAATGCTTCGGCATTGGCGTTTAATAATAAATCCACTTTTTGCTTCAAGGGTACTTCAAAAGCGTTTTGCAGGATGGGCGTTTTCCAGCTTACTTCACCGTAGCCCTTTTGCGGGGCCAACTGCACAGGTGCGCCGCCCAGCTTGGCATTGGCTTTAGCCACAGCAACAGCGCGTTCGGCAGTTTTAGCCATTCCTTCTTTGGTGACATTGTTGGTAGCCGCAAAACCCCAGCAACCATTTGCCAACACGCGTATACCCACACCATATGATTCGGTATTAGATACATTTTCTACCTGATGCTCACGGGTGATGATGGATTGGTTGAGGTAGCGGCCAATGCGTACATCGGCATAAGTAGCGCCTTTTGATTTAGCGGTATTGAGCGCTACATCAGCCAAAGCTTTTTTAAAGGCGGTATCAACAGTTTTGAGTGCATCTTCGGGATGTATAGGATTACCATTGGCGGTAAACCTGCTGAACATGGCGCTGCTGATGCCCAGGCCGCTGAGGTATAAAAAGTCTTTCCTTTTCAATGTGAAAATATTGGTTTACCAAGATAAGCATTTCAGGAAAGTACTTTTTATAATAAGTGAATTATAAGGACAGGTTACTCGGTGGCTTCTTCGCCTTTTTCACCCAGTTCTACAATGTCTCCTTCTTTAAATAATATTTCTTTAATGGTATCGCGCCACATAGGCTTTTGGCGGAGTAGAAATTCCAGGTCCATGCCAAAATGCTTGAATTCTTCTTTTTGTGCATTTTGCATAATAGCTTTTGCCTGCTCGTTCTTTTCTACTGCAATACGCTGTTCGTACCAGTTAATGGCTTCTGCTTCCTCACCAAGTGAGGCAATCATGCGGGCAAAAGTTCGGGTTTCCTCCGGCAGCTCATGCGCCGGTTCGTGATATTGGTCAAATCCCATAGTATAAAATTTGATGAAGCCGGTGCGGTATTGCCCCGGTGTTGATTAAACCTAAGCACAAGAGCAGAGTTTTGCAGAAAACTAATATAGAATGATTTTTACTGAAGCTTTAAGGTATCCAGCCGGTTGCGCTGTTCAGGCGGTAGCTGATTAAATTTTTTAACGCAGCCTTGCAGGTAACTCAGCAGGTTGAAATCATTGTCAAAATAAACGGTCGTGGTAGGTTTATAAAGCTGAATAAACCGGCTCATTTCTGTTGCATTTAAAGTAAGATATTTAGACAGATGGGCAGATGTAAATACCGTATCAATCTGTGCATTTAAGCGCCCTTCTTCTTCCCGACGCTCGTTGCGTTTTTTGCGGCGTTCATCTTTTTTCCAGTACCAGAAACGAAAAACTACGCCACCTTTAGGGCGTCCGCTGGCATCAGTTTGGTAAGTTACGGTTTGCCCGTGGTACAAAGGGTCATATACGGCAAAGGAACCCGGCCCCTGAGCAGTAGTTACATTTACGTTTTTCTGGAGAATATGCGTTTGCAGGCTAAGGTAGACCTCCAGCATCAGGTAACCGGTAATCAATATGGTGTCAGGCTCGTAGGAGAACACTTTAAAGGTGAGTAGCTGGTTCTTTTCGGCTTTAATACTGAACAGGCCTTTGTTATCGGTTAATGTACTTTGTTTGGTAGTCAGGTTTTCTACCCGCACACCGGCTAAGGGTATACGGGTTTGATTTTCCATCACTTTGCCTTTAACCAAAACTTGGGCATGTGCGTGTAGGCAGAGGAATAAAAAGCAGCAGATGATAAGGCCATAACGAATCATGGTTGAAGATAGTGATATGCCTGTTGCTTGGAAGAATAGAAAATGTTAAATGATGTTAAGATTCTAAAGTTTTGTCATTGCGAGGAACGAAGCAATCTCGTAACCGTGCATCTTCGCCCTGTATGCGATGGGATTGCTTCGTTCCTCGCAATGACAAACCTTTACACAAAAGCAAAAAAGCCATCCCGAAAGATGGCTTTTAAATATAGTTGTAAATTTTAAACTGCGTCAGACAATGAACTAAAGGTAAAGTCCCTGATTTTCATTGGTGGGATGAGGTAGCTGCGGTAGCTTTCCACGCTGATGGCACGTTCGGGCTTGCCCAGTGCTTCTACGTTGTTCAGCATAATGACCGGACTTTCATTAAACCTGAAATTTTTCACCGGATGCTTGATTTTGCCGTTCTCAATGTAAAATGTACCATCGCGGGTAAGGCCGGTTAACAGTAAAGATTTAGGGTCAACCATACGGATATACCACAGGCGAGACACCAAAATGCCGCGCTCGGTGCTTTTGATCATCTCCTCAATGCTACTATTGCCACCATCCATAATGATGTTGCTTGGGCCGGGTACGGGTTCAACCCCTTTCTTTTGTGCCCAATAGCGCGAGTAGCTCAGGTTTTTCACCATGCCGTTTTGTATCCAGTAAATTTTCTCTAAGGGTAACCCATCGCCATTCCAGGTGCTGCCGGGTAATTCGGTGTTGAAAGGATCAGAATAAATGTTCACTTTCTCATCCATTAGCTGTTCACCTAAGCGTGTACCACCGCCTTTTTTACTCAAAAAGCTGCGGCCTTCGTCTGCGCTGCGCGCATCGAAGCGGAACATGTTTTCCATCATGTAAGCAGCGGCAGTAGGCTCTAAAATTACAGTGTACTTGCCGGGTTCCATGGCTTTGGCGCCTACCGAACTAATGGCTTTCTGTGCTGCAATTTTGGTAGCTGCGTAAGTGTCCAGCTTTTTAACATCGGTAAAACCGCGTGCGGCGTAGCCTGATGCCGTACCGGCTTGGTTACGTGTAGTTACCGAAAAGGTAACATCTGATGATTTGTTGTAGGCGAATAACCCTTTAGAGTTGGCTACAGCTACATAGCCTGATGAGTTTTCCAGGAAACCGGCTGCAGTTAAGCCGGCAGCTTTGGTTACTTCCAAACTTTTGGCCATCAAATCGGCCCGGCTTTCGGGCGTCATGGCGGCAGTATCTGCATTGAAAGTAATAGATTCTTTGAAATCACGCGGGCCTAACAGCGGCATGTGCTCCGGGTTTTCCGGCGCTAATTGTGCCAGTTCTTCGGCGCGGCGTACTACTTTTTCCAGTGAGGCATCATCAAACTCATTGATGGTAGCAGTGCCTGTTTTTTTACCGAAGGTAGAGCTAACGGCCAATCCGCTGGTGCTGGTATCGCCGGCGGTGGATACGGCGTTGAGTGCCGTACGGATGTTACCGCCATCGCGGCCGCTTACGCTCACCTCGCATTCATCGGCTTTTGAATAACTAAGCACTTTCTTTAATAAAGCCTGTGCTTCTTCTTTGCTAAGTATTGGCATATAGTAGGTTATCCGATTTTTCGTTTAGTGTTAATTACGTTTACTCCTTTAAATAATGCAGTAGATGAACCGTGCGATACAGCGCTTACCTGCTGCGGCTGGCCTTTACCATCGCTGAATGATCCGCCCAGGCGGTAGTCGCTGGCATCACATACGGCGGCGCAAGAGTTCCAGAATTCCTGTGTGTTGGCCTGATAAGCTACATCGTTCAGCATACCGGCAATTTTGCCGTTCTCAATTTTATAAAACAGCTGGCCGCCAAACTGGAAGTTGTAGCGTTGCTGATCAATAGAAAAGGAACCATCGCCAATGATATAAATGCCTTTTTCAACATTTTTAATCATGTTTTCAACGCTCAATGGGGTTTTGCCTGGCTGAAGGCTCACATTTGGCATCCGCTGAAACTGAACTGAATTCCAGCTATCGGCATAGCAGCAGCCTTGTGAATGGTCGAGGCCGATGACATGGGCTTGGTCGCGAGTGGCCTGGTAGTTCACCAATACACCATCTTTAATAATATCCCACTGGCCTGTTTTTACGCCTTCGTCATCATAACCTACGGCGCCTAACGAACCAGGCTGCAACTTATCACCAACTACATTTACATGTTTACTGCCAAAGTTGAATTTGCCGGATTTCCATTTGTCCAGTGTCAGGAAGCTGGTACCTGCAAAGTTAGCTTCGTAACCTAATACACGGTCCAACTCCGTAGGGTGGCCTACCGATTCGTGGATGGTTAACCATAAGTGCGACGGATCTAATACCAGGTCATACTTGCCCGGTTCAACCGATTTGGCACTTAATTTTTGTTTGGCATTTTCAGTAGCTGCTTTAATGTCTTCCAGCATATCGTACCGGTCTTTGTAACGGGTAACTACGCCGGTTACTTTCTGGTCTGCCTTCGGCATCAAATACTCATAGCCCATACCGCGTGGCGAAGCCAGCGAGCCGCGGGTTTCAAAATCGCCCAGGGTAGGGTCAATCTTGGTTACCCCGAAGTTAGGGAAGATGCGATGAATATCCTGATCAATATAAGAGCCATCTGTAGAGGCAAAATATTTTTGCTCGTTCACCGAGAAGATACTGGAATTCACAAAGTTTGCGCCTCCGGCCATAGCCGCAGCGTTACAACTCAGCAAAAGGTCTACTTTCTCTTTAATCGGAACTTCAAAAGAGTTACGCTCCATTGGTGTTTTCCAGCTCACTTCGCCATAACCTTTTTGCGGGGCCAACTGCACAGGTGCGCCGCCCAGTTTAGCATTGGCTTTAGCCACGGCTACCGCACGTTCGGCAGTTTTAGCCATGCCGGCGCGGGTAACATCATTGGTAGCGGCAAAACCCCAGCAGCCATTGGCAATTACACGTATACCCACACCGAACGACTCGGTATTGGCTACATTTTGTACCCGGTTTTCGCGGGTAATAACGGCCTGGTTCAAATACCGGCCAATACGCACATCGGCGTAGGTAGCCCCTTTGGATTTGGCGGCGTTCAGGGCGATGTCGGCCAATTCTTTTTTGGCGCGGGCATCAATGGGGTTGTGCAAGGCCATTTCCTGCTCAATGGGCTGACCTGCGGCCTGCATACGGGCCAGCATCATGGCGCCGGCACTCATGCCCGAGAGGTAAATAAAGTCTCTTCTTTTCAAAGTGATTCTCCTTTTGGTGAATTGATATAGTTTTAGTTTAATTCAGTTTAAATTATGAGCTGAACCAGCGGCTTTCGGCCCACAAATAGGTTAACGCTAACAATAGCAGCACATAAAAATAGAATTTAGGTACTTCAATCCTAATTATTTGTTGCATTTTTTTTGTTACAGGGGCATAAGGCCGATGATATTGGGCATATAGCAGTGTTGCCTTTGTATTTTGCTGATTTTGCAAGTGCTGCCAGGTGCCTTTTGAGGCTGCAAACCAATAAAAAGTTGAATTATTATGAATTGCCTTTTGCCATCCTGAACTTTGAGGCCAGTAAGTAACCGTATGTTCAAATGGAAGTAGTGCCTGCTGCGTTGAAGGAACAATGGCTTGATTAACCTGCAATGTTCCTGCTGCGCCGCTTTGTACGGTAATATTTACCGGCGCGTTTTCGGCAGGCAGTGCTGAATTGAGAAACCACTGCTCGGCGGCTGCTTTCTTACGGGCAGCTTTGTTAAACAGGGCAGTCCACACCGTGGCATAATCTTTTGCATTGCCAGACAGCGCCCAGGTAAAGGTTTGGGTAAGCGTAGTGAGCAACACTTTGCCATTGCCAGCCAGTTTACAGGCAGCCAAAATACGTTGCTGCGCATCAGTAACCACAGTTTGCACTGTGGACGCAGGGTGGATGTAAACCGGATTGATATTAACCGCTGATGCAGAAAACTGGTCACCGGTTAAAATTAGCTTCGTAGTCAGTTGCTTTTCAGATGGCGGCACAGAAACTGAAAAGCCGCTTTGCATCCAACCGGAACCCGCCTTGCTGCTATCGGCCCTAATAATTAAGCCCAAACCTTTTTGTGTGACCTCTTGATATAAGGCTGCGTTTTCTGCCGGTAATAAAGCTTTTAAGGAAGCGGCATCAGCAGTAACTACATCAAATTTGTTGAGGTTGGCAGGGGTAAGCTTATCCAAAGGCAGTTGAGCCATATTAACAAACTCCACACTGGTTTTGCCCTTGGTAATAGATGAACGGATGGCGGCAGCATACCCATTTTGGATCAGCCAGTTTTTTAAAAACTTATTCTCAAAATCGGGCGTGGCGGATAGCAGCAGTACTTTAAGCGGTTGTGCCTGAGTAACGGTGACAGGTAATGGCAAGCTTTGTAAAGTATCTTCATTTTGGATAGCCAGTAGTTGGTACACGTTCCGGCCGGTTGCTTTCGGGATAGTATTTAAATTGAATGCCGATGACCGGTTTGCAGGCAAGGTAGCTGAATCTAAAACAGTGCCTGAGCCTTTAAGCATCAACTTCACCGGCCTGCCAGACGTGTTGCTGTACTGGCCCTGAACTCGAAGGCGTTGCCCGCTATGCAGTTGTGCAGTATGGTTAACCGCCAGCATGCCTGTTAGTGAGGAAGGGCGAAAAGTGATTGCTAAGGGAGCTATTTGTTTCAATTGCTCTTGGCTCAGGCCTGAACCTAAAACATGAAGCGTGGTGATTTTAGGCTGTAACTCATTCAGCGCCGCAACATCAGGAAGGTATTGAGTTTTAAAAGAGGGGTGAATGTTAGAGTCAAGTGTATAAAGAGGCAAATTCGCAAGAGTTTTTAAGCTGTCTTTTTCGAAACCATCTGTTAGCAGTATGGCTTCGTGCTGCTCATTTTTAACCAAAGTAGTAGAATATTTAACGGGCAACACTAAACAGCCAAAGGCGATCACGGCAGTGATGGTTGACAGTATACGCCATAACAGATGTGCTTTTGACGGGCGCACCCAAGCTGCCCAAACCCCAACAGCGGCAAGTACAATGCAGATAAGAATGATGAGTGTGGTTTGCTGCATGTTGTATTATCTGTTGTAACGGTTGAGGTTTCGGTAATAGCTTTGGCTCAGGCCCATGTCAGGCGTTGCTGCTGAAGCAGAAGGAAGAGTTTTGGCTTGCGGGAGCATTTTTTGAATGATTGCCTCTACCTGGTTAAGGTCGGTTAAGCTGGCTTTTCGAGTTGTTAATAAACGACGTAAAGTATTAACGGCGCTTAAAGAATTGCCGTTGCGTGCTGCAAAGTTGTTGATTTGGGGTACTATGCGTTGTAATGCCTGCTTACCCGAACTGCCCAATGAAGGTTGTTGGTGAGCTTGTGCCAATACCGCTGCTGCTTGCAGCAAACCTGCGGCTGGGTTAACCACTGGCTTGCCCTGCTGCTGGCTAATTGGGTTGTTTACTTTGGATAAATCGCCGCTCAGGCGTTTTTCAAACTTTAATGGTGGGGGATTATAGTTGGTTTTCACCACGTAAGCGCGCGATTTTTGTTGTAAATCCTTTAGCAGACGTAAGGCTTTATACTCATAAGGTAAGGCAGCGTTGGGTTTATATAAACGAAGTTGCAACTCGGCACGCCACATTTCATTTAATGTAGCTTTCAGCTGCGCTTTAATGGCCGGTTCAAAAAAGGTGGCATCTTCGGCATTATCGTGCTTGTCGGTATAGGCATCCATAATTTTAGCGGCATTGCTAAAGTTTTCGGCGGCGCCTAAATCGCTACCCTCTGCTTCTCCGATTTTGCCCTCATCTTCCTCGCCCAAAAACTTACCGTAGCGCAGGCGCAGCAGTTTTTGGTCGGTGGCAATATCGTTGCAGCGGGTATTGAACTCAGCGGTACTAATACTGTCTTTGGCTTTTAATAAACCCTCGGTATCTAAAATAATTTGCCGTTCGCTGCGGAAAAATTCAGGCTTCAGGGTGCTGCCGGCTACCAGGCCATCCATGCTTAACAGTTGTGCGGTATCTTGCAAAGTAACTTTGTATACATCAGTACGGGCATGTTGCCGGTGGTTATCTTGAGCCTGCAGATAGAAGTACAGTTCGTCGCCCGGTTCCATCTCCAGGGTGGGTAGATCGAACAGTTTTTGCAAGTTGTATTGTGTTTGGTGTTTGTTGGATGCCATAGCGAAAGGCATGCGGTATTCTTTGAATTTTACCGCTTCACCGCTGCCTTTGGCTACGGTAGCTACCAGCATGGCCGCAACAATACCATAGTCATCGCTCACCTGGGCCGTCATCAGTACTTTGGGCGTTTCGCCGGCATCAATGTAGGTGTACTGCTTGGGCGTTTTTATGTGGATGACCGGCGGCGCATCTTTAATTATTTGAACAGGATATAAATCAGACAGTTTACCGTCTATACTGACCTGATAAAAGCCGGGAGCAGTAAAGATAGTATGGGCAGTCCAAATTTTTTGATTGTTGGAACCCAGCAAAAAACGGGTTTTTCCATTGAGCAGAAGCGCTATTTTGTTCACCTTAACATTCGTGGTTATCTGCCAGTTTACAGCAGCGCCATCTTCCACATTCAGTGAAAACCGGTCTTGCCTTCGGGTTGCTTTAAGTGTATAAGCCGGAGGGATGATGGTAATATGAACAGCGTTAATTTGTGATAGTATATGCTCCTTGGGCAATTGGCGAGAGGTCAGCACAGTTGTATTCATTGCCTCGGTACTGCTTTGTTTAAATGGCAAATGAGCTGTTATCAAACTCAAAATAACACAACCTACAAAAGTGATTATAGCAACCCTGAGCTGCCGTTTAAACGGGGTAGAGGTAACAGGCAGAACTTGCAGGGCATGAGCAACCTTGTGCCACTGCAATTGCGCTAATAAATTAAGCTGTTGCTGCGGTTGCAGTAATAAATGACTGCTTTCCTCCAGCTCCGGGTACTGTTGGTTCAAAAAGCGCGTAACGGTTGCTTCAGTAATCTCCCAGGGATTACGCCATATAATTAATCCACCTAAAATGAGAATAAAGAAGGCAGCTATCCATGCAAAAGACAAACCCGCTGTAGCATGTAAAATATGGCCTGATAACAAAGCTATGGACAGAGCCATGAGGCTATGAATCAGCAACTGGTAAATCATCCAGTGCCTGCGCAGTTGGTGAATAATAAGTATCCCTTGTTGCTCAGCCATTGGATGCAAGGTTTTTTTTGCGATGAGTTAGCAAACGCTCTATTAGAAATAATGCTGCTGCCAATAACCAGAAAATCAATCGTAAATCGGTTTGCCGGATTACAACTGATGATGCACTGTAGGTGCTTCTGCCACCCAGCGGCATCATCTGCTCACGATTAATAATACGGTGATCATGTAGCTTGTTGGTTTCAGTTGACGGTGTAATTAATTTGAACAACAGCTTCGGAAACTGATCATTCCAAGCCAAATCGTTCCAGGAGGGATTGAAGCGGCTGTAAAATTTGTATATATCTGTTTGCTGGCTTCGAAGCTGGCTGAGTACCGGCTTGCCATATCCGTCCGTCCATAAGGGTATGCCGCTGTTTTTTGGCGGTACAATGGTTTGATATAGTTCAATAACAGGGCCTTGGTCGGCTATTGTGTTTTGCGGTGCGAGATTAAGCCAGGAATTAACGGTATGTGGTTTACCCGGTGCGTAGAAAAACAGGTGTTTTGTTCTTTGCAGTAAGGCCGCAGGCACAGGTTTAACTGATAGCCAGAATACCCATGTTGCATTGCCGGGGATAGCGTTTGCGCTGTTGAATTGCTGCACCACAGCTTTGTGCTGAGTAAATTGTGTAATGCTTTGTAAGGCAGCTTTTACATAATTTGCATCTGCTGTGTTTACATCTGTGTAAACGGCATAACGCTGTATGCCGGTATCAATGGTTGTGGCTTTTGCAGTGTCGTTTTTGAGCTTAACCTGTAATGAGCCGCCGTTGGCAAATACCTCGAAAAGGGAGTTAGCCGTCGGCTCGTTTTTGATGTTGTAGTAGGTATAAGTAATTGCCGCCGGGTTACTGGTGCCTTTTACTACCCTGATGTTATTACCAGGGGTAAGCCAGGTCTGTTCAATCCAGGTACTTACAGAATCTGCAGGGCGATAGGTTTGCCAGTGCAGGTTTAAAGCTACTGCCGGCTTTGTGCCGTTAAAATGTTTAAGCTGGGCGGTGGTAAACAGGTAAACAGGTGTTGTGGGGTTGAATAAAGTATTCAGCCGGTTCAGCAGCAGCCAATAGTCGCTTATCTGAGCTACGTGTGGTTGATTTTTTGTGTTTAGTAAGCCCTTAAGTTGTACAGAATCAATCAGCTTAAAATCTCTATCAAAATCGTGCAGTTCAAAGCCGGCTTTGCGTAGGGAGTCTAATTGGGAGCCGAATTTTTTGTACACTTCAGCTATGTTTCCTTTCGGTATCAATACCCATCCTTTGCTTTTAGTTGCAGCTACGTGTTTTTGCCATATAGGCTGAGCCAGCAGCAGCGCAATAACAGCCAGCAAAGCGCAGCGGATGATTAAAAGCCATACATCAGTCAGCTTAAAACTGCGGCTGCTTTTTTTTGATGCGGCTGCAATCAGGGCAATACTCCCTACTTTGAGCACCTTGCCCTGCCTGAGGTTCCATAAGTGAATCACCAGCGGTACACTTAGTGCTGCCAAACCCCATAACCACCAACTATTTAATAACGCGAACAATCTACCTCAATTAAAAATTTCTTTAATGAACCAATGAACCAATGAACCAATGAACCAATGAACCAATGATTATCTTCCTTTATTCCGCTGCACCAAAAAGTCGCGTAGCGCTTTATCCAGTGGCTC
Source organism: Mucilaginibacter koreensis (assembly GCF_054783355.1). Classification (NCBI taxonomy): domain Bacteria; kingdom Pseudomonadati; phylum Bacteroidota; class Sphingobacteriia; order Sphingobacteriales; family Sphingobacteriaceae; genus Mucilaginibacter; species Mucilaginibacter koreensis. The sequence continues at coordinate 1,953,427 of NZ_BAAGQS010000001.1, read as the reverse complement.
GGCTGTGCTCATCATCCGGTAAACAATGCCTTTATCCAGCATTTGCCGTTTGATGCCGGCCAAATGCGCCTCCAATTTATCTTGATACTGCTTTTTAGTTTGCGGACTAATGGCTATCGTTTCGCCGGTTTCCATATCCTGCAAACTGCTGTAGCCTTCAAAATCAAAGGTGAGTTCGTTGGCCCCCATCAGGTGAAACACAATTACCTCGTGGCGCAAGGCACTTAAGGTATCCAGCAGGTGGCTGATTTCATTACCGGTTTCATACATGTCAGTAATAAATACCAGCAGTTCTTTGCGCCGCCCGCCGCTGAATAATTCTTTGTAGTGTACCGGCTCAGTAAAAGTACCTGCCGGTTCCGTTTTTTCTAACTGGTAATACAAACGCTGCAAATGCTGCGGGTCATTGCGCGAAGCAGCATTGTACAACTTCCCTTCATTAAATATAGTCAGCCCCACAGCATCGCCCTGTAAGTTAGCCAAATAAGCCAATGATGCCGCCAGGTAACGGGCATATGCTATTTTACTGATAGTGCCATCCTGATGGTTCATTGAGGCACTGGCATCCACCAAAAACTTTACCGAAATACTGGTTTCCACCTCGCTCTCCCGGATGTAATACCGGTCTGATCGGGCATACATCCGCCAGTCCATCCATCGCAGGTCATCCCCCGGCTGATAGCTGCGGTACTGGCTAAACTCCAAGCCAGGCCCTTTAACGGTACTCTTGTTAAAGCCATTCAAAAAACCATCCACTACAGTTTTCGCCAGCAACGGCAAATTCTTAATGGTAGTTAATACTTTAGGGTTGAGCTGCATGATGTGGGATGAAGGACAGGAAGACAAAGGATAAAGGACATTGAATTTATCTTTTGTCCTTTGTCTTTTAATCCATTGTCAAAACTAAACTTTAGGTCTTTCTATCAATTTTAATAATTCCAATGTGGCTTTATCTGAGGTAATACCTTCCGCCTCGGCCCTGAAATTCATCAATACCCGATGGCGTAATACCGGCACCGCCATGGCATGGATGTCTTCCATTACTACCGCATAGCGGCCTTTTAGCAAGGCGCGTGCTTTGGCGGTCAGGATCAGTGCCTGCCCGGCACGTGGGCCTGCTCCCCAGCGTATCCATTCTTTTACATAACTCAGGGTGCTGCTATCAGGCCGCGTAGCGCGAATGAGTGCGCTTACGTACCTCACTAAATCTTCGCTGATGGTAACCTGCCTCACCAGTGCCTGGGCCTGCTGTATTTCCTGGGCGGTAATTACGGCATTTACCTGTGCGCTTTTAGTGCCTGTGGTACGGTTCAATACTTCAAATTCCTCCTGTTCGGTAGGGTAGCCGATGCGCACCAGCAGCAAAAAGCGGTCGAGCTGAGCCTCAGGCAGCGGATATGTGCCGGCCTGCTCAATAGAGTTTTGGGTAGCCAAGATAAAAAAGGGCTTATCCAACGGGTAAGTTTGTCCGCCATAGGTAACCTCAAATTCCTGCATGGCTTCCAGCAGAGCCGATTGTGTTTTAGGCGGCGTACGGTTAATCTCATCGGCCAGTATAATATTGGCGAACAATGGGCCTTTGTTAAATTTAAAAAAGCGTTTGCCGGTTGCCTGATCTTCCTCCAGTACCTCTGTACCAATAATGTCTGTTGGCATCAAATCAGGCGTAAACTGAATACGCCGGAAGGGCAGGTGCAGGGCTTGCGCCATGGTTTTTACCAGCAGGGTTTTGGCCAGACCGGGTACGCCCTCCAGCAGGCAGTGGCCACCGGCCAAAAAAGCCACCAGCAATTCATCCAGTATATGTTCTTGGCCTACAATAACTTTTTGTATTTCGGTTTTTAACTGTGGCAGCTTGGCCAGTAGCGTTTTTACTTGCTGTTCGGTAAGTTCCAAAACGTGGGTGTTTAAGAATAGCGGTTCAATCAATATTTCGATTCCTAATATATTGTACTTTTAGCTATTCGGTGAACTTAATAACTGATTTTAAATAAAGTATCTGAAAATTTACAAGTGTGATAACGGATATTGGTGTAAACGCTGAAATTTTCTGCTACTTTTAGGCGTTGGTTATATCAGGTGCGCAGTTCTAAATTCACATTCACGCGGTTCAGTTATCATTCAGGCGATTGGGATACCGACCAGCGCATGCCTTCCAATATTCTCAACTCTTTATTAGAGTATACCAGCATTCCCATCGAGCCGAAAGAAAAGGTAATACCATTAAGCAGCCCCGAAATTTTTACTTCGCCTTTCAGTTACCTGAGCGGCCACAAACTTGTGCAGTTTGACGCGCAGGAGCGGGTAAATTTTAAAAAGTATGTGCAAAACGGCGGCTTTGTATTTGTGGATGACTGCAACCATGATATTGACGGCCTCTTTGCCAAATCATTTGAGGCGCAAATGGCAGCGCTGTTTGGTGTTGGCGCATTAAAAAAAATACCCAATAATCACCAGTTGTATCGCTCTTTTTTCACCTTTGAAAAAGGGCCGCCCACTACTTCATTCGAACTTAACGGCTGGGGCGACGACCTGGTGCATGATTACCTGAAAGCCATTGAAATAAACGGACGTATTGCCGTATTATACAGTAACAAAGATTACGGCTGCGAGTGGGATTACGATTTCAGAAATAAACGTTTCCTGGCCGAAGATAATACCAAGTTCGGGGTAAATATTGTGGTTTACGCTATGCAGAGTTAATGCATTAAAATATATGCTACACTAACATCCAGATATTCTGAGTAAAACAAACCTAAATCAATTCTTCATTTTATACCTAAACTATTGTGATTAACGAATACTATTTAAACGAAAGTGGCGGCGAACCAGTAGGTCCATTTTCATTGCACGAACTGATGGAGCAGGACTTCGACCCGGATACCCAGGTGCTGTCGCCATTACATGACGGGTGGTTAGCTGCTGCCGATGTTCCTGAACTTACTACTTATTTTTATAAGCGCGGAATTTATATAGTAAGCGCGGATAGCATGGCTGGATTTTGGTGGCGCCTGCTGGCCTACTTTATTGATTATGCCATTATTATTGTACTAATTGTGATTTTTGCTATTGGTTTCTCGATGCTTTGGGTACTTACCGGCCATCAATATCAGGAATCAGGAGAGGGTAACGATGCGCTTTTGAAATTAATAGGTGTTGTTGCCATGATTGTTTATCACTCTGTTTGTGAAGCTACGCCTATGCAAGGCGGTATAGGAAAATACATTTGCCGTTTGGCGGTGGTAAACGCCGAAGGAAAAAGAGAGAATTTCGGACAGGCACTATCCCGTAATGTAGGCAAAGTGCTTTCCAGCTTAATGTTGGGTATTGGGTTCCTAATGATATTATGGACTGATTATAAACAGGGCTGGCATGACCAGCTGGCCAAAACTTATGTAATACGTAAGCCAGAAGGTATGAGATAAAAGCGTTGCCACCTGTGCATTGCCGGTAATTTTGTATTTTTGTAGAGATATGAATGCTGATTTTTCGAAAGTGCTGCCCGGCCGTTATTGCAATTCGCTTACCGATTACTCCCGCTTTGTGACCCGCGAGGTGCAGATTGGCGATGTACCTATGGGCGGCAATAACCCCATCCGCATACAGAGCATGACCACTACCGATACCATGGACACCATAGGTACGGTAGAGCAAACCATCCGCATGGTGGATGCCGGTTGCGAGTATGTGCGCATTACAGCACCCAGCATTAAAGAAGCACAGAACCTGGCTGAAATTAAAAAGCAACTACGCAGCCGTGGATACACCGTTCCGCTGGTAGCCGATATACATTTTACCCCTAACGCTGCCGAAGTGGCGGCCCGTATTGTAGAGAAGGTGCGCGTGAACCCTGGCAATTACGCCGATAAAAAGCGTTTTGATGTACTGGAATATACCGACACTGAATACAAGGGCGAGTTAGACCGCATCTTTCAGAAGTTTACCCCCCTGGTGAACATCTGTAAAGAATACGGCACGGCTATGCGCATTGGCACCAACCATGGTTCGCTATCCGACCGTATTATGAGCCGCTATGGCGATACGCCGCAGGGCATGGTGGAATCAGCCATGGAGTTCATTCGCATGTGCGAGGCGCTGAACTATTATAATTTGGTCATTTCCATGAAATCCAGCAACCCGCAGGTGATGGTGCAAGCTTACCGATTATTGGTGGAAACCATGGTGGCCGAGGGCATGAACTACCCGCTGCATTTGGGCGTAACCGAAGCCGGCGACGGTGAAGACGGCCGTATTAAATCTGCCGTAGGCATCGGTACGCTTTTAGAAGATGGTTTGGGCGATACTGTGCGTGTATCCCTCACCGAAGAACCCGAAGCCGAAGCACCGGTGGCTATTGCACTGGTAGAGCGGTATTCAAGGAGAAGTCAATATTCAAAATTTAAAAGTCAAAATGAGGAGTCGGTTAAGATAAATAAATCCGAAATCGAACCTCCGAAATCCGATATCTACAACCCTTATAGTTACCAAAAGCGCGAAACCTATGAGGCTAATGCCTTCATCGGTGGGCACATGGTACCACGTGTGGTAGTAGATTTATCCAAACAGAATCTAAAAGACCCGGCAGTATTGAATGATGCCGGTTACCTGTATTCGGCCCTGCTGGACAAATACAATATGGCCGACCAATCGGTTGATTTTGTGTACCTGGCCGATCAATTGCCTTCGTTCACTTTTCCGGGTAATTTGAAGCAGTTGTACAATTATTCTACCTGGCAGTCATTGGCTAACCAAACTAACTGCCATCCGGTGTTTACGCTAGACGAATACATTCAACCGGATGCTAACCGCACCTCCGCTTTAAACTTGGTGCGCGTTAAAGCCGCTGATTTGGAAAGTGAAAACTTTTCCGTATTGCCTTTAGATAAAAGCCTGGTATTCGTACTGGAAACTGAGGAATTGCACGGCATGGCCGACCAGCGCAGCTTCTTTTTCAAGCTGCAGGAATTTGGCTTAAATGTGCCAGTGATTGTAAAACGGAACTATGATTTTGAAAGTCAAAAGTCAAAAGTCAAAAGTCAAAATGACGGTGTTGATTTAGTTTCTGGGAACAACAACTCTCAAACAGACAGGACTACTTTGCTGCAACTCTACGCCGCTACTGATATGGGCGCCCTGCTGGTAGACGGCTTTGGCGATGGCATCTGGATTGATGCACCCGAACTGCCTGTCAATGTCATCACCTCAACCGCTTTTGGTATTTTGCAGGCCACCCGCTCGCGCATATCCAAAACTGAATATATTTCCTGCCCGAGCTGTGGCCGTACACTGTTTGATTTGCAGGAAACCACGCAGATGATCCGCAGCCGCACCAGCCATTTAAAAGGCTTGAAAATCGGCATCATGGGCTGTATTGTAAACGGCCCCGGCGAAATGGCCGATGCTGATTATGGTTATGTAGGTGCCGGGCCGGGTAAGATAACGCTGTACCGTGGAAAAGAGGTAGTGAAGAAAAACGTAAATACTGCCAATGCACTGGATGAACTGATTGGCATTATTCAGGGCGATGGCAATTGGGTGGAACCAGCAGTGTAAGTAATTACTTGTGCTTCTTCTTATGATGCTTGGGTGGTTGCATTAAAGGCACGCCCATGGTTATTGCGCTGGTTCTCTTACATTGGGCACTTGGTGTAATAGTTTCGCTTGTAGCGTGGGTTTTAGGCTTGTCTTTGCAAGATATCATATTAAACCCCAACAGTATCATAACTGCTGATGCCTATTTCATCCAAAATGGTTTCACCATAACAGGTACAGCCGCCTGCTCAGCTGTAAACCGGCCGCAAACCCGGTTGTTATTTTCAGCCAATACCTGCTCATAATCTTCCCTTGTACTCCCCGTAAAATTATATACTTTTTTCTGGCAATGGCTGCAAAAGCGGCAGTCGCTGAGCTGCTGCATCTCGTCCCAATTGGCGGTGCAGTTGAATTTGAGCTGGATGTTGGTGAGTTCGGTCGGCATACGGTAATAAATGTAGGAAAAGATAAACAGTTTGAACAACTATCAGGTTATTCAAACAAATAAAAATCTACAATTATGGCAAAGAATGTATCCGACCAACTAGTAGAAATGCTGGTAGCGGCAGGAGTAAAAAGAATATACGCCGTTACCGGCGACAGCTTGAATGAGGTAAATGATGCCGTGCGCCGCGATGGCCGCCTGCAATGGATACACGTACGCAACGAAGAGGCTGGGGCTTTTGCCGCCGGTGCTGAATCGCAACTTTTGGGTATTGCCTGTTGTGCGGGCAGCAGCGGCCCCGGCCACGTGCACCTGGTCAACGGCTTGTATGATGCGCACCGCTCAGGTACACCGCTTATTGCCATTGCTTCTACCTGTGCCACGTATGAGTTTGGTACCGAATACTTCCAGGAAACCAATACCATTAAGCTGTTTGATGATTGCAGCCATTATAACCAAACCGCTTGTACCCCCGGCCAGTTTGCCCGCATGATGCAGGCCGGCATTCAGTATGCCATCACAAAAAAAGGGGTGTCGGTAATTGGTTTGCCCGGTGATGTTACCAAGCTGGATGCTGAAGATGTTGTTACTTCAGAAATTAACTATTTCACTCAACCCGTACTTCGCCCTTCAGACCATGCCCTGCACGAGCTGGCAGCTATCATTAACCAACACGAAAAGGTAACCATCTTTTGCGGTATCGGAGCAGCTAATGCACACGATGAGGTGGTAGAACTGTCGCAGCGCATCAATGCGCCGGTAGGTTACTCCTTCCGTGGCAAAATGAGCATACAGCACGATAACCCCAATGAGGTGGGCATGACAGGTTTATTGGGCCTGCCTTCGGCTTACCACAGTATGCATCAATCTGATTTGGTGATACTGTTGGGTACTGATTTTCCGTACACCCAATTTATGCCGCAGGATTGTAAGATTGTACAGGTAGATGCCCGTGCCGAGCGCATTGGCCGCCGCGCCAAGGTAGATGCCGGTTATTGTGGTGACGTTAAAGATACGCTAACTGCCCTACTGCCGCTCATCAATCAGAAAACCGACGACAGCTTTTTGAAACTGCAACTGGAGTTTTACAGTACGGTGAAAGACCGCCTGCAAACGTATGTAGAAGATAAGGGAACCGAACATAGCATACACCCTGAGTTTGTAGCCAACACCATTGATCAACTGGCCGACCATAACGCCATATTCACGGTAGATACCGGTATGTGCTGCGTGTGGGGTGCCCGTTATATCCGCTCTACCGGTCAGCGCGAAATGTTGGGCTCGTTCAACCATGGCTCTATGGCCAATGCCATGCCCCAAGCTATAGGTGCTGCGCTGGCGCACCCCGACCGGCAGGTAGTTTGCCTGGCCGGCGATGGCGGCCTGTCTATGCTGTTGGGCGATTTGGCTACCATTGTGCAATATAAATTGCCAGTAAAGGTGGTAGTATTCAATAACCGTTCTTTAGGTATGGTGAAGCTGGAAATGGAGGTAGCCGGCCTACCCGACTGGCAAACCGATATGCACAACCCCGACTTTGCATTGGTAGCTCAGGCCATGGGTATGAAGGGCATCAGCGTAAGCAATCCTGATAATGTAGAACAAGCGCTGCGCGAAGCTTTTATGCACCAGGGGCCAGTATTGGTGAATGTGTATACGGATCCTAATGCCCTGGCCATGCCGCCCAAAATAGAGTTTGAGCAGGTAAAAGGTATGGCCTTGTCTATGACCAAACTGATGCTGAACGGCGAGATGGGCGAGGTGATGGATACCATCAAATCAAATTATAAGCATTTGAAGGATTTATTGTAAGTGTATGGTAGGGGTGCTGCGTGCAGCGGATGCAGCAGGTGCAGCACTGCGCAGCACCCGCAGCAGCACGCAGCAGTGGCATAAACGTGTCAGTGATTTTAAGGTAGATACAATTTACCAGCACATAGCTTCGAAATTGTAAACTTCGAAGAGCGTAGCGGTAGCTATGAAGATAGTCAAACGCAACTCCGTTGTCAGCCTGAGGCACTCAAAGAGTAGGTACAGAAGCGTTCACCGGTGCGGCCTGTACACCCACGCTGTCATGCTTCGAGTGCCTCAGCATGACAGCGTGGGTGTATATAAAGAAGGATTATGCAAATTTATTTATACTTCTTCCACCACCCAGAATTATAAGCCTCTGCAACCTCGACCGGCGCTCCGGGTTCGGGCAAAATTAAAGCAACATCATATTGTTGGGCAAACTTAACCACATCATCAGCCGGCTCGTACCAAGGGTGGGGGGCCAGGGGGAAGGTACCCCAGTGCATGGGTAACATCAATTTACCGTTCAAAAGCAAATGTGCTTTAACGGCCTGTTCGGGTGTGGTATGAATATCGGGCCAGTACTTGCCATAAGCGCCTATACCCAATATAGTTAAATCAAACGGGCCAAAGGCTTGACCAATATCGGCAAAGCCTTCAAACCAACCGGAGTCGGCACCAAAGTAAACGTTATGCTGCTCGCTTTTAATCACAAAAGAAGCCCATAGCGTTTCATCACGGTGGGTAATGCCCCGGCCCGAAAAATGCCGCGCCGGTGTGGCTGTAATCCGGCAATCCGTGCCGAGTTCAGTATGGTCGCCCCAGTCCATTTCGGTAATGCGGCTGGCAGCTACTCCCCATCGTTTTAAATATTTGGCTACACCCAGCGTGCAAATAAACGGTGTAGCGGTGCCAGCAAAATATTTGATAGTCGCTTTATCCAAATGGTCGTAATGATCGTGCGAAATAATAATGGCATCCAGTTCAGGCAAATCCTGTAATGCAATTGGCGCTTTGTAAAAGCGTTTAGGCCCAAAAAAGCTGGAAAAAGAAGCCCGTTTGCTCCACACCGGGTCGGTAAGTATACGCTTGCCATCTATCTCAATCAGCACACTGGCATGCCCCATCCAGGTAACGCGCAGGCCGTTTTCAGGGGCTTTGTTAAACGCACCTTCAGGTACACGAAAAAGGCCCAACGGCTTTTGAGGTGTATTCTCAGAGGAATGATACCAGTAATCCCTCAAAATCGGAATCATCTGCTTAGGCCCTGGTTGAAATGTAGGTACCGGGTTGACAAATTTTTTGCCTTTTTTTATAGAGCCGTTTAAGTTCATAATTACTATAATTATTAAGCTTGCAAAAAGGCAAGTGTTTGCCGGCATACATCTAGCAAGGCAGGTGGTAAAACCATTTCAGTATACGGGTGCCTGCCGCCAAAAGTATGGTCGGCGTTGGGCAGTATGGATAACTGTGCGTTAGGTTGAGCCGCTTTTAGTTCCCGGGCATGGCTTAGTGCCACGGTGGGGTCGGCGGTGCCATGCAGCAGCAGCCAGGGCTGTTTTACATAGGCAGCCTGTGCCAAAATATTCAGGCGGGCAGCATTCTTTTCCAGGTCGTCCAATAGGGTAGATTTTATGGGCATATCCTGCCCGGTACGGTGGTTGGGCAAATAAAGCACGCCCATTAGCCGCCACTGCTCCTCCAATTGCTTCGGCCATAAATTTCTGAAATTGGCTACCGAGGCCATCGTAATCAAATGGCTAATCCGGCTATCCTCAGCCGCTTTGATCACGCTGATGCCACCACCTATGCTATGGCCAATTAGTATTATAGATGATGCCGCTGCAAACCCAGAGCCGCTACAGGCAAAATCGATCACATGTCCCAGGTCTTCCAATTCCATTGAAAAGGTATTTTCACTAAAGGCGATCAAATCGGCAAAGTCCTGCGGTTGCTCTACCGTAGTGCCGTTGTGCGAAAAATTGAATTTCAAATACCGGTAACCCTGTTCGGCAAAAAAGTTGGCTACCAACTGATGGGTGCCCCAGTCTTTAAAACCTTTAAAGCCATGCGCAAAAATAATGAGCGGTGCAGTGGGCAAGGTATCGTCATAAGTTAAATCAGCCAGCATTAAGCGCCCTTTGGCGCCGTTTATAGTGAAGTTTTCTCTTTTAATCATAACGTTTTCAAATGTGAGCGGTTTGCCGCTGGGTATGCCACCTGGCCCACAGCATTAAAACCGGTTGTAACAGCAGGCGTATCCAGGCTATGGCAGGTGTTACTGTAAGTTTCCCTAACTGCATTGGGGCATGTAGCAACATATCTATATGTACGGGTAAAAAGGCGGCCAGCATCAAAATGATCAGCCATGCCGCAATGGACCGGGTACTATTAAACATCAATAACACCGCGAATAAAATTTCACACGCACCTGAAATATAGTTGAGTATTGCCGGAAACGGGAGATAGTGCGGAATGATTTTGATATACCCATCCGGATGCCAGAAGTGGTTTATACCTCCGGCCAGGTATAATAATATCAGTAATAATAAACTTATTTTTTTACCTATTTCCATACACTAACTAAACACAGATAATGAGAAAAATGCCGTTTTAAATAAAGTTCGCTGCAATTTATAACCATTCTAAATTGCGGTGTTTGACAAAGGTTTGACAATGCAAGCCTGCAATAGATAGTACTTTTGTTGTGCTAAATATAAAATGCGTTGAAGTATTTAAAGGTTATCGCGTTTACTCATAAACAAATTGAGCTTAAGGAATTAGGGAAGTTGGTGATTTGCCAGGAGAACATTACGCCTAAACTTCAACAACTGCGTGATGAATTTCAGGTGCCTGAATTATTCTACCTCGCTACCTGTAACCGGGTTGAGTTTATTTTGGCTACATCGCAACCGGTAGATAAAGAGTTTGCCAAGCGTTTTATCCTCGCTTTAAATATGGGCTTATGCCCTTATTATATGGACACCCTTTTAGAAGGCGTTTCCATATATGAAGAACAGGAGGCTTTAGGCCATTTACTGCGCACCTCGTGCTCTATGGAGAGTTTGGTGGTAGGAGAAAAAGAAATTTTAGCTCAGGTACGTAAAGCTTACGAAAGCTGTAAAGAGGCTGGCCTAACCGGCGATTACCTGCGCATGGTGATGAATTGCGTAGTTAAAACAGCCAAAGAGGTATATACCCATACCAATATTTCAAAAAATCCTATTTCGGTAGTTTCATTGGCCTACCGCAAGTTAAAAGACTTAAAGCAGTGTTCAAATGCCCGCGTGCTGATTATAGGCGCAGGCGAAACCAACCGCAATATCTCCAAGTATCTGCAAAAGCATAAGTACTCAAATTTTGTGGTGTTTAACCGCACACTCGAAAAGGCACAGCAGTTAGCCGCTGACTTGAACGGTGAGGCTTACAGCCTGGATGAATTGAAGAATTATAATAAAGGTTTTGATGTGATCATTACCTGTACTTCAGCCACCGAGCCTGTAATTACCCCCGAAATTTATACCACCTTGCTTAACGGCGAAACCGGTAAAAAAACCGTAGTGGATTTAGCCGTACCTAATGATTTGGCTGCCGAAGTATTAGAGCAATTCCCGGTACATTATATCGAGGTAACTTCATTAAATGAGGTTGCTAAAAAGAACTTGCAGGAGCGCTACCAGGAACTGGTACATGCCGAAAAAATCATTGAGCAAAATTTAAACGAGTTTATACCTCAACTGAAGCAGCGCCGCATTGAAGTGGCTATGCGTAAAGTGCCCGAAAAAATTAAAGAGATACGCTACACCGCCCTCAATACTGTATTCGCTGATGAAGTGCAGAACATGGATCAGCAATCGCGCGAGGTGCTGGAAAAGGTAATCAGCTATATGGAGAAAAAGTACATTAGTGTACCTATGGTAATGGCGAAAGAGATTTTTATCAACCAGTAGTAGTTACTGGTTATCTGAAAACAGAAAGGGAGAAAAGTGTTTAGCTTTTCTCCCTTTCTCGTTTTAAACCATGGCGTCATTGTGAGCGGCAGCGAAGCCCCTGTACGTTTGATCTAACTGCTTGCTTTTGCTCAAAAAGAGGTATAACGATAAAGTGCTATCCTTGTCACCCTGAGGCATTCGAAGTGTGGGTGCAGAAACGTTCATCGGTGCGGCCTGTGCACCTATGCTTCGAGAACCTTAGCATGACAGCGTTGGTTCACTTTTAAACATGTTTCGGTACAGGTTCTTCGCTCGCACTCAGCAAGACATGCTTTTTCCCAATGAGATCATGTTTTCAATTCTGTTCATTCCTCCAATTTCACAAATTCCGGTTCAGACTATTGCATAGTCCGGGACGAAGGCAATGCTCCAATTAAGTCAAAAGTGAAAATTCAAAAGTCAAAAAAATCTTTTCAGACCAGTAGAATTGAATAAAACGCGAAAGTCAATCGTTAACCTTGATTTACTGTAATTTATCCGTCAGGAATGTACTTATATCTCAATAATATTCCTGAATGAGGGGTATAAAGCGTAAATTTGGACTGCAAATTATATACGCTTTTGGATCGAAAACTCATTATAGGAACTCGTGGCAGTGAGCTGGCCTTATGGCAGGCCAACTTTGTAAAGCAGCAACTGGCCAATAACGGCGTGGCTGCTGATTTAAAAATTATTAAAACACAGGGCGACCGTATCTTGAACCTCAGCTTTGATAAGCTGGAAGGTAAAGGGTTTTTCACCAAAGAGTTAGAAGAAGAATTATTGGCAGGTAAAATTGATTTGGCGGTACATTCGCACAAAGACCTGCCTACAGAGCATCCGCCGGGACTCATTATCGCAGCAGTTTCAGAACGGGAAGACCCTTCTGAACTGTTGTTGATTTTGAAGGATTGTGTAGATGTTCGTCATAAATTATCTGTAAAGTTTGGCGCTACCGTGGGTACGTCATCCAATCGCCGCAAGGCCCAACTACTGGCACTGCGCCCCGATTTGGAAATTACCGATCTGCGCGGCAATGTGCCTACCCGCATCAATAAATTGCGCGGCGAAAGCTACGATGCCATTATGCTGGCCAAGGCCGGTGTGCACCGTTTAGGTATTGACCTGAGCGAATTTCATGTAGAAGAATTGAAACCTACCGAATTTGTGCCGGCGCCTGCACAGGGCGCTTTAGCTATACAAATACGCGAAAATGATACCGAACTATTCGACTTTTTGCAGCAGCACCTGCACTACCCTCAGGTAGCTGAGGAGTTGGCGGTTGAGCGAGATGTATTGAAGCAATTCGGCGGTGGTTGCCATATGCCTTTAGGCTGTTACTGCCGCAAGCAGGATGGTATTTACAAAGTATTTACCTCTAAAGCCAATAGTGGCGAAGAGCTGCCCGACCGTTTGTACCTGGCAGCAGGCACCGTTAACGGCCTGCCCGAGAAGGTGGTAAGCTATTTTCAGGCGGAGCGCAAGTTTCCGTCTAAGGTGTTTATTTCAAGGGATATTTCGGCACATAGCTATTTCCGCAGGGTGCTGGAAAAGCATAAGATCGAGATTGAAGGACGGTCACTGATCCGCACGGTACCGATCATGACCATTTTGAACCCACATATCCTGAAAGATATTGACTGGGTGTTTTTTACCAGTAAGAATGCAGTTGAGCACTTTTTTCAATTGCAACCTAAGTTTGTAAAAACACCCAAATTCGGCGTTATTGGCAGCGGCTCAGAAGATATGCTGCGCCGCCAAGGTTACTTTGCCGATTTTGTGGGCGATAATACCGATACGGCTGTTGTTGGTCGCGAGTTCTCTGAGCTCTGCAAAGGTTGCACCGTATTGTTCCCCGGTGCCGAAAGCCCAATGCGAAGTATACAGCGCAGTTTAGGTGAGGACACGAAAATTATTGACTTGCCGGTATATGAAACCCTGCCCGAAGAGCAGGTGGCAGGTACTTCGGCCGAGGTGCTGGTATTTACCAGTCCATCAAACGTTGCCGCCTACTTCGAGCACCATTTATTAGAAAATCATCAGCAGATTGTAGCTATCGGTAAATCGACAGGTAAAAAGCTGGAAGAATTAAATATGACTTACAAGCTGCCTTTCTCGCCCGACGAAGTGGGGCTGGCCGAGGCCGTGTTTGGGTTAACCGTTTAATGTAGCCCCACCCAACCCTCCCCGGTAGGGAGGGCTACTTTTTTAAATTACATTTTAAAAGTCCTCCCTATGGGGGAGGATTTAGGAGGGGTTTATGTTACAAAGACCAAGAAGAAACCGGAAAAGTGAAGTGATACGTGACATGGTGCAGGAAACATACCTGAGCGCCGCTAACCTTATTTTTCCTTTATTCATTGTAGAAGGCAGCAACCAGAAAACTGAGGTGTCTTCTATGCCGGGCATTTATCGTTACAGCATTGACAATTTGCTGCGTGAAGTAGAAAGCTGCTTGGCACTGGGTTTAAAAAGTTTCGACTTATTCCCGAACATCGAGGAACAATTAAAAGATAAATACGCTACTGAAAGCCACCGCGAAGGCAGCCTGTATTTACGCGCCATTGCTGAAGTGAAAAAGCACTTTCCTGAAGCCTGCGTAATTACCGATGTAGCTATGGATCCTTACAGTATTGACGGGCACGACGGTATTGTGGAGAACGGCCAAATTTTGAATGATGAAACGTTGGAGGTATTAGGCAAAATGGCATTGGCTCACGCCCGTGCAGGAGCCGATATCATTGCCCCTTCAGATATGATGGATGGGCGCGTAGGTTACATCCGTAAATATCTGGATGAGCATGGATTTGCTAATGTATCCATCATGTCGTATTCTGCTAAGTATGCCAGTGCATTTTACGGCCCATTCCGCGATGCTTTGCAATCGGCTCCTAAGTTTGGCGACAAGAAATCGTACCAGATGAACCCGGCCAACCAGCGTGAAGCCCTGATTGAAGCCCGCATGGATGAAGATGAGGGTGCTGATTTTCTGATGGTTAAACCAGCTTTGCCTTACCTGGACGTAATTAAATTATTAAAAGATAATACTGAACTGCCTATCGCGGCCTACAATGTAAGCGGCGAATATGCCATGATAAAAGCTGCCATACAAAATGGCTGGCTCAACGAGCAGCGCGCCATTACCGAGGTGCTGATGAGCATACGCAGGGCAGGGGCTACGGCTATTTTGACCTACCATGCGAAGGAAGTGCTGTTGAATAAGTGGTTGTAAAGCCAAAATATAAAATTTGTCATTTCGACCGTAGGGAGAAATCCTCTTTAAGAGATAGGTCTACACCAGACTGGCTTGGCGAAGAAGATTTCTCCCTACGGTCGAAATGACAGGAAAAGAAAGAAGGAAGTTAATAATGAAAGACGCCAATAATCATATTGTAAATACCAATCCGGAAGCGCCAGCGGCTGATATCAGCCGTGAGAAATCTGCGGAGTTATATGCGAAGGCTAAAGCTTATTTTCCGGGTGGGGTAAACTCACCGGTGCGGGCTTTTAAATCGGTATACGGTACGCCGCTGTTTATCCAGAAAGGCGACGGCAGCCACCTGTGGGATGCCGATGGTAATGAATTTATTGATTACTGCGGCTCATGGGGTCCGCTCATTTTGGGCCATAACCATCCCGCAGTACGCGAAAAAGTGATTGAGGTGATGCAGCATGGCATGTCATTCGGTGCGCCAACGGCGTTGGAGAACGAATTGGCCGAACTGATTTTATCCAACAATCGTTTTATCGAAAAAATACGTTTTGTAAGCTCGGGCACCGAGGCTGTAATGTCGGCTATCCGCTTAGCCCGTGGGTATACAAAACGCAACAAGATATTAAAGTTCGAAGGCTGCTATCACGGGCACGTAGATGCCCTGTTGGTGAAGGCAGGTTCGGGCCTGGTTACATTTGGCGAAACATCATCCGCAGGTGTACCGCCGTCTTTTGCAGCCGAAACCATTGTAGTGGCTTTAAATGATAAAGAGGCCGTGCAAAAGGCTTTCGAAGATTTTAAAGACCAGATTGCCGCCATCATTATTGAGCCAGTACCTGCTAACAATGGTTTATTGTTACAAGAGCCTGAGTTTTTGCAATTCCTGCGCGACATTTGTACAGCAAACGGCTCTCTGTTGATTTTTGATGAAGTGATCTCCGGTTTTCGTGTAGGTTTTGAAGGTGCGGCAGGTTATTACAATATCCAGCCGGATATTATTACCTATGGTAAAATTATTGGTGGTGGTTTGCCGGTAGGTGCTTACGGCGCTTCGGCAACTATCATGAGCCAGATTTCGCCGGATGGGGCAGTCTATCAGGCGGGTACTTTGTCGGGCAACCCGGTGGCTATGTCGGCAGGTATAGCACAGTTAAGTCAGTTATTGCAACCCGGTTTTTATGAGCAACTTGCTGAAAAAACACAGCACTTTGTAGCCGGTATACAAAGCTTTATTGCCGAGCGCAACTATCCTGTTAAAATATTTACCATCGGCTCCATATTTTGGTTTGCCTTTACCGAGCAGGAGGCCATCCGCCGGGCTGATGAAATTAATCCGGCCAGTATGGATAACTTTAAAGTGATGCACCGCGAGTTATTGAACCGTGGCATTTATGTAGGTCCGTCGGGCTACGAGGTCGGCTTTGTATCCGCAGCGCACACGGCTGCTGATTTAGAGCAAACACAGCAAGCCATCTTCCATAGTTTAAATATTGTATTTAATTCGCAAACTCAAAATTAAACTGTTATGATGAAGCGTCCGTTCGTCATCTTTTATGCCCTGATGATCTACTCTATAGCCGAGTTGCTATGGTGGGGGTATATGCTCGTGACACTGCAACCTGCCCGAACAGGAATGATATTGGGCGAAGGCCTGATGTTCATTACTGTTATATTAGTAGGTGCATATCAGTTTCACCGGGCTATCAATAAAGAACGTACGCTGCATGCGCAAAAGAAGAACTTTTTGCTTTCAGTAACACATGAATTGAAATCGCCGCTGGCTTCTATCAAATTGTATCTGGAAACCATACAGAAGCGCACTACACTCACCAGGGAGCAAACGCATGATTTTATTGGCAAATGTTTACTGGATGTAGACCGCCTGAATGATATGGTGGAAAATATGTTGCTGGCCTCTAAAATAGAAAACCATTCGTATAATTTCCCTAAGCAGGAATTTAACCTATCGGTACTGGTAGATGGTATTGTAAACCGTTTGCAAATCAATAAATGTGACTTGCAGCAGCAACTCATCAATGCCGAGATTGAGCCTAAAATTCAAATTACCGGCGATAAGTTTGCGCTCACTTCGGTCATCACTAACCTGATTGAGAATGCGGTAAAATATTCCAAGCCTTGCGAAACCGTTGAAGTAAAATTATACAGTAAGAACAACAAAATCTGTTTCCAGGTGGCCGACCACGGCATTGGTATAGCCGATGAAGAAAAAAGCCGTATTTTCGAGAGGTTTTACCGTGTAGGGAGTGAAGAAACCCGTAACACAAAAGGCACAGGTTTAGGTTTATACATTGTAAAACAGGTGCTTGATAAGCACCAGGCTTCTATACAGGTGAGAGATAATGAGCCTACCGGAAGTGTTTTTGAAGTTGTTTTTTCTTAAAACTGAGATATGAGTTCAACTATGCCTAACAAAAAACGAATATTATTGGCCGAAGACGAGGAACACTTGCTGGAAGCCATCAAACTAAACCTCGAGCTGGAAGGCTACAAGGTATCAACTGCCAACAATGGTAAAAAAGCGCTGAATATTTTTAAAGAAGAGCGCTTTAATCTGGTGATTCTGGATGTGATGATGCCAGAAGTTGACGGCTTTGTAGTAGCCGAAACCATCCGCCTCGAAAATTCTGAGGTGCCCATTATGTTCCTCACCGCCAAAAACACCAACGAGGATAAAATTGCCGGTTTGAAAAAAGGCGCTGATGATTACCTGACCAAACCCTTCAACCTGGAAGAACTAATTTTACGGGTAAACAACCTGGTGAAACGCGGTTTAAAAGGCGATGACCTGAAAGAGTTTAATAGCTATAAAATAGGCGAGAAAACCATTCATTTCAATTCTTTTGAATTGGTAAATGAAGACGGTTCTATCACTCCTTTAACCAAAAAGGAAACCATGCTGTTAAAACTGCTGATTGAGCGCCGCAACGAGGCGGTATCGCGCGAGCAGATTTTAGAAACGGTATGGAATTATGATGTTTATCCATCAACCCGTACCATTGACAATTTTATATTAACCTTCCGCAAATATTTTGAGCCAGACCCTAAAAATCCGGTTTATTTCCATTCCATCCGCGGCGTAGGTTATAAATTTACTGATCAGCATTAATGTTCACTATCAAAGCCCGCCTTGTTATAGGCGGGATATTAATTTTATTGGCATTTGTGTTTTATCATTACCAAACCTATCAACTGGTAGGGGTAGTTCTATTACTGCTGGTAGCATTGGTGGTTGAATATTTTCGCCAGGGTACATTAGTACTGGCCGCCAAGCAATTTCATTTAAAAAATTATCAGCAGGCTGAGGCTTTGCTCCATGAAATTAAAAAGCCTGAATGGCTGAGTAAAAAGCGCCGCGGGGTTTATGAATATATGATGGGTGGCATCAGCATGCATAAACCCGATTTTGAAAGTGCCGAATACCATTACGAGCAGGCGGCCCAATATCCGCTGCGTACCATGAATGACCATATTGCGGCACTGGTGGCTGTGGCGAACATTAGTTTGCGCAATGGCAAGCCCGAAAAAACGGCGGCTTATCTGCAACTGGCCAACCAGCACCAGGATAAGCAAACTGCTAAAATGAAAGCCGTGATTGCTGAAGTTCAGCAAAATTTGAAACGCTATAAACCTGAATAAGGCAGGGATTGCCTTAAGTATTGATATGAAAGATTCGTTATTTATTAAAGCTGCATTTGCACAGCCGCACGAGCGCCCACCGGTATGGATGATGCGCCAGGCCGGCCGTTTTATGAAAGAGTACTGGGACATTAAAAATAAGCACTCTTTTTTAGAAATGTGCAAAACACCTGAGCTGGCAGCCGATGTAACCATGCTGCCGGTTGATTTGCTGGATATAGATGCCGCCATTCTGTTCTCAGATATATTGGTAACTGCAGAGGCCATGGGCGGTGATTTAAGCTTTACCCAGGGCGTAGGTCCGCGCTTTGCCAACCCGGTACGCAGCAAGGCCGATATTGACCGCCTGGATACCGAAGTGGTACACAAACTACAGTATGTAGCCGATGCCATTAAAGTAGTACAGCAACGCCTGAACGGAAAAATTCCGTTAATCGGTTTTGCCGGTGCGCCGTTTACGGTAATGAGTTACCTGGTAGAGGGTGGTTCATCAAAAGATTTCAAACTCACCAAACTGCTGCTGCACAACGAGCCAGAACTGGCGCATGCATTGCTTGCTAAAATTGCAAAAGTAACTGCCGGTTACCTGAACCTGCAAATTGAAGCCGGTGTAAATGCCGTGCAGATTTTTGACAGCTGGGCCATGGCTTTAGCATGGGATGACTACAAAGAGTTTTCGCACCGTTATATTACCGAAATTATCAGTAACCTGAACCGTCAGGATATTCCGGTGATTTCCTTCTGTAAAGGCAGTTCGGTATTTGCACCATTAATGGCTGAAGCCAAGCCGGATGTAGTTTCTATCGACTGGAATGTAGATTTATTGGACATCAAGAAACGCTTACCGGCTAACGTAGCTGTACAGGGTAACTTAGATCCGCATATTTTATATGCCGATAAAAAAGTAATTAAAGACCGCATTTACCGCCTCTTTGAGCGCATGCGCGGCGAGGAAGGCTTTATCTTTAACCTGGGCCACGGCATTATGCCCGACATTCCGTTTGATAATGTGAAGTATGCCGTTGAGGTTATTAAGGAGTTCAAATATTAAGAGCCCCGCCCCCTAACCCCCTTAAGGGGGAACAGAAGGTAAATGGGGTAGTGTCAAACATCAAATGATGAATGTCGAATGACGAAGGTGTTAAGCTCAATTGCTTATCTTTCGTAGTTCGACATTCATTGTTTAATATTATAAATTATAAAAGTTCCCCCTTCAGGGGGCGGAGGGGGTATGTACTTATACATTAAATCCATACATATCATTTTTGTAGTGTGCTGGATGGCCGGCCTGTTTTATATTGTGCGGTTGTTTATTTACCATACTGAAGCGCAGGAAAAGCCGGAGCCCGATCGTGGCATCTTGTCTGCCCAGTTTGAGGTAATGGAGCGCAAGCTGATGAATATCATCACCACGCCTGCTATGCTGCTTACTGTTCTGGCAGGCATAGGTATGACCATCATTAATCCATACTGGCTGCACCAGGGCTGGCTACAGGTAAAATTAGGATTTGTGGCCGGTTTAATAGTGTATCATTTCATATGCCAAAAGAAAATGCAGCAAATGCGTAAGGGCATTTATACCTGGACTTCCACCCAAATGCGCATTTGGAACGAAGTAGCTACTATCTTTTTATTCGCCATCGTCTTTTTAGCAGTGCTCAAAAATGCTGTAGACTGGATTTATGGCTTACTGGGATTAGTCGCCTTTGCTATGATCATTATGTCGGCCGTAAAGATTTATAAATACTACAGACTAAGGAAATAATACAAGTTTATTAGTAAATAATAAATGTTCTTGTCATTTCGACCGCAGGGAGAAATCTTCTTCATGCAATAAGTCTGCTGTAGAGAGGCTTGATGAAGAAGATTTCTCCCTGCGGTCGAAAGGACAAATTATAGTGATGACACAATCACTTGCTTTTTTTATTACTGTTTATAAATTACCCCATCCTTCATTACAAAAGCCACCTGTTTTACCGCTTTTATATCTTCTGCCGGATTACCGCTTACCGCCACCAAATCAGCCAGGTAACCGGCTTTGATGTTACCTAAATCTTTCAGGCCAAACACTGTTGCGTTAACTGAGGTAGCGGAGCGTAGCACATCAATGGGTTTCATGCCATATTCAGCCATCAATAACATCTCAAGGGCATTGTTGCCATGGGTAAATACGCCTACATCGCCGCCCATGCAAATGGTAACGCCGGCTTTCAGGGCTTCGGTAAACATTTTATGCTTTTGCTTAATGCCTTCAGTTTCAGGGTCGATGCCTTTTTTCCAACCGCGGTAGCTGGCGATGGATTCTGTGGCGGCAAGGGTAGGGCACAAGGCTACGCCTTTTTCTTTCATCAATTTAAATATCTCGGGCGTGCCGCCATCGCCATGCTCAATGGTGCGCACACCGGCGGCAATGGCCCGGCGCATGCCTTCTTCGGTTCCTGAATGTACTACCGCATAACGGCCGCTGCTACCGGCTATTTGTACAGCCAGTTTCAATTCATCTACGGTAAAGGTAGGGGCAGCAGTGTTGTTAGAGCCCCAGCGGTAATCGGCATATAGTTTAACTACATCGGCACCGTAACCAATTTGTGAGCGTACGGCTTTGCTCAAAGCATCCACGCCGTCGGCTTCTTCGGCGCCTTTGGGTATACCGTCTTCCGTAGTTTCATTAAATCCTTTGGGGCCGTAACTGCCGGTAGCAACAATGGCACGGGTAGCTACCAACAAACGCGGACCAGGAATGACGCCTTTACTAATGGCCTGCTTTAAACCCACGTCATCGTACATGGCGCCTTCAGTACCTAAATCACGTGCGGTAGTAAAACCGGCCATCAGCGTTGCCCTGGCATGATTCACAGCCCGGGCAGTACGCTCGGCACGGCTTTCTATCAGCACCTGGTCATTCCAGCTGGTTTCGTTGTATGGATGTAAAAAAAGATGCGAATGGCCTTCAATCATGCCCGGCATCAGGGTTTGTCCTTTTAGCTCAATCACCTTTACATCTGCAGGCGCTTTTATGGTGGCAGGTTCGCCAACAGCTTCAATGTGGTTGTTATTCACCAGCACCCACCAGCCGGTATGTACATTATGGCCATCAAAAACGCAGTCGGGTTTAAGTAAACTATAATGTGAGGCAACAGATTGGGCATAGGCAGCAGAAAGCAGTAGCCAGAAAATACAGAACAGGGCAAGTCTTCTCATGGTGTATAAAGATAAAAATACCTTAACATCAGCCTCAAAAATTATATTTATAAAGTTTTTTAAAAATATTTGTAACCCCTTGCAACCATTCTTCCAAAAGCTTCATCTTCCTTATATCACATGTTTTTAAGAAAGACCTTTACCACTGAAGAGCTGATACAGCGATGCCAAACGGGCGACCGTAAAGCACAGGAAATGCTGTATAAACAATTTGCATCAAAAATGCTGGGTGTATGCCTGCGCTATGCCACCGATAAAATGGAGGCTGAGGATATGATGCAAAACGGCTTTGTAAAGGTTTTTCAAAAAATGGGTGATTACCGGGGCGAAGGTTCTTTTGAAGGATGGATCAGGCGGATTATGGTGCACAGCTCTATTGAGTATTACCGCAAGCACCACAAAATGATGCAGGTGGTAGATATTACCGAGAGTGGCTATGATGAAGGCGTAAGTGCAGCAGCACCGGCCAACCTGAGTGCCAAAGATTTAATGAACCTGATACAGCAGCTTTCGCCGGGGTACCGGATGGTGTTTAACATGTATGCCATTGAGGGCTACTCGCACAAAGAGATAGCCGAAACCATGGGCATTACTGAAGGCGCCTCCAAATCGCAGCTGTCAAGAGCCCGCGGTATTTTGAAACAAAAAATTGAAGAAATTGAAAAAACGTCATATGGATATGCACGATAAAGATTTTGACCAGCTGTTCCGCTCAAAATTAGAGCACATGGAAGCAGAGCCATCGGCCAATGCCTGGCAAAATATAGCCCGGCAACTGGATGGCCCGGCCGCTAAAAAAAGCATCGTACCTTACCTGCGCATTGCCGCTACTATAGTTGTGGTATTAACCGCCGGTACCTGGTTGATGCTGAAGGGAACCAAAACTAATGACCAGGCGGTTGATTCTATCAAAGTAGCTGCAAGAAATCTGCCTAAGTCAACTGTGCTTGAGGAAGTAAAAAGAAGTGACGAGGCGCAGATGCAAAGCAGTAATCCTGTCACCGAGGCTGCTCAAACACCGGCAACGGTGGAGCCGGTAAATCATATGGCCGCCGTTCATCGCCAGCAACAGACGGTTAATGAGCCGGCAGCAAAACAGCAGCTGGTTGTTAAACCGGAGACTGTTCTGCCCACAGAAAACCAGCCGGTTTTAGCATCGGTTACGCAGCCTACCCAACCGGAAGTTACTCACGCCGTAGTGCCTGATGTAATTTTAGCCGCCCAACCAACGCCAAAAGAAGAAACTGTGTTTCAAACTACCGCTAACCAGTCTGCTAATACAAGCTTGGCTTCAAATATAGCTACCAAACCTAAAACAAAGCGCCATGGTATACGTAGTTTGGGCGATGTAGTGAACCTGGTAGTCTCTAAAGTAGATAAACGCGATGATAAGCTGATAGAGTTTACCGATACTGATGATGACGAAGCTGTAGTTACCGGAGTTAACTTGGGCCTGTTCAGAGTAAAAAAAGACAAATAATTATTCAATCTATATAATACACTTACATACAATGAAACGCTTATTACTTACCGCCATACTATGCGCGGCTGCCACCGGTGTGTTTGCACAAAGCACCGCTACCGATACTTCGAGACGGGTTACTGATACCGTGAAAATTAAAACTGATACTGTAAGCCATGCCAAGCGCAAGGTATACCGCTTCAGAATGGGTAATGGCATTACCAGCGCTCCTGATAGCAGCAAAACCGTAGACAAAGCACCCGGCTTCTCTTGGGGATTAACTTTCTCCCGGTTCGATTTGGGTTTGGCTACCCTGTTGGATAATGGCAGCTTTAAGTTATCGCCGCAAAACAACTTTTTACGCTACCGCTCATGGAAAACGCTTAATGTAGGCTTTGATGTACTACAGGCCGGTTACCGCTTTAGTCCGGCGTTTAAAGTTTACCTGTCCGCCGGTTTCGACTGGACACTGATCCGCCTGCGCGAAAACATTACCATACTGGAAGATCAGCCGGTGTTAACTTATCGCCAGGATAATATCATTTATAGCAAAAACCGCTTCTCTTCCAGCTATCTGCGTATTCCGCTGGCTTTTGATTTCCGCACCCGTGGCGATGAGAATGGTAAATACGTACACTTTGTAGCAGGCCCTGATATCGGCATCTTGTTAAATGGCCGCGTTAAACAAAAGAGCGATGAAAACGGCAAGCAGAAGTTTAACGACGATTACCACTTTGCCAAACTGAGATACGGCGTAACCGCCCGCGTAGGCTATGGCAGCATGGGTTTATTTGCCAAATACTATTTCAACGACATGTTCCAAGATAGCCCGGCCCAGGAAGGCCTGAAAAATTTGTCAGTAGGTTTGATGTTTGGATTTTAAGAGCTTATCGACAAAAGATTAATAGACAAAGGACAAAAGATGAGGAGTTACTATTCCTGTCTTTTGTCTTTTTTCATTAATCAAAAAGCTGCCTTGACTCTTGATTCTATCTTCCTAATCCTTTCCTTATCTTTACCGCAATGGCACAAGTACCTTTTTTGCGGGCAGAGGCAATCAGTAAACAATACCCGGGGCAACTGGCGTCGGGCATACAGAAAACTAACTTAACCATTGAGCCGGGTAAAATTACGGCCATCATTGGTGAAAGTGGCAGCGGGAAAAGTACTTTACTGAAACTGTTGTATGGCTTGCTCTCGCCCGATGAAGGCAAAGTATATTTTAAAGGTGAACGCATTTGGGGACCAGAAGAAAAACTGATACCCGGCCATGATGCCATGAAAATGGTAACCCAGCATACTGATGACCTCAACCTGTATGCCAGGGTGTGGGATAACGTGGCTTCGCTGTTGCCCAACACCAATTTGAAAGCCAAGAAGGAAAAGTCGGAGCAGGTATTACAGCAACTGAATATGCTGCACCTGGCCGAGAAAAAAATTGCCGAATTGAGTGGCGGCGAAAAGCAAAGGGTAGCCATAGCACGTGCTTTGGTGACACGCCCCGAGGTGTTATTATTAGATGAGCCTTTTAATCAGGTAGATACTTCGTTCCGTGAAGGTTTGCAGCAGGACATCCGCGCCATTGTGCAACAAACGGCTATAACGGTAATTATGGTATCGCATGATCCGGCTGAGGTGCTCTCTATGGCCGATAGGTTGGTTGTACTGCGCAACGGCCGTATTATTGAAACCGGTGAACCACAGGCCCTGTACCGCAAACCGATACAACTATATACGGCCCGTCTGCTTAGCAACTGTAATATTTTAAGTGCAGAGGAAGCGACCAGTATCGGCCTTAAGCCTGAAAAGCAACAGGTGGCTGTTTACCCAGAGTGCATTGAAATCATACACAGCTTTACTGCCAAAAAATGGAAGGTGAGTAGGGTACTGTTCAAAGGTTTTTATGAGCAATTGGGCATTGAACATGAGAGTGGCCTCAGCCTGCGCTTACTTAATTACACCTTAGGCAAATACAAAGAAGGGGATACTTTTAACATCAAAATTAAGCAGCATCTGGACTTTTGATCGTTTTTTCATAAACTTTTGAATTGCATTGTATGTTATGCTGAACTTGTTTTAGCAGCTCTCAGGACAAGCAATGCGATAAGGCGACCTCAAACTTAGCATGTGAGATGCTGAAACAAGTTCAGCGTGACAATCCCTATTTAAGCTAATTACAAGCACTCAGGCGGTAAGCTCTTCAATTGCGATTTATACTTTTGACGAACGAATTTAACTACAAAGCCAAATCCTGCCATCCATAAAAAGGCCAATGGCTTGTTTTCGGTTGAAAGCATGATGTAACTTACAGCTGTTAGTGTAAAGGCTATAATTAAGCCGGCTAATATTAATCGGCCAATTTTCAGCATAATCAATTGTTTATCTATGGGGCGCTGGTTGCGTAATTGAGGGCGTTGTACAATTACATAATACTGCAATGCATATTGTGCCGCCATGCACAGTATAATCACAACGGCATAAACAACAAAGGGAAAAATAGTCTCGGTAGGGGTAGTGACCACCGATGCACTAAAAGGAAACAGGCCGATTAAAAACAGTAGGATCAGGTTGCGAACCACCAAGCCGGTATCATAATCTTTCAAAAAGCCGAACAACTTTAAGTGCCGGTACCAGGTGCTGCCAATAAAACCGAAACTTACCCCATAGGCCACAAATACAGAAAACAAATGCTTAATCACATGGTGCCATTCTTCGGCTGTCCGCTTGTGTTCTGATTCAGGGATGCGCAGCTCAATCGCCATCAGGGTAATGACAATGGCGAACACCGCATCGCTGAACAAAATCATGCGCTCAAGCTGCAACTCATTTTTAATGTCTTTCTCTATCTCTTCTATGCTGTGATCACTCATGGTTAAAGGTTTACAGCTGAAAAATAGCAAATAATATAGATTGATTTAAATGTGGAGGAAATTTAAGTTGCTGTTATTCAAAATTTAACGAGAGCTCACACCACCACGTCATTGCGAGGTACGAAGCAATCTCTTTGCATCATTTAGTAATTAGGCGTGTAGAGATTGCTTTGTACCTCGCAATGACGTTGGTGGAAAGTAGCTTGATAAAAAAAATATCCTGTTGCCGAAATAACAACAGGAAAAAGGATGGTAAATAACTATACCAGATACTCAAACAGCGTAGCATTCTCGTTTACCTCAATTACATCAAAGCGATAGTCATCCATGCGCTGGCGCAGGGGGGCGTAATCTTCGGCGTTGCGCAGCTCGATGCCAACTAAAGCAGGACCACGTTCACGTTCTGTTTTTTTGATAAACTCGAAGCGGGTAATATCATCGCCAGGGCCTAATACTTCACTTACAAACAATTTCAGGGCACCCGGCCGTTGCGGGAAGCGAACAATAAAGTAATGCTTTAGTCCTTCGTATAGTAATGAGCGTTCTTTAATTTCCTGCATGCGGTCAATGTCATTATTGCCGCCGCTAATGATGCAGACTACTTTTTTACCTTCCAGCTGCTCTTTGCATAAATCGAGTGCCGCTACTGACAACGCCCCTGCAGGCTCTACTACTATGGCATCTTCGTTGTAAAGCTTTAAAATGGTTGAGCAAACTTTGCCTTCGGGTACCAGCAGCATGTCATCCAGTACACCTGCACATACCTGATAAGTAAGCTGCCCTACACGCTTCACAGCTGCGCCATCTACAAAGCGGTTAATAGCCGCCAGGGTAGTGGGCTGATGTGCTTCCAAGGCCTCAGTCATGGACGGGGCACCTTCTGGTTCTACGCCAATCAGCGTAACGTCTGGTTTTTGTTGCTTCAGATAAGTACCGGTGCCGCCAGCTAAGCCGCCGCCACCAATGGGCATAATTACTACATCCACATCGCCCTCCATATCCTGCATAATTTCCATGCCTACCGTGCCTTGCCCTTCCATAATGCGGTAATCATCAAAAGGGGGGATGAAGGTCATGCCGTGCTGCTCGGTGTAAGCTAAAGCTTCCCGTAGGCAATCATCAAAAGTGTCGCCCACCAAAATAACCTCTATGTTGCCGTTACCAAACATTTTGGTTTGCTTCACTTTTTGGTTAGGTGTAATTTCGGGCATAAAGATGACACCTTTAATGTCTATCTTCTTACACGAAAAAGCCACGCCCTGTGCGTGGTTACCGGCGCTGGCACATACCACACCTTTACTCAGTTGTTCTGGCGTAAGCTGGCTGATCATGTTATAAGCACCGCGCAGTTTGTAAGAGCGTACCACCTGCAAATCTTCACGCTTAAGGTATAACTCGCACTTGTATTTGTCAGACAGGCCGGCATTGTATTCAAGCGGCGTATGGCGCACTATACCTTTCAGCCGCTGTTGGGCGGCTTCAAAATCAAATGTATGCAGCGTGGTTTCAGTTTCCATAAGTACTATTTTACCATGCGGTAAGCCACCAGGCTTAACAGGTCGTCATCGTTGATGTTCAGTTTACTATCGGCTAATAATAAAAAGCGCTTGTAAGTTTCGTCCAGCTCAGGCTTATCCAATTGATGGCCCAGGCGATCTAAGTGAAATTTAAGCGCATGGCGGCCACTGCGGGCGGTAAGTACAATGCTGGCACTTGGTATGCCTACATCTTCAGGCTTTATAATTTCGTAATTCTCACGGTTTTTCAAGAAGCCATCCTGATGAATGCCTGAACTGTGAGCAAAAGCATTGCTACCCACAATAGCCTTGTTGGGCTGCACCGGCATACGCATTTGGGTGCTTACCATGCGGCTCAGTTCGTAGATTGATTTGGTGTGAATGTTGGTATGCAGGCCCAGTTGCTGATGCGTTTTCAAAATCATCACCACCTCCTCAATAGAGGTATTGCCTGCACGTTCTCCAATACCGTTAATCGTACCTTCTACCTGGCGGGCACCGTTTTGCAAACCGGCAATGGAGTTGGCGGTGGCTAAACCTAAATCATTATGGCAGTGCACCGAAATAATAGCTTGGTCAATATTTTTAACATTCTCCTTAAGGAAACGGATTTTGCTGCCATAGGTATCAGGCAAGCAATAGCCGTTGGTATCGGGTATGTTGACCACCGTAGCGCCGGCAGCAATCACGGCCTCTACCATTTTGGCTAAAAACTCAATATCAGCCCGGCCGGCATCTTCGGCATAGAACTCCACATCTTCTACAAACTTTTTGGCGTATTTAACCGCCTCCACACCGCGCGATAAAATTTCTTCGCGGGTGCTGTTAAATTTATATTTGATGTGCATGTCTGATGCACCGATACCCGTATGAATGCGCGGGCGTTTGGCATATTGCAATGCTTCGGCGGCGGCATCAATATCTCCCTTGTGTGCACGCGTAAGTGCACATACGGTTGGGTATTTTACCGCTTTTGAAATTTCAACCACACTCTGAAAGTCACCCGGGCTTGATACCGGGAAACCTGCTTCAATAATATCCACACCCAGCGCTTCCAGCTCGCGGGCAATCTCTATTTTTTCCGGGGTTGTCAGCTGGCAGCCGGGTACCTGTTCACCATCGCGCAGGGTGGTGTCAAATACGTAAACGCGGTTAGGGTCGTGTAACATAGTTGTTTAGATTTGAGATATGAGATTTTAGATGTGAGATACGCTTAGGTAACTTTTATCCTCAATCTCTTATCTGGTGTTTAAATCAATTGTTTTATTAATTAACGATGTGAAAAGCTCTCATATCTCACATCTAAAATCTCATTACTCTTTTACTGCTATAAATCTTAATCTCTTATAATCGGCATACCACTGGCCGTCATTACTGCGATAGTTTTCTTCCAGGCTATCGGTAATTTCTTCCAGCATTTCGTACTTTTCACGTTCCGGAATGCCTGCAAAGTAGTTGGCACCAAACATGGTGAGCCATTTGGAAACGCCTCTGCGCCCTTCTTGTAATTGGGTAAGACGGTCATACAAAACAGCAAATGTTACTGTAAAGCCATGTTGCTCCAGCCGGTGGGTATATTCGCCCAAGGATGGAAAATAAAAGTTTTGTACCCGGGCCTGCTGTTGGTATCCATGACGGCTTAATACGGCTTTAGTTGTGGTCAGCAATTGGTGTACATTGCCTTTGCCACCCATCTCGGCTACAAATCGACCACCTGGTTTCAGGCTGTGATAGACTTCGTGCAACAAGTCATCCTGGTTTAAAATCCAGTGCAGGGTAGCGTTAGAAAAGATGGCATCAAAAGGCTCGTTAAAATGTAAACTGGTGGCATCGCCTACGGCAAAGCAGGTTTCCGGAAAGTTTTCCTTTGCCATTTTAATCATGGATGGCGAGGCATCCAAGCCAATTACCTCGGCGCCCAGGCTCTGAATTTGCTGCGTTAGATGACCGGTACCGCAACCCAGGTCTAGTATGGTTTCGCCTGGCTTTACCTCCAGTTGTTCCAATAAGCTTTCGCCGTATTGGAATACAAAGGCGTGATTGTGGTCATATAATTCGGCATTCCAGTTCATGATTTTATTATTTTGATTGCACTGATTCTTCGAGGATTACACCGATTGAGGTGTTTATTTTATTTGTTAACTATTCTGTTAATTCTTTAATTCTGAAAATTATGATTCAGACAAATACGCTAACACTTTTTGCCCCATGGCTTTGGTGCCTAATATTTTGCCCATATCGGTTTGGGCATCGGCAATATCGCCGGTGCGGTAGCCCTCTTTCAAGGTTTTATCAATAGCATCGGTAATGCGTTTGGCTTCACCTTTTAAACCGAAGCTGATGTCTAACATCAATGCTACCGATAAGATAGAGGCCAGCGGATTAGCTTTATCCTGCCCGGCAATATCATGCGCCGAACCGTGGATCGGCTCAAAAAAGCCGGTGCCATCGCCAATAGATGCCGAAGCCAGCATACCCATAGAGCCGGCAATCTGTGAGGCCTCGTCGGTTAAAATATCACCGAACAGGTTGGCGGTTAATACCACATCAAACTTTTTCGGGTTTTTTACCAGCTGCATAGCGGCATTATCAATAAACATGTGCTCAGTTTCTACATCAGGATATTGTTTAGCCAGTTCCTGTACTACCTCGCGCCACAGGCGGGAGGCTTCCAGTACATTGGCCTTATCTACCGAACAGAGCTTTTTGCCACGTGTGCGGGCAGCTTCAAATGCTTTTTTGGCAATGCGTTCTACCTCGTAGCGGTGGTATATCATTAAATCCGATGCCGTATTACGGTCTTCGCTACGCTGCTTTTCGCCAAAGTAAACGTCGCCGGTCAGTTCCCTGAAAAACAGGATATCCGTACCCCGCAGCACTTCAGGTTTCAGGCTCGAGGCATCCAGTAGTTCATCAAATAGCATGATGGGGCGCAGGTTGGCATACAAACCCAGCTCTTTGCGAATTTTTAGTAACCCCTGTTCAGGACGTACTTTGGCCGACGGGTCATTGTCATACTTGGCATGACCAACCGCACCGAATAATATCGCATCACTGGTTCTGGCCTTTTCCAGCGTCTCATCAGGCAAAGGGTTGCCGGTGGCTTCAATGGCTACATGGCCCATCAGCGCCTCATCAAATGTAAATTCATGGCCGTAAGCCTGGCCAATTTGTTCCAGTACCGCTTTCCCCCAAGTGGTAACTTCTGGGCCGATACCGTCACCGGGTATAACTAATATTTTCTTATCCATATGCCCCTAACCCCCAAAGGGGGAATTGAGATTTTAATCCGTTTATTTTTTTACAACACAATTGAACACAAGCTCATCCACTCCTATTCCCCTTTATGGGGATAGGGGGCGAGTTTATCTTTTTGCTTCAAATTCTTCTACCAGTTCTTTATTGCTCAGGATATAATCAATATCATCGTACCCATTGGTCAGGCAAGCTTTTTTGTATGGGTTAATTTCAAAACTTTCCTGCTCGCCGGTGGCTGTAATTTTGATGAACTGGTTTTCGAGGTCAATTTCCACCTCAGCATGTGCATCGGCAAACACTGCATCAAAAATCTTTTTCAAAAATTCATCGCTTACCTGTACTGGCAGCAAACCATTATTTAAAGCGTTACCCTTAAATATATCGGCAAAAAAGCTGCTCACTACCGCGTCAAAACCATAATCAGAAATAGCCCAGGCAGCATGCTCGCGGCTGCTGCCACAGCCAAAGTTTTTCCCTGCCACCAATATCTTACCCGAATAGGTAGGCTGGTTCAGTACAAAATCGGGCTTAGGCTGATCATTGCCGTCAAAGCGCCAGTCACGAAACAGGTTATTGCCAAAACCCTCGCGGGTAGTGGCTTTTAAGAACCGGGCCGGGATGATTTGGTCGGTGTCAATGTTCTCAATGGGCAGCGGCACTACCGGAGACTGTATGTGTTTAAATATTTTAGTTGCCATTTTAACCGGAATTTTTAGGATTTAATGAATTTTTAGAATTCATTAAGTGCGGGTTAATCTTCTTGTTAATTAATCTTTTGAACTGGAGGCTACCACTGCCAAAATTGATAAGCAGTCCTGTGCGAATTTGATAAGCTTCTAAATAGTTGATGGCTTGTGCCAGATGTAAATGATCTAATTGTGAAATAGCTTTCAACTCAACCATCACTTCATTATTCACAAAAAAGTCAACTCTTCTGATTCCAACTAATTGTTCTCTGTAATAAATTGGCATTTCCATCTCACGCTTGAAATCTAAGTTTGACAGTGTCAATTCAATTTCGAGCGCTCGCTGATATATCACCTCTTGAAAGCCGCTGCCTAAAGTCGAGTGAACACGCATTGCGCAACCGATTATCTGGCTAGTGCAATCATCAAATTCAAGTGCGGTTCTCTTTTCCATTGCTTATTTCATTTGCAATTCAATTCTGGAAATCCTTACAATTCCATCAATTCCGGTTCAGACAATAACTCTCGTATATCCACAATCTTGCCTGTAATTGCCGCGGCCGCTGCAGTCAACGGGCTGGCTAAAAACGTTCTGGAAT
Source organism: Mucilaginibacter koreensis (assembly GCF_054783355.1). Lineage (NCBI taxonomy): Bacteria > Pseudomonadati > Bacteroidota > Sphingobacteriia > Sphingobacteriales > Sphingobacteriaceae > Mucilaginibacter > Mucilaginibacter koreensis. The sequence continues at coordinate 1,921,221 of NZ_BAAGQS010000001.1, read as the reverse complement.
TAGGCCCTTGCCGGCCTTCAAAGTTCCGGTTGGAGGTAGATACACAGTATTTGCCGGCCGGTATTTTATCTTCGTTCATACCCAGGCATGCGCTGCAGCCGGGCTCGCGCAGCGGAAAACCGGCGGCTTCAAATACTTTGTCCAAACCTTCGGCAATAGCCTGCAGTTGAACCTGCTTGGAGCCGGGCACTACCCATACCGTTACATTGTCGGCTTTTTGCTTACCTTTTACAAAGGCAGCTACTTCGCGCAAATCCTCAATGCGGGAGTTGGTACAACTGCCAATAAATACATAATCAATCGGCTTGCCTAACAACTGCTCGTCATCGTGCAGGCCCATATAATTCAAGGCCTTTTGATAAGATTCCTGCTCTTTGAAATCAAAGGATTGAGTTTCGGGTACATGCTGTGTAACGCCGATACCCATGCCCGGATTGGTGCCATAGGTAATCATCGGCTCAATGTCGGCCGCATCAAAATACAATTCTTCATCGAACACCGCATCGGCATCAGAGTACAGCGTTTGCCAGTAGGCTACGGCTTTATCCCAGTCTTCGCCTTTGGGGGCAAACTCGCGGCCTTTTACGTAGTTGATGGTGGTTTCATCTGGAGCGATCAAGCCGCCACGGGCACCCATTTCAATGCTCATATTACAGATGGTCATGCGGCCCTCCATACTCAATGAGCGGATGGTATCACCAGCGTATTCCACAAAGTAACCGGTGCCACCGGCGGCCGATATTTTGGAGATGATGTACAGGATAATATCCTTAGCACCAACACCTTTTTGCAAAGTTCCGTTCACCTCAATTTTCATGCGCTTAGGGCGCGATTGCAGCAGACACTGTGTTGCCAATACCTGCTCCACTTGCGAGGTGCCAATACCAAAAGCAATAGCGCCGAAAGCACCATGCGTGGAGGTATGGCTATCGCCGCATACATAGGTACAGCCCGGGCGGGTAATACCCAGTTCGGGGCCAATCACGTGTACAATGCCTTGGTACTGATGGCCTAAGCCAAATAGTTCAATGCCAAATTCAGCGCAGTTTTTTGTCAGCATATCTACTTGGTAGCGTGATAGCTCCTCTTTAATTGGCAAATGCTGATCCCAGGTAGGTACGTTATGGTCGGCCGTGGCTACGGTTTGTTGCGGACGGAATACCGGTAAACCACGCTGCCGCAAACCATCAAAGGCCTGCGGACTGGTTACCTCATGAATAAAGTGGGTGTCGATATATAAAATGTCCGGGAATCCCTCTTTACTGCTCACCACATGCGCATCCCAAACTTTGTCGAATAATGTTTTTCCCATGTACCCCTCCCAAGCCCTCCCCTGAAGGGGAAGGGCTTTTGGATTTAATGTTTATTATGAATTTTAAATCTATTGTTTTTCAATTTTCCGTTCCCCTTCAGGGGAGTATGGGGCCGAAGTTATGCTTCTACCGCCTGATTTTCCGGGCGTAAGCTTCTCACGGTTTTGCCAGCCTGCCACAGTTCGCTTTCGCGGAGCTCTTGTAATTCGGCATTCAGCTTCTCGCGATAGTCTGGCTGACTGTTAGAATCAATGGAGCGTTGTGATTCTTTACCGGTAGCTACGCTTTCGTACAGTTCTTCGAATACCGGTTTTGTAGCATCACGGAACTTTTTCCACCAATCCAGCGCGCCGCGTTGTGCAGTGGTAGAACAGTTGGCGTACATCCAGTCCATGCCGTTCTCGGCTACCAAAGGCATCAATGATTGGGTTAATTCTTCTACCGTTTCATTAAAGGCTTCAGATGGGGTATGGCCTTTGCTGCGTAATACTTCATATTGTGCAGCAAAAATGCCTTGAATGCAGCCCATCAGCGTGCCACGCTCGCCGGTTAAATCGCTGTATACTTCTTTTTTGAAATCGGTTTCGAACAGGTAACCGCTGCCTACGGCGATGCCTAATGCTACCACACGTTCTTTGGCTCTGCCGGTTGCATCCTGGAAGATGGCATAGCTTGAATTTAAGCCACGGCCTTGTAAGAACATACGGCGCAATGACGTACCCGAGCCTTTAGGCGCTACCAGAAATACATCTACACCTGCCGGCGGAATGATGCCGGTTTGCTCATTAAAGGTAATGCCGAAGCCATGAGAGAAATACAGGGCTTTGCCCGGTGTTAAATGTTTTTGTACAGTTGGCCACAATTCAATCTGGGCAGCATCGCTTAAAAGGTAGCAAATAATGGTTCCGCGTTCCAAAGCTTCTTCAATCTCGAACAGGGTTTCGCCGGGTACAAAGCCATCGCTTACGGCTTTATCCCAGGTTTTAGAGTTTTTGCGCTGACCCACAATTACGTTAATGCCATTGTCTTTTTGGTTAAGCGCTTGGCCGGGGCCTTGTACGCCATAGCCAATAACGGCTACGGTTTCATTTTTTAAAACTTCCTGTGCTTTTGAAAGCGGGAATTCTTCGCGGGTTACTACATTTTCTTCAGTACCGCCAAAATTTAATGTTGCCATTGTATTTGCTTCTTTTGATTACGCCGATGATTTTTTGATTTCACCGATGCGGGTTATTTTATTATTCTGTGATTAATTACTATTCATTTCTGTTCTCCCTGCAGGGAACAGGGGGCTTACATGGTAAATACCTTTTGTCCCTGGTTCAAGTACCGGTTCTCGTTTACTTCTTCGCCTGGATCTTCCAGTTCAAATTCGCGTAGTTTGGCGTTAAAGCCTTCGCTGTCTTTTATGATAGCTACACGGGCACTGCGTACAAACTCAATTAGTCCGTAAGGCTGTAATACCTTAATCAGGTTATCGGTTTCCTCGCGCTGACCGGTGGTTTCAAACACGATATAATCTTTACGGATGACTACCGCACGGGCACCGTTTTCGCGTAGTAAGCGTTCTACACTGGCTTTTTCAGCAATTATATCAGTAGGCACTTTGTACAGAGCCAGTTCCTGCCATATTACATCGGCATTGGTATGGTAGTATACTTTCAATACTTCTACCTGCTTTTCAATTTGCCGGGCTACCTTGCGTACCACATCTTCGGTTTCGGTAATCACAATATTGAAGCGGTAAATGCTTTCAATTTCTGAAGGCGAAGTATTCAGGCTATCAATATTGATTTTACGGCGGGTAAAAATAATGGCAATCCGGTTTAATAAACCAATCTGGTTTTCGGTATAAACCGTGATGTTATATTCCTGCCGTGCCTCTGTATGTTGATTTTCCATTACGTTTTGCTGTTGATTATTTCTATAGCGCCGGTCTTTACTTTAATCTGATTTCGCTTACGCTGCAACCTTGCGGCACCATCGGGAATACGTTGTTTTCCTTGGTCACCATTACTTCGAGCAAGTAAGAGCCCTGGTAATTCAGCATGGTTGATAATGCGGTTTGCAAATCAGTACGCTCGCTGATGCACTGGCCGGCAATGCCATAACCTTTGGCTACCTGTACAAAATCCGGACTTTGAATATCTACAAATGAATAGCGGCGCTCGTTGAACAATTCTTGCCATTGGCGTACCATGCCTAAAAAGCGGTTGTTCAAAATCAGAATTTTTACGTCTACGCCACTTTGCATAATGGTGCCCAATTCCTGTATGGTCATCTGGAAGCCGCCATCACCAATTACGGCTACCACGGTACGGTCCTGCGCACCGAATTTAGCGCCAATGGCTGCCGGCAATGAAAAGCCCATAGTGCCTAAGCCTCCGCTGGTAATATTACTGCGGCTTTGGTTAAATTTAGCGTAGCGGCAAGCCACCATCTGATGCTGACCCACATCGGTTACCACAATGGCATCGCCATTGGTAAGTTGGTTGAGCTGGTCAATCACTTCACCCATAGTTAACTCTCCGCTTTGCGGATGGAGTTCTGGGTTGATGACTGCTTCATCTTCTTTGCGGCCATACTCACGGAAGGTATTCAGCCATTCAATATGTTGCTTTTGTTCAATAGCTTGGGTAAGTAGGGGCAAGGTTTCTTTGCAGTCGCCCCAAACAGCTACGGTAGTTTTTACATTTTTGTCAATCTCAGATGGGTCAATATCGAGGTGTATTACTTTGGCCTGTTTGGCATATTTATCTAACCGACCGGTTACGCGGTCGTCGAAACGCATACCAATGGCGATCAGTACATCACACTCGTTGGTGAGTACGTTAGGGCCATAGTTACCATGCATACCTAACATGCCTACATTTTGCGGGTGTTCAGTAGGGAGGGCATCAACGCCTAATATCGTCCAGGCGGCAGGAATACCTGATTTTTCCACAAAAGATTTAAATTCCTGTTCGGCTTTGCCTAACAGCACGCCCTGACCCCAAATAATGAAGGGCTTTTTAGCTTGGTTGATTAGTTCGGCTGCCTGCTCAATATACTTGGTGCGAACTACCGGTTTTGGGCGGTAGCTGCGGATATGGGTGCAAGGTGTGTAGCCTTTATAGTCGAATTTCTGTATCTGTGCGTTTTTAGTAATATCAATGAGCACCGGGCCTGGGCGGCCACTGCGGGCGATGTAAAAAGCTTTAGCCAATACTTCCGGAATTTCGCAGGCATCTGTTACCTGGTAATTCCATTTGGTAACCGGTGTAGTGATGTTGATGACATCCGTTTCCTGAAAAGCATCGGTACCCAGCAAGTGGGCAAACACCTGGCCAGTAATGCAAACCAACGGGGTACTGTCAATCTGGGCATCGGCCAAACCGGTAACCAAATTGGTAGCGCCAGGGCCACTGGTGGCAAACACTACACCTACCTTACCCGATGAACGCGCATAACCCTGACCTGCATGAATGCCGCCCTGCTCATGGCGAACCAGGATGTGGTTCAACTGATCGCGATAATCAAACAAGGCATCATAGATAGGCATAATTGCCCCGCCCGGGTAACCGAAAATGGTATCGGTACCTTCGGCTAACAAGGCTTCCAATACTGCTGCCGAACCTGAAATCTGTACGGCTGTTTCCTGCTGCGATGCTTCCGGTGCAATTAGTGTATCCTGTGTTGCTTCCATATGGCCCCCTAACTCCCTAAAGGGAGAATTTTAGTTTTATATATAGTTGATTCCGTTTCTTTTTTGTCCAATCTTACTCCCCCTTTAGAGGGTGAAGAAATTTATTCATCCGTTACGCAACCTTCTGCTGCGGTAGTTACTTGTTTGGCGTATTTGTATAATAAGCCTTTAGTTGCTTTCAATGCTGGTTTTACCCAACCTGCACGGCGGGCCGCTATTTCCTCTTCGCTTACCATCAAATTCATGGTGCGGGCAATGGCATCAATTTCAATGCGGTCTTCATCTTTAACTAAAGCAATCAAGCCGCCATCAAACGCTTCGGGCGTAATGTGCCCCACTACGAAGCCATGTGTACCACCGGAGAAACGGCCATCGGTAATTAACGCTACCGAACTACCCAAACCTGCACCAAAAATAGCCGAAGTAGGCTTCAGCATTTCTGGCATACCGGGCGCACCTTTAGGGCCTACCTGGCGGATCACCACCACATCACCAGACCTAACGCGGCCGCTGGTAATACCGGCAATGAGTTCCTGCTCGCCGTCGAACACACGGGCAGGGCCTTCAAAGCGTTCACCTTCTTTGCCTGTAATTTTAGCTACGCTACCACCTTCGGCCAAATTGCCATACAATATCTGCAAGTGGCCGGTAGCTTTAATCGGGCGTTCTAAAGGCAATAAAACTTTTTGCTCATCAAAATTGATAGCGTCTATTTCAGCCAGGTTATCGGCCAATGTTTTACCGGTTACGGTTAAGCAGTTGCCGTGCAGTAAACCTTCGTTCAGCAAATATTTCATTACCGCAGGTACGCCACCTACTTTGTGCAGGTCTTCCATCATGTATTTTCCGCTCGGCTTCATATCGGCCAGTACAGGTACACGGTTGCTGATGGTTTGAAAATCATCTTGTGTTAGAGGTACGTTTACACTTTTAGCCATGGCTATTAAGTGCAACACCGCATTGGTGGAGCCGCCCAATACCATAATTACGGTAATGGCGTTTTCAAAAGCTTCGCGCGTCATAATATCACTTGGCTTAATGTCGCGTTCCAGCAATACTTTAATGGCTTTACCGGCGGCACGGCATTCGGCCTGCTTTTCTTCGCTCAAGGCGGGGTTAGAAGAGGAGTAAGGCAAACTCATGCCCAATGCCTCAATAGCGGCAGCCATAGTATTGGCGGTATAAATACCACCACAGGCACCGGCGCCAGGGCAGGCGTTTTTAATGATTTCTTTAAAATCGATATCATCCATCTGGCCGGCAATTTTTTTACCCAAGGCCTCAAAAGCAGATACAATATTCAGGTCTTCACCTTTGTAATGGCCGGGCTTAATGGTACCGCCATATACCATAATAGATGGACGGTTTAAGCGGCCCATAGCAATGAGTGAGCCAGGCATATTCTTGTCGCAGCCGGGCAGGGTAATTAAACCATCGTAATATTGGGCACCGCATACGGCTTCAATCGAGTCGGCTATCACATCGCGGCTTACCAATGAGTAGCGCATGCCATCGGTGCCGTTACTCATACCATCGCTTACGCCAATGGTGTTGAATATAAGGCCAACCAGTTCTTCGTCCCAAATGCTTTGTTTTACCACTTTGGCTAAATCGTTCAGGTGCATGTTGCAGGTGTTACCATCGTAACCCATGCTGGCTACGCCTACCTGCGCCTTTTGCATATCCGCATCCGAAAGGCCAATGCCATAAAGCATAGCCTGCGCAGCAGGTTGGGTAGGATCTTGGGTAAGTACTTTACTGTATTTGTTTAACTCAGAAGTTATGGTTTGCTCTTCGGTGCTGTTCATGCCGTATCTGTCTGTTTATACATCTCAGCCATTACTTACATTCAATTTTAAAAAAACATATCGAGTAAGGTGGCTAATTGATATTTGTAAGGTAGCTACCTCAATCTTATATAGCAATATGAGAAATATAAAATTTTAAACAAAATATAATTCTAAATTATTGCTCAATAATGTATTTTATAGGTTGTTTAAATTTGAATAATCGTAATTAAATTTTTAATCATTTATACCAAAGTTAAAATGGGTTTTTGGTTTAGATATTATGCTTGCATAGTTTGCTGTCAAAAATCAGTCGGAAAAAGAGTAGTCACCTTAATTTTGTGCATAAAAAAAGCCCGGACAAACATCCGGGCCTTCTACTTTAAAAGTATAATTTTCTATCGGTGGGTAATGCCTTCGGCAAGTACCATCACTTTGTTGTTCGACATTTCAACTACACCGCCTTTGATGTAGAAAACATCCTGCTTGCCATTATTGCGAACGGTAAGCTTTCCGTCCTCCAGGGTTGAAATAATAGGAGCGTGGTTATTCAGAATTTCAAACGAACCCTGAGTACCCGGTACGGTAACCGAAGTTACTTCGCCCTCAAAAACTTTTTTATCCGGAGTAAGAATTTCTAATGTCATGTGTGGGAATAGATTTGAGATGTGAGATTAGAGATCTGAGATAAATGTTGTATTACAACTTTACCTTCTTTGTCTCAAATCTCACATCTATGATCTCATATCTAATTATGCGTTTGCTTCAGCTAACAGTTTTTTACCTTTTTCAATAGCATCTTCAATGCTGCCTACCAGGTTGAAAGCGGCTTCGGGATATTCATCCACTTCACCGTCCATAATCATGTTGAAGCCTTTAATGGTATCTTTAATATCAACCAATACACCCTTTAAGCCGGTAAACTGCTCGGCTACGTGGAATGGCTGAGATAAGAAACGTTGTACGCGACGGGCACGTGATACGGTTAACTTATCTTCTTCAGATAACTCATCCATACCTAGGATAGCGATGATATCCTGCAGTTCTTTGTAGCGCTGCAAAGTTTCTTTTACGCGCTGTGCGGTATTATAATGCTCATCACCTAAAACTGCTGCACTCAGGATACGTGAAGTTGAATCTAGAGGGTCAACCGCAGGGTAAATACCCAGCTCGGCAATTTTACGTGACAATACAGTAGTTGCATCCAAGTGGGCGAAAGTGGTAGCCGGCGCAGGGTCGGTCAAGTCATCCGCAGGTACATATACTGCTTGTACAGAGGTAATAGAACCACGTTTGGTTGAAGTAATACGCTCCTGCATCATACCCATTTCGGTAGCCAGTGTTGGCTGGTAACCTACGGCTGAAGGCATACGGCCTAACAACGCTGATACTTCAGAACCTGCCTGGGTGAAACGGAAAATGTTGTCGATAAAGAACAGGATATCGCGGCCTTTGCCTTCGCTGTCGCCATCGCGGAAATATTCAGCAATGGTTAAGCCTGATAAAGCTACACGTGCACGTGCACCCGGTGGCTCGTTCATCTGGCCGAATACGAAGGTAGCTTTAGATTCCTTCAATTCTTCTTTGTTTACTTTGGAAAGATCCCAGCCGCCGCTCTCCATAGAGTGCATAAACTCGTCGCCGTATTTGATAATGCCTGATTCCAGCATCTCGCGCAGTAAGTCGTTACCTTCGCGGGTACGCTCACCTACACCGGCAAATACGGATAAACCAGAATATGCTTTTGCAATATTGTTAATCAGCTCCTGAATCAATACGGTTTTACCTACACCTGCACCACCGAACAAGCCGATTTTACCACCTTTAGCATAAGGCTCTAACAAATCGATTACTTTGATACCAGTAAACAGTACTTCAGTTTCGGTTGATAAATCCTCGAAGCGGGGAGGCGTGTTGTGAATAGGGCGGCCGGTAGTGGTATCTAATTGGGTAATACCATCAATAGCCTGGCCAACCACGTTAAATACACGGCCTTTAATATCATCACCAATGGGCATACGGATAGGAGATTCCAAATCGGTAACCGGCATTCCGCGCAGTAAGCCGTCGGTTGAGTCCATAGCGATGGCACGCACACGATCTTCACCTAAGTGCTGCTGAACTTCCAAAACAATCTTTTGTCCGTTGTCTTTAGTGATTTCCAGCGCATCATAAATTCGGGGCAGATGAGCGTCATCGCTAAAACTTACGTCAACTACCGGTCCAATGATTTGTGATATTTTTCCAATGTTTGGCATATATAACCTGGTATTTTTTAAGAGTTTATCAAAAAAAGAGGCATTTGTTAATAATGCACCTTTTCAGGAGCGCAAAGTTAAGGTTTATTGCCGATATTTTAAATGCTTAATTGAAAGATTTTTACAACGATATCGATTCATAAACACTAATTTTGTTGCTGCTTTTTTAATAAACCAATTAATCATAGTTTTTATATATGCGTAAACTTTTACTTTTTTTAGCATTGTTATGTCCTGCCTTAACCTTTGCCCAGGGTTTTCAGGTTAATCTGCAAGGGCAACAGCAAATTGGTATGGGGCATACCGGCGTGGGGCTGGCACAAGATGGTGCTTCCTTATTTTTTAACCCCGGCGCCATGGCCAATCTTACACAAAATTATGTGCAGGGTGGCATCAGTCCGCTGGTTTTTAAATCCAACTTTAACCCGGCTAACACACCCGATCAAATTTACAATAAAAACCGTGTAGCTACCCCATTTAGCGCTTATGCCGTTTGGGGGCCGCAAAACGCCCGTTGGAAAGTAGGTTTTGGTGTATATACGCCTTTTGGCGGTTTAACCGATTGGGGTAACGATTGGATAGGCAAGTATGCTGTGCAAAAGCTCGACCTGAAAGCCATCTCATTTCAGCCTACCGTAGGGTATAAAATTTCTGATTTCATCAGCATTGGTGCAGGCTTTGTATATACGCGTGGTATAGTTGATTTAACCCGCGCTATCCCGCTGGCCAGTGCCGATAACCCGGCCGGGCAAGCCGAGCTGAAAGGCAGCGGCCATGGTTTGGGCTGGAATGCCGGTGTGTATTTGAAACCTTTTACCAATTTTACCGTAGGCGTGGCTTATCGCTCAAGAATGAATACAGTGGTAAAGAATGGAGATGCGTTTTTCAGGGTACCGCAATTACTGCAAAGCAATTTTCCGCAGCCTAATAACTTTTATGCCAGCATCCCGCTGCCGGCCAGCACTAATATTGGTTTCGGTTACAAGCTGAATAACCAGTGGCTGTTTGCTTTAGATGGCAGCCTGGTGAACTGGAGCGCTTACAAGGAACTGGCGTTCGATTACAAAAACAATACTGCAACCTTGCAGGATACCCACTCGCCGCGTAATTACAAAAACGCGTTCTCGTTACGTGCAGGTGCACAGTACAAGCCCGAAGATAAATGGGCGCTGCGTGCAGGTGGTGGTTATGTAAGCACTGCCGTGCGCGATGGCTATGTAACGCCTGAAGTGCCTGATGCTAACCGTTATTATTTAACAGGCGGTATTGGTTACAATGTAGCCAAGCATTTCAATATTGATTTGTCGTTTGAGTATGAGCACCTGATGAGCCGTACCCAAACCAACATTGAAACCCAACTATCCGGCACCTTTAAAACAGATGTGTATATCCCCGGCATTGGCATCACTTATCACTGGTAATACCTGATTAATTAAAACTCGAGAATAATGAAATCAACTATACATAAAATTGGTGTAGCCGGCTTGTTACTGCTGGCTTCATGTAAACCCGAAATAAAAACGCCAACGCTTACCAAAGGCTCGGCAGATTTTTCTACTTATATCGCCATTGGTGATTCACAAACTGCCGGGTATGCTGATAATGGTCTATACCTGGAAGGCCAGAAAAATTCATTCCCATCCATTATAGCCCAACAATTAAAAGCCGTTGGTGGTGGCGATTTTAATCAGCCGCTGTTCAGCGATGCACAGGCCGATGGTTCGGGGTATATAAAGCTTACTGGCTTTAGCGCTACTGGCAGCCCGGTTACCAGCGTTGTTGCCAATCATACCGCTGTGCGTGGTTCTCAAGCTATCCCCGGTTTCGGCAATGTTACTTTATATACCAAATACAGCGGTAACAACAACAATTACGGTATACCAGGAATTAAATTGCAACAGATTACTTACGCACCTTATGGTAATCTGAATGGTTACTATGAGCGTTTGCTACCGGGTAATTCACCAACCAACAATACGGCTTATTTAGATTTTGTAACCGCAAAACCTTACACTTTTTTTACCTGCTGGTTAGGTAATAATGATGCTTTGGGTTATGCAACAGCAGGTGGTGCAAGCGATGCCTTAACCGATAAAACCCAATTTGCACAATTGTATACTGCGTTAATTGCCAAATTGACTGCAAATGGGCAAAAGGGTGTGGTGGCCACAATCCCAGATGTTACCTCTATTCCTTACTTTACTACTGTGAAAGTGAGTACAATACAGGCAAGCTTACCTGCTAATACATCTTTGTTTATCAGTGCTAAAAACGATGCCGGTGCTTATGTAACCCGCGCAGCTACTGCCGATGATTTGCTGGTGCTAACTACACCTGTAGCATTTATAGGTAAGCCACAAGCCATTACCGGGTATATTTATGGTTTAGACCCTCGTGCGCCTATTGAAAACCAGTATGTACTGGATAAAAACGAAATTGCCCAGGTGCGCGATTATGTAGCCTCTTATAATGCCAGCATTATCAGTATTGCTGCGGCAAAAGGTTTGGCTGTGTTTGATGCCTACACTTTTTTAACTAATTTAAACAAAAATGGCGTAGTCATCAACGGTGCAAACCTAAGTTCAGCCTATATCAGCGGCGGTTTATTTTCACTGGATGGGGTGCACTTAACCCCACGCGGTTATGCTGTTGAAGCCAACGAATTTATTAAGGCAGCTAACCTGAAATATGGTTCAACTATTCCTGAAGTGAATATCACCAATTATACAGGTGTAAAGTTTCCATAAACCTTAACTGAGTTCATTTATAAAAAAGGGCGGTGTTCACACCGCCCTTTTTTTATTTTACCTGGCTAAAATCAAGCACGATTTTGCCTTTATGGGTGCTGCTCTCCATCAGCCGGTGTGCTCCGGGCGCATCATAAGCATTAAATACCCGCTCAATTACCGGCTTAATCTGGCCCGATGCCAGCAGCGGCCATACTTTTTCTTCCAGTTGCCGGGCAATGCTGCCTTTAAATTCTGCATCGCGTGAGCGCAGGGTAGAGCCAGTAATGGTTAAACGCTTGCGCATCACCAGCGACAGGTCGAGCATGGCGTCTTTGCCTTTCATGGTATTAATCATTACCAGGCGGCCCTCTTCGGTCAGCAAATTCAGGTTGGCTTTAAAGTAGTCGCCGCCTATCATATCCAGCACTACATTTACACCTTTATAGTTGGTGAGTTCAAGTAGTTCCTGCTCAAAATTTTGACTGTTGTAGTTAATAGCTTTAGCGGCACCCAACTGTTCGCAGAAGCGGCACTTCTCATCACTTCCGGCAGTTACGTACACTGTACTGCCCAAGGCCACTGCTATTTGAATGGCGGTAACCCCAATGCCGCTGCTGCCGCCATGTACCAGCAGGCTTTCGCCCGGTTTCAGATGCCCTCGGTTAAACACATTGCTCCATACCGTAAAAAAGGTTTCGGGCAATGATGCCATTTCTTCAAAGCTCAAATTTTTTAAGCGGGGCAGGCATTGCTCCTGCGGTGCAAGGCAGTATTGAGCATAGCCACCGCCTGCCACTAAAGCGCATACTTCATCGCCCACCTTCCAGCGGGTAACTTCATCGCCAACGGCAGAAATAATGCCTGCTATTTCCAAACCGGGGATGTCATCGGGTGCGCCGAAAGGGGCGGGGTAAACGCCTTTGCGCTGGGCTACATCTGGCCGGTTGATGCCGGCAGCTTCTACCCGTATCATTACTTGTCCATCTACCGGGTAGGGCTGTTCGTAATCACTCATCTTCAATACATCGGGGCCGCCGGGCTGGGTAATGGTTATTGCTTTCATTCCTGTATTATTCTGGCTGAATAACGGCAGTAAAGGGTTTAATGTTTGTTCTGGTACACCATCTACTTGCACCATAAAAAAGTAAAATTTAAGCCGGGTGCTTAACAATTCGTTTATTTCTGCTTGTTTTGTATCAAAATCAATTCAACCCATGTCAATTCAAACAGGAACACAAGCGCCCGATTTTACACTGGTATCATCAGAGCTTAAAGAGGTATCATTAAGCGACTTCAAAGGCAAAAAGGTGATTATTCATTTCTTCCCGATGGCTTTTACGGGCGTGTGTACTACGCAGCTATGCACTATGCGCGATAATCTGGCTTATTATGACGGTTTGAACGCACAGGTGCTGGGTATTTCAGTTGACTCTCCTTTTACACTGGCTAAGTTCAAAGCAGAGAATGAATACCAGTTTCCGCTGCTGTCTGATTTCAACAAAACGGTATCATCAGCCTACGGCGCTTTGTACGATGAGTTTGTATTCGGTTTAAAAGGTGTTTCTAAACGTGCGGCTTTTGTAATTGATGAAAACCAGCAAGTGATTTATGCTGAGGTACTTGAGTCGGCAGGTGATTTGCCTGACTTTAATGCCATTGCAGAGGCTGTAAAATAATTTAAAAAAATGTTTGACGGAATGTAATCTGTTTCTATCTTTGCAGTCCGTTACAACAGGCACTCGTAGCTCAATTGGATAGAGCATCTGACTACGGATCAGAAGGTTAGGGGTTCGACTCCCTTCGAGTGCACACAGTTTAAGCCTTTCCGTTTTGTTACAGAAAGGCTTTTTAAATTTTATAACAGGATGCTCAACCTTGTATTATTTGGCCCGCCCGGAGCCGGGAAAGGTACCCAGTCACAAAAGCTGATTCAAAAATACGGCTTAATGCATTTATCCACAGGCGATTTATTACGCAATGAGATAGCACAAGGTACCGAATTGGGCCTCGAGGCTAAAAAGCTGATGGATGCAGGTTTGCTGGTTCCTGATGAGGTGGTCATCGGCATGATCAGCAATAAGCTGGATGCCAACAAGGATGCAAAAGGCTTTATATTTGATGGTTTTCCACGTACCGTAGCACAGGCTGCAGCGCTGGATGAACTGCTGAAAAGCAAATCTTCACAAATTTCAGGCATGATTGCGCTGGAGGTAGAAGATGAGGAGCTAAAAAACCGCTTACTGCTTCGCGGCAAAGAGTCGGGCCGGCCGGATGATGCCAACCCTGAGGTAATCAGCAAACGCATCACCGAATACAACACCAAAACAGCGCCTGTGGCTAATTATTATAAAGATCAAAACAAGTATCAAAGCATTAACGGCATTGGTGCGGTTGAAGAAATATTTAACTCATTAAATGAGGTGATAGGTAATTATTAATTACTTATCTATTCCAAAAATCAGATGTCCGGAAGTCCGTTAACGGGATACTTCCGGACATCTGATTTTCGGGACGTTAACAAACAAAAGTGCGGATTGAAGTCTTACGACTTTACAGCTAAAAAATACATTCCATGTCTCAGGGTTCAAATTTTGTAGATTACGTTAAAATCTGTTGCCGCTCCGGTCACGGAGGGGCAGGCTCTGCGCATTTGCACCGCGATAAGCATACGGCCAAAGGCGGCCCTGATGGTGGCGACGGCGGCCGCGGCGGCCACGTAATTGTAAAAGGCAACGCCCAATTATGGACTTTGCTGCACCTTAAATTTCGCAAGCATGTAATTGCCGGTAACGGCGATAGCGGCGGCCCTGCCCTGCGCAGCGGTAAAACCGGTAAAGATGATATATTGGAAGTACCGCTGGGTACCATTGCCCGCAATGCGGAAACAGGTGAGGTTTTGTTTGAAATTACCAAAGACGGCGAAACCCGTATTTTAACAGAAGGTGGCCGGGGCGGCTTGGGTAACTGGCATTTTAAATCGCCCACACAGCAAACCCCACGCTTTGCACAGCCCGGTGAGCCCGGCCGCGAGGACTGGAATATACTGGAATTAAAAATTTTGGCTGACGTGGGCTTGGTAGGATTTCCGAATGCCGGCAAATCTACTTTGTTATCAGTGGTATCGGCAGCAAAGCCGGAGATTGCCGATTATGCCTTTACCACGCTGGTGCCTAATCTGGGCATTGTATCTTATCGGGATAATAAATCGTTTGTAATGGCCGATATTCCCGGAATTATTGAGGGGGCATCACAGGGTAAAGGTTTGGGCATACGCTTCCTTCGCCATATTGAGCGTAACTCAGTATTGCTGTTTATGATACCGGCCGATACCAACCGCACGCTGCAACAAGAATACAGTATTTTGCTGAATGAGCTTGAGCAGTATAATCCCGAACTGATGCACAAGCCCCGCATACTGGCTATTACCAAAAGCGATTTGCTGGATGATGAACTGCAGGAAGAAATGCGCCGCGAATTACCGCAAGATATACCGGCTGTATTTATTTCCTCTATCGCACAAAAGGGTATCACGGAGTTAAAGGATAAACTTTGGGCAGCTATCAACCAATAAAGGTTCTTATTGTCCTCTAACTCGTCATTTCGAGCAGTAGTGAGAAATCTTCTTTAAGCGATAGGTCAGTAGCAGACCGGCTTATTGAAGAAGATTTCTCCCTACGGTCGAAATGACAAGATGTTGTTTGAAGAATATCTCCTCATTCCGCCGAATACAGCACATAGTCCTCACTTAGTTTCTCAGATTTAAACTGCCGATAATTAGGGAAATACCTATGCAATAATTGTTGATTTTGATGCTGCTCATCATCCGGTGGAAACAGGATAAACAGCGGGCCTGCATGGCCTTTGTAAACGCTTTCCTGGTCTGTCAGTTCATCGCCAATACCTACATGTTGCAGAATGATTACCCGGTTATGGTTTATTTCTAAAGGTAAATCGGCTGTGGTAAATACAAATATGGCATTGCGATATTGATGGTCAATTTGTTGAATGCGTTTAAGCGAGTAAGGATCTATAAACTGCTGGCTTATACCTGCACTGCCGTGGGCACTTTCATATTTGGTAATGTGTATGCCTTGCAACAGGTATACTAAGCTTAGCCCGCTCATCAGTAACCATAAACCTGCCGCTGCTAACCGATAGGGGAACTTGAGTCGACTGATGATGAAAACCAAACCCGGAATAAATATCAATCCCAACACCCTGAAGTGCCTGCCTTCATAAGAGATATCCAATTGCCGCAGGAACACGTAGGCGAAAAAAACTACTGCAACAGCATATAGAGTTGTAATGACAATCTTGTACGCAGCAGAGACTTCAACATTACGTAAAATGGCTCTGCATATGACTAAGCTTAGCGCTGCAAGCGCCAGTAATATCAAAACAGATTGTGCATAACTTAACCACACTTCATCGCTATTTTCAATCAGACCGCCGCATAAATCATCAACAGAAAAGCCAGAAAGCAGCGGCGATGCCAATGGGAAAAGAAAAGTCTCCCAGGTAAGCTTCATGTTTTTAGGTTCGGAGGCTGGATTATCGCCTTTGGATAGAAAGAAGATGTAAATGCAAGCCAAAGATATAAGAGCAGGTATGGCTATCATAAAGCCATTTCTAATCCATCCCCAAAAATCTTTTTGCTTAAAGCTGAAATGAATCCACATGGCAAATAACCCTGCCAGGTAAATCCATAGAAAAGCCGATTTGCTGATGAACCCTATCCAGCCTGCTAATACAATAAACAAAGCTGCTTTCCAGCCCGCGCGATTGAAACAGAAGCAACCGTACAAAAACCAGCCTGCAAACGCAAATAAGGTAACCTCACCGCCATTATAAAATATATAGGGAGTAAAGTAGAACTGCTGGCTTGCTATTAAGGCTATGCTGATGGCGGCAATTAGTTTATTAAAACCAGCTCTTTTAAAGAAAGCATAAAAACCGGCAAGGCCTAATAATTCGCAACATAAGGTGGTTAATACCGACGCTTGCCCGTAATTGACTTTGAAGATTAATTTAAAAAGATAGGGAACCAGGTATTGCCCCGGCGACCACCAGGTTAGAAAGCGGGTTCCGTTTTGGGCAATGTCAGCATGGTTGGGGCTTACAATCTGGTTAAAACTGCTGCCACGCTCCATACTCCGTATCACCTCAAAACCCCAGGCCGGGTCGGGGAACACAGCGGGCGGGTTTAGCCAGGCGATGAAGGCTAAACTTAATGTGAGCAAAACCACCAGGCATAAAATTAGCCCGGGCAGGCGGGAACCGGCTCGGTTAGCAATTTGCATGAATAAATGTGAATGATACTGCGGTAAAAGTACGTATTATTCGCTAATACGGCGGGTGCGCAGTTTTGTGGCAGGATTGCCCTGGTAGATACCGTATGGTTCGAGGTTCACCATCGCTACAGCGCCGGTGAATAGCACTGCATGGCTGCCGGCGGTAATGCCAGGACACACGGTGGCTTTGGCACATATCCATACGCCATCTTCTAAAATGATGGGGCGGGTCATTAAATTAAAAGCAGGGCGGCGGTAATCATGGTTCCCGGTAAGCAGCAAGGCACCCTGCGAGAGGCAAACATGGCTGCCAATGGTTACCTGGGTAAGGCAGTCAATCCACACTTGCTCGCCAATCCAGCTATGATCTCCCACTGATAAAAACCAGGGATATTTAATGTTCACACAAGGCTTGATCACTACGCCTTCACCCACCTTGGCTCCAAAAAGGCGCAGTAAGTTACATTTGATGCGGCTGGAGGGCAGCAGGCTCGTTTTAAAAATCAAAGCATTAACATAAAACCACAGCAACCGCTTAATTACATTTCCGCCGGGATGATAGGGGTGATTGTTGTAAGCAGATAAATCAGTTTTCATGCACTGTACGGGTTGTTTTGATCCAAAAGTACAGGCTTACCATAATTAATGCATAAATAACCATATTAAATACATTATGCTGGTCAGCTACATATATACGCGAATGGTGCCAGTACAAAGTAAGCCATACGAACCGGCACACATTTAAAAGTTGAATAGTAAGCAATCCGGTTAATAAAAAGATGATTTTCGGGCGCAAAGCTTTTGGATAAGCGATAACGAATGCCGTAAAGAAGCACATCACCCCGAAACCCAGGCAATCGTAACCAATGATAATGATGTTATGGGCAGGTACCATTAATTGTACATCATTGTATTTGGTGGTATAGCCCAGTAAGTGCAAAACGCCGGCACTGGTGCCAATGAGCAGGTGACGGAGGCCACGGATGAAGTTAAAATGCCGATCCAAATAGGGGGCATACAGGTTGCCCGGCGAAACAATGCCTAAGTAAAAAAGATAAAAGCCATATAGCACTGCAAAAAGTGCCAGGAACTTAAGCGCAAACTGTACCGCAGGATTTTTAAGCGCCTGCATTATCCCGTTGTTTTTTTAGTAATTCGTCAATTTTTACATCCACAATTAACCGGAACCAAAAACCCTGTAAAAAATGAAAAATAATACCGGTGCGGCCATCCAGTATGCCCAATTTAAATATCAACCTGTAAGTCAAATAAACAAACGGTCTGAGGTACCGGGGCATTTTCCACCACCATTGCTTCAGGCGGGCGGTACGTTCATCGGGGCTGCCAAAAAAACGTGGCTTAATTGTTTGTCTGCGGAGCTGCTGCATGCGCTCTACCTCCTCTTGGGCCAGCAAATCACTGTAACGGTTGTGCTTGGCTATCCAAAAGGCAATCTGGTTTTCTTTTAAGTTTTCCTCAATTAGCCAGCCCTGCTTCCAGATGGTGGTTTTACCT
Organism: Mucilaginibacter koreensis; assembly: GCF_054783355.1. NCBI lineage: Bacteria > Pseudomonadati > Bacteroidota > Sphingobacteriia > Sphingobacteriales > Sphingobacteriaceae > Mucilaginibacter > Mucilaginibacter koreensis. The sequence continues at coordinate 1,902,643 of NZ_BAAGQS010000001.1, read as the reverse complement.
TCAATCACAAAGCGGTGGTCCATGTTCTCATTCAAATCCGAATGGCCCGCACCGTATCTGAACATTTTGAGCAGGTAGAACGGGTAGTAACCGCCATGTTTTATCCATTTGCCCTTAAAATAATTTTTGCGGTTAAAATATATACCGTTGATGCCTTCATATTCGGCTTCTTTAAAATCAGCCAGCAACCGGTAAAGTTCAGGGGTAACCATATGATCAGCATCCAGGCAAATCACCCAAGGGGTGGTAATATGAAAATGCGTTAAGGCATAATGCCATTGTTGCGGATGATTGACAAACGTATGCTGCAAAACCTGTGCCTGATAACTATCGGCAATACTTAAAGTGCCATCAGTACTGCCCGAATCTAAAATATACAGCGGCGCATTAAGCCCTGCTATAGACTGCAGCAAACGCGGCAAATGCAGCTCTTCGTTATAAGTAAGTACAATGAAGGAAAATGGTACTGCGAGCAAGCGCTTAGTTTTTTCTTTAACGAGTTGCCGGTAATGGCTGATGTAAGCCTGTGCTAATTTATCACCAGTAAAGTCATGATATACCAGATCAATGGCTTTCTGACCGATAGTGTACAGCCGTTCTTGGTTTTGGGTAATCAAATTAATTTGGTTGGCAATGCTTTCCGGTGTGGTATCGCAAATCCAGCCCAACTGTTGTTGTTTCACATAATCAGCTAAGCCAACATGCTTGCTGATTAATACTGCTGTACCTACACTCAGGCTTTCTACCACTACATTGCCAAAATTTTCGTTGTAGGAGGGGAGCACCATTACATCGTGCTCCTTAAGCAGGTCAAATTTGCGTTCTGATACAAATCCCGCCCAATTAATATAATTAGCTGTACCGTTTTTCTGGCTTAGCGCTTGCAGCTCTTTGATGTACGCTTCGTCACCTGAACCGGCAATAGTGAGGTGATACGGAAACTGAACCAAGGGCAAGGCCTGCAATAATAAATTCAACCCTTTTTTAGCATCTATACGCGAGTAAAACAGCAAGCGGAGTGGCGCAGCTAAATTCGCCTTAACATAACCAGACCGCTCGGGCAATTGTACAAAGTTGGGCAACACAAAAAAGCTCTTAGCCCGAATAGTCTGCTTTAATTCATTTTCTTCCTGCGCCGAAGTGGCATGTATATGGCAGTGGCTTAATACCCACCGTTTCAGCAGTTCATGACCAGCTTGTTTGAATTTGCTGTTTCGGTGCTGAAAAGAGTAAGCGCTTAATGTACCCCGTGGCGAAATGATAACAGGCACCTTTCGCCATATGGCAATTACAGCTGAAAATACCGAAACCAGGTTCCACCAGGCATGGATATGTATCACATCATATTGCTTTGCCGTTCGCCAAAAAGCCTTAAGTAAGGCAGGCGAAAAATGGGTGTGATCTTTAGTGATGCGTTTAAAATAAGTAACCGTTACCCCATTGACGGAAAGCGGTTTGCCTGCAGCCACATTTAGCTCGGTATTACCGTTGGCAGTGGTGGCAAATACTGATATTTGGCATCCGGCTGCTTGTAACTGCTCGCTCAGTTCAGCTACCGACATGGTGGGGCCGCCGTAAATATAAGCCGGTTTATAAGCGGCAATAATTTGCAATACTTTCAATAGGGGTTACTCAGGTGGAAGCTTTATATCGTATCAATAAAAGAGCGTTCAACTTTGTTAAATATAATGGTACCCACTATCAGAGTAACCAGTGTAAACACACAGCTGTATCCCAGCAATTGCCAGCTGAAAGTTGCCGTACCTAAAAAACCGTACCTGAAGGTTTCAATAATCGAAGTAATCGGGTTGTATAGAATCAGTCCCTTATAGGCCGAATACTTTTTAGTGATTTCTGATAGCGGATAGATTACCGTGGTGGTATACATTAACAAAGGAATGCCAAACGAAATTACAAACGATAAATCGCGGTATTTAGTAGTTACCGCCGATAAAATCATACCCAGACCTAAACCCAAACCGGCCAGTATCAGGATGAGCAACGGGAATAAAAGAATATAACCGTTAGGCGTAAAAGTATAACCGTTAATTTTGAAGTAAAGCAGAAGGCAAACAAACAGCACAAATTGTACACCCAGTTTAATTAAACTGGAACATACCACACTCAATGGCATAATCAGCCTGGGAAAATACACTTTGCCCATCATACCAGCATTATCCCTGAATACACCTGAGGTTTTGCTTAGGCAGTCTGAAAAATAGTTCCATAATATGGTGCCGGCCAGGTAAAACAAAGGTTTGGGCAAGCCGCTGGTTGAAATACCGGCCAGGTTGCCAAACACAATAGTATAAATAATAATAGTGGCTACCGGTTGTATGAAAAACCACAAGGGCCCTAATATGGTCTGCTTGTAGAAAGAAACAAAATCGCGCCTTACCAGCAAGAACAATAAGTCGCGGTACGCCCAGGTTTCTTTTAGTTTGAGGTTGAAAATGCTGGATTCTGCTTTTATTTCATAGTCCCAATAGTCGGGCGATTGTTCACTCATTTGCATTGGTAGTTAAGGTTTGCCACAATTTGTTCCGGTAGTTTGTTTCGTTAAAGTAGGTGATACATTTGCTTTGCAACAGCTTTCTTTTTTCAGTAGATAAAGGGTAGGCAAGGCAGCGCTTAATGGCCTGCATCAACTCATCTGTACTGTCGGCATCAATGCATTCACCCAGTTCACCGTTTTTCAGGGCATCGGCGCTGCCATCGGCATTGCCGCTAATGACCGGGAGGCCGCAGGCCAATGCTTCGATAAACACCAGCCCAAAGCCTTCTTTTTTACTTGGCAAAACAAATAAATCGGCTAATAAAAAATGATCTGTTAATTCTTTATTTTCAATAAATCCGGTTACAATCACATGGTTTTGTACCTGGTGCTGCGCAATGAGGCGGTGTATGCGTTCCTCTTCGGCGCTATCATACGGCCCGGCCAGTATATATTTAAGCTGCGGATGAGTGGTGCAAAGCTTTGATACGGCCTTAATCACTTGCTCGTACCCTTTATACTGTTCTGTTGAAGCCAGGCGGGTAAGCGTAAATATTACTTGGTGTTGTTCTCCTAAGTTATACCGTTGCTGCAGGTAGCGGGGTTTGGTAAACACAGCCGGAAATTGCATTAAAGGATCCAGCGCATTATTTAGTACCTGCATTTTGTTGTTTGGTACCTGGTGCAAGTGCTGCAGGCGGCTTTGGGTAAAACTGCTTACACAAAATATAAGGTCGCATTTTTTCAGCAGCAGCTTTTGTACAAAGCTTAAGGGGCGCCATACCTCAATACCATGAGCAATGAGATAAACCTGGCACTCTGGACGGAGAAACTTAACCAATACACCAACCAATGCCAGATTAACATGGCTCAGAATAAGACTATGTGTTTGCCTGCAGGATAGCAGGTTGCTGAGTACAAATTTGATTCGGGCATTTTTAAACCCTGTAAAACTGCTTTCAGCAACATATTGCGGCAGCAGGGTGGATTGCGGATCGTGTAATGACCACAACTGGAAATGGCAATGATTAGCATCGGCCAGCTTTTGCAGGGAATAGCCTAACGTTCGGGTCATTTTTTGAATGCCGCCCGTAGTACTAAAGGTTTGCAGCGTTAATAAGCGTATAAGCGGTTTAGGCATAATGCTGTAGCTGATAAAGTGCAAATGCTTTTGACCAATGCATTTTGCCCTGGTTAAAGCGCCGTATGACTTGTTTTGCAGCAGGTGTATCGTATTGTGTTTCGCTGTTGATCGCCTGATAGCGTTGCATCCATTCCTGTAGCGGAAAGCTGAACCCCATTTTTGGCCGGTTCCAGATAGCATCCGGCAGTAAATGCTTAAAGCTGTCTGAAAGTATTTTTTTAGGTGGGGAGCCGGCCAGTCGCAACGCCGGGTGTATACGGGCTGCATCGCGCATAAACTGCTCGTCTAAAAAGGGTACCCGCACTTCAAGGCCGTGGCTCATGCTCATCACATCAGTATCGCGCAGCAGCTGGTTCTGCATGTACAAATTGGTTTCCATCCAACCGGCTTTAACCGCGGCGCTCATGCCTGTTGGTATAAGCAGGGGTAAAGCATATAAAACTTCTTTTACATGCTTTTGTGAAATATTGAGTAATTCGGAAATTTCTGAAATGGTGAATATGCCCCTCAGAAAGAGGTATTCGGCTACCGGGTGATCATCTGCCAGATAACTGATGCGCTTATAACCCGATGGGTTAGCTGATAAAAGCCGCCCAATCAAACCTACAGGCAGCAACTTCAAATATTTAATGTATTGTGCTCGCCTGAATGATGGATAACCACCAAATTGCTCATCGCCGCCCAGGCCAGATAGTACTGCTTTTAAGCCGCTTTGCCGGGCATATTTACTGATAAACCAGGTATTGATGCCGTCGGTAGTTGGGGTATCCATACTTCGCAATACGGCGGGCATGCTTTCTTCAAAATCGGTATAGGTAACCAAGTGTTCGTGCCGCTGCCCTTGCAACCGGCGGCCAACCAGTTCCTGATAGCTGCGTTCATTGTAAGCAGCTTCATTAAAATAAATGGAAATGTATTTTAACTGTTGGTGGCTGGATTGGTTGGCCAGCATAGCCAGCAAGCTCGAATCAATGCCTCCGCTCAAAAATACGCCAATCGGGGCATCGGCTATCAGTTGACGTTCAACTGCGGCTCTCAGGCTTTTTTCTATTAGAGCCTGCGCCTCATGTTCATTAGTTATTAATGTAGTTTCAAGTTGAGTACGATAATCGGTGATTGTAAAAGCACCGTTTGCATGGTTCCAGCACAAGTAGTGGCTTTTAGGCAGATGAAGAACATCTTTCAGTGTAGTATACGGCTCCGGAACGTGGCCGAAAGCAAGAAAACGCACCCGCCAATCTTGGTCTGTTTCAGTGGCAATGCCGGCTTCCCTCAATGCTTTCACCTCTGATGCAAAGCTGAGCTGCCCTTTATGAATATGATAATATAAAGGCTTAATACCGCTGGTATCGCGTACCAGGTAAGTGAGTTGCCGGCGGGTATCATGCAGTGCAAAGGCAAACATGCCCTGCAATCTGCCAAAGGCAGCTACACCCCATTGCAAGTAAGCCTGAATAATTACCTCGGTGTCTGTAGCCGATTTAAACAAAGCCCCTGCTTGCAGCAATTCAGCTTTTAAAGAAAGATAGTTATATATTTCTCCGTTAAAGCTCAGCCAGACTTGTTGCTGTGCGTCTGCCATGGGCTGGTGGCCATTGGCACTCAGGTCAATAATGGAAAGGCGGCGATGACCCAGACATAAACCAGCAGCTGCATTAGTGTACAAGCCTTCATCATCGGGGCCACCGTGCTGTAATGTGGCGCACAAGCGGGCTGCCTTTTGCTTTAAATCAGCTAAGGGTAGTTGTTTATTGATGATGCCGGCTATTCTGCACATGCAGTTCTCGAAAAATTCCGCAGCTTCGCCGCGTAAGTCACAAAGGTTGAATGTAACTTATTAATAATCATTGAAGTATATTTAAAGCCGCTCTATAAAAGAGGCGGCTACATATATAATTACCGAGCCCAAATCGCCCAGGCGTAAAGCCAGTTGTTTTTGCGAACGGTAAGAGACCACTTCAGCCAACAAACCTTTTAGGGGGCCGGCCTTAATTTTCACCTGCTCGCCTGGCTGTAAGGCTTCTTCGGTTATTTCTAATTCATACGAACTGGCCAGCAGCAGTTGCAGTTCGTGTATATGTTTATCGGGCATGGTGGCCGTTTTGCCCGAAAAGTAAATGAAGCGCACAATTCCCTTAGTCATCAGTACCTCTGTTTTTTGTGCTTCGTTGATACGCACAAACAGGTAAGATTTAATCAGTGGCTCATCCACCCACTTTTTACGGTCGCTCCATTGTTTAAGCTGCCGCTGCAGCGGCAGGTAGGCTTCTATCCCTTTTTTGCTTAGCGCTTCATAAGCCTTTTTTTCGGCACGGGCACTGGTGTAAACCGGATACCATTGTTTTTTTTCAACCGTGGTTGCCTTCATTTGTATTCGGTTTATTTAAACCAACGCCTGATGTCCCACCATCGTGATTTCGGCTCATCTACATAATACCCCGATCCGCTGTAGCCGCTGTAGTCGGAGTAATAATAATAACGCGAGCCGTAATTTTCACCGGTAAACTTGGTGGTATAATATCTGGAGTGCAGTAAGTCCTCTTCGTAAGCATTCAGGATAATCACCGTATTATTTAAATGATACTCGGCGGCCACCCGCTGCGGTATAGTAGCTGCATAGTATTTGGATTTGCCAGAGCGAATGACAAATACATTGATATCACTCAGCCTGATGAGCGGTATGGAGTCTGACACTAAACCGATAGGGGCGGTATCAATCATGATGATATCATAAGTTTGCTTCAGTTCATCCAACAGGCTTTTCATGCGGTCGTTGTGCAGCAGCTCCGAAGGGTTAGGTGGTACCGGTCCCGAAGGGATAAAATCGAAATAATTGTTTTCGGCTTTATACAGTACTTCATCCAATGTGTGCTGGTTGGAAAGATAAGTGCTCAGGCCTTTGTCATTAGGAGTTTTAAAGGTTCTGTGTAGCTTGGAGCGACGAAGGTCGGCTGCAATCAAAATTACCTTTTTATCAATTAAAGATATGGTGCTGGATAAGTTAACGGCTACAAATGATTTACCTTCGCCCGCTACCTCGGAGGTGATGCAAATGATTTTGCTTTGCTTTTCTGACGCCAGGAAATTAAGATTGGTCCGCACCGAGCGTATGGATTCGGCAAATACAGACTTTGGTTCGCTCAGAGCCAGCACCTGGGTATTGTCTTCATCTACTGCATGCGGAAATTTGCGTATTACCCCAATGATAGGCACCGTGGTTAAGCTTTCAATCGTTTCTTTATCGTAAATGTAAGGGTTAAGTATGCGTATCAATACGATAATACCAAAGCCAATGGCTAAACCAAAAATGATAGCACTGCGATAAATGTCATGTTCGTTGGGCGATATGGGGCCAAAATTGGCCTGGGCCTGTTCTACAATGGTGGCGCCGGGTAAAATAGCCGAACGGCTGATTTGCGCACCCAACTTTTTTTCCGATAAAAACGAATATACCTTTTCATTGATATCATTGCCACGGTTAATCACCACCAAATCGCGCTGCGCCGAGGGTAGGGCTGATATTTGCTGGTTAGCCTGGTTCAGCTGGGTTTCTAAGTATCTTTTGTTACTTAACATGCGGCCTTTGTTGGCATCCAGGTTATTCAATACCGCATTTTTTATTTGTAGAATTTGCTGGTTAATATCACTTATAGGCTCCGAATTGGCGTTATAAGTTTTCAGCAAAGTTCTTCTTTGTGCAATAAGCCCGTTTAAATTACCAACCAGGCTGCTAATCAAAGGGTCAAGTGTACCGGCCATGTTCAGGTTAAGGCTCACATTCTCCTTGTCGTGCATTACCTGCTGCTTCAGCTGGTCAATGGCAATCAATTGTAAATTCAGTTCTGAGCGCTGCCCTTCAAGGTCTTTGGCTTTGCTCATGGCATTGGTGGCGGAGGTGTTTACATCCAGAATCTTATTTTTCCGCTGAAAATTAATTAATGATTTTGCAGAAGAATTTACCTCTCCCGAAAGATAATCCAGCTGATTATCAATAAAGCTGATCATCTGGGTTGCCGACCGGGTTTTTTGATTCCGGTCGAAATTCAGATATTCCAGCATGATAGCGTTGAGGATGTCGGCCGCAAATTGGGGGTTGGAATCTGTTTCCTGAAGCGAAATAATGTTGGAGTTCTTCATCACTTCGCTGGTGTGCAAGCCGCCCTGTACACGGCCCACAAAATCGTCGGGGTTGTTAAACTTAAATAAGTAGATCGCTTTATCGCCAGGTATGACCGAGCTTCTGATGCTGAATGCCGTTGGGCCAACGTTTACAGGCGTATTGTAAGTACAGTTTTTGGTTATTTCCTTAATACCTTCTTTGTAGCTCAGGCTGTATTGCCTGGCATTGATGCCCTTAAACTTTATCAGGTCATGATAAAAATTAAGCGTATCAAACTTCAATAATTCTATATCCAGTGGTTTATGAGGGTAAAGCTCACTGGTGCGTACACGGCCTTCCAAAAAAAAACTGATGCGGTAATCAATATCTTTAATAGCATTCAGAATTACCTGCCGGCTCTGTATAACGAAGCTTTCACTTTGTACCCTTGAAAATCCCCGCTCCGGAGTACTTACCGTACCACTGATATCTGTAAGTTCGGGCTTTTTGTCTTCAAGTTTCAGCGTAGACGAGGTGGCATAAGTTTTTGGGGTATACCACAAGTAAACATGCGCAATAAAATAACAAATGGCTACTGAAGCCGCTATCCAGTACCAGCGGCTTATAATGATTCTGCCTATTTTAAAATAATCAATTTCCTGGTGTGGCAGTTTGTTTTCCTGCTTGTTGATTTCTTGCATCTACCGTGAAAATGAAAAAATAAGCAAACCCGTATTCAGGAGCAGTAAGGCCGGTTGTACCAGAGTAGAAATATATTGCAAATTTTCGCTGCGCGCAGCACGTTTGCTTTGCTCCACATAAACAATATCATCGTTCTGCAAAACCAGGCGCGGGTCACCCAGGGTTTTCACCTGGCTTAAATCAGCCCAGATGATTTGAGGGTGTGCTTTGTTGCCCCGTACAATTTTTATATTCTTTTCGTTAGCCTTATCGGTTAAGCCGCCAGCTGCGCCAATCATGTCAATCAATGTTGTCTGCTCCTTTACCAAAGGAAAGTTTCCCTGCGATCTTACCTCTCCTAAAAGCGTTACCTTCAGGTTGGTTATTTTTAGCTCGATAATTGGGTCTTTCAATAATTTTTTACGGTAAAGATCTTCTATTTGTTGCTCTGCTTCGTAGCGGGTGAGGCCGGCTACTTTAATATGGCCAATTACCGGAAGCGCCACTGTGCCGTCATCCTCTACCTGGTAGCTTTGGCCCTGGCTTGAAGCAGCAGCGCCTGCAGCACTTTCGCCCGAAATAGATGCCATATTTTGCAAGTTGCGCAGTTGCAAAATATCATAAGGCTTGATACGGTAGATGCCAGCTGCGGGCATCACCTGTGCCGAATCGGCAAGGGGTTGCTGGGTTTGAAATAATAACTGATGCTGCTTTACAGCGCATGAGCTCAGCATCACAACTCCAACCAAAATCACCAGTAAACAATACACACAATTGAGCAAACGCATAGCCTTATTCCGCAACCGAACATTTAATTAAGAATTCAAAAATATATATTTGATTTTATAAAATTTTAACAGATTGAAGTTCTTTCATATTTGCGCCGCCAAGTGAGCATCTGTTGAATAGTGACCATAAATTATACATGCCCTGTGCTACCCCTTAAAATTTCCATCATTACTGTTTGCTTTAACGCAGCGCACACCATAAGTAAATGTATTGAATCGGTAATCAGTCAGGATTACCAGCATTTGGAATACATTATAATTGATGGTGGTTCTACTGATCATACTTTAGCTATAATTAAAAGTTACGGAAAGGGCATAAGCCGGTTGGTTTCTGAACCTGACGATGGAATATACGATGCCATGAACAAAGGCTTGGCCTTGGCTACCGGCCATGTGGTGGGAATTTTAAATGCAGATGATTATTTGGTAAACCAGCAATGCGTAAGCGCAATTGCAAACGCCTTTTTACAATCGGGGGCTGATATTGTTTATGGAAATTTAAATTATGTAAATCCGCAGCAGCAAGTTATACGTAGGTGGAGGTCAGGAAATTACAGCGGGGGGGATTTTGACTGGGGATGGATGCCGCCGCATCCGGTATTTTATGCCAAATATAATTTGTTTGAGCGCATGGGCAACTACCGGTTGGATTATGGAAGTGCAGCTGATTATGAGCTGATGCTGCGTTTTATGCACCGCAAAAAAATACGGGTTTATTACCTTGATATGACGCTGGTACACATGTTAACCGGTGGTGCAAGCAACAAAAACATTTCAGCTCGCGTAAAAGCACTTAGGCACGATTACCGCGCCATGCGGATAAACGGTATTAAATTTCCGCTTATAACAATATTATTTAAGCCATTAAGGAAGCTACACCAGTATTTTCCTTAATATGATAAAGTATTTTACTATTATTGTGGTGCATATCAATCGCCCTAATTAATGTTATGCTGAACTACTTGTATACCCACCAGTTGTTGTATTACGGTATGATACTGCTATGCGCAGCATCAATTGCACTTATTGCTATACCATCAATATTACACGTAGCGCGCAAGCGTCATTTATATGATGATTTGGGGCATTTCAGAAAACAGCACGACCAGGGCATACCCCGCCTGGGTGGTGTAGCCGTATTTGTAAGTTTTACCATTACTGTATTGATGTTCGGCATTGCCGATAAAGTACTGCCTATCAATTGTCTGATATCTGCCTGCATCGTACTGCTGGCTATGGGTTTAAAGGACGATCTGCATGGTGTTAACCCTTCCACAAAGTTTGTTATTCAATTTTTAGTTGCTGTTATTGTAACTATTTGCGGCGACATACGCATTCATAGCCTGCATGGCATATTGGGTATTACACAACTGCCTTATGTATTTAGCATATTACTTACGCTGTTTTGTATTATACTGGTAGTAAACGCGTTTAATTTAATTGATGGCATTGACGGCCTTGCGGCAACCTTAGGCTTAATGTGCAATTGCACCTTTGCTGCTTTGTTCATTTACCTGGGGCAATACCAGTTAGCTGCTGTGGCCCTGGCCATTGTAGGCGCTATATTCGGCTTTCTGAAGTTTAATATTACTCCTGCAAAAATTTTCATGGGCGATACCGGTTCCTTGCTGGTTGGTCTTATTTCAGTCATCATGGGTATAGAAATGCTAAACGCAGGAGGTGCTGTTCAGGCACTGGGTATGCATTGGTTTTCGGTACCGGCCCTGGTAGCTGCCGCTTTTATTACTCCTTTGTTTGATACTACACGTGTATTTATTTTCAGGGTGGCTGCAGGCAATTCACCTTTTAAAGCCGACCGCAACCACATACATCACCGCCTGTTAAAATTGGGTTTAACTCATTTGCAGTCTACATTGTTATTGGTAAGCATCAATATCGTGGCTATTGTGCTGGTGCTGGCTACCGGTATGCACAATGCTTTGTTAGAAATATCGGGCTTGGTAGTAAGTTACCTGCTGCTCAACTGGCTGCTTACTTTTGTGCTGCGTTCAAAAAAGCGCGAGAACCTGGCCCTGCGCAATCTGTTTGCTTAATTTGTATCCCCACGCTTTCATCTGGAAGTCCGTTTTTTATTTGCGTAAATTTGCGGCCTTATTTTACTTATAATGAGGATTGCTATTAACGGATTCGGCCGCATAGGCCGCATCTTCCTGAGAAATATTTTAACACAACCGGATACAGAAGTTATTGCTATCAATGATATTACCGATACCCATACGCTAGCTCACCTGTTTAAGTATGATTCGGTACACCGCAGGTTTCAAGGCACAGTAAGTGCGGATGACACGCACTTGATTGTAAATGGAAAAGCCATTCAGGTATTGGCAGAAAAGGATCCGGCTCAATTGCCCTGGAAAGAACTGGAAATTGACCTGGTAGTTGAATCTACAGGAAAATTCACCTCGCGGCAAGGGGCAGAACTGCATTTGCAAGCCGGTGCCCGGCAGGTAATAATATCGGCGCCAAGCACCACTAAAGATGTGCCTGCCGTAGTATTGGGTGTAAATGATAGTGAGATTGACTTTACATCGCCCATTATTTCCAACGCCTCTTGTACCACCAATAATGTGGCTACTATGGTAAAGGTATTGCATGATACCTGGGGGATTAAAGATGGTTACATTACCACCGTGCATTCCATGACAGGCGACCAAAACCTGCATGATGCACCGCATAAGGATTTACGCCGGGCCCGTGCAGCATCGGCATCCATTATACCCACCACTACAGGGGCCGCAAAAGCGATTACCACTATTTTTCCGCAATTGGATGGTAAATTGGGTGGTGCGGGTATTCGGGTACCGGTACTTAATGGGTCGTTAACTGATTTTACCTGTACACTGCTCAAACCGGCCACGGTAGAAGAAATTAACCAGGCTTTTCTTGAGGCGGCCAATGGTCCAATGCAAAATATATTGGAGTATACTGAAGATCCAATTGTATCTAATGATATTCTAGATAACCCGCACAGTTGCATCTTCGACTCAAAGCTAACTTCGGTGGTAGGTGATTTGGTAAAAGTAGTAGGTTGGTATGATAACGAAATGGGCTACTCCAGCCGCCTGGCCGATTTGGTTAAGCGCATACAGGAAGCGGGTTCACAAAAAAAGGCCTTAAATTAAGGCCTTACATAGATAATATTGGCGGTGCCGGTTACCGGAACCGAGTTTAAGCCGTCGTCGGTGAAGTAAGTATTATAATTTACTTTGTCTCCGGTACGCTGTAAAAACTCGTTTCGGGCAGCATCCGCCGCAGCTTTGCCAGCCGGATAACCCTGTAGGAAAGTAATCACTCTCGAAATCTTTAAATTCGTGTAGGTATTGCCATTAATCACCGTATCTGATTTGGATTGCAGGGTGATGTTGTTCAAATTCGATTCCAGGTAATTATATACATATGCGCCCTCTTTATTAGGCGTAGTAAATAAAATACCGTTCAGTTTCGAGTCTTTAAAGCTTTCCTCAAAACGTATTCCCCAAGCGTTGGCATAATCATCAGAACGTACAATCAGCGCCACACGGTCGTAATAGGTGAAGCTTAACACCGTATCCTTCTGCTGAAAGTTGTCTACTACCACACGCTGGTTATCAGCTTTTATCTTTACGTCATATTGTTTGGTAGGCTCAAGGCTGGTAGTTTTATCTCCATCAGGTGTGCTTTTTTTCTGGCAACTGCTGGCCATCACACACAGGCATATTCCTAATAAAAAGTATTTCATCTGTTATTGTCTTTCTGTAACGGCAAATTGTAGTGCAATTTTAATGCCTCTGCATAAAATAGTAGCCAGAGTTGTAATTTGCCCTGCAATAATAGCTATTATACGATATTGAACTATACAAAGATTGAGCTTGTAGAATTTATTACTCACAAATAATGATAAAATTGATATCGAGCAGCGATGTGTTACCGCTGCGTAACCAGGTATTGCGCGAGGGCAAGTTAACTTTAGAAGAATGCCGCTTTGCAACCGACGATTTACCCGGCAGCTTTCACGTAGGTAGTTTTGATGAAGAACAACTGGTGTGCATTGCATCTTTTCATGTTCAGTCTTATGCAGGTAAAGAGGGAACAGGTTATCAGTTGAGAGGTATGGCTACTGCGCCCGGTTATCAGGGCAGCGGTATAGGCAGTAAACTGGTAACTTTTGCTATAGCAGAACTAAAGCAAAAGGAAGCAGATTATGTATGGTGCAATGCCCGTAAAAAAGCAATGAAGTTTTATGAGCGCCTGGGTTTTGCCATTGTTTCTGATGAATTTGAGGTGCCCGGCATTGGGCCGCATTATGCCATGTATCTTGATTTGAAAACAAATACCGGCCATTGATGTCATATCAACATTACACGCTGCATTCGGTAATTACATATATTTTTCTGAATTTGGCAGCCGTTAATCACTAAGATGACCTCAACGCATACAATGAAAACAATAGATCAAACCAATTTTGCCGGGAAGAAAGCCGTAGTACGGGTAGATTTTAACGTACCGCTGGATAAGGAATATAACATTACTGATGACAAGCGTATTACCGCTGCTCTGCCTACCATTAAAAAGATTTTGGCCGATGGTGGTGCTGTAATTTTAATGTCGCACCTGGGCCGCCCTAAAGAAGGCCCTACTGAAAAGTATTCATTGAAACATTTGGTAAGCCACCTGTCTGAGCTATTAGGTCAGCACGTACAGTTTGCCGATGACTGCATTGGTGAGCAGGCTACTGAAAAAGCTGCTGCTTTGCAAAGCGGACAAGTATTATTGCTGGAAAATCTGCGCTTTTACAAAGAAGAAGAGAAAGGTGACCAAGCTTTTGCCGAAAAGCTGGCTAAACTGGGCGATGTATATGTAAACGATGCCTTTGGCACGGCCCACCGTGCGCACGCTTCAACCGCTATTATTGCACAATTCTTCCCTAACGAAAAATATTTTGGCTACCTGATGGCAGCCGAACTGGAAAATGCTGAAAAAGTGTTGAACGGTGCAGCTAAACCTTTCACCGCTATTATGGGCGGCGCCAAGGTATCTGACAAAATTGAATTGATTGAAAGCTTATTGGAGAAAGTTGATAACCTGATTGTGGGCGGCGGTATGGCCTATACTTTTGCCAAAGCGCAGGGCGGCCAGATTGGTAAATCACTGGTAGAAGAAGATAAATTGGAGTTGGCCAACAGCTTGATTGAAAAAGCAAAAGCCAAAGGTGTAAACTTGTTACTGCCTACCGATTCGGTAATTGCAGATAATTTTTCTAACGATGCGAACACCGACACTGCACCTAATAACAAGATTAAAGAAGGCTGGATGGGTTTAGACATTGGTCCGGACACCATAGCTGCATTCAGTAAGGTAGTAGAGGAGTCAAAAACCATTTTATGGAACGGACCGATGGGCGTATTCGAAATGGAAAAATTTGAAAAAGGTACCAAGGCCGTTGCCGATGCGGTAGTGAAGGCTACTCAGAATGGTGCGTTCTCCTTAATTGGTGGTGGCGATTCTGCCGCAGCCGTAGCCAAATTTGGTTTGGTAGATGACGTGAGTTATGTATCAACCGGTGGTGGTGCCTTGCTTGAATATATGGAAGGCAAAGAATTACCGGGTGTAAAAGCCATTAATGAGTGATTGTAGTTCGGCCCATTGCCGCAGGTGACCGTGCCCTGCTACGGCCGCTGTTTTTAGCATCGCGCCGGCAGGCTTTTCATTGGCTTAACCCAGACCAGTTTAACCTGTCGGATTTTGATCAGCAAACCGATGAAGAGGAAATATGGGTGGCTGAATTGAATGGTTCCATAGTTGGTTTTGCTGCCGTATGGCTGCCCGACAACTTCATCCATCATTTGTATGTAACACCCGACCATCACCGCGAAGGGATAGGTGAGGCCTTGCTTGATGCCTGTTTAGGTTACTATGGCAAACCGCTTACACTCAAATGCCTTAAGCGCAACGAAAATGCGCTGGCATTTTACACCGCTCAGGGCTGGATAGCCATTGATGAAGGCGGCGATGATTTGGGTGAATATATAGTACTGCAACTCAATTAAGTTAACAAATCTTTACTATCAACATAGTTACAACAAAAGCCACCCCTACAGGTGGCTTTTGTTATTATATTCGTGGCTCAATCAACTCAGTTATCATCTTTATAAGATACAATCCGATTTCATGAAGAAGCTACTCCTTATTTTGTTCTGTTTTGCTACCATTACCGCATGCGCACAGCCCAATAACCCCGATGCGGCCTACGTAAAGGAAAATTATACTAAGTATGAGTACCAGATACCCATGCGCGATGGCAAAAAGCTGTTTACCTCAGTATATATGCCCAAAGATCAAAGTAAAAAATACCCTTTCATAATGGACCGTACCTGTTACAGCGTAGCGCCTTACGGAACGGACAGATACAAAGGCAGCTTGGGCCCATCGCCGTTGTTTTTGCACGATGGTTACATTTTTGTATACCAAGATGTGCGCGGCCGCTGGATGAGCGAAGGTATCTACGAAGAAATGACCCCCGAAAAAGAAGTGCACAAAACCAAGCAGGATGTAGATGAGGGTACCGATACCTATGATACTATTGACTGGCTGCTGAAAAACATCCCGAATAACAATGGAAAAGTAGGCGTGTGGGGCATCTCATATCCTGGTTTCTATACTACTACTTCGTTATTGAGCCGCCACCCGGCATTGGTAGCTGCCTCACCGCAGGCACCTATTGCCGATTTGTACCGCGATGATGCTTTCCATAATGGTGCTTTTATGCTGGTAGCCAACTTTGGCTTTTACCCCGGCTTTACCAACCGCCAGGATGATAAACCCACCCAGCGCCGTGCTCGCGGTTTTGATGCCGGTACTAATGATGGTTATGATTTTTTCCTGCACATGGGTTCGGTGAAGAATACCAATACTTTGTATTATAAAGATACCATCCGCCTGTGGAACGAAATGCTAGATCATCCGAACTACGATCAGCATTGGAAAGACCGCAACGTGCTGCCGCACCTGCACGATATTAAAACCGCTGTACTGGTCACCGGCGGCTGGTACGATGCCGAGGATTTATACGGTGCCATTAATACCTACAAAACACTGGTAGCCAAAAACCCGAAAACGCCTGTATACTTTGCGATGGGACCCTGGGTGCATGGCGGCTGGGCACGTGGTGCTGGTGACCACCTGGGCGATGTGGATTTTGGCGGCCCTACCGGTCCATACTACCGCGAGAATATTGAATTTAATTTCTTTAATCATTACTTGAAAGGAACGGAGCTGAAAAACTTGCCTAAAGTATCCACCTTTGAAACCGGTGCCAATCAGTGGAAAAATTACAACGTATGGCCGCCGCAGGAAGCAGAGGAGAAAAACCTGTACTTTTTACCCGGTGGGAAACTGTCTTTTACTGCACCGGCTGCTGCCGGCAATGTGTTTGATGAGTATGTATCTGATCCTGCCCACCCGGTACCTTTTTACGAAGGCATTGATAACGACATGACCCGCGAGTATATGACCGGCGACCAGCGCTTTGCCTCACGCCGCCCCGATGTACTCACCTACCAAACCGAAGTATTGGACAAAGACATCACCCTGGCCGGCAACATCTGGGCTAACATGAAGGTAGCCACCACTGGCACCGATGCCGATTACGTGGTGAAAGTAATTGACGTATACCCTGACTCTACCCAGAACAACAAGTGGACCGGTAAAAACCAGCAACTAAGCGGCTACCAGCAAATGGTACGTAGCGAGGCTATGCGCGGCAAGTTCCGCAACGGGTTTGATAAGCCCCAGGCCTTTGTGCCCAACCAGGTAACGCCGGTGAACTTCGAGCTGCAGGATGTGCTGCACACGTTTAAGAAAGGTCACCGCATTATGGTGCAGGTGCAAAGCACCTGGTTCCCGCTTATTGACCGCAATACCCAGCAGTTTCAGGACATCATGAAGGCCAAAAATACCGACTTCAAGAAGGAAACCGAGCGTATCTACACCTCTAAAGAGCACCCTAGCTTTTTAAAGGTACGGGTAATGTAAGGGGTGCTGCGCGGGTGCTGCGCGCAGCGGGTGCAGCAGGCGCAGCACTACGCAGCACCCTGAAGCAGTGCGCAGCACCCGCAGCACCACGCAGCAGTGGCATAAACGCGTCAGTAGTTTTTTGGTAGATTAATCTACTTATATACAATTTCGAAGTTGGAAACTTCGAAGAGCGGAATATAAACCAGTTTCCGTTCCACCACGTTATTGCGGGGAACGAAGCAATCGCACACAGGCAGAGCCGCTTACAATAGGCTCAAGTGAGAAACTTCAATGAATCAATTATTAGTAAAATATTACATTCACTGCCTGTTGTAGGTATTATTACTTACAGCAGCAGACATGTAATACCTGCAAAGCAAACAAAATAGCTATCTTCTTGCTTATACCACCTAAACCTGTAACTCAATGAAACGCATTTTCTTTGCCGCTGTGTTATTGCTTGGGGCTTGTACCATGAACATCAAGACCAACAAGCAAATATCAGATACCATCAAATCGGAGCTCAAACCGCAGGCCGTACACATTACTGATGGGGCAGAGGCGAATGTGGGTGGTTTTAACGGTACCAAAAAGGAAATCACACTCGACTATACTACCCATGCGCCTACCGGCAAACTGGAGTTACTAAACGCGGCTTACCGCAGCGCCAATACCGCCTACAAGCTGGCACAAGAGGCGAAAGATAAATTGCCAGACGTTTTCCGTATCATCATTAAATCGGGCGCTGATGTGGCGGCTACTTTAGATTATAAATCAGCCTACTTGCCCAAAAATAAGATGTATGAGCAGCAGGTATCCCGCTTTTTAAGCGTGGTACAATCTCGCCAATACCAAAACCTGCAGCCGCTGATGGAGCCGGGCTTGGATATCAGCAGTATCATCAATGTATTTCGCCGGGCCGATGCCAATATTGGTGGTGTACAAGCGTATCAGTTAGTGGCCTTGCAACATACCAAAGGCACCCGAGCATCGGATAAGAAACCGATAGATATTGTGCAGGCCTGGGCCGTCATCAGGGGTAGCGCTCCGTCTGATCAGGGCGTAATGCTGTTCGTATTCAAACCAGGTGCTTCTGTCATCAGTTCAGTGTACATCAATCCGCAGGAAGATAAGATGTAATTTACCCACTATTTGTCATCTTGAGCGATAGCGAAAGAGTTGTGCCTTGTTATCAAATGTTTGATTTAACTTTTTACAAATCAGTGCTATGTGGTGTACTCAGGACCTTAAATGCTGGCAGTGCTTCAACTACAACAGTTCATAAAAGGTTAACCATCGCTGTCACCCTGAGGTACTCGAAGGGTAGGTGTAGAAACGTTCATCGGTACAGCCTGTGCGCCCATGCTTCGAGTGCCTCAGCATGACACAGTGTTGGTTCGCTGGCAGCGGTTTATGTACTTGTGCCGCGCTACTGCTCTTCATAACAGATTTTAATTATTACACAGAGCGTATATTTCCCCCTCATCTTCGTTTCTTTGCACGTATGGAGCAGCCCAATAATCCCCTACATGGCAAAACCCTCGAAGCTATTGTGACTGAACTGCAACAGCGTTACGGTTGGGAGGGGCTGGCGGCACGCATCCGCATCAATTGTTTTATAGATAACCCTTCCGTTAAATCAAGCCTCAAATTTTTGCGCAAAACCGATTGGGCGCGTAAAAAGGTAGAGGAGCTGTATATTGATTCATTGTAAGCGAGCAGATATTCCCACCACGTTATTGCGAGGAATGGGCGCCATCTCTATGCACTTAACCAGGGAATTTGCAGAGTGATGGCTTCCGTACATCGAAAATGACGCAATTAGACAAATTGCTACCCTCAGCCGAAAATTTCTCCCACTTTGCTTCCAATTACAGCCATTGGTTGAATTTTTCTCCCACTTGGCTGTCAAAATCAGGTATATCACTTGATGTAATGTCATATAGCTTTGACTTATAGTTGTTTATGGCTAAGTCTGTATGTCCCTTTTCTTAAAATTAAGTTTATTTTTAAGAAATAAACTTAATTCATTCCTTACTAATTCAACTCAAAATAGAGCGTCGAAAATAAATGTGCTCATTTTCAGATGTTAATTAGTGTGGATAACTTTTTTGTGGGAAAAAGTGGAGGAAAGTGGAAGTTGCTTGTTACTTTTACAATTGAATTTTACCCTAACTGACTACATGTCCCACTTTTTAGGAGAATTTGAGTGTAAACTGGATGCCAAAGGACGCATGATGATCCCTGCTGGCCTCAAACGTCAGCTTCCTGAAGCTGAGCGTGAGGGCTTGGTGATCAATCGCGGCTTTGAAAAGCACCTGGTGATTTACACCCGAAAAGAGTGGGATAAAATAGTGGATGATTTGAGCAAATTGAATCAATACGAAAAAAGAACCCGCGAATTTATAAGATATTTTACTCGTGGTGCTTCTGAATTGGCATTGGATGCCAATAACCGCGTATTGCTGCCCAAGGCACTGCTGGAGTATGCGGGTATTAGTGCCGATGTGGTGCTGGCCTGTCAGTTTAATAAAATTGAGGTTTGGGATCAGAAAGCGTATGATGCGCAGATGGACAATGCCCCTGAAAACTTCGCCAATTTGGCTGAGGATGTAATGGGCGGCATCGGAAGGAGGGTGGAATGAGCGAGTATCATACCCCGGTAATGCTGCAGGAATGCATTGAAGGTTTAGCTATTAAGCCTAAGGGTACCTATGTAGATGTAACTTTCGGTGGTGGTGGTCACTCGCGCGAAATTATCAAGCACCTGGGCAAAGATGGTCGCCTGCTGGCCTTTGACCAGGATGCGGATGCGGTGCAAAACAGCATTGATGATGAGCGCTTCGAATTGGTGGAGCAAAATTTCAGGTACCTGAAAAACTATTGCCGCCTGCACGATGCCGTACCGGTGGATGGTATACTGGCCGATTTAGGCGTGTCATCCTACCAGTTCGATCAGCCGGACCGGGGCTTCTCCATTCGTTTTGATGCAGAGCTGGATATGCGCATGAACCAGTCGGCCGAGCTGACTGCCAAAGAAGTGGTTAATAATTATGAGGAAGCCGAACTGCACCGCATTTTTGGGGTGTACGGCGAAATTCAAAATGCGAAATCACTGGCCCGTACCATAGCAACGGCGCGTTTAAACAAGCCGATTACCACGGTGGCTGATTTAAAGAATGTGATTAGTGGCCTGATACCCCGCGGCAAAGAAAATAAATACCTGGCGCAGGTATTTCAGGCTTTGCGCATTGAAGTGAACCAGGAGCTGGAAGCATTGAAGGATTTTTTAATGCAATCGGCCGAGGTGCTGGCCACCGGCGGCCGATTGGTGGTGATGTCTTATCACTCACTGGAGGATAGGCTGGTAAAAAACTTTATCGCCAAAGGCAAGTTCAGCGGCGAGTTGGAAAAAGATATATATGGCAATGATAACCGTCCGCTCGAGGCTGTAAGCCGCGGCGCGATTACGGCCACAGAAGAAGAGATTAAATTAAATAACCGGGCACGTAGCGCCAAATTAAGAATAGCTGTAAAAAAATGAGCAACCGTTTACGTACAGAAATTCAGGAAGAACAAGAAGCAGAAAAGGAGCTGATTGTTGAAGAAAAGCCGAGAGCTGAGGCTCCGGAAAATTTCTTTACCAATTTGATGGCTAAAGGTGTAATTACCACCGAAACGGCCACCAAAGCGCTGCCTTTTATTTTCTTTTTGGCGCTGCTGGGCATGGTATATATCGGCAATCGCCATTTGGCCGAAAATAACCTGCGCGATATTGATAAACTAAGCAAAGAAGTAAAGGAGTTATCTTGGGACTATAAAAGCACCAAGGCTGAATTTGCTTTTAAAAGCACGTTAACCGAAGTGGCCAAGCGTGCCGATACCCTGGGCATTAAACAGCCGGTAGAGCCGCCTCAAAAGCTAACCGAACAGGAGGAAGCGCGATGAATATACGTACCAATATATTGCTGCGCGTATATCTGGCCTTCGGCCTTATTGTGGTATTGGCAGTAGCCGTAATGCTGCAGATGGGCCATGTGCAAATCGGTCAGGGTAAAAGATGGCGCGCCATGGCCGATAGCTTGTCTACCCGTTATGTAAACGTGGAAGCTGCCCGCGGCAATATTTTCGCGGTGGATGGCAGCCTGCTGGCTACCTCTGTACCCGAGTATGAGTTGCATATGGATATGCTGGCCGGTGGCATTGCCGATGATAAAATATTTTATGAGAAAGTAGATTCGCTGGCCTTAAAGCTATCGCAGTTTTTTGGCGATAAGTCTATCCGCGAGTACGGTATGCTGCTGCGCGATGCCCGCAGGGATAGTTCCCGTTACCAGTTAATTCGCCGTAAGGTGGGTTACCAGGAGCTGAAGCAAATCCGCAAGTTCCCGATTTTTAATATGGGTAAATACAAAGGCGGATTGATTGTGGTGCAGAAAAACAAGCGAATCCTGCCTTTCCGTACACTGGCTGCCCGTACCATTGGCTATAAAAACGAAAACGTAAAAAACCCGGTGGGTTTGGAGGGCGCTTATGCTGATTATATTGAAGGTGAAACCGGTAAACGCTTGATGCAACGCATAGCCGGCGGCGTATGGATGCCGGTAAACCAGGATGATGAAGTAGCGCCTAAAGATGGTGCCGACATCATGTCGACTATTGATATTAACTTTCAGGATGTGGTACAAAGCGCCCTGAAAAAAGCGCTGATTACCAGCATGGCTGAGCACGGTACCGCCATACTCATGGAGGTAAATACCGGTGAGGTAAGAGCCGTAGCTAACTATACCCGTACCAAGGATGGTGATTTTACCGAGCAGTTCAACTATGCCATTGCCGGTAACCAGGATCCGGGCTCTACTTTCAAAGTGGCTTCCTATATGGCATTGCTGGAAGATAAAAAGATTGATACTAATACTTTAGTCAACATTGGCTACTACCCAGTGCCGCATACCACCAAAACCGTAAAAGATTCGCATGGTGTTGTAGGTCGTGTAAGTGCTAAAAAGGCTTTTGAGGAATCATCAAACGCGGCTATTGCTTATTTAATCAACTCATCTTATCACAATAACCAGTCGCAGTTTACCGACCATTTGATGGATTGGGGCTTGAATGAAAAATTACAGCTGCAAATTCCGGGCGAGGCTCAACCTGTAGTAAAATCACCAAAAAACACCAGCTGGAACAAGTACCTGACTTTGCCGCAAATGGCTTACGGTTACGAGATGCAATTAACGCCTTTGAAAATGCTGTCGTTCTACAACGCAGTAGCCAACAACGGTAAATACATTGCACCCATCTTTGTGCGCGAAATCCGCCGTTTAGGTAACCCGATTGAGCATTTTGAAGCGCGGGTAATTAATCCTAAAATCTGCTCGGATGTAACGCTGAAAAAAATGCAGGAAATGCTGCGTGGTGTGGTATCAGAGGGTACCGGTAAGGGTATCATCAATAACCCGCTGTACCAAATTTCTGGTAAAACTGGTACTGCACAGGTGGCTGATGGCCGTAATGGTTATAAGGCCCGCCGCCAGTATCAGGCTTCGTTTTGTGGTTATTTCCCGTCAGATAAGCCTAAGTATTCTTTAATCGTGGTTATCAACGATCCTAAGAACGGCTATTATGCAGCACAGGTAGCAGGCCCGGCCTTCCGCGAAATTGCGGATAAAGTTTATGCAGCCGATTTTGGCATTAAGCAAGCGGCACCGGCGCAGCACCTGGTGGGTAACACTCAGCCACCAAAAATTAAAGAAGGCAATTTTAAAGCGGTTAAGCAGGTATATGGTAAACTGGGTATCAAAGCACAGTACGCCAGCAATGCTTCTACCATTGATACCAGCAACGGTATCCCTTATCAGGAGGTAAAATATAAATCAGGCACGGTGCCAAACGTAACCGGCATGGGCCTGAGTGACGCCCTTTATGTAATGGGTAATGCAGGTTACAAAGTAAGCGTGCGCGGAAGCGGCATGGTAAAAAATCAATCTGTAACCGGCGGAAGCCTGATCCCGAAAGGATCGAAAATAACACTGGAACTGCAATGAAGTATTTGAGCGAAATCATAGAAGGCGTAGCCTTTACCGAACTGCAGGGCAGTGCCGATGTGGAGATCAATGCCGTGGTATTTGACTCGCGCAAGGTACGGCCCGGTTGTTTGTTTGTGGCAGTTCGGGGTACCGCAGTTGATGGTCATGATTATATAGAGCAGGCCGTAGCCGATGGCGCTGTTGCAGTCATTTGCGAGGAGCTGCCCGGCCATACCGCTACTGGTGCCGATTTCCTGATGGTGCATGATTCGGCCGAGGCTTTGGGTATCATCGCTTCTAATTTTTATGACCGTCCTTCAGAAAAGCTTAAGCTGGTAGGTGTAACCGGTACTAATGGTAAAACCACCATTGCTACATTGTTATATAAGTTGTTCCGCGAGTTGGGTTACAAATGCGGTTTATTATCTACGGTTGAAAATCAGATCAACGGGCAGGTGGTACCGTCAACGCATACCACGCCAAACCCGGTAGAGTTGAACCAGCTGCTGGATGAAATGGTAGCCAAAGGCTGCGATTATTGCTTTATGGAAGTAAGCTCGCATGCCGTAGCCCAGCACCGTATTGCCGGCTTAAATTTTACCGGCGGTATCTTCTCCAACCTTACGCACGATCACCTGGATTATCATAAAACCTTTGATAATTATATTAAGGCAAAAAAAGCATTTTTTGATGGCTTGCCTAAAAGCGCTTTCGCCTTAACCAATGCCGATGACCGCAACGGTAACGTAATGCTGCAAAACACCAAGGCTTACAAAAAAAGCTACGGTTTAAAAAGCATGGCCGATTACCGGGTGAAAATGTTGGAAAATGAATTCAGTGGTTTGCTGCTGAACATTGATGGCGAAGAGGTATGGTTTAAACTGGTGGGCAGCTTTAATGCTTACAACCTGCTGGCAGTATATGCCACCGCTTTATTATTAGAGCAGGATAAAGCTACTGTGCTGACTGCACTAAGCAAGCTCACCGGTGCTGAGGGCCGTTTTGATTATGTCATTTCGCCCAATAAAATTATTGGTATTGTAGATTACGCCCATACGCCCGATGCGGTGCAAAATGTGCTGAGCACCATTAAAGATATCCGTAAAGGTACCGAACAGGTAATTACGGTAATTGGTTGCGGCGGCGACCGCGATAAAACCAAGCGCCCCATTATGGCTAAAACTGCTTGCGATTGGAGCGATAAGGTGATCCTGACCTCTGATAACCCGCGCACCGAAAGCCCGGAGCAGATTATAAAAGATATGCAGGCTGGGGTGGATGCTGCCAGCCAGCGCAAAACTTTGAGTATTACCGACAGAAGAGAAGCGATCAGAACTGCGGTGCATTTGGCACAGCCGGGCGATATCATCTTATTGGCTGGTAAAGGCCATGAAAAATACCAGGAAATTAATGGTGTGAAAACCCATTTTGACGACAAAGAAGAGTTGACGAATCAATTTAACCTATTAGCCAATTAACTATATAGAACAGCCGATGCTTTACTACTTATTTAGCTATTTAAACAAGAACTACAATATACCCGGGGCAGGTGTGTTCCAGTATTTGACGTTCCGTATGGCTATGGCGGTAATTGTATCGTTAATTGTAACTACCGTTTTTGGCCGCAGGCTGATTGATTTTCTTCGCTTCAAACAAGTAGGCGAAACGGTACGTAACCTGGGATTAGAAGGGCAGATGCAAAAAGCTGGCACGCCTACTATGGGTGGTGTTATCATTTTGCTGGGTATACTGGTGCCTACGTTGTTGTTTGCCCGTTTGGATAATATTTATATCATACTGATGCTGGTAACCACCATTTGGCTAGGTACTATTGGCTTTTTGGATGATTATATTAAAGTATTCAAAAAGAACAAAGAAGGCCTGGCCGGCCGCTTCAAAATTGTAGGTCAGATAGGCTTGTCCATTATTGTAGGCTGGACCATGTATTTCAACAGCGATATCATCATCCGCCAGGAAGTAAAGTTGCCGGTAAAATATGATGCGCCCGTAAATTACCACATGAAAGGCAATACCCCGGTTTACACGCAGGATGTGCGCTCTACAAAAACCACGATGCCGTTTTATAAAAACAATGAATTTGATTACGCCAAAGTGCTCAAATTCATTAGTCCGGCATTTGGTGAGCATTATGCACTGCTGGTATTTATGGTCTTTGTAATCTTTATTATCACCTTCATTTCCAATGGGGCTAATATAACTGATGGTATCGATGGCCTGGCCACCGGTACCTCGGCCATTATAGGTATTACGCTGGCTATACTGGCCTATGTATCGGGTAATACCGTGATTGCCGATTACCTGAACATTATGTATATCCCCAACTCGGGCGAACTGGTAATTTTTGCTGGTGCCTTTGTGGGTGCTTGTGTGGGCTTTTTATGGTATAACTCTTACCCGGCACAGGTTTTCATGGGCGATACCGGCAGTTTAGCTATTGGTGGTATCATCGCCGTGTTCGCTATCATGATTCGGAAAGAATTACTATTGCCGGTACTGTGCGGTGTTTTCCTGATTGAAAACATATCAGTATTGATGCAGGTAGGCTGGTTCAAGTTCACCAAAAAACGCTTTGGCGAAGGCCGGCGGATTTTTTTGATGGCGCCCTTGCATCACCATTACCAAAAACGCGGTTTCCACGAAGCGAAGATTGTAACCCGCTTCTGGATTGTGGGCATTATGCTGGCCATCATTGCGGTAATTACTTTAAAGTTAAGATGATACCCCTCCCGGCCTCCCCGATGGGGAGGAGAAAATTAAAGGGGGATAAAAATTGAATAAAATAGTACATGAACGAAAAAAGCAACATATCCACTAAGCATAATGCTCCCTCTCCTTTGGAGAGGGCCGGGGAGAGGTTGGCTATCCTGGGCGCAGGCGAAAGCGGCGTAGGGGCAGCCTACTTGGCCAAGCAGCAGGGGTATGATGTGTTTGTTTCTGATTTTGGTGCTATTGCCGAAAAATATAAACAACAACTGCAGGAGTGGAATATCCGCTTCGAAGAAAATCAGCACACTGAGGCTGAAATTTTAGGTGCGGTTGAAGTAGTTAAAAGTCCGGGTATACCCGAAAAGGCGCCACTGGTAAAAAAGCTGCGCGCACAGGGTACGCCTGTAATTTCGGAGATTGAGTTTGCCGGGCGGTATACCAATGCGACTATTATTGGTATTACCGGTTCTAACGGGAAAACTACCACCACCAGCCTTACCTATGAGATATTAAAGCATAGCGGTTTAAATGTGGGCCTGGCCGGCAACATTGGTAAAAGCTTTGCCTACCAGGTAGCTACTGAGCAGTTCGACTATTATGTGCTCGAACTAAGCAGTTTTATGCTGGATGACATGTACGAGTTTAGGGTGAATATTGCGGTGTTATTGAACATTACGCCCGACCATCTGGACCGCTACGATTACAAACTGGAAAATTACGCCGCCTCCAAATTCCGCATTGCGCAGAATCAAACAGCGGAGGATTATTTTATCTATTGTGCCGATGATGCGGAAACGCTAAACGGCATGCAGGGCCGCAGCTTTAATGCACAGTTGCTGCCTTTTAGTATTGAGAAACAAGTAAAGCCGGGCGCATACCTGGACGAACAACAAAATATTATTATTCACACACCTAACGAAGAATTCCAAATGGCAACTAACGATTTAGGATTACAGGGTAAACACAATACCTATAACTCAATGGCATCAGGTATAGTGGGAAAGATTTTGCACTTGCGCAACCAAAGCGTAAGAGAGAGCATGGGTGAGTTTAAAGGCATTGAGCACCGTTTGGAAGCCGTTGGGCAAATTGGCGGCATCAGCTTTGTTAATGATTCAAAAGCCACCAACGTAAACTCTACCTGGTACGCCTTGGAAAGCATGACCGATAAGGTGGTGCTGATATTGGGCGGCGTTGATAAAGGCAACGACTACAACATGCTGAAGGATTTGGTGAAACAAAAAGTGAAAGCCATCGTATGCCTCGGCAAAGATAACAAGCGCATTCACGAAGCTTTTGACGATGAGGTAGATATGGTAGTTAATACCACCTCCGCCACCGAGGCCGTAAACGTGGCCTACCACCTGGCTGCCAAAGGTGATACGGTATTGTTATCACCGGCCTGCGCCAGCTTCGATTTGTTTAAAAACTACGAAGACCGTGGCCGCCAGTTTAAAGATGCGGTGAAGCAATTGTAGGCTGCCGCCGCTGTAAGGTGTGTTTTTAAATTAACTGATCCGTTTAAAATATTTGATAGAATTTTACATAAATGAACCGCATCCTCAGTAAAACCCAGGGCGACCGCTGGATTTGGTTGATTGTGATTTTATTATCGGTAATTTCCCTGCTGGCCGTGTATAGCTCGAGTGGTACGCTGGCTTATAAGCAGGGCAAGGCTACCGAATCTATTTTAATGAAGCACCTGCTGATGATGGTAGGCGGTTTGGCGCTGATGTACATCTCGCACAAACTGGATTACCGTTACTATGCAGGTTTGAGTAAAATACTCATCATGGTTACTATCCCGCTGCTACTGTTTACGCTGCTGTTTGGTAGCCATGTAAATGGTGCCAGCCGCTGGATTGCCATTCCGGGTACCGGCCTTAGTTTCCAAACTTCAGATTTGGCCAAGCTGGCGCTCATTACTTACCTGGCCCGAACCTTATCGCGTAAGCAGGAAAACATTAAAGATGTAAAAGAGTCCTTTTTGCCTATTATGGGGGCCGTATGTGTGGTTTTCATTCTGATTGCATTAGCCAACTTGTCTACCGCATTAATGTTGTTCGGTGTAAGTATATTGCTGCTCATCATAGGTCGTATCAGCGTAAAACAAATTGCAGTGGTTTGTTTAGCCGGAGCGGTGTTACTGGCGGGTGTTATCTTTTTAGGTCCGCGCCGTAAAACGTATATCTCACGTGTAAATACCTTTTTGCACCATGATAAAGTAGATGCTGATAAGTCTTTCCAGTCTGATCACGCTAAAATTGCCATTGCTACAGGTGGCTTATTTGGCAAAGGGCCGGGCAACAGCACCGAGCGCAACTTTTTGCCCGAAGCTTATTCTGATGAGATTTTCGCCATTATTATTGAGGAATACGGCATGATTGGAGGTGCCTTTGTAGTGGGTATCTACCTTTTCTTGCTATACAGGTGCGTAAAAATTGTAACTAAAGCGCCCAAAGCCTTTGGTGCTTTGCTGGCCTGCGGTTTAAGTTTTAGTATTACTATACAGGCTTTTGCCAACATGGCTATTGCGGTAGGGCTGGGGCCGGTAACGGGTGTCCCTTTGCCGTTAATCAGCATGGGGGGGACATCCATATTGTTCACCAGCATTGCCTTCGGTATCATCCTGTCGGTTAGCCGGCATATTGATGAAAACGAGGCCAGTAAAAAAGTGGTGGTCGGCGAAATCAGGGAAGTGGCTATGGCCTAAACCAATCAGTTTAATCTTAGTCTTTTAGTTTAATTATTTATATAAGCATGGCAAAACGAATTATCATTAGCGGCGGCGGCACCGGGGGGCACATCTTCCCGGCGGTTGCTATTGCCAATGCTTTAAAACGTATTGACCCTGCTACCGAAATATTGTTTGTAGGGGCCAACGGCCGCATGGAAATGGAAAAAGTACCTGCTGCCGGTTATCAAATTATTGGTTTGGATATTCAGGGCATTCAACGTAAATCCATCCTGAAAAATCTGCTGTTTCCTATTAAGCTGTTAAAAAGCGTAAGTAAGGCCAAGCAAATCATCAAAGATTTTAAGCCCGATGCTGCGGTGGGTGTGGGTGGTTATGCCTCCGGCCCCTTGCTGTATGCAGCTTCGCAAAAGGGTATACCAACGCTTATACAAGAGCAAAACTCTTATGCGGGTATTACCAATAAAATATTGGGGAAGAAAGCGCAAAAAATATGCGTGGCCTTTGATGGCATGGAGCAGTTTTTCCCCGCTGATAAAATTATTAAAACCGGTAACCCAATACGTAAGGAATCTGTAGCTATTGCCGGCAAACGCGAGGCGGCATTGGCCTCGTTTGGCCTGTCTACTGCAAAGCAAACCATATTGGTTACCGGTGGCAGCTTGGGCGCACGTACGCTCAATCAAAGCATACTGGCCGGCTTGCAGCAGCTGATAGCAGCCGATGTGCAGGTGATCTGGCAAACCGGTAAGTTTTATTATAAAAGCATCACCGATCAATTAGGTGATAGCATCAATCCGAATATCAAAGTTCTGGAGTTTTTGAACGGGATGGACATGGCTTATGCCGCGGCAGATGTGATCATCTCGCGTGCAGGCGCCGGCACTATAGCCGAATTGTGTGTGATACAAAAGCCGGTTATTCTGGTGCCTTCGCCCAACGTGGCCGAAGATCATCAGACTAAAAATGCCCTGGCGCTGGTGAATGAAAATGCAGCGGTATTTGTTGCTGATAAAGATGCGGAGGCACAATTAGTCGGCAAGGCATTAGCATTATTAAAAGATACGAACCAACAAAAGATATTAAGCCAGAACATCGGCAAGCTGGCCCTGCCCAATGCCGATGAAGTGATTGCACAACAAGTGCTGCAACTGGCTAAATAAACCTATAAGTACTAATAATAGTAATTGATAATGGAGTTGAACATGATAAAACAAGTGTACCTGATTGGTATTGGCGGCATAGGCATGAGTGGCCTTGCCCGCTATTTCTGTCATTTAGGCTGCGCTGTGTTTGGTTATGATAAAACTTCGACCCCGTTAACCACAGAATTAGAGCAGGAAGGCATAACTATCACTTTTGATGATGAGGTTGCGGCTATCCCGGCGCAGTTTAACCAGCCCAATGAAGAAACGCTGGTCATTTATACACCGGCCATCCCTAAAAACTCAGTTATCCTGAACGCTTTTCAGCAGCGGGGTTTCGAGTTATATAAGCGCTCACAGGTATTAGGTATTATCAGCAAAGGCAGCTATACGGTGGCTGTGGCAGGTACGCATGGTAAAACCACTACCTCTTGCATGATTGCCTATGTACTGAAATCTTCGGGTGTGGATTGCTCTGCCTTCTTAGGTGGCATTGCTACCAATTACCAAAGTAATGTATTGTACGGCAGCAGCAACGTAATGGTGGTTGAAGCTGATGAATACGACCGCTCGTTTTTAACCCTGCACCCCGATGTAGCTATTATCACCTCAATGGATGCCGATCATTTAGATATTTACGGTGATCATTCACATTTACAGGAGTCGTTCCGGCTGTTTGCTTCTCAATTGAAACCAGAAGGAAAACTGATTGTAATGCAGGGCTTGCAGATTAATGGCGCACATTACTATTCAGCCAACGGGCAGGATGCCGAAGCTATGGCCTATAATATTTGCGTTGAAGACGGCGACTTCTACTTTGATTTTAAAAACAATGATATCAGTATCCGCAATATCCGGATGGGCATACCCGGATTACATAATATTGAGAACGCAGTAGCTGCCATACAGGCCGCCCTGTACCTCGGTGTGGATGCTGAAAAAATTAAAGATGCCCTGGGCTCATTTGCTGGGGTAAAGCGCCGCTTTGAATATATTATTAAAACAGAGGCACATGTTTTTATTGATGACTACGCCCATCATCCTGCCGAGCTGCAGGCCTGTTTGGCATCGGTAAAAAAGTTATACCCACATCGTAAGCTTACGGTAGTATTCCAGCCGCATTTGTATACACGCACCCGTGATTTTGCACCTGGCTTTGCCGCCGCACTGGATATGGCCGATGAACTGCTGCTGATGGATATTTACCCGGCACGGGAACTGCCGATTGAAGGCATCAGTTCCGAAACCATTTTGAGCCAGATGCAGCTGAAGGATAAATACATGATGAGCCGCCAGGAGATTGTAAACCGTGTAAGTACTGCGCGGCCCGAACTGCTGCTTACGGTAGGTGCAGGAGATATTGACCAGATGGTAGAACCTTTGAAACAAGTATTGCAAAATGTTTAAAAATAAAACGTTGTGGAAACGTATTTTTGCGGGCTTTTGCTGGGCGATAAGCCTGGGTGCACTGGTGGCGCTCATGAGTTTCATTGAGTTTAAAAAAGATGGCGTAGTATGCAAGGCGGTACGGGTGTACATTCCGGGCAGCCAGTATTTTATTGATAAGCAGGAGGTGGATAATATTTTAGGCATGAGCAGCCATACCTTAATCGGGCGTAAAATGGAGCTCATAAATATTCATCAACTGGAAAACAAATTGAAGGCAAATCCATTTATTGAATTCGCCAAGGTGTATGCCGACATGGATGGGGTGATATGGGTAGAGGTAAGCCAGCGCCAGCCCATTATGCGCATCATGAACCGGTTTGACCAGGACTACTATGTAGACAAGTATGGCATCAAACTTCCGCTGTCTAACAACTTTACCGCACGGGTACTGGCCGCCAATGGGTACATTGACGAGGTGTTTGGCAATAAGGTAGATACATTGCATACGGCTTTAGCCAAAAATCTGTTTAAAACAGCCGATTTCATCCGCAAGGACTCGCTATGGGATGCCCAGATTGCACAGATCTACGTTAACCAGGATCGCGAGATAGAACTCATTCCGCGCGTAGGCAACCACCGCATTTTGCTGGGTGATGCCGACTCGCTGGAAACTAAGTTTCATAACCTGAAACTGTTTTACCAAAAGGCGCTGCCGGTGGTAGGATGGGACACTTATAAGGTAATTAATATTAAATACGCCAACCAAGTGGTAGGCATTAAAAGCGATGGCTTAGCTGCAGACACAGCTGCTAAACAAAAAGCCGCACCAGCAAAAGACACAACAAAATTTACACAGGATACAGCTCAAATACTGCATTAATCATGGAAAAAAGCTCAGCACAGGAAAAAAGCTCTCCAATCGTGGTTGGATTGGACATCGGCACAACAAAAATCTGCGTAATTGTAGGCCGCAGAAGCAAAAACGGAAAGATAGAGGTATTGGGCATTGGTAAAGCCGAGTCGGCAGGCGTTACCCGTGGCATGGTATCTAATATCGATAAAACAGTGCAGGGCATTGCACAGGCGGTAGACGTAGCCAGCGCACAATCAAACGTTGAGGTGCGTGTGGTAAACGTAGGTATTGCCGGCCAGCACATTAAAAGCCTGCAGCACCGCGGCATGATTACCCGCCGCGATTTAAACAGCGAAATTGGCCGCAAGGATATCGATAAGCTGATTGAAGATATGTATAACCTGGTAATGCCTCCCGGTGAAGAAATTATCCATGTGTTGCCGCAGGAGTTTACTGTAGATAACGAGCCCGGTATCAAAGATCCTATCGGTATGGCCGGTGTACGTCTTGAAGCCAACTTCCATATCATTTCGGGCCAGGTAACGGCTATCAAAAATATTGTAAAGTGTGTAACCAAAGCCCAGCTGGAAAGCCAGGAATTGATTTTAGAGCCCCTGGCCTCTGCTGAATCTGTATTGAGCGAAGAGGAAAAAGAAGCCGGTGTGGTATTGGTAGATATTGGCGGTGGTACAACGGATGTAGCTATTTTCCATGAAGGCATCATCCGCCATACAGCCGTAATTCCTTTCGGTGGTAACAGCGTAACTGAAGATATCCGCGAAGGTTGTTCGGTAATGCGCAACATTGCTGAGCAGTTGAAAGTACGGTTTGGTTCTGCCCTGGCCGATGAGAACAAGGAGAACGAGATTGTATGCGTACCCGGCTTAAGAGGCCGCGAGTCAAAAGAAATCTCAGTAAAAAACCTGGCTTACATTATTCAGGCCCGTATGGAGGAGATTATTGAGCATGTGTATTATGAAATCAAATCTTCGGGTTATGAAAAGAAACTGATTGCCGGTATTGTCATCACCGGTGGTGGTGCGCAGTTAAAGCATTTATCGCAACTGGTAGAATATGTAACCGGTTTGGATTGCCGTATCGGTTTACCGAACGAGCACCTGGCCAAAAACGAAGTGTTACCTAAAAACATCTACGAGGAAATGCAAAGCCCAATGTATGCTACCGGTATCGGCCTGCTTATTAAGGGTATCCAGAAGATGGAGTATGACAGCATTCCGTACACTAAGCAGCCCGAAGTGAAAGCCGAAAAGCCGGCACGCTATACCGACGATCGCCGCCTGGGCTTGTTAGGGAAAATTTTAGAGACAGGTAAGAAATTTATTAAAGACGATATAAAAGACGAAGATTTTTTAAAGTAATACCGCAAGAAAACGCGCTATAATATTATTTACCAGCCAGATAAAAGATTTTTTAATATAAATTAAAAATCTACAGCATTATCTCTGGAAAAAGTGATATTATTACAGTTACTAATTCAATCATTCATCACCCATATATATAGCTGGAAATCAAAATCATGCAGTTTGAGATGTTAAAAGAAAAATCGTCAATCATCAAAGTGATTGGGGTTGGCGGTGGCGGCGGCAACGCGGTTAACCATATGTACAAGCAGGGAATCAGCGGTGTGGATTTCATTATCTGTAACACCGATGCACAGGCACTTGAACTGAGCCCGATTCCAAACAAAGTACAGTTAGGCGCCAGTTTAACAGAAGGTATGGGTGCGGGTTCCATTCCCGAAGTGGGTAAGAACTCAGCTATTGAAAATATTGAAGATATTAAGCAGATGCTGGGTGCGAACACCAAGATGCTGTTTATCACTGCCGGCATGGGTGGTGGTACCGGTACCGGTGCAAGCCCTATTATTGCCAAAGCTGCACGCGAGCTTGATATTTTAACCGTGGGTATCATTACCACGCCTTTTTCGTTTGAAGGCAAACGCCGTAAGCTACAGGCTGAAGAAGGTTTAGAAGAACTGAAGAAGTATGTAGACTCATTCCTGGTAATTTCGAATGACCGTTTGCGTAACATATTCGGTAACTTAACTTTGGGTGCTGCTTTTGCACAGGCTGATAATATTTTAACCACAGCTGCTAAAGGTATTGCCGAGATTATTACCCTGCCCGGCTATATCAACGTCGATTTCAAAGACGTGCGCACTGTAATGAAAGACAGTGGCGTAGCCATTATGGGCAGCCATGCGGCCGAAGGTGAAAACCGCGCACTGCGTGCTGTAGAAGGTGCTTTATCTTCTCCGTTGTTGAAAGATAACGAAATTGAAGGTGCTCGCTATATTCTATTAAATATCAGCTCTGGCGACCAGGAAGTAACTATGGATGAGGTAAGCGTTATTACCGACTACATTCAGGAAGAAGCTGGTTTAGCTGCCGATCTGATTTGGGGTAACTGTAAGGATGAAGCCTTGGGCGATAAAATTCTGGTAACTATTATTGCTACCGGTTTCCAAACCAAAGATGAGCGCGAGAAGGAGATGAGCAACAAGAAAATCATTTCTGTGTTGACACCTGAAAATGCACCACTGGTAAAACCAGTAAATGAATTTATCAGCCCTAATGCTGCTAAAACTGAAAGTGCCAATGAGCCTTATGTAAAGCAACAGGAGGTAACTGCAAGGCAACAGTCAAGCAGTATGTTCGATTTGTTTGCCCGCAATGAGGAGCCGCAAGTGATCAAACATTCTTTAATGGATGAGCCAATGCAGCAATCAGCCGAGCCTGAACCGGGCGAGCTTACCCTGAAGGTCACTGAAACGGTAATGAATTTTGAGCCGGTACGCCAGCCAGAGCCTGAACCAGAACCTCAGCCCGTTGCCGGTCCGGATGATAACAAAACAGATGAGTCGATGGAAGAGCAGCTGATCCGCTCACGCGACCGTATTTTGAAACTGAAAGAGCTGAGCATGAAACTGCGCACCGGTAATATCCAGGAGATGGAAAACATTCCGGCTTATAAGCGTAAAGAGATTGCCCTGCAACAAACACCGGCCTCAAACGAAAGCCAGATTTCACGCTTCTCATTATCAGATAATGATGGCACCACGGAATTACGCAACAACAATTCGTTTTTGCACGATAACGTAGATTAAGCTTAATTCGAACCATATTGTAAAGCCTTTGTAAAACTACAAAGGCTTTCTTGTTATAAGCCATTATAAAAAGTTATAACCTTTGCATAGCCTTTTTTATAAATTATCTTTGTATCTTAACTGCATATAGTATAGACTTTGGATTTATTTGACAAAATATCGAAAACGATGGGAGGGCCTATCGGCCAGCATCAGGAGTGGTCGCACGGATATTTCTCTTTTCCCAAGCTGGATGGCGAGATAGCGCCTCATATGTATTTTAATGGTAAAGAGCATTTAGTTTGGAGCCTTAATAATTATTTGGGTTTGGCTAACCATCCCGAAGTACGGGAAGCTGACGCGAAAGCGGCGGCAGAGTTCGGTATGGCTTACCCAATGGGTGCACGCATGATGTCGGGCAACTCACGCCACCATGAAGAACTGGAGCAAAACTTAGGAACCTTTGTAGGTAAAGAAGCTGCATTTTTATTGAATTACGGTTACCAGGGCATGGTATCTATTATTGATGCTTTAGTAGATCGTAATGATGTAATTGTATATGATGCCGAATCTCATGCCTGTATTATTGATGGCGTACGCCTGCATATGGGCAAGCGCTTTGTATACCAGCACAATGATGTAACCAGCTGCGAAAAGCAACTGGAGCGTGCCAAACGCATTACCGACCAAACCGGCGGTGGTATATTGGTTATTACCGAGGGTGTATTCGGAATGTCGGGCGCGCAGGGTAAAATCAAGGAAATTTTAGAGCTTAAAGATAAATTCAAGTTCCGCATATTGATTGATGATGCACACGGTTTTGGTACCATGGGCCCAACCGGAGCGGGTACCCACGAAGAACAAGATTGTATAGAAGGGGTAGATGTGTATTTCGGTACTTTCGCTAAATCAATGGCCGGTATAGGCGCCTTTGTAGCGGCCGACCGCCAGATTATTAATTACCTGCGCTACAACATGCGCTCACAAACCTTTGCCAAGGCTTTGCCTATGCCAATGGTATTGGGGCTTAAAAAGCGTTTCGAACTGTTGAAAAACAGTCCGGAGCTGCGCGAGAAGCTGTGGACCATTGCCCGCGCCTTGCAAAACGGCTTAAAAGAACGTGGCTTTGATATCGGTATCACCAACACCATGGTAACCCCGGTTTTCCTGAAAGGTGACCTGAACGAAGCAACCACCCTAACCCGCGACTTGCGCGAGAACTATGGTATCTTCTGTTCAATCGTAGTTTACCCGGTGATTCCTAAAGGTTTAATTGAGCTGCGCTTGATTCCAACTGCCGTGCACACTTTAGAAGATGTACAGCGCTCACTAGATGCTTTTGCCGAGGTATCAGATAAACTGAAATCAGGCGCTTATAAAGAAGCGAAAATGGAAGTAGCGTAAGTTGCTCTATAGATAAAACAACAAAGCCCTTCATTAAATGAAGGGCTTTGTTGTTTTATATTACCACGTCATTGCGAGGTACGAAGCAATCCTCGATTTGCAACTCTTGTATGTTGACTCTGTAAGTAGGGGATTGCTTCGTACCTCGCAATGACGTGGCGGAGGGTAGCTTAATGATTGATTGCCTTCCTTCCTCACAACACAAAAAACTTAATGCAATACCTTTTTATTCACTAACCCACCCGTTGCATCATCAATATTTTGTTGGATGATAAATGCAGCCGGGTCAACTTTCAATACCGCCTGCTTTAGGCCGGGTATTTCTAAGCGTGTTGCAATGGTAAAAATAATGTCCCGTGGGTCATCAATATGGCCTACTTTACCATAGCCTAATTTACCCTGGTAAATGGTAATGCCTAAGCCCAGTTTGTTGGTGATGATGGGCTTTAATATATCGCTATGCGCCGATATAATAGTAACGCCGGTATATTGCTCAATGCCGTTTAAAATGAAATCAATCATTTTGGAGGCGGCCAGGTAAGTGAGGATGGAATATAAAGCCGACTCAATATCCAGCACGAAGGCAGCTAATGAGAAGATAAATACATTGAGCACCAATATCAGGTCACTCACTTTAAATAGGGTGATGCGTTTGCTTAATAACAAAGCGGCAATCTCAGTGCCATCCAACACGGCACCGCCGCGTATAGCCAGCCCGATACCTACGCCAATGAAAAAGCCGCCAAATACAGCCGTTAACAGTTTGTCAGGCGTAATATCAGGGAAGTGAATAAACGCCAGGCAAAGCGACAAGCCGGCAATAGATAAAATGCTTTTAATCGCAAAGGTTTTGCCCATCCGGCGGTAGCCTAAAAACAAGAAGGGCAGGTTAAAAGCAAACAGCAGAATTGATAGCGGAACGGCAGTTACATCAGATACCAGCATGGAAATACCGGTAACACCGCCATCAATAAAGCGGCTGGAGAGCAAAAAGCCTTTCAATCCTAATGCGGCGGATAGAATACCGGCTGCAATTAGCCCCGCATCTTTAAGTGCATTGTTTAATTTCATAGTAGTAAATAGGTGCACCCCCAAGATAGGCATTGAGTTTGACTAAATCTTATCAGTTGTAACGCGTAATGCTATTTCGCTTAACTTGTACAACACATTTTCTACTTCAACTATTCTAAATACGGCTAAACGCATCAAAAACGCAGTTTTTGGGCCGAATTGTTTTTATAATCAAAAAAGGTTTATAGATTAGCCGCTATAAAACAATAAACCTCAATCTTAAAATTATAAGACCATGGAAAAATTCAGCAAAGTAAAAGAGTTAATTGCTTCATTAGAAGGTGATGCAGACAAGTTCTACGCTAAAGGTAACAGCGCTGCTGGCACCCGTTTACGTAAAGGTATGCAAGATCTGAAAAACCTGGCTCAGGAAATCCGTACTGAAGTACAGGAAACCAAAAACAAAGAAGCAAAGTAATTTGCATTCTATAGCAATGAAAAAGCCCGGTTATTACCGGGCTTTTTTGTTAAGCTAAAATTTGCTGCGTTTGTGCAATTATCTTTTCGGCTATGCCAGGGTTTACATTTACTAACGGTAAACGAACAGCATCGCTGCAAATACCCAAATGAGCCAGGGCTGCTTTAATGCCACCCGGACTGCCGTCGGCAAATATGAGACGGGTAAATTCGATTAACTGATAATGCGCCTTTTGAGCCGTTTTAAAGTCGCCGTTGAGGCACAGGCGAACCATGTCAGAAAACTGTCGGGGCAGGGCATTACCAACTACTGAGATTACGCCTACGGCACCCATGGCCATCATTGGCAAAGTAACCGGGTCATCACCCGAAATGAACAGGAAATCTTCCGGTTTATCGCGCATAATCTGGTTAAACTGGTCAAAATTACCGGAAGCCTCTTTTACGGCGATGATGTTTTTTACATCATGTGCCAGCCGTACAATTACATCGGCGCTTACATTGCTGCCGGTGCGGCCCGGTACGTTATATAAAATTACGGGTAGATCGGTGCTTTCGGCTACAGCTTTGTAATGCTGGTAAATGCCTTCCTGTACGGGTTTATTATAGTAAGGGCTGGCAGAGAGTATAGCATCGTAACCTTGTATAGCGGCAAACTGCTTTACCTCGGTGGCTACTTTGCGGGTATCGTTACCACCTATGCCGGCTACCAATGGCACGCGCCCCTGGTTCACCTCAGCGGTAAACTCCCAGATTTTCTTCTTTTCATCGGCCGATAGTGTTGCACTTTCGCCGGTGGTACCTAATGATACCAGGTATTCAATGCCACCCTCAATCAGGTGGTTAATCAGGTTTCTGAGTCCGTTGTAATCTACTTCGCCGTCATTGTTAAACGGGGTGACCATGGCTACACCGGTACCGTAAAATTTGTTCATGGGTTTGAATTTCAAGAGGGCCCAAGTTAGTTATTTGCATCCAACTGATAAAACCCGACTTGAAAAGTAGATTACTTTTATCTGCAATTTTTCCGTTTCGTATCTATCTGAAGGTAACACTTAACCTGATGGCTTGTGCCGCATTATTTTGCCGGTTGAATGACCAGCCATACATCGCCCTGAAAGCAAAATACTGTAAACCTACACCCAGTTCGCTATAGTTTTTTAGTTGCGG
The DNA here is from genome assembly GCF_054783355.1 of Mucilaginibacter koreensis. NCBI lineage: Bacteria > Pseudomonadati > Bacteroidota > Sphingobacteriia > Sphingobacteriales > Sphingobacteriaceae > Mucilaginibacter > Mucilaginibacter koreensis. The sequence goes on along the minus strand of NZ_BAAGQS010000001.1, from coordinate 1,863,421 downwards.
TGTGCTCAAATAATTGAAATTCACAATTTCCTGTAGCTTCAATTTTTGCAGCAGTGGTATACGCGACAAGAAGATGCCCGAAAAGTTATGCTCCAGGTGAGCCTCTACGTACTTGTCAGATGTACTGTAATCATAATAGTCAAGCAGCAGGAAACTGTTCAGATTGGATTTATTAAAAACGATCTGACTGCCGTTAAAATGCTTATAATCTGTATAATACAGGTTGTTGGTACGCAAAAATTTACCTGCACCTAAAAAGAACGAGAACTTACCATAGTTGCCCAGCACCACATCGGCTTTACTTACACTGGCTGTTAACAGATCATAATCGGCATCAGAGCCAAAAACATTGGGGATGGCCTTAGTGTAAGATACCTCGATGCGTGGATATTTGGATGGCAGGTAAAAACGGCCGGCCGGATAAGTAACATACTGCCTGCTGAAATCATAACTGGTGCTCAAGTTAATTTTAAACGATTGGTTTTCAGGGAACAGTGGCGTATATTCCTGTTGCGGCGTAAATGGATTATTGGAAGTATATTGCTTATCCCGGTTGAAGAAGCTATAAAACGAAGTGTTGGGTAACCATTTACGGTTGGCATATTCAACTGTTGCCGAGGCCTGCCAGGCACCTGTAATGCGCCGTGAAACGCTGAATGCACCAAAATGCTTGTCGTATAGTTTCAGGTAATTTTCCCTGAACAGCAGGCTGTAAATGCTATTGAATTGAGGTGATAAGGGTTGTTGGTTGTTTATATCCATCACATCAGAACCCAGGTTGAAACCAAACCGGAACTCACCCACGGGGAAGCTGCCGTTAACATTGGCATGGAATAGCTTGTTGACAAAGCCATAGCGCAAATTACCGTTCAGGGTAATGAAACGGCTGGTGGTGGAATCTATCTTTTTTATATAAGTAGCGCCATAATTAATACCCGCACCTTCAACCGTATTGTAAAACAAGGACTGCCCGATGGATTTCACCCGGAAAAACTCCTGCCGGTAACGGTTTTGCACATTAATACCGGTAGCCAATATATTAACCGGACCTATCTTATTATTGGCTTTATCCACCGAATCGAGGTATTCTTTGGATTGATGCCGTTTTTCTAAAATGGCTTTGCGTTCATAATCGGTATGCTCTTCGTCAGTAAGCGGGATAGGGCGCTGGCTGTTCCAGTAGCTGCTGTCTTTCCGCATTACCTCGTTGGTAATGCGCACCTTTTCCTGAAACTCTTTGTCGTCAAATTTAGGATTGAGGTCATAATCTCGGTAAAATGAAACCAAGTAGCCACCGAACCTAAACTTCAAAAAACCACCCGTAAAGTTGATTTCGATATTAGAGGGTACCCAGGTGTCGCGCTTTACTGTCACAAACTGCTCTTTAATACTCAGTGTGTCTAAAAAGTTAATGCCAGCCTTTTTGGTGATGGTAAGGTTGGCGCTATACAACCGCCAACTGCCGTCAATAATGTACACGTAGCCTTCAAAAACAGGGTCGTAATTACGTTTGGCCATTACCTGTATTTTATTAATGGTCATGCCGTTTTCTTCAATGGTGCCAATCAGTTTGTATTTATAATAGCTGAGGGCATTATCGGCTATAGGAGATACCACACCCCGGTTGCTTAAACCAGGCCAGTTTTGCTGATTTTGGTAAAAGTTGATTTGCAAAGCATAAGCCCGGTTAAAGCTGGGGATATTGCTCGCACCCGATACCTTAGATGAAATCAATTCTTCATGAAACAGATCGGGCTGCTTAAAATCCAGTTTGGATTGCGATTCTGAAAAGTACATGATGCCCCTGCGGTTGCTGTCTAATCCGGCTTCGCGGCCAAACTGATTTAAATCGCGCCCCATAAATTTTTTAGGCGCATCCAGCGAACGCTGCAATACTTTAATGTAGGTATAGCAACTGTAATTTTTAATTTGATTAAGGTAATAACTGCGCTTGCGGATAGCTTTACGAATAATGCCATAAGCCGGGTCTTCGCCACCCGAACTGATCACCACGCCGTTTAACTGGTAGGTTTCGGCTGGCAGGGTAACGTTCACCGTGCGATTAGTAGTAAGCTCTATTTTACGGTTGACCTGTTTGTAGCCAATCGCTTTATAAAACAATTCGTAATTGCCGGGGGCAATGTTAAACGCATAATGCCCATCACTATTGGCCGAGGTACCTTTACTGGTGCCTTTTATTACAATGCTGGCAAAGGGTACAGGCTTGCCGCCTTCGGTGGTTACAATTCCGCTTAGGGTAACCTGCTGGGCAAATGAGGTAAGGGCAAAAAAAGATAGCAGTACAGCAACAAAATATTTCATATAGGCGTGATGATGCCTAAAGATGCTAATTTATTGCGGGTTTCAAGGTTAAGAAGTGTTAAATGTTGGCTCGCTCAATTCTGCCTGTAAGCAATTTACCTTTTGCCATTATGCTGAACAATAGCAAAGCGCCTATGCGCCGACTCAATACATATGAACTAACGCTTGTCATGCTGAGGCACTCGAAGCATGGGTGCACAGGCCGATGTTATGAATGGCTCTGCAACTACCCTTCGAGTACCTCAGGGTGACAACGCAGGTGCAAATGGGCAATGGTTTTAATGAAGTGTGAATATATAAGCGGTTGAATCTGTAAAGTGCAGTACACTGTTCAGGTTCAACCGCTATTACTTAGGATGAAATGATGGCTTATCCTAACATCCCTACTAACTCATCTTCACTAATCATCGGGATATTCAATTTATTGGCTTTCTCTAATTTTGATGGGCCCATATTATCACCGGCCACCAGGTAGTTTAACTTGGCCGAAATGCTGCTGAGTATTTTACCGCCATTCTGCTCAATAATTTCTTTCAGTTCCTCGCGAGAGTGTTTTTCAAAAGTGCCTGAAATAATAAATGTTTTACCTGCAAACGCCTCGCTGGCCAGTACCACCTCTTTAACTTCGCTGACAAACTGCAAACCCTGACTGCGCAGCTTTTCAATTTCCTGCCAGTGGATGTCTCCGCTAAAGTAGGTGAGCAGGCTTTCGGCAATGCGGCCGCCAATTTCGTCTACAGCGGTGAGTTCTTCCAGCGTGGCTGCTTTTAAGTTGTCAATGGTTTTAAAATAAGCCACCAGTTTGCGGGCCACCGTTTCACCAATGTAACGGATACCCAAACCAAACAGCACCTTTTCAAACGGCATCTGTTTCGATTTATCGATACCCTCCAGCATATTAGTGATTGATTTCTCTCCAAAGCGGTCCATCTGCTTTAATTCATCCTGGCGCAGGTGCAGTTCATAAATATCACTAATGTGCTTTAAAAAGCCTTTCTGATATAATGTTTCAATGGTTTCATCGCCCAACCCGTCAATGTCCATCGCTTTACGGCCCACAAAATGCTGCATTTTGCTGACTATTTGTGGCGGGCAGGCTTCATCATTAGGGCAATAAAAAGCGGCTTCGCCTTCTTTGCGCTCCAGTGGTGTACCACAGGCCGGGCAGGTGGTACGGTAAGCTATGGGTGCTGCACCCGGCTTGCGCTTATCTAAATTTACACTGATAATTTTGGGGATAATCTCACCACCTTTTTCTACGTAAACAGTGTCGCCTTCGTGCAGGTTAAGGCGTAAGATTTCGTTGGCGTTATGCAGGGTGGCACGTTTTACGGTAGTGCCGGCCAGTAATACCGGTTTCAGGTGCGCTACAGGGGTAACAGCTCCGGTGCGGCCCACGTTGTATTCAATATTTTCTAATATGGTTTCTACCCGTTCGGCAGCATATTTATAGGCAATGGCCCAACGCGGTACTTTGGCGGTAAAACCCAGTTCTTCCTGCTGGGCGTAATTATTCACCTTCAGTACAATACCATCAATATCAAAACTAAGGTCAAAGCGTTTTTGCTCCCACTCGTTAATAAATTCAAGTACTTCTGGTAAGCTTTTGCATAAGCGGGTATGCTCACTTACATGAAAGCCCCATTTTTTTACCGCCTGAAGGCTGTCCCAATGGGTTTTAAATAAGGGCTTATCTGTGTACAGAAAATATAAAAAGCAATCCAGCGGACGGCGGGCTACCTCGGCCGAATCCTGCAGCTTCATGGTGCCCGATGCAAAATTGCGCGGATTGGCGTAAGCCACTTCACCGTTCTCAATACGTTCGTTATTCAATCGCTCAAAAGCCTTGCGGTGCATCAGTACTTCGCCGCGTATTTCAAAAAAATTAGGGTAGTCGCCTCTTTCCAGTCTTTTGGGCACGCTGTGTATAGTGCGTACGTTGGTAGTTACATCGTCGCCTTCTACGCCGTTGCCACGGGTAACGGCCCGTACCAACTGGCCCTGTTCATAGGTCATACTCATAGAAAGGCCGTCAAACTTAAGTTCGCACACATATTCGAAATTATCGCCAATAGCTTTGCGAATACGTTGGTCGAAATCATGTAGTTCCTGCTCGTTGTAGGTGTTACCCAGCGATAGCATTGGCCAGCGGTGCTTTACCGTTTTAAATTCTTTGGTAACCTCACCACCTACTTTTTGGGTAGGCGAGGAAGGATCTAAAAACTCAGGAAACTCTTTTTCCAGCCGGGCCAGTTCAGCCAGTTTCTGGTCGAAATCATAGTCGGTAATGGTGGGCTGGGCCAGTACATAATAATTGTAATTATGCTGCTTCAGTTCGGCCGCTAAGGCGGCAATGCGTTGCTGTGCTTCGGGGGCTAACATAGCCGCTAAGATAGGGGATAGCGTGATAGGGCGGAAAAACATTTTGCTAATAAGCCGAAGCTGCATTCACTGTGTTGTGCCGGTTTGGTTTACAACTCAAAGTGGTAAGTTTATTTCAAATTTGCACTTTCAGCCATTTACGTTACAACACATAAAAATGCTATATTTGAAACATCCCCCAATTGCTATTGTTAAACATCGTACCTGATTAAACAGCGTTTGCTGCGTTTATATGCAGTAAATTTTATGTATTTACAGGTTGGTTCAATTATAATATCTGATACTTATACATATTGTTAAATAGTTACTCACTTGAGCATTAATAGTAAAGGGGATTTTACATTCTCTCATGATAGTCTTACTAAAGACTTTGATCTGTTGAACAAAGCTTTGGATGCCAATATTACTGGCATCATTATTACTGATAATCAGTTACCTGATAATCCAATTATCTATTGTAATGCGGCTTTTGAACGCATGACAGGTTATGTGCGCAAAGAAATCATCGGGCACAATTGCCGCTTTTTGCAGAAGGAAGACCGTAATCAGCCTGAGCGTGATATGATTAAAAAGGCTATAGAGCAGGGTAAAGATTGTGTGGTAGAAATCAGGAATTACAAAAAGAATGGCGCTCTGTTCTGGAACGAACTTTACATGTCGCCTATCAAAGACGAAAAAGGTACAGTAACCCACTTTGTAGGTGTACAGCATGACATCAGCCGCCGTAAACAAGCCGAGCGCGAACTGCGCCAGCAGCAGGACCTGATGGAAAAGCGTATAGAAGAACGCACCAAAAGCCTGCGCGAAAACGAAGAGTACCTGAGCAGTATTGTGCAAACCGTACGTGAAAGTTTAATTGTACTTGACCCTACACTTAATGTATTGAGTGTTAATGAGCACTTTTTACGCACTTTCAAAGTTTCGAGAGAGGAAACGGAGGGCAAGTCTTTATACGAATTAGGCAACCGCCAGTGGAGCATTGCCAAGCTGCGCGAACTGCTGGAAAAGGTATTGCCAACCAGCAACCCGGTACTTGATTTTGAGGTGGAGCATGATTTCCCGCATATTGGCCGGAAACTAATGCTGCTTAATGCGTTCAGGATTGAGTTTGAGGGAAATTTTAAAGACCGCATCCTGATTGCGATAGAAGATATTACCGACCGCCGCGAAATAGAAAAACGCAAGGACGACTTTTTATCGGTAGCCAGCCATGAACTGAAAACGCCTTTAACTACCGTGAAGGGCTTTGTACAAATGATGGCCCGTTTTATGCCAACTGATGCCAGCGAGAAGTTTAAAGGTATTGTAGATAAAACTGCCCTACACGTTGACCGCCTGAATGAACTGATTGCCGAACTACTGGATGTATCCCGCCTGCAATCGGGGCAGTTAAGTTTGCATAAAGAGCCGTTTAACTTTGATGAAGTGGTTAGCGAGACGGTGGAAGGCATACAAGCAGCCACACCTTCGCACCAGATAGTGATAAAAGGTAAGGCCGGTGTAGATGTGTATGGTGATGAATCGCATATTGTACAGGTGATGAGTAACCTGCTTTCAAATGCAGTTAAATATGCTCCTGACGCTAAAGAGGTTTTAGTATATGTGTCTTTGGTGAGTGATTACATCAAAGTATCGGTTACCGATTATGGTATGGGCATTACTTCTGATGACCAGAAGCGCATATTTGACCGTTTTTACAGGGTGGGCGAGGTGCAGCAGCGCTTCCCGGGTATGGGCATTGGCTTATACGTTTGCGACCAGATAATTAAAAACCATGGCGGATCGCTTTGGGTAGACAGTGAAATAGGAAAAGGATCAACATTTAGCTTTACACTGCCTTTGCAGGGAACAGAGGCAGAAGGTACAGAAGAAGGGATTGCGGAATGAGCACCAAAAAGATTTTAATTTGTGATGACGACGAAGGCATCCTGGACATGATGGTAATGGTGCTCGAAGACAGCGGCTATGAAGTAATATCAGAAGCTAACAGCCTGAATGTATATCAAGTGATTGACCGCGAAAGACCAGACCTCTTGCTTATTGATTTATGGATGCCGGTACTCTCTGGCGATCAGGTAGTGAAACAACTGAAAAGCAGCCCTAAAACTCAATTCATTCCTATTATTGTTATATCAGCCAGTACAGATGGACGCCGTATTGCCGGCGAAGCTGGCGCTGATGAATTTATACCCAAGCCATTCGATTTGGATAAACTGATCAGCCAGGTGCAGAATTTAACCGAGAACGATAGTTTTTTTGTACAGAATTAATTAAATTTAAAAATGTCATGCTGAAATAATTTCAGCATGACATTCGCTTTTTAGTCCCCTTTCTTCTCCATCATCAATTCCCTGATGTATTGTACAGGGGCATTTCCATAGCTTAAAAACTTTTCGTTAAAGTCTTTTACCTTGTACTTGTCGGCCTGTTTTTTCTTGTAGGCTTCGCGCAAATCAATAATTTCTTTGTAACCGGTGTAGTAGCTGCTAAGCTGAACGCTGCTAAGGGTTACACGTTTCCATTTGTTTTCGGCTTCGGTTTGCTCCTGAAAAGCTTCGCGGGTAAGCAGGTTAAGGGCATCCTGGCGGCTCATGTTCATGGTATGCACGCTGTAATCCAGTATCATATTGCATACCGAGCGTAAATTCCATTTATACCACATTAGCCACATTTCGGGCTGGTCATTACCATAGCCGGCTTCCAGCATCATCTGCTCGCTGTATACAGCCCATCCCTCTATCATAGCGCCGTTGCCCAATACAGATTTGATTAAGCTTGGCGATTGATTGGCATACACCAATTGGGTATAATGGCCGGGTATAGCTTCATGATTACATAAAATTTGTAAGGTATAATTATTGTACTCGCGTAAATAGCTTTCCGCTTTGGCCGCGCTCCAGCCGTTCAGGCTGCCTACATTAAAATAGGTGTTGCCGCCCTTGTCATAAGGGCCAGGGGCGCTTACCGAAGCTCCGGCCACGCCGGCCATGTAAGCAGGTTCACGGCGTACAATCAAAGGTTTGGTGGGGTCAAGGGTAAGCAAGTTTTTAGATTTTACAAACTCAGTTAGCTTGGGTATCTGTTTTTCAATAGCCGATTGAAATTCAGCTGGTGCCACATGTTTTGAAGCAATGGTATCAATTACTTCGGCAATCAGCTCCAGGCTGTCTTTAGGCTGCGCTTGCGTACCAAAATATTTACTCCACAATTTACGGCTGATTTTCGCCATTTCGCGGTGCAGGTACTTTTTGCGCTCCATCGCAGCGTTGTACACCTGCTGTGGCGTACTTTGCGATTGGATGTTGTATTTAAATTTATCTACATACAACTGCCTGCCCAGCCTGAAACTACGCGGGCGGTCGTTTTTCAGTGTTTGCAACCAGCCCGTATATCCTTTAATAGCCTGTACAGCCAATTTGGCCCGCTCCAGCATTTTGGTTTGTTCGGCTGCCGGAAGAGTTGACTTTTTAAGCGAATCGGCAAAGTTATCATCCAGAATGCTGAGGCTGCCGTTGAGCTGTTCAATGGCCAGTTGTGTAAACTCAGGCACCGGGTTTTTAACCTGTTTTTGGGCTTCTTTGTAATAAGCAGGTACAAATGCCATTCGCTGGTACATAGCCGTTAAACGTTTATTCAGCGGTGCATATTTCTCATTCAGCATATAGGCAAAGGTGCCGATGAGGTTGTAATAAGTAGGGTTCCACTCGTACTCCTTAAGGGTTTGCAACTCCCATAGCATTTTATCGGTTTCATCCTGAATTAGGTGGTAATCGATTTTATTGCTCTCAGACAACTTATTGCCTTCATAATGGCTCAGCGAATCGGCCTGGGCGCGGGCAAAGTTGACTTGCTTTTTGATGTAGCCGGCATCGGGCGCAATCAATAGGCTGTCGTATTTATGGTAACCGGTTTCAGTAGCGCGGGTGGGCTGTAGTTTCCATAGCGCATCTAAAAAGTTTTCTTCATAACGGGCAAAAGCGGCATCATCATGTGTAAGTTGCGGGCCGCTGCTCATGCCATCCTTTTTACAGGCCGAAAATATACAGGCTATGACAGCCAGTGGGAATAATTTTTTTAACACGGTGAAAGGTGAATCAATTTATGATGTATAAACATAAAACTTTTATGCCGTATGTAAATTAAATAAACATCAGCTGTTAAAAATAATACAAAATGGATAACGAGCAATTTCTCATTGATGAACTGATTAAATTATTGGAAGGTGGCGGTGCCCATGCCACTTTGGATGATGCCTTGAGTGGTATACCCGATACAGCCATTGGGCAGCGGCCTTACCACCTGCCTTACAGTATATGGCAGCTTGCCGAGCATATTCGCATTGCGCAGTGGGATATGCTGGAGTTTTGTAAGGACGCCAACCACAAGTCGCCCAAATGGCCTGATGATTACTGGCCCAAAGAGGCGGAACCTGCGGATCAATCAGCTTTCGCAAAAACTGTGGCGCAAATTGGCAAAGATAGAGAGGAGTTTATTGCCTTATTAAAAAGCGGAGATTTGTACCACAAGTTACCACACGGTGAGGGGCAAACTTTACTGCGCGAGGCGCTGCAAATGGCCGACCATAATGCCTATCATACCGCAGAAATTATTGTAATAAGGCGTTTATTGAATTGCTGGAAGAGTTAGAAGGGTTGCGTAATCGCATTAAAAAAACACGTCATTGCGAGGAACGAAGCAATCTCTCTGATCCCTGTCTAGGGTATGCGTAGAGAGATTGCTTCGTTCCTCGCAATGACGTGTTTGAAATTTTCTACGTGAATAAAAACTTCTAATTCAATTTATTCACAAACCCTACAACCGCGCTTACCAGCGTTGGGTCAATCGGTAGGTCAGGGTTGGTATAAGTCAACAGGTTTTGGTCGCGCGGGAGCGGGGCCTGTTTTAAAATATGGTTCATGCCGGGTATGATGACCAATTGCGCTTCTGATTTGGCTTTTTTCAGTTTCTCGGCATTGTCAACACTTACCTGAACATCATTATTACCCTGAATAATCAATACCGGTACTTTCACTTTTTTAATCTCTTTAGCCGGGTCAAACCTAAACCACGACATCAAATAAGGTTGTACGCTGGGGCGGATAACGCTGTATAAAGCCGGATCCACATTTTCATTAATCTTACCACGGCGCATGGTATCTAACACGGCCTTAAAGTTATTTTTGATAAAGTCGGGCTGCGATTTTAGTTGCTCTGTTACCACTTTATCAGCCATTACACCGGCACCGGCAGCTGAAATAAAGCCGGCAGCAGGTTCATCCACCACGGAAAGCATACCCACCAATGAACCTTCGCTATGGCCAAATACAATTACTTTAGAAAAACGAGGGTCATCATGCAGTTGGGTAATTAATCCTACAGCGTCATCTACAAAGTTATCAAAGCGCAATACCTTTTCGCTGGCAGGGGTTACGGCCTGGCCGATGATGCGCTTATCGTACCGCAGGGCGGCAATGCCGTTTTTGCCTAATTCATAAGCTAATAGTTTGTACGTATTGGTATTTAAACCTGCACTGCTGTTACCGTTGCGGTCAGTAGGGCCAGAACCGGCAATGATTAATACCACCGGAATTTTACCGCTGGCGTTTTTAGGCAAAGTTAAAGTGCCATTGATGGTGGCGTTCAAACCTTTATATGTAAACGGGCTCTCACTTACATATGGGTTGCCGGCTGATACTGCTGTTTCTTTTGCCTGGTAATTAGAAAAAAGCAAGCCCTCAAACTGGTTGCTTTTATTGAGTTGTATGCGCATGGTAGCCGATGCCTTGGCAAAATCAGTATTATAGCTGGCCACACCGCTATCAATACGAACGAAAGTAGCTTTATTCAGCAGGCCCAGGCTGGCTTGTAACTGGGTAATGCTGGCGCGATTTTGTGCAGCCGTCATTTTACCCGTAACGGTGGGAGAGAATAAGGTGTAAAGACTATCCGGCTGATTTTGGTTATAAAAGTGAATAAACCGGTTTACAGCCGTACGGTAATTAACCGGTTCGGTTTGGCAAAAGGCCTGCAGGCCAATGCAAAGCCATCCCAGCAAAAGCAACGTTTTCTTCATGATTTAAATATCTTATACAAACTTAAAAATATTCCTGACAGAGGGGGTAGAAGTCAAAAGTAAAAAGTCAAAATTCAAAAACAGCATTCACGAGTATGAGTTGCGAACTAATGAACTAATGAACTAATGAACTAATGAACTAATGAACTAATGAACTAATGAACTATCCCCCATGCCCACTTATTGCACTAAAAATGATAACCAGTAATACCAGTAATGATATCCCTGTATACAAATAGTCTTTCTCAAGCAAAAAACCAATGCCTGATACTACAACGCGCAACACAGGGGTGAGGATAAGCAGAACAATGCCAGCCTGAATGATGGCCCTGCCTCTGATGGTTAAAATGCCATGCCAGATGCCCGATGGCGAACTTATAAATTCGGGTACGCCTTTAAACTGAGTATAATCATTCACCTCTGCGCCATGGCGGTAGATATAAAATACACCGCCAATAATTACAATGAGCATAGAAATGAATACCCCGGCGCGCAATATCCAGCCAATGATGCTCTGTACGTCGGTGTCTTTAAATTTTGATGCCATCATAAATACTTTAAATTTTCCCGGTAGCGCCGTTGTACATCATTTGTACTGCTAAAAACGTAACCACTATGGCAAACATCCAGCGCAGCCAGCGGGAGTTTTGTGTGTGTACCAGTATTTTAGAGCCGGTAAGTGCGCCTAATAATACGCCAATTACTACCGGCATAGACAGCCCCGGGTCAATATAACCGCGCTGCAGGTAAACCACGGCGCTGGCCGCTGCGGTAACACCAATCATAAAATTACTGGTGGTGGTAGATACTTTGAACGGAATGCGCATAATGCCATCCATAGCTACCACTTTTAAGGCGCCTGAGCCAATGCCCAGCAAGCCGGAAATGATGCCGGCAAACAGCATCATCGCAAAGCCGCCTCCCACTTTTTGTACCCCGTACTGCACGGTTCCATTACCGGATGGATAGCTGCCATCTAATTTCAGGTAAGCGGCTGCTTTACTGGGAACAGGGTTGATGATTTCTTTTTTCTTTTTTAGCGACATAAAAGCCGAAAAAATTAAAATCACCCCGAATAGCACCGCAATAAAACCCGGGTGTACATACAAAGCCAGTAAAGCGCCCACAAAAGCGCCTATGGTAGTGGCAATTTCCAGAAACATACCAATGCGAATGTTAGTGATGCCTTCCTTTACATAAGCTGCGGCCGAACCGGATGAGGTAGCAATTACCGAAATAAGAGAAGCCCCGATGGCATAATGGATATTGATGTGCAGCACAATAGTGAGCAGCGGTATAATGACCACACCACCGCCCAGGCCTGTAAGCGAACCCAATAAACCGGCGGCGTACGCACCTGCCAGAATGATGAGTGTAAGAATTAAAACCGACATTGGCGGCTAAGTTAACAATTAGTTTTGGTGGTGATAGTTGCTAATAGAAGATGAGTACAAAACTTAGGTGTAATATTAACATCATTTCAATTCAATAAAACAGTATTTGCTGCAACAATAAAAAGTAGCAGGTGTTATACGTACAGTTACCCCAAAATTGTAAAAACATGGCCTTTCAAAAAATATTAGACCTTTTAGGCGACCGCGCAGATGATTTGCTGCAACATAAAAGCAATACATTTTCAAAAGATTTACTTCACACACCTTCGCCTGATTTTATCGACAAGGTATTTGTAGATACCAACCGCAATCCGCAGGTGTTGCGCAACCTGGCCGCCATACGCAACCATGGCCGCCTGGCCGGTACGGGTTACTTGTCCATTCTGCCTATCGACCAAGGGATTGAGCATACTGCGGGCGCTTCGTTTGCCAAGAACCCATTATATTTTGACCCTGAAAATATCATTACGCTGGCTATTGAAGGCGGCTCAAACGCAGTGGCTACCACCTTTGGTAACTTGGCCATGATGTCGCGTAAATATGCCCACAAAATACCTTTCCTGGTAAAAATCAACCATAACGAGCTGTTAACTTATCCCACCAAGTATAACCAGATTATGTTCGGTTCGGTAGATGACGCCTGGAATTTGGGTGCAGCGGCTGTTGGTGCCACTATTTATTTCGGATCAGAAGATTCAAGCCGGCAGATTATCGAGGTTTCGCAGGCTTTTGAGCGTGCGCATGAGCTGGGTATGGTTACCGTACTGTGGTGCTATACCCGCAACAACGATTTTAAAAAGGATGGTGTAAATTATGAAACCGCTGCCGACATTACAGGCCAGGCCAACCACATTGGTGTAACCATTCAGGCCGATATCATTAAGCAAAAAATGCCGGATGTGAATGGTGGCTTTACGGCAATCAACTTTTCGAAAAGTGATCCGCTGATGTACAGCCAAATGTCATCCAACCATGTAATTGATATGTGCCGTTACCAGTTGGCCAATTGTTACATGGGCCGTGCTGGCCTGATCAATTCCGGTGGTGAGTCAAAAGGCCCTGGTGATTTGGCCGATTCAGTAGCCAATGCCGTTATCAATAAACGTGCAGGTGGTACAGGCCTGATTTTAGGCCGCCGTGCTTTCCAGCGCCCGTTTGCCGAAGGCGTGGAGTTTTTACAAACCATTCAAGATGTATATTTGGCTAAAGAAATTGATTTAGCATAAACCAGCCTAATGAAGCATATTGTCACCATCACCCTAAGCCCTACCATTGATAAAAGCACCAGTGTTGAACACCTGGTACCCGACCAGAAACTGGCCTGCGAACCGGCCAAATTTGAACCGGGTGGTGGTGGCATCAATGTATCGAGGGCGCTTAAACGGTTAAATGTAAATTCAGTAGCCATATTTCCGTCGGGCGGCTTAACCGGCCAAATGCTGGAAAACCTGCTGAAAGAAGAGCGGATCAATCACCAATCCATCTGCACCGAAAATTTAACCCGGCAAAACTTTATTGTGGTAGATCGTGCTTCGGGAGAGCAGTACCGCTTTGGAATGCCTGCTGTGGCCTTACATCAGAAAGAAGAGCGTGAAATACTAAGCGCCATCCGGCAATTATCGCCCAAGCCTAAGTTTATTGTGGTAAGCGGCAGTATGCCCCCGGGGGTAAGCGATGATTTTATTGCTAAAGTAGCCCGCATTGCCAAACAGGATGATGCCAAGCTGATAGTAGATACATCTGGCGAAGCCCTGCAACATGCAGTGGAAGAAGGTGTATTCTTATTAAAACCCAATCAAAATGAGTTGGGGAAGCTTACCGGTATTAAAGCCGATGATGAAAAAGCAGTAGCGGAAGCCGCTCATCAGATTATAGACAAGGGCAAATGCGAAATGATAGTGGTTTCGATGGGGGAAAAGGGCGCTTATGTAGCTACCAAAACCTACAGCGAACTCATTGAAGCGCCACAAGTACCTAAGCGCAGCACCGTTGGAGCCGGCGATAGTATGGTGGCCGGCCTGGTATACGGCTGCGAGAAAAGCCTGGACGTAAAACTAATGGCACGTATGGGTGTGGCTTGTGGCAGCGCAGCCACCATGAACCCCGGCACCGAACTTTTTAAACGCGAGGATGCCATGCGCTTATATGAGCAATTATCAGCTAAATTAAAATAAGGCTGATAATTGCTGAGTTGAATTTTAGGGGTTGGTAGACCAAAGGCCGGCCTCTTTAACAAACACGCGGCGGTTCAATTTAAGATTGCTTACAATCAGCTCTGCAAAGTCTTCAGGCTGCATTACCTTATCCGGGTTGCCATCGGTTAGTTTTAAATCAACCGCCAAATCGGTAGCAATGGTGCTTGGTGTATATGAAGTTACTCTGATGTTGTGCTTACGCACCTCCTGCATCAAAGATTCAGATAAGCCAATTAAGCCAGCCTTCGAAGCCGTATAAGCGCTGGTAACCGGCGCTCCACGCTGCCCGGCAGTTGATGAAATGTTAATCACATCGCCGCTTTTGCGCTCAATCATTTCTGGTAACACGGCGCGTGTTACATAATATACCCCCAGCAGGTTTACCTTTATAATGTTCTCCCAAACTTCGGGCTCCAGTTCTAAAAAACCACCGAATGCGGCGGTGCCTGCGTTATTAACTAAAATATCAATATTGCCTAACTGTTGCTTTAAACTTGCAACCGCAGTATTAACTGCGTTGATATCCGCTACATCAGCAGTGGCAATGGCAGTTTGTATGCCTGCTTTTTTTACTTCAGCGGCCACCTGCTGTAAATCAGCTTCAGTTCGGGCCATCAGGGCAATATTAACGCCTTCGTTAGCCAGTGCTATAGCTAATGCTTTACCAATACCTTTGCCTGCGCCGGTAATAAGCGCTGTTTTGCCTTTTAATGTTTCCATAAGCTAAATAAATGATGCAGCTAAATTAAGGGGTAGTAAAAAACAAAATAGCGGGTGAATGTCATATTTTACATTCACCCGCTGTATAGTTAAGCTGCCCTGTTGGATAATAAGCCTGCTACTTTGTTGAGCAGATCATCCATATCAAACGGTTTTGGAATAAAGTCATCAGCGCCTGATTCTTTGGCCGATGGGCCAATGTTGTAATTAGCTGATATCATCAGTACCGGAATATCTTTGGTACCTTCGTTCGATTTGAGGTAATGACAAATCTCCCGGCCATCATATCTGCCTAAATTAATATCAAGCAAAATAAGGTCGGGCATATTGTCAATCAAATTCAGCAGGATGTCTCCGGTGTAGGTGTGGCTTACTTCATAACCTTCCAACTCAAGCATTAAGCGCAGCACATCCACAATGCCAGGGTCATCATCAGCAATTAATATTTTATATTGAGTCATTTATCGGTTTAAAATTAAAGCCTGCAATTATAGAAGTTTAAACACTAAAAATAAAGCCGGTATACCGGCTTTATCGGGGTTTATGTATTATTTGACTAATGCGATTAGCGCAGGTTTAACTTCAATGAAAGTTATTTGCTTAAATAGCTGCTTAAATCTTCAAGCGCTTTTTGCCAGCCCTGCTCGTGGGGTTCAACAGCTTCACCGTCCTGAAAGTTTTCCTGAGTTACATTTATTTTACTACCCTGGTCGGCGGCACTAAACTCAATGGTAAGCTGGTGGTCGCTTTTTTTAGTGTTTTCGCTGGCTAAATCCCAATTCCAGGTGTATACTAATTTTTCGTTAGGTTTCACCTCTTTGTATTCGCCGGTAATGGTAATAGCCGGCTGGCCTTCTTTGGTTACAAATACATACTTAATTCGGCCACCTTCTTTATTGTCCAGTTCTACTTCTTTCAGCTGGTTTTCCGAAGGTTTCCACCATTGCTTTAAATCTTCAGGCGTAATCCACGCTTCATATAATCTTTCTGCAAGTACCGAAAACTCCTTTTCGGCAGTTACTTTTGTTTCTTCCGTTTGCATAGGTATCTGTTTTAATATTATACCACATATTAAAGTTAAATAAGTTTCAAATAAGTTAAGTGTGATTGATTTTAGCTGCATTTCAATAACTTTGCTGCTATAATATTTAGCCGAATGGGATACGCCAGTTTACAAGCCTGCCTTACTGATTTAGAGAACCACGGACACCTCATCCGCATTAAAAAGGAAGTAGACCCTTACCTGGAAATGGCCGCCATCCACCTGCGTGTATTTGAGCACGAAGGACCGGCCATTCTGTTCGAAAATGTAAAAGGCAGTAAATTTCCGGCGGTCTCTAACCTGTTTGGTACCCTCCAGCGTTCGGAGTTTATTTTCAGGGATACGCTTGATAAAATTAAAACGCTGGTGGAGTTGAAAACCGACCCGGTGAAAGCCATTAAGCAACCCTTTAAATACGCTAACGTGGCGCTAACTGCGCTTTCAGCATTGCCGATGCGGGTAGGGCGTAATGCGCCAATTAATTTTGGGCGTACTCAAATCAGCGAGTTGCCGCAGGTAATAAACTGGCCTATGGATGGTGGTCCCTTTGTGACCATGCCGCAGGTATATACCGAAGATGCCGACCGGCCCGGCATCATGAACGCCAACCTGGGGATGTACCGTATTCAGCTGGGCGGTAACGATTATGTACAGGATCAGGAAATTGGCTTGCATTACCAGCTGCACCGCGGTATTGGCGTACACCAAACCAAGGCCAATGCTTTAGGTCAGCCACTAAAGGTGAGCATATTTGTAGGCGGCCCACCCTCGCATCCGGTAGCCGCGGTAATGCCTTTGCCCGAAGGCTTATCAGAAATGACCTTCGCCGGCGCATTGGGCAACCGCCGTTTCCGTTATTTTTATGATAAAGAAGGGTTTTGTATTTCTGCCGATGCTGATTTTGTAATTACCGGCACGGTAATGCCGCATCAGAATAAACCTGAAGGTCCATTTGGCGACCACTTGGGCTATTACAGCTTAACGCACCCTTTCCCGCTAATGAAGGTGCATAATGTGTATCACCGTAAAAATCCTATATGGTCGTTCACGGTAGTTGGCCGGCCACCGCAGGAGGATACCAGCTTTGGAGCGTTAATACACAAAATTACCGGTTCGGCCTTGCCTAAAGAAATCCCCGGACTTCATGCCGTAAATGCGGTTGATGCGGCCGGGGTGCACCCGCTGCTTTTTGCTATTGGCAGCGAGCGGTATACACCTTACTTAAAAGAGCGTCGCCCACAGGAGATATTAACTATTGCCAATCATATTTTAGGCAAAAACCAGTTGAGCCTGGCGAAGTATTTGTTTATTGCTGCCAAAGAAGATAACCCGGCCTTGAATGTAAACGATATAGGTGGATTTTTGAAGCATATGCTGGAACGGGTTGACCTCACCCGTGACCTACACTTCTACACCAAAACCACTATTGATACCCTCGACTATAGCGGCAGTGGCCTGAACTCGGGCAGCAAACTGGCGGTTACCGTAGCTGGTGAGCAAAAGCGTGAGTTGTTTACCGAACTCCCGGCCGGTTTTAATTTGCCGCGTCCATTCAGCAATTTTAAAATGGCTATGCCGGGCGTGCTGGCTATAGAAGCGCCAAAATATGTGAACGAGGCCGAAACCGAACAGCAGGTGCAAATTTTAAAAGACTACCTGAAAGACCAGGACCTGAACCGCCTGCCTTTAATGGTATTATGTGATGATGCCGGTTTTACAGCCCAAACTATCAATAACCTAATATGGGTAACGTTTACCCGCAGTAACCCTTCGCATGATATATGGGGCATTAATGCCTTTATCGAGCACAAGCACTGGGGGTGCCGCGGCCCACTCATCATTGATGCCCGAATTAAACCACACCATGCCCCTGTACTGGAACGCGACCCGGCCGTTGAACGCCGCGTAGATGCGATGGGGGTAAAGGGTGGTGAGTTGTACGGCGTAATTTAATTATTTAGTGCTGCTATTCGCATTGTTAGAGTTTGAGCTTTAATGAATGTTAGTTTATTTTTTGCTTGATCAAAAAGTAACAAAAAATCAAGGCAGAAACAATCCTTCACCCGCACAAGGCCACCGCATGGCCCGGGCGGTTTCTACCATCCCACCGCACCTGGGTGAAGATGCATTCCCTCCCTCAAGCACGTCATTGCGAGGAACGAAGCAATCTCTCTGTTCAATGCCTTTACTCGACGTATAGAGATGGCGCCCGTTCCTCGCAATGACGGTGGATTAATCTGTGTACGTTGTTTGTTCCTTCTTAATCTCTGTTTCTTGGCTCTTTGCTCTTGACTCTCCTTTTTTCCCTGTCAGCCCCTCAGCTTTGGGCGAAAGGCGGGCAGCACTCATTGGCCCTGCGCGCAGGGAGAGGCCTTTTAGTGTTTGCACTGCCAGTAAACAAAGTATAGCCTGTTCATACGCAAACACTAAACAGCCTGTGGTGCTGACCGCCTTTGCAGCCAGGGCCCCGTGCGGCAAAAAGCCTAAGCGGGCTGCACTTGATTTTTTGGTTCTTTTGTATCAAGCAAAAAGTAAACAGACATTCAAAAAAGCACCGAACCATAAAGCAAGCGCATAGCAGCACAAAAATAAAAAAGCTACTTTAACGCATCCAGCACTTTAAACATCTTTTCCCGCATGGCGCCGGTACCACCGCTGTAATTGTTGACCATGATGGAAAAGCACAGCTGGCGGCCATCGTGCGTTTGGTAGCCGGCATAGGCCAGTACATCGGCAATGGTGCCGCTTTTCATGTGCATGTTGTTATAAATGGGCAGGCTGTTATACAGGTCGTTGTACCAGGGCTGGCCTACGGCCGATTGCAGCACACGCGCCATGGTCAGGGTAGTTACTCTATCGCCGGGTGAAAGGCCGCTGCCATCATAAATATTCAGAGCGGCTATATCGATGCCTTTATCACGCCAAAAATGTTGTACTACATCTACACCGTTCAAGGTGGTTGGCCTGCGGCCCGATTTCCATGCAATGGTTTTTAGCAGTTGCTCGGCATATAGGTTAATGCTTTTTTTGTTCAGCCAATAAACAATGCTGCTCAACTCGGGCGAAGTAAGGGTAGCCAGCGTTTGGCCGCCGGTGGGCATAGGTTGGTGCTGTACGGTTAAGGTAGTGGTAGATTCTGGCTGACCGCTGATGCTGATCCCCAGGCGTTTTAGTGTGTCTTCTAAACGATAGGCGGCATCGTAAGCAGCATCGGGCAGGGCTACAGAAATGCTTTTCTTGCTTTGGTCGGTGGCATAGCTGCCGCGCAAATACATGGCTTTGCTGCCCACTGGCAGGTAAGCGTAAGAGCGGTCGCCGGTACCCGAAGATGCAGTCAATAATTCACTACGAAAACTCAGGTAAGGGGTGGCTGGTACGGCGCGTAAAATCTCCACCGGACTATCCACTGTACCGGTACGTAGTTTTATATCAAAGGAATTTTCGCGCCAGCACAGGGCTGAGGTACCCGCACCATAATAATTACCCAAATCCTGCCAAATCCAGCCGTCGGGAATGGATTGAGTACCAAACAGGCTGTCATCGCCAATCACACGGCCATTAATGCGTTTAATACCGGCTTGTTTTAAGGCGGCTACCATTTTATCCAGCACCACATTTTCTTTGGTACTGTCCCAGCGCCAGCTGCCCAGGGTAGGGTCGCCGCCGCCTTGGATGATAACGTCGCCGTTTAGCGTACCATCGGTAGTAAGGCTGCCAGTATAACGCAGTTGGGTTTGGTATTGAAACTCTTTACCCAGTATGTTAAACGCCGTAACCGAGGTAATTACTTTTAAGGTAGATGCTGTGGCCAAGCCCATGTTAGGGTTGGAGGCAAACACCGTTTCACCGGTTTTGGCATCCAGCACGGTTAACGAGATAGAGGCATATTTACAGTTACTATCCTCCTGCAAACGGCCGAGCGCTGTTTGTATCTGTTGTGTTAAGCTTTGCGCTTTGGCAAAGCCGGTTAGTAATAATAAATTAAGTAGTAAGAGTTGCCGTATCTTCATCTTTTACGTTCCGTTGCGATATATAATAAATTGGAATGCCGATGAGTACAATAATCAGGCCGGGCCAGGTAAAGTTGGGTTTGTAAATGATAAGCAATGTGCAAAACGCCAGGCCCATCAGTATATAAATGGCCGGTAGAATGGGGTAACCGAAAGCTTTGTAGGGGCGCTCTGCATCCGGGCGTTTGGCGCGCAAAATGTAAATGCCTAAAATGGTCAATACATAAAATATTACTACCACAAAAGAGATCATATCCAGCAAATCGCCGTAGCGGCCACTCAGGCAAAGGATAGAAGCGACTACGCACTGTATCCACAGGCCAAATTCGGGAACGGCATTATTATTTAATGTTCCAGCTTTTTTGAAGAAGAGGCCGTCTTTCGCCATCGTATAATACACGCGCGCACCAGCCAATATTAAACCATTGTTGCAGCCAAAGGTGGAAATCATAATCATCACCGCAATTACTATAGTGCCCACATCACCAAAAATTACCTGTGAAGCGGCCACAGCTACGCGGTCCTTCTCGGCGGTCGCAATCTCGTGCAGGGGTAATACGGCGGTGTACATTACGTTGGCCGAAACGTAAATCAGCGTTACAATCAGCGTACCCAAAAACAAGCTTAAGCCTACATTACGCTGCGGATTTTTCATTTCGCCGGCAATAAAGGTTACGTTGTTCCAGGCATCGCTGCTAAAGATAGAACCCACCATAGAGGCGGCAATGGCACCCAGCGCCGCAGCCGTGGTGTAAGCAGCAAAGCTGCCATCGGTGTTCAGTTTTTGCAGGTGCCAGGCGTTGCTCCAATTGGCATGCCATACATTGCTTTTCAGGGCAATCAGGCCGAAGATGATCAAACCAAACAAACTGAGCAGTTTAGTCAAAGTGAACGTGGTCTGAATGATTTTGCCTCCCTTTACCCCGCGTGTATTGATGTAAGTTAGCAGAATGATGGTAACAATCGACAGTACCTGCGCCGGCGAAATATGGAAGCTGCCGACAGAAAACAATACTTTATCCTCGCTTACAGCCGGTATAAAATAGGCGGTAAATTTGGAGAACGCCACGCCCACCGCCGCAATGGTACCCGTTTGTATCACGGCGAAAAAGCTCCAGCCGTATAAAAAGGCAATCAGCTTATTATAAGCTTCTTTGAGGTACACATACTGCCCACCTGCTTTCGGGAACATGGCGCTCAGTTCGCCGTAACTTACGGCGGCGGTAAGGGTCATGAAACCGGTAATCAGCCATACCACAATCAGCCAGCCTGCCGAGCCCACGTTGCGAGTAATATCGGCGCTCACAATAAAAATACCGGAACCAATCATTGAGCCGGCTACCAGCATGGTGCCGTCCAGTAAACCAAGTTCGTGCTTCAGGTGTGGCTGTGTATCGTTAGGTTTCATTAATGGCGGGGTTTTAAGTTCCTAAACTAACTAAAAAAATGAATTACCCGTAGACATACATAAATTTATAAGTGTTGCTACTTGTAAACACCGATTTAAATTCCAACATTCGTTTTAACCAATTTATTCTAAACCAATTTCTTATGAGCTTTTTGAACGATTACTTAATCTACCTGATCCCTGTATTTGGGTTGGTGGGGATTGCCGTGATGGCCATTAAATCGGCCTGGGTAAAACAGCAACCTGCCGGCGATGCCCGCATGACTGAACTCTCCGGTTACATTGCCTCCGGTGCCATGGCTTTTTTGAAAGCCGAGTGGAAGGTACTGAGTTATTTTGCGGTGATTGCCGTAATTTTACTCGCTTATTCGGGTACTACGGTGGCTACCTCCAGCCCGGTTATTGCCGTATCTTTCCTGGTGGGCGCTTTTTTGTCGGCTTTTGCCGGTTACCTGGGTATGCGCATAGCCACCAAGGCTAACGTGCGCACCACCGAGGCAGCCAAAACCAGTTTAGCCAAAGCTTTAAAAGTTTCGTTTACCGGCGGTACCGTGATGGGGCTTGGCGTGGCCGGTTTAGCGGTTTTGGGCTTAGGTTCATTGTTTATTGTATTCTACCAGTTATACGTGGTTAAAACCGGCGGCGATGTAAATGGTGAGGCCATGCAAAAAGCTTTGGAAGTGTTGGCCGGCTTTTCATTGGGTGCCGAATCTATCGCTCTCTTTGCCCGTGTAGGCGGAGGTATTTACACCAAAGCGGCCGACGTGGGCGCCGACTTGGTAGGTAAAGTGGAGGCAGGCATCCCCGAAGATGATGTGCGTAACCCAGCCACCATTGCCGATAACGTGGGCGATAACGTAGGCGATGTGGCCGGTATGGGTGCCGATTTGTTTGGCTCTTATGTAGCTACTATTCTGGCAACCATGGTGCTGGGCCGCGAGATTGTATCACACGATAACTTTGGCGGGATTGCGCCTATTTTGTTACCGATGGTGATTGCAGGGTTAGGGTTGATTTTTTCTATTATCAGCGCCTCGTTTGTAAGCATCAATAAAGAAACTGATAGTGTACAAAGGGCCCTGAACTTTGGTAACTGGGCTTCTATTGTGCTTACGGCCATTACCACCTTCTTTTTAGTGCGCTGGATGCTGCCCGAAGGTGATCTGTATTTAACCCGCGATGTGGTAGATGGTCATGTAAAAGAAGGTGCACTGGTGTTCAACAAAACCGGTGTATTCCTGTCTATTGTTGTGGGCCTGGTGGTGGGTACTTTGATGTCGTTAATTACTGAATATTATACCGCTATGGGTAAACGACCGGTAATGAGTATCATCCGGCAATCGTCCACCGGGCATGCTACCAATATTATTGGCGGTTTGGCTGTGGGTATGGAGTCCACTGTTTTTCCTATCCTGGTGTTGGCAGCAGGCATTTATGGTTCTTATCATTTTGCAGGTTTATACGGCGTAGCCATTGCCGCCGCCGGTATGATGGCCACTACCGCCATGCAATTAGCGATTGACGCCTTTGGGCCTATTGCTGATAACGCCGGTGGTATTGCCGAAATGAACCAGTTGCCCGAAGAAGTGCGCCACCGCACCGATAACCTGGATGCCGTAGGTAACACTACTGCAGCTACCGGCAAAGGTTTTGCTATTGCCTCTGCGGCCTTAACTTCCCTGGCCCTGTTTGCGGCTTTTGTGGGCGTGGCAGGCATTGACCATATTGATATATACAAAGCCGATGTACTGGCCGGCCTGTTTGTGGGTGGTATGATTCCGTTTATCTTCTCGGCACTGTGTATTTCGGCCGTAGGCCGTGCCGCCATGGCGATGGTTCAGGAGGTAAGGCGGCAGTTCAGGGATATACCAGGCATTATGGATTATACCGGTAAGCCGGAGTATGAAAAATGCGTGGCTATTTCTACGCAGGCTTCCATCCGCGAAATGATTGCACCGGGCGCTATTGCACTGATTACGCCTATTGTCATCGGCTTTGCTTTTGGCCCCGAAGTATTGGGCGGCTTGCTGGCCGGTGTAACGGTGGCAGGGGTATTGATGGGTATTTTCCAAAGCAATGCCGGCGGTGCCTGGGATAATGCCAAAAAATCTTTCGAAAAAGGGGTGGAAATCAACGGCGAGATTTATTATAAAAAATCAGAACCACACAAAGCGTCGGTAACCGGCGATACCGTGGGCGATCCTTTTAAAGACACTTCAGGCCCATCCATGAATATCCTAATCAAACTGATGTCGATTGTATCACTGGTGATTGCCCCGCACTTGCATAAAGAGGTAAACACCAACGGGCGTATTCAAAAGGAAATTCAAAAGCAATCGTTGATTACGCACACGGTGCGGGGAGAAGCGAAAAGCTAAGAAGTTAAACTCTGTCATTGCGAGGAGGAACGACGTGGCAACCGCACAGAGGCATCTGCGCCTCTATATAGCAAGCGGTTGCCACGCTATCGCTCGCAATGACAGAGTTTACGATTTAAATTCGATAAACACCCCCTGAAACTTAAAATACACCGCATCTTTACTTAATACAGCGGTAGCTTTCACTAACTCGTCCTCAACAGTCGAATACTTAACTTTCAACACTAATACTTCATCCTCCACAGGTACCACCGGCATTACAAACTTCAAATAATCGGCTTTCTTGAGCTGTAGTTGTTGAGTAATTGCCAATTCCAAAACTTCTTTCACCATCTGCATTAAACACACCCCCGGCACCACCGGCTGACCGGGGAAGTGACCGCCGAAAATGGCATGTGACGGGTTGAAACTTAGTTGCACATCAATGTTACCTTCGGTAGCCTGTAGGTCAACAATACGGTAAAGCGCTCCGTTTAACATTTGCCCAACAGAATTAAAGTATGATACTGGTGCTGGTAATGATTGTAAATCAGCACCGATTTTGGAGGTGATGGTAATGGTGGCTGCACAACTAAAACATCAGGAACCTGACCATATTTTATAACACAGGAACCCAGCCATAGGGCAAACGAAATAGCGGTAGGATATTCACCGCATAAATGCTTATAGCCGGCAACCGAAGTGTTATTAAACAGGGTTTGCTGTAAATGGGGATATACCTCATCATTTTGTATATCGCCGTTGTTGCCCAGTAGCACCAGGTCAATATCGTTTAAATCAACCTCTTGCTTAGTCAAAAAGGCCTGAATATGGGCTGCAATATCTTCGGGCTTTGCCTGTGTATAAAAGGTGTCCAGGCCTTGCAGTTCGGCTGCGTTCTCTTCTGTGGCCTGGTGAGTAAGTGTAAAGAAAGCGGTGCCTTCACCGGCGATGGTGCCTTGGCCAGAGTGTTGAATCAGGCTTAGATTGTCAATAGGCTGGCGGCGGTATAATCCAAAGCGGCTAAGTATGTCAAAGCTGATATCGGTTAGTTCGTCGGCACTGCCTACCAGGGCATTATTGATTTCTCCTTCTTTCAAGAGTAATATGGCATCCAATAAAGCACTTTCAAACGAGTGGCCCTGCTGGGTGAATGTGTTGTTATAGTTATGGCATTGCAGCGTTAAGGCAATTTGCGCACCCACCGTATTATGGGTAGATTGAATAAAAGCTGTGGGCGACAGCATTTCCTCTTGCTGCTCTTCAATACGGGTTAAGAATATGCCGGTATCTTCTAAACAGCCGTAGGCCGTGCCGGTGACAATGGCATCAGGCATATCAAGCTGCGCATCGCGTAAGCACTGTAAAGCTGTCGATACGCCCATACGGATAATGCGGCTCATACGCCGGATGAGTTTGGCATCTATGTAAGCTTTGTAATCAGGCTCTATTACCTTCAGGCGGTTAGTTACTGTGCTTAGAGGTTCCGGCAATAAACTTTGCTGATTGAAAGTGGACTGTGGCGATATGCAGGCGGCGGAACGGATATAAATTTTCATCAGCTTAAATTTTAGAAAAGATCAAGGATGAACAATTACCCCCAAAGCCAAATGAGTTTGACAACACATGCTCCACTTTTACATTCTTTTGAAAACGTGTTTCGGGTACAATGTCCAAACCGCTGATAGGGGTCTTAAAACGGAGGTTAGGGTAGATGATGCCTTTTTGAATAGCCATTACTGAAAATACAGCTTCCAGTCCGCCGCAGGCGCCCAGCGTATGGCCGGTGAAGGATTTGGTGGAACTTAACGCAGGCAATATTTCTCCAAATACCCGGCGAATGGCCGTACCCTCGGCCTGATCGTTGTTTTGAGTGCCGGTGCCATGCAGGTTGATGTAGTTGATATCGGCAGGCTGAAGGTTGGCGCGTTTTAAAGCGCCCGTCATGGCCAGGTAAGAGCCGTTCCCATCGGGCGAGGAAGCTGTTTGGTGGTAAGCGTCATTGGCATTGGCATAGCCACTCAGCAGAGCATAGGACAGTTTACTCAAATTTTGTGCTACGCGGTCTGATACCAGCACCACATAACCCGCGCCTTCTCCTAAGTTCAAGCCGTTACGGTTCTCATCAAAAGGGCGGCAAAACTCGCGGTCTAAAATCATCAGGGTATTAAAACCGTTGAGCGTAAAGCGGGTGAGCGCGTCTGTACCGCCTGCAATAGCTACATCCAGTAAATCTTGCTTAATCATGCGTGCTGCTAAAAAGATAGCATTGGCAGAGGAGGAGCAGGCGGTATTAATGGTGGTAATATAATCTTGAATTTGCAGGGCATCAGCCACCACTTTGGTTACAGCCCCGCATTCATGATTTACTACATCGCGAAGGTGGCCTTGCTGATAGTTGCTCATGAAGCGGCTAAAGAACTGCTCGGTTTTATCCATCCCGCCAACAGTATTGGCCGAAATGAAACCGGTGCGTAAGCTTTTAATATTGCTAATGTCCGCATCAGCTAACGCTTCTGTGGCTGCGGTTAAGCTCAACAATGCGGTACGGCTTAACCGAGGTGATACACCCAGCGGCGCAGCCAGTTCTTCGTTGCTTAGCTTTACTTCAGCAACCGGAATGATGCCTTGGTGGGCGGTTTCCAGGTAGCTGATACCGGCCATGCCAGCTTCTTCGCGTTCGAAAGCTGCCAGGCATTCGTTTAGGTTATGGCCAATGGCCGTAACAGCGCCTGCACCGGCTATGTAAACAGGGTTATTATTCATGAATGCTGCTAACTAATTGGGTTAATTGGACTGCTGAAAAAGGCAGTGCCGTATCAATACCGCTATTATTTTCCACCACGAATAATGCTGCATTATAATTGTTGCCCAAGAGTTCTACCCAGCCGCAAAGGCAGCTTTGCAGTACGTGATTATCCAGCAATAAATTCACTTGAGTTTCTAACAAATCAGCATCAAATTTCTCACTAATGAAAAAAGCATTTTCGCCTTTTAACTTATGCCGTATACTGATTTCGCCGATAACAATATTGGGTAGCGTATACACAAACAGGGCGGGACTGGCGGCCTCATTCATGGTATTTAAATACCGCAAATCGGCATCTAAACTGGAACTGGCGTTGCTCAATACCAGGCCAATCTGCTCGGGGGGATAGCGGTTAGTCAGGTTGTGCTGTTGCAGTAGTACTTCGGCTGTTAACCAGCCCAGCTTGCTCAAATTATCCATTTTATAAAACTTGGGGTAATTGAACCGGAAGTGCTGATAAACCGAGAGTAAAAACGCAGGCGCATCCGCAGCATCTGATTGGTATACCACTTCTCCGTTGAGGTAAACCCGATGGTTACGGATGATACAAGTGCCGGTAATAGATGGATGATTGAACAAGAGCGTATCTGGTTAAATGTATCTTCAAAAATACGGTTTTATTTGCTCAGCACCAGTGCCGCATTGCAGCCGCCAAAACCCGAGGCGGTTTTAAGTGCATGCTTAACCGGTGTATGCTGTAGTGCAGTGGTCACGTTAAGTTTGCGGCTAACGCCCAATTCGTTAAAGTTTAACGAAGGTAGTATGATGTTCTCCTGCAGGCACCTCACTGCGGCCACGGTTTCAATTAAACCGGCTGCCCCCAAGGTATGGCCATAATTAGGTTTTAAACTGAACAGGGGCGACCGGGTCACCTCTGCAATAGCTATCGCGTTAGCCTCCATCTCATCATTGTAAGGTGTGGCGGTGCCGTGGGCAGAAATCAGGCCAATATCAGCGGGTTTGATGCCCGCACCTTTTATGGCCTGCGTAATGGCAAAGCCCAATTCTTGACCGGTGCGCGAGGGGCCGGAAATATGGTTGGCATCGTTGCTGGTAGCCCCGCCGGTAACTCGGATATTGGCAGGTGATTGACCTTTAGTGGATAAAATTACGGTGCCTGCACCTTCACCTAAATTCAGTCCGGTTCGATCTTTATCGAAAGGCTTACAGCGCTCTGCGCTCAGGGCTTGAAAGGATTGAAAGCCCGACACTACAAATTTGGAAATGACATCGGCTCCGGTAACCACGGCCTGTTTGTATTTGCCGCTTTGCAGTAACCGCATTCCATTGAGTATGCCCAATACGCCCGAGATACAAGCGTTGGACACTACAATAGGTATATTGACAAAGCCAAAGTAATCAGCCACCAGTTTTGCGGATGTATGCAGCGCCATGCGCTGGTTCAATGCTTCGGTATGGGGTTCGGTTTCGAGCAGGCTGATGTTGCCTTTGGTGGAGCAGATGATGAGTATGGTATCAGGGTTAGTGATATTCAAATCACAGTGCTGTAAGGCTTCTTGTAGCGAAGCGATGAGCAATTGTTCATATTTAGTGTACTGCTCTGCATCAGCCAAAAAGCTTTCATTTGGCTGAAACAAAGAGGCGGCAACTGGATTAGCCGAAATTGCAGCATTGTGGTGTATTTGTACAGATGAGCGGCCTTGCTTTAGCGCTTCAAAGTTTTGCTCTGTTGTGCCGCCTAAGGGCGATAAAATGTTATCGGCTATAATATAAACGTCTTTTACTTCTGTTGCGGTCTCACTCATGCTTCTTCCTCTATACCTGGCTCCTGTATCATAATACTCATATTGCATTGGGCAATCAGCTCTTTATTGCACCAAACTTTGCCACTAATTAAAGTTGTATTAAAAATCTGATCCTGAATTTCCACCTCAGTGAGCAGCGTTTGTCCAGCCTTTGGCAGCCTGATAATTTCCAGATTTTTTACCAGCGTGATAAACCCCACAGCCACCGGTTGGTTTTGCTGCTGTGCTTCATAACCTGCCCGCGCAGCCGCGGTTTGGGCTATGTTTTCTATGATGCCAGCTTCGGTGAAATAGCCGTTTGCTGCCAGAACGTTGTCTGCCGGTATTGCAAAACTGCTGCGTGTAATGTGTTCATCCTTACTCAGTAACTCGCCAATCATTATAAAGGGCGGACGCTGGGGGATTATTTGGATAACGTTTTTATCAGGCAGCATGGTATGATGAAGCTTTAAGAATATAAACCACCATTAATAGACAGTACTTGCCCAGTAATGTAAGCTGCCTGCGGCGATGCCAGGAAGGCTGCGGCATATGCCACCTCTTCGGGTTTGCCGAAGCGGCGGGCGGGAACGAGGTTGCGCAGCTCCTTTTCGTCCAGGCCTTCGGTCATATCGGTTTTGATGAAGCCGGGGGCCAGGGCGTTTACGGTAATGCCGCTGCGGGCAACCTCTTGCGCCAGGGCCTTGGTGGCACCGATGACGCCGGCTTTGGCAGCCGAATAATTGGTTTGCCCGGCATGGCCCTTCAGGCCGGATAATGATACCACGTTGATGATACGGCCATAGCGGTTTTCCTGCATCTCGCCCAATACCAGGCGGGTGGTGTAAAAAAAGCTATTGAGGTTGGTGTTCAATACATTGTCCCACTGCTCATCCGTCATCCACGAAAATAGGGCATCTTCGCGTATGCCGGCGTTGTTCACCAGAATTTCAATGATTTCGTCAGGGTTGGCTTCCATCCATCCGCCCAAAGCTTGCCGGATGGCTTCTTTATCGGCCACGTCAAACTGGAGCAGCTCGCCGCTTTCGCCTTCCATTTGCAGCAAGTTTAGAGTTTGCTCGGCTTCGGCCTGGTTGCTTTTATAGTTAATGAGCACATAATAGCCTTGTTTGGCCAGTTCGAGGCAAATGGCGCGGCCTATGCCCCTCGATCCTCCGGTTACTAATGCACACTTCATGGTTTAAAATTTTAAGGCGGGTTCGGTAATTTCCAAATACTCACGCACTTTTTTCAAATCGGCATACCGCGGACTATCCTCCACAAATTTAGGGAAGCTGGCGCGGGCCTCATGATAAACGGTTTTAGATTGGTTAGATAACCGCTCCTGGCAATTCAGGTAATCAACGGCTTGCAGCAGGGTCATTAACTGGATAGTCAATACCTCATAAGCGTTATTAATTACCCTGTGGGTCATCAGCGCCGCATTGCAGCCCATGCTTACAATGTCTTGGTTATCGTTATTATTCGGAATGCTGTGCAGGTACATGGGGTACGACAGGGTTTGGTTTTCGGCCACAGTAGATACCGCTGTGAACTGCACGCCCTGCATACCAAAGTTTAAGCCCAATACGCCCAAATTTAAAAACGGAGGGAACTTACCGTTCAGCTTCTCATTGAGCAGGTAGTTGAGCTGCCGCTCGGATAGCATAGACAGGCGGGTAATGGCAATTTTCAGTTTATCCATCTCCAGCGACACATAATCGCCGTGGAAGTTGCCGCCGTGGTATACATGCTGGTTCTCTACATCCACCACCGGGTTATCATTGGCGGAGTTCAGTTCGTTTACCAATACCTCACGTGTTTGGGTAATGGTATCGTACACCGGGCCCAGCACCTGGGTAATGCAGCGCAGGGAGTAATACTCCTGCACTTTATCTTCAAATACTTCCTTATCCAGTTTTTCGGGGTCGTACAAGTGCTCCGAGCGGTCGCGGATCATTTGGCTGTCATGCAGGGCTTCCTGCATCATGGTAGCAATGCGCTGCTGACCGGGGTGCAGCTTTACGCGGTTCAGTTCGTGCGAAAAGTGGTCGTTATAAGCCTCTACTACCTCGTTGGTGAGGGCAGATAAAATTACCTGCCATACCAGCAACTTTTGCGCCTGGATGACGTTGATGAGGCCAATACCCGTCATGGCCGAAGTGCCGTTCAATATGGCCAGTCCTTCGCGCAGGCGGATGGTAAGCGGTTGGATGCCTTGCTGCGCGAATAACTCGGCGGCAGGGTAGATGTTGCCCTCAAACTCTACTTCACCCTCGCCAATCAGCATCAGGCCCAGGTGGGCCAGCTGCACCAAATCGCCGCTGGCACCTACGCCGCCATGCTCGTAGATGCAGGGGGTAATGCCTTTGTTGATGAGGGTGGTTAACAGTGTTATCACATCGGTATGCACGCCTGAAAAGCCTTGCAAAAAGCTGTTGAGGCGGGCCACCATCAGCGCTTTGGCCAGGTGGGCCGGTATCAATTTACCGCTGCCGGATGAATGACTGCGGATGAGGTTGTATTGCAGTTGCAGCAAATTTTCTTCGCTCACCTTGTACTGGGCCATGGGGCCGAAGCCGGTATTGATACCGTAAATGAGTTTGTTGGAAGAAAACTGGGTAAGAAATTCAAAACTGGCGGCTACCTTTTCAAGGGCAGCGGCATCAGGCGTGAATTCCTGGTTATGGTAGAGGATGTTAAAAAAAGTCTCTAATGAAAGCGTGTGCGCAGCAACACTTGCCATGGGCTTGATAGATTAATTAAGATGTACGTATAAACTTGCAGGCGGTAAAGTTAAAAAATATGAGGTAAGTACGAAGCCGAAAAGTGCAAGTGTTCACGTTCATGTGTCGTGAACACTTGTGAACGCTTTTTATGACGTTTAAGTAAGTGAAATTTAACTGATGAAAATTAAAATGCTACTTAAGGTGCTGATATTTAGAATAGTATATGAAAATCGTAAAATTCACTCATGGTTAAACTTGATGAGCGTGAACGCTCGTGAACAGGCGTGAACACCCGTGAACGTTCATGAACGCTTGTTAAATATTTCAATTTGTCATTTCGGCCGTAGCGAGAAATCTTCTTCGGACGATAAGTCTATAACAGACCGGCTTGGTGAAGAAGATTTCTCCCTACGGTCAAAATGACAACTCGGATAGTAATATTTCGGCAACAATATGAAGTTGTGCTAAAATTAAACCAACGAAGGCGTTTGATTAGCTAATGGTTTACTCCGAGTGAGGAACTTGCCGTATCTATCTATACGCCTTTTGTTTTGTTGTTGCAGTAAACTGGGGTACAGGTTCATGATGATGTTTACCAGCATAATAATAGCAGCAAAAAGTATTTCGCCCTTCCAAAGTTTTGCAACTACAAAAACCAGTACGAACACAAAGGCGGCCAGGTGGTTCAGTTCGGCAACCGTCATTTCTTTTCTCAGCTCAGCTAAATCGCTTGCCTTGATGGTTTTGGGCATGGACAACTTCGGATTAAAATACTTGAAGAACGAATGGATAATTATCCACCTGAACACGTTGATGCCCATGTATTTATTTAAACGGGCATTGGTGATGAAGTTTAAATTTGAAAAGTACCGGTTGTAATACGGCGTTTTGACGAGTACAGCACCAACAATGATCCCTATTATCCAGGATATAAATGAAATGCTGACAGCAAAGGTTAGGTATTTGATAATCATTTAAAGGGGTTGACCTAAGCAAGGTATCAAATCTTAGATAATATCGCAAATGTGGGATGTATTTGTTTGCGATGAATGCCCCCCTTTTACTGGTTTAAATTTTCCTTGCTCCAATAATTTTTAAATTATGTTCTATTTCAGCAATTGTATCTTGACTAAAACCGCTTGATGATGGTTTCAATTTAATTATTTCATCGTCCATTTTATACAAAGCTAAAACTAGACTCTTTATTCCACGCCCAACAATCTCTTCTGCATAATAGTATTTTACTTCATTAAAGTGAAGATTCAACATCTTTTTTGTAACGAAAATACCTGATAAAATTATACTAATTTGAGAATACTCTTCATCGAAGACTATTGAAATCATTTTTTTTGAAAATGCAATTTTGACACAAACAGTCATCATTATCACACAAACAATCACAAATCTTTCTATCCAAGTGATCCTAAAAAACATACCAACTACTATAAGTATTACCGTGAGCAATAAGTTGTTCTTAAAAAGTAAATAGAAATCAATTTTATATTTAATCTTTAAATCTGTCATTTATTAGAATAATTTAAAGTCTGTGATAGATTCTAAAATTCTGATTAGTTCCCTTTTTCTGCTCAAGCGTGGACGTTTGAGCAGAAAAAAAGTGCGATTATTTCAAGCCTTTTACAAGTACTTTGTAATCTAATGTATCTGAAACATGATTTTTTCTAAATACTTGAACCTGTGTGCTACCTTGTTTTTTGATAATGAATCGCCAAGTCTAATTTTATTTTCCCAATCAGCATATACTGCATACACATAACCAGTTGATAAAATAACATACATCACATTATGATTTTGTTCATCACGATAAACAGAATCAACTTTTCCATGGAAATCCAACGGAATAGCCCGTTTCAAAATAATCTCAGCGCTGCTAGGCCAATAATACTTACTTAATAATAAAATTGAACCGCTTATAAGTATTGTTCCAATAAGCTTAAGTATACCGATGTTTTTCATTATCCAGTTTTCCTCACTTTTCACTGGTGTATCCATGGCTTTGAAGTGATGGTAAATATTCCTGACTCGTCTGAGTTGTTTGTTGGTGGTCGTTTTTATTCTCTTCTTCCGCTCAAGCATCCCCGCTTGAGCATTCTACAAGTGGCTCTGCTACAAGTTGCTCAAGCGTAGACGCTTGAGCGGAAGAAGAGTACTAAGTTTAGATTTAAGTCCTCCTGTGGAAGACTTAAACCAGTAAAAGTCATTTCACTAGTTGAAATGCTTTAAATCTAAATCAGCATTGAAATCCCCTGTAAAAGTTGTTTGCATTACTCTTGTTGCAATGTTTGCTGGTAAATGGCTAAGCTTTAGAAGTGTAGCAGGATATGCAACCCAATGATAATTAGTGTTTAAAAAATTATTACAAGCCGTTTTGTCAAAAGCATAAATGCCTCTTTCAGCCATCTCGGCGAAGAATGAAATATAAACATGCTTATTAGTGCCTGGTGTAATAAGTTTATTAATAGCCGGATTCACAATTACACTGCTTATAGGTGGTAAGGCTTCAAAATACGATGCCAACTCAGCAATTGCTTCATGTGTTTGATTAGCAATCGAGTTTGGCAACTTCCCACCACCCGAGGCTACAAAGCCTATTTTTTCGCCATTGGTAAAGAACCAACTAAAATCCAATGTTTCTTGTTCGATTTCACTTATCATTGATTTTCACTGATTTTTATTTTCCTTTTTAGTCTGTGAATAACACTCTCCTAAGTTCTTCGAAGTTGGAAACTTCGAAGCCCTATGCAGGTAGTCTATGACTACCGGCTACAAATCACTTACCCCCTTCTATCCACAAACTTCACCGCCTTACGCATCATTTCCGGGAACTGCATTTTTTGGATTTCCTCCGTAGTTACATATTTAATATGCGGGCTTACCCGCAGGCGGGCCTGCAGGTAGGCGCGGATGCGGTGGTCGCATTCTTCGGTGGTTTCAGCGGGTACCAGGTGCAGCAGTACTTCATCCAAGCCTACTTCGTTGCTGTATACTTCCACCACATAATCCAAAATCTCGTCGCGCTCGTTCAGCAGGTCGAACAGGGCGGGGGGGTACAGGGTGGTGCCCTTAAACTTAATCATCTGCTTTTTGCGGCCCATAATAGGGCTCAGGCGCAGGCCGGTACGGCCGCAGGCGCAGGGCTCGTCAAGGTACATGCAAATGTCGCCGGTCTTGTAGCGCAGCAGGGGCATGCCCTCTACGCCCAGCGTGGTAATGGTAAGTTCGCCAGGGGTGTGGGCAGGTACGGGCTGGTCGTTATCATCCAGCAGTTCGGCAATTACCAGTTCGGGCTGGTGGTGGCCGCCCATGCCCTGTCCGCATTCGGTAAAGGCGGTTTGCATCTCGGTAGAGGCATAAGTAGAGAACAGCTGGATATTCCAGGCATCCGTAATTTTCTTACCCAAAATATTCAGACTAAAATCGGTATTCCTGATGTTCTCGCCAATGCAAATGGCTTTCTTCACTGAGCTTTGGTTAATATCAATGCCATTGTCTTTAGCATACTGCATCAGCTTCAGCATAAACGAGGGGACGGCTACAATAGCCGTAGGTTGCAGGCGCTTAATGGTTTCCCATTGCAGGGCCGGTACGCCCGGGCCGAGGCGGATAATGCCCGCACCCATACGCCGCAAGCCCATGTAATAGGCAATACCGGCCATAAACTGGCGGTCTAAAGTGAGCATCAGCTGGTACAAATCACCAGCTTTGCCATCAGCACAGCTGAACGACAGAAATTCGTTATAAGCCAGTCGGTTTAAATCATTATCCGTTAAAGCAATGGTGACCGGGCCGCCCAGGGTACCTGAGGTAGAAGTATATTCAACCACCTGCCCGCGGGGTACGCACAAAAAATCCCAGTTGCGGCGCTGCAAATCTTCCTTGGTGGTAGTGGGCAGCAGGGGCAGGTCTTCCAGCGTTTTTATCCGGCTAATATCTACTTGGTGCTGTGCAAACAGCTCCTGGTAAAACGGAGAATTGGCCGCTAAATAAGTGAGCAATTGCTGCAGCTTTTCTTCCTGCTGTGCTTTGGTAATAGGGTTGAGGATATGCGTATCAGATAAAAACATGTTTACTTTTCTATAATTACGGTAGCAGCCGCCATTTCTTTAACGTGTGTTAACGAGACCATTACATTGGTAATGCCGATGGTTTGCATCAGTTGCGCGGTTTCGCCCAAAAAGTTCACCTTCGGCTTGCCATCCTGATCGTGGATAATTTCCACTTCGTTAAAAGCCGTACCACTGAGCCAGCCTGTGCCCAAAGCCTTAAAAAAAGCTTCTTTGGCCGCAAAGCGGGCGGCATAGCTTTCGTGCGGACGGGCCTGCCGCTCACAATAGCTGATTTCGCTTTGCGAAAACACTAAGTCGCGGAAACCGTTGTTTCTTTTGATTTTGTTGGCAATGCGTTCCACCTCAATTAAATCGATGCCCAGTCCTGCAATCATGTATACGGCGGCAAATGGTTCTGCTACCCAAATGTAGTAAAAAACATAAAGGTGATGGTATACGGGCCGTTAAAGCATAGGAGATAGGGCAGGGGAAACAAAAATTAGTTTATACTTGAAAACGATGCTTAAATACATTTTGCTGTTCGGAATTATCATTACCGCACCATTAGCCAACGCCCAAAAAATGGTAGGCCAGCGCTATAAAGACCTGGTTTTTGCCCAGGTAAAAATAGATGAAAATCAAAGCTATGTGCCCGATAACCCGACCAATAAAACCAACCAGTACGACTTTTACCAGCCCACCGGCGACAAGCTGATGAAACGCCCGCTCATCATTTGGATGCATGGCGGCGGCTTTAAGTTCGGTTCTAAAAACGATAAGGATGTAACGCTGTGGAGCCGCACCTTTGCCCAGAGGGGATATGTATGTGC
Source organism: Mucilaginibacter koreensis (assembly GCF_054783355.1). NCBI lineage: Bacteria > Pseudomonadati > Bacteroidota > Sphingobacteriia > Sphingobacteriales > Sphingobacteriaceae > Mucilaginibacter > Mucilaginibacter koreensis. The sequence continues at coordinate 1,827,341 of NZ_BAAGQS010000001.1, read as the reverse complement.
CTCTATTAATTACACGCTCAATAAAAGCCTGTCTTTCAACTATGAAGGATTGAAAAAGAACTGCTATACCGCCATAGGAGATTTAAAAGAGGCTATTGCTTACTTCAAGGCTAACGCTGCCCGTTACCGCATTGACACCACCAAAGTTATTTTGGCCGGTAACTCGGCCGGGGGCATGATGGCTTTGCAGGCGGCCTATTGTACCCCGGCAGATTTGGCCCAGTTAGGGCAGGGGATTAACCCAAAAGAGCCGGTTGGCGGCCGGGTAAAGGCAGTAGCTGTAATTAACTTTTGGGGCGCTTTATTCGATATCAATTACCTGAAAAATGCCCGTGTACCTATTGTAAGTGCCCATGGTACTGAAGATGGCAACGTGCCCTTCACCCAAAAGGTAGACGAAAAAGGCGGCATCTACGGCAGCAAGGCCATACAGCAGGAGGCTGATGCCTTGAAGATACCTAATGCCCTGAAACCGTTTGAAGGTTATGCCCACCAGTTGCAAAAGCATTTCAACCCTATTTTCTCCTATAGTAAAGAAACGCAGGAGCGCTGGGCTGAAGCCGGGCAATTTGCTGCCGATTTTTTGTATGAGAGGGTGATGAGGAAGTAGTTAGCTACGCCCATCAATTTGTCATGCTGAACTTGTTTCAGCATCCCACATGCTAAGTATGCGGCGAACTTATCGCTTTGCTTGTCCGGAGAGATGCTGAAACAAGTTCAGCATGACAAGTGGTTATATGTTTTTTAACGCGGGTTTCACCTGTAAGCCCTATATTTGCCCGCAAAAACCTCTATACCTTGAAAAAACGGATTGCCATTTTTGCTTCAGGCTCGGGGTCAAACGCCCAGAAGGTGATGGAGCACTTTCAGCACCATGATAAAGCCGAAGTGGTGCTGGTGCTGGCCAACAACCCCAACGCCTACGTACTGCAGCGGGCCGATAACTTCGAAATTCCTACCCATGTGTTCAACCGCCACGATTTTTATCAAACCGATGAGGTGGTGCGCCTGCTCAAACACCTGCAGGTAGATTTGATTGTGCTGGCTGGTTTTCTGTGGCTCATTCCTGAATCGCTGCTCAAAGCATTTCCCAATAAAATCATCAACATTCATCCCTCGCTGTTACCCAAACATGGCGGCAAGGGCATGTACGGCGACCATGTGCATCACGCTGTGATGGCAGCCAAAGACACTGAGGGCGGCATCACCATCCATTTTGTAAACGAGCATTTTGATGAAGGTGAAGTAATCCACCAGGCCAAATACAAAATTGAACCCGGCGATACGCTGGAAATAATCAAACTGAAAGGCCAGCAATTAGAACATTATCATTTGCCGCGGGTGGTAGAAATGCTGGTGGATAAGAGTTGATATAGAAGTTAATATAGCTGATAATAAAATTAATATCGAATAAAGAATTTTGAATGATGAATGCCGAAGTGAAGTAACACACCTTCATCATTCAAAATTCAATATTCATAATTCGATATTGTTTCCACTATAATGAATTCCTACCTCATTTTCCTTGCGCCTTTGTCCTTTTATCCTTCATCCTAAATACCTACCTTTGCGGCTTAAAACACAGCCACCTCATGAGCCAGCCCGTTCAGCTTAAAAATGCCCTTATTTCAGTATATTACAAAGATAACCTCGAGCCGGTTATTCAGGAGTTAAAACGCCTTGGTGTACGTATTTATTCCACCGGCGGAACGGAAACCTTTATCCGCAGTTTAGGTGCGGATGTAGTTGCCGTTGAAGATTTAACCGGTTATCCTTCTATACTGGGCGGCCGCGTAAAAACGCTGCACCCTAAAGTATTCGGCGGTATTTTGGCCCGTCGTAGCTTTGAAAGCGACGAGCAGCAACTGGACCAGTTCGATATCCCGCAGATTGATTTGGTGATTGTAGACCTGTATCCGTTCGAAGAAACCGTACGTTCAGGTGCCGGGCACGATGATGTGATTGAAAAGATTGATATTGGTGGTATTTCGCTTATCCGCGCTGCCGCTAAAAATTATAAAGATGTTACCATCATCGCCTCAAAAGATGACTATCAGGAACTGACCAGCATCCTGCAACAGCAAAATGGTGATTTAGAGCTGGAGCAGCGCCGCAAGTTTGCACAAAAGGCGTTCAACATCAGTTCCAACTACGATACTGCCATCTTCAACTATTTTAACCAGGAAGAAGCCCTGCCGGTATTTAAGCAAAGCATACAAACCAGTCAGGTATTGCGCTACGGAGAAAACCCGCACCAGCAAGGCGTGTTCTATGGCGATTTAAGCGAAATGTTCACCAAGCTGCACGGCAAAGAATTATCGTACAATAACCTGGTAGATGTGGATGCCGCCGTGGCCCTGATTGATGAGTTTACCGACCCTACTATCGCCATCCTGAAACATACCAACGCCTGCGGTATTGCTACCCGTACCCATATTAAAGATGCCTGGATGGATGCCTTGGCCTGCGATCCGGTTTCGGCTTTCGGAGGTGTTATTATCGCCAATGATGAAATTAATGAGGAAACAGCGGTAGAGGTCAGCAAAATATTCTTCGAGGTGCTGATTGCACCTGCTTATACTGATGAGGCTTTGGCCGTGCTGCAGCAAAAAAAGAACCGTATTATCTTGATTCGCCAGGGTGTAGAGTTGCCGGTAAAGCAATTTAAAACTTTATTGAACGGTGTAATCGAGCAGGATAAAGACAACATAATTGAAGGCCCGGACCAAATGACTGCCGTTACCGACAAGCAACCTACCGAGGCGGAACTGAAAGATTTGTTTTTTGCCAACAAGGTGGTGAAACATACCAAATCAAATACCGTAGTACTGGCTAAAAACAATCAGTTAATGGCCAGCGGCGTGGGGCAAACCTCACGCGTGGATGCATTAAGGCAGGCTATTGAAAAAGCACACGCTTTTGGTTTTGATTTAAACGGAGCCGTAATGGCTTCGGATGCATTCTTTCCGTTCCCTGATTGTGTAGAAATTGCAGCTGATGCCGGTATTACTGCCGTATTGCAGCCGGGCGGTTCTATCAACGACCAAAAATCGGTTGATATGTCAAATACCAAAGGTATTGCAATGGTTACCACGGGCATACGTCACTTTAAACACTAAAGTTTTAAAGCGGATACAATAAAATTGGCAATCAAACGCTTTAAAAGCAGTTAAGTAGTAAGAATATTACACGATTTTTTATAAACTTTGCAGATTACTCCGAAATACGCATTAAATGGGTTTATTTAACTTTTTCACACAAGAGATTGCTATCGATTTAGGTACAGCAAATACCCTCATTATACATAACGATAAGGTGGTGGTTGACGAACCATCCATCGTAGCCATTGACCGTACCACCGGTAAGGTGATTGCTATTGGGCGCCAGGCCATGCAAATGGAAGGCAAAACGCACGATAATATTAAAACCATCCGCCCACTGAAAGACGGCGTAATTGCCGATTTTAATGCAGCCGAGCACATGATACGCGGCATGATTAAAATGATCAATAAAGGCAAAGGCTGGTTTTTCCCTTCGCTGCGTATGGTGATCTGTATACCTTCGGGCATTACCGAGGTAGAGAAACGTGCCGTGCGCGACTCGGCCGAGATTGCCGGTGCCAAAGAGGTTTACCTCATCCATGAGCCGATGGCCGCTGCCGTAGGTATCGGTATTGACGTGGAGGAGCCGATGGGTAACATGATTATTGATATTGGCGGTGGTACTACCGAAATTGCGGTAATTGCCCTGTCGGGTATTGTGTGCGACCAATCAATCCGCGTAGCGGGAGATAACTTCGACTCTGATATCGTTCAGTATATCCGCCGCCAGCACAACATCATGATTGGTGATCGTACTGCCGAGAAAATTAAAATTGAAGTAGGCGCCGCCCTGCCCGAACTGGTAGACCCGCCTGCTGATTTTGCCGTACAAGGCCGTGATTTAATGACTGGTGTGCCTAAGCAAATCACGGTGTCTTATACCGAAATTGCCCATTGCTTGGATAAATCCATCTCTAAAATTGAGGAAGCGATTTTAAAAGCACTGGAAATTACGCCGCCCGAACTTTCAGCAGATATTTACCAAACCGGTATCTATTTAACCGGTGGTGGCGCTTTGCTGCGCGGTTTGGATAAACGTGTGGCTGCCAAAACCAAACTACCTGTACACGTAGCCGAAGATCCGCTTCGTGCCGTAGTACGCGGAACCGGTACTGCCCTCAAAAACATCGGAAGCTATAAATTTTTAATGCAGTAAGCTGGTGAGTTGTGAATAGTGAATTGTGAGTAGTTAGCTCCTTGCAATTCATTATTTGCAACTTACTACTTAACCACCCACTATTCATAACTCACTAACCAATGCGTAACCTATTGATATTTATCAGCAAGTACAACGCATTTTTTCTGTTTCTGATTTTTGAGGTGATTGCGCTGGTTACTTACATTAAATACAATTCTTTCCAGAAAGCTACTTTCATCAACACTACTAATGTGGTAGCAGGCCGCGCTTATGCCCAGGCCGATCAACTGAACAGCTATCTCTCTTTAAAGGAGGTAAACGATAGCCTGGCGCTTGAGAATTCCCGTTTACGCAGTGAGCTCAAAAGCTCGATGTTTATTGATACCGGCGCGCAGCAAACCGTGGTGGATACCAACTACAAACAGCAGTATACCTACATTCCGGCCAAGGTGATTAAAAGCACCATCAGCATGCGCAATAATTACATTACCATAAGCCGGGGCAGTAATGATGGTATCACTAAAGATATGGGGGTAATATCAAGCAATGGGGTGGTGGGCCTGGTGGTGCAAACCTCGCCGCACTACTCCATAATACAAACCCTGCTGCATAAAGATGCCCGGGTGAGCGCCATGCTGGCTGATACCCGCGACCCCGGTTTTTATATTTGGGGCGATGACCTTGACCCCACCAAAGGTTTGCTGATTGATGTACCTAACCATGCCAAGCCCCACCTGAGTGAGGATGTGGTTACCGCAAATACTTCTTTATACCCGGTAGGGTTACCCATTGGTAAAATTGTAAACCTGCATGCCAAGGGCGGCGGTTTCTTTTTAAACATGGAAGTTAAACTGGCAGTTGATTTTAGTAAACTGCAATACGTATATGTGGTAAAAAACAAGTTTGCCTTAGAGCAGCAGGGACTGGAGGCCCAGGAGAAAAAAGATGATTAGGGTGCTGCTCATTAATGCTATCCGGTTTGTGGTACTGGTGTTTTTACAGGTTTTTTTATTGCAGAATATAACGCTGTATAACTTAACCACGCCGTATTTGTACATCCTGTTCATACTGTTGCTGCCTTTTGAAACGCCTAATGTGCTGCTGTTTTTGCTGTCGTTTTTAATGGGCCTCACCATTGATATGTTTTATAACACGCCGGGCCTGCACGCCGCCGCCTGTACCTTACTGGCCTTTGTGCGTGTAACATTTATCAGCATTACGGTACAGAAAGAAGGTTTTGATAATGAGCCCGACCCTACGTTGAGCAATATGGGTTTCCGGTGGTTTTTTACCTACAGTTTGGTGCTCATCCTGTTCCATCACTTTGCACTTTTCAACCTCGAAGTATTTCGGTTTTCTGAAATACAATACACACTTATCCGTTTCTTATTAAGCTCGGTATTTACCTTATTTTTGGTACTCATTACCAGCTTCTTGTTTTACAGGAGAAAAGAACGTAAATGAACAGTTATTTCGTACGGCGCTATGTAGTGGCCGGTATTTTTATTACCCTTTTACTGGTGTTGCTGGCTCAGCTGTTTTACATGCAGGTGGTGGATGACCGCTATGCTGTATTTGCAAAAAACAACGTTATCCGCCAGTTTATTGACTACCCGGCCCGGGGGCCTATACTGGACCGCAACGGCAAGGTGCTGGTACAGAACGAGCCGGTATACGATGTAATGGTAACGCCTAAAAATGTAAAGCCATTTGATACCGTAGAATTTTGCAAGCTGCTGGATATTGACAGGGCGCAATTCGATAAGCAATTCTCAAAAGCTGTTAAATATTCCCGCGCGCTTCGGTCGCCATTTGAGCGGCAGTTATCCATACAGCGTGGAGCGGCTCTAAATGAGCGTATTTTTGAGTTTAAAGGTTTCGAGTTGCAGCCCAATACCAAGCGCATCTACCCCGACTCAGTGGCGGCACACTTTTTAGGTTATGTGGGTGAGGCCAGCCCAAATGCCATTAAAAATTCTAATGGCTACTATCACTTGGGCGACCAGATCGGTATATCCGGCGTGGAGAAATCTTACGAGTCTGTACTGCGCGGCCAGCGTGGGGTACGCAACGAAATGGTAGATTCGCGCGGAATATCCAAAGGAAAATATGAAAATGGATATTATGATACTACTGCCGTAGCTGGTGAACGTTTAATTTCATCACTGGACATCCGTATACAAAAATTGGGCGAGCAACTGATGCGCAACAAGGTAGGCAGTATTGTAGCCATTGAACCTTCCACCGGCGAGATACTGGCCTTTGTGAGCAGCCCCACCTATGATCCTAACCTGATGGTAGGTCGCGAGCGTGGCAACAACATGATGGCCATGTACAAAAACCCGTATAACCCGCTGTTTATACGTCCGATACAGGCCTACTATTCGCCAGGTTCATCTTTTAAACCGTTGGATGCGCTGATTGCTTTGCAGGAAGGCATCATTACGCCGCAAACCACTTATTTCTGCCCACATTATTACCAAAATGGGCGCAGCCGAGTAAAGTGCGAACACTTTGATGGTAATACCGATTTGCGTAAGGGTATTGCTCAATCCTGCAATACTTATTTTTGTAATGTATTCAGTCAGCTCATTACTCACAACGGCGCGAAAAAAACCAACGCCACTTATGCAGCCTGGAGGCAAAGTGTAAATAAGTTCGGTTTTGGGGTAAAGCTTGATGTGGATTTGCCCAGTGAACGCAGAGGCCTGGTACCTACATCATCAGATTATGACAAAAAATTTGGTAAGAACCGTTGGCGTGCGGCTACCATCATGTCGTTGGCAATCGGTCAGGGTGAATTAAGCGCAACACCTTTACAAATGGCCAACATAGAATGCACCATTGCTAATCGCGGCTATTTTTACAAACCACATTTGATAAAAGCTATCGGCGATAAAAATGTAATTCGCTCAGAGTATGTTAAAAAGAATTACGTTGGTATAGATTCTGAATATTTTGAGCCGGTTATAGATGGCATGCAGCAGGTAGTGGAAAGTGGTACCGCGCGTGAGGTAGCCATACCCGGGATTGTAATGTGTGGTAAAACCGGTACGGTGCAAAACAACCGGGGCAAAAACCACTCGGTGTTTGTGGCCTTTGCACCGCGCAACAACCCTAAAATTGCCATTGCTGTAGTGGTAGAAAATGGGGGGTACGGTGCCTCATGGGCGGCGCCTATTGCCAGTTATATGGTAGAGAAATATCTGCGCAATACCATATCTAAACCGAGATCGCAGGTAGAATATATTATGAATGCCAACCTGCTGCCTCCACCTCCGGGATGGAAACCGCCGGTAAAGCCGAAAAAGCCGGTAACCCAGGCTGATAGCGGCAAAAAGCAGGATAAAGAAGATACTACGGTTAAAAAACCGATTGATTTGAAATCAGCCTCGAACCATAACCGGCAGGACAGTGCTAAGCGGCCGTTTTTAACCGCCCAGTTAAAGCGAAAGGAAAATGAATAACCAACCACAGCGCAGCTTATTTTTTAATGTAGACTGGCTGATGGTATTCTTGTACCTGGCGCTATGCACCATTGGCTGGTTTAATATTCATGCTGCGGTGTTTGATCCGCTTCACCCCAGCATTGTGGATTTGGATACCAATTATGGTAAGCAGTTTATGTTTATCATTGTATCAATGGTGGTAGGTTTAGTGATTATTTTGCTGGATAGCCGCTTTTTTACTGCCTTGGCACCTGCATTTTATGGTATTACGGTGTTGCTGCTGCTGGCCGTATTGGTAGTGGGGCGCAATGTAGGCGGTAACCAGGCATGGATTCCCATAGGCAGCTTCAGGCTTCAACCCTCGGAGTTTGCCAAATTTAGTACCTGTTTGCTGCTGGCCCGTTACCTCAGCAGTACCAATATCAAAATTACCGAATTTAAATCATTTCTTACCGCAGCGGCCATTATCGGTTTCCCGATGCTGCTCATTATGCTGCAGCCCGATACCGGCTCAACGCTGGTATTTTGCTCACTCATCTTCGTGTTGTACCGCGAGGGTTTATCGCCACTGTTTTTAGTGGTTATTGGTGTAGCTATTGCTTTATTTGTGGCCTCATTGTTGCTAAACCAGCTGTACCTGATTATCGCACTGGTGATTATTGCTTTGATAGTGATGTATATGGTGCGCCGTTACCGGCAAATGATACTGGTTACCTTGGCTGGTTTGGTGATGTGTGTGGCCTTTATTTTCAGCGTTAATTTTATCTATAACCATGTACTTAAACCCCATCAAAAAACACGTATTGATATATTGCTGGGTATCACTAAAGATTTAAGGGGTAAAGGTTATAACGTAAACCAATCGAAGATTGCCATCGGTTCCGGCGAATTGTGGGGGAAAGGCTATTTACAGGGTACACAAACCAAGTATTCGTTTGTACCTGCGCAGAGTACCGACTTTATATTCTGTACTATAGGCGAGGAGTGGGGCTTTGTGGGCTCAGTAGTGGTCATTGGTTTATACATGTTTCTGTTATTGCGTATTGTAATGGTAGCTGAGCGGCAGCGTGCGCCGTTTTCGCGTATTTATGGGTACGGGGTAGCTTCTGTGCTTTTCTTTCACGTCGTGATCAATGTGGGCATGACCATAGGTTTGGTGCCCGTAATTGGTATACCTTTGCCCTTCATCAGCTATGGTGGATCATCATTGCTGAGTTTTACCACACTGCTGTTCATTCTGATTAAGCTCGACTCTAACCGCATGGGTTTCCTAATGCAATAGGTTAGTGTATAATGAGTTAAAACGCATGTTATAAGTAGTTATAAACTATTTTCTGATCAGAACCGACAACTCACTATTCACAACTCACAATTCACTAAATTTGCGCATGAGCTTTTCCTCCTTTGTTGCAGGGCGCATTACTTTTCAATCCAAACGTACTTTTTCTAAACTGATTGTGCGTATTGCCATTATCGGCATTATGCTGGGTTTGGGGGTAATGATTTTATCGGTAGCCATTGTAAAAGGCTTTAAGCAGGAAATACGGGAAAAAGTACGCGGCTTTGCCGGCGATATCCAGGTGGTAAAGTTCGATCTCAACAACTCGTATGAAAATACCCCGTTTGATATAGATGCCGCCTTTTTAAAGAAGGCCGAAAAACAGCCGCTGATACAGCGCATTATGCCCTATGCCACCAAACCGGGCATCATAAAAGCCAACGGCGAAATTGAGGGTGTGGTGCTCAAAGGGGTAGATGCCAGTTACGACTGGAGGTTTTTCAACCAGGCGCTGGTAAAGGGCAGGGTGCTTGGGTTTAAAGATTCCACCAAGCATGAAATCATGATTTCGAGTTATACCGCCGCGCGGTTGAAACTAAAACTGGGCGATAGCTTTTTGATGTATTTCGTACAAGAGCCTTTAAAGCGGCGTAAGTTTACCATTTGCGGCATATTCAATGTTGGGGTAGATGAAGTAGACAAAACTTTTGTCATCAGCGATTTGCAGTTAGTGCGCGGCATTAACAACTGGGCGGCCAACACCACGGGCGGGTACGAGGTACGCACTACTGATTTTGACCACCTGGATGCTGCTTTTGATGAGTTAGGCGAAGTAATGCCCGCCCAGCTGCATGCATATACGGTAGAAGAAAATTACTCAACCATATTTGAGTGGCTGAAACTGCTGGATGTAAACACCCAGGTAATGCTGGTACTGATGCTGCTGGTAGCAGTCATTAACATGATATCCGCCCTGCTCATCATGATTTTAGAGCGCACCAGCACTATAGGTATGTTTAAGGCCATGGGCGCTGATAACTGGAGTATTCAGAAAATATTTTTGTACAACGCCGCCTTCCTGATTGGGATGGGCTTGTTGCTGGGTAATCTGCTGGGCTTGGGCTTGGGCTACTTCCAGCAAATTACCCACTTCTTCAAACTGGATCAGGCTTCCTATTACATGAACTTTGTGCCTATCGAAATTAAGTTTACCGATGTGCTTTTGTTAAATATCGGTACACTGCTATTATGCTTGCTGGTGCTGCTTATTCCTTCCACGCTGGTAAGCCGCATATCGCCGGTAAGGGCCATTAGGTTTAAGTAAGGCAATGCTTATTTGAGCTGATAAAATAGCTTTGCCTTGTCTGTGAATTCTTTGATAAAATCCGTTTTAGCAATGCGATAAGCAACCCGGTCATGTTTAAATTCAATTGATAGCTTGAGTTTTAATTGTTCGTATTGCTTCGCAATCTGCGGATGTTCGATTAGGAAGTCTCTAAAAAGTAGCCTGTCCCATATAGGATGATTTTTAGGACCAGCATGTATATGATAAGTCTGCTCTTTAGGGTTTGCTAAGTCATATCCTCTGATAAATATCATATGAGGCTGGTTGCCTTCATTTTGCCAGTTAAAATCATAGCCTAAAGCTTTCATTTGTAGAATGAGTTTTTGATTTTTCTCTTCCCCATATTCTACTTCTAATAGAATATCAATGGTATTCTTAGCTGCAATTCTAGGAATTGAAGTACTTCCAAAATGCGCTATCCGGTGAAACAGGCCTTCTTCAAGGGTGTCAGCAATCCGCTTTCTTTCGTTTTCAAACAACGTTGACCAACTTTCACTGTAAGAGCTGATTTCAACAGGGAAGAGTTGCCCTATTTCTTCCTTAGTCAGGTCTTGAAGTGTTCTTTCATTCATAGAACAATAATAATTGTTTAAGTAGAATGGCTACAAGCGCTTTAATGATTTATTTATACGATAAAAATTTAAATTTTAAATTGATGCCGCTGGCCCCGAAACGGATTTGCTGTGAACCCATACCGTTGATTGGATACTTAAGGAAAGGCTCAATAATAAGTCGGTTGGTTTTGCCAACCGGTGTGCCCACGCCAAAGGCGAAGTTTAGGGTACGTGCAAAATCAAAGGTGCTGAATTTGGCTTGTGTTTCGGCAGTTTGGCTGATGCTGTTGAATGCGCTACTGCTGTAATTGTACTGGTAAGTTTCGTTGATAAAAGTGCCAGAGCTGATACCTGCCAATACATAAGTATCACTATTGCCCGAACCAAAATCATATTTGATATTTACCGGAATATCGAGCCCGGTAAAGCTGGCATTGTAACCCAAAATTTGCGTAGTGTTACGCGCATTCACCGCCGGTGCAAAAAATGCGGGACTGGCACTGTTAAATACACTGATATCGTGCCCGCCGGTGGCAGCTACGGCTGCGGCGTAAACTCTGGCATCAGTTGGCTGATTATCATAGCTTAATTTATTTTGAGCAATGGCAATGCCGGTAACCAGCTTAAAGCGTTTGGCCAGTTTAATATCAGAAGATATACCTGCACCTACATTCACCTCGTTGCTGCTGCCCTTGGCATAATTAATATAAGTACCGGCATAAACACTGAGCGCCAGGCGCTGGTCGGCAGCTGTTTTTGGTTTGGTTTTGGACTCTGCATTTTTAGCCATGGTGGCTTCACGAGCAAACAAGGCATCCATACCCGTTTTAGCTTCAGCGTTCTTTATTGAATTTGCATCCGCTTTTGTTTCTGTAGCTGGAGTGGCAGTAGCTAAAGTATTGACAGTCTCAACGCTATCTACCGATAGCATTTTGCCTGATGACGGCATTACCGGCTGCATGGCGATAACAATAGGGTTACTGCTTGTGCTGGTATCAATGCTCTTGTATGGTTGTTTTGTTGCAGCTGTATAGGCGGGATAAGTTGTTTTAATTTGATCAACTGCCTGATCGGTTGGTTTCAACTCCGGGTAATAATCGGGTTGATGCTGCGGATTTTGAGCTGCCAGTTGTTGTGTTGAAGCTGTTGGCAGTTCAGTATGAATAGCACTGTCTTTTACCGAAGGCGATTGTTGAACAGGTTGTTTGGGCTGATGCTGTGCTAATTGATTTTTTGCTGGTGCGGTAGGTTGGTAAAGCCATAGGCCTAATCCAATCAGTAGTAAAACTGCTGCAGCGCTGCTCCACCACCAGGCAGCCGCATTACGGCGCTGTTGGGCCGGAAAGCGTTTGCGAAGTTCAGTCCAGCCGGCATCAGCAGCGCCCGCGGGCACTTCAAACCGGTCAAACACCTCGTTGATGCGGTTTCTTAAATCGTTATTGCGCTGATCATCCATGCTTTGCCGATTCGGATTTAATTACCTTTTTTAACTTCTCTTTAGCCCTGCTCAAATAAACCCTCGACGAACTGGCCGGTAAATCCAGCATCTGGCCAATCTCATCGTGGCTGTAACCATCTATTTCGTACAGGTTAAATACTGTGCGGTGCAGTGGTGGCAGGGTATCCATCATTTTTAAAATATCCTGTGCGTTTAAATGGCTGCTGATATATTCGGGTTCAATTACCGGCAGGGCGTCGTTAATTTCGGCCTGCAGGTGGTATTTCATCTCTTTACGTCGCCTGTCGATAGCTGTATTCACTACAATGCTGCGCAGCCAGGCTTTAAACGGATTGGATTCGTTATATAAATGAATGGCATTAAACACTTTAATAAAGGCATCATTCACCGCCTCCAGTGCGTCATCCTCACTTAAACTGTAGCGCAGGCAAACCCCTGTAGCAAATCCATAAAATTGCTTATAAAGCAGCTCCTGGTGCTTGAGGCTGCCTTTTTTGCATTCGCTGATGATTTGCTGCTCGCTTACAGGAGCTTTGAAACGCATGTATAAGCTACGGTATAATCAATGCCGGTGTAAAGGGGAACCGGTATTTACAGGGTGAAAGGAACAGGTATTCCGGCCGCCTGCTGCGGCCGGAATGTAAGTTTATTAGTTAGCGGTTTTTTTCAGGTTGTAGCGCAAACGCAGTGTATCAGGCTGGTAAGCACGTTCCAAAATAAAATTAGTACCGTCATAAGCATAAGCATATAAACCTACCAGGTGTGGTTTTACGGGTTCTGTAGCTAAATTGCTGGGCAACAATACATCGTTAAAACGAATATAATTGGCATCATAAGCAAAAGTTCCGTTACTACCCGAGTGGATGGTGGTATCGCCTGTCATATTATATTTATAACCATCGCTGGTTAATTTCACTGTTACGTTGGTGCGTAAGGTGTCGTACTGGTAGGCGTTATTTACCAGTTTTTTATGGTAACGGATAAATTGGCCTGTAAAAGTGCCGGTAGGAGCGGCAGGGGCAGGAGCCGGTTCAGATTTTTTGAGGCATCCCGCAGACATCATTCCCACAAAGCCCAATAATAAAAGTAAATGCTTTTTCATCACTATAAATTCTTTAGTCATATCTATTACGCAACCTGCGCAGTATACGCTACACCTTGCGTAAATTATTTTCGTTTAGCTTCATTCCAGTAAACATCCATTTCGGCCAGCGTCATGTCTTGTAACTGCTTGCCCTGCTCTTTGGCCTTGCTTTCCAGGTATTGAAAACGCTGAATGAACTTTCGGTTAGTTTTTTCGAGCGCGTTTTCGGGATTGATATTTACAAAACGGGCATAGTTGATGAGAGAGAACAGTAAATCTCCGAACTCTTCCTCTGCTTTTTCGGCAGCGCCGGCATCAGATGCGCTGGCATCCAGTTCGGTTTTAAACTCCTGCATTTCTTCTTCTACTTTCTCCCATACCTGCTCTTTGTTCTCCCAATCGAAACCAATGCCGCGGGCTTTTTCTTGTATGCGGGCCGCCTTTACCAGCGCCGGTAATGATGCAGGTACGCCGCCCAGTACTGATTTGTTACCTTCCTGCAGTTTGATTTTTTCCCAGTTGCGTTTTACGTCTTCCTCATTCTGCACCTCGGTTTCGGCGTAGATATGCGGGTGACGGTTAATGAGTTTATCGCATACGCTGTTGAGCACATCGGTAATGGTGAACTGGTGGGTTTCTGAGGCAATACGGGCATAAAAAGTAAGGTGCATCATTACATCGCCCAGTTCCTTTTTAACTTCCTGCATATCGTTACCTAAAATGGCATCCGAAAGCTCGTAAGTTTCCTCAATGGTGAGGTGGCGAAGGCTTTCCATGGTTTGCTTCTTGTCCCAGGGGCAGTTTTCGCGCAAATCATTCATGATGGTGAGCAAACGCTCAAACGCCGCCGAAGGCGTACCAGCCGTAACAGGAGCAGTAATAGGCATATGGATATAGTTTGGAGCAAAAGTAGGAATAAAATAATGAAGGCGTAGAGAAGGGGAGAATCAAGAGGCAAGAATCAAGAGCCAAGAGAAGCTTTGGGTAGAACGAGAAGGGACAAAAGATAAAGGATATAACTCCCTCATCTTTTGTCCTTTCTCGTAATGTATTTCGTAAGGTTCGTCTTGGCTCTTGATTCTTGCCTCTTGGCTCTTCTACAGGGGCTTTACGGCTCTCAACATCTCCCGCTTACCGGGTGCACCGGGGGCTTTCTCCACTTTAAGGCCAAGGGATTTGATGAGGCGTTTCAGGTCGCCGGTGATGGCGTAGGTGACAAATACGCCGCCGGGTTTTAAAAACTGAAGGGTATGGGTGATGGCTTGCGCGTTCCACATCTCTGGCTGGTGGATAGAGGCAAAGGCATCAAAATAAATGACATCGTATAAGCAATCGTCGTTAAAGTCCAACAACGGTGTATGGGCGATGTATAAGTTGTTGCAGGTATTAAGTTGTAGCGGCTGTTGTAAAGCTTGTTGGTATTGTTGTAAAAAGCTTTGCCATAAGGCAGGCGATATATAGGCCTCATAACCCGTTTGGCCAATCATGGCCTCGGTAAGCGGGTAAGCTTCAATGCCGGTATAGCGGAGCTTTATTTCGGTGCCGGTACAAAAATCGGCGCTGAGCAGGAAGTTGAGCCCCGTGCCGAAGCCAACTTCAAGTATGCTTACCTTTGTGGCCTCGGTACCAGCCAGGTAATAACGCAGACCGGCGTTTAAAAACACATGCTGACTTTCCTGCAAGGCCCCGTGTCGTGAGTGGTAGTTTTCGCCCACCTCGGGATTGTAAATGGTTTTAGACCCATCGGCCGTGGTTACGAGTTGCAGGTTACTCATTATCTAACGAACTGGTATATCGCCTCGCCCAAATCATATACCGGTACCTGCACGCCGCTAAAATGCTGTACAATGCTGCTGGCTGCCGCCGAGCGGTAACCGGCGGCACAATGTACCACAATAGGTTTGTTAGCCGGTATTTCAGCTAGTCGCTCGCGCAGTTCGGGCAGGGCAATGGCAATGGCATGGTCAAAATGCAGGCCTTCGCTTACCTCAGCCGGGTTGCGTACATCTAGGATGGTATAGGCGTTAGGGTTGGCTTTGAAGTGTTCCAAATCCAGTTCGGCGGTAGTTTCTGTACCACCCTCAGAGGCCACTAATGCACCTTCAATGTTTTTCTCATATCCAATTTTTGCGGTTTTGGCAATTACGGCATCCAATTGCTCGGCGCTGGCGGCCAGCAGGTAAAATGGTTCATCGGGGTTGACTACCGAGCCCAGCCAGGTTTCAAATTTACCGCCGTTTTGCAGGTTAATAGCACCTTTCAAATGCCCTTTGGTAAATTGTTCGTTAGGGCGGGTATCGATGATTAATGTATTGGGTTGTAATTCAGCAACACTGTTTAAACGTGATACTTGGTTGATGCTCTCCGACAGTGCAGAAGCCCCACGGCGATTCAATTCCACATCGTACCCGAAATAACGCGGGGTGAAGTGGCTGCCGGTGGTAATGGTTTGTACAAACTGTAGTTCGTCCATCAGTTGCAGGGCGTAGTTCTCGCGCAGTTCGCGGCCGATGGTGGTGCTCAAATCCGGACTGATGTTTTTGCCGCACAGTGAGCCGGGGCCATGGGCAGGGTACACCACCACATCCTCGGGCAAAGTCATTAACTTTTGGCGGGTGGAGTGGTACAGCTGGCGCGCCAGTTCATCACGACTGGCGGTGAGGTTCCCTACCTTCTCGCGCAGATCAGGGCGACCGACATCACCTACAAACAGCGTATCGCCGGTGAAGAGGGTAGTGGCCTTGCCGGTTTCATCAATGACCAGAATGCATATAGAATCGGGCGAGTGGCCGGGGGTGTTGATGGCTTTAAGCTGGATATCTTCGAGCGTAATGACATCGCCTTCATCAAACGTTTGGTGCGGGTAGGCAGCGCCCACCAGTTGGCTCACATAAATGGTAGCGCCGGTGGTTTCGTGTATTTCGAGGTGCGAGCTTACAAAGTCGGCATGGGGGTGGGTTTCGATAACGCCCACCAGGTCGGCTTCGTGCAGGGTGGCAAAATCGTAGTAGGGTTGCGGGTTGCGGCCGGGGTCAACCACTATCATTTTGCCGGCGCGCAGTACTGCATACGAGGCATGGGCCAGCCCGGTATCATAAAATTGATGAATCAGCATTTGGCGGCAAAGATAGTGATTGCCGGGAAAGGCCGGGTAAGCGGGCGGTCAAAATTAAGCAGAGGGTGCTGCGTGGGTGCTGCGCGCAGCGGATGCAGCAGGTGCAGCACTACGCAGCAGGCGCAGCACCCTGAAGCAGTGCGCAGCACCCGCAGCACCACGCAGCAGGCGCAGCAGTGGCACGGATATGTCAGTGGTTTTTAGTGTAGATGTCATTTATCTGCATCAAACTTAGAAGTTTGAAACTGTCAAGACCGGGGAAAATTTATGGTTTATCCAATTCCCGTTGTATATGCTCCTGCAAATCGCTCAGGCGTTGCTGGCTGATGTTGTCATTCACAATGATAATATACCCCAAATTTTTGTCGGGGTAAAACAGGCACAGGGTGTTGAAGCCGATACCTGTATGGCCGGCGTGGTAAATGATGGGTGTGCCTTTGTAGTCGGTATCCATCATCCAGCCTAAACCGATGCGTGTGCCATCGGGCTTGCTGAAAGTGGGCTGGTGCGTAAGCTTAATGGCAGGGTCAGTTTCTGCAAGGTTGGCTTTGAGGTACAACAGCATATCATGCACGGTAGAGTTCATGCTGGGGCCGTTGTAGTAATCAATAAGGTTGAGGAAGGGCTGGGGTTTATGGTTGGCATCATAGCCCTGCGAGGCACGCCGACGGTCTGCCGCTGTGAGTTGCGTTTTGGTATCGGCCATGTGCAAATGCGTTTTCAGGTAGGTGGTCACCAGCTGCTCATAAGGCTGATGGTAAATGCGCTCAAGCAACAGCAGCAACACCATCATGCCGTTGCCGTTGTAGCGGTATAGAGTGCCGGGCAGGGTATCGGGCGTTAAATGGTGCAGGTCTTTGAGCAGGCTATCGGCCCGGTAAACGCTGTAATACGCAACCTGTGCCTGCAATGGCAGTTGCCGGAGGCTGTCTTTCACCGCTTTGGGAAATGTATGTGCACTGCCCGGTAAGCCCGAGGTATGATTGGCTAGGTGAACCAGCCGGATGGGCTGCCCCTGGTATTGCAGGTTGGGGTAATTGCCCGGCAGGTATTTACGGATATCATCATTCAGGTTGGCTTTATGCTCTACCACCGCCTGGGCTAACAGGGTAGTGACAAAGGTTTTGGCTACCGAACCCAAGTTATAATACAAATTGGCATCGGGCAGCCGGCCCGAACCTTTTGCTACTTCGCCATAATTGTACGTATAAGCCTTGCCTTCTTTATAAATGCCGATGGACAGCCCGACGGTATTCGGCGTATCCATATAGCGTTGCGCAGCCTTATCCACCGCCAAATCAAGTTGAATTTTCAGGTGATTGTCGGTAGGGACAGTACGCTTTACCTGTGCCTGTATGGCGGTGTAGCATAATAAAAGAGCAGGTAACAAAAGCAATTTCATGGCAAGGATGATGGAAGTAAACTTTAAGTACTATTTGCTGGGCAAGATGCGATGAAATGCTTTATCTGTAGAGGTTATACAGGTAGGGGGTATGAAAAGCTCGGTGAGTGTGGGAGAATAGTCGGTGGAGGTAGGTTTGAATTTTAAACAATTATCATTTTTGTAGTGGAGGATTGAGAATTTGTTTGAAAAAGGTCATGTTACAACTTGGTAGCTTAAGAAATTGTAGAATTAAGTTTCGTTTTATTAGCCTAATAGAGCTGAAGAGGTTTGGTTACTATTTTTACATCGAAAGCTCACTATTTGTTTGAGGTGTATTGCGATAATTATCTATAATACAATGTATTAGAATATTATTAATAAAAAATTAATTTGTTGATACCTATTCAACTTAATAAATTAAATTTGGTGATTATCACAATTTTATGGCCGAATATTTACATGTAACCTTCGAAGATTTACGATCAATTAAAAAAGTTGAGTTTGATCTAAACTTGACACCTGGAATTTACGCAATTACTGGAAGAAATGCAGCAGGAAAAAGTACTCTTATGGCTGCTTTAGCAAGTATATTTTACAGGAATATTGCTAAAAGTTATTTTTTTAATGCTACAAATTTCAATACTTATCTAAAATTCACATTAGGAGATGATGCTCTAATTATAAAACCAAATGAGCCAAAGTGGGAATATAGTTTTAGCGGTAATAAATTAAAACTTAATGGATTTTATGAAGGAAGCATCATTCATGGTAATAGATTTAGAGATACAAATCAAAAAGCTCTATTTGAAGCTACTAAAGTTAAAGAAGATTCATTAGTTGCTGCGGACGATTTTGTATATCAGAGTTTAGGACTGATTCTACATGACAATGCGAAATATTATAAGGGAAGGTTGTTTAGATATTATGTTGATTATGTTAAACGAGTCTTTAAATTTCAAGGTTCACCTTACTTTTTGAAAACCGAGGATGGGCATTTAATTAGTCAATTTAGTCTAAGTACCGGTGAAAATTTATTGATTTCTGTTTTGCATTCTATTCAATATCAACTTAGGCGTAGTAAAGATTATAGAGAAAAATACTTAGTATTGTTAGATGAGGTAGAATTGGCTTTACATCCTTCAGCCTTAAACAGATTAGTGATTTTTCTAGCCAATTTAGCAGAAGATAGAAAATTAGCTATTTATTTCTCAACACATTCTATAGAGCTAATTAGGCAAATCAAGTCTGAAAATATTTATTTTTTACGAAGACACTTAAATAATGTTGTTGAAGTACAAAATCCATGTTCTCCAGCTTATGCAACTAGGAGCATTTATATACATGATGGATATGATTTGTTAATAATTGTTGAAGATGAATTATCAAAAAAGATAACTGATTGGATATTAAAGAAGAAAGGTCTAACGCAAAAAAGATTAATTCATACCATTACTGGAGGTGGATGGGAAAATGTTGTTAGCTTACATCAAGATATTATTTCATCTAATATCATTAAACAAGGGCAAAAGGTTATAAGCGTTCTTGACGGAGATATTAAAGATGAGTTCAGAAGAAAATATACTGATAAGGGCTTACATGGAAACCTGAACATCTATTTTCTACCCATCAATAGTGCAGAGAAATATTTAAGAGAAAAACTGGTTGACAATGTCGATTTCGATTTTTATAATCATTTTGGAGATACATTTTTTAAAAGACAAACATTAGATGATCTATTATCCGAGTATGATGGAATGTCTGGAGTAACAGCTGATAAAGGCGGTAAAAAGTTACTTTCGCTATTGAAAAATGAAGTTTATCAAATTGGCCAAAGTGAAAAGGAGTTTTATACATTTTTAACAGAGTATATAGTCGAACATGAAATAGATTCAATGGAGAAATTAGGAAAGAGGATAGATCAATTAATTTAGTTAATCGAATGTTGAAATATTTTTTATGATCCTCCTAAGCCCTAATATCAAAATAAAAGATTCTATGTTGATATTTTTTTGTTGCATTATGCTATCCACAAACCAAAACAAGCCCGGCAACCGCCGGGCTTGTTCATTTATATCAAGTATCGAAAACTCCGCTTACCAAACCTTAATCCGGTCTTCAGGCTTTTTGTAAAGCTTGTCGCTGGGTTGGATGTTGAAGGCGTTATACCAGGCATCCATGTTGGTAATGGGGGCGTTGGTACGGTACTGCTCAGGCGAGTGCGGATCGGTTAAGATGCGCTGTGCGGCCGACTCGGGGCGCTGCGAGCCTCTCCATACCTGTGCCCACGACAGGAAGAAACGCTGATCGGGTGTAAAGCCGTCAATTTTGGTTAACGACTGACCCTGCTTGGTTTTCTTGAAGGCTTCGTAAGCCACATTTAAACCGCCTAAATCGGCCAGGTTTTCGCCTAAAGTTAATTTGCCGTTTACATGGATGGTGTCCACCACAGTAAACTGATTGTACTGGTCAACCACGCGGTCGGCACGTTGGGTAAACTTGTCGGCATCGTCTTTGGTCCACCAGTCGCGCAGGGTACCGTCAGCATCATAGCGGCGGCCCTGGTCGTCAAAACCGTGGGTCATCTCGTGGCCAATCACAGCGCCAATACCGCCATAGTTCACGGCATCATCCGCCCCAAAATCAAAGAACGGAAACTGTAGGATACCAGCCGGAAAGGTGATCTCATTATTGGTTGGGCTGTAAGACGCATTTACGGTTGGCGGCGTAAAGCCCCAGCGTTTTTTATCTACCGGTTTGCCCAGCTGGCTTACGTTGTAATTGTAACGCCAGGTAGCAATGCGGCGCTGGTTACCAATGAAATCGTTACGCTCAATGTTCAGGCCTTCGTATTTCTGCCATACATCGGGGTAGCCGATTTTTACTTTAAAGGCGGCCAGTTTGGCTAAAGCGCGGGTTTTGGTGGCATCGCTCATCCAGTCTAAACGTTTAATGCGGTCGCCCAGGGTAATTTTCAGGTTATTCACTAAGCCTACCATGTATTGCTTGGCGGCAGGGGTAAAGTATTTTTCTACATACAGCTGGCCCAGCAACTCGCCCAGGCTGCCATCCACCAGGCCCGACATGCGCTCGTTGCGCGGGGTTTGCACCTGCTGGCCGCTCAGTACGCTGCTGTAGGCAAAGTTGGCTTTCACAAACGGAGAGCTCAATGCCGATGCTGCATTGCGCAGTATGCCCCATTTCAGGTAAGTTTTCCAGTCCTCTACCGAAACATCCGCCAGCATTTTATCTACCTTGGCAAAAAACTCAGGCTGACCAACCAGCACCGTGTCTTGCCCGGTTACCTTCATCTTGGCCATCAGGTTCACCCAGTTCATGTGCGGGGTGGTTTTATTAAACTCGCTTAACACCAGTTTGTTGTAGGTCTTGTTAGGGTCGCGCATAGCTACGCGGCTCATCTGGGCCTCGGCCAAACGGCTTTCCATACTGAAGATGGTGTTGGCATATTTAGTGGCCTCTTCCGGCTTGGTGCCTACCAGCGTAAACAGGTTCACAATGTACTGCTTGTACGCATCCTGAATTTTTTGTGTACGGGCATCGTTTTTCAGGTAGTAATCGCGGTCGGGCAATGAAGTGCCGCCCTGGCCCAGGTTCACTACGTTTTTGTTTACGTTCTTGGAGTCGGCGCCCACGCCGAAACCAAACAGCGGGCTGGCTTCGCCATGTACGCGCTCGTAAGCCATTTCGTACAGCACGCCGTCCAGGGTTTTAATGCTGTTAATGCGGGTCAGGTCGGGCACAATAGGGGTATAACCGCGGCGCTCAATGGTGAGGCTATCCATACCGCTGGCGTACAAATCGCCTACGCGCTGCTTCAGGCTGCCCTTGGCCAGCCCCTTGGTTTTGCTGGCCTCGTTGAGCAGGCCTAACAGCTTTTGGGTATTCTCGTCTCGCAGAATATTAAAACTGCCCCAGCGGGTTTCTTTGGCCGGTATAGCATTCTGTTTGATCCAGTTACCGTTGGCATATTCAAAAAAGTTGTCGCCTGGTTTAACGGCAAGGTCCATATTGGCAGGGTCAATATACTTGCGTGGCGGGGCCGGTTTGGCGTTAGCGCCTGGGCCGCCCTCTGTTGCAAAAACGCTTGCCGACAAGCAAACTGCTCCGGCCAGCATCATACTGCTTAACTTAAAACTCATGGTTGTTAATTGGATTTTAAAAGCTGAAATTAATGAATTTTATAAGTGCGATGCAAGGGGTGGGAGATGTTTTTTGTGCTGAGATGGAAGAATGTGGGTAAATCTATCTGGTTTGTAGTGTAAAAGGTAGGAGTATAGTGATATCTGATGTTAAATTTTGTGCATTTAAGTGTAAAGGGTTTGAAACAACCAAGCAGGAAAACAGATTCTCACCACTCACCACTCACCACTCACCACTCACCACTTAGGGCGTTGCCTTCGGCCCGGGCTATCTGCTGCAAGTCCTCGCTCGTACCTCGCTGCGGGCTTTACGCTGCCATCCCTAACGCGGGTGGTCTGAACCGGAATTTGTGGAATGGGGCGAATGAACAGAATTTTGAAAAGATGAACTATTTCAACTTTCAAAGCTGTGTAATGTTGAGCGGAAGCCATGTGCCTGTACATTAAGTCTCTGCAACCGAACCGACGCTGTCATGCTGAGGCACTCGAAGCATAGGCGCACAGGTTGCCCCGATGAGCGGTCTCTGCACCCATGCTTCGAGTGCCTCAGCATGACAGCGGTAGTTCGCTTTCAGGTGTCTATGCACAAATATTTTGTTGTCATTCGGTACTGCTAGTGGCAGGAGTGCCGTAAATCAAATGTCGCTTATCATTTGTCCTTTGTCCTTCCATCCTTTGTCTCCAATCCCTTTCCACCTTAAGCTAAAAAGCTTAAATTTGCCGGCTATGAGTATTTCGAAAACATATGAGTTCAATGAGGTAGAACAAAAGTGGTATGATTACTGGATGCAGCAGGGCTTTTTTAGGTCGGTGCCTGATGAGCGCGAGCCGTATACCATTGTGATTCCGCCACCCAACGTCACCGGCGTGCTGCACATGGGTCATATGCTGAACAATACCATTCAGGATGTACTCATCCGTCGTGCCCGTATGCAGGGCAAAAACGCCTGCTGGGTACCCGGTACCGACCATGCCAGCATTGCTACCGAAGCCAAAGTAGTAGCCATGCTGAAAGAGCGCGGCATCAGCAAAAAAGACCTCACCCGCGCCGAGTTTTTAAACTACGCCTGGGAGTGGAAAGAAAAATACGGTGGCATCATACTCGACCAGCTGAAAAAGCTGGGTGCCAGCTGCGACTGGGACCGCACCCGTTTTACCATGGACGAGTCGCTGTCTGAAGCTGTAATTGACAGTTTTATCCACCTCTACAAAAAAGGCTGGATTTACCGCGGCGTACGCATGGTAAACTGGGATCCGCAAGGTAAAACCGCGGTATCTGATGAGGAGGTGATCCGCAAGGAGGTAAACCAGAAACTGTATTACATCAAGTACCGGGTGGTGGGTGGCGGGGAGCCAGTTGCCGAAGAAGAATCTGGTCCCTCATATCTTACCATTGCTACTACCCGCCCCGAAACCATTATGGCGGATAGCGCCATTTGCATCAACCCGGAGGATGAAAGGTATACACATTTACACGGCAAAAGCGTATTTATTCCGCTCATTAACCGCGAAATTCCGGTGATACTGGATAGCTATGTGGATATGGCATTCGGTACCGGCTGTTTGAAGGTAACCCCCGCGCATGATCTGAACGATTATGAACTGGGGCAGAAACACCACCTGCCGGTTATTGATATTTTAAACGATGATGGTACGCTGAACGAGAAAGCCGAAATACTGGTAGGCGAGGATCGTTTCATCGCCCGTAAAAAAATTGCCAAGCTGCTGGAAGAAGCCGGTGCACTGGAAAAGGTGGAGGATAATAAATCACAAATCGGTTTCTCAGAGCGTACCGATGCGGTGATTGAGCCGAAGCTTTCCATGCAGTGGTTTTGTAAAATGAAGGAGATGGCCGCACCGGCCCTGGCCGATGTGCTGGAGGGCGAGGTAAAGCTCATCCCCGAAAAATTCATCAACACCTACCGCCATTGGATGGAGAACGTGCAGGATTGGTGCATTAGCCGCCAGCTATGGTGGGGGCAGCAAATACCGGCCTGGTACCTGCCCAACGGCCAGCATGTGGTAGCCAAAACCCGCGAGGAAGCTTTTGAATTAGCTAAAACGCTCACATCTAATATCTCAAATCTCACAGCTCAGGATTTAAGGCAGGATGAAGATGTGGTAGATACCTGGTTCTCTTCATGGCTGTGGCCTATCTCGGTGTTTGATGGCTTTAAAGACCCGAACAATGAAGAGATCAACTATTACTACCCGACCAATGACCTGGTAACCGCACCGGAGATTCTGTTCTTCTGGGTGGCGCGCATGATTATGGCAGGCCATGAGTTCAGGGGGCAAAAGCCGTTTACCAATGTATATCTGACGGGTATCGTACGTGATAAGCAGGGCCGCAAGATGTCGAAATCGTTAGGTAACTCGCCAGACCCGTTAGACCTGATTGCCAAATACAGCGCCGACGGTGTGCGTGTAGGTATGCTGTTGTCATCGCCTGCGGGTAACGACTTGATGTTTGACGAAAAAGACTGCGAGCAGGGCCGCAATTTTGCCAATAAAATATGGAACGCCTTTAGGCTGGTAAAGGGCTGGACGGTGGAACCCAACCCGGAGCAAACTGGCGCTAACCGCATTGCGGTAGATTGGTTTGGTAACCGCTTTAACCAGGCGCTTGCCGAAATAGATGCCCATTTTAAACAGTACCGCCTGTCGGATGCGCTGATGTCCATCTATAAACTGGTATGGGACGATTTCTGCGCCTGGTACCTGGAAATGATTAAACCGGCCTACCAGCAGCCTATTGATGAAGAAACTTATAAAGCTACCTTAAGCTTTTTCCAAAATATCTTAAAAGTACTACACCCTTATATGCCCTTTATTACCGAAGAGCTATGGCATGATGAGGTGTTTGATGAGCGCAGCGAAGCTGATTGTTGCATTGTGGCGCAAATGCCTGAAATTGGGCAAGCCAATACTCGCCTGTTAAATGAGGTAGAAGTGGTTCAGCAACTGCTGACAGAAATCAGGAATGTACGCCAAAGCAAACAGGTTTCACCTAAAGAGGCGCTGGCATTGGCTGTTAAACCGGCATCAGGTATTGATTTTAAAAATTATATATCGCTGGTAAGCAAACTCGGAAACCTGAGCGAATTTACCTTTGTAGCCGAAAAACCGGCAGGGGCAGTAAGCTTTTTGGTTGGAACCGATGAGTTTTACCTGCAATTGGGAGATAATCTCGATTTAGCAGCCGAAACAGAGCGCCTGCACAAAGAACGCGAGTACTTACAGGGCTTCCTGAAATCAGTAAACGCTAAGTTGAGCAACGAACGCTTTGTGAATAATGCGAAACCCGATGTGGTAGAAAATGAGCGCAAAAAACAGGCAGATGCCGAAGCCAAGCTTAAAATTATAGAAGAAAATATTGCAGCTTTGGCAAACTAATTGCACATAGTTCAGTACAAATATTTCGAAAAATTACCTATCTTCATTGCGCTAATGTAAGATAGGTAATCTTTTTTAGCACCAAAGTACTGAACCAGCCAGCCAATGAGCCAACGCGTAAGTTTTTTTAACTTATCTGTAAACAAATTACTTAACAAGCAGCAGTCAATTATAGACCAGGCGCGCATCAGGTTATTGTATTATACCCTGTGCCTGGGGTTTTTGTCGCTGGTATTTTTATGGGTGAATGTTTATTTACAGCACGAGCCCATGCTTACCCTGGTAGCCGGTGTATCTACCGCTTTAATACCGGTACTGTTTAAATATTACACCTGGAAGGGCGACTGGCGCAATACCTCACACATTCTGCTGGGTTTTTCCACGCTGGTTAACTTGCTAAATGTGTTTGTGATTATGCAGAGCGTAAATATCATTACGGTACTGCTCATCATCTTAATTATACTATACAGTTATTACATGCTGGGCTCCAAATGGGGCCTGTGGTACTCACTGGCCAACATCATACCGGCCATGGCTTTCATGATTATTGAGTATGACAACAGCTATTTCATTGATCTGAAGCCCGAAAAGGTAGATGGTTCCACCCTTATTATTGCGGCACTTACGCTGTTTGTGATGGTGATTTTCATCCATAGCCAGTTTTACCTTGCTTTTGTAAAGAGCATCCAGCAATTAAAAAAGACAACCGATGAACAGGGCCGCCTGAATTTAAAGCTGGAAACCGCCATTGAAAAGGCCGAAAAATCATCACACGCTAAGTCTGAGTTTTTGTCTACCATGTCGCACGAAATCCGCACACCTTTAAATGCGGTGATTGGTATGAGTAACTTGCTGCTGATGGGCAATCCCCGTCCCGATCAGAAAGAGAACCTCGATATCCTGCGGTTTTCGGGCAGTAACCTGCTGGCTATTGTGAACGATGTGCTTGACTTTAATAAAATTGAGTCGGGTAAACTGGTATTCGAAAACATTAAGTTCAATCTGCCCGAATTGATGAGTAATATTTGCGGCGGGCAAATTATCAAGGCGCAGGAAAAAGGCTTGAAATTTCACCTGTCGGTAGACGAGTCTTTGCGCCGTAAACTGGTGTTTGGCGATCCTACCCGCTTAACGCAGGTCATATTTAACCTTATCAGTAATGCCATTAAATTTACCAAACAGGGCAGCGTGCTTGTTCGGGTAAACAGTATCGAAGACCGCCACAATACCATTACCGTAAACTTTGTGGTGCAGGATACCGGTATTGGCATCGATAAAGATAACCTGAACGCTATTTTCGAGCCCTTCACTCAGGAGTCTATCACCACCACCCGCCAATATGGGGGTACCGGATTGGGACTGGCCATTGTAAAGCGTTTACTGGAACTGCAGAATGTACAAATGCAGGTGAAGAGTAAGCCCGGCGAGGGCTCTGAGTTTTCCTTCAATATGGAGTTCACAGTTTCTACCGAGAAATATGTAGAGCCTGCTATGCAGGTTCAGGCGCAGCCGGCAAGCAGTGCTGCTGATATGGATGTGCTTAAAAGCTTAAAAGTGCTCATTGCAGAGGATAACCCGGTGAACGTAATGCTGATGAAAAAGCTGTTCTCGAAGTGGAGCCTGGTACCTGTTTTTGCAGATAACGGCGAGCGCGCAGTAGAAAAAGTGCAGTATGGCAATTTCGATATTATATTGATGGATTTGCAAATGCCGGTAATGAATGGCTTTGACGCAGCCATGGAGATCAGAAAACTGCCTGACACTCAAAAATCAAGTACACCTATTATTGCCTTAACGGCATCAGCATTAACAGACATACGCGAGCGTGTATTTGCCTCGGGTATGAATGACTATGTGTCCAAGCCTTTTAAACCCGAAGAATTAAAGGAAAAAATACTGCATTTAGCAGCGCCGCATTTAATTGAGGTGAAGTAATCAGGCCTCAGCCTGGTAAGGAGGCAAGCCTTCAATAAAGCGATAGCTCTTCTCTGTTATGTTTACCGTACAAAAATAATGCTGCAGGCCATTGCTTACCGACAGCAAAGGTACCCGGTGCACCATGTTATAACGGGCAATCTGGTCGAACACGGCTTGGGTAATATTTACTTCGGGCGCTTTGCACTCTACCAATAATATTTTTTCGCCCTGGCGGTTATAAACCACTATATCGGTGCGGCGGGGCATGTGGTTAAGCTTCAAACCGCCCTCTACCTTAATTAATCCCTTCGGGTAACCTTTTTCTTTGATTAGAAACTGTATAAAATGCTGACGTACCCATTCTTCGGGCGTAAGCAATAGTTCTTTTTTACGCAGTTCATCAAATATGTACAGCCGGCCCTCATGTTCGGTTAACCGGAAGGGGTGGGGCGGTAAGTTGAGGGGCTGCAGTAAATCCATGGGGCTAAAATCTGAATAATATTGGCCAAGTCCTAACAATAGATTTTGTAATTTGCACCTCGTTTTAATGACTGCCACCGAAATTATAAAAGAACTCAAAGCCGGTAAATACAAGCCGGTATACTTGCTGCACGGCGAAGAGCCTTACTTCATCGACCAGATCAGCAATTATGTTGAAGACCATTTGCTCAGCGAGTCGGAAAAAGGGTTCAATCAAACCGTACTGTATGGTAAAGATACCGATGTAGTTACGGTGCTGAATGCCGCCAAACGTTATCCCATGATGGCCAACTGCCAGGTAGTGATTGTAAAGGAGGCGCAGGATATGAAATGGGGCAAAGAGGATGATGACAAGAAAGGCATCAACCCGTTTTTGGCCTTCCTCGAAAACCCCCTACCCAGCACTGTACTGGTATTTTGCTATAAGCATGGTAAGTTTGACAAGCGCAAAAAAACATACAAAGCCATCAGCAAAAGCGGATTGGTGTTTGAGTCGGCACCGTTGTATGATAACAAAATACCGGGCTGGATAGAAAGCTACACCAGCGAAAAGAAATACCCTATTAGTGGGCAGGCCGCTACCATGCTGGCCGAGTATCTGGGTAACGATTTACAAAAGATAGCCAACGAGCTGGATAAACTGATGCTGAATATTCCGGCCGGTAAAGAGATTACGCTGAAGGATATTCAGGATAACATCGGCATCAGCAAAGAATACAATGTGTTCGAGCTGCAATCGGCACTGATACGCCGGGATGTGCTGAAGGCCAACCAGATTGTGAACTACTTTGAGGCCAACCCGAAATCTAATCCCATCGTACTCATCCTGTCTAACCTGTATAGCTTTTTCAGTAAGGTGCTGCTGTTCCAGTACATCCGCAACAAACCTGCGGCTGAGGCGGCGCGAGAGATGGGGGTGAACCCTTACTTTATGAAAGATTATGAACTGGCTTCACGCACATTTGATATCTGGAAGCTGATGCAAATTATCGGCTGGCTTAAAGAGTATGACCTCAAAAGCAAAGGCGTAGACTCGGGCGCTACCCACGGCGAACTGATGAAGGAACTGGTGTTTAAAATATTGCACTAAGCCCAACGGCAACTATTTTACAATAGTGATGGATCCCGATTTGGTGATCTCCTTGTTCCGGTAAGTATCGCGGTAAGTTATCAGCCAATAATAGGTTCCCAAAGCCTGTACCTGGCCTTTATAGGTGCCATCCCATTGGGGTACACCATTGTTTACTTCATAAATGGCCTGGCCCCAGCGGTTGAATATGGTAAACTTGGTGGCCGTATTGATACCAACAATTTCCAGTTTAAACAAATCGTTTACCCCATCACCGTTAGGGGAGAAGGTATTGGGTCCCGAAATAACCGGTACCGCAGGCGGATAAATACTGGCATTTACCGGCATAATTGCAAAACAGCCCGATTGATTTTGTGCTTTGATGTAATACCGGCCGCTTTCTTTTACCCCGGTGTAATCTTCCAATGCAACAGTAGCCGCAGCGTCTTTCCAATAGGTGTAATTAACGCCCACTACATGCTGGAAAGTACGGCTCAAATCGGCCAAGGTGGGGTAAATTACCGGCTCAGGGTCCGTAATGTTCAGTACAGGCACCGGGTTAATCGTTACTTTAACAGGCATTAAGGCAGAGCCACAGCCAACTGAAGAGGTACCTTGTACATAATAAGTGCCGCTAACGGTTATTTTATCAGGGTCTGTAAGTGGTTTGGTTCCGGCGGCATCGGTAAAGTAACTGTATTCAAGTCCGGGGTCGCTTCCGGCAGTCACCGCCGCAGCTTTTAGGTTGGCCGGTGGGCAGCTTAATACATCATGGGTAACTACTTTGGGTATTGCACCTACGGTAACGTTTATAGGTTTTATATCAAAGCAGCCGGTGCTATTTGCAACTTTTATATAATACAACCCACTGACTGATATTTTTTTAGGATTGGTTAAAGGTTGGGTAGCCAAGCCATCCTGCCAGTAAGTATAGGTAAGTTTTTCATCATAATTAGCAATCCACTGCTGGCTGGTTAAATCAACCGTGGCCGGGCTGCACACCAGCGGTGTGCCTTGCAGTACAAGTGTGGGCGATGGGTACAAGGTTACTTTCACCGGCTGAACATCGGTGCAGCCCGATCCATTAGTTCCCCTTATATAGTAAGTGCCACTGGTGAGCACCGCTTTAGGGTCAGATAAAAACTCGGTACCGCCCGGGTTAGTGAAATACTCATATTTTAAATTGCTGCTGCTGCCCGCTTTAACGCTGGCCTGGGTAAGATCGTACCCTGTGGCCGTACAGCCAAACACTTCGGGCTTAACTTTAAAAGTATAAGGCTCGTCAATAGCATGTATGGTAGTATAAAAGGTAGCTTCGCAGCCCAGGCCTGGAACAGGCTTTACATGCACGGAGTAAACGGTACCCTCGGCAGGCGGATTAAGCAAGGTTAAGGTAGATTCGGTACCTAAAACTTTTGAGTGGTCATCGCCTTTATACCATTGGTATTCTTCAAAACCTGCCGGGGCGCTTAGGTTTACGCTGGCAGCTCCCCGACAATAGCTATTACCTTTGATGGGGGAGCCGGTTGAAGTTGGTGTGCAGTTTTCATCTATATCAACGTAAGCATAACAAAAATGGCCTTTGGGCGTACAGTCTGTAGCTGTAAACTCAATCATTATCTTTTTACCCTGGTAACCCGCAAGATTGATGGTGACCGGCGACCATGGCTTGTAATACACATCAACCGCCCGGTTGCCGCCCTGGTTGAGGTTAGATTTAAAAAAACCATCCAAACCGGCCGATGATACGAATTGTAACGAGCCGCAACCAGCAGGTTCATTATCTGTTAAATTATAAACAGTAGCTGTAAACTTAGGCTGTTGATCGGGCGTATGTGCAGGATTTTGAAAAACAATAGCGTAATAATACACAATACTGTAATCTAATTTGTCAGGAGGAATGGTAAATGTATAAGTTACCCTGTTGGCTTTGGCATTGGCAGCAGCGTTGCCCAATACTATAGAATAACCACTCCCGTTAGGGCAATTTACCGGAAAATTGCCAAAAATATCTTTAACCTGCGGGGATGAATTTTCCAGGATGCCCATAGCCGCCAATTCAGGATCTACCTTTCTGATAACCAGTGGCCCGCCCAGCACCGTTCCTGTATAACATTCCCATTTATCAAACGTGCCGTCCTCAAAACCAATATTTTCAGGGCATTGAGCATGTACTGCCACTATACCACATAAAAAAATAATAAGTATAAAAAGGAAGCGATACATTTATAACCTGATAGGGTACTCAGGTTATAAATGTAGTTAACAAATTAATGAATAGCAATTCGGGTGTAACTTTAAATATCCGTTACTCGTAATAAATAAGTTACGCCTGATTATTTACTCACCAGTATCGGGCCTGAAATCTTCGTCGAACTCCAGGTCATCCTCGTTGTACTGGTCTACTTTTCCTGAGTCCAGTTCTACTTCAACCGGATCGCCATCGTTAACCTGTGCCGAGTTTACTGTTCCTTTTTCGTCCGTAGCGCTGATAATTACGCGGTCGCCATATTCAAATAGTCCGTTTTTCATGGGTGATGTGTTTTGAAAGATAACAGCTTATCCTTTTAAAGGTTTATATTGTATATTAGAGCGGTAGTTTAAGGTACCATTTTACCATGTCACATTTTCCAGACGTTACCCTGTTAATTACGCATTACAAGCGCACCGACTCTCTGCAGAAATTGCTGCAAGCCTTTGCCGCTCAGCAAATTACTTTTGGAGGCATTGTAGTTTCTGATGACCGAAGCGGTGATGAATACCTGCCCAGGCTGCAAGAGTTGAGTGCACAGTACAATTTTAAACTGGTAACTACCCCGGTAAATAAGGGCTTGGCTAATAATATTAACAAAGGCCAGGATGCGGTAACGACTCCATTGACCTTATATGTACAGGAGGATTTTACCCCCAACAATGGCTACAATAATTACCTGCAACAGGCGGTATCTTACCTGCAAACCGACAAAAGTATAGATATGGTGCGTTTTTACGCCTATTTTACTTACCCATATCTGAAGCATTACAAGGATGATTTTTACCTGATGGATTTTAGTCCATGGTATTGGGGCGACCGCAAGTTCCATGTATACAGTGATCATCCGCACCTGCGCCGCTCTGATTTCCTGAGCAAATTCGGCCGCTACCGCGAGGGGATACCCTCCGATAAAGGTGAGTTTATGATGGCATTGTCGTTTTTGAAGCACAAGGGCAAAGCTTTAATCTATAAAGACCCTAAAGCCCTGTTTACCCAAGCCAATACCGAGGCCGAACCGAGTACAGTAAGCCGCAAAAGCATGTCTTATACCGATAATGCCCTGGTAACTTTGCCTCGTTTTGTGTACCGCGTAGTAAAGCATACCTGGCAGCTGGCGTTTTACAAAGGCTAAGCTTTGCACTTGGCAGTACTTGCCGGCAAATCTTATTTTTGCACTGTGGGCAACGCCCGTAGTGTACCTGTAATTTAAACTATTCATTAACTATGAGCAGCATTCAATACTGGCTGGTAAAATCAGAGCCATTCAAATACAGTTGGGAAAAATTTAACCAGGAGGGGCGCACCTTTTGGGATGGCGTGCGTAACTACCAGGCACGTAATAACCTTAAAGCCATGAAGGAGGGCGACCTGGTACTCTACTATCATAGCAACGAGGGTAAAGAAATTGTAGGCATCGCCAAAGTAGTTCGGGAGTTTTATCAGGACCCTACTACAGATGATGCCAACTGGGTAGTGGTAGATTTAGCGCCGGTAGAAACTTTGAAAAAGCCGGTTACGCTGGAACAAATTAAAAAAGATGAGCGCCTGGAGAACATTGGGCTGGTAAAGCAAGGGCGTTTATCTGTAATGGGTTTAAAACCAGAGGAGTTTGACCGCGTTATTGAGTTAGCAAACAGCTAACTTATGAAATACAGAAAATTTAAAGACATCGATATTGCCGAAGTAGGCCTGGGCACATGGCAACTGGGCAGTGCTGATTGGGGGCAGGTGGACGAGCAGGAAGCCATGCGCATTTTGCAGGCTTACATTATAGCCGGTGGCAATTTTATTGACACCGCCGATGTATACGGCATGGGCGTAAGCGAAAAAATCATCGGCAAGCTGATGAAAACCATGCCCGGCGAAATCCATATTGCTACCAAGCTGGGCCGCCGCAGCGATAATGGCAACGGCTGGCCGCAAAACTTCAGCTATGAAGCCATGAAGCGCCAGGTAGAAAGCTCATTAGAAAACTTGGGCTTCAATAAATTATTTTTAGAGCAGCTCCATTGTATCCCTACCGAAGAACTGCGCCGGGGCGAAGTATTTGACCACCTGCGCCGCCTGCAGCAGGATGGGCTGATCCGTTATTTCGGGGCAAGTGTGGAAACTTCGGAAGAAGCCTTACTTTGTTTGGAACAGGAGGGTTTAGCCTCATTGCAAATCATTTTCAACCTGTTCAGGCAGCATGTGGCCGATGAGGTTTTTGCCAAAGCTAAAGAGAAAGGTGTTGCTGTGATTGTGCGGGTGCCGCTGGCCAGTGGTTTGCTGAGCGGCAAGTTCAACGAGCATACCCAGTTTGACAGCAATGACCACCGTAATTTCAACGCCAACGGCGAATCTTTCAATGCCGGCGAAACTTTCTCCGGTATAGAGTTTCAAGAAGGGGTGAAGCTGGCCCGGCAAATGGCCCAGTTGATGCCCGACAACCGCACCGCCGAATGGGCCATCCGCTGGATATTAGACCATCCGGAGGTAACCACCGTTATTCCAGGTGCCTCTAAGGTGGCACAAGTCAATTCTAACGTAGCAGCCTCTGAACTGCCTTCCTTGTCTGCTGAAGTTATGCAGCAGTTGAGGGGGATTTATGATGATCAGGTGAAACCTCAAATCAGGGGGCATTATTAATAGTTTAGAATAATGTAACTGTCATTGCGAGGAGGAACGACGTGGCAATCGCTTGCTATGCAGAGGCGTAAATGCCTCCGTGCGATTGCCACGCTGCCGCTCGCAATGACAGTATTCTTCAACAACATACAATCAAAATCTCTAAGCTGTCATTTCGACCGTAGGGAGAAATCTTCTTCATCAAGCCGGTATACTGGAATGCCTGTTAGGCGAAGAGGATTTCTCCCTACGGTCGAAATGACAAGGAGGAGATTTCTTGTTGACTGGAGATAAGTTGCTGTAATTACAAACGTTAAACTGTTTACAGTATAGACACTGTCAACCTGCATCCTCCAATAGGTTCACCGTCATTTCAACTTAATATTCTCAGTTATCCTGATTCTTCACCACATTTCGCACGAAAATTTTTCTCTCAAAAATCGTATCTTCGCGTGAAATGATTTCGATAAATAACCTCACGTTTGAGATTGGTGCGCGGGCTTTGTATGACGAGGCCAACTGGCATATTAAACCCGGAGATAAGGTAGGCTTAATTGGTGCCAATGGTACCGGCAAAACCACATTATTAAAGCTGATTGTAGGCGATTACAAACCTACTTCGGGTACTATATCCATGTCAAAGGATATCACCATCGGCTACCTCAATCAGGATTTGCTTTCTTATGCCTCAGATAAAAGCATTCTGCACGTGGCTATGGAAGCCTTTGAGCGCCAAAACCAACTGCACACGGAGATCGAAAACTTATTAAAGAAGCTGGAATCCGATTATTCAGAGGATATTTTAAATAAGCTGAGCGATAAGCAAAGTGAGTTTGAAGCGCTGGATGGTTATAACATTGAATACAAAGCTCACGAAATTTTAGCCGGTTTAGGCTTTAGCGATGTAGATCAGGAACGCAAATTAAGCACCTTTTCGGGTGGATGGCGTATGCGGGTAATGCTGGCTAAAATTCTGTTACAGGCACCTGATATTTTGTTACTGGATGAGCCCACCAACCACTTAGATTTACCCTCTATTCAGTGGCTGGAAGAATACCTGAAAAATTTTGAAGGCGCCATTGTTATTGTATCTCACGACCGCTGGTTTTTAGATAAGGTAATTAACCGTACGGTAGAATCGCGCAAGGGTAAATTAACGGTTTATGCAGGTAATTATAGTTTCTATTTAGAGGAGAAAGCATTGCGCGAAGAAATTCAGCGTGGCGAGTTTAAAAATCAGCAGGCCAAAATTAAGCAGGAAGAGCGTTTGATTGAGCGTTTCCGCGCCAAAGCTTCCAAAGCTAAAATGGCACAATCACGCATCAAAGCTTTAGATCGTTTAGAGCGTGTGGATGATGTGGATGATGATAATCCTACCGTTAACTTTAGTTTCCGCTTTGGTAAACAATCAGGCCGGAATGTGATCAACATTGAGGACTTGTCCAAAAGTTATCCTAACCTCTCCATTTTAAAGCAGGCCAGCGCTATTATTGAAAAAGGCGATAAAATTGCGCTGATTGGCGCCAACGGCCGTGGTAAATCAACTTTGCTACGCATTATTGCTGATGCTGATCATGATTTTACCGGAAAGTGTGATATCGGTTACAACGTAACCACCACCTTTTTTGCACAGCACCAATTGGAATCACTCCACCTGGAGAGCGAAATTTTGCAAGAGCTACAGCACTTTGCGCCACGGCACAATGAAACCGAGCTGCGCTCCATTTTAGGTTCATTCCTGTTCACGGGCGATGATGTGTTTAAAAAGATTAAGGTACTGTCGGGTGGTGAGAAATCACGCGTGGCACTGGCTAAAGCTTTAACTGCTGATGCCAACTTCCTGATTCTGGATGAGCCCACCAACCACCTGGACATGCAATCGGTAAATATCCTGATCCAGGCGCTGCAACAGTACGAAGGTACCTTTATCAGTGTATCGCACGACCGTTTCTTCCTCGACAATATTGCCAATAAGATATGGTACATAGAGGACCAGCAGATTAAAGAATACCCCGGCACCTACGCCGAGTACGAGGAGTGGCAGGCCAAGCGCAAGCAGCAGGCTAAGTTTACCAATGCACCGGTACCTGCCCCTAAAAAAGAGGAAAAAAAGGACCCCGCAGCGGCTAAACAGCCTGTTGAAGATAAATCGAAGCAGATTAAAAAACTGAATCAGGATTTATCGCGCATGGAGCAGCAGGTAGCCGATTTGGAGAAAGCGGTTAAAGACCTGGAAGCTCAACTGGCCGATGATCACATTTATAATAATCAGGCTAAGCTTAAAGAAACCAATACCCAGTACCAGCGCAAACAAACCGAGCTGAAGCAAGTGCAGCAGCAATGGGAAACTTTAGCTGAACAGATTTTGGAAATGGAAGCGTAAGTTCTTCTAATAAACAATATATCATGTTGTCATTGCGAGGAACGAAGCAATCTCGTCGTTTACAAAGCGAACCATCACGGCTACGAGATTGCTTCGTTCCTCGCAATGACGCTTTTAATATAGTGCGGTCTCTATTTGCAGCTGCATTTCTGCTGATATCTCTCGCCTGCAACGCCCAAACAATCAACACCGATGCCGTTTACCGTCCGGAAATTAAGAGCGTGCAGTGTTATAACAGCAGTAAAGAGGGCTCTTTCCCGCTCATCGCCCTTAATTCAGGTGAGCAAATTACCCTGAGTTTTGATGACCTGACCAACAATTCGCGCCAGTATTATTATACCATTCAGCACTGCGAGGCAGACTGGTCACTGTCCAATATTCAACCGGTTGAATATTTGCAGGGCTTCACCGAAGATCGTATTTTGAATTATGCTTATGCTTCAGGCACGCTGCAAAAGTATATTCACTATGAGGTAAAAGTGCCCAACCAAAACATTGCTCCCAAGTTTTCGGGTAACTATTTGCTGAAGGTGTATGAAGATGGTAATCCCTCGCAACCAGTACTTACCCGGCGCATGTACGTAGTGAACCCCCGGGTGAATATTCTGGCCCAAATGGTGCCTTCAAATGAAGTGCAGTTACGGCCAAGCCATCAAAAAATTAATTTTCAGGTTGATTATGGCAGCCTGTATGTGCAAAACCCGACTACCGATTTGAAGCCGATGGTGATGCAGAATGCCCGGCCCGAAACCGCCGTATTCACGCCCCAACCTTTTCAGATACGTGGCAACCAGTTATTGTATAGTGATTTAAATACCAATGATTTTCCAGGCGGCAACGAGTTCAGGCTGATTGACCTGCGTACCCTAAAGCTCAATTCGCAGCAGGTAGCTAAAATTTACCGTGATACAGCCAATACTATAATGCTGCTGAATGACTACCCTCGTAACCAGCCGGCTTATATCTTTCAGTATGATGATAACGGTAACTTCTTCATCCGTAACCAGGATGGCCGCGACCCGAATGTGGATGCCGACTATGCACATGTATATTTTACCCTGGCAGCCAACAAAACCAACCAGCAGGGCGATGCTTACATCATTGGTAAGTTCAACAATTACCAGCTAACCCCCACTGGTAAAATGGATTTCGACCAGGTTCGGAACCGCTTTTATACTGATACATTTCTGAAACAGGGTATATACGATTACCAGTACGTATGGGTAGATAAAGCTACCAACAAACCGGATTATACGTTGCTGGAAGGCAGCCATTTTGAGACCGAGAATGATTATCAATTGCTGGTTTACTATCATCCGGCCGGTGCCCGCTGGGACGAGCTGGTAGGCTACCGCTTACTGAATACGGCTAACCGTTAGTTTCCGGCCCGCTTCTGCATTCGGTTGGTGCGGCAAATGTTATATTTGCAGCTTAATTTACTTTTATGATCAAAAAAACGCCTAAAGACTCGTATACCGTAATGAATGAATTGGTATTACCCAATGATACCAACACTTTAGGCAACCTGATGGGCGGCCGCCTGCTGTACTGGATGGATATTGGCGCTGCCATGGCTGCCCAAAAACATTGCAACCGCATTGTAGTAACCGCCTCGGTAGATAATGTTTCTTTTAAACATCCCATTAAGCTGGGCGATGCCGTAATGATTGAATCTAAAGTAACCCGTGCATTCAACACTTCAGTAGAAGTACGGCTGGATGTATGGGCACAAAATATACCATCAGGCACCAAAATAAAAAGCAACGAAGCCTATTATACTTTTGTGGCTTTGGACAAAGACAACCATACCATCCCAATTCCGGAATTAACCCCTGAAACCGACGAAGATCTATCGCTGTATGACGGTGCCCTGCGCCGCCGCCAGTTACGTTTAATTTTAGGTGGTAAAATGAAACCTGATGATGCTAAGGAGTTGAAAGCTTTATTTTTTGATAACGCTGAAGAAGGAAAGTAAAGATATGTAGAATCTGTTGTTCATTTATTGATAGATAATAAGTGATGATGGTAGGCGCGACGCTAAAGTAAGTTTATGGGTCCTTCGCTATTGCTCAGAATGACAAATTGGTGAGCAAAAATCTACACTTAGTCGCGTTGGGCTGGCAGAAACCGCCCGGACCATGCGGTGGCCTTGCGCGAGGAAGGGTTGTTTCTGCCTTGATTTTTTGTTACTTTTTGATCAAGCAAAAAGTAAACTGCAGGAGATTAAAGCACAGAACCACCCAAGCGGATAGCAGCAAAAACTAACTAAAGTAGAACTCATCACGAGAAATCCTGAAATAAATTCAGGATGACGTTATTTAACCTGCTTACAATTTGAACTACTTCACTGTCTCCATCCACGCCTGCGACATCAGCTTCGCCCCAGCTACCGAAGGATGTACCCCATCCAACGACCAGTAAGCTGCTGGCGCATCTTCTATGGCCTTGTCCATAATAGACTGATAGGGAATGAAAGCTGCACCGTACTCCTTGGCAACTTCGCGCGATACCTGGCGGTAGCTATCAAAAGCCGGATACCATTTTTCGTCCACCGCCTTTACACCTTTAATAGCAAAGGGTTCGCCTATAATTAGGCGGATGCCGGGCAGGGCTTGCTGGGTACGGTCTAACAGCTTACGGTAGTCGGTGCGGTAGGTATCAATAGTGCCTTTGTAACCGCCGGTGAGGGTGTGCCAGTAATCGTTTACCCCAATCATAATGCTGAGCACGGTAGGTTTAAGTGCCAGGCAATCGGCATCCCAGCGTTCGGCCAGCTGGTAAACCTTGTTGCCGCCTACGCCACGATTATACACGTGCAATTGGTAGGAAGGATATTTACATAGCAGTTCGGCAGCACTCAGGTAAGAATATCCGGTGCCCAATGCGCCAAAATCATTAGGAATGGCTTTGTTGCGGTCGCGCCCCCAATCAGTAATCGAATCGCCTTGAAAGAGGATGATATCATTCGGTTTCAACGCTACCTTTTTTGCGCTTGGGGCAGTAGCAGCAGCTGATACAATTTCAGGAATGGTGAGTGAAGCGGCAGCGGTTAAGGCAGCGCTTTTGATAAAATGGCGGCGGTTGTTCATCGGTTAATAACAGGTTAAGTATAGGCAAGATATAGGATTTACACCATTCGTGCAAAACTCCCTTATAAATTATACCTTCGTGCTATGTATTCGTTACTCAAACCCATACTGTTTAAATTTGATCCCGAGAAAGTGCATCATGCCGTTACCAATGGCCTGCAGTTAGTCAACCGCATACCCGGCGGGGCAGCCCTGAGCCGTGGTGTTTGGAGCAGGCAGGATGTCCGGCTGGAGCGCGAAGTATTCGGCCTTAAATTTAAAAATCCGGTGGGTTTGGCTGCCGGTTTTGATAAAAACGGAGAGCTGATTGCCGAAATGGCTAACCTGGGTTTTGGTTTTATAGAGGTAGGCACAGTAACCCCTTTACCGCAGCCCGGTAACGAAAAGCCCCGTATGTTCAGGCTGCCGGCCGATGCAGCACTCATTAACCGCATGGGCTTTAATAATAAAGGTGTAGATGTACTGGCGGCGCGTATTACAGCCTATCGCAAAAGCGAAGCATTTCAGAGAAATCCGGTAATTATTGGTGGCAATATCGGCAAAAACAAAAATACGCCCAATGAGCAGGCAGTGGATGATTATGTGAAATGTTTTAACCGCCTGCACGAGGTGTTAGATTACTTTGTAGTGAATGTGAGCTCACCCAATACCCCCGGTTTGCGTGCCTTGCAGGAAAAGGGACCGCTGCTGGATATCCTGAACACATTGCAATATCTTAACAAGCAGCAGCCTTTACAAAAACCCATCCTGCTTAAAATAGCGCCTGATTTAACCAATGAGCAGCTGAATGATATTATTGAGATTGTGCAGGAGAGCGGTATTGCCGGCGTGATTGCTACCAATACCACCATTAGCCGCGAGGGGTTAAATTCGCCCGAGAGCTTAAAAAGCCAAACCGGTGGCCTGAGCGGTAAGCCCTTAACGCATCGTTCAACAGAAGTGATCAGATATTTGGTGCAAAAATCCAGCAACGCATTCCCGGTTATTGGGGTAGGAGGTATTCACTCAGAGCAGGATGCGATGGAAAAACTGGAAGCCGGCGCTGCGCTGGTGCAATTATATACTGGCTTTATTTATGAAGGACCGGGCTTAATCAGCCGTATCAATAAAAAAATCCTGTCGGTATAAACCTACAGGATTTTAATTTTTTGTTAGTAATTCAGGTTCCATCTCGCTCTTCTTTTCAGAGAGCAGGGGAAGAGGCTGATTACTTAGCAGAAGCAGTTAATTGAGCTAAAATTTCGTTATTTTTAGCTAATTGGCTGTTTTTAGGCTCTTTTGAGCGGCTGCCTGGCTGTAAGTTGGTAGCCAGCTTTAAGCCTTGTACTTCTAAACGAGAGAAAGTTTTATTTCTTCTGTCTTTTCTTTTTAAACGTGTAACGCCCATGGTGTTAGATTTTAATGTATGAAACCTGGTGAGGTCGAGAGCGGATTCGAACCGCTGTACGAGGTTTTGCAGACCTCTGCCTAGCCACTCGGCCACCCGACCATTTTTCAGGAAGGCAAAATTAGAAATATATTTGAGTTTTGCCTAATTTATTTCAATGTTTTTCTACTCACTTCTGAGCAGAAGATAGAAGTAGCAATAGCCACATTTAACGACTCGGCCTTACCCAGCCGCGGTATAGTGATGGCATGGCTCACCAGCTGCTCAATTTCGGGGCGGAGGCCGTTGCCTTCGTTGCCCATTACAATCAGGCCTTCGGTGCCAAAATCGGTTTGGTAAATGTTATTGCCTTTTAACAAAGCGCCATACAGTGGTAGT
This sequence comes from Mucilaginibacter koreensis, assembly GCF_054783355.1. Classification (NCBI taxonomy): domain Bacteria; kingdom Pseudomonadati; phylum Bacteroidota; class Sphingobacteriia; order Sphingobacteriales; family Sphingobacteriaceae; genus Mucilaginibacter; species Mucilaginibacter koreensis. Next base: position 1,786,316 of record NZ_BAAGQS010000001.1, on the reverse strand, counting down.
TGCAGGGTAGGTAAAATATTTGCTAAACCGGTATAATGTATGTTCACCCTGGCCAGTGAGCCCATGGTGGCTTGTACCACTTTGGGGTTGTATGCATCCACCGTATCTTCTGAGCAAATAATATGCTCAATGCCAAACCAGTCGGCCGTGCGGATAATGGTGCCCAGGTTGCCAGGGTCTTGGATGCCATCAAGCACCAAACTAAATTTACCTTTCAGTTGTTGGGCGTTCAATAGTGGCCAGGCTGGTATTTTTACCAGGGCTATTACCTGCTGCGGTGTAGTAAGGCTGCTGATTTTTTGAATGTCACTGTCCGTAATCTGCTGGAAATTTAGTTTCTTTGGTAGTTTATTTAACAATGTTGCTGCATCAGGAGTGTAGTAAACGCTTTCAATCTGGTAATTGGATTGGGCAAACTCTGTAACAGATTTATGCCCTTCTACCAGGAAAAAGCCGTGCTCCCTGCGAAACTTTTTTTGCTGTAAGGACTTTAATAAACCGATTTGAGATTTTGAAAGCATTCGCGAAGCCTGATTTTTACCTTGCAATATTAAGTATTCTTTTGCTTTTAACCACCGGTTGCAGCCTTACCCGCCGTTTAAAAAATAATGAAGCCCTGGTGCGTAAGGTGACTATTACCGGCGTTGATAAAGAGTTTACCGAAGCTGCAGAAACCTATGTAGACAAGCAAATTCAGCCCAATAATTACCTTAACCTTCAATTTTATTACCTGTTCAGCAAAAACGGGAAACGGAATATAGGCGATCCACCAGCTATTTTAGACAGCAACCTGGTTGAGTTTTCGCGGGTGCAGATGGAGAAGTTTTTACAGAATAAAGGTTACCTGAAGGCAAAAGTTTCGGATAGCATTACGGTTAAAAACAAGAAGGCCCATTTGTACTTCAGCGCTGTTGAGGGGCCGATGTTCAGGATACGTAAGTTTCAGGATAGCATTCTGGATAAAAAAGTGGAAGCTTTATACCGGGTGAACCGGCATCGTTTTTCGCACATCCAACCAGGCGACCGCTTTGACCTGGACAGTCTGGCTTTTGACCGCGACCAGTTTTACCAGGTAATGAAGCAAAATGGTTATTACGATTTTTTCCGCCAGTACATCAGCTTCAATTACGACTCTACTTTTAACAACAGTGTGGTTGATATAAAGATGATCATTACCAATCCCGAAGGTAAATCCGCTCATCCTGTTTACTCCATTAACAATACATTGATTGTGGTAGCCAACAGCAATGGCCGTAAGCCGGGTAAGCGCGATACCCTGCAGGTAGATTCGCAGTTCAGGTTTGTGGATTATTCGGGCAAGTTTAAGCCTAATATTTTAACACGTTATACCTTTCAGCGCAAAGGCGATATCTATGATATCAACCAACAGAACTTAACTACCTCCAGGCTTTCTGAACTGAATGTATTTCGTAATGTACCCAACCCTACTTATACTAAACTGCCCGACAGTACGAACCGGCTGAACACGCAGATTGACCTAGTGCCGCTCAAACAAAAATCAGACCGGGTGGAGGCAGAAGTGCTGTTTAACGGTAACCGGTTTGGATATAACCTGGGTAATACTTTTACTAACCATAACCTGTTTAAGCAAGCTGTAGCACTGCAAATTAAGCTGAACTGGAGCGTGCTGTTTAATGCCAACGGTAATGCCATTAACAGCGGTGGCTACATAGAAAATCAGGATTTTAAAGCAGGGGCCAGTTTGATTTTCCCGCGCATTGTTTCACCGTTCAATTTTCCTACACTGGGCAAATACGGTGTGCCGCATACCATACTATCCTCTACTTACTCGCTGTTTTACCAAAACGGGCTGGTAAAGCGGCAAAGCTTTATCAACTCACTAACTTATGACTGGGCCGAAACCAGCCGCAAGCTGCATACGCTTACGCCTATCAATATCGAGTTTTCAAGGGGTACCATTGATCCCTTTGCCCGTCAGCAGTTACTCAATTATAACCGCTACTCTTATGTTTACCTCATTGGCCGTACCATATTTACCATTGGTAGCCAGTACACTTTCCAGTTAAATGCCAACCGACTGAATACTTACGATGATTTTACATATTTCAGGGGTTCGGTTGATATAGGCGGTAACAATTTAAACCTGCTGAGCCGCTTGTTTAATACCAAGCGCGATACAGCCGGTAACCGTACCTTGTTTGGATATACGTTCTCGCAGTATGCCAAAGGCGAAATTGACCTGCGCTTCTATAAACATCTGGGCGGGGAGCGCCAGTTCATTTTCCGCATTAATCCGGGCATTGGGGTGCCTTATGGCAACAGTGATTTGCTGATTTTTGAAAAGAACTTTTATGCCGGCGGTGCCAATGATATTCGGGCATGGCTGCCGCGCACACTGGGCCCCGGTAATTTTACCCGTGCCTCGTACGGTGCCGATAACCGGGCAGATACCCTTCGCTCGAGATTGCGGTACCTCGACCAATTTGGTGAAATTAAGATTATTGGTAATGCTGAATACCGTTACACCATTGCCAACAACCTGTTCGGTGCAAAGCTGAAAGGAGCTATGTTTACAGATTTTGGTAACGTATGGCGCCTGCACCAAACTGATGATAACCCGGGCGGCGAGTTCAAACTGAACAACCTGTGGAACTCCACCGCTATTGGCGTTGGAACTGGTTTGCGGTTTGATTTAAGTTATTTCATTTTCCGTTTAGATGTAGCTTTTAAATTTAAAGATCCGCAGTTTTCGGGCTCAGACCAGTATGTGCTGGTTAAACACTTCAGGGAATTGTTTCATGAAGGCGACTTTAAACGCAATTACCGCATTGCCAATTCTAATACGGTTGACCCGCAGAACTCAAACGATACCTATCACTTTATGCAGTTGAATTTTGGTATTGGTTTGCCGTTTTAAAAGATAGGAATCACAAATTATAATTACCCATGAGTACTGCCGGTTCCATTCATCAGGACATCGCACAATTTTATTCACAAACATCTGAAGAAGCCAGGTTACAGTTAGGCCTGGGCCCGCTGGAGTTTGAGCGTAACAAAGATTTGATTAGTCGCTATTTACCAACAGGGAGTGGGATTGTACTTGATGTAGGGGGCGGCCCTGGCATTTATGCCGAATGGCTGGCCAAACAAGGCCACCAGGTGCATTTGATTGATCCGGTACTGAAGCATGTCCAACAAGCAGAGAAACGGGCAGCCAAGCTTAAAAGCCGTTACCAAAGTAGCGTGGGAGAGGCGCGTAAATTGAATTTTAAAAATGATTACGCCGATATGGTCATCCTTCATGGACCTTTGTATCACCTTCAACATAAAACCGACCGTATAGCGGCGTTAGCTGAAGCACTACGGGTGCTCAAACCTGGTGGCATAGTGCTGGGGTTTGCCATTGGGCGCGCTGCCTCTACACTGCCTGGCTTGCTAAATGGAATGATGCATGTGCCTGGCTTTTTAGAGATGTGTAAAACAGAACTAACTACAGGTGAGCACCACGCACCGGCCACATTGCCTGGTATTTTGCCCCAGGCTTATTACCATTATCCCCAAGAGTTAATGAATGAAGTGAGCGTTGCCGGATTACAGTTTGAGCAAATTTATGCTGTGGAAGGCATGATTTGGCTGGACAGCAAGTACTTTGAAACCCGTGCAGACGCGGCCAAAAAGCAAGCCATGATGGAATTGTTAAAAGCTACAGAAAGCAATACAGAACTCATGGTATTTAGTCCGCATATGATGGTGGCTGCCAGAAAAGGGTAGGGGATTTTAAATTTACCCCCGCAATTTATCTAATAAATCACTTAAGGCAACTGCTTCCTGATCGGTAAGGTTTTGTTTAAGCAGATTTTTCATCTGAAATTCCTGGTCCATTTTGCCCAATACCTCCAGGCCTTCATCGCTGATGCGGATATCAACCGCACGGCGGTCTTTATTATTGGTACAGCGCGATACCAGGTTTTTTTGCACCAGGCGGTCAACAATGCGCGAGGCGTCAGACATTTTGTCTACCATGCGCTCTTTAATCAAATTTACGGTAGCAGGATTGGGATATTGCCCTCTCAGGATACGAAGCACGTTAAACTGCTGGCTGGTGAGGTTGTATTTTTCAAACTCATAACGCAGCAGGTTATTCAGCCAGCCATAGGTATAGCTTAAATTTACAATTACTCTGTGGTGATTGTCTTCAAATTTACTGGCCTGTATTTCCTTTTCTATCTGCATAACCTTAAAATTAATACAAATATGTTATTTATTTTTATTTTGTTTAAGGGCTTTTGGTTTTCCGTAGTCCCAGGGGCAATGCAGGCATTTGTTTTTGCAGCAATAACCACGTTTTAAATGGTACTCACGTGTAAATACATACAAGCCATCCTCATTAATGTAATAATCAATACCTTCCTGCAGCATTAGTTCAACAGTTTTACCGTAAGCTGATCTTTAAAATGTTCTTTCAGGTGGCGGCCGTCGCCGTGCAAAGTCCATACCTGCCGGGGCTGCACCTGTGCAATAGTGGTTAAAATATCATTCCAGTCCACATGGTCGGATATGAATAGGGTATCTTGCTTGTTCACTTGCAAATTGCTCCATCCCGAAGCAAATAAACGCTTTACACCCACCGCCCTAAAGTAACTATCGAATGTAAGCGGCGGTACAATGTATACGTACTCGCCCTGTGTTTTCATTAGTTTGCGGCCATAAAGCTGGTAATTGCCCAATGTAATGCCATTGTTCTGATATAATTGATGTAACGGCAGAATACGATGATGAATCAGCACCTTTTTATGCGGCGCGTAAGTATTAATCATGGCGGTTAAGCGCTGGGCCTTGCCCAAAGCGTAAGCGCCAAGCATGATATTACTTTTTATTTCATTCAGTTTACTGATCTCTGCAACAGGGTCGGGGTGCTGTACGGAGGGATTAGCAAAAGTGCTTTCAGTAATCAGCACGTCGGCTTTTGCCCATTCTAATGGCTCGCAGGTAGGGTCGGGCTGCAATTTATAGTCGCCGGTGTAAAGGTAGCGGGTGCCCTGGTATTCCATTAAAATCTGGGCCGATCCCAACATGTGCCCGGCGGGTATAAAGGTGATGTTTACTCCATTTACGGCAAAAGCCTGGTGCCAATGCGTAATATGGAATTGCTTGCCTGCACTTTTACCATACCGTAATTGCATAAAAGCAGCAGTAGGGGCAGTGCAATACACCTGCTGGTTACCGGCAACCGCATGGTCGGCATGGGCATGTGAAACCAATGCTATTTCTACCGGCTGTTTAGGATCGATATAAAACTTACCGTAAGGGCAGTACAGGCCTGTTTCGTCGAGGCTGATAAAGTCATCTAAAATCATGCTGGTTGGGCCAGGGTTTTAAACCGCTCATGCAATTGCAATACTTGCGGAATTACCAGCCGGCTTTCATCGTTTACGATATGATAATCGGCCAGCTTCACTTTTTTCTCTTCGGGCATTTGTCGGGCATTCCGGTTTTCGGCTTCCTCAAGCGTAATCTGGTCACGTTTAATTACCCTTTGCAAACGCAGTGGTAAGGGGGCGGTTACTACTACCGAGTAATCGCACATGCGGTACGAACTGCTCTCAAACAGCAAAGCCGCTTCTTTAGCTACATAAAGTGCGTGGGGGTAACGCAGCACCCAATTGTCAAATGCCCTGAATACGGCCGGGTGTACAATGGCATTTAGTTTGGCCAGTTCAGCAGGGTTGTTAAATACAATGCCGGCTATAAATTTGCGGTTCAGGCTGCCATCAGTAAAATAAGCTTCGGGCCCAAAAGTTTCTTTTAGCGATGCTACCAGAATGGCATCAGCAGTCATTACTTTTTTAGCTTCATCATCGGCATAAAATACCGGGATATCCAGCAACTCAAACATTTTGCTCACGGTGGTTTTGCCGCTGCCTATATTACCGGTAATTCCTATCTTAAGCATTATTTAGCAATAATAAAATCCACTGTTCGGGGCTCAACGCGTACAATGCGGCAATAAGCGGGTACGCGTGTAAGTTTTACCGGCAGCACGCTGTTTTTATGGTCTGTCCACAATTGGAAGTCGGCAACAGCCTCAAAAAAATCTTCATCGGTTTCTTTATAACGGGTCAGTGCCGTAGTAAAAGTGATTTTAACTTTTTGCGGAAACAGTTTCACATTATAATAATGCGGATTGTTAATCAGCTTTACCGGTATTTCGAGCGTTTTCTCCGTAAATTCATCTACCGGAATTTGCACCTGGACTACTTTAGGGTAAACCGTAAGATTACCCTCTTTAACTGCCTGTAACCGTACTTTAGCATTTACGGTGCCGTCCACATCATTAAGGTTTAAAGAGTCGGTTTGCCAAAACTTAATGCTGTCAATCAAATTGCCCGGTCCGCTTATGGTTACATAAGCCGGCTTAATTACGGTAGCATCATAGGGTGCATACTGGTGTTCGAAACCAATGGCGCTGATGAGCTGCACCGGTACTTTTTTGATCAAACGCTTGGTAAAATCATAATATAAAGTATCCGGACTGATGGCTAATATTCTCTGTTCGCCATATTTTGGGTTGTTGATGGTGCGCAACTGGTTGCTGAGCACCAAAAAATTCTGATGTTCGAGGGTGTGTAAATCAACCGGTATGGTACGTATGCTGCTGCCTAAGCGTGCAAACAGCATTTGCCAGCCTGTGCCCTGCAGGGTAATGCTAACCGTATCAGACTGCAGTGAACGAAAAGCCCGCTTTTGGGGCGAGTTGCGGTAGGCAAGTACTCCGGTGGCCTGATAGCTGTAGTTGCTGCCCAGGCCGGTAAGCAGCCAGGCTACAGCAGCCAGCACCAGGCAGGTGGTAAACACCGTAAACCTTCTGCGCTCTGATGCTGATAGCTTGATGATGGCCATATAATGCTTTTAACAAACGGTTAAAATTAAAATGCCGTCCGGCTAATTACAAACGGAACGGCATTTTATTTAAAAAGGGTGCCCTTTTAAGCTTTAGTTACTGCAGGTGTATTCAATGCTTTTGAGGCATCTAATGAAATGGCAGCTTTATCAAATTTAATGCGAACGCCGTTATCAACTTCCACTAAAAAAGTGGTTTCGCCTACTTCATAAATTCTACCGTGGATGCCTGAACTGGTAACTACGCGGTCGCCTTTTTTCAGTTCATCCACATATTTCTTCTGGTCTTTTTGCTTTTTCACCTGAGGCCTGATCATGAAGAAGTAAAATACGATCACAATCAAAATCATGGGCAGGAAACCGGCAATACCGCTACTGCCGCCAGCAGGCTGCATTAAAAAAATAGTTGCTATCATGTACAATGTTTAAAATAATTAACTTGCGGTTACTTCACCAATCAGGTGCACCATATTTTGGGCCGGGTTGGTATTGGCGGTAATGGTAATTTGCTTATCCTGCAAACCCGATTTGCCGGCACTGTCAAACGTTACTTTAATTAAGCCGGTAGCGCCGGGCGCAATAGGCTCTTTGGGCCACTCGGGCTTGGTGCAGCCGCATGAGGCCACTGCATCCTTAATAATCAAAGGAGATTTACCCGTATTGGTGAAGCTGAACTCATAATGCACCTTGTCGCCGGTTTTAATCTTGCCGAAATCATGCGTAATGTCTTTAAATTTCATTACGGGAACGTTTACCGTATCTGTAGCTTCGGTGGCAGCAGTGCCGTTTGCAGCTGCAGTGCTTTGGCTGTTTTGGTTACAGGCAGCCAGCATGCCTGCGGCGGCCAGTATCAACAAATAGTTTTTCATATCTCGGGGTTACTCAATTAGTCCTCTGCCGGTTTTGCGTACGCGGTTAGCTGTTTTCAAATCAATCAGCAACTTATCTAAAATACCATTTATAAATGAGTTACTCTTAGGTGTGCTGAATTCTTTGGCAATTTCCAGATACTCATTAATGGTTACTTTAACCGGTACCGATGTAAAGTTAATAAATTCTGTAATAGCCATCTTCATCAGCAGCGTATCCATCATGGCAATGCGCTCAGGCTCCCAGTTTTGGGTTTTACCGTTAATCAACTCCTGGTACTCCTTATTATGCCTGATGCTTTGCTCAAATAAATCTACAATAAAGTCGCGGTCTTCGGCCCAGTTGGCGGTTACCTCGGCCAGCTTGTTCTCGTTCGGGTTATCGTTCGAGAAATTTTTGAACGTTTTGGCAATCAGTGCCTGTAAAACTTCTTTATCTACCGGCCAGAAGATAAATTTATCCTCAAACACCTGCTCTGCCAGTGATGATTTTAAAATTACCTTTTTAAAGATGAACTTGATAATATCTTTATCCGAATGCAGGGAATCATCAGTTTTGGCTAAATAAGCTTTATACTCATCTGCATTTTTCAGGATGGTGAACAGTGATTTGGCCAGCTCGGGGTCAAAATCCCAGGAAATTTTATACTTTTTGAGGGCAGCCAGGTAATCCTTGTTCTGCTCCAGTGAAGTTAAAAAACGGTTGGTGGTAATTTTAAGGTTGGGTGCCAGGTCATCGGCCGTAGGCAGATATTTGTTGGCCCGCTCCTCGGCATCGCGCTCGGAGTAATGCGCAACCTCATCTATCAGCGACAGCATCCAGATATACATCTCGTATACTTTGTCAATGCTGGTGAGCAGGTTTTTTTCGTGCTGCTTAATGTCTTTGTCATCAGACTGGTGATAGGCATACAGGGCCTGTAATACTTTTACTCGAAGGTGCCTTCTATTTAACATGTATAAGAACGGTTTGTAGATGTTGTACTCAATGCTTTAACTCTAAATTTAACAGCGTAGTATTTGGCTAACGTGTTCAACCCGAATTTTATCACTACAAGTACTTTTAGACCTTTAAAGTTTGTAAAAAAGTAAAATACCGTCCGGTTGAATTACAGCCTGCCTACAGGCCCGTTAAATTTTGTGCAAAAGTACGATTTTTTTGCTGATAGTTTGTAGTGATTAGTTGATAGATGATGGTTCATAGTTGATAGTTCATAGATAGAAAAAGTAAAAAGGTAAAACATCATCAGCCGATGTCAGCTTTCCTCATGAACAACTAACCAAGCAATTCTCTACCTTTGCTTTCAGGAATGAAACATTTAGCCTATTTAAACAAGTTCTTTTATAAATACCGCTGGCGGCTGATACCGGGAATCATCTTCGTTATCATCTCCAACATCTTCAGCGTACTACCGGCACAGGTGATTCGTATTGCTTTTGATTTAGTGGTAGAAAATATACGCCTGTACCGCCTTTTCAACGGCTTTGAACGGCAGCAGGTAATTTACCAGATATTTGGTTCAAGTTTACTGCTGTTTGGTGTACTGGTTTTGGCGCTGTCGCTGATGCGTGGCTTATTTCTGTTTTTTATGCGGCAAACCATCATTTTGATGTCAAGGCATATTGAATATGATTTAAAGAACGAAATTTACCATCACTACCAGCAACTCTCACTGGCTTTTTATCGACGCCACAACACCGGCGATTTGATGAACCGAGCTACTGAAGATGTAAGCCGTGTGCGTATGTACCTGGGGCCGGCCATTATGTATGCCATTAATACCATTGTGTTGTTTTTACTGGTGGTATTTGCCATGGTGGGGGTAAACGTGCGGCTTACCGTATTTTCCTTATTGCCTTTGCCTATTTTGGTGGTGAGTATTTACTATGTGAACAATATCATCAATTTTCGCAGCGAGCGCATACAGGAACGGTTGTCATCGCTCTCCAGCTTTGTGCAGGAAAATATTTCAGGGATCAGGGTGGTGAAATCTTACGTACGCGAAGGTTTTATCAATCAAAAGTTTGAGGCTGAGAGCGAAAATTATAAAACCCATTCTATGGAACTGGTACGGGTACAGGCGCTGTTTTACCCCATGATGCTGCTCCTGATTGGCTTGAGCATTATTCTAACCATTTATATTGGCGGCATTGAGGTAATGAAGGGCAACATTACTTCGGGCAATATTGCCGAATTTATTGTGTACTTAAACCAGTTAACCTTTCCGGTATTGTCTTTGGGTTGGGTAACCTCGTTAATTCAACGTGCTGCCGCTTCGCAAAAACGTATTAATGAGTTTTTAAATGAGCAGCCGGATATCGTTTCGCCTAACGACAAGCCGCTGCACGTAAAAGGGCAGATAACTTTTGACAGGGTTGATTTCACCTACCCCGATACTGGTATACAGGCGCTCAAGTCGGTATCGTTTTCGGTGCAGCCGGGGCAAATGCTGGCAGTTATTGGCCGTACAGGTTCGGGTAAATCAACCATTGCCAACCTGCTGATGCGTATGTATGATGCCACAGGCGGACAGGTGCGCATTGACGGGCAGCCGGTTAACCAGTTGAACCTGAACAGTTATCGCTCGCAACTGGGCTTTGTGCCACAAGAGGTGTTTTTGTTTTCTGATACCATTGCCAACAATATTGCCTTTAGCGCCGATGTGCTGGATATGCCTAAGGTGGAGCAGGCCGCCCGTGATGCCGCCGTTCACCAGAATATTGCAGAGTTTGAAAACGGTTTTAAAACCATGATTGGCGAACGGGGGATTACCCTATCGGGTGGACAAAAGCAGCGGGTATCTATCGCCAGGGCTATTATTAAAGAGCCGCAAATTTTGATTTTTGACGACTGTCTTTCGGCGGTAGATACGCGCACCGAAGAGGAGATATTAAATAATCTGGGCCGTATTATGCAGGGTAAAACCAGTATTATTATTGCCCATCGTATTTCTACGATAAAAAATGCCGATCATATACTGGTAATGGACGAAGGGCGTATTGCAGAGCAGGGAAATCATGATACTTTGATGGAAATGAAGGGCTTGTATTTTGATTTATACGAAAAGCAGTTGCTGGAAGAGCAAGAAAGTGCGTAAGTAAAAGGCATGTATACAAAAGACGGAGAAAAATGTTTAAATGTTAATAAATATTATTACGTAAACCCTTGTTCGATAAATATTTTTGATATATTTATGCCAATCAAACTAATACAACACTTTTAAGCAATGGGAGATTTTGAAAGCAGAGAACGTGATGAAGTATTTTCAAAAAAAGTAAGAGCCGGTAAAAGAACTTATTTCTTTGATGTAAAGGCTACGCGCTCAAATGATTACTACATCACAATTACCGAAAGTAAAAAACGCCTGGAAGACGGATCTTTCGTTAAGCATAAGATATTTTTGTATAAGGAGGATTTTGAAAAGTTTGCCGAAGGTTTAAAAGACACGGTTGACTACATCAAATCGCATCAGGATGTAACCGAAAAGCGCTACGAATTCAGTGAAATAGCTGAGAGTGCACGGATTACAGTAGATGAAGATTTTTCATTCGACATTTAGCCTACTTACCTTATACACACAACAAAGAAAGCCGATTTGCAAGAAACCGGCTTTTTTTATGCTTTAACATTTAGCAATATTCTGGTGTTTTGAAGCTGACCTGGGTTAGTCTGCAAAAACTTAGTCGGAGCAGCCTGTATCATAGGCTTCCCTCCAGTCATGCGCTCAATCCTTATTTATCCGGCCAGATGTGTCCTTCCTTCAGCCAAATCTCACTATGCTTATCCGCAAAGTTGCGGGTGCTCACAGCGAAGATGGTGCTGTCATTCTTTAAAAATAATGAATTAAAATAAGCGCCTTCAGTTACCGGCAGATGAGGCCAGGGATAAGTAACGTTGGTGAAGTTTTTGGCCATGCTGTTACCGGTCATCACCAGCATGGTGTTCTTTTTCCAGTTGGTATAGCGGTTAATTTTACGGCCCCCGGTATCTTGTACCGATACCAAAGTTTGGCCTGTGGATAACTGAATAATATATGGGGCACCCGCCCAAAGCTTCCCGGCAGCGCCAAACCAGCGCCGGCCATTGGCCTCAAAGGGCAGGGTGTTGTAATCCCATTTTTTGTTTAATGACGACCACAGCATATACGGCGATTTTTTGCTATGCACCGATTCAATAGCCACCACAATGCCTTTGTTGTGTTGTAATACCAGCGGTACCGGCATACCATCGCGGCCGCCTTTCATAAAAGCGATCTCTTTACCCTTGCTCCAATTTTGCCCGTTATTTTTTGAGGTCATCAATGTAACCCGTTGTTCGGGTCGGCCCCATGATTTGCGCGAACTTGATAGCTCTGTAGAAAAAAACAATTCAATCTCACCATCGGGTAGTTGCACTAAACCCGGCTCCCAGGAACGGCCTACACTTACCACAGCCGGCGGCCCAAAGCTTTCACCTTTATTTTTACTGATGCGTACCTGTATGTTGTTATGCGTACTGTCATCGGGCTTGCCGCGGCCAGTGTAAGCCACTAAAAGCCAGCCGTTCTTCAGTACCAGTAAATCGGGTGTGGAAAAGCCATAATATTGTGGGTTATCATCTTTGGCAACCGTAACAGGGGCTTGCCAGTTGTTGCCGTTGTCGTTGCTTTTGCGCAGTACAATATTATCCCATTCGTTACCCGGGCCGCCGCAGTGGTAGATCAGCAGCAGCGTATCGCCATGTAAGCGCCTGATGCGGCCATACTCGGCAAAGTATACATCGTGCGAAATTTTCCTGCCTGTTTTATCCCATGTAATTTTTAGGCGCGGAGTTGTAGTATCTACTGGTGGAATGCTATCGTTAGCGGTGATCTGCTGCTGCGTTTCACGCGCAGGTTTGTTCCTGCAGCCGAAACCAAACAGGCATAGCAAAATTAATATGTAAAGGTTGAGTTTCATTTTTTCCTGTTAGGGCGTATTTTATAAACCCTGCAATAAGGAAAATGTTAAGTGGGATGTATTAAATTGTAAATATGTAATGCATCAGAAGCTTATAAATTGGCTATGAATTAAGCAGTTCCCGCAAGTGTCCAAATTATGAATTTATTCAAATGCTTGGTAACCCATAGGTTGGACGCTTGCGAGAACGCAGGGCGGGTCAATTGAGATGATATATTGGTGGACCTGCGTTATGAGTAGAAAAGCTAATTGTATTTTACTACGCCATGCACGTAGTCTATATCTTCGGCCATGATGTAAAATTCTTGCCTCTCATTCGAATTTATTTTAAAAATACTGTTTCCTATAGTTACACCATATTTAATGTTTAATTGTCTTTCTTTTTCAATGTCATCCATTAAATGAATAAATGGCCGCCGCATATCTATTGAAAAATAGGAGTTACATACAATAGTAAACACCTGTTTAAAATATATCTCAATATTATGCATACGTTTATAATCTTCACTTCCAGCCAAGATTAAAGTTTCCGATCTGTATATCCATCTATACATATAGAAATCCAGATGTGAATATGAACTGATTATGCTATTTAATAGCTGGATTTTATCTTTCATCTTATACGGATACTACTCATAATATTTGACCAACTGATTGGAATAATCAATGTCCTTTGCCACTATATAAAAATATTCATCATCTTCAGATATCATTTGAAAGATAGTATGACCTTTCTCGATTAAAAATTTTTGAACCAGGTATCCTCCCACTTCCGTGTCAAGTTCGGTTATTTCAAGAAACTGCCTTTGGGTATCTATTTTAAACCAATTGTTAATTTCCATTGCATAAACATTCTTGAAATGAATCTCTAAGTTATGATAATAGCAGAAGTCTTCACTTGCGGCTAAGATTAAATGGTCTTTCTCATATTTATAGATGTAAATATCCATCCATGGAGATGAATTAATGATTTCGTTGATTTCTTTAATCTTATTTTTCATTTTGCATTAAAAGCATATAGTTGATCATTACGCACTTGATACGAAAGTAATTTACTATTATTTGATGCTCATATTAACGAACGACAGCGCAGTAATTCCAAGCCGGAGAAATACTATAAATTAAGCTTTTGCTTTTATTAATAGGTTAAAATTATGAAATTGTTACTTTAAGCAGCAACGAAGCACCTGTATTTTGACTATTAAGCCTCATGTTCTTCGCTGCAGTTAAAATGAGGTTTTGAACAACGTTATAAATCTATCGCTTTCCCCTGTTCCGGAAATATCAGATTCAACTGCAACGTATTCTCCGCCTGCAACTGCTTTCTCAACTGTGCAATCCGCTCTTCGGGTGGCTTTACGTGGGTAATGATTACTTTAAAACCTTTCAGGCTGCCGGTACCGGCGAAGCTTTCGAGTTGTTTGAGTTCCTGCATCAGCCAGCGTGGCGTGAGGTGACCGAACAGGCTTTTATCCGGCTGCTCATCCGGGAAAGATACCTCAATCATTAACGCCTTCAGGCTTTTGTTTTTCACCAGGGGCGCAATAGCCTGCCATAGGTGCTGTAGGTTTTGGCTTTTTTCCACTTCATCTGGGCCCGTGTCACCCAGGTATAGCAAGTAGCTCCCTTTGCTGTTGAGCAAAAAGGCTGTACTGGTAAGGTTAGCATGGCTTAAAGGGTAGGCAGTAACCTGCATCCCGGTTCCGGCAACGGGTATACTTGCTTGCGGTTGCAATACCTGGTAAGTGTACTTTTTCAGCTGCGGCGCTTCGCCTTCATTGGCAAAATTACTCCAGCTTTTGTTGGTAAAATAATGCGTTTTAAAGGTGTTGATGCAATCTTCAAAAGCATAAATAGTTTTGGCGCTGTCATCAGGCGAATTAATAATCAGGCCTGATAAATGATCTAAGTGCGAATGAGAAATCAAGTAGCCTTTTATGTATTGTCGCAGCACTTGTGTAACCGGCACGTTAAAAGTGTGCTGTTTTACCGCCTGAAGTATGCCATAGTGTAAAGTGCCTGCATCTAAACAAACGTAATTGCGGGTACCTGCCTCAGCCACCATATAGGCAGAAAGATTGCTTTCATCAATACCGCCCTTTACACCCAACGGCACAATTTGAAATGCAGGCCGGGGCTGGGCCTGAGCTGCCATGCAGCATAGCAACACTACGGTAAATAGCAAGCTGATTTTCTTAAGCATTATATCAGTTTTAAATACTGGCTACGAATATAATTAAGCCCGTTGGTATTCGGCTTCAAATACATTAGGATAGCCGCCCCCGGCTGCTTATTTTTACTGCCGGTATGAAGTTAAGTCAAATTGCAGCAAAAACACTGGTACGCCTGTTTTTAATTTTAGTGTTAATTGCGCTGGTGCCTTTCATCACCGGTAAAGCCGGCAACCTGGAGCACCTGTATATTAATACTAGTAGTAAGTTGGCTTTGGTACTGCCCGTACTGCTCATTATCAGTTTTATTACACTGCTTGTTATTTGTACCCGCAACCGCTACCGCCATGCCGATTTGAATTGGGTACTGATAATTAATGTTTTAGTGCTAATGGCCTATGGTGTGATGGTGTTTGTAAAAATCAGGGAGTTGAGTTAGTGCTGCTACCTACTTTGTTAAGCTTGTGCTTTATTTTTGGCAGTTTACTTTTTGCTTGATCAAAAAGTAACAAAAAATCAAGTACAGCCCCGTAAGGCTTTTTTGCCGCACGGGGCCTGCCCAGCAAAGCCGGTCAGCACCACAGGCTGTTTAGTGTTTGCGTATGAACAGGCTGTGCTTTGTTGGGTGTTGGTGCAAACACTAAAAGGCCTCTTGCCAGCGCACCACCCAACGAGTACTGCCCGCCTTTCGCCCAAAGCTGAGGGGCTGACAAGGGAAGAATAGAGTCAAGAGCAAAGAGCCAAGAATCAAGAAACAACAGATACCACCCCCATCACCAAAACATCATTGCGAGGAACGAAGCAATCTCTATACGCTTGAAGGGGTTAAATGCAGAGAGATTGCTTCGTTCCTCGCAATGACGTGGGGGATAACAAAATGCCACATCCCATCCTGTTCATTCTTAAATTCTGTCAATCCTATTATAGGCAACTATAACCACAGAACCTCCAATATTCTCACCATGTGGCCTTGGCTTTTTCGGCTGCCACCACAGTTGCCTTCCCACTGCACACCTCAAAGAAAAAGACGCAGCCACGAGTTTTCTTTTTGGTTCTTTTTCTTTTGCGGAAAAAGAAAAAGAACATCCACTGGCTTTCATAACTGACAACCCTGTCCTCATGAAACACAAAACGAAAAGCTAAATCCCATCCGGCAATAATTCAAAATCAAACCCTCCTCATCAAGTCAAAAACATTACCTTAGCTCAATACCTAAAATAAAAAACAACCATGCATTATTTACCTTCAGCTAACCGCTATAATGATATGCTGTACCGCAGGTGCGGTCGCAGCGGCATTTTGTTGCCGGCTGTATCTCTGGGCCTGTGGCATAACTTCGGCAGTGTAGATGTAGAAGAAAACTTCCGGAAAATATTACACCTGGCTTTTGACAGTGGTATTACTCATTTTGATTTAGCCAACAACTACGGCCCGGAGCCGGGCTCGGCCGAAGAAAACTTTGGCAAACTGCTGCACCAGGATTTTAAAGGTTACCGCGATGAGCTGATTATTTCCAGTAAGGCAGGTTACCGCATGTGGCCCGGCCCGTATGGCGAGTGGGGAAGCAAAAAGTACCTGGTTTCCAGTCTCGACCAAAGCCTGAAGCGCATGAAATTGGATTACGTGGATATTTTCTACAGTCACCGCCCCGACCCGGATACGCCGTTGGAGGAAACCATGATGGCGCTGGATCTGATTGTTCGGCAAGGTAAAGCCCTGTATGTTGGTATTTCTAACTACCAGGCCGAAGAAGCAGCGCAAGCCATTAAAATATTAAAAGAACTGGGTACGCCTTGCTTAATCCATCAGCCCAAATATTCTATGTTTGAGCGCTGGGTGGAAGGTGGTTTAATGGATGTACTGGAAGAAAACGGCGTAGGTTGTATTCCGTTCTCGCCACTGGCACAAGGCCTGCTCACCAATAAGTATTTAAAAGGTATTCCCGAAGATTCCCGTGCGGCCAAATTAAGCGGACACCTGCAAACCAATGAGGTAACAGATGAACGCATCAGCCAGGTAAAACAACTGAACGCAATAGCACAGCAACGCGAACAAACGCTTGCCCAAATGGCGCTGTCCTGGTTGTTGAAAGATGAGCGTGTAACTTCTGTACTGGTAGGTGCCAGCAGTGCCGCACAGCTGGCCGATTCATTGAAATGTCTGGATAATATCCAGTTTTCGGCAGAAGAGCTTTCACAGATTGAAGGTATACTCAAGTAATTAACTACTTATGGCAACCATCAACTGGGGAATTATAGGCTGTGGCGATGTAACGGAAAAGAAGAGCGGTCCGGCATTTAATAAAGTGCCCAACAGTCGCCTTAAAGCTGTAATGCGCCGCGATGCTGCCAAAGCCGAAGATTATGCACAGCGGCATGGGGTAGGCGAATGGTACGCGGATGCTAATGAGATGATGGCGCAGGCCGGTATCGAGGCGGTGTATATTGCCACTCCACCTGCCAATCATATGCCTTATGCTATAGATGCCCTGCAGCGCGGCCTGCATGTTTACGTGGAAAAACCCGTTACGCTGAATGCCGATGAAGCAAGGCAGATTGCCGAAGCGGCGAAGAGCAGCAGCACCAAGCTTTCGGTAGCACATTACCGCCGGGCGCTGCCTATGTTTTTGCTGGTGAAGAAGTTGCTGGACGAACAGGTCATCGGTGATGTACGCACGGTACAAATACGGATGTGGCAGAGCCCTAAGCCTGCACTGGTGGCCGATGTGGCTACCAACTGGCGGGTACAGCCCGAACTAAGCGGTGGCGGCTACTTTCATGACCTGGCACCGCACCAACTGGATTTAATGTTGTTTTACTTCGGTAAGCCGAAGGCCTATCAGGGCTTTTCGCTCAATCAATCCGGCCTGTACCCGGCAGATGACCAGGTGTGCGGACATATTTTATTTGAAAACCAGGTAACCGTAAATGGCTCCTGGTGTTTTAACGTGGCCGAAAGCGACGTAATCGATGAGTGTGTGGTGGTAGGGAGTAAGGGGAGCATCACCTTTCCGTTTTTTGGAAACCAAGTAAGCTGGAAAGCAGGCACTGAGAATCATAGTACTACCTTCGAGCATCCGCAGCATATTGAACAGCCAATGATTCAGCAAGTAGTGGCCTGGTTTAACGGTGAGCAGGAAAATCCCTGCAGTATTGAGGAAGCCATCACTTTAATGGAAATTATGGATGCGTTTACGGGTAAAAACTGATGCATCATTTGAATAGCAATAACAACAAAGCCGCTTTAAAAAGCGGCTTTGTTGTTATTAATCTTTCTTCTTTGGCACTTTAGCGCCTTCTTTACGGGCTTCGGACAGGCCGATGGCAATGGCTTGTTTGGGATTGGTTACCTTTTTGCCGTTACTGGTTTTTAATTTGCCTTCCTTCATTTCGTGCATTTCCTCGTGCACTTTCTCTTGTGCTTTTGCTGAATACTTTGCCATGGTAATTTTAGTTTGTGTTATAAATCATATAACAACTCAAATGGTAACCTGTTCCGAATTTTAGTTATAATGAAGAATTGCGGTTATTAGCAACGGCTTCGAGGGCATCAACATCGGCGCTGTTAATTAATTTAAGGTGAGCCGTTATTGTTGGTGCATCCCAGTTCCACCAGGCAATTTTGAGCAGCCGCTGAACTACATCATCTTCAAATCGTTTACGAATTATGCGTGCAGGGTTGCCACCAACAATGGCATAATCGGGTACATCTTTAGTAACTACAGCTTTGCTGGCTATAATGGCGCCGTTTCCAACTTTTACACCCGGCATAAGGGTGGCACCATAACCCAGCCATACATCATTACCAATCACTGTATCGCCTTTGTTCGGAAATTTGGAAGTCATATCTACATCCTCATTCACTTTCTCCCAACCTTTACCGAAGATACCGAAGGGAAAGGTAGAAACAGGGGCAATTTCATGGTTGGCACCGTTCATGATAAACTTTACATCTGATGCAATGCTGCAAAATCGCCCGATAATGAGCCTATCGTCTAAAAAATCAAAAAAATACAGAATGTTGCGTTCAAAATTGGATGGGTCTTCTAAATCATCATAATAAGTATAATCGCCAATTTCTATTTTGGGGTGGTTAATGAAGTTCTTTAAAAATACCAGTTTATGGTAATGGGGCAAAGGATATTTTTCGTTTGGATCAGGTCCGTTAAGCATACATGATAGTTTATAAATGAAAAGGATAACCGGAGTGAACACTCCGGAAGTACAACACATTAACGACCTGCCACCAGTTAAACTGTAGCGCCAGATAAAATGAGTAAAACCAGCAGGTCGGTTATATTACCATTGGAGTATTAGGGCTTAAAGGACTGTACAAAAGTAAAGGCTTTGATAGTAAATTACAATACCGCAGCATGAATATACTATGGACGCCTGAAAACAGAATTGATTAGCTTTGTTAACCTTTAACATTACATACATCATGAATTTCATCTCTGAAACTGACCTTATCTTAAATGCCGATGGCAGTGCCTACCACATCAACCTGTTTCCGCACGAGGTGGCAGATACAGTAATTACCGTGGGCGACCAGGACCGGGTAGCCGAGGTGAGTAAATATTTTGATAAAATTGAATTTAAAAAGGGCAAACGCGAGTTTGTGACCCATACCGGCCGCATTGGCAGCAAACGTATTACAGTTATCTCAACCGGTATTGGTACTGATAATATTGATATTGTATTGAATGAACTGGATGCACTGGTGAATGTGGATTTAAAAAGTCGTACTGTAAATGAAAACTTGCGGAAATTGGATATTATCCGTATCGGTACTTCCGGCGCTGTACAGGCCGATATACCGGTGGATAGCCTGATGGTATCTGCCTCAGCTATAGGTTTGGATGCACTGATGCATTACTACCAACAGCATTTATCTGTTGAAGACCAACACTTACTGGAGGCCTTTAAAAACCAGTTGCCTGCTGAGATAAACATCTCCCCATACTTTGCAAATGCCGATGCCGGCCTGCTCACTCAACTGGCTGCTGATTTAGAACAAGGTATAACCATCACCGCTCCCGGCTTTTATGCTCCTCAGGGCCGGCAGGTGCGTGCCACTAATGCCTGGCCGCAGCTGATGCAAACCATTCAGAAATTTGCACATCATGACAGGCGAATTACCAATCTGGAAATGGAAACGGCGGGTATATACGGATTGGCAGCCGCGCTGGGGCACCGGGCTATTTCTTTCAATATTATTTTGGCTAATCGCGCCAATCATATCTTCAGCCAGCAACCGGTGGCAGTAATGGACCGGTACATAAGGCAGATACTGGAGCGCCTGACAACTAATCAGTAAGGTAAAAACATATTATAGGGTATGGTGTTAAGTGCTAATATTCGCCCATCAGCAATTTCAATAGTATGATTATTAAAAGTGTACCCTTACCGTTTTATGCAAAACTGGCTTTAGTGCTTTTAGGTGTTATTGCCTTAGGTTTCCTGATTATTGAAGGAAAAGAATTTTTAGACCCTTTGATGTTTGGGTTCCTGTTTTCAATTTTGCTATTACCTCTGGGGAACTTTTTTGAGCGTAAATTAAAAATGCCACGCAGTTTAGCGTCGTTTTTAGCCATACTGCTAATGGTATCCTTCATTGGCGGCATCTTCTATCTGGTGGGTTCACAAATCAGTAACCTGGCGGATGACTGGCCGCAGTTACAGCAGCAAATTACCGATTCATCTAACGATGTGCAGAACTGGATACGCGACACCTTCCATGTAACCAAACACAGCCAAAATACTTATGTAAAAAGCGCTACGGCCAAAGTAATGGCCTCGGGGACAGCTGTGGTGGGCACCACCTTTGGCGCGGTATCGGGCCTGGCACTGTTCTTCGTTTTTATCTTGATTTTTACTTTCCTGATCATGATTTACCGACGCCTGCTGTTCCGCTTTGTGCTGGCAGTTTGCACCGAAGATTATGAATATATAGTGCACGATATTATGGAAAACATCCAAAGAATACTTCGTCAGTATATTTTGGGTTTGTTAATTGAAATGGTAATAGTTTCGGGTATTGCCTGCCTGGCTTTCTGGATTATTGGTATCAAGTACGCTGCATTGCTGGGTATCATTACCGGTATATTTAACATCATCCCATACATTGGTATTTTTACTGCCTTGTTGCTAAGTACCCTCATTACTTTTGCCACCGGTGCGCTCACCAAAGCTCTAATTGTAGCTGCGGTAATGATTGGTATACACGCCATTGATGCCAACGTGGTGCTGCCGATGGTGGTAGGCTCAAAGGTGCGCCTTAATGCCCTGATTACCTTTTTGGGCATCGTATTGGGCGAGGCCATATGGGGTTTATCAGGCATGTTTCTGTCTATACCTACCATTGCCATCCTGAAAATCATTTTCGACCGCATACAAGATTTGAAGCCTTGGGGCTATCTGCTCGGCGGCGATTATGAATACAATGCCGAGGCAAAAGAGGAAATGAAAACGGAGTAGATTTGCCGTCTTATACTATAACTTTTATCATTGCGAGCGATAGCGTGGCAACCGCTTGCTATACAGAGGCGCAGATGCTTCCGTGCGGTTGCCACGCTATCGCTCGCAATGACAAGATTTTGTTTGCAGATATCACCATATCATAAACAATTTACACCACCTCAGCCACGGTGAAGGTACTGCCACCTACAAACACCAAATCACCATCGCCGGCCTGTTGCTGTGCTGCAGCTAATGCGGCTTGCACAGATGGATAAGCATCGCCTTTTAAGCCAAATGTTGCTGCTTGTTCCTGTAAGTTATGGGCATCCAGGCCACGGGGCAAATCAGGTTTGCAAAAGTAATAGGTAGCCTGCTGCGGAAGCAGTGCCAGTACCTTGCTCAAATCTTTATCATTCACCATGCCAATAACCATGTGCAGCTGGCGGTAAGTAACCGATTGAATATTTTTTACCACTTCGGCAATGCCTTCAGGATTATGCCCGGTATCGCAAATGGTGAGGGGCCCGGTACTTAACGTTTGCCAGCGGCCCGCCAATCCGGTTAAATGCTGTACCTGGCGCAGCGCGGTTTGCAAATGTTCATCAGTAATTACAAAGCCTTGCTTACGCAATTCTTCAACGGCAGCTAATACCGTTTTAATATTTTTAAGCTGATAGGAGCCGGTTAAGTCCAGCAGCAGGTTAAGAGGAGACAATGAGTTGTTTCCACCGGTGGAATGCGACACCGCAATGCCAACTAAGCCATTTTCATTTTTAGATTGCTTTACAACCCACTGCTCCGAAGCAAACGTTAGTGGTACTTTCACCTCCTTGGCTTTGTGTTCAAATACTGGTGCCACTTCTGGTTGATATTCACCTATGATTACAGGAACATCAGGTTTGATGATACCTGCTTTTTCGCCTGCAATTTCGGATAGCGTATTGCCTAGCAGGTTCATATGGTCCCAGCCGATGTTGGTGATAATTGATAGCAGGGGGGTAATCACGTTAGTAGAATCAAGCCGGCCGCCTAAACCCACCTCTATTACAGCAATATCTACCTGTTCTTTAGCAAAAAAATCAAACGCCAGGGCTACCGTCATTTCGAAAAAAGAGGGTTGTATTTGCTCAAAATCAGTTTGATGCCGGGCTACAAAATCAATTACCTGCTGTTCGGTAATCATCTGCCCGTTAATGCGGATGCGTTCGCGAAAATCCCGCAAGTGAGGGGAGGTGTACAGACCTGTTTTATAACCAGCGGTTTGCAGTATGGCCGCCAGCATATGCGAGGTGGAACCTTTGCCGTTGGTGCCACCTACATGCACACTTTTGAATTTGTATTGCGGGTTATCCAGCCGCTCACATAAGGCCAGCGTATTGGTTAAATCCTTTTTAAACGCCGAACTGCCCACGCGTGTAAACATGGGCAGTTGGGTATATAAATAGTCGAGTGTTTCAGTGTAATTCATGTGGCAATAACTGCCATCAAAGGTACAAATTGCTTACTGCCTTTTAAACCTGAATACAATGCGGGCGCGGGTTTGATCGGGCGCGGTTTCTGAGGCGGTGATGCGGGCGCGTTTGGCGGCCTGTTCGCAGCGGTCAATTACATCGGCATTGCTTACAGTAGTACCACGGCCGGCCTGTGCATAGGTAACGTTGCCGTTTTTGTCTACAATAATGTCTACAATCACCAATCCGTCTACATGTGGGTCGAAGTTCAGGCTGGGTTTTACCGAAAAGCTGCGGTTATCCATCCCTTGCAGGGTACCGCCTGTGCCGTTACCGCCTTTGCCGTAATCGGGCGTTAAAGTAGAACCGTTTGGATCGCCCTGATTGCCGGGTTTGTTGCCGGTGCCATCGCCTTCGCCGGTGCCATTGTTGGTTTTGCCTTTGTATAAGGCGTTTTGGTTAATGGTAGGCTTGGCTTCGGTAGGCTTGGCAGGTGTAGTGGCTACTGTTGAACTTTGCTTTTTATCGTTAGCGGCAACCTCAGGGGCATCTTCGGTATTTTGCGTCACCACATTTTTGTTGCTGCTCTCTACATGCGAAGGCTGCTCAGTAGGGGGGGCAGGCGTTACCTTATCAGGTTTGGTATGGTTGGCGTTTTCGGCTACCGAAGGTTCTTCGGCGCTCATATAATCATTTCCCATGCCTTCGTCAACCGTACCGTAGTTTACCAAAATTCCGCCGGTACCTTCCTGCTCTTTTACAGGTGCTTTAAATACCAGAAAATAACTCAAAGCCATTACCAGCCCCAAAATGACGCCGGTAGCCAAAAAGGCTTTAGGATAATTATTTTCTTGCTGACGGTAATCCATAATTACTTGGGTTCGGTAGCCAATACCAGTTTAATGTTCAATTTTTGTGCCGTATCCATTATCTGCACTACGTTTTGTATGGCCACTGTGCGGTCAACATACAATACAATAGTCAGTTCGGTGGCCAGTGTTTTGTAACCGGCCAGCGTGTTGGAAAGATCGGCCTCAGCCACTTCCTTCTTATCTACGTAGTATTTAAGATCTTTAGTAACCGATACCGTAATGGTTTTTTTAGATACCGACTGGCCTGACGATGATTTGGGCAGCATCAGCTTGATCACGTTCGGGTTGGTTACTGTTGATGCAATCAGGAAGAACAGCAACAGGAAGAACATGATATCATTCATGGCCGAGGTATGCACCTCGGCACCGGGGCGGCCTTTCCTTCTTCTTAAATTCATACGGTAGCAGGCTCTTCTAACAGGTCGATAAATTCAACAGCGTCGGTTTCCAGTTTCAGAATTACTTTGTCCACCATCATGTTCAGGATATGGTAGCACACATAGGCTACGATACCTACAAACAAGCCGGCAGCTGAAGTTACCATCTTTACATATAAACCGCCCGAGATTACACCCATGCTGATATTATCTGTTTTAGAGATATCATAGAAAATTTTAATTACTCCGGCAATGGTACCCAGGAAACCGAACATGGGTGCAATACCGGCCACAATGCCGATGATGCCGATGTTCTTTTCCAGCTTGGCTACTTCTAGCTTGCCTACATTCTCAATAGCGCCTTCAATTTCTTTAATAGGGCGGCCAATGCGCAGTAAGCCTTTTTGCAGCATGCGGCCCAGTGGCGAGTTGCTGTTGCGTGCCAGTGCAATGGCCGAATCCAGCTTGCCCGACATGATGCTGCTGCGAACCTGCTGCATCAGATTAGATTCGTTTTTAGCGGCCTTGCGGATGGTAAAGTAACGTTCAAAGAAAATTACCAAACCCAGTACGGCCAGTATCCCGATAGGCACCATAACCCAGCCCCCTTTAACCAGCAGGTCGCCGAAACGTAAATCCTGGTCGGGTAGTGGGGCGGCAGTGGCAGCGCGGTTTATCGTATCGGCAACTTGCTGTGCCGTGTCAGTAACTTGAGCAAGAATGGTCATGTAGTGTTTTATTTTGGTCGTTGTACGTAAGCATCTTTAGTGGCCTTTCCGGCAGCCTGCAGCTGGTGCAGGTGCATACTGGCCTCATCATAACTCGGATAGGTGCCCAGGGTTAACTTTACCTTGCGGCCGGGCAGGCTTTCATATATACGGGCAGTTACACCCACTTTTTTATAGGCCGTAATGGCCTGTTTGGCTATTTTTTCGTTAGCAAAAGCGCCCCCCATAATATCATAGCGTTGCTGTGGAGTTAACGTTTCGGCAGGTGTAGTTGCTGCCTGATTATCAGGTACAGCTACAGGGCGGGTTACGGCAACCGTTGTGTCAGCCGTTTTGGTAACAGCAGGGGTAGTTGCTGCAACCACTGCGGACGTATCGCTGCGCTCATTCTGGCCGGCTTGTAGGGTGTCAATTTTCTTTTCGGTAGCTATGGTATCAGCATTATCATGTTTTACTGCCACCTGTTGTGGTGCGGCCCGGTGCGAAAACAGGCCCGGTTTGTATTGGTAAAGTGCCAGTAATATAATAGCAGCTACAGTAACAATAATTAATACCAATATCCAGATATTGATAGCTGTTTTGGGCTCCGCTACTTCTGTAGCCTCCGCTTTTATAGGTGCCGCCTCTTTGGTGTTTTCTGGTACCCGTTTAGGTTTAACAGGTGTTGCAGCAGGTTCAGCTTTGTTTTCACGAAGGGTGAGCACCTCCGGAAATATGGCCAGTTCGGGCGTTGGGGCCGGCGTAGGTTCTGCAACCGGTGCCGCCGGTGTAAAGGTGCCTGCAGGTGCCGCACTAATGGGCGTTGCTTCCGCCACAACTGCTTCCTCTATCACTTGAGGTGTTGTCTGGGAGCCTGATAATTGATCCCATATCTTATTAACAGACAGAGCCGGCAGGCCGAAATATTCCTGCTCGTAAGTTGAACTGGCAGCATTGGGCTTAAAAGAAAGCTTGTCGCCCTGCATGCGCATCCAACCCAGTTGGTCTAATGCAATATCTGCTTCAGCGGCCTGTTGCTTCAGGTTGTTGATGTATTTTTCAACAAAATAAGTGGCCGAGGCAACCGAAATTTTCTTGCGTTCGCTCAGGTAAGTAGCCAGTGTGGTATCATCCGAAGCCTGGGCTTCGAAACTGGTTTCGTAATGCGGCGGGTGGAAGATGCTCCGGTCATCGCGGTAATAGCCGTCTTTACGCACCTGACTGAAAAAGCCCAGCCCGGGCACGCTAAGCTTTCCTTGCTTACGCAACAGTTCGCCTATATATACAGCTAAATCCATTTGATGCTAAAAATAATTAAAACCCGCCGGTTTGCAAACTCGATTAAAAACTAAAGCCCGCGCCTCCAAAGATATTAAATCCGTAATTAGGATAGTACAGCCACATCTGGTTATTGGTATTTAAGATGTTGTTGGCCTGAACAAACACATTAAAGCGCTTGTTTACCTTGTATGATACACCACCGCTTAAATCGGCAAATGAGCCGATGGTGCTGTACACCGGTGTACCACCAACGCTGTTGTTTGCGGTGTGAGGATCTTTAGTAGCCCCACGGATTAGCAATGAGCCATTGATATCTACTTTGCTGCTGATGTGAATAGCAGTACCTGCGGTTAGGGTAAACTTAGGCAGGTTCCAGGCAATGGGTTCACTCGCCAGCGAGTAATCTTTAAACTCTACACGGCCAAACAGGTCAAAATCATCTGAAGCACGGTAGTCAAGCTCACCGTTAAAGCCGGTAATGCGTGAGCGGCCATTGTCATAAATAACAACAAAGGCGTTGTTGGTACCGGTAGCGTTGAAGTTGCTCACCAATAAAGGCAGGTTTTTAACGCTGTTGCGGAATACTGAAGCTTTGAAGCCCAAGCCTGAAATGATGGTACCTTTCAATCCCACGGTCAAATCCAGTTGGTCAACCGAGTTTTGGATATTCAGGTTGTGGCCCATGAAAGGATTAATTAATGACAGGCCTTGCAGCGAAGTACGGTTAACATCACCTTTGGCTTCGGCAAACAGGCGGACATATTTAGGCACTACCTGTAATTCCAGTTTTGCAGCCGGGAAGATATAGAACTTTTGTGCGTAGCCAAATTGGTCAACAATGTTGATACCCGCATCAATTTTATAATTATCGCCCTGAAATTTTAGGTAAGGATTTAAACGCAGCAGGCTGTTGTTTTGCGAGTAAGCACTATCTGTTTGTGAAGCTACATCAATTGAGGCGGCTAAACCGGCATAAAACTGCTTAATGGTTTGATTGAGGAAACCCGATACCACAATGTTATTCTCACGTGCTTTGTAAGCATCGCTGAACAGATAACCTTTGAATTTGGCCCCATAGGTAAACACACGGTCGGTATCTTTATAGTTTTTAGCCAGCTCGCCTTCGGTACCAATGGTACTGAAATGTTGCTTAGCCGGATCGAATGCTACCGCA
Organism: Mucilaginibacter koreensis; assembly: GCF_054783355.1. Classification (NCBI taxonomy): domain Bacteria; kingdom Pseudomonadati; phylum Bacteroidota; class Sphingobacteriia; order Sphingobacteriales; family Sphingobacteriaceae; genus Mucilaginibacter; species Mucilaginibacter koreensis. The sequence goes on along the minus strand of NZ_BAAGQS010000001.1, from coordinate 1,759,136 downwards.
GGCGGGTTATTTACATCGTAGCCGTAAAAATAGTTGCTGCGGTAATTGTAGTTAAGTTTACCGCTTACAGTGTTTTCTGCACCAATGTATTTGCCAAAAGCGCTTACATCGTTACGGGATTCATTTTGTTTATTTAGGCTTCCCTGCTGGGCAAAGTGCTTTACAAAGCCGCCGTATTGCAGGGCCTGATCCTGGCCGTTGTTAAAATAACCTTCGGCGTAAGTGGTTTTCAGGCTGCCTAAACCCGCTTTCACGTAGTTATTGTAAGCAATGGTATCGCGCTCGGCAGGCAGCGGCATAGCCACCAGCGGGCGGATTTCGGAATCTTTCGTTTGCTTTTTATCCAGCAAACCATTGTAGGATAAAGGCGCTTTGTACGGACTTACGTCCTCCAAATCGGGGTTGCGGCGAATTTTTACCGCATCGGCCAGTACAGGTTTGTAACTGGTGGTTACCACAATTTCTTCGGATAGTGTTGCTGCCTGTGCAGGCGGGGCAGTGGTTTGGCCGCCGCGCCTTGCTGTATCAACTGGTGATTTGGTAGCTGCTGCGTCACCCAATTTTTTGGCAACCGGCCTTGCCACCGGCTTACTGGTGGTTTTCTTAGTAGTCGTACGTTTGGCCGGCGCTTTTTGAGCCGGCTTTTTTACCTGTGCTTCTGCAGAAACAAAGCAAAATGCAAAAGTAAACGTAAGCAGGAGTTGGCTGGGAATAGTCAGTTTCATTATTGCTGTATTTCTTTGTTTTCGCCTGAATTTGCAGGAACGGTTTTAGTAGAATCGGATTTAATAGTGGTGCTGTCGGTGCCAATGGCCGGTGCAGGCGTAGCCTCAAGCGGTGCGGCCTGCTGCGGACTGATTTTTTGCAGTTTTTCTTTTGCTGTGCTCAAAATATCATCGTTGCCTTTGTAGTTGTCAATAATACTTTGCAGCGTGGCTTTTGCCTGATATGTATCTTTTAAAGCGATATAGTTATCGGCCAGCAAAATATAAGTTTTGGCTACCCAGTAATCGTAATTGGATAGTTTTTCGGCCAGCTCGAAGCAGGTTTTTTGTGAGGCTTTGTAGTTGCCTTGTTTGTATTCAATTAATGCCACATTATACTTGGCCTCGGCTGCTGTAACGGTTTTAGTGCTGGCTACTGTAGCGTTCAGTTCTTTTAATGCACTGCTGTTATCGCCTTTTTGCATATAGGCCTTGCCTGCATATAAGCCTGCGCGGTTTTTGTCTTCTTCTGATGATTTTTCGTTATCACGAATCAGCTTCACATAGTGCAGTACATCATCCGGCATTTGCATTTGCGAGTAGCAAAGCGCCAGGTTATTTACAGCAAAGGTGTAGTCAGCTTTGTATTCTGAATTGGTTTCCAGGCGTTTCAAATACACCACCGCTTCATTGTATTTCTTTTGCGACAGGTACAGTTGTGAAATACCGATCAACGATTTTTCGGTATAAGCACTGGTCCAGTCGTTCAGGATGATGTGGTAATCATCTACCGCCTCATCATAACGGTTCAAATGTACCAAACCCTGTGCACGGATAAAGCGCAGCTGCTTGTCGTAAATCGGGTTTTTAAATTTATCGTAGTAAGAGTTTACAGCCGATACCGCACCCTGCCAGTCGCCTTTCAGGTACAGGTTGTTGGCGGCAGTTACCATGATGCTTTCCTGCTCGGCTGCGGTGTAGTTGCCTATAGGTGTGGTAGCCGCGTAGCTAATGAAAGTTTGAGCATCACCTTTATCGGTATAAATCTTTTCGATTTGCTTTAATGATTGCTTGGCCTCGTCGGTTTGCGGATAGCTGGCTACCACTTTCTTGAATGATTCTACAGCCGCATCGTCACGATTGGCGTTATAATCAATTAAGCCGATGGTGAGCAGTGCGCGCGGAATGTAGCTGCTGCGCGGATATTTCTCCACCATGGCCAGCAAATCAGACTTGGCGCGGTCGCCATCATTTTTCAGAAAATAGGTATAAGCCATTTCGAAAGCGGCATCATCCGCAAAATCTGAATTCGGGAACTGGCTCAATACATCGCCCAGAGTGGAAATTTTGCCATCCAGCGAGCCCTGCAAACCCTGAATCATACCCCGTTGAAATAAGGCATAATCTTCGCCTTGACTGCGTTGTGCAATAATGCGGTTATAGTAGTTAAGGGCTGTATTGTAATCTTTCAGCACAAAGTAGCTGTCGGCCAAACGGGCGGTAGCATCATTGATGGTATTGCGGTCTTTTTGCTCGCCTGCCAAAAATCGCTCGAAATTATTGGCCGCTTTGCGATACTGCTCCGCACCAAAGGCAGCGTAACCCAGGCCATAGTTGGCATAGTTGTATACGCTGGTCTTTTTAGCCTCCGGCATTGCCAAAAATTCTTCAAAACGTTCTACCGATTCGTTGTACTTACGTACCTCGTACATAGATTCTGCCTGCCAGTAAGTAGTTAAGGCGGTAATATCCGGGTCGATAGGGTAGTTGAGTGAGCGGATGAAAATACCAATAGCATTTTCAAAAGCACGCTCGTTATAAAATTCTAAACCACGGTAATAGGTTACTTTCTGGTAAGCCTGGCCTGCGTTGTTGGAAGTAGAAGCAATTGGCTCTAAAATTTCTACCGCCTCTTTATAGTTCCGAGAGTTCAGCAGTGCTTCGCCTAATAAAGTTTTTACCTCATCGGTACGTTTAGAACGGGGGTAATTTCTTAAATATAAACGGGTAGCATCTAATGCCTGGTTATTGAAGTCCAACTCGTAGGAAAGCTTGGCGTATTCAAATAAGGCGTCTTCCTGTATCTGCTTATCAAAATCTAATTTGGCAGCTACCTGGAAAGCGTTACGGGCGCTTTGCTTGTTGTTTTGCTTTAAAAACAGCGTACCTAAAGTATAGTTACCGCTTTGTCCGTAGGTATCGGTTTGGTCAACCAGCTTTTCCAGTTCTGTGATGGCTTTGGCATCGTTGCCCGTTTTATAGTTGGCATAACCAATTTGGTAACTGTCCTGCGAGTTTTGGGTGCGGCCCAAATCCTGCTGTTGAAAACGGTTGTAATAGGTAACCGCTTGCTGGAAATTGTTTTTGGCAAAGTATGCAGCCGCTACCAGGCGCAGCATTTCAGTTTCATGCTGCTGTTTGGTGCTATTTAAAATCGGTATAGCGTAGCTGATCACATCATCATAGCGTTTATCTAAAAAGTAAACGGCGGTAATGTAATAGGGGTAGCTGCTTTCATACTTTTTAGAGTTTTTCAACCGTTCAAAGTTGACCAGCGCCAAATCATAATCCTTGTTCAGGTAAGCAATGTAGGCAAAGTAATAGGTGGCATCCTCTGTAAAAGGCGAGCGTGTGGTTTTTACCTCGCTGAATAGCGCCTGCGCATTTTTGTAATCGTTCAGCTCAAAATAAGCGTAGCCTTTTCTGAATTTGTATTCGGTGTTTTCGCGGCCGTTTAAATCGCCGGCCTTTATTTTTTCAAACCACCTCAAGGCATCGGTATAACGTTTCTGCTTGGAGTAAAAACGGCCAATTTGGAAGTAAGCCAGCTTGCTGAACGGATTTTCGGGATGTTCTTTAATGAAGCGCAGAAACAGACTTTCGGCATCGTCATTGCCCAATTCGAGGGCGCAAAGCGCTTCGTAATATTGAGCGTTCTCTTGCAGCAACGTCAACTCCGACTCAAAACGGGGCTGATTTAAGGTAAGCAGGCGTTGCGACTCGATGAGCCTGAACTGCTCGGCCGCAGCTACGAATTTTTGCTTGTCCATCAACTCTGTAGCCGTATGGTAGGTGCGGAAAAGGTTGAACGACGGGTTTTGCTGGGCAGCAGCCGGTAAGGCCAGCAGCAGCGGTGCAGAAAATACAGCGTACTTAAGTTTAAACATAAGGTGTTCCTATGATGATTGCCTGTAGAAGCAACTGCAAAAATGCAATCCACAGCGGTTAATCACAAATGATAAAGCACATTTTAAACGAAGGCATTTCGCCAGTGGTATAACAAGTGCTTTTTTTTGTTACTCTGTTTAATGTTTAACGCTGGTATTCAGAGCGAAAAATAATCGTCAGGGAGGTGTCAAATCCCCATGAATCAGTAGTTTAAGATACAACTACAAGTTTAATTGCCGTTAAAAGTAAAATGCAATTACATAAACGGATTTTTATTCGAACTGGCCTGATGCCGGTTATTATTTTCTTGTCAGTTATATTTTCTTCATATCATACACCTGTAATTCCAGTTACTCCTATTGTTTTACAAAATGAGGCGGTACCTATCGCAGCTAATTATTATGCTGTGGCGGGTGTGCAGGATTTAAGGACTGAAGCATCGGCCATTGCCCATTTAATTTCAGATGGCCCCATACCGGTGACTGAGAAAGCTGATGTGCAGGGGGGCGCTTTGCATGCTTTGCGTAATTTTATACAGCATAATGTAAGCAATGGTAATAATTTGCGGCAGGTAGTGATAGGTATTAAGCAATTAAAAATTAGTGAAACGCTCACGCCCGATAAAAAGGTAAGTGGCAAAATAACCCTTGAGCTATCTTTTGGATTGAAACACACGGACGACACAGTAAGTCTGGTGACTTACAAAGGCGGCATGCAGTATATGCGCCCTGTGGGTAACCGCCAGGTGATTGAACCCAGTTTGCGCCGCAGCTTGGTGAGTGCGCTTACCTGGTTCAATATATGGATGAGTAAACAGGTAGACCATAATCCTTTGCTGGCTACTGCAGTAAAGCTTAAGTTTCGGGATTGCAATAACAATACTGCCGATACCATTTACTACAACATCAATCGCCCGCTCAACTGGGATGATTTTAAAGATAAGGCCCGTAGCAGCCGTTATACGGCCGAGGTATTTCCGGGCTTTGGTTTTGATGAAGATATAAAAGTTGAGCGTAGCACGATTTATATAGATGTAGCCCTAAAAGTATATATACCCAAAAGCGCTTGCTGGGTGAAACCCGACTACCGTACTGATGAAGTGCTGAGCCATGAACAGCGGCATTTTGATATTGTAAAAATTATAAGTGAACGTTACAAGCAGCAATTACTGCACACGCCGCTACCGGTAGAAAACTATGATGGCGCCTTACATGCCCTCTATTTTGATTACATGCACGAGATGAATGTAATGCAGGATGCGTATGATGGTGAAACCCGCCATGGGCAGGATACTTTTGCCCAGGCACAATGGAACCGGAAAATTCAGGCAGAACTGCACAACTATGGCATCGAGATTAAAATTTAATTAAAATTCAGTCCGGAATTGATCGCGTAATATTTGTATTGTAATTTTTTTATTACATTACAAGTCCTAACTAATTGAAACCTGATTGATGTTCAAAGCTGCATTGGTATGTGTGCTGATAAGTATATTATGCCTTAACGTAACTGCCCAAACTAAAAGTTCATTTACAGATTCGGTAACTAACCAAACCGATATCTATGATGTGATTGCAAAGCTGCGTAAAAAGAAACGCGAACCTGTTGAAGATGTCAAAAAGCTTCAAATTGCATTGATTCCTTCTGTAGGGTACAACCCGAGCACAGGGGCTGATTTTGCCCTGGCCTTATCAGGTGCCAAGTATACCGGTAATCCGGCTACTACCAATCTGTCGGTTGGGGGAGTAACTGCTTATGTGGCTACCAAAGGTTTGGCATCGGTAGAAGTGAAACACAGCATTTTTTTACCTGATAACGAATGGAACCTGCAAGGTAACTGGCAGCTGGCCCGCGCTGTATCGTTTGACTATGGTACCGGAACCGGGCGCCGGATGCAGGACGGGAGCTTCTCTCTTATTGGCCTGCCCATTGAGAACAATGCGACGGCTTTTCCGCTTATTTACAACTACCTGCGCCTGAGAGAAAAGTTATACCGCAAACTTACCGGTAAATTTTATGCGGGATTGGGCATGGCTATTAACCGGTACCGGCGTATTGACGATGAACGGCGCGACTCGAGCAATATCCGCACTCATCATTACAGCTACAGCAGGCGTAATGATTTCAACCCCAACAAGTATTCAGCCAATGGGGTATCCGTAAACTTTCAGTATGATAGCCGCGACCAGCCCAACCGGCCTTACCGGGGAATGTATGCCGATGCAGGGCTCAAATACAATACGCGCCTGATGGGCAGTACACATGATGCCTGGCAATTGCGTACAGAGTTTCGCAAGTACTTTAGCCTGTCGAAACAAAACCCCGAACATGTGTTGGCTTTCTGGCACTGGGGCAGCTATTTGATGCGTGGTTCTATCCCATACCTTGAGTTGCCCGGTACGGAAGGCGATACATACGGTCGCAGCGGCCGGGCGTATACAATGGGCCGTTTTAAAGGACTGTCGTTTTGTTATGCAGAAACGGAATACCGTTTTCCGATAACGGCAAATAAGCTTATCAGCGGTGTATTGTTCGTAAATACAGAAACGGCGAGTGCCGAAACTGCAACTATGCCTACATTACTCAGGCATCAAAAAACAGGGCTATTTACCTATTGGGAAAACGGTGCAGGTACCGGACTAAGATTTTTGTTTAACAAGTACACCCGCTCTACTTTATGTATTGATTACGGAATTGGTAACTACGGTTCGAGCGGGGTGTTTGTGGGGTTAAATGAGGTATTTTGATCTCAGGCAGCAGGTTTTAACTGGGTCTGAATTTTTTTAAGCAATACATTGATATCAAATGGTTTAGCTATAAAATCATCAGGGGCACAATCCTGCCTCAAAACATCAGACAGGTTGTGGCTGGCCGAAATCATGATTACCGGGATGCCATTGGTTTCAACAGTAGCCTTTACGTTCTTACATAGGTCGCGCCCGTCCACATTGCCTAACATAATGTCTAACAAAATTAAGTCGGGGGCGTTAGCCTTGATCTTATCCAACAGCATTCGGCCGTCTGATAAGGTATCTACTTCGTAACCCGAATCCTCAAGAATGAATTGAATGACTTCCAATATATCTTTATCATCGTCAACAGCTAATATCCTGCTCATCTTATAAATATCTTTTTAATAAAGCCGGAACTGATGCAGTAATCCTTTCTGATTTCTTGTGCTTAAACCACAATGTTCCTTCACTATCTCTTGCAATATATAAGCCACTTCTTGCAAATGTGGAAAAGTTTTCTATCCTGGGGCGGCCTGATTGGCTTGCATGTATCTCATTCATATAAAAGGCTAATCAATACGTATACCACTAGCCGGAGTTCAAATTATAGCTACATAAATTTTATACGCAGGCATTGCAGCAATTGATGTTTAAGCCTAAATTTAAACTACTGTATTGCAATTAAATAAGTGATGATTGGATAACAGGTTTGTGAGTTAAGGTAATTATCTGTTAAAACATTCACTTTTGCGGATAGTAAATTATACACCTTGACGGAGTAAACTCCACATATGCCGGTAAACAGAACTTAATCATTTACAAGCACATACCGGCTTTTTTTACATTTAGCGCAATAGTATTTTTTTATAGGAATAAAAAAGAGTACATTCTTCAAAAACCAGCTTCTATGCTGTTGAAAGTGAAAGAGGTGCCCGCAAACAGGGCATGATAATTTGGGCTTACGTACGGATTTGGTCACGGCTCGTTAGGTTTACAATTGGGTAAACATACGAGGTAAGGGCAGAAAAAGATTCTAAGAATGTATAAAGTAAAAGCAATGTTACATGGGGCTGATTGCAAAATCAGGGCTGCCAGATGTAAGGTTTACGTTTACACTTATAGCATGCATAACGTTTAATGGGCAGCCAAAAAAGCAAAGCTTTCACTAAAAAACCACGATGTGCCCTTGAACTTAACGGAGATTTGCATTTAGGGCAATTGACCACTTTTTTTTCTCCGCTGCTGTCAATAACTGTGAGTACCATATGCGTTTGTTTAATTAGGGGGTTATTTAACTAATGTGTTTTATCATTTACCTATTAACTAAATACTTCAGTAAATATATAAATTATATATGATGTAAATATCATCGCTCTTAAAAATTTAATTGTTTTTTAATGTGTTCCTTAAATTATTGATAGCTAAATAGTTTATTCGATATTTAAAATGTAAAAAGGGCGCTTGATGATATCAAGCGCCCTTTTATTAAATGTTAATCTAAAATTAAAATTATTATAAAATTAAGATATTAATATAGCAAAGATTAACAATGAACTTTGTTAAAGCTATTATTTGGTATTCAGCAGGTATAATTGGTTGAACAATAGCTTAAAGGTTCCCTGTGCCTGCCCCCTGAATGTAATTTCGGGGCCGAATACATCGAGTTTGCCTTTGCCTATGGGGGCTTCAAAAGCAGCAATGGTATGGTTTAAATAGCTTTGCCCCCAGGCCCAGCCACTAAGTAAAGGGGTTGCAGAACTAAATGTTAATAGTGGAATAATATTTTTTGCATCTGCACCAGGTTTTAATTTAAACACCGGGCTGGTATCATAGTCTACGTCTGCAGTGGTATTCATTCCCCAATTTGCGGTTTGGCCGGTATCAACGCTTGCTTGTAATATACTGCCCGGTACATAAAATTTATCAGCCGAAAGTGGGCGCCCCTGTCCGCTCGTTGTCTTCTCTACCAAAGCATTTTGCACCGGCAAATTCAAATGGTAGGCCAGGTTAGCGCTGGTACCGATGGTAACAATATGGCCGCCTGCTTCTAAAAAAGCTTTCAGTTTTGGTACCGATTTCTCGGCACTGATGCGGCCCACCATACGCTGGTACTCGGCAGGCAGGTTGCTCGTTCTGTTGCTGCCTTCATTCGTGCCGCTTCGGCCACCTGATGCCGGGATAGAGCCGCTGGAAAATACGATTACATCGTATTTATCCTTCAGGTTGCCGGCATCAATATCCTGCGTATACATTACCTGGAATGGAAATTTATACTGCTCCATCAGCCAGCGTATCCAGCCGGAGGGCATCGAGCCACCGTAAGTATCCCACAGCGCAATGCGGGCAGGCACAATTTTCTCGAGGTTACCCGGTACTGCCGGTGAAGCGGTGATTTTGAGTCCCAATGTTGCTGATGCATTGCGTAAAATATTGTTCACCTCATTATCAGTACTTACATAAAAAGCGCCGCTGCCCAAACCTGCAGTGTTTCCGTTTACACGGTATACGCTTTTACCTGCTTTTAACAGGTCATTAACCGCTATAAATGAATTATTGGCACCGGCGTTAAAGTAATAACCATTAACCGAGGCAGCGAACGGTTGTACGGGTGGCTTTTGTAAATCCCCATAGTTGATTCGCTTAAACGGCCCATCAAAGCCTTCCAGTACACGGTCGAATTTTACGCCCATCTGGTAGGCCAGTGTCCAGCCGGTAATATCATAGGGGCGAACGGGCGGGCCGCCAGGATATTGAAAATCATTCGGGTGATCCTGCGGCTCGAACATATCCAGCACATGCGGGCGAAATGCCTGGTTTGTTTTTACTACATAAGAACCGGCCGGATAGCTTTTGCCGCCAACACTGAAGCTGGCGGTAGCCTGCTGCACCACAATGCCTGATCGGATAAGGGCATTGATGAATTTAACGGCCGTAGGAAAATCCGTTTGATCGCTCGGGATGATATAACCGCGAGCATCGCGCAGCGTTGGGTCTTTTAACACCTTGTCATAAAACTTTACCGGTACGCCTGCATTGCGGAAAGCACCATTGGCGGTTTGCCGCGAACTGGTATCACTTTTAAATGCCCGGTTAATCGAGTCAATCCGCTTGGGCGACAGTGTCCAGTTATCGCGGTTGCCACGCTCTATTGAATTTTTGCCCATTCGGTAAATATTAAACAGCAAATCCTGCCGCATATGGGTAGCATAGTTGAGCACGGCATAATTAAGCGATACCGAGTAATCAATACTCTGCCTGAAATGCCAGGGCTGTGGCGCTACCGGGTTAGGCGTGGCTCCGTTCGGAATCAGGCGTTCAGGAACCAGCGGTATGGAAGATGGGGTAGGGCTGCCAATAATTTCGGTAAGCAGGCCTACCATGTTATGGAAATAAGGCGCCGTGCGCAGGCCGCCGTTCCACCAGGTAGAAAAACTGGTGCCGCTGCGCTGTGTATAACCAGGCTTGTTCTCCGCGTTGAGGCGGTTATTCATCGCAGCGCCTACAGCATCAATGCTGGTGACCAGCAAAGGGTCATACACATAATTATAAGGGTCGCGGTAGGGCGGGCCGGCCACTACCGAGCCGGCGGGGCCGGTTTGGTGATGGTTATACACAATTTGTGGTAGCCACTCTATATACTGCTGTCGGGTAATGTTTTGCGATTCTTTCATGTTCATCATAAAAAAATCCCGGTTATTATCGTGCCCGATGTATTTCTGCCATAACCGCGGCACGTTCATATTGCGCTTGGTCGAATCCTTTTCCTGCATGTACCATTTGGATACCAGTTCCTGGCCATCGGGGTTGGCATGCACCATCAGGATAATCGTATTATCCAGTATATGCTTTGTTTCAGCATCGTTACGGGTAACCAACTGGTAAGCGGTTAAAATCAGTTGATGAATGCCCACCGTTTCAGTAGCATGCAAGCCACCGTCAATCCAAACTACAGATTTACCCTGGTCAGCCAAGGCACGGGCCTGGGCATCAGTCAGGTTTTCGGCGTGGGCTAATTGCTGCGCTATGCGCTTGTATTTATCCAGCTGCTTTATATTTTCAGGCGAGGATACGATCAGCATAAACTGGTGGCGGCCTTCTTCCGTTTGGCCTATGTCTACGTATTTGGTGCGTGCACTGGCAGCCAGTTTCTTAAAATAAGCTTCGGTTTGTATAAAGTTAGCCAAGTGGTAATCGTCGCCAATAGTAAAGCCGAAATGTTGTTTGGGTGTCGGAATATTTTGCGCCTTTGCGTTACCGAGCAAGCTGCCGGCTAATAGAATTGTTGCGTAGAATTTATATTTCATGCATCAGGGGTTGTAGGTGGAGGTATTGAAGTGGCAATTTAATATTTATTGCTGTGCCGGGTTGTAAAATTATTGAGAAACAAATGCATAGCGTTATTCAGCATGCCTGGGGAAGCATATTTTCCCATTCACAAAATCAACTGAAATTAAAACCTTTTAGATATTCGTTTTTTATAACACAGTTATTTAAAGTTAAAATAATTAAGGTATAACGAAATATGGATTACAGACACTTTGCTGATACCAGCATCAGCCTTTCGGCCATTGGCTTGGGCTGTATGGGCATGAGCCATGCTTATGGCACCACGAATGATGAAGAATCCATAGCCACACTGCACCTGGCGCTGGATTTGGGCATTAACTTTTGGGATACAGCCGATATTTATGGCAACGGCGAAAATGAAAAGCTGGTGTCAAAAGTGCTGGTTCCAAACCGCGATAAAATATTTATCGCCACCAAATTTGGTTTCCGGCCACGGACTGATGGCCAGGGTAACTATTTCGATGGTTCACAGGGGCACATGCAAACCGCAGTTGAGGCCAGTTTAAAGCGGTTGAAGGTTGATGTGATTGATTTATATTATGCTCATCGTATTGATCCTAATGTGCCGGTTGAAGATATGGTAGGTGCCATGAGCCTGCTCGTCAAACAAGGCAAGGTAAAGTACATTGGTTTGTCTGAAGTTTCAGCCAATACCATCCGTAAAGCGCACGCAGTTCACCCCATCAGCGCGGTGCAAAGTGAGTATTCATTACTAACGCGCGATGTAGAAAAGGATGTGTTACCCACCTGCAAGGAACTGAATATTGCTTTTGTACCGTTCAGTCCGCTGGCGCGTGGCCTGATGACTAATACATTGAATATGAACGAAGTGCCGGACAACGACTTCCGTAAGGCGCTGCCCCGTTTTCAGGCCGAACATATGGATAATAATACCCAACTGGCTAACGGCTTCGCGCAGCTGGCGCAGCAAAAGGGATGCAGTCCGGCCCAATTGGCACTGGCTTGGGTTTTGGCTCAGGGCGATAACATTATCCCCATCCCTGGTACCAAGAGGCGCGATAAACTGACCGATAATGCCGGCAGTACACAAGTGGTATTAACTAATGATGATTTTAAATCTATAGACGACTTATTAGCCCGTTACCCCAACACCGGCGACCGTTACAGTGCCGAAAGCTGGAAACTGGTAGATAAATCTTAGAGAAAGAATCAAGAGCCAGGAAACAAGAATCAAGACGCTTGGTACTGGCTTTTAAATAATAAGGTAAGTGTAATATCATCAAATATCAAAAGAGCTGAGTACAAGATGTGTCTTGATTCTTGTTTCTTGGCTCATGACTCTAAAACTTATGAAAGCAGTACAAATTCACCAATATGGTGGTCCCGAAGAATTAAATTATGAAGAGGCACCCATGCCTGAAATACAAGCTGATGAGGTGTTGGTAAAAATATATGCCACCAGCATCAACCCTATCGACTGGAAAGTGCGCCAGGGTAGCCACGGTAATTACCAGTTTCCGTTAATACTGGGTTGGGATGCGGCCGGTACCGTAGAAGAAGTAGGCGAACAGGTAACTACCTTTAAAGCCGGAGATGCAGTGTATGGCCGTCCGGATGTAACCCGTAACGGTACCTATGCCGAATATGTGGCCGTAAAGGCCGACCAATTGGCATTGAAGCCCGAAAGAGCTGATTTTCTTACCGCAGCTGCTATACCGCTGGCTGGTTTAACCGCATGGCAAGGGATATTTGACCATGGGCAACTACAAGCCGGTCAAAAAATATTGATTCATGGCGGCTCCGGCGGTGTAGGCACTTTCGCCATTCAGTTTGCCAAGTGGAAGGGCGCACATGTGGCCACTACAGCATCTGAAAGCAATATTCAATTTTTGAAAGATTTAGGTGCTGACGAGGTGATCAATTACAAAACGGAGCAATTTGAAGAAAAGCTTACGGGCTATGATGTAGTATTTGATACCATTGGCGGCGATACGCAATTAAAATCCGTTCAGGTGCTGAAACAGGGCGGTATACTGGTATCTACCGTAGGCATCGCCAATCCGGATGCGCTCAAAGAAAAAAACATTGAGGGCAAACAGTACATGGCCCAATCTTATCCTGACCAGTTAAAGCAGATAGGTGAGTTACTGGATGCCGGCAAAATTCAGCCGATCATCACCAAAGTATTCCCGCTCAATGCGGTGGCCGAGGCGCAAAAAGCCAGCGAGCAGGGACATACCCGCGGCAAAATTGTAGTGCAGGTAATCAATGAACCCGAAGCATAAATGCATAAGCTGTAGTCGCAACATTAACAACGGGCCTGAATTTATAATTTAAGGCCCGTTTTATTTATGCCAAATATTGTTTAAGATTGCTGTACATGACCAAGGTTTGCCTCATAGAAGATGAAGAGAAAGTAGCTGCCTTTATTAAAAAAGGCTTGCAGGAATACCCTTACAAAGTGGCTACCGCACACGATGGTGCTTCGGCTATTAAACTGGTAGAGGAGCAGGAGTTTGATATCCTTATTATGGATGTGATGCTGCCAGATATCAATGGTATCGATTTGTGCCGCCAGATACGCCGTATCAATAAAAATGTGCCGGTGCTGATGCTGACCGCGTTAGACAGTATCCAGAACAAAGTATCAGGCCTTCAGGCTGGTGCTGATGACTACCTGGTGAAACCCTTCCATTTCAGCGAATTAATGGCTCGCATTGAGGCCCTGCTGCGCAGGTACAAACCCGTAGCGCAGGAAATCCCGGTGCTTACTTTCAGCGACCTGAAGCTGGATACCTGGAGTAAAACCGCCGAGCGTGCCGGCACCCAGATTGCCCTTACCGCCAAAGAATACACCTTGCTGGAGCTATTTATGCGCAACGCTAATAAAACCTTATCGCGCGAATATATTGCCGAAAAAGTGTGGGGAATTGAGTTTGATACCGGTACCAATTTTATAGATGTGTATGTGAATTACCTGCGCAAAAAAATTGAGAAAGGTTTCAAAAGCAAACTCATTCATACCGTAATTGGTATGGGCTATATATTGAAGGAAGACCGCGCCCAATGAAGATAAAAAACCGGCTGGCGCTCAATTTTACCCTCATCAGTTCGGCAGCTTTGCTGATTGTGATGGTGATAATTTATATCGCTTTTTCCTCCTTCTTCCTGTCCGATTTTTATAACCGCCTTACCAACCGCGCCCGGGTAGCGGCCGATGTATATTTAAATGCTGATGAAATCAGCGCCGATTCACTCTTCCGGGTCAAAGAGCGCTATGTAACCAAGCTGCACGATGAGGTAATCCGTATTTACGATGAGAACAACCGTGCCCGCTTTATTAAGGATAACCAGCAGTATTGGGATTTGAATACCATTGAGCAGGTGCGCAGTAAGAACTATATCCAGTTTATGGAGGGGCAGCGCCAAACGGTGGGCATTAAGGTAGATGACAATCAGGGCAGTTTCATTATACTGGCCTCGGCGCTGGATGCACAGGGCTATACCCGATTGCAGGATTTGGTGGAGATTATGATTTCTCTCTTTATCGTGCTCAACGGTATTCTGTTTTTCGTAGGGCGTTGGTTCGCCCAGCAGTCGCTTTCGCCTATTAATGATGTGGTGAGCCAGATGCAGCGCATTACGGCCAGCAACCTGCACCTGCGGGTAAACGAGGGCAACGGCCGGGATGAGATCAGCGAACTGGCCCAAAACTTTAACCGCCTGCTCAGTCACCTGCAAAACGCCTTCGAGTTGCAGCAAACCTTTGTAGCCAATGCCTCGCACGAGTTGCGAACGCCGGTGACCAGTATTATTGGCGAAATCGAAGTATCGCTCAATAAGCTGCGTTCGCCGGGTGATTACCAGCAAACGCTGCACTCGGTGCTTACCGATGCCGGACGGCTGAAGGAGACTATTGCCAGCCTGATGGAACTGGCCCAGGCCGATATGCAGTACACCCAGGCCAAACTTAGCCCTGTGCAAATTGATGAACTATTGTGGGAACTCTATGCCGAGTGGACCGAACGCATGGGCGACAAAATGCTGCTCCTCAACATACAGCACCTGCCCGACGACCAGCAGCACCTGTTTATTGCCGCCAATAAATCGCTATTGACCATTGCGCTTAATAACATCATTGGTAATGCCTTTAAGTTTTCTAATAACCAGCCGGTTACTTGTAATTTATATGTAGATGATGCCCTCATCCGCATTGAGGTGATAGATAAAGGCATTGGCATACCGGCCGAAGATACCGAGCGCATTTTTAGCTCCTTTTACCGCAGCCCCAACGGCCGCAGCTTTCAGGGCAGCGGGGTTGGCCTGTATGTAACGCAAAAGATTATTCAGCTGTTTAAAGGCAGCATTACGCTCAACTCTTCGGTACAGCAGGGAACGGCTTTTGTGATTGAGTTCAGGCATGAGTAAGGAGGGTGCTGCGTGGTGCTGCGCGCAGCGGGTGCAGCACCACGCAGCACTACGCAGCAGACGCAGCACCCTGAAGCAGTGCGCAGCACCCGCAGCACCACGCAGCAGGCGCAGCAGTGGCACAAGCCTGTCAGTAGTTTTCAGGTAGATGCAATCTACCGGCATAAAGCTTCGAAGTTGAAAACTTCGAAGAACGTGGGGTGTTATCCCCATCTTCCGCTCAAGCGTTTACGCTTGAGCTACTTATGGCAGAGCCGCTTGCAGAGTGCTTAAGCGTGGACGCTTGAGCGGAAGGGCAATAGTTGAAGAATAAACAAGAATATTTCATATTATATGTATTAGTAATATCTTTACTAACACTTAAACTTCAACCTTCATGATATCTGCTTTTATGAACATCGGTGCTCCTGAAATTATTTTAATATTAATAGCATTGTTTTTAATTGTTGCTATTGGTAATTATGGGAGGCATACAATTTTTGGCTACAGGGGTTCTATACTGCTGGCTCTATTTACTACCCCGGTGGTAGCGTTTGTTTTAATTACTTTTTTGAAAATGAGAAAGGCGGTATAGTGATCGTATCGCCTGTAGTTGGTGTTATCACCAACTGCCATAGGAGCACAAGCTTAGATGAATAGATGTATACAATGATTTATCTTAAAATTGTGCTGCTATAAGTTGTCTTTCGGTTGATGTGCTGCAAATAGAGGTTGGGGATAACACAACTGCAGGCAAGTAAAGGCCTTAAGCGTGGACTCTTGGCGGAATAAAGTATTTTACTTCTTTTGAATTGATTTAATAGACTTAACAGCTTGCCTTCTGATGTAAATGTTAGAATGCTGAGTCAGCAGTTTTATTCGTTCTAATGATTGGGTAGATTTTATTTTAGCTAAAGCTTGCAGCGCATGTAAAATAACTATCTCGTCATCAAGCAATTTTATTAAAATTTCTTCCACTTTCGGGCTTGGAACCTCGGCTAATGACAGAACAAACATTTGCCGCTCTATGCCTAATTTCTTATTATTAACAATACTTATAACTTCTTCAACTTCATTTTCTGTAATTACCTTTGTCATTGAATTACCAACAGCCCATTTTAAAAGAACTTTTTCAGGTGATATGCTTGAAAAGCATTTTAATAAAGCTTTCCCGGCTGTTCCTCGGGCATCTTTTGTGGCTAACGCCCTTATAACTCCTTCTAATAGTGTATCCTGTTTAATTTGATAGCTTAAAGCATTTATTAAAATAGGTATACCCTTTTTGTACGTAGTATTTGTATTTACTAAGTCGTAAATGTCGGTAATGTTGATGCCAACGGCAGCCAATTCATGTTTTATTATCTTTAAATGTACAGTGTCTTGTTCCAAATCTTCTGTATGATAATTTGTTCTACTAAGTTTTTGTTAAAGTTACTCCACCACCGGCCTATTCATCACCCCATAAAAAAACAAGCCACCCACTGCATACAAAACTACATCCAACACGTCAGCAGTATAAATAGAAGAATACCGCGGAAGCACCAACTCAAACCATACACTTACCGCCAGTACAATAAACACCACATGCCCCGGCGAGAGCACATAGTAATCATTTTTAATCATCACCCGGCGCTGAAACCACAGCCCTAAGTTGGCAATCACGGGCACGGCAATGGCATCGGTAAGGTAGCCGTTGAGGTAGGGGAGGTAGTGGCCGCTGCGGCGCATGAGGTATACGGTTAGCCAAATCAAGCAGCAGGCTACAAACCAAGGGTTAAGTAATGTTTTCATTTAGCCGGGCAGAATGCTGATGATGAGTAAGATAAAGCCCACAAAAATGGCAAAGCCCAGCTGCACGTAAAAAAACAGCCAGCGCAGTTTATTCAGTTGCTCCTTGATGCGGCGCTTGGTGGGACCGTCCTCGGGCTTAATATAAAACAGGTCCTGCTCGGCAATTACTTCGTTGCGTATTTTACGCTCTACATCGCGCGAAAAGCGCTGCGGATCCAAGAAACTTCCGCAGTACAGGCAGCGGTCGTCCACATGGCCACGCCACAGCGTCCACTCTTTGCAATGCGGGCATTTTACTTCGCTTACCTTGTTCAATTCCTTGCCGTTCTCTATCCTCAAATATACGCAGTAAATGGGCGGAATGGGCGGTAAGTGGCTGGAATTTATTTGAAGATGACATTATAAAATTTGTCATTGCGAGGAACGAAGCAATCCCGTAGCTGTGCATCTTCACCCTGTGAACGACGCGATTGCTTCGTTCCTCGCAATGACAAAATGAATTACATTTTAAGCCATAATTAAACTATTTAATTCTGCTCATTTCAATTCTAATGGCTTTCTAATGTGGCTTTAATTTGGCTCTAATACGCCGCGGGTACATTTGTATAATTCAAAATATACGATGTATACAAAAATTGTTCGTTACCTATTCACTTTCCTGTTGTTAGCCGGAGTGATGGCTGCCGGCAACCGGGCCCATGCCCAGGTGGCTCCGGCCGATACACTGCGCCTCAGCCTGAAAGATGCGGAGAGCCGCTTTTTGCAGAACAATCTGCAACTGCTCATTCAAAAGTATAATGTGAATATTGCCCAGGCGCAAATTATTACCGCCAAGCTGTTCCCTAACCCCGATTTTAACTTCAGCAATGGTATTCATGCCACACAGGTAAACAATGCCAGCAGTCAGCAGGCCATGAGCCTCACGCAGGTGATACAAACTGCGGGCAAGCGCAACAAAAATATCCAGCTGGCGCAAATTGAAGCGCAGCAATCCAACTACCAGTTTTTTGATCTGCTGCGTACCTTGCGTTATACCCTGCGCAACGATTTTTATACCATTTACTTCCAGGAGCAATCGGCCCGGGTTTATACCGAAGAGATCAGCTCTTTAGGTCGTACCCTGAATGTGTTTAAGCGCCAGTTTGCTTCGGGTAACATTGCACAAAAAGAAGTGCTGCGTATCCAGTCGCAATTGTACTCCTTGCAAGGCGAGTACAATAACCTGCTGACCACCATTGATACTACTCAAAGCGAGTTCAAGTTACTCATTCGTGCCAACCCAAATACGTATATCATCCCGGTATATGATTTTGATACGGATAAAGAAAGCGTAAGCAAAGTGCCATATCAGCAACTGCTGGATTCGGCTATTGTGAATCGTTACGACTTAAAAGCCGCTCAGTCGCAGGTGCAGTACAGTGATGTAAACCTTCGCCTGCAAAAAGCCCTGGCCGTGCCCGATTTTAGTTTGGGTGTGAGCTACGATAAGCTGGGCAGCTATGGTAATAACTTTATAGGAGCCGGCATTGAGTTCAACCTGCCGTTTTTTAACCGCAACCAGGGCGGCATTAAACAAGCCCGCATAGCGGTTGATCAAAGCCGTGTGCAACTGCAGGCCCAGCAGGGTGTGGTACAAACCCAGGTGGCTACCAATTACCAGCTGGCTACACGCCTCGAAACCTTGTACAACAGTTTTGATACCGGCTTTAAAGGAGATTTTAACCGCCTGATAAAGGGTGTGTTCGAAAACTACCAAAAGCGCAACATCAGCCTGCTGGAGTTTCTGGATTTTTATGATGCCTACAAAAACACTACGGTGCAGCTCAATAACATCCAACTCAACAAAGTATCATCGCTCGAACAATTGAATTACGTAACCGGAACCCCTTTCTTTAACAAACAATAACGCCAAAGCCATGTCAATGAACAGATATAAAATATTCACGCTTGCGGTAGTACTGGCCGCCGCAGGTACCACTTTACAAAGCTGCTCGCACCACGCCCCCGAAGAGCAGAAGGACGAAAAATTTCAGGTAACTGATACCTTATTAAATAGCCTGCTGATGGATACCGTGCAGGAAGGCAATGCCAGAGGCGAAATTACCCTCACCGGCAGCGTTGCTCCTGATGAAAATAAAATGGTAAAAGTATTCCCGCTGGTGAGCGGTGTGGCCGGCGATGTACGCGTAAACCTGGGCGATGTGGTAAGCAAAGGGCAAACCCTGGCTATACTGAAAAGTGCCGAGGTAGCCGGTTTCTCTAAAGATGTGGTATCAGCCGATGCTGATGTGCGTGCCGCCCGCCGTGCTTATCAGTCGCAGCAGGACTTATATAAAAGTGGCTTAGCCTCACAAAAAGATGTGGAGCAGGCACAGGCCGATTATCAGAAAGCGCAGGCCGAGAGCCGTCGTGCCAATGCGGTTATCGGTATCAATAAAAGCAACGGACAAGGTTACGAACTGAAAACGCCGATTTCAGGTTATGTGGTAGATAAAAACCTCACCAATGGTATGCAGGTACGTACCGATAACAGCGAGCCGCTGTTTACCATCGCCGATTTATCAGATGTATATGTTCTCATCAATATTTACGAATCTGATATCTCCAGCGTACAAACAGGCGACCAAGTGAGCATCACTACACTTTCTTATCCTGATAAGGTATTCACCGGGCAAATAGATAAGATTTACAACATGCTGGATGCTGATGATAAGGTAATGAAAGCCCGTGTGCGTATTCCAAACCCCGGCGCTTTGCTAAAGCCGCAGATGTTTGCCAACGTAAAAATTCAATCCAAGTCGGGCAACAGCCTGCCGGTAATCAGCACCCGGGGTATCATCTTCGACAACGACCGCAATTATGTGGTGGTGGCTGATGGTAAGGCGCATGTGCGTATTCAGCCCATTACCATTGCCAAGCGGGTAGAGGACAAAGCTTATATCTCGGCTGGCCTTAAACCCGGCGAACGTGTGGTGGCCTCACGCCAGTTGTATTTATATGAGTCTTTAAAAGACTAACGGTTACCTTATAACCCTCATTAAATGAATAGTTTCATTAAAGGAGTGCTCACCTTTGCACTCAAAAACAGATATTTTGTATTTTTTGTAACGCTGTTAATTGCCGTAGGTGGTTACATCAGCTTCAAGAATATAGCCATTGATGCCTTCCCGGATGTAACCAATACATCGGTTACTATTATTACCCAGTGGCCGGGCCGCAGCGCCGAGGAGGTGGAGAAATTTGTAACCCGCCCCATTGAAATTGCCATGAACCCGGCCGAAAAGAAAACAGCTGTGCGTTCATCGTCGCTGTTCGGTTTGTCGGTAATTAAAGTAACATTTGACGATGGGGTAGATTACAATTTTGCCCGTTTGCAAATCAATAACCACCTGGGCGATGCTAATTTGCCTGATGGGGTAGACCCTGAAGTGCAGCCGCCGTACGGCCCAACCGGTGAAATTTACCGTTATACGCTAACCAGCAACCGCCACTCGGTGCGTGAGCTGAAAACCATTCAGGATTGGGTAGTAAGCCGCGAGTTACGGGGCGTACCCGGTGTAGCCGATGTAAACAGCTTTGGCGGCGAGGTTAAAACTTACCAGATTACCATCGATCCTGAAAAATCGGTTCAATATGGTATTACACCATTGCAACTGTACGATGCGGTATCAAAAAGCAACATCAACGTAGGCGGCGACGTCATTGAGCAGGCCGGCCAGGCGTATGTGGTTCGCGGTATTGGTTTGCTGAATAACATCAGTGAGATCAAAAACATTGTGGTGAATAACGTAAACGGCATTCCTGTTTATGTAAAAACCATTGCCGATGTATCCGAATCGGCCCTGCCGCGTTTAGGCCAGGTAGGCCGCGACCTTGACCCCGACGTGGTTGAAGGTATCGTAGTGATGCGCAAAGGCGAAAACCCAAGCGTAGTTATTGCCGCCCTGAAAGATAAATTGAAAGAGCTGAACACCAGCATCCTTCCTGATGATGTACGTATCAAAGCGTTTTATGACCGCGAAGATCTGGTAGACTTTGCCACACATACTGTACTGCACAATATGTTTGAGGGTATTGTATTCGTAACGGTAATCGTGTTCCTGTTCATGGCCGATTGGCGTACTACCGTAATTGTGGCGGTGATTATTCCGCTGGCGCTGCTATTTGCCTTTATTTGCTTAACACTAAAAGGTATGTCGGCCAACTTGCTGTCCATGGGCGCTATCGACTTTGGTATCATCATAGACGGTGCGGTAGTGATGGTGGAAGGCATTTTCGTGGTGCTCGATCACCGCTCACATAAAGTGGGCATGGAGCAGTTTAATAAACTCAGCAAACTGGGCATGATTCGCCAGGCTTGTTTGGTAAACGGCAAAGGGATCTTTTTTGCCAAGCTGATTATCATCACCGGCCTGCTGCCCATCTTCAGCTTCCAAAAGGTAGAAGGCAAGATGTTCTCGCCACTGGCTTGGACGTTGAGCTTTGCCCTGCTGGGTGCCTTGCTGCTTACCTTTACTTTTGTACCGGCCCTGGCCAGTATATTATTAAAGAAGAATGTAAAGGAAAAGCACAATGTGTTTGTGGAGTTCATAAGCAAAAACGCATTAAAGTTTTACAACATTTGTTTTAAGAACAGAACGGTGGTATTTATCACTGCTATGGTAGCGCTGGTGATTAGTTTAGGTTGCTTCACATTGCTGGGTACTGAGTTTTTACCCGAGTTGAACGAAGGTTCAATTTACGTGCGTGCTACCGGCCCGCTGAGTACCTCACTCGATCAATCGGTGCACCTGGCCAACGAGATGCGCAAGATATTCCTGAGCTTTGACGAGGTGAAACAGGTGCTGTCGCAAACCGGGCGCCCTAATGACGGTACAGATGCTACCGGCTTTTACAACGTAGAGTTTCATGTGGACATTTACCCTGAAGATGAATGGAAGCGCAAGGAAACCAAAGAGGAACTCATCCGCCGCATGCAGAACAAGCTGAAAAACTTCCCGGGTATTGACCTGAACTTCTCTCAGCCTATTTCTGATAACGTGGAGGAAGCTGTATCCGGCGTAAAAGGTTCCATCGTGGTAAAAATGTTTGGTGACAACTATCCGTTCATCGAAAGCCAGGAAGAGCGTATTTATAAAATACTAAAAGGTGTGCAGGGCATCACCGATTTGGGTTTGCTGCGCGATATGGGTCAGCCCGAATTGCAGATTAACCTCAATCAGGAAAAGATGGCGCAGTACGGCGTAACCGCTGCCGATGCCAATGCCGTGGTAGAAATGGCCATAGGAGGTAAGGCCGCCACCCAGATTTATGAAGGTGAGCGTAAGTTTGATTTACGAATCCGTTACCCCGAAGATTTCCGTCGCAATGCCACTTCCATTGGTGATTTACGGGTGCCTACACTTGGTGGTAACAAGGTGCCGCTGCGCGAAATTGCCGACATCCGTAAAATTACCGGTGTGAGCATGATTTACCGCGACAAAAACAGCCGCTATGGTGCTATCAAATTCTCTATCCGTGGCCGCGATATGGGCAGTACCATTGCCGAGGCACAAAAGAAGGTAAATGCAGAAATTAAATTGCCTAAAGGCTACCATCTGGAATGGGCGGGCGACTTTGAAAACCAACAGCGGGCCACCAAGCGCTTATCGCAGGCGGTACCGGTAAGTTTGTTAATTATCTTCTTTATCCTGTTCATCCTGTTCGGTAACGTGCGCGATTCATTACTGGTGTTAAACAACGTGCCCTTCGCCATTATGGGTGGTATATTAGCACTGCTGATTACCGGTGTAAACTTTAATATTTCGGCAGGTATTGGCTTTATTGCCTTATTTGGTATCTGCGTGCAGAATGGGGTAATTTTAATAACCAAGTTTAAAGCCAATATCCGCGAATTGCGTTACAACGCTTTCCCATCATTTGCCGATGCAGTGAAAGATGGCGTGGCCGACCGTATGCGCCCTGTGATCATGACGGCTATGATGGCTGCCATTGGTTTACTGCCTGCTGCCCTGTCGCACGGTATTGGCTCTGAAGCTTCAAAGCCGCTGGCTATTGTGGTAATAGGCGGATTGATTACCAATACTATATTTAACCTCTTTGTATATCCTATTGTATTTTATTGGAGTTATAACAAAAAGGTGTTAAGAGGCGATATAGGGCGTATATAATATCATATACACCCGCAAAACAAAATGGGCTGCTTTAAACAAGCAGCCCATTTTTATTTGGTATTTAACTAATGTTATAATGTATTTATGACAGTTATAAGTCATTGATACTTTTTTAACGCTTAAGAAAAGCATTAAAGTCGGGCCACTTTCTTGATAAAATACAAAGGCTTAGAAGCCTCGTTAAATGCTATCAGAACCAAAGCCGTAAAATTATTGCTATGTAGCATGTATTTTACTTAAAATTTACATTGATGTAACTTTTAAAAAATGCAATAAAAGGCTTAATGAAATAAATACTTGATAAGCAGATGCCGATAACTTTGATAAAATTGATTGAAGATTTACCCTTTTATAATTTTTTTACAAATCGTTTAACAGCCTTGTGATTTCTTGGTGTGATTAATACATTAGTCTATTGTTCGGGAGATGAAACTAAACCTGCATTGCCCGATGTATAGACCTGATATTTTTATAACATTTTAACTACAACGTTTTAGTTAAGTATTTAATGCTTAACAACGAGTAACTGTATACAATATAAATGCGTATGGATAAACCTTTACTTGCTCATCTTTTTCATCAAAATTATTCGGGTTGCCAGTTTAGTGGCATCACACGGCTTGCAGCCGGGTGCCTGATGCCCGAATCAGCTTATATCGCTTAATCAACAATTTCTATATTTAATCAACTAAATTCAAAACTCATGCTTAAAAATTTACTTCTTAAAGGAAGGGTAATTTGCGGGCTGATTTGCTGCTTACTTCTCTCACTGGCAGCTTCAGCACAAACCAGGATTACCGGGAAAGTAATAGGCGCTGATGACAAGCAGCCTATTATCGGTGCATCTGTTAGGTTAAAGGGAACTACCTTTGGTACTGTAACTGATGCCAACGGTAATTTCGGCATTTCGGCAACGCAAGGCCAGGTGCTTACCATCTCTTACATCGGTTACCAAAACCGCGATGTAACTGTTGGTTCGGGTTCTGTAGGTACAATTGCCTTAACTGCTAACAACAGAGAGCTGAACCAAGTGGTGGTTACAGGCTACACCGCCCAACGTAAGAAAGACATTTCGGGTTCCGTTACAACAGTTAACGTTGCAGCTGCGAAGTCGGTACCAACTGTAAGTACCGAAAGCATTTTGCAAGGCCAAGCTGCAGGTGTTAACGTAGTAACTCAAGGTGCTCCTGGTGCAAGTGCTCAGGTTTTTATACGTGGTATCGGCAATTTCGGTAACTCGCAGCCGCTTTATGTAGTTGACGGATTGCAAACTGGTAGCATTTCTAACATCAACCCTAATGATATTGAGTCTATCTCTGTGCTGAAAGACGCAGGCGCTGCAGCTATATATGGTGTAAGTGGCGGTAATGGTGTTGTTGTGGTAACTACTAAAAGAGGCCGCCAAGGAAAGACAACCATTTCTTATGATGCATTTTACGGCACAACCCGTCCATTATCAGGCAATGTGTTTCATACACTGAATGCAAGCGAATATGAACAATTACTAAATAAAGTTGATCCGGGCAATCCGTTACTTATCAATGGCAGGATAGCTGATTATGGATATCAAAATGCTATTACTGGTACAAAAAGTGTATTTAATGAAGCGAATGCCAGCAATTTTTTATCTCAATATCATTTGGATAATGATCCAAACCGCGATATCTTAATTCAAAAGTTCGCTAGAGGCGCCGGCACGGATTGGTTCCACGAAGTGTTTAAACCTGCACCTATTCAGCAGCACTCCATCAGCGCCAGTGGCGCAAGTGATAAAAACGCTTACTTTTTATCGCTGGGTTACACCAACCAACAAGGTACTTTACTTAATACTTATTTTAAACGTTACCAAGCACGTGTAAACACCGTATTTAACGTAAAAGATCACATTCGTTTGGGCGAAAACATCAGCTACTTCTACGCTCAGTCTCCAAATGGTGGTGGTGGCTTATCAGGTGGCAACCAGGCTGAAGGTAACCCCATCTCTTACACTTACCGTACTGCACCTATTATCCCTGTACGTGATATTGCAGGAAACCTGGGTGGTACTTGGGCCGGCCCTGCTGCTTTGGGTAATGCCATTAACCCTGTAGGTATTCAAGAGCGTCAGAAAACTACCAATACTAACCAGTGGGGTATGCAAGGTACTGCTTATGCAGAAGCTGACTTTTTGAAACACTTTACAGCACGAACTGCTTTCAGTGCTGATGTAGCAAACAGATATTATTACAACATTGCTTACCGCCAGTATGATAGCGGTGAGGCACACGGTGGTGATAACGGTTATAACGAAGGTTCTCAATACGAAACCAATTTTAACTGGAGTAACACCATTAATTACAAACAGGTAATTGGCAAACATAATATTAACGTGTTAGGTGGTTTTGAGCAAAGAGGCTACAGTTTCCGTTCACTTAATGCTTCAACACACCGTCTATTCTCTCTGGATCCTTATTTTGCAAATATTACTCAAGGTATACCTTCTACAACTACAGCAAATAGCGGTTACGGAAACCTGAATAAAACCTTGTCCTTCTTCGGACGTTTAGATTATACTTACAATGATAAGTACATTTTAGGCGCAACTATCCGCCGTGATGGTAGCTCACGTTTTGCACCAGGTCAGAAATGGGGTACTTTCCCATCCGTTTCATTAGCTTGGCGTGTAACACAAGAAGAGTTCCTGAAAGGTTCAACCTGGTTAAATGACTTGAAAATTCGCGGCAGCTATGGTTCATCAGGTTACAATGCAAACGTAAGGATGAATAGCTTCTATTCTGCTTACGGACCAAGCGCTGGTGGTGCATCTTATCCAATTGACGGTTCTATCAATTCAATTGCTGCTGGTTATTTTGCAAATTCAACGGGCAATGCTCAAACCTCATGGGAAACTGATAAAATCTTTAACGTTGGTTTTGATGCAGCCCTGTTCAATCATTTCGACGTAACGGTTGAGTATTACAAAAAGAACATCAGCGGACTATTAGTTCAGTTGCCACTACTTGCAACAGCAGGTGGTTCTCCTAACACCCCGCCAACTGTAAACGTGGGTGAGGTGCAGAACAAAGGCGTTGATATCAGCGCTACTTACCACGGTAAATCAGGTGAATTTACTTACAACATCGGCGCTAATATCACTACGCTTAAAAATACAATCACAAACTTAGGTGGTATTAACTTCCCTTCAACCGGCGTACGTAATGGTAACGTATCCAGAAACGAAGTTGGACACAGTATAGGTGAGTTCTATGGTTACAAAGTGGTTGGCTATTGGAATTCGCAAGCTGAGATTGATGCACTTGATGCGCAGCAGAAACCAGATTTATTCGGTACTGTACCCTCATATCAGCAAGATGCAAAGCCTGGCCGTTTCCGTTATGCTGATGTAAACGGCGATGGTCGTATCACCGATGCTGACCGTACTTATATTGGTAACCCTAATCCTAACTTTACTTATGGCTTAAACCTGAGTGCAGCTTACAAAGGGTTCGATTTTACTGCAGTATTATACGGCTCTCAAGGCAGCAAAATTTATAACTCTATTTTATACTGGACCAATTTCTACGGTTCGCAAACTGGTAACAAAAGCACCGACTTATTGTACAACGCTTGGGATCCGACAAAAACCGCAGCTCAAAATGCAAATGCTAAAGCTCCTATAGTTGAAACAGCTACAACTTTTAGCACAACCGATCAGATCAATTCATACTATGTTCAAAATGGTTCGTTCCTGAAACTGCGTTCAGTACAAATAGGCTACACTTTTGCCCCTAACATGATTAAAGCAGTTGGTGTGGATAAGCTTCATGTTTATGTACAAGGTACCAATCTGTTTACTGCTACCAAATACAAAGGCCTCGACCCAGAGCTGCAATCTGTTGCTAACAACGGCTTAGGCGTAGATTTGGGTAACTATCCTAACAACGAACGCAGATTTATATTCGGTGTTAATTTAACCTTCTAATAACTAAAAAGATATAACATAATAGTTATGAAAAATTTAAAAATTAAAATGTTGATTCCGGCAACCTTAGCGCTGTTTGCATCAACATATTCATGCAAAAACTACCTCAATCAGCCGGCTATTGGGTCTTTAACTCCCGATGTGGTAGCCACCCGTACTGGTGTTGATGGTGTTTTAATTGGTGCTTACTCAGTAGTTGATGGGGTTTATGATGGTCAGCGGGGAGACCCATGGCTTACCGGTACCGATAACTGGATTTATGGTAGCGTTGTGGCAGGTGATGCTTTTAAAGGCTCTAACCCTGGTGACCAGCCGGCTGCTGCTAACCTTGAGGCGTTTAGCGCTTCAGGTTCAAACGACTACCTTGATGCCAAATGGCGGGTTTGCTATGCAGGTGTGCAACGTGCAAATGATGTGCTGCGGGTATTATCTACCGTTACAGATGGTTCTATAACTGACGACCAAAAGAAGCAGTTTATTGCTGAAGCAAGGTTTTTACGTGGTTTCTTCCATTTGGAAGCAGCTAAATTATGGAAGAATGTTCCTTATGTAGATGAAACTGTTACTTACGCAGCAGATAATTTCGATGTAGGTAACGATGGTCCGATATGGGATAAAATTGAAGCTGACTTTACAGCTGCTGCTGCAGACCTGCCCGAAACCCAACCACAAATTGGTCGTGCCAATAAATGGGCAGCTAATGCATTTTTGGCAAAAACTTTAATGTTCGATCATAAATACCCGCAAGCGCTTACATTGTTAAAAACAGTAATTGCAAACGGTAAAACCAGCTCTGGTGCCGCATATAATTTAGTACCATATGGCGATAACTTTAACGCTTTAAAGAAAAATAACGCCGAAGGTGTATTTGTTGTTCAGGCTTCTGTTAAAGATGGTGCTAACGGCTTAAATGGTAATGCCGGTAACGTGCTTAACTTCCCGTCAGCAGGCCCTGCAAGCTGCTGCGGTTTCTTTCAGCCTACTTTTGATTTTGTAAACTCGTTTAAAGTTGATGCCAATGGTTTACCATTGTTAGACACTTACCAAAACGATTATATTAAGAACGACCAAGGTGTTAAAGAAAGCGATGCGACTTATTTACCAGGAAACGAATTACTGGATGCAAGGTTAGATTGGTCAGTTGGCCGCCGCGGTATCCCTTACTTGGATTGGGGTATTTGCCCTGGTGCTGCTTGGGCTCGTGACCAAGGAAACGGTGGTCCGTACCTTCCAATAAAGAATGTATATTACAAAGCTGCCCAGTCAACCACTTCAGATACTTACGGTGGGTGGGCTGCTAACCAATCTACAGCTAACAGCTATAATGCTATCAGATTTGCCGATGTATTATTGTGGGCAGCGGAGTGTTCTGTTGAAGCTGGTGATTTAGCCGGTGCAGAAGCTTATGTTAACCGGGTAAGGGCTCGTGCTGCCAATACAAGCGGCTGGGTTAAGGGTAAACTTACTGGCTATGGCCAAACAAACGGTGCGCCTGATGCTAGTAAACCAATTGTTGATAACACCCAGTTTGCTGCTAACTACAAAGTTGGTTTGTACAACGGTCAGTTTGCTGCGGGAGGTAAAGATTTTGCCCGCAAAGCTGTTTATTTCGAGCGTAAATTGGAATTAGGTATGGAAGGCCATCGCTTCTTCGACCTTTCACGTTGGGATGGCATTAACGGCGGCCCTGCCGGAAATGGTTTTATGGCTGCTGAGATTGAAAAATTCCTTAAAAATACCCGTGATTTTGGTGATAAATTTACCTCAGCGGTAATGAAGGTTGCTAAATTCACTAAAGGTAGAAATGAGTTGTATCCTATTCCACAACCTCAAATTGACCTTTCACAAGGCAGAAAGTTGAAACAAAATCCTGGTTATTAATAACGGATAAAAGTTTTAGGCAAAGAGGTGAAGATTTTATATCTTCACCTCTTTTTGCTTTATATCAAAAACCAATTTCCCCAGAATATGAGATACCCCCTGTATCTGTTTTCTTTCTTTTTGCTTTCAGCGCTGTTTTCTTGTAAAAAGGCAACGCTTTTTCAGGCTATGCCTTCGTCTGAAACCGGTATCACTTTCAATAATACCATTGTAGAGAACGATTCTATTAACCCGTTGGATATGATTAATATATACAACGGTGGGGGCGTAGGTATCGGCGACTTTAATGGTGATGGCCTGCCGGATATTTATTTTACCGGTAATGCCGTACCCAATAAATTATACCTCAATAAAGGAAACTTCAAGTTTGAAGATGTTACTGCTACCGCAGGTGTGGGCGGCAAAGGCGGCTGGGGCAGAGGGGTAGCCATAGTAGATATTAACAATGATGGCAAACCCGACATTTATGTATGTAATACTTTATTGAATGACCCGGCTAAGCGCATCAATCTGCTTTACATCAATCAGGGAGCAGATCAAAACGGTACGCCCCGTTTTAAAGAACTGGCCAAAGATTATGGACTGAACGCCAATTGCCATTCTACCATGGCATCGTTTTTTGATTATGATAACGACGGTGATCTGGATATGTACCTCACCGTAAACGAAAACATCCCGGAGGATAACCCGAGCGTTTTTAAACCTATTGTTGCCGATGGTACCCACCCCAGTACCGGGCGCCTGTACCGCAATGATTACAGTGCAGCCCTAAAGCATCCGGTATTTACCGATGTATCAAAACAGGCCGGTATTACCATTATGGGTTACGGGCATGGCACCAACATTGCCGATATTAACCGCGATGGTTGGAAAGATATTTATGTAACTAATGACTTTCTTTCGAGCAACATCTTGTACATTAATAACCACAACGGCACTTTTACCGACCGCAGCCAGGAGTATTTTAAGCATACCTCGGCCAGCGGAATGGGGCAGGATATTGTAGACATCAATAACGATGGCCTTGCCGATGTATTTGAGCTGGACATGAACCCGGAAGATAACTTCCGCAAAAAAATGTTCATGAGCCCTAACTCGTACCAGATGTACCAAAACTTCGATTACTTTCATTACCAATATCAATACCCGCGCAATACCCTGCAGCTTAACCAGGGGCCGAGGGTAGGGCAGAACGACTCTATCGGTGCACCTGCCTTTAGCGAAATTGCTTACCTGAGCGGCGTAGCCCAAACCGACTGGAGCTGGTGCCCGCTGATTACAGATTTTGATAATGACGGTTACCGCGATATTGTGATAACCAACGGTTACCCGCGCGATGTAACCGACCATGATTTTTTGGCCTTCCGTGATAATGCGGTAGCTATTGCCTCCAAGCAGCAGGTGCTTACACAAATTCCGGTGGTAAAAATCCCGAACTATGCTTTTCATAACAATGGCAACCTGCAGTTTGAGGATGTAAGTCAGGATTGGGGCCTTACCGTCTCCACTTTCTCAAACGGCGCAGCCTATGCCGATTTGGATAACGACGGCGATTTGGATATGATCATCAATAACATCAACTCCGAAGCGCTGGTATATAAAAACACAAGCCACGAAAACGAGAAAGACAAAAACCATTACCTGCAAATTAAGTTTCAGGGCGATGCGAATAACAAGGATGGTTTAGGCGCCTGGGCCGATGTCTATTATAACCACGGCCAGCACCAGGTTTATGAACATAATCCTTTCAGAGGGTACTTGTCTACCATGCAAAATGTAGCTCATTTTGGGCTGGGCAAAATCTCGAAGGTAGATTCAGTGGTTATTAAGTGGCCTAATGGCAGGCAACAAACCTTAGCACAGGTTAAGGCAGATACTACATTGAACGTTAACGAAACCAATGCACGCCAACCGTATTCGTTTACACAGCCAGCTATCAACACCCAAAGCCTGTTTACCGAGGTTACCCGCACTGATGGCATCACCTACAAGCATCAGGACGATGATTTTGTAGATTTCAACATCCAAAAGTTGTTGCCGCACAAACTGTCAGAATATTCGCCTGCACTATCAGCCGGTGATGTAGACGGCAATGGTTATGACGATATGATTGTCGGCGGTACTTCTAAATACCCGGCGCAGGTGCTATTGCAGCAAGCCAGTGGCAAGTTTGTACAAAAGCCGTTAACTGCTCCGGTAAATACCGCAGCACCCGTTAAAGATGAAGGTACACTGTTGTTTGACGCCGACGGCGATGGCGATTTGGATTTATACATAGCCAGTGGCGGTTACCAGAACGAACCCAACTCGCCGTCTTACCAGGATCGTTTGTATTTGAATGATGGTAAGGGGATATATGCTCTGGCTCAAGGCGCGCTGCCACAAAATTATACCAGCAAATTATGTGTACGGGGCGTTGATTACGATAAAGACGGTGATATCGACTTGTTTGTATCCGGCCGTGTGGAACCCTGGAATTATCCTAAGCCGGTGTCGAGCCTAATTTTGCGTAATGATAGTAAGAGCGGAGCAGTAAAGTTTACAGATGTAACCGGCAGCGTAGCGCCCGGTCTGAAAAATATCGGCCTGGTATGTGATGCTTTGTTTACCGACTTTGATAACGATGGCTGGCCCGACCTGATGATGGCCGGCGAGTGGATGCCCATCACGTTCATGAAAAACGATAAAGGGGTGTTCAAAAATGCCACCAATGCAACAGGGCTGAAGGCAGAACTGGGTTGGTGGAATACCATTGCCGCCGGCGATTTCGACCACGATGGCGATATGGATTACCTGGTAGGTA
The DNA here is from genome assembly GCF_054783355.1 of Mucilaginibacter koreensis. Lineage (NCBI taxonomy): Bacteria > Pseudomonadati > Bacteroidota > Sphingobacteriia > Sphingobacteriales > Sphingobacteriaceae > Mucilaginibacter > Mucilaginibacter koreensis. The sequence continues at coordinate 1,727,208 of NZ_BAAGQS010000001.1, read as the reverse complement.
ACACCGGATTAAATACTTTTTACAGAGCAACAGAAAAGTACCCAATGTTTATCACTGCTAAAGATTTTGATCAGAATGGCAGTTATGATGCTTTCCCGTCTATATACTTAAAAGATAAAGAAGGCAAAATGCAGGAGTTTCCGGCTTACACCCGTGATGATATTGTGAAACAGATGATCAGTATGCGTATCAAATACCAAAACTATAAATCATTTGCTGTAGCACCAATGGATGAAGTTATCACACCTGATATGCGCAAAGGGGCAGTGCGCTTAAAAGCCACGTACCTGCAAACTGCATATTTACGGAACGACGGGCATGGTAAATTCAGCATTCAACAATTGCCGGTTGAAGCCCAGGCCTCCATGTGGTGTGGGGTAACTGTGGATGATTTTGATGGCGACGGCAACCTGGATGCGGTAATTAACGGTAACGATTATGGTACCGAAGTAACCACCGGTCGTTATGATGCCATGAACGGCCTATACTTAAAAGGTGATGGTAAAGGCGGCTTTAAGCCCCTGAGTATTCTGCAAAGCGGAATATACATCCCCGGTGACGGCAAAGCGCTGGTGAAATTGAAAGGTGCCGGAAACCAGTATTTGCTGGCCGCTACCCAAAACCGTGATGCGATGAAGCTGTACCGATTAAAGCGGCAGGTAAAAACCTACCCGCTGCAGCCTGCCGATGCTTTTGCTGTAATTAATTATAAAAATGGCACCAAACAACGGCAGGAATTTTATTTGGGCGCATCTTTCTTATCGCAATCGGCACGGTTTATTACGCTAAGCAGTCAGATGGCATCAGTGCAAATTGTTAATACTAAAGGTCAAAGTCGTAGTGTAAACTTTAACTAACAGATACTATTATATGATGAAACTGAAGAGAAGTGCCCTGCACAAAATGCTGATTACATTTTTCGGTTTAACAGCTATTGGTGCAGCTATAAGTAGCGGCTGTAATTCGCCATCCGGTTCAGTCAAAATGGAAGCTTTAAATGGTGATGTTAAACACGATGGTGCCGTGTTGGTGCAGCATTATTGTGCCGGTAGCTGTCACCAGCTGGTGCCTGCCAACGCTTTAACCAAGGCGGTATGGATCAACCACATTTTGCCAGATATGGCGAAGTATCTGCATTTGGCAAATTATGCAGGTGGATATTTTAAACCAGATACGGCAGCTTCGGGCATATCGTTAACCGATTGGGATAAAATTGTAACTTACTATAATACCGTAGCGCCTGATAGTTTGCCTAAAGCGAAGCCACCGGTACCGTTGGTTCATGACTGGGCCGGTTTCAGCCTGCGGTTGCCGGCTAAAGCCGATAGCGTACCTTATACCACTATGGTATCGGTTAACCCTTACACGCAAAAAATTTACAGCAGTGATTTGGAAAGCCGTAAGTTATTGGAATGGGGTGCACCCTTACAGCCGCATGAAGTAACCGAACTGCCCAGCACGGCTATGCAGGCTTTATTTACCAAAGACAATCAGGCAATTCTAGCTTCTGTCGGTGTCATCGAGTTGGCAGACTATCCCAATGGCCGCCTTACACAGGTTGACTTAAACGGTGCCCGGCCTGCCCAGCCACAGGTGATAGGCACAGATTTGCCGCGTCCGGTTTTTACCGCCACAGGCGATTTAAACAAAGATGGATTGCAAGATTATATAGTATGCGGGCAGGGGGGCAGCACAGGCGGTTTGTTTTGGCTGAAGCAAACGGCTACGCATCAGTTTGAGAAAGTGCAGCTAACTACACAACCAGGCGCTGTGCAAGCCACCGTAGGCGATTACAACAATGATGGCTGGCCGGATATTATGGCCTTATTTGGCGCTAAAAACGAAGGCTTGTTTTTGTTTACGAATAACCATGCCGGTGGTTTTGCAGTGAAGCAATTGCTGAAGGTACCACCGGTGTATGGTTTGTCCAGCTTTCAATTGGCAGATATGAACCATGACGGTAAGCTGGATGTGGTAGTAACCGCAGGTTATAATTTCCGCAATTCGCGCATATTGAAGCCTTATCATGGCATGTACATTTTTAACAACCAAGGTAACTGGAAATTAAAGCAAAGTTATTTTTACCCGGTTAACGGCTGCACCAAAGCTATAGCTGCGGATATGGACGGCGATGGCGATTTAGACATTACCACCATTGCCTTTTTTGCAGATATGCTGAACAACCCTGCTGAAGAGCTGCTCTATTTTGAACAGGATAGTTCATTACATTTTAAGCCTCATGCCCTACCCGTTAACCAATATGGCCGCTGGATGAGTATGGATGTAAATGATGTGAACCACGATGGTAAACCGGATATAGTATTGGGTAATTATTCCCACGGTTATATATTCCAAGAGGGGTTAAAGCCAAATTGGGGTGATAGATATCCACTGATTGTATTAGTCAATCACTGCTATTGAAAAACGTTTTAATGTACATTATTGCGTATGCATTTTACGCAATGGTATATCACTTGTTACTCTTAACGTTATCAAATTGAATATTAAAACTCTATATGCTTGCATGGCAGCTTTTTTACTGCCAGGTATCATTATATTATCCAATTGCCGGCAACAACATCATGCACCAATAACGCCCGAGGAGCATTTGGCCGAGGGTAAGCGCCTGGCGCAAATTTACTGTTCCAGTTGCCACCGTTACCCTGAACCGGCATTAGCTGATAAAGCCAGCTGGGAACAGGGTATATTACCTGCTATGGCAAAAAATTTAGGTATTCAAAATTATATGGGGATGTATTTTTCAGATACACATTCCACTATTGCTACCTCACAATGGCAAGATATAGTAAACTGGTATAAAACACAATCGCCCGATACACTGACGATTCCAAAACGTAAGGAAGAGCCCCTGCGCGATTGGGCAGGATTTACTTTGAAACGTCCATCCGGTTATGATAAGCAATCACCGGCCATGACCACCATGATTGCTATTGATCCTTCTACACAGCAGCTCTATACGGCTGATGCAGGGAATGGTTTATATACTTGGGACAGTCAATTGCGACCCAAAGAAATCAATCGTTTTGCCTCGCCTATAACCGGAATAGCGTTTGAATCCAATCATCAGGCTTTACTTACCTGTATAGGTTCCATGATGCCCGCAGATGTGTTGAATGGCCAGGTGCTTAATGTAAGTTTAACGCCTAAAGCTAAGCCCGAAATACTCACAGACAGCCTGCCGCGCCCCGTGCAAACGGTAAGCGCCGATTTTAACAAAGATGGCCTGGCCGATTATGTAACCTGCGGCTTCGGGCACGATAAGGGGGGCTTGTATTTGATACAGCAGCAAATTAATCATCAATATAAAAAAAGTATCATTTGGCCCAAACCGGGGGCTACACAAAGCGTAGCCGGCGATTTTAATAATGATGGCTGGCCCGATGTAATTACACTGTTTGGCCAGGCAGATGAGGGAATCGTGCTGTTTTTAAATAACCACAAAGGTGGCTTTAATGCTCAGTACCTGCTGCGCTTTCCGCCAATATATGGTTCCAGCACTTTTCAACTGGTGGATATGAACCATGATGGCAAACCTGATATAGTATACGCTGCGGGTGATAACAGCGATTACTCAAAAGTGTTAAAACCTTATCACGGGGTTTATATATTCATTAACCAGGGTAACTGGAAATTTAAGCAGCAATTCTTTTATCGTATTGATGGTTGTACTAAAGCCATAGCGGCCGATTTTGACGGTGACGGGGACATGGACCTGGCGACTATTGCTTTCTTTGCCGATTTTAAGTACAACCCATATGAAGGCTTTATGTATTTGGAGCAAACCGGCAACCTCAAGTTTAAAGCCCACGCCATTCCGGTTGAGAAGTATGGCCGCTGGATTACCTTAGAAGCCGGTGATATTAACCATGATGGTAAGCCAGACATTATATTAGGTAATTTTTCCATTGGCCAGCGCGGCCTGCTCAACCAAAAAGGTTTTACGCCCGAGTGGGATATGCACGAGCCTATTGTAGTGCTGGAGAGAAAGTAGAGCTAAGGGTAAAGAGCCAAGAACTAAGAATCAAGAAACAAGAGTCAAGATAGTCTTGATTCTTGACTCTTGTTTCTTGATTTTATCTTACTCCCTTCTTCCTGTCAACAAAAAGAATCCTTCTTCGTTGCCTTGTACGCCGGCATAATCGGCTGGCGATTTACCAAAGCGGTCGCGCATATTGCGGTCGGCACCGAACTCAAGTAATAACTTAATCAGTTCATTATGGCCAAAGGTAGCTGCAAAAGACAGGGCAGTGGCATTATTACCATTTACCGCGTTAGGGTTGGCTTTATGCTCTAATAAAATTTTGCCTACTTCAGTATAGCCTTTAAAGCAAACACCCATCAGGGCAGTGTTACCCATACCATCTTGCAAATCGGTTTGTGCCCCGTTTTGCAGTAAAAATTTTACGGCTTCTAAGTTATTATGGTAAGCGGCAATAATTAAAGGTGTTGAGCCCCGGCTATCGGTCACATCCAGGCTGCCGGTTTGTAAACTATTTTTCAAACCCTCCACATCATTGGTGCGGGCATATTCAAAAATTGCGTTCGGGGTAGTGGTATCCATACTGTAAATATAGCGTGCAATTGTTGAAAATGTTTTGGTTATAGGTATTAATGATGGGCTATAAATAAGGCCGGGGTAGCGTACCCCGGCCTTATTTATAGCATTGATTATTGACTAATCAGTGACTTGTATTTCCAGATAACACCATTTTTACTTTGATGGCGTTCAATATGTCCTTCCTGCAATAGGGTTTCCAATGCTTGTGTGGCCTCGGCTTTAGTGGTGTTGGTTAGCACGGCAAACTCCTTACCTGTCAGGGTAGAAAACTGTTCAAAAAGTTCGGCCGGAGTATGATTCAGCGGCTTTTTCTGTGCATTTGACAATAAACCGGTCACTATACTTTCAAACTGCTCATACGGCTGATTGCCGCGCAGCATGAATTGCTTGCCCGAACCATCAGAAAAGAATAAAGTAGGAAATCCGGTAACACCATATTGTTTGGCCAAAGCTAAATCTGCCCTGAAGTTTTCCTGTGCACGCTTCCCGAAATCAGAAAGTAGTTTAATACAGTCCAAGCCGGCATCGAAGGCCGCATTTTCAATGTGTTTCCACTTAATGATGTTCTTCTTTTCCAAAAACACCATTTCCTGTATGCGGCGTAAAAACTTTACAGCTTTGCCTTCATCCTGCAACTGGGCGGCCTTAAAGGCAATAGAAGGCGGGTAAGACGAATGCAGCGGATCTTCGATCCACACATCGCCATCCATTGGCATATCGTAGTTACGGCAGGCTTCTTCCCAGTGGCGGGCGGCATCATCAGGGCTTTTTATACTGCCGGTATTCCCATCTTCCCAGCAGGAAAGCAAACCACCCATGCAGTATTGTATATTCAGGTAATCGCCATATTCCAGCTTCAGCTTGCGCAGCTGTGGCTGTATAATCCAACAGGTTGAGCAAATAGGGTCGGTAAAATACAGCACTTTTATAGGGTTATGCTGTGCCGGATTATCCGCTTTTACACGTTTGCGCGAAATAAGCGGGATAGGTATTTCAGCCTCTTTTTCGGGGTTTAGAAAAACCTTTTTTAACTGACGGCCCAGCTCCGTATGCTTTTGCACTTCGGCTGCGCGCAGTTTATAAAACTTGTTAAAAGCCTGTTCATAGCCTGTAGTATAATCCAAACAATCTACCAGTACTTTAGCATCAATTACTGCATTGGTAGTGCCCGAGCTGGTAAACGGCAAGGCCAGGTGTGCGGCATCGCCTATTACAGCAACGTTGTTGTGGTGAAACTGGGGCAGCAAGTCAAAATCCGTGGTATTCCAGAGGTAAGTGGTATTGAAATCATTGGCATCTAAAATTTCCTTTACCACCAAGGGGAAATCCTTCAACTGCGCTTTGCAAAAGGCCGCCAGTTCATCAGCTTGTTTGGTGGATACATCATCAGCGGTAGCATCATATTGCATAAACCAAACCAGCTCTTGCTCTGATACCGGTATATAGCCAAAAGACAAGCCTTTCTCTAAATCCTGAATTTTATTGAACAAGCTCAGTTCGCTGTTCGCCGAGGGAGTATTGGGGGCGATGCCTACTATTTCTTTTACTTCGGTAGGTGTATAAGTGGTTTTACCTAATATTTCCTGCCTTACCTTTGAATTACTGCCATCAGCACCGATGAACAAGTCACCTCTTTCCACATCTCCGTTCATAAACACGGCCTCTACAGCTTTACCGTTCTCATAATTGAAATGCGAAAACTGCCTGCCGGGAATGATACTTCCTTTGGGAACTAGTGACGTTAAAAAATGAAGCATATCCTGCCGTTTGATACTCTTCCACGAGAGTAAAGGCACCCGCTTAATCTCCTGCCCGTCGGGCCGGCTAAGGCGATAAGTGTCCAGATAATTGCCGGGCAAATCAATTTGATGTTCGGTGCTTAGTTCGTTTAGTATGGCAAGGCCATCGGTATGCATTAAAAAAGCATGGCCGTGCGAAGGCGACATGAGGTTGCGTTCGCTGATGCTAAACTCAATGCTACGGTCGTGCAGCAGGGCGCCGAGGGTCAGGCCGGCAATGCCACCGCCAATAATTACAACTTTCATGATGCAGATTTTAGGGTATGGGTAATTCTTGAAAGCGCTTCAGTTAATATCGTATCAGAAGTGGCAAAGCAAAGGCGGATATAGCCTTCGGCACCCTCGCCAAACCATTGTTTAAGGCCGGGCACAACGGCTACTTTGGCATCGTTAAACAAGAGCTGCTGCATTTCGGCGCTGGTTTTACCCGTGCCGGTAATATTGGCAAAGGCTACATAACAGCCCTCGGGGGCTATGCAATTAACGCCGGGTAGGGCATTGAGCTGTGCTACACATAAATCGCGCATGTTTTGCAGGTGGCTCACAAAATTTTTCAGCCAGTCATCGCATTGGGTTAAAGCGGCAATTACGGCCACCTGCCCCAGTACGTTGGCGCCATGTATGGTTGACATGTGCAGCGATGCTGCGTATAATTGCTGAAAAAGCTCCTCGGTAGGGCATACCACCGAGCCAATACGCAAGCCGGCCAAACCGTATGATTTACTGTAACCTGTAACAATAACCGTACGGTTTCTGATTTCTTCGCCTAGGGATGCAATACTGGTATACGTATGCGGGGTGAAGATAATATCACTCCATATCTCATCAGATAAAATAATGAGGTTATGCCGGCAGGCAATTTCACCCAATTGGGTAAGCTCGGCAGCTGTAAATACTTTGCCGGTGGGGTTAAGGGGGTTGCACAGGCACACCATACGGGTGCGGGGCGAAATCAATTTCTCCAGTTCGCCAAAATCAACTACATCGGTGCCCGGCGCAATGGCGAAAGGAATGGCCGTAGCACCTACCGCTTCTGTAGAATAACGGAACAGAAAGTCAACCGGATCAAAAATGATGGCTTCATCGCCCGGCTTTAAAAAGGCTTTGCAGGTTACATAAATGCCAAAAGCGGCAGTATCAACCGGCATAGTATAGGCCGGATTGGCCGGAACATTGCGTTTTTGCTGAAAAAAATCTGCTACTGTGGTTTTAAATTCAGGCAAGCCGGTAGGCGGGCCATAGCACAGGTAACGGTCTTTGGTAAACTTAATAATCGCTTCTGCTATTTCTGGTGCGCTCGGAAAGTCGGGGTCGGCGGCAGTTAACGGAATAACATCTTCGGGCACGGTTGCCCAGCGCAGGTTGTATGCGCGCTGCCTCAATACGTCGAGGTTAACCGATTGATGACTGAACATAGCGATTGTATAATTAAATTGATGCGTGTGCTGTTGATTTTGATAAATGGAACAGGTTTAGTGAGATGGCAGGCTTTCCACAATTTCTGCAAATTTCCCTTTTACAAGGGGTTTGATGATGAAATCAGCAACCACCTCCAGGTGCCTTGATCGCTCAATATCATGCGGAGATATGGAAGAGGAAACAATGTATAGTCTGGCATCTTTTGCAATACTGGGCTGCAGGTGCTGGTATTCGTTAATAAACTCCCAGCCATCCATTACCGGCATGCTGAGGTCTAAAAATATTACATCAGGCAGCATATCATGCTTACCTGCATTTTGCCGCAGGTAGTCAATGGCCTGCTGCCCATCATTAAATTCCTCAATTTTCACTGCATAGGGTGCAGACTGAATGATTTTCTTAGTCAGGAAAACAAAGGTTTTGTCATCATCAATAACAAAAACATTTGTTAACGATTTCATATATGCTGGTTTTTAAATTCTACAAAGAAAGTAGTACCCTCGTTGGGTACGCTTTCGGCCCAAATATTCCCATCCATGGCTTCAACCTGGGTTTTGGTCATGAATAAACCAAAGCCTTTGGCATTGGGGTGCCGATGGAAAACTTTGCCAATTTTAAACAAATTATCTTTATGCTTCTGTATATCCAGCCCTAAACCGTTATCACTAACCGAAAGGATAACCGTGCCATTATCTCTTTTGGTACCGATACGAATATGAGGTTTTCGTTCGGGCGAGCGGTATTTGAGCGAGTTACCTATTAAATTATGAAATATACTAAACAGATACTTAGGCGGATAGTATAAAGTAGCTGCCTCTTGAAAGTCAGTTTCTATCACAGCCCCGGTTTTGCTGATCTCGGGGTCCAATCCCTCCAGTGTTCTTTTTACACAATCTTCAAGATATATTTTTTCTGACTGTATTTCCACATCCTGCTTGATCTGTATGGATTCTACCAGTTCATTAAAGGTGGTGTGAAGGTTATCAATTACCGGCTGCAGTTTAGAAATCAGAAATCTATGCTCCTCAATATCATCCGTCTCTTTTATAAACTGCACAAGCATAGACATATTTACCAGCGGCCCGCGCAGGTTATGCGAAACTATATTGCAAAAATCAACCAGTTGTGCATTTTGTGCCGAAAGTTGTTTAACCAGCACCGATTGCTTTTCTTCCAGTGTTTTACGTTCGGTAATGTCCATGCCGAAACCGAGTACAAAATCAAGGTTGCCGTTCTCGTCATGCACCGGAAACAGGCGGCGCAGGTGTGTAATTATTTTACCTTCCGGGTTGTGCAGGCTGTCTTCCCAGCGCATTTCACGGCCGGTATTTTTTACTTCTAAAAACTGCGCCCGGCGCTGGTCGGCAATGGCAGCATCGCGGTTGCGGTAGGCCGCATACTCATAGTCATCTTTTCCGATAATGAATTTGCGGTATTCCTCATTACTGATGGCGCCAGGGTTCACAAACATATACCGGTGATTGGCATCAAACACCACAATATCGGTAGGTAGTTTATTCAGTATATTTTCGTAGAAAGCCTTTTGCCGGTCGAGCCGGCTGGTTACCTCTTTGTACTCCGTAATATCGCCTACAAAGGCAACTATATATTGCTGCTGGTTAAGTACAACGTTAGACAGGCCCAGCTTAATTTCTAATTTTTTCCCGGCTTTGTTCAGGGCGGTTAACTCTATCGTGTCGGTATTAATCTGGTCTGTCCTGCCGGCTTTGTATTGGTTATAAGTGGCAGTGTGTTGCGGAATACAAACTTCATCAAATTTGCGCCCTGCTATTTCAGCCCTACTCCAGCCGAATAGCTTTTCGGCTTTCAGGTTCCATTGTATAATGGTATTATCAGCGGTGGTTACTACAATGGCATCAATGGCATTGTGAAAAACATGACTGAGTTGCGCACGGTTAATCTGCAATTCGGGTGCGTACTGATCGTTCAGCAGTTTTATCCGGTTTTGCAAATGAAGTACAATTTGCCGCCCAGCTAAATTGAGCCCCTGCCATTGTGCTAAACTTAACTGCAGTGGTTGTGCATCCATTACACACAAGTAAGCCATTACCTCGCCGTTAGCTGCAGTAAGCGGCAAGCTTATATAAAACGAAATACGGTGTTGTATAAACAGCGGATGTGTAACTGACAAGGCACCTATGCTTTGCTCATAAGTAGTATGTTGTGGCAACGTACCAAAATCATCAATTTCGGTTATATCAATGCCGGTTTTAGCTTTCACCCAGCCTTGGTTACCGTTAAAAAATATTAGCGCTGCAGCCTGAGCTTGGCACAGCATTGCAGCCACTTGCACAGCGTTATCATATATTTCTTCGGCAGGGGTATGAAGTATATGTAATTGCTGCACAATACCGGTTTCAGGCATCGCCTGCCGTTCGGCTGAAAATTGTTCCAGGCTCATTTCGGTTGAAAGTTCATTTAGCACAGTATGATAAGTATAAACAAGTAGGTTAAACGGGCAAATACTGATGTAAGATACATTTTTCAGCAATTAATGTTCAAACGCCTATTATCAGTGATGATCATTCAGCTACACCATGCCCAGGTTTGTGGGTAAAATGCAGTTATTCAATTTATATACATTTATAAGACTGCATTTACCGGTATTCTTAATAGTTGTGTTTGCTTTTGATATATACGTATTTATGAATAATATGTTAACTCATAAAGCATTTATTTTTTTTCACTAAGAGGAGCTTTGTCAAAAATCAGTTACAATTCTATTATGTGTCATTTTTGGCATTCTGTTTTAAACAATATCTGTTGCTTGATGTTACTTAATAAGTAAATCGCCGAAGATTTTCATTGTACAGGGCTATATCAATTCTTTCTTTTTGCTTTTCTTCTCATCAAATGATGATGTAACGAAAAGGTTGTTTTGCAGTTCCCGGTTCCTGTATCAGTAAATATTACGCATTTAATGGGTTGCAAAGCCTGAAATTATTGGCTGTAAGCTTTACAGCTGGTTAAGCCGGAACAAAAGTATTCAATTAATAAAACATCTATCTAAATGAAAGAAAATAGGAGGGGAAATAAGGGCAGTATTTTATGCTTCTCGCACCTGCGCTGGAATTTTGTTTACCAGCGGCCGCAACATTTGTTAAGCCGTTTTGCCGAGCAGGGCAATTTTGAGGTTTTATTTTTAGAAGAACCTATATTTGACGCTGCCCCGGGGAGTACACCTTTGCTTAATTTCGAAAAGCAGTCTTCAGGTGTGCGGGTAGGCGTTCCGCATTTACAACCGGGTTTGTCACCGCAGGAAGTGAACAGTGCCTTAACTACCTTGCTTGATGCCTTTTTAAAAGGTAAAGACTTACAGGAGTTTACTTTCTGGTATTATACCCCTATGGCGCTGTCTTTCTCTGATAAGTATACCGCAGGCCTTACCGTGTTTGATTGCATGGACGAACTCTCGGCCTTTAAATTTGCGCCGCCTGAGTTGAAGGATATGGAGAAAAGAATGCTGGCTAAAGCCGATGTGGTATTTACCGGTGGCCAATCCATCTATGAAGCCAAGAAGCATCAGCACGCTAATATACATGCCTTTCCGAGCAGTATAGATAAAGCACATTTTGGTCAAGCCCGCAGCCAGGGCGCTGAGCCGCAGGATCAGGCAGGCATTAAAGGCCCTAAAATGGGTTTTTACGGCGTGATTGATGAGCGGTTTGATATTGATTTAATTAAGGCTATTGCCGAAAGCAAGCCCGAGTGGCAGTTAATGCTTTTGGGCCCGGTAGTAAAAATAGATCCGGCTACATTGCCGCAGCTGCCAAACATTCATTATTTGGGCGGTAAAAACTATCAGGAACTGCCGGCTTATCTGTCTGGATGGGATGTGGCTTTAATACCGTTTGCCATCAATGAGTCTACACGTTTCATTAGCCCTACCAAAACGCCTGAATATCTGGCCGGAGGCGTACCTGTAGTATCAACACCTATACGCGATGTAGTACATCCATACGGTATTGAAAAACTGGTGCATATAGGCAGCACGAACGAAGAGTTTATTGAAGGCATTGAAAAAGCTTTGCAGCAAAAGCAGGATAAAGAATGGTTAGCCCATGTTGACCACTTCCTGAAAGATAACTGCTGGAATAATACTTTTTTGCAAATGCACAGCCTGATGAAAGCTGCACGCAAAACGCAAACCAGCATTCCTATTGCCAGCTAAAAGATATTGCTAAATAAAAAAGGCGCTTTGGTAAACTTTTGCCAAAGCGCTTTTTTATAAACTCTATTTTAAACAGATACTCTTTTAAGTTGTAATTATAGTAAAGAGGCACTCTGGTGCTGTTGTTAATAAACAAGAACGAGGATTACATATTTCTGCCTATGCCATCTGAAATTGTAAAAAAATGCAGCAAATTGTTGTACGAACAAGGCTTAAGTATTGCCTTTGCCGAAAGCGCCACAGCTGGTAGAGTAATAGCTGAATTTGCATTATTGCCTAACTGTGGTAAAATATTAACCGGTTCTTTGGTATGCTATAATGCCGATATAAAAAAAGACCATTTGAATGTTTCTGACGAGCTGGTAGAACAATATACTCCTGAATCGGCTGAGGTGACTGAAGCGATGGCAAAAGGACTGAAAGATTTCATACCTTCAGATATTCAGGTAGCAACTACTGGCTTAACCATGCCCGGTGGCAGCGAAACTGAAGAAAAGCCGGTAGGAACCATGTTTGTTCATGTAGTATTTAAAGGGAAGCATATCCCCATACGCCAGGTGTTTGAGGGTGGGCATGAAGCTATTGTATTGCAAACGGTTGACCTGGTAGCTCAGGCTGTTGCCAATGAAATTATTAACAGTCAATAATATATCAATACAGAGGGTTAGTTTATAAGCTAAACCTCTGTATCTTTTTCAAGCAGGCGCATGGTTTCTGCCGTTACTACGCCAAATATCAGGTGAGCAACAAATAACTGGGCAAAAAAGCGTTGATGCGAAATTTTAGGTGGCCAGGGATGCGCCGTAAACACTGATTTCCACATGGCAATGCCAGCCACACCACTTATGGCACCCATGGCCAAGCCATTACTTACATTGGGCTTTTTGCCAGCTTTATTTAAGTATTGCTTATAAATTGCACTAAAAGCAGTGCCGGTAGCATAGTGCAGCAGCCAGCCCGAAGGCTTTGCTGTTTTGGCTGGCGTGGCAGGTATGGCTCTTTGCAATAATAAACTGAGTAACCGGGGCTCACTGTAATTTTCATCATTAAGTTCAGAAACTACATGGCTGAAAAGCGTCATAAAGGTGGTCCCTGTTACGGCTGATGTGATTAAATGCTTTATATTCATAGCCTAAATTGTTCACTGCGGTCAATTATTAACCTTTACTTTAAAAGTAGCTGCAAGAGCTAAAAGTTTTAAAGGAATTGTACTTTAATCAAATTGAAGTACATAATAAATTGATTATGTAGACTTTAATTTAAATTAGCGCCTAACATCAACTGTTTGTTATATACCTTTTTTACTTAGGCTGGCAGTTGATGTACAAATTCAGCTAACATTATTTCATAATCTGGGTTTATAGAAAATCACATGAGCAAAGTATTTACCATAGCAGAAGGTTTGGAAAACCTGGGCGCCATGAAAACCGGCGGCCAGGGTTCAGTATATAAAGGCCGCAGGCAGGCTACTATTTTTACAGCAGTTAAGTTGTTGCCTACACCGGTTTTAACGCAGAGCGATGATGATAAAAATTATCGCAACTTTCAAAACGAAGTGCAAAAGCTGCACAAAGTTAACGAGCAGGCTTCACCCTACGTGGTTAAAATACTCAGCTCAGGCTTAACTGAAAGCGGCTCCTTCCCGTACATTGAGATGGAGTACATTGAGGGGCCCGACTTATGCGAACTGCTGCAAGACCCTAATCCCAAAGTTTTCCCGGTACGGGAAGTCATTAAACTGGCTGATCAATTGGCATCAGCGCTGGCCCATTGCCATAAGGTTGGCGTTCAGCACGGTGATATCAAAAGCAATAACGTACGGTATAATACCCGCAGCGGCAACTATGTGCTGCTTGATTTTGGCCTGGCATTGATGAGTGAGGAGCAGCGCCGTACCAGTATGCGGCATGCCGGTGCCATTGAGTTTATGGCTCCCGAGCAAAGCCGTGGCGAAATGCTGCCCCAAACCGATATTTATGGTTATGGCATCATCCTGTACGAATTGCTGGCCGGTCAGGTACCTTTCCCTTTGGCCGACCACAGCGAGGCTGCCCGAAACCAGGTGATGCTGGCTCATATGGAAACTCCGGTGCCCGACTTACTGGAGCTGCGCAAAACTCATTTAACCGAAGAGTTGCGTTTAAAAGAAACCCGGGTACCATCGTGGTTATTAAACGTTATTAGCAAATGTCTGAGCAAGGATCCGATGGACCGGTACGCTAATGGCATGGAGCTACAGGAGGCCGTCATCAGTGGTAGCCTGGCGGCGGCAGAAGCGGCCCTGAGTGGTACAGTGCCTGTTCCGCAAAGTTCTATTCCGCAACCTATAACTTCCGGCGCTGCCGAACCTGGAGCATTGCTGCAGGAAAATGAGCGTTTGCAAAACCTGGTTAACCAATATCAGCAGGAAAAGCAGGATATGGAGCAGGACCGGATATCAGAGTTCAGCACCTCAAGAGTATATATGTCCAGACCGGTATTTACCGGTCTGATAGCATTGCTCATCATATTCATGGTTTTTTCTGGCTACGCTTTATTCTTTAAACGCCAGGGCAGTACCGGGGCTGAAACAGGTGCAGATACGACAGCGACACAGCAAACTGATACTGCTGGTACTGGTAACACCCAGGCGCCGCAAATGGAGAGTAATTACAACAATTCGGCTCCGCCAACTGATACAGAAAGCAAGCCGGCTGTAAATAATGCGCAACAGGCGATAGATTCAGTCATTAAGCGTAACCGTGAGTTGCAGCGTAAGCGGCAAAACCAAGATACCTTGCAGGAAGAAACCGGCGATAGCACTAGTACCAGCACTGCACCTTCAACCGATGAGAGTGCCGATGCTGATGTATATTAATTGATATTCACCTTTACCGAAAATATTACTTATGGAAGCAAAACCCAATTTCTGGCAGCGCATTGGCGTGCAGGACTGGTTTTTAACCAACGAAGAACGGGCTAAGCCCAAAGCGCCTGCCGGGTTAACGCCCGACAGCATCTATCAATACATTGTAGAAAAATTTAAGGATTCTATTGCCCAGTTGTCTTTTGCTAACCGGGTAGTTTTTTACCACGAGTTTATCATCAGCTTCAACGCCGAAGATTACCATGAGTTTATGCAAAACAAGCAGGGTATCTTCGGTCTTATTGTGCAGGAGTCGGTAAAGCAGTTTTACGAAATACTGCGCAGCTATCGCGAGGAAGGAAAAACAGTTGCACCGTCAGGTTCTAAATGGGTGTTCCGGCTGGTTTCGCACCCCGATTACGCCAGGGGCGATAAAGGGTTTATTGGTAAACTGCTGCCAGATAATAACAATCAGCAGGATGATAACCTGCGGGTTACCTTCATTCCGCGCCAAACGGGTATTGCCCAAACCTTTGATGTAAACCATGATGTGTTGAAAGGCTTTACCTATTACAGCGAAGGCTACTACGAATTGCCTTACGAGGGTGATTTGGAAATTGAACCGGATAATTCTAAATCATCAGGCATCTATGCCCGGCTGGAAACTATATTCCCCGAGCAGCAACGCTCGGGCCTGAAGATGGAATACTTAATGAAAGATGAGGAAATTATTGTATCGGGCAAAGAAGAAACCCGGCATGACGCACACATATTCCGAATCCCTACCGAGTGGGTGAACGTGCCTCACCTCAGCATACGTTATAACAAAGCCGACGGCAAATTTTATCTGGCTTCCTTTGGCGAGATGACTACGTTGAACGAGAACGTAGTGGAACGAAGTGATGTGAATGCTCCGCGATGGGTAGAGTTGCCCGTTAACTCACGCATTTTACTCAATGGCATCATCGGTGTAAACTTGTTTAAAGCTTAGCGTATGGTTTCTTCACAATTATTATCAATCGGCTTGCTGGTAATTGCAGCAATATTGCTGGCGGCTCATTTTATAGATATTAAACAATCCGGTAAACGCAATGGATAATCATTTTTTCGGATTAACAGATACCGGGCGTGTCCGTACCAACAACGAAGATACTTTTATAACCCAGCAGGTACAAAACGGCCGCTTTATTCTGGCTGCAGTAATTGATGGAGTAGGCGGATATGACGGCGGTGAAATTGCTGCCGAAATTGCCCGCACCCAATTCATCGAGCAGCTTTCAGCGAACTCTGCCAATGTAGAGCAGGCTTTAATCAGTGCTTTTGAACAGGCCAATGGCCAGATCTATCAGCGTAAGCAAAAAGATGCGCAGTTAAAAGAAATGGCTTGCGTAGCTACAGCCGCGTTGGTAGATATTGAAAACAACCAGTTTTATTATGCCCACGTGGGCGATACCCGCTTATACCTGCTGCGCGATCAGTCGCTGATTAAGATTACGCAGGATCATTCTTTTGTGGGATTTCTGGAAGATTCGGGTCGGCTTACCGAAACTGCCGCCATGCAGCACCCCAAGCGCAACGAAATTAACAAGGCGCTGGGCTTCCATGCCACGTTAACTACCGAAAAGAATTACATAGAAACCGGCCAGTCGCCGTTTTTGCCCGGCGATGTGCTGTTGATTTGCAGCGATGGCCTCACCGATATGGTAGACAAGCAGGAAATCACCAATATCGTTTCCAATAACGGCGATTTGGCTAACAAATGCCGTACACTGATTGAAACTGCAAACCGCAATGGCGGGCGCGATAATGTAACTGTAGTATTGGTGCACAATTACAAAAAGCCGCAGCAGGCCCAAGCCACAATGCCGGTTACTAACAGTGTACAACCAGAAAGTACCAGCACCGTATCTGCCGGTCCTGAAAAGCAGCCAGCAGTTCCACCAGCCCCTGTTCAGCCTGCTGTCCAACATAAAAGTAATAGTGGCCTAATTACGCTGTTATCTATACTATGTGTAGTGCTTTTAGCTGTAGCCGGATGGTTCTGGTGGCAAAATCAACACCAACCGAAACCACAGGTAGCTGCTAATCAGGCAGATAAACCGGTACAAAAACAGCGCAATGCCGCTGAACAAAAGCTTCAGGACACTATTAACAATTTAAAAGGCGACACACTGCTGATTACAACTTCTGATTTTGCACAACCGGTATTGCTTAGTGATACACTGAAAATCAATAAAGACACCTTGTTAATTAAAGGAAACTTAACACTTCAGCGCGATACGGCTTACGCCGGGCCAGCCATTAAATTGGGGCCGGTTTGCAAGTGCATCGTATTAAATGGTATAACCATTAATGGTTTCAGCACGGGTGTAGCTGCTGTAAATACTGCACTGCAATTACAGCATGTAAGGTTTTTAAATTGTGCTTACCCTGTGCAGGTAAATTACGCCTTTACTGCAACCCAGCCGGTTTCCACCCGTATTCCGGCTCTACTCTATATTGCTGATACCGCATCTACAACAACTGCTAAACCGCCGCATGGAACCAACCGCTAAAATTGCTGCACCCGGCCGGGGCAAAGAACGCCTCTTTTTATTACTGATTTCGATATTGTTAGGCCTGTTGTTTTTTAAGCTTTACGGCGTACTGCAACAGCGCTTTGCCGATGTGCCTAAGCGTTTGCAAGAGGGCACCATAGTGAACCTGAATGCCGCCGACCCTGCAGCGCACTTGAAAGCTTTGCTGCAAAAGGGGTATTACTTTGAAGATAAAAAAGACATCAGCCTGATTGAAGCTACAGTAGCTTCAAAAATGAATGTTGGCCAGAAGATTGACAATATTGGCGAATTAAACAAGCGCAGGTATGAGGTAAATGCCAATGAGGCTTATGCCAGCGGCGGAGAATCGTTTCAGAAAAGGGTACTGGCTTCGCGGTCACTTTTAGGCTATACCGGAGCCGATTCCGTGCGTTTTGTGCAGGAGCAAAAGAACCCGCCATCGTTACCCGCCAGTGTAGATGTGAGTTTGGGCAAGTATGGCATAAAAGGCCAGATTGTGCATGAGGAAGCACCTGTCCCGGGCGTATTGGTAAGGTTAGAAATGATATTGCCGCAGGATAGTTTGTATACCGATGACCTGGAAGGTGCGGCCCAGCTCAAAGGTGAAACTTCACCCTCGCTGGTAAAAACCTACGTTCCGGACAGTAGCGGCAACCGGCACCTGCAAACGCTTACGGCTTTTGCCCGTACCGGGGCCGATGGCCGTTTTGCTTTTGAGCACTTACCTGCAGGCAAAGCTTACAAAGTGTTGCCTATGCAGCCCGGATACCAGTTTGGTTCATCGCAAGGGGTAGAAGGTTTGGATGAAGATGTTGAGTTTACTTTTAACCAATCGCCGCATACCATTCGCCTGCTTTCCACACGCGATTTTAACATCCTGAAAAAGGAAAAGACACTAATTGTTCGTACACCCGAAGAATTTAATAAAGGTTTCTGGCTCATTGTAGCCTGTTTCTTTGCCGGGTTTTTGATTGTGCACCTGCTGCTTTCCCTCAAATTCAGCACTGCCGATCAGGTAATTTTGCCCGTATTAATGCTGCTCATTGGCATGGCATTCTTAACAATGCTCAGCTTGCAGGATCCGCTTCGCGACCGTTTCCTGGCGCGCGATTCATTGTCATACTTGGGCATCGGTCTGTTCGGTTTATGCGTGCTGCTGTTCCTGCCGCTGCGCCGTTTCACGCCCGATTCTCGGTTTTATCGTTTGCTGATATTCAATAACATTCGCAGTGCGGCCAATGGCTGGCCCTGGGTGGCTGGTGCAGTGGGTTTGCTCATGCTTACTATTGCATTCGGTACCGGCCCTGAGGGCAGCGGTGTGAAAGTAAACCTGCTGGGCTTTCAGCCAAGTGAGATTGTAAAGTATCTGATCATCTTGTTTTTGGCCGGCTTTTTCGCCGCGAATGAGCGCTTGATCAGCGAATATACCACCTGGGGTAAACGCTGGTCGTTTTTTTCGTTTGCTTTAATTGCCATTTTAGTAACGCTGTTACTGTTTCTCTTACTGGGTGATTTGGGCCCGGCCATGGTGGTATGCTTTACTTTTATCATCCTGTTCTCTTTTTCCCGTGGCGATTTTATGTTTATGGTAAGCGCCATAGTGATATACATTATCGCTTCCTGGATACTAAAGAACGTGTGGTACTCCGCATTGGCAACCGCTTTTATTGTAGGTTTAATGATGCTGTTCCAGCGCCGGCAACTGAGTGAATCGGCTGTGATAGCACTGGTAATTATGGCGGCGTTTGTCACTATTGACCAAATCCCTTACTTGGGTAAAGCATTTCCCGGCCCGGTACAACGGTTAACCGATCGCAAGGCTATCTGGCAGGATGCCTGGAACAATGAAGTTTATGGTGGCGACCAGGTGGCCAACGGCCTGTGGGCCATGTCGAGCGGTGGCGTATCCGGCCAGGGCATAGGTGAGGGCTTTGCCAAAACCATACCCGAGGCACATACCGACATGATACTGCCCTCCATGGGCGAAGATTTCGGCTGGACGGGTATCGTCTGCATATTCGTGCTCTTCTTAATATATCTTCACCGGGGTATCATCGTAGGGCGCGGAACAGGTACGCCGTTCCTCTTCTACCTGTGCGCCGGGGTGGGTATTTCCACCTTTGTGCAGTTCCTGCTCATTGCCGGTGGTTCTACAGGGGCATTACCTTTATCCGGTGTTTCGCTGCCGTTTCAAAGTTACGGTGGTTCGTCATTGGTAGCTAACTTGCTGGCCTCCGGTTTTCTACTGTCGGCTTCAATGGTAAAAGGTACGCAGGTACAGATGGGGTACATTACCAAGCAGCAAGACCGTAACCTGGTACCTGCATTGCTGGCTGCCTGTATTGGTTTGGTGCTGCTTACTGTAAATGTATCGCGCTACCTGTTTAATAACAAAAAATGGGTGGTGCAACCTGCTTTGGTAGCCGATCGTAGCGGCGCACGTATGTTTAGTTATAACCCGCGTATTGCCATTTTGATGAACCGCCTGCAGGCCGGTACCTTGTATGACCGTGAGGGTTTGATATTAGCTACCAGCAAGCCAGAACTTATCCGCCAGCAGTTAAATAAATTAAAGGCCGCAGGTATGCCGAATTATGATCTGGACTCAGCACAACACAAACGCCTCGACCGTTATTATCCTTTTGATGCCGAAACTTTCTTTTGGGTAGGTGATAACAATACCGGCGTATTCAATGGCAGCCCCAACGGCTACTTTGCCGAGTATGAACATGCGGCCGATTTGCGCGGTTTCCAAATGCCGATGACTAATTACGATGTAACAGCTAACCGCTATAAAGAAAATCGCTTCCTGCCACGTGGTGTACACGAGATGACCGTGGTGAAAAAAGATTACAGCGCTATTGCGCCCCTGCTGCTGGCTGGTATCAATAGTGCCAAGGTTGATTCGTTCCGTAACCGTAACCGCAATGTACAATTAACTGTAGATGCAGGTTTGCAAGCGCAGATACAGCATTCTATTGCAGCTGATACTTCGTTGCAGGATAACCGGGTATCGGTTGTGGTAATGGAATCCAATACCGGCGATGTGCTGGCCTCTTCCATGTACCCGTTGCCGCCGGTTCATAACTGGGAGCAACTGACCATGACCAATGCCGAGCAAAACCAACTGGCCGGCTGGATGACCACTTCCGATTTAGGGTTTACTTACGCTACACAACCTGGTTCCACAGCTAAACTGGTCACCTCGTTGGCTTCGTTTAATAAATTGGGCATGGCGGCAGCCCGGCAAACTTATCATGTAAGTACAGCCGAACGCATACGCACCAAAGGCCTGGAGCCCGACGAAACCGGAAACATTACCCTTGAACGTGCCGTAGCCAAATCGAATAACGTGTACTTCATCAAACTGGCAAATGAACAGCATCTGGAAGAGCAGATGGCTACATTGTACCTAAAAACCGGTATGTTTCTGCATGGGGTAGGTGGTTATTATTATGGACGCCAAAGCCTGAGCCAGGCGCAGGAGGATAAATGGCGTACCTTATGGCGCAAAACAGAGTTTAATACCAAACCGCGCTACAATCCAAACAACATCCGTAAAACCAGGGCAAAAGGGATATCGGGCATGGCATGGGGGCAGGGTGGATTGATTGCTACCCCGGCCGCTGTGGCCCGTGTAGCTGCGGGTATTGCCAATAATGGTGTGCTGATGCCTAACCGATATGTGCTAAAGGTAAGCGACTCGGCAGTAGCCGTAAAACAGGGTGTGAAGATAGCCAACGACCCGCAATATGCTCAGTTGATGCGTAAATATATGATTGAACAGAGCGCCCCCAAAGTGTACACGCTTAAGCTGGCCGTAGCCGGTAAAACCGGTACCCCCGAGCGTATATGGAAAGGGCAGGAAATTAATGATGGCTGGTACGTATTTTTTGCACCCAAACCTGATGGAAAAGGCAATTTGGTGGTCTGCGTGCGTATTGAAGCCACCAAGGGCTCGTCTGATGCGGTGAAGCTGGCCGGTGAGCATGTAATTCCGTACCTGTTGCAGAAGAAATATATCAAGAGCATAAGCGAAGTGCAGGGATTGGAGTAGAAGTACTGGTAAATAGTTGTTGTTTCGAACCGTAGAATTAACATGCAAAGCTAGCCACTTGTAAATTATTGTCATTGCGAGGAGGAACGACGTGGCAACCGCTTGCTATACAGAGACGCAGATGCCGCCGTGCGGTTGCCACGCTATCGCTCGCAATGACAAAGTTGTTTGTTAAGTTGGTTTATAATTTTAATACTGTCGCTAATGAAAGTGACAACTTTAAAAGTATAAATACAATTTTTATAAACCCTTTTGTTGCTCATTCCTTTATAGGTTTATATATTGAAGCGCATCTTTCAGCATAAATAGATTATCACTTCCATGTTCAATTTTTTCAGGAGCAATGCCGATGAACGGCCTACCGATATTAAGGGCATACGCCATGCATTATTGCGGTTTATAAAAGATGAATTACAAAAAGCC
Source organism: Mucilaginibacter koreensis (assembly GCF_054783355.1). Lineage (NCBI taxonomy): Bacteria > Pseudomonadati > Bacteroidota > Sphingobacteriia > Sphingobacteriales > Sphingobacteriaceae > Mucilaginibacter > Mucilaginibacter koreensis. The sequence continues at coordinate 1,705,336 of NZ_BAAGQS010000001.1, read as the reverse complement.
GAAGGTGGTGAAGGTAATTACATTAAAGGCCTTTGCCTGTTTGTAGCTGCTGATGAGGCAGATAAGCATTTATATGAGGCTGCAGTTTACGCAGATGAACAGGAGCATTTCAGGCAGGAAATTCAGAAAATTGCCGATGATTATGACCTCGGCTTGCCTGAAAACTGGACACTGGAGATTATTAGTGAAAATGAGTTTCCGCCCGAAGCTGTACAGGCACCTCATCTGGATGCCGCATTGTTTATTAAAACCAATAAGCATTTTATTCAGCATACGGCAACGGCATATATCCGTATCTTAAACGGAGAGGCCGAACAGCAGGAATACACATTGAAATCTGGACCACAAAAAGTAAATATTGGCCGCGACCGTAAAGCACAGGCTGCGGATGGATTTTTTCGTACCAATCAGATTGCCTTTCCTTCCGACTCATCCAACCAGGCAAACAAGTATATCAGCCGTCAGCATGCGCATATTGAGTGGGACAACGAAGCCGCTTGCTTTGTATTGTATGCTGATGAAGGTGGTGTTCCGCCCCGCAATAAAATCAAAATACGCTCGGCCAAAACAGAAGAGCTGGTTAAGCTGCATGCTACTGATATAGGATATCATCTGGCCGAAGGCGACCAGATTATTCTGGGTGAGTCGGCTGTAGTTGAGTTTAGTTACCAACCTGAAAACGCGTAAATGGCAAAAGTATTTACGATAGTAGAAGGTTTAGAGAATTTAGGCGCCATGAAAACCGGCGGCCAGGGTTCGGTATATAAAGGCCGCAGGCAAGCCAGCATTTACACCGCTGTAAAAATGCTGCCTACGCCCATTTACAACGAAAGTTCGGATGATAAAAATTACCGCAGCTTTCAGAATGAGGTAGAGAAACTCTACAAGGTAAACGAACAGGCTTCACCGTACGTAGTTAAAATACTCAGCTCAGGCTTAACCGAAAGCGGCTCCTTCCCGTACATTGAGATGGAGTACATTGAGGGGCCAGATTTATGCGAGCTACTGCAAGCACCGCATCCTGAGATTTTCCCGGTACGTGAGGTGATTAAAGTAGCCGATCAGTTGGCTTCTGCACTTGCCCACTGCCACCGTGTAGGGGTTTTTCACGGTGATATCAAAAGCAATAACGTACGCTATAATACCCGAAGCGGCAATTATGTGCTGCTTGATTTTGGCTTGGCTTTAATGAATGAGGAACAGCGCCGTACCAGCCTGCGCCATGCCGGTGCCATTGAATTTATGGCCCCCGAGCAAAATCAGGGGGAGATGCTGCCCCAAACTGATATTTACAGTTATGGTGTGGTATTGTATGAATTGCTGGCAGGCCGGGTACCCTTTGTACTGGAAGGGCACAGTGAAACCGCCCGCAACACCGTGATGCTATCACACATGGAAGCCGCTGTGCCGGATGTGCTTGATTACCGGCGGCAACATTTGCCTGCCGATTGGAACGAAGCACAGCTGGAAAGAGAAATGACAGTGCCCGGTTGGTTACTGGATATCATTTATAAATGCCTGAGTAAAAACCCGACCGACCGCTATGCGGATGGCATGGCCTTACAAGAAGCCGTTGCGCAAGGCAGTTTAACCACAGCAGCCGTGCCGGCGCTTGTGCCCGTAAAAGATACCATACAGGTTGAAAATGTTGCTTCTGCTACCAATGTTCCGGTATTGCAGAGCGAAAATGAAAGGCTGCAATCTATGGTTAGCCATTACCAGCAGCAGCAACTGGCACAGGATGCCAAGCTGGCTTCCCTGCAATCCATGTTGGTAAGAGCTGGCGGAACATTTAATCCAACCAAGGGTACATTTGAATTAAAATCATCCATTATTCATATCTCGCGCTATGCGTTTGTACTGCTGGTGGTGGCTATGGTAGGTTTTGTGATTGTATTTGCCCGTTTGGCAAACCGGCATGCGCGTTTAAGCCATACGTCGGCCCCGGTGTCTTACAAAATATCGTATGGCACGGCATTGCATTCCGCTTTGCCGGGTATTAAACCTTTCGAAACAGAAACGCCTATATCCGCTGCCAAAAAACTGAAGGCAAAGGTTTCATCGGCTTCTACCCGTAAGTATACACCACCCGTGAGGCGGAAACCCAAAAGGCGTCACCGGTTGTTTGGTATATTCTTTTAATTTAAATGAAGTCTGCTAACTAATGCACCTTTATAAAAGGGAGTAACCCAATTGACAAGTAAAATGTTATGATTTAACTGTTTCATGCAGCTGTCACCATAATTTTCCGTACTTGCACAGGTTTGTATTTATTAGGCCAGAACCGGTGTCAATTTTAGTTAATCCAGTGAATTGAAATTTGCTACAATAAATTTGTAAGGATGGCTTTACTTATGCTACCAGATAGCAGCTGGATTAACTGCAATTATGGTTCAGAACTTGTATTTTTTAAAGAAAAGCCTCTAAATCACCTTTGCCTTCGCGTATAATTTCAAAATCGCCGGAAGTACAATCTACTACGGTTGAAGGCACATTATCACCATAACCGCCATCAATCACAATATCTACCAAATCACGGTATTTTTCATAAATCAGTTCCGGGTCGGTAGAGTATTCGATAATATCGTCCTCATCGCGTATTGAAGTGGAAAGAATCGGGTTGCCCAATACCCGCACAATTTCACGCGCTATGTCATTATCCGGTACCCGTATACCCACCGTTTTTTTATTCGAGCTCAAAAGTTTGGGTACTTGGTTGCTGGCGTTAAATATAAAAGTAAATGGCCCCGGCAACGCTTTCTTAATCACCCGGAAAACACCGTTATCAATGGTTTTGGTATAATCGGCAATATGGCTTAAATCGTAACATATAAAAGAAAAATTGGCCTTTTCAGGCTTGATACCCCTGATACGGCAAATAGCTTCGATGGCGCGGTGATTGGTAATATCGCATCCCAAACCATAAATAGTATCGGTAGGGTAGATGATCAGTCCGCCTTTGCGCAATACCTCTGCCACTTGTTGAATAGCTTTGGGGTTAGGATTTTCGGGATATATTCTGAGTAACATAGATGAATTTCGGATTTCGGACGTTTGATTTCGGATGTGAGAATAAGAATAAATGAAGCGATAATGTTTGATGTGGTGAAAAAACAAAGGCTGTTTAAAATAAACAGCCTTTGTAAAAATTAAATGAATCATTTGTATATCAATCCAAACAATAGGTTTTGTTGTAACGATTAAAATCCGAAATCGAACCTTCAAAATTCGACATCAAAAATTACGCTTCTTTAGCGAACTGAACGTTCATAGTCAACTTCACATCTTCGCCTACCACAATGGCGCCTGCTTCAGTGATGCCGCTCCATGTTAAGCCGAACTCTTTACGGTTAATGGTACCGGTTACTTCAAAGCCGGCTTTCATGTTGCCGTAAAAATCAGTAGCTGAGCCGCCGTATTCTGCTTTCAGGGTAACCGGTTTGGTTACGTCTTTTACGGTCAGGTTACCAGTTAAAGTATATTCGTCGTCGCTCAGTTTAGTAAGAGACGTAGATTTAAACGTAATTTTTGGATAATTAGCTGCATCAAAAAACTCAGCACTTTTCAAGTGCTCGTCGCGTTGAGTTTGGTTGGTATCAATGCTTTCCACATCCAGCGAAAAATCAATTTCAGCATTATCAAAATTTTCACCTTCGCTGATGGCGATACCCTCAAATTTTTTAAATGAACCGGTTACTGTAGAAATTACCAGGTGCTTTACCTTGAACTGCACTTCTGAGTGCATGGGGTCTAAATTCCATTTAGTTGCCATAATTATTTATTGTTTTAAAGTATGATGCAAATGTAAATCAATTACATGTTTAAACATATAATTTTAATGTCATTCTTTTTTCAACAAAAAAGGGAACCGTTGGCTCCCTTTTTATATCAGTTATATAAGCTTATTTAGCTAAAACTTCTTTTACCCGCTCTGCTGCTTCTTTTAGCAGGATGGCTGAGTAAACTTTTAATCCTGAGTTATCAATCAGGGTTTTTGCTTCCTCGGCATTGGTGCCTTGTAAGCGAACAATGATTGGAACCGGAATGTTACCAATTTCCTGGTAAGCATCAATCACACCTTGTGCAACACGGTCGCAACGAACAATACCACCGAAAATGTTAATCAGGATAGCTTTCACGTTCGGGTCTTTCAAAATGATGTTGAAAGCAGCCTTTACAGTTTGTGCATTGGCAGTACCGCCTACATCCAAAAAGTTAGCAGGCTCGCCACCGGCTATTTTAATAATGTCCATAGTAGCCATGGCTAAACCGGCACCATTAACCATACAACCTACGTTACCGTCAAGCTTTACATAGTTAAGGTTGCTTTGGCTGGCTTCTACTTCCATTGGGTCTTCCTCATTGGTGTCGCGCAGGGCAGCAAAATCAGGGTGACGATATAAAGCGTTGTCATCCAAGTTTACTTTGGCGTCAACGGCTAAAATTTTATCGTCTGAGGTTTTCAGTACAGGGTTGATCTCAAATTGAGAAGAATCGGTAGCATCATAAGCTTTGTATAAAGCAGTAATGAATTTCACCATATCCTTAAAGGCATTACCTGATAAACCTAAGTTAAAGGCAATTTTACGTGCCTGGAAACCTTGCAGGCCTACAGCCGGATCAATTTCCTCTTTGAAAATCAGGTGAGGGGTAGAGTGTGCTACCTCTTCAATGTCCATACCACCTTCGGTTGAGTACATGATGATGTTGCGGCCTTTGGCACGGTCCAGCAATACGCTCATGTAAAACTCTTTGGTTTCGCTGTCGCCAGGATAGTATACATCCTGAGCAACCAGCACTTTATGTACTTTTTTACCTTCGGGGCCGGTTTGTGGGGTTACCAGCTGCATACCTAAAATCTGCGAAGCTTTTTCTTTCACTTCATCCAGGTTTTTAGCCAGCTTAACGCCGCCGCCTTTACCGCGACCGCCGGCATGTATCTGGGCTTTAACTACCACCCAGCTCGAGTTGTACTCTTCTTTCATTTTTTGGGCAGCTTCAACAGCCTGTTCCACAGTATCGGCTACGATGCCTTCCTGTACCCGTACGCCAAAACTTTTAAGAATGGCTTTACCCTGATATTCGTGAATATTCATGTGTTCTGAAGAATTTGCGGTAAATCTACAATTTCAGTTGTACTTATGAAACTTAGGTTGAATTTTATGTATAAAAAGTAGCAGATGATGAGTTGGGAGTATAGTACAATCTCTTGTTAATATAGTCCGTAATGGCGAGGTACGAAGCAATCTCTCTATACAATTTAATGCTTAGTGCTGAAAGATTGCTTCGTACCTTGTAACGACGCGATGAATAACACCATTATTATAGTAAAGCACTGTTCCTGCAGTTCAGTCCCGCTTTACGCTGCAAGTCCTTACTCGTACCTCGCTGCGGGCTTTTCGCTGCAATCGGGTTTAATTAGTGCGGGCCGGTGCTGTTCATCAGCGAACTTTCTATATCATTTTCAATGTTGTAGTCTAATTAAACTATCTTATTAAATGTCAATCCAATACTATATTAAAAGCAACGCTATTACCGGGTATGAAAGATTTCTACGCCATTTTAGGAGTAAACACAGACAGCAATTCGGATGAGCTCAGGATTGCTTACGAAAAGCTATCTGATAAGTTTAACCCCGAACTGAACGCCCAGGATCAGTTTTTTGCCAACCGTTACAATGAAATCTTGGAAGCCTATGGTGTATTGAGCGACCCTTTGAAGCGGCGGAAATACGATGCCACGTTTGTAAACCTCAAACAAGCGTCTGCATCTGAAAGGCGCAAAATTAAGCGCTATTATTCTACCACTAAAGGGGTAAACAGTGTACTCACTATGGTTTTAATAGTGCTGGCATTCGTATTCGGCTATTTTGTGTACAAAGCCATTAATAGTCATAAAACCATTGAGGTAAACAGGCAGTTGTTAGCTACTGTAAACGAAACGCCTATACATGCAGTCAAGCACCACAAGCGGAAAGAGCACACCGCCAAATGGAAAACCTGGTCGGTTTCATCACCCGTAAAAAAGGCAACTCCGGTTATTGCGGTTGAAAAGAGCAGGTATAAAGCAACGCCGGTTCAAACTGTGCCTGCTATTAGCAAGGCAACATCGGTAGCACAGCCTGCACCTGCAACGGTAGACGCACCCAAGTCCATTCAGCAACAGCCGGCAAGAGTAGCCGATGCTATTAACAGCCCAGTGTTGGCTACAGCCAAGCCAAATAATCAGCCCGAGTACTTGTATACCACCTACATAAAAAGCAATGAAACTGGCGTAATTAAAATGCGCGAAACAGCCAGCTACAACGCTGAAACTATGGCGACCATCCCCAGCAATTCTAAAGTAACTGTACTGGAGCGGGGCGGCCTGTATTATAAAATCAAGTTCGAGGATCGCATAGGTTATGTGCCGAAGTGGACAATACAAGATAAATAGCGATTTTCGTTTTCATTTATTCATCACTTACAGGTGCTTTCCATCCAAGTCGCGCACTCGGTTGCATCAATGATATTCCAACTATGAAAACCCCGTCCTTGCGTAGCGATATAAGTTGATTGTGTGTTGCCAGCTTTTTGCAAAAATGCGTTCAGGCTTTCTAAATCAGTAGAATTCAAATCGGCGAGTTGCATGTCCTGGCAGTAGGTCTTTCTTACAAAGTTTAAGTCGGGCTCGGTATACCATCTTACCGGCAGGTGCTTCAAATACCGGGCATTGCCGCCATCAGCAGCACTCGCTGTATAGGCCGATAGCTGTATGTATTTAGCTTGTCGTTGTGCAGGCGGCCCGCTGCAGGCGCCGTCAAGTTGTGTTTTAATTTGGTAGCCCTGTTGTTTAATGATGCCGGCGCAAGGGTAATTGATTTCGCGTTCGCCCGAATGATATATCCGTTCCAAATCCAGCGGCGCATCAATCACAATCAAGCCTTTTAAAGCACTGCTGTTGCCTTTTGCTATCACACATTCGGCATACCGGGTGGCCACAGCTCCGCCCGATGACAGTCCGCCAATCATATAATTGGTTACTTGATACTTTTGAGTTTGAGCAGTTATAATCTGGTTGAGCACTTCTATACTGTAATCATCGGCATATAACAGCGTATGCACTTTAGGGGCAATCACTACATATCCTTTAGCCGCCAGCAAATGGGGTAATTGTGTTTTCTTGAAAATACTGTTTGGTTTTTCGCCCGCAGCCGGAAGTAGCAACACTAAGCCCTTTACCGCAACAAGAGGCTGCAACTCGTAAAATTCGTATGCTTCACCGTTCACTTCTCCTTTTATTTTCTTAATTTTTTGAGCATGAAGCGAATGTGTGAAAGCTATAAGGCAAGATAGCAAAAGGGAGAGATGGTATTTCATGATTGATTGATGCATAAAGTTATCAAATGTTTCGGCATATCAACAAATGGCTATATTCTTAACCATAGGAGATGAATTTAAAACAGCGTTCCTTACATTTGCGCTATGCTTAAAGCGCTCAACATCAAAAAATCATACGGCAGCCTGCAAATCTTAAAAGGTGTAAACCTGGAAGTAGAGCAGGGCGAGATTGTAAGCATCGTAGGTGCATCGGGCGCGGGTAAGAGCTCGCTGCTAAATATTTTGGGCACATTAGATAAGCCCGATTCCGGTCAGCTTTTTTATGATGATACGGAACTGAGCAGTCTATCAGCAAAACAATTGAGCCAGTTTCGTAACCGTAAGGTAGGTTTTGTATTCCAGTTTCATCACCTGCTGGCTGAGTTTAATGCTATTGAGAATGTATGTATCCCGGCCTTTATCGCAGGAACTTCGAAAGCAGAAGCCGAAAAACGGGCCGAATTTTTATTGAGGCGTTTAGGTTTGGGCGAGCGGATGCAGCACAAACCCAGCGAACTTTCGGGCGGCGAGCAGCAGCGGGTATCAGTGGCCCGTGCCTTAATTAACCGCCCGGCCTTGTTGCTGGCCGATGAGCCTTCAGGCAATCTGGATTCGGCCAACGCGCGTGAACTGCACGAACTTTTTGTAGAGCTGCGCAATGAGTTTAAGCATACCTTTATTATTGTAACCCACAACGAGGATCTGGCTAACCTTTCTGATCGTAAAATTTTGATGAAGGATGGAATGATTGCTCAATAGAATTTTATATCTGCTGTGTATAGTTTAATTACAGGTGCATCATCGGCCAAGGCCTACCAATTAAAAAAGGAACTGGGCTCATTTCAAATTTTGCTGGGCGACTACCGCGAACTGCCGGCGCCCATGCTGGCTTCCGGTCTGTTGCTGCAACTGCCATCGCCGCAAAGTGCATCGTATGCACATTTAATGTTAACCTTGTGCCTCGATAAGCAAATCGAAAGCCTCTATCTACTTGACCCCGACGAAGCCGCCTTGTTGAAAGAAGCCGAACTTCTGTTTGCCGAATATGGAATCCAATTAAATTACCGCACTGATGACTTACAACGATATTGACCAGCGCAAGCAGGCTTTTATTTTTGAACTGGATAATGTGCTGTATCCTGAAAAAGATTACCTTTTTCAGGTGTACTATCTCTTTGCTTCCATGCTGGAGTACACCGAATTGTTGGACGCAAAGGTATTGGTGAACCTGATGACCCAAGCTTACCAGGAGCGGGGCGCAGCTGCTGTTTTTGATACCGTGCAACAAAAATTTAAGCTTGAAGATAAATATCGTGAAGGTTTTAACGCCTTAATGGATAGCGTCCATTTGCCGTTAAAGTTATTGTTATACCAAAATATGCTTACGCTGTTGCAGGATATTGTAGTAGACCGTAAAAAAATATTTTTGGTTACTAACGGTAAACCGGTACAGCAGTTAAACAAAATTAAACAGGTGGAATGGCATCACCTCGAACCCTATTTAACCTGCTACTTCACAGCAGAAACAGCGCCCAAACCTGAGCCCGACTGCATTCATTTACTATTGAAGGAACATGGTTTGCAACGGCGTGATTTACTGATGCTTGGCAATAGCACCACTGATGAACTCTGCGCTGAAGCAAGCGGAATAGATTACGTAAATTCAGTTGAATTTTTGAGCTGATTTGTGCAACAAATACAAGCGGCTTACGTTAACTAAAAAATCGTTCTTCACTTATATGAAAATAAACGTTTACGCGTGTTTGGCAGCCGGATTAATGTTGTTCACTGCCTGTAAAAAAGATATAGTACAAACTACCTCGGCACCAACTACCACAAATGGTGGAGGTACTACAACTACACCCCCGGCAAATGGCTCTGCGCTGGATTTGATTAAAGATTCCGTTTACTTATACGCCAAAGAAGATTATTACTGGAACGACCAGCTACCCGGTTATGATGCGTTTAACCCCCGTTCTTACACCGGCGCTGATGATTTAACTGCCTTACAAAACGAGGTAAATGCCTATGCACAACTAACTGTTAACCCGGCCACCGGGAAGGCTTACGAGTATTATTCTGCTGGTTCGAAAGAAGCTAAGTATTCATTTATTGACGAAGGGGAGCTGGCTACCCGTTTATCGGCCACCAAATCAGCAATTACTGCCAACAGTGGCGACTACGGCTTTGCGCCCTTTTACAATGCCGCTAATGATTTGCGTGTCAAATACGTTTACCCCGGCTCGCCGGCCGATGCTGCTGGTTTAAAGCGCGGCTATCAGATTACCTCGGTTAATGGCAGTACTGCAATTAACGGCAGCAACGCTTCTCAATACAATTTTGTATTAAATGCTTATACAGCCAACACTACCATTACTTTAACTTTAAAGCGCCCTGATGGCAGCACATTCAATGCTTCTATCACTGCATCTAATTACAAAGTGAACCCCATACTTAAAACCAGCGTAATTGATGCCGGTAATGGTAAAAAGGTGGGATATTTGGTATTCAATAGTTATGTATCGCTATCAGCAGCACAGGCAGGACTTGATGCAGCCTTCAGCACATTTGCTACCGGCGGCATTACCGATTTAATTGTTGACCTGCGCTACAACGGCGGGGGGTATGTTGAAACGGCTGAGTATATAGATAACCTGATTGCGCCAAGCTCGGCTAACGGTTCCATGATGTATACAGCATATTATAACGCTAACCTAACCAATGGTAATGCTCCGCTGCTAAAGAACCAGGTAAGGCGCGATGATGCTACCAACCAGTTATATAATTATGCACAGGTGAACTATACAGTTACAGGCAACCAGGTAAAGTTTGCTAAAAAGGGTGCTATTATGGGTTTGTCGAGGGTGGTATTTCTGGTAAGCGGTTCCACCGCATCAGCCAGTGAGTTAACCATCAATAACCTGCGCCCTTACATGAATGTGCAATTGGTAGGCGCAACTACCTATGGTAAACCGGTAGGTTTCTTTGATATTAAAATTAATAAATATACCCTCTACACGCCGGAGTTTGAAACCAAGAACTCGGCAGGGCAGGGCGATTACTATGCCGGGATGACACCTGGTAGCCCTGATTATCCGGGTAAAATTGTAAAAGATGACCTGACCAAAGATTTTGGCGATACCTCTGAAGGTATGCTGGCCTCTGCCCTGAGCTACATTAAAAATGGCGTTTATCCAACCACTAATTCAGTACAAACCGAAAGCCTGAGCACCCTGCAGGGTGATGGACTCAATCATATAAATAGCGAGATGGAAAAAAATAGTTTCAAAGGAATGTTATATCAGCATCATTTGAAGCACAATTGACAATCAGCTATTTAATTTAAAATAAAAACACCTCTGTACTAAAAAGTACAGAGGTGTTTGTGTAAAAAACTTATTATATTTAGGCATGAAAAGATTTTTCCCCCTATTAATTTTAATTATACTGGCGGTATTTACTTCCTGCAAAAAAGACCATGGAAATACTGACGGTACTACAACACCCAACGGCTCTACGCTGGATTTGATAAAAGATTCAATTTACTTATACACCAAAGAATCTTATTATTGGAATGACCAGTTGCCGAGTTACGACGCCTTTAAGCCTCGTGGCTATACAGGCTCTACAGAAGCTGCGGCTCTGGCCAAAGAAGTTAATGTGTTGGCAACAACTGCTATTAACCCGGCTACCAATAAAGCTTACGAGTATACTGCATCAGGCAGTGCCAAGTATTCATTCATTGACGAAGGTGGTGTAGCAACCTCATTGGGCGGCACCAACGGCGATTTTGGATTCTCGGTGTTTTACAATGCTTATAATGATTTGCGTATTAAATATGTGTATCCGGGTTCGCCCGCTGCAATAGCTGGTTTGATTAGAGGTTATAAGGTAACTGCAGTTAATGGCAGTGCTAATATTGCTTATGATCCTACCAGTTCAAATCCCAACGCTGATCCTAATTTACTTGCTGTGGTAAATGCTTTAGGGCAGCCCACCATTAAACTCACATTGCAAAGGCAAGATGGTACTTCTTTTGAAGCTACTGTTAACCAGGGAAAATACAGTGTTAATCCGGTTTTGAAGTCAGTAATTGTGGATGGCGGTAACGGACGTAAAATTGGCTATGTAGCTTTCAATAGCTTTACAGTAAAGTCGGTAGCGCAGCCAGTTTTAGATCCTGTATTCAGCAATTTTGCAGCCAATGGTGTAACCGATGTAGTAGTTGATTTACGTTACAATGGTGGTGGCTCTGTAGAAACAGCAGAGTACCTGAGTAATTTGCTGGCACCAATCGCTGCCAACACCAAGCAGATGTATGGTACTTATTTTAATAGTAATTTAAGCAGCGGTAATACACCGGTATTGGCCCATCAATATTTTAGGGCAAACGATGGAAAGCTCTATAACTATGCTCAGATCAATTACAGCTTGGGTGCTAATTTAGTAAACTTTACCAAAGCTGGCTCTCTAAATGTAAACCGGGTATTCTTTATTGTTACGGGCTCTACAGCATCGGCCAGTGAGCTAACTATTAATAATCTGCGCCCATATATGGATGTAAAGCTAATTGGTACCACTACTTATGGTAAGCCGGTAGGTTTCTTTGGGTTAAAGATCAATAAATACAATTTATATGTTTCGCAGTTTGAAACTAAAAACTCGAAAGGAGAGGGCGGTTACTACAGTGGCATGACGCCTGGTACCACAACCTATCCAGGTGCTTTGGATAAAGATGACGTTACCAAAGATTGGGGCGACCCCACTGAGCGCCTGTTTGCACATGCCATATCTTATATTAAAACCGGCATTTACAGTATCAATAATCCTAATGTACAAGTACTGTCTGCCGACCGCAAAAATACCTCAGATGCGCAGGATGTAGCCATCAGCGAAGCTTTGGACCCACATGAGTTTAAAGGAATGGTATTGAAAAACTTTAAGACCAAATAAGGCTTAACCTGCCAGTTGCCGCAAATCAACCGGCACCACGCGAGAAATGCCTTGCTCAACCATTGTCACACCGTATATTACATCGGTGCTGGCGATGGTTTTTTTGTTGTGTGATACCACAATAAACTGAGACTGGTTGGAAAACTTACGGATAATGTTATTGAACTTGTCGATATTAGTATCATCCAGCGGCGCATCCACTTCATCAAATATGCAGAAGGGTGCCGGTTTCAACAGGTACAAAGAGAACAATATAGCGGTAGCTGTCAGCGTTTTTTCACCGCCCGAAAGCTGGTTAATGGAAAGTGGGCGTTTGCCTTTTGGCCGGGCAATAATATCAATATCAGATTCCAGCGGATGCTGCGGGTCAGTCAGAATCAGGTCGCAGGAATCTTCTTCGTTAAACAGCGAGCGAAATACTTTAATAAAATTTTCGCGCACCATCACAAAGGCCGACATAAACTTCTCCCGTGCCGTATCATCAATCTCCTGAATGGTATTGAGCAGCACCTGCTTGGCTTCGGCCAAATCTTTCTTTTGGTTTTGTATAAACTCATAGCGCTGGTTCATTTCCTGGTAGGCTTCCATAGCCATCGGGTTAATGGCGCCATACTCGTCCAGTTGCTTCTTTAATTTTTGGGTGCGTTCGCGCAGTTCATCCTCTTTTACATTACTGTCAGCCTCTGCTTCCAGTAATTCCTGTATATCCACATTAAATTCTACCGACAGGCGTTCTTTCAGGGCGTTTAATTCAATGCGAAGGTTGTTGCGTTTGTCTTTCAGCTCGTTCTCAATCAGTTCCGCCTGGTCTTTTTTGCGGCGCAGTTGCAGCAAGGTATTCTCGGCTTCGGTAATTTCACCGCGCATAGCGTAGTATTCCTGCTCAGCGTGCCGGGTAGCCTTTTCCAGCTCATCGCGCTGCTCATACATTTCCAGCAGGTCATCATCAGAGGTACTGCTTTGTGCGGCGTACGACAATAAAGCAGCTTTTACTTTTTCCAGTTCAGCAGTATTCTGGCTGATGCGTTTCTCCAGGCTCTCTTGCTGGGCTTCGCGGTATTCCAAATCTTTCAGCAAACCCGATACTCGGTTTTGCTGCTGATGATATGCAATATTCTGCTGGTTATAGCGGTTGGATTGTACAGTAATGGTTTCCGTCAGTTCGTTATAAGCCTGCTGACTATTGAGTACCGCATCCTGCTGTATTTCTTTTTGCGTTTTGAGTTCAGCTAGCTGAGGGGTAAGCGTAGCCATTTCATTCCCGATGGCTTCCATTTTGCGGGCAATGTCTTCCTTGCGGTTATTGCTGTTGGCAATAAATGCCTGGTGCTGCTCTTGCCGGGTTTTCACCGTGATAAGCTCTGTATGCAGGCGGTTAAGTTCTTGCTGCAACAGTTTAATTTCAGTTGTTTTGCCAGACTGCTTTAGGGCGGTTAGTTCGCTTTGCAGCTGTTCAATCTTGCTTTTGTGCTGCTGTATCTCGGCCTGAAAAGTTTTAATATTTCCGGCTAATATTTCGAGGCTCTTGCCCCGGCCTATACGCTTGCCTTCAAACAAGCCAACCGAGCCACCGGCCATTGTAAATTTCGATTTGCTGAACTTACCGCTTTTGCCCAAAAGTACCATGTTGCCTGGCAGGGTATCATTGTTGATTACGGTATAGGCGTTATCATCAATCAGGTACACATTGCGCAACAGGTAATTACACAAGGGGCGATAAACGGCATCTGTTTCGATAATGCTAAGGGCAGGTATCAAACCTTCCGCCTCAATAGGTGCAGCAGCAGCGGCCTGGTCAGCATAGTTATCCAAAATGAAAAACTGCGCCCTGCCTCTGGCGGCCTGGCTCAACAGGTTAATGGCTTCAATGGCATCATCATAAGTATTTACCACAAAGTAATTCATTACCGGCTCCAGGTAGTTTTCAATGGCTACGCGGCAATCTTCAGGGCAAAAAATGATATCACTCAGCAGTGGCGCTTTCTTTACCCAAGCCGCATTCTTTTTCAAAAAGCGAATAGATTCAGGGAATCCTTCCAAGCTATCCACCAAACTTTTGGTAAGGTTGTACTCATTCTGCTTTGCATCCAACTGACGGCTTTGCTGGTTCAGTACATCTTTTTGTGTTACGATGGCCGCTTCCGTTTCCTTGATTTTTTCCTGTAGCTGATTTTCAAAATCAACTGCTGCCTGGTGCTGCTGGTTGGTGGTTTCAGAGCGGTATTGCAATTCGGCTACTGCCTGGTTAAAATGGCTCAGTTCCATTTCCTTACCCGAAGCATCTTCCATATTACGCCGGCTCTCCTGCTCTAAAGCCTGCTGCTGAATATATAGAATATCCAGATCTTTTTCAGCCTTATAAATTTGATTTTGCAGTCGGTTGTTGATGTTGGTGAGTTCCTGCAATTCGTTGCGGGCATCGGTTTGCTCTGAACGCAGGTCATCTACTGCTTCTTTTAAATCTGTTACCTGGCTTTGCAGGGTATGGAGGGTTTCTTCATCGCGCAGCTGGTCTTCGGCCAGGCGTTTTATGGTATACAGTACATGGTTCAGCTGGTTTTTATCCTGCTCCAGCTCCTGAACTAAACGTGTTTCTTTGGCCTGCTCAAATTTGAGCTGCTCATTTTTTATTTTGCGCTCACTCTCGTAACTGCGAATCTTAGCAACAAACTCATTGGTGGCCTTTTGTTGTACCGATAAATTTTTCTCCCTGGTCAGGCTATCCAGCTTTTGCTGTTGAATGAGCGCTTCCAGCTTGTCTGCCTCGGTTACAATGGATAATTTGATATCGTATTGCTGCCGTTCCTGTTCCTCAATACTGGCTAACGATTGCCCGAAGGTGGCAATACGGATAGAAGCCAGTGCAATGCTTAGCTCCTTATATTGCTCTTTTAACCGGTAATAGCGCTCTGCCTTTTTGGCTTGGTTCTCCAGCGTTTTCAGGTTTTTTTCAATCTCGAAAAGTAAGTCCTGTACCCGCTCCAAATCGGCCTCGGTATCTTTTAACCGGGCAAAGGTTTGCTTTTTACGCAGCTTGTATTTAGATATGCCTGATGCTTCTTCAAACAGATTACGCCGCGAGCCCTCCTTGTTGGTAATGATCTCATCGATCATCTTCAATTCAATGATAGCGTAAGAATCGGAGCCGATACCGGTATCCAGAAAAAGGTCGGTAATATCTTTAAGCCGGCATTGTACATCGTTGAGGCGGTATTCACTTTCGCCGGTTCGATACAGCTTACGGGTGAGCGTTACCTGCGAATACTCGGTAGGAAGGATGTTCTTGGTATTATCAAAGGTAAGCGATACCTCGGCCAGGTTAGCCGGCTTGCGGCTTTTGGTGCCGTTAAAAATGATGTTCTCCATCTTTTCGGAGCGCAGCATGCGAGTGCTTTGCTCACCCAGCACCCAGCGTATAGAGTCGACCACGTTGGATTTGCCACAGCCGTTCGGCCCTACAATAGCCGTTACTCCTTCATCAAAATTAATGGTGATTTTATCGCCAAAGCTTTTAAAGCCCTTCACCTCTAAGCGTGTGAGCTGCATTTACCGTATCGTCTCCCTCAATAGTTTACACTCAAAAATAGCTAATATTTTTGGGAATTAAAAATGAAGGAGATGTGGGTTTGTGAGTTTGTATTTCATGAGGCAAGGGTTGGTGTATTATGAAAGCCAGTGGATGTTACTTTTCTTTTTCCGCAAAAGAAAAGTAACCAAAAGAAAACTCGTGGCTGCGTCTTTTTCTTTGAGGTGTGCAGTAAGCAGGCAACTGTGGTAGCAGCCGAAAAAGTCAAGGCCACAGGTGGGTGGTTATGGGGGTGCAGTGGTTACACTTATTTTAATCAGAATTTACAAAATTTAAGAATCGACCGAACGCCTTGTGTTATGTTGTTATCCCCCACGTCATTGCGAGGTAGGAAGCAATCTCTATACGTCAATTAGAGGCATTAAGCAGAGAGATTGCTTCGTACCTCGCAATGACGTGGGGTTTAATATGCGTACGTTGTTTGTTCCTTCTTAATCCCTGTTTCTTGGCTCTTTACTCTTGATTCTCATCCTCCCCGTCAGCCCCTCAGCTTTGGGCGAAAGGCGGGCAGCACTTGGTGGCCCTGAGCGCAGGGTAAAGGCCTTTTAGTGTTTGCACCAACACTCAACACAGTACAAGCTGCACATACGCAAACACTAAACAGCCTGTGGTGCTACCTGGCTTTGCAGGGCGGGCCTCGTGCGGCAAAAAAGCCTTACGGGGCTGTACTTGATTTTTTGGTTCTTTTGTATCAAGACAAAAGAACATCAACGAACATAAAGCACCACCAAAAGCTACAAGTAAATTTCTCCCTTTAAATAAGTAACCGCATTACCACTCATGAGCACTCGGTCGCCCTGCAGCTCGCACCATAACTCACCTTTACGGGCAGATAGCTGGTAGGCATGCAATTCGTTTTTACCTAACTGGCCGGCCCAGTAGGGGATGAGATTGCAATGTGCCGAACCAGTTACCGGATCTTCGGGCACGCTGGCGGCAGGGGCGAAAAAGCGCGAAACGAAATCGGCTTCTTTACCGGGCGCGGTGACAATAACACCAATGGCATCAATTTTTGACAGGAAAGAATGATCGGGCTGAATGTTCAGGATATCTTCTTCGCTTTCATAAACCAAAAAGTAATCGCGCGAGCGAAGTGCATGTTTGGGTTGCTTTCCACCCAGGGCTTCTACCAGCCCGGCGGGAAGTTCACAGTCGTAAGGTGGACGCGAAGGAAAGTTGAGCGTATATTTATCACCATTGCGTGTAACGATAAGTGTACCTGCCTGTTGGGTGGTGAAATGAATGGTATCTTCAGTATAACCTAATTGCGTGAAGATGATATGTGCAGAAGCCAGTGTGGCATGGCCGCATAAATCAATTTCCAACTCGGGTGTAAACCAGCGGAGGTGAAAGCCTTCATCGGTTTTAACAAAGAAAGCAGTTTCGGCCAGGTTGTTTTCCAGCGCTATTTTCTGCATGGTTTCGTCGGGCAACCACTCCGTAAGCGGGCAAACTGCCGCCGGGTTTCCACCGAATAACTGACTGGTAAAGGCATCGGCCTGGTAGATGGGTATAGTCATGGTTCAAGATGTTTTAGCACCGCTAAGATAGCCGTAAGTTACCAAATCATCCTTACTATTTACAGGCTGCGTTATGCCATTGTTCATCAGGATAATGCGGTGCGCTACCTCCAGTACATTGTAATACTGGTGGTCGGTAACAATGATACCCTTGTGTAAGGAACGTTTTTTAATTAGCTCCTTTAATGCTTCAGCCTGGATGGGAGATATGTGCGTAAAAGGTTCGTCTAATAAAATGAATGGTGCGGCACTGTATAGTACCATCAAAATTTCTAATTGCCGCTGTTCGCCGCCCGATACTTCTTTTATCTTTTTGGTATGGTTAAGCCGGTAAACGGGGTAGCTGCTGAACTCGTCCCAATCCGCCTTGCTGATCATCAGTTGCGCGAGTTGCTGTATAGGTACATGAGTAGGCAGATAATTATGCTGAGGCAAGTATGCAATATGGTGTTGTGCATAACCGGTGGTGATATAACGCCCGTCAATACTCATGTATTTGTGCGCTGGCTTCACAGACCCAAACATTACTTTAAGTAAGCTGGATTTACCCGAACCATTCCGGCCTAATATGCCTAATACTTCACCGGTTTGGCAGTGCAGGTAAACATCCTGCAAAATGCGGCGCCCCGAGTAGCTAAGTTCTACACTATCTATGTTTAAACGCGGCATCGACAATGAGTTGGCAAGAAGTAATTGCTAAAATAAATACTGAAAAATCAAGCAGGTAAGCCTGTATGTACAATTTACGTACCCGGTAACCTGCGTTGCGATAAAAGTAATATTGCTGCGATGCTGCTACATACTGATAGCCTGTACCGCAGGCATAGCCCAGTAGTTTAACCAGCACTAACAATGGTAAACTAAACAGTCTGTCTATTATAATTATTTTGAGGGTGTAGAGGGTAGCTATGCAATTAATGGCCAGCAAAGGTTTGTAAAATGCCCAAAGCAGCAGGCGAAAGTTAGTCATGCAATAAATGGCGGTTGGTTGCTATAGTAAACGCAAACTTTACCGGCTAATTATCACTACCTGCTTTTATTTAAACAAATCGTACTGCTGACTATCCTGCTCTAAGCTATCCGTGCGTACCTTATTCACCAATATGTGTGCCTGCCGGGTTGGCTCAGGTATGCGGTAGCCTTTCAGGCAGTGTTTAATAACGTCAAGGCTTTGCTCCATGGTTATCAAGTGCCCCGGCGATATGTAAATAGGGTTGCAGTTGCGTTTGCTGCGCAGGGCAGTGCCGATAATCTCTTGCCGGTCATACATCGGGCTTTCTTGGCCGGCCTCGTTGCCGGGCTCTTCATATTTGCCAAACAGGCGGCTTTTGGCGCTGCCGATGGTGGGCGTATTGGTAATCACCCCGAAATGCGAAGCAATGCCCATGCGGCGACGGTGAGCTATGCCCTGGCCGTCCAATACCAACACATCAGGTTTGGTCTCCAGTTTGTTCCAGGCTTCCAGCAAAGCAGGTACTTCGCGAAAAGCCAGCAGGCCAGAAATGTAGGGAAATGTGGTGCGGCTTACCGCAGTACTATGCCCGATAATTTCCATGGTAGGGTATTTGAGCAGAATAATACCGGCATAAACCACTTCTGAATATTTATTGAAGGAGATATCAGAGCCGGCAATAATTTTGATTTCTCTTTCAAGTGGCTGCAGTTTGATTTGGTGGCGCAGCTCTTGCTGATAGGCTATGGCTTGTTCTGCACTGAGCTGTTCGTATTGAGACGGTTCCATACTCATACAAAGCAAAAACGCCCCTGCTTGTTTAGCAGGGGCGTTTAAAAATGAGGTTAACCTAAATATGATTTCAGAATTTTACTTCTGCTGGTATGCCGCAGCCGTTGCAGCGCCTTGTCTTTAATCTGCCTTACACGCTCACGTGTCAGGTTAAATTTCTCGCCAATTTCTTCGAGCGACAGCGGATGATTGGTGCCTAAACCGAAAAACAGCACAATAATTTCGCGCTCGCGCTCGGTTAGGGTAGACAGTGAACGTTTAATCTCCTCTGATAATGATTCATTGATCAGAATAGAGTCGGTATTTGGTTCCTGGTTTTCCAGTACATCCAGCAGGGTATTTTCCTCGCCCTGAACAAATGGTGCATCCATAGATACATGGCGGCCTGAGTTGCTCAGCGTATCAGATATTTTATCTACTGTAGTTTCCAGGATATCAGCCAGCTCTTCTGGTGAAGGCTCGCGCTCATACTCCTGCTCCAGTTTAGAAAATGCTTTGCTGATTTTGCTCAGCGAGCCTACCTGGTTTAATGGCAAACGCACAATACGTGATTGCTCGGCAATAGCCTGAAGGATGGATTGGCGAATCCACCATACGGCGTAGGATATGAATTTGAAACCTTTGGTTTCATCAAAGCGTTTGGCCGCTTTAATTAAACCTAGGTTACCTTCGTTAATCAAATCGCCTAAGGTAAGGCCCTGATTTTGATATTGTTTAGCAACCGATACCACAAAACGTAAGTTGGTTTTGGTCAAACGTTCCAAAGCGGCCTGGTCGCCTTCGCGTATTTTTTGGGCAAGAATAACTTCTTCTTCGGCAGTTATCAGGTCAACCTTACCAATCTCGTGCAAATACTTGTCAAGCGACTGTGATTCGCGATTGGTAATTGATTGGGTGATCTTGAGTTGTCTCATTTACTTATATACCTCGATTCTTGTGTTAGAGAAATGAACGTGCAAAGGTACGTTTTTGTTGCGACTTTTTAATGCTTTAAATGCAGAATTGCAATAGGATTGCAAAATTAAGTTCTAAAAGTCAAAATTAAAATTTCAAAAGTGTAACTGTGATTCATTTATAATATTTGACTTGCTTTTAACAATCCGGTTTAATGAAATATTGATTTAATACGAGCATTTATTCATCTGATGCGGCTTTGCTGACTACTCAAATTTCCGAAAGTTTGAAAGTGTCCTTCACCCTGATGCCTTTTTCTGTGTTTTGCAATGTACAGCATTCGTTTTCCGGGTCGTGCTCGAAATATAGAATGTATTCTTTTTCCACGGCTTCGTTTAAAAATGCTTTCTTTTCGCCAAGTGTTTTCAGCGGGAACATATCATAAGCCATTACATAGGGGAGTGGCAAGTGTCCGACTGATGGCAGTAAATCGGCCATGTATAAAATGGTTTGGCCTTTGTAGCTTAACTGCGGCAGCATCATGGCATCGGTATGGCCATATACAAAACGGATATTCATGCCCGGCATAAATTCAGCACCATCAGTAGTATCTATAAATTTCAACTGGCCGCTTTCCTGCAAAGGCCATATGTTTTCTTTCAGAAAAGAAGCCTTCTCCCGCTCATTTGGATTAACCGCCCATTCCCAATGAGCCTTGTTGCTCCAGTAAGTAGCGTTATTGAATGCAGGCAATAATTGCTCGCCCTGGCGTTCTACCGCACCGCCCACATGGTCAAAGTGGAGGTGGGTGAGGAATACATCCGTAATGTCAGTGCGGTGAAAGCCGAGCGCAGCTAAAGATTTGTCGAGCGTATCATCACCGTGCAGGTAATAGTGGCTGAAAAACTTTTCGCTTTGCTTGTTGCCTATTCCGGTATCAACCAATATCAGGCGGTTGCCTTCCTCAATCAGCAGGCAGCGCATGGCCCAGGTGCACAAGTTGTTTTCATCGGCCGGGTTGGTTTTTTGCCAGATGCTTTTGGGCACCACGCCGAACATGGCACCGCCGTCGAGTTTAAATAAGCCGGTATTTATGGTGTGAAGGGTCATAGTTGGTTAAGTAAAAAATAAAAAGTCAAAAATCAAAAGCTATGTCTGTTCTTTAACACGTCATTGCGAGGAACGAAGCAATCTCTCTGCACCCCGTTATAATTAAACGTATAGAGATTGCTTTGTTCCTCGCAATGACGTGGTGGCAAACATTGAATGCTATCTGTTATAAAAGTAAAAAGTCAAAACGCATAAGGTTTTGACTTTTTACTTTTGAATTTTGACTTCCAATTACAAGTGAATCACTTCATCATAAGCCGCGGCGGCTGCTTCCATAATGGCCTCGCTCATGGTAGGGTGAGGGTGGATGGTTTTGATCAGCTCGTGGCCGGTAGTTTCCAGTTTGCGGATGGCTACAATCTCAGCAATCATTTCGGTTACGTTGGCACCCAGCATGTGTGCACCTAATAACTCGCCATATTTGGCATCAAAAATCAGTTTAATGAAACCATCTTTAGCGCCCGATGCACTGGCTTTACCTGATGCTGAGAACGGGAACTTACCGATTTTCAATTCATAACCGGCTTCACGCGCAGCTTTTTCGGTATAGCCCACTGAGGCTACTTCAGGGTGGCAGTAAGTACAGCCCGGAATGTTGTTATAATCAATCGGCTCAGGGTTTAAGCCGGCAATTTTCTCTACACAGGTAATGCCTTCGGCTGATGCTACGTGAGCTAAAGCCTGGCCTTTCACAATATCGCCAATGGCATAAACACCTTCTATATTGGTGCGGTAATAATCATCTACCAGTACCTTGCCTTTTTCAAACTTTACACCGGTTTCTTCCAGGCCGATACCTTCTAAGTTGGTAGCTACGCCCACGGCAGATAATACCACTTCTGCTTCCAGCACTTCGTTACCGCTTGCGGTTTTAACGTTTACCTTGCATAGGTCGCCGCTGGTATCAACAGATTCAACAGTAGAGCCGGTCATGATGTTGATGCCCTGCTTTTTCAGGATACGGGCTAAAGCTTTTGATACTTCTTCGTCTTCGAGCGGAACAATGTTATCGAGGTATTCAACCACGGTAACTTTGGTGCCGATGTTGTTGTAGAAGTTGGCAAACTCAATACCGATAGCACCTGAACCAACCACCACCATTGACTTAGGTTGTTTAGGTAATACCATGGCCTGGCGGTAACCAATTACCTTTACGCCATCCTGTTTCAGGTTAGGCAGCTCGCGTGAGCGGCCACCGGTAGCTAATATAATATGTTTGGCGGTATGCTCGGTAGTAGCGCCATCGTTGGTTTTTACTTCAACCTTGCCCTGGCCTTTTAATTTACCAAAACCGTTGATAACGTCAATTTTGTTTTTCTTCATTAAAAACTGAACGCCTTTGCTCATGCCATCAGCTACACCGCGGCTGCGTTTAATAATGGCTTCAAAATCAGCCGTGGCCTGGCCTTCTACCTTAATGCCATATTCGGCAGCATGGTTAATGTATTCAAATACCTGCCCGCTTTTTAATAAAGCTTTGGTAGGGATACAACCCCAGTTAAGGCAGATACCGCCTAATGACTCACGTTCAACTACTGCGGTTTTCAACCCCAGTTGCGAAGCGCGAATAGCTGCTACATAACCGCCGGGGCCTGAGCCGATAACAATAACATCGTAGTTCATATCTATTAATTGATTTTACTTTTCGGGTGCTAAATTAAACAATTGACCTCATATATCAGGCCAAGTATTGTACCATGCAAATATGGCATATTCTGTATAATATGTTATAAGTTATGTAGCGAAACGCTATATAAAATGAGTAAGTTTTAAGCATATTTTGAAATTGTTGAAACTATGTTGAAAATATCGAAGGATTGTTAACATAAAATTAACATTGGTAATGAAGCGATTATCTATATTTGCACCCGAAACAGGTTTTTTTAAACATTATTAAACACAAAAAACAAAAACAAACAAAACAAGTATGAGAAAACACTTACTTCTCTTGTTCATGTCGCTGTTTGCTGTCACGTTTGCCTTCGCGCAGGTGACCTCAAGTAGCATGTCGGGCACCATTAAAGACGATAAGGGTGAAACCTTACCGGGTGCAACGATAAGAGCAGTACACGTTCCTTCGGGTACTACCTATTCGGTAGGTACCAACAAGGATGGTCTGTTCAACATTCCGGGTATGCGTATCGGTGGCCCTTACCGTGTTGAGGTAAGCTATATCGGTTACCAGCGCGGTGTATTTGAAGGTATTACCCTGCAATTGGGTCAACCTTACATCCTGAATACTACCTTATCTCAGGGTGGTACTCAACTGGCAGCCGTAAATGTGGTTGGTCAAAAAAACATCGCTACTGCGCGTTTAGGTGCCAATACCAACATTAACAATGCTCAATTGCGTACATTACCTACCTTTAGCCGTAGCGTAAACGATTTTACCCGTCTGTCACCACAATCAAACGGTGGTAACGGTTTTGCCGGTCGTGATAGCCGCTTAAACAACATTACTGTTGACGGTGCTAATCTGAACAACACCTTCGGTACTTCAAGTGAGTTACTGCCAGGTGGTGGTGCACAGCCAATCTCTATCGAAACTTATGACGAGCTTTCTATCAACGTAGCTCCGTTTGACGTTCGCCAGTCTGGCTTTACCGGTGCAGGTATTTACGCTACTACTAAAAGCGGTACCAATACCTTTCATGGTTCAGCTTACACTTACTACAGAAACCAATCTTACAATGGTACTAAAGTAGGTGATTTGGATTTGAGTAACACCGTTGCCAAATCAAGCCAGAAAACTTATGGCTTCACTTTGGGTGGCCCAATCATCAAAAACAAATTATTCTTCTTTGCCAACTTTGAGCGTGGTGTAACTACTACTCCTGGTATCCAGTTCTCTCCGGCAGGTGGCTCGGGCTTAGGTACTCCATCTGTTACCCCGGTGGCAGACTTACAGGCGGTATCTAACTATTTAAGAACTAACTATGGTTATGAAACCGGTGGTTATGATAATTTTGCTGCTTTTCAGCCAAAATATACCAACTACCTGGCTAAATTAGACTGGAACATTAATGATAAAAATAAATTTACCATTAAATACAGCTATTCTAACGCCACCAGCGACCAGCAGGTAAACTCAACCTCTACACCTAATAATGGTGCTTACACCTATACGGTTACTAACCCTATTACAGGTGCTGTTACTTCTACTACCCGCGGCAGCGGTGGTTTGGTTAACGGTCGTTACAGCCGTCAGTCTATCGCGTTTGAAAACTCAAACTACGGTTTCAAAAACTTAACCAAAACCGGTACTGCCGAGTTAAACAGCCGCATCAGTAGCAATTTCTCAAACCAGTTACTGGCAACCTTTAAGCGTTATGACAACCCTCGTACTTCAAAAGGTGGTATTTTCCCAACCATTGATATTTATGATGGCCAGGGTAATAACTACATTACCGCAGGTTCTGACCCTTATACCAAATACAACGAGGTAATTGATAACACTACTACTATTTATGATAACCTTACCTATTATGCAGGTAAGCATACCATTACCGGTGGTGTTAGCTACGAATATCAATACATTGGTAACGCGTTTTTACCAGGTGCTGCAGGTTCATACATTTATAACTCATTGAGCGATTTCCTGAATGACCGTGCACCAATCCAGTACACTTACAACTATTCATTGGTACCGGGTGTAGATCAGGTATTTTCTGCTAACCTGAAGGTTTCTACCTTAAGCTTCTATGCACAGGATGAGTACAATGTTTCTGATCGTTTTAAACTGACTTTCGGCTTACGTGCAGATAAACCTATCTACTTGCAAAACCCACTGGAAAACCCTCAGATGACTGCTTTAACCTTCCCTGATGCCAATGGCAATGGTGCGGTAAGCTACAACTCAGGTGTTTGGCCAAAAAGCCGTACTTACCTGTCTCCTCGTGTAGGTTTCAGAGCCAGCTTCCTGGAAGATAATTCATTAGTTTTACGTGGTGGTATGGGTATCTTTACCGGCCGTATTCCTTATGTGTTCTTAACCAACGGCCCAAGTAACAGCGCCATGTATAACTTTGGTGCAGTAGCTACTGCAGCCCAGTTGCAAAACATTAAGCTGAACGCTGATCCAACAACTTATGCCAACTTGTTCCCTCAAACTGTAGGTACTTCAATTCCATCATCTACTGTAGTGCTTGACCGTAACTTTAAGTTCCCTCAGGTTTTCAGAGCTAATTTAGCTATTGAAAAGAATCTGGGTAACGGTTTCTTAGCAACAGGTGAGGCTTTATTGACTAAAGACATCAACGCAGTTAGAATGCGTAACGTTAACTTAAAAACTCCAACCGGTGTTTATAACGACGATGCCAACAACTCACGTGTACGTTACGTAGGTACTGGTACCAACAGCGCAGTACAAGCTAGTGACCGTTTAATTTATCCTAACCTTTCTACTGTTGTGGCTTTAGAAAACACCAACAAAGGTTATTCTGTGGTATTAACAGGTCAGTTAAGCAAACGCTTTGATAATGGTTTCAGCGCTTCTGCTGCTTATACCTATACTAAAGCTAAAGAAGCATTTGCTTCAGGTGGTTCAACTGCTGCTCAGGTTTGGGCCGGTACTGCTAACGTAGGTACTTCTAACGATGTTGAATTAGGTAACACTGGTTTCTATGTTCCTCACCGTGTAGTAGCTTCTGCTTCATACCGTTTCAACTACTTAAACCATGCTGCTACCACTATCGGTTTATACTTCCAGGGTCAGGCCGGCAGCAGCCCTTACAGCTTTGTATATAACGGTGACTTGAACGGTGACGGTAATGCTTCATCTGATTTGATGTTCATTCCTAAAAGAGGAAGCGATATGAACTTTACTCAGTATAGCTTTACTAACACTACAACTGGTGTGGTATACACTTATACTCCACAGCAACAACAAGCAGCTTTTGAAGAGTTCATCAAAAATACGCCTTACCTGAACAAACGCAGAGGTCAGTATGCTGAAAGAAACGGTGCGTTCCTGCCATGGTACAACCGTATTGATGCCAACATTCAACAGGATTTTTACATCATGAGCGGTGACACCCGCCATACCCTGCAAATTGGTGCTACAGTGTTAAACTTACCTAACTTGTTAAGCAAATACTGGGGTATTCAAAAGCAAATCACTTTCAGCAGCCCGGTTAGCTATACTGGTATTGATGCAAATGGTGTTGCCAGCTATAACATGCGTCAGTTAAACGGTAAATTGGTTACTACACCATGGACCGACTTAACCACCACCGGTACTACCTGGAGCTTATTACTGAGCGCTAAATATTTGTTTTAATTAAATAGAGCAGTTTATATAATTAAATAAAGCATAATTAGAAACAATGAAAATTATAAAATATATCTTCACTGCTTTTGTTGCTATTATCACATTAGGTGTTACCTCATGTACTAAAGATGCGGATGTAGATCCGATTGAAGCAAAGCTACCTGCTATTCAGTTGAGCAGCTTAGGTTACCAGCAAAGCAGCCCGTTCAGCACTTCAACTGTTTTACAGTTGCAATTTGGTGCTACTACTACCAACCTGACTCCAGGGCGGTTTACCGTTGATATTTTAAACGGTAGCACTCTTGTTAAAACTGTAAACTTTGACAGCTGGTCTGGCAATGATGCCACTTCTACACCTGCAATACCGGCAACGGCTACTACGGCTGCTAAAGCTGCGGTTGTTGTCCATAGCATCAGTTATACTTTGCAGCCAACTACTTACCACAATACACAAGTATATAGTGGTTTGATTAACTTAAAACTGAGCGCGTTAGGCTTAGCTTCTGGCCAGACTTATACTGTTAGAGCAACAGCATACAGCACAGACAATACCAAGTTTTCTGCATACACACAAAGCAATTTCTTTAAAATTCAATAATCTTTACTGATTATGTGTAAACAAAAAGCCCCGTCCAATAAGGACGGGGCTTTTGTATTTAATAAGGATTGATTTGAATCTATCTAATACACAAATTCGCCAAACTCCGAGCGGATGGTTACTTTTTTCTGCTCGGCGCTTTCTACACGGCCAATAATCTGCGCATCAATGTTAAAGCTTTTTGATATTTCAATCAGTGATGCAGCAATTTCTTCGGGCACGTATAATTCCATACGGTGACCCATGTTGAATACTTTATACATTTCCTGCCACTCGGTGCCCGATTCCTGCTGAATCAGTTTAAAAAGTGGTGGTACAGGGAATAAGTTGTCTTTGATGACATGCAGGTTTTCAATAAAGTGCAGCACCTTGGTTTGTGCGCCGCCGCTGCAATGTACCATACCATGTATCTGGCTGCGGTATTGGTCGAGCATGGCTTTAATTACCGAGGCATAGGTGCGGGTAGGTGATAGTACCAGTTTACCTGCGGTAACCCGTTGTTCATTGCCAATATCAACTAAGTCGGTCAACTGCTTGCTGCCCGAAAATACCAGTTCTTGAGGCACTGCAGGGTCATAACTTTCAGGATAGGTATTGGCTATCTGTTTGGCAAAAACATCGTGCCGGGCAGAGGTTAAACCGTTAGAACCCATACCGCCGTTATATTCATGTTCGTATGTGGCTTGGCCGTAGGAGGCTAATCCTACTATCACATCACCGGCTTGTATACGGTCGTTCGAGATCACGTCGCTGCGCTTCATGCGGCAGGTAACGGTGGAGTCTACAATAATGGTGCGAACCAGGTCGCCTACGTCGGCTGTTTCGCCACCGGTAGAGTAAATACCGATGCCGGCTTCACGCAGTTCTGCCAGGATTTCTTCAGTACCATTAATAATAGCGGCAATCACCTCACCCGGAATCAGGTTCTTATTACGGCCGATGGTGGACGACAGCAGGATGTTATCTACAGCTCCCACACAAAGCAGGTCGTCAACATTCATAATAATAGCGTCTTGCGCAATGCCACGCCAAACGGAGATATCGCCGGTGGCTTTCCAGTAAGTATAGGCTAATGATGATTTGGTACCGGCCCCATCGGCGTGCATGATATTGCAGTAATCAGGGTCGCCGGTTAAAATATCGGGTACTATTTTGCAGAAAGCTTTAGGGAAAATACCTTTATCGATATTTTTTATGGCATTATGTACATCATCTTTTGATGCGGATACCCCCCGTTGGTCGTATCTTTGCTGAGAAATCATGTCCAAAGATAGGACTTCGCGTAATTTTTAAGCCAAAATTTATACATTGGCTGCTATCTGCATCTATGAACACACTTAACCGTTTCCAACTTGCTTTAAACAGCTGGCGCGTACGCCAGAAAAACCAGCGCAACTTTCTTATTTACTGCAGCGTTATTGTAGGTTTACTGGGTGGCCTGGCCGCTATTACCCTTAAGTACCTGGTACAGTTAATGGAAGATGTAGGCCGGCGGATTGTAACCCAGTCTTCATTCCCTATCCTTTATATCCTGTTACCTTCACTGGGTATATTGCTTACGGTGGTTTATCAGCATTTGGTTAATAAAGATACCATGGAAAAGGGGATAGGCAGCATTCTGGCCAATATCAAGCGCAATAAAGCTAACATCAGGTATAATAATATTTACTCGCATTCCATCAGCAGCTCGCTTACCGTTGGCTTTGGTGGTTCATCGGGTTTGGAGGCACCTATTGTATGTACAGGTGCGGCTATAGGTTCAAACTTCGGGCGTTTGTTTAACCTGAGCGCCTATGAAAAAACAGTATTGCTGGCCGCCGGCGCTTCGGCAGGTATCGCGGCGGTATTTAACAGTCCGATTGCCGGGGTGCTGTTTTCATTAGAAATATTACTGGGTGAAATTACCATTCCTACTTTCATCCCACTATTAATTGCCTCAGCAACTGGGGTAGTAGTAGCTAAGGCGCTCAATTCGCGTCAGTTATTCCATTTGGTTACCGAAGGATGGATGATGAGTGCATTGCCTTTCTACCTGATTTTAGGGCTGCTGAGTGGCTGGCTATCGGTATACATTACCAAGGTGGCCGAATATTTAGAGAAGGGCATCTTGTTAAAATACAATCGTTATGTACGCGCGCTGGCAGGCGGGTTGATACTGGGAGCCATTATACTGCTTTTTCCGCCGCTGTTGGGCGAAGGTTACCACTATGTACAGGAAGCGCTTAACGGAAACCTGGATGCTCTAAAGGAAGGGTTTTTATTTGCCGATTGGCTCACACATCCCTGGATAATGATTGTGTTTATCCTGGCCCTGGTGCTGATTAAAATTGTAGCTACGGGTATTACGCTGGGTTCGGGTGGTAACGGCGGCACATTTGCACCTACCATGTTTATCGGTGCGTTTTTAGGTTTACTGGTAGCATATACCGTAAACCAAACCGGTGTAATACATTTAAGTGTGAGTAATTTTATAGCGGTAGGCATGGCCGGCGCCCTGAGCGGCGTACTGCATGCCCCGCTAACCGCTATCTTCCTGATTGCCGAGATTACAGGCGGTTATGTGCTATTTATTCCGCTCATGATTGTATCGGCCATCTCTTACATTATTTCACGTATGTTTAATGAGCATAATATGTACTGGCATGCCCTCATTCATGAGAAACATATTTATCCCGATCATGATTACGGCATGCTGAATGCCATTAACCTGCAAAGCATTATCAAAACCGATTATGTTTCGGTAAGCCGTGATACGCCGGTTACTGATTTTTATAAAATACTGGCCGAAAGTAAAGCCAACATATTTGCCGTAACCAACACTGATGGTAAACTGGAAGGTGTGATCTGGCTGGATGAAATACGCAAACAGTTGTTTGATGCCAACCTGGCCAAAGCCAAAGTAGCCGATATTATGGTGCAGCCCCCGGCTGTGGTAGATTACCAGCAGCCGGTAAGTACTGTAATGGAAATGTTTGATGTAATGGATGTATGGCGCTTACCGGTAATTAAAGAAGGTAAGTTTATTGGCTTTATATCAAAATCTAACCTGCTGAACACTTACCGCCAGGTGCTGATCCGGCAGCATAAGGAATCGGATTTCTTTGCGCATTCGTAGCTTTCGGAGCTTGGCAGTTGCAAAACCTGTCATTGTGAGCGATAGCGTGGCAACTGCTTGCTATACAGAGGTGCTGATGATTACGTGCGGTTGCCACGCTATCGCTCGCAATGACAAGGTGTGATACTAAAACTAAAAAAGCCCTGCATAAGCAGGGCCTTTTTAGTTTTACACAGAAAGTAGTTTGTTTATTTAATAAACAACAATTCTCTGAATTTTGGCAGTGGCCATGATGCATCGTCAACCAGTTGCTCCAGCTTATCCACGTGGTAGCGGATAGGTACGAAGAATGATTTTACCTGCTCATCATAAGCAATGGCTTTTTCGTGCGTATCTTCTAAAGCATTCGCCTTTTTACGGGCATCAACCATTTGGGTATTGTTGGTTTTAATGAAGTTGATGTGCTCTGAAAGCTTGGTGATGATGTTCAGTTGGGCCTCGTAAGTGCTGGCATCCAAACCTAAATCTTTTAAGCCTTTTACGTTTTCAATTAGTTTGGTTTGATAATTTACAGCAGTTGGGATAATCACGCTGTCCACTAATTCGCCAATCACGCGGGCCTCAATCTGTAATTTTTTAAAGTATTCTTCCAGCAAAATTTCGTGGCGGGCATGGGCCTCACGTTTGCTGAATACGCCGGTTTCTTCAAACAAAGCCTGGGTTTTTTCTGATACCAAAGCATCCAGCGCTTTAGGGGTGGTTTTGAAGTTTGATAAACCACGTGCTTCAGCTTCCTGCTCCCACTCCTGGCTGTAACCATTGCCTTCAAAGCGGATAGATTTCGACTCTTTAATGTAACGCTTAATTACAGTTAACAGGGCCACATCTTTTTTCTCGCCTTTTTTAATTAAGCGGTCAACTTCAGCTTTGAATTTCTTCAACTGGTCGGCCACAATCAAGTTCAGGATAGTCATCGGGCTGGCCGAGTTGGCTGATGAACCTACGGCGCGCAGCTCAAACTTGTTACCGGTAAAGGCAAAAGGAGAGGTACGGTTACGGTCGGTATTATCTTTTAATATCTGCGGTATTTTAGGGATGCCCTGCCACAATGAAGCTTCATCTTTAATTTTTTTGCTGATGCGTGAAGTTTCAATCTCATCCAATACCTCGTTCAGCTGGCTGCCCAGGAAGATAGAGATAATAGCCGGAGGCGCTTCGTTGGCACCCAAACGGTGGTCGTTGTTTACCGAAGCGATAGAGGCACGCAGCAAATCGGCATGCTCATACACGGCACGGATGGTGTTTACGAAGAAGGTTAAGAACATCAGGTTGTTCTTAGGCGTTTTGCCCGGCGATAACAGGTTTTTACCAGTGTTGGTAATCAACGACCAGTTGTTGTGCTTGCCCGAACCATTGATGCCGGCATAAGGCTTCTCGTGCAGCAGCACTTTAAAGCCATGTTTGCGGGCTACGCGGTCCATGGTATCCATCAGCAATTGGTTATGGTCAATTGCTAGGTTAATTTCCTCGTAAATAGGGGCACACTCAAACTGAGAAGGAGCTACCTCATTGTGGCGTGTTTTCAGTGGAATACCCAACAATAAAGCTTCGGTTTCAAAATCGCGCATGTAATTATATACGCGGGTAGGGATGGCGCCAAAGTAATGGTCTTCCAGTTGTTGGTTTTTAGCCGACATGTGGCCAAACAGTGTACGGCCGGTTAAGTATAAATCGGGGCGGGCATTAAATAAGGCCAGATCCACCAGGAAGTATTCCTGCTCGATACCTAATGAAGCATTTACTTTCTCAATGCTTTTGTCGAAATAATGGCAAACGTCAACCGCTGCTTTGTCCATTACGCTCAGTGCTTTTAACAAAGGCACTTTATAATCAAGTGCTTCGCCTGTATAAGAAACAAATACAGTAGGAATGCACAGTGTTTTATCAATAATAAAAGCCGGTGATGACGGATCCCAGGCGGTATAACCGCGGGCCTCGAAAGTATTACGGATGCCACCGTTAGGGAAGCTGGATGCATCAGGCTCTTGCTGTGCTAAAGCATCACCGCTAAATTTTTCGATAGCGCCGTCTACAGTAGGTTCGAAGAAGGAGTCATGCTTTTCGGCAGTAGAGCCGGTAAGCGGTTGAAACCAGTGGGTATAGTGAGTAGCGCCTTTGCTCATTGACCAGGCCTTCATGGCAGAGGCAATCTGCTCGGCTGAGTCGCGGGTAATAGGTTCGCCATTATCAATTGAACTCAAAATGCTTTGGTAAGCCTCTTTTGACAAGTACTCGCGCATTTTCTTTTTGTCGAAAACGTTAGCAGCAAAGTACTCAGAAATTTTGTCGCTCGGTGTTTTTACTTCCGGTGCAACCCGGTCAAGCACCGCTTGTAAAGCCTGAAATCTGAAGTTTGACATTTTTTCTGGTTAATTATGAAAAATTTTCACCAAAAGTAGAAAATGCCGGGCTAAAATTGGCTCTATGTCAAAAAAAATATGTCAAAATGTTAAAAAGTTGATGCAATAATTTACTTCTCACAAAATGGCTATAATTTTAATGTGGGCAGCGCAATTGTTTGATGCAACTATGTTAAGATAAAAATCGTCCCGTTATCATTCTTACCACAAAGTAGCTTTTCGTCGTCTTATTCAATCACTATATCTTAATGTATAAAAACTCCTGCTGCGTTGATTTTCGTCAGTTTGTTATTTTGATTCCTTTGAGCATATTAAAATTATTTCAGTCAATGTGAAAGTGTATAGTGGGTAAAATTATATTTTGCAATGAGAGTTGTGTGTAGTTTTAAATTTTACATAGGTAATATATATAAAATTAAATTCTATATTGCATTGCAAATTTTGTAACGGTTGATGAGCGTTTATGATTATTTTACAGATATAATCCACAGTAATTATAATAATTATAAAAATTAAATTTTGTTAAAACATTAAAATATAAAATTTTATTTTAGTGATATAAATAGAATTTAATTTTTACAAATATGCTGAACACCAAATTTGATTTGTACAAGACCGAGTGGCTCGACCTTGTATTTACTAACCGCAACAAAAGCTATGGTGCTTACGAGTTGCGCAAACACTCCGGTGATTATGCCATGAGGGCGCTTGTTATAACCGCAAGCTTATTTATTGCAGGAGGGATAGCAGTTAAACTATATGTGAAACCCCCGGAGCAGCCGATATGGTCAAAGCCTACAATTGTGAATATTACGCCTCCACAGCCTGCTGTAAAACAACCCGAAAAAAAGCAAGACAATACCATTCATGATAACATAAAAACGAAGCCCGCTAAGTTAAAACCTGTTGTACATACCTCTACTGAGGTTTTGCAGATACCTAAAGTAGTTAATGAGGAGGTGAAGGAAGATAGATTTACACCACAAACCGAAATTACCAATCCCGGACTTACCACCGAAAACGTTGAAGTAACAAATACTAAAGGCATGGACGATTCGCACGGAACGCCTCCGGGCGGAACTCCCGGAGGTACGGAAACCGCAGCGCCGGATAATTCTGAGCATATTGGTGTAGATGTGATGCCCGAGCCGGTAGGAGGCATGGCAGCATGGTCTAAGTTTTTGCAAAGGAATATCCGTTACCCTGATACAGAAGCTCAGGGAAAAGTGTACCTCAGTTTTGTAGTTGAAAGGGACGGTAAAATCTCAAACATATCACTTACCAAGGGTGTTGACAGATTATTGGATGAAGAAGCATTACGCGTACTGAAAATTGCACCGGCCTGGAAGCCGGGTTTACAAGCCGGACAGCCTGTGCGGGTAAGATACAATCTGCCCATCAATTTCCAATTAGAACAGTAAACGCTGCTTATACCAGGATGTATTTTTTTCATAAAGGCGCTCAATGAGCGCCTTTTGTATTTAGCTAAATAACAGAGTTTTGTTTACGAATTGTGTGGCATATAATCTTTTGCAAAAATGCCCCATGTAGCTTCATTGGTAAAGGAAACGATGTTGCACAAAGGCAAGCCATGCGATTATATCAACCGCAACCATAAATAAGCTGAATAATTAAGGGGTTGATGCTTTAACAGCGGTGTTTTAGAAGTGCCCAGAACGAGATTCGAACTCGTACATCCTTACGAATGCCACCCCCTCAAGATGGTGCGTCTACCAATTTCGCCACCTGGGCTTTTCACTAAATTAAAATAGCACTGCTGATGAGTGCTATCTTTTATTTTGGCGAAGTGCCCAGGGAGAGACTCGAACTCTCAAGAGACAATTCTCAACGGCTTCTGAGACCGCAACGTTTACCAATTTCGCCACCTGGGCCTGTCAGGAACATGAAGCTGCGCTTCTTTCCGTCCGGGGCTGCAAATATAAGAGTTCAATTCAAATGCTCAAATAAATATAAAAATTATTAAAATTGGAGGTGAACCGTGGCACCGATGCCGTATAATTGTTAAAACCAATAGATAATAATGAAGAAGTTTTTATTGCTGTCGCTGTTTGCGATGTTTTTCCATTTAGGTGCCTTTGCTCAGCAAGGCGATCAGATTATTGGCAAATGGCTTAACTCCAGTGGCGAGGGCCAGATCCAGATTTACAAAAAAGGCAGCCATTATTTTGGTAAACTGGCCTGGATTAAGATACCGAACGACGAAACCGGCAAACCCAAAACCGACCAGAAAAATCCGAATGAGTCGCTGCGCAGCCGCCCTTTGCTTAATCTCGAAATTTTGAAAGACTTTGCTTTTGATGGTGATGATGTATACGAAGACGGCACCATTTACGATCCTAAAAGCGGCAAAACCTATAGCTGCAAAATGACTTTGGATGGTAATAAACTGAAAGTGCGTGGTTACGTAGGCATTAGTTTAATTGGCCGTACCGAGGTATTTACAAGGGTAAAATGAGCCGGTTGAAATATTTAATTATTGTTCTGCTGTGTTTATGTGGTGTAAATAGTGCACAAGGGCAGCGCATTGAAGTGCTGCAGCAAGGCCGCAACTTCAGCCTGCGCGGCCTCTCGGTAGTGAATGATAAAATAGCCTGGGCCAGCGGGAGCAAAGGCACTGTAGCTATCACTACTGACGGCGGTCATACCTGGACATGGCAGCAAGTGAAAGGCTTTGAGCAGGCCGACTTCAGAGATGTAGAGGGGTTTTCTGACAAGGAAGCCATTATTATGAGTTCGGGCACACCGGCGCTGATTTTAAAAACCACCGATGGTGGCGCTAATTGGCAAACCGTATACCGCAATGATGACAAAGCCTACTTTTTGGATGCCATGGATTTTACACCCGACGGCAAACACGGCTTTGTATTGGGCGACCCGATTGATGGCAAGTTCTTGCTGCTGGAAACTTTGGATGGCGGTAACCATTGGGCTAAGTTTAAATATATGCCCGATGCCTTGCCCGGTGAGGCGGCCTTTGCGGCGAGCGGAACCTGTTTGCGTGTAAATAAGAATAAAACCTTGAGCATTGTTACCGGTGGTAACACAGCCCGTTTATTGACGCATTACCTTACTGATACGGTATGGCAAGCTTTAGCAGTACCGGTAGCCCAGGGCCAGGCAAGTAAAGGCGCTTTCTCTATCAGTAATAATCTGGCCGTAATTGTTGGGGGAGATTATGCACATGATCGGCTACAGGATTCTGTGAGCTATAATTTTGCAAAAGCACAATATGCGCCGGGCAATGGTAAACAATTTCAGCCTGCTGGCTATCAGTCTTGCGTAGAATGGCTGAATCAAAAAGCATATTTGGCAACCGGCACTCCGGGCAGTAGTTATACTATAAATGGTGGCCAAACTTGGCAGCAGATAGATGCCAATAGCTTTAATGTATGCCGCAAAGCCAAAAAAGGCAGGCTGGTTTTATTAGCTGGTGATAAAGGTAAAATCGGTATTTTTAAAAATTAACCTGCTCACAATAATGTACTTAGTTTAAGCGTTTGCACAATTTGCAAATTGTATTTGCAGACAAAAAGCAAAACTCCTATATTTGCACCACTTTAAAACAAACGGTTAGCCGTTTGCATTTATAGGGTGATGATTCCGTAGCTCAGCCGGTAGAGCATAACACTTTTAATGTTGGGGTCCTGGGTTCGAGTCCCAGCGGGATCACGAAACGGAAAAAGCCTTAAAGCGAGGCTTTTTCCGTTCAAAAACGCTCTTTACAACATACAAAACGCCACCTGTTTCCGGCAGAAGGTGAGAACAAAAAGAATGATTCCGTAGCTCAGCCGGTAGAGCATAACACTTTTAATGTTGGGGTCCTGGGTTCGAGTCCCAGCGGGATCACACTCCTTAACAAAAGCCTTCAAAATCAATTTTTGAAGGCTTTTTGATTTTAAGTCAAGTTTGTATATCCTATCTAACGAAGAGCTGCTGAATACTTTTTCGGTTTCTGCCCTATATACTGCTCAAAAACTTTCGAAAAATGGCTCATGTTGGTGAATCCTAATTGATAGCCCGTTTCTGAAACGCTTAATCGTTTTTCACGCAGCAAATAGGCCGCCTGCTGCATGCGTATAGATTGATAATATTCGAAAACCCCTTTGCCAAACGTTTGCTTAAACAGCTTACGTAATTTAGGTTCGCTCATTCCGGCGTTTTTGGCCAGGGCTGCAATGTTTGGCGGTTCTTTAAGATGTGACTGTAAGTGAGATTTAATTCCATATATGGCTTTTATATCATCCATATGCATTGCACTTATTGGCGCGTACTCCCGCTGCATCAGCATAGCAAAAATATGGCAAAGCAGTTCTTCACATTTTAGCTTATAATACTGGCTTTCCATGCTTTCCGGAACGGGCTGCAACAGGAGGTCACCGGCTGTGCGAATGATTTCGGGCGAGAGGCTGGTTTCGAGCACAAAATTATCTCCGGCTTCTAAAACACTACTTACCACAGGGTGGTCTATGAGGCCGAATAACCGGTGCAAATGCTGTTTGGAAACAGCAATAGTTACGCTTGCAAAATTGGTATGCGAAGGCATAGCTATAATAGAAGATACCGCATGCCTGCAAATTAAAATGTAAGCTTGTTCGGGTAATAGTTGCCCTGCCGGATACAAGGGCGATTGAAAAACTCCGCTTAGCAGAAATACAATATCTTCTTGCCCTTCAGACAGTTCATTGGTACGTTCAATAAAAATGTCCTCTTTCAAATAATAATTCCTGATCATCATCCGCAACTCCTTTCCCCATGAGAAGCCGGTGATGTACCCTGAGCCCTTTATTTCAGGAATATAAATAAACCTGCCTTTAGTGGTTGCACCAATGGCTTCAGCAAACTTTTTAGCAATACCAGCGCCTTTATCAGTGATAGAGATTTTCATTCGCGGTTATTTTTATGGCGTTTACAGCTATTATAGCCATAAAAGTAAATTTAATTTTGCAAATGAAACATTTAAACTATCTGATAAAATGTTACTGGAAAATAAACGAATAGCTATTATAGGTGGTGGACCGGGGGGCTTAACGCTGGCAAGATTATTACACCTTAAAGGCGCAGATGTAAAAGTTTACGAACGCGATTTTAGCTCACAAGCACGTGTGCAGGGTTCTATTGTTGATCTGCATTTTGAGTCAGGCTTAAAAGCAATCGAACACGCTGGTTTAACAGATGCGTTTAAAGCTGCTTACATGCCTGGTGCGGATCAGTTTCGCATTGCTGATAAACACAGAACTATCTGTTATGATGACCGTAGCCAGGAAATGAATTTAAGTTTTGGCGACGCAGGATTCAGGCCGGAAATTGACAGAGGGGCATTGCGAACTTTACTATTAAATTCTCTCCAGCCTGATACGGTGATTTGGGATAGTCAGTTTGTGAGCATTGTGCAAATCAATGGTGCGTGGCAACTTGAATTTAAAAACGGCACCACCGCCCTTGCAGACATTGTGATTGGTTCAGATGGTGCACGTTCAAAAATCAGGCCGTATGTAACCGATATTCAGCAGCAATATTCAGGTATAACTATAATACAGGGAGAAGTAGATAATCCTGAAATAAAGTGCCACGAAATTTATCAACTGCTGAATCAAGGCAACTTAATTGTACTGGACGACGGCAAAAGCATTACAATGCAACCCAGGGGAGATGGCGGCTTGACCTTTTATGGTTCGGCCAAATACCCCCAAAATTGGGTTGAAACCAGTGGCATCAACTTCAATAATCATACAGAAGTTTATACTTATTTGGTTGATTTTTATGAAGGGTGGAACCCAATATTTTTCAAACTGTTTAAAGCCAGTAATCATTTCACTCCCCGGCCATTAAATTATGTACCTGCAGACCAAAATTGGTCAGCACAATCAAATATTACCCTAATTGGCGATGCGGCCCATATTATGCCACCATCTGGCGAGGGTGTAAATTTGGCTATGCTGGATGCATTGGAGTTAAGCGAATGTTTAACTAATGATGACTTTAAAGATACGCAAGCCGCAATTGCCGCTTATGAAGAACAAATGCGTAAAAGGGCTGCTGAAGAGTTGCAGGACTCACTTGAAATGGCAGATTGGATGCATGCTAAAGATGCAAAAGATAAGATGATACAGATGCTGAACCCAAACCAGTAAAAATGTATAACAAATTTTTACAGCAAGCTTAATTAACCTGTATACACATTGGTTAAAAAGCTCAAAGCCTCTTTTAGAAAATCAAAAAGGGGCTTTGTTACATCCGGTAGAATTACCTCTGGTCGGCATCAGTTGGCTCACCGGTATTGGTTTCTGTTATTTTACTCAGGTTATACTCCATCTGGCCTTGTTCGTTTTTGCTGCCTTTTAAAAGGCCTTTATCAAACAGGCTGCTTAAAATTTCGTGAGTTGTCTTCTGGAGTTCTGCTTTTGGCGTCTGGTCGTCCAGTTCATACAAACGGGTGCCTACCTCAGCGGCCGTGCCCGCGCCTAAAGTAGATAGTGCATAGATGACCTGGTTACGCATACTATCATTAGCCGAAAAGTGGGCAGGCACTACCAGCGGCTTGTATTCATCATGAAACAGTTCGTCGTCAATGTTCATGCAGGTATAACTTTATTGCTGTATTATTGTTCTGTTCTGAAAGCGCTAATTGCTGCCACAGGCATACCATAAATAATTTATGATTAAAGCTTACCATTTATACACCGGTGCCGACGGGCATTCGCATTTTACTGCAGGCCATGTTGATGAGCATGTAATTACCGCCGCTACCCGCATACATTTCAAAGAAACACCTGCCGGATCCTCATACGACTGGCATACTGCGCCCACCTATCAATTCGTACTTACTTTTAGCGGCACGCTCGAATTTACCACGCACAGTGGCGCTCAATTTGTACTGCACCCCGGCGAAGTTTTGATTGCTCAGGATACCACCGGGAGCGGGCACCACTGGCGTTTGATAGATGACCAGCCCTGGAAACGTGCTTATGTATTGTTTGAAGAGCAGCAGCCGGTTAATTTTATACCCGATGAGGCCGGCGTTTAACTGTGCTAAGCAGTTTCTTTAACTTTGCTTTTAAATTGGTGCTGATAATACCATTCTAACAGGTACACACCGTCCTGCCACGTAAGTTTGCCATCGGCAGCCACTTGTGCCAGCAAGATAGACAGATTGTGTAAAAACGCGCTTTTTACTTCATCGCTTAAGCGGCTTAAAGTTTGCAATCCGCAATGCACCATAGTTGAGCCATCCTGTTGGTTGATGCAGCTTTCTGTAAGCTGTAACTGCTTCAGTAGTTGAGGAAGAGCTGTCCGGAGTGCAGCTACCACCGCATCATCTGCCCTGCCGGGGATGAGTGCCGTAATTACATCGGCAACAGGAGAATCTATAAACAGTTTAATGCGTTCTGTTATGGCCACACCCGTATGTATGGCCGTTTTAGTATCAGCAGGAATACTTTGAAACAAAGATTGAATCCAGGCGGATATCTTTTTTATAAATGATAGTAAAGACATTTTGTAAAGAATAAATAAGTAGAAATGAGCGAAAGACGATTTCCGGACCGAAACCGTAGATAAAGGCGGATTGTGCAGATGTAGGAAATACGAGGCTTCGCCCCGAGGCAGAAAGTTGGTTTAATGTCAATAGCAGGCGCTATTTTTTGATTCGGAGTTTAAGGTATGTCCACATTTTGCCGCACCATACAATTGCCCTGATCAGCCACGACATGGCCGTTAAGCAGGAAACAATGCATGCCGCGCAGGCAGAAATGGTGGCTACGATCTTCAGCCCCTCATCAGTAAGCATTACACTTTTCATGGCAATGATATAACTGCCCACGGCAGATAAGATGCCAACTTCGGGCTTATAATTTAAATAGTTATATATGTATTTTATCAGGGGAGTCATGGCGTTAAAAACAATGCGCGCTCCTGCTCACGCCTTTTTTTCAATCCGGCGCTAATCACTTTTCTGCCGGTTTTGGGGCTGGTTACTTTGTTCCAAACCAAAAACTGGTTGGCTGCAGATGCATAATCTGCCTGGTTCAGTTTTTTAAGCAGTGTTGATGATTGTAATGCCCCTGTGCCCACATTATAAGTGAACGAAACCAAGGCATCGAACTGGTGCTGTGTAAGCTTAACTTTAACCAGTTGGTTTACAGTCTGCTCGTAATCAAATAAGGTGATTGCAAACAGATGGTCGGCCTGTTGTTCGTCAGTCAAATGGTCGCCCGGTTTTACCGGGCTTCCATTTGTGTAATGTGTTGAACCATAGCCTATCGTCCATACGCCTGCACTATCCTGATAGGCATTTAGGCGTAAGCCTTCAAAGTTTTTAATCAGCTGTCGGCCTGCAATACTTAAGTGCATCATGGCTTATTGGTATTTACGGGTTCATATTGTTTTACGGCAAACTGACATACTACAGCAAGTGTGCCGCCTATGCTTACCAAAGCAGTACACCATTGTTGAGGTAAAGTTTGCAGGTGCATCAACTCGGTTCCTAAAATAGTTAAGCCCAGGCCAAAACGCTGCAACCACTTAAAAAACAAAGGTGTATCAGATGTGATGCGCTGCAATAGGCTATATTTCTTTTCCATGTTAAGTTATTGGGTTAAAGTATAATCCCACACATAAGTGGTGTTGGGAGCCAATGCCGTGGTGTTGGCATTGAGTACTAATGCGCCTGTAGTTGTAGTATAGTAGGGGGCTTGTACACCGCTAAGGCTGGCCGTAGCAGCGTTACCTGCAGCCGGACTACCGCCTTTACGTGGCGCGGTTGCGTAAGCGCTGTTAAAGGTTACTGTAGCAATGGCAGCACCAGCTACAGGACTACTACCGGTAGTTAGCGTAATGGTACCTGAAAGGTCGGTGCCACTGATGCTGACAACTGCCCCTGCGCCTGCACCTGTGCCCGATGTTATTGCAGGCGTGGCGGAGCCGCCTTTTAGTTTACCCACAGTAATCAGTGGCGCAACAGTAGTACTTGGCAACTGCAGTAGTTGAGAGGCTCGAACATAAATTTTTTGCCAAATGTAACCTTGCGCTGTACTGCCAAAAACAAGATTAGGCATCAGTGTAGTAGGGGTGCCGGTGCTCATGGGAGCAATCACTGCGCTATCTAACGCAGCAACTACATTTAATGAAGCATAATTTGAAGTGTTGCTACTATTGTTGAATCTGATTCTGGATGTGGTAGCAGTACCGGCCGGGAACAAGGATAAATCTAAATTCCGGTTACCATTCACAGCCTGCATAAACTCACCATCATAGCTACCAAACCCGGCATTAAAATGCTTTACCGCATTTGTGTTTCCAAGCCCCGAAAGTGTAAGGCCGGAACCATCCAGCGTAAGGCCCGTAAAAAGTGACGTTTGGCCGCTTTTCTTTATTTTAAAATCAATGGCACTGCCCAGAGCGCTACCAGACTGGTTTTCAGCAGCCTTAAATGATATTTGCGAGTTTAAATCGGGTGCGCCGTTGTTATAAGCGTAGCCATTTATAGAGCCGGAAATAGTACCATAACTGTAATAATTATTACTGTTGGGATTATACAGTTTTAATGATGCTGTATTGTTAATAATGCGCGGATTGCTCACATAGTCTCCGTCTAAAATGGTTAGTGCTGAGGCGTTGATCTTGTTTACGTCTGTATACTCTCCGTAATCATTATGCCCAACACTCACCGATGAACTGCCGCTGCCGGTAATAGCATAATGCGAACCATTGGCTACCCTTGCCCAGGTAGAACCTGCAATAATAACCCGCTGTGTATTAATGATATTAATAGATGGTGTGGATTGATTCACAAAATCCATACTAATGCGGATGCCAGAATTTGCACCGTTCACCGCACCTGCATTCTCAATGCGAATAGCTTCGCCACCCTGCATAACAGTTCTGCCAGTGATGGCTACTCCGTAGCTGCCATTTCGCAGCCAAATACCACGCGAAGTGTTTTGAGTGAGCACATCTAAGGTAGACTGGTTTAAACTATCTGCAATGATACCCATCTTATCAGCGCCCGGTTCAATGATAGCATCTTTTACAATGTTTAGCGTACCTTTTAGAATAGCAGCAGTATCACCTACGAAAAAATCAGGACGCAGAATATAATTAGAATTTTTGCCCCCCCTGATGGCCACATTGTAATCCTGAAAATGGCAGTATAAAATACGTACATCATTAGCCAGCCGCAAATTGATTGGGGTACTAAAACCTTGAATATAGCATTGCTCAATAATAGGTACACCACTATCCCTGTATTGTACATTTGCACCTGCGTAAGCATTGTTTCGATTGAAATCGACTCCATTGTATCCATTGTTTTTACCTGAGCCTGTGATAGAAAGCCTTCGTAAAATCAACCCTTGATTGCGATAATTACTATCAGTTTGATGGCTGATAAAGCCACCCACACTCACAATGTGGCTAAGTGGGGAAAATTTTAAGGTGTCTGAAGTAGTTTGTTGTGCATGAATGGCATCCTGCCCTTCAATAGTTGTATTTTGGCCAACCTTGATGCCTGAAATGATGAAGGCAGTACCAGGCGAGGTATGGGGAATGAGTAGCTTAATCGCCTTTCGAGTAAAAGTATTAAGCATTTGTTGAATGTACGGTCCATTCTCCGTATAACCGATTTCAGGTATCAGTGTACTGGTGTTAATATTGCTGCGCTGTACACGTGGATCATGCGTAATAGGAATGCCAAGTGAGTAATTATATATTCTTACCCACAAACCTGTACCTTTACCGATAGCTGTAAATCTGGAAAATGTGTTACTATTGTTAACAGCCGGAGAATAGCTGAAACTGCCCCCGCTGCCGGGCGCATCTACCACACACTCTGTAGCCGGGCCGCTATAAGCCTGCATTTGTGCAATATTAGGAAAGTGTACAATATAAGTACTGTCATTTTGAGCATTAGTACGACTTTGGGTCGGGCTACTTCCGTTTTCGGAAAATTTAGCTAAATCTGATAAAGTTGCGAATGTATCGTAGTTAGTATTTATTCCCTTTCCCTGCGGAATTGCAATGTATGAACTCGCACCTAATACAGGCTGTATACGCGTAAGTTGTGCCGCATTTTGAAATGCTATATAATTGCCGATACCTTGTATGGAAAAAAAGGTACCTGCATTCGTGTTACCAACAGTTACCCCATTTGCTCCTATTTCAGTAATGAGATTTGGTGTGGCTGCATTGCTGAACGTGTTATTTTGATTCAGCTTGGCTGTTACCTGTTTCAGGCTATCAATTCGTTTATAGTTATTTACATTTTGTACAAACGTCAAACTGTCGGCATAATGTTTTGCGTACTGCTGGTTCACAATATAAGTGCGCAGCAGCTCGGGGTAACGTACCATGCGGTCGGCTTTTCTGTTACCGTAATAGAGCCAGGTTTGGCGGCTAAGGGTATCCGTAGGATTAACCAAATAACCCTGTTGTTGAGTGCTCGTGGCATTGGCCGGCAATCGGTCGGTTTGACTGTATGCTGCTGTGGTCCAGACGCATACCATCAGTGATAAAAGTTTTAATAGATGTTTCATGCTTTAATAATGAGTTGTAAATGATTAATTGTAGTATTCGCATCATTGCCGGGTATATCCAATCTAATGCTGTCCAGTTTGCCATTTTTGAACTGGCGGATGGGTTGAATATCTGTGCGTTCCTTTACTGTTGCTGAGCTGGTTACTTCCTGAATGAGCAGCGTCGGGTAATCGGAATACTCAGCGTAAGCAGATTG
The DNA here is from genome assembly GCF_054783355.1 of Mucilaginibacter koreensis. Taxonomy (NCBI): domain Bacteria; kingdom Pseudomonadati; phylum Bacteroidota; class Sphingobacteriia; order Sphingobacteriales; family Sphingobacteriaceae; genus Mucilaginibacter; species Mucilaginibacter koreensis. The sequence goes on along the minus strand of NZ_BAAGQS010000001.1, from coordinate 1,661,083 downwards.
GTATTCATTAATGGTGACAGGTACTGTAGTTCCGACGGGAATGTCAATCACGACTGGCAGCGGCGGACTTTGGATCAAGGCCGTGCCTGCACCCCAAATGCCGTTAGCTTTCGGGCCGAACAGGGTGTAAGTATTCGCGTTCAGGTAGAAATCGCCATCCTTTCCTGTGTTCTGGTTGGATGGGTTGGTGCTGCCGTTTAATAAACTGTTGCCATTGCTTCCGGGAAGGCCGGTATCACCTTTTACGCCCACCGGACCAGCAGGGCCACTTTGCATCGAAAAAGTTTGTTTCCAGATTCCGATAGTCTTTTTAAAAAAGGTACCATCTGCAGTATTGATGTAAGAATCACCATCTGCACCCAGTGCAGGGGCCGGTACACCCAAGCCGTACAATAAGGTATTGCCTGAATAATTAGCCGGTTGAACTGCAGGCGTATAAATAATTATCCAACTGCCCGCACTTTTTTGTGCAATTGCGCCGTTCGTGGTGTTTAGAAATACATCTCCGTTTTTTCCTGCTGTATTTTGAGGTAATATTGTACCTGAACTAAAATTAATACCTGTATTGATGTTACTGCTTACATACTGCAGTAGTAACGACATGGTAAATTGATAGTCGGACCCGTTGTTGACGAGCAAGCTGGCATCTGAATTAACTATAGCATTGGCTACAGGTAATTCGCTTATTTTCTGATCTGACGGCATAATTATAGTAATTGATCCGGCATGTACAGGATTGAGGCCGCTACATTGCCGTTAGGGTAATTAAATTCTGTTTTATCTATTCCTCTTATTCGAGGACCCGGCTGCCTGGCGCTGGCATTTTTTTCGTTGTAATGCCATAAAGGAAATTGCGCCTTATTAGCCTGCAGATACTTTTCCACGTCGCGCAAATAGGCGTTGGCTATGCTGCGCTGCTGCTGAACCAGTTTAGTGATCTCAGCCGGTTTGAGGCAATTGGTGTTTTCCTGCTGTTTAGCTACCGGCCCCGAAGCCGTAAAATGTATCGCATCGGATTCTGTAAAGCGGGCAAGCGTGAAGTATGACAGGGCTGGAATTATACCGTCAAAACTAAGAGTATGGCCAGCTTGGTCGGTATAGCTACAGCCATTATACAAATCTTGGTAGCACTGAGGTGTGCTTTCGGTCAAAGTATTTTCGGCAGTAAAGAAATTGAGCAATTGGTAGTAAAAGGCATGCCCTAAAAAAGGCTTTAAGTCAAGTTCTTGGGCTTTTTTAATAAAATTGCCAAGGCGCTGTTGTTTAATATTGGCAGACAAATCTTCGTATTGCCGTATCTGTTCAGCATTGAGCAAAAGAGGTGTGTTCATAAGTATAAAATTTAAAGTTGACGCTCAAAGCTTACCATAGCTTCAGCTTCGGCCGGCTTAAAACCGTAAGCGTAAATCAGGATGGCTTTTTTGTTTGCAGCCGGCAGTTCAGACAGTAGTAGCGCGTTTAAACTGTTACCAGCCATTATGCCGGCATTGTCATCAGCTACCTGCGCTGGGATGGGCGTGATATTCCAGTTGCCTTTAGTGTTTAGCTCCGTACAGAAGTTTTCAAACAGTTCTGCAAAAACTTCCGACAGTTCCTGACGGTCAGGCGCGGTGTTATCATTAAATTCTTTAATGGCTTGTTTCTTTTCGCCGCCATTGCTCAGGCCTGATGATTTTTCGGCATTAATGAGTTCCTTTGGGATAGAGAACCCTTTGATGATACGCGCTTCTACCGATTTTTCTGTAGTTTCAAACAATTTATCATTGTTTTGAATAGCATAAGGCTTAAATTCTGGTTTAGAAGCTTCATCTTCGTACTCAATTACAATGATTTTCTGGGCGCTTTTGGTACCCTGAAATGCGCCTAAATCTTTCTCCAGTTGCGAGGGGGCAGCTTTGCCGGGAGAGGCACTGTTATCTTTGCTGTTGTCTGATTCTTCTCTGCGCGCTTGCATAAACAGCATGGTAGATGGTAAAAAGCCTGTAGTAACTTCGCGGTTGCTGAAGGCTTTGATACCGGCTTCTGTCTCAAAATCTTCCCAAACGCTATCAGCTTCAATTAATGGGTAATCATCCACTTCTGGGTTGAAATAATACAACTGACCTTTGTACTGATCCCAGCCACCAGCTGCCACCACTTGTTCAATGATTACCTCTGGGTTGGGGTTATAGGCAGCAAGGAAATTGATTTTTGAGCGGGTGATGTTTTTCCAAGTGCGGCGGCTCCAGTCAGAATACACGGCGAATTTTCCTTGGGTTTCTTTACAGTCAGTATCGCCTATGCGAATGTCTTCAAACCTGACGTATTGTGCTGATGCGATTTTGTAATTAGCGTTGTAGTTAAGGTGAATACCAAACCCATTAAACAGGGCTTTATCAGTAGCCACAGCTTTTAATAATTTATTTAAATTGAGGCCAGCCGCATTTATGATTTGCTTGCCCAGCTCTTGGTTTTCAAAGCCATTGCCGGCAATGTATTTGGCCCGTTTGTTCCAGCAATCTTTGGCGGTAGGTGAGGCAGCTACCAGCTCAAGCATTCGCTGAGGATAGGCATTATCAGCATCGTAGTTCAGGATGCCGAAAGTTTGGTTGGGCCGTACGAATAGCCTGCGCTCAATTTGCGGTAAATAAGTTTTCATGAATAAATGAGATTGAAGGTTAATACACTACAGGTAGGATAGCCGTAGAAAAGCTTGGGAAGCGAAGGAGATGTAGTTGCGGAAGAGAACGGCTAACAATATTCATCTGATAGCTCAAAGTCATCTTCTTCATCCGGTATGTGAAGAAACAGTTTAGCAATGTGCGGATATTCTTCCAGGTACCAACGGGCCTCATCATCCGTCAGGCTTTGGTTGTCGTGTATGGCGGCTTCACCCGGAGCGAACTGGTGCTTGCCGGGTTTTAGAACATATTTTTTAGTCATTGATTTGGTTTTTTTTATAATGAGGGTAAGGTCGAGAGTTTAAGCACAGTACCTTACCCTTTATTTCGGTTTATCAGATTAAACGGCTAATGCTTCCAGTGCAGCCAGGGTGCTGGCGTAGGTAGCGGTACCGCTTTGTGGGGCTATAGATACCGCACGTGGTGGATAAGGCTCTTTTAGCTTGTCGGGATTGGTTAGCTTCAGTTTGTAGCCGCCCTCAATGGTTTCGTCGGCAGCGTTGCGCTCGGCATCGGTAAGCATCAGGCCGTTTACAGCGCCGAATAATTCGATGGCCGAATCACTGGCTTTGTAGTTGTTGATGACGATGGCCTGTACTCTGCCATAACCCATGGCGCGCAACTGGTTTTTTACGGCTACCGAAAGGCCTGCAATGTTAAAGTCAATCTCCTCGGTATAGCGTGGGCCTACCTGGGTTTTGGTGAGTTTGGAGATGGCGTTGAAGCTGTTATTGGTGCCTTCAAACTTGTAAACTTTGGCGCTGCTTACGGCAGCCAGGCCGGTTACAATCAGAGGGTTAGCAGCATCGAAAGTTAAAGTGATTTCATCCTGATTGAAAATATAAATTACATCTTCAATACCTGAGGTTACCGGCTCGCCGGCGGCCAGGCTGAACCCGGCGCTGATTTTATTGTAAATAGACATAGTAAAGTTATTGAGTCCCAGTCCCAGAGGAGGGAAATCGGGCTTAATTATTAAATAGTTATTTTGTGTTGGTAGGTTCTATTTAAGAGGAGATCTGTGATTTCATTTCATTTCATTTGCCCCATGGGGCTGCCTGTTTGTAGAAATGATGAAGTAATCCAATTATTGCTCCGTTAGAAGTTACCCATTAATGAAGTATGAAAAGGGTAGCCCTTACAGGGCAAACCAAAAGGCATTTATGCTATAAACGGGTAGTCCTTACGGGACAAAAAGTTTGTTTGAAATGTGGCGTAGTGAAGTTTTGAAATGAGACTTACGCTGATAAGTAAAACAGTTCGTTGGCGAATTTGAAGTTGACGGCGGCTTTCATGCGGGCCTTCATGCGCACCACGTTGTCGTTGGTGTAGGGTTTGAGGTATACGGTGGATAGTTCGGAAGCATCGCCCAGTAAATCAACACCCAGGAACAGGTTGGAACTGCGGGCACCCAGTATGGTATTGGCCTGCCAGTGGTTCATCAATTGCAGTGGAATGCCCAGGTAATCCATCTTCTTTTTATCGGTAAAGGCATTCAGTACGTTTACTGCCTTATCGGCTTGTGCCTGTGCATAAGCATAGCCTACATGCAGCGGAATCTGCAGGTTGAAATCATCCTGCACACGGTCGGCCGGGTCAAGCTGCGAATATACGCCGCTCAGTACACCCAATACGTTGCTGGCATTAATATAGTTTACCGTGGCTGATGCTGCCGAGCCGGTAAATGTAGCAGCTTTACGGGTATTGATTTCGTTGTAGTTACGCACCAGTTTGAATGAGGTAGCATCCAGTACCTGAATGAAGTACGATTGCCCCTGCACATCAATTGTTACTGCTGGAGCATTGGTAGTATCTTTGGTAGTGCCGGTTACAGCGCTGATCGTAACTACATCACCATCGCGGAGGGCGGCGGTGCTGCTTACGGTAACCACGCCTGATGAATTGATGCCTGATGCCGCCATAGAAGTGGCCGGTTTATTCAGCCCTACTTTAAATACACTGTCACTGGCAGCAATAGAAGGCAGCAGACCTTTAAACTCCTGGCTGAAAGCCGCCTCTTTAGTGGCCGATTTACCCAGCCAGTACAGGCGCTCGTTGGCAATTTGAATTTTGGTGAGGTAGCGCTGTACCATAAAGTCGCTCAGGTCAACCACGCCTTCGTAATCGCCGAAGGCGCCGGGAGCTAAACTTTGGGCTTCCCAGCTTTGCACCAGTTTGTCCCATTGTTCCTGTTTCATAAATTCGTATACCACCGGGTCCAGCCAGCTTTCGGTTTGGGTGGCAGTGGTGCCCTGGTCGTTAAACATGCCGGAGGGGTCCTGCAGTTTTACATCATCATCCACATCCAGGATGAGTTTGCGAGATTTTACATCGTTGATCACAGTGAGCAGTCCGCGTTTTACAGAATCTGCTTCCAGCAAGGTGCTGGCCATAAACCCGGCCAGCGCTTCGCCGGCATAGGTATTGTTGGTAAAGGTAAATTGAGCCATTGTTGTGTTCGCCCCCGGCCCCCTAAAGGGGGAGCTTTTGTGTTTGATTAGAGTAACCTTTTAGGGAAAGGTGTGGCACCGGCCCCCGGAAGAGGGAGTTTGAGGTGGTGATTGAGGTTAAGTAGAAGATTAGAGTTACAGAGCGAGCTGTAACTAAGGTTTTGTCATGGCGAGGAGGAACGACGTGGCCATCGCACGGAGGCCTCTGCGCGTGGTATACATTAGCCGCACTGTAGCTTTGCTCTGTATAGCAAGCGATTGCCACGCTACCGCTCGCAATGACAAGTTTTTTTAATTCAAGTAAGCAAGCGAAAATTTCTGTTCCCCCTTCAGGGGGTTAGGGGGCTTCACTTTGCATCCCTTACCGCCTTTTTAACGGCGTTTTGTGCCAGCTGGCTTTGCGGGGCGAAGAACGGTTGAGCTTCGGCTTTGGCCTTGTTGCTGCGTTTGGAGCCTTCGGGGGTAAAGGTGGACTTGATTTCATTGCGCACTTCATCGCGGGTTTGCTTCAGGCGGGTGCTGGCCTCTTCGAGGGCGGCGCGGGCTTCGGTGAGCAGGGCATTTTGGGCATGCAGTTTGGCCTTTAATGCGGCCACCTGATTTTTCACATTGCCGGTGTATGATTTGATACCCAGCCTGCTTTCGGGCATAGCATCATCGTCATCCATTGGGGCAGCATCCGGATCGGGCTGAGTAAGGGTTTGTATTTTGCCGCCCTGTACGGTGAGTTGCTTGCCGCTGGGCGAGGTGTACACATCATCGGGTGCAGGTGTTTCCATGGCCTCATCCTGGTATACCTCGGTGCCGGGCTCAGGTTCGCCGGTATGGTAGAGAGGGCCTTTGTCGGTGATGGTTTGCTTGTTCATTACCCGTTTAAAAAAGTTCATCATTTTGTTGAGTATGCTGGTGGTTTTATCTACCAGATCGTGGTTGTGCATGTTCATGTGCGTGTATTGGTTATCGGTGTTTTTAGAGTGAGTAAAAAGCTTATTAAGGCAGCGCTGGTAAACAGCAGGAGCAGTACCAGTACAACGGCTGATGATGGCACTGTTGGTAATAGTGGCCTGATAATTATCTACCTGGTCAATAAAACCCAAGGCCAGGGCCTGGTCGGCCGTCATCCAGGTAACGGCGTTAATGAGGCTGTTGATGGTGGCGGCATCCAAGCCGGTTCTGTCTATGTAAATTTGTGCCAGGCGGGTTTGTACGGCGTTCAGCATCTGTACATCTTTCAGCAGTTCATCGGCGTTGCCGCCGCTGCCTACCATGGGCTTGTGTATCATGAGCAGGGCGTACTTGCTCATTACCACACGGTGGCCGCCCATGGCTACAATGGAGGCAGCCGAGGCGGCCAGGGCATCTATATAGGTGGTTACATGGCCGGGGTATTTTTTGAGCAGATCGTGCATCGTAATGGCATCAAAGGCGGAGCCGCCCGCCGAGCTGATGTGCACATCTACATCCTGGTCGCCGGCTGCCGTGAGCTGGGCCTGCAGGGCGGCGGCCGACAGGCTGCCCGAGCCGATATCATCCGTATCGGTGTCATAAAGGTAAATTTGGTAGGGCATGGGTGGTGAATAAGTGAATGAGTGAGTTGTTGGAGGAGTGAGGGGATGAGTGAAATGTTATTAGCAATTTCACTCACCCTGTCATGCTGAGGCTCTCGAAGTATGGGCTCACAGGTCATTCCTAATGAATGTCTCTGCTACTACCCTTCGAGTACCTCAGGGTGACAGTGGTATTGATTTGACTTATGTGCGAAAAAGGAGTGAATTAAAGATAACTGCTTTAACAGTGATGAAGCACCTGATGGGTATAAGATTTAAGTGGCTTTCCTTAGTGTTTCTATACTTCAAAGATGAGTATAATTTTTGAATGTTTTGGTGACATAAATGTGTCAGTACCCCAACTTTTTTCATTTTTATGCAAATTGTGCCGTTTGGCATAGTATGAGCTGAAAAATTCTTCAAACTGATGCAGCTAAAGGGGCATCCGTATCGGCAAAAGTGTGCAGGGCGCGCCAGATGGTACGGCGGTCGCGGTTGAATTGGATCTGGGCCTCAGCTACCGCCTGGTTGCGGCTGATGTGACGGGTTTGCTGGCGTGCCTGCACCCACAGGTAGATTTCGCGGTAGAGGAATACTTTATCGTTGATGAAACCGGCCTTATGTAGCTCGGCTAATGCGCCGCTGCTGAACAGGGTGTTGGCTAACTGGATAGTCATTAGTGTGAATTCTGAAAATTAAACATTCGAAAGTTAAAAAGAGAGGAGCAGTGCCGGGAGGATTTAGATATGCTTTGTGTTTAAATACGATACAAGTAACCAAAAGGTAGCAATTGCAAAATCAATAATTAAGTTTTACACGCTGCCAAAGTATTTAGTCTTTGGCAGCCTATATTATTCATTTTAATTACGGTTACCGGTATACTTACCGTTCTCAAAGTAAAAAAACAATTTATTGTCCTTACCATACACCCACTGCTGACGCGAGGTATGGCCCACCTGCGAGGAGTTGATGTGATCAGGCTTACCAATCACCAGCTCAAAAGCATCAGCAGGCATGCCTTTGGGGGTAGACATATTCTTCACTGCCTCCCAGATGGCAGGAGTAAAGTGGTAGAGGGTTTTGGGGTCTTGGGTGAAGAAGATGTTGTTGAAAAGGTATCCACTCATGTGCTGTGTGTTGGTGCCGCTTATATCTGCCATCATAACGGCTTGCTTGCCTGTTCGAGTTTTGAATGTAATTATTACCGGAAAATTATTATTACCACCCATAGATACAGCAACCACCTTTACCGGCTCAAAGCGGTTAAGTTCCACCTCGCCAGACAATATACGTTCAGAGGAGGCCGAAGCTGAAGCTTTGTCTTTATTGAGCCACAGGGTTTTGCCCACCAACAAGTTCTTTGCATCCTCTATATCTTTGAGTGGCGCTATTTCAGGAAAAGAGCCATCGCTGATAAAGCAAAGATATTCCACTCCCAAGCTATCTTGAAAATGTCCATTCCGGTCATCAATGCTCAATAGTTTCATTTTTTTACCAATCAGTTCTTTAAATAGAATCGGCTTCCTGGGTTCATCAGCTTTATGGATCACATAACTCACCGGCGATGAATAACCACCGGTAGGTAGAACAATATAAGTTTCTCCTATGGTTTTTTTCAATTCCCGGTAAGGCAGCGGGCCATAAAGTTTGTTTTGACCGTTTGACTGTGCTTTTACGTTAATAACAATTGACAGCGCGAGTATACAAAGTGATAAGTATTTCATGATGAGTAACAGGTTGCTAATTATATTGGTAAATATAAAATTAGCCTTGCACTTCAGCAAATATATTTTTGCACATTGAGGCTATAAGTTTACCCGGTTTACAGTTTGGGCCAGTATGTTTTGCTGGTTGTTTACATCCTTTACATCCACATAAATGGGAGGAAAGTTATTGATCATCTGGTAGGCCAGGGTATTGGCCAAATCCTGCTGGTTTTGCATGGGCTGGCTGTAGTAGCGGTTGGCGTTGCCGCCATCGGTAAAAATGCCGCCTATGGCATAGCCGCGGCCGGGGTTGCTAACCGAAAAATCGCGCCCGCCGTGCATCACGTTAATGGCGCTGACCAGGTTGCGCGCCCAGGGGTTGCGCATGGCCTCTGATACCACCACCGCCTCGCCCGAGCGCAGGTAGGCATTGGTATTATCGGTGCGGCTGTAGCCGGGCAGCAGGGCGCCCCGCCCGTCTGACAGGTACTGGCCGCCACGGGCAAAGCCGGGCTTTTGTTTCATGATGCTGGCCAGGTTGGCGGCCCCGGTGGCCGCCACAATTACGGTTTCGGCAATGGCTTTGGGTACACCAATTACTGGGATGCCAGAATTGGCTTTCCAGATGCCCATAATTGCAGTTCGGGTATCCATGATGACCTGTGCGGCGGCGGCGGCCTGGTGGGCCTTAAAAGCTACCCTGGCGGCAATGGTATTTTTGCCAAAAATGCTGCCCAGGGCAACTGCCATACGGTCGGCTGACTGCAGGTATTGCTTTTGCTGGCTTAGTTCGGCAGCCTGCCGCGCTTTATCCAACTGTGCCTGCTTAAGTTTAGCTTCTTGTTTAATTTTATAGATCGCGCCCTCTTTTTCACCTGCGGCATCAATGGCCTGCTTAGTTTCCAAATTAAGCAGTTCCTGCCGGTGCTGAAACTCTTTTTTCCAGTCGCCTTTGGATTGATCTTCAGTAATATCACCTTCCAAGTGTTCTTTTTTGTCCTGCGTTTCGGCGTTGTCAAATGTTTGTTTTAGCTTCTTTTGATCATCGGTGTTTTTGATTTCCAGTTGGCCTAAAATATCATTAGCCTTATTGATATTTGTTTGCGCATTTTTTTGTAAATCCTCTAATTCTTTTTTTCTTTTTTGTTCATTTTCATTCAGTTTCTCACCATTTAATGTCGAAAGTTCGGTTTGTGCTTTTTGATCAAAACTTGTGTTCTGGTCAAGTATTGCTGTAACATCATCAACCTGCTTTTTGTAATCTGTTTGTAATTGCTTTTCAGCAATTTCTTTGGCAGACTTGCCCATTTTATTTAATTCTGTTGAGTACAGGTCGAGTTTGGCAAATCCGTCCTGCTCAAATTTACCGGTTATGGCAGAAAGCTTGCCGTTAAGTTCATCATTTAACTGCCCTTTAGCATTTTGGGCCGCCTCGTATTGCTTTTTATGCTGTTTGGCATACCTGGGGTCTTTTAGGGAGAGTTTTTCGTACTCGTCAATAAATATCTGGTAAGTATTAATCAGCTCGGTGTAGTGCTGGGTGGTGTTGCTAATCTCCAGGGCATAGCCGGTCATCAGTTCCTGTGCCTGCCGCATTTTTGACTGGGCCACCTCGCCGTCGGCCTGCTTAATAAATTCGTTTATGCGGTTCACTTCTTCCTGCTCGCGCTGCCGGGCTTGGCGGCGCGCTCCTCGGCCGCTTTGGCGGCGGCTTCATCGCGGGCTTTTTTCTTATCGGCTTTCTCCTGCACCAGTTTGTCGGCCTCATCCAGCAGGGCCTTGCTGCTATCGCGGTGCTCTTTGCGCAGGCTGATGATGTCTAAATCTGCTTTTTTAATGGCATCAAACTGGGCCTGGTTAATTTTGCCTTCGTTCAGCATTTCCTGGGCGTATTGGGTGCCGCGCTCTATCAAGGCGGCCAGTTCTTTATCATTTAAATCGCCGTTAATGCGGGCATCTTCAATGGCATTGGTGCGCGCCTGATCGGCCAGCTTTTTATTGGTATTAAAATTCTTTTGTTCCAGCGCCTGGGCTTTTTGCAGGTATTTTTCGCGTTCTGTAATGTTGAGTTTGGTGTTTTCGGTATGCTGCTTCAGCAAATCAATCTGGTCTTCAATGCTTTTGTTGGCCACTTCCTGTGCGCTCAGGGTGGTTTTCAGGTTTTCCTGCGCCTTTGCCAGTTCAAAGGCATCCTTAGCGGCCTGTACCATGCCGCCGCTCATGTTTTTGAGGCTGTCAATAGGGTGCATTATCAAATTGCCCAACTGGCTCATTACGGCACCTGCGGCGGCGGTAGCCGCAGTAAGCCAGTCCATCAGTGGTTTAAATTCCTGCAATTTTTCAACCAGTGCAGCAACCGCTACAATGATGAGCCCGATGCCGGTTTCGGCCAGCGCCACTTTAAAATTCTGCATCCCCCCGGTGAGGCCGGGCATCACTCCCTTTAGTGATTCCATCACCCCCTTACCGGAAGCCATACCTTCGCGAAACACGGTATAGGCCTGGTTGGCTTTACTGATACCTTCCTTTAGCGGACTCATCACCTCTGTGGCTGTTTTCAAGTGCTCGACAAAGGGTTTAAAGCCATTGGCAGATTCGCCCAGCACTTCGCTCAAAAAACCGGATGCTTCAGACAGTTTTTTAACTTTTCCGGTGGCACCCTCATAAGCCGTTCCCCATAATTGTGTGCGGTTTTGATTGGCTGCCAGCACCCGTTCCTGGTCATTTAGTATCTTATTGGTTGCGGTCAGGCTGTTTGAAGTACTGTCTATTTTGGTTTTATACTTCTCAATCAGTCCTGTTAAACTTTCATAATACCTGGAGTTGGCCTGGCCACTTTGTGCCAGCGCCAGTTGCTGCTGTGTTAAGTCGCCCAGTTTTTGGTATAGCTTATTTACTGTGGCGGTCAGCGCTTCAGCGCTCGCTTGCGTTTCTTTAATCTGATCTTTAAAATCATCCATCAGTTGTTAATGTTTTTAATGCCTATTGGCATAGTTTGGTAGGAATTTAAGGCAGTAATCAAGTGTACTGCCTTTTTATATTAATTATGGTTACCGGTGTACTTACCGTTCTCAAAGTAAAAGAACAATTTATTGTCTTTACCGTACACCCACTGCTGGCGCGAGGTATGGCCCACCTGTGAGGAGTTGATATGGTCGGGCTTGCCGATCACCAGCTCAAAAGCATCGGCAGGCATGCCTTTAGGGGTAGACATATTCTTGACCGCTTCCCAAATGGCAGGGGTAAAGTGGTAGATGGTTTTAGGGTCTTGTGTGAAAAATATGTTGTTGAACACATACTGGGGATCGTGGTCGGTATTGGTACCGCTTACATCTGCTTTAAGTACTGCTTCTTTTCCTTTTGCAGTTTTGAATTTAAGAATAACAGGGCGATTATTATTTGTGCCTGTAGAAACAGAAATTATTTTTACTGGTTCAAAGCGATTGAGTTCTATTTCATTAGACAGTATACCATTGGGCAGAGCTGACGCAAAGGCCTTGTCTTTGTTTAGCCACAAAGTTTTGCCCACTAAAAGGCTCCGTGCATCTTCTATATCTTTAAGTGGAGCTATTTCGGGAAAAGTATTATCAATGATGCTACAAGTGTAATCTACTCCCAAGCTGTCTTTGAAATTACCTTTTCGTCCCTCTATGCTCATCAGCTTCATCTTTTTACCGATTAAGTCTTTAAACAAAACCGGCTTTCGGGGTTCGTCAGCTTTTTTAATTACATCACTTTCGGGAAATGAATTATTACCAGTGAGTAAAACGATGTAAGTTTCGCCTATGGTTTGATCTAGTTCCCGGTAAGGCAGCGGGCCATATGGATGAGTGCCGGATTGACTGAAACCGGTAAGCGTTGTAAAGGTAGTTATTAGGGCAAATAATATTTTCTTCATTTTTAAGGTTGCTAACATTTTTGGTTAAATATAAAGCTTGACTAATAAAGTTGCAAATGAAGTTATGCACAGCAGGGCACATTCTATCCCAGCAACACCAACTCCACCTTAGTAGGCTGCCCTTTGCGCCAACTGTCAATTTTGTTGATGTAGTAGTAGGCGTTGTCCTGCCCGAGGTAAACGGGGATGAGCAGGTCGAGCTCCAGTATATCTCGTGGGGTGAGCAGGAAATAGCGCACCACCTTTTTGCTGCGGCTTAGTATCTTTTCCAGTTCGGGGTAGTATTGCAGGCGCAGCCGGTCGTACAACAAACTGTACTGGCCGCCGGGTTTATCAAAGTAGGGTACACTCAGGGTATCGTTTACGGTGATGCTGCTGGCGCTGCCGTCGGTAAACCTTACGCTACGGTCGCCCTGTTTACGCAGGTCCAGCTTTTCATCAATCAAAATGCGGGGCTGGGTACTGATGCTGAAATCATCATTATCACCGTCCTTCTCAATTTTGCTGATCTGTGCTATGGTACCGCCTATCCAGTAACGGTTCAGGGTGGGGGCAAACTGACTTTCGAACAAGTCGGCAGTAGCAGCCAGTGTGGTATCTGCTACCTTGATCTGGCTGTTGGCCAGTCCGGCGGGTTTTACATTGTCATCGTCTTTGTATTTCAGGTAATTCAGCTGTGCATAGCCGCCCAGCTGGAAGCTGATGGTTTTGCCCTGGTTAAGGCACTTGCCCGTCCAGTTGCGGGCTATAGGAATATTATTAACGATATCCCTGAATGAAGCAAAGGTAACTGTGCGGTTAATGTTATCGGCCTGGCAAACGATACCGAAACGCTGCAGGGTATCTTTCAACAAATCTTTTTGGCCGATATCAGGGAAGATACGTTCGCACTGTACCGTGTGCGTGTACAGTACATCTTCTTTTTTATTGATGATGCTAAATTCGGCTTTGGTGAGTATGCCTTCGGTGTATTGTTCAATAGAGTAGGTAACCAATACTTCAGTGCCTTTTAATAAATCCACTTCTGCAGATAAAGTTTGTTTTTTATACTCAGAAAAATCTCCCCATTTGCCGGTGGCACCGTGTTTTTCACTTATTGAATAATCGATGTAAGGGCCTCCACCAGGCGGGTTGGCGCGAATGAAAAGGCGAACCACAGCGCCCTTATTGTTTGTGTTGCTGCGTACCTTTACATCATAATTTAAGGTGATGGTAGCCTTCATGTGCTCAGGAGCTGTATACGAGCGCCGGCTAATATCAAATACTCCTTTAGACAGCGATACTGTGTTGGTGAACAGCACTCGGTTGTATGGGCTGTGATTGACCGTATACTGGTTGAAATCTTGCGGCTGTGAACTGGAAATAATTACCGAGCTATCATCAACTGCATTTTGATAATCAGTGCCGTGTGTAAAGTTATCATTGGAAAATTGAACAATCAGCTTTCTATAAAGCGGATCACTCAATAAGCGGCCCTGTGCTTTGTAACCCGTAGCAGCCATCAGCAGATCAATAGCCGAATGCAGAAAGAAACCCGGCCGCAGGTTGCGTACATCAATTTGTGGTATGCCGCTAAAGTCGGCAGCTATTTTGCCATAATCTACCACGGGCCATATCCAGCCCTCTGTTTTGGTTTGCGAGTTCACTACATTTTGCAGCGTCCATTGGTGATCGTAGGGCTTCCAGAGTTGTTTGGCGCCCCACGAACTGGCCTTGTCGCCCATTTCATACAATTTGCCGTCAATACTGTCAAAAAAGTCCACGTTACCCGATAGCACCGTGAAATTGGCTGTATCCTGTTCAATGCTGTTGAGCTCGCCAATACCAAAGGGAATAATTTCCAGGCCATCCTGAATCACTTTGCACTGGTATTGGGTGTAAGGCAAATTGTTGGTAAAAGATATCTCATCCGGAAAGCCGAGCAGTGCGCGGTTGCGCTGCGTAAGCGGTAGTTTGAACTGGTTGGAGGTATGACCCTGCTGGTTCTTTACCTCAGCCAGATTATTGATCTGGAAGGTAAGCGCTATAGGACTATCATCGCTCAGATCGGCCAGCTCGTTGTTGATATAGAGTTGTAAATCGTTCATGATCTTACTGCGTTTGGATATTGATGCCCGGCAAGTTAAAGGTAACGCTGAAGGGTGCCTGCCCGTTGCGGGTTTCGTATTCGGCAAAGGTGGCAGTATTGAGCACCACGGTTTGCCACTTGATAGGGTTGCGGCCCACCAGCATTTGTACTTTGGGTGAGTATTTAATGGCTTGCAGCCCTTTGATATCATTTACTGATAAGTCTTCGGCCATTACCTTCATTTTCAATCCGGCGCTTTTGCTGATTACGTCTTCAATGGCATCCTGGCGTTCCCAATCTTGTACAAAGCGTTTAATGATGGTGGCGTTCTGTACATCCAATGTTACCTCCTGGTTGTACACAAACCGGTAATAATTCCAGCTGCCGCTCAGGCCAATCCAACGCAGGTATACGGATTGGTCGTCTACGGCATCATCAATACGCACTACTTGTGTTTGCGTTACCGGATGTACGCCCTGCGCATCGGCATACTTCAGGCAGAGCGTAAAGTAGGCTGCCTGCGGTGCAAAGCCGCCGCTTATCAATAAGCGGTTTAAGCCGATGTGTTGCGCCATCGACACGTTGCCAATGCTTTGCCGGCTGATGATGAGGCGGCTACCATCCGTATTTAAAAGAAAAGAGCCATCTTCATTGAGCAGGTAAGTAGTTTGCGGGCCGCCGGGCAGCGGCTTGCGGTTAATATCGAGTTGTGCAATTTCGCAGTACAGGTTAAGCCCGGCCACCTCTTCGCTGTAAATAAAACCGATATCAAAGGGATAATGCTCGCTGTAGGCCGGCTCTGCAAAATCGGTTACCCAACGGGCCAGTTGGTTAGGGTTGATGACCGCCTTAAAGGGAACGTAAGCGGCCATGTTGCCGCCGTGCAAATCACCTAATTGTTTAGCGGCGTAAATAACATAATAGGGGTGCTGTACCCCGATATGAGTACGGGTGGCCTCTTCATCATTCTGGCCGTCCCATGCTTCGGCATAGGCAATGGTGTAACTGGCGCTGAGGTTATCATCACGGTAGTTGATATCGGTATAAGTACTTTCGTCCTGCGCCCGCAGCAGGCTTTGCAGAAATGAGGACAGATCGGCTTTAACCAAGCCGCTATTGTCAGGCCGGTTGGTACTCACCAGGCTTTGCGTTTGCCCGGATATTTTATCCTGATAGGTAATTTTAGTATATACCTTGTAGTAAGGCCTCAACCGGTTGCTGTTCATAAAGCCGCTGAGGCCCTGCATATCCGCCTGCCAGGGAAGGGCTATCACCACCTGAAAAGCATCAGCAGGCCGGGTTACTTTGTAAGTGCCTTTATAATGGCCGGCTTCAAGATAAATATAGTCATTAGTGGTTAGTGTGCCTATGTAGCCATTCAGGGTAAGCTGAGTTTCTGTATCGCTGTAATATTCCAGGCGCTGCAATTCATAATCTTTGCGCTGGTAGGTGAATACGATGGGATTGTAAGCGGCGCTCCAACGGCTGGTGTTGCCATTGCCCAAATCAATTGTGGGATCGCTCTGCAATAAATTATGACTGGCAGGCAGAGTAAAATCAATGCTATTGCCACAGCCGCCAGCATCCTGAATGTAGATGGTGTAACCTCCGCCCTTAAGCCGGGTAAAAACCGGTGAACTCTGCCAATTGGTTCCATCTAAACTGTATAAAATAGGCAAATGACTGGAGCTGGCCTCAATGCTCACCTGGCCATCGGCAGCGCCATAATCGCTTTCGGGTTTATCAATACTTACCCTGTTGATGGTGGCATCGCATATACCTGGCTGCGAGGTTGTGCCGGAGGGAACTTCGCTGGCCTCGCTTACGCCCACAATTACGGCCTGATAGTTAAATGAACTATTGTGTATGATACCTACATAAATACGGGCGCTCTGACCGGGGATTACTACCTGGCTCACAGGGGTAAACACGCCATTAAAGTTTTCCTGGTAACTCACAATAATGTTGTTACCGTTGGCCCTTGCCCCGTTTTCATCAAAGATACTGATGTAAACCTCGCCGGTGGTTTGATAATCAACCGGCTGCTGGACAGCCACATTGCTGTAATCTACCTGGCCGATAGCTGAGGCATTAATGACGGGCGGGTAGTAATTAATTTCTATACGCGGATAAACGTTCATGAGAAATGTTAGAAAATGAATAAGTTAGGAAATGAGAAAAAATAAAAGGAGTGAATGGTAAAAGTTGGATGAAGAAAATAGAGTGACATTCACTCCGAGTTTCCTTATCCATTCATCAGTTTTTCGAAGTAAAGGGTACTTAATGTAAGTGTTAACCCAACGCCGGTAGTGTTCACATTGTATTTGTTGTACACAGGTACACATTTGGCCTTCAGGCCGGCTTTAATTTTAAAGTATCGGCCTTCGCCTTCGCGGTAGCCGGCGGCTTTTACTACAAACTGGTTAGCCAAATGCAGGGCTTGTTGTACCAAGGTTTCGTTATCGGCAGTGAACTGTCCGAACTCGGTTTTGTATAAAAACTCAAGGTATAGGGTATAAGTATTGTCTACCGAGCCGTTAAGGGCCGGCACCACATCTACCGTTTGTAGTGGATGCAGAAATACACAGGGAAAAGCAGCATCATCTGCCAGCAGATTCAGCTCATTGGCCGAGCCATAAATAAATGTGGTTGAAACCGGCAGCAATTGCGTAACGGCTTCAATTTGGTTGCGGATAGGCATGGGGTGGGAAAGTCAAAAGTTAAAAGTCAAAATTCAAAAAGTTTGGAGCGTGGGTTAAGAAGAGCGGAAAGCGATGGGCTACAGTTACTTTTGGGCCATTTGCAGTTCAGTATAGCGGCGCTGGTATTCGGCTTCGGTTTTGTTGAGCAGCAGTTTGGTGAGCACACGCTCGTAGGGTAAATTGAGTACGGCATCCCAGCGGGTTACATCGCCGCCGGCCAAGGCGTTTACGGTATTGATATACCTGAACCGTTCGAACGTTTTAATGCCGGCCCTGATTTCAAGCGTTGCAGGAGCCGAGGCCAAAAGCCGGTTTTCGGTTTCGATAAGTTTGGATAGCTCAAAAAAAAATACTTGGCAATGGGGAGCGCATCGGTTACCGGCAGCTGCTCTACCTGGGTTGTAAAAGCTTCGGCCTCATATTCGTTATAGGGCTTGCCCGTAACGCGGCAGTAAAAGTAATGCGCCAGTACCTGGCTGCAAGCCTTAAGCGAAGGGTTGAAGTTTTCCTGCCAGTGCTCTTCGCCATGTCGCTGAATGTGCCTGTTAATTTCTTCGGCAATCAATTCGCGTGCAGCCATAAAGGCACCGGCAGGTTCTACGGAAAGGTTATTAACCACCTTTACTTTTACGGGTTGAGCACCCGGCGTGAAAGTGACGGTTTGCGACAATTTATCGCTGCTATACAGGTGGCTGATTTGCTGTGCCAGCGCTAATACCTGCTGGTTAAATACCTGCAATTCATCAAAGCTGCGCACATTTTGCAGTGCATCGAGCGGGATGCCGGACAGAATATGGATAGCCTGTAAATCGCTCAATTGCTCGGTTGCCTGTAAGGCAATCAATTGGCCAAGTTTAAGTTCGCTTAACTGCGTCGGGATGGTGACCAGCAACTTACCGGTAGTGGTTTTAAGTGTCTTTTGTATCATTTGAAAAGTAAAATCGAGGTATGTAGCTATAACATGCCGTTAAGTTCGGCATGTCCGCCTTGCTGCTGATGGTGCGGCATACGCGATGTACGCTTCAGCGAAGGGCGGGTGCCCAAACGCATTAGGGCCACGTAACGCAAAGGGTCAATCAGGTGGTTGCTGTGGTCAACCGGCTGGTTCATATCGCGGCCTGTGGCGTCGGTTCGCCAGCAATAGCGTTCCAGTTCGCGCCGCAGGTTAATACTGCTGCGGGTAACATTAAGCCGGTAACGTTTTAAAATATCAATAGAGTAGTTGATGCTTCCGGAACCTTTATCGGTACCCGTAATGTTCCAACCCAGCAGGCGCAGTTCCTCAATGGATTTGGGCTCGGCACTGTCGGCTACAATTAATGTATTTTTGCTGATGCCGGCAGCCTGTAAGCGTGCCGACAGGGCAGGATTGGTCAGGTAGGTTTCATACAACACTTCATGCAGCCACAACTCGCCGTTCATGCGGTATACCTGCAAACAGGCAGAAGGATCGTTGGTGTAGCCAAAATCAAGGCCGCAGGCCAGCAGGGTTGCCTCCGGGGGTATGTCATCGCACAGCACCCAGTTACTCAGCACCAGGCCGCTTATTTTGCCCGTGAGACCACGGGCATACACCTTCCAGCTTTCCTCGTCGGTTAAGCGGGTACGTTCAATCTTTTCCCGTTGCGCCTGCGGCAGAAAAGGATTATGGCGGTGATCTGAAATAATGAGCTGCACCTCGGGTTGGCCCAGTACTTTATCGTGTACCCAAAAGGCCGCATTAGGGTTATAATCAATATATATGCGCTTGCGTGTACGCAGGGCCAGTTCGGTGTAAACCGCATAAGGAATACCGTTAGCCTCGTTTACAAACAGATAATCGCGCTTGCCCGATTTGGCATCCTGCCAGTCATCGTAACTTTTAAACTCGATAACCGAGCCGTTATGAAATTCAAACAGTCGGTCGGTTTTATTGATGCTTTTGACCTGCTGCTGTATGGCCGGCTCATCATCATAAATTTTTTGCGCGTCGCGAAGGGCACCGGCTTTCAGGTTGGGAATATCCTGGCCAACTACAGTAATCACCTGTTTTTCCTCGGCAATGGCGAGGCAAAAAAGTACCTGGATAATAGCAAAGGTTTTACCCGAACTGGTACCACCTTGATTAACCACTACCTGCGCCCGGCTCAGGTAATTGTGTTTGAATAAAATGGATGTTTTGAACATTTTGAAGGGACGATAGATGATGGACGATAGACAATAGATATATGTAAACAAATAAGCGAGGGTAAGCAGTAAAAAATGGTCTATTGTCCATTGTCTATCGTCTTTTCTTCTAATAACACTTCCCGCTCGTTGCCTGCAGGTACAGGGCCGCTTTCGGTAATTTCAATTTTAAGGGTTCGTATCATGTCATCGGTAGCCGTCTTTTCGCTCCATCCCAAGTTTTTGAGGGCAAAAATGGCCCCTGCTGAAGATTGGTAGTGCAGTTTTTTCTCGTACTCAGCCTCAATTTGCAGGCGGGCACGTTTAAGCAGGGCGGCATATTTGCCTTTACGTTCATAAAGCTCAAACGTTTGCCTGCTATCGAAACCCAAGTGATGGGCTAAGCCGCTCAGTGTAGGAGGCTCCGAGGGGCGGTCCCACACCTTTTGCTCCTGCGTTTCATCGGGGGCTGATTTGCTGTTTTTTACCGGAACTTCTTCGAGATGAAATTCGCCTTCGATATAAGTAAAATACCGGGCGATGCTGACGGCTAACTCTCTAACATTTTTGAATGATAAAGAATCAGGTTTCATAAATTATGTATTATATGCTTATTGGCATAAGCATGTTGTAAAAGTAAGCTAAAATTTTAACAAATGCAAATATTTTTAGCAAAATAGTTTCGGCTGGTTTTTATCATTCTACACCCTTTATTTCAGTTATAAGGGGAAATGACCGAAGAATAACTGATTAAAAATGTCATGTAACAATTAATCTATAGTTACATCTAAATTCAAAATCCAACCACACATAATACATGAAACACTACCTTACACTTTATTCAATTGCGTTAAGTATTGTCCTGAACTTTGGTATTGCATCAGCTCAAAAAACAGATACCATCAGACCAGGTAACCATCAGTTGCAAACCAAGTACTTAACCACCGGCTTAAAGCAATACCTGGTTTACTTTCAAAACAGTAAAGCGCCTAAATCCATGTATTATTCATTATGGACACGCCACGTTGCAAAAGTAAACCGGGGCGGTGAGGCGCTGTATGCCGTTACGCAACACTGGTATGCGCAAGATACTACAAGCTACAGGCATATCTACTCGCTCAACAAGCAGGCTGATTTTGCACCTGTGTATCATGCTGAAACCATTGGCAGTAAAACCAAGGCGTATAACTGGTATGCCGATCATATTGAAAGCGCTGATACCGTTGCGGGGAACCTGCAAAAAAACTTCAATTTAAAATTTACCGAACCTAATTTTAATTGGAACCTGGATATTGAAACTTTTGAAATGCTGCCACTGGCCGGAGGTAAAACATTTGCTATCAGTTTTTACGATGCCGGCTTAACACCGCCTCAGTACGAAACATTGAAGGTAACAGGCAGCGAAGTACTGGCCACCTTGGATAACCGCAAGGTAGATTGCTGGATATTGGTAAGTAAAGGTGAACACAACAAAAAAGTGTATACTCAAACTTTCTGGATCAGTAAGCAGGGACATGAATTGCTGAAAGAAGAGGACGACCTTGGCGGCGTTTACCGTTATAAAGTGAAACTGCCTGGCTTAGCGCCAGATTTGCTGAAGCGTTTTGTAACCACTCCGTAATGCTGGGATAACATCGTAAATTTAATCTCATAAACAGATTAAAATTTAAAAGGAAAGATATTATTTGTAACCTTTGCGCTGATAAATTGATTAGCAATGAGACCAGGTGATAAAGTAGTTTGTATTAATGACCGTATTGATCCTGATAAGATGGAGGAAATCCGCCAGGATTTTGAGATATGGATTACCAAGGATAAAGAATATACCGTGCGCGAGATATTGGATAATAACGGCATTGTAACCGGTATACTGCTGGAAGAAGTGCACAATTTTCCAAAGTTTTTTAAATTAATTAATCGTTATCAGGAACCGGCTTTTGCCATTTGGCGTTTTCGTAAGCTCAATTACGCTACCCAAAGTGAGGAAGAAGTGCACGAAGAAGAATTGGTGCATACCAGCAGCGAGCCTGAAAAACAAGAACAAAAATTAAAAAACTGATCATATATAGTATCAGCATACATAAGCAATCGGTTATTAAACCGGTTGCTTTTTTTATGTTTATGCCTCATATTTTAAATCCCGGATTTGTTTTGCTACGTATGTAAAAGCGCAAATCGATATCACTGGAAAGTGATGGATATGATTAATTAACTTAAGCTAAAACCCCAGTTTTGACCCCATGAGTACTATTGCGCCAATGCCAAAAAATGAAATGCAGAGAATTATTAATCTGAGTGATTATAACTTGGATTACAGTAGTTTGAACGATAATTTCAAGGAGCTGGCCAAACTTGCTGCGGCTGTAACCGGCTCGGCAACTTCATTGGTAAATATTATTGATTCTTACACCCAATGGTCGGTAGCCAGTAATCATGGCGAATTTATAATGATGCCCCGCGAAGAATCGGTATGCCAATGGACGATTAATGAAACGGATAAACTTGAGGTTAAGGATATTGGTGCCGACGAGCGGTTCAAAGATCGCAACTATGTGATTAATGATGTACACTTAAACTATTATTATGGTGTACCACTCAAAACCAGCGAAGGCCATGCGCTTGGCGCTTTGTGTGTGTTAAATCATAAAGCCATTGACCTGTCTCCTGAAAAGGAAGAAATACTTAGAATTATAGGTACTGAGGTGGTAAACCGGTTAAACACCATCAAAACCATCGAATCGCTGAAAAGCAAAATGCAAGAAGTCAATGACTCCAAAAAGCGTGTAGCGCATGACATTCGCGGTCCGCTGGCCGGCATCATTGGCCTGGCCAGTGTAATTAGTGAGCAAGGGACTGATAATGAGATCGATGAAGTACTCGAGTTTGTGAACCTTATTCATAAAAGCGGAAACTCTTTGCTGGAACTGGCCGACGAGATATTAAGTACTGATACCCCGAAAACTGGAAAGCCCGAAGTAGCACAGCACCAGTACACACAGGTGATGCTGAAAGAAAAATTGGAAAAACTCTATTGTTCGCAGGCTAAAAACAAAAAGGTGCATTTTGAGGTGCATACCGATGCAACTACTGAAGACATGCCGTTTTCAAAAAATAAACTGCTGCAAATAATAGGTAACCTGGCTTCCAACGCCATCAAGTTTACCCCGCCCGATGGTACTATAAAAGTAAACCTCTCATTGCAGCCCGAAACTACCAAGGATAACCTGTTGATTGTGGTAAGTGATAATGGCGTGGGCATGAACGAGGCGCAGATTCAAAACATATTAAGCGGCACCTCGGTAAGCAGCGATGGCACCGCCGGCGAGCAGGGTTATGGTTTTGGCTTGGCCTTGGTAAAACACTTAATTGAAAGTTTGAAGGGGACATTCAATATCACATCTGAACAGGGCAAGGGAACGGCTTTTGAGATTGTATTGCCTCAGCGATAAAATTTACCGGTTGAACATGAAGTGAATTATTGGTGAAATCAGCATAATCAAATCTTTGCTTTGCGTTGTAATTAATTGAGCTATCTTTACTTCACTATTAATTAACTGGATGCTCCATTCTGACCGCGCATTTACCGATACGCAACTGCTTGATATTTTGGCAGAAAGCTTAACTGCCACAGCCATCTATACCGGCGATGATCTGATCATCCACCTGGTAAATGATGCTATGCTTAAGCTTTGGGGGCGCAGCAACAGTATTATTGGTATGCCACTAGCCGTGGCCGTACCCGAGCTGGCAGAGCAGTCTTTTATGACGCTGTTGCAGGAGGTATGGAATACAGGTGAAACTTATAAAGCCACAGCCGTTGCCACCGAAAGTATGGTTAACGGGTATCTGCAAACCAGTTATCATGATCTTACCTGTAAAGCCATTAAAAACAGCGATGGCAATATGCAATGCATACTGCATACCGTTGTTGATGTAACTGAAAGTGTTAAACTTGCTCAAACCAAAAATTTAACTGGCGAAATGTACGAGCGCATCATCAGTGAAGCGCCCGTAGCTATCGGTGTGCTGGCTGGTGATGATTTAGTAATTGAAATGGCCAACGGTCCTTTGCTGAACATATGGCAAAAACGGGCAGATGAGGTATTGCATAAACCGCTAAAAACGGTATTTGACAATAAGTATAATCAAGAGTATCCTAAAATTTTGCAGCGGGTAATGGATACCGGTATTGCTTACCACAATGCAGAGGAGACGCTGTATGTGCATACGCCTAGCGGGCCGGTTAAATATGTGCTGAGCTTAGCTTATACTCCGTTCATCAGCAAAAACAATAAAGTAACGGCTGTTTTACTTACCGGTGTTGATATTACCGATAAGGTAGAAAGCCGCTACAATATCAACCTGGCACAGGAGCAGTTCCGGATGGCCATTGATTCGGCCGAGCTTGGTGCCTGGACATTTGACGCCAGTACCAAAAGGCTTTCTCCTTCGGGGCGGTTTAAAGAGTTGTACGGCTATTATGCCTACGAGGAGATGCCGGAAAATGCCGCTATAGATCAGATCACTGATGAATACCGCGATACGGTATGGAAGGCCATCAATACCGCCGTACAGCAAAACGAGGATTTTAAAATCGAGTATCCCATTATTAGGGCGCATGATAAGAATACTACCTGGTTGCGGGCTACGGGCAAATTATACCGTAACAGCAGCGGCAAAGCAGAAACTATTTCAGGTATTATAATCGATATTACCGAACAAAAGCAGCAAATAGCCCAGCAAAACGATTTTATTGCGATGGCCAGCCACGAGCTTAAAACGCCGGTAACCAGCATTAAAGGCCTGGCGCAGGTAGCAGAGCTGATGCTGCGCAAAGAAGGCAACTTCAAAATGGCCGATATGATGTTCAAACTGCAGGGGCAGGTGGGGCGTTTAATTACCCTCATCAGCGATTTGCTGGACATCACCAAACTGCAGGCCGGTAAGTTGCAATTTGAAGAGGCCTGGTTTGATTTTAACACGATGGTAACTGATACCATTGAAGAAATGCAGCGCACTACGCACAAGCACGATATCATCAGCAATCTTAACTTTCATGGCGAAGTTTTTGCCGATAAAGAGCGCATAAGGCAGGTAATTATCAATTTTATTTCAAATGCAATCAAGTATTCGCCCGAAGCCGATACGGTAATTGTGAATACCTCGGTAAATTCTGGCCTTGTAGAACTGTGCGTTAAAGATTTTGGTATAGGCATTGAGCGCCGCCACCTTAGGCGGGTGTTCGATCAATTTTACCGGGTTACGGGCTCCTCAGAAAAGAAGTTTAAAGGCTTGGGGTTGGGCTTGTACATTTCCTCTACTATTATTCAGCGCTCAGGAGGTAAAATTTGGGCCGACTCAGCAGTAGGTAATGGCTCAACTTTTTGTTTTTCACTACCTATCAGGCAAAATTAAAAGTTTAGTTAACCACTTAATTGTTGTTGCCGTTAACTTGTTCCTGCACGGGTACTTCTACTGTAAATTTATTAAACTCATCATTCAGTTCATTACAGCTTACTTTCAGGAGCCTCAATATAGTGTGGTTTTCCAAATCGTTTTCATCAATCTCCAGCATATTAACCAGTGCCATAATGTTGGCAAAAGGGCGGCGTACCATGTGTGATTGTATGTTGGCAATATCGCGCATGGTTGAATTGAGTAATTCAATATGCTCCTGCTTATTTTGAAACTCGCTGATATCATACCCCATGGCAATAATTTGCTGAGTGTTTTCATCCAGCTTAAAATCCCACTGCGTTACGAAATAACCATCGTGTCCATTCTTCTTTCTGAGGGTAACCGAAGCAAACTGTTCAGGGTTGGCGCGGCATTTACCGGCGGCCTCAATTAGTGCCGGCAAATCATCAGGGTGTATGGTACTAATAGCCGGCTTGCCGGTTACATCGCCAAATACATCGCGATAACGTGCAGCAAAGCATTCATTTAAGTAGGTATAGTTTCCCTGCTGGTCAATGCACACCAGGAAGAAGATGTTCGAATGGTCGAAGCAACTTTTAATGTGATCAAAAACAAAGCTGTTTGCGCTCATAAAGATATATACCGTAATAATACGGTCAATATTTTAAAAAGTTTGACGCACGTTGCCAATATTATATAAAATCTATCAACTTATTGTAAGAGCAATTCAGTGTGAATTTATAAACTATTAATTTTCAGGATATTAATCGATGGTTAAGCGCTTATTAATTACTAATATAAAATGAAAAATATGCTAAATGGCATAATTGAAGTTTAAAGCTTTTTCATTTTCGATCAAATGAGTAAGGATACATTTGAGGGCCGCTTCACGCGCCCAGCGTTGCTCTGTTGGAGTAGCATCATGATAATACCAAGCTATAGGCTTGTTGATCTGCACAGTAACGGGGTACAAAAAATGCTTAACCGGATGCATCTTCACGGTATCATAAGTATTGAACCCTTCGTTTTTAATTATTTCACTGAATGTTCGTAGGGGGATGCTAAGTTTCAAGCATTCCTCTAATGTGTTTTTGTAATCTTGTTTGTCCTCCAGCCATAATATCAATTCATGGGGCGTAAATTCGTAATCGGCAATGGCAATGCGACTATAGTGGTAATCTACAGAGATGATGAGCCACCAAAGTTCACTTTTTAATTTTTGTGATAATTTAAACATCGTAAAAAAGGTAGTTTTTTAGTGTAGGAAAAGAATTTAACCGGTGCCGGTACACTACCAGATAGAGGGGGTACCATGCACAGGTTAAGTGATGGGCAGGTTAAAACCTGGGCGTCCAACCAGGATGATACTGGCGGATGGTTTCAATTTCGTGCTGATATTTGCGACAAACGTTTTGATAAGCTTGCTGCCGCAACCGGTTTTGCTTTTTATTTTTTCGACCGAAAGCTGCATTTCCCGGTGTGCACAAGGAGGGGTGTAAATAAGCGATGTGCATAATGTTAGATAGTGATGATTGTGTGTGATTGTTGTTTTGTTCTTCTTTGTTTACATAATTGAGTATAAGCTGTAGTACAGCCTATGAACAGGGCACCGCAAACTTGCTGACTACCACAACGGATTGAAAATTGTGCAGAAACAAATTTGCTTAATTCAAATATAATGTATTTCTTTGAATCGTTACAGAACAAAATAAAGAAAAATCTGTAATATTATCAAGCTTTACTTTTCAACATTTATTTTTATGAATACTGTAGCCCGTGCAGGTAAAATCAAATATATCAGGCCAGAAACGCTTGAATTCATTATTTTGTATAACCAGCTTAAAGGCCGGGCCTTTACTAATAACGTGGAACTGGCCGAAGTGCTGGGGTTCAATTCACCCAGTTCAATTACAGAAATAATAAAGAGCCGGCAAAATATTGATCCAGAAAAGCTACAGATTTTTAAGAGTAAGTACCAGGAACAGTTAATACAAAAAGCGCCTGTTGCAAATACTGTAACATCTGCAAAAGTATTTACCGGCATACCTATGTTTGAGGTAACGGCAACGGCATCAGGCGTTGAAGTATATAATGATATTAATGACACCCGGCCGGTAGGGCATATGAACTTTCCGGGTATTGAAGATTGTGATTTTGCTTTACCAGTGTGGGGGCACTCCATGTATCCTTATTTGGAGAATGGTTGCTGGGTAGCACTTAAAATTATTCATGATAAAAAAATACTGCCCGGCGAAGTATATTATATTGAGTGGGGAGATTACCGGATGTATAAGCGCCTGCTCACCGGCGACCACCCCGACGAGGTGATTGCCCATAGCGACAATACCACCGAAATGGTGGCTGGGCGCCCCAAATATGCGCCTTTTGTAATTAAGAAATCAGAAATAAAAAAGCTGTGCCTGGTGAAGGATATTCACAGGAAAAGTAATCATTAATAAGTAACGTTCTAAATATTTGCTAAAGGCAAAGTGAAAGAAAAAGTTGAGCCTTGGCCCTCGGTACTTTCTACATCCATTTGACCGCGGTGCCGCTGCACTATTTCTTTACAGATATATAGCCCCATGCCACTGCCGGCTATTGCTGTATTATGATTTACCCTGAATGCTTTATCAAATAATTTAGATAACGATGCTTCAGGTATACCCATGCCATAATCACGAATGGAGATTTTAATCTGGCCGGTTTCTTCAGTTAACCTGATATCTACCGTATTGTGGTCTGGTGAGTATTTGATGGCATTAGTAAGCAAATTACTTAGCACCTGCCCGATGCCCTGCCTGTTGGCATCTACCCAGCATTCCTTTATCTCATACAAATTTATGCGGTGGCTAAAGGCTATGGTTTGAATATTATCAGCAATCTCATAAATAAGTTCATCCAGCCTGAATGGTTCGCGGCGCAGATTGATTTGATCATCTAATTTTTGCGTATTGGTAAAATACTCTGTAATAATGGCCATCAGGCGCTCGGTTGATTTAGCCGTCCGGCTGATTACTTTAATTACCTGCTCATCATTTTGTTCGGCCGTAATGCGTTCCAGTAATTGCAGGTAACCCCGTATACTGGTTAAAGGTGTATTTACTTCGTGCTGCACAATACTCAGCAGTTCATCTTTACGCACTTCGCTAAGTTTCGCTTCGGTAACATCGCGTATGGTACCTACTAACTTTTGAGGCCGGCCATTGTGGTGTATAACCATCCCATCAGCCTGTATCCAGCAGGGGCGGCCCTGTGGGTGGTTAACACGGTATTCAGATTTAAATGCTTTACCTTGTTCGTTAATGGCTGCCGCAATGCTTTGCATCACTTTAGGCCGGTCTTCCTCGTGTATCATGCTCATCATGCGCTCCTAGGTAAACTCATCCGTGCTGCTCAAACCGAAGTTTTCTTTGCAGGTAGAGGTAGAGCGCATACTCATGTCCATCAGTTCAATTTCCCAAAAACCAATATGAATAAGATTAAGCGCAACCTGAAGGTGGACATCAGAGATAATGCCCAGATCAAACCGGGAGTCTGAAAGCGCTGTATTAGAAATCATGACCAGGTTTTGCTGTTAACGATTTAAATTTAATTACAAATATTACCAATTACAAATTTGTTAATAAGTGTACAGCGGCACAGAATTTATACGGAACAGCTATTGACGGAGGCTTTGGTGCTGCTATTAACAAAAACAGCAATTAATTAATTGCTGTCGGCGTATGAATTAATCAGTTCGCTCAGGTGAGCGATACTAAACGGTTTTTCCAGGTAACCATCGGCCTGGCATTTTTGCGCCAGTGCATCCAGGTGCGGAATGGTTGATACCAGTATTACCGGAATATGGCTGGTTGCCGGATTCTGTTTGATTTTCAAACATAACTCGCTGCCACGTGCGCCGGGCAGCAATTCATCCATCAATACCAAATCAGGATTCATTTCAGCGAGGTTGGCTACCATTTTTGCATCCGGAGATGAAATTACCTCATTACCATCGTCCTTCAGGATATAACCCATAATATCCAAAATGTCCGCATTATCTTCAACAATTAATACTTTCAAACCTCGCTTTTCTTATTAGTTAATTAGGTGTTTGTTATACAAAGATAATTTAAATTCTAATATAATAAAACACACTGTTTACTTATGCTTATTTAACGCTTTGCTATATTGTTATACTAATCAAATAAGGTTTGGTTTAATTTCCTTCAGCAAATAAGTTTATAAGTTTAATGGAATTAATAAACGCCTTAATTGATAAGTAAATAGTGGCTGTAATTTAAAGTTATTTTATAAAAAAACAATGTTATGAGCTTAAGTCTTACATTTACGTTTTATCGGTCTGAATAATTAATTATACCATAATTATGTCAACTAAAGTTAACGGCTCAGTTACATTACATATAAGCGATGCAGGTGTTGCTGTAATCCGCTTTTTTCATCCGGCTCAAAATTCATTGCCTTCGGCTTTGCTGGCCGAACTGTCTGCTGCTATATTAAAAGCAGGTTCAGATCCGGCTGCAAAGGTAATTGTACTGCAAAGCGATGGTAACCGTACTTTTTGTGCCGGGGCCAGTTTTGATGAGTTGTTGAGCATTACCGATGCAGAACAAGGCGCTGCCTTTTTTGATGGCTTTGCCCGCGTAATTAACACCTGCCGCAAGGTACCCAAACTGATTATTGCCCGTGTGCAAGGCAAAGCAGTAGGCGGCGGCGTGGGCCTGGCCTGTGCAGCAGACTATGTATTGGCTACTACAGCGGCAGCGGTGAAACTAAGTGAACTGGCTATTGGTATAGGTCCCTTTGTGATTTCGCCGGCGGTAGTGCGTAAAGTTGGGATGGCTGCGTTTTCGCAATTGACCATCAAGGCTACGGAGTTTCAAAGCGCTGAATGGGCAAAGCAACATGGCCTGTACAACGAGATATATGACACCCAAGAGGAGCTTGACGATGCTACCAACATATTGGCCAACCAACTGGCCGCTTATCATCCCGAGGCCATGGCCAACCTGAAGGAGATTTTTTGGGAGGGAACAGATAATTGGGATGCGCTGCTTACCGAGCGTGCGGCCGTTAGCGGAAAATTGGTATTGAGTGAGTTCACACAACAGGCATTGCAAAAGTTTTTGGGTAATAAATAGGCATTGCTTTAACTTAAGTGAGTAGCGAACTACAATCTTCAGTTCTCAAAAGATCTCCTAAATAGTATATTCTTCTCAGCCTGTGCTTTTAACATGGCGAGAAGCTTTTTTATGATGCTGATTTACAATATTTAAATTACCAGAAGAAGATTGTTGCTATTATCGAGATAAAAGGAAATATATCAGAAAAGAAACGTCCGATAATTAGATGCTTGTCTGCTTGCATTGCAGGCTTACTATTTAACAATTATTGTAACGTTTGAGCGCAATATTCCGTAATGGTAGTAGTTATATACTTATTACGATTGATTCGGTTATTGCCAGGTAGGCGGATTGAAATTTATTCGCTAACGTAAGCAGCAGGTTCAGGGGGAGGCAATCTCATTATCATTCAATTCATTTATTGATTAACCCAATTTTATGCAGGAAATAAAGCGCATACTCGTGCTTGATGATCATGCCAATTTGCTGGACATTGTAATGGAGGTGCTGATTTATGAAAAGTTTGAGGTACTCAGCACCACCAATAGCAAGGAATTGATACCCATGGCTTTAAAATATATGCCCGATTTGGTCATTATTGATTGCCACTTGTCGGGCTGCAATGGGGCCTCGTTGTGTGAGCAACTAAAAGGGTATGATGAACTGCGCCACATTCCCGCCGTTATATGTTCTGCATATGCCGACCGCAACACCGCCACTGCATCCTACCATTGCGACGCCATTATTGCGAAGCCCTTCAATATGAATGATTTGGTGGAAACGATAAATAGCTTGTTGGTAGCGTAATCTTAATGCTTAAAGCAGTAACCTGCTTCCGGTTATTTGAATGCTGTCGATTAATTGAGTTTCAAACTCTGCTGAAGGCAAGAGTTGTTGTATAGCTGCAATCACATTATCGGCACAAGGCATTTCCACATTTTCATCGTTAAAATAGCGGTTCACATGCCGGATCACTTCGTTTTTGCTTTGTGCTTCGGGTGGTACAGCAAAGGGCAGTATCTGGCAGGCTACCTTCCAGGGGGTATGCTGGGGGTTGGTAAGCGCATATAATACTACTGTGGGCGTACCGGTTGCGGCAGCTATATGTATGGTGCCGGTATTTACCGATACCAATACAGGCGCCTGTTTAATCAGGGCAATAAATTCGTCAAGTGAAAACAGGCCTGCTACCGGAAAAATGTTTTCTTTTTCTTCTGCCTGCTCATATATATTATCAGTTAAGGTTGCCTCACCGGCCGAGCCCGTAAGCAGCACCTGGTAACCTAACTGTTGAGCTGCCTTTTGTGCAACTTCGGCCCATAAGTGCGACGGATATTCACGCTTGGGTTCACTTACGCCAGGGTGCATAATCAGCCAGGGCTTGGCTAGATCTACTCCTTTCTGCTGCAATTTGCTTTGTGCTTGTACCCAGCTGCTTTGAGAGATAGTTAAGCTAAGCTCTTCATGTTTAGGGGTGGCGCCTATGCTGGCTACCAAATCCAAATCGCGGCGTACCTGGTGCTTAATCAGGGTATAGGGTTCCTGGTCGGGTACCCAGTGGGTAAGTAACTGGTAAGGGTTTTCACGGCAGTAAGCCAGTCGTAACGGAATGCCGGCCAAATACGCCAGCATGATGGTAGGCATAGGGTTTTGGCTGTATACGGTGAAAATTACAGCTGCATCAAATTGCTGTGCTTTTAACTGCTCAACCAAGGCAAATACAGCAGTTTCATTGCCTGCCTGTTGTGTTTTCACCCAGGGAACATCAAAGATAATTACATCATCAATCTCTGTGATGTATTTGGCTATACCTGCTGCCATGCCGGAGGTAAGCATAGTAATACGTGCACCGAAGGTTTCTTTCAGCGCCTGCAGGGCAGGAGTAGTCATCAGCAAATCGCCCATATTATCGGGGCGGATGCACAAAATTTTTCTACATTGTTGCCACTGCTGCATAACTTAGGAGGGTAATGAGAATTGCAGGGCAGGTTGAGTTTGACGGGTAATGACGTTAGCCGCTTCCTGTAAATCGCTTACCACAAAATCAGGTTCACGATAGGGGCTGTCTTTTAACCATTCTGTTTCGCCACCATTATCTACTAATATACTTTTGCAACCCGCCCGCTTGCCGGCTTCCACATCATGCAGAATATCACCTATCATCCACGAGTGGTGTAAATCAATCTGATGTTCTTCTGCTGCCTGCAACAGCATACCAGGCATTGGCTTACGGAAATTGCAGCTGATGTTGTAAGGTGCTACTGTTCCTTCGGGGTGATTGGGGCAATAATAAAAGGCTTTGAACTTGATACCGGCATCAGCTACTAATGCCGTAAGT
The DNA here is from genome assembly GCF_054783355.1 of Mucilaginibacter koreensis. Classification (NCBI taxonomy): domain Bacteria; kingdom Pseudomonadati; phylum Bacteroidota; class Sphingobacteriia; order Sphingobacteriales; family Sphingobacteriaceae; genus Mucilaginibacter; species Mucilaginibacter koreensis. The sequence goes on along the minus strand of NZ_BAAGQS010000001.1, from coordinate 1,629,028 downwards.
TTCTGCCAAACCGCAGGCAGGGCATCTTCTGTAAAATAGCCCCGGGCTACACCGGCCTGATTGCTTACTACAATAAGATCGTAGCCTGCATCCTGCATCGCTTTTAAACCAGCAATTGCATTTGGTTTCAATTTAATCAGTTCCGGATTAACGTTGTAAGGTACATCCTCAATTAGGGTACCGTCCTTGTCTAAAAATATCGCCTTGTTCACCTTAAGCAGCTTTCTTTTTGGCTTTGTGTGCCGCTTGTTCCATGTTTATGTTTACGGTAATCATGGTTTGATAGAGTTTGCCAATTTTTTGTGCTACAGTTGCCCAGGTAAAATATGTATTCACTCGTTTAAGCGCATTTTTACTCATGTGGGCTAATAGTTCCGGGCTCTCGGTTAACTCTTCAATCTTATCGGCCAAAGCCGTAGGGTCTTCAGGCGGAACCAGAGCACCGGTAACACCATCAACCACACTGTATTTAATACCGCCTACATTTGCACCTATTACCGGTGTGCCGCAAGCCATGGCTTCGAGGGGGGTGATGCCAAAAGGCTCATACCATGGGGTACTGATAAAAATATCAGCTGCCGAATAATAATATTTCAGTTGCTCGCGGCTTTTACGGCCCACAAATTTAATGGAAGCGGTTACCCCAATCTTCTTTGCAATTTGCTGCAAACGGCCAATTTCGGGGCAAAGCAGTGGATCGGGTTCATCGCAGTCGCCGCCCACAATAACCAGGCATACCTCTTTGGGGTTTTCTAATTCAGCTAATGAGCGTATCACATTGTCTACACCCTTACGTGGCACCATGCGGCCCAGTTGCAATAAAATATGCTTATCCTGCGGCAAACCCAATAAATCGCGTGCAGCAGTTTTGTCAATCGGATGAAACTCCTGTGAACTGAAACCGCATGGAATGGTAACTATTTTATATGAAGGTGCACCATACAGGTTCATCAGGTCGTCCCGGTCCTGCGGGCATTCGGCTATAATATAGTCGGCCTGTTGTACCATACGCTCCTCAATCTGCAGGCGCTCTGCCGGAAACTTATCGCTATCGCCCTGATGAATGCGGCGTACATGGCCCAGTGCATGAAAAGTAACGGCAAAAGGCAAACCGATTTCTCGTTTTAAATCAGCAGCTACCATGGCCGACATGAAGAAGTTTGCATGAGCCAATGCATAGTCTATTTCATTATCCTGAATAAACTGCAGCATACTTTGGGTAAACTGCGGCATATAAGGCAAAATATCTTCTTTGGCAATAACTGTAGCCGGGCCGGCATCCACATGGATCACCCTCACATTGGGCAACCAATTGATGACCTGTGCTACCTCCGCATCTTCGCGGCGGGTAAATACATCCACCTCGTAGCCCAGTTTGGCCAGTTGTTTGGCTACCTGCGCCACATATACATTCTGGCCTCCGGTATCCACGCCACCCAGGGTAGCTAAGGGTGAAGCATGCTCGCTGATGAAAGCTATTTTTGAAGAGTGACTGCTCATAATATTTAATTCGGATAGATAAATTCAAACAACTTTTAGCGCACAGCGGCTCAGGCCACAGTAAGTGCCGGCCGCTCAGATTTTATAACTTTGGCAAATAATTGTTCCCAGTTGGCTACAAAGCGGTTAATGCTAAAGCGCTCTTTTGCCAGTTCGCTGCCGCCCTGGCCAATTTTACGTGCTAAATCAGCATCTTCCAGCAGTAACAGCATCTTGTCAATCAGGTAATTCACATCGGTATGTATAAAACCTGAATGTCCGTTGTCAATTACTGCAGAAAGCTCAGTAGTGGCCAGGCCAACTACAGGGATACCCTGCATTAAAGCCTCGCACACTGCCAAACCTAAACTGGTATATCGTATCGGATTAAAAAAGAATCGGTATTTGGAGATGAATTCGGGCAGTTGCGGGTGTAATACTTCTCCCAGCCCTAAATCGCCGGTGCCCATGCCCACCAAATCAATAGGCACATGTTCGCGCACTTTTAAAAAGATATCCAGGCCTAATAAACGGCCGCGCAGGGGCAGGTTGTTAATCACTACAATACCCCGCTGTTTTTCGCCGGTATATAAATTGGCAGGTGCGGTTACACCATGTTCAATCACTTGGGTAGGGGTGTTGCCGCAATCCCACATCAGTTGGTTGAAATAGGTAACATGTACCAAATTCACATTAGGGTCGTTTACGGCGTGTTTGGTATCGGTAGGATGCTGGCGCGGCGGATCATGCTCTATGTACACTTTAGGCAGTTCGCGCTGCTCGGCCGACAAAATTTCGTACTGGTCTTTCAGATAGTTCTGGTTGGTTTGGTATAGAATAACATCAAACTGATGGTTCTTCACTTCTTCAGCCGGAACTTCAATTACATTATCGCCAAACGGAAAGGTTTCGCCCCGGCCATAATACCCCTCAGTCTTTTCGGGTTTGGTAGGTATATATATATCATAGTTGCCTTGAGAAAGATAGAACAGGTAACTGCCATGGATGTGCCATGTGAAGATTTTGGGTCGAGATGTAGTCATAGATAGCATAATGTGCCTTCACCTACACCAAAATGGAACCAAAGCGCCCTCATCAACCAAAATAATTTTAAGTTGATGTGAATAAGCCTGTAAAGCGCTTCTGCCATAATCACAGAAACGCTTCTGCCAAATGCTCAGCAGTACTTCTCTATACAGGTTGTACTTTAAAGTGTACTACTTACAATTTATGGCACAGGTGTTGGCACAAGCGCTGATGTATTAAATTAGGTGCAATGTGGAAAAGTTGTGCATAAGTTAATATTCAATAATTATGGCTTTAATTATTTGGAGCAATAATTAAAATGTATGCCGGGTTAAACTTATTGGCTGTAATAGAGTTAAATATTTCAGTTTTATAATTTAATACTTAACATACCATGAAAACAACCCGGATTTTGACCTTGCTTATTGCCCTGATGGGGATGAGTTTTTTGGCTGAAGCCAGAACAGCAAACAACATGATGGCCGCCGCCATGACACGTGATGCAGCTGTAACCGATGTGTTTCAGCCCCGGTTACCGCCACCGCCGCCCCGCCCAAGATTTGGCCGCTTGCGTGCGCCGCGTTTGGCTCCGCCGCCACGCCGCCGTGTAGTAATTACCCGTACTTACCGCCGTCCGGTGTACCGTCACCGCCGCGTATATCGCCGTCATTATTATCGCCGCAGATACTAATCGAGAATTTATATAACAAAAACAGCCCATGCATTGATGAAATGTGTGGGCTGTTTTGTTACGTGACGTCAATGACAAGTTGTTTATAAATCTTCCTACCCAAGCTTTTTGCGCAGCCAGCGGCGCACCGGCTCATCGTACCATTTTAATGCGGCGTAAGCTAAAATGATGGCCCCCACCAAAATAAGCAGTGCATAAGGCCAAACTTGGCTCAGCGTAATGCCTTTACGGTTGCTGATCCAGGCTACGTAAAAATAAACCAGCGGATAGTGTACCATGTATAAAGGATAGGAGATATCGCCTAAAAATTTGCATATCCGCTGCTCCCTTTGCGTTTTCAATACGCCACCGGCACCTAAGTAAACGATAAGCGGAAAGATGAAAATGATGCAAACTGACTCATAAATTCCATTCATCCAAATATGAGCAGCGCCGCCAATGCGAGGCATATAAAGCAGAATGGCCAGCAAAATGCTGCACCATAAAAAAGCATTTTTAACAGGTATTGGTTTGCCTATACGCGAAAGCAGTAAGCCGGCAAAGAAAGGGTAAATGGTGCGGGTAGACCCGATGCGTACCTGTGGTATATTTAATGTCCAGCCGCCGCTCACATCGCCGTTGGTAATGGCTAAATGGGCTAGGGCAATAGCAGCAATAACAACTAAAATGCTCAAGGCCGTTTTAGAAAACTTGCGGATGCCGATGGCATACAGGATATTGGCCACATATTCAAAAAATAAAGACCAGCCTACGCTATTTAACGGGTGCATTTCTTCCCAGCCACGTATATCGAGCGACAAGGGTACCGGCAAAATGGTATAACCAATTAGCGTTACCAGCAGCATCTTCCACACCGGAACCGTATGAATGAGTGGCCAGATGGTTGAGTCTGTAAAATAAAAGCCCAATGCACCGAGTGTCATTCCTAAAACCACCATAGGTTGAAGGCGTTCTAAACGGCGTTTGAAGAATGTGCTTACGGTCATTTTGGGCCAGCGGTCGTCATAGGCATAGCCTATAACAAAGCCCGACAAGAGGAAAAAGAAATCGACTGCCAGGTAACCGTGATTGACTAATTTGTCTAAGTTACTTGTAGATAACGGTTCGCACAGGTGAAACGTAACAACAATAATAGCTGCCACACCACGAAGGCCGTCTAATATTGGGTAGTGCGGCTTGGTGGCCAGCTCATTGTTATTCATAAAGTAAGTTAAGTGTACAAATAGTAGTTTAACTGATGCAAATTATAGAAAATTATGAGTTGAGAGCGTAGGCGGGCACAAGTAGATATGAAAATCATAAACTACATAATGTGAGTTCTTCATCCAATTACTGTTATTGTCGGTATGATGAATCAAATTTGAATATAGCAATGCAAAACCCTATTTACTTGTGTTCGCCTTAATATCTTGTCAATTATTGATTAATATATTAAGCCTGAAATTTGAAAATATTTAATTGTAAATCAATAAAATACATTCAGGGTTGAAAAGCAGATTAAACCACGCTTGCAAATCATCGTCATACTGATATAACAACGCTGATTGAGGCGCTTGTAAAAAAGATTAAGACGATGAAGAAGATTAAAATTTTTGCAGCTGTTATAATTACATTTTTAACCATTAATGCAGCTAAGGCGCAGGTTGGCGTTCACGTAGGTTTAAATTTCGGTACCCCTTACCCATATCATAGGGTATATGCTCCGGCCCCGGTTTATGGCGGTTACTATGGCCCACGCTATTACCCTCCGGCTCCGGTATATTATGGTCCACGGGTAGTATATGGTCCGCGCCGTTATTATCGCCCTGTACCGGTAGAGCGCTATTATGGTCGTCCATATTACAGAGGTGGTTATCACAGAGGCGGCGGTTATTTCCGTGGCGGTCGTCGCTGGTAATTACCAACTGATAGAATAAAAAATCCCATACTCAACAGTATGGGATTTTTTATGAATACGATGTGCAGAAAAGCTATTGTTTAGCTCCACCAGCCGTACTGTAGGCTATTTGCAGGTTAAAGGTATTCTTCCTGCTTGCGTCAGCCTGGGGTTCATAGTTAGTCACAAAACTTACCTGATCCTGCCTTTGTACAATCAGCGGTATTTGCGCTGCTGCTTCAGTTGCACTCGCGTACGTTTTGGTAAAATTGAAGTTTCGTTCAAAGTAAATTTTAACCATGTTTACACCGTTTACAACTGTGTCTTTTGTTGATTTATTAACCTCGTTGAGGTTAATGGTCGCCCAATCCTGAGTTACATCTCCTTCAATATTGGTATTGGTATAAGTAAAGCCGCCCAATACTGATGGTGTGAAATCTTGTTTCAAAGTAATGCCCCAGGAGTTGTGATAGGTAGCAGCATCTACCAGCAAACTGATTTTTTGATAATACAAGAGTTTTAGCTGATCATTATTCTGACTGATCACTACATTTTGTACAGGAGTTTGATACGGTACAGGGGCTACTTTAACATCTGATGTGGCCACGCCACTTGCAAAGCCCGGATTTTTATTCAAATCAATGTTGGTTTCGTTTACCGAATCGGGAGATACATCACCTCTGCTTTTTCCACAACCCGCAATTACTGCGGCACCTATTACACTTAGCAGAATTGTTTTCTTCATTTTTATATATTTAAACACGCTTCCGGCTGCTCAAATGGTGTGCCTGTTAAAAAGTGCATTTCAACACTTAACCGTTAAGCAACTGGAAGGCAGGGAGAAGTCTATAAATAAAAAAGCACATACAACTTAAAGTGGTAAATGCAAAATGTATGCTTTATAGTTCATTTAATTAGTTTAAAGATTAATGTTTATTTATTTGGCTTAAATAAAATACATATTGAGAAATTAAAAATTTAACACAGTTAACTATGTCAGATCAGTCCGTATCACCGTTTGTTTATTCATTTTCAGAAATCAGTACTAAGGAGATTGCGCCGGGGTATGCTTCAAAGCTGATACACACCGCCACCAATACGCTGAATTTTATAGACGTAACTGCAGGAAGCACCGTACCCTTGCATAGCCACCCGCACGAGCAGTGTGCCTTTGTGCTGCAAGGTGAATTTGAACTCACCATTAACGGGCAGCCCCAGCGGTTAACGCCGGGTGTTTTTGCTATTATCCCGCCAAACGTACCGCATAGTGGCAAGGCTATCACACCATGCCGTTTGCTGGATGTTTTCAGCCCTGTGAGGGAAGATTACAGAAACTTATAAACAAGCGAATTGCCTGATTAAACATTTCCCCAATTACGTAGTCACATTATGTATATGGCAGCATTTGCCTTAAACGGTTAAAAAAGTGTTAAATAATTTAAAATTATTTTGCATTAATAAAAATAGCTTGCTACCTTATGCTTTCCTAATTAATTAAACTATTGTGGCCATGGAACAGAAAGATTTAAACAGCAGCAGATTTGGGTTTATCAGTGCAGACGGATATTTTCAGCAAATTAGTACATTAACCACTGCAGGGTTAGAGTACGTAAGCAAAAGCCGCCAAGAGTTAAACTTATTACTGCAAGAGAACGTAGAAAAGGAAAATTATGAAGCTTGCGCTATCATTCGTGATGAATTGATTAAGCGCAACCGTGCACAAGCCTAATTACATTAACTATTTGATACCAAGCTGCCTGTATGCTTTATGCCTACAGGCTTTTTTATTGGCAACGGCGCTGATAAAAATTAAAAAAGTTAAAAACTTATTGGCGTAATTATGATTTATTAATTACTGATTAAAAATTTTAAATCATACTCCTATGTCAAACGAATCAAAAACCGCATTAATTACCGGTGCCTCAAGTGGCATTGGTTACGAGTTGGCAAAATTATTTGCCCAGGATAAATACAATTTATTCATTGTAGGTCGCAATGAAAATGAGTTGAACGATAAAGCCAATGAGTTTAAAACCAACTATGGCGTAAACGTTACCACTTTTGTAAAAGATTTATCGTACTACGACCAAACAGCTTCATTATGTGAAGAGCTGAGCAGCAACGGTACCTTTATAGATGTATTGGTGAACGATGCCGGCCAGGGTTATTACGGCAAATTTCAGGATGGTGATATTAACCGCGATTTGGAGATTGTACAGTTAAACATTGGCGCTAACCTGATTTTAACCAAGCATGTGCTGAAAGAAATGACCCAGCGTAATGAAGGTAAAATTCTGTTCCTGGCATCAATTGCCAGTGAGGTACCGGGCCCATGGCAGGCAGTATATCACGGCACAAAAGCCTTTGTACTTTCATTTGCCGAGGGTTTACGCTCTGAGCTGAAAGATACCAATATTACGGTTACAGCCCTGTTGCCAGGTGCCACTGATACCGACTTCTTTAACAAAGCCGGTATGCAGAACAGCAAAATTGTACAAGATCCAAGCTCGTTATCAGACCCGGCAGATGTAGCCAAAGATGGTTACGAAGCACTGATGTCTGGAAATGATAAAATTACTTCGGGCTTGAAAAACAAAGCTATGGTAGGCATGAGCCATGTTTTACCAGATGAAACTGTTGCCAATATGATGAACAAGCAACAAGGCCCGGTAAACGCCGAAGAATAGTTTTTTGTTGAATAGATAGGTGCCCCGATAGCCGTTTAGGTTATCGGGGCATTTTGTTTTGGTGCAATTATAGTTCTAACTTGCCTGCCCATATTTATATACCTCAATGATGATTACGCTCAATGCTGCCGATATGGCCCCGGCACAACTATATGGTTACCTTAACCATGCTGTCGCTCCGCGGCCTATTTGTTTTGCTTCAACAATTAACCGCAAAGGGGAGGTGAACTTAAGCCCGTACAGCTTTTTTAACCTGATGAGCACCAACCCGCCCGTCTGTGTGTTCTCGCCGGTAAGTAACCGCAAAAACGAGCCTAAGCATACCTTGTTAAACGTGCAGGAAGTGCCGGAGGTAGTCATCAATATTGTTAATTACCCCATGGTGCAGCAAATGAATTTAACCAGTGGCGAGTATGCCCGTGGGGTGGATGAATTTATCAAATCAGGCTTTACACCTTTAGCTTCATCTTTGGTAAAACCACCTCGCGTAGCTGAATCTCCGGTACAGATAGAATGCACTGTAAGCCAGCTCATCAATTTAGGTACCGAAGCCAATGCCGGTAACCTGGTAATAGCCGAGGTAAAACTGGTACATATCAATGAAGCCATTATAGGTACCGATGGCCGTATTGATCAGGCCAGCTTGGATTTGGTAGCCCGCCTGGGCGGAGATTGGTATTGCCGTGTAACCCAGGATAACCTGTTTAAGGTAGCCCGGCCCGTAATCAGTATAGGAGTAGATGGTTTGCCGCAACAAATCCGCAACTCAGATGTGCTCACCGGCAATGATCTGGGTATGTTGGGCAATGTAAAGCAACCGCCAATTGCCGATGCAATACAGGCTTTTAGCGAAGGTGCCGAAGCCAGCGCACTGCTTAAGCAAAAGGATGTGATGGCCTGGCATAGTTATATTAAACAACTGTTATTAGCCGGTAGGGTAGAGGAAGCACGCCTGGCCGCCTGGTGCAGCGTGTAATTATTATAATTAAAATAGTGCTGCTTGGTTAAACTTGCTTATCTGCCCAAACTGAAGTACGTTTGCGCTTTTTGAAAATTTATGCCGATTGTAAACGCAACATTTGAAGATATAACTGATTTAACTGCCTTAATTAACAGTGCCTACCGGGGCGAAAGCTCCCGCCAGGGTTGGACCACTGAAAGTAACCTGTTGGATGGTATGCGCATAGATGAAGCCGCTATGCAGGAGTATTTTGCCAACCCGGAGGTTACGATATTAAAATATATTTCAGACAGCGGCGAACTGGCCGGCTGCGTCTACCTTGAGAAAGTGAAAGATAACCGCCTGTATTTAGGTATGCTCACCGTAAAGCCCACTATACAGGCGCAGGGCATTGGCCGGCAACTGTTGCAAGAGGCCGAGCGCATAGCTACTGCTCTAGATATCGAAGCCATCAAAATATCTGTTATCCCTGTACGTCATGAACTGATTGCCTGGTACGAGCGCCGGGGGTATGCGGCCACCGGGCAGATGCTGCCTTTCCCGACGGATACCCGCTTTGGCATTCCGCGCCAGCCGCTGGAACTAATGGTGATGGAAAAGGCTTTATCATAAATGTTGCGTGGGCGTTGCGTGCAACACCTACAACACTGGCATAAATGTGTCAGTGTCTTCAGGTAAATGCAATCTATCCGCATAGGGCTTCGAAGTTTGGAAACTTCGAAGAGCTGCATGGGGAAGAAACATTGTCACCCTGAGCTCCGTCGAAGGGTGGGTGCAGAGGCGTTCATATCAACGGATTATGCAACCATGCTTCGAGTGCCTCAGCATGACAGCGGTAGTATTGTAGGGTTGGTGATATTACGTTTGCTTAATTCTGCAATTTACGCTCTGTCATAGCAAGCGTAAAACTTATCCGGCATTTGAAACACCTTTCTTGACCAAAATAATGTGCGTTGAAAAACTAACAGAAGCAGCAAGCTTTATCAACGAGTGAGGGTACAAAATGTATTTTTGGCTGTCAGGTTATAAAAAGTGAAACACTTTGTCATTGCGAGCGATAGCGTGGCAACCGCACGGAGGCTCCTACGCTTCAGTACAGCAAGCGGGTACCACGCCGTTCCTTCTCGCAATGACAAAGTTTTTAATATTACTTCTCTGTTATGGCCTGCTTAATCTCGCAGGTGAGCAGGCCACTACCACCGCCATAGTGCTGTATAACTACGGCGTTGGGGTGGGTGTGCGCAAGTTCGCAGCGCAGTTGCTTTTCTTCGTCAATGGCAAGTCCACTGCTCAATAGCAGTATATCTACCGGTTGCCGGTGCATGTAGTTGATAGCCTCACGGTTATCAAGTGTACCCACAGGGTGCCAGTTGGGCGTGTTGCCCAGCAGGCGTACCACCGTAGGTACAATTTCTGGATGGCGGCCGGCAATCAGGATGTGCAGGGGAGCGTTGTTCATTTACTTAGAATTTCATAGGCACTTCCATCAGCAATATTTCGGCATCGCTTTCGGCAGTGAGTTTAAAATTGTCAGTATCCCAAACGCCATAACCATCGCGGGTATTTAACAATTGTCCGTTTACGGTAACATCACCGCTCAACACAAAAAAGTAAACACCGTTGCCTTTGGCTTTCAGCTGGTAATCCAGGCTCACACCTTTATCCATTTTGCTCATGTGGAACCAGGCATTCTGGTAAATCATTACACCGTCGTCATCTGCATTGGGCGATAATATTTGCTGCAAGCGGTTGTGGCGGTCTTCCAAGTTAAGTGTGATCTGGTCGTAACGCGGCTGCACGTTCATTTGGTTGGGGTACACCCAAATTTGCAGAAATTTCACCTGCTCATTATGGTTCTTGTTTTTCTCGCTGTGGAAAATACCGGTGCCTGCGCTCATGGCCTGTACATCGCCTTTGCGAATGGTGGCGGTATTGCCCATACTGTCCTGGTGCTCCAAATCGCCTTCCAGCGGGATAGAGATAATTTCCATGTTATCGTGCGGGTGCTTACCGAAGCCCATACCACCGCTTACTTTATCATCATTTAATACCCGCAATGCGCCAAAGTTCATGCGCTCCGGATCATAGTGACTAGCGAAACTAAAAGTATGGTAGCTGTCTAACCATCCATGGTTGGCATGCCCCCGGCTTTCGGCCTTATGTAATACTGTATTAGCCATTGTTTTTCAAATTGTATGTTTAAACATCTAATTTCGGAGTTAGTTTTGATATGTGCAAATAAAAAGAGATAAGGGATCATCATTCACTTGTCATTTTGAGAGTTGAGGAGAAATCTTCCTCGAGCCATACGTAACCTTAGACGGGCTTAGTGCCAGAGGTTTTGGCATTTACCGAAAAGCTAACCAGCCGCTATATTGCCCTGTCATTGTGAGAGTTAGCGTGGCAATCGCTTGCAATACAGAGGCGTGGATGCCTCCGTGCTGTTGCCACGCTATCGCTCGCAATGACAAAACTATTAATGGTGGTTGAAGGAATGTTTGGATGTAATACTGTTCGCACCACTATTATAAATACAATTAATCTATGCTGTAAGCAATAACGAAGGCTATTTTTGCAGCTAATGACTAACTTCCTGTTAATCGGTATCTGCATTTTGGCCGGTATGCTGTTTCGGCGCAGTAATACCCTGCCGGCAGATGCGCATAAGGGCATCAATGCCTTTATTATCTATTTGGCGTTACCTGCTGTATCATTCAAATATTTGCCCCACATTAAGTGGGATAATCAATTGCTGTTGGCTGCGTTGGCCCCCGTTATAGTTTGGGTAGCGGCCTGGTTATATGTTACCGTTTATGGTCACGTAACCGGGGCAGACAAAGCTACGGTTGGTGGCCTCAAACTTACTTCGGGCTTGTGCAATACCTCCTTTTTAGGGTTTCCGCTTATTGCCGCGTATTTTGGTGAGCAATACATCGGCACGGCAGTCATCTGCGATCAGGTTTCATTTATATTAATCTCTGTGGCGGGTATCATTGTTGCGGTACGTGCATCGCAAAAGCAGCAATTAAGCGCTGGCTTATTGGTGAAGCGCGTACTCAAGTTTCCACCATTTTTAGGTTGTATTGGGGCACTAATTATTCCTCATTTTATCAATTTAACGCCCATCAGTGCGTTGTTCGATAAACTGGCTGCCACGGTTGGACCTATGGCCTTGTTTTCTATTGGCTTACAATTACGGTTCAGTGGCTGGCGCGAAGAGGTGAAGCACGTGTCGGCCTCGTTAGTTTATAAACTGATGCTGGCACCGGCACTTATCATGCTCATTGCCTTGGCGCTGCGGCTCAGGGGCAGCATTGCTCAAATCAGTGTATTTGAAATGGCCATGTCGGGCATGTTAACCACCGGCATTATAGCCGATGAGTATCATCTCAACCCTAAACTATCCAATTTAATTGTGGGCCTGGGTATTGTATGCTGTTTTGTTACATCAGCTTTTTGGTGGTTTGCGGTTACGCAATGGCTGGCATAGCGTATATTTGCAAGTACATACATATATACTTTTAATGAAATACCTACTTTACCTAAGCACCGCATCACACTTAATGAATGAAGATGAACTGATTTCATTATTACAGATCAGCCGCAGCAAGAATACACAAAAAGGTTTGACTGGGATGCTATTGTATAGTGAGGGTACTTTCATTCAGTTATTAGAAGGCGACGAAAGTCAGCTGGCTTCCACCTACCGGTCTATTGAAAGCGACAAACGTCATTATAACATTATTAAAATGCTGGAAGGCGAAAGCAGCAGCCGGCACTTTCCGGAATGGACTATGGGGTTTAAATCGGCCAATGCTGAAGAAATGGAAGAGTTCAAAGGCTATATTAATCCTTCGGCTAACGCCTTTTTAACTCAGGAAGATGCCCGTCCGCTCATCCGCATGCTAAAAACTTTTGCAGATACCAACCGGATGTAAACCGACAGCCGTTTTTTAACGGCTTAACACTTTTACCGCTACCTCGAATACCAAATTGTAATCAGGTGTTTTTGTCCAGTCGATGGTTAAATGTGTTTCTTTATCAATTGGCGCCCACCGACCTGGTTCGCCATCCATGCTGATGACTACACTTGGCGTTTTAAATGCTGATGCCATGTGCGATACACCGGTACAATTCGATATTAAAGCCCGTGCGTTTTTAATTAATACCCCAACAGCACCTAAGGTAGTAATACCGGCAGTATTAATGGCCTGGTGTTTCATGTAACCCATTACTTCATCAATAATCGGCTGCTCACCTGCCGTGCCTGTAATTACTGGCTGATAGCCTTGTTCGGCTGCATAATCGGCCAGTGCTGCAAAATGTTGGGTTGGCCACTGCCGCCATGCCCCGCGTGATCCGGGATGGATGCAAACATACTGCTGCGGTTGGATAGGTAAGTTCAATGCCGCATACTCCGCTTCATCACTTGGTGTAACTCGAAACTCTAAGGCATTGCCTTGTGATGAAATGCCTAAAAACTCCATTAACTGTATATGCCGCTCGGGTTCAGGGCCTTCGTTGGGGTAGGGCATAAAGTAGTCCAAATTGGGTGCATAATCGCCGGGTGTGTAGAAACCACCCAGTTGTCTGGCACCAAAAAATTCCATCATGGGGTTAATCACAGTACCGTTGCCCTGCATTTGCAGCAGTAAATCGTACCCTTGTTGCTGAAAATCTAAAAAGAATCGTGCAGTCTTGGCGGCATCAAAAGGTTGCTCGGGCAAGCCTGGCAGGCCGGGGCAATGCACAAACTCATCGAAGTATTGATGGAAGCGCTCAACAAAACTTTCAGCCCAAGGTAAACCTAATAAAGTGATATGTGCATGAGGGTAAGCATTGCGCAGCGCCCGCATGGCCGGGATGATGCAAAGCATATCGCCCAGTTGCAAAGTACGGTAAACGGCAATTTTAAGTTGGGTTGCTCCTTGTTGTGCAAGTTGAAGTTTCAAACTCATTAGGTTGGTGGTAGAAAATAAAAAAGTTGCTTAGCCAGTAGTCACTGCTTGTCGCAATAACAGATGGCTAAACAACCTCGCCGGTAAAATGTTCCCGTATGGGGGATGGAATACAAGTTTTATTCTTCTACACCTCTGCCGGTTTTATGCTGCAATTCGTCAATTTTTTTCGAAGCATCAGCTTTATTCAGGCTCTCGTCCATTTCTTCGCCTGCCTGGTCTGACAATGTTTTCAGATAAGAATGCTGGGCACCGGTCATGGGTTCATCACCGGTGGTCCACTCATCCGGGTCTTTTACCGCATTCGAGCCTTTTTCGTTATTATTGGTGGGCGTGTTCTGATTATCATCAAACAGCTCTTTTTCATCCTGATGTTGCTTTGCCATAGTTTAATGTATTTACACTAATAGTAACAATTCCGGTGCCACAAATACTTTTTTGGCTAAAAAAATTAGTAAAATGAGTTTGGCCCATTCAGTAGCTGTGCTTACAAATCAGTTTGCTTTACCTCGTTACGGGTAACAAAGTAGTAGGCTAAAAAGCCTAAGGCAAGGCAAACCGCTTCCACGCCAAATGGCAGCGGCGAATTTTCGGTGTACGGAATGTATTGTAGTATGATCAAACCAATACCGCCAAACAGTAAAATTAAACCCCACTTTAAGGTATCAAACTTTAAATTGGCGCTTGAATTATTTAGTAATTTCACCGAGCTTTCATTTACATGCCCAGCATTAATCATCTTTACTTTAATGCGGTGGTTTAATATAGCCTGAATGATTAAAAAGAATCCGCCCATGATGGCCGGAATGATTACCATTGCGGTGATGTCTCCTGAGTTCATATGTGTTGTAAATTAAATGTTATGCCCCGTTAGACATAGGCACAATTTAAAAAGTTGCAATAAATTTACTGCAACTTTTTAAAATGCACTGGTGTCTAACCCCACACAAATGCACACCGAACCCGAACTGATTAACCGTATACTGCAAGGCGATCTCCATGCTTTTAAGCTTTTAGTGAAGCAACACGAAAAGCTGGTGAGGCATATGGTGAACCGGCTGATCAGTAACCCCGCTGAGGCAGAGGACGTATGCCAGGAGGTATTTATAAAGGTATACCGGTATTTGGGTAATTTTAAGTTTCAGAGCAAACTGAGCACCTGGGTAGCACGCATTGCCTACAGTACGGCCATTAACCAGTTGCGCAAGGAAGGTGGTAAGCGAAGTTTAACGGATGATATCAGCGATTACGAGCACCACCATGCTACTACCGAAACACCCGAAAGTCTGTTGCATAAAAAAGATACTGCTGCCTTTGTACAGCAGGAAATTGCTAAACTGCCGGTAAACTATCGTACGGTGCTCACGTTATACCATTTAAACGAGTTTAGCTACCAGGAGATAGAAGAAATAACCGGCCTGCCCGAAGGAACAGTAAAGAGTTACCTGTTCAGGGCCCGAAAGTTATTAAAGGACAGATTGCAACGCCATATGCACGCACATGTTTAAATTGTAAAACTATGAAAGAGATAGATGACGAAGAATTGCAAAACTTAATTGCCCGGCAATTCGGTGATAAGAGCCGCATTGACAAACCAGGTGCTGAAAATGAGGATGAGCAACTTTACAGCATGTTGTTTACTGCTCTGTCGCAAGAGCCGCCATTGGCCCCTTTGCCGCTTGCAGACAATGTAGTAGCGATAATTGAGCAGGAGCAAAAAGCAGAAGCCGTAAAGTATAATGCGATTCTGGCAGGTGCATCAGCTGCAAGTTTGGTAGCTGTTGTTATTGCTTTGGCAATATTTAGTCCGGCTGTGCTGAATGATATTGCCGGCTTGGTTAAAAATTATACGTCTGTACTGGTATTTATCATTGTGGCTTTTGCAGGCATTCAGTATCTGGATAAAAAGATAGTAAAAAGCCATGCAATGCTCTAAGTGCTTAGTGCTTGTTCCCGATATTGCTAACCGAAAAGTCCTTTTCGGCATACAAAATTCCATTATTGCTCAGCCCCTGAACAATAACGCGAAAGTTGCCGGTGAGGTCACTTACATAAAAGGATAATTCGGCTTCTTTGTTATGGGTAAGCCACACTGCATGGTTCCAGTATACAGTTGAATAGTATTCGGGGGTAGATAAGTTGATTTGTGAATAATCGGATCCATAAAACTCTTTACCCAGATTGATTCCCTCATAACGCAATACTGCCAATGGCAAACTGTTAGTGGTATAATAAACTATGGTACCCGGAGTGCCCGGCGGATGATTAGGGCAATTCATGATATTGTAAATACATACATAATAATCAACCTCTCTACCCAAATATACTTTGTTGCTGGCGGTAATTGAGTTATCCTTTCGGGCTTTAATAATTACCTCTTTAAGCAGGTTATTTTTCTGCATTCCATTAAGCGCCATACTTGTGCTGTTCTGCATATCAAGCGCAGGCTGAGCTTCTTCGGCCAAAAGCTGGTCTGCTACTGTGCGGTTCAGCTTCTCGTATGGGTCGGTCATATGGGTAATGTAATTATTCTTTTCGGCTGCATTAGCTGTAATCAGCAACTTCTTACCATCTTCAGAAATCAGGTCTTCGGCGCTGACAGTAAAGTTACCTGCAGCATCGGTTGTAATCTGCTTTAACGCACCACCGGCTAATATATTAACCAAGGCTGGTTTCTTTAACGTTTTGTCAAATCGGGTAATGTTCCCGGTAAATACTGTGCTTCGGTTGTTCTGTAAGGTATCCTGTGCCTGCGTAGTCATTGCTTCCTTCCAGCTGTAGCGCCGCCATCCTTTCACCAGCAACACATCTTCTATAAACTGCATGCTGGCGTAAGCACGCCCTTTGTTATTAAATGGCAATGTACCCAGTGCATGGTTTAAATACACGTAGCTTTCCATATCCTGCTGTGTGGCCGGTACTAAACGGTTACTTTGCACACAAGCTACAGATACATGGCCCTGCAGGGGCTGGTTGCTTTTTAAATCAGTAAGCTTCAGTTTAAGTGTTACCTTTTCCCTGGTATTATACTGCGCTTTACCGGTGTTTATTTCTATATGCTCCGGCTGGTTATAATGTGCAAAAAACATGCGCTCAGCTACCGGGCGACCCAGGCTATCAAGCAGGGTAGCTATCATTAAGCCTTTCGGCATTTCCTGCATGGCCAGTTTAATACGGTTTGCCCCGGTTGCCGGCAGGTGCATTTGTTTATTTAAAAAAACGTCCTGATAATTATGTATCAGCAAACTTATGGTTTGCGGGGAAGCAAGCTTTATTTGAACCAGCAAGGTATCATTAGCAACAGCGCGCGGAATATTTAATACAGGCAAACCTGATATGGCAGCTGGTAATTCATATAGGGTGTTTTTTTGTGCCGCATTTTGGTTTAATAGTTTCAGCCTGTAACGGCTGCCCGGCATAGGCATCAGCCTGATTTTTCCAATGCCATAAGCTGCAGTTTCAATGGTATCTATTGAAATGCCATCCTTATACAAAACGCCGCTAACCTGTACCGGCTGCCCCCCGGTTGTTTTTGCTTCCCAGCCTATCGTATTTAATTGGCCGGCTACCATATTGCCGCCCTCCGGGTAAAATTTAACGCTGATGCCTGCCGGCTGGCTTTGCGGTACAGCTATGCTTAAATTTTTAATTTCATCCTTATATTTTATATTGGCAAACAGTATAGTCTCTTTAGTTTGAGTGGCAGCTGGTATAGTTATTATTGCCTCGCCCTGCTTGTTTGTTTTAACATGCCCTTTTATATTACTGCCCAGCCTATAGTTGACTTGGCAGACAGGCACCTCATCACTTGTTAGGCTTCTGGGAGTAACTTTAACCTTTACCTGCAGCGGATGACCGGCTCTTGCACCAGTATCAATGATTTGCATCGCAGCATCGAAGGTTTGGTTAGCCACTGTTTTTACAGCAATGGGTTGTGAATAAACATCCAGTGGTTCTCCTTCTTTATTGAGCATATTGGTATAGGCCAGTAAATGGTAATTTCCGGGCAGGATGGTATCGGGCAGTAGTAAGTTGCCAAAACCTAAACCTTTGGCCATTGCAAATTTGCCTTTTAACGCGATGGTACGGTCATCGTCTTTTACCAATAGTACGGATAGAGTGTGGTACTGCTCCAGCGGCAAACCGGCATCTTTAAGCACATACGCTGTAAACCATATATTTTCGTTGTTAGTATAAACGCCTTTATCGAAATGTACATAGATTAATGCCGATGGCTTGCTCTTGCTATACCATTCCAAGCGGCTGATATAGTCTTCTGTTTTAGATTGCTGGGCAGAAGCCAAACCAA
Source organism: Mucilaginibacter koreensis (assembly GCF_054783355.1). NCBI lineage: Bacteria > Pseudomonadati > Bacteroidota > Sphingobacteriia > Sphingobacteriales > Sphingobacteriaceae > Mucilaginibacter > Mucilaginibacter koreensis. The sequence continues at coordinate 1,611,041 of NZ_BAAGQS010000001.1, read as the reverse complement.
AACAGCCTGATATTAACAGAAAAAGTAAACAGAGTGACTTCATTGGTGCAGATTGTTCACTAATGTATATGAAATATTCTCAACCCAGGGTGCAGCACTTAAATTTTAACAATTTGAATAATGTGAGCGATAACTTGTTGACTTTCACTTAATCAATGAGGAAATATTTATCGTAAGTATTAAATTACTTACTCTGGTTTAACAAACCTTAACTTTTGGCAAACATTTACCTATACTTCTGCCTTTAAGGGTTGTAATTAACTACGCTCATCTATCTATAAAAATTTATACCCCACATGTACACCTTAGGCATTAACGCTGCATTTCATGATACGGCAGCGTGTTTAATTAAAGACGGTCAGTTACTGGCTGCTGCAGAAGAAGAACGCTTTACCCATTTCAAACACGGCAAGCGCCCGGTACCATTTTCTACCTGGGAGCTGCCCTTTCATGCTATTGACTACTGTTTGAAGGTAGCCGGCATCCACATCAATGATATCGATCATGTGGCTTATTCGTTTGACCCTTATCAGTTGACTGGCGACCAGTATAAAGGCAAAGGCACTATCGAAATTCCGTTTGAGCCTACTACCGACCCGGTAAATGCCGACTGGCTGAATGTATGGGATCCGCTGTTTTTGTCTTCCATGATTAATGCCGTAGGCCAGCTGAATGATGGCTATCCGCATCACCTGCAAAAACGCTTCTTTGGTGCCAATATACCGCGCGAAAAATGGCACTTTGTAGACCACCATGTGGCCCACGCTGCCAGCGCCTTCAATTGCTCACCGTTTGAGCGGGCTGCGGTAATGACGGTTGACGGCAGGGGCGAACTGGCTACTACTACTTACAGCGTAGGTAAAGGTCAGGATTTAAAACGTATTGGTCAGGTTAACTTCCCTAATTCTTTAGGATTATTATATGAAGAAATTACCACCCACCTGGGTTTCCTGCATTCATCAGACGAGTATAAAGTAATGGCTTTGGCCAGTTATGGCAAGCCGGAGTTTGTAAAAGATTTCAGGGAGATTATCCAGGTAGGGCCGAATGGGCAGTATACCATCAACAATAAAAACTTTACTGAGCGCTTTGGGCCGCAGCGTTTGCGCCATGAGGAATTTACCAGCCATCACTTCAATATCGCCCACTCATTACAGGTAGTACTCGAAGAAACTTTACTGGAAATTGCCGAATGGCTGCATAAAGAGACAGGTGAAGAGAACCTGTGTATGGCCGGTGGCGTAGCTTTAAACTGTGTGGCTAATGCCCGCTTGCGCGACAGAGGTCCTTTCACTAATATCTGGGTACAACCTGCATCGGGCGATGATGGTACCGCTTTGGGCGCTGCCCTGTGGGTTGATGCCCACGAGCGCAAAAGCGACAGCCGCGAGTTTGTGATGAACCATTGCTACTGGGGCCCCGAATACACCGACGAGGAAATTGAAAAGTTTATGAAATGGGCCAAAGTGCCTTATCGCAAACTGAATAATATTGCCGAGGAAACTGCCGATATCCTGGCGCAAAACAAGATTATTGGCTGGTACCAGGGCCGTATGGAGTTTGGACCAAGAGCATTAGGCAGCCGCTCTATTTTGGCTTCGCCAATTAGTCCTGAGATGCAGCAGCGTTTGAACGAGGTAAAAGACCGCGAAGATTTCCGTCCGGTAGCGCCTGTAGTACTGGAAGAAGAAGCCGCCAACTGGTTTGAAAATGCAGGTTACTCACCATTTATGCTGTTTGTATATGATGTAAAACCCGAAAAGGCCGACCAAATTCCGGCCGTGCGCCATACGGATGGTACGGCACGTATTCAAACCGTGAATGAAAATCAGCATAAAAACTATTATGATTTATTAAAGGCTTTTCAACGCAAAACAGGGGTGCCTGTATTGGTGAATACATCTTTCAATACGTTGGGTAAACCTATTGTGTGCACTCCAAGGGATGCCATTGAGTGCTTCTGGACTTCGCCTTTTGATGCCTTAGTGATCGGTTCGTTTGTGATTGAAAAATAAAGCATGATCCGGATCAGTGTGGTAGTCCCCACCTGGCAGCGCCCCGAACTTTTACAAAAATGTTTGGAGGCGCTTGCCCTGCAAACGCTTAGCGCCGAAGATTTTGAAATTATTGTGGTAAGCGATGGGCCGGATGCTGTTACTGCCAAAGGTTTAGAAAACTGGGTGGCTACTAATCCGACGCATCACCGCTTTTTGCCTATGCCGCAAAAAAAAGGTCCTGCTGCTGCCCGCAACTACGGCTGGCAGCATGCGCAGGCCCAATTAATTGCTTTTACCGATGACGATACCCAGCCCGATACCCATTGGCTGAATGCTTACCTGCAAGGCTGGAATGGCAATGACTTAGCGGCATTTACCGGCAGAGTAATAGTACCGCTGGAGCGCCGCCCCACCGATTTTGCCCGCAATACCGCCGGCCTTGAAACTGCCGATTTTGTAACGGCCAACTGTGCCTGCACCCGCTGGGCCCTGCAACTCACCGGCGGTTTTGATGAGCGTTTTGCTATGGCTTGGCGCGAGGATAGCGATTTGCACTTTAAACTATTGCAGCACCAAATACCACTCAGCAAAAATGAAGCGGCTGTAATTGTGCATCCTGTGCGCCCGGCAAAATGGGGTGTAAGCATCAGTGAGCAAAAGAAGACTATGTATAATGCACTGTTATACAAAAAGTTTCCGCAGTTGTATGCACAACATGATAATGCCCGGCCGCCTTTGTTGTACTATGGCATAATGGCTTGCGCATTAATGTGCATAGTTGGTTTGTTAATACACCAGTCTGTTTGGGCGCTATTGTTTTTTACGTGTTGGTTACTGCTAACGTTGTGGTTTGCAGTGAAGCGACTGCGCAATAATTCGCACAGCTTCAGTCATATAATAGAAATGTGCTACACATCAGCAGTGATTCCGTGGCTGTCGGTCTATTGGCATTTTTATGGGTTGATGAAATACCGGACTTGGTTCGTGTAATACAATCAAAAAATTTGTTATTACTGGGAGGAACGACATAGGAATTGCTTGCTGTGCATAGGGACAAATGCTTATATGCGATTGTCTCACTACCGCTCGCTATGATAACACTATTTAGTAAAATACACACTCCCTTCTTTTCATTCCGACCGTAGGGAGAAACCTTCTTCATCAAGCCGGTCTGCAGCAGATGCATCGCTCGAAGAAGATTTCTCCCTGCGGTCGAAATAACATATCGAAGAATAACTTGGGTTATATTAACATTAACAATTAAAAATTCATTTAGCCGTTTTCAGTATCATTCAAGCAACTGATAACCCTTAAAATTCCAGTATCCCTCTGCATCCTTTTGGTAGATAACTTTATAACGGCCTTCTTCAGTGCCAAAGTCAAAAGAAAATTCATTCACCGTTTTATCAGTAGGGATGTATTGGTGGATAATAGTTTCGGCAATGTCTTCTAAAACAGTGGCCAGTTCTACTTGCGGCGCTGCTGCTGGTGCTTTTGCGGATGATTGCTGATAAGCACTGAAGTTTTCAAATACATAACCATCAATTGTCCCTGTATTTTGCCGGGCAGCTTCAAAAGCAGTTTGCTCTTTAATGGCTGCATAAGCCTCCATGGCAGGCAGTATCACCAGCCGCTCAAAATCTTCCTGACTATTAAGCACAAAATCCTGGTTAAAATAGCGGTCAAATACTTCTTTGGCTGTTTCCATGTAGTAGTGAAATTAGTTAGCTGCATTTACGGGCCAGCTCATCAGGCCCATGGTTCTTATAAACTCAGGCTGCAAGGGAGCCGCGATTTCAATTTGTTGGTTGGTAACCGGGTGTACAAAGCTCACAAAAGAGGCGTGCAGCATCATGGTATCCATTTGCCAGGTTTGCTTAAAATGCCGGTTCTGTTTGTTGCAGCCATGTGGTCTGTCGCCAATAATAGGGTGGTGAATATGGGCAAAATGCCGCCGCAGCTGGTGCATACGCCCGGTAGTAGGCACAGCTTCAATTAATGAGTAACGGGTAGTAGAGTGCTGGCCCAAAGGTATATTTATCTCGGCTCTTTGCAGGGTAGTATAGGAGGTGAATGCCTCCTGAAGTGTACCATTTTCTTTTTTTAACGGGTAATCAATTTCCCCGGAATCATCGGTATAGCCACGAACAATAGCCAGGTATTTCTTGATGATTTTTTTTGTGGCAAACAGCTGGTGCATCAGGTGCTCATATTCTTTATCCAATGCAAAAAGCAAAACGCCCCCCGTTTTGCGGTCGAGCCGGTGAGCAGGGTAAACCGGGCGGCCCAATTGGTCGCGGAGTAATTGCAGGGCAAATTCCTGCACATCGCCGGCAATAGGCGAACGATGAACCAGCAAACCGTGCGGCTTATTAATAGCTACCAGGTAATCATCCTGATATAAAATATCGAGCATTGAATTGAATAAGCCGCGAAATTAACAATTCAATACTAAACGCAGCTATTGGGTAATGATTGGCGAATCATCTTTTTGCTTTTTCACGTAAAGCTCATCAATAATAATCATCAATATAGCAATCAGTGGCACGGCCAAAATAATACCCAGCGCACCTGATACGCTACCCATAATCAACTGCCCGATTAAAGACACAGCAGGAGGGATATTGATCATGCGCTTCTGGATGGTTGGGGTAATGATGTTGCTTTCCAGCGTTTGTATCAGTATATATAATATAGCTACAGTAAGCGCAGTGTTAAAGCTCATCGTCAAGGCAATTAGTACCGCAGGTGCCATAGCAATTACGGGCCCAAAGTTGGGGATGAAGTTGAGCAAACCTGCAAATACTGCTAAAGCCAGTCCCATAGGTACGCCAATAATGGTTAAACCAATACAGCTTAAGGTGGCAATAATCAGCATGGCCAGCATCATGCCTTTCAACCAGGCTTTAAGGGTGTGGGTAATACGGTCAAGTATGCAAATGGCATCGGGCCGAGCTTTTTTGGGGATGAGCATAATCACACCATCTTTATATAAACTCGGGCTTACTGAAAAGAAGATGCCCATAAAAATAATGATGTATAAATCGCCCACCACACCAAAGCTGGTGCTGAAAAAGTTTTGAGCGGTGGTATAAAGTTTCTTCTGCGAATCGGTACCCGAAAAGTTGTCCATAATCTTATTACCGATATCGGTTGAACGCAACTGGTTTTCGGCCTTTTCAACCAGTGCCGGTATATCGCGGCTGATGGTGCTGGCCTGAGCTGATATTTTGGTACCTAAAAACCAAACCAGCAGGGCAATAATAGAAATAGTAATAATTACTGAACCGGCCATAGCCACGCTGCGTTTAGTTTTGGTATGGCGTTGTATAATATCGCCCAGGCCATGAAAATAAGTGGCAATCAATGTACCGGCCAGTACCATCAGCAGTACCCCGAAGGCTGCTTTCAGTATAAATATCAAGATGGTAAGCAGGGTTACACTGGCAATGGCAATCCAAACTTTCTGCACATAAGAGTACTCGTCTTTAACGTTGGTTTTAGTATCAAAATCGGCCATAAAATGGGAGAGTTGCGTAATAGATATACACTTAAGGCAAAAACAACTAAAATGTTTAAAGTAATGCAGTTTTATAGTAACATACCAACGCTGAAGCAGCAACAGATGCGTGTATTATAAGCAGATAATTAACGGTTTTGTAACATATTAGCTATAAACATGCAACTCTATATGCTTTATATAACTTAGGTTGAAATTTATTTAAACTAATGAAGAAACTTTTACTTCCTGTAGTTCTCTCAGCGCTTACCGTTGGGGCCATGGCACAAACCCGGCCCGATTCCAGCGCCCGCAGAACCGCGCTTCCGGGAGGCTTTGCGGGTAATGCTACCCAGCAACGTGCCCAGCCCAAGCCTTACAAATCAGTAATTACTGAGAAAGCCGTTACCCGCAAAGGCTTGTTCAAAACCCACAAGGTGGATGATCACTATTATTTTGAAATTGGTGATAGTGTGTTAAACCGCGAAATTTTGGTGGTAAGCCGTATCTCTCGTGCCGGTGCCGAAGTGCGTGAGGCCGATGGCTACGCCGGCGACCAGATTGGCAGCAGCGTGATCCGCTTTGAAAAAGGGCCGAACAACCGCATCTTTTTACGTAAAATATCTTACCGTACTTATAGCCCCGACAGCACCAAGGCCATGTACCAGGCAGTACAGCGCTCCAATATTCAGGCTATTGCAGCTGCGTTTAATATTGCGGCTTATTCGCCTGATTCAAAAGGAAGCGTAATAGACATGACCGATTACATCAACGGTGATAATGATATTTTCTTCTTCGGCTCGCCACAGTCAAAGCAGCGCATCCGTTTGGGTACGCTGCAGGCCGACCGCAGCTATATTGAGAATGTTCGTCCGTTTTCAAATAATATTGAAATCAGCACGGTAAAAACTTATGGTTTGCTGGCCTCTTCGCCGTTTGGCAGAGGAACTGCGCCTGCTCCAACTATGGGTGCTGCTGCATCGCAAGGTTCTGAAACTGTTGAATTAAATACTTCATTACTGATGCTGCCGCGCGTGCCTATGCAGGCCCGTTATTTTGACCCGCGCGTAGGTTACTTCACTACCGGTTACACCGATTTTGATTTGAACCCGCACGGCGTAAGAGATGTGCAGCTGATAGCGCGCTGGCGCCTGGAGGTAAAACCGGAAGATATGGCCAAGTACAAACGCGGCGACCTGGTGGAACCTAAGAAGCAGATTGTGTATTACATTGACCCGGCCACCCCTAAAAAATGGGTGCCTTACCTGATAGCTGGTGTAAACGACTGGCAGAAAGCTTTTGAAAAAGCAGGTTTTAAAAATGCCATCGTAGCTAAAATGGCACCAACCGGCAAACAGGATTCAACCTGGAGCCTGGATGATGCCAACCACTCGGTAATTGTATATAAGCCATCAGAAACTGAAAATGCCAGCGGTCCGCATATTTCTGACCCACGCAGCGGTGAGATTTTGGAAACGCACATTAACTGGTACCACAACGTCATGAAACTGGTGCATGATTGGTACATGATACAAGCTGCTGAAAGTGACCCACGCGCCCGTAAAATGACTTTTGATGATAAGCTAATGGGCGATTTGATCCGTTTTGTGTCTTCACACGAAGTGGGCCACACCCTGGGCCTACGCCATAACTGGGGTTCAAGCTCAACTGTGCCTACCGAAAAACTGCGCGATAAAGCGTGGGTAGAAGCACACGGCCATACACCATCTATTATGGATTATGCCCGCTTTAACTACGTAGCGCAGCCCGAAGACCATGTAGATACCAAAGGTTTATACCCACGCATAGGCGATTATGATAAATGGGCCATTGAATGGGGCTACCGCGTATTGCCTAATGATAAAGGACCAGAGTGGGAAAAACCCGTATTAAACAAAATGACTGTTGAGGCACTGAAAGATCACCGCCTGTGGTTTGGTACCGAAAGCAATCCGGATGATCCGCATTCGCAAAATGAAGATTTGAGCGACAATGCCATGCTGGCCAGTACTTACGGTATTAAAAACCTGCAACGCATTTTGGTGAAACTACCGGAGTGGACTAAAGAGGAAAACGAAGGTTACGATAACCTGGAGAATATGTACAACCAATTAACCGGTCAGTTTAACCGTTATATGGGCCATGTAGCCAAAAACATTGGTGGTGTGTACGAAACTCCTAAAACAGTTGAACAGGCAGGTGTGGTATATGAATATACCCCGGCTGCCACCCAGCACGAGGCCATGGTGTTTTTAGACAAGCAATTGTTTACTACTCCAACCTGGTTATTAAACCAACCTATATTGCAGGATATTGGCCAAAGCCCGGTACAAGTAGTATACCGCAGCCAGGAAACTATATTGAACCGCCTGGTTGCCCCACGCACCCTGAACAAGCTGGTGGTTGCTGAAGCAGCTGAAGGACAAAAAGCTTACAAAATCACCGACTTTTTTGCTGATATGCAGGGCAGCATTTTCAGGGAGCTGAAAAGCAATGCACCAATTGATGTATATCGCCGCAACTTGCAAAAGCTGTATGTGGATAAACTGATTGACATTGTGAACCCACCGGCACCGGCCAGCACTACTGTTGCATTTACCGCAGGCCGTGGCGGTGCTCCTCAGCGCGAAATGGAACAAACTGATGCCGTATCGGTAGCTAAAGCCCAGTTGCGTGCCATCAACAGCATGATAAAAACCTCATTGCCCGGTACCACCGACAGCATGAGCAACTATCACCTGCAGGATTTATCAGAGCGCATTACTGTAGCTTTGAACCCTAAAGGATAAGGATTCATCCCTCAATAATAAAAGCCGCTTTGCTTAACGCAGAGCGGCTTTTATTATTGAGGGAAAATTTTGTCATTGCGAGCGATAGCGCGGCAACCGCTTGCTATACCGAGGCGCAGATGCTTCCGTGCGATTGCCACGCTATCGCTCGCAATGACAACTTGAAGTAGTACGGCTTGTGGTATTAAAACAATCCCTGCTGCTGCGGTATCAGCCGCGGGCGTTTCAAATTTAATCCCAAATTTTTATTCAATTGTTCAATCAGGTAGTCAGCTATTACCGGCGTAGCATGTTCATCGTGCTGGTGCACGAAAAAATAAAGGCTTTGCAGGCCCTGCTGCTGCCATTGTTTGATGCGCTGCACCCAGGCATCAATGCGGAGGTAATCAGAAGGGTGCAGGTCATTGCCTACGTAACGGATAAAAGCATGGGGAGTGGGCAGATACAAGTGTACACAATCCCTTCGCCCGGCAGCATCGGTAATAATGGAACCCACATTCAAGTTATGCATCATTCCAAAAACCTCATCCCGTACCTGCGGATTGGCAAACCAGGCTTCATCGCGCAATTCAGTAAACAGGGGCACGTCGGTAGGGGCGTCCTGTAAAAAAGCTTTCAGGTCTATATAACTTTTGGGCGTAAAGGTATCGCTCAGTTGCAAAAACACCGGTCCCAGATGCTTCTCAAAGGCCATGATGCCCCTGTAAAAAGCAGTAGTCAGTTCGCTTGCATTTTTAAGCCGTTTGTGATGACTGATGATCTGCGAAAACTTAGGACAAAATTTAAAGTCCGGGTTCACCTCTGCTTTTGCGCGCCACTTGCTGATATGCTGTTCATCAAACACACGATAATAGGTAGCATTAAGTTCAATACTGTTGAACTGTTTAGCGTATTCGGTTAAAAAATCAGTGTCTTTGGTTTTGGGCGGGTAAAGTAATCCCTTCCATTCGCTATGTACCCAAGTGGGGCAGCCCACATATACCTGTAACGACGCTGCCGATGGCGAAGCGGCTAATACCTGAGTGGTAAAGTCAGGGTCGGGCGGGAGGGTGAAATCAACAGTTGCCAGCTGTTCGGGCCTTACTTTGCCAAACTCCATAGCTTACTTCACATAATGAGTAAAATGCTTGTGCTTTACACGCGGCCATTCGCTTTTCAAAATGCTGTAAAACACAGTATTGCGCAAAAAGCCATCATGCGTTTTCATGTGCTGACGCAGTATCCCTTCCTGGTGTGCACCTAAGCTTGCTACCGCCTTCCTTGAGCGCATGTTGCGCTCATCTACCCTAAACTCAATACGGTTGAGGCCCAAAGTTTCGAAGCCGTAAGTGAGTATCTCGTACTTCATGGCCCGGTTGAGGCCGGTGCCACGCCAGCTTTCGCCAATCCAGGTAGCGCCAATTTGCCCGCGTTCATCTTTCCAGTCAATATCCATCAGGCGGGTACAGCCGGCTACCTGGTTGCTTTTATGGTCGTAAATTGTCCACACGGCACAGGTTTCGGCTTCACGGTCGGCTAAAGCTTTATTGATATATTTATGCAATTCGCCGGGCTGGCTCAAGTCACTCAAACCGTAGGTCCATAGCTCCTTTTCATCGGCCACCTTTTGCAGCAAGGCCTCGTCAACGGCTTGTAAGGGCCGCAGGGTAACTATGCTGTTGGATAAAATAGGCTGTAAGTTATGCTTCATGTACGGTAATCGTTTCCAGTAACTGAATATACAATTCAATACCTTCTTTGATTTCGCTGAGAAGAATATATTCATCGGCCATGTGCGACCGCGCCGAATCGCCGGGGCCGATTTTCAGGGACGGAATATCCAGCAATGCCTGGTCTGAAGTAGTAGGTGAGCCATATGTGTATCGGCCCAGTTGCAAACCGGCCTGTACAATAGGGTGCTGCTTATCAATACTGGAAGGTTTGAGCCTGATGGACCGTGGTTTAACCTCACAACTCACATGCTGGCGGATGATATCCAATACTTCTTCGTTGCGGTAAGCATCAGTTACCCGCACATCCACCGTAAAGGTACAGGTAGCCGGCACCACATTGTGCTGCGAGCCAGCGTTAATAATGGTGACCGACATTTTGATCGGCCCGAATACTTCTGATTCTTTCGGAAATTTGAAATTACGGAACCATTCAATATCAGTAAGCGCTTTATAAATGGCATTTTCACCTTCCTCGCGGGCGGCATGGCCAGCCTTGCCATGAGCGGTGCAATCCAGCACCATTAAACCGCGTTCAGCAATAGCTAACTGCATTTGGGTGGGTTCGCCCACTATGGCAAACTCCAGTTCACCAAGATCCGGAATAACTAACTCTAAACCGTTGGTCCCTGAAATTTCTTCTTCGGAAGTAGCCGCCAGGCAAAAATTATAGTTTAAATCTGTGCGTTCGTAAAAGTATAAAAACGTACTGATGAGTGATACCAGCGGTCCGCCGGCATCATTGCTGCCTAAACCATACAAAGTATCGTCTTCTATGGCTGCATCAAAAGGCTTGCGGGTATAACCGGAGTTCGGTTTTACGGTATCATGATGCGAGTTTAACAGGATGGTGGGCTTTGCCGGGTCGAAGTATTTATTATAAGCCCATATATTGTTGAGCTTACGTTGGGTACGAATACCACGCTGCTGCAAAAACTGTTCAATAATATCTGCCGTTGGCGCTTCCTCGCGGCTAAATGATGGTGTTGCTATTAATTGTTGCAGCAGTTGCACGGCTTGCAAGTATAGAGTATCGGTAGTGATCATATAGTGCTGTAGAAAACTTTCATTTCCGTTAGTAGGGCAAAAGTACAGCATTTTTTCTGATGGCCTGTCTTGCAACTTTTTAAATACAAAGCTGTCTATTTATATTCAGGTATTTATATTTACGCCATATCAATTGAGTATGAAATTAAAATATGCCCTGCTGTTACCCTTATCTGCTTTAGTGTGGAATGCAAACGCACAATCTAAAACTTATAAACGCGATGGCTATACGCTAACATTTACCAATACCGATGCTACCTTACCTGCAAGTGAGCAGGAGCGGATTATCAATACGTTTTTTGATGTATATCCTAAACTGGCTAAAGCTTATAACAAGCACACCGCTAAAGACGTTAACATTTTGATTGATACCGCATATAAAGGTGTGGCCGAAACCGGTGACGCCCACATCCGCATAAGTTCAAAGTGGTTACATGACCGCCCCGAAGATATTGATGTGGTGACCCACGAAGGGATGCACATTGTGCAGGACTACGGCGAAACCACGGGGCCGGGATGGCTAACCGAAGGCATAGCCGATTATGCCCGCAGTGAGTTTGGCATCAACAATGCGGCTGCTAACTGGAAACTGCCCGATTATAAAGCCGGCCAAAGCTATGAAAATAGCTACCGCATTACCGCCCGCTTTTTGCTGTGGATAGAGCAGCACGTTAAAAAAGGGGTGGTTAAGGAATTGGATAAACAAATGCGCGAACATACCTACACTGCCGATAGCTGGAAAAAACTGACCGGCAAAACATTAGACGAATTATGGCAGGCCTATGTGGCCAGCCCGGCACTGGCTGCCAATACAAAATAAGCTGATAAGCCGCCCTACAGGCGGCTTATTTATTTACAGGCCGTTGTTAATTTAGCCTTTTCGCGTTATCTTGTCTTCATGCTTTTCACCGAAGACTTTTTGCATTATGTGTGGCAATACCGCTTGTATGACCGTGCGGCCCTGCAAACCGTTGATGGTGAAAATATTGAGGTGATGGCGCCCGGGCAGCACAATACCAACGCCGGGCCCGATTTTCATAACGCCCGTATTAAAATAGGTGAGACGGTTTGGGCCGGTACGGTGGAGATACACATTGCTTCTGCCGACTGGTACAAGCACACCCACCAAACTGATGAAGCCTACCGCAATGTAATTTTACATGTGGTATATGAAGATAATCAACCGGTAATACTACCCAACGGGCAAAAGTTACCCACCTTAATATTAAAGGGCCGCATTGCAGCCGATCTATACGGCCGCTACCACCAGCTGATTTACGGGCAGCAAAGGGTGATTCCCTGCGAGGGTTCCATTAGCAGAGTTTCGCAATTGAGCATGCAAAACTGGCTTACCCGCACACTTATTGAGCGGCTGGAACGAAAATCTGAAACTGTAATCCGCACGCTGCACCAAAACAGGGGTAACTGGGAGGAAACTTTTTACCAGTTGCTGGCTGCCAATTTTGGGTTTAATATTAATGCCCTGCCTTTTGAGTTACTGGCCCGCTCGTTGCCTCAGATTATACTGGCTAAACATAAAAATAGTGCGCTGCAAATTGAGGCATTAATTTTTGGACAAGCCGGTATGCTGGAGGGTGAATTTGCTGATGCTTATCCACAGCAATTACAAAAGGAATTTTCTTACCTGAAACACAAGCATAGCCTTGCGCCGCTGGAAAAGCATTTATGGAAGTTTTTACGATTGAGGCCTCAAAATTTCCCTACCATCAGGCTGGCCCAGTTTGCTGCATTAATAAACCAGAGCCAGCATTTGTTTTCGTTAATCATTGATTTGGAAGAACCTGCGGCTTTGCGTAAACTTTTTAGTCCTTTAAAAGTTAATGATTATTGGATAACCCACTACCGGTTTGATGCGGCATCCACCAGTGCTGATAAAACCATAGGTGCAGCTTCAATAGATAATATTTTGTTAAATACGGTGGTGCGGGTGCTGTTTGCTTATGGCCGGCATCGCCAGCAGCAAAAGTTTGTAGACCGCAGCCTGCAGCTACTCGAACAATTGCCTGCCGAACATAATTCTATTATTGAAGGGTTTAGTAGTTTGGGCATCAAACCCAAAAATGCGTTTGAAACGCAGGCTCTGCTCGAATTGAAAAGCAGCTACTGTAATTTTAAAAAGTGCCTGCAGTGCGGCGTTGGAAATTATATTTTAAACAGAAACTGATATGCTACAGCGACTTTTAACATTTTTTGAAAGGTACTCCTTCGGGGTATGTACTTATCTGGGCGAACGGCTGAATATATCGATAGCCAAAATCAGGTTGTTTTTCATCTATTCCTCATTCTTAGCGGTCGGCTTTCCGATTATATTTTACTTCTGTGCGGGTATCGTGCTTGATATACGGAATTATATCAAGCGTGTACATACCAAGTTTTCAGATTTGTAAAGCGCTTATGGGCTTATGAGGCCTTTAATGATTCATGCTCGCTTATTTGCCGGTGTATACGGCTAACGAGGTCGTGCATATCAAATGGCTTTTGTACAAAATCAGCCGCATAACTTTGTCTTATCGTGTTTTCCGTTTCGTAGTTTCCGCCCGATAATAATATTACAGGGATTTTGCTGGTACTCTCTATTGCCCTTAGCGCCCTGCAAATGGTACGGCCGTCCATTCCTGACAGCATAATATCCATCAGAATTAAGTCGGGGTTATAGGTTACAATGTTCTCGAATACTTTATCGCCGCGCTGTACCGTACAAACTTCAAAATCATGTATGGTAAGCAATTCGCTTAGTGCTTCAACAATAGCGGCGTCATCATCAACAACCAAAATACGCTTCTTCATCAAAAATATATATAGTATAGCTTATTATAGAGATATTCAAACATATTCAATTTACATGCCAATGTTCAAACATGTATTACTTCATATCATCTCATGTTTGACATAGATGTTATTTACAGATAGTAATAAGCAAATGTGAGTACCATAGATTAATAATTGTAATTATTGGTGTGATTCATCGCTGTAAAAATTTTAAATTTAATTTCTGTTTAGATAAGCGAATGTTGTTAGCAAACAACAACAGTTGCAAAAAACGAAAGGGGCAACTTCATGATGAAGCAGCCCCTCGCTGATTAACCCTCTTTTATAAAATAGTATATATTATGCGGCTTGTTTGGTGTTGCCTTGTTTGGCCGCTTTATAGTTTTTTAAATCGTTAGACAGTAAGCTTTTTAATTCAATATCTAATGCCTTTAACAGTACCTGGGTTTTAGTTGAATTTTTCATAGCGTTTATAAGTTTAATGTAGTTGTACAGCTTAGTACCAATAACGTGCCGGATATTCACAAATGACAATAATAGCTTTAAATGAAGTCATTAAGGGCTACCAGGTGTAAACCGTAGTTTACAGGTTTGTATCAAAAATCAGTCAACAGGCCAACGGTACCGTCTCAATTTGATGAAACAGGAAGAATTAATGCGATACAAGGCCGGAGATGATATTTATACTTAAGGCCACAATAGCAGTATTGAAGGCAAAAGAAATAAGGCCATGTGCCCAGGCCAGCCGGCGGATGTGCTTAGATGAAATTTCCACATCTGATACCTGGAAGGTCATGCCGATAACAAAGGAAAAATAAACGAAATCCATATAATCGGGTTCGTCTTCATCCGGGAAGTTTAAACCGCATGCCGGCTTGCTCTGGCCATTGTCGGTAGTGGTATCATAATAATCATGTGCATAGCGCATGGTAAATACGGTATGTACCAGCCACCAGGATACAAATACAGCGCCTAATGATACCAGCACATGCATAGCTGTTTGTGCATCAGAGGCAGACTTTGGTGATTTTAACAAAAATAAAATAGCACCCAGGCTTACCAGCGATGCGCCGATCACAAAGAGAAATATCAGGCTTCGGCTTGAATCCTGCAATTTGGCAATTTTAATAATTTCGCGTGGGTGAGCAGTGAGTATTACAATCCATTGCATCACAATCAAACTCATGCCGAAGCAAATCCAAATGAGCAGAATCAGCTCAGGTGCGCTGGTCAAATTTCTGAAACCAAAAAAAGCTGCGATGCCAACAACTAAGGCAATATACAGGCGGTGTTGGGCGTCGAGTTGTACATTTGCATTATTGGCTTCATTTTTGGCAGTCATACAGGGTAAGTGTTTTATTGGTTTGATAAACCAATTATACTGAAATTACGTAAAATAAAACCCGGCAGTATCATTTCTGCCTTAACTATTTAATTGCACATGAAGGCTTTTGCCGCATTAGTATTACACGTATTATCTGTACATTATTTATTTGTGTTTTTTGTAATAGGTGTGCCTGCGTTAATTGCAGGCCTCATGTTGCGTAAAAAGCCAGTGGTAAAGCGTTACGGGGTAGCTTACCTGTTTTATTTTGTGTTTATCGCCTGCCTGTTAGGCAGCAAATTATTTCCTGCACTTAACGAGTGGTACTTGAACCGGTATGGAATGCCGGGCGAAGCTGTGGTGGTAAGTGCCGATCAGGAGCCGGCCTGGTTTCGCAGAACGCCTGAAGTAAGATTGTTGTTAAAGATTGTGCCTAACGTAGGTCCGCCGTTTACCGAAGTGGTAAATGCTGCGCCATCACTCGAGGTGTTAGACAGCATACAGGTAGGAACTCGGCTGCAGGTACTATATGCCCCGCAGTATACGCATGATATTATGGTTTCCTCCTGGAAGAATATGGATTAAAAATCGTCTTCTTCTACAATATAGGCTACGCGGCCCACTTGCCCGTCCTCTAACCGTACTTTAATACCCCGCGAGTGGTAAGGGGCGCTGGTTAAAAGGTTTTTCACTATACCTCGTGTTAAGGTACCACTGCGCTGATCTTTTTTTAATATAATGTCTACCTCCAGGCCGGGGTAGATGTCTTTGCGGTTTTGTCCGTTCATGTAATATTAAGCTACGAGGTTACGAATGGCGTTTTCTGCTTCTTCGAAATTGAACTGCGCTACAATGGCATTCATAGCAGCTGTAATTTCAACATTATTCAGGTTACCTATGCTACCCTCATGCGTATGACGCACCTCTTTCTCCGGATTAAAGTTGCCCTGTTCTATAGCTAGGCCCACTTGTTTGTAGGCGTCCCTGAAAGGCACGCCGTTAAGTACCTGTTTGTTTACTTCCTCTACACTAAACAGGTAGCTGTATTTGGCATCGTTTAAAATATCGGTTTTCACCGTAACGTGCTCCAGCATAAACGCAGCCATTTGCAGGCAGCCCTTCAGTTCAGCAAAAGCCGGGAAAAGCAGCTCTTTCAATAATTGCATTTCGCGGTGATAACCGGATGGCAGGTTAGTAGTCATCAGGGCAATATCATTGGGCAGGGCCTGTAACCGGTTACATTTACCACGCATAATTTCCCATACATCTGGGTTTTTTTTGTGCGGCATAATACTGCTCCCGGTGGTCAGGTTTTCAGGGTAACTAATAAAGCTAAAGTTTTGGCTGAGGTATAAACAATTGTCCATTGCCAGTTTGCCCAGTGTAGCGGCGATAGAGGACAGTGCTTGCGCAATAATGCGTTCAGTTTTACCCCGGCCCATTTGTGCATACACCGAATTATAGTTTAAATTACCAAAGCCCAGCAACTGCGTTGTTAGGGTACGGTTTAAAGGGAAAGAAGAGCCATAACCAGCTGCCGAACCCAGCGGGTTTTTATTGGTGATGCGGTAAGCGGCCAATAAAAGTTCCATATCGTCAGTCAGGCTCTCGGCATAAGCGCCAAACCATAAGCCGAAAGAAGATGGCATTGCAATTTGCAGGTGAGTATAACCGGGAAGTAATACTGCCTTGTGCTTTTCACTCAATTCGGTGAGTTGGGTAAATAGGGCTTGGGCTTGCTCGGCGATTTGCTGTAACTCGTGGCGGAAATACAATTTCAAATCTACCAGCACTTGGTCATTACGGGAACGGCCGCTGTGAATTTTTTTGCCGGCCTCACCAATGCGGCGGGTAAGCAGCAGCTCTACCTGTGAGTGTACATCCTCAACACCGGCCTCAATGGTAAACTGTCCGTTTTGTATTTCCTGGTAAATGGCTTTCAGCTCTTGCTGTACTAAATTCAGATCTTCTTCATTCAGTAACCCAATGCTGTTTAGCATGCGGGTATGCGCCAATGAGCCTAATACATCAAAGGCGGCCATTTGGGCGTCCAGTTCGCGGTCACGACCAACAGTAAAGCTTTCTACCCAATCATTTACCTGGGTTGTTTTTTGCCACAGTTTACTCATAGGGGCAAAATTAGTGAAATAGTACATAGTTCATGGTTCATGGTTGATAGTTTATAGCGATTAGTTCATAGATAGAAAAAGTGAACGGGTTAAAACACCTTCAACTTATGTCAGCTTACCTTATGAACCATGAACCATGAACCATGAACCATGAACCATTTACAAAAACATACCGCCTGAGGCTTCAATACGCTGGGCATTGATCCACTGTGCTTCAGGTGTACATAAGAAGGCTACGATGCCGCCGATGTCATCCGGCTCGCCGGGGCGACCCAGCGAAGTGATCTGGCTAATGTATTCTTCCATTTGGGGGTGCGAAGCGAATGCTTTTTTAGTAAAATCGGTTTTAACGATGCCAGGTGCTACTACGTTGGCTGCAATTTTACGATGCCCCAGTTCTTTGGCCAGGTAACGGGTAAATACCTCAATGGCGCCCTTCATGGAGGCATAAGCTGCGTAGCCAGGTGTAGCAAAGCGCGCCAGACCAGATGAGAAGTTGATGATACGTCCGCCATCAGCTAAATAAGGCAGCGCTTTTTGGGTAAAAAAGTAAGTGCCTTTGAAATGTACGTTCATCAAGTTGTCGAAATCCTCTTCGGTAGTTTCAGCAAAAGGAGAGGCGGCATCAATGCCCGCACAGTTAATCAGAAAATCGAAAGTGTCGCGCTGCCAGGTTTGCTGCAGTTGCTCTTTAAGGCGATTGTAAAAATCATCGAAACCCTTGGTATTGGCAACGTCCAGTTGCATAGCTATAGCTCTGCGGCCTTTTTGCTCAATCTGGGCAATTACCTCATCGGCTTCTGCCTGCTTGGAGTGGTAAACTACAATAACATCTATGCCTTTATCGGCTATTTTAAGGGCTGAGTTTTTGCCCAGTCCGCGGCTTCCGCCGGTAACCAGAGCGATTTTTGTTGTGGTATCCATATCTGTTTTTTATGGATACAAAGTTGCAGTACGATACGTAGATAATAATGGTACCAGCTTCAGATAAAATGGTGATAGTTTCAGTTTTTAAATGGCAAGTGGCACATTTTTCAACTGTTCAGAGAATGCGGCTTCTCTAAACTGCTTGGGCGTACATCCCTCAAACCGTTTAAAAAATTTGGTAAAGTTGGATGGATCAAAGGTGAGCAAGCTGGCTATTTCAGCTATAGATTTATGACTGTCCAATAATTGTTCTCTGGCAATTTTCATCAGGCGCTTTTCAAAAAAGTAACATGGCGCTTGTCCGGTGGTTAATTTTATGGTATTGCTGAGGTGGGTGGGATGAATAAACATCAGCCCGGCAATGTCGCGTATCTCAAACATTTCAGTGGCCTTGCCAGATAAGATATCGGCCAGGTGCGTGTCAATATGCTGCAAGAACTCCGCAGTAATTTCGCGCTGACGGGCCAGTATTTTCTGGGGTATTTTTGGAGTTGTCATGTTATTAGTTTTAACAAAAATACAAAATGCTATTAATCAAAAAATTTGATGCGTGAAGTAGCTTGCAATCATTATTATTAATCAAATTTATTTAATTAAATTGATTAATAATCTAAACTATTCATATAGTTTAAAGTGAAGGAAATTTAATAAAAACACTAATAATCAAAACATTATAATATATAACTAAACAAACACTTATCGCCTTTTTATATATCACAAATCCAGAAAAAAGATGAGCATACAATTACTATTCAATTTCAATTTTTGAATGTTTACGGGTATCATTCATCAATACATACACCAATAAAGAGATCAGAATACAGCCAGTAACATACCAGTAGAACCATTCCTGGTGATGGATTTTTTTAAAGTATAATGCCAGTGGTTCTGCCGTTCCGCCAAATACGGATACCGCAATAGCGTACGGAAAACCTACGCCCAGCGCTCGTATCTCCGCCGGAAAAAGTTCTGCCTTTACCACTGCGTTGATGGAGGTATAGCCGCTTACAATAATGAGCGCAATCGTAATGAGAGCAAAGGCCATCCAGTCGTTATGCGTAACGCTGAGCTGCTTCAAAATCATCACTGTAGTTAATGAACCCAGTACGCCAAAACCAATGAGTAGGGGTTTGCGACCGATATAATCAGACCATAACCCAAAAAGTGGCTGCAGCAGCATAAAGAAAATAAGTGTACAGGTGGAAATCAATGTAGCATCAGTAGCCGAAAAGCCCGCAGTGTTCACCAGAAATTTTTGCATGTAGGTAGTAAAGGTGTAAAAGGCCACTGTACCACCCAAGGTTAAGCCAATCACCGTAAATACTGCTTTGGGGTAGCGGAACAACAGCTTTAATGTGCCACGTTCTTTTTGCTTATGGCTGGCCGTAAAATCTTTCGATTCATGGAGGCCACGGCGCAGGTACAGGGCTGTTACCGCTAATACTGCACCAATGCCGAAGGGTATGCGCCAGCCCCAGCTTTGTAATTGTTGTTCGGTTAAAAATACCTGTTGCAATAATACCAGAACCCCAAGTGCCACCAATTGACCCATAATTAACGTTACATACTGAAAGCTGGAATAAAAACCCCGGTGCTTTTGCGTAGCCATTTCGCTGAGGTAGGTGGCACTGGTGCCGTATTCGCCACCAACGCTCAGGCCCTGTATCATGCGGGCTAGTACCAGTAGTAGGGGCGCGGCAACGCCAATCTGCTTGTAACCGGGAGAGAGGGCAATTAGTAAAGAGCCGGCACTCATAAGCATAACAGAGAGCGTGAGCGCTTTTTTCCGTCCATGCTTATCGGCATAAGTGCCCATCAGCCAGCCACCGATCGGGCGCATCAGAAAGCCAATGGCAAATATGCCGGCGGCATTTAATAATTGTGCGGTTTGATTATCCTTCGGAAAAAAGGCTGAAGCAAAATAGAGTGAAAAGGCAGAATAGATGTACCAATCATACCATTCTACCAGGTTGCCTAATGAGCCACCTATGATAGACCATATACGTTGCCCGGCAGTGAGTGCCGTAGGTTTAAAGGCCTGCTGTTCGTTCATATTTTGTTTCGGAAATACAGCAGGCAAGTTAGTGATTTCGATTATACGGCAATGGTTAAGTACGACTCAAAATCACCATCGTTGATATTAAGCAAAACCGGCTCTGTGGTATGGATAATATGTTTAATGGTGCTGTCCAGTTCATTGGCCGATTGCTCAATCATCTGCAAGCAAGCTTCGTGTTCAGCTTGGCCTATAGTTTTCATTACATTAAGTAAACCCAATATGGATGCTACCGGCTTCCTGAACTCATGCGACTGTACGTAAGCAATTTTGCGCAAGGCTTCGTTTTGTTGCAGAATGTGCTGCTCGTGCGTTTTACTTTCTGTAACATCTGCAGCATTCCATGATATGCCAATTACGTTTCCTGCAACGTCATAAGCCGGGTTGTAAGTAAACCGGTACCAGATGTTGCCCAGAACCGGGTGGTTGATTAAGCGTTCGCTGATGATGTTTTCGCCTTGTAATGCCTGATTGAAGTTTCGAATAAAATCATTTACATACATCCGGTCCACATAATCGGTAGCCTTAATACCCTGCACCAATTCAACGCCAAACATGCGGTAAATAAAATTATACAAAGCCTTATTAAAGGTAACAACAGCAAAATTACGATCGAGAAGTGCATGGCCTGATTCGGAGCTTTCAAAAAACGAACGTAATTTGTCTGACAGGTCCTGCGCTTCCTGATATTGGTTTTTTAATACGCTTAAGCTCAATTCCAGTTCAAGTATGTTAATTACCTGCCTCGCTAAAATGGCAATCGAATCAATTTGATTTTGACTTAGGCTTTTCTCCTCATAATCCAATACGCACAAGCTGCCGATAAATTCATCATCATGCGTAACGAGGGGGATGCCCGCATAAAATAAAATAGGTGTATCTGTGTTTACCAGTGGATTGTTAGTAAACCTGGCATCTGATTTTAAGTTATTAACTATTAAATGTTTATCTGTTTTATTTAAATAATTGCAAAAGCTATTCTCACGCAAATTACATTTAAGTTCAGTGCCTGTTTTAAATTTAAAATACTGAATATCTTTTTCAATTAAGGTAATCAATGCCACCGGTGCATTGCAAATGGAGGCAGCCAGATTAAGGATGTCTTCAAGCTCTTTTTCGCGGCTAATCTGAAGGTTTAAAAAGCGGTTAACTGCCTTAAGGCGGTTGGATTCTGTGCTCAGGTCGGTGAACATTAATTGAGATATTTATTAGAGCGTAAACCGGCTTCACCCGGCTAAGCGGCAGTTGATGTTTTGAGTTACGAAATAATTAATGGTGCAGATTTTAAAAATTGATGTTTGCACATGCTTTTTTATAACTGGCTGGTTATCATAATTTGAATTACGTTACGACGGTAAGCAACATCCATTTCTTGCTGATACCAAAAATAATAACCGATCTCTGTATCCAGGTTTTTGCTCCAGCGGTAACCCACTGAACCCAGAAGGCGGTTTTGGTCAAAGATGCTATTGTTTACTTTGTTTTTATGTACAATGTTTAAAAATATCTCATTTTGCAAACCGGTGTATACACCCTTCGAAAAATCCGTATTGGCTATCAACGGAATTTGCGCGCTAAAAAACGCCCGCGCCCTTTGCGAAAAATTAACCTGTTGCTCTTTAACAAACCGTTGCTCCAGGCGGGCGCGTAAATTAAATTCGGTGAGCTTTAATTTGAATTTCAGCAGATATTGCTCGAAAATACGGTTCTCCAGCGTATAGCTGGTACCGTTGGCTTCATGTTCCCAGTCACCTTTATAAGCGTAACCTAAGCCGGCTGATTGCTGTTCATCGAATTTGTACAGCAAGCCCGAACGAAGCAGTACAGTAGTGAGATAATCGAACTGATTGGACGAACGTAATTGCACGTCTGCCATTATATCGAACTTCTTACTAATGGTTTGGATGTGCGATAAAAAAAACCAGCCTTGCGTTTCGGTGCGTTGAGCCATGCACGCCATATGGATAAACAGGAATACGCTTAAGACAGTAATTGTTTTTAACATTGGCAAATGATCGGCATTCATGTAAACTTAGTTGCCGGGCTATTGTTTCTTTCACAAATACATAAACACAATGAGTCAATTTAAAATAGGGTGGGCTGGCCTGGGCAATATGGGCACGCCAATGGTTGTCAACCTGCTAAAGGCTGGGTTTGAAGTGCAGGTGTACAACCGCACAAAAGATAAAGAAAAAGAAGCTGTTGAGGCCGGCGCCACTGCGGCCGATGATTTGCAGCAGCTTACAAAAGGCAATGATGTTATTTTTGTAATGGTATCGGATGACGCGGCCTGCAAGGAAATATTTGCTGGAGATAAAGGGCTGTTATCAGTTGATAGTCAAGGCAAAATATTCATGAATGCAAGTACTGTAGCTTCGGAAACCTCTCACGAAATAATGCAGCAATGCCAGGCTAAGGGCGCACATTTTTTAGAAGCACCAGTATCGGGTAGTGTTAAGCCGGCGCAGGACGGCACATTGATCGTATTGGCTGGTGGTGATGCTAATATCTTTGAAAGTGTAAAACCGGTGTTTGATGCGATAAGTAAAATGGCTTTACATATAGGCTCGGTAGGTACAGCAAGTGCCGCCAAGCTGGCGATCAATTATCTGCTGGCAATTAACCTGCAAGGCCTGGCAGAAGCAATTCTATTTGCCAATAAAGGCGGCGTAAGTACCGAAACCATGCTTACCATTATCAATGAAGGTGCGGTTGGTAACGGCATTACCAAAATGAAAGGCCCTGCCATACAGAAAGGGGAGTACCCGGCCGCCTTTGCCTTGAAACATTTGGTTAAAGACATACGCCTGGCTCGCGAACAAGGAATGTCAGCACCATTAAGTACGCCTTTATATGAAACGTTTAAATCAGCAAATGACAATGGGTTAGGCGGTGAAGATGCAATGGCGGTAATTAAGTATCTAGCTTCATCAGATGATAAATAGCAAATAATTCCTTCCACGCTGTTGAAAGATATTGCACCAACTTTCAAAGCATAATTTGACCCACCATGTCGTTGATTATAATTCAAATGGCGTGGTGGGTTAATTCTTTTTGCCTTATAGTAAATATATTCTATAGCCAGGTCTTTATGACCGTAATTGTAAAACGCTGTAGCTTAATTCCTGGCTCTTGACTCTTACTTCTTGCCTCCCTGTATTAAATTTATTACAAGTTTTATGGCAGAGGCAATTTTGCTATTTTCCCTCTTTCAAATCCTTTAATTAATTTCATGAAGAAACTTTACTTGTTATTGGGTGCAGCTGCATTTTACGGGCAAGCTAATGCCCAAAACACGGCAGCTGTACAAATGCCAACCCAAAACCTGGCCAAAGGCAATTACCAGCTGGCGGCAAGGTACTCGCCCAAACGTTTGTCTAAAATGGTATTCTCTACATCGGTTGATCCGCACTGGCTGAAAACCTCTACTAAATTTTGGTACATGTTTGAAACCAGCAACGGCAAGCGCTGGTACCTGGTTGATCCTTCCAGCCGAAAGCAGGAATTGTTGTTTGACAACGATAAGCTGGCCGCCGCCGTGACCCTGGTGGTAAAAGATCCCTTTGATGCGCAGCACCTGCCTATTGAAAATCTGAAGTTTACCAAAGACGAAAAAAGTATCCAGTTCGAAATTAAAAGTACAGTTGAGCAACTGAAAAAAGAGCGTAAGGATAAGAAGGCGGCCGACTCACTGGAAAAGAAAACTTTTTACTTTCAGTACCACCTGCAAAATCACCAGTTAACCGAACTTAAAAACTTTGATAAGGTAAAACCTAAACCTATGTGGGCCTCTATTGCGCCCGATAGCTCTGCCATTGTATTTGCCCGCCAGTATAACCTGTACTGGATGGACAAAGCCAATTACAAAAAGGCATTGAAGAATGAGGATGACAGTACCATTGTAGAGCATCAGCTTACAAAGGATGGGGTAGAGAATTATGCCTATGGTGACAGCTATCAGAACGAAACGAATGTAGAGCGCGAGAAGAACCGCAAAAAGCGTAAGCCTTCGCCTGTGTTATGGTCGCCGGATAGTAAGCATTTTGCACTGATTCGTTCTGATATGCGCAATATCAAAGATATGTGGGTAATTAACAGTATTGCCGAGCCAAGACCTACGCTGGAAACTTATAAGTATCAGTTACCGGGCGAGAAAGAGAATCCAGTTAAAGAGTTAATGCTGTTTGATTTTCCGGCTAAAACTTACAAGAAGCTGCATGTAACCCTTTTTAAAGACCAGGAATTAAGCACCTGGCAGGCCCCTCAGTTGCAAAAGAGCCGCGATGATGAATTCCGCCCTTCGGTATGGTTAGGAACCGACGATCACTTCTATTTTTACCGTACAGGCCGAGATTTAAAAAAAATTGACGTATGCCGGGTAGATATCAATACCGGCGCTGTAAAAACAGTAGTAGAAGAGCGCATGAATACTTCTATCGAGATTAACCGCCCTGGCTTGATCAATGGGGGGAAGGAACTGGTAGAATGGTCGGAACGTGACGGCTGGGCTCATTTTTATTTGTATGATGCCGATGGTAAGTTAAAAAATCAGATTACTTCAGGCTCATTCCATTGCGACGACATCATTAATATTGACGAAAAAAACCGTGTACTGTATTTTACAGCTTCGGGGCGTGAGGCCAATCAAAACCCTTATTACACCCACCTGTACCGCGTTAACCTCGATGGTTCGCATTTGCAGTTGATCAATCCCGGCGATTATGATTTCAGCGTAAGCCAGAGTGATGATACCCATTATGTGGTGAGCACCTTTTCTCGCGCCAATACAGCGCCCAAAAGTGTATTGTATGATAATATGGGCCATAAGCTGATGGATTTGGCCGCTACAGATTTAAGCAGCCTGCTGGCTACCGGTTATAAGTTCCCTGAACCGTTTAAAGTAAAAGCGGATGATGGGGTTACCGATTTGTATGGCGTACTGTATAAGCCCTTTGATTTCGATCCTACTAAAAAGTACCCAGTAATTGAGTACGTTTATCCGGGGCCGCAGACTGAGGCGGTAAATAAAGCCTTTAGTGCCCGTATGGATTATGTAGACCGCTTGGCACAATTGGGCTTCATTGTGGTTACGGTAGGCAACCGTGGCGGTAACCCGGAGCGTTCCAAATGGTACCACAACTTTGGTTATGGTAACCTGCGCGATTATGGACTGGCTGATAAAAAAACAGCTGTTGAGCAGTTAGCAGATAAGTACCCTTACATTGATATTACCCGTGTGGGTATTACCGGCCACTCAGGCGGCGGTTTTATGTCGACCGCAGCTATGCTGGTTTACCCGGATTTTTTTAAGGTAGCCGTATCTGAATCTGGTAATCATGATAACAGCATTTATAACCGTTGGTGGAGTGAAAAGCATCATGGTATAAAAGAGATTATCACACCAAAAGGGGATACCACCTTCCAGTATTCAATTGATAAGAACCAGGATTTAGCGAAAAATTTGAAAGGGCACTTGCTATTGTCAACAGGTGACATTGATAACAACGTGAGTCCATCAAATACCATTCGTGTTATCAATGCGCTCATCAAAGCTAACAAGCGTTTTGATTATGTTTTACTGCCAGGACAGCGCCATGCCTATGGAGATATGACTGAATACTTTTTTTGGCAAAAGGCCGACTATTTTGTGAAATACCTGCTGGGTGACTTCTCGCAGCCAGTAGATATTATAGAAATAGACCGCGATACCGAGATGAACAACAAATCTTCACAAGCTAACCGCCGTGTAGCTGAAGGGAACTAATGCACCTAAAGCAATAAATGACTAATGCGCAGTAATTTACTGCGCATTAGTCATTTATAAAACCACATACAGAATTTTCTGTATCAGGGCATAAGGGTTATTTTAATATTTTACTGGCAAGATTCTGCTTTTTGCCGTCAATTTTGTGTGGGTTGTTGATTCCCAAAATAGTTATTACCACAGGGAAGACATTTACATTTTCAAACGGCTCTACCATCACACCTTTCCTGAAGGCAGGCCCCCAGGCATAAAAGGTTGCCTGCATTTGTGGTACCCAACGTGGGTTGTAACCATGGGTAGCAGGGCTTACTTTGTGTTGATCTGTATTTCTGCCAAATACATTCGGATACTTAGCGAGTAGTAATATGTCGCCTATGCGGTTATAGTAATCATCTCGCGGGCCATAATGTAAGTACGCTGGCATCTGGCTTTTCAGGTATACCGAAAATTTACTCTCATCTTTTTTTAATTGTTCGTAGGTAGGCTGAATGGCACTTTTATCTTTTGCATAAAGTTCCAGCATCACCCCATCCATAGCCACAGTGAATTTAGCGGTATCAATTGAAGCCTGTGTGTTCAATGGGTGTTCATTATCCACCTTTGCCATCCCATGGTCAGATACAAATACAAAGCTTACTTTTAAACCGGTAGATTTTACCGCTTTATTCAGCTCGTTAACTGCCGAGTCAACATATGCCACTGCCTGTTTGGTTTCTGGTGCATCTGGGCCAAAATGGTGACCGGCGTGGTCTACCTCAGGAAAGTAAAAAGTAATTAAGTGCGGACGGCGTTCAGCAGGTAAATGCAACCAGTTCATTACCGTACCTATGCGATTTTCAATAGAAATCTTCTCGTTATATGGATATCGGTAAGTAGGGTAGATACCATTGATAGGGGCTTCAGATCCTACCCAGTAAAAACTGGCGGTCAGCATGTGTTGCTGCTCGGCCAGTACCCAAAGCGGATCGCCTTTATACCATTTTGCATCGCCTATCATTTTACCGTTATAAGCATAGCGCTCCTTCAAGTTACGATCTAAAAAGTTATTGTTGGCCAATCCATGGTGAGATGGGTACAAGCCGGTCACCAAAGTATAGTGATTAGGGAAGGTAACCGATGGAAAGGAGGGGATCATAGCTTCTGATTCAACACCGCTTTTAGCCAATTGCTGCAGGTGTACAGCATTGTACTTTTTGGCATAGTCATACCGGAATCCATCAACGGATATCATAATCACATAGGGCTTCTTTTGCTGCTCAGGGCTGTTGACCCGGCCCGGTATTACAATCTGTGCGGTATCTTGCCCAAAGGTACAGGCAGCCATTAAAACGGCAGCCGTTAAAAGTATCAAACGCTTCATTTATATTACTTACTATTACTTCAAAGGTAAGTATTCATTATACTTAATTTCCCAAAGGTGGATAACTAAGCAAGTGTCCTGAACAGATGTTGAGAACGGGAAATAGTGATATAAATATTTAACTGAGGTAGTTATCACAAATGGTTATAAATTAAATGTTTAATGATTTAATATAACTTTTCGTTATGACTGTTTTATTCAAAAATATTCTAATTTTTATGTGCCTACATCATAAAGGAAGCACTGAAATAATTAATTGTTCCAAAAGTCAAATAAGTAGCTGTTAAGCTGCTTAAATGAAAATCTGCAACCCATGGGTATCTGCTTTGCAACTGCATAACAGCATTTGCACATACGCAGTTGTTGCATACCTCCGCAATAATTATTCAATTGGTTGGGTTTGCTGTAAGTGCCTTATGGATAAAAATACAAACAGAATTTAGCAGGCAAGCACATTTGCCATTATCAAGGGCATGTAATGAGGATACACTTTCGGCAGTACAACTTCTATACAACCGAAAGCCTTTGCAGTAGCAAAGGCTTTCGGTTGTTTGAACTTACAAAGTGTACTATGCGTTAGTTAAATTAATGCATATAGTGAATAATGCTATCTCACAGTATGTAAGTAGAATAATTAATCCTCGTATTCAGCCACTACTTGTACACTTTTATCATCATGTACCTTAGCGTATTGTTTTGGGTTGCGGGTAAATTCCGGGTCGGTATCGAGTGATATATCGGTAATCTTAATGATGTGCGGATTGAGTCCGGTGCCGCAATTATACTCGTAGCTATCGTTGTTTTGCAGGTGTGCTTTAATTTCCTGGTATAATTTTCCGGTAATCATCAAGGTCTTTTCTGCTTTCATAATTTACTGTTTGGTCACTAAATAACAAGAAAAGCAGTTTTTTGATTTGATACAATTTGCCATTGCGGCTATTGTACCAAATCAAATTAATTCAATATATCTGCTATAGCAGTAAATCCTTGTTCGCGGGCCAGGTCGGCAGGCAGTTTACCGTCTTCCATCGGCATGTCAACTGCTCCGTTTTCCAACAGTAAGATCAGCATATCCGGATCGCCGTGTTTAGCCGCATAATGTAAGGCGTTGATACCTGATGACTGCTGTACGTTAATCTGTACATTGTGCTCAATCAGCATACGTACAATGTCTATATTATTACTCGCTACAGCCAGGTGTAAAGGGCAAATATTCAGCGAGTTATTTAAGCACTGGTTTACATCAGCACCCTTCAAAATCAAGTAACGGGCAACTTCATAATGGCCAAAATAACAAGCCAGCGCCAATGGGGTAAAACCATCATCGTTAAAATCGTTTACCGAATCGGGATTGGTGAACAGCAAATAAGCCACCATATCAAACTTGCCGGCCGCCGATGCTTCGAATAAATCGATTTTGTCCAGATATTTAAGTAATAGTTTAGTCGCTGCCGGCTTTTTATAATAACAGGAAAGCATTAGCGGAGACACTTCATCATCCGCATAACTCTTAGCCAGAGCAGGATTGGTAGAGAGCAGCATGTTCAGGCTGTTGATATCCTCGTTTGTGATGTAGTATTCAAGTTGTCCCATAAAGCAAGTTATTGTATTAAGAGTAAAGTAAAAATCGTGCCAAATGAATTAGCCGGAAAAACTATATTTGTATAATAAGTGAGACAGGATGCCGCCAAAAGGAAATCAATTCAGAACCAATTCATTTAAAGATGAAAACCGCCCCCGTCAGTCGGCCGCCACAGGCCGCACCGAGCGTGAGCGTGTTGTAAAGCAAAAACTGGAGCGCTTGCCTTCGTTTGATTTACGCGACGGCCGTGTAGTAAAAATAGTAGGATTGCTGTGCCTGGTTTTATCTGTATTTTTCCTGATCGCATTCACTTCTTACTTGTTCACCTGGCAGGATGACCAGAGCTATGTAAGCCCTGCTAATGGCGGATGGCATAACCTAATGAAAACCCAGCAGGAATTGCTGGATGCCGGCCTGAAAGTACCGGTGGTGAACAACTGGCTCGGTAAATTTGGAGCGTTACTGGCCAACCAATTTATTTATGAATGGTTCGGTATTGCCTCGTTTTTGTTTGTCGCGGTGTTTTTCATTCTGGGTTATCGCTTGTTGTTTAAAGTGAAACTGTTCCCGGTTAGGCAAACGCTGGCGTATGCTTTGTTCGGCTTGATTTTTATATCTGTAACCATTGGCTTTGTGCATGGCTTGGTGGCCGATTATCCTCACTTTTTAGAAGGAGAGTTCGGTTTCTGGACCAACCGCCTGCTGGGCGCGCAAATAGGAGATGCCGGTACCGCATGTTTATTAATCTTTACTGCACTTACTGCTTTGGTGGTTGCCTACAACATCGACTTTAAACTGCCCGAACGCAGAAAGAGAGAGATGGTCGTATCATCGCCGGTTAATGATATCACACCAGATGCAGTGCATATAGAAGATGAGCACATCTCTGAGCCCGTTGAATGGCCAAAGGGAAGTGGCAATAACCGCTTGCGCGATAATGCACCATTGGTTACCCCGCCCCAACCGGCAACCCTTAACGAGAAACTGGCACAGCAGCCCATCACCAAGCCATCGCCGGTAGTAGAGGCTATGCTGAATGCGCCTGTGCAGCCGCAATCGGTGATTGCCAACTCTGTGCTGGCCAACACCATGATTCATGAGCCGGTAGTGTTATCGCCCGAGCCCATTGAGCTAAGCCCGAAGCTTACCATTGAACAAACCGAGGTAGAACCTGAACTGGAGGAAATCCCGTTAACAGTAGAGGAAACCCGGCCTTTACCTGAATTGGCGATAGAGAAAAGTGAGGCCGATATAAATGCTGCCAGCCTGGTGGCCGAGTTTGGTATGTATGATCCTAAATTGGATTTGGCTTCTTACAAATACCCAACCCTCGACTTGTTGGAAAATTACGGCTCCAACAAAATCTCTGTAAACGCAGAAGAACTGGAAGCCAACAAGAACAAAATTGTTGAAACGCTGAACCATTACAATATCGAGATTGAGAAAATAAAGGCAACCATTGGTCCTACAGTAACCCTGTATGAAATCATCCCGGCACCGGGTGTGCGTATTTCCAAAATCAAAAACCTGGAAGATGATATTGCCCTGAGCCTGGCTGCCCTGGGTATCCGTATTATTGCCCCAATGCCGGGTAAGGGTACTATTGGTATTGAAGTGCCTAACCAGCATCCCGAGATGGTGTCGATGCGTTCTGTACTCGCTACCGAGAAATTCCAGAACACCACCATGGATTTGCCGATCGCTTTAGGTAAAACCATTTCTAACGAAGTATTTATTGCCGATTTGGCCAAAATGCCGCACTTGCTGGTAGCGGGGGCAACCGGTCAGGGTAAATCGGTAGGTATTAATGCTATACTGGTGTCGCTGTTGTATAAGCGCCATCCATCGGAGTTGAAGTTTGTAATGGTTGACCCTAAAAAGGTGGAGTTAACCCTGTTCCGTAAAATAGAACGTCACTTCCTGGCTAAACTGCCCGATGAGGCGGATGCGGTAATTACTGACACTAAGAAAGTAATCAATACGCTGAACTCGCTGTGTATTGAAATGGATCAGCGGTATGATTTATTAAAAGACGCACAAGTACGTAACCTGAAGGAGTACAACGCTAAATTTGTAAACCGCAAACTGAATCCGCAGAACGGCCACCGCTTTCTGCCCTTTATTGTATTGATTGTGGACGAGTTTGCCGATTTAATGATGACTGCAGGCAAAGAGGTGGAAATGCCGATTGCCCGTTTGGCCCAGTTGGCCCGTGCGGTAGGTATTCACTTGGTGATTGCCACGCAGCGCCCATCGGTAAATATTATTACCGGTACCATTAAAGCTAATTTCCCGGCCCGTCTGGCCTTCCGTGTACTGTCTAAAATTGACTCACGTACCATTCTGGATGCCGGCGGTGCAGACCAGTTGATTGGTCGTGGCGATATGCTGCTGGCAACGGGTAGTGATTTGATCCGTTTGCAGTGTGCTTTTGTGGATACGCCAGAAGTTGAAAAAATATCTGATTTCATCGGCCAGCAGCGCGGCTACCCTACCGCTTTATTGCTGCCTGAGTATGTAGGCGAGGGCGAAGCCGGCAGCAGCCCGAAAGAGTTTGACCCCGACGACCGCGACCCGATGTTTGAGGATGCCGCCCGATTAATTGTATTGCATCAGCAAGGTTCTACTTCGCTCATTCAGCGTAAGCTTAAACTGGGCTATAACCGTGCAGGCCGAATTATTGACCAATTGGAGGCCGCAGGTATAGTAGGCCCGTTTGAAGGCAGCAAGGCACGCGAGGTACTATACCCCGATGAGTACAGCCTGGAGCGCCACCTCGAAGAACTGCAAAAGAAAAGTAGTTAAACCTTGTGCCGGATATCAGCTCTAAGCTTTAGTGTTTATAAATAGCAAGTGCATCTATAAACATTAAAGCATTTTAAGAGTTAACACACCATGAAAAAAATATTCACTTTCATTATTCTGTTTACCATAGTAGGGTATAGTGCCGCATTTGCCCAGCAGGATGCACAGGCTAAAAGCATACTGAGCCAGGTAGGTAAAAAATATAAAAGCTACGGTACCGTTAAAACCGATTTTGTGATGACCATGTCCAGCCCGCAAAACGAATCCCGCGGCTCGCAGTCGGGTACATTGGTATCGCAATCAGGCACCGGCAAATTTAAGGTAACCTTGTATAGCCCCGTAAGTAAACGTGCGGTAGAACAGGAAATCATCAGCGATGGCAAAACCCAGTGGACTTACCTGAAACGTGATAACGAGGTGCAGGTAAACAATATAGATAATGGCGCTTCGGGTCTTAACCCGGCCAGTTTATTTACCATGTATGAAAAAGGATATAAATATCTGTACACCGGTTTGCAAAAATCGGCCGGTAAAACTTACCAGGCTATAGAGTTAAGCCCTACCAGTGCTTCGCAAACCATTTTTAAAGTGAAGTTGCTGATTGACCCTGCTACTAAATTAATCCATAGTGCACAGCTGTTTGATAAAAATGGTACGCATTATACATATACGCTTAGTAATTTTATTCCAAACCCTAAGCTTGCCGGCACCTATTTTACGTTTGATGCCAAAGCACATCCTGGTGTGAATGTGGAGGACTTAAGGTAATTTGTAAATTATAAGTTATATTTTATTAAAAAGCCGGTTGTAAACAAACATCCGGCTTTTTATATTATTATACATATTTAAAGTTACCGGGTATTATTAAGTCATCAACCTAATATTGTTATTATGATTTCGCCACTTGCCACCAATTCAGCTACCCGTTTTATGTTCATTTACGAAGATGAAACCGTTTTTTGTACTTCAGACCTCGACCACTTTAAAAAAGCAATTACCCACCGCGAAATTGGCCAGATTGGTACCGGAGAGCCGCTCTCTATATACAATACCGATTATCAGATTGAGGATATTACGATTGAACATTACTCGTGGCCTACCAGTATTTACGAGCCGAAGCAAACTGGCGAAAAGTACGATTATACCATTAATATTACAGTTTACCTGAGCCTTGATTAAATCATGCCTGTTAAACGCAGAGCATCGTGTTATACCAAAAGGAATCTTTTGTTCAAACAATAGTGGCCGATTTGCTATTTTTGAAATCTGATGCTGCCGTTAACCAACCATACGCTCGAAAAACTGGAAACACTGCTGAAATGTGCAGGGTA
Organism: Mucilaginibacter koreensis; assembly: GCF_054783355.1. Lineage (NCBI taxonomy): Bacteria > Pseudomonadati > Bacteroidota > Sphingobacteriia > Sphingobacteriales > Sphingobacteriaceae > Mucilaginibacter > Mucilaginibacter koreensis. The sequence continues at coordinate 1,577,932 of NZ_BAAGQS010000001.1, read as the reverse complement.
TAAAGTTCGTTATGAGAAAGGCAACTTTAAAACCGGTGCCTGCGTACTGCAAAACAGTAAGGTAATTGTGGTCAACAAATTTTCGAACCTCGAAAATAAAATACAGGCTATTATTAGCCTGTTACAAACCTTACAGGTAGATATTCACCTGTTGGATGATAAGCAGCTGGCCCTCTTGCATCAGGTACAACAAACCCAACTACAGCTTTGATTATTACATTTTTAGGAACGGGAACTTCGCAGGGTGTACCCATGATTGCCTGCGATTGTGAGGTTTGTTTATCTACCGATAAGCACGACAAACGTCTGCGTTCATCCATCATGATTGAAGCGGATGGCAGGGTAATAGTGATAGACACCGGGCCCGATTTCAGGTATCAGATGCTGCGCGAATGTGTGAAGCGCCTGGATGCCGTAGTATTTACCCACGCCCATAAAGATCATATAGCGGGTTTAGATGACATCCGCGCTTTTAACTATAAGCAGCAGTCGGCTATGGATGTATATGCCGATGTACGGGTCCAGGAAGCGTTACGTCGGGAATTTTATTACATTTTTGCCGAGCATAAATATCCGGGCATACCCGAGGTACGTTTGCATACCATTACTAATCAACCTTTCGAAGCAGCCGGTATAACATTTACACCTATTGAAGTATTGCATTATAAATTGCCGGTGAACGGCTTTAGGGTAGGTGACTTTACTTATATAACTGATGCTAAAACGGTGGCACCCGAAGAGCGGGAGAAAATTAAAGGTACACGCATATTGGTTGTGAACGCCCTGCAAAAGCAACCACATATTTCACACTTTACCTATGATGAAGCCATTGCTTTCGCCCAGGAAATAGGTGCCGAAAAAACATATTTTACACATATTAGTCATCGCCTGGGTAAGTATGCTGACGTTAACCCGCAACTACCGCCAGGGATAGAACTGGCGTATGATGGTTTAAAGCTGGAGATATGAGTGAGGGATGTGCCCATCCGCACATCTATTTAAAACTTTTTTGTTTAGTGTAATCAGCATTACTTACTTTGCGGTTACCTATGGAACATGCTGAAATTATTGTAATCGGTGCGGGCGCTGCCGGGCTGATGGCTGCCTTTACTTTGGCGAAAGCCGGTAAACGTGTAATCGTACTCGAAGCCCGCAACCGCACAGGCGGCCGTATTCATACCCTTAACCATACCCTGTTTTTTAAAAATGCTGAATTAGGTGCAGAGTTCATTCATGGCGATTTGCCGCTTACGCTAAGCCTGACCAAGGAAGCCGGTTTGAAGATTGAACCAGCCGGAGGTGAGATGTGGCGCGTTAAAAACGGAACCTTTAGTAAAGATGAAGCCCAGGATGATTACTGGGAAGAGTTATTGCAAAAGTTAAATGAACTGAAGGAAGACAAGCCGCTATCTCAGTTTTTAGCCGAACACTTTGCGGATACCAGGTATGATGCCTTCAAAACGTCCATCAGGCAATATGTGGCCGGTTATGATACCGGCGACCCTGATAAGATCAGTTCATTCGCCTTGCGCGAGGAGTGGCAAAATGAGGATGAAGGTGCACAGCACCGCCTGAGTGCCGGCTATTGTTCGCTAATCAATTATTTGGTACAATCCTGCCGCGAAGCCGGGGCAACCATTTATTTAAATGAGCCAGTAAAGCAATTAAACTGGCAGGCAAACCATGCAGAGGTAGTTACCGATAGCGGCGACCGATTTAAAGGAAATCAGATAATTGTAGCCATACCTTTGGGGGTATTGCAGCAGCCCGAAACAGCCGCCGCTGCCATTAATTTTACGCCGGCTATTGCGGAGCAAACTGAAGCCTGGCAACTAATGGGCTTTGGCGATATTATTAAAATATTGTTGCAGTTTGAGGACAAGTTTTGGGAAACCTATTCCACCGGGCAAATGCAGGCAGGTGATTTAGAAAACATGGGTTTCTTATTCAGCGAAGAAACCATACCTACCTGGTGGACACAGGCCCCCAGGCATACGCCTTTATTAACCGGCTGGCTGGGTGGCTTACCTGCCGGTAAAGTAAAGCATTATACCCATGAGCAATTACTGGAAGAAGCCTTGCAATCTCTATCTCATATATTTAATTATACCCCTGCCGATATCAAAGCTAAACTGGTGGCCTGGCATGTGGCCAATTGGTCGGCCGATCTTTACACTTGCGGCTCTTATGCTTATGATACCGTTCCTGCACACGCCTCGAGGCAGTTGTTAAACAAAGGCGTACAGCAAACCATTTATTTTGCAGGAGATTATTTGTATGAAGGCCCGGCTATGGGTACAGTTGAAGCCGCCCTGCAAAGCGGAAAATTTACAGCTGAACAAATTTTATCGAAATAATTGAATATATACTCATTATTGGCATACGATATGCATGTAAATCACGTATAATTTACTGATATAAATACATTTACATAATGAGAATCCCTCTAATAACCGCCTGCCTGGTTGCCGGCTTGTCTTTCGCTGTACAGGCACAGCAACAAGTAAAATTAAGTTTCAAATACTTGCCTAACCGCCATTATTTAACAAAAGTAAATATGAGCGGTAATGGTACGGTAAATGCACAAGGCAATAGCAGTGTAGCCGACAGCCTGAAGGCCAAAGGCATTGCGCCTAATACCACATTGGCTGTAACCGCTTCCGCCGATGTAGATATTACTACCGGTGCGCAAAGCGGCAATAATGTGCCGGTTACTATGCGCTTAAACAATGTAGTTGCCCAGCCCAAAATCAACGGTCAGCAATTGCCGGTACCTGTGGGTATGCTGAACGGAAAAGCTGTTTATGCCACAACTTCGGCTACTGATGGACAACTGCACATTGATTCGGTTTCCGGCAAGCATCTTCCTGATTCTACTCTCAACCGTATCAATTCCATGATGGGGATGATGATGAACCGTATGCAGGCCATCAATAAAACTTTTAAAGTAGGCGAGAGCTTTACTCAGGACGTAAAGTTTGACATGATGGGCGGCAAAATGAAAATGCCGGAGAATGCAGTTACCAAAGTAACGTACCGCCTGAGCCGCGTATCGGGTACTAAGGCTTATTTTGATATTAAGCAAAGCACCAATTTTATGGACAATAAAAATGGTATGCAGTCTACAGTAACCGGTTCGGGTACCGGCAGTATGGTATATGAGATTAAAGAGCAGTATCCATCATCTTTTCAGTCTGATATGAACGTAAAAGTGCACACTGCTGATGCCAGCAAAGGTGGCGCTGATGTATTATTCAATGTGAGCACTACGGGTACTACTGTTTTGCAGAAATAATATAAACTTGTCATTGCGAGCAGTAGCGTGGCAACCGCACGGAGGCATCTGCGCCTCGAATAGCAAGCGATTGCCATGCTACCGCTCGCAATGACAATTCAAAACTTAATTTACACTGTCTGTCCCGCCAGCAGGTACAACACTGCCATGCGTATAGCCACCCCATTTTCTACCTGATCTAAAATCACAGATTGTTTGCTGTCGGCCACATCGCTGGTAATTTCAATACCACGGTTAATAGGGCCGGGGTGCATGATAGTGATTTCCTTATCAAGTGAATCCAGTATCTGTTTGTTTAGGCCGTACAACATGGTGTACTCCCTTAAGGATGGGAAGTATTTGATATCCTGACGCTCCAACTGGATGCGCAGCATATTGGCTACATCGCACCAGTTTAAGGCTTTAATCAGGTTGTGCTCTACCTGTACACCTAATGATTTAATATATTTCGGAATCAAAGTGGTAGGGCCACAAACCATTACTTCGGCGCCTAACTGTTTTAAACAAAGAATATTGGATAGCGCCACGCGGGAGTGCAGTATGTCGCCCACAATAACTACCTTTTTACCGGCTACATCGCCATATTTTTCACGGATAGAGAAGGCATCGAGCAAAGCCTGAGTAGGGTGCTCATGCGCACCATCACCCGCGTTTACAATTTGAGCATTAATGTGCTTGGATAAAAATACACCAGCACCTGCATAGGGGTGGCGCATCACTACCATATCCACTTTCATGGCCAGTATGTTGTTTACGGTATCAATCAAGGTTTCGCCTTTGCTTACCGATGATGATGATGCCGCAAAGTTCACCACATCAGCCGATAGGCGTTTCTCTGCCAATTCGAATGACAGGCGGGTACGGGTAGAATTTTCGAAAAAGATATTGGCAATGGTTACATCACGCAACGATGGTACTTTTTTAATAGGGCGGTTTAAAACTGATTTAAAGGTATCCGCAGTTTCAAAAATCTGCTGAATATCGTTTACGTTTAAATCCTTAATGCCTAATAAATGCCGTGTGCTGAGTGCCATTTTTAATTTATTGTTATTGTATTTCTTCGTCACCTCATTGCGAGGAACGAAGCAATCTTTATGCGTGCTTATTTACTTATGTGCAGAGAGATCGCTTCGTTCCTTGCAATGGCGTAATTTGTATATCAATTATGTAACTTACTTATCTGAAACCAGCACCACCCGGTCCTCCCCGTCAGTTTCTTTCCAGCTTACCACCACTTTTTGAGAAGCAATAGAATCTACCTCAATGCCTACATAATCGGCATAAACAGGTAACTGGCGGGAGTAGCGGCGGTCAACAAGAGTGAGCAGTTCTACTTTTTGCGGGCGGCCAAAGGCCAGCATGGCATCCATAGCCGAGCGTATGGTGCGGCCGGTCCAAAGCACATCATCCATCATGATTACCTTCTTACCTTCAATAATAAAATCAATTTTCGTTTGATTAGGTACCAAAGGCGATTCGCGGCGGCGAAAGTCATCGCGGTAAAAAGTAGTATCCAGGTCGCCTTGTAAAATGGTACTGCCGGGTAAAATCTGCCGTAATTCTTCGGCTACCCGGCGGGCCAGGTAAATACCCCTCGGTTGTATACCAATAATTACAGATTCTGAGAAGTCACTATGATTTTCAATGAGCTGCCGGCAAAGGCGTTGAATGGTAATTTGGAATTTCTGACCGTCAAGCAAAGTTAGTGTTTGCATCCGTTGCGTAGATTTTGGCAAAGGTATAAAATATTGCCTATTCAGGTAAATTATATCAACTAATATCGAAATCCAGTCAGGTAGAAAGGCATACTGCTTTCAAAGATCGATCATTTCCATATATAGTAAGGCTCAAATTGCAATCAGAGTCAAATCATTGGATAATATTCTCTAAATTTAAATGTACCAATGCAAAATACTGCAGAGGTATATCATCAACCTCTATCCTATGAAAGTGTCAACGTATAAGGGCTGGCTTATATACTGTATTGCTTTAATACTTATTTGTAGCTTGCCTTGTAAGTTAAAAGCTCAGGCTATCGCATCCAATCCGCATGCAACGGTGCTCAACAAATTAACAGCTTACCATAAAACTTACCCGCCCGAACAAGTTTACCTGCATTTCGATAAACCTTATTATTCAGCGGGAGACACAATTTGGTTTAAGGCTTATGTAACTTCTAACGGCTTTGCTTCCGCATTAAGCAGCAAGTTATATATAGAAATGTTTAATGATAGCAGCCGGATGGTTGAACAGTTTGCTTTACCTGTTAATGCCGGTCTGGCCAGCGGTTATATAGCTTTACCTGTGCTTCAATATAAGCAGGGTACTTATGTGGTAAGGGCCTACACCAAATGGCAGCAAAACTTTGGAGAAAGTGTATATTTCTATAAAAATTTCAGTATTGGTATTCCTCGAAAAAAATCGTGGCTGGTGAGTGAGCAGCATGTAATACAAAACACGGGCAGCGGCCGGAAAATGGACTTAGCCTTGAAACTGACAAGAATTGATAAAGTGCCTGTCGCCTATCAGGATGTGCTGATCACATTGAGCGGAAGTAATAAAGCAATAATAGCTAAAAAGATGCTTACCTCCGGAGATGGAAGTTTGAGGTTTGATACAGAGCTACATCAGGGTTTTGAAAACAATAACATTAAACTTAGCATTGCTGACAAAAATAAACAGGAGGTAGTGCAAATACCCATCATATTAAAACAGGAGGATGGGCCAATAGATTTACAATTTATGCCGGAGGGAGGGCATTTAATTAATGGCTTGTATACCAAAATAGGGTTTAAGGCAATAGGCGAGGACGGGCTTGGTGTAAATGTGAAGGGACATATTATAAACAGTGCAAACGAGGAAGTCGCAAATTTTCAATCATCACATTTAGGAATGGGCAGCTTTTTGTTTGCTCCAAAAGCCAACGAAACTTATAGGGCTGTTTATACCAGAACAGACGGAGGCAAAGCACAAACAGTAACATTAGCGCCGGTTAAACCTGAAGGCATCACATTTAAAGTAAATAATATCAGCAGTGCAGATACGGTGCTGGTTTATGTGTATGCAACTCCTGAAGTGGCCAGGCAGGGCGATACTTACTATTTAATGAGCCAAAATACAGCTGATGTATTTATCTGCAATGAATTTAGTCTCAAAAACGCATTTTATATTTTGCATATCCCTAAACGAGTGTTCACACCCGGATTGGTTCAATTCGCTGTACTAAATGCTAAAGGTGCTCCACTGATGGAGCGTTTGGTTTATATGCCGGGCGATGTCAGGCTTAACGTTAAAGTAGCCGGCCTGCAACAAAGTTACCAACCGCTTGACAGCATCCCTTTACAAATTTCAATTACAGATCATAAAGGCGAAGGGGTAACCGGCAGCTTTTCGGTTGCCGTTACTGATGATTCGCAGGTTAAACATACTGTCCAAGAAAATATATTAACTCATTTACTGCTTGCTTCGCAGCTTAAAGGTAACATAGAGCAACCTGAGTATTATATGCAAAATTCGCCTGAAGCTAAACAAGACCTGGATAATTTATTGCTGACACAAGGTTGGACCGCTTTTAACTGGCAGTTAGCTGCGGGGCCTTTAACCGCACCTTCATACCCGCCGGAACCGGATAACCGCTTATCGGGACGATTGACGGGGATGTTTAAAAAGCCGGTTTCGGACGCAAAAATTACCTTGTTTTTTAAAAGCAATAGTCAGATGCTGTTTATGGATACCGTGAGCAATCAGAACGGTGAATTTAATTTTACTGATTTGCCTAATGTGGATACTGCTGCTTATGTATTAAAGCTTTACAATAGTAAACATAAAGCTTTGGCTGCAACTGTAGAATTGAATGAGTTTAAACCCAGCCCTGTAAAAGCCTTGCCTTTTGAACAATTGATGCCGTGGAATGTAGCGACGGATAGTACTCTATTGAACTACTATTTCGGTATGCAGAAAAAAAACCAACTTGTTTCATCTGGCGGTCTTGATGGCAATGTGCTAAAAGAGGTTGTAATTAAGGCTAAAAAGAAAGGTGTACCTATAGGTGATGATTTTGCATTTACTGCAGATGAAATAACAACCAAAGAGTTAATTGCTGCGCGCCGCTCAAGTTTAGCCGACTTATTGTACCGCAGGTTACCTGAATTTAAAGAAACAAACGCTTATTGCATAGACAAATTTCATAAAATTGTTCAACAAGCTTACAAGAACTATACGTACAAAGCCAACTTAATAGTTGATTTCGTTATTGACGGTGTAAGTGTTTGGCGTACACAGGGGCCCATGACATCCGGAATACTTTCATCATACAACGACTATCTGCATTACTACCTGAATGCGGTAAATGCTGAAGAAGTAACCAGCATAAAGGTTTTAGAAGGCCTGAAGACCTATATTGTAATTTCTACCCGGAGCGGAAAGGGGCCGTGGGGACTTCCCGAACCCGGTACGTATGTATATCGCCCTTTACCAGTGCAAAATTATCGGGAATTTTACCGGCCACGTTACAAAACAGATGCAACTGATATTGCCGGCTACAGATCAACATTACATTGGGAACCCAATTTGGTTACCGGCAATTCAGGTAAGGCCAGCTTTTCATTTTATGCAGCGGACAAGCCAGGCACATACACTATAAAGATTGAAGGTACAGACTTGAACGGACGATATGCTGTAGCTACAGAACGTATTACTATTGGTAAAGCGTCTACTCTACCTGAATTGAAAACGAGTGAGCGCTAATTCATCGCCTAAATTTTTAAATGTGTATCTGAACTGCAAGCACAACTAAGAGCAGCAGAGCTCAGTTTTGTTGTTCTACTGCTAAATCCATCTCTCTTAAAACCGCTATAAGTTGATAAGGTGTATTGAGTAGTAATTGGGTGCTAACAAAAAAGCCCCGCAACAAACGCTGCAGGGCTTATAAAGGGAGTTTATTTAATGCTTATTGAGCAGAATCGTCAGACTTCTTGCCTTTGCGGGCATCGTTTTCAGCGCCTTCCATTTGCTCTTTTAATTGAGCCAGTACGCTTAAATCGCCTAAGGTTGATTTCTCAACAGATTCTTTTACTTTTTTCACCGCGTTATTAGCAGCTTTTGCTTCTTTTTTACGGTTTTCGAAATCGGTAACCCGAGCTTCAGCACGTTGGTCTTCCCAAATGCGTGAGTGAGAAATAACAATACGTTTGCTGTCTTTGTTAAACTCAATGATTTTGAAATCAGCGGTTTCTTCAGCTTTAACGCTCTTGCCATCTTCTTTCACCAGGTGTTTGGTTGGCGCAAAGCCTTCAACACCGTAAGGTAAAGCTACAATAGCACCTTTGTCAGTCACTTTCAATACAGTGCCTTGGTGAATTGAATCTACTGTAAAGATAGTTTCAAAAGTATCCCAAGGGTTTTCTTCCAATTGTTTGTGACCTAAGCTCAGTTTGCGGTTTTCAACATCCAGTTCCAATACAACCACGTCTAATTTTTCACCAACTTTGGTAAATTCATTAGGGTGATTTACTTTCTTAGACCATGACAGGTCAGAAATGTGAATTAAACCGTCGATGCCATCTTCAAGCTCCACAAACACACCAAAGTTGGTCATGTTTTTAACGGTAGCTACGTGTTTGGTACCTACTGCATATTTATCAGCAGCATTTTGCCATGGGTCAGGCGTTAATTGCTTAATGCCCAAGCTCATTTTGCGCTCTTCGCGGTCTAAAGTTAAAACAACAGCTTCAACTTCGTCACCTACTTTCAGGAATTCCTGAGGGCTGCGCAGGTTTTGTGACCATGACATTTCTGATACGTGGATCAAACCTTCAACACCAGGGGTGATTTCCAGGAATGCGCCATAATCAGCCACGGTAACAATTTTACCTTTTACTACTGAACCTACCTGGATGGCTTCATCTAAATTTTGCCAAGGGTGAGGGGTCAGTTGTTTTAAGCCCAGGGCGATACGTTTTTTCTCATCATCAAAGTCTAATACTACCACGTTCAGTTTCTGATCCAGTGCTAATACTTCTCTCGGATTTTCAATACGTCCCCATGAAATGTCAGTAATGTGCAGTAAGCCGTCAACACCACCCAAGTCGATAAATGCACCGAAGTCAGTAATGTTTTTAACGGTACCTTCCAGTACCTGACCTTTTTCAAGGCGGGCAACAATTTCAATTTTTTGGTTTTCCAAATCGTCTTCGATCAGCACTTTGTGCGATACCACTACGTTTTTAAACTCGTGGTTAATCTTAACAACTTTGAACTCCATAGTTTTACCCACATAAACATCATAATCGCGAATAGGCTTGATGTCAATTTGTGAACCTGGTAAGAAGGCTTCAACGCCCATAATATCTACAATCAAACCACCTTTGGTTCTGCTCTTCACAAAGCCGGTGATGATTTCATCATTTTCAAGAGCCTGGTTAATGCGCTCCCATGATTTTTGTGTTTTCGCACGTTTGCGTGAAAGCACTAGCTGGCCGTTTGCATCTTCCTGAGATTCTACAAATACGTCAACCTCGTCGCCGATTTTAAGCTCGGGCATGTCACGGAATTCAGACAATGATACCATACCATCAGATTTGAAGCCGATGTTCAATACCACGTCTTTTGCATTAATGCTAACTACAGTACCGCTAATAATTTCACCCTGATTGATTGAGTTAAAAGTAACATCGTACATTTTCTCAAATTTCTCACGGTCGGCGTTGCTGTAGTTACCGAATTTTTTGTCATCAGCATCCCAGTCGAAATCGTCGTGGGCGGCTGCAATTTTCGATTTAATTTCTTCAATCGAGATTGAATCAGCTTCTGATTCAATGCTTTCTTTTTGAGCAGATGCATTTACTGCACCCAGCTCAGCTTGTTTTGCTTGAAGTTCTTTTTCTGCTTCTTGTTTTTTTGCCATTAAATAAATTTTCTCCTTTTTTCCAATTCAATTGGAAGCGCAAAGGTAGGGATATATTTTAAGTTCAAAAAATTATTTTAAATGTTAATTGCTGATAATGAAACGCTTTTGTCATTCCAGTGGCAGATTTGAATGATGGGGTATTTGAATTTACAATGAACTAAAGTTGAATTGCGTTGTCATTGGTATATATCTACTACTGCATGGAACGTTTGTCTGCCACTTTCCGGTCGCTTCGCTACCCCAATTTCCGGTTATATTTTATAGGCCAGTCGCTATCGCTCATAGGCACCTGGATGGAGCGGATTTCGGTTAACTGGCTGGTATACAGTTTAACACATTCGGCGCTGATGCTGGGTGTTGTAAATTTTGCGGGGCAAATACCTACGCTCATCCTGTCGCCTTACGGCGGGGCTATATCAGACCGGCATAACCGTTACAAGGTTTTGTTAACTACTCAAATTTCGGCCATGGTGCAGGCTACCATTATGGCGGTGCTCGTGCTTACACATACCTATCATTTACTTACCATTATTATACTGAGCGCTGTTTTGGGTGTAGTTAATGCTTTTGATACTCCTGCAAGGCAATCATTAATGATTAAACTGATTGATGATAAAAAGGATTTGCAGAATGCCATTGCGCTCAATTCATCTATGGTGAACCTGGCGCGTTTGCTGGGCCCTGCCGTGGCGGGTATATTGCTGACTACTGTAGGCACGGGCATTTGTTTTTTGTTAAATGCTATCAGTTTTATTGCCGTAATAGTTTCGTTATTACTAATGAAACTACCTCCTATGGAGATAAAGAAAACTACACAAACCGTTTGGGAGAACCTGCAGCAGGGCTGGAATTACTTAAGGCATGAAAAGAACATACAGCTAATGATTTTGCTGATGGCCTGTACCAGTTTCTTTGTAATGTCGTACAGTACTTTAATGCCGGTATTTGCCAAAGATATATTTAAAGGTGATGCCGGTACCTATAGCTTGCTCAACAGTATTTCGGGTTTGGGAGCATTGTTTGGTGCCGTATACATGGCGAGTTTAAAGAACACATTACACATTAAACGGGTGGTTATTTATTCCAGCATTTTATGCGGCTTAAGTATTGCCCTGTTTGCTTTGTGCCATAGTTTTTGGCTGGCTTTGTTATTTATCATGCCATCGGGCATGGGTATGATGATGCAGATTGCAGGTACCAACACCTTTATACAAACCACCGTATCTGATGATATGCGCGGGCGGGTAATCAGCTATTATGTAATGGCTTTTCAGGGTATGCAGCCACTGGGCAGCTTTGTGGCCGGTTTAGGTGCGCACCATGTAAGCGCCCAAACGGTATTATTTGTACAGGGGGCGATCGGGGTAGTTACCGCTATTGCTTTCGGCCTGCTGTTCCAGCGTATGCGTAATCAAGAAATTAACAGGAACAAAGAAACTACACCGGTGCTGGAAAACGCCAACTCAGTTTAAGCTGTTAATTGTCGTTCAATTTCCTGATAGATGGATTGAAAGTCTGCCTTGAGGCGCAAGCGGTAATCTGCTAATAAGTCATTTAGCTGTACTTCTTGTTCAGGGCTGAAAGGATGATTCCAGATGCGCATGCAAATTCGTTTCAGGGCATAGGCCACCTGGTTAACTTCGATATACGATTGCAGGTAGCGGCTTTTCTTAAAGTTGGTGTAGAAACGTAAAAACAAGTTAGAGTCAGTATAGCCGCTAAAGCTTAAAAACTCATGGATAACGTCATCTTCACAACCTTCTAAATGGTTATAAAAGTCGTCTGCTAAAATTAAGCTTTCCGTTAACAACAGGTTGTCTAAAATTAGTTCTACTGCAATGTGGCCTAAAAAGAAGGGTTTTACGGGTGAGCCCGCCAGCGCCGGCAGCAAATGCAGCTTGAGTCGATGGGAATGGGTTTTGAAAAAATCCGAATTGTGAAAATGCCGGTCTACCTCTAAATGCTTTTTCCAACCGTTAATAATGGATTGAATTTCCGGATTGCTGTGACTTAGCTTTTCGGGATGAATCACGGCGCTTTTATCTGCATTTTTAAGTAAATCGGGCATTACCGTTCCCAAAATATGGTAACAGTTAATAGAATGGCGGTCGAAATAAAAATGGGAGAGGAAGTTCATAAATAGCTTAAGCAATTTACATAAAATTTGCTTTCTGCTCAAATCTTACAGCTAATATTAGCTTGCTTGTTTTCAATCACCTGTTCGGCTGATTGTTATATATTTGCCGGTTGAATAATAGAAACTCGAAAAATGAACTTTGTTGAAGAACTGCGCTGGCGTGGCATGCTGCATGATATAATGCCCGGAACTGAGGATTTACTGAATAAAGGTATGGTATCAGGGTATATCGGCTTTGACCCTACGGCTGATTCCCTGCATGTAGGCCACCTCACGCAGATCATGACGCTAATTCATTTTCAACGTGCCGGGCATAGGCCTTTTGCACTGGTAGGCGGGGCTACCGGCATGGTAGGCGACCCTTCGGGTAAATCGCAAGAGCGTAATTTGCTGTCTGAAGAGGTATTGCAGCATAACTTGGAAAGCATCAAAGTTCAGTTGGAAAAATTTCTGGATTTTAAAAGCGGTGCCGACAATAGTGCCGAAATGGTAAACAATTACGACTGGTTTAAGGAGTTTTCATTCCTGAATTTTATCCGTGATGTAGGTAAACATTTAACCGTAAACTACATGATGGCCAAAGATTCGGTGAAAAACCGCCTGAACGGTGACACGGGTATGTCGTTCACGGAGTTTACTTACCAGTTGGTGCAGGGTTACGATTTTTACTATTTATGGAAAAATAAAAACTGCGCCCTGCAAATGGGCGGCTCTGACCAATGGGGAAACATCGTGACCGGCACGGAGTTAATACGCCGCAAAGATGCCGGAGAGGCTTATGCCTTAACAACACAGTTGATTAAAAAAGCCGACGGCACTAAATTTGGTAAAACCGAAGGTGGTAATATCTGGCTTGATCCGGCTAAAACCTCACCTTACAAATTCTACCAGTTTTGGTTAAATGCGAGCGACGATGACGCCAAAAACTTTATACGGATATTCACGCTGTTTGACGAAGCCACAATTGTAGCTTTAGAGCAAGAGCATGAAGCGGCTGCACACCTGCGCGCTTTACAAAAAGCGCTGGCTAAAGATATTACCATCCGGGTACATGGCGAAGCGGAGTACGAAAAGGCTATTAAGTCATCAGAGTTTTTATTTGGTAACACCGGTATTGAGTTTTTAAACGAATTGAATGATGAGGAAGTACTGGGCTTGTTCGAGGGCGTTCCTCAATTTAGTATCAGCAAAGCAGATTTAAGCGACGGTATAGACCCGGTTGAGCTATTGGGAGCAAAGACTGCTATATTTAATTCTAAAGGTGAAGCCCGTAAAATGATTCAGGCCGGCGGCGTATCTATCAACAAAAGTAAAGTAGGTGCGATAGATGAAAAAATTACTACAGCACAATTGATTAATCAGAAGTTTTTGATTGCCCAGAAAGGGAAAAGAAACTATTTTTTAATTACCGCTGAATAAATTTGATAATACGACATTTTGTAAATAAATTTGGATAAATGTCGTACAAAAAGAAACATAATATCATAAATGAAGTTAATGAACCTATGGCAGCTTATCTTCCCATAGGTTCATTTGACTCTTTTTATCAATTACTCCAGGGAGTTACCCCAGCCCGTGCATCCACTGATTTTGATATCTTAAATCTTTCCCGGCAGGGTTTACCCAAAAAGGTGCTGCTGTCTTTAGCACAAAAAATCTCATTTACACTGCAAGAACTGGCAGAGGTAATGCACATTTCTGACCGCACGCTTCAACGTTACGAAGATAACGCCGTTATTAAAACCGAGTATGCCGAAAAGGCCATTGAACTGGCCCGCCTGTATACACGCGGTGAGGAAGTTTTTGGATCCATGGATAAATTTAAACAATGGATGAAAACCCCGGCGCATATTTATAAAGGTGAAACTCCGGCATCCTTATTAGATACCTCTATCGGCTTCGATATGATTTTCAAAGAACTGGGCCGCATTGAACACGGTATTTTTGCCTGATGCTGTTATATCGGATTGCCAAGTGTCAGTATATTCATGATTTGAGCGGCACTGGTGCACGCTTGTATGGCGGCCGCTGGAACAGCCTAGGCAAACCGGCAGTTTACCTGGCTTCGTCAAGAGCCCTAGCGGTGCTCGAAGTGCTGGTACATTTACCGCCTACTTTATTGCCGGCCGGTTATTGTGTAATTACCATTGAGGCGCCCGATGATATCTTAAAGGTTGATATAAAGCATCTGCCTAAAAACTGGAAGGAGTACCCCGAACCTGTGCAGTTAAAACAATTGGGCGACAAGTTTTTGAAAGCCAATAAACACTTATTGCTTAGCGTACCTTCAGCTATTGTAAAAGAAGAGAATAATTATGTACTTAACCCATTACACCCGTTAATGGCAGAGGTGAAGATTACTCACCAGGAAGATTTTAACTTTGATGAACGCTTGATTTAAATAAGAAAGCCTGCTCAATAAGCAGGCTTTCTTATTTATAAATCACTTAATAATTCCATTTTTTTTTGATTGTATTCCTCTTGCGAGATGAGGCTGTTATCAAAAAGCATTTTTAGTTTTTTCAGCTTTTCGGTCAGCTCATCAGGTTTTGCTGTTACAGCAGGTTCCGCGGCTGGTGCCGGAGGAGGAACCGGGGTAACCGCAGGTGCAGGCGGTGCATATACAGGTTGTTGTATAGTTGCAGCTACCGGTGGTTGCGGTGCAGCAGGGGGAACGGGTGGTGCAGGAACTTCATGCTTCGTTGCATTTTCAAATTGGAAAGCGCCTGAAGCTGCGCGCTTTTCTTCCAGTTCGCGCAGGCGGCGGGCTTCGCGCTCGGCTTCTTTACGTTCTTGCGAGTACTGGTATAATTTACGGGCCTGTACTTTTGGTAAGTAATCTACACCCATTTCGGAACCATTTACAGTAGTGGCGCTAAAAATGGCGCCTATAATTTCTTCCTTGGTATGTACATCGGCAATATCCTTCCATACAAAATCGATAAACTTAATGGAAAGGCCCAGGTTAGCCGGGGTAAAGAACAGAATGCGCTTATTGGTTAAAGCCACGCAATCCGGAAAAAGGTTAACCAACGGTTTCTTTTGTGTAGCTATATAGATGATTTGCTCATCTGTTGTAAGCAGGTCAGTAAGGCGGGAGTATACTTTTTCAACCGCTTTAGGATCCTGCTGATCATTCAAAAATTTTTCAATCATCGGGTGTTGATGGTTTATTTCAGGGTAAAAATAATAAAATTTGATTACCAAATGTAATGTTCATCAGGCCACCAGCAAGTTACAGCCGCGGATGTCGGCATTGTCAAACCGGCCCAAAATCTCGAAAGATTGATCCTCGTATACACGCCCTAAATCCTGCGTAGCAATAAAGGAACAAGAGTTAATATTTGCCAGATCAATGATATTGACACCTCCTGTGGCGTTAGTGCCTAACAAGTGTAGCGGGTCATTGGTGTCACGGGTGATAATGCGCATCCAGGGTGGGCATTCAAATATACCGCTGCCTTTGGAATAAGCCTGAGAAAGCAATTCCGTCATGCCATATTCAGAGTGGATGGCAACTGTGCCAAAGCCGGAGTTTAAAATACTATGTAGCTCATCTCTGATCATTTCTTTGCGCCGGCCTTTCATACCGCCGGTTTCCATTACTATCAGTTCCGGAAAATTTAAAGTATACTGCTCTACAAAATCGAGCAGGGCGAAAGTAACGCCAATAAGCAAAGTGGGCTGGCCAGTCTGTTGTTGCTTCAGTAACTGCTGATGCAAATCGGCATAATTGTATAGATAAAAACCACTATCCGGATGCCGGGATTGTTTAATCAAGTCATCAGCCATATAAATTAAGGATGATCCCTGGCGCTCTAAGTAGGACGGTAGCACAGCCAATACACAATAATTAGTAACCGAACCATAAAATAGCTCGAAAGCTTTGCGGAAGCTCATTTCATACCAGCTTACATCGGCTACTAAATGTTGGCTGGTAATCATGCCCGTGGTGCCCGAACTGGTGAAAGTAACCTGTGGCTGCTGCTGTTCGGTAATTACCTGGTGCGATTTAAAAAACTCAACCGGCATAAAAGGTATTTCGTGCATGCGGTTAACCATTTCAACCTGCACATTTAGGCCTTGTACAAACTGCGCATAAACAGGGTTGGCAACGGCCTGATACCTGAAAGTATCCAACGCGGCTTGTTCAAATGCTTCCGGAGTTTGTATGGAAAATATATGCTGCTGTTGCGGTTTGTGCATGGCGCAAATATACAATTAATTGAAAGGGCAAACCCGAAGCAAAAATCCATAGGACTGAAATTAGCAAAACCATTTATGTGCTTTCAGGTTAAAATGAGCAAAGGAAATTAGTTTTTTATTTACTTAAAATCTACAACTATGAACAATATCAGACTGGCTTTATGGCCCACTTTATTATGTTTCTTCTTCATTTTGGTATCAGCCAGCCCGGCGGCAGATAAGGAAACTGAACGCCTACAATCTGCTACGGCGGTATTGAAGCAGTTTTCAGGTATGAAAGAAAAGATACCTGCCGAACTGGTGAAGGAAACTCAGGGTATCATCGTCATTCCTAAAATGCTGAACGCGGGTTTAGCGGTTGGTGTTAAACGTGGTCGTGGCGTAGCCATGGTAAAATTGGATGACGGCAGCTGGAGCAATCCGGTATTTGTAACCCTGACTGGTGGTAGCTTCGGTTTTCAAATTGGTGTGCAAAGTGTTGATTTAGTATTGGTGTTTCGCCACAAAGGCGTGTTAACCAAAGTTGAAAATGGTGATTTTACCATCGGAGGCGATATCTCTGCTGCTGCCGGTCCGGTAGGCCGCAGCTCTTCGGCCAGCACCGACTACAAATTAGAAGCCGAAGTATATTCTTACTCGCGCAGCCGTGGTTTATTTGCCGGCTTAACTGTAAACGGTACTAACCTGGCTATAGACAAATCGGCTAACGCTGCCTTTTATGGCTCGGGCACCAGTTCGCAAAATATTTTTACTACAGCTAAATCTTCATCATCATCTGTTGCTGATTTAAAAGCCGCTCTGCGGGCGCTGTAAATATTTATTACAGATTTCAATTTCACAATCCGCTATCTTGGATAAATATATCTAACGATAGCGGATTTTTCTATGCTTACTCGGCTCCCTGGTAATTAAACACGCTTTTGAATAGATAACCGGTTAAGCCCGCAAAGCCGCCAACCAATCCTCCTAAAATACCGGTTACTGCCATAATGAGCGTCCAATGTGGCAAGAAAAATAACCTGGCTACCTGTGTTGCCAGCACATGCTGGTTCGGTGCGCTTTTGAGCATAGCCAACAGTACCCAAGCCACAAATACAGAAATAAAGCTCGACCAAAATGCCTGACTCGCTGAATGTGCCAGCCAAAACGCAGCACCGAATGCAATAACGGCGATGAGCCACCAAGGCAGTATAAAACCACAGGCAAACACTAATATAAAAATGAGTAGGATGAGCATGTTACTTTTTATTTAAGGTTAGGGTAGAAGTAATACGTTTAGAAGCTTCAGTAGCTGATTGCAGGTACAATAACTCATTAAGCTGCCCACTTTGCCAGGTTTGCAGCATGTTTTTATAATAAGGGCTGCCCGGGTTGCCCGACTGCCCGCCGGGATACACACCAAACCCTTTTACCTGAGGCCCCAGTTGTACCACCATGCGCCAGGATGGGCCGGTGGTTTCTGTTAAGGCATTAATGACACCGCCCGAACCTCCGGCTATGAATTTACCGCTGCCAAAGGCAGGCAAACTGGCCAGATGGTCGATGTGTGAGCCTTTGAATTTACTCCAGGCCCAGTGAGCGCCCGGCTGGCCATGCTGGCGTACCAGTTCATCAACTGTAGTATTGAAAGCATTGCTAATGATGTCCTCGCAGGTTTCTTTACCGGGCGTGGTGGCATTGTCAAACCATTTGGATTGCGGCTCGTGCAAAATCAGCTCCACTGTACGGTCGCGCGAGGGGTGACGAAGGTTGTCTTCATCGCTGCCGAATTCATCCCAAATCATACCATCCAAACGCTGCCACCATAATTGAAATACCGTTGCTCCTATGGCATCCTGGCTGAAGCGCAGATTCCAGTGTTTAACTAATGTATAGGCTTTTTGCTGTTGTGGTGTTAGCTTGGTACTGTCTACATACCTCAACATGGCAGGGAGCACATCATAGGCATGTATGCTGTAATCATCCAGTTGCAGGCGGCGCATACTATCCACCGTAATTTTGTTCATCGCAGTTAACCGGTTGTTAATACGTTTGCCTCGCTGATAACTACCAAACTGCCAGTTAATGTAATAAGGATAAGACGGATCAGTTGATGATTGGTTAGCCGAAGCCAGATATCCCTGCGCCGGGTTTTTGGCCGTCGGGTTTTGATCAGCCGGAATCCAGCCGTGCCAGTCGTTGCCGGGGTCGCTTCCATCTAACAAAAACTTGCCCTGGTCTTTAAACTTCAAAGGAAGTTTTCCGTTGGGGGTAATAGCAATATCTTTATCGGCATCGGCGAAAACAAAGTTCTGGGCCGGGGCGGTATAGTAGGTGAGCGCCTTGCGGTAATCATTATAGTTTTGCGCTCTGTTAAGCAGATAAAAAGTCATGAACTCGTTGGAGGCATCGTGTGCTATCCACCGGAGTGCTGCATTAATCGGAACGTTTTCCCTGCCGCTTTTGCCTTTTTGTGCAGCTTCGGTGTACACCACCGGGCCATGATGCGTGTATAGTACCGTATCTATTACATCGGGCTGGCCCTTTACCTTAATCACTTCAACGCGCTTTTTAACCGGGTTCCAGCGGTTATTATACCAGTAAGCATTGCGGGTATTATCTTTAAAATTGATTTGATACCAGTCAAGTACATCGGCATCTACATTGGTCACACCCCAACTCACTTTTTGGTTATAGCCAATGATGATGCCCGGCGCTCCCGGTAGCGAAACACCATTTACATTCACTCCCGGCGCTGCCAGTTGTATCTGGTACCAGATGGATGGAAAGGTAAGGTGCAAATGCGGATCGTTGGCCAGCATGGGGTAGCCTGTTGCAGTTTTGCTGCCGCTTACCGCCCAATTGTTACTGCCAATACCGTCTACTTTCTGCCGGGTTTTTACCTGGCTGTGCATTTGCTGCATAAAACTGTCCGAAGGTTTTGGCACGGATAGCGGTTTGAAATTCCAGGGGGTGCCTTTAGGAATGATGGGTTCCTCTCGGTAAGGGTAATCAGGGAACAGGTTCTTAACCACCTCTGGTCCGAACTTGTTCAAAACATTACTCATGGCAAACTCGTCTGAGCCGCCGGCTAAAGTTTCCGACATTAGCTTTAATAAAAAAGCACAATTAATAGGCTGCCATTCTTCAGGCGCATAATTGAGCAGTTTAAACTCAATTGGATACTCAGCAGGCGAAAGGGAACGAATGTAACTGTTTACGCCAGCCGTATAAGCCAGCAGCATACGCCGGGTTACCGGGTCCTGCATCATTTGTCGGATGGTATTTTCTGCACCATATACCATTCCCATACGCCGGTGGTAGCGGTCAATGCTTAGTGCCGATGGTCCCACCACTTCGGCCAGCCGGCCGGCTGCACTTCGGGTTTGAATATCCATCTGCCACAGGCGATCACGGGTGGTAAGGTAGCCTTGCGCCATATACAAATCATGTTCGTTTTGCGCAAATACATGCGGTATATGATTTTCATCAAACCGGACTGTAACCTGTCCGTCCAAGCCTTTAATATCAATCTTCTCATCATTGCCGGGCTTCATGCTTTCTGCATTTTGCCAGAAACCGGTAGTTGGGTTCAGGAATTTACCCAGCGGCGGAATGGCTCCAAACTTGGTTTGTAAGGCCCAAATCAATACGCCGGTAATGGCAAGGGAGAACAAAGCTTTGATGAGTTTCATGAAGATGGTGTTGGTATGAGTACGAATATAAGGGGAATTTGTATGAGGTGATGGGATAAGTGTTACTTTGGCGATTGCTGCTATTCGCATTGTTAGAGTTTGAGCTTTAATGAATGTCAGTTTACTTTTTGCTTGATCAAAAAGTAACAAAAAATCAAGGCAGAAACAATCCTTCGTCCGCACGAGGCCACCGCATGGCCCGGGCGGTTTCTGCCAGTCCACCGCGCCTGGGTGGAAAGGCATTTGTTTAGACACGCTATTTTAATGCACGTCATTGCGAGGAACGAAGCAATCTCTCTGCTTAATGCTTTTACTTGACGTATAGAGATTGCTTCGTTCCTCGCAATGACGCAGGGGCGACCTATTGCTGACTTCTTCTTTCTTTATTCTTGGCTCTTTGCTCTTAATTCTCTTCCTCTGTCAGCCTCTCAGCTTTGGGCGAAAGGCGGGCAGCACATGGTGGCCCTGCGCGTAAGGGAGAGGCCTTTTAGTATTTGCACTACCAACGGGCAAAGCACCATCTGTTCATACGCAAACACTAAACAGCCTGTGGTGCTGCCAGCCTTTGCAGCGGTGGCCCCGTGCGGCAAAAAGCCTAAGCAGGCTCGACCTGATTTTTTGGTTCTTTTGTATCAAGACAAAAGAACATCAACATTCAATAAGCACAAACTCAACAAAGCACACTCAAAAAACATCACTCCGCATAATCGTATTCCTTCTCTTTCTTACTCTTTTTATGCTTCCGGTACAACCAGGGCGGGGTGGGGCGTGGCGCGCTCCACAAGCCCAGGTGCTGATTTTGCGCTTCCTGCTGCATTTCGGCTAACACCGCGCTTTTAGAGTAGGCGGTATATTGCCAGGCATAGCCGTTCTTTACCAGTTCGTAATTTACATTGGTACCGTCTTCCAGTTCAACGGTGGCTACCGTGCGGCCATAGCGGTCTTTTTCACCGTTGCTGATTTTTACCATTTTACCGAAGCAAAGATCAGAAGTGAACTGCTTGGCCTTTTGCCCGAAGGCCTGTGTTTTCTCGGGGCAATCAATCTCGGCCAGCCGCACCGTGATGGGCTGGTTGCCACTGCTTAAAATTTCAATGGTGTCTCCGTCCTTCACTTTAATCACCCGGTATAAATTTTTGTCGGTGTTTCGGTTACAGGAAAAGATTACGCCCAGTAATAACAGGCAAAGAAGGATAAGCTTTTTGGTCATTGGTATGCAGAGGTGAGATATAGTAATTTATAATTAATCGCTTGCTGGCAGATAATGTTTGCTATACAAGGCAAACATTTTACACATTGCAAGTTAAGGAATTAAATTAATTATAAATTTGACACGCAGGCTTCCTGTAAGGGCCGCAAAACCAAATTTTAACCTGTACTTATGTTAATTAAAAACATCCTGTCAGCAGCTGCACTGATGGTAATAACGGCTTCCGGCTTGAAAGCGCAAATGCCCGATTTAGAACGGGTGGAGCCTATGAACTGGTGGACCGGCATGAGCAACCCCAGCCTGCAGTTACTGGTGCATGGTAATCACATAGGCGAGCGGCAGGCACAACTCAGCTACCCGGGTGTAAAGCTAAAGGTAGCGCATAAAGTTGAAAATGACAATTACCTCTTTTTAGATTTGCAGATTGCGGCAACAGCTAAACCCGGCAGCTTTACTATAAAATTTACCAAGCTTGGCGAAAAGGATGTTATCTATACGTATGTGCTCAAAGCGCGCAATCATGCAACCAACCGGGAGCAGGGGGTAACCAATAAAGATTTAATTTACCTGTTGATGCCCGACCGTTTCGCCAACGGCGACCCCGGCAATGATGTGGTGCAAAACATGCGTGAAACCGGCCTGCACCGCGACTCGATGTTTAGCCGGCACGGGGGTGACATCTTAGGTTTGGTGAACCATTTGGATTACCTGAAAGATTTGGGCGTAACCGCCATCTGGATGACACCCGAAATTGAGAACGATGAACCACACGCATCCTACCATGGTTATGCCGTAACCGATTATTATAAAATTGACCCTCGTTACGGCAGCAATGAGCTGTACAAGCAATACGTGGAGCGTTGCCATGCCATGGGCCTAAAAGTGATAAAAGATTTGGTACATAATCACATTGGTACCGAAAGCTACCTGATACAGGATATGCCCATGAAAAGCTGGGTACACCAGTGGCCTCAATATACCAACTCCAATTTCAGGGATATGGCGGTGATGGACCCTTACGCTGCACCGTCAGACCGGAAAAAAATGCTGGACGGATGGTTTGATCACCGCATGGCTGATTTAAATGAGAATAACCCCTATGTGCAAAATTACCTTACCCAAAACCACATTTGGTGGGTAGAGTATGCAGGTATCGATGGTTTCCGTTTAGACACGTACCCTTACAATGATGCAGCTTACATGGCCGATTGGGCACAGAAAGTAAAGGCCGAGTTTCCAAAACTTTCCATTTATGGCGAAACGCTGGTATGGTCGGCTGCTAACCAAGCCTTTTTTACCGGTGGCAATACGGTGAACCGGGGTTTTGATACCCACCTGCCCGGTGTGACCGACGGTGTAATTAAAGATGCAATTTTTGAAGCCCTGAACGGGAAACCGGGCTGGACAGATGGTGTGAACCGCCTCTATGCCGTGTTGGCGCAGGATTTCCTGTATAAAGATGCTACCCAGAATGTTATCTTTCTGGATAACCATGATATGAGCCGTTTCCTGTCGGTAGTGGGCGAAGATTTTGAAAAATATAAATCTGGTTTTGCCCTGTTGCTTACACTGCGCGGCATACCGCAGATGTATTACGGCGACGAGATACTGATGAAAAATTATTCCAACCCCGATGGCTTGGTACGCGAAGATTTTCCGGGCGGCTGGGCTGGCGACAAGAATAACAAATTCACGGCTGCGGGTCGTAATAAAAAAGAGAACGAAGCTTTTGACTATGTGCGCAAACTGGCCAATTACCGCAAAAACACACCGGCCCTGCAAACCGGTAAACTAATGCAGTACATACCCGAAAATAACGTATATGTATACTTCAGGTACGATAAGCAAAAAACGGTAATGGTGGTTTACAACAGCAATGAAAAGGAAACTACTGTGGGCACTGAACGTTATAAAGAGCGAATAGCTAATATGAAAAAGGCCACAAACGTCATCAGCGGAGAAACAGTAGACCTGTCTTCACTAACGCTTAAGGGCAAATCCACTTTAGTGCTCGAACTACAACCTTAATATATTTAAAATTAAATAAAAAGTGCCAGGTAATATAAGGCGCTTAACGCATCCATGAGTAACATACAAGCCTGCATATTTGACCTGGATGGTGTTATTGTAAACACCGCCGTATATCACTACCAAGCCTGGAAGCGCCTGGCCAATGAACTGGGCTTCGATTTTACGGAGCACGACAACGAGAAGCTGAAAGGCGTAAGCCGCGTGCGTTCACTCGAACTTATTTTAGAATGGGGGGGCGTTGTTAAAACAGAAGCCGAGCGCGAAGAACTGGCTACCCGCAAAAACAACTGGTATGTAGAGATGATTAGCCACATGAAACCCAATGAGGTGCTGCCCGGTGCTAAAGAGTTTTTAGAAGCTTGCCGTGCCGCCGGTTTAAAAACCGCCCTGGGTTCGGCCAGTAAAAATTCCATGATGATACTGGAGAATGTGCAATTGGTAAGTTATTTTGATGCCATTATTGACGGTAACAAAGTAAGCGCCGCCAAACCTGATCCTGAAGTGTTTTTGAAAGGCGCCGAAGCCGTAGGTGTAGCACCTGAGAAGTGTGTAGTGTTTGAAGATGCTATTGCCGGCGTTCAGGCTGCCAAAAACGGCGGTATGAAAGCCGTAGGCGTAGGTGATCCAGCCGTGCTCACCGAAGCTGATTTGGTAATTGGCGGGTTAAATGAAATGACGATTGAAAGATTAGACTCCCTGGTCCCCTGAAGGGGGAATATAGTAAGGTGTGGATAAATTTTAATAAACAACGAGATTGATAAATGAGTGATACAACTATAACTCCTGCTCCCCCTTCAGGGGGCCGGGGGGCAAAAGACTATATAAAAATTGATGAGTGGAAGATTATTGAAGAAGGTTTCAACACTCATTATAACAAAATATCAGAAAGTATTTTCAGCCTCGGCAATGGCCGGATGGGGCAGCGGGCAAATTTTGAAGAAACGTACACCGGCGAAACCCTGCAAGGTAACTATGTGGCCGGGGTATATTATCCCGACAAAACCCGTGTAGGCTGGTGGAAAAATGGCTATCCCGAGTTTTTTGCTAAGGTACTGAACGCCGCCAACTGGATAGGTATCCATATCATTATTGATAATGAATTACTGGATTTAAACACTTGTGAAGTCAACCAGTTCAGGCGCGAACTGAACATGAAGGAAGGTTACCTAAAGCGTACTTTTACGGCCACTACCCACCAGGGCAAGCAGGTGCAGGTAGAAAGCATCCGCTTTTGCAGTATGGTAGATGATGAGGCGGGTGCCATCCGCTACACCTTAACTCCAATAAACTTTATTGGAAGCATCGGGATAGAGCCATTTGTAGATGGCGATGTGAAAAACAAGGATGCCAACTACGACGAAAAGTTTTGGGATGAGGTAAAAAAAGGCAGCTTCGAAAGTGGCGGCTTTGTGCAGCTGCGTACTAAGAAGACAGGCTTCGAAGTTGCCACCGGGATGCTATACGCTGTAACGCAAAATGACAAGCCGGCAAATATTAATGTTGAAGCTGTTGAGAAAGAAAAATATGTAGGCGCTCAGTTCAATGTAAAAGCACACCAGGGCCAGGCGCTTACCATCTACAAATACGCTGCAAATTTATCTTCGCAAAATCATGATGCAGCTGAATTGGAAGCGAAATTGAAAGATGTGTTGCAGCGCATCAGTCAGAAAGGATTCGATGCCATGCTTGCCGAACAGGCTGCGGCCTGGGCTGAGAAATGGAAGCACAACGATATTATCATTGAAGGTGATGCCTCGGCGCAGCAGGGCATCCGGTTTAATATATTCCAGCTCAATCAAACTTATACCGGCGAGGATGACCGCCTGAACATCGGCCCTAAAGGTTTTACCGGCGAAAAGTATGGCGGCTCTACTTATTGGGATACTGAGGCTTATTGTGTGCCATTTTACCTGGCAACTGCGCCACAAAAAGTTACCCGTAACCTGCTTTTGTACCGCTATAAGCAATTAGGCAAAGCCATTGAAAACGCCGCCTTATTAGGTTTTAAAGATGGTGCCGCATTGTACCCCATGGTGACCATGGATGGCGCCGAATGCCATAACGAGTGGGAGATCACATTTGAGGAAATTCACCGTAACGGCGCTATTGCCTATGCCATATTTAATTACGTACGCTATACCGGCGATGAGCAGTATCTAACCGATTACGGGCTGGAGGTACTGATAGCTGTTTCACGTTTCTGGTCGCAAAGAGTGAATTGGTCTGAAGCACGGCAGCAGTATGTGATGCTGGGTGTTACCGGGCCAAACGAGTACGAAAATAACATCAACAACAACTGGTATACCAATACACTGGCAGTTTGGTGTATGCAATACGCTGCTGAAATAATTGAAAAAGTAAAAGCAGCTGATGCACCAAAATATCAGGCACTTATCAGCCGAATTAATTTCAAAGAAGAAGCCGAGGTGGCTAAATGGAAAGACATCATTGAAAAGATGTACTATCCGTATGATGAGCGGCAGCAAGTATTTTTACAGCAAGACGGCTACCTGGACAAGGAGCAGATATTAGTAAAAGATTTGCCGGCTACCGAGCGCCCTATTAACCAAAAATGGAGCTGGGACCGCATTCTGCGTTCCTGCTTTATTAAACAGGCCGACGTGCTGCAGGGCATCTACTTCTTCGAGGACCGGTACGATACAGACACCATCCGCCGCAACTTTGATTTTTACGAGCCGCGCACCGTGCATGAGTCATCGCTGTCGCCTTGCGTACATGCCATTTTAGCGGCTAAGCTTGGCGACGAGGCACGGGCTTACGAGTTTTACCTGCGCACCTCGCGCCTGGATCTGGATGATTATAACAACGATACCGAAGACGGCTGCCATACCACCTCTATGGCCGGCACCTGGATGTCGGTAGTAGAAGGTTTTGGCGGTATGCGGGTGCGTGATGGGAAACTTTCCTTCCAGCCGTTTTTGCCGGGAAAATGGCAGTCTTTTTCGTTCCACATTGGCTTCCGCGAAGCGTTACTGAATGTGAAAGTAAGCAAAGAGGGCGTGCATATTACTAATCGCTCAGGTATTGAAGTGGCTGTGTTGGTTTACGGCAAAGAGCATCTGGTAAAAGCCAATGGCGAAGTTTTAATACATGTATAGTATGATAAAGCACAAGCTTTTCGCAATACTAATCGCTCTCACATTCATCCATCCGGGCTATGCCCAAAAACATACGGTTAATAAAAAAATGGAATCTTCTACTCCTCAGCATAAACTCATCATCTATCAGCTGTTGCCGCGCCTGTTTGGCAACACCAAAACCGTGAATAAATATTACGGTTCTGTTGAAGAAAATGGTGTAGGTAAATTTAACGATATTAACGATAAAGCACTGCAGCAAATTAAAGCCATGGGCTTTTCTCATGTATGGTATACGGGTGTCATTGAGCACGCTACCATGACGGATTACAGCAAATTTGGCATTGCGCCCGATGACCCGGATGTGGTGAAAGGCCGTGCCGGCTCTCCTTATGCCATTAAAGATTATTATGATGTTGACCCTGATCTGGCGGTTGATGTGCCGAACCGTATGGTCGAGTATGAAGCCTTAATTAAGCGCACACATGCCAATGGCTTAAAAGTACTGATGGATTTTGTGCCCAACCATGTGGCCCGTCATTACTTTTCAGATGCCAAACCTGCAGGAGTGCGGGATATTGGGCAAGACGATGACAATACTAAAGCCTTTGACCCCAAAAACGATTTTTATTATACCCCCGGGCAGCCTTTTGTGGTACCGAACGGCTATAACCCCGGCGGCGATGATTTTCATAGTCCGTTAAAAAACGGAACGTTTAATGAAAATCCGGCCAAAGCCACCGGTAACGATGTATTCAGTGCAACGCCTTCTATGAATGATTGGTTTGAAACCGTAAAATTGAATTATGGGGTGGATTATCTGAATCATCGTACCCCGCATTTTGAGCCGGTGCCGCCGCTGTGGTTTAAAATGCACGCCATATTGCATTTTTGGGCACAAAAGGGGGTAGATGGTTTCCGCTGCGACATGGTAGAGATGGTGCCCACCGAGTTCTGGCATTGGGTGACTGCCCGGTTAAAAACTGAGTTTCCGAACCTGATTTTTATCGGCGAGGCGTATGATGCCGGTAAATACCATGATTATATCAACAATGGCGGCTTCGATTATTTGTACGATAAAGTGGGTTTGTATGATGCCATACGCCGCCTCACCCGCAACGAGCCGCAGGCCAATACCTGGGATATCAACCGCGTGTGGAACCACGATGCCAAAGATATAGATGAGCATATGCTGCGCTTTATGGAGAATCATGATGAGCAGCGCATTGGCAGTCCGGATTTTGCCGGCGACCCGATGCTGGCCATTCCGGGCATGGTAGTAACCGCTACCCTGAACCGTGGCCCGGTAATGATTTATTTCGGGCAGGAGGTAGGCGAGCCAGGAGCAGGTAACGAAGGCTTTAGCGGCAGCGATGGCCGTACTACTATTTTTGACTACTGGGGTGTGCCTGAGCACCAAAAATGGGTGAACCAGGGCGCTTATGATGGTGGAGGCTTATCCGACCAGCAACAACAGCTACGCAGCTTTTATAGTAACTTACTTAACACCGTAAAAAATAGCGATGCGTTAAGAAATGGTAAGTTTTACGAATTGATGATGGCCAATGAGCATAGCAGCGGCTTTAATACCCGCCTGTACCTGTATTTGCGTTACACCGAACAGGAGCGTATATTAGTGCTCACTAATTTTAACCGTACCGAACAAAATTTACAGGTAAAACTGCCGGAAGACTTACTGCAGCAGTTAAAGCTAAGCGGTGCCCAGAGTTTTAAAGATTTGCTGAGCGGCAAAATAATCAACACCGATAACATATCAGGCAGTGTAAATGTGACTTTGCCGGCAATGAGTGGAATGCTTCTGAAATTTTGAACGGCGAAAAGTTCCATCTTGTCATTGCGAGCGATAGCGTGGCAACCGCACGGAGGCATCTGCGCCTCTGTATAGCAAGCGGTTGCCACGCTGCCGCTCGCAATGA
The DNA here is from genome assembly GCF_054783355.1 of Mucilaginibacter koreensis. Classification (NCBI taxonomy): domain Bacteria; kingdom Pseudomonadati; phylum Bacteroidota; class Sphingobacteriia; order Sphingobacteriales; family Sphingobacteriaceae; genus Mucilaginibacter; species Mucilaginibacter koreensis. The sequence goes on along the minus strand of NZ_BAAGQS010000001.1, from coordinate 1,549,437 downwards.
CAAACTATATATTTTAAGATATTTATCCCATCAACATCAATCCAACCCATGGCAACACTTACAGCAGCCCCGAAACCCAGGCTGAGTTTCTGGCAAATCTGGAACATGAGCTTCGGCTTTTTGGGTATACAGTTTGGGTTGGCGCTGCAAAACGGTAATGCCAGCCGCATCCTGCAAACTTTCGGGGCCGATGTAGAGCACCTGTCGTGGTTTTGGTTGGCGGCGCCTATCACTGGTATTATTGTACAGCCCATCATCGGCCATTACAGCGATCGTACTTGGAACCGCCTGGGCCGGCGCAAGCCTTACTTTTTAACCGGTGCTATACTATCGGCAATTGCTTTATTTTTTATGCCTAACTCGGCTATGCTGGCTGCGTTTATACCACCATTAGTGGTAGGTGCCGGTATGCTGATGATTATGGATGCCTCCATTAATGTGGCGATGGAACCGTTCAGGGCATTAGTAGGAGATAACCTGCCCGATAGTCAGCGCAGTGCAGGTTTTTCGGTACAAACGTTTTTGATTGGCATAGGTGCAGTGGTTGGTTCGGTATTACCTAAGCTATTGTATGATTATTTGGAGGTGCCCAACACAGCGCCTCCATCGCATGTGCCGCCTAATGTGCTTTATTCATTTTATATAGGCGCGGTTGTCCTGTTACTTACTATTTTGTGGACGGTGATGAAAACCCGAGAATATTCACCAGAAGAATACGCCCGTTTTCATGCACCTGAGCCAGAAAAGGCTACCAAGACGGGTGGCCTGAATGAAATTTTCAACGATTTAGCGCAAATGCCACGTACCATGCGCCAGTTGGGTTTGGTGCAGTTCTTTTCGTGGTTTGCGTTGTTTTCTATGTGGGTGTTTACCTCACCGGCCGTAGCTGACCATATCTACCATGTGCCGCTGAATGACCATTCTTCAAAATTATTTAACCAAGCCGGCGACCATGTGAGTTTTCTGTTTGGCGTATACAATGGTGTTGCCGCCCTTTATGCTATGGTATTGCCAGCCTTGGCACGCGCTACCAGCCGCAAAATAGCTCACGCTTTGTCGCTCGTGGCAGGCGGAATAGGATACGTATCTATGTTCTTTATTCAAAGCCCCGATTTACTGTGGTTGCCTATGGTGGGTATCGGCCTGGCTTGGGGCAGCATTCTGGCTATGCCTTATGCTATACTCTCCGGCTCTATCCCTGCGCAAAAAATGGGTGTTTATATGGGCATATTTAACTTCTTTATCACCATACCCCAAATTGTAAATGGGGTAATAGGTGGCCCAATTGTGAAATATTTTTACCACAACCACACCATTTATGCTTTGGTATTGGCAGGTGTTTTTATGTTCTGCGCAGCGGTTTCTGTATTGTATGTGCAAGACAACCACGATGTTCGTATAAAAAATCCATCATAGTTGAAGTTTTTTTCCTCCGAATGGCGTAATTATTGGGGTGTTTATAAAACTAAACCTTAATTTTTTTCATCAAAGCAAGATTTTTTATCTTGCAGCGCCCTAATTGATTGTTTGAATGGAAGAAGATATACTAAAATCTGATTTAAACCCCGAACGGATTACCAGCAAGATACTGGCAGATAAAGAAGCTGCCGAAAAAATTGAAGATGCGCAAACTATAGCCACTGTACAGGAAGAAGAGGAAGAAGTTTTTCATCACGTAAATAACCCTGTAGCCGCATTAAAGCCGATTGTAAAAAAATATCTGGGCATACCCAATCATACTGAGCAATCGGGCAACCGATTCTTTGTAACTGATGGCGATGCCCGTGTAGAAATCGTAGTGGTAAGCGATGAAATTATCCGGGTACGTTTAGCCCCGCATGGTGTATTCCTCGAAGAGTTTTCTTATGCCGTACCCGAATTGAAATCGAAACCCCAGGTGGTTGATTTATTCGAGGATGAAAAAGAATACCGCATTTCCACCACTACGGTAAATTGCCATATCAGTAAGGAGAATTTTTATATTTCCTTTTCTGATAAACAAAACCATGTAACCAGTGCCGATGCAGCACCGATGCACTGGGAAGAGAATGTGCAGTTTGGTGGTTATTATGTATTCGGTACCAAAGTTTGCCACAACGATGAGGCTTTTTATGGCTTAGGCGATAAACCTACAGATCTCAACCTGCGCGGCAAGCGTTTAAAAAACTGGAATACCGACGCATATTCATTCGGCTGGGGTCAGGATCCCATTTATCGCAGTATTCCATTTTATATCAGTCTGAATGATGGCATTGCCCATGGTATTTTCTTCGATAATACCTTTAAAAGCCATTTTGATTTTGGTGCCGAAGACCGCAGCAAAACCAGCTTTTGGGCCGATGGCGGCGAACTACAGTATTATTACATCCATGGTCCGCACATGATGGATGTGGTGAAGCGCTATGCTTCATTAACAGGCACACACCCTATGCCACCGCTCTGGGCGCTGGGTTATCATCAGTGCCGCTGGAGTTATTATCCCGAATCAAAAGTGAAAACGGTAGCTAAGGGCTTCCGCGAAAATAAAATACCATGTGACGGTATCTACTTGGATATTGATTACATGGATGGCTACCGCTGCTTTACCTGGAACCGTAAGTATTTCCCTGATCCGAAAAAGATGATCAAGGAACTCACAGCGCAAGGCTTTAAAACGGTGGTGATTATTGACCCGGGTATACGGGTAGATGATAATTACTGGGTATTTAAAGAAGGCAAAGAAAAACGCTATTTCTGCCGCCGCAGCGATGATTACTTTATGGAAGGCCACGTATGGCCTGGTCGCTGCCAGTTCCCCGATTTTACCAACCCTGAGGTACGTACCTGGTGGGGCGGTTTATTTGATGAGTTGGTGCAAATGGGCGTAGCCGGCGTGTGGAATGATATGAATGAGCCGGCCGTTTTCGGCGCCGGTACTTTCCCTGATGATGTGCGCCACCAGTACGATGGTTTCCGTGGCTCGCACCGCAAGGCGCATAACGTTTATGGTATGCAGATGGTACGCGCTACTTACGAGGGCTTGCGCAAAATTATGAAAAACAAGCGGCCGTTTACCATTACCCGCGCGGGTTACTCAGGTTTACAGCGTTACTCATCAGTTTGGACGGGTGATAATGTGGCCTCGTGGGAGCACCTGCGTTTGGGTAACCTGCAATGCCAGCGTTTATCTATGTCGGGCATATCCTTTTGTGGTACCGATATCGGCGGCTTTAGCGGCGAGCCGGATGGTGAACTGTTTACCCGCTGGATACAGATGGGCACTTTCTCACCCTTCATGCGTGCGCACTCCGCCGGTGATACCAAGGAGCGCGAACCCTGGAGTTTCGGGGAACCGTATACAGCCATCAATCGTAAGTTTATTGAATTGCGTTACCGGTTAATTCCATACCTGTACTCTGTATTCTGGGAGCATCACCGTTATGGTTTCCCTATTTTGCGCCCGGTAGTAATGCAGGAACAGGATAACCGCACCAACCAGGCCCGCCAGGATGAATTTACCTACGGTGATAAAATTTTGGTTTGCCCGGTGATGGAGCCCGGCCAAACCAGCAGACGTGTATACTTGCCCGCAGGCAGCTGGTATAATTTCTGGACCAATGAACTGGTAGAAGGCGGTAGAGAAATAGTGGTTTTAACGCCGCTCGAAACTATTCCGCTTTTCATCAAGGCAGGATCGGTGATACCTGAATATCCAGTAATGCAATACACCGGTGAAAAAGAGATTGAGGAAGTAAAGCTGAATATTTACTATTCTGAATATGAGGTAAACTCTTTCTTATTCGAAGATTACGGTGAAACTTTTGCTTACGAGCAGGACATTTACCTGGAAAAGAAATTTGTAGTCAATGGTAAAGAGAGCAGCTTAACCGTGCAGCAAACTTCAGAAGGTTTGTACACGCCGCGTTATGATAATTACCATTTTAATGTATTGGGTTTGCCGTTTAAACCTTCGAAAATTATCATCAATGGCAGCGAGGTGGTACATTTTACTATTGATAACGCCGGGGTGGTTGACTTTAAATACACCAAAAATTTCAAACAGATAGAGATTTTGAAATAGATTAATAGCACGAATAATATTGGCGGGGCAAGCATAAACTTGCCCCGTTTTATTTGATGCCAGCCGCAGCAGGACTTAGTGCATTTCACATATTTTATAAAGTTCCTGTACTAATCATTACCTTGCAGGAAGTAAAACAACGGGACATGGCCTATGTTAACACATCATCTGTAGCAAATGCAGTCCCCATTGTAAAAGCCTGAAAGTCTTCTACCTCAATTATGGCAAAAAAAACGAAAGAACCACTTGCTGAGCAACCTGCAGCAGATGAAAATGTAAAACCAGTACCTGCAAAGCGTAAAAAGAAAGCAGCGGAAGAGCTGTCGGCCGACACGCCCTTTTCGGAAAGTGAGCCGGTAAAAACAGTAAAGCCGAAAGCAACTAAGGCAAAAGCCAAAGCCGGGGCGGCTGCGCCCGCCGAAACTTTCCCGCAGGATGAACCTGTGAAAACGCCGAAGCCACGCAAAACTAAAACCGCTTTAAATACGCCGCAAGCAGCTGAGATTACCACAACCAAACCGCAGCGTACCGCTAAAGCCCCAAAACCGCTGCCAGCAGTGGATCCTGAAAGTACTGATGCAGGCACACAGGTAAACGAAAGTTCTGCTGCTGCCGAACTGCTGCATTTATCGCAGGCACGTCACGGTCTTAATGCAGTAGAAGCTTACAGCCGTTTTACTGATTTTGATATTTATCTGTTTAAAGCAGGCAAGCATTATAATTTATACGAAAAATTCGGTTCACATGTGGTTCAGCACGAAGGCGTTACCGGTACTTACTTTGCCGTATGGGCACCCAACGCACAATACGTATCAGTAATCGGTAACTTTAATGGCTGGAACGAGGGTTCAAATGCCTTATTTGGCCGTTGGGATGAATCAGGCATTTGGGAAGGTTTTATCCCTGATGTAGGCAACGGCGAAGTATATAAATATTTTATTCACTCCAACACCGGCGAGAAATTACAGAAAGCAGACCCTTTTGCCCTGCGCTGGGAAGAGCCGCCGCGTACGGCCTCTATTATAGGCGATACTTATTACGAGTGGCAGGACCGCGAGTGGATGATTAGCCGCTATGAGTACAATGCGCTGGACAAGCCCTTTTCGGTTTACGAAATGCACTTGGGTTCTTGGGCACGTAATGTAGAAAGCCCGAACGACTTTTATACTTATGACGAGGTGGCCGACCGACTGGTGCCTTATATTAAAGAGATGGGCTTTACGCACGTAGAGTTTATGCCTTTAATGGAGCACCCATATTACCCAAGCTGGGGTTACCAGATTACGGGTTACTTTGCGGCCTCATCGCGTTATGGTACCCCACAGCAATTGATGTACTTGGTAGAGCGCCTGCACCAGGCCGGTATTGGGGTAATTATGGACTGGGTACCATCACACTTCCCGGGAGATGCGCACGGCCTGTACCAGTTTGACGGTACGCACCTGTATGAACATGCTTCGCCGCAAAAAGGCTTTCACCCGGATTGGAAATCTTATATCTTCAATTACGGGCGTAATGAGGTAAAGGCATTCTTAATCAGTAACGCCTTATTCTGGCTCAACCGTTACCATGTGGATGCCCTTCGGGTAGATGCTGTAGCATCTATGCTGTACCTTGATTACTCACGTAATGCAGGGGAGTGGGAGCCGAACATACACGGTGGTAATGAGAACCTCGAAGCTATTGAGTTCCTGAAGGAATTTAATATGGCGGTATATAATGCCTATCCCGATGTGCAAACCATTGCCGAAGAGTCTACCTCGTTCAACGGCGTAAGCCGGCCGGTATATACCGGCGGTCTGGGCTTTGGCATGAAGTGGATGATGGGCTGGATGCATGATAGTATCAACTATTTCAAGCTCGATCCTATCTTTCGCAAACATCACCATAGCGAGCTGACCTTTAGCTTATTATATGCCTTTACCGAAAACTTCATGCTGCCCTTTTCGCACGATGAAGTGGTATATGGCAAACAATCTATGCTGAATAAGATGCCGGGCGATGAGTGGCAGAAATTTGCCAACCTGCGCCTGTTATACAGCTATATGTTTACCCACCCTGGCACCAAGTTACTGTTTATGGGTGCCGAGTTCGGGCAGGGCCACGAGTGGGATTTCAGCAAATCGTTAGACTGGTGGATGCTGGAGCATGAGTGCCACCAGGGAATTAAAGAAAGTGTAAAAGCCCTAAACCGTTTGTACCGTACTGAGCCTGCTTTATATGAAAAGCAATTTGACGCCAGCGGTTTCGAATGGATAGATGGCGGCAACGTGAATGATTCTGTTGTAGTATTTGCCCGCAAAGGGAATAACGATGCGGATGACCTGATTGTGGTACTGAACATGACACCCAATGTGCATTACCATTACCGCGTAGGCGCGCCAAGTGAAGGCCGGTGGGCAGAGATTTACAATTCGGACAGTAAGTTATACTGGGGGAGTGGTGTAGATAACTCAATGCCATTACAAACTGAAGCCGAGCGCTGGCATGGCCGCGCCGATTCGTTGCAAATTACCGTGCCGCCTTTGGGTGCTGTGGTGTTTAAAAAGGATATATCAGAATAAGCAGATGCCGGCCAAAAGCCGGCATTTTTGTTGTTGATAAGTTTGCAGATTTGGTGGTATGACTGGCAATAGTATAGAGCAATTATTCCCATATCAATCAATTTTGCGGTTGATGTGTTTAAATGAATATGGCCTCTAAATTCTTCTACCTGTATCTTGCCGGCGGCTTGATTGCATTTTTGCTGGCGGCGTATCGATTGTACACCGAGTATCCTTCATTGCACACCATTTCGGTTGTGTACTTTTTGCCTTCTTTGTTATTGTTTTACTTAGCTTACAAGACCTATCACGAGAAGAAAGACCAGGAAATGATGTAAGGTGTTCACGTTCACGTGTTGTGAACACTTGTGAACGCTTTTTATGACGTTTAAGTAAGTGGAATTTAACTGAAGAAAACTTAAAATACTTGTAATAAGCTATTGATCATAATTTTATGAGTAAATATGCAGTTTTCCTTATAATTAAAACTGATGGGCGTGAACGCTCGTGAACACCCGTGAACGTTCATGAACACTCGTATTTACAAGCTCAATATTTGCTGGATTTAGATTATTTATTTGGATTAAGTATAAATAATTTGAACATTTGTGTTCTTCAACAAATGTCAGCTACAATCGTAAAATCATCAACCTGGACGGATGTGTTCAGCACTGGTAAGGGCACTGTATACCAGTGTGACCGCAAAGGTTGTTGGTATGTAGATTTTGCGGGTAAATTGGCTAAGTTTAACTACAACAATTTGCAGAAGCTCAAAAAATCCATTTACCAGATTGATATTGAAGAGCGTTTGCTGAGCAGTGCCAAATCGCCCGATTTGGAGATTATATTCATTTGTGCCTGCGATGATTGCTACGTATTATCCTTGCTGCAAATTATTGCGTTTAAAGAATTGCTGCAAGGCACTTTCGCTATGCTGGAATTGAATAAGCTGATTCACGACAGTTTGTACCGTTGTATTGCTTAAGTGCGATTTAGACTCATTTCATATTGCACTTAAATTATTCCAGCTGCTGTTTATAGCACTATTATTGTAATACACCTTCTGTATCAACCCCGTACTTAGTATAATTACAAGTGTTATGAAAGATTTAGTCCGCATTAAAAGCCTGCTTTCCAGCGATATTGAAACGCTTTTAAACCAGCAAATTCAAAAAGAAGCCAAGTCTTCATCTATATATCTGGCCATGGCCTCCTGGTGTAATGCCAACGGCTTTGACTACTCTTCTGAATACTTTTTTAAACAGGCCGAAGAAGAGCGTTACCACCAGTTAAAACTGTTTAAATATGTTCTGGATATGGGCGGCACCGCCATATCACCTGAGGTAACCAACATTCGCATTGAATACAACGCGTTCCGCGAGGTATTTGAAGAAGCATTGGAGCAGGAGGTAGCCATTACCCAGTCGTTCAAAAATATTTACAGCAGCTGCCTGCGCGAGCAGGATTTCGTGACCATGGAATTTCTCAACTGGTTCCTGAAAGAGCAGCGCGAAGAAGAATACAAAGCCCGCCGCGCTCTGGAACTGTTCGAAGTAATTGGCGAAGAAGGCACCGGCCGCTGGGAAATTGACAAGCACGTGAACAAAATTAAGTACGACAGCGAAGCGGCTGAATAAGCTTACCGTTTTGATAGTTTGGTCAGTTATGCTGGCTATAAAAAAAAGACCGCTGTAATCTTGCAGCGGTCTTTTTTATGGCCTTTTATTGCTTTCCTTGTGCTCGTCTATAACGAGCGCAAGGAGAAGTGTAATAAGCTTAATAGTGATTTATAGTTTTAAATCTGATTGTTATCTTTACCCAACTCCAACTTAAACCATAATGCGAAAACTATACTTTTCTTTAGTTGCCATTGCTCTACTATTAACCAGTTGCAAAAAGGACCATACCGCCAAAAACTTGTCAGGTTCTTATCAGGGTACCGTTCGCATGGTCTACTTAAGCGCTACATCACCGGCTGATGTGAGAGGGAATATGACACTGGTACTGTCGTCGGGATCGGGATTTACGTCAACCATTACTATAGACAATGTTACGTCCAAAAGAGCCGGAACTTACACGGTTAAAGATGACGCTCTTTCTTTTGTAGATACTGTTAAGCAAAGCGATATGAACTGGAAGTACAACCTATCAGGCGATTATAGCTATGGAGTTTCCAAAGATAGTTTAGTTTTGATGCGGCAAGGCGCTTCGTCCATTTACCAATATGACTTGATACGGAAATAATTTTTTTTGACTATGATCGGTGTTATCACCGCACCACTCTGCACAGTTTGACCTGCCTGCGGGTGGTACGGTGATAACACCGACCACAGGCAGCAAAAAATTATATTTTGTGTAATATGATCCCCTTACTAATCATAGACAGCAGCAACGCTGTCAGCCTAAGCCCCGTCGAAGGGTAGGTGCAGAGACTTACATAGCAGCGGCCTATGCACCCATGCTTCGAGCGCCTCAGCATGACGTGGGAGTGGAACGTTAACAGCTTAGGGATGCATGCGCACAGTGGAAGTAATTTATCACCTGTGGTTGGTGTTATCAGCCTACCATTCTGTAGTATGATCTGCTTGCGGGGTGCGGTGATAACACTGACCACAGGCAGGCAGAAAAGCAATCAAAGCAGTTATATCTCCAACTCTTCAAGTAGGATGTTAAATAAGTAGTTAGTTTTTAATTCTGCTGTTGTTGTAATTTGATGAATATACCTTTGCTCACCGTTTTTCCTGAACGTTTTATTAAAATATATTTCAAGGTATTTTAATAAAAATTCAACAAACTCATTTGATGGAATAACCGCATTAGTTTCAAACCTTAAATATTCTTTGAAGGATAAAAATGTTACTGTATTCGTTTTACAATCCAAGTATATGTCCGCCTTCTCTACGCAGTAACCAATCTTTACCAGTTCTTCGTCAGTTTGAAAGTCGTTACTGAAGATAATTGAGCAAAAGTATAAATTACATATATTGGTGTTTGATATCAGGTTGAATAGAGGATCTTCGCTTTCTTTAATACATATGATTTGCAAATCATAATCATGTATCAATTCATTTACAACTTCTGTTGATATGGTTGGATCTATATCGATTAATTCAGAAACATCAGGTTTTATACGATTAAATTCTTCTACAAACTTTATAAAATCCATATCATACGAAATTCATTGTTATTACACAACGTGAATAGTTTAACCTTTTGATCAGGAAAGTCTCACAAAACAAACAAAGCCGACTAAAAGCCGGCTTTGCAATATTCAAAATTACAAAAGCAATTATAATTTACCTAATTCTTGTACTAAGTCGATCAGTTTGTTAGAGTAACCCCACTCGTTATCGTACCAGGCTACCACTTTCACAAAGTTTTCGTTCAGGGCGATACCGGCTTTGGCATCGAAGATGGAAGTGCGTGCATCACCTTTAAAGTCGTCTGATACTACTTCATCTTCAGTATAACCTAAAATGCCTTTCAGTTCGCCTTCAGAGGCTTCTTTCATGGCATTTTTGATGTCCTCGTAAGAAGCGCTGTTTTTCAGCTTCACGGTTAAATCCACTACTGATACGTCTGGCACTGGTACGCGGAACGACATACCGGTTAATTTGCCTTTCAGCTCAGGGATTACCAATGATACCGCTTTAGCTGCACCGGTTGATGAAGGGATGATGTTCTGGTAAGCACCACGGCCGCCTCTCCAGTCTTTAGCCGATGGGCCGTCAACTGTTTTTTGAGTAGCAGTAACCGCGTGTACAGTGCTCATCAGGCCTTCTTCAATACCGAATTTATCATTCAGTACTTTAGCCACAGGCGCTAAACAGTTGGTAGTACAAGATGCGTTTGATACAATGGTATCTTCGGCTTTCAGTTCTTTATGGTTTACACCCATTACAAAGGTACGGGTATCATCTTTTGCTGGGGCGCTCATTACTACGCGTTTGGCACCGGCATCGATGTGTTTCTGGGCAGTTTCTTTGGTTAAGAATAAGCCGGTTGACTCAATTACAACTTCGGCACCTACTTCATTCCATTTCAGGTTGGCAGGGTCTTTTTCTGCAGTTACGCGGATGGTTTGGCCGTTTACCACCAGGTTGCCGTTTTCAACAGCAATGGTACCGTCAAACTTACCGTGAGTTGAGTCGTATTTTAACATGTAAGCCATGTAATCTGGTTCAACCAAATCGTTGATCCCTACAACTTCAACACCTTCGCGCTGAATGGCAGCCCTGAAAGCAAGGCGGCCGATACGGCCGAATCCGTTAATTCCTATTTTCATGATTTTGTTTTAATTAATTCTTGTTTGAATAGTAACTTAATAAACTGTGTATTGGTTCTCGTAAAATGTATTTAATTTCAAGGTTCAGCTCGCCCGCAGCCTCCTCCAGATATTCCTTAAAATCATCGGCCACCGAGCCGGTAAAATGAATAGGGGCATTGGGGTACTGCTTTTTCAGGGGCAGGGTATAGGTGCTTAACAATTGATGAAAACCCTGCTTTATGGTTTCTTTAATATACGGGTGCTCCTTATGCTCGGCAAAAAAGCTGTTGAACGAGCTGAGGTACAAAGCCGGCTGCTTTTGGCGGTACACCTTCTCCAAAAGGATGCGCCGGTCTACATCATACTTCTTCACAAACTTTTTGTGGATGTCGGCCGGTAAGGTTTCATTCATATACGCCTTAATCAGCTGGCGGCCCAGCCAGTTGCCCGAACCTTCATCGGCCAGAATATAACCCAGGCCGTAATTATTAGGCTTAATTTTTTTGCCGTTATACCAGGCGGCATTTGAACCGCTGCCGCAAATGCATACAATACCTTCATCATCTTTGCAGCAGGCTATGGCAGCGCCCTGTATATCGTGCTCAATGCTCACCTTAGCGTATTTAAAGAACGAAGACATCGCATTGCTGATGACCGCTTTTAATTGCGGGTTTGAAGCGCCGGCGCCAAAAAAGTAAATGCGTTTTATTTCTTCGGCATGGTGTATCAGGCTAATGTTTTTGTTTAATAGCTGCAGTATGCTTTTCTCATCATTAAAATAAGGATTAATCCCGTTGGTTTTAAACGAGGCTATGGTTTTTCCCTTATCTGCCAACCGCCAGTTGGCATGCTGAGAACCGCTATAAATGACTGCAATCATATAAATATATTGCCTTTGGTAGCATGTGGCGGCGCTAATATAGCAACTTTTAAAAGTTTACCGTTTAAGATAAATGTTTTAGCCGCCCGCATTGGTTATTTAAATCAAAGATAATACATTTGCTAAACAGGTGTTAGTGTTTTTAGATATAAAGTGTAAAAATTACACTATGGTTATATCAATTTCACAGGGTAACAACTGCTTTGCATTAATTGAATTAACCACTTAAAAACATACAGGTTTGGAACAATATCTACCCCAATTTGAATCGGCCTTATCAATAGATTGCGTGATTTTCGGCTTTGAGGCCGGCGAGCTAAAGGTATTATTGATCGAACGTAACGCTGAACCTTTTAAAGACTGGCTGGCCCTGCCCGGTTACCTGGTGAAGCAGGATGAAGGAGTAGATGAGGCCGCCGAGCGTATATTGTATGAGCTTACCGGCCTGCGCGATTTGCACATGGAGCAGTTTCACACCTTTGGCGATGTAAACCGCCACCCGCAGGGGCGTGTAATTACGGTGGCTTACTATGCGCTCATCCGCATTAACGGGCAAAAGGAGCTGCGGCCGGTTTCTGATTATGCCAAAAAGGCCTTCTGGCACCCGGTAAATGATTTACCCAAGCTGGGGTTTGATCACAGCTCCATCTTTTCTACCGGCTTTAATAAGCTCCGCCGTCGCCTCAGCTATCAACCCATTGCCTTTGAATTACTGCCGGAGAAATTTACGCTTACGCAGCTGCAGCAGTTATATGAAGCCATCCTGAACAAAAAGCTGGACAAGCGCAATTTCCGTAAAAAGATGCTGAGTTATGGCTTTTTAAAGGAGCTGGACGAGAAGCAAAAAAACGTATCGTACCGCGCCGCCAAACTCTATAAATTCGATCGCCGAAAATACGCCAAGATCTTTCAAAACGAATTGAATCTGGATAGTTAGCCCCCCGGCCCCCTAAAGAGGGAGTAGAAGTTTTGATAAAAGAGAAAGGACAAAAGATGAAGGAATTATATCCTCAATCTTTTGTCCTTTCTCTTTTATCTTGTATCCAAATTCAATTCCCCCTTTAGGGGGTTAGGGGGCATCTCTACAGCTGGCTTGGCGCCATCTCCAGGTGGTATTTCACCAGGTTATCTATAGGCGAGCGGATAATGTTGCCCATCACCATGCCATGCTCAGTTACTACTTCTTCCAGCACGTTGCGGAAGTTGTAACCTACCGAACCTATACAATTGAAAGTGTAGTCTTGGTAGTTAGGGTAATGTGTAACCAGGTTGCGGAAAAAGTCTTCGAACGAAGTTTTTACCAGGTTGCGGCTATACTCAATGTTTACATTGTTATCATACACAAACTTACTGAAGCTGGCACAAAAACGGTTAGCCAGTGGCTTTACGTATACCGCTTCGTTTACATCATCAGGCGTAAGCTGGAAGGTTTCCCAAAAAATCTTCCGTACGTTCTCCGGCATATAGCCGCGGATGTAATCTGTTAACAGCTTTTTGCCAATGTAGCAGCCGCTGCCTTCGTCGCCCAAAATGTAAGCACCAGAATCAATGTTGTGGGCAATGTTTTTACCATCATAAATACAGGTGTTGGTACCTGTACCCAAAATAGCCGCAAAGCCTTTACCGGTGCCCAGCAACGCACGCGCTGCGGCCAGCAAATCGTGCCCTACATATACTTTCGATTTCGGGAATACAATTTGCATGGCATCTACCACTTGCTGTACCTTATCGGCAGTGGAGCAGCCTGCACCATAGTAATTTACTTCTGTAATGTTTTCCTTAGGTAAATCAGACGGCAGATTTTCGTTTAATGAATTAACAATATACTCAGTACTTACGAAGTAGGGGTTGTAGCCTTCGGTATTGAAATATACCTTCTTACCTTCTTCGTTGACCAGGCACCAATTGGTTTTGGTAGACCCGCCGTCGGCAATTATGATCATATAATTAGATTTAAAAATTGGTTAAATGTATGATTTACTATGTGTAAAAAAAAGAAATGCCCTTTATATCAGCAAAAAAAAGAAATAAGTAATGTAAGGGAAAATATATTTAATTTAAATTAACAGATTGTGAATAAATTAGTTGCCATAATTAACTTAAGTTAATAAATATAGTTTGTAATAATACTGTAACTATAAGTAAAACCTGATATAGCAGGTGTTTAACGTACACATTTACCGGTTTACAGGATGTTAGTAATACGGTAAGTCTTTTTATTGAACTCAAATGCATCTCCCGCAAGGCGCTTTTGCAGTTGCAGCCCTATGGGCGAGGCTGCAGAAATGGTATGGTAAGTAATATGGTCAATCACGCAGCTGCCGGCACCAACAGCAATATAAAAATTGCCTTCGGTGGTGAAAACCAAACTTCCGGGTGCGGCTTTTGGTAAAGGTTGTGCATCGGGTTTAATTTGGTTTAAAGCCGCTTTGATTTTCATCGCTTCGGCCAGTTGAGCAGTATTACGGTTGGTTTCCTGTTGCATCATTTCGCGGGTGGTTTCATATTTATCACCGGCGCTGCTTTTGGTATCATCGGCGCTGGCCTGCTGAGCCGCAGTTATGGCCTGTTGTATACCGGAAATACGTGTAGTGATATATTCGGTGCAAAACTGGTATAACTGTGCTTTTAAAGCGAAAGTAAAATCAGACATGAACAAGTATTAAAAATATCATCAACAAAGTTCCACTCATTGTTTCTTTATTAACTAATGAGCGTGTAAGTATCGGTAAAAACGTTCGCAAAAATTTAATTCAATTACCCCACTGCAGTTACATATATAACAATTTTCTGTTTGCTTTTAAACATAATAAGAATATGTTTGATATATGATATAATCTTGCTTAACTAATAAGCAATTTAATGTAATTTTGTCTATTGGTACAGAGTGAGTTGATGTAGAAAAAGAGTTGTGACTGTAGATACCTCGCCAAATTCCGGCTTTCAATTTTTGTTTGATAATAATCCGCAACCCATGTGGATTTATGATGCGCAAACCCTTCAAATTTTACGGGTAAATCACGCTGCAGTTTTGCGCTATGGTTACAGCAGCCAGGAATTTTTGCAAAAAAACCTGGCCGATTTTTATGCCGAAAGTGCTGTTCTTAATAGTGGCTTCAACGAAGCAACACAAAATCAGTCCGCACCCGCCACTGTGCAGCACCTTACTAAAGGTGGAGCCTTGCTTGATGTTAGGGTTCACATTTATGCATTAATATATAATGGCGCTCAGGCACACTTAATGCAGATCAGTATTGACGATAGCAAAGCCCTTACCCAAAGTTTAACCGATATCCACCTGCGCCTGGACCGGGTGCTGAACAAAACCCCGGTAGGTTACTGCCAGGTAGACTGTAGCTGGACGATTACAAACTGGAACCCGGCAATGCAGCAGCTGATTGAATACCGGAGCGAAGATGTAATGCACAAAAACTTTTGGCTGGTATTACCCGAACTCTCGTATACCGATTTTTATATCAACTGCCACAAGGCCCGCAACGAGCAAACTACCGTTGAGTTTATACACTATTTCTGGCCGCTGCAAAAGTGGTTTTCTGTGCTGGTATACCCTGCCGAGGGGGGGCTGGTATTTCAGTTAAAAGATATGACCAACAAAAAGCTTTTTGAAAACGCGCTGGTTGATAAACTGGAACAGTTAAAACAGGTGTCGTTTTTCAACTCGCATTTTATACGCAAGCCGGTAGCCAGTTTAATTGGCCTCACGCAATTGGTAGAGGAGAACCTGGTGGATGTAACGCACTTTAAAGATGTTGCCGGTTACATACTGGAATCCAGCCGGGAGCTGGATGATATGCTGAAGCGTATGAACAAAATGCTGAATGCAGACAAAAACACCTATTTACAACGTACCCTTAACGGTTTTTATCTTGATGTGCTCTTGCAGGAAACTGTAAACAGCCACGCATCGTTTTACCCAAACGTACAGTTTAAGCTGGAGGCCAGTCAGGCTACCGCTTTTTATGGAAATGAAAAGGCTATACAGGCCGCCATTAAAAGTGTATTGGATAGTGCAATAAACATTGTTGTAACCGAGCAGCAAATTGTAATTAAGAGTCAAGTTAAAAACGGGCATTACATTATTTCCGCACAAAACCGCGATACAGATTTATCAAGCTGCAAGTTGCTCGAATACTTTGAAGCTTATAACAGAAACAAAATTACCCCATCCATCAGTTCGGGTATGGCTAAAATGTTTGCCATTGTGAAAAAACACCATGGAAATTTTTGGGCAGAAACGCTGCCTGCAGGCGGCTCGGAGCTTTTCATCAGCTTTCCGCTTGCAAACATGGCCTCTTATAAGCTGAACAAAGGAGACTACTTTTCGGTATACCAGCAACCCCGGGTGATTTTACACCATAATGCAGGGCTGCAATGCCTTACTGCTAATTGGATAGGATTTCATGATGCAGAGTCGGTAAAAGCCTGGGCTATTGAAATTTTACATACCGTAAGAAAGGAAAAGCCTCGCCTGCTGCTGATTGATAATTCGAATTTGCTGGGTGTGTGGGAAGGAGCGGTACGATGGGTAAATTTTGAATGGACACCGAAAGTGTACGAAGAAGGCGTTACCCACATTGCTATTGTATATTCTACGTGCGCATTTAGTCGCCTCTCTGCCGATCATGTAAAACTGCACTTGCGTGCCGAAGTGGTGATACAGCATTTTGCCACCAAAATTGAGGCGGTGAACTGGCTGAACGCACAGCAAAACATAAAAGATTCTGATTCAAATTAATCAACGCCGGGTGAAGTATTTGAGGCAAGAATAAGCGTAAAACCACGGCTTAAATTTATATTGGTAATTTAAAATCAAAATTCGCATATTTGCAGCGCCATAAAGAGCGGGGTTCCGTAGCTCAGCTGGATAGAGCAACTGCCTTCTAAGCAGTAGGTCTTTGGTTCGAATCCAAACGGAATCACTTCAATGCAGCCTTCAACTTCTAGTTGAGGGCTTTTTTTGTATGATTTGTATTAACCAGCAGGTTGGTAAAAACGAATCATCACTAATAAGTTAATTAACTTCAAGTCATTTTAACGCAATTGCGTTTTTATCGTAACTTTCGTAGTGGCAACGTCAAATCAAGCTAAAAAACTAAGGAAACTGCAGATTTTATAACGTTTAGGTAGCCTGCAGTAACGATGTTAAATGAGATACCATTTGATGGGTAGTGAGTGACTTAATTTATTTACAGTTATAAAAATACTTTCAGTAACCTATGAACAAGAAAGGTCTGGTTGATTATTTTGACTGTATCAATTTTGATCTTCACCTTATGACAAGCGATATGTAGGACAGATCTTCCATTTCAGCGTAAAAAACGCTTAAAAGTTAGAAAAATGAAAATGCCAGTAAGCCCACCGCCAGTAAAATAATGAGCTGAACGGCATATTCCAATGAAAACAGATCAAGATTTTCTGGTGTGTTTTTCTGATCTTGGCTTTTTGGGTTCATATAATGATGGTAAGCCGTGGTTAAGCAAATATAAATTTTATATTTATACTAAAATACAACATAAATAGTATTAATTATAAATTTGATATCATTTTTGTAATCCATTAATCCGCAAGTTAATAGTTGTATGCTAACCCTAAGCCAGATTTTTATATACCCTGTTAAATCGTTGGGCGGTGTTGCTTTGCAAGAGGCTGAAGTAACCGACCGCGGTTTGCAGTATGACCGCCGCTGGATGCTGATTGATGATAACAACACCTTCTTGTCGCAGCGCAGTCACCCGGCTATGGCTTTGTTCGGTTTGCAACTGGCCGACGATGGTTTTGAGATTACTTACAAGCCGGACGGCAGTATGTATACTATTCCGTTTCAGCCTGTAATTGGCTCAGCAGTTACGGTTAGCATTTGGGATGATACCTGTACTGCCATGCTGGTTGATACAGCTGCTGATGTTTGGTTTAGCCAGAAGCTCAACTTAAGCTGCCGCTTGGTGTATATGAGTGATGATGCCCACCGCCCTGTCGACCATCGCTATGCTAAAAATAACGAGCAGGTATCGTTTGCGGATGCTTATCCTTTTCTCATCATCGGGCAGGCGTCTTTGAACGAGCTGAATAGCAGGCTGGCAGCCCCGGTAGAGATAGATAGGTTCAGGCCGAATTTGGTTTTCGAAGGGGGAGAGGCACATGCCGAAGACATGATGGGGAAAATCAAAATTGGTAGCTTGAAGTTTTATGGCGTAAAGCCTTGCGCGCGTTGTGTAATGATTGGTATCAACCAGCAAAGCGGACAAAGCGGCAAAGAGCCTACCAAAACGCTGGCCGGTTATCGTACCCGCAATCATAAAATTTACTTCGGGCAAAACCTGCTACACCAAGGGGAAGGCAAGATAAGTGTAGGTGATGAAATACAGGTAACACGAACCAAACCCGATTTTATGCTGCAGCCGGCAGAGGTGCCGCTATACAGCCTGCTGACCGATGAATTTTAAAGAAAAACCATTCCTCAGCAGAACCAAGTTAAGTTAAAGTAGTTAATTATACATATGACAACTTCTTTTGAAATAGATGTACCCATGAAAGATCATCCCGTGGCTGTGATTATTACACCACGCGAGGGTACTGAAAGTGTTTATGATCTGGCCTATTGTGATGAGCCTTGCGGC
Source organism: Mucilaginibacter koreensis (assembly GCF_054783355.1). NCBI lineage: Bacteria > Pseudomonadati > Bacteroidota > Sphingobacteriia > Sphingobacteriales > Sphingobacteriaceae > Mucilaginibacter > Mucilaginibacter koreensis. The sequence continues at coordinate 1,531,049 of NZ_BAAGQS010000001.1, read as the reverse complement.
GTAATGCTGTGCAACGAAAATGGCATATGGATTTATGAACCCCATGCACATGCCGCCTTGTTGTTCGATGCAGAGCATATTCAGCATCTGGGCGCTGCCATTAAGCAGCATCAGTGGTAATATAACAGGTTCAGGTCATTAATATCATACTACAATAGTTTTCAAGGCTTTATTTATAGCCATTAATAACGTATTACGCACCAATGCAAAATGAATACCAGCGCCTGCTGGCTGTAAACCGTTTCAAGCACTTTACCGAGGGCATCCGCCGGGATTTGGATGCGCTAACTAATCTTGTTGCGCAAATTTGCGAAGTACCTGTGGCGCTGGTAACCATTATTGATGACCAAACGCAGTGGTTTACCGCTAAATATGGAGTAGATATAGACAGTAATGAGCGTGAGCTTTCATTTTGCAACACCACCATTGCGCAGCCTGACCTGCTTATTGTACCTGATGCACAGCAGGACGAGCGCTTTTCTAACTTACCGGTTGTTAAAAATCAACCCAATATCCGTTTCTACGCTGGGTCTGCTTTAAATACTTATGACGGGCAGGCTATTGGCACCGTATGCGTGTTGGACGTAAAGCCCCGTGAGCTGAATGATATGCAGAAGGATGCATTGCGTGCTATATCCCGGCAGGTGGTAAACGTATTAGAGCTCAACTGGAGTTTGCGTAACCTGGCCGAGCAGTATGATGCGTTACAGGCCGAAAAACAATTAATAAGCCTGCAACTTAAACAAATAAGCGCCGCATTTAACAGCTTTGCGTATCCATGCGTTATTATTGATCAGCAGCACAAACTGGCTGCTTTTAACAAGGCAGCTGCAACTTACAGCAACATCCATTACCCCATGCCTTTAGAAGAAGGCCGGCCCCTGATTAGTTATATCAGCGAAGATAAGGGCAGGCGGCTAATGGTGTATATAGACCAGGCGCTGGCCGGGCATGAGCACCAGGTACAATGGCAAACACAAAACACCGGTGAAAATAGCAGGCTGAGCGTCAACTTCGTTCCTTTACGTGATGATATGGAAAATATCATTGGCGTAATGATCAGGACTGAAGCTATAAAGCCAACTGGTGAAATCCAGCAATAATCAAATCATATTACTAAAGCTAACGGTAATCAAACGCTCAACATTGCTAAATTGAGATTAGGTATCTGATTGTTTAAAATATATAGCGTATACCGCACCAGGGAATTTCCTGTGTCATCATATTGATGAAGGTGTTAATCATCCTGGTCTTGGCTTGGTGCTGGTAGCGTACATTGATACCGCCAAAGCTGCTCTGTTTGGTTTCCTGTAACTCAGGTAACCACAGCAGTTCTTCAGCCTTCGGGTTGATGTTCAGGTTAACGAGATGCTGAGATTGATTGTGCGTTAAAAAGATGACTTCGCACTGCATCTGCTGCTTAACCTCGGGCCGCACTGCCGCATCCAACTGCTGAAATAGTTCCCGGTAATCTTCCTCCCAATCGCGTTCTACACCACGCACGCGGTCATAAACAATAACGGGCGAGAAGTTGACATGCACATCATAACCGGCGTCATAAAAATCGTTCAGCGCATTCAGGCGCTTTTCAATACTGTCTGTACGTACATCAACCAGTTTGCTCACCTCCGCCGGCATCAGGCTGAAACGTATGCGAATCTTTCGCTGCGGGTTAAACTCAAGCAGCTCGCGATTTACAAACTTAGTAGCAAAAGTAGCCTTGGCGCGCGGGTGTTGTTTGAAAAACTCAAATACATCATGTATTCCCGGCGAAATGCTGTAGTCAATGGCAATGTCAGAATTACAGCCAATATCATAAGTATAATAATCCGGATCGGTTTGATTAGGCACACGCGGCCAGGGCTGGCTCATAATGTGCTTATCCAATGTGCGTATAATCTCATCAGTATTGGTGAAAATAGTGATGGGATTAATAGCTTTATGCCGGTCTACATAACAATAAGCACAGCCGCCAAAGCAGCCATTAGCCAAACTGGGTGCAATAAAATCCGAACTGCGGCCGCTATACTTAATTTGCTGAGATTTGAGGCGACCCAGCACCAATACATCAGATTTGGCCTTGTAATGCCCCATGCCTTCCAGCTCTGGTAAACGGTTGTGCTGTTTTACCTGTTGCAGGCTGGCATTCGGATACTTTTTGGCCAGTTGCTGCCCATGTTCATTGAGCGCATCAGGGGTGTAAAGAATTTGATTGGGATGAAAATCTGGCATAAATTCTATATTTACCTATATGGTTAATAACCATGCCAGAAGGGAATTTAACGGCTCAAAGTCAGTAATTAAACGGTCAAAAGTTATTGCACCTTCAACTGTTCCGGGTCGGTAATAATAATTTCAGGTTTACCTTTAAAATCAATCAGTTTGCCGGTAATGCAAACGCTTTTACCCTTGTATAAATCTTCAGGTGGGGTGGTAAATTTTTTGCGGTCTTCGGCTTTAATTACCAGTGTTAGGTATTCGTTGGGGTGGCTGCCGCCTACATCCAGCAACGTGAGGGATGAACTGGTAAAAAACTTGGCCCCATATACTTTATCATAAATGTTCACGTCCTCGTTCAGATGCTTGGCTGCATCTTTAGCCTCAATGCGAGTTTGAGCGAAGCAACTGATGGACAACAGTAAACCGGTAATGCTTAGTAATATTTTTTTCATCAGTAGATTATGAATTAAGTTTTGGCGGATAATACAGATCAATATAAATTCATGCTGCCCGGTTAAGCGCACGTAGCCGTATTAATCCAAAAATCGTTCACTGATTTAAGGCAATTCACCAAATTTAAATAACCTAAGGGTTTGGTTACGTAAGCATTGGCGCCGTTATCCAGCGAGTTTCTGATATCCTTTGGATTATCAGAAGTGGTAAACATCACCACCGGAACGCAGCGCAAAGCCATTGTTTCTTTAATTTTCCGCAATACATCCAACCCTGATACTCCAGGCAAATTCATATCCAGTAATATTAACCGGGGTTTATGCTGAGCTTCGGCCATAGCTTCAATTTTCTGAAGGGCAGTTTTGCCATCATCAATAATTGTTAACTGAGCCTGATCATTTACCTGTGTAAAAGCACGTTCAACAATTTCGGAAAAATCCTCATTGTCTTCAATATATATGATATCAGTTTTTCGCATCGGTAAATTTTGTAAAAGATACATAAAATATCGTGCCAACTCCAAGTTCGCTTTCCAGCCAAATACGGCCTTTATGCTTTTCTACAATCCTTTTTACAATAGCTAAACCAACTCCTGTGCCCTCGTAATCCTGCACATTGTCCATTCGCTTAAATAAATCAAATATACGGTTATAATAGTTTACATCAATACCTACACCATTATCCTTAATGCTATAAATAATTTCATAATCATTCTCCGTGCCGTTTACTATTACTTTTGGTGCAGCTGAGCGGCTCGAATATTTCACCGCATTGTTAAGTAAATTGGTAAACACCTGGTTAACCATCGTTGGGTCGCCTTTTATCTCCGGAGTATCCTGAACAACAAAGGTTAAATTTTGCGGTTTTAGGGCCATCCTCAATTCCTGTTCTATATCAGTGATCAAATTATGCATGTTTATAGGCACATAATTGATTTCGGTACGGCCAATTTGAGAGTAGTTGAGCACCTCTTTAATCAGGAAGTTCATCTTGTCGGCGCCGGCAATCACTTTATTGATTAGCCGTTGTGAGCCACTATCCAAATTCGGGTTGGTTTCAAGCAATAGCTCAGAGTAGTTTTTGATTGTGGATAAAGGCGTGCGTAAATCATGCGATATAGTGAAGCTGAAGGTGTCCAGTTCATCATACGCCTGCTTTAATTTCTCGTTCAGGATACGGATCTCATTGGCCTGACGGTTAATGGCATAAACCACTTCTTCGCGCAGGCGCAGCACCGAAGCAATTTCGGCATTGCTCCAGCGGCTGGAGGTATAGCGCACGGTTTCAGTCCATACATCAAACGAGCGGCGGGGCGATAGCTGCATTACGCCATCTTCGCCAGGTTCTGCCGGTTTGTTGGGGTCGCCTGCCCAGTCTACAGTGGCCAGTTGTTCGGGTTTAAACCACAAAATCATTTCGCCCATTTCGCTTGATAGCAAGCAGGCCAGCAAACCACTGGCTACAGTACTGTAAGTTTTAGCTTGTGGAAACAAGGCTGGCAGATGGTGGGTGTAAAATATTTTATCAACCAGTTGCGTTTTTAACCAGGCAGCCAGCTCTTTGGTTTGTTCCTCGCTGGGTGTTACGCCCAAAAGCGATATGCTATTCTCAAAAATTACAGCGGCGCCGGTGACTTGCACAGCATCAAGTACCGATGGCTTCTGTTTAGTTAAGGCGTCTTTAATATCGCCGCCTTTACGCAAGTTTGCAGACAGCGAGGTATAAACCTGGTTAAACTGTTCTGATAGTTCTACATTCTCCTCGTCCTGTTTAAATTCTAAAGCCGACGAGATGATCTGGCCGACCAGTTTAGCGGCCTCGCGTGCTTTAAAATCAATAAACCGGGGCGAATAGTTGTGGCATGCAATTAATCCCCATAGCTGATCGCGATAGAGTAAAGAAATACTGAAACTTGAGGCTACCCCCATGTTTTTCAGATATTGAATATGGATGGGTGATACGGCCCTTAAAGCAGAGTTGGTTAAATTTAAGGGTTTGGGCTCCGCATCGTCTATATTTAATGTTACAATAGGTGAGGGCTCTGCATTTACGTCTGTAATGATACGGGTGAGGTTAGCTATGTATAGCTGCCTGGCCTGTTTAGGAATATCAGTTGCCGGATAGTGCAAACCCAAAAAAGGTTCAAGTTCGGGATTCGCAGCTTCGGCAATCACATGCCCGTGGCCGTCATCCAGAAATTTATAAATCATTACCCTGTCGTACCGGATAATCCGCTTTACCTGGTGGGCTGCGTTCTCCAATAGTTCCTGCAGGTATTTTCCGCTTAGCATCTCAGACACCGACCTGCCAATGGTGCGCTGCAAATCGAAGCTTAAATCTGATGCCGACGGCTCAAATTCCAGTAGGTAACCGTCATCCGTAGTATTAAGAATCAGGTTGTAAGTTTTGCTGTCAATCGTAACCTGATAGGGGTTGATATTTTCAAAAGATTGCGCATGCTTGCCCAGTTGCAACAAATGCGTAATAAACTCGGGGTCGTTTTGGTGTTGTATAAACTGTGCTAATGTGCTTGCCGGCTTACCCAGCAGCTGAGCGGGTGTTACATTTAAATATTGCTGCACGTTCTCACTCACATAGGTAATCATATGTTTGTAATCAGTAGCAGCTAAAAAGCCATGCGCCTGAATATTACCCGGAATATGAATAGGTTCGCGGTCGCAGTTTGTTAAATCTACTTTAAAATCTTTCATGATAGAAGGTGTGGGCACGCTGCAGCCCAAACGTTCAAATATAAATGAAAAAGCAAGTTGTTAACAGAATTAACTTTACATTTAAAAATAAATCTTTACCTTGTTTTTAAATTCAGGTACCCTAAAAACAGCATCATCTGTAAAAGTTTATTTATTAATTAAATTTTACAGGATACCTGTTTACTTTTGCTAAAGCATTAACACTACTACATCTTTCTTTTAAATTTAACTGCCTATGCTTACTAACCGCGAAGCAGAAAAGCATCAACTACTTCATTTGCCCCGGCAAGATGAACGCATGGATTCGTTTCACTTTCAAACGCCTGGCTTAGTTGTAGTGTTACGCGGCGAAGAGTTTATATGTGAATATTACAGCGATGCCTTTGCCCAACTTTTTGGTAATCGCCAAATGTACCAGCTGCCTTTGAGCCAGGCATGGCCCGAGTTCATAAACCAGCCTTTTGCTACTCACGCGGCCAATGTTTATCAAAGCGGCGAACCGCTGCAGTTGTATGATTTTGGCCTTACTGCCGACTGGAATAATAACCGCACTTCTGCCCATCGTTTCTTCGATTTAGAATATTCTCCGCTCAGGGATGATCATGGCCAGGTTACCGGTGTAATTATTGCCGGTATGGAAGTTACAGAACGGGCCAAGGCAAACCGGGCTTTGGCCGAGCAGCAACTACTATTCGAAAATATTATTAATGCAGCTGGTACGGCTTTGTGGATGATCAATACCCGGGGTGAAATTACTTTTGTAAACCAGGCATGGATTGACTGGACCGGCAGGCCCTTAAAGGCGCATTTGGGCAGGGGCTGGATACACTCGGTATTACCGGCCGATCGCTACCGTGTGATTGAAGATTATATTAACCGGTTTAAAAATAAGGAACCCTATAATGTAGATTTCAGGATATTAAGGGCAGATCAGGAGTTGCAATGGGTTGCCGCCACAGGCAAGCCGCGGTACTTAACAGATGGTACTTTTGCAGGTTATGTAGGCTCGTGCATGGACATTACCGAACGCAAAAATGCAGAGCAGGCCGCCAGAGACAGCCAGGAGCGTTTCAGGTTAATTGCCGATACTGCGCCCGTGTTCATCTGGATGAGCAGCAAAGATCATCACATATCGTTTTTGAACCGCAGCTTTATGCAGTTTTTAGGAGTGGACTCCCTGGCAAATTACCCCGAAAACCCTGTAGAGGCCCATATCCATCCTGATGATCGCGAACTGATGGTAAAAACTTACCAGCGCTCTTTTCAGTTACAGGCCGAATATAATATTGAATACCGCATCAGGGCTGCCAATGGCAACTACCATTGGGTAACCATGAAAGGCTTGCCCCGTTACAACGAAAACGGCGTATTTAAAGGCTATATCGGCTCGGGCATTGATATTACCGGGATGAAGGAGCACGAGCAAATTAAAAATGATTTTATCGGCATGGCCAGCCATGAGCTGAAAACGCCTTTAACCTCTATAAAGGCTTATGTACAGTTGCTCATTAGTAGGCATAAAAACGTGGATGATGACGATTTTACTAAAAAGTCGCTCATTACAGTAAACAAGCAGGTAGGCCGGCTTACCCGCCTGGTGGCAGATTTGCTTGACGTATCTAAAATGGACAGCGGCCGCCTGAGCCTTAATCTGGCCAATATTGTGGTGAATGATGCCGTAAAAGAAGCCATAGAAGAAGTGCAGCATACCACAACCACTCATACAATAAGGTACACTGAGCATGGGTATTTTGAAGTAATTGCCGACAAAGACCGCATTGCCCAGGTAGTAACCAACCTGCTTACCAATGCCATTAAGTATTCGCCCACAGCGCCTGATGTGGATGTAGCAGTAAGCGGTAACAGCAATGAGGTAACCATACAAGTAAGAGATTATGGTATAGGTATCAGCCCGGCAGACCAACAACAGGTGTTTAACCGCTTTTACCGGGTGGAGGGGAAAAACGAACAAACTTTTTCAGGTTTCGGTATCGGTTTATTTATTGCAGCCGAAATTATAAAACGCCATAAAGGGCAGATTAGCTTAGAAAGCGAGCGCGGTAAAGGTTCCACATTTTACTTCACTTTGCCGGTAACCAACCACGAAATTTGAACGGTGCACAGCATTATACTTCAAAAAAACAAAATTAATTAAACACTAATGTTTTAGCGTTGTTACTATCATGAACATCTACTTAATATAAAACGAACATGAAAGATCAAACTAAAATTATTGCAGCTTTATTAGTGGGCGCTGCTGCCGGTGCAGCCATCGGCCTGTTATTAGCCCCTGAAAGCGGCTCAGAATTAAGAGAAGATATAGCCGATTATGTAAACGACCTGTTTGAAAAGGCTAAAGAAAGAGCATTAAACACTGCTGATGACTTAAAAGAATATGGTTCTACCGTAGCCGATAAAGCTAAAACCAAATTCAACAGCATTGCAGGTGATGTAAACGACTATAAAGACGAAGCTATTGGCGCCGTAAAATCAAAGTATTCTGATTTAAAAGGCCAGGCCGGTGATTTAGCCGACGAAGCTAAATCAAAAGCTACAGGTGCTTATGACAACGCCAAAGCAGAAGTAAAAAGTGCTGCCGACAGTGCAAATTCACAAGTGCAAAACGCATAATCCAGTTTTGTATTTACAATAACAACAAATGCCCGGTTAAGCCGGGCATTTGTTGTTTATATGCATATTGATGCAGACCTTATTTTACAACAAAAGTGTTGTCTTTTTCTGTAGCATCCATAAAAATACCGCCATCTAAAGTGATTGATGACAAAGTTTTAGTGGTGGCAATATTGACAGCCGTTTGCTTTTGATTGGCTGCCCAAACTGCAGGTGTTTGGTGTTTTACTTCAGTGCTGCCATCAGCGTAAGTAAGTTTTACATCAAACGGAATGGCAAAGCCGCCTACGTTCTCAACATTGAAGACATAGCCATTATTGGTTTTTTGAATGGTTTTTACAGCTATATCAATATAGTTATTGGTGAAAAACCAATTATTAAAGAACCAGTTTAAATTCTGGCCCGAGCCGCTGCTCATAGAGTTAAAGTAATCCCACGGAATAGGGTGCTTGCCATGCCAGTTGTCCATATACGTATGCAATGCTTTCTTGAATAAGGCATCGCCCAGCATATCTTTAAGTGCCAGATAACTTAATGAAGGTTTGCCATATTCATTATTACCGGCACCCCGGTTCAGTTCGTCGGTGGGGGTAATTACCGGCAGGTCTTCATAAGTAGCAGGATTATTGATGTACCCGTTTACACGGAAGCCTTTGTACAGTTTTTCCGCCTGCTCTTTTCCAACCTCCGAGGTGCCAATCAGTAATTCAAAGGTAGTAGCCCAGCCTTCGTCCATAAAACCGTAATGACTTTCATTAATACCCATGTAGAACGGAAAGTAAGTATGGGCAATTTCATGATCCTGAACGAATTGCGAAAAATGCGGGTCTTCGGTGTGGCTGTCGTTTACCATCATCGGGTACTCCATATCGGCAAAGCCTTGGAAAGATGTCATTTTAGGGAAGGGGTAAGGTACGCCCGGCCAGTTGTTAGAGAACCAACTTAAAGAGTTGCGCCCGAATTGTACCGACTGGTGAAAATCGGCTGCATCATCTTTAAATGCGGCCTGCATGCTGGCGCGACGCTTGGTGTTTTTATCCACCACAACACTTGCCGCATCCCATACATAATGATTGCTAAGGCCCAAAGCTACATCAGTGATGTTTTCGGCCGTCCATAACCAGGTGTTGGTGGCATTAGGCCGGGTAATGTTTTGCTTTTGCAAATCAGCCGCTGTAGCTACGTGAATGGTAGAATCGCTGGTCATGGATTTTTTCAGGCGTTTGGCATATTCCGGCTGTAATACTTCATCCGTATTTTGAAGTGTGCCGGTAGCCCATACCAAATAATTTTTGGGCACAGTTACGCTGAGTTTGTAATTGTTAAAATCATTATAAAACTCAATACCATCGGTAAAAGCAATACGGTCCCATCCGTTATAGTCATCATAAACAGATACCCGCGGGTAGAAGTAAGCCAAGTAATAAGTGGTAGAATCGATCATGCCCTCGCGGCCGCTTTCCAGCGAAATCTGGTAATGCCAGGCAATGTTCAGTTTCACTGAAGTATGGGGCAACAATGGCTTAGGCAGGCTAATGGCCTGATTGGTAGATGAAGCTGCATCATTGTTCCAGCGAATTTGCTTTCCTTCAACTGCAAAGGTATCAATCTGTACACCGGGTGTTAAATAATTGGGGCTGGCCGGTTGTGAGCGTGGCGCGCCGGGGCGGTGAATGTTGAGGATGAGTTTCATGTTTAGCCGCTTCAGGGTGTCGGGGCTGTTATTGGTATACACAATCTGCTCGGTGCCTCGTATGTTACGGTCGGGCGGCAGGGCTGTTACGTGAATATCATAGTTGGCCGTATTTTGCCAATACCTGGCGCCGGGGCGGCCATCCAGCGAGCGGGTACCATTTTGGTAAGCCCGCTTTACATCGCGTGGCATATACAGCGTTTGCGCTTTTAACTGCATAGCCGATGCGGCCAGTACCAGAACCGCACAAAAGGTTTTCAATTGCATAAGCTTTTAAATTTTGCGAAAAGTACGCAATTATTTAAAAGCTAAAGAGCTGAGATGTACATATTGTCACGCTATAGCTTGCACTGACAGGTTGGGGATGGGTTGCAGCTGCTTCTACTTGCTATTTGCTATTTGCCGGCAAAATTAACCCCGCATGGTCATTGGTTACTTTATTCACCTCTTTTGATACCGCGTACATTTGCATTTCTTCATCAGGGAAGGGTTTGCATAGCTGCATTAATTCGTTCAATGGCACATCATCAGATAGCCACAATTGCTGGTCTTCGGGGTGCAGCATAATCGGCATACGGTTGTGCAATGAGCCTACCTGCTGGTTGGGCTCGCCGGTAATAATGGTGAAGCTATTGTACAGGCGTTTAGTTTCGGGGTTCTTCCATTGCGACCACAGGCCGGCAAAGGCGAAAGGTTGTTCATCAGTACGGGTGAAGCGGTAGGGCTGCTTACCGGCTTTTTCAGCTTTCCATTCGTAAAAACCGTCTGCCAGCACCAGGCAGCGCTTGTTGTGCGTCATCAGGGGTTTAAAGGTGCGCAGCTCGAGCAGTGTTTCGCTGCGGGCATTCAGCAGTTTGGTGCCAATGCGGGTATCTTCGGCCCAGAACGGTACCAGGCCAAAATGAAAAGCCTGAACGCGATCGGGCTCATCAGCTGTAATCACTGGCGCCTCGCGGGTAGGGGCAATATTGTAGCCGGGTTGAAATGGGTCGATACTTTTTACCTGAAAAAACTGCATAAGCTGATCGGCAGATTTGGTTTCGGTATAACGTGCACACATAATAGATTGAGCTTATTTGAATATTAAGCGATTTATTTAAGGTATTGTTTGCTTCAGTACCTGCTCCAAACCATCGGCACCATTATTTGTAAATTAAGTATGAATAACGACGAATTTGACGACCTTGATTTTGAGCAGGAGCAGCCCCAGGAGGCTTTCCACATTGAGGCTGATTTATATGACAATGGTGAGTTCAGCAATATGCTGGTGATTCCTTGTAACGACAGCTATATTGTAGTTGGCAATAATGAACACATTTGCACCCTGGTGCACACCTGCAACGAAGTAGAATGCTGGGAACAACAGGAGGGCGGCCTGGACGAAGAAATTGTAGAAAAGCTCGGAGCGGCCATACAGGGTTATATTGACTCCATGTAAATTGGATGAAGGACGAAAGGAGAAAGGACAAAGGATTCAATAATCCTATCTTTTGTCCTTTCTCCTTTCGTCCTTTATCTTTTGTCAAAACTCCTGCTCCCCCTTCAGGGGGGTGGGGGGCATTACAATTCTTTTCTCAACCTCGCTACCGGAATGTTCATTTGCTCGCGGTACTTGGCTACAGTGCGGCGGGCAATATTATAACCGCGCTCCTTTAATATTTCGGTAAGCTTTTCATCAGCCAGCGGGTGGCGTTTGTCTTCGCCGCCAATGCATTCTTCTAAGATTTTCTTCACCTCTTTGTTGGATACTTCCTCGCCGCTTTCGGTTTGGATAGCTTCAGAGAAGAAAGATTTTAACAGATACGTACCGTGCTCGGTTTGCACATATTTAGAGTTGGCTACGCGCGATACGGTAGAAATATCCATCCCTATTTTATCGGCAATGTCCTTTAAAATCATAGGGCGCAGGTTTTTCTCGTCGCCGGTTAAAAAGAAATCGTACTGATACACCATTATCGCATTCATGGTTTTCAGCAGGGTTTGCTGGCGTTGCTTAATAGCATCAATAAACCACTTTGCCGAATCCAGCTTTTGCTTAATGTACTGCACCGCCTCTTTCATCTGCCGGTTGCGCTGCGAGGCCTTGTCATAATCTTCAAACATCTCCTGATAAGTGCGGCTTACGCGCAGTTCTGGAGCATTTTTTGCATTTAGAGTCAGCACCAAAGTGCCGTCATTATTTGAGATATGAAAATCGGGTATCACCTGCTGCTGCTTGGTGTTTACCTCGTTGGTATCACCCGGCTTGGGGTTTAGTTTCAGTATCTCGTTAACAACCGCACGCAGTTCCTGCGAGTTCATGTTTAGCTGGCGTTCCAGCTTATCATAATGCTTGCGGGTAAACTCATCTAGGTATTCTTCTACCACCAGCATGGCTTTGCGGATGATAGGGTCGGTCGTATCTTTTTTGCGTAATTGTATCAGCAGGCATTCCTGTAAACTGCGGGCACCTACGCCTGCCGGATCAAAAGACTGGATAACCTTTAGCATTTCCTCCACCTCTTCATCCTCGGCCATTACGTTCTGTGAAAAAGCCAGATCATCCGTAATGTTCATAATGGGGCGGCGCAGGTAGCCGTCATCATCCAGGCTGCCAATAATCTGCTGCCCGATCAGAAATTCTTTATCAGAAGCCAGCGGCACTAAATCCAGTTGGTTCTGCAGGCTTTCAAAGAAGGAGCTTTGTACGGCAATCGGCATTTCTTTACGGTCTTCCTCATCATCGCCGTTTTGGTCGTAACGGGAGCCGTAATCGTTTACGTTATCTTCCTGCAGGTAATCGTCAATATTAAATTCGTCGTAATCGCTGCTGTCGTCATCGCTGCTGCTATAATCGTCATCAGGGTCACGGTCGGGATATTGTTCCTCCGGCTCATTCATGTTGGCTAAACTCAGGTCTTCAAGGGCAGGATTTTCCTCCAGTTCCTCCTTAATGCGGGTATCTAACGATACAGTAGGCACCTGCAGCAGTTTGATAAACTGAATTTGCTGCGGAGAAAGTTTTTGTAATAATTTTTGTTGAAGACTTTGTTTTAGCATAAGATATTAACAGGGCAAAAGTACATCAATTTGCCTTAACATAAAAATAACGCTGATGTAATTGGTATACTGTTGTTAATGCTTTAAACGGCCAAATGTTTGCGGGGTTTAATGCATTTAAATAAATATTTTACCTTTACCATTGTAGTAACTTAATACTTTTTTGACATGAGTTTTGTAAAAGAATTTAAAGAGTTTGCTGTTAAAGGCAATGTGCTTGATTTGGCCATTGCGGTAGTTATTGGTGCCGCTTTTCAGCGTATTGTAGCTTCACTGGTGGAGGATATTATTACCCCGGCCATACTTACGCCGGCATTAAGCGCGGCCCATTTGTCTAACCTCAATCAGTTGGTAATACCGGGCACGGCTATTAAGTACGGTAATTTTATCTCACAAATCATCTCTTTCGTAATTGTTGCTTTTGCCTTATTTCTGATTGTAAAAGCTGCTAACCGCTTTAAGCGTAAAGATGAAGTAGCTGCCAAGCCCGATTTAGCGCCTGTGCCGCCTACTAAAGAGGAAGTACTTTTAACTGAAATTCGGGATTTGCTGGCGAAAAGAGGATAATTACTCGTTGTCTTTAGCTTTAAAATCAGTGAGGATTACATAGTCGGCCATCTGGCTATACTTTGCCCAGTTAGGGTTACTTAGTTCCTCGGGACTGGCATAGGCCGCAATGTTGATCACACGGGCTTGTGATGCATAGCGTTTGAGTTGGGCAACCGCGCCCAGCTTTTCTTCGCTGTGGAAGCCGCCATTTACCTGGAAGATTTTTGCGCCTTTATGGCTTTTGTAGTAATTGGCTATTGACCAGCCCATGGTGGCATCCCATAAATTCTGAGCTTGGTATAGCTGCATGCCACCCATGCTGCCATGGCCGCCCATCAATTGTGAGAATTTCTCATAATAAGCGCCGGTAGCAGTATCAATGGGCAGGGGAGGTAAGTAAGCTTTGGATTGGGTTGACAATTGCTGTAACGCTGCCAAACCTAAGCGGTTGCTCATGTTTGTATAGCGGCCCGGTGCGTTGGCGGCAATTACCGGTAAGTGACTGGTTTTGGCCAGCTCTACCATAGGGCGGTAGTCGGTGGGGTAGTTGGGCCAGGCACGGGCATCTTTAACCAGATATTTTTCTGATACCTGACCGGCTAAATATTCGTTCAGCACCGGCTGTACATCGGTTTCAAACATTTCTAAACTGAGGGCTGCCTTAGCCGGATACTTTGCAGCCAGCTTTTGCCATATGGTAAATTCTATGATGTGCCCGACGGAGTCATTATGCTCCTCACCGAAAAACAGTACATCGGCATTATCCATCTTCCTGACGATATCATCCAGGCTCACTAACTTTTTATCAGCGGTGCTATATACTTTATAATGTGTTTGTGCCTGCAGGCAAACGGGCAGGGCAATAATTACCAGAAAGAATATTATTGATTTCATGTGCAGAGGTGAGTTTACCGTGTGTATGGCAAATCTACTTTTAATGTGGATAATTACTTACTTGGTTTTACAAATTATTAATTGTACATTTGCGCTCCGTTTTAATAAATAATTACACGAACAGAATTTTTTATATATAAGTCATGAAAAGAACGTTTCAGCCTTCTCAACGTAAAAGAAGAAATAAGCACGGTTTCCGTGAGCGTATGGCAACAGCTAACGGCCGCAGAGTTTTAGCCGCACGTCGCGCTAAAGGCAGAAAAAGATTAAGCGTTTCTGACGAGCGTCGTCACAAAGCCTAACACTGATTGCCCATCCTCCTGCGTTGGGAGTATTTACGGCAATGAAACATACCTTTAAGAAAGAAGAACGACTGTGTAATAAAACGCTCATTGCTGAGCTTTATCGCAGTGGTTCTTCTTTTTTATGTTATCCGTTCAGGCTTACCTGGCTGCCGGCTACGGCTCTCCTGCCTGCATCCGCACAGGTACTTATTGCGGTGCCCAAAAAGCGTTACAAGCACGCCGTTGACCGCAACCTGATTAAGCGCCGCACCCGCGAAGCTTACCGCCTGCAAAAAGATCAGCACTTATATCAGCCGCTGCAATTGCAGCAAAAGCAAATCATTTTCTCCATTAATTACATTGGTAAAGAAATTACCGATTATGCATTTATGCAGAAAAAAATGCTGAAATTGCTGCATCAGTTAACCGAACTGGTTACCCAATGAAAACAGTGCTGCAAGGAATTAAAAAAGCGATAGGCTGGGTGTTTATCATCATTATCCGTGGCTATCAGTTTTTGCTGTCGCCACTGTTGGGCGCTTCCTGCCGTTTTCAACCTACGTGCTCACAGTATGGGTTAGAAGCTATACGCAAATACGGCCCTTTTAAGGGTGGTTGGTTAACCCTTAAACGTATTGGCCGCTGTCATCCCTGGGGCAAGCATGGCCCCGATCCTGTACCTTAATTATTTATCCATGAGCTTAATATTGCAAATAGAAACCGCTACTACTGCTTGCTCTGTTGCGCTTGCACGCAATGGCGAGGTGGTAGCCATTCGTGAAATTAATGAACGTAACCGCCATGCTGAAGTTATTACTTTATTTATCAATGAAGTGATGCAGCAGGCAAAAGTAACTTATCAAGATTTGGATGCAGTAGCTGTCAGCAGCGGACCGGGTTCTTATACCGGTTTGCGCATTGGCGTATCTACAGCGAAGGGTATTTGTTATGCTGCCGATAAGCCGTTGATTGCCGTTGATACGTTGCAGGCCATGGCGATGGGCTTTATACAATCGCGCCAGGGTTTGTTGAATCCAGAAGTGTTACTATGCCCCATGATAGATGCACGCCGCATGGAAGTTTATACCGCATTGTATACCATTAAAGGCGAGGCTGTAACTCCAATAACAGCTGAAATTATCGATGAAAATAGCTTTAACGAGGTGTTACAACAGCAGCAAGTGATATTTTTCGGTGATGGCGCTGCCAAATGCAGTGAAGCACTGGGGCATAATGCCAATGCTGTCATAGTTACCGATTTTGTAAATTCTGCCATGGGAATTACGCAACTGGCAGCAACCCGTTTTGCATCGGGGCAGTTTGAAGATGTGGCGTACTTTGAGCCTTATTACCTGAAGGACTTTATTGCAGGCGTTAAGAAAGCATAATGCTTTCGATTACCTGTCGGTTTTAAACAGGCGGCCCCACAGGCGACCGAAAAAGCCTTTTTCGCCCATTGGGATGCGGCTGGCATTCATCGGGTGTTCAATTACATTGCCGAATTTAATGCTGAAACCCATGTAAACGCTTGCTGCAGAGTATGAGGCATTACGGTTAATCAAATCTTCATTTTTATGAGATTGCCCCAGGGTAGTGATACTTTGCTTCAAGGCATCACTGCCAACATAAAAGTCGACGTTTGGCGATTTGACCATCAGTTGGGTGCCCAGGCTAAAGGTGCGTAAATCGTTATATATACCCGTTAAAGTAAGTATGGCATTACCGTATTGTATGTGGTTAACCAAGGCTGCTTCGGTACCGGGATCATAAAACTGTTTGGCTACAATTAAGGTAGGGGTGTACTTAACCATGTTATCGCCGGCTACATAAAAAGTGCGGGCGGCGCTGAATTCTGCCCGGCCATGTATAGGGGTATTAAATGAGCCGCTTGCAGGATACTTTTGTATCACATTGTTTAATGACCTGAAAATGTTGTCTTCGCGGGTGCGCCTGTTATTAAATTCAAGGGTGGTGAAGTTACCGAAATCATAAACCTGAGAATTCTTGCTCCAGTGAATAAAACCTAAATCTTTAATATTTCCTTGTAATATAAAGCCATCGCGGGTACGGAACATGGTACCAATACTGATGGAAGCACCAGGATTTCTGAAGTTTGGCAACAAATCGTGTTTCTCGAACTGACCGGGCACATAACTGGAATGCAGCTGGCCTCCCAGGTAAATGTTGGCATTTGAATCTCCGGAGTACTGCAATGCAGACTGGTTGATATCTAATTTGTTATATGCTATGCCCAGCAGTGCGCTTAATTTTATGCCCAGGGCAAATTGTTTGTTTACCTGTTCGCGGTAAGTAAAGCTAAACTGGTGATAAGCCTGGTAATATAGCTTGGTGTTTAATGCGTTATTATAAACAGTGTTATTGGCAAATTTATTTACGTTAATACCGCTAAAAAGCATAGCCAGCTGGTCGGTATATACGCCCCGTCCTTCGGCCCGTGTTTGTGCCGAAAATCCAACTTCCTGGTTGCCATCCAAACTGGTAAACACTTTGAACATAATGGCATATACATTGGCATTGGCAATTAAATGACTGCTTTTGGTGCTGGTGGGCAGCAGGCGAGACGAATCGCGTACGGCATAATTACCTACAAAAGCCCGTTGTAAAAGAGCACTCTGCGAATTGCCTGTTAGCAGGCTATAAGAGTTAAATGAAGGAATCAGAAAATTGAAGGCGACCCCACGGCTCGAGTCGGGAATGAAGGCGCGTTGTGCAGGGTTTTCAAACGAATCGTATAAGGTGCCGGTATTGTATTGCGAGTAACGCTGGGCAAAGGCGGTGGCACAGCATAAAGTAAGTAGTAAACTCAGTAAAAATTTGTTCATTTAGTAACCGGGTTTGCCAGGGTAATTAAGTATAAAAAGCTGCTTTTGCAGCTTTTTGCTTTAACGGCTAAATTGTAATTAAGTTAGGCCTAAGATATTAATTTATTTAGATAGCACCGTATCGGGTTTGTTCAACTGCAGGCACAGGTTGGTGTAAAACTGTTTGTCGGCACTGCTGAGCTGGTATGAGCCTGCGTAATACGAACCTGCATTTTTATCTTTTGGGTAAAGGGTTTGATAAGCGGCAGGTTGCAAATCGCGTTTTAACAGCTGTGCTGCGTTTTTATAGTTAATAAAAAAGCAAATGTTGCTACGTTCGCTCATCAGGTTACTAAACTCATTAAACCGGTTATTGCCCGGCAAAAAAGTACGCTGACTGTAGATAGCCTGATAGTTTTTTAAAGCAGCAGCCGTATTGGCTAAAAAGAGGTAGTTATCGGTAATCCAAAAATAAGGGCGTTTAAAAGCGCTGAATGCATCGCCCAGCAAGAAAAACGGCAGTTTATTGTAATTAAACCTGCCGGTGTTATCTTCTGTAGCAATGCTGATATTAGCCAGCGACGGTAGTAGTTTTGAACCGTTTTTAAGCTGAATAATAGCTATTTTTTCATCAAAACGGGTAGTAACAATAGCAAATTCATTTCCAAGCTGGCTGTTAAAATCACCGGCTGCATCAACGCCTGTTTCACTTTTTATTTGCTGCAGCAAGGCATCCCGCTCTGGCTTCAAGCCGGCCCTGTTTTGCCATTGCACCAAATTGTGTTGAAACAGGGCAGGGTCAGATACCGAAAAGCAGGTGCTGTAAGCGGTAATGAGCGGAAAAATACTTTTAAGCTCGCTCACATAGGGTTGCTGATTGGCAAATAGGGTAAGATAAGTAGCCGGTGATCTAGGTTCAATAGAAGTATATCCGTTAAACATTAATGCATCGCTTTTATAATTGAGTGTGAGCGCGGCCTGTGCGGGCAGTGCGGTTAGGGGGTTTATAAAATCTGCGTTGGCAGCTTTAAACCAATGTCCCACAAGCGGGTTAAAGGCAGCATAATTGATATATAAGTTGGCCAATACGTTACCTTGTTGCTGATCGGGCAGGGGCTTAAACCGGCTTTTTTGGGTTAAAGATTTGCTTATAGCTTCAATTACTTCGGGCGAAAAACTGCCTGAATAAATGTCCTTCCCCCGTTCTATCAGCTGAAAAGGACGGTTCAGCCCTGTTAGTTGAATGGATAAGCCTTTGTTGCCGCTAAAAGTTTGCGGTGTAACATTAGCTACCCCTTTATTTTGTTTAAGTAAGGCCGCAAGTTGGTTTACAGGTAATGTATGATTACTGCTAAAGGTAAGCAGCAGGTTGCCTCCGGCATGAACGGAAACATATAAGGTTTGGTTGTTAAAATGCGTATTTAAAAGTGCGCTGTGCAGCAGTTGCTGGCGTAATATCTTTAATTCATGTAACTGTTCGGTGCCTGCCAAAGCTGTAAATAAGGCGCTGCTATCATATACGTCATAAAAGCTGTCATCGTTATTAATACCCATAATCAGGGCTGCATCCGCCGGTATGGATTCCATAATGCGTTCCGTATCGCGCCCGGGCACATGCAGATTTTTGAAATACAGCAGCGTAACCACGGTAATGGCAGCAATTAACAGGATGGTCAGCGCAATTAGTTTCTTCATGAGCGAGGTGATGCAAATGTATATTTTTTACTTTGCAGCCATAAATAACTTAGTGGTTTTTGATACTTTAGCTACACTTACCCACATGGATAAACAAATTATTTTTACTGCTGCCGTACTTGGTGTGCTGGCAGTAGTGTTAGGTGCCTTTGGTGCACATGGCCTGCGCGCTTATCTGCAGCCGCAACAAATCGAAATCTGGAACAAAGGTGTACAATATCATTTTTACCACGTTTTTGCGTTATTGCTATTAGCAGCACTGCCTCTCGCCAAAGGAAACCTGGTTTATGCCAGCTATTGGTGCTTTACTTTAGGTATTCTGTTTTTCTCCGGCTCCTTATATTTATTGTCTTGCAGGGAAGTGTTGAAGTGGGACTGGTTGAAAATTATGGGCCCGATTACGCCCGTTGGCGGATTGCTGTTTATTGCGGGCTGGGCAATGCTGGCCATCGCTGCGTTGAGGAAGTAATTATAACATGACACTCGAATTTACTGATACCCACCATACCGATCGTTTAACGCTGTTTGCTGAGGTGATTTTACCTCTCGCGATAGCAAAGAATTATACTTACCGTGTGCCTTATGAGCTTAACAGCGCCATTGCAGTAGGTAAGCGCGTGGTGGTGCAGTTTGGTAAGAGTAAGTTGTATACTGCAATTGTAGCCGCAGTTACCGACAGGGCCCCGGAACGCTATGAAGCCAAATACCTGATGGAGATTTTGGATGACCAGCCCGTAGTTACCCCGCAGCAACTGCAATTTTGGCAATGGATGGCCGATTATTATTTGTGCAATACCGGCGAAGTAATGAATGCTGCGCTGCCTGCTGCACTAAAGCTGGCCAGCGAAACCCGCATTATGTTGAACCGCGATATTGAATTTGACCGCGCCATACTGCACGACAAGGAATACCTGATTGTAGATGCACTCGATATTCAGCCTGAGCTTTCGGTAAGCGATATTGTGAAGTTGCTGGGGCAGAAAACCGTGATGCCTTTATTGAAAGGCCTGTTCGAAAAAAATATTGTCAATATATCTGAAGAAGTTAACGAGAAGTACAAGCCTCGTAAACGTACCTATCTTACACTCAACCCTGTTTATCAGGATCAGGAAAAGCTGCGTGAACTGTTTGCCATTCTTGAGAAGCGGGCGCCAAAGCAGGCGGATGCCGTGCTGGCCTTTATCAAGCTGAGCCGTGAGCAGCACATGGTTTCAAAAAATGACTTGGCCGAAGCAGCGGATGTAAATAGTCAGGTAATTAAAGCCTTAACCGACAAAGAAATATTTTTTGCAGAGGATAAAAACGTAAGCCGCTTGTACTACGAGCAGCAGCAAACCCCTGCTACTTTTGAGTTGAATGAATCGCAACAGGCTGCGGTTGACTCCATCAGGCAGCAGTTTGAGGAGAAGGATGTAGTGTTATTGCACGGTGTTACTTCATCGGGTAAAACGCAAGTTTATATCCGGCTGGTGGAGGAGGTGATACAATCCGGTAAACAGGTATTATACTTGCTGCCCGAAATTGCCTTGACCACGCATGTCATTGAGCGCCTGCGTAAGTTTTTCGGTAATGATATTGGTATTTATCATTCGCGGTTTAATGATAATGAGCGGGTAGAAGTATGGCATAAAATACTTAATCACGAATACAAAGTGGTACTGGGCGCACGCTCGGCTGTGTTTTTGCCTTTTGATAATATTGGTTTAATTATTATTGATGAGGAGCATGAAACCTCTTACAAGCAATTTGACCCTGCCCCCCGCTATAACGCCCGCGATGCTGCTATCTATTTAGCCAGCCGGTTCGGGGCTAAAGTATTATTAGGTTCGGCTACGCCATCTATCGAATCTTACTACAATGCCCGTACCCATAAATATGGTTTTGCCGAAATGACGGAACGCTTTGGTGGCGTAAGTCTGCCGCAAATTGAGGTGGTAAGCATCACCGAAGAAACCAAGCGCAAAACCATGCAGTCGCACTTTACAGGCGTACTGATGGAAGATATGCAGAAGGCTGTTGAGCATAAAGAGCAGGTCATCCTGTTTCAGAACCGCCGGGGCTATGCACCGGTATTAATTTGCAAAATATGTGCTTTTACCCCGCGCTGTATCAATTGCGATGTAAGTTTAACTTACCATAAAAGCAGCCGCAAATTGCACTGCCACTACTGCGGCTACAAAGAGGACACGCTGAACATTTGCCCGGCTTGCGGTTCAACCCACCTGGAATACAAAGGCTTCGGTACAGAAAAAATTGAGGATGAGTTAAGCATACTGCTGCCCAAAGTGCGCATTGCCCGTATGGATTTGGATACCACCCGTGCACGTAACGCCTACCAAACTATTTTAAATGAACTGGAAGAAAAGCGTATAGATATATTGGTAGGTACGCAAATGGTAGCTAAAGGATTAGATTTTTCTGATGTTACGGTAATTGGTATCATCAATGCCGATAGCTTACTCAAATATCCGGATTATCGTGCAAACGAGCGCAGCTTTCAAATGCTGGCCCAGGTGAGCGGCCGGGCCGGGCGCCGGGGTAAGCAGGGGAAGGTGGTTATCCAAACGTATAACCCTGAGCACCGGGTAATTCAGCAGGTAATCGCTAATGATTATAAGGATTTATACTTTACCGAAATAGAAGAGCGTAAAACGTTTAAATACCCGCCGTTTTATCGCATTATACAATTTGATATCAAGCACCGCGACCCTGATCAGCTTACCTTGCAGGCCGATTATATAGCTGGGGAACTGCGCAAGCATTTTGGCGACCGGGTGGTAGGTCCGGAGTTTCCGCTCATCAGCCGCATACGTAGTTTTTACATTAAATCTGTAATGCTCAAGTTCGAGCGTGAAGGGGTTTCGCTGGCAAAAGTGAAAACCATTATCCGTGAGGTCATACTGCAATATCAAACCACCAAATTGAGCAAAGGTAGTTTGGTACAACCAGATGTAGACCCGTATTAATTCCGTTTGATTTCTTCGATATGAATTACCGGGTAAGCATTATCCGGAGACAAACCGCATTGAAATTTAGTGTTCAGCAGCGTGTATTTGATATGTACTTTCAGGCTGTTGGTTTTAAAATCGTTGCTGAGATTGTCGGCATGATAAGTAGCACCATTTGTGGTTTTTATCAGCCAGTCGCATCCATCCGCAGCTACGCTGCCGCTATATTGCAAGGTAGCATCTGCTTCCAGTGGGTGGCGGGTTCTCTTGCAGCCAAATATTAGCGTACCGGATATTATCCAGATGATTACGCCCATTTTAAGCCAAAAGAGATTTTTGATGGAAGACATATTACACCTTACTACGATCAGAGAGGTTACTATGCTACACTACCTGCGATTTGAACATTTTGTTTGGCTTTGAAGTCAAAATAAATTCATCAGATTAAGTTTCAATGAATTAAGCATTATTGGGCAGATTAATGCGCTCATGATACTTTAAGGCTAATTAATTTAGCTAATTTTGTTACGGCAATGGCATATAAGTTTATAGATAATTACCGTGAAAAAGGTGCCCGCAAACGGCTGGTTGATGTATTGAAAAAGAAGGGTATTGAAGATGAGCAGGTACTTAAAGCCATAGGTAAAGTGCCACGCCATTTCTTTTTTGATGAAACCTTTTGGGCACAGGCTTACAAGGACATTGCTTTCCCCATTGGTGCCGGCCAAACTATATCACAGCCTTATACGGTAGCCTACCAAACGCAATTACTGCATATTAAACGCGGCGACAAAGTACTGGAAATAGGTACAGGGTCGGGTTATCAAACTTGTATATTATTAGAGTTGGGTGCCACTGTATATACCATTGAGCGCCAGCAAAGCCTTTATGAGCGCACTACCCAGGTGTTGCCCCATATGGGCTATCATCCCCGGTTTTTTTTAGGTGATGGTTCAAGAGGTATTGCCGAGCATGCCCCCTACGATAAAATTATTGTGACTGCCGGTGCGCCAACAGTACCCGATTTATTATTAAAGCAGTTAACCATTGGCGGTATACTGGTTATTCCGGTAGGGAACGAGCAGGAACAAAAAATGGTAACTGTACTCAAGGTTGCCGAAAACGACTACGAGCGGGTGATATTTGATACCTTCAGGTTTGTGCCTTTGGTAGGGGATAAAGCCTGGTAGTTTGTGTTTTAGTGCGGCTATGGCTTGTTTTGAGTTTGTGCTGTGCTGATTGGCAGTTTACTTTTTGCTTGATCAAAAAGTAACAAAAAATCAAGGCAGAAACAATCCTTCCCCGCGCAAGGCCACCGCATGGCCCGGGCGGTTTCTGCCAGCCCACCGCGCCTGGGTAGAGAGGTATTTTGTTTAAGCACGTCATTGCGAGGAACGAAGCAATCTCTCTGCTCAGTGCCTTTACTTGACGTATAGAGATGGCGCCCGTTCCTCGCAATGACGCGGGGGATGTTAAGCATTCTGTTCATTCTCAAATTCTGTTTCTTGGCTCTTGATTCTCCTTTCCCCGTCAGCCCCTCCAGCTTTGGGCGAAATGCTGGCAGCACATGATGGCCCTGAGCGTAGGGGAAAGGCCTTTTAGTGTTTGCACTACCACTCATTAAAGCACCGTCTGTTCATACGCAAACACTAAACAGCCTGTGGTGCTGCTTGCCTTTGCAGGGCAGGCCTCGGCGGCAAAAAAGCCTTACGGGGCTGTACTTGATTTTTTGGTTCTTTTGTATCAAGACAAAAGAACATCAACGAACATAAAGCACTACCAAAAACTATCTCTTCATTGCCCTATCCATCTCCACTTTCACATCCCTCTCCTTCATAGTTTCGCGTTTGTCGAAGGCTTTTTTGCCTTGGGCCAGGCCAATTTCGAGTTTGGCAAAGCCTCGGTCGCTGATGAAGATGGCCAGTGGAATAATGGTGAGGCCTTTTTCCTGGGTGCGGGTTTTTAATTTTTTTAGCTCTTTCTTCTGCAGTAGCAAGGCGCGGTCGCGTTTGGCTTCGTGGTTGTAAAACGAGCCGTGTGAGTACTCGGCAATGTGCAGATTGCGTACGTATAAAATTTCATCAATAAAGGTGCAAAAAGCATCATTAATGTTCGCTTTACCTTCACGTATGGATTTAATTTCGGTACCTAACAGCTTGATGCCTGCCGTGTATTTATCAAGCACATGATACTCAAAGTAGGCTTTTTTATTTTTGATGTAAACGTTTTGATCACTCATTTTTCAAAAGGTAAAGAAAGGCAAATTTAGCGCATTTGCGGCTTAACTATCAACACCGGGATATTTACTTTGTGCCGTACCGAATTTACCGTAGTACCAAATATTAAATCCTTCAATACTTTGTGCCCGTGTGAACCCATCACCAAAAACTGAATACGCTCTTTTTTTACAATGCCTGCTATGGCATCAGAGGTATTACCGTAACCTATTTTGGCTTCAGCCTTATAGCCCATGCCATTTACAATCTGCACATATTTATCCAGGTTATTAGCGTCGCTTTGCGTTTCCTGATCCATAGTTTCTGTACCATGATAGCGGGCGCCGGCAGTTTCAACTACGTGGATTAAAGTATAAAGCGCCTCTTTACCGCCTTGTGTAAGGGCGTGGCGTAACGTATCCTGGTCGTTTTTAGAAAAATCAATGGTGATGCCAATATGACTGTAGGTAATCGGGTTCAGGTTATCAATGGTGCGGGCAATGCCATGCGGAATAAACACGGCATCTTCTTTATGCTTGGCCAGCAGAGGCTGAAGCATAACATACAGCAGCAGTAAAGCCAGTCCGATAGCTACAGGAACAATTACCCAATGAATAATGGTTAATGATATGCCCGCTTTACTCCATTCCCCAATTTGTTCAATCACCAGGCGGGCGTTAAGGCCAACAATCAGGATGGCGAAGAACCAGGCAAGCAATTGGGTAGGTTTGCTGATAGCGAAATTGCCCATTCGTCGTTTGTCTGACGTAAATATCACCAGCGGTATTACCGCAAAGCCCAATTGCAAACTGAGTATTACCTGGCTCAATACCAATAAATTGTTTAATCCTTCTTCGCCCGAATATACTACCGTAAATATAGCAGGTACAATAGCCAGCAGGCGGGTAATTAAGCGGCGCAGCCAGGGCGTAATGCGGAGGTTAATGTGGCCCTCCATAATAATTTGCCCGGCTAAGGTACCCGTTACCGTTGAGCTTTGCCCGGCGGCTATCAAAGCAATGGCAAACAAAGCCGGGGCCATACTGCCGAACAGGTTGTTTAGCAATTTATGTGCATCTTTTATCTCGGCCACATGGATAAAGCCCCGGTTAAAAAATGCTGATGCAGCTAATATCAAAATAGCAGCATTCACAAAAAAAGCCAGGTTAAGCGCTATGGTAGTATCCCATAAATTAAATCGAAGTGCATCCTTAATCCCCTCATCTGTACGACTGATTTTGCGGGTTTGTACCAGCGATGAATGCAGGTATAAATTATGCGGCATTACCGTTGCACCTATAATGCCAATGGCAATGTAAAGCGCGCTGTTAGAAAGCGTATGCGGCACAAAGCCTTTGATTACATCATGAAAAACCGGCTTTACAATAAACATCTCAGTGAGAAACGATAATCCGATGATGAATATCAGCGATACAATAAAGCCTTCGAGTTTGCGCATGCCTTTGTTCATCAAAAACAGCAGCAGCAGCGTATCGGTTAAACTAATGAGCACGCCCGCAATTAAAGGTAAATGAAACAGCAGTTGCAAACCAATGGCCATACCGATTACCTCGGCTAAGTCACAGGCAATAATGGCGGTTTGAGCTAAAATAAAGAGACAGAAATTAACAAAACGCGGGTACGCTTTTTTGGAAGCCTGGGCTAAATCTACCCCTCTTACAATACCTAACCTCGAACTTAAGTTCTGCAGCAGTAAGGCGATGAGGTTAGAGAGCAGCAGCACCCAAATAAGACGGTAGCCAAACTGACTGCCTGCGGCTAAATCAGTAGCCCAGTTACCCGGGTCCATGTAGCCAACGCTGATGAGGTAGGCCGGGCCAATAAAAGCCAGTGCCTTTCGCCAGCCGGATTTATTTTCGGTATTTACAGAGCTGTGTACGTCGCCTAAAGATTCGCCATGAAGTGTGTTCATTTATCAAGCTTAACAAGTAAGATGTATTTTAGTTGATGGACAATATATAAATATAAATTAGGATTGCCTAATTTAATATATTCGGATATTCGATAAATGATGAAACTTAATTTATTACATCCAGAATTTATACTAAGGTGCCATTCAACAGAGTTTTATAATTAAAATTTGTTTCGGTGAAATATTCCCTGAATAAAATTATATTTCGGTTTTAAATATTTGTTCTAATTTTGAGCTATGGCGAATGAACTCGATAAGATAGACCTTCAGATTTTAAAGATACTTCAGGAAAACGGCCGCATAACCAATTTACAGCTTTCTAATGAAATTGGGTTGTCGCCTGCACCTACACTCGAGCGGGTTCGGAAGCTGGAAAATGCAGCTTATATCAAAAGTTATCATGCCTTGGTTGATGAAGAAAAACTGGGCTTAGGCATTAAAACTTTCATCCAGGTATCACTCGATTTTCATAAGAGCAATACCATACAAACGTTTTTAAACGAGATACAGCATATTAAAGAAGTAACCGAGTGCCACCACGTAACCGGGCAGTGCGACTTCCTGTTAAAAGTATATGTGCGTGATATCAAATCGTACGAACAGCTCATTATGGAAAAAATCAGCCGTATTTCGGTGGTGAAAACTTTCCAAACCATGATGATCATGTCCACCAGCAAAAAGGAGCCGATTGTGCCGCTGGAATACTGATGATAGAATCAAGAATCAAGATAGGCTTTTGAACAAAGAGAAAGGACAAAAGACAAAGGTTACAATTTCCTTTATCTTTTGTCCTTTCTCTTTTTATTTGTCCCAAAAACTTGATTCTTGGCTCTTAATTCTTAACTCTCTTTTCTTAATGTATCTGCCAGTCAATGGGCTGCTTGCCTTCCTGCTCTAAAATGGCATTGGTTTTCGAGAAGTGGTGGCAGCCGAAGAAACCGTTATCGGCCGAGTAAGGAGAGGGGTGGGCAGCCTTTAGTACATGGTGTTTGGTGGTATCAATTAATTCCTCTTTCGCCTGGGCAAATTTGCCCCAGAGCAAGAAAACAATACCTTCTTTTTCTTCAGATATTTTTTTGATCACCGTATCAGTGAATATTTCCCAGCCTTTTTTCTGATGCGAGCCCGGCTTGCCGGCCTGCACTGTGAGGGTAGCATTCAGTAGCATTACGCCCTGTTCTGCCCATTCGGTTAAATCGCCATGTGCGGGAATTGTAAAGCCCGGAATATCAGTTTGCAATTCTTTATAAATGTTTTTTAATGAAGGCGGAACAGTAACACCTTTGTTAACAGCGAAAGATAAGCCAATGGCCTGATTGGCACCATGGTAAGGGTCTTGCCCTAAAATGACTGCTTTTAAGTTGCTGAACGGAGTTTTGTTAAAAGCATTAAAAATATCGCTGCCTTTAGGATATACTTTAACGCCCGCTTCTTTTTCCTGTTTCAAAAATTCGCGAAGCTTAACCATGTAAGGTTTATCAAACTCTTCGTGCAAAACTTCAAGCCAGGATGGTTCCAAATCTACTGCCATAATATTTTATATTACTCGTTGCTTAAGCGTGCAAATAAACGGATATTTGCATATCAATTGGATAAATACAAATAGATGTCAAATATTGTTCGTTTAGTTATTGCCTGTGTAATTATGGGCGCTGCTGTGGCACTAACTGTTTTCGGCCACTGGGGCTGGGGTATACCGGTGCTGCTGATTGGTGGCTTGGTGTTGCTGAGTTTCTTTTTCAACGAAAACATGATTATTGCCCAGTACTTTTTGCGCAAGGAAAAAGCTGATGAGGCCGAAAGCTGGTTGTTAAAAGTGACTGATTATGAAAAGCAACTGCACCGCAAGCAGCACGGTTATTACAACTTATTGTTAGGATTAATTGAATCGCGTAAGGCGCCACTGAAATCAGAGAAATACTTTAAGAAAGCTCTGACATTGGGTATGGGCATGTCTCACAACACAGCCCTGGCTAAGTTGAGTTTAGCCGGTATCTCAATGGCCAAGCGTAATAAGCGCGAAGCTCAGATGTACCTGTCAGAAGCCAGCAAAGAAGATAAAAATAAATTACTGGCCGACCAGATTAAGCAGATGAAGGGCCAATTGAACCAAATGGACAAGCAAGTTCAACGCGGTTTCAGGGGTTATTGATTAAAAGCCTGCTTACTGAAGAATATAAGGATAGCCTGTTTGCTCAAAGCAAACAGGCTATTTTTCTTCCAGGTTGCCGAAGTAGTCCGGTTCCAGTGAGTTGCTTTTGTTCAATTCCATCCGGTGGTCAATGCGTTCTTCAACATCTGATGGGTTAGACACCTCCACAATTTTCAGCAGCGTACGAATCAAATTGATATTGAATTTGCTGCGGTCAAGTTTTATCAAGAACTCTTTGTCGGTAATTTCAAGAGCTGAATACATAGTCTTATACGTGTTTTTATAAAGCTATGCGAAATGTGTGAAGGTGAAGTTATAAAGAAATTAAGTTTCTGTTAAGATTTATTTCGTGAAAAGGGAATTTGAATTATTAGCAACAATACTGTGAAGGAAATCACCGTTGTCATGCTGATTGATAAGAAAGCATCTGTACTGAGCCAGCTCTGCATGCAAACCAACACCTGTCATGCTGAGGCACTCGAAACATGGGGTGCACAGGCTGCTGCTATGAATGGCTCTACATCTACCCTTCGAGTACCTCAGGGTGACAGTGGTAGCGATATAAACGAAAAGCGAAGAGCCTATAAGATGTGTGTTAACCTATAGGTTCTTCGCTTTTGCTCAGAATGAAAAGACAGGTTGTCAGCTTACGCAAACCAAGCCATCACTTCCTCTTTAGTTGGCATTGCCAAATCATTCAATTTAAGTTTTTTACGCATACCGCCCAAATCATTAAATACTTTGTTCGGGTTAGCAGCTTTTAACTCATCAGGCGTATTAAAACCCATTTTATTAATTACAGGTACCCACTCAGCAGGAACGCCGATGTTTACGAAATCGTCGATAGTTATTACTTTAGCCTTCTTTTCAGGGCGCATTTGCGGGAAGAATAATACTTCCTGGATGGTGCTTTGGTTGGTCATCAGCATTACCAAACGGTCAATGCCTATACCAAGGCCCGATGTGGGCGGCATACCGTACTCCAGGGCACGTAAAAAGTCCTCATCCATCGCCATGGCTTCCTCATCGCCGCGGCCGGCTAATAATAATTGATCTTCTAAGCGTTCGCGCTGGTCAATAGGGTCGTTCAGCTCCGAATAGGCGTTGGCGATTTCTTTACCGTTTACAAACAGCTCGAAACGCTCTACCAAGCCCTCTTTGCTGC
This sequence comes from Mucilaginibacter koreensis, assembly GCF_054783355.1. NCBI lineage: Bacteria > Pseudomonadati > Bacteroidota > Sphingobacteriia > Sphingobacteriales > Sphingobacteriaceae > Mucilaginibacter > Mucilaginibacter koreensis. The sequence continues at coordinate 1,501,644 of NZ_BAAGQS010000001.1, read as the reverse complement.
GGTGCTTTTTGGCCAGCGGCGTCATTTCAATAGGGTAGTCGGTAATATAAGTAGGTTGTATCAGATTGGCCTCTACTTTGGCGCTGAATATCTCGTCAATCAGTTTGCCTTTACCCATGCTGGCATCTACCTCAATGGCTAAATCGCGGCAGGTTTGGCGTAGGGCTGCTTCGTCCATCGCCGATACATCAATACCGGTGTATTTCTCGATAGACTCATACATCGACAGCTTTTCGTAAGGGCCGGCAAAGTTAATTTCATGCTCGCCAACTTTAACTGTTGCAGTGCCATGTACGGCCTTGGCTACTATTTCCAGGCACTCCTCTACCATGGCCATCATCCAGATATAATCTTTATAGGCTACATAGATTTCCATGCCGGTAAATTCCGGGTTATGGGTACGGTCCATACCCTCGTTACGAAACATTTTGCCAAACTCATACACGCCGTCAAAACCAGCCACAATCAGTCGCTTTAAATACAACTCATTGGCAATACGAAGGAACAAAGGCATATCCAAGGTATTGTGATGCGTATTGAACGGACGCGCCGCCGCGCCGCCGTGCACCGCTTGCAGAATAGGCGTTTCCACCTCCATCCAGCCCTGTGCATTGAAGTAGTTACGCATGGCGCTGATTACTTTTGAGCGGTTGATGAAGATCTGCTTATAATCTGGATTGACCGTTAAATCCACATAACGCTGGCGGTAACGCAACTCGGGGTCGGTAAAGCTATCATAAATATTGCCGTCATCATCTCTTCTTACTATAGGAAGTGGTTTTAAAGATTTTGAAAGTAATACTAATTCTTGTGCATGTACCGAAATTTCACCGGTTTGAGTAAGGAAAACGTACCCTTTTACACCAATATAATCGCCAATGTCTAAAAGCTTTTTAAAGACAGTATTATAAAGGGTTTTATCGTCACCAGGGGCAATCTCGTCACGTTTGATATAAACCTGAATACGGCCAGTAGAGTCCTGAAGTTCGGCGAACGAAGCATTGCCCATGATGCGGCGTATCATGATACGGCCGGCAAGGGTTACTTCTTTGTAAGCTTCAGGGTTATTATTGAAATTATCTTTAATATCCTTCGCGAAGGCGGTTACCTGGTAAGCTTCGGCAGGATAGGGGTTAATGCCCAATGCACGAAGCTGTTGTAATGACTCGCGACGAATAATTTCCTGTTCAGACAAGGCTGCAATACTCATAGTTAGTTATGCTGAATTTAAGGCGCAAAAATAGCGTTTTTTCGGTGATGTTAGGCAGTGTTAATTGCAAACAGCCATCAGGCATGGTACTTAAAACAGAAAGCCGCTTTTGTTGAAAGCGGCTTTCTGTTTTAAACATTGTTTACTTCGTGAAAATTTTTGTCAGGTCAACAAAGCCGGGGCTTGTATTGCTGTACCAATCAGGGTAGTTGGTACCGCCTGATGATGCCCAGTCTGAGAAATGCAGGTAAGCAGCATTGATGGCTTCTCCCTCAATGGGGTAACTAAATTGCGTAGTAAAGTTTAACGCCCAGGGCCAGTTGGCTGATGAGATATAATACTTACCGCTTGCAGGTGCTGAAGCATCGTCAGCAGTGCCGAACAGTTTCATATTGACCTTATCAGTTGGGGCATATCCTGGCAAGTGTACCTCATACTCGCGGCGCAAGTTGCTGATCAGGAAGGGGTTGAAACTGGATACGAGTAATCTGGCCGCATCAATAGGCGAGTTGAAAGTGACCTTAATGGTAGCAGCAGCGCCCAATACTTTGCTCTTGCTGTTGGTTGTATTTACAAATGATGAATTATCAGAATTTTTAATCAGCGCTTCGCTGTTATCAAACGGAATGATTACCGCTTTGCTCTGGCCGGCTTCTACACCGTTACCTGCAAAAGTAATGTAGTTGCTGATATTGTTTTGCTGACCGGATACCGATTGTACCTCGCTGGCCAATACCGGCAGCTGAACGCCGAAGCCGTTGCGGTAAGTAGCGCCTGATGCCACCGGGGCAAATTCGCCGGTAACATCAACCACCTGGTTTTTATAGTTGCTGGTAAAAGTATAGCGATAATTTACCACCAGGTCATTTAAATCATAATCGCCTTTAAAGGGCCAGTTATCTTCAAAAGCAATAGTAGCATAGCCGGTTTGCGAAGGGTAGTAGCTTACGTAAGCGCGTGACGCGTCATTCGGGAAGGCATCCAACTCATCAGGAACAGTATCGCCATCGGCATCGCCACCTTTGTCAATTTCGGGCACGCCACCAGTAGAGATGGCCGTAACCGGGTTGGCGCTGGCGTAAATCACCAAATCATTAAAGTCATCATCAGACGTTCCCTGGCGGTTCAAATCCTCAAAGCCAATCAGGAACAGCTTATGCACATCATCATACAAGGTAACGGTATGCTTTTTCGAGTTTACATTGGTTTCCGGATTTAACAGATAATCAGAGTAATATTTGGTATTTGATACTGTGATACCACTGCCTGTCCAGGCGTTCTGAATCAGGACGAAGCCGATGGACGTGCCTGCATTAAAGCGGCCTAACTTTACCTTGTCGCCGGATTTCAAACCGCCGCCGGAGCCGTAGCCTGAAGCATTAGCAAAAATAATGGTCGCTCTGCTGATGTTGCTCACATCGGTTGGCGGATTGCCGGTGGGGTAAGTGAAATAGGCCAGCGAATTCATGTTGCCGGCACCTTCTGATACATAGGTAATCCATACATCAGAAGTGGCGGTTACATTGATATCGGAAGTAGCGCTGGTTTTCAGGTAGTCGGGGTGTGTGGTGGTCAGCGGTTTGCCTTCGGGTAGGGAGGCGTTTACATAAGATAACAAACCACTGCTAATCACATCCGGATTTGGCTCAAGGTATGCAGGCCGGCCTAACTTGAGCGGATAAGTTGAGGTATTTAAATTGGCATCAGATGAACTATTATAAGGACTAGGATATGCAAAGGTAATACCTGCAGAAGATACAGCGAGGGTAGTCAGCGTGCTACCACCACCGCCGGGTGCGGAAGTTGCAATGTTTTCAGCCTGTATATCACCGCTGAAACTGTTTGCACCGCCAATAGTGGCTGTAATACTGTTGCCGGATGAAATAACACCCTGTGCATTACGCATCAAGCCCACATAGGCCGGATCAATGATGAGGCTGGTTACTGATGATGGAACGGTAACCGTACCCTGTAGTAAACCAGCACTGTTGGTTACTCCTTTGTAAATCGGAGCGTTGCTGTTAGGCAGGTAAACACTTACCACTACGCCCGGTAATGCGGTGTTTTGATTGGTAAGCAACGTGAGATTTAAGCTTACATCCTTTGAGGTTTTGTAGTTAAAGCCATCAGGAGCAGCTTTTGATGTGTTTTGGCCGGGGGCCGTACCATCATCTTTGTTGGTGTAGAGGCTTTTTCGGCACGATGAAAAGGCAACGATGCCGGACAGCAATGCGCAGGTAAAAAATTTATTCATGTCGTAAAATTAAATGTGAAGTGTAAACCCTTTATAGGGACTTGCTTTTATACTTTTCATCGTTTTACGACAAAACGGATGAATTGGTTTTCAAAAAAAGCTCATGAATAAAAAAGGGGATAAAGTATTTATATTTTAGCCCCTCAAAGTTTGCGTTGAATAGTACTAATCAGCTTCTGCTTCCTGTAAGTACATCTCATCAATAACCTGTGCGTATTTCTTTTCAATCACTTTACGCTTGGCTTTCATGGTTACGGTAATTTCGCCCTCCTCCATACTGAACGGATTGCGTTTGATTACAAAGTTTTTGATGCGCTCAAATTTGGCCAACTCGTTGGATAATTTGCGGATGTCCTGATTGATCCAATCTGTAATTTCTTTGTTGTCAATAAATTGGTTGGGTTGATTGAAGAAATCATCCTTTAAATGGAATGTCTCCTGCAACAGATCACGCGAAGGAATAATAATGGCGGTTACATACTCCCGTTTATCACCTACTAAAAACACACCTTCAATTTTGGGGCTCTTCAGGTAGGCGTTTTCTACCGGGGTAGGGTAAATGTTTTTGCCGTAAGCATTCACCAGCATGTTCTTCAAACGGTCGGTAATCTGGATGTTGCCCTTAAAGAAGCGCCCGATATCACCGGTATGGAACCAGCCGTCGGTATCAATAGCGGCCTTAGTTTCCTCGGGCTTATTCCAGTAACCTTTCATTACCGATATGCCGCGGATCAGGATTTCACCTTCTTCCGATTGATAATCAGGGTTGAACGACTCGTGGCTTTGAATGGTATAGATACGGCGGGTATCAATGTTTTGTATTGCTACCTCTGTGCCCGGCATAATGCGGCCGGCGGTACCGTATACTTGGCGGTCAAACTCAGTTACGGCCATCGGGCCGGTAGTTTCGGTTAAGCCAAAGCCCTCTAAAATGCGGATGCCCAGGTTGCCAAAAAATTCGCCTACCTGCTTAGGGAGTGCACCGCCGCCCGAAATGAGGAATTTTATTTGTCCGCCCGTTTTTTCCTTGATTTTGCTGAATACCAGTTTTTCGGCAATTTTATGCTGTTGGCTCAGTATAAAGCCCGGCTTCTTACCGGCTTCCAGCACTTTACGGTGTTTCTCGCCGATACGGAAAGCCCACAAAAATATTTTGGTTTTAATACCACCTGCCGAGGTGCCGCTTTTAATGGCCTTGTCATGTATGCGCTCGAGTAAGCGGGGTACGCAGTTCATGATAGTCGGCTTAATTTCGGCCATGTTTTTGGCCAGCAATTCTAAACTTTGCGAAAAAGCAATACGGCAACCGGCACCGGTACAAATGTAATAGGTTGCTGCTCTTTCAAATACGTGTGATAGCGGCAGAAAAGACAAAAAGGTATCCGTTGGCTCCACGTTCGGTATCTGGTTCAATCCTTCCTGAACGGTTAATACAAAGTTGCTGTGTGTCAGCATTACGCCTTTGGGAATACCTGTGGTACCCGATGTATAAATAAGGCAGGACAAATCGGATGGTAATACGGCCTCGCGGGCAATATCTATGGCCTGGCGGTATTGTTCCACTACGGCTTTGCCCTCGGCTATGAGTTTAGCAAAGCTGAGTATACCGGCGTTGAGGCTTACCTTCTCGGTGTATTTGGCGTAATCATCAAAAGCAGGGATGATACGCAGCAATGTAGGGCAATTGTTAGCCACCTTCAACACTTTTCGCAATAGGAAGGGGTTGCCCACCAAAATGGCCTTCATACCCGAATCGTTGATGATATATTCGGTTTCTGATTCAGTAAGGGTGGGGTAAATAGAGGCATTTACCGCGCCGATTTGCTGTATGGCCTGGTCAAAATAAATATAATCGGGGCCGTTTTCAATCAGCAAACCTAACCGGTCGCCTTTTTGAATACCCATATCCAGCAACCATGCCGAGATGGCATCCGCCTTGTCTAAAGTCTCGCGGTAGGAAATATCTACCCAATTGGCGCCTACCTTATGTGTCATAAAAGTATGGCTGTCGGGATGAAGTGTTGCTACCGTATTGCGTATCAGGTCAGGTACCGTAAAATGGGATTTAACCGGGTTCATCTAGGTTTTAATCGGGTTTATTGAACAAACTTAAAGTAATTGTTAATAAAAACAAAGGGTATCGATATCGGAGTATTAGCTAAACAGGTTTTGTTAAAAAACTGTTTAGCATATGCTGTAAATAGCTTTCGATATTTTGATGGATTTAAAATGGCTGTTTGTTTAGAAAGTAGATTCTATCTTTCCCTTTAAGTGATATTACATTTCTATATTGTATTCATTATTTGCTCTTTAGTCCTCTTAATTGATTAACCATGACCATAAATTATCAAACACAGCTGAACAATCACCGGGCAAGCCCTAAAAATTCTGCCCTTACTCTTGAGCCACTTACTTTAGAGCAAGTTGAACAATTGGAGCAGCAATATAATGGAGGAAAGAACTTTCCTGCTGCTTTGCGCGAGCTATTGTACTTAGCAGGTCAGTATTGTTATGTGGTAGATACCGGATTGAATGAAACACAGCAGGAAATGCAGGAGCATGTAAGAGCATTAATGATTGATCCGGAATATGAGTATTACTGCAGCATTCCCCGGCCCTTTTACATATTTGAGGTACTTGATGGTGGTGAGCAATTTCAATTTGTGTATTTAGACGAGAATCAGGAGGACCCTGTGATTCATGTGGCCGAGTTATATGAGAACCGCGATGGAAATCCTTGGATTAAAAAATTGAATTTTACTTTGTCTCAAGTTATAAATGAAAGGGTATCGCGCATGCTTAGGGGAGAATCACCTTATTAAGTTTTCTACAGCTAATTAAAAGCAAAGATTCTATATAAAAAAAAGGGCATTGTAGATGCCCTTTTTTTTATATAAATAATATAATTTATACCGAAAAGCTTTCGCCGCAGCCGCAGGTGCGGCTGGCGTTAGGGTTATGGAAGTTGAAACCTTTACCGTTCAACCCATCAGAGAAATCAAGCTCGGTACCGGCCAGGTATAAAAATGATTTCATATCCAAAGCCATACGTACGCCTTTATCCTCGAAAAATTGATCGCCTTTCTTTTCTTCGTTGTCGAAATCCAAGTTATATGATAACCCTGAACAACCGCCACCCTGAACGGACACCCTTAAAAAATAAGAAGCGTCCAGCCCTGCATCCTGCATCAGGTGGTCAATTTTATCTTTTGCTTTATCCGTTACGGTAACCATTTTTATTAGAGTCAAGAACCAAGAGACAAGAACCAAGACCAAAAATAAACACTATAATGTCTTGACTCTTGGTTCTTATCTCTTGATTCTATTTATTAATGATGTGTTTTTTCCAGTTCGATGGCTTCCAGGCCGTTTTTAACGCGGTAATCGTTAATGGCGGCTTTGATGGCATCTTCGGCCAGTACAGAGCAGTGAATTTTTACCGGAGGTAAAGCCAGCTCTTCTACAATGTCCATGTTGTCAATTTTCATGGCATCGTCAATGCTTTTGCCTTTCAGCCACTCGGTAGCCAGTGATGATGAAGCAATGGCCGAACCGCAACCGAAAGTTTTAAACTTCGCGTCGGTAATTACATTGTTCTCATCTACCTGAATTTGCAGGCGCATTACGTCGCCGCACTCAGGTGCACCTACTAAGCCGGTACCTACCATGGTGCTGCTTTTATCTAATGTACCCACGTTGCGCGGGTTGGTGTAATGGTCAATTACTTTATCTGAATAAGCCATAGCTTTAAGTATTTAGTTGTTAAGTTAAAGGTCAAAATTAAAAAGTCAAAAACTGTTGCCGACTTGTCAATTTATCGCTCAATTTTTATTCCAATTCATCATTTGCACATTCGCATAGTCACGCATCTGCACATCCGGTATTTAGTGTTCTGCCCACTCAATAGAGTTCAGGTCGATACCTTCTTTGAACATTTCCCACAGTGGTGAAAGTTCGCGCAGGTGAGTAACGGCCTTGCGGGTAATTTCAATGGCGTAATCCACTTCCTCTTCGGTGGTGAAACGGCCTAAACCGAAACGGATAGAAGAGTGAGCTAAGTCATCAGACAAGCCTAAACTCTTCAACACATAAGATGGCTCTAATGAAGCTGAAGTACAGGCCGAACCTGATGATACCGCCAAATCCTTCATGGCCATCATTAAACCTTCACCTTCTACGTATTTAAAAGAGATGTTGGCTACATGCGGTAAGCGGTGTTCTACATTACCGTTTACATAGCTTTCTTCCAGTTGGGTCAGCTCGGCTTGCAGCTTATCGCGCAGGGCAGAAAGGCGTACTGCTTCTTCAGCCATTTCGTTGTAAGAAATTTCGCAAGCTTTACCCAATCCTACAATGCCCGGTACGTTTAAGGTACCTGAACGCATGCCGCGCTCGTGGCCGCCACCGTCCATCTGGGCAGTAACTTTAACCCGTGGGTTTTTACGGCGAACATATAATGCACCTACACCTTTAGGACCATACATTTTGTGAGCAGAAAGGGCCAGCAGGTCAATACCATCAGCATTAACATCTACCGGAATTTTACCTACTGCCTGGGTGGCATCGGTCATGAACAGGGCACCGTGCTTGTGGGCAATGGCTGCAATTTCTTTAACCGGCTGAATAACGCCAATCTCGTTGTTACCATACATGATAGAAACCAGGATGGTTTCTGGTGTCATGGCGGCTTCCAGTTGCTCCAGGTTTACCAAACCGTCTTCCTGCACAGGCAGGTAAGTAACACGGGCACCCAGTTTTTCAATATGCTTGCAGGTATCTAAAACAGCTTTATGCTCGGTAACGGCAGTAATAACGTGGTTACCTTTATCCTTATACATCTCAAATACGCCTTTGATGGCCAGGTTATCCGACTCGGTTGCGCCAGAGGTAAAGATGATTTCTTTCTCGTTAGCACCAATCAGTTTTGCTACCTGCTCGCGGGCATAATCAACAGCTTCTTCAGCTAACCAACCAAAATGGTGATTACGGCTTGCCGCGTTACCAAATTTTTGGGTAAAATAGGGAATCATTGCTTCCAGCACCCGTGGATCCATAGGTGTGGTTGCATTGTTATCTAAATATACAGGGATGTTCATAGTCAATAATTAACAGTACAAAGATACGCAAGAATTATTGTAAATATAGTTAAAAGGCAGGTATTATAGCTTAAGGCAGTCATTAATTTGCAATATTTGGGCATGAAGAAAATTGAGCATATCGGTATTGCGGTCAACAGCATTCAATCGGCAGGCGCAGTGTATGAGCAACTGCTGAATACCGGCATTTATAAAACCGAATTGGTGGAGAGCGAAAATGTAAACACGGCTTTCCTGCAAACCGGCCCGAACAAAATTGAATTGCTGGAAGCGCTGAGTGACGATAGTGCCATTGCCAAATTTATAGCGAGAAAAGGAGAGGGTATACATCATATCGCCTTTGAGGTGGATGATATCCGCGCTGAAATGCAGCGCCTGAAGCAGCAAGGTTTTGTTTTGCTAAACGAAGAACCAAAGCCGGGTGCCGATAATAAACTGGTGTGCTTTGTGCACCCTAAAAGTGCCAATGGGGTATTGATAGAGTTATGCCAAGATATCAATTAAATTTGTGAGGTAATAAATTAAATATCACAGAACAGCTAATCTGTACTTAATTGGCAGTGTCACCATAGTGACACTGCTGCGGGTGCTGCATGTGTTGCGCGCAGCACTAACGCAGCGGACATACCGGCAACGCGCTTCACCTCTATATAAAGACATAAATACTTTTTTTACTTTTGACTTTTTACTTTTGAATTATTCCCTTATATTTGCACCACTTTTGAAAGAAAAGTAATTAAGACGATGAAAAAAGACCTGCATCCTTCAAATTATAGATTAGTGGTTTTCAAAGACATGTCAAACGACTATGCTTTCCTGACCAAATCATGCATTGATACCCGCGAGACTACCAAATGGGAAGATGGTAACGAGTATCCTTTAGTGAAATTAGAAATTTCTCACACTTCTCACCCGTTCTATACTGGTAAGATGAAACTGGTAGATACTGCCGGCCGTATTGATAAATTCCGTAACCGTTACAAAAAATAATCGGTTACCGTTTAAAATATTCGAAAGTCCCGCTCCAGCAGCCGGGACTTTTTTTATTTTTGCGCAATGGCAATTATCTTATTTGATGATAACGCGCATCTGTCTTTACTTCCGTTAACGTTTACCCGCCCAGTTGCCAACCTGCGTATGGGCGTTCTTACCATCGCCGAAAAATGGGCCAAACGCTTTCAGTTAGCTTATTCTTATTACACCCAGCCATATCTGCAAACTAAGTTTCCGCTGGTAATTGAGGAGCGCAACCTGCTCATCAATGGTTCGGTTTGTCCCGATGAGCGACTGGTGGATGCCATTTTAGCATTAAACGGTGGTGGGCAGGCACTGGTAAAAGGCGATTTGCTGATTGCGGTTAAGCTATCGGCACAGCAAATGCCATACTTCAATCCGCAGCACATATCCGAAGATACAGTTCAGTACCAGCACGATATCACCTGCATACGCAACCCCGAAGATATTTTCAGGTTGAACCCGGTAGAACTGCGGAGCGATTTTAAACTGCTTACCCAGGGCCGCAGCAGTGCCGCTATCAGCAGCACCAACGTCATCATCGGCGATCAGTTTTTTGCTGAAGAAGGTGCCGAGGCCGAATGCTCAACCTTTAATACCAAAACAGGCCCTGTTTACCTGGCTGCAAACACCGAGGTTTGGGAGGGAGCGCATATCCGAGGCTCATTTGCTTTGTGCGAAAACTCGCAGGTAAAAATGGGCACGAAGATTTACGGCGGTACCACCATCGGGCCGCATTGCCGGGTGGGGGGCGAAATTAATAACGCTGTCATCTGGGGTAATTCATCCAAAGGGCACGAAGGCTACTTAGGCAACTCGGTAGTAGGGCAGTGGTGTAATTTTGGTGCGGATAGTAATAACTCGAACTTAAAAAACAATTACGCCGAAGTAAAGCTTTGGAGCTATGCGCAAAAGCGCTTCCGCAAAACCGGCCTGCAATTTTGCGGCTTGGTAATGGCCGACCATGCCAAATGCGGTATCAACACCATGTTTAATACAGGTACGGTGGTGGGCGTAAGTGCCAATGTGTTTGGTGCAGGCTACCCGCAAAATTTTATACCCGATTTTGCCTGGGGCGGGGCTGAGGGCTTTGAAACTTATACCCTGAACAAAATGCTCGAAACCGCAGCACGGGTATACGAGCGTAAAGGTATCACCGTAGATGAAGTGGAGCGGCAACTCATTACAGACATATTTAATTTAACGGAGCAATACAGAGAGGAATATTTTATATAATATTACACTCAATATAAAACATCTCCACTTGTCATTTCGACTGTAAGGAGAAATCCTCTTCGAGCGGTAAGTCTACTATAAGTTAGTCTTATAAAGAAGATTTCTCCTTACAATTGAAAGGACAATAAGGAAGTACAAATTGTAATCAACACACTAAAACAATACATTATGAGAAAAAAAATAGTAGCCGGCAACTGGAAAATGAACATGGACTATAACGAAGGTTTAGCCCTGTTTTCTGAAATTGCCAATATGGTAAAAGACGAAGTAACCGGCAACCAGCAAGCCGTGGTTTGCAGTCCGTTTATTCACCTGTACAGCTTAGTGCAATTGGCTAAAGGGGCCGATAAACTGGCTATTGGTGCACAAAATTGCCACCAGGCAGAAGCCGGCGCTTATACTGGTGAGATTTCTGCCAAAATGGTGAAATCAACAGGTGCCGCTTACGTCATCTTAGGCCACTCAGAGCGCCGCCAGTATTTTGGCGAGAACAACGAATTGCTGGCTCAAAAAACTGATGTAGCTTTGAAAAATGGTTTAAAGCCTATTTTCTGTATCGGCGAAACGTTGGAAGAGCGCGAAAATGATACTTTCTTCGATGTGATCAAAAAGCAATTGGCCGAAGGCGTTTTTCATTTAGACGAAGCACAATTTAGCCAGGTGGTTTTGGCTTACGAGCCAGTTTGGGCCATTGGTACCGGCAAAACCGCTACTGCCGAGCAGGCGCAGGAAATTCACGCCTTTATCCGTAACGAAGTTGCCGAGCAATACAACCAGGAAGTAGCTGATAACACCACCATACTATACGGTGGCAGCTGCAACCCTAAAAATGCCCCCGAACTGTTTGCCCAACCCGATATTGACGGCGGCCTGATTGGCGGCGCCTCTTTAAAGTCGCGCGACTTTTTGGATATTGTGAAGGTGTTTAATTAATTAGCTACACTTACTAACTACACGTCATTGCGAGGAACGAAGCAATCTATCTGCACCAAGTTTAAATAAAGGTGTATAAAGATTGCTTCGTTCCTCGCAATGACGTTTTTATTTTAAATATGAATTATTACGAACTTCTCTTCACCCTCATCACCCCCGAAGATTACCAGCGCGATTTACTCATCAATGAGCTGGCCGCTTTAGGCTTCGATACATTTGAAGAAACCGATTTAGGTTTTAAGGCCTATGTGCCGGCGGATGTATTTAACCAGGCTGCTGTTGAAGAAACTTTAAAATCTTACCATGAGCAGTTTACTTTTTCGTATGAAGTGAACCTAATTCCGCAAAAAAATTGGAACGAGGTATGGGAAAGTAACTTTGAGCCGATACAAATTGGTGATCAGGTATGGGTAAGGGCTACCTTTCATGAAGCCAAACCTGCTTTTCCGTATGAAATTGTGATTGACCCTAAAATGGCTTTTGGTACCGGGCATCACCAAACCACCGCCATGATGATGGCGCTGATGTTGGAGAATGACTTTGCCGGTAAAGAAGTACTCGATATGGGTTGCGGTACTGGAATTTTAGCCATACTGGCCGCCAAGTTAAAAGCTGGCCGGATAGTAGCTATCGATTATGACCAGGTTTGTTACGATAGCACGATAGAAAATGCCTTACTCAACCAGGTAAACAATATTACTGCTTTATGCGGCTCAAAGGAAGCCATACCCAATGAGCAATATGATATCATCCTGGCCAACATTAACCGCAATATTCTGCTCGACCAGATGGAGCGATATAACGAAGCGTTGAAAGAAGGTGGCGAAATCTATTTCAGTGGGTTTTATGAGACACCCGATTTGGAAATAATCACCGATGAAGCCCGCAAATACGGCTTAAAATATATCACCCATAAAAAAATGAAAGACTGGGTGGCGGCTAAGTTTGTGAAGTAGGAGAGCGTCAAGAGACAAGAATTAAGATAACAATTTAAAACTGTCATTCTGAGCGATAGCGAAGACCTGTACATAGATTAACAAATATACAAGTCCTTCGCTATCGCTCAGAATGACAGTTTTTTAATAGCCTACTGTAAAGCGACGCTTTACATAAGTATTACTTTCCAGTTCATCTACAATAGCTACAGCTAAATCTTCTACCGAGATATCGCATTTACCATTTTCATCAAACACTGGGTTATCAGTGCCTAACCTGAATTTGCCTGTGCGCTCGCCGGGGTGCAGATTAATAGCCGGGCTCAAGAAAGTCCAGTCCAATTCTTGTTCCTGCTTTAAAGTATTGAGGTAATCACGGGCGGCAGTAGCTCCACTTTTCCATTCGGCCGGAAATTCAGGCGAATCTACCAGTTGTTTGCCCGGTTCAATTTCCAGGCTTCCGGCACCGCCTACCACCAGTAAGCGCTTTACACCGGCTTGTTTGGTGGCTTGCTGTATAGCTTCAGATCCTTTAATGAAATCCTGGTACAGGTTGGGGTTGGTCCAGCCTGCATTAAATGTACTCACCACCGCATCAGCGCCCTGCAGGGCAGCAGTCAAAGCATCAATATCAAAAGCGTCAACAGCCTGAGTTTGCAGCTTTTCGTGGTTAATTGCTAAAGCTTCCGGTTTGCGCGCCAGGGCTAAAACTTCGTAGCCGCGGTTTAAAGCTTCGTTTACTACACGTGTACCTACAAGGCCGGTAGCGCCAACAATTGCAATTTTCATAATGTTTAAATTGTAAGATTAAATATTACAGTTATGTATAAAAAAGATAAGATTAGTTAAACTGTTTAGTAAAAGCAGCTAAAGAGACATTACTTAGCTGCTTTATCATGTTTTCATTAAGGTTTGCAGATAAACTGTCTAAATGCTGGTTAATGTGTTTGCCTACAGTACATTTTGGGTTAGGCTGGTTCTTTGCCCTGCCCAAAAGCGGTGCTTCGCTTACAGCTTTATACACATCTGCCAGGTTAATCTGGGTTGCATCCTTGGCAAGCGTATAGCCTCCGTTCTTGCCTTCGCGGCTTTCAATTAAACCTAAAGCTTTCAGGTTGCTGATTTCTTTACGAATGAGCACCGGGTTCACATTCACGCTGCCGGCAATATAGTCGGATGATAATTGTGCCCCATCTGCATGTTGCAAAAGGGTTAAAATGTGTAAAGCAATTTGAAAGCGACCGCTCATACTGTAATTTTATTTATTACAGTACAAAGGTAATTAAATGCCTCAAAGTTTTATCTGAATATCGGAACATGAATATACTGTGACAATAGTGTTTCATGAACACCGAAATAGTTTTGCCACAACACTGCTTTTTTGTTTATTTGTGCATTGCTTTTAAGGCAATATTCTTTTACATGAAAGTACACTTCATTGCTATAGGCGGCAGTGCTATGCACAACCTCGCTATGGCTTTGCACCAAAAAGGCTTTACCGTTACCGGATCCGATGATGTGCTGTTCGAGCCATCAGTTTCACGTTTAAAAAAATATGGCTTGCTGCCCGCCGAATTAGGCTGGCACCCCGACCGTATTACACCTGATTTGGATGCGGTGATATTAGGTATGCATGCGCGAGTAGACAACCCCGAACTGCTGAAAGCGCAGGAGTTGGGCTTAAAAATATACTCTTACCCTGAGTATATCTACGAGCAATCAAAAACGAAGCAACGTGTAGTAATAGGTGGGAGCCACGGCAAAACCACTATTACCTCAATGATTTTGCATGCGCTGAAAGCAGCAGGTAAAAATTTTGATTACCTGGTAGGGGCATTGCTCGAAGGCTTTGAAACCATGGTGCGCCTAACCAATGAAGCGCCTGTGATTATTATTGAAGGAGATGAATATTTGTCGTCGCCTATTGATCGCCGGCCTAAATTTCATTTATACAAAGCAGATGTAGCCGTCATTAGCGGCATTGCTTGGGATCATATCAACGTTTTTCCTACGTTTGAAAACTACATTCAACAGTTTGAAATTTTTATTCAAACCATACAACCGAATGGCACCGTGTACTACGCTGCTAACGATGAAGTATTAAACCAAGTCATTGCAGATAACCAGTCGCCCGTAACAAAGCTGCCGTATACTTTGCCCAACTATCAGGTAGAAGACGGGGTTACCAGTATTAAGTTTCAAGGCGAAAGTTATCCGTTGGAAGTATTCGGTGAGCATAACCTGCTCAACCTGGAAGCTGCACGTTCGGTATGTAATAGTTTGGGTATTGATACTGCTGACTATTACGGATACATGACTACCTTTAAGGGAGCGGCGCGGCGCCTGGAGCTGTTGGGTAAAAATGAAAGCGCCAATGTGTACAAAGATTTTGCGCATTCGCCATCTAAGTTAAAGGCAACTATACAGGCGGTTAAACAGCAGTTCCCCGACCGTGAGCTGGTGGCCTGCATGGAATTGCATACTTTCAGCAGCCTGAATAAAGAGTTTTTAGCTGAGTATGCGGGTGCAATGGATGAAGCGGATACCGCAATTGTTTACATTGATGCAAAAACGTTTGAACAGAAAAAAATGGAACCTTACGAGGCGAACGTGGTTAAAGATGCTTTTCAGCGCACTGATTTGCAATTTTTTAACTCATCTGCTGAGTTGGTAACTTACCTGGAAAGTTTTGCTTATGCAGATAAAAACCTGCTTTTAATGAGTTCAGGTAACTTTGGAGGATTGGATTTACAAGACCTCAGTAACAAAGTTATCCACAAATTTGTTTAAAATATTTTTATATTGAATTATTGTTGTAACTTTATTAACTATTGAGAAATCCCTTATCCTTAATTAAATGAAATGAAAACATTGGGCAAAAAAATCAGATTATTACGTCATCAAAAGGGCTGGAGCCAGGAAGATGTAGCTAAACGGCTGGATATTTCTATTCCTGCTTTTTCAAAAATCGAAACCGGTATCACCGACATCAACCTGTCGAGACTGGAGCAGATTGCCACACTTTTTGAAATGTCGGTAGTGCAGTTACTTACCTTTAACGATGCTGAATACGAGCAAAAATATGTTAACGAATTAGAGAACGTTAACAAGAAGTTAATGGACAGAGAAACTGAAGTGATTGATTTGCAAAAGAAAGTAATTGAACTTTTTGAAGAGCTGCGCCAAAGCAAAGCTACTGCCTAAGCATTCAGTTCTATAGCATAAAAAAAGCCGGATCATATGATCCGGCTTTTTTTATGGAAATATGTACCGCATGGTAGCATGTTTCTTATCAAGCGTAGCCTCCATGGCATGCTGTAGCGCCAGCATTTGCTCATTAAAATCGCCTACCCATGAGAGTTCAAGCTCGTCATATTTGTTCAGCGGTAATACATACTCCTTCGTTTTAATGAATAGTACCGATTCCAAGCCATGTTTTTGAAATTTCTTTTTAGTTCCCATCACCACCGCCCGCATACGGTTTACACCCTTCCACCGGTAGTATAAAAACTTCAGTTTGCCTATAAGGTCCAGTTTGCCGTTCAAGTGTTTAAATATCTGGTTGGCATCGGGCATAATTAACAAAAAGGCGGCCGGCTCGTTGTTAACATAGGCAAACCATATGAGCTGCTCGTCAATTAAGGGCTTCATTTTCTTGAAAGTTTCAAGAATGGTATTGCGATTGATGGGTACGAAGTTTTCAAAATTTTGCCAGGCGTCATTGTAAATCTCCATAAAATCGGCAGCAAACTGCTCAATCTTACGGCTCTCAAAATGCCTGAATTCGTACCCCGGCTTATTTCTTACCCAGGTAGCAATTTTGGTAAAACGCTCGGGGAAAGATTTATGTGAGCTCAACAGATGGGTAATCTGCTCATATTGAGTAATAAAGCCATAAGCATCAAAAAATTTTTTGTAATAGGGTGGGTGGTAATTCATGCCATAAGAGGGCGGTGTAAACCCTTCAATCAGCAATCCCCAAAATGTATCATTCTCACCAAAATTAATGATTCCGTCCATGGCCTGCATACCATTGGCTTTCAGCCATTCTTTAGCGGTATCAAATAAAAAGAAGGCCGCTTTTTCATCGTTAATTACTTCGAAAAAGCCAATACCCCCGGTAGGCTGTGGATTGTTAAACGCTTTTTTTTGATTGATGAATGCAGCTGTGCGGCCAATTAGTTGGTTGCTGTCATCCAGCAAAATCCAGCGGGTAATTTTGCCAAACTGATGAAAATTGTTTCTCTGAGGATCAAACACGGCTTCAATGTCGTTGTCCAGCGGCCTGATCCAGTTTGGATCATTTTTGTACACCAGTGGGGCAACGGCTAAAAATTTCTTTTGGGTAGCTTTATCTTTTACTTCAACAACTTTCATTAACAGGCAGATAAATATAAAAAAGCATCCGTGCTCGAGAGGCGGATGCTTACAAATGTATTAGTTTAATTAACGCGAAGGTTAGTCTTCATCGTCATAATTCCTCAGGCTGTCATAATCAATATCCTCTAAAGGCATACTGTATTCGTCATCATCTTCGTCATCATCATCAAAGCGCCTTTTAGGTTTAGGCTGAGCTGCTTTAGCCCCAGGTGTTTTAGCGGAGGTTTTAGCAGCAGATTTTTTTACAGGTTTCTTTGGCGTTTCCATACTATTACTTGCTATATGTAAAAAAACAGGTCAAAATTTTTGTTATTTCCGGCGGCAGGTTTTATTACCTTACAGATTCAAAAATAACTAAATCAGCTATACTGTAAAAATAACAAAAAAATTATTCCTGCTGATTTCCAATGGTGTTTTCGGCCGGCTCCAAATCTTTCATCCTCGGGAGGTCGGTAAAGCTGTTTATTCCAAAATAATCTGCAAAATAAGGGCTTGTTTGGTAGATAACCGGCTTGCCTGGCGTAGTAGCTTTTCCTGCAATGCTAATGAGGTCTTTTTCCAATAATTTTTGAATGGTGTAATCGCAATTTACGCCTCGTATTTGTTCAACTTCGGTTTTAGTTACCGGCTGCCGGTAAGCAATAACGGCCAATGTTTCGAGAGCTGCCTGGCTCAGCTTCTTTTTTGAGCGTTGCAATTGCAAAAGGCCAATTACCTGGTGGTAGGGTTTCTTAGTCAGAAACTGATAGCCGTTATTGATTTTTACCAGTTCAATGGCCAAATCTGCCTGAGCATAGCGACCCTTGATGTCGTCAATTGCCGCTAAAATTTGAACTTCTGTATAATCGCTTTCAGAAGTCTGCTGCAGGCAAAATATGATTTCTTCAATTCTTATGCCTTGTTCAGAGGCGAAGATCAGGGCTTGAATTTGTTGTTGGAGGTTATCCATATTGAAAAACTATTTCTGATCAACAAAGCTATAAACATCAGTCATTTACAGCCATAAAAAAGGAAAAAGGAGAGTTTTAATAAAAAAAATCAAAAAATAATTCAAGCACCAAATTCTTTAAAATTTCTTTAAAAAGGCGGTTTTTTTATGATGATGAAAAAATATTTACAACTAATAGGTGTGGAACTTAAATATTTTCAAAAACCGCCCAACTAAAGCCTGCGTAGATTGTAGTACAGTAATTAAAATAAATCAACTTTTAAAACAAAATCTTTCCTATGAAAACATCTACTGGAAATGAAATGGCAGGCAACAAAATGGCACGTCGCTCTTTCCTGCAATTTGCAGGTGCAGGAGCGTTAGCTGTGGGTGCATTGACCGCCACTTCATGTAAAAAAGACAGAGTTTCAGGCGACCCGGGTATTGTAGATATCGGTAGCGGAGACATTGGCATCTTAAACTATGCTTATGCTTTAGAGCAGTTAGAAGCTGCTTTTTACAAAGCTGTAATTGATAACGCATACAGTGGTATGTCATCTACCGAGCGCTCATTGTTGACTGATATCAGAGATCATGAGCAGGCACACCGCGATTTCTTTAAAGCTGCATTAGGTGGTAGCGCAATCAAAGCCCTAACTCCAGATTTCAGCAGCATTAACTTTGGCGATCGCAACAGTGTACTTAATGCCGCAAAATCATTTGAAGATTTGGGTGTAGCTGCCTACAATGGTGCAGGTTACCTGATTAAGAGTGCAGATTATCTTACGTTAGCTGGTAAAATTGTTTCTGTGGAAGCGAGACATGCAGCCCTGATTCGTGATTTGATCGGCATGAACTCATTCGTTGATAACTCAGTGGTAACGTTGAGCGAAGGAACCAGCCTGGAAAGATCAAAAGCGCCATCTGAAGTTGTTCCGATTGCGAACAAATACGTTAGTGGTGCACGGTTAGTGGCTCCTGCATTTGGTCTTTATTAATCTACCCTTAAAACAAAAAAAAGATGAATCTTAATCATTTAATCGAAGAGATTGTTAAAGCAGACCCTGAGTTTCCGGAAAGAGTTAGTCCGCGCAGAGCTGCTATTAAAAATATAACCAGCTTTGGCTCAAAAGTAGCCGTAGCTGCACTTCCTTTTGCTTTTTCAACACTGTTTAAAAAAGCTTACGGACAAACAGCAACCAGCTCAGTAAACGATGTATTAAATTTTGCGTTAACTGCTGAGTATTTGGAATCTGTATATTACAATACTTATATCCCACGTTTTCAAGGCATCATGTCAGCTACCGAAGCTGGAGGTTTAGCTTTAATCAGAACTGACGAAAACAATCACGTTAAGTTTCTGGTAGGGCAATTAGGTAATGCTGCAATTGCGCCATTAACTTTAAACAACTTTGATTATACTGGCGGTAGCGGTAACGGTAACGGCCCGTTTGCTGCAATCAACAGCAATACAACAGCTGGTTTTGATACTTTCCTGGCGTTAGCACAGGCTTTCGAAGATAACGGTGTAAGAGCTTACAAAGGTCAGGCTCCGTTCTTGTTAGGTAATCAAACTGTGTTAACCGCAGCTTTAAACATTCACTCTGTTGAGGCACGCCATGCTTCTCACTTACGTTACATGCGTCAGTTACGCGGAGTAGCCGTAAAACCATGGATTACTGGTGTAAACAGCGGAATTGCTGCTCCTGCCGCTGCTGCTGTTTATCTTGGAGAAGATAACACTACTCAGGCAACTGTAAATATTACAACACTTGTATCGGCTAATGCTGCAACTGAAGCATTTGATGAGCCATTAACCAAAGACTATGTTGTAAATAACATTGTGAAACTTTTCCTGAAACCATAAGGTAATTTCACATCATAAAAAAAGCGGCGCTATGTAGCGCCGCTTTTTTTATGATGTGATTTTTAAATTATTTAATAATTGATGACCTGCTCTTCAATCTGAACCGGCATTTCGCGCCATTCATATTTTTGATTACGTAATTGCGGCTCAAAACCTGCTTCACGTATTGAGTTTTGAATGCCTTGCGCGGTAAAGCGGTGAGGAGCGCCTGCTGCTGACACCACATTTTCCTCAATCATGATAGAACCGAAATCATTGGCGCCGGCGTGCAGGCATATTTGCGCTACCTGCTTGCCTACAGTAAGCCAAGAAGCTTGAATGTTTTTAACGTTTGGCAGCATAATTCGGCTCAAAGCAATCATGCGGATATATTCATCGCCGGTTACATTGTTGGTAATACCGCGCACCTTTCTCAGCAGGGTACCATCGTCTTGAAACGGCCATGGTATAAATGCTGTAAAGCCGTAATGGCCTTCGGGTTTTTCACTTTGTACCTGGCGTATCCAAACTAAATGCTCAAAACGTTCCTCAATGGTTTCTACATGCCCAAACATCATCGTAGCCGAGGTAGGCAGGTTGATTTGATGCGCAGCGCGCATTACATCCAGCCACTCTTTGCCACCACATTTGCCTTTTGAAATTAAACGGCGTACGCGGTCGTTCAAAATTTCGGCTCCGGCACCTGGTAATGAGTCTAAACCTGCTGCTTTTAAAGCCGTAAGTACATCAATATGACTCATTTTTTCCAGCTTGGCCACATGAGCAATTTCCGGCGGACCTAATGAGTGTAATTTCAGAGCCGGATATAACTCCTTCAACTCTTTAAATAAATCAACATAAAATGCCAGGCCCAGGTCGGGGTGGTGGCCGCCTTGCAATAATAACTGGTCGCCGCCAAAACGAAAGGTTTCTTCAATTTTACGCTTGTAGGTTTCTATATCCGTTATATAGCTATCCTCATGGCCGGGTCGCCTGAAGAAGTTACAAAATTTACAGTTGGCTATACATACGTTGGTGGTGTTCACATTGCGATCAATCTGCCATGTTACCTTCCCGTGCGGTACCTGAATTTTGCGCAGTTCGTTAGCTACATACATTAATTCAGGTGTACCGGCATTGTGATATAAATGCACACCTTCTTCAATACTTAAAAAGTCGAAGCGGAGCGCCCTTTGCAGTAAATCAGCCGTATTCATACACAAAGATACATAAAGCCCCTTAGCTTGTACCAAACCTGCTGAAGATTGACAAACAGATGAAGCTGTTATTAAGGGCTCAATTGCAATAAGCTACCCGTCCGTTTTCTAACCGTAAATGATGGCTTATGCTGTCAGGAATCTCATGCGGATAATGCGTAACATATATGATGCTGACTTGGGTGGCTTCGCCTATGGCATCAATAATTGATTTAAAATGCTGTTGCTGCATGTCATCCAGTCCCTGGCAAGGCTCGTCTAAAATGAGAAGTGGCGGGCATTTCACCAGGGCCCGTGCAAGCAGGCAAAGGCGCTGCACGCTGGCAGGTACGTTTTTGAGCAATATAAACCGGTACTGTTCAATGTCGAAAACCTGCATCCATTGTATGGCATTAGCCATTATTTTAGGGTTCGATGGCCTGAACAGGCCTAAGGTATCATGGTATCCTGATTCTATTACCTGCAGGCAGCTTTGGTCTGCCGGGAAGTATTGATACAGCTCAGGCGAAATAAAACCAATGTTCTTTTTAATATCCCAGATGCTTTCTCCGCTGCCACGTTTATTATCAAAGAGTATGATATCATTTGCGTATGCCTGAGGGTTATCGCCGGTAACTAAACTAAGTAAAGTAGATTTACCGGCACCATTGGGGCCTGATAATGACCAACGCTCGCCTGGCAATACAGTCCAGTTTACGTCATCCAATACTTTCACATCACCGTATTGGATATGGATATTGCTCATTCGTATTAAATAGTTGTAACGGTGAGCCTTATAGTTTGCGGTGTATAGTTGCTTTACTTGCTCAAGCCGGTGATTATCGAAATGATTAGGCAACACCGTGGCAACCAGCTCATCTTTTCGGCAGGCCTGCACCAACTGACCCTTTTCCAACTGTGCAATATGGGTAATTACTTCGGGGATGTGCTGCGCCGAAGCAGTAAGGATAATGGTAATTCCCGATTCGGCAGTTTCTTTTAGAAGTGTATCCAGTTCGTGGCGACTGCTGGCATCCAGACCGGTGAGAGGATTATCCAGTAACAGCAAAGCTGGATTTTTAAGTAAGGCGGCAGCAATCATCAGCCTTCGGGTTTCGCCGTTTGATAACTTGATGAGGTGCTTAGGCAGTAAAGGTTGTAAATGAAGTTGTTGTGTAAGCTGTTCTAAAGTCCAGTAATTAATTTCATTATTTGCTGCGGCGCTGGTAGAAGAAAGGTATTCGGCTACCGTAGCCGTGTTGCCCGAATCGAACGAGTTGTAACGCTGTTGGTAATAAAACGAAGTAGTATTTTCAACATCACGAAAGCCGTGCCTTAAACTCACCATCACCGGTTTGGGGTGCAAAGGCGTTTGGGTATTAAAAGAGCCAGGGGTGCCATAGCTGACATTGCCTCCGTTTAGTGCTCTATTGCCGGCCAACACCTGGAGTAGGGTAGTTTTACCGGAGCCCGATGGCCCGATGATTGCCCAGTGCTGACCCTTGGTAACAGTAATGTTGATATGTGATAAAGCAAGATGGCCGTTATATAATAACCGGCCATCTTGTATGCTTACTATTGAATCTTCCATGCGCTTTCAAAACCTGATGCGCAATATAATTATCATTATATAATATAAAGCAATTCAGGCAGGCGCAATTGTTAAGCTGTGTTTTTCAAAGCAGCAGTAACCGTATTCAATTCAACTTTTGGCTTGTTTTTATGGTTCCACAAGTTGATATCTGTAATAGTGCTTTTTACTTCATTCGCACATTGCTTGTTCGGACATTTCACTATCCATTCTTTTTTGGTTTGCTCAATAACAGGCCTGCTTCCACACTTTACGCAATTCTCGCATTGAATAGCAGGTTGAATGTCATAAATCATAAAAAAATAATATAAAATATAGTTAATAACAGCGCTTAATATTGTGGCTGTTTTCTTGTGATTACGCACCGGGAACAAAAAACGTTACACTTATTGTACCGATTTTACTCAATTGTTACATTTCGATGGTTAATGCAGCTACGTAAAAGTCATTAAAACAGATTTCAAGCCAAATTGATTGCAAAAAGAAAAAATTTATTTTAAGGTCACTTCGGTGTGTAAATGTGTATGAATGAAACTATCTTAAACTTTGCCTGTGTAAATTTTGTTAATGCTTTAAATAAATTGTTATGAGCAAACAAAGCAGCTGGATTGCATTTGGCGGAGGCTTGGCAGGTGCCTTGGCGCTAACCGCATTACATCAATACGTGAAAGCCAACAATGAAGATGCACCACGCATGGACTTGTTAGGGATGGAGGCCCTGGGTAAATCGTTAAAAAAAGCAGATGCCCCAATACCCGAACAGCCTGATTTATATTATCTGACCATGGCCGGCGACATAGTGAGTAATGCTCTGTTTTACAGTGCTGCCGGGTTGGGAAAAAAGCAGACTTGGCTTAAAGGTGCTTTACTGGGTTTGGCGGCCGGTGCCGGTGCCGTATATCTGCCCAAACCTATGGGTTTAAACGAAGAACATAGCAACCGTACCCCGCAAACCCAGGCTATGGCCGTACTTTATTATTTAACAGGAGGGCTGGTAGCTGCCGGGAGCATCAAGCTTTTAAATAAAATAAGCCGTAATCATAAAAAGAAAGTGCTTGCTTAACGTTCCGGCAATTTGTATGAGAGCATCATTAACGGCGCTTTAGCATATCCGTTTAATCATTATTGAAAAATAAAGCCGCTTATCTCAAACATAAGCGGCTTTATTTTTTTTATATGTTGAAATACATTCTACTTAACAAACATCTATCAATATGAAAAAACTTAGTTTACCAGCTTTAGCATTAGTATTAATGGTGCTGAGCAGTTGTTCAGTAATCGGCGGCATATTCAAAGCCGGTGCTGCAGTGGGCATTATTGCCGTTATTGTTGTAGTGGCCATTATCTTCTGGGTAATCTCATTATTCAGGGGCAGATCTTAATCGCTTTATTATTTCAATTTAAACATCAACCACTTACGTATTAATATTATGGAAAATGCAAGCCACACCGTTGAGGTGCTTAATGATTTAGTTAACATCAATAACGACCGTATCAACGGTTACGAACACGCTACCAAAGAAATTGGCGAAGGTTACGAAGATTTAAAGCAAATATTTACCCGCATTATTGGCGAATGCCATCATAACAAAATGGCGCTGGGTACCGAAATTCAAACTTTCCGCAAGGATATTGAAGACGAAAACACCAATAGCGGAAGCCTGCACCGCACCTGGCTTGATGTAAAAGCCTTTTTTACCGGCCACAGCGAAAGAAGTGTTTTAGAAGAATGTGAGTTTGGAGAAGATGCCATCAAAAAAGCATACCAAACTGCTATTGAAGATGAAAAACTTCCGGCTTATATTAAAGATATACTGATTGAGCAGCAGCAAAAAATTACAGCTTCTCATGATGAAATTAAAGCACTGCGTGATTCTGTTAAATAGTTAATTAATCACCCTCAAAAAAGCACCTGCCCAGGCAGGTGCTTTTTTGTTTAATAATAGCTTGTTATAATGATTATTTATTCATCAGCTGATATTTTAGCACTTAAATAAGGCACAGTTTTGTAGTTTTGCAGTCTACAAACAACGCAACTATTCATTTGTCTAACTAATAATGATTAAAATAAATACAGCAATGAAAAAAATGTTCAGCCTGATCCTTATTGGCGCTGCTGCCAGTGTATTGCAAGCCTGCAGTGGTGATCATACACCTACCGGTGGTCAGGATTCTGTTAAGGATATTCCGGGCTACGACGCCGGTGCTAAAGTAATTGATACCTCAAGGGTTACAACCCAGTTAGGTAGTGCTACCATGCTGGAAAACGCAGGTTCTGGCGGCTCACGCATTGTTAAAGATACTTCTAAACACAGCTTTTATGCAGGTAAACCGGCAACTGCCGCTGCCGCTCCTGCGCCGGTAGATACTGCAAAGGCAGGTAAAGATTCTACTGCTAAAAAGTAAGTTATATAATTTACCATAAAACATAAAAGCCCCTCAGGATATCCTGAGGGGCTTTTATGTTGGAATAATTGATATTACATTTTTTTGGTAGTATCAGCCATTTTAGAAGTATCAGCTTTCATAGCTGCAGTATCAGTAGTTGCAGTAGCAGCAGTGTCAGTAGTAGAGCTCATAGTTGAAGTTGAGTCAGTAGCAGTTGAATCAGAACCTGAACCTGAACCAGAACCTTTGCAAGCAACCATTGAAGATAAAGCTAAGGCTAATACGCCTAATTTGAATGCATTTTTCATTTTCTTATTTTTTTAAAAGGTGATTAATTACCTGTTAATACTCATACCTTTAAAAGGTAACCCAACTATTTTTAAATTTTTTCAAAAAAATAATGGGTTACTTAATAATGCTGTTAATTATTCGCTTTTGGTGCTTTTTTTAGTCACGGAAGTTTTGGTCACTGTTTTTTGAATGGTATCTACACCATTGGCTGCATGGGTAGTATCAGCATTAACTACAGTAGTGTCTTTGGTAGTGCTGTCAACCTTAGCAGTAGTATCAGTACCCATAGCAGTGCTGTCAACTTTGGTTGAGTCAGAACCCGATGTTGATTTGTTGCCGTCGCAGGCTGCAAATGACACCGAAATAGTTAATGCCAGCAGGCCGGCTTTTAATGAGTTTTTCATAGCTGCAAGTATTTAATTTTTTATTGTTAATACACCAAACAAAAAAAGGTAACCCTTAATGCAGGGTTACCTTTTTTATAAAACCGTTTAACGGTTAATTACATTTTTTTAGTAGTATCAGTTGCAGCTGAGTCAGTTTTAGCAGTATCAACTTTAGCAGTGGTATCTACAGTAGTAGTGGTAGTAGAGTCAACTTTAACTGAAGTAGAGTCAGTTGAAGAAGCATTTTTGTTACCAGAGCAAGAAGCGAAAGAAGCAGCGATAACTACAACTGCAGCAAATTTTAAGAAAGATTTCATTTTAATTTATTTGTGTTTGTTTCCACTTAATACAGTAACAGGTAAAAGGTAACCCATGAAATTTAAATTCTTTTAAAAACTTTTTTTTATCAAATATGGGTTACAATTTAGCAGAAATAGTATTAAGTAGTGAGCAAGCCGATAAATAGTTCTGTACCAACTGATAGTGAAGCCATACTCGGTATATTAAATAACTCCGAGCAGATGCTGAAGCGATTGTATACCGCTTACTTTCCGATGGTGCTGCAACTGGTGCTGAACAACAATGGTACTTATGATGATGCCAGAGATATTTATCAGGAAGCCATCATTGTTCTTTATAATAAAGTAAGAGCCGGAAATTTTGAATTGAGCAGTAAGCTGAAAACTTTCATCTATTCGGTATGCCGCAGGCTGTGGTTAAAACGATTAAGCCACATGAGCCGTTATGCTACCAGTGATATTAAAGATTACCAGGAGCATTTACCGGTAGAGGAGGAGGTTGAGCATCATGCCGAGCGTAACTTGCAGTTTGATAAAATGCAGGCCGCTATGGAGCAGTTGGGCGAACCCTGCCGCACCATTATTGACGACTTTTACATTAAAAGCAAATCTATGCAGGAGATTTGTGAGCG
Organism: Mucilaginibacter koreensis; assembly: GCF_054783355.1. Lineage (NCBI taxonomy): Bacteria > Pseudomonadati > Bacteroidota > Sphingobacteriia > Sphingobacteriales > Sphingobacteriaceae > Mucilaginibacter > Mucilaginibacter koreensis. Next base: position 1,475,029 of record NZ_BAAGQS010000001.1, on the reverse strand, counting down.
ATTTGGTTATACCAATGCAGATAATGCCAAAACGCAAAAGTATAAATGCCTGCAACGCTTGAAAAAATTGTTTTTTCAGCAGAAGTAAGAAAGGATAATTATAGAAATGAGTAACAACCTGTTAATTGAACTTACCGACCGCTACCTGAACGGTGAACTGACCGAAGCAGAGCGGGCCGAGTTTGAACAGCTGCGCCGGGACAACGCAGAGCTCAACAGCAGGATTGATGAGCATATTAAGTTTACTGGCTTAATGAAAAGCTTTGGCGAACAGCAAGAGCTAAAGCACCGCATGGATGCCATCCATCAGCAAATGGATGCAGAGCACCTGATTGAGGAGGCAGCCGGAAAACCAAACCGTATTACTCAATTGTGGCGTCACCACCATTCCAAAATATCGGTGGCAGCTTCTGTAGCTATTTTTGCGGTATTGGCTACTTTATTTTTCAGCGGATATTTTGCTGAGAAAAGCGAAACCCAATACCTGCGCAGCGAAATTAAAAAAACGCAGCATGTTACCGCGCAACTGGCCAGCCATACCAACCAGATTATTAAAGATATCAATTCGCCACGGGCACGTTTCAGCAGCCAGAGTAATTTCACAGGTACAGGGTTTGCCATATCGGCCGACGGGTACTTGGTGACCAACTACCATGTGGTTAACGGTGCAGACTCGGTGCATGTGCAAAACGGGGCAGGCGAATATACCAGCAAGGTAATTTATACCGATCCTAAGTACGATATCGCTATCCTGAAAATTGATGATCCTTCTTTTAAACGTTTAAGCAATTTGCCTTATAACTTTAAACACTCAAAAACCGACCTGGGCGAAAGCGTTTACACTGCCGGTTACCCTGATGATTCTTTGGTTTGTGGTAGAGGTTATTTAGCTTCATCTGCCGGTTTGCATGGCGATACTTTAAACTACGAAATTTCTATCCCGGTTAACCCCGGAAATAGCGGCGGCCCCATCTGGGATGCTTCCGGCAACATTATTGGTATTGTAAGCATGCGTGCTGTACAGCGCGAAGGCGCAGCTTTTGCAGTAAAATCAAAGTATTTATTGAAAGCAATAGAAAATATACCTGCTGATTCGGTAAATAACACTAAATTAGCCGTCAATAACAGCAAGAGTTCGTTGGCTGGTTTAAGCTGGCCACAGCAAATTAAAAGAATGCAGAACTACGTGTTTATGGTGAAAGTATTTGATAATTAAAACGACGTAATCAACCCTCTAAATATAGTATATCTAAAAAAACGGCTCCTGCGAAAGCGGGAGCTTTTTTTTTACCAATTTGCTTTAAAATTGGAAGTTGGGTTAAGGCTTAATAATATAGCAATCTTCACAACTGCCTTTGCTCACATGTAGTATTGATTGGGTTCTTGAATAAGAAACCAGTTTTTTCTGCTTGCTATATTTGGCCGTTCCTGCAAAATCAAGAGTTCGTTTCACCGGAATCAGGCTTACCAACTCTTCTTTGTAAAAAAATACCAACAGGCACTGGTTATCGGCATATTCAATATCAGTTTCCAGTACGCGGTCGGCATGTTTAGCCAGAGTGCTGTCCAGATTTTTTTGTGTGGTATAAGGCGGCATCACATAAAACCTATCCCATGCAAACTCATCAAATTTACTTAAGTCGATACTTTGCGTTGAGGGATGAAGCTGCGACGATAAGTATTGATGAAACGATTTACTTTGATGCGCCTTGTTACTACAGGCAATCACGCTTGCTAATAATAAGCATACAGCAGTTACACGACAGGCTTTTTTAAGGTTAAACATTCAACATAAATAATTTTACAATAAGTTAGGCAGCTGATTGCCAATGTGCTTCTTAGGTTCCGATACTTACCGGTCTACCTCTCCCAGCACAAAATCTATAGAGCCAACTATGGCAATCAAATCGGCAATCAGTACCCCTTTAGAAATCTCCGGTAACACAGAAAGATTGTTAAAGCTCGGCCCACGGGCTTTTACCCTAAACGGTACCTCGGTACGGCCATCGGCTACAAAGTAATAACCCAGTTCGCCTTTTGAGCCTTCGGCACGCAAATAATAGTCCTGCGCTTTAGGTGTAATTTTACGAGGCAGTTTAGCGCGAGGATCAAAATCAGGTGTGCGTTTTAAATCCGTCTGCAACCGGTCAAGGCATTGTTCAATCATTTTTAACGATTGCTCAATTTCTTCCACCCGTACTTTATAGCGGTCCCAACAGTCGCCAACCGTGCCTGCCAATCCGCGGCCAACAGGTACGTCAAATTCCAGTTCGGGATAGATTGAATAATTATCAATACGGCGTAAATCCCATTTTAAACCTGAACCTCTTAACACCGGCCCAGAGCAACCATACTGAATAGCTACATCTAACGGTAACACGCCCACATTAGCCGTGCGGTTAATAAATATCTGGTTGTTGGTAAGCAGTTCATTTAACTCTACCATTTTAGGCTTGAAATAATCTACAAACTCGCGGCAGCGTTCTTCAAAACCTACCGGCAAATCATAAAACAGGCCGCCTACCCAAATATAGTTGTAAAGCATGCGCGAGCCTGATACCCATTCCAGCAGTCCAACAATATGTTCCCGGTCACGAAAGCACCATAAAAACGGAGTAAAGGCCCCTATATCAATACCATAAGTGCCTAAAGCAATTAAGTGAGAAGCAATGCGGTTTAATTCAGACACCAGCACCCTGATATATTCTATCCGCTTAGGTATCTCTTTATCAATACCCAACATCCGTTCCACACCCATTACAAATGCATGGGCATTAGTCATGGACGATAGGTAATCCATGCGGTCGGTAAACGGGATGGTTTGCTGGTAAGTGAGATTTTCGGCATGCTTATCAAAACAGCGGTGCAGGTAACCCATGTGCGGGATCACTTCTTTAACCACCTCGCCATCCGTTATCAACTCCAGTCGTAACACACCATGGGTAGATGGGTGCTGCGGCCCCATATTCAGCACCATGTCTTCGGTAGAAGCGGAGGCTATTTTTTGGCGGTAGCGGCGTAATGCTTCATTTATTTCGGATTTCGGATGTTCCATTTCGGATGTGTTTTAATGTAATCAGCCTTTTAATTTTTACAATCATGCCGATGCTGTTTTCATCTGTTTTGCTTTGTTAGCATTTGCTTTTGCTGTCTTGCCTATCTCAGTAAAAATTGCCGTTAGTTCATTTGCCTCTTGCCTTAAAGATTTTATTTGAGGAAAAATAACAGAGGCTGATTCCTCAATGAGTTCGAGCCAATAGATAGTTTCATCTGCTTCTTCTTCAACGATGATAATTTTATTGTTGAAATCAGCTGTTGATTTACCTTTACAAGCAGAGCGATAATTAGCGCCAATGGATGTAGAACTTCTTACCAACTGATTTATCAATACACTTGTAGAACGATCAGATGGTAAACTTTTAACGAAATTTAGTATATCAACTGCAATTTTTTTGGTTCTGTTTTGGAGTTCGATTTTATCCATACAATCGTTTCAAGCTTAATTAAAGAATGTTTCTATATCCGAAATGGAACATCCGGAATCCGAAATAAATGTCAATCAATTTTAATTCCTTTGTAGTATTTGGCTGCTTTGTAGTCTTTTCTTAGCGGGTAGCCTTCCCAATCGTCGGGTAATAAGATACGCCTTAAATCAGGATGCCCTTCGAAGAAAATACCCACCAGGTCATAAGCTTCACGCTCATGCCATTCGGCAGTTTTATAAACATTACTTACGGTAGGGAAAACGGGAAGGTCATTGACATCTCGGGTATGTTCCTGGCTTATTTTTAAAACCAACTGCAATTTATAGGGAATGGATGCCAGGTGGTAAACTACGCCAAACCGGTTGGTAGATGCCCCATAATCCATACCACTCAGGCACGACAGGAAATCAAAGTAAGTAGCCGGGTTGTCGCGCAATTCAAGGCATACTTCTGCAATGCGTTCAGGTTGTATCAGCAGCGAGGGTTGCAGGCCGCTGGTTTCCTCGCCTAAAATAACGCCTTCACCCAGCTTACTGATGAGCAGTTGTTTGATTTCTTCAAAACTCATGGTGCTAAACGAACTATCTTCCAGTTCTTTTTGTCGGTCTTCTTATACACCAGCCGATCGTGCAAACGGCTAGAACGGCCCTGCCAAAACTCTATCAGTTGTGGCTTCAAAATGTAGCCACCCCAAAACGAAGGTTTAGGTATTTCTTTGTCCGCATACTCAGCTTCTAATTGTTTTTGTTTTTCCTCTAAAACATTCCGGCTCGCAATTTCCTGACTTTGCGGAGAAACGAGGGCACCAATTTGGCTCCCCTTTGGGCGGGAGTGGAAGTAGCGCTCAGATTGCTCCTTGCTCAACTTCTCAATCGTGCCTTCAATGCGTACCTGGCGTTCTAAAGGTCCCCAAAAAAATAGCATGCTGCCTAACGGATTTTTTGCAATCTCTTTCCCTTTACGGCTCAGGTAATTGGTATAAAACATAAAGCCTTGCTCATTAAAGCCTTTTAGCAGTAAAACACGCGCCGAGGGTCGGCCATCATGGGTAGCTGTAGCCAGCATCATAGCATTGGGTTCGTGTATCTCGGCATCTACTGCCTGGTTAAACCAGGTTTCAAATTGCAGTATGGGGTCGGCTTTTACATCGCCTTCTGCCAGGGAAGCGGCGCGGTAATCTTGCCTTAAATTTTGTATGTCTTCGCGATTCATTGTTGCAAACTTACCAAATGCAAATTATAAATCGGATTAAATGCGAAAGCGCAGGTATCATTCGTTAGTAAAATGAACATATCTTTATTGTAAACGTTAGAATAATAAAAACCAATTTATACTATGCTCACAAGTGTTACAGCAGCAGCCGGCCGTTTATTGTTATCTGAACCTTTTATGCTGGACCCTAATTTTAAGCGCTCTGTTGTGTTGCTCGCAGAGCATTCGGCCGATGGGGTGATGGGATATGTGCTGAACCACCAGAGTGAATATTTGCTGGGTGACATTATGCCCGATGTTTCTTACTCTGAATTACCTGTATATGTGGGTGGCCCTGTGGGTAATGATACCCTGCATTTTATACACCGCTGCCCAGACAAAATTGATGGCGGCACCGAAATTTATAAGGGCATTTATTGGGGCGGTAACTTTGCCACCGTCAAAGAACTGATCAATACTTACCAGTTAACCGAAGATGAAATCCGCTTTTTTGCCGGTTACTCCGGCTGGTCGCAAGAACAGCTGGAAGGCGAAATACAGGAAAATAGCTGGCTGGTAGCCGCTGAATATGATATTAATGCGGTATTTACCACCGGCGAGCACAACATGTGGAAGGAAGTAATTGTAAGCATGGGGCAGCGCTATGCACACATTGCTAATTTTCCGGAAAATCCTACGCTGAATTAATACTTCACACCGTCATTGCGAGGTACGAAGCAATCTCTCTGTAGTATGCCATGTTATAGCGTATAGAGATTGCTTCGTTCCTCGCAATGACGGTGTGAAGTATGCTTGTAGTTACACCAGCACTTTCTGCCTTAAATCTTCCGAAATTTCATCCGTTACTTTAATAATATCTTCGGCAACATGGGTGTTGTTGGTAATTACCTTGTGGCACTCTGATTTATATGGGAGCAGGTATTCTTTGTAAGCGGGTACTACGTGGTTTACCCATTTATACATCACATCATCATGTGAGTAGCCGCGTTCCTGCAAATCGCGTTTCAGGCGGCGTTGCAGTGCAACTTCTTCATCCGTATCAATAAAAATTTTCAGATCAAGCTGCTCTGCAATTTTTTTGAAATGCAGAATAAATAAACCTTCTACTATTAAAATTGGCGCAGGCTTTATTTCCATTATTTTCGGAACAGCGTGCGGATTATTAAAAGTATACTCTGTTTTGGTGATGGACTGCCAGTTCACCAGGCTTTCAATATCCTGCTCAAAATGGTCATGATCGATGGTGCTGGGCAGATCGAAGTTGTACATTTTGTTTTCTTCGGCGGTCATGCCATCTGCAACCGGAAAATAATAATCATCCTGTGACACCAGACATACTTCATCGGCACTAAAGTGCTCTAAAAAACATTTTAAAAAAAACGTTTTGCCTGAGCCGCTGCCGCCGGCAATACCAATAATATAGGGCCTGTTCATTTATTCGGGAATACCGTAGCTAATATTTACACGAAAACGTTTATCCAAAGCGCCGATTGATTCGGCTGCATTTTTAGTCATTACAATCACCACATCGCGGTTGCTTTCATTATCTGTAAAGCGGCCAACCACTTTGGCAAACACCGTACGACTGGTCATGGGGTTGGTAATTTTTACAATGGTGCCGATAGGGGCAGTGCGGTGCAGTACCAGTTTTTTGTTAGGGTCGAGGCTGGGGTCATCAATCCAGGTAGCCACGCCTTTTTCATTCTTTTCAAACAAGCCGTAGCGGTTAGCAGGCAGGCGGCGTTCGGCCGAAGTACTATCGGTTGGCGCTACGTTAGTTGAATCCTGGCGCGCCACTTCATTCATATTGGTTTGCGCCGTGGTAACCACTGGTTGCGGCGTTGGAGCACCTGTAGGTACCATTAATATCCGCCCCGGTGCCAGGTAATTCGAACGCAGGTTGTTTAACCTTGAAATTTCATCAACCGTAGTGTTGAAACGTTTGGCAATAGCAAACAGCGTTTCGCCTGCTGATACTTTGTATTGTTGAGTATTGCTTCTTGTATTATTAGCCGTAGCAGGGGGATTGTCGGCCGGAGGCTGCTGGGCAGGCGGGCGGCTGGTGTATACCGGGCTGGTACGCGTAGGCGGCACCGAATTGTTTTGGCTTTGTACCGGAGCCGATGACTGCAGGAAAGAAACATCGGTAGGTACTTTAATTATCTGACCTACATGCAAAGAAACATTGTTATTAAATTGAATGATGGTTGCCGGTTTTACGTTGTATCTGCGGCCTACAGAATAGTAATTATCTTTGGGGTCGAGTTTGTGCAGAATAACTTTTTTACCGTCGAGGTTTTCCACGCCAACCGAGTCTGTTAAACGTGCGGCAACAGCATTGGCACACAACAAGGTTGACGGTATTGCGATCAACAGGGATTTTAATTTCATGTTAATTTTTATACAGCCTTACAGATTTAAAACTTTTAATTCAGTTTTATTCTTCAGATAAATTAATTGGTGTTTATACAGCACAAACGCTTCGGGCTGCATTTTTTGTATATCAGCGTTTAAAAAATCCTCAAACACAGGCTTTCCGTTCTCAAATATATACAGCAGTTGTTTTAACTGCCCTGCCCATTGGGTGTGCAAAGATACAATTCTGTAGCTATTGTAATCAAGGCACTGCACTATATTTCCGTAAGTCTCCACCTGTATGGTCATCAATTCGGTAACTGCTGATGCAAGAAGCGAGGCGGGGAGTTCAATAAAATTTTCCAGTGGCTCATCGGTTTTCACATCAATGGCTGATGAACCTGTGCCGCTAAAAACATCGGCCAAAAAATATTTACGGGGTTGCAGCCGGGCATCATATAATACCGGGCCGTTTGTATTCAGGTGGTCAAACCCGTAGCTGAAATTGCTCCACAGCAATTCTCCACTAACGCCGTCAATTGCGGCTAAACCTTTATGAGCAGGCCCTTGTTGCGTTTCATAATAATGTATCAGCAGCACGCCGTTGTAAGCGCTTTCCATACCAGTAAGCCAGGCTTCCTCGGTTTTATAATTTTTAAAGTTAGTTTTTGCGCTATCCAGATTGATAGAAGCGAAACTTACCCGGCGGTTAGTTACGTCCCTTAATTCGGCAAACAGCATGTTGGTTAAACTGTCTACCTCCATGCGCCATACCGGTGCATCAAAATGTTCGGCGATATGAAGTTTAATTTCGGACATTTGTATTTAAGGGTACTGCTTTAAGCATAAAAATATGCTTTTGTACAAACACATGAAAGTGCTTGGTGTTAATTTGATACAATAATGAAATATATGAACACTAACGAACCATCATTAGCCCAAATAGATGTAAAACCAGTGGTTGATCATCTGAATGAACTTTTAGCCAATTACCATATTCATTATCAAAAAATACGAGGCTGCCACTGGAACGTAAAAGGGCATAACTTTTTTACTCTGCACGTAAAGTTTGAAGAACTGTATACCGAAGCCTTTAATACCATTGATGAACTGGCCGAGCGCGTGCTTACCTTAGGTAAAGCGCCTTTCAGCAGGTTCGACGATTATATTAAAACCTCTGTATTAAAAGAGGTGAACACCATCGGTATGAAAGAAGACGAAATGGTGCGTGCCCTGCTGGATGATATGAACCAGTTAATTGTACTGGAACAAGAAATACTGGACATTACTACAGATGCTAAGGATGATGGTACCAATGATATGGTAAACCGCTTTATGCAATTCCAACAAAAAAATGTTTGGATGCTGCGTTCGTTTCTGGGCGAATAAGTGAAGCTCTGGAAGCTACAAAACAAAAAAGCCATTGCATTTGCAATGGCTTTTTTGTTTATTAAAGGTGAGGATTAAAACCGGGCACCTAAGGTTAAAAACACATTATTGTAAACTCTTTTTAAATCTACGTAAGGGTTGGTAATTGGAAATGGATTTCCTGCTGCATCTTTACTGGCAGCAATATAATCAGCCTGTAACAGGTAAGGCTGCGTATAAAGAATACCATTTTGGCGGGTATATGTCACATCCACATAGTAAGTGCCAAAACGATAGCCTAAACCACCGCTAACAGTTTTAAACGAGGTTTCCAGATCTTTTTGCGGGCTGCCCTGTATACCGTAACCACCTCTTAAATAAAAGGCCGGAGTCAGGCGTGCCTCAGCACCAACATGGGCGTTAACTGCAGAGCGATAGAATTGCTTGATGTCGGCGTTATCATTGCTCACATCAAAATCGTTACTGCTCAGGTGAGTGCTCTTGTAATCTACATACTCAATATCGCCGGTAATGAAACCGTACTGTTGAATAAATACAGCCAAGCCACCAGATGCTTTAAACGGGGTACGCAGGTTGTACGAGGCAGTATAATCCTGGCCGCCTGATGAACTGCTGTTATTACCTCTGTATAAATCTTCAGAAGTTACATCATCAATGCTATACCAGGTTGGTGTTGTGATGGTTGCACCGATACGTACTGCCTCAACCGGTTTGTAAATAGCACCGAAGCGGGCATTGAAACCTGAACCCTTGGTGGTTTGATTAGTGGCATAGATAGCCGAATAGGTATTGTTACTATTTGCAAAACCTCCGGTTTCTGCTAATGCAGAGCTGCTGTTGTACCTGATATCGGTAAAGTTTATACCCAAACCTAAATAAAGCTTATTGCTGTAATTAGCACCCATCGAAAAACCGTAGTCAGCTTGTCCGCCTGAACGCGAAGTGTTCCAAACCTGACGGGGAGCAGCTTTGGTATTAGGTGAATATAAAGTATAAGTACCGTCTGAACTTACTCCGGGCGAGTAAACCAATCCATCACTTATGGCACCTGCCTGAAGGTTTGAGATCTGCCCCACGCCATTGTAATAACTACTTAACTGGGCCTGTTGTGCAATATAATCAGCTACAGAGCTGCCGTAAGTAGGGTTGCTGCCTGCACTGTATGAATTGTCATAGTAGTTTTTAGTACGGGCATAATTTACACCAAAGTTCAGGCTTAACCAACCTTTGGTTTTATCTGCAGCGCGATCTCTGTTTAACTGTGAATAAAAAAGAATCGATGCATTATTCAAATTAAGACTGTTCTTGTTGCTTTTTGTATTGCTGCCGTAAAATAATGAATTAGTAGACGAACCATTATACTCAGGCGTAATGCTGATCTCAGATTTGGTGAAAAAACCTAAACCTGCAGGGTTACCCGTGATGTTGCTTAAATCACCACCTACGGCTGTTCCGGCATTTCCCAAAGCTTTTATACGGGATGTTGAGCCCGTTTGTGTATTCGAAAAACGGATGGCATCCTGTGCGTATTGTGCATAAGAGTGTTGTGCAAATGCTACTATAGCAAGTACACTTAAGGTATATTTTAATTTCATAAGTTGCTCATTGATAGATGTGGATTAAGGTCTGCCGCCTGAACGACCGCCACCGCCGCCAAATGCACCGCCGCCGGAACGGCCGCCACCGCCACCAAATGCACCGCCACCATTACCGAATGATACACCCGGATTGCTTCGTGCCGGTGGATCATAACGCGGTTGCTGATTGTTCGGGCGTTGATTTTCGAATATTTGCGGGCGGGCATAGCCTGCATTGTTTGCACGGCCGCCATAAGTATTTGGCCGGCCGCCATAAGCACCCGGGCGAGCATAACCATTGTATCCTGTGCGAGGTCCGTTTACACCGCCATTGCGGAAACCTATGCCAGGCCCGTTGTATGGGCGCGGGTTGCTGCGGTAAGCCGAGTATACACCCCAGCCACCATAACCAATGCCACCATAGCCATATGGGTAACCGTAACCAAAGCCGCCGTAATAACCGCCCCAGCCCAGACCATAACCAAAGCCACCGTAGGGGTAACCACCGTAGCCAAAACCAATACCAAAGCCGCTATACCCATAAGGATAACCATAGCCAAAGCCACCATAAGGATAGCCAAAGCCGCCATAACCACCCCAGCCTAAACCATAACCACCATAACCCAAGCCGTAGCCGCCGTAAGGCGCATAACCGTAAGAGTTGTAATAGTAATCATTGTAATAACCAAATGGTGAGGCATAGCCAAATCGGTTGATGCGCGCAGCATAGCTGTCATCATAATAATATTCATCATCGTTTTCAGGCGTTACGTCCTGATACTGATCTTGATTGTCATTACGGTAAGCGGGTTGCTGGGCATAAGTTGGCCGGTCGCCGGCTGTTGCCTTGGTATAATACACATCATCATCAGCCGCTGTGTTGGCTGCCAGTTTACTGGTAGAGCAGGAACCCAGTGCAAGCGCACCTATGATCAGGATTCCGAAGCGTATATAATTCTTCATATGTTGGATAAGTATAAAAAGTGCAAGTTCAAATCACGTATTAAATTTATAAATTTGGCGGCAATATTACACAATTAACAGACAAATTCTATTCCACTTTTATATATGAGTAAAGGTATCATTAGTAAAGACGAAGATTATTCGCAATGGTTTAACGACCTTGTAATAAAAGCTGATTTAGCTGAATATTCACCGGTACGCGGCTGTATGATTATTAAGCCATACGGTTACTCCATTTGGGAAAAAATGCAGGCTGTTTTAGACAAGATGTTTAAAGATACCGGCCACAGCAACGCTTACTTTCCATTATTCATACCCAAATCCTTTTTCTCTAAGGAAGCCAGTCACGTAGAAGGTTTCGCCAAGGAATGTGCAGTGGTAACACATTACCGTTTAAAGAACGATGATAACGGTAATATTATTGTGGATGAGGATGCAAAATTAGAGGAAGAATTGATAGTTCGCCCAACTTCGGAAACCATCATTTGGAACACCTATAAAGGCTGGATACAATCCTACCGGGATTTGCCCATCCTGGTGAACCAATGGGCCAACGTAGTGCGTTGGGAAATGCGTACACGCCTGTTCTTACGCACCAGCGAATTTTTATGGCAGGAAGGCCATACTGCGCATGCCACCTCAGAAGAAGCCGTTGCTGAAGCAGAACAAATGCTGAATGTATACGCCGATTTTGTGGAGAACTGGCTGGCCGTACCAGTAGTGCGTGGCCGCAAAACCCCAAACGAGCGTTTTGCCGGCGCCTTAGATACGTTTACCATTGAGGCATTAATGCAGGATGGTAAAGCTTTACAATCGGGCACCTCGCACTTTTTGGGGCAAAACTTTGCCAAGGCATTTGATGTAAAGTTTTCGAACAAAGAAGGTAAATTGGATTATGTATGGGCTACTTCATGGGGCGTGTCTACGCGTTTGATGGGTGCACTCATCATGTCGCATTCTGATGATGCTGGTTTGGTATTGCCGCCTATGCTGGCACCAATACAGGTAGTAGTAGTGCCAATTTATAAACATGAGGAAGAACTGGAAAATATCCGCACATTCGTAAATCAACTGAGCAGTGAGTTAAAGGCCAAAGGTATTTCTGTTAAATTTGACGACCGCGATACCCAGCGCCCTGGTTTTAAATTTGCCGAATACGAACTGAAAGGTGTACCATTACGTGTAGCCATAGGCAGCCGCGATATGCAGAATGGTACCGTAGAACTGGCCCGCCGTGATACCCGTACCAAAGAAACCGTGGCACAGGAGGGATTGGCTGACCGCATTGATCACCTCCTGACTGAAATTCAGAAAACTATCTTCCAGAAAGCTTTTGATTTCACCCAGGCCAACACCACGCCGGTAGATGACTATGAAGAATTCAAGCGCCTGCTGGATGAAAAGCCAGGTTTCCTGTACGCGCATTGGGATGGCACCGCCGAAACCGAGCAACGCATCAAAGAAGAAACTAAAGCCACTATCCGTTGTATACCATTAAACAATCCGCAGGAAGAAGGCAAATGTATCTTGACGGGTAAGCCTTCTAAAGAGCGGGTGTTGTTTGCAAGGGCGTATTAATGCCCCCTAACCCCCTGAAGGGGGAACAGGAGCGTCACATTTTAGAGGTAAGATATTCATCCCTATTGAATATCAATTTTAATATTTCGTTTTTAGGGGAACGAATGACCAAATTCCCCCTTTAGGGGGTTAGGGGGCTTATGAAATTCGCAACCAAAGCTATACATGCAGGGCAGGAGCCCGACCCAACCACCGGCGCGGTGATGACACCCATTTACCAGACCTCTACCTACTGGCAGAAAGCGCCGGGTGATAACCAGGGGTATGAGTACTCGCGTGGTACCAACCCCACCCGCAAGGCACTCGAAGATTGTTTGGCGGCATTAGAAAATGCCAAATATGGTTTAGCCTTTTCAAGCGGAATGGGCGCTACCGATGCGGTGATGAAATTACTGCAGCCCGGCGATGAGGTAATTACCGGCAACGATCTGTACGGCGGCTCTTATCGCATCTTTACCAAAATATTTGCCAATTATGGCATCAAATTCCATTTCTTGGATTTGTCCGACCCGTCTATCATCAATGATTATGTGAACGATAATACCAAGCTGGTTTGGATTGAAACGCCTACTAACCCCACCATGCAGGTAGTGGATATTGAAGCCATTGCAAACATCAGTAAACAGAAAAATTTGTTGCTGGTGGTAGATAATACTTTTGCCTCGCCTTACCTGCAAAACCCAATGGATTTAGGAGCCGATGTAGTAATGCACTCGGTAACCAAATACATAGGCGGCCACTCTGATGTAGTAATGGGTGCCTTGGTAATGAATGATGAGGAACTGTACAAACGCTTATGGTTCATTTACAATGCCTGCGGTGCCACACCCGGCCCAATGGATAGCTTTTTGGTGCTGCGCGGTATCAAAACCCTGCACCTGCGCATGAAGGCACATTGCGAGAACGGCCGCAAAGTGGCTGAGTTTTTGAAAGGCCACCCGAAGGTAAAACATGTGTATTGGCCTGGCTTCCCTGATTCGCCCAACCATGAGATTGCTAAAAAGCAGATGCGCGATTTTGGCGGTATGATTTCTATTACCCTCAACGATGCTGATTTACAGGAAACCTTCCGCATTGCTTCAAATTTTAAAGTGTTCACCCTGGCAGAGTCATTAGGTGGGGTAGAATCATTAATTAATCACCCGGCTACCATGACTCATGCGTCCATCCCCAAAGAAACCCGCGAGAAAGCCGGCGTGACCGACAACTTACTACGTCTAAGCGTAGGGGTAGAGGATATAGATGATTTACTGGAAGATTTGAAGCAGGCGCTGAGTTAAAATATTTGATAGCAACTACACACGTCATTGCGAGGTACGAAGCAATCTCTCTGCGCTGTATTAAATCAGGGTGCAGAGAGATTGCTTCGTACCTCGCAATGACGTTTATAAAAAGCACGGAATGATCACAGACCTCAAAGCTTTTCTCGATGATAAAGTAGCGCAATACAACCGGCCGGAGTTTATCAAAAACGATCCGATTGTGATACCGCACTCGTTTACCAAAAAGCAGGACATCGAGATTATGGGTTTTTGGGCTGCCATTCTGGCTTGGGGTCAACGGGTTACTATCATCAATAAATGCCGCGAACTCATTAGCCTGATGGATGGCGCACCTTATGACTTTATTATTAACCACGAGGAGCCGGATCTTAAAAAGTTGCTACAGTTTAAGCACCGCACATTTAACGATATAGATACACTGTATTTCATTGCCTTCTTCAGGTACCATTATGAGCGGTATGAGAGTTTGGAAGATGCATTTTTGCCAATACCCCCCAGCCCCCTAAAGGGGGAGCATAGTGATAGCAGTCAAATTTCAACTCCCCCTTTAGGGGGCCGGGGGGCTGAGCCGGTGGCTGTAGCTTTAAATTATTTCCGCTCTTACTTTTTTTCCCTGCCCGATGCGCCGCATCGTACGCGCAAGCATGTATCGTCGCCCTCGCAAAAATCTACCTGTAAACGGCTCAATATGTTTTTGCGCTGGATGGTACGTAAAGATAATTGCGGGGTTGATTTCGGAATTTGGAACCGCATCAGCGCGGCAGATTTGATTTGCCCCTGCGATGTGCATGTAGATCGGGTGGCTCGCAATTTGAAATTGATTACCCGCAAGCAAACCGACTGGCAAACCGCCGTAGAACTCACCGAACACCTGCGAACCTTCGACCCGCTCGACCCGGTGAAGTATGATTTTGCCCTGTTTGGTTTGGGAGTAGAGGAGAAGTTCGGCTTCTCTTTATAAGATAAAACAGAGGGGTGTTCACGTTCATGTGTCGTGAACACTAGTGAACGCTTTTTATGACGTTTAAGTGGGTGAAAAATTGATGGTTAGTTTATATATTGTTTGTAAAGTAATTGATATATAGGTATTTATAAAAGTAATCAGCTTTAGCTAATTTCTCAAAACAGGATAGCGTGAACGCTCGTGAACAGGCGTGAACACCCGTGAACGTTCATGAACACCTGCGCCGTGAACGCTTTACTCTAACTTCTGTTTATCTTTTTATTATGTCATTTCGACCGCAGGGAGAAATCTTCTTCAGGTGATAAGCTTACTGCAAACAAAGCTTGATGAAGAAAATTTCTCCCTGCGGTCGAATTGGAAAGAACTTAATAAATCAAGCCTGAAAATCTTGTGCAAATTCCAAAATCAACCGGTTTACTTCATTAGGCTTTTCGTGATACACCCAATGGGTGGCATCTTCAATCATCGCTAATTTTCCGTGAGTGCATTTTTCAATACTGGCTTGAGCCATGGCTAATGTTAAGAATTTATCGTTTTTACCCCAAATGATCAGGGTGGGTATGGTGATTATGCCGTCTGTTTCCTGATCGTATTTGGCGGCCCGGTACCAGTTGATCATGCGGTTAAGGGCGCCGGGTTGTTGCCATGCCTTTTTATAACCCTTTATCTCAGGCGCACTGAAAGTGCCTTTATTGGCAGTGCCTGCCATTGATGATATCAGCAGCTTAAAATTTAACGCGCGTGCAGTAAGCTCTGGCAACAGGGGCAACTGAAAATAAGCGGTGTACCAGCTTTTCAGCATTTGCATGGGGCTGGTTTTCAGCGTTTGCTTCAGCACGCCTAAGTGCGGCATATTGATGATAATGAGCCGGCTTAATAATTGAGGGTAGCGCCGGGCTAAGCGCCAGGCCACACCGCCGCCCCAGTCATGGCCAACCAACGTTATCTTTTGTGTAGTAAGTCGCTTTATCAGTTCAGCAATATCTTCTACCAGCGTATTAATCAGGTACGCTTTTACACCCGCAGGCTTACTGCTCAGGTTATACCCCCGCTGGTCGGGTGCAATGGCATGGTAACCTTGTGCTGCCATAAATTCCAGCTGTTGATGCCATGCGCCGCTATATTCCGGAAATCCGTGCAAAAAGAGAATCACTTCACTGTGCTCAGTTCCCGCTTCTAAACTGTGCAGCCGGATGCCATTCACTTTATCAAAACGCTCAGTAATCATCATTTAATAAGCAGTCAAAAGCGCGCTTGTTTTCCTGAAAGCAGATGTTTAATTTGAGCCTTTCATATTTCTTTGTTTTGGAACCTTACAGCGAAGATATCAGCGAGTTTATCACAGGCAAATCACCAAATGCTTTAACGCTATTTGATGCTTTGGTGATGGCGTTTGAAACAGTAGGTAATATCAGCCTGCATCCGGCTAAAACCATGATTGGCATTTCAAACGGGCAAAAGCGTATAGCCTGGATTACCCAGTTTGGCAAAAGCTTTCTGCACGTGGTTTTTCCTTTCCGGCAACCCTATAACAATAATTTATGCTTTCAAAAAATTGCCCAGGTGCCGGGAGATAATCACCAGTTCAATCATCATTTCAGGATGCTGAACGTAGAAGATTTGAATGAGGAAATATTAAATTTTATGAAACTGGCTTATCTCATAACGAAGCGTAAATAAATTTAACAGATGTACCTTATTGATAATGCATCATAAATTAAAAAACTTACTACGTATTGTGGTTATCCTGGTGTTGGTTTTTGCCAATATTGGTTGCGATCAAATTTCTAAGAACATCATTCGTGAAAACATCAGCGCACAGCAAAACCTGAATTATTTAAACGGCCATTTTACCATCATGAGCGTTGAAAACAAAGGCGCATTCTTAAGTATAGGGCATGCCATGTCGGGCCCATTGCATGATGTGCTGTTTATTGCCTTGCCCTTGTTGTTTTTAGCAGGGCTGCTGATTTACTTATTATTCAAACCTGCGCTGGATAAACGTGTGGTGCTGGCCACCACCTTACTCATTGGCGGCGGCATCGGCAATATTACGACCGTGCCGTACATGGCTCCGTAACCGATTTTATGTACCTGCACTGGGGTTTCTTGCACACCGGCGTATTCAACATGGCCGATATATCTGTAACCACCGGTGTATTGATGCTGTTTTACTATAGCTGGATGAGCAGGAAAGACGAAAGCTTGCTTTTGAGAAATTGATGGTTTGTACTATAGGTGTTATAAAAAAGTACTGTCATGCCGAACTTGTTTCAGCATCTCATAGCACAAGTCATCTACACGTTTAACACCTTAATGATTTCCTTTCTAGTGAGGTGCCGAAACAAGTTCGGCATGACACCATATTACGTCTTTGATGAGTTTAAAAGCGGTTATTCCTCGTCCTTAAAATACACCTTATAGTAATTCATGTGCTTGTCATCATCGTAGCCCTTTTCAATCAGCTCCTTATTGCCATGAATATAGATATGAAAGTTACGGTCCAACTTTAATACACTTTTATACACACGGGCCTGTTTTTTGACGGCATTGCCGGAGATTTCGAATGAGTCGGGGATAAGGGTTTCAAACTCTTGCTCGTATTGCTGCTTGTAGTCCTTAAAAGACTGAATGGCTTTATCGTTACCGATCACCTCACCTGCAAATTCATCCATCTCAAACGTTTCCTTTTCTTTAAAGTACTTCATCGAACGGTTGAGCAGGTCAATCTTGTCTGCCTTATTCATTTCAAATTCGTCATCCAGTTTCTGGGTCACAAAGTTTTTATAAATGCTCAGGGTGTTGTGGGTTTGATGAAAATTATCGTTACGTATTTTTAGCTGCAAAAAGTCATCCTTCCAGTATAAAGCTTCCTGGCTGCGGTTAGTTTGGTCGATGACCACCACCTTGTAGCCTTCTTCGGCATTGGTATTGAATATAAGGCAGCCTTTATCGAGTTTATTGATGTTGATGGCTTCCTGCTCATAATCCATTCCGAAGCCACCCTGTTGCGGATAAACTTTCAAATAAGTTTCCTTGGTTTCTGACTTGAACAGTCCGATGGCATCCAGCAGTTCGCCCTCTAACTGCACCTGGTTAAAGTACACTACATACAACTCTCCCGACTTGATTTTGGGATGACTGGATACGCTGTACAAATACTTGGCTATCTGCTGCGAAACCTCAATAAACTTTTCTTCATTGGCAAAAAGCTCGCCGGCGAAATGATGCAGTTCGTTCAGTTTTACATCATCGCTGGGGTGCATCAGGTGATACACTTCGTTGGTTTTTTCGAAAGGCTTTAAAAAATACTGCATCAGCAGCTGACTCATCAGTTCATCTTTAAGCGCCAGGGGCTCATCGGCTAATGCGTAAAGTTCATCTTCTAAAGGATTGCCAATATGATGCACAGCAATTTGCTGTATAGTAGATTCGAAGAAAGTAACCATAATTGAATCGGCTAAGTTCGAAAAATTATGGGTTATAAAACTGATTTTTATTGTCATTGCGAGCGATAGCGTGGCAACCGCTTGCTATACAGAGACGCAGATGCCTCCGTGCGGTTGCCACGCTATCGCTCGCAATGACAATATTTTAAATATTAATGTTTGATATTACCCCGCCTGTTGTGCTACCGGCAGTTGGTTGCGAATGTCCTGTAACTCCATATCATACGCCTTCATACGGGCGTGCAGGATATCCACCTCGGTGCGCAGCATCTGAATTTCGGTAATCAACTTGGCCGATTCCGGCTTGTTGATTTTCTTTTCACCGCTGCCCAAAATCAGCCACTCGGGCGAATACTTGAGTTGAAAGCACAGTTTACGGATCAGGTAGTAGCTGATGTCCTGCTTTTTGTTGATCACTTTGCTGATAAAGCCCTGGTCAACACCAATGGTCTGAGCCAAAGCCAATTGCCCGCCATGATCTTTCACAATAACCTTCAGCCGTTTTAATATACCTTCATCCGGAGACATAGTGTTGATGGGTTTAACGATGCAATACTATAAAATTATCATTATTATGCAATCATTTATTCGCGTAAATGTATTTCACTTTACCTGCATTAAACGTAGCGGCAGCTGTTAAGTCAAAGCTGTATTAATTCATGCAGATGAAATTTAAACAGTATATGCAAAGCGGTTTGATAGTTGCCGCAGCTTTTTTACTCACCATAACAGCAGCAGCGCAGTGGCAGCCGGTAACTTCGGCTAAGCGCGGCTTTAAACAAGAATTTTTAAAGCGTATTAACGCTGTACGTGCGCAGGGCTGTAATTGCGGCGGCACTTATATGCCACCAGCAGCTCCGCTAACCTGGAACGATAATTTAGAAAATGCGGCCGCTGGTCATGCAGCAGATATGGCCGACCAGCAATACTTTAGTCATACCAGTAAAGATGGCCGCAATATGGAAGACCGTATGGTACTGGGCGGTTATACCATTAAAGGTTTTAAAAGCTTTATGGTAGGCGAAAACATTGCATGGGGGCAGCGCAGCATTGATGAAGTGATGAAGGGCTGGATTGCCAGCCCCGGCCACTGCAAAAATTTAATGAACGCCGGTTTTAAAGAAGTAGGCGTAGCCGAAAACAACAATTACTGGGTGCAGGATTTTGGCGGCCGCGAAAGCTGGAGCGCCAGAGAGCAGCAGTTAATTAAAACAGGCCGCATGCGTATTGTAAAGCAGGAATAACCAGATTAGAAAATTCTAATGTAAAATTTTAATTGTACATTTTACACTTACTGGTTCGAGTTATATATTTGCAGCGGCAGTCATCCAAAAAGCGACTGTCTATTGTGATAAGGTTTAGGTTAGAAAGTCTCCCGGCAGCGAGTGCCAGGAGGCTTTCGTTTTTAATGGACATCGATAAAATATGATTGCGTTTACGGTGTGTAATTAAAATTCAAATGTGATTATGGGTTAATGGGGGCAGATGCTTATCATTGCAATAAACCAATTGAAAAATGAATACTGCCGATCAAAATTTCGAAGCACTGGGTTTAACGCTGCCGCCTGCACCTTCACCGCTTGGCGTTTACAAGCCCTGTTTAATTGACGGAAAATATTTGTATGTGTCGGGCCATGGCCCGGTACAGGAAGATAAAAGTTTAATCATCGGCCGCATCGGCGATACTGTTGATCAGGAAGCCGGCAAACTGGCCGCCCGTCAGGTGGGATTAACCATACTCGCTACCATTAAAGCCAACCTGGGCAGCTTGGGTAAAGTGAAGCGCGTAATAAAAGTATTAGGCATGGTAAACTGTGTGCCCGAATTTGAGAAACACCCCTACATTATTAACGGTTGCAGCGAACTGTTCGCCCAGGTGTGGGGAACAGAAAACGGCATCGGTGTACGCAGCGCTGTGGGCATGGGCTCATTGCCGGATAATATTCCTGTTGAGGTAGAAGCTTTATTTGAGTTAGCATAGTGTGAGTTATGGCAGAACCATGGTATCATATCAGCAATATGGATCGGTTGGATACGCCGGCCCTGGTGGTTTATCCTGATAGGGTAAAAGCCAATATTGAAAAGCTGATCAACAGTGTAGACGATGCGAGCCGATTGCGCGTACATGTGAAATCGCACAAAAGTGCAGATGCTACACAATTAATGATAGCAGCAGGTATAACAAAGTTTAAATGCGCTACCATTGCCGAGGCCGAAATGCTGGGTAGATGTAAGGCACCCGATGCTTTGATGGCTTACCCGCTAAACGGCCCCAAACTGCATCGGTTTATTGAGGTCATTAAACAATATCCGCAAACGGTTTACTCCTGTTTGGTTGATAATGAAGCATCAGCCCGTGTTGCTGCCCAAGTTGCTGAACAAGCAAGTATTAATCTCCATATTTATATCGATTTGAATGTGGGTATGAACCGAACAGGTATACTGCCTGATGATTCGGCTTTACAGCTGTATCAGTTATGTTCGGGCTTGCCCGGACTACATGTGCTGGGCCTCCATGCCTATGATGGACATATACACGACGTTGACTTTGATAAGCGTAAGCAGCATTGTATCAATGCATTTAAGCTGGTATATAAATTAAGAGATGAAATCGTTGCATCAGGCCTAAAGGAGCCAACTGTTATTGTTGGCGGTTCGCCTACTTTGCCCATTCATGCGCAAACACCCGGTGTAGAATGCAGCGCCGGAACATTTGTATACTGGGATTGGAATTATACACAGCAATTAGCTGATGAGGATTTTCTTCCGGCGGCACTGGTGATTAGCCGGGTGGTATCGGTTCCGGCACCCAACAAGCTTACATTGGATGTAGGGCATAAGTCCATCGCTTCGGAAAGTGAACTGAGTAAGCGTATCCATTTTATTAATGCCCCCAATTTAAAGCTTACCGGCCATAGCGAAGAGCATTTAATGGCCGAGACTCCCGAAGTGCACAACTATAAAGTAGGCGATGTGCTGTATGGTATTCCTTACCACGTATGCCCAACAGTGGCCTTATATGAGCGCGCTTACACCGTTGAGAACGGAGAACTTGCCGGCGAGTGGCCCACCACAGCCCGTGATCGAAAAATAAACTTATAGCTCAACGCTTATGTTCGTCATTGATGCCCATCTGGATTTAAGTATGAACGCTCTTGAATGGAACCGCAACCTGCGGCTTCCTGTAGCTGAAATCAACCAGCGGGAGCAGGGCTTAACCGATAAGCCCGACAGGGCAAAAGCAACAGTATCATTACCTGAGCTGCGCCGGGGCAACATCGGTATGGTGGTAGCTACGCAGATTGGCCGTTATGTAGCGCCCGATAACCACTTGCCAGGATGGCACTCGCCCGAGCAGGCCTGGGCGCAAACCCAGGGACAGTTAGCCTGGTATAAAGCCATGGAAGATGCCGGAGAAATGGTACAAATCAATAATCTGCATACGCTTGAAACACATGTTGGATTATGGCAAAATAATATACACAATATAAGTAAGCCTGTAGGTTATATATTGAGTTTAGAAGGAGCGGATTCACTTATTTCAGTTGAGCATGTGGAACGCGCGTATGCTTATGGATTGCGGGCTATCGGGCCCGCCCATTATGGCCCCGGCAGGTATGCACAAGGCACAGATGCCACAGGTGGTTTAACCGAAATGGGCCATGACTTGCTGAAAGCAATGGAAAGGTTAAACATCATTTTAGATGCCACACATTTATGCGATGACAGCTTCTGGGAAGCGCTCGAAATATTTAACGGCCCGGTTTGGGCCAGCCATAACAACTGCCGTGCACTGGTGCCCCATAACCGGCAATATAGCGATGCGCAGCTTAAAGCGCTGATTGAACGCGGTGCGGTGATCGGTATAGCTCTGGATGCCTGGATGATGGTGCCGGGTTGGGTAAGGGGTGTATCATTTCCGCTGGCTATGCAATGTGATTTGGAAAAAGCATTAGACCATGTTGATCATATTTGCCAGCTGGCAGGTAATACCTTGCATGTAGGCATCGGTACCGATTTAGACGGTGCCTTTGGCCGGGAGCAATGCCCTTTCGATTTGGAAACCATTGCCGACTTACAGAAAATACCTGAGTTAATGCATAAGCGTGGCTATTCTGACACGGATATCAAAAACTTGATGCACAACAACTGGCTGCGTTTTTTAAGAAACGCGTGGAAATAAATGCTTTAATATAAATTAAGTAAATTCTAATAGTTAATGAATTATAATTATGAAATCTCAAAATAGAAGAAAGTTTCTTGCTGCTACTACAGTGCTCACTGCAGGTGCCGCCGCAGCTTCTGCTATGCCTGGTAAAGCATCGACAGAGCGATACCCAATTGTACACCACGTATTTTTCTGGTTGAAGCGCCCTGATTCAAAAGAGGATAAAGACCAACTGATTTCCGGATTAAAAACTTTAAGGCAAATTGACAAAATAGCTGAACTGCACATAGGCGTGGTAGCCGCTACTGAAAAACGCGATGTTGTTGACCAAAGCTGGGCCGTGTCAGAACTTATGTTCTTCAAAAATTTAACTGATCAGGCTACTTATCAGAGTCATCCGGTTCATCAGGCCTTTATCAAAAACTGCAGCCACCTTTGGGAAAAGGTAGTGGTGTATGATGCGCAGGAGGTTTAATACCCTGTTAAAAGTTTAGCCTAATGCCTCCGGTTTGCGTACCTGCCTTTGCCGCTCAATTACCAGGTAATAAATCACAACGCCTACTGCAATAATGCCCGCAGCTGTAGCAATAAATTTAAGCGGACTGGTAAGCAGGATGAACAGCCAGATAACGATACCTATAATAGCAGGCACAGGAAAAAGCCGCATTTTGTAAGGGCGTTCATCCTGTGGTTTTGATTTATGCCAGTAAATTAAGCCAACCGATTGTCCGATAAACTGAATAATGATACGCATGGTGATAATGCCGGTAATTACATCCTGCATTTTAAATAATAAGCTGAAAACAAGACCTGTACCACCAAGTACTAAAAGTGAAACATGAGGGAACTTTTTCTTTTCATGTACCTTGCCGAATATTTTAAAGAAGTTACCATCCAGCGCCGCGGCATACGGCACTCTTGAGTAGCCTAGCATCACGGCAAATAGGGAAGCCACGGCAATCAGTAAAATCAAGGCGGTTGCAATTTTAGCTACCTGCAGGTTGTAAATCTGTTGAAAGTACAGGCTGATCACAAAATCAGAACCTGCAATTTTTTGCCAGGGCATAGCGCCCAATATCATGGTTTGCATACCGATGTAAAGCAAAGCAATCACGGTAATGGAGATAAATATGCTTTTAGGAATGTTAACTTCCGGCTGCTTAATCTCCGAGCCTAAATGACAAACGTTGTAATATCCCAGGTAAGAATATACCGTTTTTAATGACGCCTGCCCCAGGCCTACAAAAAACAGAGGTGTGAAATCAAAAGCGTTCTTGCCAAAATTAAAAGCCCACTCGGTATGAAAGTTTTTGAAGCCTGAGCCGATAATCCAAAAAAACGTTCCTGCAGTAATGATGGAGAGCAGAATAGATATTTTGCCAATGGTTTTAATGTTGCGATAAAGCAATGCGGTGATAATAAGCACCAGGCCGGCACTCACCAGTTTCTTTTGAACATCAGTTAAATCAACCAAAAAAGTAAGGTATTGTGAAAAGCCGATGGCGCCGCTGGCCACCACCAACGGAGCCTGTATAGTAGTTTGCCATACAAACAGAAAGGCCATTAGCCGCCCTAATTTGCTTTCGCTGTATACCTTTTGCAAAAACACGTAACTGCCGCCTGCTGCCGGCCACTTTGCGCCCAGCTCTGCCCAAACGGAGCCATCCATATAGGCCAGCAATGCGCCCAGCAGCCAGGCCAGTATACATTGCGGGCCTCGCATAGCGCCTACAATGAACGGCACGGTAACAAATGGGCCAATGCCAACCATATCAATCATGTTAATGGCAGTGGCTTGGGTAAGTGATAAATCGCGCTTAAGTTGGTGGGCAGGTGCAGACATGCGATAATATTACACATTTGCTTTGGTTGAAAAACCAAATCCTGAGCAATTTGACGCCAACATTATTTTTCAATGTCGCACAGATCACCTAAAGGCAATCTGGTGCAATGAGAACGGCTTGTGTAACAGTTATAAAACACAAAAGCCGCCGCAATATCAATTGCAGGCGGCTTTTGTGTTTTGTTAAGAGCGCCTTATGGCATAATGGTGTCCTTGATGTTTTCCAGCAGACCCTTATCTGCGCCGCCGGTCATCTGTTGTTCCTGGGCGTAGCCTTTTACATCCGGCGGACCTAATTTTGGTTCCTCGCCGTATGGCTGTGCATGCACATATTTAAATTCTCCTTTGCCATCAATTGATGGGCCGCTTGCCCAGCGGGCATCGGGCGCTGCAGGTTTATTGATATCTGTAGATACAAACGAATATTCAAACTCACGTACCTGGTCACTCATCGGGAAGGTATTCGGAATAGGCAGGTTAGCTTTCACGCCACCTAAATCTTCAATTACAGCTAACCATTGGTTTTGGTGCATGGTGTCGCGGGCAATTAAAAAGGCCAGCATGTCTTTCATGCCGCTGTCATCGGTTAATTCCCATAAACGGGTAGCCAATACACGGCCGGTTGATTCGGCCATTACGTTGGCATACATATCGGCTGCAATGTTACCGCTGCCCACCACCCATGAACCGTTAAACGGTACACCGTTGCTGTCAACAGCCATAGCTGCCAGACCTGATGATAGCACATGGCGTGGATCCATACCACCTAAAATGCTGCTTACAATTGGGTTTTCGCCGGCTACTTTATCTTTCAACTCGTGCGTAGCGCCTTCCAAGTTAAGTGCTACGGCAGTAGACAGCATTTCAATATGTGAAATTTCTTCAGTACCGGTGTTCAATAGCATATCGCGGTATTTGACCGGGCCACGGCTACCCCAGGCTTGAAACAAATACTGTAAACATACCCTGATTTCTCCCTCAATACCACCGATGGCTTGTTGCAGTAATTTGGCAAACGCCGGGTTTGGCTTGTCTACACGTACCTCGTACTGTAGCTTTTTGTCATGATAAAACATAGTTAGCTGTTAGTTAAATTTATGGTTAAAAAGATATTTTTTGAGTTAAGCTGAACAGCAAAAAGGGAAGATTATGTCTACAGTCAATAGTCGCCACCATAAACACTATTCTTAGTTTGTATCGGATATAATTTATTGCATTGTTTGAATGAATAACTTCTAACGGAGATATGAGTTTTAATTATTTTAAATAATATTTCTTTTTGGTTAATATATCGATGGCTTTTGAAGATAAATTTTTGTGAATTTTAAAAAGAATTATTTATGCGGTGGATTGATCTCCGGAATAACAAATGTTTCTCCTTTCGAGAGGATATCTACTTGTAAACCCCGTATGGTTAGCATTTCTCCCTTATCTGCCTGGGCAATATTGCTGCCATGGCTTTGGTGAGCGTTAATCATGATGATTACTCCACAGCCCACTACTTCAGCCAAACGTCCTTCTTTAATAATTATAGCGGTGTCTTCTTCAATACCTAAACCTATAGATGTAGGGTTGGTGGCCAGTACCTGGGCCATACGCACAAAGCGCCCCCGGTTTACAAAGTGGGTATCAATACATACATCTCGTAAAAACTCAAGTCCGGTAGTAACTTTAACATTGCCCGCAATCATTTCATCGCGACCTACACCCTGGTAAATCATTGGGGTTGACATGGCCATGGCACCGGCACTTGTACCCGCAATCACCAGCCGATCATGAATATAGCGCTGCTTTAATAACAACAACATATCCGTTCCGCCATAAACTGAGGTAAGTTTTAACTGATCGCCACCGGCTAAGAAAACGCCTTGCGCCGCTGTCAGCCTTTCCTGCACTTCATCCAATTTCACCTCCTCACGTTTGTCGTGGTGAATATGGTTAACGGTGCCCGCACCTAATTTTTCAAAAGCGGCTTTATATTCTTTAAAGGTTTCTTCAGGTTCTGAAGAGCTTGCTGATGTAATCACTTCAATATGTGGGTTGGGCTTATCAAGCAAAGTAACAAAGCAATTCAATACCTCCATTTCAATAGTTTGGGCTTCGGGTTGCCTTTCTTTGTTTTTCGCTTCGTCGCCTTTATTTTCAGCACCTCCAATAATCATTAAGATGCCATTTGGTACCGGGCAATCGTTTTTTATCTCCATCATTGCTTGTGTATAGTTTTATAAATAGTTGACTTGTAATTATATATCATTCAAAGTATTTCCATTGCAGGTAAGTGCAAAGCCCTTCCAGTTCCGGAAAAATAGTATAGGCATTTACACCCAGCGTATCCATATCTGTACGTATATCTAAAAACTTACTGCATGGAATTTTAACCTTAATCAGTTTCTGCTGATACGAGTCAGTTTCGTTCATTGCTTTTTTGTTCACCACTTCTTGTGAAGACGGCACACTAAATACACCCGACTGATTGTTGATGCGCTGCTTAATGATACGTGGCCTCACAATTTTGGTAACCGGCACATCAAAAGGATGAACATGCTCAATACCGGCCAAAAAATCATCTTCATGCGGCATCAGAATCCACACCACCGAGTAGGGATGTGCCGATTCCTTTTCGGGGTCGTAATGGCCGGTGGCAAACCATAGAGCCGTAAGTGCATTGTATGACCAGTCGAGCAGGCGGGTAGGCAGGCCGAAGTGCTGCCCCAGCGTCAGGTAATCCCAATCGTCCATGGGCTGATGGGCTTCAATGAGCAGTGGGTTAGTGCGTTTAAACTCCTGCAACAGCACCTGTTCCACATCCAGTAAGTTGCCTTTAGCTTGCAACCTGCTAATTTTCGGGATCAGCGTATAATCATCCAATTGCCCCCTGAACAGAAAATCCAGGTAATGCCCTTCTTTTACATTGTCGGCTTTGCTTTGCTTAATCAGCTTCAGATATTCTTCAATCGACCTTACTTCAACCTCTTTCATTAATAACCGGTGTATAATTGATTATTACTTAATGTAAATGAATGAACAGGCAGAAGTGTTTAATTATAAGTTTAAGTTGAGTAGAAATGACAAAGCGAAAGTATAAATACTTGATGAGGGGTATTAATACGCATTATGCAGAGTGTCGATGTCTGGTGGAAAGCATGATAAGTACGCTTTATCAAATAAGTATTAATAATTTTAACTTTTAGTAAAACAGTGGATTGCGCTTCATGTTAAGATTATCAAAGGCGATGGTTTTATATATGAGCAGTTACTTATACAACTTGCAGACAATAACTTAGCTGGTTTATGCCCTGCTACATACATCTACATTCTGTACGCATTTATTTGTTAAATATTATATACACGTTATGAACACTCATGCACAATCTCAAGCCGTAAAAGGCTTTCTTCCAGTTCAGGTACACGGCATACTTGATTACCTAACAGGTTTATTACTAATCGCTTCACCCTGGTTGTTTGGCTTTTCAGACACTCGTAATGCGGCCGCTTTGTTTATACCTATTATACTCGGATGGTTGGAATTGATTTTGTCGCTTTTTACCCGTTACCCTATGGGGGCATTCAAAGTAGTGCCCATGCAGCTGCACTTAACGCTTGATGTACTTGCAGGCTTTATACTGGCAGTTCTTCCTTTTTTGTATGGTTTCTATCACGAGTTGGTATGGCCTCATTTGTTAATAGGCCTGTTTGTGATGTTATCTTCCTTGTTTACCCAAAGTTCGCCTTACCTCGAGCCCCTGAGCCTGCTCGATTCCAGGGGCAGGTCTGAGTATTAAGATTGTACACCGTACACCGTTTATACAACTACCCATGAAAACAAAATTCAAAATGGCATCTGTGTCGGCAATCATCTTATTGATTGCTGCCTGCGGCACCTCTACCATGATTACCGGCTCGTGGCGTAAACCCAACGCTACTGCCGCCAGGTATCACAATGTGTTTATTGCGGCACTTACCAGCAATATTCCGCTTAAGCAGCAAGTAGAAAGCGGTTTACAACAACAATTACAGCAACGTGGTTTACGGGTTGAAAAGAGCACTGATGTGTTTCCGCCAAACTTCAGTACCCAAACCGGCCAGCGGCGCGAATTGGTGTTAGAGCGTATACAATCTACCGGCGCTGATGCTATTTTAACTGTTGCCTTATTAAGGCAGGAAACTGAAAGCCGATATATACCCACAGGTGGTGGGTATTATAACCCGGGCCTGCGCTACGGTTATTATGGCCGTTTTTGGAATTATTACAGCAATTGGTACCCGTATGTGTACTCACCGGGTTACTACGACCAATCCAAAGTGTATTATCTGGAAACCAATTTATACGATGCCCATACGGAGGATTTGATATGGGCGGCTCAATCCAAAACCTACGAGCCCAGCAGTGTAGAAAGTTTCCTGAAAGGTTATGTAAAATCGATTCATGACCAAATGGAGAAGGATGGGCTGATACCGGCTAACAGTTCCAGATAGCTTATCAGAACATGGGTGAGCAACGGTCGGGTAAAGGAAGGGTTTGGGCTTGGGTAGCAGGCATATTGGTAGTCCTGCTGGCAGGCGGCTATTTTGGGTGGCATTATTTTAAAAAGGATTTGGCCAGCCCGCATAGTAAGATTGCCAAGCCCTTACTTACCGACCAGCTCAAGAAAATGATAACAGAGGCCAGCGATAGCCTTTATCACATTGAGTATGACCAGTTCAATCTTAATATCGATTCGGGCCGGGGCCTCATTACCAACTTTAAACTGATACCCGATACTGCGGTTTACCACAGGTTGGTAAAAGCGCATAAAGCGCCTAATATGGTATGGCATATTCAGGCAGAGCAATTAGTCATCAATAACTTCGGTTTTAAAAAAATGCCGGAAGGCCGCCGCTTTACTGTTGAAAGCATGGTGATGCGCCACCCGGTTATACGTGCTGTTAACCGCAGGCTGCCGTTTAATGATACACCACGAACAGCGCACCAGCCCTCAAAACTGCTTAAAATAGTTGGCGATTTGATGCAGATTACCGCCGTGCGTAAAATGGCTCTTACCAATATGCTGTTCACTTACGTAAACCAAAATGAAGGCAGGGAGAAAAGCACCACCTTTGAGCATTGGAATGTAAAGATCAATGATTTTAGTTTTGACCATGCCGCCGCCGGAAAAGCTGATACCACGAATGCAGGCAAAGCTTTATATATCAAAGCCAGCCTGTTCAGGATAGCTACCCCGGATAGCCTGTACCATGTGAATTTCGAAAACATGCTGTTTTCACCGGCGCAAAAATTGCTTTCTATCGCCCACTTTTCCTTGATGCCCCGCCTGAGCCGTACTGCATTTTACAAAGCTGTAAAGTTTGATAAGGATCGCATTCAAATGTCGTTTGACCGGGTGGTGATGCGGAATATTGATATCGAACGTATTTTGCGGCGCCAGCAATTTCACATTGGCAATACTACCATCGGCCGCTCTTGGGTAGAAGTGTATAACAACTATCACTGGCCAAAAGGTAAACGCCCGTTAAGGCCGGATGCTTACCCGCATCAAAAATTGCAGAAACTCGCGTTTGATATCACCATAGATACAATGCGCATGCACAACGGGTATTTTCAATTCGTTATCGCAGCGCGAAAATCAGAAGAAACCTCCAAACTTTTCATGACACATATGGATGGTCTTTTTACCAACATCACCAATAATACAGCAGCTAAAAAACGCAATCCCTATGCTATAACCCGTACCAGGGCACTCATGATGGGTGCTGGCAATTTGCTCACCATTTATAAATTTAACCTCACCAGTGCAAACGGGGCATTTAGCAATACCACTACCATGGGGGCAATGGATGGGCGGGCTTTAAATGCTTTGGCAAAACCATTGGCCCAAATTGAGGTAAAATCGGCCAACATTAACAAAATGTACATGCATATAGATGCCAACCGATATAAGGCTAAAGGGCATCTGGATTTATATTATACCAATTTAAAGGTAAACCTGCTAAAGCGGGATGATAAAACAGATACACTGAAACGGCGTGGATTTCTGTCTTTCCTTACCAACACCTTTATGCCTAATGACAATCCAAAGAAGAACGGCAAATTCAGGCAGGGGCCGATTAACGTAGCCAGGGACCAGCACCAATCTTTTTTTGAGCTATTGTGGAAATGTTCGCTTGATGGCATGACATCCGCAACTACAGGCTTCGACCAGAAGAAGAAAAAATCAGATGGGAATTTGATCATGAAGTTGCTGCGCAAAATTGTAAAGCCTCATAAGGGTGTTAAAGACAGAAACAAATCTTAAACTATTAAGGCTGCCGGCACCCGCTGTTAACTACATAGCCCTTCAACGTTAGTTGAAGGGCTATGTAGTTATTGAAATGAGTGTAACCTATAGGTTTGTGTTAATTCCAGCCACCGCCCAATGCATGATAAACGTTAACAACGGCATTCATTTGTTTCATCTTGGTTTCAATCAACTCAAACTTTGATTGCAATGCATCGCGTTGAGTTAACAGTACTTCCATGTAATCTGCCCGGGTTGACCGGAAAAGGTTATTGGATATACCAATCGATTCATTGAGTTTCTGAACTTCCTGCGATTTCAAATCATAAGTTTTCTCAAGATTATTAATGTTGGAAAGTTGATTAACCACCTCTATATAAGCATTCAGCACCTTTCGGTCGTAATTATACACCGCCTGAATCTGTTTGGCGTTAGCACTATAATAAGTGGCCTTAATTGCGTTCCTATTGATAAGTGGTGCAGTTACTTCCCCGATGAGCGAGTACAATATAGACTGAGGCGTTGTGAACAGATAGGCGGGATTAAACGCCTGGTAACCCACTGCGGCAGAAATATTAAGCGAAGGGTAAAACTGGGCTTTTGCTACTTTAACATCCAGTTTGGCCGCCATCAGATCTAACTCAGCCTGTTTAATATCAGGCCGGTTAGAGAGCAGCTGCGACGGTATACCTGCCTGCACCACCTGCGGCACCAGGCTGTTAAAGCTGCTATCATTTCTTGCAATAGGCTGTGGATACCTGGCCAGCAAAAAGTTAATACGGTTCTCAGTTTCTGTAATCTTTTGTTTAATATCAAACTGAAGGCTTTTGGTGTTCAACACTTCGGCTTCAAACTTGCGTACGGCCAGTTTGGTAACTCTTGTTGCCTCTTGTTGTATACGTACCACCCGCAGTGCATTGGTTTGAATTTGTATGGTTTGATTTACAATTTCCAACTGGTTGTCCAGCGCTAACAGCTCAAAGTAGGAGTTGGCAACTTCGGCAACAAGGTTGGTGACTACAAAGTTCTTCCCCTCAATGCTGGAAAGATATTTGGTAACGGCCGCTTTTTTGGCATTACGCAGTTTGTGCCATATATCCACCTCCCAATTGGCTTGTGCGGTAATCAGGTAATCGGGCAGCGGGTCGGGCATTTCCTTGCCGGGCTTAATCTCCGTATTGGCTTCCAGTGCGCCAATGTTGGTATACCTTGCTACCTTATCAAAACCGGCGCCTGCTTTTATGCCTACAAATGGCAGGTATTCGCCCTGGCGTGCCTTTATTTCACTTTGGACAATTTGTATTTCTTGCAGAGTGATATTTAATTCCTGATTGTTTTTTAAAGCGGTATCAATCAGCGCCTGTAGGTACGGGTCGGTAAAGTAGTTCTTCCAGTTAAGCTTTGCCGTATTGGTGGAATCCTGCAAGTTATTGTAACTTGCAGGTATCGCTTTGCTTTCATTTCGTCCTTTTAATGCCGGAATTTTACAGGCGGCAAAAGCTACCGAAACACAAGCCAGAGTTATATATTTATTTATGCTTTGTTTAAACATGGTGCTCAATTTCTTCAATTTCTTCAGTTAACGGACTTTCATCTTCATCCTTAATCAGTTTTCGGCCATCAGCCAGTTTGGCAAATATGTAATACAGGCCCGGTACGATGATTACCCCGAATACCGTTCCCAGCAGCATACCACCGGCAGAAGATGAACCAATAGTACGGTTACCAATTGCCCCGGGCCCAGTTGCGAACAGCAGCGGAATTAAACCGGCAATGAAGGCGAAGGAAGTCATGAGAATAGGGCGGAAGCGGATTTTTGCGCCCTCAATGGCTGCCTCGGCAATGGATGCGCCTTGCTGGCGTTTTTGAACCGCGAACTCTACAATCAGCACCGCATTCTTACCCAGCAAGCCCACCAGCATTACCAAGCCCACCTGTGCATAAATATCGTTTGACAGGCCCATTAATTTAATGAGCAAAAAGGCACCGAATACACCAATTGGCAGGGATAGCACTACGGCCAGCGGAATAATGAAACTTTCGTATTGGGCGGCCAGTACAAAGTACACAAAGGCGAGCACCACAATGAATATATAAAGTGCTTCATTCCCTCGGGCTACTTCATCTTTTGATAAGCCGAGCCAGTCGATATCATAACCACGGGGCAGTGTTTTTTCGGCAACCTCCTGTATGGCTTTGATGGCCTCGCCGCTGCTGTAGCCCGCTGCAGGCGCACCATTGATAGCCGCAGCAGGGTACATATTATAACGGGTGATCTCGTTCAATCCCTGGGTTTTCTTAATTTTCATGAAGGCAGAGTAGGGTACCATTTCGTCCCGGTTGTTTTTCACGTAGAGTTTCAAAACATCTTCGGGAAGCTGGCGGTACTCAGGCGACGATTGAACATATACTTTAAAGAAGGTACCAAACCTGATGGAACCAAGCTCATAAGTACTACCTATTAAAATAGAAAGGTTGTTCATGGCTGTTTCAATTGAAACACCTTTTTGCATGGCCGCCTTATTATCTATTTCAAGCTCGTATTGCGGATAGTTGGAAGCAAAGAAGGTAAACAAGCCGCTTAATTCTTTGCGTTTTCTTAAGGCTGCCATAAAATCATCATTTACCCGGCCGAGTTCTTTATAGTCGCCGGTGTTGGTTTTATCCAGCAACCGTAATGAGAAACCACCGGCAGCGCCGTAACCTGGTACAGCAGGCGGACCGAAAAATTCAATTGTAGCCCCTGGTATAGCTTTGGCCTTTTGTTCCAGTTCTTCAATGATTTCCTGCGCCGAGTGTTTCCTGTCCGACCAGTCTTTCAGGTTAATTAAACACGTACCTGAGTTTGAGCCGCGGCCTTCGGTTAGTACTTCGTACCCCGCCAGGGCCGAAACCGATTGTACACCGTCCACATGTTCGGCAATGGCCTGCAGCTTGTGGGCAATATCGTTGGTTCTTTCCAGGGTAGAGCCGGGAGGCGTTTGAATGATTGCATAAATCTGCCCCTGGTCTTCGTTGGGAATAAAGCCTGAGGGCAGCGTACTTGACGTAAGCCAGATACCGGCGCAGAACGCAATCAATAACCCCCAAGTGACTGAACGCCGGGTTACAATTTTTTGCATAAAGCTGGTATAACGTCCGGTTAATCTTTCAAACCAGGCATTAAAGCCATCAATTACACGGTTAATCGGTGTTTTCTTTCTGGGCTGGCCATGCGTGTTCCTTAAAATCATGGCACAGAGCACAGGGGTAAGTGTGAGTGCTACAAAACCCGAGATTACAATGGAGGTGGCCATGGTAATTGAAAACTGCCTGTAGAAAATACCTACAGGGCCAGACATAAATGCCACCGGAACAAATACCGCAGTCATCAGCAGCGTAATGGCAATGATGGCGCCGCTAATTTCGTGCAGTACTTCTTTGGTGGCATTAAATGGCGATAGATGTTTCTCGGCCATTTTAGTGTGTACCGCCTCAACTACCACAATGGCATTATCTACCACAATACCAATCGCCAGCACCAGGGCAAATAAGGTAATTAGGTTAATGGTGAGCCCGAACATCTGCATAAAGAAGAATGCCCCAACCAATGATACCGGTACGGCAAGGGTTGGAATAAGCGTTGAGCGCCAATCACCTAAAAATAAGAATACCACTATAGCCACCAGCACAAATGCCTCGGCCAGCGTATGTACTACTTTTTCAATCGATGCATCCAGGAAGTTAGACACGTCATAACTAATCTGGTAATCCATCCCTGCGGGGAACGAGCTTTTTTTGATTTCCTCCAGTTTGGCTTTTACTTCTTTAATTACATCGCTTGCATTACTGCCATAAGTTTGCTTAAGCGTGATGGCAGCTGATGGGTGTCCGTCGAGGTCAGAATAGATATCATAAAATTCACTTCCAAACTCAACGTCGGCCACATCTTTCAGATAAAGCACTTCGCCATCGGGTTTGGCTTTAATAATTACGTTCTGATACTGCTCGGGCTTGTTGTATCGCCCCTGATAGGTGAGTACATACTCAAGCGACTGCGAGCGTTTACCCGAACTTTGCCCGATCCGGCCCGGCGAACCGATTACACTTTGCTGACCGAGCGCCTGCATCACCTCATCGGTAGACACATTATAAGCACGCATCCTGTCGGGTTTCAACCAGATACGCATGGCATACTGCCGGCTGCCCAAAATTTTGGCGCTGCCCACACCCGAAAGTCGGCTTAACTCCGGAATAATGTTGACGTTGGCAAAGTTGTATAGAAAGTTTTGGTCGGCCTTGGTATCCTTACTAAACAGGTTCACATACATCAGCATATTGGGTGATGTATAATTTACCACAATACCTTCGCGCTGTACCAGTTCGGGTAACCTGTTGGTTACCTGCTCAATCCTGTTTTTAACGTTTACTACCGCCTGGTTGGGGTCGGTACCCAAATCAAATATAACCTGTATAGTGGCCTCGCCGGCACTGGTAGCATCAGAAGTCATATACTTCATGCC
Source organism: Mucilaginibacter koreensis (assembly GCF_054783355.1). NCBI lineage: Bacteria > Pseudomonadati > Bacteroidota > Sphingobacteriia > Sphingobacteriales > Sphingobacteriaceae > Mucilaginibacter > Mucilaginibacter koreensis. Next base: position 1,439,986 of record NZ_BAAGQS010000001.1, on the reverse strand, counting down.
GGGAGCGCCGTTGATGGCCTTTTCCATCGGAATTAAAACCGACTCAACCAGTACATTCGCGCTTGCACCCGGATAGGCAACGCTTACCACAACCATAGGCGGCGCTATGGATGGAAACTGAGATACCGGCAACGTTTTGATTGCCAGTACACCCATAAATATGATGACCACAGAAAGCACGATGGCTAACACCGGCCTCCTGATAAATTTATTAAACATGGTGATTCTTTTAAGTTCTTAACTATTCTGCTGGTAACTTCAACTTGTCTATTACTGACTGAGGCTGCACGAAATCATAAGTGATTTTGTCATTATCCTTCACTTTGCGCAGGCCTTCGAGTAAGATTTTATCATTTGCCGACAGGCCGGCAGTTACAGCATACACGTCTTCCATGTCTGCCCCGATGGTGATTTGCCTTGATTTTACGCGGTTATCTTTATCTACAACAAACACATACTTTTTATCCAATACTTCGAATGTGGCTTTTTGAGGAATGAGTAATGCATTTTTCAAAGGCACCACCATTTTTACATCACCTGTTTCGCCATGCCGCAGTAACCTGTCCGGGTTAGGAAAGGTAGCCCTGAACGGGATGTTGCCGGTTTCGTTGTCAAAATCGGCCTCGATGGTTTGCACTACGCCGGTATAAGGGAATAACTGGTGATTGGCCATCACCAGGCTTACTACCGGTTTGGCATCTTTGGCTTTTGCCTTATAATCCAGGTATTCGGCCTCCGGGACATTGAAATACACCCACATCTGGCTATTGTCAGACAAGGTGGTAATCAAATCTCCTTCTTCAACCAAGCTGCCCGGGCGCACCGAGAAATGGTCAATAATACCATCGAATGGAGCCGTGATTGAAGTAAACTGTAGGTGTACCTGGTTTAAGGAAAGTTCGGCTTTGGCTTTTTCTAATTTTGATTTTGCCATAGCAAGTTCATTGGGCGCAACAACGTCGCTATCAGCCAGACGCTTGGTATTTTGGTATTCAATTTTAGCCAGGTTAACTTCCGCCTGCGATTTTTGCGTTTCTGCATTATATAACCTGGACATAATTTGAAACAATAACTGGCCTTTTTTTACAAACTGGCCTTCATCTACATAGAATTTTTGGATGTAACCACGTTCCTGGGCCCTCAGTTCAATGTGCCTTATGGCATGAATCTGGCCCACATATTCATTGACATTGGAGGTGTCGGTTTTTAACGGAGTGGTAACTAATAATTTAGAATTGTCTTCGTTTTTTTCTTCTTTGGGTTTGCAGCTGGTGTAGCAAAATAGTGCACACAAGCCCAATAGCATGAGAGTTTGCTTCATAAAAATCTGATACAAACAGGAATATTTTTCCTGATGAAATTTAAGTTGTGAAAATGTAATTACACAAAGGCAGCACCGCGCAGGCTTCGCCTACGGGTTTGCAATGAATGATAAAAGGGAGGGTAGCAGCAGTAGTAAAGCCTGCCTGATGGTTACATCAAATTCTGATGACGCGAAGAATGATATGCCGCTGAATGCTGCTATAAAAGCGCTGCTCGCCGAGCAATGCCGTATTTGTATAGCAGTCAGTAAAACGGTTAGGGAAAACGTATAAATGGCGATAAGTGGAGATGCAGGGACCGTAATCTGTTGCTCGCTTTACAGGAGCAACTTCTTCGTCATCTTCATCATCATCGTCTGTGGTGTTAAATTTTGCCCTGTGGGTTTTGAAGCCCGATTGAGATGGTTTTATGCTAAGTAGTGCATAACCTTTAGACGAGCCGGGGTGAGCAAATTGTACGGCCTGTTGGTGAGTATAGTTATTGCTATCGCGCTGGCTGTAATGAGCATATGCATGACTGTATATGCCCAGAAGGAAGAGATATAACGATAGAAAAAATTTTACAAACCATTTCACATCCGGTGTCAAAACTACACATTAAAAGAAATTATCAAATATTTTTAATGATATTTTAATGAAGTTTGAAATGGTATATGATGTTGATAGCTATTATTTAATATTATTGCTAAGATGATAAATTATTATCTTCTTAGTTATCATCGAGTTGAGAGCCCTTAGTGAAGATAATCAAATGAATTATCACCATTTTATGATTTAAGATGATAACGTTAAATACTTCAAAGATTTTAATGAGTAAATGCCTAACGTTAGAAAAAACCGGTCGTAATAACTTTGACTATCTTACTTACCGATACAGAAAGTGAAGTAGCGCAGATTATCAGTGAGTTAATGCTATCCCGTTACCAACCTGTCACCAAACCGATGAAAACAGCGGAAAATCAATGCAATGTTGAATGTTTTTAAAATTTACCGATGAAAGTTGCCTGTTGTTTGATTGGGTAATTGGTTTGAAATTTACTGTGACGTTTGCTTTCAATATGTTGCCGGTTAAGCTATGATTTTTCTTCCTCTAACTGTTTGATCATTAAAAGGGTATAAACTAGTATAATTTAATCGATTCATCGGAGGCTTTCTCTATTAAACATTTTACCTTGCCGAATAATTACATTGTTGTATATTTAAAAATTAATTTAACCTAAGCCGAGTTCAATGCGTAAAATACTTTCTATACGTCAATTGTAGTCAGTTTTTTTTAACACAGAAAAGGCTGATAATCAGCAATTGTACACAATATTATTGCTGCACTTTTCTATGTTAGTAAATCCTGCATCATGCTCTGATGGAAATTGGATAGCTTTGTTCTTGATAGGCAGTTTTAGAGGATAGTAAATATGAAAATAGGCTTCTCAGGCCACGAGACTTTTGTTTGTCGAACTTTTTGGTTAAAAAAAGGTTATGACTATATTATGGAAGGCCGTTCTTTCACACAGGAGGATGCGGTCGTTCGGCTTGGAGTGGGTAAGAACATGGTGACATCCATTAGTTTTTGGATGCGAGGGTTTCACATTTTGGACCGCGAACAACAACAAATTACGCAATTGGGTAATTTTCTTTTTGCAAATCGAGACCCCTTTTTAGAAGATATTGCATCGCTTTGGCTATTACATTATTCGGCTATTAAGAATGAGAAATTATTCATTTTTAATAGTTTTTTTAATGAATTTTCCAAAGAACGTAGCGAATTTACCAAAGAACATTTAATCAGTTTTATGAAACGCAAAACAGAAGCAGAAGAACTGCGTCTATTTAGCGACAAGACATATGATTCAGATGCCAATGTTTTGCTGCGTACATATCTGCGTTCAAATGATGGTAAAGTCGATTTAGAAGATGAAACCGCTAATTTATTAGTGGAATTGAACTTACTTAGTGATTTTTATAAAGAAAACACTGAAGGTAAACTGGTGCAATGGTATCGCGTAAGTCGCCAAACGCGGTACGATCTGCCAGGTGCTGTGTTGCTTTTCACGATACTTGATCGCTTTGGTGAGGAAAGTCAAAGTATTTCATTTAGTGATCTGTTAGAAGCCCCTAACAGCCCAGGCGTAATTTTCCGGATGTCTGAAAAAGGTTTAGAAGAACAACTTAGAGAATTGGCCCATCAATATGATGGTGAATTGACTTTTAGCCAAACCGCCGGAAATCAGGTTCTTCAACTTAAAAGCCGACTTGATAAATGGCAGATATTGGAGGAATACTATGCGTAATCATTTTTCACCTTCAATTAACATTATCACCCAGGAACTTGACCTAAGCCAATATTTTTTGACGTCTAACGTCCAGGAAGTTTTTGACATGTTGGCAAGTAACTACCGTTTAGGTCAACGCGCAATTAATTTAATCGGCGCATACGGAACAGGTAAATCTTCGTTTTTGTCGGCTATTACCCAACATTTATTGGGCGACAAGCTTTTTTATGAAGCACGTTCGTGGTCAGACTTAAAGGATTATCTTTTTTTTAAAGCGGTAAGCGAGTATGATTCTTTCATAGCTCAGTTTGCCCAAATGATCGGTTCTACTTCGTTTAAGCCGCAGCAATTATTAGAGGATTTCCTGTCGTTGGTCAAAAACGAGAATGTAAAAGGCAAGGTGGTCATATTGATGTTCGACGAATTCGGTAAAATATTAGAGTATGCTGCCAAACACGAACCAGAGAAAGAGCTTTATTTTATTCAGCAATTAGCTGAATTGGTCAATAGTGGTGATTCAGAGGTCATGTTTTTGACCACTTTACATCAAGATTTTGCGGGATATGCTCACCATTTATCTAAATTACAGCGCAATGAATGGGTTAAGGTAAAAGGGCGCTTTAAAGAGATTACTTTTAATGAACCTGTAGAGCAATTGCTTTATTTAGCAAGTCAGCGACTGAATTCGGCAATCCCTCAAGAGGTGAATACGGCATTTGAACGCACCTTTCAGGCTATCGTTGATGCTAAAGTATATCCATTGCGGGATTTTTTTAATGCTGAGGTAGCTGCTAAGTTATATCCCTTGGATATTCTTGCTGCAGCGGTGTTAGCACAAGCTTTACAGCGTTATGGTCAAAATGAACGTTCGTTATTTAGCTTTCTTAATGGCGACAATTATTTTGACCTTAAAGATTTTCAATCCAGCAAGGCTAATTTTTATGGGCTTAACGCAGTTTATGATTATCTGAACTATAATTTTAACTCGTTTTTACAGTCGAAAGCCAATCCGGATTATACTTATTGGGCAGAAATCCGTAATGCGCTAGAGCGGGTTGACGGAGAGTTTGATTTTGCGAAACAAGCGACTTATCAAGCAGCGGTGAAAACCATAGGTATGATGCAGATATTCTTACCAGGTAGCGCGCGAATAGATAAAACCTTCTTGACCTCCTATTTGGATGGTGTTTTAAATACAACTGACGGAGAAACTACAATTGACGATTTAATACAGCGTTTTATCATCCGTTATTATAAACGCACGGCTCGATATACACTGTACGAAGCAAGTGATGTGGATATTGATGTGGCCATTTCCAGCGCTGCTGCTGAGGTAAGTCGTGCTAATGATGTAGTAAATTATTTAAGCACTTATTTTAACTTCCCTACGGTATCAGCCAAACGGGCTTACTTTGATAAAGGTACACCTCGGGTATTTCAATTTAAAATTTCCGATAATCCTTACATATCCCAACTCCCTCAGGGAGAGATAGACGGATTCATTAACCTCGTTTTCAATGATCTGTTAACGGATGATGATATGATACGTATTTCAGGCGAGAGACGGGAAGCCATTTTATATGGTCATTACCAAAATACGTCTGAAATCAAAGAATTGATTGAAGAGATTGAAAAGGCAGAAATTGCCAGGGAGAAGCATAAGAATGACAGGATTGCTAAAAAAGAATTAGATGCGATTATTGACAGGCAGCGTAATCTGTTGAACCACTATGTGATGAACAGTTTTTTCAATCCTGCTATTGTTCGTTGGTTCTATCTAGGTGAAGAAGACCAAACCATCGTACATAGCAGACGCTTTAACGAAAAACTGTCTGAAATTTGTGGCGATATCTACTATAGCACTCCGATTTTTCGTAGTGAATTGGCTAATAAAACTAAGCTTTCGCCGTCTATCTCAACGGCAAGGCGAGAATTATTTCAAGCTTTGTTCCTTCATGAGAACTTAGAAGACTTAAATATAAAAGGTTCTCCACCGCAAAAAAGTATTTACTTTTCCCTGTTGAGACAAACAGGAATTCATGCACTATCAGATGGTTATTGGTCACTGCAACAGCCCGATCTACAGGCCGACCCATTTGAATTCGCCCCTTTATTCGCAACGTGTGAACAGTTCTTGGAAAATTCACGTGGTGTTAAACGGAATGTGAGTGATCTTTATGAGCAACTGAGCAAGGCACCTTTCAAATTAAAAAAAGGGTTCCTTGATTTTTGGGTACCAATCTACCTAATTCTGAAAAGGTCTGATTATGCGCTTTATGGGGAGTATGGTTATATCACTGATCTTAACGCGGAGATGTTGGAGCTATTGGTTAAAAAACCTTCTGATTACTCAATTAAAGCATTTGATGTAGCCGGTATTCGCATTAATATGTTCAATCGGTACCGGGAAATGTTACAGCTGCCTCAAAGAGAGCGTACAGATAACGAAGCATTTGTTCAGACCATCGTACCATTCATTCGCTTTTACAAAGATTTGGATGGTTATGCAAAAAATACGCGTCGCATCAGCAGTTCCAGTCAAAAGATCAGAAAGGCCCTGACCGATGCAGAAGACCCAGAGCGGTTATTTTTTGAAGATTTTCCAGCTGCGTTAGGTTTTGATCTTGTGCAACTGAACAAGGAACCGGAGTTACTAACGGAATTCACGGAAGCGTTACAGCAAACAATACGCGAATTAAGGGCTGCCTACGAGCAATTACTCACTCGTTTTGAATTGGTTATTTGCTCTTTATGGGGCGAAACACTTTCGTTTAGCGAATACAAAGCCAAAATCAGGACACGATACGAAGGAGGCCTTAAAGAATATTTATTATTACCCTATCAGCGAACTTTTTATAATCGACTATTTTCCCCTTTGGAAGATCGTAAGGCATGGCTTTCATCGGTTGCTCAATCGATTATCAATAAACCACTTGAACAAAGTAATGATGATGACGAAATGCGGCTGTTTGACCGTTTTCCAGAGTTGATTCATGAGCTTGATAACTTAAATGACATTGGCAAGAAGCAAACTCAACTAAATTCAGAAGAAACGTTCAAGATTGAGATCACCATACCAGGAAGCGAAGTTCGCCAGCAGGTAGTAACACTTCCCAAAAAACAAAGTCAAAAATTCAACGACGCTCAGCATAATATTTCGTCTGTACTTAAAGGGGAGAACCGGTTTACCAAAATCGCTATATTAGCGGAAATGCTCAAACAGGAATTAGCAAAAGATGGAGAATAATCAGGTAAGACATGTGTTAGGGATTTCTGGGGGGAAAGATAGTGCCGCGCTCGCAATCTATATGCAAACCTTATATCCGGGAATGCAAATTGAATATTATACATGCGATACAGGTAAGGAACTTGATGAAACGTATCAATTGATTCGTAACCTGGAATCCAAACTTGGTGTTAGTGTTCATAAACTTTATGCCCCAACTGCTGATAGAGAAAACCCTTTTGATTATTATCATCGCTTATATGGCGGCTTCCTACCATCGTCAAACACGCGCTGGTGTACGCAAAAACTTAAGATCGAACCCTTTGAAGCCTATATTGGCACTACACCGGTAATCTCCTATGTCGGCATTCGTGGTGACGAGGATAGAGAGGGTTATATTTCAACTAAACCCAATGTCCAGTCTATTTTTCCATTCAGAAAAAACATCTGGAGTGAAGAAATTATTTTGAAAGCAATGGCTAACAGCAACATTGCTGATATGGGGAAGCTTTATAAAGAATATTTACCGACGAATTTGTATAAGAGGGCTTTAGATATTGTAGAAACACCAATTTCATTTTCTTACGGTCAAAGCCAAAAGGTAAAAAATTTATTAGATCTTGGTGTTAAGCCATTTAATCATGTTGTATTCGAACTGCTTAGATCCACCCATTTCCCAGTTGCTTCGCTAAGCGATTTTCCCCTGTTAAATAACGAAGAAGTATTGGTGCGTGACGACATCTTCCGCATCTTAGAGGAAAGCGGTGTTGGCGTCCCACAATACTACAAAGAAATTCCATACCAGGTGAATGGACAAACCGGGAGTTATAATCGCAGCCGTTCGGGCTGCTTTTTCTGTTTTTTTCAGCAAAAAATAGAATGGGTATGGCTTTATGAACAAAACCCTGCTAAATTTTTCTTAGCAATGGAGTATGAAAAAGATGGCTACACCTGGAACCAAAATGAACGCCTTGAAGATTTGATCAACCCCGAGCGCATCAAACAGATCAAAGAAGATTTTTTAACCAAACAAGCACTTGCCAAAGACCGAAAACAGTCCGGAAAATTGATAGACATCCTGGATGCCGAAGAGGAAGGTTGCGCAAGTTGTTTTATTTAACCTAATATTATATCATCAATGGTCTACTCAACTACTGAATGGGACTTAAGAACTCTTATCGACTATTACAACAATAATCAAATCAATTTGAATCCACCATACCAACGTGGTGACATTTGGAGTGCTGCATCAAAGAAGCGACTAATCGAATCGATAAAGTCAAAATACCCATTGCCATTATTCTTTTTATACCAAACTAACACCGGTATTTTTGATATGGTGGATGGTCAACAAAGGACACGTACAATCTTAGGATATGCAAAGGGATTGTTTGCTGACACTGAGAAAAAAACAATTAGCGACACGGACAGCACATTTTTTTATAACGAGTACAAAATTTCCGTATGTGTTATCACTCATGCAGAAGAAGGAGAAGTAGAGGATTTTTATTTCCGGGTTAACAAGTTCGGTTCAAAACTTAATCGCCCGGAGATTTTAAAGGCTCAATTCAGAAATTCAGTTCTCCAAAATTTAGTTGAAACAATTTCCGATAGTCCACAATTTACTTCTCTAAATATTTTCACTACGGCTACTTTAAATCGCTTAAGTGATTTAGATTTTATTGGGGAGTTGTTGACTCTAACCAAGGATGGAATTACTGACAAAAAAATAGCTGTCGATCGTTTTTATGAGGCTACTGATTTCACAGAATCTGCCTCGAAGGAGTTAGAAGTAAAATTTTATAATGTTTTGGACGACGTTATTCGCTTTAATGAGATTTATGCGATAGGTAAAACGAGGTACAAACAGCGTAATGACTTTTATACACTTTTTAATTTCTTGCTTAATACGCGGGAAATTCATAAAGAAACGTTAGACTATTTTTATAAATTACTTGTCGTAATTGATCCTGATATTTCGCCCTCTCAGGAAAATTGTTTCGCATTTCGTGAGTACGCCACAAATTGTGTAACCCAATCCAACTCTAAAAAGGCCAGAGAAGAACGTCTCAGGTTCTTTAATGAAATTTTATTAAATAAGGATTGTGATGTGGATCTAAATGATGATTCAGAAAGCTCGATAAAAGATTTGCTACTTTTTTATCGGTTTACATCCGAAGATTTAGTAAAAATCGAAGATTTCTATGTGTTGAATGTCAATAAATTAATTGAAATAACATCTAGACATTTTTTCGATGAAATTGGTTAGAAACAATATCATTCTATCTGAAAAGACAGATGGAAAGTTGGATGACACAGCCAACACGATTCAAACAGATCAGGAAAAATATATCCTTTCATACTTGACGGAAGAGTTTAAATCTTCGAAAGGTGGAAATAGTAGCGTTTTCTTGGCAATTGGTCAAAAAACCAAAGATAAAATTGTTATCAAAGTCTCAAGTTATTCCAAGCCAGGAAGAAACGCAAAGCCCAATGTTGTGAGAAGGTATGGACGCTTTATAGAGGAAATGAACGTGCTCTATGAATTGAAAGAAAAAGGCAAAGATAACGTAGTTCAAATATTGTTTGACGGTGTTATAAACTTAGATGGAAGAGAATTTCCATACTATGCTATGGAAAAAGCTGATACAGATTTAAAAGAATACATCTTTGAAAATAAAGATCTCGATAGCCAAGAAAAAGTTAAGTTTTGTATTAACGTTTATGACGCTATTAATCAACTTCATTCAGAAGGTTATTATCATCGAGATATAAAGCCTGACAATATTTTGCTTTTTTTGGAAGATAAACAAGATACGGGTGGAAATGCAGTATGGAAAATTGGCGATTTAGGATTATTAAGACATCGAGACAAAGACTATGATGATTTAGGTGAAAAGATTGGACCATTTGGTTGGCTTTCTCCAGAAGCAGGTAATAAGTTTTTAACAGAAGAAGCAGAGTTAGGCTTTGATTGTTCCATTGATGATCGCTCGGATGTTTTTCAACTTGGAAAACTTTTTTGGTTCATTTTTCAAGGGAACATACCAATCGGTCAATTAAAAGAAGAAGATTTTGTTTGTAAAATAAATCACAGACAATATATTTTTTCTGTCATCGAATGCATGCTAAGTTATGCTAAACCAAGACGTATTGATATGCCAGGTTTAGGTGGCCTGCTTGAAGACCTGAAACTATCTTTTGCGATATGAGCAAGCAATTGGCAACTAAGATCAGCCGCTTATTAAGCTTGGCACTAAGACACGCGCCTGAATCTCTAGGAGTTTCATTGGATCAAAATGGTTGGTGTAAAATTGACGCTCTTTTAATCGGACTTAAGCAAAAAGGTTATTCAATTGATGAGCAGACTTTATTATCAATCGTAATTTCTAACGAAAAAAAAAGATTCTCTTTTGATGAATCAAAAACCTTTATCCGTGCTAATCAAGGACATTCATTGAATATAGATTTAGGACTTAACTCCGAAGTACCACCAGAATACTTATATCATGGTTCTGCGGTATCGAATATTACTTCTATTACTTTAACTGGTTTAAAAAAGAATAACCGGGATTATGTTCATCTGTCCACTGACTTAAAAACGGTTATGGCGGTTGGAAAACGACATGGTGATCCGGTTGTACTCAAGGTTTCGGCGGGTAAAATGCACCGTGAAGGCTACGAGTTCTATTTATCTGCTAATGATGTTTGGCTAACAGATTCAGTACCGCCGGAGTATCTTCAAGTAATTTAGGTTTGGATTTGTTTCACTTCTTTCAAAATGTCTTCAACTTTACCGGCGTAAGACGTTTTTGCGCTATAGGCATTTTTTAGCTTTCTGATATCTTGTTCGTTGAGAACTGAAGGATAAGCTAAATATAATAAAAGCAGTTGAGTTAGAACATCTGAGTTAGTTAACATCACTTTTTCGATTGGATTCCAAAGGACGTATAGCCAGGGCTTCTTATCAAGGTTGAAGTCGAGTTGGTTAAAATAACTGAAGATTTCTATAAATGTTAGTTCTTCCCGAGTGTAAATTTTAAGAGCTGCTTTTACTAGTGGCAAAAATCCTATCGGTCTGAATACCAAATTTCCACCGTTATCATTGTTACGAAAATCTTTTGAATAGTCCTTTTGCTTGCCCAAATAATCCTCGATAAATGTTAATTTGGTCTTAAAAGCATCCCAAAATATAAGAGTGAATTTTTGAAAGGCCTCAATCATGTCGTCGGAAGGACGAAATTTAAGGTAATCAATCAAGCTAGCTCTTGTAAGTTTTTCTTTATGATACTCTGCATAAAAAACTTTAAAGAGCTCTACATTCGCCTGATACAATGTAATCACAGAGGTTAGTGCATCTTTATTGTTTCCAGGAATACCCTTCTGTTTTGCCACCACAATTCTTTTACCGCTAAACAATGGATATTCTTCAAGTAGATATCGCGTGGTAATCGCTACAATATCATCCTCGTCAAGTGCGATAATGTCATCTAATGACACTGGTTTGGCATATCGATTAAGCGTTGTGAAAAGGCGACGGGTTTTCAGTTTACCTTCTTCATCGTTCTTGTGACCAATAAAAATGGCCGCTATCTGTTGATCTTTTAAATTTGAATTTTCCTTTAAAGCAGCCTTTATACCCTCTACTCGATGTTGCCCATCAATTGGGAAAATTTTGTGATTACCAGGGAAATCCAATAGCCCAAGTTGATAAGTAGTGCTATTATCGAAGTTTACTTCAATTTCGGTCCATTCGGGATAATTATTATAAACCGCCAGTACTAATGAATTAAAAAACAGCTCAGACTGATTTAATATATATTCTTTGATATTTAAGTAGTTTTTGGATATGCTACGCTGGATGAGATCGTTTAAAGTTTCCGATTTATGGAGCTGATCGTTTATCGGAGAAACGTATTCACTAACTTGTCCAAAGGTTAACGTGGCTATGTAATACACACGTCCACCTAATTCGCCTCTTAACGCGGGAATTTTCATAAGTTAAATGCTTTAACTGCTTGTCGAGTTTCTAAATCAGGTATAAGATCATTAAATGGCAGAAGTAGTGCGTTAATTAAGTCTTTTTCATGATTTGCAATAACTTCGTTATCATCCAATACTATAAAGTTTAAGTATAATTCGCCACCCCAGTAACGGAACATGCGTGTGATTTTAGGACGTTCACTTGATTGAGCATACTTTTGAAAATATTCTCGACATCGCTTATCAAGATTCTGTCCTTTGGTGAGGAGTGCACGGCCAATATAAACCGGAAAGTCTGTCATACCCGGTATCATAGGACATTTTATAGAGAACATATAAAGTCCACCTTTATCTTTAGGTAATAACTTAAGGTCGTTATGAAAGTTATTTAATTCATCGTTTAAATATTTCACAGTCGTCCAGTTATTTAGGTTTAAGTCAATTCCTGAAAATATGTTGGGGTTCCATAAAGAATGATGTAACTTGTAAGTAATTTCCCGCAACTTTAATTCTTCTCCTAAATCAAAAGCTGAGTTCAACATTATTCACTAATCATTTGTAATAAATCATTGGTGCCGAAGTTCAAGATGAACTCAGAATAAAAACTCGAAAAAAGATCACGCAAATACACTTCAAGATCTATTTCTTTATTATCCTCGCCTTCTTTTGATATAGCATATTTTCGATTTTTAGTGATTGTATATAAAAACAGGGTATGAAAATAAACAGATGAGATGTATTTCTTGTCAGCCACTTCTAACGCTGTCGAGTCTTTATGTTTTGCTTTAAAGGATTTTAAAACATGGCTGTCCATGTTAATGATGATTTTGTCAAGATTGCCCCCACTAACCTGCGGTGCCATAACGGTGTCGTAATCGATTTCTGCGTCAACTCCTTCTGATACTTCATCCCATGTTTGAAAGCCTTCACGAGCTTCCTTGTAAACAAGTACGAAAGGCGGCAAACCAATATTCTGCTCATCCTCTTTTTCGACCTTTTTGGTTTCTTCTTTTTTCTGTTCTGGATCACCGATTTTGACAAGAAACAACTCTTCGAAATCTTCACCAGGACCAGTAAGGGTAACTTTCATTTCTACTTCGTCACCAACACGGACCTCGTTTTTAGTCGTAAGATTTAGCCGGATGGTGCCTTCATGCGGACTAGAGGTGGTAACATTAAAAACACTTTCAATCACTTCTTCTTTGCCCGGCGCTGTACCTCCATTAGCTTCATTCTTACCGTTATAGCTAACGATGCCTACTTTAAATTGACCAGGCTCTTCAATACGGTCAAAATAATGGTTCTCCACATCAGTTTTGAAGAATATAGTTTTATCCTGCCCGCGCGGCAAATTAATTGCTGAAATGCCTTTATCGGTAGAAGACTTAATTTTTAGAAAGGATGGAAAACGTTGTGGCTTAAATGGTTCCTTTTCTTCCTTATATTGTACTTCTTTTTTTGGCCGCTCTTTCGACTTGGGTTTATCGTCTTTTTGCTCCAATTTGAATGTTTGGTTTAGCAAACGCATTAAAGCGCTATCCATCGGCAAGTTCTTCGAAAATGATTTTAGCATTTCTGTAGTATCTTTTGAATCAACAGAAATAGAATCCTTACGACGTTTTTCGATTTCCGCCAGTCTACCTTTGGTCGTACCAAGTTTCGAAGCCAGGAATTTACGCAACTGTGTAGTTTCATCCCCCTCTTTTAAACGATCACGCGAGGCCATGAATAACTCTTTACGGAAGTTGTAGTGCATGTGTGTACAATCCACATGAATAAGTAAGTGATATTTTAGTAGGTTAAATTTAAGCGAACGGGTGATGAATTCAGAAGTAAAGTTTCCATGTACCTGTCCGTTGACCGAGAACATAACCGACATGTTATTTTTAAAAAACTCACGTTGTATAGCTTCTTTGGTTTCTTTTATATTTTTATCATCTATCCGCGTTTTGAAAACATAGCAAGTGACTTTAAATTTCCCAAATGGCTCTTCTGCGTAGTTTTCTGAGAAGTAATCCTCCACATAACGATTGTCTTCGAGTTCTAATCTCCGCTTTAAACCATACAAATCTCTCTCCAGGTTACGGTCATCCGGATAACGGTATTTGCGGTCTACCGTTAGAATGGGTAAAGCCGGCTCAAATAAATATTCATTTATACTTTGATTCAGGTCACGAGAAATTACCGAACGACTGCCAGCCGGCAAATCATAGGAATAAAGCTTCATCACCGTGCCAGTTTCAAACCAAGTTTCATGGAGATTGAGGTCCAGTTTTGTTATCTTAAAAGCCGGAATTAAACCGTCAATCTTCAAAAATTCATACCAAGTATTCTTCTTTCTGCCTTCCTCATCTTTCGTCAAAGGGTGTTCGCGCACAAATGTGAAACCAAAATCGCCTGTCTTATCGAACCTTCGCGAACCAATTAATTGATAACCCTTTTTGCCACAAAAGATGATTGCTCCGCTGCCCCCCATATTATACTTACCCTGCACGAAATGGATCTCATTTTTGTTACCTCGTAATAGAGAAAGAAATGTTTGTTCAAAATCATCCGGGTGTTGCCCCTCGCCATTGTCATATATCGTCAAAGACGGCGTTAGCTTAGGCCCGTCCGCAAGAATCTGTAAATTCTTAGCTTGATTCTTACGCGGATTATTCAAATCCCAATTTTTATAATCTGGAAAAAATCGTTCACGCGCTTCTTCCATTGTTCGCGGTGCATGTGTGCTTTTAGGATCAACATTAGCCTCATAACACTTCTTCATTAGCGTTGCATCAATTGAATTGGTTATCTTTTCAATTAGTGCAGCAATGGGTGATGCCTGTTGATTCTCTATTACCCCGTAATTATTTTCATTACCCCCAAGCGGATACCAATTATTCGATAGAAAAATAGCTGGATGTCTAGCGATAAAGTCGTCGACTTGCTCTTCTGTATGAAGTGCGTAAAGATTTTCAAAGAGTTGTTGAATGGTGATTGTCGATTCAGGCATGTGAATGAGGTTGTTAAGGCTTTAAATATAATTATATTTCAAACTACTGCAAAAATTGCATTCAGGAATATTTAAGCCATTATGACAGAATAACAACTTGTATCAAGAAGTAAAAAAGCAGGGCATGCCAAATAACTCACCTGAAGCGTTTGGGGATTCAAACTGCTTGTCCGTCTGCCTATCGTTTAGTTAAGCAACAATGTTCTTACGCTGGCAGGGCTTTAAAACTTTTTTTTTGAGAGTACGTATTTTAACAGGCTATGATCCAAAACCAGTTCTGCATACATGTGCTTCAGCTTGCGGTTCTCTTCTTCCAGCTCCTTCAGCCGCTTTAGCTCCTAGCTGTCCATGCCGGCATTTTTTTACGCCAGTTATAAAAGGTTGATTTATGTACGTCCAGTTCGCCGCATACATCATTAAGCTCACGGCCACCTTCATACTCTTTGATGGCTTTTACAATTTGTGCTTCCGTAATGATAAAGTTCTTCATCGTTTGACTGGTTAAAGTTAAAACTTTTCGTCCTTTACACAGTCCGACTTTTAGGAGGGGTTACAGGTGGAGAAAACGACGTACAAGCAGTTCAGGCTTCGTATACTTACTTCGAATGCGAGACATGTTAAAGCTGCGTATTTCTTTGGTATGCACGTCCATATTGAGGATTAACGTCGATACCAGCCTTTTGATTTACATCCAACTAAAATAAGTTCATATATTAGAAGACCTAAATTTTATGAAAATAATAAATAATAATCCCGGGCCTAATCACTTGTCCAACCTTATAGCCTGCTTTGAAAATGCGGATGAGATAATAATTGTAAGCCCGTTTATCTCTGCAGATATAACTTTTTTCCCATTTGAAAAACTTTCTTTTCTGAAGAAAGTAACATTGATAACACGTTTGAAATCGTTTACCAACGATCAATACGAAAAAATTAGTTTCTTCCTTTCTTTAATTAATTACTGTAAACAGAAAAATATTCAATTAAAGATTTTAATAGATAATATACTTCACGGTAAAGTTTATATCGGAGCGGAGAATGGAAATTTAAAGGAAGCTGTTATTACATCCGCAAACTTCAACAAATTTGGTCTTGAGTATAACAATGAGTGGGGGGTCTGGATAAGTGAAGAAAACTTAATAAAACAAATTTACCAGGGAATATTGGATAGGATCGTATTGGAGCCAATAACTGAAAATGATGTTGAGAGATTGAGTAAAGAGTTACATAAACAACCAACTAAGAAAAAAGAGCGAGAAACGGATTTAGATTTAGCCAAACATCTTAAAAAGCGAGTTAACCCTCTTAACATACAGGGGAATACGACATATTGGCTAAAACCGATAGGTGTTTCTGGCGATTATGTTCCTTGGGGTAAAGCTTTTTCATCACTTCAGACCGATTTACATTTTGCCAAAAGTCCCAAAGGTGTTCACCCTGGACACATAATAATAACCTACGCAGTTGGACACCGCAACATTTTATCAATTTATAAGGTTATTTCCGAAACAAAATTGAGTGGTATTAACCGATGGCCTTACTTAGTTGTGGGAGAAAATTTAAGCCCGTATTACGGTGATCAGTGGCATTTGCATAGTTTAACAATCACGAATCAAAAGGATGAAGTGTTGGGAAATAATCTTTTCAATATAACTCCTAGCGGAAAAAATAGCTACGGCAGCCTAATGCGTAGCGCCGATAAACTCAAGATAACGTCCGATTTCGGTGAGTTCATAGTTAACAAGATCCAGTCGTTAGATCAGAAAATAGCAGAAGCTCAGCAATAATTAATATGTATCACATTTATCACAACAGCCTAGACAAAGGGCACAGTTACGAGTCCTTTTCCGAACGGTTTCTACAAATTTGTCAACAGCATAAAGAGGAAGGTCGCGCAATGGCCTTTGCATTTATATTGTACGATGTTGAAAATCCTCAACTGTCAAAAGTTCTTAACGATAGAGAGTACTGGATGGCACTTAACGAAGTGTCTGGGACTTATTTAACAGTTTTCAGTATTCATTCAAAAGAAAAAAGAAGAGTACGGGCTGGAACCTCTTTTTCAAGCGGTGACTACATGCAAATGATGACTGGGATATCTAGCTATAAAAATCCTTCGGTTAGTACCAGTAATTTAATAGGCCGATACTTTGGTGACACTGTTTCTGTTTCTTATCCGGCATTGCTATTCTTTCAAGTGAATGAAGAACAGATTACAGATGCGTTATTAATCAGTTTAAAGGCAACGTTAATTGAAGATTCATTTTTAGAACTAAAAAAGTACATTAGTGCTGCAAGTGAGGCGCTTAAAATGATAGAGGAAGAGAATAAAAGTAATTATAAAGAAATTTTCGACCAGCTTGAGCTTAGCGTTAACAAGATCAAACAAATCGCTTCCATCAGAAAATGGTTTAATGAAGGAAAATCACTTCTAGGATTGCTTAAACTGTTAAAAATTTATTGACGTTAGAATATTAAAAGTTAAACCGAGGAAAGCCACCTTTTGACAGCATTGAATATCTTATGTATACAATGTATTGACTTAATAATACAATATCAAATTGAAAATTTATAAATGAACTATATTTAAGCAAGCCGTCTAATAGTATATTTTATCAATCTGAATTGTAATATATTTTAAGATTGAAGTTTACTCCAACGAGTTAAAAATTGGTAAAGGTGAAAATTATAATAGTGCATTTCCAACCATTCATTTCAACTCTATTTTTTATTTTAATAGTGACATAAAAAACGTGTCGGTATTATACAACATGTAAAAGCTCCTGAAACGATGTTTACATACCGATCAAATGATTAGTTAAGCGATTCATTTAACTAAATTAATTCAAAAATGAAAAGGCGAATATTGGATATTGATTTAGATTTCTTTTTAGATAACGTTCATTATGGTACCGTCACTAGTGAAAAACGATTGAGTGACAGTGAATTTAAACCTTGGTCGGTGGAGAAAGTAATTGCGTTTCAAGAACAGCAATGTGGTCTGAAGAAATCCCAACCGATTAAAGGTAAAATCTTTAAGCATCATGTGGAAGTATTTTACTTTCTCCGTGAATTGCAAGAAGAGAATGATTTTTCTTACCAATTTGACATAGACCATGTTGATGCGCATGCCGATCTGGGTACAGGTGATGCAAGTTATCGATATATTGCAACTGACTTACTTCAAAAGCCTGTCCGTGAGCGTTGCTACCCAGAAAAGATTAATGGTTGGGAAGGTCTAAGTAGCGGTAACTATTTGTCGTTTGCAATCGCTTGCCGATGGCTGCTTTCATTAACCTACATCAACGAAGGTGATCCTGGCGATTGTCAGATTTTTAATCTTCGAAATTACGCTAATCCAAACGAAGGGATCGAGCTGCGCCAATTTTCAGAAGCGCAGATGGCTGACGTTCTTAATCGTGCCGACATGCATGAATATTCCAGAACAATAAGACCAATTGCGACAGAACCTTTAGTGCCTTTTACGATATTAGACCGTTCTAATTTTCAAAGTGACGGGAAATACGATTATATTTTGCTTGCATTATCTCCAGGATTTACCCCGGCTGCAGCAGACGAACTCATTCCGGTTATTCAGCAGTATATGCAACTATATTGAATTAAAATTTATTATCAATTGGCTTTACGGCTAACGATGAGTTATTGATCAGGATTGATTTTGGTATAAACAATATGATCTATCAGACCTTCTTCGATACCTAAGATAAGCTCCTCGAGCAAAACTTCATAGCGCACTGGAAATTCTTGATTGCGAATACGCTCCAGCCAATTGACTGGACCTTTTGCAAAGTGCTCGGATAATCTTAGTGGGATTGTTTGAGCAAAAAGCCCATGATTGGGTGAAGGAAATATCTTATAATAAAGATGCGTCTCATCTTCTTCCACTGTATCTGCGACATTCAGGCAGTGAAAAACCGCGAAAACACCACTATTATTTAAATCAACTTCTCTGCCATCGCGGCCTTGAAAATAAACTGCCTCGACAATTGTTTCCCAAGCTTTTTTGCCCTCCATGACTTCTTCTTTGATCTTACGCTGCTTCATCACTAAAGCGAAATGCTCCGGCAGATTAACCACAAAGTCGCCCAGCAAGGAAGACATGAGGTTTCGTTTATGTGCAGTATTTAAGTCTAATTTAAAATTAGCGCCAGCTTCTCGCTGTGTAAAATCTTCAAGTCTTACCAGTGTCCAAATATCGAATGAACGCCATTTCCAAGCAACCAATACCGGTGTGCCTGTTAGCGCACTATAGTTCAGTAAACCCTCATAATAACTTGGCCGCCATTTGATCTTGTCTTCCTGGGTCGTTTTGATCTCTACGAAATAAGGCTGCTGCTGGCCGTTTTCATTAACTACCAAAAAAAGATCCGGTATTGTAAACGTGCTTTTGGCATCTGGCGGTATTGGAAATTGTTCTAGCTTATGCGCTAGAACAACATTCTTGAGCCAATTTAACGTGTACAAAAACTCATCTTCCTGCACTAGTCCGACATGCATATCCACAACGCGTTTGCTGACCAGATCAGGATCGACATCATAGCCCAGTTCACTCAATGCCTTCTGTAAAGCCCTAGCTTGGTCATCTGTATTTCGGAGTATGTTCATATGTATTAGCTGTTAAGTGCCGGCGCAGGTTTATCCATTTAATTTAATTTTCCAATTGTAGTATCCTTGGTAACCTTAATATAAATTTATTTTTTTTTGACAGCAATTCCATTCATTTTTATGAAAATTGGATTAGTCCCAATACATCGAGAGTGTTAGGATTGACCATAAAAGGTTCAGGTTCCAGCTTGCACCGTGTCGTAATCGTTAGCCTTGATAAATTGTTGCCGTGTTGAAGGCTTTCGAGAGCTGCCAATTGGCTTCGTCGCTTCTTTAATATGAGAAGTTTTTATATATAACCTACCCATGAAGTGAGTATTAACAAAGAATGTAGCCAGCGAAAATTGGATGTTTGAATTTTATGCGTGGAGCGATTTTAGGTTCGGTTTGTTGACAGCCAACTGTTAACTAAATATAGCTACGTAGCTTACATAATTGTATCTCTATAGTAATCCTGCTTGATGGTGTCTACTCTCAAATTTACATTTTAAGCTGTTTGGCTTGGATATCTCATAGAGCAGTGGCATTCGCGTTTGAATGTGATTAGAGGATGTAGCGGGCGCTGATCGCCAAACGCAATGGAAACAGACAAAGGAGCACTAAGCGCAGCGATTGTAGCCCTAAGATGATGTAAGCAATCATTATTACTCCCTAAGATCTTTCCTATATAGTATTCAAATTCAAGTTGCAAAAGAAGTTGTTATTGGTTGTATATAATACGCTTTATAATTTTTACTTGCGCCGGCATGTGCACCGAGGGCGCTGGCAGTGCCTTGAGATAGATGAGTTGGTCACTTCCTGCACTAGTACCCATGAACTCAGCTTTGAAAGCTACGCGCCTTCCAGGGACGTAAATTGTACTGTCGACTTTCCCATCCGGCATATTAGCAAGACCCGCTTCATCAAGTACATAGCCATTGCCTGCCTGATAGTTGCCGGATTTGTCTTTAAAGCAAATAGTAAGTGTTCGGTCACCTTCGTAATTGTGGGTAGTCACAATCACACCTGTTTGCAGTGGCACTTGATCCGTGCTGTTATCAGCTAAAATGGCCGGTGATATAATGTCTGCAGGGGCGGGGGCAATATCAATAATGTCCTGCTTTGAAGTGCTAGTATTTATATTTTGAGCAACAGCTGCGGTGTCTTTAGAATTAGCCTTTATGGTGGAAGATGTAGAACTTGAATTGAAAAAAGACCTCCAATCGTTAGTAATGTCCTGATCAGCTAGGTACACTTCGTTTTCTACATTATTTACTTCATCTGTGTACTCAACTTTGAAGCGGAGGTGGACAGACCTGACCGGATACTTTTCATAAGCTTTAGGTACATCGGCGCTGATCATCTCGTCCATGTTGACGGTTTGCTGCGGCTCAAACATTCGCAGGCTTTCTAAGGCCTGCGCACCTGCCCAGCTAAAGCGGTTACCATCCTCATGGTTGTCCATATCAGTAATTTCTTTGCCGTTGTCAAGAACAAAGATGACCGACATAAACACAGTTGCTTTACTGAAGATACTATTTGTATTATTGGAAACGGAACCGGTGAAATGGTATTCGGGATTTCCGTTAATTTCATTCGGCACAAAAGCTTGTTTGATGCCATTGATGGTAAAATCATTACTGGTCTGAGGGCTACTGTTTGATGTAGAAGTGACGCACGAAGTAAATGACGAGAATGACAGCAGTAGCAATAAAAATAAACGAAAACGTAATGGGAGTAATGTTGTGTTCATGTGCCTAGCGATTTGAGGGTGTTCACCAAAGCAGCCCATCCTTAGTAACTTGGGTTAGGGTTAAGGGTTGTAAATGCAATAAGCGCAGGGCTGAGCTCATTTGCGTCTAAGTGGCTCGGGAAAGCCTGACAACAACAAACAAGTCAGCACCCACGCTTATCGCATGAGCGCTTTGACCTATTTGCTCTTGTTGTCATTTGAATTTTCCCGATTCCTTAGACAAGAACAAAATAAGCTTACGCTTAAATTTAATATGTATGTTTAGTTATTTACTGTTTCTTTTAATACGGTTAAATAAGTTTTAATGTATATAAAACGCCGACTTGATTTTTACGGTGAATGCCGCGTTTTAAACGCTTTAATCATTCTTGGGGCTAAGATACTGCTTTTTAAAATTGCTTTGCATATAACTGTTAAGAAACAGCGTAGACACCAAGTCCTTTGTTTTCTTTACGACATCAAAAGCAGAAGCTCAAAAGCCTAATCCGTAACCAGTGAGCTGTTCCAGCCAACGCTCCTGAGTATATTCATCTTTGTCCGGTGCGGATAGAAAATCCGACTTGAGCACATTGACCATCTGGGCGCTGATGTCAATGAGGTAAAGGCGGTACCATTTGGGATAACGGGCTTTGAGGTGGTTCCAGCTGTCCTGCAGCCTGATGAAGAGCAGCCCTTGGCTGTGAATGGCAGGGGAAGTCTCCAGTACCACCAGTTTATAGAAGAAGATGCCATTGACTGGTACACCTTTGAGGGTAATGAGGCCGCTGTCGCAGCCGATTTGTAAAAGTGGTTTTTCCATTGTTTAGTTATGTTTACTAATGGAAAGGTCACCCTTATAAGCTTAATGGGGCAACGATTTTGCTTGTAAAAAACAATAAGTAGCAGCATTAATGGCTGTCAACAATAATAGCTGTAAGCTGAAGAACAAACAATAAAACTTAACCGGGAAAGTTATTTATTCAGCGCCATACGATAGATAATTATATTATATGAACCGGTGCACTATTGAAATAGGAGGGCGATCTTCACCACTGATGACAACGCAGATAACTAAACTTTTTGTAGGCGGCTTCCCGCTGGAAATGGATGAAATGGGCCTCGCCCGCCTGATTGCACTACATGGCGAGATTGAAACCATAAAGATCGTGGTTGACCGCAAAACAAGATTATGCAAGGGCTATGCTTTTGTGGAAGTAAAATCAATAGATGATGCGTATGCAGTGATGATAGCATTGGACGGCCATACTTTAGCTGATCGGCAGCTAACGATTAAGCTGGCTGAACAAGCGATGCCTATTGTCAGTGCCAAGTCTGTTGACAAGCAGAAAACTAATTATAGTAACGATAAAGCAGCCAGTACCAATTATGCAGGTAAGCCTAAACGGCCGAGAAAGCAAAGATGGTAAAAAAGCATCAGTTGTATTAACGCCGTGATGCAACTGATGTAAACAGTTACCTAATAATTTATAGTGACATCTGTTTTTAAATGTAACTGCTGTTTAAATAAATATATATGACAAATTCATACCCTTTTACCCAATTGTTATATTTGCAGTTCTTGCTTTCGATGATGAAGATGTATTAAGTAAAGGCTACAAATCAGCCTAAGAATACTTCTCGTAAGCCGTGCCTTTGTTTAAACGGTTGTGCCCCTTTAATAACGTCAAACGAAGTAGTACATCAAAAGATGAAAAAGCGCGTTTATACACCGGCATTTTGCGCTTAGTCCAATGACTCTCAATATCCTACAGCATAGATCAGAAGGTGAATTCTGCTTTATGCTTTTCGTTGTTATACCATTAACAATTATTCATAAATTACACTGCATTTAAGATGTACTGTTAGTATAATTAATTGAGTGGATGAATATAATTATTCAGCTTATACCGTAATGTTTTGCCGTCCCGTTTTCTCTTACTGTTTACGATTTAATATATATATACCGAATATGTAAATGATGCTTTTAGGTGGCGTAATATTATAGCTATTTACCTTTAAATCCATATTACAGCTATATATTTAACAAGCGTAAAGAACGGTTACAAACAAAGAATGCCCCGCAGGGGAGGCATTCATCATTTTAATAATTAAACGTGGTATAAAGCGGTAATTACTGGTGTATACGGCAGGAGGTCAATCATGCAGACAATAATACAATATCACGCACCTTACCTTCCAGTTCTGAAATGAGTTCATTTTGTACAGACAAATCGGGTACAGCGTTCATCAGGCGAAGTTTGCGAACTACAGCCTGATACTGCTGCGGAGAGGCATACACACCGCTATGTTTAGCGACCGTAACCATATCCCTTAACTTTGAATACCCACCCATAGCCTTAATGCCCTCAAATAGAATTTGATTACAGAACTGCTGTGGCGTGCGCATAGCATCATCACTGAATCCGACCGCATCGGTGATTTTGAGGATGCTGTCAAACTCCTTACCCCAGAACTGGTACAAACGGCGATAGATCTCCGGTTCATATAGGTCCCTTAAAGTAAGGGAACTCACGTTCAGGTTACGGCTGATACTGCGGGAGTTCTTCAAACGTGCCTCATACCTAATGAAGTTCGTGTTTGCCAATGCTGCCGGCATGAAGGCTTTGCGCTGCTTCATCTCTGCCTGCTTATCATAAAACACGAGGCCACGCTCACCGTTCCGATACTCTTTACCGTGCTTCATCTGTAGATGCTCATAGCGGCTGCACTCACCCAGTAGCTGCACGTAAGCGATAGGGGTATTATTTACTGCAATGTTCTGACCTACATCTAGCCGTGTAACTTTAGCGGTATTCACATCTAGTTGTAACTCATCGGACAACTGTTGAACAGCAAGTTTTAGGGTAGCTCGTGTTAGCGCCTTGTCATTATCACCCAGGTAAAACTTAGCCAAGCTTCCATTAATGAAAAGCCCTCCCGGTGCCAGCGTTACTTTCAAATTCCTGAGCTGACTATGATATAAAGCCGCTTCTGTATTGCGTTCACAAGTCATGCGGCTACTGTTGTTCTTAATGCGCTCAAATGTTTCACGCGCAATTTTCTCGCTACTGATGTAGCAATTTGGATTATCTACCATGGTTCTTTTGTTTGCTTAATTAGGGGGATATTTATATTACTTGGGTGATTGGATGCTGAAATACTTTATAATTGTATTGAAAGCATCACCTTTTCACACTTGTTTTTTATGTTGTTACTGTTACTTTTATTTTAATGCATGCTGTTGTATTCTCAATCATCACACTCTCATTCATATTCAATATCTAAAATCATTATTGCATCATTCATCACCTTACCTCTGCTGTTCCCTTTTCTCTTCCTTCTCCCGGCTTAATATAAAGGTGGAATGAAATTTAATAATCATGTAAGCCGCTGAATAGGTAGGTACCCGCATCGGCTTACATGAAATATCTTGGTGTTATTTTAATATAGATAAGACGGAGGTACCTTTAATATGCTCGAAATACACTGGGCAATCCTTGTTTTTAGCTTTGAAATGTTCGGACTGGTTAATCAGCGATTGCATCTCAGCCAGCGTATTTTCATCTCCCCGCTGGTAGCGGCCAAACATACCTTTGTACATATCGCTGGATTTTGGGTTCGGTAGGGTACGGTGAAGCTTAGACGCAGACGCATGCTTCTCGCCAATATCAAAATAACCGAACACAAACAGGTGAATAGCATTCCCTTCCATTATCACAATGCAATACAATGATTTGTGACCAAAGAAGTGGGAAAGCGTGGCCTCTTTGTTCTTGAGCTTACCAAGCATGCGGATCTCACTGCCAGTGCAGATGGAGGATAGCTGCAGGGTATGGCACCCCCGCAACCGTTGAACGCCTTTCAACGGCTCAGGGGTGACGACAACAGTAGTTTCGGGCATAAGGTGAAACTCTTCCAAAGGCAGGATGTGACCGGCACGAGCTTCAATCCTGTACACTGCCCGTGTCTTGATATTGCCTTCTACTTTAACTAACCGTAAATAAGTGCGTGTGGGCAAGTGTACCTCCGGCTGTGGCACAGCTATTGGCTTTGGTGTCGGTAATACGCCACCATAAAATTTAAATCGTAGTGGGGAAATGCCCAGTCTTGCGGCTTGTTCTTCAATACTTAACGTTTCCTGTTTTTCCTCGTTTTCTTCAAAATATGTCATAGCTTATACGTTCTAATTTCTTTTATTTTTTAAAGCTGCTACCACCGGATTATTCTGGTGGTAACAGCTGGATTTAATGTTGTGATGAAATTCGGTGCCTGTGCTCATGGTTGAAACTTCCGTTCACAACACGTACTTAACTGATTGATAATCTTTTTAGGGATATTAACTCTGGTATAGTTTGCAGTGAGTTGGTATCTGATTACTTTATTTATGACCGTCTACAGGCTTAACGGTATATGATATCATCATATTCAAAGCAGCTAATCATGTTTTCAACTGGTGTCCATTCATCAAAATCATGAAAATGGTCAAAAACATTTCCCCGCTCATCTGCAATCTTGCGCAGTTCGTTAACTTCATTCACACCATCTTCGTAAACACGTAACCTGAAATGAAGCGGTTTAAGGTTTTGGTAGATAATGCCGTAGTTAAAGTATCGCCCAAAGGCGGTATCTGGGTACAATGGATTAGTTTCACAGGTAATCTGCACCTGCAGCGGATCATATTCATAGGCCAAAGCAGCTTTCAAGTTGAAATGGCGCTGTAGCTTTTCATCGCTGAAGGAAACTTTTTGCTGGCAGATAAGGGCGTGGTTAACCAGGCCGTTTATCCAAGACAGGGGCTTCCCTGCATATCTGATCAAATTGCTTTCAATAGTATCGCGATAGCAAATCGTAGTTTGAAAGTCGAACGCGCTTGTGGTCATGCGTTGGCAGCTCCTTTCCGAGAAGGTTTGCGTAACATCACGAAGTTGGCGGCTTGCTGGTTCAGTTCCTCCTTAGAAGCAACCCGGTTACTAAGTAAAAAATCATCTGCATCGGCCTTGGAGATATATACCATTTTACCGTTGGGGCGGCTGAAAGGTATTTTTCCCTGGGAGGTCAGACCATAAGCAGTACGTTTACTGATGCCCGCATAGCGGCTGAATTCTGCAAGTGTGAATACAGGTTTATTGAAGTATAGCGCAGCTTCAATCCTGTTCAGTTGGTTTTGAAAAGTGTTCAAACTCATTAGTTAATTATCAAAGTTTTTAAAGCTTGGTACCTTGCTTGTTTTGATACAACAAAAATAATAAGCATTGAAAACTTGTTTAACTGGTGAGCTTAACGCTAACCTTAACTAATGAGTTAAGGTTAATTTACCTATTTGCTGGAATAAATGAATAATGAATTTATAATCCTTTGGACGCTTAGTTTGCGAAATGCCTGAGTAGCCTGCTTTCAGATTGCCAAGTGTAAAATCTTGATAAGGCTGCCTAAAATGAGTTCCTATATCATGAGCAGAAATATGTTTTTGAAATTGTAAATTAATTTTGTGTCTAAGATTAGTATCCGCATCCGTAAAGGTGGAACCCCGAAATATGATAGATAACGTTGTATTGGATTTTAACCACGTTATTTTGTCGCGAGGAGGTAACACGTACGGGTCAAAATGATTTTGAAATTCCTGCAGAGTACAGTCGATAAATCCTGCAGCTGTAATTTCTTTGTATAAGAGCTCAGTGATGTTATTATTTAATGAACCATAATTTAGAGGGAGGAAATTGGGATTAAGCACTGGTCGTTCAGCAACTTCACTTTCAATGAATAATCGTGAATAATTATAATTTAACTTTTTATACAATTTTTCAAAAAGGTCAAAAATAAATATCGTGTGCATTGCAATAGCATCCAGAAATTCCGCCTTAGTAAACTTTTGTGGTGGATTGTACAACTTATCCCAAACAGGAACAGAACTCCTGGCATCCCTGACATAGTTGTATAATGCATCTTTCAGGTCGGTTTGAATGAACTCCCATGTTTTGTGAAACATGTTATCCAGCATGTTGAAATAATTTTTGTTTCCCTCCCGCAGGTGATATTCAATCTCACGTTCGAAACCAGTATCAACGCCAAAATTATTTGAGTTACTCCAAGCGCTATACATCGTAAACAATTTTATCACCGGAGAACCGGAATTTTCGTCAGTGAGCCAAGTATACAAAACACCAGGATCAACAATTACACCCTGCGTTCCAGCATTATACTTAACAACATTCTTGTAGTGATATTGAAGGCGTTTGAATTGAAAATTCAGGCGCCTTGCGTATTCATCATGTGTATTATGCATAAAATCATGTACTGCTAAATTTGGGAAATTGATTTACAGCGGCTAATTTACGTTCATCAATTACTTTAGCATATATTTGAGTGGTTTTAATGTTCTTGTGGCCAAGCAACTTGGAAACAGTATAAATATCTACCCCCTCATTTATCATAACCACTGCATGTGTGTGTCTTCCTGAGTGAAAGGTGATGGATTTCGAGATGCCAGCTGCCATCACCCACTGTTGAAGTTTGAGGTTTACCCAGGCCGAATACCTTAATCCTATAAATACTCTTTGTTCGGCTTCACCTTGCTTACCCATATAAGAAGCGGCCTGTTCACTTATAGGCAATGTTTCCGCAGATTTTGTTTTTTGCTGTCGGTAGTGAAGTACATATGAATTAAATTCTTTGTCGAATTCTACATTGCGCCACGTTAAGGCATGTATATCCGACCAGCGTAAACCAGTCATAATGCTAAAAAGGAAAGCACGTTTTAATACCTCTATTTCACAAGGTGTACCCATCAGCTTCTCAACTTCGGTTTTGGTTAGGTATTCTCGGTGAGTGTCTTCTTCTTTAATTCCTTTTACACGTAATGTAATCTTCTCGGGAATGATCCGGTCTTCAAATGCCTGATTTAATGCTGCCCGTATTTTGTTAAAATAAGAGTGGGCGGAATTTTGAGATAGACGTGTATGGCTCTTAGTGCTTCTAGCAGTTAATAAATAAGCTTTGAATCGTTCCATCCAATCGGGTGTGATTTCTTCAAAAGTTACTCCATTCTGGTCCTTGGTGAAGAGTACTAGTTTTTGATAGGCGCTGAGCCAGTTTCCGTAACTTCCGTTGGAGGTACGGTGTTTACGGGTGAGTGTGAGAAAGTAATCAAGGAAGCTACCCTTTAGCTTGGAGTCATCAGCAAAGCCGTGTCGTCTGGTTTGGTACTCTACCAAGCGTTTGGCTCGAATTGCATCTGCCAGTTGCTCATTGCTTTTATTGATATCCCGTTCAACTTTATTTTTTGGCTCGGCGTAAAGGAATAAATCCAGCGTTTCGGATCTGCGTTTGCCTGCATGCATATAATCTAAATAGAGACGTATTTTGCCCTGACTGGCTTTTCTTTTTCTTATACTAATGGTCATGGTACTCGCTTTATTTGATGGGAAGTTCCCATCATTTTCTATATGCAAGCAACCAAAAAATGTATATACAAAACAAAAGTAAAAGCCCACGAATGCCTGTGCTGAAATTAGTGGAATTACGGGCATTGGTGTTACAAATCTGTAACTAGTGATAACCAGTTACAGATTTGTAACAACTATCGAGTTAATAAATGTAACTAACCAGTAATTACTAGCATGAAAAATACCCTGCTACGCAACAAAAAGTAAGATAGCGACAGTATACGCATTGAGGTTATTTTCCGATACAAAACTTACTGAATATATTTTCCAGTAAGTCATCAGTAGTAACAGTGCCTGTAATTTCGCCCAGGTAGTGAAGAGCTTGTTTGATGTCAATGGCTAGAAAGTCTGAGCTTACCCGGCTATCGATGCCGTTAAGTACCCGGGATAAGGCTTGTGCAGTGGAGCGCAGCGCTTCTACATGGCGTACGTTGGTGACCATCATCTCACTGGTATTTAAACGGCCGTTGATGCTGGTTTCGAACAGTAAGTTTTTCAATTTTTCCAGGTGCAGTTTTTCTTTGGCCGAAATGGAAAGAAATGTAACGCCAGGTGTTGAAAAAGGTGAAAGGGCAGATGTGGCAATATCCATCTTGTTAGCTACGGCAATAATTGGAAGCCCCGGTTTTGATAAGCGCTTAATATCTTCCTCCGCTTCTTCTATACTGAGCTGCACACTGTCGAATACATAAAGCAGAAGGGCAGACTGGCTGATTTTTTCCATGGTGCGTTCAACACCAATCTGCTCTATCGTATCTGTAGCTTCGCGGATGCCGGCTGTATCAATCAGCCTGAAATTTACGCCGTTGATATTCAGCACTTCCTCCACCGTATCGCGTGTGGTACCCGGTATGGCGCTTACAATGGCGCGCTCCTCATTGAGCAGTGCATTCAGCAAAGTTGATTTACCTGCGTTTGGCCGGCCTGCAATAACAGTACTGATGCCCTGCTTAATTACATTGCCCAATTCAAAAGATTCAATGAGTTGGTCTACTACTTTAAAAATATGCAATACCAACTGTTTTAGTTGGTCGCGGTTGGCAAACTCAACATCTTCCTCCGAAAAATCAAGCTCCAGCTCAACCAGCGAGGCGAATTGTACCAATTGCTCGCGCAACTGCTGTAGCTGGGTGCTAAATCCCCCCCTGAGTTGCTGCATAGCCACTTGTTGTGAAGCTTTAGAATCGGATGCGATTAAATCGGCTACGGCCTCAGCCTGTGATAAATCCAGCTGGCCGTTCAAAAATGCGCGTAGGGTAAACTCGCCTGGACGAGCGGCCCGCGCACCATTACGAATCAGCAATTTAATTACCGACTCTAAGATATAAGTAGAGCCATGGCAGGAAATTTCGACCACATTTTCACGGGTGTAGGAGCGGGGCGATAAAAATAATGAAATTACTACCTCATCTAACACCGTTTCACCATCTACAATTCTGCCAAAATGTATAGTGTGGCTGGCCTGTTGAGTCAGATTTTTGCCTTTAAATACCTTGCTGGCAATGGTAACAGCATCGGTACCAGATAAACGTATTACACCAATGGCGCCACTGCCATTAGGCGTTGCCAAAGCAACAATAGTATCTTGCAATTGAAAATTCATCAAAATAAGCGGTAATAACAGGGGCAAAAATCGCTTATTTTAATTGAATCGAAGTATAGTTGCCGCGTAAAATTAAGTGTCGGGCCACGAGCTTGTGAGAACACAATACTGATTAGCTGATTACAAAGTGCATAATTATTTGTTATTTGTATGAAACCCTCTAAACTATGGCTGCTCAATTTGATTATAATCTCGACTTCAAAACCATAAATTTTCGACGTCAGCCGGAACTGTATCGCGTTGGTAAAGGTGAGCAGGGGGTATTATTGGTTGAACCATACAAAAGTGAGATTTTACCTTACTGGCGATTTAAAACACCTGACATTGCTGAACAATCGGCCATTAAAATTTTTGAGCTGTTTGAACAGTACAAGGCAGATCAAGACTACGTAGGTATGGATATGGCCCGTAAGTTTTTACAAATGGGCTATACCCGTTCCAGGCGATATGCTAATCATAAAAGCGGTAAGAAGTATAATGGCCCCGTGCCTGATGATAAAAAAGGGCAGAGCGGCGCACATGGACGTGAAGAACTGCCATTAGCAGTGGATGAGATAAAAGCGCAATCTGCACAAATTTTCTATAGTTATTGGCAAAAAGCCAAGCAAGACAAAGTATATCAGGAGTGGTTAAAAGAGCAATAAATGCTACTTGAAATACAAAAAGGGAATATGTTAGTTAGCAACAATTGCAACTAAACAGAAAAGACAATACGATATCCGGCTTGGTGTCAGATACTCCTGAATCAGAATACGCTACTTACTAAATTGGACTACCTTTTCAGGCAGCAAGCGGCAGTTCAAAGTAAAATGTAGAGCCTTTCTCCAATTCGCTTTCAGCCCAAATGGTGCCTTGGTGCCTGTTCAAAATTTCGTAACAGAGATACAGCCCGATGCCGAAGCCGGCCACACTTTGATATCCCGCATTACTTACCCTGTAAAATCTTTCGAACAAACGGGGAAGGTTTTCCGTGCTGATACCTATACCCTGATCTTTAACACTCACCAAGGCCTTGCCATTATGTGTTATGCAGGTAACATTAATGGTGCTTCCATGAGGTGAGTATTTAACCGCATTACTGATTAAATTATTTATTACCTGTCCAATTTTATCCCGGTCGGCATTTACCCAGGTATCAGCTACGTAGGCAAATGTTACTTTATGAGTGCTTACTTGTGCTGTTGTTTCTTCCTCGGCTTCGCGTATGAGGTCTGCCATGTTAAAACGAGCGCGGTCTATATGGATCTGGCCCGATTCGAGCCGCGAAACATTTAGGAAACCATTAATGAGCTTTGTCATTTTACTGGTTTGTCGCACAGCTTTTTCAGCAGTATTAAGTGAAAAGCTGTCCTGGTTCTTTTTGGCTTTCGCTTCTATAATTTGCAGATAGCCATTCAGTGATGTGAGCGGCGTTTTCAATTCATGACTTACCATACTGATAAAGTCATTTTTTCGTTGTTCGTTCAGCTTTTGCTCCGTAATGTCCAGGCAGGCGGTAATATAACCGGCAAATGATCCGTCAGGGCGGAACCTCGGCGAAGAGCTTGCCAATAGCCATTGATAATCTCCGGCCTTGGTTAGCACACGAAAATCAAACGTAAACGGTATGCGCCTTTGAAAAGCCTCCATATAGGCATCCATGTAGCGTTTTCCATCCTCGGGGTGTAAGAGTTTCAGCCAGCCGAAGCTTAGCATCTCTTCACGCGTCCTGCCGGTTAAATCTTGCCACGCTCTGCTAAAATAGGTTGAATTGCTGCTTTCATCACTCATCGCAATCAAAATCCCAGATCCTTCGGCCATTAACCTGAAACGCTCTTCACTTTCAGCAATGGCAGCTTCAGCATTTCTGATGTCGGTAATATCGCGGGTAGTTCCGGCAACAGCTATTACTGCTCCGGTATCATCTGTTACCGGGTTTAAAATGTAATCGTAAATACGCCGACCCAAAGTGGCATGCGGGAACGAAACCTCACCTCTAACTTGCTGATGTGTGGCTACAATGTGGGCAATTTCGCGTTCATGCATTTGTGCATGCCATTCTTCATACCCGTTTTCACGTAAACCTTTACCTACTGCAGTACCCCAGGTTTTACCCCACATATCCAGCAATGCCTTATTCGCATACGTAAATTTATACTCCAGGTCAAATACATAAATTAAATCCGGCGTAGAAGAAGTAATGGTTTCGTACAATCTTTTTTGCTGTTCTGCATCCTCTATTGCTGCACGTAAAGCAGCCTCAGCGAGTTTTCGCTTGGTAATATTACTAAACATACCAACTGCACCTGTTATATTGCCCTCATTATCAGCAATAGGTGCAGCGTTCATCGTTAAATAAATCAGGTCACTTCCCGGTCGTTCAATGGCAAATTCGTAATTGAAAACAGGCTTCCCAGTTGCCATAGCTATCATTGTCGGATGCTCATGATCTGCCATTGGCCTGCCATCCAGATGAATGTTAAACCACTCGGCAGAATAGCTTTTTCTTGTATAAAAAAAATCTTCATCTGTAGTTAATATCTGATGAGCCATAGGGTTTGCATAAATAATTTGCCCGCTTCTATCTACCACCCCAACACCTTCAGCCATATGGTCAAACACACGTTGCAGTTGCTGCTCATTTTCCTGCAATTGCTGGTTGGTTTTAGTAGTTTCGGTGCAAACTACTAAAATGCCGGTCGGTTTACCGCTCTCATCTCTTATCGGATTGTAGGAAAATGTCCAGTATACATCATCCAACTTACCGTTACGGTAAATAGGAATAAGTTGATTTTCTAAATATACAGCATTACCACTTTCTAACACGCCTTTCAAAAGCGGATTAATTATCGGCCAAATCTCTGCCCAGCATTCATCACCTCTCTGGCCTAATGCTTTTGGGTGTTTGCTATGCTCATCTGTTCCCAAAATTTTCAAATACGCATCATTATAGAAACCTGTCATTTCCTCACCCCACCAGATAAACATTGGGAACTTGGAGTCCAACATGAGGTTTACTGTGGTTAACAGAGGGGATGGCCATGTGTCAATCGGCCCGACAGGTGTAGCCGACCAGTCGAAATTACGGCTTCTGTCAGCCATTTCGCCTTTGGCATATATTCTAGCGTGTTGATGTTTTGAGTCGGTTGCCATGTGATATAATAAGGCAGATTAAAGATGAAGGAGAATCCTATTTGGTTAAAGTATTTCTGTCAATTCGCTGAAAGAGTTAATAGTGGCTGTTTGCCCGCTTGTAAGCTTACCAAAACCATAGGCTGCAAAAATGAGGGGTACGCCTGCTTTCTGGCTTGCTTCAAAGTCGCCCAAGGTATCACCTACATAAACCGGAGCTTTCAGGTTGTAGTCTTTCACAATATCTTTAATATTTTCGTGCTTGGGTTGTGTTTTGGTACCAAAGCACTGGTGCGCTTCGAAGTATTGATGCAACCCGCTAAAATCTAAAAAGTTTTCTATGTAGCCGTTCTGGCAGTTGCTTACTATAAACAGGCGGTACTTGGTTTTGAGGTACTGCAATGTGCTTTCTAGATCATCATACAAATGGCCACCTTCATTAATCACCATTTGCAATTCGTGTTTACCAAATACGGTTTGAAATCGCTTTCTTTCTTCAGCAGTTACGTAAGGAAATAATTTTTCAAATATGGCATCGTAAGTCATGCCGGTAACGCTTACCACCATTTCTTTGCTTATTTGTTCGGGCTTTATTGAATTAAGTTCTTCATTGGCCGTTTGCCAGGCTTTGGCAACGGTGCCGGTAGCATCCCATAATGTGCCGTCTAAATCGAATATAACGCTGTCAAAGTGGTAGGGTAATTTTTCCATAAATGGTTTGTAAAACGGTAAAAATACAAAATTACATTGCAATGTTAACCTATAGTTATGTTGTGGCAACAAAAGCACTTACTTCGTGTTCTAAGCTTTTAACATTATTAATCAATAAAAATTTATGCACAGGGGCGGATTATTAAGCATCTTTCTTGTACTGGCGGTTATTAGTTTCTTAATGGACTGGTATGTGTACCGGGGCCTGCGTACCTTATCTGCCGACTGGTCATCCAACCGGTCCCGGTCGCTGATGTTATGGGCTTACCTTATTGTTTCAGTAGGCATCACCGTTGTATTTATTGCGGGCCTTAGTAGCTTTAGTACCGCTCAGGGAATGCGCCCGTTTCATGAGTGGATGCTAAGCTTATTCCTTATGATGCTGGTCAGTAAGCTATTGTTCGTAATTGTGTTATCCATTGGTGATCTTGTTCGATTTATTGCAGGCATAGTTAATATCAGTCAGCACCAGCAGGTGCAGGGCACCGGTTCGGCTTTTCCTGAACGCCGTAAATTTGTAAGCGAACTGGCTATTCTGCTGGCAGCAATTCCGTTTACCTCTATGCTGTATGCAATGCTGAGAGGCAAATACGACTACAAAGTACATCGCCACACTTTATATTTTGAAGATTTGCCCGAAGCTTTTGACGGCTTTACTATTGCACAGATATCTGATGTGCACTCTGGTAGTTTTGATAACAAGGCGGCGGTGCAAAGGGGTATCGATCTAATTAAAGCTCAAAACGCAGATTTATTCGTGTTTACCGGTGACCTGGTGAATAATGTGGCCGATGAAATTACGCCTTACATTGATATGTTTAGCCAAATTAAAGCACCTTATGGGCAGTTTTCTATTTTAGGCAACCATGATTATGGTGATTATATACAATGGGATAGTGCCCAGGCAAAAGCGAACAACTTACAGGAATTAAAAATTCAGCATCAAAAATTAGGGTACAAATTGATGCTTGACGAGAACGTCAGGATTTCGAAGGGAAATCAGCACATTGTACTAATTGGTGTACAGAACTGGGGGAGAGGTTTTATTCAGATTGGAAACTTAGATAAAGCGCTGAATGGCGTTGCACCTGGTGATTTTAAAGTATTGCTATCACATGATCCTACGCATTGGGAAGAGAAAGTGCGCTATCATCAAGTACCTGTTCATCTAACCTTGTCCGGCCATACCCATGGTGCACAGTTCGGAATAGAAGCAGCAGGTTTAAGGTGGAGCCCTGTACAATACCGTTATTTAGACTGGGCAGGTTTGGCTTCACATAACAACCGGTATTTATACGTCAATCGTGGCTTCGGCTTTTTAGCCTTCTCGGGCCGGTTAGGTATATGGCCAGAGATTACCGTGCTAACTTTGAAAAAGAAGGTAGCTTAATCAACAAAAAAGGGGATGTAATTATACATCCCCTTTTTTGTTGATTCGAAAATGGATTTATAATGAAGCCAATTTATCGCTTACTACAGGTTTAACAGTTTTGCGGGCAACCGTATTCAGCTTTATCGCTCTGACTTTCACTTTATGAGTTTTGGCCGAAGTTTTAGTTGGTTTTGCAACTGCGTTTTCAATAACTATTGTAGAACTGCCTGTATTTGAAGCGTTTGTAATTGTCGCTTCCTCAGCATCAGGCAAGCTTTTTATCCCGTTTTCGGCAATAGCCAAGCCCTGCAATATATCTTCCTGATAGCCTTCAACGTTATAAGTAGTTGAGAGTTTCTTGGCATAGTTCAGATCTTTTTTAGCGGTTACATAATCCCCACTTTCCATCTTTATAGTTGCCAGTTCAACTAAGTTGGCTACCATAGTAGGTACATCCTTTTGGCCTTTAGCAATCATGGTAGATTGTACCATAAACCATTTAGCTTGAGTGAATTTGCGCCCTGCATGGTAAGCCTTGCCTAAGCTGGCATAGCTTTTACGCAAGCCGGTGGTATCTTCCATCTTTGAATATAAATGCAGTGCTAACATGGTATAGTTTACTGCATTTTCGCTGTTGCGAGCCTTAAATACACGGTTGGGTGCTTTCTGATCCAAATAAGCTTGAGCCATTTTTAAATATAGTTCGGCTTTTGCGCTATCAGTCAGATTATATTGCAGCTGTTGTTTCAAGCTATCAATATCGGCAGCAGCTGCATTCAGTTTAAGGCCGGTTAATATGAGTAATAGTAAAAATATTCTTTTCATGGTAGTTTTATCTTCAGTGACAGAAAATGAACTGTGTACAAGAAGATATTTGCAAATAGTATGCCTAAATATGCAGATGATATAATGCTGAGCATCAGCCCATGCATTAAATATTATGCATATATACTATTATAGGGAGATAACAGATTCATACCGCTGCAGGAAGTTTTGCACAGCGGCAGACTTATTTACCAACATATTGAAAATGAATATGGTAAACAGGGCACAACTAATACCGGCCAGCACATCGAGTACATAATGGTGGCTGGCATATACAGCCGCACCCCAGATGCCCAACATTACCGTTGCAAAAAACACATTAACCCAGCCTAAGCGATTTTTGATTCCGTAATACAGTACAATAACCGGGTAACTGGAATGCAGCGATGGCATAGCTGCAAATACGTTTGAACTTTTAGCGTAGATGGATTTAAATATCCCTGCATGAAAGTAAGCATCAAAGCGGCTTAACCCTGCAGTATTGCCGGGCGTGAGTTTAATAAACTGGAAGCCATTAAAGTGTACATACCAGGGCGGGGCGGCAGGATACAGGTAGTAAATAACAAAGCCCACCATATTTACCAAAAAAAAGCTGAGTGAAAAACGCAGAAATTGCTTGCTGTTCTTAAAAAACAAATACGCCGCAAAACCTAAAGGCACCGGAACCCAGCATAAATAGAATAAACCCGCCAGCACATCAAAAAAGGGGTGAT
This sequence comes from Mucilaginibacter koreensis, assembly GCF_054783355.1. Taxonomy (NCBI): domain Bacteria; kingdom Pseudomonadati; phylum Bacteroidota; class Sphingobacteriia; order Sphingobacteriales; family Sphingobacteriaceae; genus Mucilaginibacter; species Mucilaginibacter koreensis. The sequence goes on along the minus strand of NZ_BAAGQS010000001.1, from coordinate 1,403,076 downwards.
GATGGCGCCAGAAGTACTCGTTGGGTGTAAGTGTGCCCTGGGCGGTGTGGATACCGAATAAATGCTTTTCGGTATTAAATAAATCTGCAATGTGTACCGGCTGAAAATTATAATTAGGAAAGGCCTTCATATAATCGAAGATGATCCAATACACAATGAAGATCGAAAACCCCAGAATAAATTTGCGGGTAACTCCGGTGGCAAAGAACAAGCCGTTGAAAATCAATAACAGCCAAATCTGGTCTATCTTGAAACCTACTAAAATATAGGAAACCAGTAAATAAGCTAATGAGATAGCGATAACCGTAAGCACTGTTTTTGTGGTTACGGTTATCGCTGCCGGAGTAGTGGAAATCATTACTGTTTTTTAATGAAATCAGAACGAAATACCTTATCCCAAATGGGAGAGCTTACACCATAACCTTTTGAGGCATCGGCATAGTGGTGCAGCATGTGGTGCTGTTTAATGCGTTTCCAGAAACCGCCTTTAAAGTTAAAGTGGTGAATGGCATAATGCGTCATATCATACACCAGATAGCCTAAAATGAAGCCCGGGAAAAAGCCTAAAATATAGTTGGCCGGCAGTATGGCGTTGAATAGGAAATACAAGCCTAAAGCCATAGGTATACTTGCCGATGGCGGCATCACCAGGCGCTTGGCATCACTCGGATAATCATGGTGTACACCATGAAATATGAAGTGAATGCGTAAAGCCCATTGGGGTTTCGGCACATAATGAAACACAAAGCGGTGTAAAACATATTCGGCAAACGTCCAGAAGAACAAGCCGGCTGCAAACATTTCAATATAGGTAAGCAGGGGCAAATGAGCGCGGAACAGCGCCCAGTAACTCATTACCAGTATTAAAGGAACGTATACAAATAGTGGAACAGTAAAGTGGACTTTTGACAACGCCTCTAATACATCACTCTTAAACATCCTCACCGACTCGGGTGAATTGGATACATAATTTTTCTTCATAGTTCACTTAGGGTTTAAAACGTTCAATCACTGCTGCACCGGTTTGCGCATCTGTAGCCAGAATTTCAATAAACCGTACATTAGGGAACCAGAACGTTCCTCCTTCAATTTTAACAAAAATACGGCTTATTATCGCCTGCCTTTGTGAAATTGTTGCGAAGATATGATATTTCCCGTCGTTGCCACGCATAAGCGTGAGTGGAAATTTTTTGTAAGCTGCTAATCTGATATCCCATTTGCCGGTACCAATACTTTTGGCCGATACACCAAAAGCAAATTTACGCTGAATGTAATTCAAATCTGCTTTCTGCCCTTGCTCATTATAACGTATCCAGTAGGGATGAACCGGGTCATCCACATCCAGTTTACCGCCGGGCGCATTTAATTCATAAATAACCGTATTGGAGTTAGGATCGCGCTGTAAGTAAAAAAGGCGATTAATAGTTGAGGGTATAGCAGGATAAGGGCTTGATGATTTTATTGTTCTGGCCGTGTCATCAGGCAATGTTAATGTTCCGGATAATTTATGCGTAGCGTTGTGGGCCGATACCTGTAAAGTACAAGCTGTAAGCATAGCAATAAAGAAAGTGCGCATGAAGGAATTTTTATTTTGACGGGTTTTCCAACTCATCAAGTGATTTTTTTGCATCAGTTAAGCGTTTAAACGCAGTTACGTTAGTAAGAATAGCCAGTATAACTATAGGGATAGTGAAAATAGACATGGTTTCAAACACATGGAAGGGTATGCCGGGAACGTAAAGCTTGTAATCGCCGCCAATGTACATAGAAACCACACCGCATAATAAGGCGCACAAACCGATAGTAATTACCCGCTCGGGGCGCTGCATTAAACCACCTTTACATTCAATGCCTAATCCTTCAGCGCGCGCACGTACGTAGCTCACCATCATAGAGCCAATTAAGGCGACAAATGCAAAAATGGAACTCAGAAAATAATGATGACCCACCAGGTAATAGCAAATACCCAAAAACATAATGAGTTCGCTATAGCGGTCGAGCACTGAATCATACAATGCACCAAAGGTAGATTTCATATTGCCCAGGCGGGCTACCTGGCCATCCAGCATATCGAATAAGCCTGCAAACAGAATAAGCGCACCTGCCCAGCCTACATAGCGTAAATCGGCACGCGCGCCTTCCTCAACACCTGCAATGAAAATAACCGCCACACCTACATTCAATACGAAACCTATTGAGGTAACCGCATTTGGGGTAAGTCCGAGTTTAATTAACAATTTTACAAAGGGATCAATCACTTTGTAAATACCCAATTGTATCTGCGTACGCACATTGGGAGCAGGAGAAGTGGTAGATTGCTGTGACATAAATTTAAAGTGATAATGCAAAGTTATTAAAAAACAAACTGAACACGGGCTCTGACGCCCCATTTTGGTGCATCCGGATGATCCAGGTAAGTAAAGCGGCGTACCAAATCTACCCTTAACACCTTAAAAATGTTCTCAATACCAACGCTGCCTTCTGCATAAGGTTTGCTGCCTAATGTGTAAGTGATGGGGGTGCCATCAGGCTGCATAGGTAAACGGTACAATGATGGATGGATGTCAGGGTTGTTCCGATCGCTTAAACCACCCCATAAGCCTTTAAACGTAGCCGTCTCACGCCATTTCAAACGTCTGAACAGAGGAATGCGATTAAAGATAAACCCATTAAAATGCTGGTCAATGTTGATGCTGGCATAGCGGTCGCTCACAAATTCCAGAAAGTTCATCAGGTTGTATGATTCAATGCTGTAAGCATAAGTTTGATTCGCCCGGTGTATAGTAAGCAGCGGGTAAGGTACTTGCCCGAAAATCTTACCACCGTCTAAAGTTACATCGGCAAAACCCAATTGCGACAAATAAACGTGTTTGTAAATATTCAGGTTTACGTTGGTATAGCTGTACTTGCTTTCCAATACGTTATTCAACCCCTGGGTAATGTTCAGCGTGAACTTTGGATATTTGTTCAGGAAAGGTGTGCGGTAAATGCGGCCCTGGTAGAACTGCTCATGCGGTGCATAGCGCAATTGCAGCGAAATTTGTGATGTTGTTAAATCATTCACAAAGTTTTGCTGGCCATTTACCCGGTTTTCAAATGTTAAATCGCCGGCGGGTGTTTGTGTCCACTTACGCAGCCCTAAAGCATAAGAGAAGTGGTTTTCAAATTCATGCACATAATCTAAGCGGTAATAATCGTTGTATAAATACTTGTTATTGTTACCACGCTTAAATGATAATAAGAAGTTATCCTCCTGCACAAACTGCAAATCCTGCCCCGGAATGCGGATATCACGCTGGAAACTACCCCGAATATAGTTCTGTGGAAATTTATATATGGATTTATTATTGAGCGAATAGGTACCGCTAAAGAAAAACTTCCACTTTTCATCCTTAAAACCATAAGCGCCATAAGTTTCAAAATAATAGCGGGTACTCAGGCCGGGTGTGGTACGGCCGCCTAAACGCAGGCGAAAACCTTCCACCGGATTGAAGCTGTAAAAGGTATTAGCGGGTCCTATTTCAAACTTTTTAAAAGTAGTATAACCTGCCAAAAGTAAGTTACCAAAAAATACAATACGCTTGTAAGACGGCATTTTTTGTAAACTATCAATATTGCCGTAAACCTTAGCCTGCGAAGCGTTCAGCGTATCTAACCGGTTTTGCTGCCAAAAGGCATCATCACGGTTTTTATAGTTGTCAGCTTCAACTTCGGCCAAGCCATTGTAAGTAGCTTCAGGCCGGGGAGTGTTGATCACATAATCGCTGTAAGAAACTGTACGTTCGCCAAAAACGCCGCCTGCTTTATTTTTATTAACGCCAAAATCAGCCAGCATGTCAGTGCGGCTCACATGGTAGCGCCCATCGGTGCTCAAAGCATAATCCTGATTAATGCGCAACGATTTTACCCAGTTCAGGTTAATACGCGGATTTACATATAAGCTTGCCCGTTGCACAGCATAGTGGCCATCTAAGGTAATGTAGATGGTTCCCTCAAACAACATACTGTTGGTATTGCGGGGTGTAAAGCTCAACTCAACTACCTTACTGTTGTTTACTACAATAGTATCGGTAATAAAAAACTTATAAAAGGTGGGGGCGCCATCAGCTATCGGGCTTAAAAAGGGGTTGGTTACCAGGACAATGTTATTCTCGTAAAGGTCTACCTCGCGGTACAAGTGTTTAAAATAAGTAGTAACGCCTTCATTATCAATCAAGCCACCATAATTTACATCCTTTTGCCCCAATAAAATAGTTTTATTTTTATCAGGCGATTTGCGGATATAATTTTGTGAGAGCTTCTCGTTGATATAAACCGGCAACAATGATTTGCCGGGTGCAGATGTCGTATCGCGGTTATCCAGTAAGAATTTATACTTGCGGAAAAATTTTTTGTCGGATATTGTAGGTGAAACGTTCTCCAAGGAAAGAATCATCCTGTCGTATTCCTTATACTCTAAAAAATTATAATGCTCGGGGCGGTTCTCATTTTTGTGTGCAATAACCTGCCTGATGAGTTCAACCGCCGGGTTGTCTTTATTGGTATATTTTTTCTTTTTGCCCGCTTTTACCACCACTTCGCCCAATTGGCGGTTGTCGGGCTGCAGGCGAATATTTAATACTTGTTCTTTTCCGGGTGTAATGGCCAAAACAGCGGTTTTGTATCCCACGAAAGAAACTTTAACGGAGCTATACGGAGTAGTTGAACGTAAGGCATAGCGCCCGGTCTCGTTCGTGTTGGTTCCGTTTGAGCTGCCTTGGAATACTACGGTTACATAAGGCAATGGCTGTCTGTTGCCGGCATCTGTTACCATACCGGTTACTATAGTTTGTTGCGCAGAAGCACTAATGGCTGAAACAAATATGCTTAAACAAATGAAAAGCGTTTTGAGAAAAGTTGAAGTATTGTTTTGAAACAGGCTATTCACGTATTCAATAAAATGGGTAAGGTAAGCAGCCGGACGTAACCGGGGCTGGGTATTAAATATAATCAAACGGTTATATTATAGTTTTTGCAAATGATTTATTGAATAGTTAACGATTACACAATGTAATAGTTGTAATATTCAGCATATTTTAAAGCTGAAAGGCAAAGTTAAATTTTTTGATGAAGGCAAATGTGTTTGAATCGTCAAATTTAATCATTTGATTAATAAATTGTATGGATATAAATTTCCATAAAGGCCATAAACAAAAACAGCCGCCAATCATATTGGCGGCTGTTTGATTAGTTATGCAATTATTTACAAGATCTCAACCAAGTCCTGGTAGTAATCCAAACCAAGGTGTGTGATCAAATCTTCGCCCATCATGTGGCGCAAAGTATTTTGCAACTTCATTAATTGCTTGAAAATATCATGCTCAGGGCGTAAGCCTGGAGCAGCCTGAGGAGATTTCAGATAGAATGATAACCACTCCTGAATACCGCTCATACCGGCACGTTTAGCTAAATCACAGAACAAAGCCAAATCAAGCGCTACCGGTGCTGCCAAAATTGAGTCGCGGCACAAGAAGTTGATTTTGATTTGCATCTGGTAACCTAACCAACCAAAGATATCAATGTTATCCCAGCTCTCTTTGTTATCGCCGTGAGGAGGGTAGTAGTTGATACGTACTTTGTGGTACAGCTCACCATACAGTTCCGGGTTTTGCTCCGGTTGCAGAATATCTTCTAATACGCTCAGTTTAGATACCTCTTTGGTTTTAAAGTTATCCGGATCATCCAGTACTAAACCATCGCGGTTACCTAAAATATTGGTAGAGAACCAGCCTTTAACACCCAGTGCACGTGCAGCCAAGCCTGGGGCCAGAATAGTTTTCATCAGGGTTTGACCGGTTTTGAAGTCTTTACCTGCAATAGGGGTTTCGGTTAACTTTGAAAGTTCAACCATTGCCGGAATGTCTACAGTTAAGTTAGGTGCGCCGTTGGCGAATGGAATGCCCATCTTTAAAGCAGCATAGGCATACAGCATACTTGGAGCGATGCGTTTATCATCATCTTTCAAAGCCTGCTCAAATTTTTCCAGTGATTGGTGAATGTCAGACTCCTCGAAGTAAACCTCAGTTGAACCACACCATACCAATACAATACGGCTGCAGTTACTTTCTTCCTGAAATTTCTTGATGTCTGCCATCAGCGCATCAGCCATTTCCTGACGGGTACCTTCTTTTACGTGGGTGCCATCCAGGTTTTTAGCGTAATTCTTATCAAACGCAGCAGTCATGGGCACAATGCTTTCCAGTTCCTCTTTTACAGAGTTAAGTAAGCCTGCTTCCAAAACTTTAGCTTTCATGGCTGCTTCGTATACATTGTCGGCATATACATCCCAACCGCCAAAAACAATATCATTAAAATCAGCCAGTGGAACAAAGTCTTTGATTTTAGGATAACGGTTTTCGGTTCTTTTGCCCAAACGGATGTTGCCCATTTGTGTAACTGAGCCTATAGGTTGTGATAAACCTTTTCTAACGGCTTCAACACCTGCAATAAGGGTAGTGGCTACGGCGCCCAAACCTGGAATTAAAATACCAAGTTTGCCATCTGCAGGTTTAACATTGCTTTTCATGTTTAAACACTTTTAATTGTTAACGGTTAAATGGCTTTACAGCCACTGGTTGGCCTTATACCATGCCAGGGTTTCGGTTAAACCTTTTTTCAGATTATATTCTGGATAGAATCCCAAATCTGCTTTGGCTTCCTCTATGCTGCAATTCCAATTGGCTGCAGTAAGTTCTTTCAGTTTTTCAATATTTAATGCTGAAGCCTGATTTTTGAGTTTGCTGATGCTTTGCGAAGCAGCAGCAATTACCTTCACCAAACCCAGCGGCAAATGTAACTTTATAGCTTTAGTGTGTAAAACACTTTTTGTAATATCTGCCATCTCATACCGATCGTAAAAGTTACCATCACTTAAATGATAAGTTTTTTGATTGCCGGCATACAGTGCAGCAATACTTGCTTTAGCTAAATCAGTAACGTATACAAAGCTCAGTTTTTGTGCTTTGCTGCCAATGTAAGGTTCTAAACCTTTAGCTATTTGTTTTAAAACGATGAATATATCTTTTTCCCTCGGGCCATATACCGCAGTAGGGCGGAGGATGGTATAGTTCAATGTTGTAAAACGGCTTAGTTCCTTTTCGGCCTTTAGTTTGCTGTGACCGTATGCCGTAACCGGATGCGGTTCATTTTGTTCGGTTATGATACCGCTTGAGGTATGTAAAGGCCCAACTGCTGCCAAACTGCTGATGAATACCATTTTCTTAAAATGATAGTTAATGCTTAAGGCAGCTTCGGCTATGTTTTTAGTATACGTAGCATTAATATGATTATATTCAGCATCCGAGCGTGCCTTGGTAACGCCGGCAGCATGGATCACATAATCATATTGCTTTTCCTGAAATTCCTGCTTCAGGCTTTCTATATTGGTAAAATCAGGGTAGGTGTACTGGATATTTAAATCTTTGAGATGATCAATCTGGCTGCTTTTGCGCACCGCTGCGTACACCTCTAAATTATTTTTAAGTGCCTCGGTAATTAAATGGTAACCCACAAAACCGCTCGCACCTGTAATCAGTACCCGTCCTTTCATATCGCTTTTTCGTAAAGGCGGTAGGTTTTATAAGGCTCACCGTTGATATCAATAATGGCTTTTTTCATTAAGTCGTTATTTTCCAATATCCACGAAGCCTCGGCTTTTTGGAAGCCTCTTTTCTTATATTCTTTGATGATATTACCGTACAATACCGCCTCAATGCCGCGTTTGCGATAGCCTTCAAGTACGCCAAGCGCATAAATGCGGATGCCGTTTATCTTTTTGCGGCCAAAAAGCAGTTTAAATATACCTGTAGGAAACAAGCGACCACGTTTTACTTTTATCAGTACCTGATTAATGTCGGGTAAAGTTAATGCAAAGCCAATGGCTTTGCCTTCGTGTTCGGCAACGCTACAAAAGGCAGGGTCAACTATGAGTTTTAAGTCGTTGGCTACATAGTCAAACTCCTCATCTGTCATAGGTACAAAGCCTGAGTTTTTGTCCCAGGCGCTGTTATATATTTCACGAACGCGCGTTACTTCGTTCTTAAAATCTTTCATATTCAGGTTGCGAATGGTAATGTTGCTGCGTTTTAAACGCTCCTGCAACATATCCAGCATCCTGAAAGATTTATCGTTATAACCTTCGGCACCAAAAGCATAAGCAATTAAATCAATTTGCTTTATAAGGCCAGTTTTTTCGAGCAGTTCCGTGTAGTACGGGGCATTGTAAGTCATTTGAATCATCGGCGGACTATCAAATCCGTCAATCAGCAAACCACTCGGTTCGTTGGTGGAAAAATTTACCGGACCAATTACTTTGCTCACCTTTTTATCCTGCAGCCATTTTACTACTTCAGCTACCAGCGCATCGGCTACTTCCTGGTCATCGATGCTGTCGAAAAAGCCAAAAAAACCATCATTTGCTTTGTTGAATTCGTTATGATGGTTATTGAGGATAGCTGCAATGCGGCCTACCACTTTGTTGTTGCGGTAAGCCAGAAAGCATTGTATAGGATTGTGCTTTACAAAGGGGTGCTTAGTTAACAAATCGCGCTGGGCAATAAAAAGCTCAGGCACGTAATTAGGGTCACCCTCATATAAGTCGTGCGGAAAATCAATAAAGGAGCCAAGCTCCTTTTTAGATTTTACCGGTACTACTGTAATCATAGCGTTATATTCTTTCCTTAATGGTTTCTACGCCTACATCTTTAAAGGCTTTCACCAATTTGTCAACCGCTTCTTCAATTTGCTCGAAGGTGTGGGTTGCCATTAATGAGAAACGCAGCAACGAAGAATCAGAAGGTACGGCCGGAGATACCACAGGGTTAACAAATATACCGGCGTTCTGCAAATGCTTGGTTACCAAGAAAGTTTTATCGTTGTCACGAATATAGATAGGCAGGATAGGGCTTTCTGTAGGGCCTAAATCAAAACCTTCATCTAAAAGCAGTTTCATGGCGTAATGGGTATTGCTCCACAACTTCTCCATGTGCTCGGGTTCAGTTTCAATGATATCAAGCGCTGCCAGTACGCTGGCCACCATACCCGGAGGCATACTTGCGCTGAACATCAGTGAACGTGCACGGTGCTTCAAATATTCAATCAGCTCATTATCGGCAGCAATGAAACCGCCCAATGATGCTAATGATTTACTGAAGGTACCGGTAATCATGTCCACTTTGTCGGTTAAACCAAAGTGTGATGCAGTACCTGAACCATTTTCGCCAATTACACCCAAACTGTGGGCATCATCAATAAATATGCTTGCGCCAAAGCGATCTGCTATCTCAACAATTTCAGGCAACTTAACAATATCGCCTTCCATACTGAAGATACCATCAACCACAATTACCTTAACAGCTTCTTCCGGCAGCATGCTCATTTTACGCTGCAGGTCATGCATGTCATTGTGGGCATACTTAATTACTTTAGAGAAAGATAAGCGGCAACCATCAATAATGGAAGCATGATCAAATTCGTCGATGATCAAATAATCGTTCCGGCCCGTAATGCATGAAAGTACACCCAGGTTTACCTGAAAACCGGTACTGAACAGCAATGCCGACTCTTTACCCACAAAGCGGGCTAAACGTCTTTCTAATTCAACGTGAATATCAAGTGTGCCGTTCAAAAATCTTGAACCCGCGCAACCTGTACCGTATTTGTCAATCGCTTTTTTTGATGCTTCTTTAATTTTAGGGTGACTGGTTAAACCCAAATATGAGTTCGAACCAAACATCAGTACGCGCTGACCATCAATCATCACTTCAGTATCCTGGCCTGAATCAATCGCTCTGAAGTAGGGGTACAGTCCCTTCTCTTTAATATTCTCCGCATCTCTAAACTGAGAAATTTTCTCATGTAGTTTTTTACGCATGTATTAACCCTGCTTAAATTTTTTGTAAAAATAGCATCAATAAAGTTTACTACTTATAGTTGATTTGTAAATTTTTTAAACACTCTCGTTTTTTAAGTGTTAACATCAATCTGCAAATTACTTAAAATTTTTTGTTTTTTCCTCCAAAGCATTTGTCAAAATGTTATAAAAATATCCTGCCCCTTTTTCGTTCATTTAATTATCATCTGAATATCTGTTTTCTGTAACATTTTAGATTAATATACAGGTTTAGATGTTATTAATATGAAATTTGCAACACAATTAGTTTTACATCAAACTAATGATATTTATTTGCGTTGTGCAAAAACGCTGAAGCTACCTTATGAAATTTATCTACCTGTATTCTTCATTATTGGTTGTTGCTCTTTGTGTACATGTTAAGTCTAATGCCCAAAATGTACGAGACACTGCCATTACTCAAAATTTAACCTTAAGACAATGCATTGACTATGCACTACGCAATCAACCCGGCGTAAGGCAGGCTGGTATTGATGAAGCAATTAATGAGCGCGACATTAATATAGCTCTATCTGCCTGGTTGCCTCAAATTTCCTCTACCGGCAGTTATCAACGCTACTTTCAGCGTACAGCTCAGGTAGGATCAGCTGCAGGTGGCGGAAGTACCACAGGCGGGGCAACTACCGGGGGCGGAACCAATAACGGCGGAACTAACACAGGCGGCACAGGCAACGGTACCGGTACAGGCGGAACTAACACAGGAGGCGCTGGTACAGGAAGTACTCCTACCAGTACAGGCACAACTACCCAGCAATCTGTATTTGCTATTGGTAATAATGTGTCGTCATTGGGTGTACAGGCAAGCCAGGTAATTTATAATAACGATGTGTTCCTCGCCTCAAGGGCGTCTAAGTATTCACGTTTATACTATCGGCAAAATGCGGTTGTTACACAAATCAATACTGTAGCCGATGTGAGTAAAGCCTTCTTTGATGTTCTCTTATCGCAGCGCCAGTTAAATATTGTAAATGAAGATATTGCGCGTTTGCAACGCAGCCTTAAAGACGCCTATGTGCGTTACCAGGCAGGCGTAGCGGATAAAACAGATTACAAGCAGGCTACCATTGCCCTCAACAACTCCCTGGCTACCCGTAAACAAACTGAAGAAGCTATTAAATCGAAGACTGCTTATTTAAAGCAAATTATGGGTTTAGGCCCTAACCGTAATTTTGAGTTATCATATGATTCTACACGCTATGAGCGGGAAGTCTCTATTGATACCAATCAAACTTTAAACGTTAACAATAGGGTAGAGTACCGGCAATTACTTACTGATAAAAATCTTCAAAACTTAAATGTAGACTATTATCGTTACGGTTTCTTGCCATCTCTTTCAGCCGTAGGCGCTTATAATCTGCTGTATTTTAATGATTCTTTTTCGCGCCTGTATAGTAATGCGTTTCCTACATCTTACGCAGGCCTTACTTTGAGTTTACCCATATTTCAAGGTACGCGCCGTTTGCAGAATGTTGCCAAAGCCAAGTTACAGGTGGAGAGGGTAGACCTGGATATTATAAACAGCCGCAACACTATCAATACAGAATATGTACAGGCTTTGGCTGCTTATAAAAGTAATTACAGCAACTGGCAGTTATTAAAGCAAAACGTAGAGCTCGCCCGTGATGTGTACAAGGTGGTGAGCCTGCAATACCGCGAAGGTGTAAAAACTTACCTGGACGTGATTGTAGCTCAAGCCGACCTGCGCACAGCTGAACTCAATTATTATACAGCTTTATTCCAGCTGCTTTCAAGCAAGGTAGACCTGGAGCGGGCTTTGGGTACATTGGTGGTACGTTAATACTAACATAGCATTTGATATGAAAAACAATTATACTTTACTTACCGCTGCTGCTGTGCTTATGCTTGCAGCTTCATGTAAAAACAAAGACCAGGCTAATGCGGCTCCTCCTCCCACACCGGTAACCATAACTCCAGCCATAAAAGGCGATGCTGTTTATTACGATCAGTACCAGGGAACAGTGGTGGCTTACAACAGTGTGGAACTGCGCTCACAAGTGGCCGGCTTTATTACCGGCATTTTTTTCAAAGAGGGTGACGTAGTAAAAAAAGGTCAGCAATTATATGAGATAGACCGCCGTAAATACGAGGCCGCTTATGCACAGGCACAAGCTAACCTGGCAAGCGCACAAGCTAACCTGGTAAAAGCTCAAAAGGATGCTGACCGCTACCAGTTTTTATTAAAGAACGATGCGGTGGCTCGTCAAACTTATGACCAGGCTGTTGCTACCTTAGCTACCAGCAGGGCACAGGTACAAGTGGCACGCGCAGGAGTTAAATCCGCAGCTACCGATTTATCTTACTCTATTATACGAGCTCCGTTTACCGGCCGCATTGGTATATCTCAGGTAAAACTAGGTGCCGAAGTAACACAGGGTACTACGCTTTTAAACACGTTGTCGAACGAAAATCCAATTGCTACTGATATTGTGGTGAACCAAGCCGACATAGAACGTTTTGGCCGCCTGCAACGGAATTATACCGACAGTACCTTCCGCCTGCAATTGAGCACTGGCGAAATGTACCACCGCCCCGGCAAAATTTTAGCTATTGATCGGGGGGTAAATAACCAAACCGGAACCATTAAGGTGCGTATTCAATTCCAAAACCCGGATGATGAGCTGAAAGACGGAATGAGCGCTGTGGTAAATGTATTGAATGGACAGTCAGGCGAGCAGGTAATCATTCCTTACAAGGCAGTAACGGAGCAAATGGGAGAGTTCTTTGTATATGTGGCACCACAAGATACCGTTGCTTATCAACGCAAAATTACCCTTGGCCCGCGCCTGAATGCTAACGTAGTAGTATTGAAAGGCCTGGAGGCAGGCGACAAAGTGATCAGCGAAGGTTTCCAGAAATTGCGCGACAGCGCCAAGGTAACTACCAAAGCGCCGCAGCAACAGGCAGCTGGAAGTCAGGCCGGCGGTGCCGGTTCTGCCGGGCAGGGTAAACCTCAAAATACACAGGGCAAATAATCAGGATAAATATTATTAAAGCATGATTGCAGACACCTTTATACGCAGGCCCGTTACGGCTATAGTAATATCTATAGTAATTGTAGCGGTGGGCCTGCTGGCAATGAGCTCTTTACCTATAGGCCAGTATCCTGATATTACACCACCTACGGTGCAGGTAACCGGTAACTATACAGGTGCCGATGCCTTAACCGTAGAGCAGACTGTGGCTACCCCCGTAGAAGTACAGGTAAACGGTACGCCGGGCATGACCTACCTGCAAAGTAACAGTACAGGTAACGGGCAAATGAGCATGACCGTTAACTTTGAAGTGGGTACCAATATTGATATTGCAGCGCTCGATGTACAAAACCGGGTTAGTATTGCCGAACCTGTTTTGCCTCAGGAAGTGCAACGCCTGGGTTTAACTGTGCGTAAACGTAACCCCAGTATTTTGATGCTGGTAGCGATGTTTTCTCCCAAGGGCTCACATGATGTAACTTTTTTAGATAACTATACCAACGTTTATATACGCGATGCGCTGTTACGGGCCAAAGGTGTGGGCGACGTATTTACCCGTGCCGACGATTTTAGTATGCGTATATGGCTGAAGCCGGATAAAATGGCTTCGTTAGGTATTACGCCAGCTGATGTTACTGCTGCCTTGCAAGAGCAGAATGCCCAGGTAGCTGCCGGTACTGTTGGTGCGCCGCCTATTGTAAACGGACAGCCATTTGAGTACACTGTTTTGGTTAAAGGCCGTTTGGTGAATCCAAAAGAGTTTGAAAATGTAATTGTAAGAACGCAGCCCAATAATGGCTCGGTAGTGCATTTAAGGGATATTGCGCGTGTGCAGTTGGGTAAATTCAACTACTCCGGTAACTCGTTTGTTGACGGTAAGCGTGCTTCATACCTACTGGTATACCAGGCACCTAACAGTAACTCACTTGAAACTGCCAACAATGTATATGCAACCATGGCCGAGTTGAAGAAAACCTTCCCGGCTGATGTAGACTATGTAGTTCCGTTTGAGTCTGTGACTGTAGTAAAAGTTTCGGTACATGAGGTGGTTGAAACCCTGTTGGAAGCATTGGCACTGGTGGTAATTGTAGTATTCCTGTTCCTGCAAAGCTGGCGGGCTACATTAATTCCGGTACTGGCAATTCCGGTATCAATCATCGGAACATTTATTTTCTTTATACCTCTTGGCTTTACCATCAACACCTTAACCTTATTCGGTTTCGTACTGGCTATCGGTATTGTGGTGGATGATGCGATTGTGGTGGTAGAAGCGGTGCAGCATTATATCGATGAGGAAAAGATGTCGCCGCGCGAAGCAACCGAGCATGCCATGAAAGACATCTCGGCGCCGGTTATTGCCATTGCTTTAATTCTGGCTGCGGTATTTGTGCCGGTAGGCTTTGTACCGGGCATTGTAGGCCGGTTGTACCAGCAGTTTGCGATTACTATTGCTATTTCGGTATTGATTTCTGCGTTTATAGCCTTGTCATTAACACCGGCTTTATGTACTATCTTGCTTAAACCACATGACGGTGAAAATAAACGAAAAAACTTCCTCGATCGCTTTTTCGATAAGTTTAACAACTGGTTTGGCCGGGTAACGCATAAATACCGCAATGGCGTAGACCGCAGTATTAAGCATTCGAAATTTGTAGTGTTTATACTGGTGGCTATAGTGGTCGGTACATTTTTGCTTTTCAAAAGTAAGCCGTCGGGCTTCTTACCGATTGAAGACGAAGGCCGTATCTACGTTACCTACGATTTACCTGAAGGCTCATCTACCCAACGTACCGTAAATACTTTAAAGCAGGTAATGCAAACCATACAGGAAGTGCCTGGCATAGGTCACTTTGCGGCTTTAGGTGGTTTGAATGCCATTAACTTTGCTACCAAATCAAACAGTGCAACGGTATTCGTACAGTTAAAGCCATGGGATGAGCGTGATCAAACCTCGCTCGAGATTGTAGGGGTGCTACAGCAAAAGCTGGCTAAATTTAAAGAAGCCAACGTGGTAGTAATTCCGCCGCCGGCTATTCCGGGTTTGGGTAATACCGCTGGTTTCTCGTTTATATTAGAAGAAAAGCAGGCAGGTGGTGATATTAAAAACTTTGAACGTGTACTGCAAAATTTTGTAGGCGCTGTAAATAAACGCCCCGAAATTGCGAAGGCATTCTCTTTCTTCACCGCTCGTACGCCGGCTTACCAATTAGTGGTTGACCGCGAAAAGGCCAAGAAACTGGGCGTTGCAATTTCTGATATTAACAATGCACTGCAGGTATACATGGGTAGTTCATATATTAATGACTTTACCTTGTATGGCCGTACATTCAGGGTGGTGGCCCAGGCCGATACTTCTTACCGGGTAGATATTAAAAACATTGGTCAATACTATGTGCGTAACCAAGCCGGTACCATGGTGCCGTTGGGTGCATTAACATCTTACCAGATTATTGAAAACGCGCCATTGATTTCGCATTATAACCTGTTCCGCTCTGCAGAGATCAACGGTAACACCAAGCCCGGTTACAGTAGCGGTGACGCTATCACCGCCTTGCGCGAAACAGCTGCCAGTTCATTACCGGCAGGCTATGGCTATGAGTTCTCCGGTTTGAGCCGTGAAGAGTTGCTGTCCGGATCGAAGACGATATACATCTTTGCATTATCTATTGGCTTCGTGTTCCTGTTCCTGGCAGCTTTGTATGAGAGCTGGTCGGTACCGTTCTCTGTACTGCTGGCAGTACCGCTGGGGGCATTTGGTGCCATCTTGTTCTTAACCTTTTTACCCAACCTCAGCAATAACGTATATGCGCAAATTGGTTTGATTACGCTGATAGGTCTTTCTGCCAAGAATGCGATTTTGATTGTTGAATTTGCCAAAGAGCGTGTTGATCGGGGAGTAGAGTTAGAGAAGGCGGTGTTGGATGCAGTACGTCTGCGCCTGCGCCCAATCATCATGACCTCGCTCGCCTTTATATTAGGCGTACTGCCGCTGGTATTTGCATCAGGTGCAGGTGCGCAGGCGCGTCAAACCATTGGTTGGACGGTGTTTGGCGGTATGCTGGCCGCAACCTCTTTGGCTATTTTTGTGGTACCAGTACTCTTCTTTATCATCACCCGTTTTGCGTATGGTAAGGAAAAGCTGGCAGAGTTGCAGGCCAACTATGAGCCTACGAAAGAAGATGAAGAGCATCAATAATCATAAACTGATAAAAACTAAAAAGGAGGCTTTATGCCTCCTTTTTTGTTTTCTGGAATTTGGTACAGTGCCATTCCTTAATTACAAGACAGTGAAATGCTGAAAAAACAGACAAAAATTGTCTGTCTGACAGTCAAATTTGGTATGAAACTTAAATGCAAATTTGTCATGTTGATAACTTTTGTTAATAGCCTATTACCACTCAAATTAAGCTGATAATCAGTTTTTTCCTAAATCTTGAATGTTAATCATTTGAATAACGAATTATCATCCAATTGTTAAAACGGACTTAAAGTGCCAATTATGGCAACATGTTTGATTATAGTGGCATGAACTGTTATAGGACAGTTTAGTACTTAACAAATTTAACTATGAAGAAAATGACTAAAATTTTTGCTGTAGCTGGTATTGCTGTAGCATCGTTATTCGGTTCAAAAGTAAAGGCACAGTCTACTACTCCTGCTAACCAAATTCGTTTCGGTATCGGCGTAGAAGGTTTTGTACCAACCGGCAATCTGCATGATGTATCAAACGTAGGTATTGGTGGTACTGCCCGTGTTCAGTATGGTGTTAACCAAAATGTAGCTTTAATGTTAACTGCTGGTTACTACAATGCTTTTGGTAAACAAGTGCCTTATTTAAACGGTGTATCTGATGTGAAATATCCATCAGTAGGCATTGTACCGGTTAAAGCTGGTATTAAAGGTTACTTAGGCAGCGGCTTCTACCTGAGCGGTGAAGTAGGTGCCGGTTTCGAAACCAGAGATGTTTATGCCCGTCCTGACGGCAGCAAAGACACAAAGTTAATCTTAGCTCCAGGTTTAGGTTATTCATTTAAGCACATTGATATTGGTGCCCGTTATGAAAACTTCTCTGGCCAAAACAACAACTATGGTATGGCTGCCTTACGTGTAGCTTACGGTTTTGGTATCTAAGCTAAAACAGTGTTAAAAATAAAAACGCCCTGTACAAATTGTACAGGGCGTTTTTTTATGTGTATTGGGTAGTTTTTACTTCAACTTAGCTAAAGCTGCTTTAATGCGCTGCATGGCTTCCACTAATTTATCATCAGCTGCTGCGTATGACAGGCGGATAGATTTAGGGTCACCAAAAGAATCTCCACCTACGGTAGCCACATGTGCTTCCTGCAATAAAAATAAGCTTAACTCGTCGGCATCTTCAATGGTTGTACCATTGTAGCTCTTGCCGAAATAAGAGGTTACATCCGGGAAGAAGTAAAAAGCCCCGTCGGGCAGGTTCACTTTTAAACCCTCTATTTCTTTCAGCAAGCCGTAAACCAAATCACGGCGGCGTTTAAAGGCATCACGCATTTCTAATACGCTTTCCAGTCCGCCTGTATAAGCAGCCACACCGGCACGTTGCGTAATAGAACAGGTAGCCGAAGTAATTTGCCCCTGTAATTTATCAATGGCCGTAGCCAGCTCTTTATTGGTAGCCGAATAGCCAATACGCCAGCCTGTCATGGCATAAGCTTTAGAAAAGCCGTTAATGATAATCACACGGTCTTTTACAGAATCAAACTGGGCAATAGATTCATGCTGATCTACAAAGTTAATGTGCTCATAAATTTCGTCGGAGATGATGGAGATCTCAGGGTACTTTTCAAACACCTTCACCAAACCTTCCAGTTCGGTTCTACTGTATACACTGCCGGTAGGGTTACATGGCGATGAGAACATGAACAACTTAGTGTTGGGCGTTATAGCCGCTTCTAATTGCTCAGGCGTAATCTTAAAATTTTGTTCAACCGTAGTGTCAATAAATACACTCTTACCTTCGGCCAGTTTCACAATCTCCGAATATGATACCCAGTAAGGGGTAGGGATAATCACTTCCTCGCCGGGGTTTACCAAGCACAATACCGCGTTGGCCAAAGCTTGTTTAGCGCCTGTTGAAACCACAATCTGGCTAAAATCATAGTCCAGGTTATTTTCGGTTTTCAATTTGCTGGCTATGGCCTTGCGCAAGTCCGGGTAACCGGCTACAGGGGTATAATAAGTATAATTTTCATCCATAGCTTCTTTAGCCGCCTGTTTGATATGCTCAGGGGTATGAAAATCGGGTTCGCCTAAACTCAGGCTAATTACGTTAACACCTTGTGCAGCGAGTTCGCGGGCCATTTTATTCATCTTCATGGTCTGCGACTCGGTCAAATTGTTGATCCGGGTACTTAATGCGCTCATCTTAAAATATATGTAGTGTGGGCAAATATAGAAAATAAGTTTACTGCAATTTAAACGCCTTATTGCTAAATTTGCAGCAAATCATCTCCGTGCGCGAAAAACGAAAAATCATCATCATTGCCCTTATTGCGAGCGTTGTTTTAATGCTGGCCAAGTTTGGTGCATACTTCATAACCTCGTCTAATTTTGTATTGACTGATGCTGCCGAAAGCGTGGTAAACGTAGTAGCAAGTGCCTTTGCGTTTTTCAGTATTTATTTGTCTTCAAGGCCGAGGGATGAAAATCATCCATACGGGCATGGTAAAATTGAGTACTTCTCCGTTTTTATCGAAGGCGCCCTTATCAGCATTGCTGGTATCGGCATATTATTTAAATCTACTTACAGCTTATTTCACCCATCCGTAGTAAAAGATTTGGTTACGGGTGCCGTGATCATCGGCGCTACAGGCGCTATCAATGGCTTGCTGGGCTGGTACATGATTAACCAGGGTAAAAAGCTTAGTTCTATCACACTCGAAGCCGATGGCCGTCACTTGCTTACCGATATGGTAACCAGTGGGGGATTGGTTGCCGGCTTGTTGCTTATATTTTTCACCAAAATAGTATGGTTAGATAGTGTATTATCTATTGTGGTAGGTTTATACATTGTATACACCGGCTATCAACTGCTGCGCCGCTCTATTGCCGGCCTGATGGATGAGGCGGATTTTGATGTTGTAAACCATATTATTGGTGTGTTGAATGATCAGCGCAAAGTGGAGTGGATTGATGTACACAACCTTCGTGCACAAAAATATGGTGCCGAACTGCATATTGATTGTCACATGACTTTGCCTAACTACTTTGACCTGAACCGTGTACACGAGGAAGTGGCTTTGGTAGACAAGCTGATTAATGCCAAAGGTGGTGTTAAAACTGAACTCTTTATTCATACCGACCCTTGTTTGCCGGAGTGTTGCCATTATTGCAGCATGCCCAATTGCCCTATCCGTTCTGAAGCCAAACGCGTTGAGATTGAATGGACCATGGAAAACGTAACCCGTAACAAAAAGCACTTTGAATAATGGCCATGTTTAACGTACGTGTGTATGGTATTTTAATAAACGACCAGCAAGAGTTATTACTGAGTGATGAGCAGGAATATGGCTATCGTTTTACTAAACTTCCGGGTGGCGGTTTGGAATATGGTGAGGGACTTATTGACGGCTTGAAGCGAGAGTTTATGGAGGAATGCAATGCCCCGGTTGAAATCATCAGTCATTTTTATACTACCGACTTCTTTGTTAAATCCGCCTTCAACGATTCTCAAATCATCAGCGTTTACTACAAAGTAAAAAACCTGAAGCCGCTTAATTTAAATTTTAAAACGAAAGCATTTGATTTTGATGGCGAAGGTAATACACTGCAGGCTTTCAGGTGGATAAAACTAAGTGAACTTCGGGAAGAATACATGACCTTTCCGATAGATCAGCATGTGGCTGAATTGTTAATTAAAGAACTATGAATTTAACCGAACGCGATTTAAATGTAATATGGCATCCCTATACCCAGATGCAAACGGCCCGCCCGCCAGTGCCGATTGTAAGAGGTGAGGGTGTATTGCTGTTTGATGAACAGGGCAATTCATACATTGATGCCGTGTCTTCATGGTGGGTAAACATTCATGGCCATGCACACCCGTACATCGCCAAAAAAGTAGCCGAGCAATTGCTGCAACTGGAGCATGTCATATTCGCAGGGTTTACACACCCGGCTGCTGTAGAGCTTGCTGAACGCTTACTGGCTATTCTGCCAGATAACCAAGCTAAAGTTTTCTACTCGGATAACGGTTCAACGGCCATCGAGGTAGCACTTAAAATGTGCCTGCAATACTGGAATAACCAAGGAAAGCCGCGCACCAAAATACTGGCTTTTAACAACGCCTACCATGGCGATACCTTTGGGGCTATGGCTGTAAGTGGCCGCAGCGCTTTCACTGCGCCGTTCGATAACTTGTTGTTCGAGGTGGAATTTGTTGATTTGCCCAATGCCGAAAACATCAACGAAATTAAAGAGCGTATCAATGAATTATCTCAAGAACTATGCTGTTTTATTAATGAGCCGCTGGTACAAGGTTCGGGCGGGATGCTGATGTATGAAGCCGCTTACCTGGATGAACTGATAACCCACTGTAAAGACAAGGGCATTTTTACCATTGCCGACGAGGTTTTTACCGGCTTCGGACGTACCGGCAAACGTTTCGCCACCAATTGGATGGAAAGCCAGCCCGATATCATGTGCTTCTCCAAAGGCTTAACCGGTGGCACCATGGCTTTAGGTGTTACTACCTGTACGCAATATATTTATGATGCTTTTTTATCGGAGGATAAGCACAAGACTTTATTTCACGGTCATTCATTTACAGCCAATCCGGTAGCCTGTTCTGCGGCTTTGGCCAGTATGGATTTATTTTTGGAACCGCCTACCGAAGAAAATATTTTGCGTATTGTCAGCCGGCATCAGGAGTTTGCTGCAAAAATTCAATCGCACCCACGCCTGAAAAATGTGAGGCAAACCGGGACTATTTTAGCTATGGAATGGGAGACAGGTAACAGCACTTCTTACTTTAGTACACTGCGCGACCGCCTATACGAGTTCTTTTTAAAAGAAGGTATCATATTGCGGCCTCTGGGAAATGTGTTATACATTTTACCTCCGTATTGCATTACTAACGAACAACTCGACTACATTTATCAAAAAATTGAGCAGGCGCTCGAAACATTATAACATTTTATGGAACTTCAATCAATACTGACTTCGATAGTTGCTGATAATGAATTGCATGCACGCTGGTTAAATACGCTATCGCTGATGGAGAATACAGGCGCCCGTAAGATCTCTGCTTGCGAAGACCCAACTACGGTTACCTATATCATTTTAAAACATGCTGCAGAAGAGCATCGTCATGCTTTTTATTTAAAAAAGCAGCTGGAAAAGCTGGAGGCTTCTGCAAACTATCCTACTTATTCACCCGAATATTTGGTAGCTCCGGCTTACAGCAAGCAGTATTTGAATCAATTGGATATCGACTCATGCCGTTACCTGAAAAATGAATTAGGCTTACAGAGTAAAGAGTTGCGCTTTGCTGCTTACCTTTTGGTTACTTATGCTATTGAGGTACGGGCTGATGAACTATACCCGGTCTACCAGGACGTATTGAGCCAAAGCGGCAGTAAGGTAAATGTGAAATCTATTATTCTGGAAGAAGAAGGGCACCTGGAAGAAATGCTAAACCAGTTACAGCAATTTTCCCCAGATTGGCAGCGCCATGCTAATAAAGCTGTTGAGATTGAAACCAGATTGTTTAACGACTGGGTGCAGGCACTGGGTAAAGAGGTTAGCGCCCAGGTAGCTTAAAACGTTTGGTTGGTGGCTGCAGGCAATAAATCCAAATGGCTTGCAGCCACCAAAACATGTCAAAGCTTTATTCTCCTTCAGGATATTTCCTGAAGATGCTGTTGAATTTCATTTGGATCACACCAAAAACAGCTTCCCTGAATATTCCTTTCGACATTTTGGAGGCGCCTTCTGTACGATCGGTAAATATGATCGGTACTTCTACCACTTTAAAGCCATGCTTAATAGCGGTGTATTTCATTTCAATCTGGAAGGCATAGCCTACAAATTTAATTTTATCCAGGTTTACGGTTTGCAATACGCGGCGCTTGTAGCACATAAAACCGGCAGTAAAATCGCGTATATCCTCGCCCGTAACCAGGCGTACATATACTGACGCGTAATAGCTCATAATCACACGGCCCATAGGCCAATTAACCACGTTTACACCGGTAATATAACGTGAACCCACGGCGACGTCGGCACCATCTACACAGGCCTGGCGCAGGCGCAACAAGTCGTCAGGATTGTGGGAAAAATCGGCATCCATTTCAAATATATAATCATACTGGTGATGGATGCACCATTTGAAACCACAAATATAAGCTGTACCCAAACCTAATTTACCCTTACGCTCTTCCATGAACAACTGCTCAGGAAATTCGCGCTGCAAACCCTTCACAATTTGAGCTGTACCATCCGGCGAGCCATCATCAATGATAAGCACATGAAAATCATGAGGCAAAGAAAATACCTTACGGATCATCCGTTCAATGTTTTCTTTTTCGTTATACGTTGGAATAATAACTATACTGTCGGGCACTGAAAAAATGCAGGAATAAGATGTATATAAAAACAGCCTGCACAATGAGGCAGGCTGACAAATATCGAAATTAAATTAAAATAACTTAGCGGATTATCTTACTCCGTTCATCATTTTTTTGAGTTTTCCTGAAATCAGAAACAATAACACTGATGCTATGCCCGATAAGATTACGAACACCATAAAAAACTCATAGAGGTTATGTATGGTAAAACCAACAAAGGTGGGGTAATGTACATCGATTTTTTCTTTTGCCAGTGTAGCTAGTTGTTCAGCAGTTGCTGATACTTTACCATCTAATATGCCTCTTAAATCAATACCTTTCGAGGTAGCAAAAGTAAACTTATCACCTGTTGGCGGGAGGATGGCACCTAAGGTACCTGCCAGCGCATAACCAGCGGCATTGCTCAAAAACCAAACACCCATTAACAATGATGAGAAGCGTTTAGGCGCAAGTTTTGATACCAGTGATAAGCCGATAGGAGACAGGCAAAGTTCGCCCCAGGTATGAAACAGGTACATGATGATTAGCCAGATTACGCCAATTTTGTCAGTGCTACCCAGATTTTTTACCTGTAATGCTATAATATAGTAACCCAAAGCTACCAGCAGCAAACCAAGTGATTGTTTTACAGGTGAAATAGGCTCCAGATTGCGTTTTTGTAATTTTAACCAAAGCCAGCTAAACGGCAGTGCAAAAATTACGATAAATAACGAATTAGCATTTTGAATTAAGCTTGGAGGGAGCTGGTAACCAAATACATGTGTATCTGTTTGCTTATCGGCTACGAAGGTTAGCGATGAGCCTGCCTGTTCAAACGCAGCCCAAAAGAATATCACAAAGAATGCAACAGTATACAACACCATAATTCGCTGACGTTCAATAGTTGTGACTGATTTATCAGTTAATATCAGTACGGCCAAACTGATACCCGATGCATAGATGAATGGATAAACCCAGCTTTTAATTGGGTTCGGGTCATCAGAAATATAATGGAATGTTAAAAACAATACCGCCAGCAAAGCAATCACAGCCCCGATAGCGCCGTTAGAGAAACTGGCTTTTTCGGCTTCGCCTGTTGGGCTTAATGTGCTGCCTTTCATATCCGGCTTAGTGCCGATCGCTTCACCTTTAGGTGTTACAATAAATTTATTTTTTAACAGTATAAAGGTGATGGTACCAACAAACATAGCGCCGCCCGCCGCTAAAAACCCCCATTTAAAGGCTTCTACCATGCGCACATCACCTACTTTAACATCGCCCAGCAAAGGGCATACGGTCATCCCCAAAAGGGCTCCAACGTTGATACCCATATAAAATATGGTGAACGCCGAGTCAAGCCTTGTATCTCCTTTTGAGTACAGCTGGCCAACCATGGATGAGATGTTGGGTTTAAAAAATCCGTTACCGAATATGATAACTGCTAAGCCGATCCACATGATTAGTCGGGCAGAGTCGACATTAGTGGCATAGCTGTAGCCGCTGTAAAACATAAATAACTGGCCAATACCCATCACAAAGCCACCCAGAATGATACAAGCGCGGTTGCCCAGATATTGGTCGGCAATATAACCTCCGAGCATTGGAGTAAGGTAACAGAGGCCCAGAAAACCACCGTAAATAATAGCTGAATCTTTGTCAGAAAAGCCCAGCGCACTTACCAGGAACAGGGTGAGTAAGGCACGCATGCCATAAAAGTTAAACCGTTCCCACATCTCTGTAGAAAACAGTACATACAATCCCTTCGGGTGTTTTTTCGCAGGTACATCAACAAGACCTGCATCTACAGCAGCTATTTCTGGCTCCATTAATTACTTAGTTTAAATTTTTCGAAAATACTATTATATCTATAAAAGCCTGTATCGGCATAAGTAAAAAAGCTTTTGAAAGGTAGTTTGCTAATGGTTTCGCCTGGATGATGCCGCCGCCGCTGCCTTATCACGCTGGGCCTGCTTTTTGGGGTCTTCAATGTCCTGCTCGCCCGCTAAGGCTATGTTACGCATGTCAAGGTCATTAACGTAATTCCATTTGCCGTTACTCAACCGGTACCCATCATAGGTTAAATCAGGCCCATACATTTCCATTTTGCCTTTCATTTTGGCATCGGGCGGAGCAATGTGGTCAAATACAATCAGGTTTTGTTCCGGTACGTAACGCAACAGCATAGAGGCCTGTCGCGAATATTCAAATATTACGCGGCTGCGGATTTTGCTGTTGCCTTCAAATACCGGCTTGCCCCAAACGGGGATGCCATTATCGAACGATAAAACCTCGATTACCTTCTTGGTGCTTTTTACATTATTGCCTTTCCAGCCCAACAGCACGTAATAGGGACGGTTGCTGTAAACCGGTATAATTTTATAATACTCAGCACCAAACCATTTACGGTTGGTGGTAACTGAGTCTTCAGGGTTTTTTAATATCGGAGAATAATCTTCCAAGGGATGCAATACCAGTGGGCCGTTATTGTTCATTTGTACAGCACCATAAAAACGGTAGCTGCCATCCTGGTTCATCACCGGCCAGCTGAAAATGCGGAACTTGCGATCCGGAGAATTTAATATACTGATGGTTTTTAATGAGTCGAAGGCAAAGTCATAAGAGTGAGGCGTCTTTAAGGCAGTAACCAGCATCCGGATGAAAGCATAATTGGCATTTTTGCGTTCCACATCACTTTCATTGTTCACCATTTCACGCCCCAAACGCTGCAGGCTATCTTGGTAGTGGCGCAGGGATTTTTGGTAAGAACTTTCGCTGCTATGCTGTGCTAAGGTGGTTCCTACGCCCAAAGCACACCACACCAATGCCATTAAAAACCGTTTAAACATGCACTAAATTAACTTAAATTTTCAATAACCAAAGCGCTGGCACCGCCGCCGCCATTACAAATGCCGGCTACGCCATACCTGCCGTTGTTGTGCTTAAGCACATTAAGCAAGGTAACCACAATACGTGCACCCGAAGCGCCCAGCGGATGGCCTAAAGCCACAGCGCCGCCATTTACATTTACTTTATTTACGTCTAAATTCAATGCTTTATTGTTGGCTAATGCCACTACTGAGAACGCTTCATTAATTTCGTAATAATCAATCTGCTCAGCGGTTAGGCCTGCTTTAGCAATTGCCAGCGGGATGGCTTTGGCCGGCGCTGTGGTGAATAGCTCAGGGGCCTGCTGTGCATCGGCATAGGCTATAATTCGGGCCAGCGGTTTTAATCCCAATTCCTCTGCTTTTTCTTTACTAACCAATAGCAGTGCTGCAGCGCCATCATTTAAACTGGAAGCGTTAGCTGCTGTAATTGTTCCTTCTTTATGAAAAACCGGTTTAAGGCCGGGTATTTTATCAAATTTAACCAAGTCAATTTCCTCATCATCTGTAATTAATGTGGTATTGCCTTTTCGGTCTGTTACTTCAATGGGTGATATTTCATTTTTCAGCCAACCTTCCTGCCGGGCTTTTATAGCACGCTGATAAGATTGTATGGCATAAGCATCTTGCTCTTCACGGCTAATGTTGCAGGTGGTAGCGCATAACTCACCGGCGCTGCCCATGTGATAATCATTGTATACATCCCAAAGACCGTCTTTAATCAGGCCATCGGTTAATTGTGCATTGCCCAAGCGATAACCTGTGCGGGCTTTATCCAGATAATACGGTACGTTGCTCATGCTTTCCATGCCACCAGCTATCATTACATCGGCATGGCCTAATGCAATACTTTGGGCAGCCAGCATAATGGCTTTGGTACCTGACGCGCATACTTTGTTCACCACCGTGGCCGGTACATCGGGTAAACCGGCAAAACGTGCTGCCTGTGTAGCCGGTGCCTGCCCCAAGCCGGCAGACAGTACATTGCCCATATAAACTTCCTGAACAGCATCAGGGTTGATGCCCGCTTGCGCTACCACAGCTTTGATGGCCGCAGCGCCCAGTTGGGTAGCTGTAAATGAAGACAATACGCCTCCAAAACTACCGATGGGTGTACGGGTGGCAGCAACAATATATACTTCTTTCATGAATAGATATTTAAAATTGGAAGCGCAAGTTAATTAATTTTATTATGCATGCATAATAAAATTAAGCTGTAATTAATCAGCTTTCTTTTTGCGCAGCTGTTTCTTTCTGTCGCTCAATGCCTTTTGCAGTAAGTACTCAATCTGCCCGTTAATGCTTCGGAATTCATCACCGGCCCAGCATTCGATCTCCTTGAGCATTTCAGGATTGATGCGTAATACAAATGATTTTTTCTCTGCCATATAAATATTACGCTGCAGCAGCGGCAGCACGGCGCTGGGTTAAAAAGAGCAGATGAGTGCCAAGCAACAATAGCAGCGGCGTGAGTTCATGATTCAAATATTGCTGCTCAACAGTAAAACGTATGCTTTTTGAAGAAAATGCATGCTGGCTGATTAATGCAATCTGATTGCCTGAACTGTCTGACCAGGCGTATTCTCCCTTCCAGATAGATTTGCGTCTCAGAGTGAATGCAGAGCCGTCTGCCAGCGTTAAGTTGAAATCAGATTTGAACCATTTCTGCGTTACCTCTCCAATTACTTTACCGTCTGCGGTATGGGTAATTACCTGGTCAAAAGACCAAATGCTTTTGTTGCTCACCTTCCAGCTGTTATGCAGGGTTTCAAAAAGTGCTGCGCGCGCCGTTAAGCCATCAAAGCTGAATTTACCATAGCTAAACTGCCCGTCTGTAAATTCATACCAGGGCCGCCACCAGCCATGGCGCTGCATCCATAGCTGTGGTGTTCTTACCTGTTTAAAGTCTCTGTAATCGTTCATGATGGATTAATGATAAAGCGTACCGGTATTTACCACTGGGGATACATTGCGCTCACCGCACAACACCACCAATAAATTACTCACCATAGCCGCCTTGCGCTCTTCATCCAATTCTACAATATTATTGGCCGATAAACGGTCTAAAGCCATTTCAACCATACCAACGGCGCCTTCTACAATCTGCTTACGGGCTGCAATAATGGCAGAAGCCTGCTGGCGCTGCAACATGGCATTTGCAATTTCGGGAGCGTAGGCCAGGTGAGAGATGCGGGCTTCCAGTACCTCAATACCGGCTCGTGACAGGCGTTCATTTAATTCCTGCTCCAGCATTGCACTTACCTGTTCGGCACCGCCACGCAGGGTAATGGTAGCAGTTTCATCCTCAAAGTTATCATATGGGAAAATATTGGCTAAATGCCTAACGGCGGCTTCGCTTTGTATATTCACATACTGCACGTAATTTTCTACTGCAAAAATGGCTTTGGCGGTATCCTTTACCTGCCACACAATTACCGCAGCAATTTCAATAGGGTTACCAATTTTGTCGTTTACTTTCAATTGTTGTCCGTTCAGGTTATTAGCGCGTAAGGATACCTTGGCTTTGGTAGTAAAGGGATTAACCCAGTAAAAGCCATCCTTTTTTACGGTACCGGTATATTTACCAAACAGGGTAAGCACTTTCGATTCGTTGGGGTTTACAATAATTAGTCCGGGCAGGATAAAAACAAGGTCAATAATTCCTACAACTACCGCTACGGGTGCATAGCCGGCAAGGCCCGCAAAGATGGATACACCTATCAGTACAAAGAATAAAAGCAAGCAAAGAAAACCGGAAGGAGGGTTGATTAATTTTTCGTTTTCCATATTAATTATGATTTATTTTGATATCATAAAGATATCAACTTTGAAACGAGAAATGCAAGTAATAATTCAGTTTGCTGAATTTATTTTACTTTTGATAGGTTTAACATCACTATGGCAAAATTCAGCGCATCGCGCCAAAGGGCAGTACTTCGTAAATATGCAGTTAGCGTTAAGTTTTTAATGCTGTT
The DNA here is from genome assembly GCF_054783355.1 of Mucilaginibacter koreensis. Taxonomy (NCBI): domain Bacteria; kingdom Pseudomonadati; phylum Bacteroidota; class Sphingobacteriia; order Sphingobacteriales; family Sphingobacteriaceae; genus Mucilaginibacter; species Mucilaginibacter koreensis. Next base: position 1,374,693 of record NZ_BAAGQS010000001.1, on the reverse strand, counting down.
TGTGAGTATCTGCTTAATTGTGTTTTTTCTTCCGAAACAAGCTAAATTTGGCTATGAGTACGAGAAAGGGCGGATATGGAACCAGCACGATCTACTTTCGCCCTATAACTTTGCTATTTTAAAAACGCCTCAGCAGTTAAGTGCTGACCGGGATGCGGCACTGAAAAGCGTGGTGCCGGTTTACCAGTTTGACGAGAATATAGAATCTCAGCAACTGGAAGGTTATAAGAATGATTTTGACATTAAATTGAAAACTGCTGGCTTACCTGAGCGGCTGAAGCAAACTTATTATAACCTGGGTTATAATTTATTAAAAGCAATATACACCAAAGGTGTGCTCACTTTAAACGCACGTTACCAGCGCAACACCGAAAACTACGATCTTTCGGTACTGGACCATAATGTAGCTACACAAAAAAATACGGCTGATTTGTACACCCGTGCTAAAGCCTTACAATATGCAGACTACCAGTTATCGCAGCAAAAAAATCTGGATAAGGCTTTTGTACTCACGTTAATTCAGAACCGGTTACAAAACAACCTGAACTACGACGACAAGTTTACCCGTAGGTTGGAAAATGATGCCATACAAAGCATGTCGACCACGAGTGGTATGGTGCAGAAAGGCGACGTAATAGTAGCCAAAGGCTCCGTCATTAGTGACGAGGTTTATCAGAAGCTGGAATCGTATAAAAAGGCATTTGAAGATAATGCCCGCATCAACGGCGACCGGCGTTGGGTGTTGTTAGGTCAGTTTTTACTGGTAAGCATGGTGCTTGCCCTGCAACTGGTATTTTTATATCTCTTCCGTAAAGATATTTATGATGATAACCGCCTTGTGGGGTTGATATTGCTGGTGATTACCGCCATGCTGGCTACCTTATCATGGGCAATTAAATTGCAGGTTCCTAATCTGTATTATATTCCTTATTGTATTGTACCTATCATCATTCGTATTCTATTTGATACCAGGCTGGCCTTAAACATCCACTTGCTGGTGGTACTGATTGCCGGTTTTTTTGTGCCTAACAGCTTCGAGTTTGCTTTTTATGAGATTACTGCCGGCATGATCTCTATTTATAGCATTAAACGGTTGCTCAGGAGAGGAACGTTCCTGTCGTCGGCTTTACTGATTACATTGAATTATTTTCTGGCCTACCTGGGTATTTCTTTTTTGAGAGAAGGAAATTTAGCCACTATTGACTGGATGGAATTTTTTCCGTTTGTAGTAAGCGTGTTACTTACCTTGTTGGCTTATCCGCTTATTTACGCTTTTGAAAAGCTGTTCGGTATTACTTCTGATTTAACTTTAATTGAGCTTACCAATACAAATGCCCCTTTATTGCGTGAGATGGCTTTTAAAGCGCCTGGCACCTTTCAGCACTCGCTGCAGGTAGCTAACCTGGCCGAAAATGCCATTTATAGCATTGGGGGTAATGCGCTGCTGGTAAGGGCAGGGGCACTGTACCATGATATTGGTAAAATGGAGAACCCGCTGTATTTCATCGAAAACCAAAACCACGGTTTTAATCCGCACGATAAGCTGCCGTATGATGAAAGTGCCCAAATTATTATAAGGCACGTAAGCGCAGGGGTAGAGATGGCCCGCAGGAATAATTTACCTGAAGTGATTATTGATTGCATACGCACGCATCACGGTAATACGCGGGTAGATTATTTTTATCAATCTTTCTTGAAAAATTTTCCTGAAAAGTTTATTGATGAAAATATTTTCCGGTACCCTGGGCCGATACCTTTTTCGAAAGAAACCGGGGTGCTGATGCTGGCCGATTCTGTTGAAGCAGCTTCACGTTCACTGAAAACACCCGATGCGCAATCCATTAATGATTTGGTGGATCGTATTGTGAGTTATAAATTGAACCAGGGGCAACTGAATGATAGTAACATTACTTTAAAAGATATGGAGACGATAAAGGAAATATTTAAGCGGATGCTGATGAGTATTTACCATGTGCGCATAGATTATTAAAATTTTCTGTCTGTAATTCACCGCTTTGAATAAGTCTGTTTTAGAAAACTTAATATTTTTTTTGACAGGATAACTGAATTACTATATTTGCAAACCCAAACGGGAAAACGCCTTGCAAGAAGGCACAAATGGTGAGGTGCCTGAGAGGCCGAAAGGATCAGTTTGCTAAACTGACGTACGGGAAACTGTACCGAGGGTTCGAATCCCTCCCTCACCGCTTCGAGCTGAGCGATAAAGCTTGAAAAATTGAAATAATGAAAATAGTGCTTGCAAACGTAAGAAAATTGATTACCTTTGCACCACGTTTTCGGGATGTAGCGTAGCCCGGTATCGCGCCACATTTGGGATGTGGAGGCCGCAGGTTCGAATCCTGCCATCCCGACGATACCACATATCTAACGATATGGAAAGCCTGTAAATCATTGATTTACAGGCTTTTTTGTTTTCCTGCCAACGCAAATTATATCAAATCATCGCAAGTTATCCGTCACCTAACTGAACACCTCTTTTCGTTTCATACTTTTGAGGTATTCAAAAGTGGTTTAAATCGCTGTAATACAATAGCTTACAAGGCAACGAACCTGCGTTGTTTTGCGCTGATTTGAGCTGATCTTTTGATACCATTAGGTATGATTTAATACCAAATAAATGCAAATGGTTTAATTAGATCAATGTTATGAAAGCGATCAACACATTCAGTGTCCACTTCAATTTGCGGACAGAAAAAGGAAAAGAAGGAAAAGCGCCGGTTTATGCGGCAATTAAGGTCAACGGAGAGAAGGCCATGCTGGCACTCAAGCAAAGCGTTGCGACAAGGTGTTGGGACGTTCGGAAAGGTATGGGCAAAACGACTACCACTGAAGGCAGGGAGCTCAACATCTACCTCGAAGAGGTAAGACAGGTATTGGGAGAATGTTACCGGGAGTTACAACTCAAACGGCGTGTGATTAATGCCGATGCTGTTAAGAACGCTTTTTTGAAATGTGGTGATGACGAACATACCCTGGAAGAAATCGCTGAGTATCATAATGAAACTTCTCAAGGTGTACTTGCACCAGCTACCATGAAAAATTACTACACTACCCAAAAGTACTTGCGGGAATTTGTGAGTAACAAGTTGAAGAGAAGATCATTCTTCCTATCAGAGCTCAACTATAAATTCATCCAGGACTTTGAGGTATTTCTGCGCAATCATCAGCCACTTGACCATCAAAAGCCATTGACAACCAATGGGATTATGAAGCATCTGGAACGGTTCAAAAAGATGATCAATTTGGCTTGCCGGATCGAATGGTTATACCGTGATCCTTTTGAAAAATATCAATTGAAATTCGACCGCGTAGAAAAAGATTTTTTAACGTCCGACGAGCTGGCTGCACTGGAACAAAAACATCTGCTACTGCCTAGATTGAGTGTCGTAAGAGACATATTCGTCTTTGCTTGTTACACCGGGCTTGCCTTCGTTGATGTGATGGAGCTTACGCCAGACAACCTGGTCAAAGGTCAGGACGGCGGCCTATGGATCAAGACCTTTCGTCAGAAAACTACTATTCCAGTCAATGTTCCGGTACTCAACGAACCAGAGCGGTTATTGAGCAAGTACAAAGGAAACGTAAGAGCAGCTGCGAACGGAACCATCTTCCCTAAACTATCCAATCAAAAAATGAATAGCTATCTCAAGGAACTTGCCGAACTATGCGGCATCAATAAAGTCCTCACCTTCCATATGGCCAGGCATACCTTTGCGACCACTGTAACGCTCGTGAACGGAGTGCCAATAGAAACAGTAAGCAAGCTTCTTGGTCATACATCGATGCGTTCGACACAAGTCTATGCCAAAGTTATTGAAAGGAAAGTGAGCGAGGATATGGCAGCGTTAAAAGGTAAGCTTAAAGGACTATCAGTTGCTTAACTGTCTGTTGACCGAAATTTTTATAAAATGGAAAATCAATCACAGCTATTTGTTCCTGACGAAGTTGTTATGAGCAAAATATATTTAATACGAGGCCAGAAGGTCATGCTCGATGCTGACCTTGCTGAACTGTATGGAACTGAAACAAAAAAACTGAAGCAACAGGTTAACCGTAACCTTGAGCGCTTCCCTGGCCATTATATGTTCGAGCTAACCAAAGAAGAAAATGAAATTTTAAGGTCACAATTTGTGACCTTAAAGCGAGGTGAACACTCAAAGTATCTTCCCTATGTATTTACCGAACATGGGATACTGATGCTATCGAACGTTCTAAAGAGTCAAAGAGCGATAGCGGTGAGCATTCAGATCATCGACATCTTTGTTAAACTTCGTGAAACTCTAGCGGAACGAACTGATATTTGGTTGGAGATCGAAAGGATAAAATCAACGCTGATGAAGCAAGATGGAAAAATTGACTTGTTATTTAAATATTTAGATCAGCTCATCCAACAACATCATGAGCCTCAGCCAAGACAAAGAATTGGCTATAAACCTGATAAATTTTGAGGAATGGTGGAAGAGGATGGCGAACAAATAGCTTTCACGTCAATCTTAATAACACGTCGCATCTATTAACTGCGGCGTGTTTTGTTTCCTACGTTATGATTTGGAACCAGAAGCATCAGGCTATTATATAAAGACATTCAACTTACTGATGATATTTAATAATACTTTTTAGCCTGCATGATAATAAATAGTTATCTACTGTTGACTCTTCCTAAATGAAATTCATAAGAATGATCGATGAATTTTCTTCAAAACCTATTTTAAAAAACACTGCTTTACTTATTCTACTGGTTCACGCTACATGACGACATTGGTGGAAGAACTTGTTGTTGTCCACGAATTTTATGTACGATTTGACGCGTCTGTCTAACATGAGAGGGAAAATGATGGAACTTGACCCTCAACTACCAGCGTCAAGTTTGGCATCTTAGCACGTTTTTTTTGCATGCGTTTATTTCCATCAGTTTAATCCTTAGTAGAGAGGTAAATGTCAACTGGGGATTATTCTTTAACAGCAATTTTAGCACGCAGACCAATTAATTCCTGTGTATCGGAATCAACGTCATACATATACTCATAATTCTCTGGTTTCCTGTTTCCTGATAAATTAATTTCAAAGACGAATTTATCACCATCTTTATTTAGAAAAGTAGCCTCACCGATATTAAACTGATGGTTTTCTATAATAGCATACTTCTTTCCTTCCTCGGCAGTTGCATCCGAAGATATTAAACTTTGATGTCTCATACCTGCAAAATTACAGATTAACGTGGTTCTCTACCAGGTAATTTTTTATTACCATATTCTCTACTAGGTACTATATGAAACACTTATCACTGATGTCGGAAATGCCGAACCGAATGGATGACGCCGGGGTCGGATTTTTATCGTTTAAAATCTTGAGTATACCGTGGTAAATCAGTTGAGTATTCAAATTTTTAAGCCCCCAGTAAAGCTTAATGATTAAAAGCTTGTCTTGTGGCTCGTTTTGTTTCTTCGGTACATAATCGTACAATCTATAATTAGTTCCGCCATGTGCTACTTCATTCCTGATTCTGAAACAATAACTCAACAATTCCTGGATTTTCTTTGCATCGGCCTTGCTTTCTGCAACAATAACCGATGAGACCAATTTCATGATTTCGGTAGAGGTATTGTTATCATAGAAACTCTCCAGGGTAAACATCAGGTCAAGAAAATTATCAATTGTAATATAGTCTGAACGAACACCCTTAAGGAACCGATAAAAAGACCAGATATTCTTATGCCAGACTTGAGCGATTTGAGTCAAAACGGCTGTTAACGCCGGTAGCCTATCCTCTTCGATCAATAAAGGATAAGAAAAAATGTCGGAGTGTTCGTCCATAATGTATTCGCCATTGCCGGAAAACGATAATAATCCACTCGATTGAGGCTTGAAAGACTCGTGAGAGTTGTTATGCGTGGGGTAAGTAATATGAAGTCCTAAGAGAAAAAAAGAACAAATATCGCTGACCAATGAAATCATTTTACGTCTCATATCTTCAAAATCCATATCCCAGTTCATCATTTTTTCAATGTCAGTTTCTTCTGAAGTCCTGAGATTTTCAGTGTAAGTATAATCACCCTGAAACTCGACTGTAATAACCGCCAGGCCTTTGGCAAGCCTAAGATTTCCTCTATGAATGATATGTTCAAACTCTTTGAATGGCCCGATTTCCTGTATAACTAGCGTATTGGCTTCATGGGTATTGCTCATTGGAGCTGAAGTAAACGGATGGATTACAATTGAAATACGGTCAATTAGTGATGCAAAAGCTTGATCATAGCTATGTTGGGTGTCAAACTTGACCTTCCTTTGGTAATAATCAGGTTGGCTTAAAAAGATCTTGCAGTCATTGGTAATGTCGAACTTAAACTTTGAAGTTCTGCTTCTCATCGAGGTTGGAAAAAACCATCGGAAAATATGTTTTTGCATAATGAACGTTATTTTGACTTGCTTCCTTTTCGAACCTGTAAAGTCTTTCCTTTTTCAACAATTAAAGAATCCTGACCACCCACAATTTCACCATTATCGTACATCAGGGTAATAGGATCAGAAAAATTAAATGTATAGAATTCAAGATGGTGCGGGTGTAGACCATCCTTGCTTTCGGGATAATTATTATATAATAGCCTGTTGTGCTTTGGTTTTAACGCATTGATCAGTGCCTTTTCGGCATCTAAATAAATAACATTATCGTCTATAAGTTTTTCGCCCATAAGCATCCTAACCGCAATACCCATTTCGTCATCGTCCGGGGAAAAGGTATTCATGAAAATGTTATCCTTGAATGATAAGAATAATATGGCAATTTCTTCGGTAGGCAGGGTTCCGTAATGAAATGGCCTTTCGACCGACAATATATCTTGCAGATGGGAATGCCCAGTGAGCCTTTTTATGATATCCTGTTCTGTTGCCTTACCAATGTAATGAACCTTGTATTTCATAAATTTCGTAATGTCTCCCTTTATCCTGATATCTAGGGCATCCCTTAAGTAATGATAAATTAGTTTTTCGGGTGAAATCCAATAATAATCTTCCCCGGTATGTACCACGAAATTCGCCATTGAAGTAAATGGCATGGGATGCTGGAATATAACTTCCGATTTCGGATAAGTATAGTTAATAGCAATATCGCAGCGACTGCCAAAAGGCACACTAAACTCGTTCTGAAATAACGGAAACTCACATTCGAGTATTTCACTGGTTCCTTTTTGATGGGCTTCAAATTTTAAAACGGGGTTATCAATGTCTTCACTGTCTATATAGAAATTTTCAAAAGTTAATACCGGGCGCTGGGCAATAATGTATAGCTTGCCTGAATTGATAAACTGCTGGATAATGGCATCATCTTTCACCATCACAAAATCGTAATTGCTCAAGGGCGTGTATGCCAATTGCAGTATATTGAATAGCCTTTGTTCAGCCATAGTCTACGATTTTTTAGCTAAATTCCTTTTTGCTTGCTCCGCTGCCATCTCTAGTGGGCGCTTTACCATAACATCGTACCATAATTGCTCACTTACGACCATGATCTGATTGTCACCAGGCTTTACGTTACTGAAATCAGCCATAAAGTTACCGGCAATATCTTTTTCAGCTTTAAAGATATAGAAGCCGAATTTGTCAACGTGCAGGGACGCCGGGTTGCCTGGGTTTATTGCAGCTAAGACATTTTTTGTTTCATCTTTAAACGTCCCTGCCGTCATGGTGGCATAGGGATGCATCGTAATCTGTTTGGTTTTGACATTGGCTTGCAGGTCCGCATTCGTCAGGGCTTTGAACTCCAATAAACTCAGCCTTAAGGATTCAGCCAAATCTGCATCTAATTTATAATCATTAAATGATTCCAATGATGATATATCAACCCGCCAAAACATAGAGTAAACCAGTAAGCGCACGATCACCGGATCCGGGGAATCAAGCTGCACTAATTTCAAATGCGGATGCACCGAAATAATTTTTAGATCGCCTTTCGCAGCCCTAGCTTGCCAAAGTTTAAGTGAAGGGGCTGAAGCTGTTTCCAATAAGCTAAAATAAGTCTCGCACTCCTCGCAAAGCATATAATTTTCTTTCGGTGAGTCCTGGACGGTCTTGGGTTTTGCGGTAAGTTCATTTTCACCGTTCAATAAATAACCTTTTCTTGGTGATCCCTTAGCGCCCAAAAAACCGGTCGATATAAACCGGGGTAAAATATGTGAATTGGTCTTGCCCGCGGCATTAGCCCGACATAGTAGGCATTCGTCAGTAGCTTTTCTCATAAATTTATTCAAACAGTTTCACGGGTAGTATGAACGGCGATATATCGGCTGATTTCCTCAAAACCAATCTCCTGAAACATACGATTTGTCACGGGATCACTTGCATCAGATACGATACCGCATTTTCCATCACCATTAGTTGTAATCTGTCTGGTAATTTCGTGCACCAGACATTTGGCATAGCCCTTTCCACGATCCTGGGGGTTTGTATAGAGACTTCCAATAATTGGTAATTCAGTATCAGAATCCAATACACTTGCTATAGTCGTTATTTTACCGGCAGATTCCCAATGACAACTTGTTTCCTGCAAAATTGATTGATAAGAAAGCTGACGGGCATGGTTTAAGTCCCGGCCTTCGCGTACTCCCCATTCCTCTACGCCATAACGGTAGGTCATTTCTGCAACGGTATCCAGATCGGCCGTCAGGCTAAAAAAAGCAGCGCCGTTACATGGTTTGGTCAACGGCTTAACTTGCTTACATTCAAACAAAACGCGCTGTTTAAAAATTTCGTAGGCTACTCCGCTTTTTCCGAACAGTTCCAGGATCAATTTGTCTGTGCCGCAAAAGGAGAATCGCTTGGTATATTTGGCAACATCTATCTTGGTCAATAAACCATCAAGGATAGTATCAGACCATTTTAAAGCATATAAATAATAAACCGAATCGCCCCAAACAGCAATTACATTCCCCCCGTCGTCATCAACTATGTTATAAGCTTGATAAACAGATTGTCTGCCAGCATTCAATTCGTCAAAATATTGAATCAGGTGATAATGTGCCAGTCTGTTCTTGTAAACGACCGTCTTATTTTCATTAAAAAAATCCTGAACCTTAGGATATTCGACGATTTTGAACATACATTAAAACATTTAATTAAATGTACAAAAGAAAATCAAGACAACCTGGCGGCACAAATGCATTTGCCAGAGCAGGCAAAATTCAGCCGTGAATGTGAAGATATGATTGAAAAGATAAAGAGCTATATTTAGGTCTGTCAAGTTATTCATACTTCGCTTGTTGAATAGTACGAACCCATTTTAGCTCAAATGAAATTATATAAATATGTCACCGGTGCAAGGGTCGATATACTGGAAAACCAACGGATAAGGTTTAGCCAGCCTTATGCCCTCAATGACCCATTTGAAACACAACCTTATTACAGTGATCACCAGGAAATCCATCCATTAAAAAAACTGGCCGAGTTTGGTAGTATCGTAAGAGAAATTCAGGATACCGGCGTGGTACCTGAAGAAAAAGTAGCCCGGTGGGAAGAGGAAAGGAAAAAACCGCAAAAAAACATACTTAGCTGGTACGTAAACACCAATTTCGTATCCTTATCGCTGACAGAAGATCACGAAAACTTGTTGATGTGGGCACATTATACAGGCAACCACAGCGGATTTGTCCTGGAGCTTGACAGCGCACATCCATTTTTTACAGATAGCAGCCGCTACCTGTATCAGGTTCCTTACAGCAGCAAGCGTCCTGAAGTAACGCTCCGGGAATTTGAAAAGTTAATCGTTCGGCAAGCCAACCTGCTCAAAATTGGCACTCCAAAGTTAGATGAAATGCAAAAGCTGGTACAATTATTTCAAAAAAGCCAGGATTGGTCTTACGAAAAAGAATGGCGGCTGCTGGCCGTACCTGAAAATGCACTCAATTTTAAGAAGGAAGACCAGCAATATATCATCCATGTGGGGCAAGACCGGGCATTTGATGAGCAATTTGAAAGCAGTTATGTTGCTCTTTTTCAATTACCTGCTGATAGTATTACAGCTATTTATTGCGGTGCCAGGATCACAAAAAGCATTCTGCGCAAACTTTATCTGCTTATCGAGAATAACGAATGTTACCGGCACATCAACATGTTTATTGGTGCCGTGGATAATCAATATTACAAACTTAATTTCAGGAAGGTAGAAGCGTCCGATATCATGGTGGTTGGTGAATTACAATACCACATGGAAGTTACTTCCGGAAAAAGGAAGCGGCATATACCTAAATGGTATAAATTTTCATGGCTCGACCGCTTGGAAAAGGAAAGGATAAATGCGGTGATTCAGCCCAAAGTATAGTTTTTGGATATCAACTTAATCTTTGCTCTCGATAAAATCAGTTATTTCACCGGGCTCAATGCGTTCCTCCGAAACATCGTCTACCGTAATTTCCTTGTAAGTGGATTTGATTTCCGGGTTGATCCGGATCTTTAAGGTGCCTTCGGTTTTATAGCGTTTAGAAATCAGCTTCCAGTTTAAAAGTACTTCGCTATCGATTGTTGCAGGCTTAATATAGATGTCAGCGGAAGTAAACGAGTCGTCGCCCACCAGTATATTATTCCTGGGGATCAGTTCGCCTGACAGCGTTTCCTTATCAACATAAGTCGTTGGCCGTACCGTATGCGAAATAGCTATAAGTGCCTGGAAGTCATCTTTTACATTCGTTTTTGCAATGTCCTGAACATCCCCTTTCAGCCAGAAGGATAACTTGTAATCCTCCAGTGCTTCGCTGCCGGTATTGGTTATGATCAGGTTGAATTTGTCATAACTTAAGTTGACAGTAGCCTTAACTATACGTGCCGACATACCAGCATTAAACATCCGGTTCCAGGATGCATTTGCGGTCATAGCCGCCGAAAGTACTGTCAGCCCGTTATCCAGTCCGGCAGTGAAGTCTTTCCGATAAATTGTTTTATGCTGCTTAAACTTAGGTTTGAGCGTTATTTCATTCTCGCCATTGCCAAACGCCACCATAACACTCGTTGTATTCCGAAAATTCTGGCTTTCCATGTAATAATTAAATGTCTGCCTGTTTTCTTCTATGAGGTCGGCTATATCTTCCCAGGAGAATAAATGAACCTCAAATATCCCGCTTTCGATATTTTCCAGGTTTTTAACCCTTACAAACTCCTCAATAACAGCATCCTTATTGGCCGTGGTGGCAAAATACAGTTTTTTCAAAGGAGGCTTGAATCCCTTGGCCTTCTCTATTTCATCGATTACTTCCTGTTCCGTAAACTGCTTGTTTGCGTATTCGTCCTTTCCCTTACACTGGATTCCGAAGTATTGGGTTTCTCCTGACGGTATTCCAAAAACATCCACACCATTTTGAGCCTGACCTGTGCGTCCATTCTTCTTGATTTCTTTACAATCCCATATTTCGCCCCATAGTTTTTTGCATAAGGTTTCAAAGTCTTGCCAGTTCAACGGTTTACGTAAAGATTTAGGTGCTTGCATAGGATCTAATTACTTACTGAAAAAATCAGGTTGTATAAATTTAGCTTTCAGTAAACTTACAAATCTCATCAGCAAAAAAACATTCAAATAATCACTTGTTTTTTGTAAGGGACTTGAGGTTATCAAAAAAAGGTGTTGTTATAAAAAGGTAGATCAGTTTGAGATACTGATCGATGTTTGCCAAATGCGCCTTTATGATCGCGGTAATTTTTTTCACGAGCTCCTTTTGCGTATCACTAATGGCAAATTCATAACGGTATTGATCGAGCCGGTTTTTGTGTTTTACGTCAATGGTGTAAAATGAATTGACCAAAGCCAGGTCCGGCATCGTAATGAACCCATTGTGGGCCACATGGTTCCGGTAGGGTTTTAGTTCATCCAAATTCTGTTGGATCTGCGACCAGATGCCTTGAAAGTGTGGATGATCCTTTGCCAGCAGCTTGAGTATGTTGGCTTCTAAGTTGAGGCCTTTTTTAATTTTCAGCATCATCACCTCGTTGATCAACAACAAAAAAAGATCTTTCATCTTACCCATGCGTAAGAAAAAGTTCTCATAATTATAGCGAATCATTTGCCCGGCATTGGCGGTACGATCCAGCCTTGACAGCCCAGGATGATGTGCGCTGATCAGTTGTTCAGTTAAAGCGATATCCTCTATATTTTGCTGGATATCCCAGATTCGGCTTTGAACCCGCCAAAGGTACTCGCCCGAAGGTGTCTTGCGCATCTTGGCTTGTTCATCGTCTGGCTTAATGGCAAAGACTTTAACAAACAACTCATTAAGCCCGGTAATGAATTGCATGTCTTCAGATTTCATGCTATTTAACTCTTCGTTGGTCATCATTTTGAGATTAGAGTTGATTAAGACAATTGCATTTTTGTATGGTCTTTGATCGCTTTGGCAATATCCGGTCTATATTTTTCAATTACAGCATCAAATATTCGCTGGACAAAGGGAGCTACACTGTATTGTAGCTCTTCGTCTGGCTTCTCCCCACATTCCAGGCAATCCATATAATCAGAGGACATCATGTAATGATCATTCATATAGAACAGATAGCCCAGATGGAGCATAAAAATTTCCTGGAGATCACTCCTGAACCTTTCTAAGGTCTGCAATCGTTCATCCACGTAGACCTTGTTGTCATTAAGCAGCAAAGTATTGTAATATAAATAGTGGGTATGATCGTTACATCGTTGCCTGATCCCTTCGAATGAGCTCTTTTTAAAGCCCCCGTTTTGGTAGAGCAGCTGAGTGATCTCTTTTACTTTACCGGAGGCAAGGATATATTCTGACATGGTACCGAAGCCCGGAATAGATTCTGTGCCCCGGCGCCATTTTTCAATTTTTTCAACCACAAAATTGTCTACAGAAAAATGGTCACTCAAGTACAGGTTTGAATAAATGTTAATGATCGAAGAATCGTAGTACTTGCGGAGCAAGGCATACCCGTCGTTGATCCGCCCCCGTTTCAGGACATCAGAAATCGATTCTAAGGTCCCTTGTATAGAGCTGAAAATATATGTATTTATATTCAAAAGGCTGCTTACACCCTGGGTAACCCAGTGCATAGTTGAGAACGACAGGCTGTCGTATAATTTTGCATATATGGTGAGTTCATGAAAAATCGCGTGCTCCTGATACTCCTTTGAATTAACCTGCATATTGAACTATCTTTTTATAACGCCAAAGTATTTTCAATGTACGCAGCCTATCTGCGCAGTGAAAATATCTTATTAAAAAAACAAATGTGGAGAATAATCATCAAAAGTGCCTGACAACTGGATCATCTTAGAGGAACCAATAAGTCTCAGCCAGTAGAGAAATCGAATCCCGTAAATTAAGCTATATGAAATTCGTTTAATAGAGTCCTTTGTTCCACAAGGTAGGTTCGAATTATGCCGAGTCTGGGAACGAAAAAAAATTGCCGCTCAGAAAGTCAAAACTCCTGAAGCTAGATTCGAACCAGATTTTACCGGAGTGGATACTTCGATTTCTAAAACTGTTCAATACCCTGATTGACGAACAATTCAAATATCAATAAAGGATAACTGAACATTATCGTTCATAGAAACCAAACAGTTAGTCGAAATACACCATTCCATTGCATCGCTTAAACAACCGGCCGCAGCAAGCAGGAAAACTGTCAAGGGCGCTGCTTCCATTAAAAGCAATTAATTGCAGCGTTTATACACCCTTGACAGTTTTCCTGCGATGCTAATTTTGTGATGGTGGTGCAGTGACCAATTTATATAAAATGGAAAAGGCAAATCTATGGTGAGAGAAAACGAGCCATAGTATTACCTGTGCGGCAGAAAGGCTGTCGGTGCAATGCAACCCTGAGCGTAGCGTGTGGTGAAATGAAACCGTCTGCCTGACTGCGAGGCCTAATCCTTGAGTTGCTCCATTACCTGGCTATACATTCCTTCAGCGGTTATGAACAGCTTGCATATTTTATCCGATAAAGCCTTTACTGTATCCTTGTCAGCCTTAAAGTCGTCTTTGTATCTTGCTGCCGAATAGGCCGTTTGTAACAACTCGAAAAGCTGTACATCTTCAATTACACTAAAGTCAAATACATTTTTCAAATCATCTGTAAAGATCAATGTTATCCTTAGCTGCCTGGCTAAATTATGAATGGAAAGCCGATAACCCAAATTGACCCTGATAATGGAACTCAGCGTGCTTTCAACTGCCTGATGCATAAGAAACATCGATAAGTTATAATTACCGTCATCCAATCAGTTCAAAGAAGTATCGAGAAAGTCTTTACCTTGCTTACCCCAACGTTTCCATATGGCTTCTACCTGGCTCTTGATGAAGTTTTCATCAGGATTTCGTAGTTCAGGCAATTCCAATTTAGATGAATGGTAAGCTATTTTGTTTTTTTGTAAAGCATTGATAAAAAAGCGGCATCCTTCTTCAAGCGCTCTAAGGAAAGCATCTGACTTGTGAACGATAGCGCAAACATTAATCACGTGACCGCATTTCTTTTCGATCTTATCCAAGAGTTGATGTTCCGATGTTTTGTCTTTCTCCGCTGTGATAATTAGTAGATAAAACGTGTCAGGATCAGGATGTGTCCCAAGATGAATAATCAACAATACAGACTCAATCTCTTTAAGGATGATCTCTACCAATTGATTTAAGCCAAGCTGTTCAGCGGATGTAATAGCTTCGTTAAACCTGCAATTGAAATTCAGTAATGGCAGCCTTACAGGATACCGTTTCACTTGCGCAGTTACCGTCTCTCCACACTCGTCCGCACTCTTTTTTAATGTAGGTTCAATTTCTCGCTGCTTGATGACCCATGCGGCTTCATATAGCTTCTGCACGTTCTCGTAGAGATAGATCACATCACTGGTATCTAAAAACTCATCTGCCGAGTGATTAGACAGGCCCGTTTCCAGCCATTCATAAAGTAAATCAAGGTACTGATCAACTGTATAGACTTTGAAGAAATTACTAATGGCAAAATATGGATTGATGCGTTCGACGGATGATAGGTATATAGGATAATGCAACCATTCCTGTTCTTCCTGCTGTAATTGTACCTCAAAGTTGATATGAATGGCACCAGCAAGCTTCAATGCCCTTTTGGTACGGCTGATTAAATAAATCGCTTCAATTAGCCTGGCGTTTAACTGGTGGGTAAAAAGTAACCCAGCAGGACTTCTCTTATGTTGGTCTGTGTAGTAACCCTCTTCGATCACATATCTCCGCCATTCTAATAAGCTTTCTAAATGTCCGGGTAGCCAGTCAGCGGCGAAGAAATCACGGATCACCTTAAAAGGCTCGTTGACCTCATCCTGGTCAAGATACCTGGGATGAAAGGTCTGTACATCATATTGCTTTAAGTCCATGACTGATGCTTTTGCGACCGGCCTGTATTGACCAGCAACACAAAAGAATAGAAGTACTCTTACGTGGCGAACCACAACGATTTGTACTTTACAATAATGCGGTTGTTTCGTACATTTACAATAATTGATACATTTACGCCATGGCAGAGACTTTACATATCGGGAGAAAGATCAGTAAACTTCGTGAGTTGCGTGGTATGAAGCAGGAAACGCTGGCAACAGAGTTAGGTATCAGCCAGCAAGCCATTTCTAAGATTGAGCAAAGTGCCGAGGTGGAAGAAGACGCTTTAGCAAAGATCGCTCATGTATTAGGTGTGACCGTTGAAGGCTTAAAGCACTTTACCGAAGATTCTGTTTTTAACAACATCAATAACTTTCACGACAATTCAATTCAAAACAATTTCAATCCAATTGAAAAAGTAATTGAATTATACGAGCGGTTACTGCAAAGTGAGCGAGAGAAAATAGAACTTTTAAAGAATTCAAAATAATCTAGAGCTCCATATGGGGCTTTTTTTATTTGTTATCGTGACTTTCTGGTTCGTTTATTAGAAATGCAGAATTATGCATTTCTAACATCTGCATTTATAGAAATGTTCATTTCTACAAATGCAGAAATCTATTTTTCTATATCTCTACATTTGCAGCCACTTATGGAATTAGTTAAATTATTTGTTGGCGGCTTTCCGCTGGAGATCGATGAAATGGAGCTGGCCAAATTGTTTGCACCATATGGTGACATCAGCACCATCAAGATAGTTCGTGATAAGAAAACGCGTATTTGTAAAGGCTATGCCTTTATCGAAATGAATGACAGGAAAGGAGCTGAAGCGGCTGCTGAAGCACTGGATGGTACTGATATGAATGGGAAACAACTCACCGTTAAGATCAATGAGGACACCGCAGCAAAACCAAGCTATGCGCCCAAATTCTCTTCTCCGCAAAGACAGCCCGTTTATCAAAAGGTATCAAGGCCAGGCACCGAGGAACGAAAGAAAAGGCCGAGAAAGGTTTTGTGATCAAAAGCCATTACTAACCCAATTTTTGCCCTTTCCTTTTCTTACGCTTGCGTTTGAACTCATTCAATGCACTTTGATCCATATCACCAGCAGGGTGATCAGTGCCGAGCAAATTCCTGATAAGATCGCTACCAGGTAAAGCTTGATGACCCACCTGCTGCCCACCTTGTTGTTGGCCTTGTATATTTGCTCCGCGCTGGAAACTATCCTTTGTATTTGAAAGGCGAGGTTGGTTGCTGTGCTGTCCATCAGCTCCAGCCGCCTGCTGGTGTCTGCTATCTTTTGCTCTGATCTGATCCTGTAGTTTTCCAGTGCCTTGCTGTACATTTTTTCGATTTCCGGCAGCAACTTTTGTATCTGCGTAAGTTCCAGTTGCTGTTCCTCTTGCGGCCGATTCACAGGCTCTTGCTGATTGCTGAAAGTCTCTTGTCCTAACATTTGCCTGGTGAATTGCTGTGCGATCTCTTTCTTGTTCATAACTGATAGCATTTTTAATAGCCTGCCATTTATACCCGTTACCTAAATGAGCCCCTTTGAACTGCATTCCTTCATAGCCGTAGGATATGCCGCTTACAAAGCCGGTGCTGGCTTGGTTAAACAATACATTGATTCCCTTCGCTTCTAAAGCCTCAATGAACTGTACTGCATCTGGCTTCCTACTGAGCACATCTTTAATGATCTCCTGTAACTGCATTTTAGAGGATGGCACATTCGTCCGCTTAATCATCTCCAGTTCATTCTTAGTCATTGCTCGTTCCTGCGCTTGTCTGCTGGATATGACTTCGGTTAAGCCATGCTGCTTTTCCAGCTTTCGCAGCACCTGCTCACTGCGATGATAGTCTTTGCTATCAGATACCACTTTACCATCGTAGCCAATACGATTCACAAGGATATGCAGGTGCGGATGATCTGCATCGTAATGCCGGAAGATGGCGTACTGGTGCTGGTCAAATCCCATATTGTTCAAATATTCATTTGCAATCATGTTCATTTGTTCATCACCGAGGTTCTCATTTGGCGGAAAGTTGAGGGATGTATGATAGAAGTATTTTTGAAGGTTGGGTCTTAACATTCTGACCAACGCCACCTCACGCATGATAGAATCCTCTTTGCCCGATGTAAAGGTCATATCCAGGACTTTCGCCTTACCTTGCTCAACCTTTTGCAGGTTGTAGCGTAATGCTCCCCTGAATCCCTTTCCTTTTACCTGATCCGCTGTCATTTCATTAAGCAGTTAAGAATGTCCTTCTGCGTTTTGATCAAAGCGCTTAGTATGGTTAGAAATGCCGGTGATAGTTTACCGGCGTTCAGTTGCTTCACCGCCTGGTTCAGGTTAACGCCGATCTTATGTAGCTCCCGGTAAAGTGCTGCATTTACCGGTGAAAGTTTGATGGCAGGGAACCTGCCGGTAAAAGCTTTCTGCCTGATCCAGTTGGCTGGTGTCATTGCCGATGCCTGGGCGTAGGTGCAAACCATATCGTTCTCTTCTTTCGTGAGCCGGATGTTGACCTGAATGATCCTTTTATCTTCTTCCTGTAAAGCCGGTCTTCCCATGATCTTTGATTTTAAACGAAGTGCAAAATCTTGCTTATCTCCGAAGGAGCAAGCCGTTTAAGCGTAGCGAAAACATGGCTTGCTCCGATTTGTGAAGACAGTCTTTACCTCGCCAAACGTATACGTTTGGATTGCGCTTCACCGCGAAGGACTTTTTGAATTGCATCCATCTCGTAATAGAGTATACCGCCAATCTTGGTGAAGGGTATCGTGCCGTTATCACGAAGGGTTTGAAGGGTGTTGCTCGAGATCTTGAGCAGGTTTTTGACCTGGTAGCTCTTGATCCATTTACGCGGTTCGCTTTCGGCTGAACCGCCAGTCAATAGTACTTTCATCTGGTTTAGTAAGCGTTCACCAAACGCTTCTAAATCCTCACGGGTGATGATCTCTGTTGCCATAGCTTTCCTTTGTTTGGTTAGACATTCAGTTTGGTTAAGCTCAGATGAGCTTAACTTCCTGCAACCCAAGCTGACTTGCGTTGTTTTGAAACAAAGGTGAGTAATTGCAAAGCAAAGTTTATCCGATATACTCCGAGTCGGATATGACAAAAGACACTATTGTATGGAAGTGATTGTTTGATGAAGCGACGGTTATTCAAAACCCGTTCGTTTAAAGAATGATTAAATTAAAGTTCTTGACAGCGCAAGCACCCCATGCTGCACTTCCAAAATTTCAATCGCTCAAGAACCTTCAACAAATCGTTGTCGCTTTTGTAATAAACGATGATAGTGTCCATGACCCTTAGAAAGGACCATAAGGAATAGGTTGAATGCAACGGTCTGATATTGTTTAACTCATCATTTATATTTTGGACCAGTAAAGTTTTTAAAACATTGACTCCTTTGTTTCCACCATTATCTATTGATTGTTGAAACATGACGTCATTGTGTACTTGACACCGATAAGATAAAAAATGGATGAATTTGCAGACGGGTCTTTTATTTAGGAAATAACCAATAAGGTCGTGGTTGGTGCTGGATTTGTCTTAACCGGCGCTGATTTGGCGGTAATCCCTGTGTGAGCAGGTAATAAAGGTCGCTTAATAATTCTTTGCTTTGAAAGAGATAACTGTGGCTGCTCGGCGTTTTTAAGTTGGAGGCTTCTACCGTATCTAATCCGGTTCCAACAAAGATATCCTCGCCAACATGGCCAACTCTTTCTTTAAAACTCCGGAATACGCCTGACCATTCCAGCGCGAGATCGTGGTCGGACGCGTACATAGTGCGCTGTTGCCCAACACCGCTAAAGGCGGGCAGGATGTTATCCTTAAAATCTTTTTTATCGATATCTGGTGCCCCAAGTATCAATTGAAAGATTCGTCCCAGGTCGTTAGCGACGCTCGGGTCATAGGTCAGTTCCTTTACGGTCAGGGTGAGTACCAGGCTTCCCATGCTGTGCGCGATAAAGTGCAACTGCTCGATCTCTTTGATCTCAAGTAAGGTTTTAATGAATTGTTTAAACACCATTACACTGCCGCGTGCCTGCCGGTCATCGCCAAAATAAGGCAAAAGTTTACCCGCAGAAGGCCAGCTAAAAAATCCGGTATAGCCCGCGAAGGGTATATCCCAGGCTAATTGTGCCGCCCGTAATGCGGCTTCTTCGAAGGTGGTACGGTAACCATGTACGAAAATCAGCGCGTGCTGTTTTGGCCTTTCAGCCAGTTTTTGTTTAAAGTCTTCGATAAACTCAGCTTCGTTCGTTTCAATGACCTTTTTGACCACAACATGGATATGCTCATTTTCTGGAACGAACCAACCGGGACGCTCCAACTCTCCCTGAACATGGCCTTCAGGCAACTGTACTTCACAAGTACCATAATGCAATTCATCGTGGTCATTATTTTGATATTGTTGTTTACCATCTACTACGCCATCGGGAATGCGGTTAGTGCCGTAAAAAACCGTAACTGTTCCACCTTTATCTTCTTTTTGGCTTTCTTCCGGTATCTTCTCTACAACATTCCCCATGCTGAAACTTTCAAAAGCACGGTGATCTCCGGCGATACGTGCTACGGGTAATAATTCGTAAGCGATCTCCATTTGTTTAGGGAACTGTTCCTCGATAACGGATAACTGGTAAGGCGTCAGCCGCTGTATCTCTAAGCGGGTATCAAATACTGGTTTGACTACTGTTCCAAATTCTTCCTGGTTGAGCCATTGCACCGCTAACTTGACCTCTCGCTCGGTAACGATTTCTTTATCTGCGATAAAGCCTATTTTTTCTATATTTTGCCCATCCACGGCGAAAACCGGATCGGAAAGTTCCATACGCTGCAAGTCTTTGATGGCGTTAGCCATGCGCTTCACTTCTGCTTTTTCTACATCTGGATAAGCTTGAGCGACCGCGATCATCACATCCCGCAATGGGTGGTAAATACTTGCGTCCACATTTTCCCAGTTATAAGTTAACTGGCTAATGCTTTCATCGGGTGATTGCTCCCATGTACGGTGTTCAGTATTCGCCATTTGAATACCATAATAGTTGGCATCAGGTCTTAACGGGACAAGGCTATTTAAACTCATTTGGATAAAGGTTTGAGCGGCTAATATCTTTAAAATTTTCTAAATAATGCGTTGCCGTTGCCTGCGGCCGGGCTTTCTGCTATACCTGCTACGCAGGATGCCGCGTCAATCCCTAACGGTGCGCCTAATTTTCCTATCGTCAAAACAGGCGCTATCCTTGCGCAATAGCATCACTGTTCGGGCACTGGCCCCGAACCGCTCCGCATTTGTGAACTGCTATGAATGGTTTGCTTTTTAACCACTATTCCCAAAAGAAGGAGAAAAAGGAAAACAAGTTGGGCACTGTTACTGGTGATTGCCGATAGTATCAAAAAGACTACGGCATATACGGTGCCTCCCTAAAGGTGCCCTCCAATTATTTTAAAATTTTTAGAAATTGTGCAGCGGGCCGGCGATGCCGGCCCCGATACGCCCCCTGTTTACATTGCTAATTGTCTTAAGCGGTGTAAACAGAGGGCGTTTTTTCAACATTGATAAACCTAATAGATCAATTTACAATATTTGTTTTTTTATATCATCTTAATTCCCATAATTTTATAATTTACGATAAATCCTATCCATCACATGGCTTATAAGTATTTACAGCTCTTTTTAGATGCACGTCTTTTCACGATAGCAGAAGATAATTCCACTTATCAATTCCTAACGGCCACCATTCCGGTCTTTGAAAAATCTTTATTGAAGACCAAAAGCAAAATAATCGCCAGTACACTCGTTGCACTGGATCAGGACATTCCGCACGACGATCCTATATTGGAAGAAGTAGAAGACCTCTTGAAAAAAAAATGGCAACTATTAAGAAATAAATATCCGGAAAGGCCGAAGACACTTTTGAGAGCGATTATATTGGAAGCTTTACATAGTGTAACTAAACAAAACCCAGAATTAGCTAATATAATTTGGTTGACTGGCAGCAACTATTTTCAATTTGTTAACGAGAGGCCGGAATCGGCTCTCCTAAAAGATTGGTTAAGCGCAATAGGTGCCATTGCTGAAGAGATATCAACCAAAGAATGGGAATTGGTTGATAATGCTAAGTCCATTAATATTCCAGAATTTACAATTGGAAAATTACAGCTAACCAATGTTTCATTTGAAAAAGGAGTAATAAAGAATGGCTTAAATGAGGCATCGATGAATGGCGAACAAATCACCCAAAACACCAGTAATGGCCACTACAATAACCAGGGATGGGGTAATTTGCGACAGGAATGGGTAGATCAATTTTCTGCTAAAGCTTCTGAGACTTTTTTCACTGTTTTTTCTAATGGATTCAACTCGTTGACTAAAGCTCTAAATAATTTACAAATCGATAAACCTATAAACGATTTTTTCACTGCTTTCAGAAACGATCTTACAAAAACGTTAACCAGTACTCTAAAATCAACCGAAAAATTAAGGTTGCGAAGCCATATTCTTTGGTGGAAAGAAGCCCTTTATTCTAACTCTGGTAACATGAGCTATAGGGAAATGACCGCACCGCTGATTTCATTGTCTATGGCAAAAGACCTTGGTGAAAGCATTCCGCCCCTCTATCCCATAAGCGTTGACTATATCTTAAGGGAAACGGTGTTAACCTGTATTAAAGAAGATGAGAAAAAAACCTTTAACCAATTATTGAATGAGTTTTCAAACTTAAACATTGATTATAGCCTAAATCTTATTGAAGAAAAAGTAGGTAGAATTTCAATAACCCAGTTCCTGCAATTACTGGTAATCAAGAAGGAAACTATTACAAACTTCAAACAAAGAACAGGCATCGATGAATCAATTGCAATAAATTATGCGGGACTGGCAGTAATAATTCTTCACGACATTCAGTCGAATAAAATTGCGGCAAAATAATGATAGGAAGTTGCACTCAGGAAGATTGCATGCCTGGAGTAACAGGATGCAGCATAGGTCATTCACTCAATACAATAGGTAAGTGTAAGCATTACAACGCCGGCCCATCAACCAAAAAACCGGCAGATTCGGTAGAGAGGGTCGCACAGCTAATTCCATGGGCTGGCATAAGTTTGGGTCAAAGAGATATTTCCGACTTGGCAGCAAGCCGTACATTGTCTGTTGTCGGGCTTATTGGAGTTCAAAATTCAGGAAAAACCACATTACTAACGTTGCTTTACTGTTTGCTAAGGCGGGGGGAAAACGTCGGTGAATATCAATTTGCTGGTTCTTACACGTTGCCTGCTTGGGAGACATTAGCTTACTACATGACTTGGAAGCCAGGAAATGACATTTCGTTTCCACCGCATACCCCCGGATCGTTTGGACGAATTCCTGGCCTTTTACACCTTGGATTGAAAGATGCTAATGGTCGTTTATTCGATATTCTTATTACAGATGCTAAAGGGGAATGGTTCAAAGATTGGGCAACGAATTTGGACGGTGCTACTTCTCAAACCCCTAATTGGATACATGAACACAGTAGTTCATTTATTTTAGTAGCAGATTGCGAAGAACTGGCAGGCCCAGACAGGGGAACAGCAAGAGATGATCTAAAAGATTTATATAATCGGTTAACAAATAGCCTGAATAATCGGCCAGTAGCAATTGCGTGGACTAAATCTGATATAGTGGTCAGGCCAGCTATGAAGGATAATCTTAAAGAGCATTTTGAAAAGGACGGCTTGGCGCTCAATAACTTTAATATAAGTGCGTATAAAAATAACGAAGAAGGAAAATTACCGGACTATTGGCAAATCCAGGCACTCGATTTATTTGCGTATTTGATAAAAAGTTCAACAACAAGAATCGCGGCTCAACCAAATATACCATCACAAAAAGCGAAGGATTTATTTCTTTCAATACGGAGATAAAATTTAATGGAAGAAAATATTTTAGTACTTGGTGATTCAGGTACGGGAAAGACACATTTTGCCGTACAGCTTTTTGGTCGCCTATTCAAATCTGCGAAAGCAGAATGGAAACCCGAATCTACGCCAACTAACCTGGAGATTTTTAAATCAGGTTTTGATAGGCTGGCTAAGGGGCTTCAAATTGAACATACCCCGTCTGCTTTTCATAAAGACATTACTTTTAAAGTTATCAATCGTGATGGGGTCACAGTGAATTTTACATATCCTGATTATGCGGGGGAGCAACTTAGAAATCTGGTAAATGATCGCAGGTTAAATGATAATTGGAAAGAACGAATAATCAAAAGTACTTCATGGCTGCTATTTATTAAGATTAACGACGTAAGAGAAGCAGAAGATATTATCACAAGAGGAATGCCTGAGTTTGGGGCTATTGGTGAAGCTCGTGGGGAAGAAAATCAGGAAAAATTTGTGCTTGGCGATCAGGCATTTTATGTTGAACTTCTCCAAATGTTGGTGCATATCAAAGAAAAAAGTATGCTATTACCTAAGGAGTTGCCACAACTTACGATTATGCTTTCATGTTGGGATGAGTTTAAACTTACAAACTTGGATCTCGCTGAACCTCATTTAGCCCTGCAAAGTAAAATGCCGATGTTTTTCAATTTTTTGAAAGCCAATTGGCAAGCGAGCAATTTGAATATTATCGGTTTATCCTCAACTGAAGCTAAACTTGATGAAAAAGTTGTTAATGAAGACTATCTGGATATTGGCCCGGAGAATTTCGGCTATTGGGTACAATCGGACGGAAATGAAGAGAAAGACTTAACAAAAATTATCTCTCTGATACATAATGGCTAAGTCTAAAACACTCATTGTTGATCAATGCTATTTTGGGGAAAAAGACCGAGGTCATGGACTTTTAAGTGCAACATTTAATGATAGAGAACTCAGTGCTTATTTATCACGTATTTCAGATCTTCCGATAAGTAAGCCCGCCGACATACAGCCTGAACCTTTTTATGGCTGCCACCGATATGATATTTACTTAATTTTCACAAAAACCTTAATCGATAAATTTGGTAGCCGGCCAGGAATGGTTTTTACGCATGCGCTAATTGTCAGCAGTGCTGACGCCGAACAAATTTTGGATCTAAATCAGGTTTTTGACTTTTTTATACGCGAAATTCCTGCTAAAGGTAATTATGAGCTTTATCAAACAGAAATTGAATTAACCAATAGCTTAGGTGAGGGCAAAGAGGAACCTGATGGAGAATTACTTTCAATAGTCAACTTCCTGTTAACTAAGAAAGCTGATCAGGTTTGTGTATTAGGCTTAAATTCAAATGTGCCTACAATGTTCGTTAAACTTTGGAATGTTATGGTTCCGAAGTTGCGGTACTTATTGACGTTCAGATTAGCATTTACACACGCTGATATCCACCCAGATCAATACCAAATATACTTTACCCCGGATTCACTACTTCAAAAGTGGCCGAATGAAAGTAGGGCGGAAAATTACGCGGTTCCTTTTTCCGATGCATCACTCGCCATTAAGCTGATGGTTAACTCACCTGATGCAATTAACTTGCAAACATTTATTAATGAAATTAATTTTCGACCTATCGATTTTGATAAATTTATGCTTTGCGAGTTGGCTTTTAAAAGCTACAAGCAAATCGATACTTTGAGCGAAAGTAAAATTTTGCAATTAATACGCTTGCTTACCAGGCTTTCACCCAGCCAATCAGATGGTAAGGATATAAAAAGAAATATTTTATTAAAGTTGAAAGCAATTTTTAGCCGAAAACTATCCGAAAGTACCCTCTTACTATCATTTTCTAACATCAACATCGCTGCGTTAAATGATACTGATGAGATTATTTCCTCGCAGATAAGCAAACATATTTCAGATTGGTGGCAGAGCAGCAATTTGGACTTAATTCAGGAAGTTTTATGCCGTAGACTTGAAGAGGAAAATATACCCTGGTGGACAAGCAGCGTTGATTCAACGTTTCACGTATTGTTAAAATCAATTGATGATAACCATGGTCGTCTGATTTGGGCGCTATGGAGCAAAATAGAACTTTCGCTCGATTACGTCATTAAATATGTTCAACAAGTAAAAAATATTGAGAGAATATTAGTTCAAACTATGCCCCAACAGGTATCAGTTGGCCTGAAAAAAAAAATAGCAGATTATTCAAAAAATAACAAATGGTTTTTACTTCATGCTAAATTAATCGTTTCTTATTTGTCACCTGTTAAAGCATTGCAGGAACAATTAAAACTCACTACAAATGATAAAACCTCTTTGGCGACCGTCGCAGAGGTTTTCGAGCCAATTGAGTTTATAAAATTCGCGGTAGATGGCGCAAACACAACTTTGTTGGCTATGGCAGTTAATGTGCCCTTAACTAATACTCAATTATTGAGCAGCCTAAACATTGAAACCTTAAACTGGCAGGATTTTGTAGGTTTGAAAATCAAACAATTGCTTTCGAAAACCAAGCGCATCGATGAATTTAAACCACTAATTCAAAAGATTTGGGATAGGTTAAGTGCTGGTTCCCCAGTGTCTGAAGACTTGATGATTACACTATCGATAAGTGACTTCAGCGACCTAAGCTGGTATAAAAATAGGGAAACGCTGTGGACTAAAATTCCAATAGGGATAAAAAATAGATTTTTAATATCAACAGGAACGTCTATTCTAAATCAACTTCCGAGTGCAATTGCTATTGAATCGAATCTAAAGGATGCCCTTATTGCTCTGGATATCGTGGGGAAATATATGAGTGTCAATTCCGGTAATTGGAGTAGGATTCTTAATGTATTTGATTATTTGAATAATCTGCCTCAAAAATATCTATCCGATCATCTTAATTTTTCGCAGCATGACATCCCTGTGGCTGACGCAAAAAGATTGGGTAAATTGGTTTATATCAAAAACTGGGAGAATTGCGCAAATATCATTTACGAAAAGGCAAAGTACCACTCAGGCTTTAAAATTGCCCTTGGTCAATGTGGTGAATTACTGGGTTTCTGGAGGCGTTTGAAAATTAATTTCACTTACACCGACATACCAAGATCAAAGAACGTTAGCCAGAGTGACTGGCTAAAACATTTTGAAGAATTTTGCAACGAAATTTACCAAGAAGATTCCGATATACGCTATGTATGGAAGAGGGCTGGTGGAGATGTGTCTGAATTAAAGAGTAAAGAAAGCGCGCGGGAAATTTGGCATCACGCGATAGGGAAACTTGAAAACGGTAAAATGCATAATCTTACTTTCAGGCTATTATTAAACCAAATGGCTAACGATAATCCCGCAAAAAGATACAAGCTGAATATGCTTTTAAATTCCTTAAATGAATTACCTAACCTGACCTAATGAAATTTGTAGACCTAATCAAAAAAGCCAATATACTTGAGACGATTGAGAACTATAGTTTATTGGATAAAGGTGATAGCGAGCGCGACAATAATGAAATTGCCGGGGAATTGTTAGTTCGTTCCGGCGCTTCCTTTTGGAGAAGAATAGTTGATAATCCAAACCTCTATTGGGGCAAAAAATTAAAATTTATTGACTTCGCATTTTCTGAATGGGTACCTCGTGTGCCAGGATTAGGGTTTACAATCCAAGCTGAGAGAATCAGCCGTTATTTAAGTCATGCTAAACCAATATCACGAGACCAACATTTATTCTATGCACCATTTGATAAATCCGGATTTGTTATGAGTGGTGCTGGGAGCGTTAAACTGCCGCCAGATCATTTGGGATACACAATTTGTGCAATTACTTCGTCTATGAAAAGTTGCGAAGGTATTCCTGTGTTGATTAGCCCTGAAGTAGTTGAACATCACCGTTTAAAGAATGGCGTACTTTTGGACGAAATTAATGCAACCTGGCAAAAGATGTCGGTTGAATGGACTAAAAGTTTCGCTGCAACTGAAAATCTTCCTCGCGGATACTTGCGCATCAATAACATAAACCAGATTAAAAAAAGTGGTTTTGAATCCGATTTATATTATGATCCATATTCGATAATGGAATACATGCAAGATGCTATTTTTAAATGGGATTATGTTTTCTGTAACGTCTCTAATTATGAAAAGAATCCCAAGTTGGCTATTAAAAAATTCTTCGATTCATATAGGAAAATTGATGGAATAAACGGGAAATATTTGATCAACCCGGATATTGCTGAACCGCTATTTGAAACGGAGTATGTTACCCCAAGTGATTTAAGATCCAACTACGCAAAATCGCAGTTTGCATTATTAAAAGAACGATTAAATAAAACCTCAATTGAGGGAATGGAAATCGACAAATTTACAAATTTTGTTTCGCAGCGCTATCAAGATGCCTTTAGCATCAAAGTTTTGGCTGCAAAATCCGGCTTGCAATCGAATTTAATCGAAGACGACTCGCCATTAAAAATGTGCATCCAATTGGTTCATCTGGCCATCCAAGACAGTAAACTTATACCTTTATTTGAACGCGTTTGTTCAGAAAATAACTCTTTATATAATGGCCTGGAATAAACATTTAACACAACTTAATGACGCGTTAGCCGCCTTATTGCCTTTTAAGGAAGATGTAATGCCTATTTTAAAAAAAGCAGGATTAAATGCTGGACAAATAAGGTTTGATAGTAAACCATCAAACCTTTGGTTTAGCGTAATAGATCATGCTGACGCTAACGATAAGTTAGGTGCATTGATAGATGTTTTGATAGAAGATTTTCCAAATAACGGATACATCAATTCCTTCAAAGAAAATCATCTTTATGATACGGGCCTCGATATTGAAAAAACAAGTTGGCATGAACCTCCAGCGGAAAACAATTTGGAAAAAATCCTTGGACGGAAAACTACGCTTCTCCCAATTTATTTTCTTTCTGAAGGAGTTAAAGCATCAAAATGTGTCGTAAGGATTGTTGTTGCGATGGATAAAGGTGCGAACGTTGGTACAGGATTTCTAATTCATGGCAATTACATTGTAACGAACAACCATGTTTTGGGTAACATATCATATGCGTCAATGGCTGTGGTACAATTCAATTATGAAGAATCAGAAGCGCTCTCTGCTGTCACTCCTATAAATTATAAACTAAAACCGTCAGAAGGGTTTTTGACCAGTGTTAAACATGACTGGACTATAGTTAAAATAGACGGTGATGCTAATAAAGAGTTTGGGCATTTGGTCATGAAACCTAATGGATTGAAAGCCGAAGATTTTGTAAATATTATTCAACATCCGGGTGGAGGACTAAAACAAATTGGCGTTTATCGGAACGTAGTCACTTTCGTAGATAAAGATATAATACAGTATCTAACTGATACCGAGCCAGGGTCTTCTGGTTCCCCAGTTTTTAACAGCGATTGGGAAGTTGTAGCCTTGCATAATAGCTATGGATTTGCAAAAGAAAAGATTGCTGGTAAAGATTTGTTACGAAATCAGGGAATTCATATAAATCATGTGATTGAAGGTCTAAAGCAAATGTGACGGCCCAAGCATAGCCAGAGATCAACCATGATCTTAATTTAAGATAACAAACGCTCACTTAGCTTAATTTTTTTAATAAGGTCAGAATCAATATTTAATTTTTGGGCAAAATCATTTATTCTATCCAAGTTAGCATCGGAGTGAAAACTGATTTCCCATTCGATTTTTTTTTTGGTCACCGTTAATAGCTAATATTTTCTCAAAATAAGGCATATCAACTTTAGATAGCGAATGGCTCAATACAACGATTTTTTTTAGGGTAATTAAGGATGAAAAAAAGCTCTCGTTCGTTTGTAGCACTTTATAAAAATTCTTAAATGACTGTTCGTAATAATCCTCAATTCTTTCTACTGAGAAATTGATCGCATGATATTTTGACTCTAAACCCCAGTGACCTTTGCTTTCATCTTTTAGAAAATAAGCAATATAAGTGAAGTTGGAATTATTGTGGCTTTTTCTCGTTTTCCTTTAGCCAATTTTCTAAACTATTTTCCAGACGTTCTCCGTGTCCTAAAATTATGCTACCCAGTTTATCCAACTTATAGCCATGTAGGTAGCAGATTTGATCAGGTATTGCTCCGTATGCTGTTTCAAGAAAATCAGTATAATTAAAGCATAGGTAAAGAGCGTTAGGATTAAGTTTTAAAGGCTGGCGCGCTATATGCCGGGTAGGGCTGGGCGTTGGCAACATTGCATATAGCATGACAGCGTTGAAGCGTTTTGCGATGCGTAGGTGAGCCAAGCAAGGAAACCGACTGACTTTGGTCGTAATGGAGCGTTAGCGTAATGCTACCATAGGCAGAGAAAGGTTTCATGGAGCAACACCGTTACTTAAACTCAAAGCAGGTGATAGATTGAAAAGCCAGGGCAAAGAATGGCTGCACATTTTTGTTGCGGGTAGCGTTAGTGTAAATAATAGAAATAAAAATGTGCGGTATTGAGCGTAGGAGCAATGGAGTGAAACGTGCCGACAGGCTTGTTGAACGGAATGGAATGTGGCGGTTGCTTTTGAGAAGCTTAGGTATTGTGTAATACCTATTTTCCTAAAAATGTTGTATATTTGAGTATTGATTGAGAGTATTCAATGTGATTTGAGCG
Source organism: Mucilaginibacter koreensis (assembly GCF_054783355.1). Classification (NCBI taxonomy): domain Bacteria; kingdom Pseudomonadati; phylum Bacteroidota; class Sphingobacteriia; order Sphingobacteriales; family Sphingobacteriaceae; genus Mucilaginibacter; species Mucilaginibacter koreensis. Next base: position 1,344,817 of record NZ_BAAGQS010000001.1, on the reverse strand, counting down.
GGTCTTTAAAGAGACCTATTTTTCAAAACAACTTCATAAACTGCTTGGACGCGGATTTGACGTCAAGTTACAAATCCCTCCCTTCGGTTCCAAGTTCCCTGTACATTGTTATTGAACTTTATTGCCATCGTTACTCCCGAGATACGCAAGCCAATATCTTCGCAGTTAATTACAAAGAAGCGCTTATGGAAATAATCCAACGCTTTTGTTTTATATCGACTAAATGTGTATCTTTAATTATGAAAAGAGGTGTTTACCTAAGTGAATACCTGCTTTGATTTGTTTTAATTAATGCGTTGACCATCAAGAAGTTACAAGCATAGGTTATCGTCCTGCCATCCCGACGATACTAAAACAAAAAGCCTGTAAGAAATTACAGGCTTTTTGCGTTTAAATCCTTTTTACATATTATTTATAAGGCTCTATCTTCCCGCAGCTGCAAGCGCAATTTGCATCACTTACACCCAATTGGCTTAAAAAGTGCTGGTAATAACCGATGCGCTCCAGCATATTCATTTGGTTTTCGCCTTGGTTGCATTCCAAGGCACCGTTTACGATGTTGATGGTCATGCCAAAGCCGGGTACACGATTTTTGGCTTTATCACTCGGCGTGGGCTGCCATTTGCCAATCATTACATCATGTGCCGAGGGTTTGCAGGTTTGCGGTGTCATCCAAAAATAAATAGCGGTTTTAAAGGCCAGTACCGGGTCGGTTTCTAATAGGCCAGGGTTTTTGAGCAGTACATTCTTATCACCCAGAATACAATCAGAAGCATAGCCATAGTTGCCATTATAGCTTAACTGCATTGGCCCCCGGCCATAATACTTTTGCCCGGGAAAAGGAGGGTAGACGTCGTTTTCGGCAATGTAAGGCAGAGTTGTATTATTTTCATGCGTAAGCATCAAGCCATCGTTGTACTTTCCGTTCTCGCCGTTGCGGGTTTCATGGGCAATATGGGCAAAAAAAGCAGCCAGTTCTTTTTTATTGGTAGCAACATCTTTTTCTGTGCAGAACAAGCCAAAGTCGATGTAGTAAACGCTATCTGGCTTTTGCCTGGCCCAGGCTTCGTTCCAGTCCCCATCCTGCCTGATGATGGTACTCTTGCCGGTAGAACGGTCGGTGCGGGTAAACTGGTAAACCGATGTTGCACGGCGGGCAATTTTCATTTTGATTTGCCCTAACTGTTGTGCCGCTTTTATAAACGCGGCATAGGTATAAAGAGGCGCATGCTGAGGAAACAGCTCATTATATTGTTTCTCAGTAATTAACTGACTCAGTGTGCTTCTTGTAGCATTGGGCTTATTTGCAGATGATACCGGTACGTGAGTGCAGTTGAAGCTCAACAGACTGGTTGATATGATTAGCAATAATAAATAAGAAGCGGAGCTAAAAAGATATTTCATTACAACTCTTTTGTTACAAGGTATAAACGTAAAGGTTAAAATTTTATTGAGCAAAAACACTATACTTGATTTGCTGTAGTAATGCTAACCTTATGAAAATATATACTAAAACCGGCGATAAAGGTTTTACTTCGCTGATTGGCGGTACACGTGTGCCTAAACACCACCTGCGAATTGAAAGTTACGGCACGGTAGATGAATTGAACTCTTACATCGGCCTGATACGTGACCAGAATATTGAGCCATCAGACAAGCAATTGCTGAAGGAAATACAAGACCGGCTCTTTACCATTGGCTCGTCACTGGCTGCCGATCCGGAAAAATCAAAAATGGTGATTCCGGATTTGAAAATGGAGGATATAGAATTGCTGGAACAGGAAATGGATAGGATGAATACCATATTACCCCAACTTCGGCACTTTATTTTGCCCGGCGGTAGTAATGCAGTATCGTTTTGCCACATTGCCCGCTGTGTTTGCCGCCGCGCAGAGCGCCTTTGCGTACATTTGGCCGAAGAAAGCCCGGTGGATGAAAAGGTGAATATGTATTTAAACCGCTTAAGCGACTACCTTTTTGTATTGGCAAGAATGGTGGGTTACCAGCAACAGGTGCCTGAAAACCAGTGGATACCACGTGTTTAAAAATTGATAAAATTTATTTGATAATCAGATAAAAAATATTATACTTTTGCGAAAATTGAAAATTAACCGAACTTAAATTTATAACATATGTACTGGACCCTTGAATTGGCCTCACATTTGGAAGATGCACCATGGCCGGCAACTAAAGATGAATTAATTGATTATGCGATCCGCTCAGGCGCACCGGTAGAAGTAATAGAAAACCTGCAGGCCCTGGAAGATGATGGCGAACCTTATGAAAATATAGAAGAGATCTGGCCGGATTATCCAACCAAAGATGATTTCTTTTTTAACGAAGACGAATATTAGGCTTAGCCTTTAAAATAAAAAAACCTTGCCCGCAGCAAGGTTTTTTTATTTTATCTCAACCTTTTGTATTGGTTGTGGTTATTAATGCATCAAGTAAATTTTATTATTTATTCAACACTAAAACTACTACCATGAGAGGCTTACTCTACATCATCGCAGTTATCCTTGTAATAGGATGGGCATTAGGTTTATTCGTATACAATGCGGGTAACATTATTTACATTTTGTTGGTTATTGCCATCATCGCCCTGCTGTTAGGCGTTATCCGAAGAGCATAGCTATTTTATACTATTGCCAGTTAAAATGATATCAGGCTGCCTTAATTTAAGGCAGCCTGTTTTTTTTGTAACAGCATTTCTGCTATTGCAATATCTTCAGCGTAGGTAATTTTAAAGTTCTGGTAGTTGCCCTCAGCGATGTGAATCGTATAGCCGGCCTGTTCAACTACGCTGGCATCATCCGTAAAGGCATCGGTGTAGGGGAGTTGGTAGGCTGCCTTCAATTGGGTTAATTGAAATGTTTGTGGTGTTTGCACCAAGTAAATCTCATCACGCAGCAAGCTTTCGGTCTTGTTCTCACTCAATCGCCTAACCGAGTCCCGGCTTTTTACTGCCGCTATGGCATTGCCTTGCAAAATGGCTTGCTCATAACAGGCGTCAATAATTTCAGCGCTTATTAAAGGGCGTACAGCATCATGTACTGCTACAATTGTACGTTCATCGGTTAAGGTATCAACCGCATTTTTAACTGAGTGAAAGCGTGTGCTGCCCCCCTTAATCAAAGTATGCTCCCCGTTAAATTGATATTGCGTACATAGCTCTTTCCAATAGGCATGATAAGGTTCGGGTAATACAACAATCAGTTGGGGCTGGTAAGTGCTGCCTGCAAACGCTTCTAAAGTATGCATCAGTACCGGCCGCCCGTTAATAGGCAAAAATTGCTTTGGAACTGCCGATTGCATGCGGGAGCCTGAGCCACCTGCTACAATAATGGCAACGGCCTTAAATGTGGAAGAAGAATTAGGTAACATCTCTTTAAAAAAAAATATCTGTATTTGTAATACCAGCGATTGGCAATATTACAAAAGAGCTTTAACAAAAAACGCCGTTGTTTATAACGGCGTCTTGTATATAATTAAAAGATTATTGTTAGATAATCAGCATAGCATCACCATAACTGTAGAAACGGTATTTCTCTTTAACCGCTACTTCGTATGCATTCATTACATGTTCATAACCGCCAAATGCACAAACCATCATTAACAGGGTTGATTCAGGTGTATGGAAATTGGTAATCATTGAATTTGCAATACTGAAATCGTAAGGAGGGAAGATGAACTTGCTGGTCCAGTCATTAGCCGGTTTCAGCGTTTTGCTGGCCGATACCGCTGATTCGATGGTACGCATTACAGTTGTACCTACTGCACAAACACGTTTTTTACGCTCAATGCCCAGGTTCACAATATCGGCCTGTTTTTGGTCGATGATGATTTGCTCTGAGTCCATTTTGTGTTTGGTTAAATCTTCAACCTCCACCTGGCGGAAGGTGCCTAAGCCTACGTGTAATGTAACTTCAGCAAAATTAACACCTTTTAATTCGAGGCGTTTCATCAGCTCACGGCTAAAGTGCAAACCTGCAGTAGGAGCTGCAACGGCGCCTTCATTTTTAGCGTAAATGGTTTGGTAACGTTCTTTATCTTCGGCGGTAGCTTTACGTTTAATATATTTAGGCAGTGGAGTTTCACCTAAAATTTCAACATTGCGACGGAACTCTTCATCGGTGCCATCAAACAGAAAGCGAATGGTACGGCCACGTGATGTAGTATTATCTACCACCTCAGCTACCAATAGGTCGTCATCACCAAAATACAGTTTATTACCCACACGGATTTTACGTGCCGGATCAACCAACACATCCCAGAGGCGCAGCTCTTTATTTAATTCGCGCAGCAGGAAAACTTCAATGGTGGCACCGGTTTTTTCCTTGTTACCGTACATACGGGCCGGGAATACCTTGGTGTTATTTAATATCATTACGTCCTGGTCATCAAAGTAATCCAGCACGTCTTTGAATATCTTATGCTCAATTTTCCCAGAATCGCGGTGAAGCACCATCAGGCGCGATTCGTCGCGGCTTTCGGATGGGTTGTGTGCAACTAATGATTCGGGAAGGTTGAATTTGAACTGAGATAGTTTCATGTTAATAATAAATTTTCAGGGCGCAAAGTTATAAATATTTTTTTACTATAGCCGGTGTTAAACAGGTAGTTGCTTTTTGAGCTTATAAAGTTAAACCTTTAACTCAAACACTTACCTGTGCTTGCTGTTTTACCTTGTAATTATAAATTTAATGTAAACAATATCAGTGCTTAATGCTTAACCCATAACTTTGCTTAGCCAGCTATGCGGAGTTTGCTATAAATATTTACATTTGCTGCACAGATACTAATTATTCATCTTCATTATGTCGGATAAAGCACAATTAAAAATTGGCGACCAAACCGTTGATTTGCCCACCATTGAAGGCACCGAAGGCGAGAAGGCCATTGACATTTCAAAACTGCGCGATCAAAGCGGTTATGTAACCTTAGACATCGGTTATAAAAACACCGGCGCTACTAAAAGTGCCATCACTTTTTTAGATGGTGAAAAAGGAATTTTAAAATACCGCGGTTATCCGATTGAACAACTAGCAGAAAACTCAAGTTTTATTGAAGTAGCTTACTTATTAATATACGGTGAACTGCCTACCCAGCATCAGTTGAAAGATTTTGAATACGAAATCAGCCATCATACCCTGGTGCATGAGGATATGAAGAAGTTTTTTGATGGTTTCCCGTCAAAATCACACCCTATGGGCCAGCTCTCTTCACTAATTGGTGCACTGGCAGCTTTTAATCCGGCTTCATTAAAGTCAGGTTTAACAGCTGATGAAGTGAACCAGGAAATGATTAAGCTGATTGCCAAAATGAGCACCATCGTGTCATGGATTTACAAAAAGTCATTAGGCCACCCGGTAATTTATCCGTGGAACAAGTATGATTATGTTACCAACTTCCTGCACATGACTTTTGGTCAGCGTACAGAAGAGTACGTACCTGATCCGGTAGTGGTAAGCGCCATGAACAAGCTGCTGATTTTACACGCCGATCATGAGCAAAATTGTTCTACTTCAACTGTGCGCATTGTAGGTTCATCAGATGCTAACCTGTACGCCTCTATTTCTGCCGGTATTTCTGCATTGTGGGGCCCGCTGCATGGCGGCGCTAACCAGGCAGTAATTGAGATGCTGGAACAAATTAAAGCTGACGGTGGTGATACTGATAAATGGATTGCCAAAGCCAAAGATAAGAACGATCCTTTCCGTTTGATGGGCTTTGGTCACCGGGTGTACAAGAACTTCGACCCGCGTGCCAAAATCATCAAAAAAGCATGTGATGATATTTTGGCTCAATTAGGCGTTCAGGATGAGGTACTGGATATTGCCAAACGTTTGGAAGAAGTGGCTCTGAAAGACCCTTATTTTGTTGACCGCAAGCTATACCCTAACGTAGATTTTTATTCAGGTATAATATACCGTGCTTTAGGCTTCCCAACTGAGATGTTTACCGTGCTGTTTGCCTTAGGCCGCCTGCCGGGATGGATTGCCCAGTGGAAAGAAATGAAGGAAAACAAGGAACCTATTGGCCGTCCGCGTCAAATTTATGTAGGCGCAACCAACAGGGATTATGTAGATATTCAGAACCGTTAATTCACAATGGTTTTATAATATGAAAGGCCTGCTATTTTTAGCAGGCCTTTCTTTTTACACCATGTCATTTTAAACTGTAATGAAAAACCTGTATTCGGGTAATTGCACTAACACTGTCATGCTGAGGCACTCGAAACATGGTTGCACAGGCTGCTCCGATGAACGACTCTGCATCCATGCTTCGAGTGCCTCAGCATGACAACGTTGGTTCGCTTGCAGGTATATGAGTGAGGCTTGTTATCCGCAGCTCAAGATACAAACCATAGTTCTTAATCTTCGTTTTCTGAAGTGTAGGTCCATGTTTCCGAATTTCTTACCGGTGTAGCTGCAGCTTCGCCGCGGCTGCCCTGCCACCAAAACGGCAGGCGTGGCTTTTCGCGGCTTCCGGTTTCATTCATGGAGTCGGCGTTAAAAAGGCGGCCATTTACCATCACATATTTAATATTGCTGCTGTAGCGGATATCTTCCAACGGGTTCTGATTAAGCACAATCAAATCGGCCAGCTTACCAGGCTCAAGCGAGCCAATTTCTTTTTCCATACCAAGGTAAGAAGCACCGTTGATGGTAGCACAGCGTATGGCCTGCAACGGCGACATGCCGCCCTGTGCCAGCATCCACAACTCCCAGTGTGCACCCAGGCCTTGTATTTGTCCATGAGAGCCCAGGTTAACCTTAGTGCCACCATCGGCAATTTGTTTCACATAGCGCGAAACTTCAATATGGCCATAATCGCCATATTCTGATGCCGTACGCCGCCTCGAGCGGGCATCAATTATAGATGAAGGTGTAAACGTCAGCAGGCGGTCGTTCTTCCAAACCTCATCGCGGTTGTACCAAAAATTCTCGCCGAACTGGGTGCCATAGCTCACAATCAGGGTGGGCGTATATCCGGTTTTGCTGCTGTTCCATAGCGTTTTCACATCCTTATAAACCGGCCAAACCGGGATGTTATGTTCAATACCTGTATGGCCGTCCAAAATCATGTTCATATTGGTAAAGAAGGTTGAGCCGCCCTCGGGTACTACCTGCATCTGTAACTCACGCGCGGCCTCAATAATTTGTTGCCGCTGTTCTCGACGAGGCTGATTGTAACTCTTGACTGAAAATGCACCCACGGCTTTCATGCGGCGCAGGTGGGAAAGTGCATCGTCAAGGTTATTGATAACCACTTTAAAATCACCATCGGCACCATATAATACCGAGCCTGTAGAATAAATGCGCGGGCCTGTCATGCGGCCTGCTTTCACCATTTCGGCCTGGCTGAATATCATTTCGGTATTGTTAGAAGGATCGTGAGCGGTGGTAATGCCGTAGGCCAGGTTAGCATAATAATTCCAGTCCTGTTGCGGCGATATGCCGTCGGGGCTGCCGTGTAAATGGGCGTGTACATCAACAATGCCCGGCATGATGGTTTTACCGCTAATGTCATACACGCGAGCATCAGCCGGAACTTTTACATCCTTACCAATAGCTATTATTTTATTACGATCAATCAGGATGGTTCCTTTTTCTATCACTTCATCATCTTTCATGGTGATGATGCGGGCGTTGGTAAATGCAATTTTGCCATCAGGAACATCTGTTTTCAACTTAAGGCCAATGTTGATGCCGGCCGTATCAGCAACTGGCGAGCGGTCGGGGTCATCTTCTAAAAACGGAACTGCATGTTTTACCTCTTTAGTATAATACTTTGGCCCCAAAGTCCACATCAGTTTTTGGCTGTCACTGCTCCATTGCAGGTAAGTACCGGCATCGCGGGTGAGTTTGGTGAGGGGGAGGGCTTTATTCGTTGCTGATAAATCCTGCGCCGCGCCGGTAGTGGTTAGGGGAGTCAGGTAGCAATTAAACAGTTCGGTAAACGCCATCCATTTACCATCAGGGCTGGGGCAAAATTGCGTAGCATATTTGGAAGTATATAAGGTACGGTTGTTAGCGCCGCTTATATCTACTACCTTAAAAGCTTTGTCGCCGTTCTCATATCCCTGGTAGTAGATTTTACTGTCATCGGGAGAGAATTGCGGACGGATGCCATTGTCAATAATCAGTTGGGGCGCGCCACCTGTTGTGGGAACCGTATAAATGCCGGTGTTTTTGCCAAAGGCATAACCCATCACCTCGTTACCATCACCCTTATGGTAAACAATTTTATCACCTTTATGTGAAAACTGAGGGGTATAGTAAAAACCTTTATCCAGGGTGAGGCGGGTAATTTGCCCTGTTGAAATATTCACCACATTAACCGAACCTTTTAACTCATCCGACCAATCAATGTAAGTAATCAGTTTACCGTCCGGACTAAATGCCGGTTCAAATTCAAAATCAGTTCCATCCGTTAGTCGCTCAGGTTTGCCATTTGGCAGGTCTTTTATGTAAATGTAACCGGCAGCATTGAAAGCTACCCGTTTGCCGTCAGGAGAGGTCACAAGGTCACGAATCATTTTAACCGTAAATTCTTCCTGATATACCTTTTGCGGAAAATGTACAGCCTCTGTAATACTTTGCTGCGAGGTCACTTCAAACGGCACTTGCACGGCATTAGAGGTGTTGATATCGAGGTTCCATATCTTTCCCATCGCATAAAACACCAGGTGCTGGCTATCAGGCGTCCAGGCAAAATTGGGATAGGTACCAAATATGGCCCAAGTTTCCTGCTGGTCATGCGAAAGCTCATCATACACCGGCCACTCTTCACCGGTGGTTAAATTTTGGATGTATAAAACGCTTTTTAACCGAACCCGTTTCACAAAAGCCATCATGCGGCCGTCCGGCGAAAGCTGCGGACGGCAGGCACCACCAGTACCGCCAGCTACGGTTTCAATTTTACCGTTTTCGCGGTTGAGCCGTTTAATAGCATAAATACCTTTATATGGATCTTTATTATACTCAAAAGTAGGGCCGGGGGTAACATCTTCACTCCAATATACAAACTTACCATCCGGCGATACTACAGGCTCGCCTGCATCCTGCTGGTCATTCTTACGTTTGGTGAGTTGTACACCTTCGCCACCGTTTTTGTGGTATAGCCAAATTTCTCCTGCACCCAATGAACGGGTACCTGTAAAATGCTTGCGCGCTACAAAGTATTGCCCGTCGGGTGTCCACGAAGCATTATTGAGCAGGCGGAAGGTCTCTTTACTAACGGGGTGCTTGCTGGCACCGTCAGCACCCATCATCCAAATGTTATCTCCACCGTCGCGGTCGCTGGTATAAGTAATCCATTTACCATCAGGACTGTAGCGCGGCTGCACCTCCCAAGCTTTACCTCCGGTTAAAAGTGTAGCTTTACCACCGGTAATGGGTATGGTATAAATATCGCCCAGCAAATCAAAAGCAATAGTTTTTCCGTCGGGACTTACATCAAGGTTCATCCAGGTGCCTTCATCGGTTGTAATGCTTAATTTCTTTTGAGGGCCGATGGTATTTTCAACGCTCCATTTTTGGGCCTGGGCAAATTGAAACAAGAATAGAAAGATAAAGGTAGTGTACAAATATCTCATGCAGTTCAGTTAATGGTAGAGGGAGCGAAAATAAAAATAAAGCCTTATATTGAAGCGCAGAGTGCCGCAGCTTACATGATTATAGAAGAAATTTTACAACAATATTGGGGATACAAAACCTTTAGGCCCTTGCAGCAGCAAATCATCGAGGCGGTGCTAAATGGTCACGATACCCTGGCGCTGTTACCTACAGGCGGTGGTAAGTCCATCTGCTTTCAGGTGCCTGCACTGGCTAAACCCGGTATTTGCATCGTGATTTCGCCGCTGATTGCGCTGATGAAAGATCAGGTGGACAATCTGAAAGCGAAAGGGATTGAGGCTATAGCCATTGTATCGGGTATGAACCGCCGCGAGGTAGATATTGCACTGGATAATTGCATATACGGACCGGTAAAATTCTTGTACCTGTCGCCCGAGCGTTTACTTTCTGAGTTGGTGCGCGAGCGTATCAAGTACATGAATGTAAATTTGATAGCCGTAGATGAAGCGCATTGTATTTCGCAATGGGGGTATGACTTCAGGCCGCCTTATTTACATGTGGCAGACCTGCGGGAGCTACATCCCAAAATTCCGGTACTGGCGTTAACGGCTACGGCAACTGCGGAGGTCAAAGAAGATATCCAGCTACGGCTGAAGTTTAAAGCGCCAAACGTATACCAGCAGAGTTTTGAGCGCAGTAACCTGAGTTACCTGGTTTACCAGGAGGAGCACAAGCTGCGCAAAATGATGGAAGTGATTAAAGGTGCCAAGGGCAGCGGTATTATTTACGTGCGTAGCCGGAAGGAAACCTTTGAACTGGCTAAACACCTCAACGAGCATCACATTAAGGCGGATTATTACCACGCAGGGTTGGAGGCCGAGGTTCGTACCCGTAAGCAGGAGGAGTGGAAGAATAACCAAATTAGGGTAATAGTGGCTACCAATGCCTTCGGGATGGGTATTGACAAGCCGGATGTACGTTTTGTAATTCACCGCGATGTGCCTGAGAGTTTGGAGGCCTATTATCAGGAAGCCGGTCGGGCCGGCCGCGATGGTGAACGGGCCTACGCGGTATTACTTTATAACCATGCCGACCGTTTAAAACAGGAAAAAAAGTTTGAGGCCAGTTTTCCATCATTGGAGGAGATTAAGCAGGTATATCATTATCTGGCCAATTACTTCCAGCTGGCATACGAAGCCGGTCAGGGCATGAGCTTCAATTTGGATATCGGTGAGTTTTGCACCCGATTTAAACTGGATGCGCTTAAAGTTTTGAATGCCCTGAAATTTTTAGAGCAGAACGAATACCTGGCTTTTAACGAAAGTGTGTTTCTGCCTTCACGCTTCGAGTTTGAGGTTTCAAACGAAGATTTATATAACTTTCAAATTCAAAACTCTGGTTGGGATCCTTTTATTAAAACGTTGCTGCGCTCTTACGGCGGGGCGTTTGAAAATTATGTGCGCATTCGCGAATTTGATATTGCCCGGCGTACCGGTTTAAATGTGCAGCAGGTAATTGATGCCCTGCAGCAGTTGCATAAAGCCGGTGTGCTAAGTTATTTGCCGCAAACTGATCAGCCACAGGTTACTTATCTGAAACCCAGGGTAAGCCAGCAATATTTACTGATTGATAACCAGTATATTGAGCAGCGCAAGCAAACCTATCAGAAAAAAATGGAAGCGGCGCTGGCTTACGCCGAAACACCGGTTTGCCGCAGTCAGCAGCTATTGGCTTACTTTAACGAGCCGGATGCGCCCAAGTGTGGCAAGTGTGATATATGCCTGCAGGAAAAACGCCAGCAAAACTACGCGCACATCACCGAAATGATTACGGATGAAGTGCTGCAATTATTAAGCGCCGAGCCATTAACCATTCAGCAACTGATACTGGGTTTGAGCAAAGGCGTAAAAAATGAGCAACTGGCGGTTGTTCGTACCTTGCTGGATGCAGGCAGGATTAAAACCAACGGTAATATTTATTACTTGTGATGCAGGCTATTGAGCTATGTTACACAGGTGTTCACGTTCACGTGTTGTGAACGCTCGTGAACGCTTTTATGACGTTTAAGTAGGTAAGAAAAGCTTGCGTTGTAGATGTGTTTTTTCACAAATAACTAATTTATAGTTATATGTGAAGGATTAACTGTTTTCAATTATTTATTAGTGAACGCTCGTGAACACCCGTGAACGTTCATGAACACTGGCATGAACATGTCAGTAAAAAATAAGTCCAATCATTAATTTCGCCTTACCTTTTATTGTAGTGCAACTCAATTGTAATGCCCGGGCTCTGTGTATGTTTATCGCAGAAACTTTATATTTGATGCAACATCAGCTTTGCCGTTGTTGTCAAATCCTGTATCATTTAAATTCAACCCATATGAAACCTGCACTTTCTTTATTCGCTTTGGCTATTGCTGCTACAACTTTAGCTTCTTCATGTAAAAATACGGCTTGTATAAAGGGCTCAGGTCATCAGGCTACAGATAACCGTAAGGTAGATAACTTCAACAAACTGGAAGTAGACGGTGCCTTCAAGGTTACCTTGCATCAGGATAGTTCATTCAGCGTAGCCATAACTGCAGATGACAACTTACTAAAAAACATTAAAACCACCGTAAGTGGCGGGAAGCTGCATGTATTTAATAAGGAAGGGATTTGCAATTCGGGTGAGATGACGCTGAACATTGGTGTTGCAAAACTGGAAGGCATTGATCTTTCAGGCGCCGTTGAACTGGCCTCGGCAGGCAAGTTAAATGTACAGGATATCAGATTGAATTTTGCAGGTTCAAGCCATGTAACTTTGGATATGAATGCGGCTAATGTAACCACCGAAGGCGCCGGTTCAACCGAACTGCACCTCACCGGGCAGGCAACTTCACATCGTATGGATTTATCGGGAAGCAGTCAGGTATCCGCCTTTGATTTTGTAACCGGATCCTATCAAATTGTTTCCGCTGGTGCAAGTAATTGCCAAATCAATGTATTAAAAAGCTTAAAGGTGCAAAGCCATGGCTCTTCAGAGGTTGAATATAAAGGCAATCCAACAGAAGTAGAAAGCAATAAGTCTGAGGCTTCTTCTGTTACCAAGGTAAATTAATCTTATTACATGGGCGGTACCGGTGGCTGTGTATCAGGCACTGGTTTAGGGCGCGAATTAGGTGCCCTGAAAGGCGTAATGCGCGGCGTTGGGGTGCGTGTAGTGGTATCGCTCTGGCGCACACCGCTGGGTGGTACTGCTACATTTTTATCCACCGTTTGGCTGGTGCCTGCTGCTTTACGGGCATGGCAGCCGGCTGCTATAATGCCGAAAGCAAAAGTTCCGGTAATAAGTATCTGCTTAAATTTCATCCGATAGAAAAGGGCTGTTTAAGGCACAACAGCAGATTAACTAATTAGTTTAAGAAACCTGAGTTACTGTTTGCCCAGTTTATAAAATAAATATTTTTATGTACCTTTGCACCCCTAAAGCCGGTATGTGTAAAGAGTTAACCGGCTTTGCTAAAAAAGTTTAATAAAATCCGGTATATAAAGATGAACATCTCACAGGAAAAGAAAGACAATCTGAACGCAACCATCACCGTAAATATCAACGCTGAGGATTACCAGCCACGTGTGGACAAGGCCATTAAAGAGCAAGCCAAAAAAGCAAAGCTTCCGGGATTCCGCCCGGGTATGGTGCCTGCCGGTCATATCAAAAAAATGTATGGCAAAAGCATTCTGGTAGACGAAATCAACAACTTATTGTCTGACACGCTGAACAATTATCTGACTGAAAATAACATTGAAGTACTAGGTCAGCCTTTACCTGATGCTAATGATGACAAAACTTATAACTGGGATTTCACCGATAACTTCGAGTTTAAATACGAGGTAGGTTTAGCGCCTGAATTTACTGTTGACCTGAGCAGCGCCGACCAACTGACCCAGTATGACATCAAGATTGATGACGAAACGTTAGCTGCCCGTATTAAAAACATCCGCCGTAGCTACGGAAAGATGACAAACCCTGACGTATCGGCAGATGATGATGTGCTTTACGCCGAGTTAACTCAGCTTTCGCCTGATGGCTCTGTTTTTGAAGGTGGTATCAGTAATACAACCTCTGTACGCCTGGAGCAGATCAAAGATGCTGAGATTAAAGCTCAGTTGACTGGTGTGAAAAAAGGAGACGAAATTGTATTCGACATTCAGAAAGCTTATGATAACGACGCTGCACGTGTAGCTGCTATCCTGAAAATTGAGGAAGCCGAAGCTGCAGAGTTGAAATCAAATTTCAAGTTAACGGTGAAAAACATCAACCGTTTAGAGGAAAGCGATTTGAATCAGGAGTTCTTTGATAAATTATTTGGTGAAGGTACAGTAACTACTGAAGAAGAATTCAGAACCAAGATTACTGAAGAGCTGGAAAGCATGCAGCAGCAAGACAGCGAGCGCAAGTTACAGCAGGACATTTACAACCTGTCAATCGAAAAAAATAACTTCGCTTTGCCTGATGAGTTTTTAAGACGCTGGTTAAAAGCCACCAACGAAAAGTTGAGCGACGAGGAACTGGCCGGCGGTTATGACGATTTTGCCAAAAACCTGAAATGGACTTTGATTGCCAACAAAATTGTAAAGGATAACAACATCGAAATCAAATACGAAGATGTTTTCCAGGCGGCCAAAGTACGTTTAGATCAGCAGTTCCGTATGTATAGCCCACAGCCGATCAGCGAGGAGCAGTTAGCGCAGTACGCCGTGCAGTTTTTACAAAATCAGGAAAACGCCAACCGCATTTTTGAAGAAGTAAAAGCACAGCGCGTATTTGATTACCTGAAAGGTGTTATTACCATTAACCACCAGGAAATCACCAATACCGAATTTGCTAAATTAGCCGAGTAACCGGTAACGCTTCGTGCGTTGACCGGACACTATACTGATAAAAGCAACCCCTCACCGGGTTGCCTTTATCATAATAAAGCAAACTTACTGTAGTAAGTAATGTTAATAGGGCGGTATTTAACCGCTTCTTTTATATACTTGCAATCCGGCAACACCAAACTTAATACCTAACGAAAGTACAGTATACACACACGAAGCACTAATTACACAAAACCATATGAACAATATTGATAAAAACGAATTCAGAAAATATGCGGTAAAGCATCACCGCATCAGCAGCTTGCATGTAGATAAATTTATTTCAAGCGTTGAGCATAAAATGATGCCGTCAGGTATTGCTTACCCGGTAGGCATGACCCCTTATATTATTGAAGAACGCCAGCTGAATGTGGCGCAAATGGATGTGTTCTCCCGTTTAATGATGGATCGTATCATCTTTTTAGGTGATGCCATTTATGAAAACATTGCCAACATCATCCAAGCACAGTTACTGTTCCTACAATCAGCTGATGCTAAACGTGATATTCAAATTTACATCAACTCACCGGGTGGCTCGGTTTACGCCGGCTTGGGTATCTATGATACCATGCAGTTTGTATCAAATGATGTAGCTACCATTTGTACAGGTATGGCTGCTTCAATGGCTGCCGTATTGTTATGTGCCGGTGCCGATGGTAAACGCGCTGCACTGCCACACTCACGTGTTATGATTCACCAGCCATTGGGTGGTGCACAAGGCCAGGCATCTGATATTGAAATTACTGCCCGCGAAATTCAAAAACTGAAAAAAGAGCTTTATGAGATTATTTCAAAGCACAGCGGTACGCCATACGAAAAAGTTTGGGAAGCATCAGACCGCGACCATTGGATGATTGCTGAAGAGGCTAAAGAGTTTGGCATGGTGGATGAGGTATTACGCGGAAGCAGCGAAAAGTAATTAATCTGGCATTTGCCAAATCATCTGAAACAATAATAGCTTGTTGCTATTATTGTTTCAGATCAATATATTTGAGTATCACAAATCACAATCAGCGATGAACAAGAACAGCAAGGAAATCAGGTGCTCATTTTGCGGAGCCGGTAAACAGGATTCCCTGATGCTGATAGCGGGGCTTGATGCGCACATTTGCGATAAGTGTGTAAACCAGGCTAACGAGATATTAGCCGAAGAGCTGAAGGTTCGTAAAGTTAAGTCTGCGCCTTTAGCACCTACCATATTAAAGCCATCTGAAATCAAATCACACCTCGACCAATACGTAATAGGGCAGGACGATGCCAAAAAAGTATTGGCTGTGGCCGTGTACAATCACTACAAGCGCTTAAACCAGCGGGTGGATAAAGATGAGGTAGAGATTGAGAAATCAAACATCATTATGGTAGGCGAAACCGGTACAGGTAAAACTCTACTGGCTAAAACCATTGCTAAGGTATTAAATGTCCCGTTCTGTATTTCTGACGCTACGGTACTAACCGAAGCCGGTTATGTGGGCGAGGACGTGGAAAGCATATTAACCCGTTTGCTGCAGGCAGCTGATTATGATGTGGCCGCTGCCGAAAAAGGCATTGTATACATTGATGAGGTGGATAAAATTGCCCGCAAAAGCGATAACGCTTCCATTACTCGCGATGTATCAGGTGAAGGTGTGCAGCAGGCATTACTGAAAATTTTGGAAGGTACCATGGTAAACGTACCGCCGCAAGGTGGCCGTAAACACCCCGACCAAAAGATGATTAGTGTAAATACCAGCAACATCTTGTTTATATGCGGTGGTGCTTTCGATGGTATTGATAAAAAGATTGCCAGTCGTTTACGTACTCAAACCGTTGGTTATAAACTGAAGGGTGATGACCACGAAGTAGATTTAAAAAATCTGTATAAGTACATTACTCCTCAGGATTTAAAATCATTCGGCCTGATACCCGAACTGATTGGCCGTTTACCGGTGCTTACGTACTTGAACCCTTTGGACAGGGATGCACTGCAGAACATCCTGACCGAGCCAAAAAACTCTTTGTTGAAACAGTACAAGAAATTGTTTGAATATGAGGGTGTAAAGCTGGAGTTCGAAGAAGATGTACTGGATTTTGTGGTTGATAAAGCCATGGAATTCAAGTTAGGCGCACGTGGCTTACGCTCTATTTGCGAATCTATTATGATTGACGCCATGTTTGAGTTTCCAAGCAAAAAAGATGTGAAGCGTTTTACTGTAACGTTGGATTACGCCCGCGAAAAGTTTGAAAAATCAGATTTGAAAAAATTAAAGGTGGCTTAACCTTAAAAACATAAGCCAACCTGTATATTTGTTATACAACACGCCCTGGTTAATTCAATTAACCGGGGTTTGTTGTTAAAAAACGACCTGTTCCCGCAGGTTAATGGTTTCACCTAACTCCATATAAATATGAATGAAGAAATAGATATCAAGAAAGATCCGGAAATCGTAGAGCAATCAAAAAAAGTAAAAGAAGTACAGAGCCCGGTAAAATCAGGTTTAAAAACCAAAGAAGCTATTGTAGCCAACTGGCTTCCACGTTATACAGGCCGGCCGCTTGATAAATTTGGCGACTATATTATTCTCACCAATTTTTCGAAGTACTTGCAGTTGTTTTCTGAGTGGCATAACAACGAGCCGATTATGGGCTTGGATAAGCCGATGCAAAGCGTTACAGCCGATGGTATTACCATCATCAACTTTGGCATGGGCAGCTCTGTAGCTGCAACCGTAATGGATTTGCTGACTGCTATTAAGCCTAAAGCAGTAATATTTTTGGGCAAATGCGGTGGCTTGAAGAAAAAGAATGCTGTAGGCGATTTGATATTGCCTATCGCGGCCATCCGTGGCGAGGGTACCTCTAATGATTACTTACCTGCCGAAGTTCCGGCACTGCCATCATTTGCTTTGCAAAAAGCCATATCCACCACCATACGCGATTTTTCGCGCGACTACTGGACAGGCACCTGCTATACCACCAACCGCCGCGTTTGGGAGCACGACAAGGAGTTTAAGAAGTACTTGAAAGACTTACGTGCCATGGCTGTAGATATGGAAACGGCTACCATCTTTACAACCGGCTTTGCCAACAAAATTCCAACCGGTGCATTGCTGCTGGTATCAGATCAGCCCATGATTCCGGAAGGCGTAAAAACTGCCGAAAGTGATTCGAAGGTAACCGAGCAATATGTAGAAACACATTTAAAGGTGGGTATTCAATCGTTGAAGCAATTGATTAACAACGGGTTTACCGTAAAGCACCTGAAGTTTTAATTAAAGACTCATAACTCGGCTAAAACCTGAATCTCTACCTAATGGGTAGAGATTTATGACGTTTGACTGGTCAAATACTCAGCACAATTTTGCAAATTTGTAACATATGTGGTACAATAACATACTCGAAACCATTGGCGATACGCCACTGGTAAAACTGAATAAAATTACAAAGGATATAAAGGCAACGGTTTTAGCCAAAATTGAAACTACCAATCCCGGCAATTCCATCAAAGACCGTATGGCCCTTAAAATGATTGAAGATGCCGAAAAGGATGGCCGCCTTAAACCGGGGGGAACCATCATTGAAGGTACTTCGGGCAATACTGGCATGGGTTTGGCAATTGCTTCAGTTATTAAAGGTTACAAATGTATTTTTACCACTACAGATAAGCAATCAAAAGAAAAAGTAGACGCCTTGCGTGCCTTCGGTGCCGAGGTAATTGTTTGCCCTACCAACGTTGATCCTGAAGATCCACGCTCTTATTATTCTGTATCCTCACGTCTGGAACGTGAAGTCCCTAATTCATGGAAGCCAAACCAGTATGATAACCTGTCGAACGCCCAGGCACATTATGAAGAAACCGGCCCGGAGATTTGGGAACAAACGGAAGGGAAAATTACGCACCTTGTTGTGGGTGTAGGTACCGGCGGTACCATTTCCGGTACAGCCCGCTATCTAAAAGAGAAAAATCCGAACATCCAGGTATTGGGTATTGACACCTACGGCTCAGTATTTAAAAAATATAAGGAGACTGGTATTTTCGATAAGAACGAAATATATCCGTATATCACTGAAGGTATAGGCGAAGACTTTTTACCGCAAAATGTTGATTTCACCTTAATTGACCATTTTGAAAAAGTGAGCGATAAAGACGCCGCCCTGATGACCCGTGAGATTGCCCGTAAGGAAGGGATATTCGCCGGCAATTCAACGGGTTCTGCTGTTGCAGGTGTAATCCAGATGAAAGACCGCTTTAAGGAAGGTGATGTTGTGGTAGTTATTTTTCCTGACCACGGCTCACGCTACATGGGTAAAATGTATAACGACGACTGGTTGCGCGAGCGTGGTTTCCTGAAAGATGAGAAGCTTACCGCCCGCGATATCATCAGTAAAAAGGAAAGCACAGAAATCATTACTATTGATAGTGAGAAGACGGTTTTAGAGGCAATCAATACCATAAAAACGCTTAATATTTCTCAAATTCCGGTTACGCAGCAGGGCATGGTGATTGGGAAAATCACGGAGAGCGATATATTGAGTTCGTTGCTCGAAAACCCGTCAATGAAATCGCAACCGGTAAAGGTCATCACCACCACACCGTTTCCTTTTGTGGATTTGAATACATCTATCGATAAAATATCAGCAATGATTAATAAAGATAACATCGCAGTGCTGGTAGAAGATGAACACGATAATATTGAAATAATTACCCAATATGATATACTGAACGCAATGGCAGTTTAGTACGATCAGGCAAGAAACACAAAGGCCGGTAAGCATTTACCGGCCTTTGTACGTTCTGGACGGTTATTGCGCAAAAATTCACATATTTGCATAGCAAAGTCTTTTATCCTTTGTCTATATTTCTTCATAATCCGGTACAACTATGGCAGGCAATTCTTTCGGGCAATTATTTCGTATTACCACCTTCGGCGAATCGCATGGCGTAGCCATTGGGGTTATTATTGATGGTTGTCCGGCAGGAGTGGAGTTAGACCTGGATTACATTCAGGCAGAGCTTGATAAGCGTAAACCGGGGCAATCAAAAATTACCACCCAGCGTAAGGAGAGTGATACGGTACAAATACTTTCGGGTATGTTTGAAGGTACAAGCACGGGCACCCCAATTGCCATGCTGATACCGAATGAAGACCAGCGCTCCAAAGATTACAGTCATAACCAGGATGTTTTCCGGCCATCACATGCCGACTATACTTACCAAACTAAATACGGCATCCGCGACCATCGGGGTGGAGGTCGATCATCAGCCCGTGAAACCGCTGCGCGGGTGGCAGCCGGTGCTGTTGCCAAACTGTTGCTTAAGCAGGCAGGTATTGATGTGCTGGCCCATGTAAGCAGTGTTGGTAAAATTGATGCGCCTAATGTTGATTTCAAAAACGCTGAAAATTTCATCTCGGTTCGCGAAAGCAATATTGTGCGCTGTGCTGATCCGGCCACTGCCGAAGAGATGATTGCACGCATTGATGAAATACGCAAGCAGGGCGACACTATTGGCGGTAAAGTGAGCTGTTATATTACCGGCTGCCCGGTGGGCCTGGGCGAGCCGGTGTTTGATAAGCTGCATGCCGATTTAGGTAAAGCCATGCTGAGCATCAACGCCGTACATGGTTTTGAATATGGTTCGGGTTTTACAGGCAGCGAGATGCTGGGCTCTGAACATAACGACATCTTCATCAGAAACAGCGAAGGAGCTGTGCAGACGCTTACTAACTATTCAGGAGGCATTCAGGGCGGGATTAGTAATGGTATGCCTATTGAGTTTAAAGTTGCTTTTAAACCTGTGGCCACCATCATGACTAACCAAAATACCATTGATGCCGAAGGTAATGCAGCCCAAATTCAGGGTAAGGGCCGGCATGATCCCTGTGTGGTTCCCCGTGCCGTACCCATTGTAGAAGCTATGGCTGCTTTGGTATTGGCTGACCATCTCTTAAGGGATAGGGCAGTTAGGTTATAATTAGCGAATTGATTTCTTTTCCTGCGCTTTAATGCTGTTCAACGCTTTCATCAGGTAGTGAGGTTTAACCACATTGGCAACCTGTGAGTTACCGAACGCTAAAATGCCTGCAAAGTAAATTTGATTATTTTGCGTATAAAATACCGGGCTGCCTGAATATCCTGGTCCTATTTGTTCGTAACGAGCATAACCTACCCGGTAGTTAACTTCGTCGGTTTTGCCATCTTCCAAACGGAGGGCATATTTCGATGATATACTGGTTAAAGCGGTGAGTGTTGACCGGACAGGCGGCAGTGCCAGGGAAGCAGCCTTGGTTTTTAAATAATGCGCCGGATAGCCATAAGTGGTTAATATACCACTAACCGGAATACTGCTAATGCCGTTTAAAAACTTATTGATCGGATTGATTTGATAGCCAGCCGGGATATGTGCTTCATACAGGCATAAATCCGGCTCTTGTGTATAGGGCACAGAAGGGCTTTTGTATACAACATTTCTAATATTCAACGCAAAGAAGTCAAAAGTGCTGCTTCCTCTTTTTAATAATCTGATGTACCACTGTTTTGGGAAGTAAGTTTCATAATCATGGCCATTCCAGCCCGAAAACACGTGGCTGGCAGTAGCCAGATAAGTTTTACCATTATAGCTCACAAAAAATCCGGTAGCTTTTACAATGCCGTAAGGTTTTACGGCAGGATAAATGTCACCGTACAACAAGTAAGAGTATTCGGCCAAACTGGGTTCTTTGTTCAGCTTTTGCTGGCCGAATATACCCGTCCATACAAGTAACAGTGCACAACAAAGGTGAAAAAATTTCATCGAGGCGGAGCAATAAATAATAATGCTGGGCAATAGTACAGATTGCACAGCATTATTATTTAATGGATTTAAATTTATGATGTAACAAAAGCTGCAAATACCAACGTCTATATCATCTGGTATAACATGATACCACTCATGGCAATCATCAGCCCGTCTTCAATAATGGTAACAGTACTCATGGGCAGGTTAAATACGGCGCCCAAGCAGGCGCACTGGATAGAACGCTTATTCAATACCGTTTGCAATACGCCTACAATGCTTACCAGCATTACTATAAATGCCACCCCATTAGTAATTACCGGGTTAAAATCAGTAGCATAAGCTATGCCCAAAGCCAGTTCAATAAGCGCATAAATGTACCCCCAGCTTTTAAATTTACGGGCAACTACATCATACATCTGGTAGCTGTCGGCAAAGCCATCCAGGTTTAATAATTTGAAGAAGGAAAATGTAAGGAAGAAGCCCGCCATGAACACACGCATAGCCACTATCCAATCGAAACCCAAAACAGTATTGCCGGCAATTAACGAGATGGTTAACAAGTAACCAAATATGAGCACAATAGGCTTATACGTTTCTAACCACGAGCGGGTGTCATCGTTAGTTGCACTATCGTGGTAAGTTTCAGTAGCCGCTTCGCTTAATTGATATTTTGGATAATCTTTTAACGCCAGTTGAAAAGTGCTGGCAGACAAATGCGAGGTCATTTCGATGGTTGCCTCGCCTTTAGCCAAATCTACCTCTGTACCGGTAACGCCGGGCACCTGGCTCAGTAAATGTTGAACTTTATATTGGCAGCCGGCACATGTCATGCCGCTGATTTGATAAGTATGTGTCATAATTAATTTAATAAACACAAAGATAGGGGGTAACAGCGCTTACACTGTTACATAATTTTATGTGTTCTTTGCATTATTTACAGGTCTTCAATGCGATGCCGCTTTTTGCTTCCAATCGCTTTGAAATGTCCGGGCGTTAAGCCAGTTAATCTTTTGAACTGGTTAGATAAATGTGCTACACTGCTATAGCCCAGCTGGTGGGCAATTTGGCTTAATGTAAGCTCGTCATATGTAAGCAGTTCCTTCGCTTTTTCTATCTTTTGTTGAATATAAAATTTTTCTACCGTGTTACTTTCCAGTTCAGAGAATGTATTGCTGAGGTAGTTGTACTCGTAAGGTATTCTTGCTGTTAAATAGTCGGATAAATTGGTTTTGATTGGTTGGGTTTGATGATGAACCAGGTCAATAATTAAGGTTTTTATCTGGTTAACAATACCGCCTTTATAACTGTCAAGCAATTCAAACCCCAAATGCTTAAGTTTTAGGTTGAGTTGCTGCAAATCATCAGCGCTGAGGTTTTCTTCAATAATTGCCTCGCCCAAGTGCACTTCTTTAACAGTGTAACCTGCCTGTCTGAGCAAATCCTCAACAGCCATTAGGCAGCGGCGGCAAACCATGTTTTTAATATGTATTTTCATATCAGGCAGATAGACCCATTATATAATGGAAAGTAATGTATAATTTTAGGGCAACACAACCATGTCAGCCTTACAAAAATACAAGCTTCAAAGCTACTACACTCTTTTACTTGCGTTTGTTGCATTAAAATTACTGCTTAACTTTTTAGCCGCTCCGCACTTTGGCTTTCACCGGGATGAACTGCTGCATTTAGCCTTGGGCGACCATTTGGATTGGGGGTATAAAGAGGTGCCTCCATTAATTGGGTTATTAGCTAAATTGAGTATTACGTTATTCGGCAAATCGCTGATAGCAGCCCGTATATTTCCTGCTATTGCTGCCGGATTAATAGTGTGGTTTACCGGTTTAATGGTGATAGAATTTGGCGGCGGCCGGTTTGCTGTAGCCCTGGCATGTTTGAGCCTTATTTTTTCACCTGCGTTTTCTGCCAGCGATTACCTGTTTCAGCCTGTGGTATTTGATCAGCTATGGTGGGTAATTTCTGCATGGCTTACTGTGAAATGTATAAACAGCGGGCGAAGAATGTACTTATACGAGTTGGGTCTGGTTGTTGGCTTAGGTATGCTTACCAAATACAGTATGGCGTTTTTTGCCTTCGCTTTATTAATTGGCGTATTGGCTACACCGCAACGTAAACGGTTTCTTAACAAAACTACATTATTAGCCTTACTCATAACCGCCATCGTTTTTTTACCTAATATCATATGGCAGTACCTGCATCACTGGCCGGTAATTACCCATATGCGCAAGTTGAAAGCTGAACAGCTGGATTACGTTAACCCTGCTGATTTCATCATTCAGCAATTTTTGGTAAACGGTTTAGCCGGGCTAATCTGGATGATAGGCTTAATTGCCGTACTAACAAGCAGGTATTTGAAACCCTATAGGTTTATTGGCCTGGCTTATTTGTTAGTTTTTATTTTCCTGTTAAAGATGAATGGTAAAGCTTATTACCTCTTCGGTGCTTATCCCATGTTGTTCGCTGCCGGAGGGGCAATACTATCGCATTGGGTCAATAAATGGAAACCTGTTTTACTTGGAGGTTTACTTTTTTTAGTGGTAGTTCCTAATCTGCTGTTGCTGCCAATTGTATTGCCTGTTTTGCCTATTAGCCAAACCAAGCGCTTTTTTACTTATGTTCATCAGCACTTCAAATCTTTAAACTTTACTACTACCTGGGAAGATCAAAAAATACATCCCATCACCCAGGATTATGCCGACATGTTTGGTTGGGAAGAAATGGTTCAGAAAACGGCAGCAGCTTATCATCAGCTATCACCTGCACAGCAACGCCAAACCGTAATATTTACCGACAATTACGGCGAAGCAGCAGCCATACATTATTACCATAAGCAATACAAATTGCCTGATGTGGTAAGTTTGAACAGCAGCTTTGCGCTTTGGGCGCCGGCTTGGCTAAAAGCAAATCATATACTTTATATCAGCGATGATAACGATGTAAGTGATTTGCAGCCGTTATCAGGCAAAATCGTTAGGGTTGGTGGTGTTGAAAACAAAACCGCCCGTGAGTACGGCACCGGTATATTTTTAATCACGGATGTTAAGCCCGGTTTGGGGGCAATTTACCATCAGCACTGGGCAAAAGAGGCCAGTCAGTAAATACTGACTGGCCTCTTTTGCGGCTCCGAAATGTCTTTTAAAGTTCGCCTGTAGCAAAAATGCTTTCGTGCGGTATACCGCTTTTCTTTAACAACATAAAGTGTGAGCGTATTGCAGTTACCATTGGGTACGAACGATAAGGCAGGTCATACTTTTCAGCAAACTCGCGTATGATGGGTGTAATAGCCGGGTAATAAGTGTGAGCCACTGTTGGGAACAAATGATGGGCCACATGATGGTTGAACCCTCCAAATAAGAAATTGGCTACTTTGCTGTCCGGACTGAAATCTTTTGTCTCCTGTATCTGGTACATAGCCCATGTCATGTCTATGCGGCCGTCCTCAGGTGGCAGCGGAAATTCGGCATGCTCATCGGCGTGTGTAGAAAGCAACGCCGTTACACCGAAGGCGCTTGCCGTTAGGTGCATTACTAAAAATGCAGCCAATACCATATACCAGGGCTGATTAAGCACCATGATGGGTAAGCCCAATAATAAGAACAGGTTGAGAATTTTTGCCGCAAACAGCTTTACGTACTCAATGGCAGGTATTTTGGTTACCCGCTTCAGGTAATTGTCTTTAGTGCCGAAGAAATCCTTAAAATCGCGTACAAATAACCAATTCATTGTATAAAATAAGTAAAGCGGCCACATATACAGGTGCTGGTACTCATGCACCCTTTTGCGCGGACTTTCCGGGAAGATATGTACTATATCGCTTTGCTTTACATCAATATCCCAGTGCTGCATGTTCGGATAGGGGTGATGCAGCAATAAATGACGCTTTTTCCAGATATAACTATTGCTGCCGAATAGTTCAAGCACATAAGTATACCATTCGTTATGGCGGCGGCTTTTAAACACAGCACCATGCGCGGCATCATGAAATCCGTTAAGGAAAACCATAATCATGGTAAAGCCGGTGGCAATGTAAAAGAAGAAAAGTAGCTGGGTATTATTCCCGAATAAAAGAATACAACTGTAAATTGCAAAGTATAGCACCACCAATAAAACAGACTTAATTACTATTTTTTGTTGTACTTTTTTATTGGTAAGCACTCGTTTTTGTACTTCCTGATTGAGCTCCTTAAAAAAATCATCTGATCCTGCCTTTTTAAATGCAGGTTTTATCATGGTATCTGTATTCATAAACACTGTTAGTAAAAAGGTTAGCCAAAGGCAAACATGATTAGCAACGTCAATTAATTGATAGATTTATGAGTTCAAACAGCAGTTCTTCAGAATAGTTTATTATTCAATATCAACAATTTTAATTGTTGATAAAACCCGTATTGTCTATAAACGCAAGCGGTTGTTATTAACTTAGTAATATTATTTAAGTAGAATCAGTTAAAAGGCGTTTAAGGTGCTGTGTTCAACGTTTATGCCGAATGTGACGGCATGAAGCAGAATTGGTAAGTATTAATTACATTTGCCGGGTATGCAGCAACGCATAAGTGTCTAATTATCTACATCGAATGGCAGAACAGGTTGCAACAAACCCAAAGTACGAATTGGTGGTAGGGCTCGAGGTTCACGTACAGTTATCTACACAAAGCAAAATATTTTCTTCAGATAGCGCAGCTTATGGGGCAGGGCCCAATCAGCACATAAGCGCCGTGTCATTAGGGCATCCGGGTACCTTACCTAAACTGAATAAAACTGCAGTTGAGTATGCAGTAAAATTGGGTTTGGCCTGCCATTGTGAGATCAGCTTGTACAATACCTTCGCCCGTAAAAATTATTTTTATGCCGATTTGCCTAAAGGCTACCAGGTAACTCAAGACCAATACCCGATTTGTGTAGGAGGTTATGTGCCTGTAAAGCTGGCTGATGGCACTGAACGGAATATCGCCATCCACCATATTCATATGGAAGAAGATGCCGGTAAAAGTATACACGAGCAAGGCAGCGCAAATTCAATGATTGATTTGAACAGGGCAGGAGTGCCTCTGCTCGAAATTGTTTCTGATCCCGATATTCGCAGTAGTGAAGAAGCTGTACAATATTTAACCGAGTTGCGTAAGCTGGTACGTTACCTGAACATTTGTGATGGTAATATGGAAGAGGGCAGTATGCGCTGCGATGCCAACATATCGGTAAAGCTAAAAGGCGAAACCAAATTGGGCAACCGCTGTGAGGTTAAAAACTTAAACTCTATCCGCAATTTACAGAGAGCTATTGAGCATGAATTTGCCCGGCAGGTAAGTGTAATTGAAGCCGGTGGTTACATAGAGCAAAATACCCTGAACTTTGATGCCGATACCGGTCAGACCTCAGTGCTGCGATCGAAAGAGATGGCTAATGATTATCGCTACTTTCCGGAGCCCGATTTGCAACCTGTGCAACTTACCCCCGAGTACCTCGAACAGGTGAAAAAAAGTATGCCTGCACTGCCTAACGAGTTATTTGATAAGTACACGCAGCAGTTAGGCTTGTCTGCTTATGATGCCGGTGTATTGACGGCCGAATTTGATATAGCTTATTATTTTGAAAGCCTGATCGCTGCCACTCCGCATTATAAATCAGCCGCCAACTGGTTAATGGGCCCTGTTAAATCATACCTCAACGAAACCGCTCAAAGTATCAGCAATTTTGAAGTAGCCCCGTCACAACTGGCGGAAATTATTGAACTGGTGCAAAGCAATGAGGTAAGCTACACCGCAGCGGCACAGCAATTGTTCCCGGCATTAATTAAACAACCCGGAAAAGAGGTAAAGCAGCTGGCTGCTGAATTGAACTTAACCATAAGTAATGATACCAGCGAACTGGAGCAGTATGTTTCTGAAGCGCTGGCAAAATACCCGGATAAGGTAAAGGAATACCAAAAAGGTAAAAAAGGCGTATTAGGATTGTTTATGGGCGAGATTATGAAACGCTCGAAAGGTAAAATCGACCCTAAGGAAACTACCCGTATATTAACCAAAGCATTAGAAAGTAAATAATATGAAAACCCCTTTATATGTGTGCGGACTGATGGTGGCTGCCGTGGCAGCAATATCATCCTGCAAAAACGAAAAAACATTTACCGTGTCGGGCAATGTAGATAATGTTAAGCCTGATCAAACTGTTTTTTTGGTTGAAATAGACAGTACCGAAATGCGCAAGGTAGATTCGGCAACCATCAATGGCCAGCATACCTTTCAGTTCAAACATGCAGCGCCTTATGATAAGTTGTTCAAATTACAAATAGGCGAAAATATATTTGATTTTATTGCCAAGAACGGTGATGATATTAATTTCAAATCAGACATGGCTGATAGCTCGCATAGTTACGAGGTGACTGGTTCTCCTGAATCTGAAAAAATACAGGAGTTTAACCGCATCGGTAATGTATATGCCGCTAAGAACGCCAAACTTACCGCTCAGTTTGAGGCCGAAGCGCAGGAACACAAGAACCGCGATTCGCTGTTAGAAGTCTACCGGCCAATACTTTTAAAAAATATTGATGAGGGTAGTAAAGCTACGCTTGAGTTTATAGATAAAAACAAAAATTCGCTGGCCGCATTTTATGCAGCTTTATCGGTAGACCCAAGCAGATACGAGCAGCAACTTGTAACCTACGCTGACGATATAAAAGGCAAGTTTGACCATGATCCGCTGGTGCAAAAGTTCATTCAGCAAATGGAACGCGTAAAACCAGTATCTATAGGGCACAAGGCGCCTGACTTTTCCTCAACTACTATTGACGGCAAGCCAATTAAGTTAAGTGATTACAAAGGCAAATACGTAATGCTGGATTTCTGGGCTTCGTGGTGCCCGCCTTGCCGCGCCGAAAACCCAAACATTGTAAAGCAATATGCAGCTTTTAAAGATAAAGGCTTCAATGTGCTGGGCCTGTCATTAGACGATGACAAGGCTGCATGGCAGAAAGCTATTCAGGCCGATCATATCACCTGGCAGCAGGCCTCAAACCTGAAAAAGTGGGATGATCCTACAGCCAAACAATTTTTGGTAGAGGCTATACCTTCTAATTTCATCATAGATCCGAACGGAGTTATCGTGGCTAAAAACATTACCGGCGATGATTTGAAAGCGTTTTTAAACAAAACTTTTACTAAAGCTCAATAAAAGGTTAAAAAAATGTGTCCTTTAACAATTTGTTAATATTGTATTAACCATTTGCAATCAAAAGTCAGCTACTTTTATACCAAAATTACTATTCTATGAGTTCAACCGCTAAACAAAAGATTTTAATTGTAGATGACGAACCTGATATTTTAGAGCTGATTGAATATAATTTAAAGAAGGAAGGATACCAGGTTTATTTAGCCCACAACGGACAAGAAGCTGTTGCCGAGGCCAAACGCATTATGCCTGACCTGATTGTGCTGGACATTATGATGCCTAAAATGGATGGCATTGAAGCCTGCCGCATTATGCGTACCATGCCCGAATTTAAAAATACCTTCATGGTGTTTTTAACTGCACGCAGCGAAGAGTATTCAGAAATTGCCGGTTTTAATGTGGGTGCCGATGACTACATTGCCAAACCCATAAAGCCACGTGCACTGGTAAGCCGTATCAATGCTATTTTGCGCAGAAACGCAGCACCGGAAGAAACCACCGAAAATAAGTTACAAGTATCAGACCTTACCATTGATCGCGAAGCTTATCTGGTATTCAAAGACGGCGAGAAAGTGGTGTTAGCCAAAAAGGAATTCGAGTTACTTTATCTGTTGGCATCAAAACCCGGTAAGGTATACACCCGCGATGTAATTTTGAAAAACATCTGGGAAGACTCGGTAGTGGTAACCAACCGAACCATTGATGTACACATCCGCAAACTGCGCGAAAAGCTTGGCGACACTTATGTGTCTACGGTAAAAGGAGTAGGCTATAAATTTGAAGCTTAATTTCTATATTCATCAGGGTAAGTTTTTAATATGCTTACCCTGATGGATTCTTTTATTTTAATTGGTACTCACGTCAGTCACTACCT
The DNA here is from genome assembly GCF_054783355.1 of Mucilaginibacter koreensis. Classification (NCBI taxonomy): domain Bacteria; kingdom Pseudomonadati; phylum Bacteroidota; class Sphingobacteriia; order Sphingobacteriales; family Sphingobacteriaceae; genus Mucilaginibacter; species Mucilaginibacter koreensis. The sequence continues at coordinate 1,315,525 of NZ_BAAGQS010000001.1, read as the reverse complement.
TCAGCATCTCCTTAATTTCGGCGTAAGTTTCTTTAATGGTGAGGTACGAATCATCATTGCCTAAAAAGTAAATTCTCACCTCTTCTGCCGGGTCTTTGTAAATTACCACAGAGGTAATGTTGTCTACATTCACTAATGTGTTCCGGTTATTTTTGTCTATCAGTTCAATAAATTTTGCCATGTCCATACAACAATAACAGCCGCCTAATGTGTGGTGTAAAAGGTAAATCGTCTCCCGAAAATTAATATTTAAAAAATTAATCAATCACGAAATATTGTTTACTTTTAGGCGGTAAAATCCTGATTGATAATTGCTATTTCATGAAGACTGGCACACCTAAAAACCGATATCATATCAATGTTAAAAAAACCGATCGCGTACTGGACGTAGGCGGTGGTCATAATCCCCATCCGCGCGCTAACGTAGTAGTAGATAAATACGATGCCAGCGATAATACCCACCGCAGCGGTAATGTGTATGTTTATAACAATCAAACTTTTGTTTGTGCCGATGGTGAAAGCCTGCCTTTTAAAGACAAAGAGTTTGATTACAGTACCTGCTGCCATGTGCTGGAACATGTGGATGATCCCATTACCTTTGTAAGTGAAATTACCCGTGTATCGCCACGCGGCTATATGGAAACCCCGTCATTACTTGGTGAGTACCTGATTCCCAAAGATTCGCATAAATGGTTGATTCAGGAGATTGATGGAAAGCTGGTGATGTATGATAAAGAAGTGATTGGGTTCAAACCACAACAGGACTTTGGAGATTTTTTTCTGGATTATTTACCCAGACACTCCATGGGCTACAAAATTATGTGCCGCACACATCCTACCTTCCTCACCAATAACTATGAGTGGAAAGATGATATTGAAGTGCTGGTAAACCCACACGAGCAGTATTATTACGACATATTCACCAAGCCCTGGAGCAAGGAAGTATACAGCCGCTTTTTCGCTCCCCACAGTATGGCTCAGGAAGCAAAGAACACATTTGCTGCGTTAAGCGATATTGTAAAGACGGTATTTAAAAGTAAAGTACTGAAAAAAGAAATGGATAGAGAAGAGTAAGCCAAAAGCTTACTCTTTTGCTTTGTAAAAAGTGTTTTAAAAGTTAAGCTTGGCGAAAAAGTCCCAAAGTACAATACCGGCTGATACCACGATATTAAATGAATGCTTGGTACCGAACTGTGGAATCTCAATACAGGTATCAATTGTTTGCATTACTTCGTCATCCACGCCATTTACCTCATTACCAAATATCAAGGCATATTTCACGTCGTCCTGCGGCTGAAACTCATTCAGCATCACACTGTTTTCGGCCTGTTCAATGGCAACAATGCGATATCCTTCAGCGCGTAGTTGGTTAACAGCGCTTAGCGTATCTGCTGCGTAGGTCCAGGATACTGATTGGGTAGCGCCCAATGCTGTCTTTTCAATCTCACGGTGAGGAGGCTGGCCGGTAATGCCGCACAGCACTACCTGCTCTACCGCAAAACCATCACAGGTGCGAAAAATAGAGCCTACATTATGCATGCTGCGCACATTATCCAGCACCACTGCAATATTCAGTTTATCCTGCTGTTTAAATTCATCAACAGTGGCCCGGTTTAGTTCATCTAACTTTAATTTGCGCATAGTAACGTGCTGATCAATTGCGGTAGCAAAAGTAATTTAAATATTTATACATGGCTTAATTCGCCTTTACTTCGTGCACGCCATCAGCAATTACAGAGCTATATACTGTTGGCGCATAGCCAATCTTTTGGGTATAGTGTTCAGTCAATTTTGAGCTGTAATCTTCAAAAGCATCCCGTTTAACTAATGCAATAGCACATCCGCCGAAACCGGCACCCGTCATGCGGGCTCCAATTACGCCGTCAAAAGTTTCGCTGAAAGCTTCAATGGTATCAAGTTCAATGCCGCTCACCTCATATAAATCACGTAAAGAATGATGGGAGGCATACATCAGCTGGCCAAAGCCTGTTAAGTCGCCACTATTTAATAATTGGGCTGCCTGTTTAACCCGGTCGTTTTCCTCCACTACATGTTGTGCACGTTTAGCTACTGTAGCATCGGTTATAAGATGTGCGTGTTGCCTGAAAGTGTCAGCATTGATATCACACAAATTTTTGATCGGTAACTCTTGTTGCAATGCAGCTAAGGCTTGTGCGCATTCGGCCACGCGTTCGTTGTATTTAGATTCGGCCAGCTTGCGGGGTTTGTTCGTATTAATAATGGCTAACAGATATTCCCCTAAATCAACATCTACCAAGTGGTAATCCAATGTTTCGCAGTCCAGTTCAATTGCTTTTCCTTCGCTGCCAAAGGCTACAGCAAACTGGTCCATAATACCGCTGTTGAGCCCGATAAACTTATTTTCCACCCATTTGGCCAGCTTCACCAGTTCTACTTTTTTATAACCAGCGTTCAGTATTTCATTTAAAGCAAAAGCCGTTACAATTTCAATTGAAGCAGAAGATGACAACCCAGAACCTACCGGCAGATTGCCAAAGTACAGAAAATCGAACCCTGTGGTCAATGTGTGCCCGTCTTCAGCAAAATGCTGAAGTACCCCCAAGGGATAATTATACCAGCTCTTCTGTTGTTTTTGGTAGGAAGATTGCACTTTGACTTCTCCCTGCTCATCGAAATTTACGCTCCGGAAACGAAGTACCTGATCCTGATTGGGCGCAATGAGCAACCAGGTGCCGAATGTAATAGCGCAGGGCATTACCAGGCCGCCATTATAATCTATATGTTCGCCTATCAGATTAACACGACCCGGCGAAAAATAAATATGCGCCGCTGCATGTTGGTATATGTCTTCGAAATTCTGTTTAAGCTGGTCGGTGTTCATTGGTTAAATGTATAATTGGCAAATGTTATAAAAATATTTGTTAAGCTTTCACTCTAGTTCGCTTTAATCTTTAATTGTTACTGATTACAGTTACTACGGATTTCAATTAAAATAGTGATACCGAAGCGCTGTTTTACTTAGCTTTTAATATGTTTGAATAATTAAAAACAGGTGTATAGCCTGCTTGTTCACCTATAACTCAACTTTAAAATAAAATGAATCAATATTTAATTACAGGATACGACTATACTGATGAAGATGCGCTAAAGCGCCGCATGGACGTGCGTCCTCATCATTTGGATGGTGCCAAGGTTTTAAAAGAAAAAGGAAACTACATACAGGGCGGTGCAATTTTAAATGCAGACGGCAAAATGATAGGTTCGGTAATGATGATGCAGTTTGAAAGCGATGAAGAACTGGAAGCATGGAAGCAGAACGAGCCTTATATTACCCAAAAAGTATGGGAAACCGTAGATGTAAAGCCTTTTAGGGTAGCTAATTTTTAGCGTTTAAACATTCTGCAGTATATATTTTTGCGCCCGGTAAAGGTATATACTGCAGAATTATATATCTGTTGCTCGGTGTCTGCATTTTATCAATTGATTTTAAAGTTTAAGATTTACAAAGTAGTGTAGTTAACAATCATACACACCTCGTAGTATATTTAAACGCACTGAACAAAAAACGGGATGTTAGTTTACCCAACACCCCGCTCTACTTAACAAACACTGTACGAACTCAATATTTTAGCCTTGAGAAATGTCATTCATTTCTTCCATGTCCTGCTCGGTAAGTTCAACACCTGCAGCTTTCATGTTTTCTTCCAGGTGTGCTACGCTTGAAGTTCCTGGTATCAGCAGGATATTATCAGAATGATGCAACAGCCAACTTAAAGCTACCTGATGTACGGTTGCGCCACGGCGATCGGCCACGCGCTGCAGTACTTCCTGGCTTTTTACATTACCTGCATTAAGCGGGTACCAGGGAATAAAGGCGATATTATGCTCTTCGCAATACTCTAATACAGATTCCCATTTTCGGTTATCTACGCTATACATATTTTGCACTGAAACTACTTCGAAGTATTGCTGGGCGAGTTGTATATCTTCAACTGAAACTTCTGATAAACCTAAGTGCTTCACTTTACCCTGTTCTTGTATCCCTTTTAAAAATTCGAAAGTTTTTTCGGCAGGCACTTTAGAGTCAATGCGATGCAACTGGTATAAATCAATCTGATCTACTTTCAATCGTTTTAAACTTCCATCTAAAGCGTCCTGCAAATGTTCAGGGCTTGCATCAATCGGCCATTGATCCGGGCCTGTACGTAGTAAGCCACCTTTGGTAGCAATTACCAGATTCTCTTTATAAGGATGCAGGGCTTCGGCAATTAATTCCTCAGATACGTTGGGGCCATAGCTGTCGGCAGTATCAATAAAATTCACACCCAACTCAACTGCACGTTTTAACACATTTATAGATTCATCATGATTGGCATGAGGTCCCCAGATGCCTTTGCCTGTAATGCGCATTGCACCATAACCTAAACGGTTCACCTCGAATTCGCCGCCTAACCAAAATGTTTTTTCGTACGACACTGTATTTTCCATAAAAATAATTTCCTTTGAGTTAATTATCTAACAGGTTGCTGCAATTATTGTTCACAGTTATTTCAGAAAAGGTGTTGCAACAGCATTAAAGGGCTGCAAGCATTTGAAAGTTACTTTACTGCCTAATTCTTCGCAGGCATCTCTTCGGCGCGCGACAAGCTCCCGGCCATGATACCCATCAAGCCTAAGCCAATAAAGGTGCCGAGCGCTTTTTTATTTTTGGAAAAGCCAAATAGCCAGGGGGCGCTTAGTGCAAATACGCCTGCGGCTACGTCTAAAGCCAAATGATATTTATAAGGCATCTTTTTGAACAAGCCCCATTCGGCGCGGGTAAATAAACTTGAGGCCATAATGTTGCCGGCTAACGCACGTGTTAATGTTACTGCCTTATCTTCGTTGTTAAAACCGAATAATTTTGGTGCAAGCAGGGCTAATGGTATGTAAGAATAATCGGTAAATCCGTGTTCTTTTCTTGAAATTGGTTTTTCCATGGTGGTTGTTATTTATTAGAAAAACCTATCAAACTGGTAGTGGTTTTAATTTTTAGTTAAATTCATATTGTGGTGGTAATCATAAACTCATTACCAGTATCAAGCTGCATCCAATGAAAAGAAACACAAGGAAAGGCCAAATGAACTTGATCCATGTTTTTAAACTCACATTTACCAAGGTGAGGTTAGGCAAGATTAGGCCAGTGGGGGATAAAAAACCCATTATGCCCATTCCAAACAAATAACAATTTACAATCACAAAGCCCGGAACGCCTACCATATATCCCAATGGGGCAATAATCGGCATGGTAACCACAGCCATACCCGAGGTGCTTGAAATAAATAAGTTAAATACCATGTACAGCACCATCAATAAAATTATAAAAGCTGCATGTGGCAATGGACTGATTGCATGAGATGTATAATATAAAATACTATCGCTGATGTTGCCGTTGTTGAGAATTTGCGTAATGCCACGGGCAGTAGCAATAATGAGTGAAACACCCAGCATACCCTCAGCACCTTGAATAAACTTGCTAATAAAATCAGGTTCGCTCATGCGTTGAATGAGTGCAACCAGCACAGACGACACCAAAAATACGGCCGACATTTCAAGTAACCACCAGTCTAAAAAGATAACTCCACCAATCATCACCAAAAAGGTGAACAGAAATACCAATAACAAAAGCTGCGATTTAACTTTTAACTGAAGCGGCTTTTCCGAAGTAGTATTGTTTGCAAATAGAGCCGGAACTGCTCCATTATGGCGGTAAACCAGCGAGAGTTCAGGTTGGCTACGTATTTTGTTGGCATAGCGCACAATATAGTAGATGTAAAAAGCGGTACTGGCCACAAAAACACCTAAGCGTAAATACAAACCATCGGTCCAGTTAATACCTGCAGCATTGGAGGCAATAATGGTAGCAAAAGGGTTGGAGAACGAAGCCAGCGTACCCAATTGGGTTCCACCAAAAATTACAGCTACCGGAATTAGCGCATCATAACCCGCAGCCAAAAACAAGGGCGTTAAAATTGGATAAAAGGCCAGGCCTTCTTCGGCCATCCCGTAAGATGCCCCGCCAAAACAAAACAAAAATGTGAGGATAATAATAAGCCAGCCTTCGTGCCTTTTCATGCGTGCAGACAGGGCGCTCAAGCCGCTTTCCATGGCACCGGTAGCATAAAATACCTGTATAAAGCCGCCTATCATCAGCAAAAACACCATAATGTCCACACTATCATAAATGCCTCTCAGCGGCGCTTGGATCACTTCAATGAAGCTTTGACGTTGCTGGGGTAAATGATGGTAACTGCCAGGCACCGATACCGGCTTACGGATGCTGCCCTGCTGAAAACTTTTTATGCTGATGCGGATATGTAAACTATCCAAAATACGCTGGCTAAATGGAAGCGCTTTGGTTTCGTTATCATGCGCATAGGTAAAGTTATTCCCCTGATTATAACTCAGGGTATCATATTTACCGGCAGGTACCAGCCAGGTAGCTATGGCGGCCAGCAACAAAATAAGCATGAGCAGGGTAATCGGGTGCGGAAGTTTTTTTAGCATGCAACGGTCAAAAAAAGGCAAGATACAACCAAATGTAATTATGCCAAAATCTCACAAACGATATTAATATGGCTGTTACAAACTGAATGTAAACCAACTTGTTGTATTTGGTATGTGGAAAACCCAATTAAGAAATATAATCACTGTTTCGGCAGTTGCCATCGCTGCTGTTGCCTGTCATAATAAAGATTCGAAGCAAAAGCCGCCACCCAGCAAATATGGCGTGGTAAATAAAGACAGTAAGGAAGCACAAGCAGATACCTTATGCTATATCAGTACTGCAGGGACAGCTAACCAGGATACAACGCGGCTCACGTTACATATCACCAAAGGCGATGTAAATGGCGATATGCTATGGATACCCGATGGCAAAGACCAGCGCAAAGGAAACTTTGCCGGCACTAAGCGCGACAGTATGATTTCTGGTCTGTGGAGATTTACGCAGGAGGGCGTGCGTGATAGTATAAAGGTACAATTTAAGCTGACCGATAAGGGTTTGTACCAGCAACCCTGGAAGGTAAACGCGAGCAATGGCCGTGAGGAACTGGACAGTACCGCACCCTATTCTATTGTTTATAAGCAGATAGATTGCAAAACCGGCAAATAGGTAAATGAGGTAGGAGAAATGAAAAGGAAAGACGAATCGAAATATTTGGCAAAACACTGGAAAAAGATGCAGCAGGGGCTGAAAGCCTATCTAAAAACAGATGATAAAGAGCAACTGCATACTTTACGGGTAGAAGTGAAAAAGCTACGGGCCATGCTTACCCTGATGCAAACCATTACCCGTAATAAAAAATTGCTCAAGTTGTTTAAACCGGTTAAAGCAGTATTTAAGCATGCCGGCGAAATCAGAAATTCACAAATTAATTTGGAGTTAGCGCAGCAGTACCAGTTGCATAATGATGAGTTTGAGCATACACAGCGCCAGCACATGGAGCAATGTGCCGAAGAATTTAAGCAAAAGGCACCTCAATACCTAAAAAAGTTAAAACGGGCCAATCATCGTATAAAAAATAGTTTAAAGCGGGTGCCCGATAAATCGGTAGCTGGTTTCTATAAGGATCAGCTAAAGCAAATTGCCAGCAGTCTGGCCATACCACACTTTGACGAAGGCCTGCACGACTGCCGCAAGCAAATGAAAGTATTGATGTATAATCATAGCCTATCCGAAAAGGCGTTGCAGGATAGGGTAGAGTTTAATGAGCAGTATATTGATGATTTGCAAAGCCATATTGGCGATTGGCATGATCATGTATTGGCCATTGAACTGTTTGCTTCGCCTGAAGTTCAAGATAAACCGGTAGTTAACAAAATAAAACGCGAAAACCGTAAAACCGAAAAGAACATAACCGAGCTTACGCGTGATTTTTTGAACAAAGCTACTACGCCGGTTGGAGAAAGTACTGAGCTGGTACCGGCAAATTAAAGTTATGGGAGTTGAAATTGAACGCAAATTTTTAGTGAACGCCGGTCAATGGCAGCAGCTTGACAAGCCTGTGGGGACGCCCTTTGAACAAGGTTACCTGGTAAGCGATGCGCAACGCACCGTTAGGGTGCGGGCAACTGACAAGCATGGGTACATCACCATTAAAGGTGCAACGCAAGGTTTTAGCCGTAGCGAATACGAGTATGAAATACCGGTAACTGAAGCCCGGGAATTGATTGAGCGCCTTACACAGAATAGCGTAAAAAAAGTACGTTATTGTATTGAGTATGCCGGCAAAACCTGGGAGGTAGATGATTTTAAGGATCAGAATGCAGGCTTACTGATGGCGGAACTGGAACTGGACAGCGAAGACGAAAAATTTGAATTGCCGCCCTGGGTAGATGCCGAAGTAACGGGCGATAAGCGGTATTACAATTCTTACCTGTCAGAACATCCGTTTCAGCAGTGGTAAGCCGGGGCGGGGCCAATATTTAACAGCATAGCCGCTATTCTTGCTATCTTTGCTTTATGGACGCAGCCCGGGTAAGTCAGTTTGAATCGAAACTAGCAGAGATTTATAATAAAAGTACTTGGTTAAAGTATGAATTGCCATTGCATGACTTTATCAATCTTTTCCCGGTAAAGTACGAGAAGGGCAAGCTGTTGAAACCTGAGCGCCCTGCAGAACCTGATTTGGACCGTGATACCTTTTTGGCCATTTTGGTGGCTTTCCGTCAGTCTTTTGGATGATAAAATCTCACATGAGGTATAGGTTATGCTTTGTATAATAACGATATTGTACAGCATAAACCATTTATATACCTCCCTTCATGAAAAAACTTTTATTGGCCCTGGCGCTATTGGGTAGCAGCGCTGTTTATGCCCAGCAAAAATTGCATACCCGTTGGGATGAGCTTACAGCTTCTGATTTTCCGGCAGCCTTACAGCAATCTAACCGTACGTGTGTGCTGCCTATTGGTATTTTAGAAAAGCATGGCCCGCATTCACCTCTGGGTACCGATTTAATTCATGTGCGTGAGATAGCTGCGCGGGCTACGCAAAATGAATATGCAGTGGTGTTCCCTGATTATTTTTATGGGCAAATTAACGAAGCCCGGCAGCAGTATGGCACAATTGCATTGCCCAGTAACGTGATTTATCCTTTACTTGAAGCCGTTTGCGATGAAATTGGCCGGAATGGTTTTAATAAAATCGTGATCCTGAACGGTCATGGTGGCAATCCGGAGTTTCTACATTTCTTTATGCAGTCGCTATTAAATAAGCGGCGTAATTATGCTGTATTTTTAGTTGAACCGGATGGTGACCCTACATTTAATGCGCAGGTAAACAAAATGCGTAAATCTGACGCTGCCAATGACATGCATGCCGGTGAGCACGAAACCTCCACCTTGCTTTATTTAAGGCCGGATTTGATGCAGATGGAAAAAGCAGCAAGCGAATCCGGCGCAAACCAAAATCGTTTAAAAACACCAAATTTATATACACCTATATGGTGGTATGCAGGTTACCCTAATCATTATGCAGGTGAGGGCGCTACAGCTACTGCTAAATTGGGCAAATTAATGGCTGACCACGAAGTGCAGGTATTTACTGATGTGCTTAAAAACGTTAAAGCAGATACTCAAACCCTGAAACTACAAGATGAATACTTTGATAAGGTAGACAATTTAAATAAAAAGCCTTAACGTTTTGCAGCTACAAACAGAACTTGCCATTGCCATATTATAGTCGAAGTGGCAAGTTCTGTTTGTTTAGTTATTATGTTATAAAATATCCAATCGCTTCTCATAGCAAAAAAACCTCAACCCTTCTCGAAACGCCAGTGTAATTTCGCCTGCCAAATTATATCCCAACTTAGGAAACAATTTTTGGGTCGCTTTATTTTCGCTGTTGGTATCAATGCGTAATACAGGTATACCGCGATCGCGGGCTACATCTTCAGCTTTTTGCAGCAAAGCTTTTGCAATACCTAAGCCCTGATAATCTGCTCCAACTGCTAAACGATGTGTTACAATGGCCGTTTCTGTAATATCCCAGCCCACATCCGCATATTCATCGTCCTGGTCTGTGGTAATAGCTGTTACACCGGCTACCTGGCCGTTTACCTCAGCTACCCAAAGCTGATTCAGCTTAATATCTTCTGTAAATACAGTAGCATTCGGGTAAGTGCTGTCCCATTGAAAATTACCGGCTGCCTGCATCAGGGGTACTATGCCTGCAACTAAATCCATCAGTTGAGGAATGTCATTTTCGGTAGCTAAACGAAGGTTTAAATCAGTCATTGATTCAATATATAAATGCTGCAAAAGTATCGAAACAAGAAACTTTTTGTACTAATGTTCGGCCACCGGTAAGTAAACTTCGGCCATCATGCACCGGGCACTGCCACCACCGTTATTTTCAATGGTTTCTAAACCAGGATGCAATAACTCAGCATAGTTTCCCAACTTAGCTTTTTGCAGTTCTGTTAGTGATTGATAGGCACGGTAAGACATAATCAGCTTCGGTTGCCCTTGCTTATTGGCCACCTCAAGCATATTACCGGCGAACTGTGCCAGTTGAGAAAATGTGATTTCCACAATTTCTTTTCCGGTATGATGAATTTGCTCTGCTAACCTTCGGCGCTCATTATCATCTTTTACACACTCCAGGCACACTACAGCAAACTTATGGCCCATGCACATTAACACGTTGGTGTGATATATAGCCTGCCCTTTCGCATCAACGCCATTAAAAGTAAAAGTTGTGTAGCCGGCACAACGGCAAAATTCTTCTAATGCTTCTTCATTTGTGCGTGGTGAGAGGCAGGCATAAGCAATTTTGTTTTCCCTGTCGAGTACCATGCTGCCGGTGCCTTCCAGGTATTTATCCTGTATTTCGAACCTGCTCAAATCAATAATATGATTTACCTGATAATGGTCTTCCAGCTTCCTGATTAAATCTTCACGGCGCTCAAGCCGCCGGTTATGCGCCTGCATAGGGTAAAGGATTACATCCCCGTTTTCGTGAAAGCTTACCCAATTATTTGGAAATATAGCATCCGGTTTCACCGGCTCATCCGTATCATTTAGTACAATCACATCAATATCATGCTGCCGCAATAAATTAACCATCGCATCAAACTCCTGCAAAGCTGCTTGCTGTACCTGTTGTTGGTTGCTGCCAATGGTTTGAAAAGCGTTGCTTTCAGCGGTTTGTTCGTTGTAGCCAAAGGCCGCAGGGCGTATCATTAATATTGTTGAGGTAAACTGCATGGTTCAATTTATATACTTAATATATCAATAACACTTTTGTGCATAGGATGTTAATCAGCTTTATAATCTAATATATCGCCGGGTTTACAATTCAATTCGCGGCAAAGGGCTTCAAGTGTATCAAAGCGCACACCTTTTACTTTCCCGGTTTTGAGGAGGGAGAGGTTAGTCATGCTAATATCTAACCGTTCGGCCAACTCTTTCAATGACATTTTCTTTTTCGCCATCTCTACGTCGAGGTTCACAATAATCGGCATTATACAAACTCCTCATTTTCTTGCTGCAAAGCAAATCCATATTTAAACACATCTGCCATTACATAAATAACGGCTCCCAGCATAAGGCCAATAAAACTCTCGTTCCAAACTAAATGCATTAAATTGAAATCTCTTACATGCTGTTTTAATATCAAAGCTGTAATTAAGCCATCGCACATATGCAGTGGTGTAAGCAATGCAAAACACAATGCAGCAATTTTGAGCTGACGGATGTTCTCATATTTAAAGGTGATGCCTGATTTTAAAGTTCCAAAAAACTTTCTGAGCTGGTAAATAATAGTCATTACCAAGCATTGGAGAGCTAAAAAACTTACATAGAAAAGCAGGCTTCTCCATAATGTTACCTTAAGCTGCATTTTTAAAACGGCCTCTTGAGGTTCTAATATAATATTGTCAGCATCAGGCGATAGTGACTTTAAGTGACTTGCCTTAGGAGGTGTGGAGTATTGCACTACTGCATCATAATTTGAAAACTCACTTGTACAAAACCGCCAGGTGACTACAATTAATACAAATACGGTAATTATACCAGTTGCATACCAGGCTAACTTCAGTAATACATTAATTAGTTTAAGAACCCATTGCGAATTAGTTTTCATGTTTGTAGTAATTGATACACAAATATACTATAGGATTTTATTAAACACAAATTATTTTATGTAAAACATAAAATAATTTGTGTTTTGACTAAATGGGGTCTCTTAGTATAGGTAAGCTCATACAATGAAACCCGCCCCTTGCTCTTGACAATTCTGCTGAAGGCATTAATATTAATGTATCTTTCATTTGGTGAGGGTGTAGCTCATTCTTTTCAAATTGTTGTAGTAAATCAGCAACTTTGATCACTTGAAAGCCTTTATCCTTAAATGCTTGTACGGTTTTGTCATTTCGGTCATAACCCAATACTACACCTTCGCGCAATGCAAGCAAATTGCAGGAATCAGTCCATTGCTCACGCGAGTCAAAAGGAAATTCATTGTTGCCCGAGTATATAAATTCTACCGGCTCAGCACTCTGCAAATCGGTGATACTAATATCAATCAACAAATCTTCGAGGCTTTTAAAAGTTTTAGGTGCCTGGCCTGTACGGTTGAATTGTACAATTTCCAGATGGTGCTTCTGTTTTTTATCGCTGAACCAGGCCATAGGCTCATCGGTAGCATCAGGTGTACCGGTTGCTGATAATGAACCCAACAGCACCCATACATTGCGTTTAACCTGGGTGAAAATGGTATCTATATGCATATAGTCGCGCTTATGCGGTATTTTAACAATAGTCACTTTTTCAACTACCTTATTTTCAAATAACAGCTTGATGGCCTCATTGGCACCACTTATCGATGTACGTTCGCTATAGCCAATAAGTACATGATTGGCGCTTACAACCATTACATCGCCGCCCTCAATGGTGGTTTTACCTTCATGGTCTTCGCCGGGGCGCAAAAAATGCTGCACCGTTTCGGGTATCTCTATGATATGATTACGGTAGGCACTAAACAAAGGATGATTAAAGAAAACATACCGGGCAATTAAGGTTTCGCGCGAGCGGGCTTTTTTAGCAGGTTTATTAATCAGGATGTGATTATTAACAGCAATGCCTATATCCCTCGAAAATATTAGATTTGGGATAGGTGCAAAAATCATATCCTGCTTGTTTAATGCTCCTGAGATTAAAATCTTTGCCAATTCTGTAGGTTCAGTATCAATCAATTGCAACTGCAACCTGTATGTACAATTTTCAATGGCACAAACCGAAGCAGTCAGCTTTTTACGGATGCCTTCATCTTTCAAAATATCAGCCAACAGGTTTTGAATTTCAATGACTTTAACTGAATTGTGAAAATTCGAGTTTTCCGGAATAAAAAAAGAGCGGCTTTCATCAGCGTCAATTTCGTTTAACCTTCCTTTTATTTTGTCTTCATCTAAAAAATAAAGCAGCAATTTGATGTAGTAATCATATTCTTGCCGGCGCATGGTATCAAGGTGTACAATGTCTTCAAAAAGCCAGTCCTGCGCTTTTGAGGGCACTACTTTACCCAGGCCACTGTCTGGGCTGTGCACTAACAAAGCCCGTAGTGTGCCAATTTCGGAGGTTACATTAATGGTAAATGCGTTTTCGGTTTTCATATTCAGGTACTGCTGTAAGAATAGGTAATGATGCCAGCGCAATTTGTATTACAGCAAGTGCTGCAATTTAATTAATTTTGGCCGATGGATTTTATTACCCGGGCCGTAGTTTCGGCCGTTCAGCATTTATACCAGGTTACAATTACCGAAGCCGACGTTAATTTACAGGAAACACGCAAAGAGTTTGAGGGGCAGGTTACTGTAGTTACATTTCCTATTACCCGCTTATCACGTAAATCTCCCGAGCAAACCGGGCAGGACATAGGCGCTTATCTGCAAGAGCAAGTGGCTGAAATATCAGCTTTTAATGTGGTTAAGGGCTTTTTGAATATCAGCATTGCCGATAGCTACTGGCAAGGTAAATTGATTAACGAAGTTATGCAGCCGGAGTATACCCTACTACCTCAGAATGGTCAGCGGGTAATGGTGGAGTATTCATCACCTAATACCAATAAGCCATTACATTTGGGCCATGTGCGTAATAATTTGTTGGGTTATTCGATAGCCGAAATTTTAGCGGCTAGCGGATATGAAGTGATTAAAGCCAACCTGGTAAATGACAGGGGTATCCATATTTGCAAATCAATGCTGGCCTGGCAAAAATGGGGCAACGGTGAAACGCCGCAAAGCGCAGGTTTGAAAGGGGATAAACTGGTAGGCAACTATTATGTGCTTTTTGATAAAGAATATAAGAAGCAGATAGAAGACCTGAAAGCACAAGGCCAAACCGAAGAGGAAGCCAAAAAGAATGCGCCTTTGACACAAGAAGCGCAGCAAATGCTGCAAGACTGGGAAGCCGGCAAACCCGAAGTTATAGAGTTATGGAGTAAAATGAACGGCTGGGTGTATGAAGGCTTTGAATCAACATACAAAAAGCTGGGCGTAAATTTCGACAAGTACTATTATGAATCTAATACCTACTTATTGGGTAAAGATATAATAGAGGAGGGTTTAGCCAATGGCGTATTCTTTAAAAAGGAAGACGGTTCTGTTTGGATTGATTTGACTGCGGACGGCTTAGATCAAAAATTAGTATTGCGTGCCGACGGCACTTCAGTGTATATAACCCAAGATTTGGGTACCGCTCAATTGAAGTATAACGATTATAAAATGGACGAGTCGGTATACGTAGTGGGTAACGAGCAGGACTACCATTTTAAAGTACTATTCCTGATTTTGCAAAAGTTGGGCAAAAGCTGGGCTAAGGGCTTATACCATTTATCATATGGCATGGTAGATTTACCTTCGGGCAAAATGAAATCTCGCGAGGGTACGGTAGTCGATGCCGATGATTTGATTGCTGATATGGAAAGGGCAGCCCAAGAACAGGCAGAAAGCTTGGGTAAAATTGAAGACTTTACCGATGCTGAAAAACAGCATTTATACCATATTATAGGTATGGGTGCTTTGAAATTCTTTTTGTTAAAGGTGGAACCTAAGAAGCGTTTGCTGTTCAATCCTAATGAATCAATTGAGTTACAGGGTCATACAGGTCCGTTCATTCAGTATACACATGCACGTATTAAATCTTTGTTCCGGAAAGCTGGTATAGACTTCAGCAAAGCCAGTATTGAGCCGGTTACCTTATCGAGCACAGAGCGTGATTTGATTGTGCTGCTTACCCAATACTCAAAAACGATTAAACAGGCGGCGGCTGATTTCAGTCCGGCCATTGTAGCAAATTACAGTTACGAATTGGCTAAATCTTATAACAAGTTCTACCAGGAAAATTCTGTGCTGCAGGCCGGCGATGAAAACACCAAACTGTTCAGGCTAAAATTGTCATCGGCCACCGCCAGCCTGATAGCACAAAGCATGAAGTTGCTGGGCATTGAGGTGCCTGAGCAAATGTAAAGCATTGTTAAATTTAATATCACAACATAAATGCCCGGCTTAAGCCGGGCATTTATGTTAACGCCAATAACCGCGATGCCAGCTGTAACCACGAGGTGTTGCTTGCCAATAACCCTGGATATAGGTATGATTAGTTCGTGGGCGGGTCCAGTAGCCGTTTACATAAATATAGCGGCCATTACGCCAAACATATTCACCCGGTACCCAATACGCACCCCGGTATGGAGCGGATGGCCGTGCATAATAAGGCTCGGCGGGGCGTTCGGTTACATAATAAGTTCCTGCGCATGAGCTTAGCATACTGCCGGCCAAGGCCAGGCCAGCAATAAGTTTATAAATAAGTTTCATGGTTATACTTTTTAAATGGGACAACAACCCATCCAAAAGGTTTAGCCATTATTATCACTTAAATTTATCAGCAACTACCAATTCCTTGCTTCCGGCAGTGTACTTGTAGAAACCAACGTTTGATTTAGCGCCCAATTGACCGGCAGTAACCATATTTACCAGCAGGGGGCAGGGGGCGTATTTTGGATTGCCAAAGCCCTGGTGCAATACATTTAGTATCGCCAGGCAAACATCAAGCCCTATAAAATCGGCCAGTTGCAAAGGACCCATCGGGTGGGCCATGCCCAGTTTCATTACGGTATCAATTTCACTAACACCAGCCACGCCTTCATATAAGGTATAAATGGACTCGTTTATCATGGGCATTAATATGCGGTTGGCCACAAAGCCGGGATAATCATTCACTTCAACCGGTTGCTTTTCCAGTTGGCACGATAAATTCATTACTATATGCGTGACTTCATTACTGGTGGCATAACCTCTGATTACTTCTACCAGTTTCATTACCGGTACCGGGTTCATGAAGTGCATGCCTATTACTCGTTCAGGATTATTTACCACCGAAGCAATTTTGGTGATGGAAATTGAGGAGGTGTTGCTGGCCAGAATGGCGTCGGCTTTACAGTATTCACTCAACTGTTTAAATAAGCCAAGCTTGATTTCACTGTTCTCGGTAGCTGCCTCTATCACAAGGTCGGCCGTTTCCGCGGCTGATTTCAAATCTGTACCTGTGGTTATGCAGGATAATGTTTGTTGTTTTTGCGCTTCAGTAAGTGTGCCCTTTTTTACCTGCCTGTCTAAATTATTATTAATGGTTAGCAGAGCTTTTTCTAAAGCGGTGGCGTTAACATCTACCAAATTTACATTAAAACCGTATTGTGCAAACGTGTGGGCAATGCCATTTCCCATGGTTCCACTTCCAATTACTGTAATCTTCTCCATGTATCAAAGGTGATGAAAACTGTTTAAATATCATCATAAGCTACTAAATACGTAGAATTTGTAAATTTTTTTCCAAATATTAATTTATCGTAATTGTTTTGTAACAATTTTGTATATCTTAAGCCCCGTAAAACTATTAATTAATCCAAATCATTAACAAATGAAGAAAAATTTACTATTTTTTCTTCTGGTTGGGTTGCTGGCATTCTCCAATGCCTGGGCTCAAACCAGAAAAATTACGGGTAATGTGGTAAGTTCAGACGACGGACAATCACTGCCTGGAGTATCAATCAAGGTACTCAACTCTAATGTAGGCACTCAAACTTCTACCGATGGTGGTTTCTCCCTTAATGTTGGTTCTAATTCAACAATTCAGTTCTCTTACATCGGTTATGTAACTCAAACTGTACGTATTGGCAATGCAAATACATACAACATTAAGATGGTGCCTGATAACAAAGCATTAAGCGAAATTGTTGTAACAGGATATGGGGTGCAGCAAAAACGTGAAATCACAGGTTCAATTGTTTCAATCAAAGCATCGCAAATTGAAGATCGCCCTATTCAAACTATTGATAAGGCACTGCAAGGCCGTGCTGCGGGTGTACAAGTTACCTCTAGCAGTGGTCAGCCGGGCGGTGGTATAGATGTGCGCATTCGTGGTATTGCTACTATTAATGGTACTACCCAGCCGTTATATATTATTGATGGTGTGCAGGTAAATACTGGTGGTTTATCAAGCACCACTTCAGTAAATGCGTTATCATCCATCAATCCTAATGACATTGAGTCCATCGAAATTTTGAAAGATGCCGCTTCATCTGCAGTATATGGTTCACTGGCTGCAAATGGCGTTGTAATCGTAACCACTAAACGCGGACGGGTTGGCAAAACTCAAATTTCAGCCTCTGCACAATTTGGTGCTTCTCAGCAATATAATCCCTACAAAGTGCTTGGTGCTGCCGAGTATTTAAATTTGCAACGTGAAGCCTATGTTAATTATTACAACAGAACATTAACTACTACATTTGCGGGTAATGATCCAATTGCAGCAGCTAACGCAGCTTCTTATCCAGGAGGTGTGCCATCCTCAATAACTAATAATGACTGGATAAAAGCCATATCGCAAACAGGGCACGTATCTCAATATGATCTTTCCTTGAATGGTGGTGACGCTAAAACGAAATTCTTCATCTCCGGGTCTTATAACAGTACAGACGGTACCATTAAAAATTCGTTGTTTAAACGGGGAACTATCAGATCTAATATAGATCATAAAGTTTCAGATAAATTTAGTATATCTACTTCGTTAAACTTAACAGGTTCTCAGCAAACAGGTCCAAGTACATCAGTTGGGTTCTTTACCAATACGCCATTTACCGGAGCATTACTTACCGCACCTGTAAATGCTATTTACAATCCCGATGGCACTTACAACACTACATTATCTGGTATAAATACTACCAATACGCTTCAATATATCAACTTGGAACAGCGTAACACTGGTATTTTCCAGACCGTGGATAATATTACCATGACCTACAATATACTGCCAGAATTGTCTCTGCGGGCATTTGGTGGTTTGGATTTCTCAGACACCAGAGATTTTAACTACCGGCCGTCAACAATCCCAAGCTCAGCAGCAGTATTAGGCACCGGTACTGAAACGTTCAGAAGAAATATTAATTACAATACAGGCGCAACTCTTAATTTCAACAAGAAATTCGGCAATCATAATTTGACTGCTTTAGCAGGTGTTGAATACAGAAGCGCGAGATTTAATGTACTATCTGCTTCTGCACAAGGTTTTCCAAGTCCCTTGCTAAATTTATTAAGCCAAGCGTCTACGCCAACTACAACCTCATCAACCTACACAGGTTATCGTATTGCCGGTATTTTGGGGCAGTTAAAATATGATTATAAAGGTAAATACTTACTAACTGCTAACGCCAGAGATGATGGTTCATCTCGATTCGGTTCAAACAAAAAATACGGATTATTCTATGGATTTTCAGCCGGTTGGAACGTAACTGCTGAAGATTTCATGAAAGATGTAAGCTTTATTTCGCAATTGAAGCCTAAAGCCAGCTATGGTGTAACAGGTTCTCAGCCAGGTAATGATTACAACTTTATTTCTCAAAACCTTTACGGAGGTGGGGGCCAGTATATCAGCTCTACTGGTACTACATTATTAGGTGGATTAAGGCCTGCTCAGTTGCCAAATGCCGATTTTAGTTGGGAGCGCTCAGCAATGATTGATTTGGGTGTTGATCTCGGGTTTTTCAATAACCGTATAGCTTTAAGTGTTGATGTTTACCGCAAGAAAAACACTGATTTGATTTTACCAGTGACTTATCCTGGTGATTCAGGTTTTACATCATACAATCAAAATGCAGGTTCTGCAAAAAGCGAAGGCCTTGAAATTGATTTGAATACTATCAACTTTGACAGCAAAAATGGTTTTAGATGGAGTACAAATTTCAATATTGCATTTAATAGAAATAAATTGCTTTCATTAGTAAACGGCCAAACACAAACGGGTACTTATACCTACACTGTGGGCCGTGGCTTTCCGGCAATTTATACTTATCAATGGGCAGGTGTAAACCCAGCCGATGGTCGCCAGATGTTCTATGACGCAAACGGTAATATAACTTACTCTCCAAAAACTGCTGACCAAAGAATTGTTGGTAATCAAGTTCCTAAATTCTATGGAGGCTTTGACAATACATTCAGTTATAAAGGATTAAGCCTTGATTTACTGTTCCAATATCAGTATGGTAACTATTCTTACTTACAAAGCGCTCAGTACATTGAGCAGTCTGGTTCAATTGCAAGTAATCAATTAGAAAGTCAATTACAACGCTGGACAGCACCAGGGCAGATTACTTCAGTGCCGCAAGCATATTACACTGCAACAGCGCCTGGTGGTTTAAGTTACCAAACGTTATCATCTCGTTTTGTGGAAAGATCATCATATATCCGCCTGAAACAAGTAACCTTAAATTACACTTTGCCGCGTACGTTATTCGGAAATGTTAAAATGCCGGCAATTTCAGTGTTTTTCCAAGGGCTTAACTTAGCCACAATCACTAATTATAGAGGTGACGATCCGGAAAATACTGGTAACAACTTAAACTTCTATCCAAATCCCCGTACTTACACCGGAGGTATAAACGTTAAATTTTAATTTAGCATACATTAAAGAAAATGAAGAAAAGATTTATTATATCAATGTTTGCTCTGGGAGTAGCATTTACTTCTTGTAAAAAACTTGTTGAACTATCGCCACAAAATCAAGTTCCGGCTTCAGAAGCACTGAAAGATGTGAATGGTTATCAGGCTTTAATTACTTCAGTTTATGATAGATTGCAATCTTATGGTTACTATGGCCGCGACTTGCAATTGATGGGTGATGCTTTGGCAGACAATATTACGGTTAACGCAGCTAATGGAACCAGATACCAAACCAATAATACCAATACACGCAACTCGCATTATAACATTTGGAGCAACGCATACGGTGGTATTAATGAATTAAACATTATTATCAGCAGCATTGATGGCTTAAATGTAGTTTCTGATGCTGATAAATTGGCTAAACAGCAGATCAAAGCGCAGGCATATGCATTGCGTGGTATGATTTATTTTGACTTGGCCAGGGTTTATGGCTATGAACCGAATACCATCCCTGCAAGTGGAACCAATTCAGGCTTTGATAAAAGTGCTGTAATTCGCCTTACACCAACATTGGTTAATACTGATGCAGATTTAAGAAAACGTTCTACGGTTACTGAAACTTACGCAGCAATTGAAACTGACCTGAATGCGGCTATTACAGCGTTTAAGGCTACCACTACAATGGCTGGTTATGCAAAACCAACTGTACCATATAGGTTTTCAGAAAGTGCTACGCACGCTCTTTTGGGTAAAGTTTATTTATACGAACGTAAATACGCACCAGCAGTAACAGAGTTTGATAATGCACTTTCTGCATCATTATTGCCAGGCTCTGCACGCATGGCGACCGCAGGTCAATATGTAACTGCTTTCAAAACTATTCCTAATCCGGAATCATTGTTAGAATTATCTTTTAATCAAGCTATAGAAATTGGTCAGGGAGGTATCAATGATGCTTTATATACTTACACACAACCTACTGGCTATGGAAATGCAGGTACATCAACATTACAAACATTTGCCTCATGTACAGCCTCGGCTGAACTTGTTGCATCATTTGAAAGCGGTGATGACAGAAGGGCCATGTTTTTCAATTCAAGATCTGCCACAGTTTCCGCAGTTTTAACTTGGTGCAGCAAATACTCAAGTGCTGGCGGAGCATATACAGATAATGTTCCATTGATACGTTATTCTGACGTTGTGTTGATGAAAGCGGAAGCTTTGGCTGCACAACTTCAATATGCTGATGCAGCAGCATTGATAAGAACACTAAGAATTAACCGTAACGCAACAGCATTCGGTGTGCCTAACGATAATTCTATTGTTCCGTATATTCAAGCAGAAAGAAGAAGAGAGTTATTTTTTGAGGGTCACAGATGGTTTGACTTGAAGCGCTTAGGCCAAGGCGTTACCAAGCCTGCAGCCGTAGGTACAGGTACGTTAAGTGCTGTAGATTATAGAATATTGGCGCCAATTCCTACTGCCGAAGTTGCATTGAACGCTAATTTACCTCAAAACCCTAACTATTAATTTGTAAATTATGAACATTAAAAGAACTATAATAAATACCTTATTTGTTTTGGGTTTAGGCAGCATATTTACTGGTTGCCTACCTGAAAAGGCAGATAAAGCTTTAGTATATAAAGGCCCTACAGTTGTTGAAATTAAAAATCAAACGTTGGGAATGAATGCCACTAAATTACTAAACACCAGAGGTATATATACAACTACACAAACAGACTCAAGCCGTACCGTACTGATTGGAAGTCGGGGTACGGATAGTATATTAGTACAATTGGTAGGGCCGCAAAGTTCTACTCCAATTGATATTGCTTATACGCTAAGGCCTGTTAGTACTGCTTTGAATGCAGTTGAAGGGGTGAATTTTAACTTTGTGCCAAACGGAGCACGCAAAATTACAATCCCCGCCAATTCATCATTTGGATATATATTGGTTAACATGATTCCAGGCAGTATTCCTGTGGCAGAAACCAGTAGAGCATTGGCAGTTGACTTAATAGGCAATGATCAGGTTAAAGCAAATCCTAATTACAGTAAATTTATTTTAACACTGCGCAGAGCACAATAGTGTTTACATTTATTAAATAAGTACCCAACAGGGTACTTATTTTTTTTTAGAATTTTAATGAAACACCAAAGTTTGAAAGCATAATGATCACCAAACTTCTGACAACAATTTTCGTATTAATCGCATTAAATTCAACAGTTATAGCTCAGGCGTTTAATGATGTAAATAATGTACAAGTTACATTAACGAAGTATGACAATGTCGACGGTTCTCCATATTTAACAGATGAATGGGCAACTGGAAGCGTTAAGTTGGCAAATGTCTCTAAACCGTATACCAATTTGCTATTGAAATATAATCAGGAAAGCGACCAATTATACTTCAAAGGTCAGAATGGCGTGATTTTAAGCTTTCTAGAGCCGGTCGCCGAGTTTTCTATCAACTATAATTTAGACGGCATTCCGCATACTTCAAGGTACAAAAACGGATATAAAAGTATTGCCGGAACCATAGTTAACTCGTTTTTTGAAGTGTTAGCTGATGGTAACGTTCAGCTATTAAAAAAAACATTCAATACCATTGAAGAACAAAAGAACTATGGCTCGGCTATTACT
The DNA here is from genome assembly GCF_054783355.1 of Mucilaginibacter koreensis. NCBI lineage: Bacteria > Pseudomonadati > Bacteroidota > Sphingobacteriia > Sphingobacteriales > Sphingobacteriaceae > Mucilaginibacter > Mucilaginibacter koreensis. The sequence goes on along the minus strand of NZ_BAAGQS010000001.1, from coordinate 1,292,921 downwards.
GAACGAAAAATGGCATCAACCGTAAAATATTTTATATACACAAACGGAAAAGCTGTTTTAGTTAAACCTAATATAAAATCACTGCTGACGGTTCTGGCAGATAAGCAAACACAACTTAAATCTTATATCGAGAATGAAAGCATACATTCAAACAGTGATGAAGATTTGACAAAAATAGTCAGCTATTATAATTCAATTTGATTTGTTTGTGAGGTGATGTAGTTAGTATCGAGTGATTTACCTAAAGGTATTTGGCTTACTTGTATATCATTGAACATATTAGTAATAACAGATTGCGAGTATTCATCCGGCTCACCATTGAAGATTAAAGTTCGTACTTTAATCTTTTTTTGTTTTAATACCTCCAGTGACAACAACGTATGATTGATGCTGCCCAAATAATTTCGCGATACCAGCACTACTTCAGCATCCAATTGTTGAATCAGATCTATAATAAAAAAATCATTGTTTAAAGGTACCATCAAGCCTCCAGCCCCTTCGATGATGAGTTGGTTGCTGGTTTGGGGCAAAACGATCTTTGCAGGATCAATGGTAATACCATCTAATGCGGCCGATTTGTGAGGTGAGAAAGGCTGTGTGAGACGATACGCTTCGGGATGAAATTTTGAAACCGTATTTGATACCAGCTTTTGTACTTTAATGGTATCGCTGTTGTCCAGATCGCCTGATTGTACCGGCTTCCAGTAATCGGCTTGTAGCTTTTCTACCAGTATGGCCGATACAATGGTCTTGCCTACATCGGTGCCTATGCCGGTTACAAACAATGGTTTACTGCTCATAGCTATATTTATTAATCAGTTGGGTTAAGCGTGATATTTCTTGAGAAGTGTTGAATGCATGCAGGCAAATACGCAAGCGTTCGGTTCCGGCCGCAACAGTTGGAGATAGGATAGGGCGCACATCAAAACTTTGTTGCTGCAAGTATGCCGCCAAAGTTTTGGTCTTTTCTACATCGCCTATAACAATGCATTGTATAGGGCTTTGGCTCATCACCAATTTATAATTCGATGGTAAATGTTGCAGGTTTGTGGTAAAGAGGTGGATATGATCTTTCAACACCTGCACTTCGTGATCGCTACCTTTTAACAGCTGATGGGTCATTTTAATAGCTGCCAGTTGGTGTAAAGGGGCGGCAGTGGTGTAGATAAATGAGCGGGCAAAGTTAACAAGGTAGTCGATAAGCGCAGTGCTGCCAACTACGGCAGCACCATGGCAGCCCAGTGCCTTTCCGAAGGTAACAACCCGGGCCAGCACCCGGTGCGATAAGCCTAATGTGGCCACTATGCCATTGCCAAAAACACCAGTAGCATGTGCTTCATCTACAATTAAAGCTGCCTGGTACTGCTCGCAAAGTAATACCAATTCACGCAGAGGCGCAGTATCACCGTCCATTGAATAAATACTCTCTACAGCCACGTAACATCGGCCGGAAGTGTGTTTTTTTAATTTTTCTTCGAGATGCTGCAGATCATTATGCCTGAAAGATTGCCGTTGTGCATAGCTTAACCTGATGCCGTCAATAATGGAAGCATGAATTAGCTCATCGTGCAATACGGTATCTCCGCGTTGGGGCAATGCAGAAAACAGCCCAACATTAGCATCGTACCCTGAATTGAATAGCAATGCTGCTTCGGCATTATAAAATTCAGCCAGGAAATTTTCAAGTGCTATAACATAATTGCTATTACCGGCCAATAACCTGGAGCCGGTTGAGCCATGCGAAGTAGCAAACAACTGCAACTCTTCGTCAATTGATGATTGTAAAGCTGCAGAGCGTGCAAAGCCCAGATAATCGTTTGAACAGAAGTCAACCAATGGCTGCTCCGGCTTCAACTGCCGCAGGGTGCCGTTTTGCTGCCGCTGTTGCAGGCGACTTTCCAAATATTGATTGATGTGGTTCAACAACTAAAAATTTGCGCTAAAATAAGAAAAGCGGCATAACACCGCTTTTCTAAAAATAAACAAATAAATGTTATCAATTATCTTTGTGATGGTGGCGCACCGCCGCCTTGCTGCATACGTGCACGTTGCTCATCCATCATTTTCTGGTAAGCCGCTTTTTGGTCAGCAGTTAAAATAGCACCAATTTTGGTGGTCATGTCTGCCTGCATTGAGCGCATAGCTGAACGCATTGCATCTCTGTCGCCATTGGCTGCATTACGTACGCTATCCATTTTGGTAGCCTGCATTTTGTAAAGAGCCAAAACTTTTGTCGCCTGGTCATCAGTTAGATTCAACTGAGTTTGCATTGCTTTCACCCGTTCTTCCGGGCTTCTGCGCATACCGCCTTGTGCAAACGTGGTTGCTGAAATACCTAACAGCAAACCGCACACTAAAAGCATTTTTTTCATATTAAATTAAGTTTTTTAGTTTTCTATTTAGGATAAAGATAGACGGTAATCGTTTAATTCAAAACTTGTAACTTAATTGTTGCTTTGCAGTTTAGCTATCGAGCGCTGCATATCTGCCATCATGCTGGTTAAGCTTTCCATGGTAGGCTTAGGCATGGGCTCAGGCAGTTGGGTTGATATATAGGCTTTCGCTTTCCATACTTCCAAAACATCCTCAGCGCTTACTTCGTAAGGATCATAAGCTGGGTTATCAGAAAGCAACTTCAGCTTTTTATTTTCTTTGTACTTATTGCCAATACGTTTATATACTACGCCTTCGCTTTGCGATAATATAACGTAGGTTTCGTTGGGTTTAATGTCAGCCCAGTTCTCTACGTATTCACCCACTATAATGGTGCCTGACTGTAAAGGCAGCATGGAGTCGCCTTTTATTTCAAAAGCACGGTAAGTACCCTGCTTAAACATAGGCAGATAAAATTTAGGCAACTTTGATACATATTCCGGATCGGCATAACCGTTCAGGTAACCGGCGCTGGCTTTAACCGGTACCATTTCAATGTTCTCGTTATCTTCTTTATCTACTGATATGCTTAAAATGCGCAGGCCTGTAGCTGTTTTCTTGGCGGCCGAGGTCAACCACTTGTCATTTATGGTTTCATTAATAAAATCATCAACGCTTACCTCAAAAAACAATGCTATTTTTTTTAGTAAATCATATTTTGGGTCTGCACGGTCCTCTTCGTAAGCACCTACTAATGAGCGTTTTATTCCAATAGTATCAGCGAACTGTTGCTGAGTTAATCCCTTCTTTTTCCGTAGAAATTTAATATTAGATGAAATAATTGACATAAAAATTTGCAAATACTAAATTAGTTAGTAATTTTATGCTCATAAAGTTAGTAATTATTTTTCGAACAGCAAATTTATATTGTATGAAACGGTTTATTTATATCATTACAGACAGAAACAGAACTAATTTACACGTAGGTATGTGCTCAGATCTGCTTAAAACGCTGCAGTTTTACCGCGATATGCCTACCCTGTTTTTTGATTCTGCCAAACAGCTAAACCGTTTAGTATATTTTGAAGAGATTAACACAGAAGAGCAGGCAATGGAGCGCTTTAAATTTGTAAGCACTTTTACCCGCCCACAAAAGGAAAAGATGATAAGGTCTGTAAATCCGGATTGGATTGACCTTACCATCGGCTTAAACTTTGAGAATGGCCTGCGTGTTCGCCCGCATATGCGTCCGTCAGTAGGCCAGAACAGAAGGGCTACTTTTTAACAAACTTTAAAGCGCCCGAATTCATACAGTAGCGTTTGCCGCCCTGGTCGGCCGGGCCATCGTCAAATACGTGGCCCAGGTGCAGGCCGGTGCTTTTCTCAATTACTTCCTCACGCACCATACCATAACTATTGTCTCGTACAATAGCTATTTTGCTTTCATCTATTGGCTTTGTAAAACTTGGCCAGCCTGTTCCGCTTTCAAACTTATTGGCCGAACTGAATAAAACTTCGCCCGTAGCAGCACTAACATAAACACCCTTTTGATGGTTGTTCCAGTAAGCATTATGAAAAGGTGGCTCCGTTCCCTTTTCAACCATTATATGGTACTGGTTTTCATTTAACTGCTTTTTCCATTCGGTATTGGTTTTAGCCAATTTGCCTTTAGGCGGTTGTGTATTTTGTCCGTTCATTTGCTGGCAGGCCATACTCAACAATAAAGCCATAGCACTAACAGATAGCATTATCTTTTTCATACTTAAATTTACGAAAAGTAAATGGGGCAGGTTTGCAGCCGAAAATTTTCCTACACTCAGATGACTTTGTATTTAGGTACCAGCACACGTGTAATTAAATGTGCTATTCCATTGTTTTGAGGAATATCAAAATTACTGATGATGCTTTCATTACCGTTATCATCTACCAGTACAATATTCCGGTTTGCGTCAATGTGGGCTGTAAGTTTGCCTCCGGCAATTGTAGTCAGTTCGGCAGTGCCATTGTTATCATTAATTAATTTGGTGATATCCTTGGCCGAAAGATTACCTGCTACAGCATGATAAGCCATCATATTGGTAAGTTCCAACACATGCGATTTTCTCAGTAATGTATCGGTTTTGCCTGCTGGCAGGTAAGCGAATGCTTTATTATCAGGTACAAAAAAAGTAATTGGCCCGCGGCTTTTAACTGTTTGTATTAAACCACAGGCGCGCAACGCTTTAACATATAAACTATAGTCAGGAGCATTGGCTAAATTTTGTACAATATCACGACCTGAATTTATGGCAATGCCATTTACCATTTTTACTTTACCTTCTTTGTAAACGTCGCTTCTCACCGTATCTGTAATGCCTGAAACTGGTGTGGCTACACGCTGTGCCACAGCGATTGAACTAAAAATGGCTAACGAAAAAGTAATGGCTAAAAATTTCATGCGGCTGATCATATCATACTAACTTAAAATGCAACGTTGGGTTTTGATTGCGCAAACAATCAGTGAGTTGTTAACGCTGTTGCTTTTTACCATCCCGGAGCAAATGTGAGGCCAAATACAGGTTTCTTCACATCAGTGCGGTTAAAGGGGATCGCCAGGTATGGTTCGAGCACAAAAGCGCCCAGTAAATTTACCCGTACTGATACACCTGCACTTAATGCCGGCACGCGCTGATTAGTGTTGTATACCGCTGTAGTTACCTGGTTGCCTTTAGCATCAAGCACCGGATTGTTGTTGGCATCCAGTACCGGCGCATAACCTGTTAAATCGGGTGCTTTTTGAAACTTAATCTGGTTGCCTGCATTCCAGGCTAAACCAGCATCAAAAAAGAAATTCAATTCGGTAAACAAAAACTTGGATTCGATTTGCGATAACTTGGCCGGACCGGTTAAAGGCAAACGCACCTCAAAATTAGCAACGGCAATACGTGTGCCTGATAGTTGGTCAATAGTGAACCCATTAGATGGCTGGTTTAAGCTATTGTTGCTGTAGAATGTTTGCGATTCATAACCCCTGATAAGGAAGGGATAGCCCAGGTAATAAGGGTATAAGCCCTGCGAATTACCAAACCTCCCAAAGCCGGTGAACCTTCCGGCAATGGTCATTGGAGACAAGCGTATATATTTACGCACATCAACCGTAGGCGAAAAGAAATTATAGGTGCCTAAATCGTATTCCGCCTGTATGCGGTATCTAAAGCCGCTAAGCGGAGAGGCTACTCCGAAATAAGAATTATCTCCTACGAGCGCAGTACTTAACTGAAAAACAGTAAAGCCGTTGAGATTAAAATAATTTGCGGTGGTAGGATCATTAGTGTATTCGGAGTTTGATACATGCCGATGCTTGTAATCGAAATAGCTACGGTTATTTGTGGTATCGGTAAAAGTACTATATCTGTCTACACGGTAAGAGTAGCGCGATACACCAGCTCCAAACTCCACACGAGATACTCTGGAGAACGGGTAAGCAGTGAAGCCATTCAACTGATCCTGAAATATACGAATGATATCATACCTATACTCATAAGCAGGTGTTGGTTTGCTGTCTACAGTATAAGTAGTAGGAACAACCGTATAATTAGCAAACTGGTAGGGGATATGTGATAGACTTACCCCGCGGTTCCAACGGCTGGTTTGATTAATGAAAGCTAACTGCGCGCCAAAATCATAAATCTGGCCGTTTACGGCAGCGCCGGCGTATATCTGGTTTCGGCCCAAAATATCACTGAATACGCCTTGCACACCGCTCGATAGGCCTGCGCCGTATACACTGTTTACGCCTACACCCACACCCGAACTGGCAACATAATCCATCTTAAACTGAGGCCGGTAAGGAATGGTACGAATAGAATCGTTGGGGATACGGGGGTAAGCTAAAAAGTTATTCAGGTTAGCATTAATCAGGTCAACGCCCACTGATTTGGCCGGCGGTAGCATGGCTGCATCAAAGTTTAAAGCGTTTCCGCTCACTACTTCGGGTTTGAAATTGGATGGCCTTGCATTATATAAAGCATATTTCTGGCGGCGATAATAAGAGTACACAATATCATCATTGTATGAAACACTCAGCGCGGGTGAAAATTCGGTAATGCCACTGATGCCGGTAAATAACTTAGTCATTTGTTCAACAGAGCCGGTAGTAATGTTATAACGATATAAATTACGGAACCCGTCCCGATTGGACAGGAAATAAATTTGCTGATTGTTGGCTGAATATTGTGGATTGAGGTTGTTGGCGCCATCAAATACTTTAATATCAGCAACCTTACCGGTCGTCAAATCCAACTCTGCTAAATTGAAGGTGATGGTTTGACCTAAAGACTGATCGTACGTGGTACGGTCACTGGCAAAAACAATCTTTTTCCCATCATGCGAAAAGCTGGGCTGATAATCTGAATACTTGTCGTTGGTTAGTTGTTTCAGCTGTTTGCTTTCCAGGTTGTACAAATACAAATCGCCTTGGCCATTGGCCATGCCCTGAAATGCAATATCATGCCCGTTGGGCGACCAGGTAAGGTTACTGAATTGTTCAACGTTACCCATTGAGATCTCATCAATCACCCGTCCGCTTGGCACCTCTACAATCAGCATCCGGTTACGGCCTTTATTAAATACGCTAAAAGCGAACCGCTTACCATCAGGCGACCATGTGCCTGCCGATTCAATAAAGTTAAATTCATCAATGTGGGTATTTGATGTTTTGCTGGTCAGCTTTTTAATCACTTTTCCTGTTTTGGCATCGGCCAGGAACAGATCGACACTAAACAAATTCTGCTCCGACAAAAACGCAATGTATCTACCATCCGGACTTATAGCCGGTGCCACATTCATCTTACCAGAATTTTTATCATCAATAATGCGCAAACCGGCAGGCGCCTGAGAAGTGTCTTTCAGATATGGCTGATAAGTGTTGATGATGGAATTCTTCCAAAGATTGGAAAGTGTTTTATCATCATATCCAAAAGTGCGGCGTATACCATATTGTAAACCGTAACGTGCCGTATTTTTAAAAAACGGTACCACAATGCTGTCGCCATAAGTGGAACTTAAATATGACCAGAATGCCTCGCCGTAGCGGTAAGGAAAGTATTTGTTACTTTCGGTAAGTTGCCGTAGGGTAGGTATATCATTGTTGAGATAAGCATCCCGCATCCACATGGCGGTGTATGCATCTTTTTTGCCTAAAGACAGATATTCGGCCATCCCTTCCACCATCCATAGCGGGATGTTATTCAGGGCGGCCAGGTTTGCCGAATCGGAGCGTAACAGCAAATGGTATTGAAAAGCATGTACCAACTCATGCCCGATAACGTGACGGGTGGTTTGATTAGTTTCCATTAGCGGCATCACCACCCGGTTTTTCAAACCCTCGGTTACACCACCCGTACCTACGCCAATTTCACCCTCAATAGCTGTAGTTTGCTGGAAATCGGGGTGGTTAGCATACAGAATGATGGGGTTAGCCCGGCGAAAAGTATCCCTAAAAACCTGCTGATGCAAATTGTACCAAAGCTCGCTCTCCTGGGCAAAGCGCCTGATTACACTATCGTTATTCAGGTAATAATAAATTTCGAAGTGGGGCGTATGATAAACTTTAAATTTTAAATTTTTATATCTCACCTTGTTCTGCCCGAAATATTGGGCTGAAGCTTGCTGAGCACAAAAAAATGCGCAAAGCACCAATAGATTTGCTATAACCTGATATTGATATTTACGGATGTCTGAGTAAAGTTTAATCATAATTTAGGCTTACTGCTTATAAAAAATGTCACCTCTGTTATAAATGGGAGATGACATTTTTTATAGGCTAAATATATGAGTTCTTGATCATTTATTTAAGCAGAGTTACTGTTGGTTTACCGGCGGAGGTGTGGTGGTAGCAGGCGGCGGCTCAGTTGGCTCAGGTTGTGGCGTCGCTGTGGTATCGCTAACTGAGGTATCCAAACTATCTGTTGATGATGAATCACTACGGGTTGAGATGCGTGGCGACGGACACATATAAGTTTTAGTAATTTTCACCCAGGGCTTTGGAAACGGCCCGTAAGTATAACCTGATTTTGGGTCGTCATAAACTTTGGTCATAAACTCGCCGAATATCGGCAATGCCGTATGCGATCCCTCGCCTGATTCTGATGAATTGAAGTGGATGCTCCGGTCATCAGCGCCTACCCATATACCGGTAACCAAATCTTTGGTAATGCCCATATACCAGCCGTCCACATAGTCAGATGATGTTCCGGTTTTACCACCAATCTGGTTGTTGCCTTTCCAAAGGTCGTCGTACTCCCATAGCGCTTGCGAGGTGCCGCCTGGTTCTTCCATTCCGCCTCTGAACATATACAACATTAACCAGGCGGTTTCTTCGCTGATGGCTTGTTGTTGTTTCAAGGTGAATTCTTCAACCGTTTTATTATCCTGGTCGGTAATTTTAGTCACCAATAGCGGTTCAATCTTGCGGCCATGATTCAAGAATGTGCTATATGCGCGAACCATTTCATATACCGATACATCGTTTGATCCTAATGAAACTGATGGCACTGCTTTAAGCGGGCTCTCAATTCCGCAGCGGTGGGCATAATCTACTACTTTGTCCCAACCTACCTGCTCAGTTAACTGGGCTGTGATGGAGTTTACCGACTTGCCCATGGCCCAGCGTAATGACATTTCGCGGTAAGAAAAATGAAAATCGGCGTTGTTGGGTTCCCAAACATCTGGCTTGCCTTTATCCATGTATTTAATGGATACCGGTTTGTCTGTAAACTTATCGCACGGGCTAAAGCCGTTATCTAAAGCAGTTAAATAAGCAAAAGGTTTAAAGGTGGAACCTGCCTGCCGCTTGGCTTGGTTAACGTGGTCGTATTTAAAATACTTGTTATCAATACCACCCACCCAAACTTTTATTTTGCCCGATGATGGTTCAATAGTCATCATACCGGTATTCAGAATACGCGCGTAGTAATTAATAGAGTCCACACTGGAGAAAGTCGTGTCTTGCTCACCCTTCCAGGTGAACACTCTCATGCGCTTCTTTTTATTAAAGTAGGCCTGAATTTGAGTGGTATCACCATTATATTTTTTATCGAGTACATTATAAATAGGGAGGCGTTGCTCGGCTTTTAATATAAAATCAACTATCTCGTTGCCCTTCGAATCGCGCCAAGGGTTTTTGCCTTTCCAAATGTTGTTGAAGCGGCGTTGCAGCATTTTCATCTTGTCGGCAACAGCCTCTTCTGCGTATTGCTGCAGGCGCGAATCAATAGTGGTGTAAATTTTCAGGCCGTCTTCATACAAATCGTAATCATTGGCTTTTAACCATTTTTCCAACCACTTTTCTACCGCACGTTTAATATAAGTGTCGTTTTGCTCACCAATGTCGTTATGCGTCAGGTCAAGGTTTAAGGGCTGCTGGGTGTTTGATGTATATTCTGCCTTGTTCAGATAACCATACTTCTGCATCTGGCTTAAAACTACATTCCGCCGCTCTAATGAGCGTTCCGGATTGCGGATAGGATTGTAAGTAGTGGTAGCCTTCAGCATTCCGATTAAAGTGGCTGCCTGTGCGGCAGTAACTTTATTAGGATTGGTATTGAAATATTTTAGAGTAGCCGTTTTGATGCCGAAGGTGTTATTATTAAACGGCACCGTGTTCAGGTACATGGTTAAAATAGTAGCTTTATCATAATTGTGCTCAATTTTAAGCGCGGTAAGCCATTCCTTGCACTTGTACACCACGGTTTTAATTACGGGTATACGACTTATAATACCCTGTGATTTTTTCTTTCGCGTTTGAAACAGGTTTTTGGCCAACTGTTGGGTGATTGTACTGCCCCCGCGGCGTTCACCTTTAGCTGTAGATACCATACTGGTAACAAAGCCGTAGAAATCAATGCCGTTGTGGCTATAAAAACGAACGTCTTCGGTGGCTACAAGCGCATGTACTAAGTTAGGGGAGATGTCTTTATAATCAACCGGCGAACGGTTTTCTTTATAGTATTTGGCCAGCAACTTGCCATCGGCCGAATATACCTCGGATGAAACAGAAAGAGTTGGATTTTTGATTTCTTCTGTAGTAGGCAGAGAACCGAACAATCCCAGGAAATTGAGTTCGATACAACAGAAAAATATGATTATAAAATAAATAAATATAACAAAGTACCTTAAGATGGGGTTCTTTATACGTTTAAACATTGGGTAAATATGTGAATTTATGAGAGCAAATCATAACCTGATTATAATTTGTTCCAACGCAATTTTAACAGATAAATTTTAATTACTATCAAACTCAGGCAGATATATCTATGAAAAATTTGATTGATAAATTTAAAGTGACCGATGGCAAAAAGTTTTTGCTGAAGGATTACGATACTGCATACACCGCCGATTACCAAAAAGAAGATGCTGAAGAGGTGCTGAATGACATGATTAAGGAGATTGCCGACCTGCAAACCGAACTGTATGCCGCCAATAAATATGCCTTGCTTATCATCTTTCAGGCGATGGATGCTGCTGGTAAAGACAGTGCAATTGACCATAGCATGTCGGGCATTAACCCACAAGGCTGCCAGGTATATAGCTTTAAACAACCCAGCACCGAAGATTACGAGCATGATTTTTTGTGGCGCCATTACAAAGCTTTACCCGAGCGCGGGCGTATAGGTATACATAACCGATCGCATTACGAAAACGTGTTGGTAACGAAAGTTCACCCTGAGTTTTTATTGAAGGAAAACCTGCCTGGTATTACTAGGGTAGACGATGTGAAGAAGAAGTTTTGGGAAAAGCGGTATCAAAGCATCTGCAATTTTGAAGACCACCTGATATCCAATGGTACAGCCATTATTAAGTTCTTTCTGCATGTATCGGCCGATGAGCAAAAGGAGCGCTTTATCAAACGCATAGATGACCCGGCCAAAAACTGGAAATTTTCATCAGCAGATATTGCCGAGCGACATCATTGGAAAGACTATATGAAAGCTTATGAAGAAGCTATTAGTGCAACAGCTACACCAGATAGCCCGTGGTATATCATTCCGGCTGACAAAAAATGGTTCACCCGGATTGCTATTTCCAGTATCATTCTGCATACGCTCAAAAACTTAAAGCTTAGATATCCCGAATTGCCGAAAGATGAAGCCGATAAACTTCAGGAAATTAAAAAGCAGTTGCAAGCAGAATAATTCTGAAATGACAAATCGCCCGTTTGGATATTGTTTAAATGGGCGATTTGTGATTATCTTACTGTAATCTCATCTGCAAAAATATAAGAGGGCTTGCCTTGGCTTTCATGCCATTTGGGTAGCGGTCCATATTGCTTTGCAATCACTTTGATGTAGCGGGCGGTGGTATTTAATCTGGCGGTATATTCCTGTAATTTCACTTCCAAATCATTTATATCAATTTTGCTGGTAACCGTAGCTGCAGATTTAAAATGGGTGCCATCCATGGAGAGAAGGTATTGCACTTCACGCGGGAACACCACCCATGCACGGCTGTCCTGCAAGGTGCCCAGGCTAACTGCTTTCACCGTTTTGAGTTCGCCTAAATCAATTATCGCTTCTAAATCTCTGCCCTGAAAACCCTGCCAGTTACCTAAGCGCCAATTGGTTGTACCACGAATACCGTCAATAAGCGACTCACGGCCTTGTGCTGCATAATTAGGCAGGTAAGCGGTGTTTAACATAAGCTTTATGTTATCCTGAATTTTGTAATAATGTGCGGAGTCAATGAAACTGCTTATGCCATCTTTAACAGCAATCGCTTTAATGGTTGTACTGTTTACAATAGTAATAGGCTTGGTGTACGGTGTTGATTTTGCTGTGGGGTTTGTTCCATCGGTGGTATAATACAAGCCAGCACCATCTTCATCACTTTTGATTTCTATCTGTACAGGCTGCCTGAAACTTGCTGAAGGCGCTACCATGTAGGGATTGCTCACGATGGGCATGTCTGTAATTTTAGATGTCGGTTTTTCCAGTTCCTGCATGAAAATTTTATTAGGCAAGCGACCTGTAAATACTTCTAATTCGCCGCCCTTGCTGAAATCAGCATAATTCAGAAATAATTTGTTGTAAGGCTTTTTGCCCCAATTCATGCCCTGCAAGTAAACATTATCCCGGCTTACCGAAGCTCCTGCATTACTGATAATGAACGCTTTGCCATTCTCTAATTTAACAGTAGCTTTATCAAACTGAGGTAGCCCGATTTGAAATTGTTGCTGCCCGGGGGCAATATTATACAGGCCTAAACTGGTCATTACATACCAAGCCGACATCTGGCCACAATCTTCGTTACCCGCCAGTCCGTCGGGATGATCTGTATATTCCTCATTTAATATCTTATTGACGTAAAACTGTGTTTTGTCTGGGTTATTGGTAAAGTTATACAGGTAGGCAATGTGATGGCTGGGTTCGTTGCCATGAGCGTACTGACCAATTAGGCCGGTCACATCATCCTGCTGCCGGCCCGAAAGCTTAGCATTGGTAGTAAACAGCTCATCTAATTTGGCTTCAAAATTATTTATTCCGCCCATGCGCGTAATCAAGCCTTGCACATCCTGCGGAACAAAGAAAGTATACTGCCAGGAATTGCCCTCTGTGTAATTATTATTAATTTCGGTGGGTTCAAAAGGCGTGTACCATCCACCATTCAGGCGGGCCTGCATAAAGGTGTTCTGGGTATTGAACACGTTTTTCCAATACTGCGCACGTTTAATGTATTCGTTATAATCCTGCTCGTGTTTCAGCATTTTGGCTATCTGTGCAATGCACCAGTCATCATAGGCATACTCCAAAGTTTTTGATACCGACTCGTGTTCTACATCGGCCAGTACTGCCCCATATTGGCGGTAAGCAGCTAAGCCAAATTGATTGCGGTTTACTGCAGCCTTCATAGCTGTCAACGCTTCTTCGGCATTAAAGCCGGTAATGCCCTTGCTGTAGGCATCCACTATAATTGGAATAGAGTGATTACCGATCATGCAGTAGGTTTCGTTTGAAGCCAAAGGCCAAATGGGCAGCAAGTTACCCTGCTCATACATGGCTAAAAAGCTCTTTACAAAATCTAACGTGCGTTTACGGTCAATCAAAGCCAGCAAGGGGTGTTCGGCACGAAAGGTGTCCCAGGTAGAAAAAACGGTATAATAGTTAAACCCCTCGGCGGTATGTATCTGCTGGTCCATACCGCGGTACTTTCCATCCACATCACTATAAATATTGGGCGCCAGCATGGTATGGTAAAGCGCACTATAAAATATAGTTTGCTTGCGCTTAGCATAATCAACAGGAGTTGATTTTTGCTTGGCCTTGGTACGGTACACATTGTCGGCCTGTTGCATTTCGCGCTGCTGGCCTGCCGTTGGGCCTCCGCCTTCGACCTGGATTTTCGAAAGTTCGGTATTCCATAGTGCTTTAGCCTGTTGCTGAACCTTTTTGAAGTTGTAATCGGGTACCTCAGTGTCCAGATTTTTTAACGCACCCTCTGCACTTACCGCCGAGATGCCTACCTTGGCAATTACTTCGCCCGGATTATTAAATTGCAGGCATAGCTTTACGTCTGTGCCTTTAAGTTGCTGCAAAGGCTGTAACTGGTTGTTGTTATTAGTTAGAGCTTTAAATGGCTTCGAGAATTTAGCATAAAAATATACATGCTGATCCTGCGCCCAACTTTGTGAGCGGCGATAGCCGCGGATTTCATGATCGTTTACAACTTCAATCCATGAATCGAGTACTTTATCCCGGTGCTTCAGGTCGATAATAATATTAGCCTGTTGGGTAGATGAGTAGTGGTACCGATGCACGCCAACCCTTGTGGTGGCGGTAAGTTCAGCTTCGATGTTGCCATTCCTTAATACAGTTCTGTAATAGCCCGGAGATGCTTCTTCATCTTTTTTGCTGAAGGGTGACTTGTATTCGGAGTTGTTGAAACGGGGAGCCCCGGTAGTTGGCATGAACAATACATCGCAATAATCAGGTATACCGGTGCCGCTTAAATGGGTATGCGAAAAGCCATAAACTACCGTATCGGTGTAGTGATAACCCGAACAGCCGTCCCAGCCTTCCAGCCGGGTATCAGGGCTTAATTGCACCATACCAAATGGAGTGGTTGCACCCGGATACGTATGCCCATGCCCGCCCGTGCCGATGAATGGATTAACCAGGCGGGTATAATCTTTTGTTTTTTGAGCTGTAACAACCTGAGACAGCACCAGCAAAATTAAAGCTGATGCGGAAGTAACTGAAAGCTTCATATTTGTGATAGTGCATGATACACTGCCGCAAAATACATTGTTTTTACCCTATTTTACAATGTTCTGATAGATAGCCGCAAAACTGTTCTCATAACGGTGGCCACCGTTTACATATACAATGTTGCAGCTTTCGGGCAAAAGGCTTGCCGATATATCTTGTTCCTGTTTTCCAAAAAAGCAGGCCACGGGCACATCTTTAATTTTTGCGATTTCACTGGGCACATTGTATTTGTGTTTAAGGGTGACAATGCTCAACATTTCCAGCCAATGGACTTTAAAATCGGTACTTTTAGATGGCGAAAGTAAGCCAATACTTTTGACACGGCTGCGCACATTTTCGGGCAGACGATTGTATATGAAAGGCATTACATCGGCGCCGAAAGAATAACCAACCAAAATCAGGTGCTCTGTATTCCAAACAGCGGTATATTTTTCAATTAAACGCAAGGCATCATCAGTGATCTGCTGCGGCGTTTTTTTGTTCCAGAAATATTTACGGGCGTTTAAACCAATTACAGGCATTCCCTGGCTGGCAAATTTGTCGGCATTGCCCTGGTCAAAACTGGTCCAGCCGGCATCACCTGAAATCATAAAAACCAACGTCTTATTCTCTGTTGATTTGGCCGGAAGGGTTTCGTTTACAGGAAGTTCAGTTTCCATAGGTGCAGATGAAAAAGAAGTTGCACGGAAGACAGACGCAGAACGCACAGTTGAAGCAGATGCCTTATTATGGCGACTAACTCCTCCTGTAGTAGTGCTGAAGCCACCTACCATTATCATCATGAATATACTGCAAACAACTGACCGTAACATTATCAACTCAGGTATCATTATCTGCCGATTTAGATTGTCAAAATCAGCAATACCTTCTGTTAATCAATTTGCAGGCCGAAAATCGCTGACCCTTTGTTTTACGTGGTATTGTGTATAAAAAGTTGCAGAAATCTGATGTCAGGGCTTCATTACCTTAGCGATGGCGCCCGGTAACTGCAGCAAATCGTAATGATTTTCGTACACTAAGTATTTATTATGCCAGTCAGGGTTAAACTTTTCTTTAAAATCGCGCAGCCCACGATAATGCCTGAACTGCTGAATCTTCTCGTAAGCAAACTTAATGGTACGCTCGGGCAGGTCTCGCGCCTTATCAATACCCGACATTGGCGCTAACCCAAAGTTGAGGTGGGTAAAGCCTTTTGCCTTGCTATAATTAATCAACTCAATTATCAGCACATCCATGTTGCCGCCGGGGGCATCAGCCGTTTTCCGGATTAAATCGTAAGTGGTTTCACCGATTACCATGTCGGGTATTACATTCAAAAATGCAATCACTTTTTCATCACTATTCTCAAGGGTAATGATGGTTTGATTTTTTAACTCATCCCAGTCGAACATTCCCTGAGAAAACACCAGTTCTTCGCGGTCAGTGGTTTGCAGCCACTCGTCGCTCACTACTTTTAACTTTTGCAACAGGCCATCTTTAATAGGCGCTTCATAAACTTTAGAGGTAAAGCCCTTTTTAGTTAAGCTATTCACGGCATTACGCATTGATTTGCGGTCCTTACCTTCTAAAGTAAAAGTGCTTAAATCCAATACCGCTTCCTGTCCAATGACCATCGATTTTTTTCGTTGATGTTCGTAAAAATCTATGCTTTCAGCATTTATGCGGTAATAGGCCGGTTTTAGGCCCTGCTGCCGGCAAAAGCGCTCAAACTCTCGCACTACTATTGTTTTTATACGTGTGTTATTTTCACATACGGGCTCTTCTAAAACAATGGCAAAATTATTGGCAGCTTTATAAGCGATAAAGGCTTCCTGCTTTTCAGAGAAGAAATAAAGTTTGTCCTGATAGGTTTTAAAGTAATCAACCGGAGAGTTACCGTATTCTTCAATCAGTAACCTGGCTTTCTCCATTTCCGATTCATCAATTTCCTGTTCGAATAAGTACGGCTTGATGAATGAATAGAAAATAAGTGCAATAGCACCCAAGCCGAAAAGATTGATAGAATACAGAAATAAATGTCCAAAACGAGTTTTGGGCTCAATGTTTTCCGGGTTGAGCAGGATGAAATTATCAAAGGTATTGGCGATAGATTCAGTCAGCGTGAAATCAATACCGAAGTGCCGTTTGTCTAAAAAGTAGAAGCCTACTATACCATATATAGTAACGGCAGCAAAAATCCACAAGGCAGCGCCTAAACTGAGGCTTTGCAATTTACGATTGGTGCGGATGTAGTATTGACGGTGAGTAAGTGCCAGCGCAATAATAACTACTAATGCCAACAGCGCCTCCTCATAATCAAACGCCTTGGTTAGGTTACCTATCAGTGAAAACGCGCATAAAGCCAGCGCAAGGTACCAGGCATTACGTAAACCTCTGATCAGGAAGGCGGAGGTAATGATGAGCAAAATACCAAAGAGCAACACCAGATAATTGGATAGGTTAATGGTCTGCAGTGGTAAAAAACGCTCTAAAATTTCTAAACGGTTATGAATGGCCGGTGTAAGCACCGAAATAATATTAACCACGCCCAAGCCAAACAGCAAAAAAGCCGGCAATACCCTCAGCAAAATATTACCCCGGTTGAAAACGAAGCTGAATATACCCGCAACCAACGGAAGCCAAAACTCAAATAAGCGGTATAACAACGTAATAGCGGCGGCCTCGGTGGTAGAAAAGCCATAATTTTTGAGCAGAATGGTTAGAGACAGTTCTATAGCACCCATTCCACGCAAAAAGGGTGAGATAATAAGAAAGAGCGTAGCTACGGTGTAGCCAATAGCCGCAGCTTCAAAGCTGGCACCTTTATTTATGGCCAGCATAGCAATCATCAAATGTGCTATACCAATCAATTCTATTAGTAATGAAGCAAGAATGGTATAAATAAAATAGCGGACAGAAAACGCATCGGCTTGTATTTCCGTCCAGATCAGTTCAAGCTCGGGGTTAAAACGGGAAATGAGCCGGTATACCCAGCCTTTGGTAAGTAATGAGTAAGTGCCCCAGCCTAAAATAATGATCAACACACCTAATGAACCGAAAGCCCATAGCTCACCAGAAAAATGCTGGTTAGTAAGCACCAGGTAAATAATGACCGGTATGGCGACCAAAAAGACAGTGAATATGCCTACAAAACCATAAATGTAAGAGGCAAAGTTGATTTTAGTTTTACTCACCTGCCTGCGTTCTATATCACGCGTAAAGAAAGCAAGCGATGTTACCCCGCCGCCAGGAAGAAATACACTGATGAGATTGCGTTTAAGAAAAAGCTTGGTACAATTCCATAAATCTACCTTCGCACCAACTGTTCTAAAGCTGTATACATACATAAGCCCCTGGCAGGCAATGTAAAAAATGGTCAGCGCCAGGCCAATGCCAATCCAGCTGATGCGGCTGCTTGTTAGCACACCGCCCATATTTCTCAATTCTGATGATTGATTGCGTATGAAGTAGATAGCAAACAGCAGGAAAAGAAATCCTAAAATCTCTTTAAAATAATAGTTATGGCTTTTGAGGTTCAGATTAATTTTCATTATCAGTGTAACTGTAACGCAACAGCTGCAATATTACTACATGCAGCTTAACTTAAGGTTACCTGAGCACAAATATTATTCCGTAAATGTAAAATCATCCGCATCCTTCAGGAATGGCATATAGCGGCGTGTTTTAATTAATTCTTCAGCACTGATGGTGAAAGTATAGAGGTCTTCTTCATCGCGCTTGTAATAAATCACATTGCCGTTAGGGTCAATGCAGGTAGAATCTCCGGAGTGATATACCTGGTTACCATCATGCCCAACCCGGTTTACTCCAACAACATAACTCTGGTTTTCGATGGCGCGGGCGGGCAGTAATGAACGCCAGTGCAGCGCGCGGCGTTCAGGCCAGTTGGCTACAATAATTAATAAATCGTATGCCTGGTGGTTGTTGCGCAGCCATGCCGGAAAGCGCAGGTCATAACAAACCATTGGGCATACCTTCCATCCATTGAGCTCAACAATCAGCCGCTGATTTCCGGCTGTATAGGTCTCGGGCTCTTTACCTAAAGTAAACAGATGCTTTTTATCATAGTGCTCAAAGGTGCCGTCGCTACGCATCCAAATGAGGCGGTTATAAAATCTGTTATCCTCTTTAATGATAATGCTGCCGGTTACTACACATCCGTACTTACTGGCAGTTTGCTGCATCCATTGCATGGTTTTGCCATTCATGGGTTCGGCCAACTTTTCAGCACTCATGGTGAAGCCTGTACTGAACATCTCTGGTAAAATAATGATATCTGTTTTGGTGCGTAAGCCAGATAAGCGCAAACCAATATTTTGCAGATTTTTGTCAACATTCTCCCAAAATAAATGTCCCTGAAATACTGTGATTTTTAAATTCTCCATAAAGTTTCGGCTGATAAGTATGGGTTTACGTAAGTAAGTATCAATAGGTTTTAACAGAAAGCAATCGTTCGAGTGCTTTGTCTAACGTCTCTTGTTTTTTGGCGAAGCAAAATCTAATAACGTGATGATCGGTGTTTTTGGTATAAAAGGCCGATACCGGAATGGTAGCCACGCCAGCTTCCTTAACCAATCGCAGCGCGTAATCTTTATCCTTTTCGTCCGAAAGCTGCCTGTAACTTACCGACTGAAAGTAAGAGCCGCTGCAGGGTAAAAGTTGAAAAGGGGTGGCTTCTAATCCTTTTTTAAAGTAATCCCGTTTTTCTTGAAAGAAAGCTGCAAGCTGCAAATAGGTCCGCTCGTCTTTAAGGTAAGCAGCAATACCGGCCTGCATTGGGGTATTGACACTAAACACTAAATACTGATGAATTTTCCTGAATTCTGTCATTAAATAAGCAGGAGCAAGGCAGTAACCAATTTTCCATCCTGTGGTATGCAGTAGTTTTCCGAATGATGCCACTATAAAACTGCGCTCGCGTAGGGGGGTATACCGTGCCATGCTTTCGTGCTGCAAGCCGTCAAATATAATGTGCTCGTATACTTCATCGCTCAATATTAAAATATCTGTATCTTTTACCAAGGCTGTCAACTCATCTATATCCTGGCGGCTCAATACGGTGGCCGTAGGGTTATGTGGAGAGTTCAGGATGATCATTCTCGTTTTGGCATTAATCAAACGCTTTACCATCTGCCATGGAATTTTATATTCGGGAGGTTCCAGTTCCAAAGATTTGACAATGCCGCCCATTAGTTTAATGGCCGGTGCATAGCAATCATAAGCGGGTTCAAAAACAATCACCTCGTCATTAGGGTGAATGACTGCACTTATCGCCGTAAATATTGCCTGCGTACCACCGGCCGTAATGGAAATCTCCGTATCGGGATGATATACTGCCTGATGCAATTTTTCCATCTTTTTTGCAATCTCTTCACGCAAAACAGTCAAGCCTGCCATTGGGGCGTACTGGTTTAAGCCGCTTTGCATCGCTTGGTTAACAAGTGAGGTAAGGGCGGGATCGCAATCAAAGTCCGGAAAGCCCTGTGATAGATTGATGGCGCCGGTTTCTGTTGCCAATGCTGACATGGTGGTAAATATGGTAGTACCGGTTTGCGGGAGTTTGGAGATTAAAGGTATCATGCCCGACTAAAATAGTGATTTGAAGGTAAAAGTTTGCTTAAACAAATGCATTCGCAAACCGCTTTGTATCTGAAATGGTTATTTTAGCCACATGAAGTTTAGGATTTTTATAATGGTGCTGACAAGCGTATTACTACTAAACGCTTGTAAATCAAATACACAAAAGAACAAAGGCAATGTTCCTGCAGTTGGATTTGTAGATGCCTTTGAAGATGCTACTATTGCACAGGCCCGTAAGGGGTTTACTGATGCTTTAGCCAAAAACGGATTTAGCGAAGCTAAAGGAAGTGTTGAGATAAAATATCAGAATGCACAGGGAGACATTCCAACACTCACTCAAATTGTAAATAATTTTGTGGCCGATAAGGTAACACTGTTGGCTACCTGTACTACGCTGGCTTCAGTAACTGCAGTGCAGAACACCAAAACTATTCCCATCTTCGAAATGGTATCACCTACACCCCAGCGCATGAAAGTGATCGGGGCTGATGGTAAAGCACCGGCCAACCTGTTTGGCGCCGTTGAAGATTTGAATTACATAGATACTTCATTTGCCCTAATTCCGGCCATGCTCAAAGTAAATGGTCGAAAGCTGCGGGTAGGAATGATTTATAATCAATCTGAACCACAATCGGCAGATGCATTGGGGCGTATCCAGCAATTGGCTAAAGGTATGAATGTATATGTGGTAGCTTTACCTTTAAATTCATCTGCCGATGCACAATTGGTAACACAAGCCCTGTTACAGAAAAATATTGATGTTTTTTTTGCCAATCCGGACAATACTGTGTTTGCAGCGTTTGAAACTATATTAAAAAGCTGTAATGATAAAAACGTACCCGTATTCACCAGTGAAGCAGGCTTGGTACAACGTGGTGCTGTAGCAGCTTTTGGTGCAGATATTTACCAGTGGGGATATCAAGCCGGCCTACAGGCGGCCCAATATTTGAAAACACACAAAACCGATGGACTGAAACCTGAAATGGTTAAAATCAGAAAGCGTGTGTACAACCCGGGTGCGGCAGCTAAATATCACATCACTGTACCTTCAAACTTTCAGGCTATTCAATAATGGATTTTTACCTGACCGCTATACTACAAGGACTTTGCTTTTCCGGGCTGGCATTGGGCATCTATTTGTCCATGAAAATATTTAACATTCCTGATATCACTACCGATGGTAGTTACACCCTTGGTGGTATTGTTACGGCAGTGCTGCTCACCAAGCAAACATCCGCCTGGCTGATCATACCGTTAGTTGTACTGAGCGGTGCACTGGCCGGAGCAATAACGGGTTTCATTCACACCAAACTAAAAGTTAATGCTTTGCTTGCCGGCATTTTAACCATGACAGCATTATATTCAGTTAATTTAGTGATTGCAGGAAGGTCCAATATTCCGCTGTTGAATACTGCATCTGTTTTCAATGTAATCCATATATCAGCTGATGCAAATGCGAATACGCTGTTGATGTTAATGCTGTTTGTTTTGGTACTTATTGGTGGGTTATGTTACCTGCTAAAAACTGATTTTGGCCTGGCGATGCGTGCTACCGGTAGCAGCGAAAGCATGATCAGGGCCTTGGGTGTAAGCACTGACCGGATGAAAATTACCGGGCTGGCTTTAGCCAATGCCCTAACCGCGCTAAGCGGATACCTCACGGTGCAATTTCAGAACTTTGCCGACATAAATATGGGTATCGGAATTGTAATTGTAGGATTAGGGTCGGTAATTATTGCTGAGACGATAATCAACTTTTTGCAACTGAGATCGATAAGTACAAGCTTGATACTCGTTATGTTAGGTGCCGTTGTATTTCGGTTAGCATTAGCCTTTACACTAAGTTTAGGAGTAGATGCAAATCTAATTAAGTTAGTAACGGCTGGCTTGGTTTTGTTATTTGTTGGGCTTCCACAATTAAAACTCATCAACCGGCATGATTGAATTAATTAACGTTACCCAAATATTTAATGCCGGCAGGGCCAATGAGGTAAAAGCTATTCATCAGCTAAACCTCCATATCAATGCAGGGGAGTATGTAGTGGTGGTAGGGGCCAATGGTTCCGGTAAATCTACATTGCTTAATCTGATTGCTGGTAACATCCGCCCATCGGGAGGTGAGATAATAATAGAAGGAAACGAGGTAAATCGTCTGCAAGACTTTCAGCGTAGCCGATGGGTGGCCAGAGTTTTTCAAAATCCGCTAAGTAGTACCGCCCCAGAGTTAACCATACTGGAAAACTTTCGCCTGGCGGCCTTACGCGTGAAACATAAAGGTTTAAGCGTTGGCACTAATACTAAGTTTAAGCAAGAGGTGCAGGAGCGGATTGCGACGTTGGGTATGGGGCTTGAAAATAAAACAGACCAGTTGATGGGATCCTTATCCGGAGGGCAACGGCAGGCACTTACCTTACTCATGAGTGTAATGGCTGACTGTAAGATTTTGCTTTTGGATGAACCCAGTGCTGCATTAGACCCACGTTCGGCTCAAATTGTGATGCAAACGGCCGATGAATTGATAAAAAAGTTCAATTTGACCGCAATTTTAATCACTCATAATTTAAAAGATGCATTTACCTATGGTAACCGCCTGTTACACATGCAGGATGGAGTAATAATTAAGGATTTATCTCATGATCAAAAATCGGTATTAACCCAAAATGATTTATTTTTATGGTTTAGTTAATTAAGTTTCAATTATGGCAACATAATTGTACAAGCTAATGCACTATGAAAAACACTGCATTCAACTTAATTAAAGACGCTTACCAATTGGTTACCGGTGCCCGCATTAAAAGCAGACACCAAGACGAGATATATGAATTAGGCCACTATGACCCAATTAAACGCGGTTATACTTTATATCCTTATGAAGATGGGATAAAATTTGATGACTTTAGCGTAATTATATCTGAAAAAGAGCTCATGAATCATTACGAAATAGAAGGGATAAAAGCTGCCGCAGCTTCCATTCAACATACATCATCTACCGCACCTTTATTTAGAAAATAAATTCTCAACATAAAACACAAAAGCCGGACTGCTTCACAACAGTCCGGCTTTTGTGTTTTATATCAGCTTACTTTTTTACTTTTGGTCTGATCGTCGTCACTTCCTTTACCGAAACAGCACTGGCTTTGTTACCAAAGCTATTACGTACATAGGTGAGTACGTCTGCTATTTCTTTATCGGTTAAATAACTAAAAGACGGCATGTTATTAGAGTAAGTGTCTCCATTGATTTCTACCTCTTCTTTAAACCCATTTTGCAAAATGGAAACTAACGTCGCTTTTTCACCAAGTACGTAGCTGGTTTTAATCAAGGGCGGGTTCATATTTTGTACACCACCGCCATCCGCCTGATGGCAGGTGAGGCAATATTTCAGGTATAGGGCTTTACCGTTCGCCATTGACACATTGCCTGCTCCGGCAGCATTTGTTTTTGCTACCGGCTTTTTATGCTGTGTTTTTTGCGCCCATAAACCTGAAGATAAGATTAGCAATAAAGAAAGCGCTATAAAGCTATATTTTTTCATCCGTTATTTTTTGTTGTAAACAATACGATAAATGGTGCCTTTGCTGTCATCAGTTACATATAAGGATCCATCCGGTCCCTGCGCTAAGCCACATGGACGGTGTTCGGCCCGGCCTGATGCAGTTTGCTGTGCGCCGCCTGAAAAGCCTTCAGCAAAAACTTCCCATTTGCCATCTGGCTTGCCGTTTTTAAAGGGCTGGAATACAACAAAGAAACCTGCCTGCGGCTCTGGTGCACGGTTCCATGAACCATGGAAGGCAATGAATGCACCATTTTTGTATTTCTCAGGAAATTGATTGCCAGTGTAAAACAACAAACCATTAGGTGCCATGTGGCCGGGATAGGCAGCAGCCGGATCAATGGCATCCTGCCCGCCTTCTTTTTTTCCATCACCACCATATTCAGGAGCCAGCATTTTTTTGTTTTGCTGTTGGTCATAGTACATATAAGGCCAACCGGCGTTGTCGCCTTTCTTAATAGCATACATACACTCGGCAGGTAATATGGCCGATTGTTGTACGGTATAATACTGCGGAAACAGGTCATGCAACTGATCGCGGCCGTGCTGCATTACAAAAAGCTGGTTATTCTGCTGGTTCCAGTCCAAACCAACCACATTGCGCAAGCCTCTGGCATAATGTACGCCATCACCATAGGTCTGATTCTGTTTATCGGCTTTGAATTGCCAGATGCCACCGGCCGAATCCAAAATAGGGCAGCCCTTTTGTCCCATTGAACCTGGCTCACGGTCTTTTACCTGGCAGGAGTTTGAGTAAGCGCCTACATTCACATACAGGTTTCCGGCATTATCCAATACAATAGATTTAGATTCGTGCTGACGGCGGTTAATTAGGCCGGTCACAATTTTTTCAGGATGCTCGGGATCAATGACATGGTTTTGTGCATCGAGTTTATAACGGAAAACTTCTGTATCTGATGAGGCATACAGGTAACCATTTTTTATATACATACCGGTGCCGCCAAAATTGCCAAACGTTTTCACGTCCTCATACTTACCATCGCCATTGGCATCATGCAGGTAAACAATACCACCGCCATTTTTCACACGGTTTAATTTAACATAGGCGTCGCCGGTAGGGGTAATGGCAATATGGCGTGCCCGCCCTGTGCCATCAGCAGCCACCAATGCTCCAAAACCTGCTGGCAGTGTTAAACCAGCATTGTCAGGGTCGGCCGTTATTGCAATTTTGTTATGGTTATGAGTTCGCGGCAGCGGTGCGTGTTCGGTTTGCGGCCTTAGCACTATTAGGCCAAGTGCTGCCAGGGGCAAAAATGAGCTAAGTAAAACTTTAGTTTTCATGCAATTTGAGTTAATAATGGGTAGATATTTTCTTGAAAAGCGTTGCAGTTAATCAACTGCAATTTCTTTAACCAAATTTAATTATTTCCTGCTATAAAAATTCGCTTCATTAAAATGTTACCAAAGCATTTTGTTTTGAATAAGATGTGTATTTTAAAATATTATGTTGATTGTAATATTAATAATGAAATATTGGTTTATATGTTTAAACCTTTACTTGTTTGCAGCGTCATATTATCAAAATAAACAATATGAAAAAGTCTGTATTCTTCGCCACATTAGCTTTAGCAGGTTTAGCTTTTAAAGCTTCAGATGCACAAGTTCGGTTACATATAGGATTTAATTTTGGTACCCCTGTTTATGCACCTGCACCTGTTGCAGATGTGCAGTACTCAGATGCAGATGATTACTATTATTTGCCTGATGCCGATGCTTATTACTGTGTTCCTGAGCATGTGTATTATTTCATGAATGGCAGTCGCTGGGTAAGCGCCCCTCAGTTACCTGGCCGCTTCCGCGACTTTGACTGGCGTTCTGCCCGTCGTTATGAGATCAGGGGCCGCCGTCCGTTTCTGCAACACGATGTTTACCGCAGCCGTTATAATGGTTTTGCCGGTGGCAATCCAAACTGGAGAAGTGGTTACGACAACCGGTTTGAACGGGATGGCTTTGCCCATCGTGTAGAGGTGAATCGTGGTTGGGGGCGTCCTGATGGAGGCTTTGATCGTTCAAACCGTGATTATAATCGTTCCAACAGAGGTTACGACAGAGGCAACCGCGGCGGATACAATGGAGGAGGTTATGACAATACTCCAAACCAGCAACCACAAGGTGGCTATAACCAAGGCAATAACGGAGGTGGCTGGAACCGCGGAAACCAAGGTCAGCAAGGCGGCCAGTACAATCAGGGCCAGCCAGCGCCTCAACCTCAGCAAGGTGGTCAGTATAATCAAGGCGGTAACTGGGGTAACGGCCAGCAAGGTGGTAACCACAATTGGGGAGGCCAGCAAGGTGGCCAGCAACAAGGCGATGGTCAATATGGTCGCCCTTCAAACAACCAAGGCGGCGAGCGTGGCAACAATGGCCCACGCCAGCGCTTTGCCGATAGTAATGGCCCTAACTATAACCGCCAGAACGGAATGTTCCGCCAGCGCGGCATGTAATTGCTTATTTTCCCTTTCCTCTATATAACACACGAAAAAGGCTGCTCCAAAGAGCAGCCTTTCTTATTGATAAAAGGTTAATTAATAAGCGCTTGCTGTATTCAAAGCATTAATAGTTTCGCTGCTCAGTTTAATTTCTGCTGCTTTCGCCAATTCATGTAATTGCTGTACAGTGGTCGCGCTTGCAATTGGAGCAGTAATACTTGGCCGTGCTATAACCCACGCCAACGCAATGGCTGCCGGGGTAACATTGTATTCTTGAGCCGCCTTATCCAGGGCATCTAAAATAGCCATACCACGTGGGTTCAGGTATTTTTTGATACCGCCACCACGCTTGCTTTTGTTCAAATCATTTTCTGAGCGGTATTTACCAGTTAGGAAACCACTGGCCAATGAAAAATAAGTAACCACGCCCAACCCATTTTCAGTACAAACAGCTTCCAGGTTCTTTTCGTAATCTTCCCGGTCATACAGATTGTACTCGGGCTGTAGTGTTTGATAAGCAGGTAGTTGATGCGCTGCACTTACTTTCAGCGCCTCAGCCAGCCTTTCGGCTGAATAATTGGAAGCACCTATTATGCGTACTTTGCCTTCTTTAATCAAATCATTATACGCACCTAATGTTTCTTCCAAAGGTGTTTCCTGGTCATCATCGTGCGATTGATAAAGGTCGATATAGTCTGTCTGCAATCGTTTCAAAGAAGCTTCAACGGCTTGTTTGACATACTTAGCCGAAAGTCCTTTTTTACCTGGTTCAACCGGTTTGCCAACTTTAGTAGCTAAAACAAATTTATCGCGGCCGCCTTTACGTTTCAGCCAGTTACCAATTACAGTCTCCGATTGTCCGCCGATACCATCATGTGCCCATGCGGAATACACATCGGCCGTGTCAATAAAATTAAAGCCCGAATCAATAAAAGCGTCCAGTAATGTAAAAGAAGTGTTTTGGTCTGCTGTCCAGCCAAACACGTTTCCGCCGAACATAAAGGGAACTACCTTAATATCCGTTTTTCCTATTGCCCGCTGTTCCATTATATAATTTGTTGCTTGTTAGATTCAATTTGCTCGGCTAATTCATCCACCCAACCAGAAAAGTAGGGGTCTGTGCCTGCTACTCGTTCCCAATTAGTGCCTTCATTTTTTGCAATTACCAGTTCAAGTGAACCATCGAAGGAAGTAAATTTATACACGTCGCCAAAGTTATCGGCATTGGTACGTACTACGTTGCCTTCAATCTGACTGTCTGAGCCGGTAAGTATCGCTTCAAATTCTTGTTCCATAAGTATCGTTAAGTGGTGAAATTTAATAACACCACTTCAGGCTTTGTGTTTACCAAAGCATAAGTAACTTATAGCGGACAGGTGTAAATAAAGCATTTAACTCACTGTTATTGCCAATAGTTAAAACCATCTGTTTAAAGTAGTTGTATATAAAGCTGTATACATCTATCTATGAGTACAACTAACCATCCTAAATATTTTCAGGTAGCCCAGGGAGTTTGGGGCATGAAAATTCTGTTCGTAAATGTGTTTATCATCGCTAACCGCCGGGGCTTTCCAAAAGGCTGGGTACTGGTTGATACCGGCATACAAGGGCAGGAAGACAAAATTATTGCCATGGCCGAGTCGTTATTTGGTGCCGGAACCAAGCCCAGTGCCATAGTTTTAACCCATGGGCACAGTGATCATACCGGTAGCCTCGAAGCTTTATTAAAAAGGTGGGATGTGCCTGTATATGCGCACGAACTGGAATTACCTTACCTTACCGGAAAGTCGGCTTACCCACCGCCAGATTTTAGTGTGGGTGGCGGCATCATGAGTTTTTTATCAGTGGCTTTCCGCCGCGAGCCTCTTGATTTGGGCAGCAGGGTAAAAGCAATTGATATGGAAAAAGGAATACCCGAGTTGCCTGAATGGAAAGTAATTCACACACCTGGACATGCGCCAGGTCATATCTCATTGTTTTTACCCCTGAATACTACCTTGATTGCCGGTGATGCTTTTGTGACCACTAAGGTGGAGTCGGCTATCTACGCTACCTCAAACATCAAGAAGTTATCTGGCCCGCCCATGTATTTTACCACCAACTGGCCTGCGGCAGCGGCTTCGGTACGCAAATTAGCGGCGTTGGAGCCAAGGATTATTGCCAGTGGCCATGGTCCGGTAATGCGTGGCCGCGAAGCTACAGAGGCTTTGAAGGATCTGGCCGATCATTTCGAAAAAATGGCGATGCCGGGCAGTGGGCGATATGTGAAGCAATCGGCCCGGGCCAATGAAGATGGTACTTATTATATACCACCATTTAAAACCAGCACTAAGTTTAAGGTTTGGGTAGGGTTGGCTGGGGCATTGGCTGGTTTTGCTATTGGCAGGCAAATTAAAAAGCAAAGGGGTAAGGCAGCATAGCTTTACTACCTTTGCCGCATGGAACCTATACAACCCGATACCCAGGTGCTGATACAGGCTGTAACCAGCCGCATGCCCTATGGCAAATACAAGGGAACACTGATTTGTGATTTGCCTGTACACTACCTGGAATGGCTTTATTCGAAAGGCTTGCCACCAGGAAAGCTCGGTATGCAATTAGGTACGGTTTATGAAATGAAAACCAACGGGTTAAATACCATTTTAATGTCAATTAAAGCCAAGGTGCATACCAGGTAGCAACCGTTTACGTAAGTACTGATATGAAAAAGTTATTTTTTTATATAGCCGGCATTATGCTGATGTACAGCTGTGCCAACGGACAAACTTCAAGAACCAATTTTGCATCTGTACCTAAGCCTGCCACAGGCGAAGCCGTAGCCACATTTGGTGGAGGCTGCTTCTGGAGCATGAGCCAGGCGCTGAGCGAGTTAAAAGGTGTACATAAAGTGGTATCCGGTTATGCTGGCGGCACTAACGTGAATCCAACCTACGATGACGTTTGCACCCGTACCACCGGACATGCAGAAGTTGTGCAGGTTTATTACGATCCTAAAGTGCTGAATTTTGAAACATTAGCTGAAGGTTTTTTCTTTGCGCATGATCCTACTACGTTAAATCGCCAGGGGCCTGATGAGGGAACCGATTACCGTTCTATCGCGTTTTACCGTAATGGTCAGGAGAAGGCCATGCTTGAGCAGGCTGTGGCTAAGGTAAATGTGTCAAAACACTACAGTGGTAAAGTAGTTACTCAAATTGTTCCTTTTAAGGTTTTCTATCCGGCCGAAAAATATCATCAGGGATATTACAGGGCACATTTAGGTGATAACCCATATCTGACAAGCGTTTCGCAACCCAAAGTGAAAAAATTTGAGAAAGCTATGTCTGCATACCTGAAGCCAGAATATAAATAAGCTATAGGTTTTTGAACCAGCCTTTGCGCCAGAAGAAAACTATTTGCAGAATTGCTACCAGCAGCATGGCACCAATTACGTAAACGTAACCATGCGGACTGTACAATTCAGGCATATTGGCTGGCATCACGCGGTGGGTTACCGGATCCTCGCGTGAGAAGTTCATGCCATAAATGCCGGCAATAAAGGTGAGCGGAATAAAGATGACTGAAATAATGGTGAGCACCTTCATGATCTCGTTCATGCGGTTGCTTACCATTGACAGGTACAAGTCAATGATGCTTGAGGTAATTTCCTTATAACTTTCCACCAAATCCATAATCTGTATGCAGTGGTCGTAAGCATCTCGTAAAAATGGCTTGACTTCGGCAGTAATGAGCGGGCTATCGCTGCGCAGCATATCATTTATTTTATCGCGCTCCGGCCAGCAGGCCCGTCGCATCAATATGGTAGCTCTTTTAAGATGCTGGGCATCATACATAATGGATTTATCTGCACTGGCATACAGGCGGTCTTCCACTTCGTCCAGCGAGTCGCCTATATCGGCCAGAATTACGAAATATTCATCAATGATTGTGTCTGTAAGTGCATAGCACATATAACCAGGCCCACCAGTACGAATGATGCCTTTACCGGCCTGTAAGCGCCCTTCAACGCTTTCAAAGTGCTTATCGTAGGTTTCTTCAAAAGAAAGTATAATGTTGTCTTTAACAATGGCTGAGAATTGGGTATTGGACAACTCCTTGCTCGATGTAAGTTTAATGATGCGGCTGGTCACAAATATATAACCCTCATACTCATCATATTTAGGGCGCTGGTGCAGGTTGGTGATATCCTCCAACACCAATTTGTTGATATTCATTAACTCGCCCAACTGCTCAAACAAATCAGCATCGCCCAAACCGTTTATTTTTATCCAATGCGTATGCTCGGTGCATTTTTTTAATTGGTGCAGGATAACAGAGATATCATTGCCCTTGCTTTCCAGGCATTCTTGGGTATTGTAAGAGTAAATATGGATAACCGGTTTAAGTGAATTTTCAGCAATGCGGATGGTGCCGGGACTATCGCCCACATTACCCATACGTTTTACATGTCTTGCCTTTATCCGGTTAGTTCCAGTTCTCATTTACAGATAGTTTATTGCCTGCGGGCCCTGATTGAAAAGTAAGTCGACGATACTTAGATTTTTCAGGAAACCTTTGCGCTCTTCAAAAACCTGAAAGTAGGGTTTTTGTTCAAAGCTGGCTTCTGTTTTTGGATGAATGGACTGCCGAAAATCTTGCAAGTCTGAATATTCAGATTGAAAATCAGAAGTGTAGTTGAGCTGAGGTTTTAATTTTATTGACTTAAGTATAAGGTTGAATAACTGCTCATTATAATCAAATAAAAAGTCAAATCGGCGTTCGTAAAAAGGCGCAAAATCATCCTCGTAAAATTCAAAGTAAGCCGAGCGGCGGTAACAGGCCTGCAGGCTCATCCAATGCAAACGCTGCCACCTGAAATCGTAACTGATTTTTACATCTTTTACCTTTGTATGCACTTTTGAACCTTTAACTACAGGCACCACTAAATCGAGCATGCCATCAGGCGAATAAACGCTTGCCCGGTTGCGATACGTTTGTTTCGGAAAGTGTTCTTCACGTTCAATCAGTACCTCATGTTTATACTGGTTCAGCTTCGCAAAATACTCAACCGGTGGCAGGTAGAACATCGGAAAAACAGCACCTTTATCACTCATATATAATGTTTATGTTTGTAACCCTTAATTGACCGCCGAAAATAATGATAAAAAAAGGGTTTTCTGTATTAGGTTTTGGCTTGCTCTATTTGGTTTCCTTTTTACCCTTCTGGCTGTTGTATCTCATTGCCGATGTACTTTATGTTTTACTCTATTATGTTACCGGTTACCGGCGCAAAGTGGTAGAAGAAAATTTGAGGCAAGCTTTTCCGGAGAAAACAGATGGTGAACACAAAACTATTGCAAAAAAATATTACCGTCATTTGGCCGATTTGATGGTAGAAACAATAAAAATGCTGACCATCTCGAGGCAAGAAGTCATTAAACGTGTTCACATTGTAAACCCCGAAGTTGTTACCGATATTTTTAAGAAAGGCAAAAGTGTGATAGGTGCTTTGGGGCATTATGGCAACTGGGAGCTTAATGCATTAAGTCTGAGTTTATTATTTGATGAGCGACGGATTATCATATATAAGCCATTATCTAACAGTTATTTCGATAATTTATTTAAAAAGATGCGTTCGCGTTTTGGCGCTACGTTGGTGCCTATGAAAAGCACTATGCGCAAACTGGTGGAATACAAAAACGAACGTACCATTACGGTTTTATTAAGTGATCAAACGCCTGCTTATTCAGAAATTCAATATTTTACCAAATTTTTAAATCAGCCCACTGCTGTATTTTTAGGAGTGGAAAAGCTGGCCAAATTAACCAGTAGTGAAGTGGTTTTTTGTGATGTGAGGCAGGTAAAAAGAGGCCATTATAAATGTACATTTGTGCCCATGTTTACTGAGCCTAAACAAACTGCTGAATACGAAATTACCAATGCACATGTGCGTTACCTCGAAGAGGTGATTAAACATGAGCCACAATATTGGCTGTGGTCGCACCGGAGGTGGAAATTTAAGCCGGAGGATCTGCATTGAGTACTTTTTTACCTAAGGTTGCTATAGTTATTCTAAACTGGAACGGACAGAAATATCTTGAAAAGTTTTTGCCATCCGTTGCGGCGTCCGATTGGCCAAATTTAGAGATAGTTGTAGGCGATAATGCCTCCACGGATGGCTCTGTAAATTATCTGAATGAAAATTGGTCCCAAATTAAACTTATCGTCAACAGCGAAAACTATGGGTTTACTGGGGGCTATAACCGGGTTTTGGAGCAGGTGGAAGCTGATTATTATGTACTGTTAAACTCCGATATTGAAGTTACCCCTAATTGGATAGCACCGGTTATCAGCTTGATGGAAAGTGACGGGCAGATTGCCGTAGCTGCGCCTAAAATAAAGTCTTACGCTGATAAAAACAGCTTTGAACATGCCGGTGCTGCCGGCGGTTTTATGGATACTTACGGATATACTTTTTGCCGCGGCCGGATCTTTAATGAGGTTGAACAGGATAATGGTCAGTATAACCAGTCGGGCGAAGTGTTTTGGGCATCAGGAGCCGCGCTTTTTATTAAAAGTAAATACTGGAAGCAATCCGGCGGCTTTGATGAACAGTTCTTTGCTCATATGGAAGAAATTGATCTCTGCTGGCGATTGAAGAACATGGGTTACAAAGTTATGTATTGCGCCGAATCTACCGTTTACCATGTAGGCGGCGGTACGTTGAATACTGAGAATCCGTTTAAAACATATCTGAATTTTCGTAATAACTTGTTGCTGTTAAGGAATAATTTGCCTTTGGGTAAATCCATCCTAAAGATAAGCACCCGGTTGTTTTTTCTTGATTTTTTGGCTCTGATACGTTTTATGACCGAAGGCAAGCGAAAAGATGCCTGGGCTGTAAGCCGGGCACATCAAAGCTTTGTAGCCTCCATTTTTAAGAAAGGCAGCCGACTGACACCTAAAAATTTGAAGTCGTCCAAAGGTTTGTACAAGGGCAGTATCATTGTGGATTTCTTTATTCGCAAGAAAACCACATTTAAAGACTTAAATCAACAGCTTTTTGAGTAAATGCTATTCGCCGGTGGCTTCCATCTTGTAAATTAAACTATCTAAAGCCAAACGGTAAGAATTTAACCCGAAGCCTGCGATCACACCTGAACAATTTGCAGCCAGCAGTGATTTATGCCTGAACGCTTCGCGTTTGTATACGTTCGAAATATGTACCTCAATTACGGGCGTATGAATAGTGGCAATGGCATCGGCTATGGCAATTGAAGTATGGGTGTATGCGCCAGCGTTAAGGATGATGCCATCATAATCAAATCCTACCTCATGCAATTTATTAATCAGTTCACCTTCTGTATTGCTTTGAAAGTACTCTAACTGATGGTTCGGATACAGTTGTTTAAGCTGATTAAAATACGATTCAAAATCACTGCTCCCGTAAATTGATTTTTCGCGTACACCTAATAAGTTTAAATTTGGGCCGTTAATAATTTGAATCTTCATACTTCAAACTTAGCTATAAAACGTTAAAAGCAAAATTACTTGAACTGGAACGCGGCCATAAAAAACTTTCAAACGTATTTGAAGCTGGAAAAGTCACTGGCCGAAAATTCAGTTGCTGCTTATACACGTGATCTCATTAAACTGCAGCAATATTGCGAAATGCAGCTTCCGGTTGTTTTTCCATTGAAGGTAACGCTTACCAACCTCAGGGATTTTTTGATGTGGGTAAATGAATTGGGTATGCATCCGGTTTCCCAAGCCCGTTTGGTGTCGGGCATAAAAACCTTTTATAAGTACTTACTGATAGAAGATGAGATTGTGGCCAGCCCTGGCGAGCTTTTGGAAGCACCGAAGTTGCAGCGCAAGTTACCTGATGTTTTGTCTAATGATGATATAGATAAATTACTTGCAGCTATAGATCTCTCTAAGCCCGATGGGATACGCAATAAAGCTATCATTGAATTGTTGTACAGTTGTGGGTTGAGGGTAAGTGAGTTAACAGAGTTAAAAATATCTAACCTGAATCTGGATATTGAATTTATAAAAGTAACCGGTAAAGGTAACAAAGAGCGGCTGGTGCCTATAGGTAATCAAGCCATTAAAGCATTGCAGATATGGTTACAGCAAACCAGGGTTCATATTCCGGTTAAAAAAGGGGAAGAAGACATTGTATTCCTGAATCGACGAGGGAGTCGCTTAAGTCGTGAGTTTATTTTCATGATGATTAAACAGCTGGCCGAAAAAATCAGCTTGAAAAAGAAAATCAGTCCACATACCTTTCGCCACTCTTTCGCTACACATTTAGTTGAAGGTGGTGCTGATTTACGCGCGGTGCAGGAAATGCTGGGGCACGAAAGTATTACCACAACAGAAATATACACCCATTTAGACCGCGATTATCTACGTAGTACGATTGTTGAATTTCATCCCCGCAGCTGATTATAGCAGGCTCTTACCATTCGGTCTTTTCCAAACATATCTTTTTTTAATTCAATGTTTATGAAACCCTTACGGCTAAGCATTTCTACCGTTTCGTTACCCAGGCTTTCGTTAATTTCATAAAAAAGTAAACTTTGTGGTTTAAGGTGCTGAACTGCAAAGTTGGCTATGGCTTTATAAAATAGCAAAGGATTCTCGTCGGGTACGAAGAGAGCGGTGTGTGGTTCAAAATCAGTTACCCGGTTGTTCATTTGTAGCTTGTCTTGTTGAGTAACATATGGCGGATTACTAACAATAACGTCGAATTGATTTCGCATTGCAAAATCGGCTTGCAAAATATCAGACTTTATGAAATCGACGTCCACTTTATTCATCGCTGCGTTTTCTTTGGCCACCTGTAAGGCGGCTTCAGAAATATCAATTGCAGAAACTGTGGCTTGTGAGATATTTTTCTGCAATGTAATGGCAATACACCCGCTTCCAGTTCCTATATCTATAACGTTGGGCTTGGTCCATTGCCGTTTGGCTGCTTCCCGCAGAATCCAATCTACCAATTCTTCAGTTTCGGGGCGTGGAATGAGTACATCCGGAGTTACTTTAAATGGTGAACCATAAAACTCAGTTTGGCCTACAGCATATTGTACCGGCATACCGACGGCAAGTTGCTTTAACACAGCCTCTAATTTCGCCCGTTCTGCTTCGCTCAATTCAGTTTCAGGAAAAGCTTTTAATTGGGCATTGCTTTTGCCGGTAACCTCATTCAATGTAAATAAGGTGACCGATTGCAGTTCGCTGGCCTCATACGAGGCACCTAACTGTTGCCGAAATTGTATAAATACATCCTGAATGGTTTTCATGCCACAAAGAAACAGAAAAAGCTATTTTTGTGCGATGATTGCTGACGAAAAATATATGCGCCGTTGCATTGAGCTGGCCCGTTTGGGCGCTGGTGCAGTAAGCCCTAACCCTATGGTAGGGGCCGTTATCGTGCATAATGGCCAAATCATTGGCGAGGGCTATCATCAGCGTTATGGTCAGGCGCATGCCGAAGTAAATGCAATTAATCAGGTATTGATGAACCATGCTGATGCAGCGCATGTATTGCAGCAATCTGCCTTGTATGTATCACTCGAGCCTTGCGCACATTATGGCAAAACGCCACCATGTGCCGATTTAATTCTTCAGCATGGTATTCCTAAAGTAGTAGTAGGTTGCCGTGATCCGTTTGATGCAGTGAATGGTAAGGGTATTGAAAAACTGCAGCAAGCGGGAGTTGAAGTTGTAATAGGCATGTTGGAACAGGAATGCCGCGAGTTAAACAAAAGATTTTTCACGCGCGTGACTTTGCATCGCCCTTATATCATTTTAAAATGGGCACAAACTGCTGATGGTTTTTTTGCCCCGGATGGCAACCGCCAATACTGGATCACCAATGAGGCATCCAAGCGCCTGGTGCATCAATGGCGTAGCGAGGAGGATGCCATATTGGTGGGCAAGAATACAGTACTGATTGATAATCCGCAGCTCAATGTCAGATATGGCGGTGGCAGAAGCCCCAAGCGTGTAATTATTGACCGCAAACTGGAACTAAGCCGCGATTTGAATATTTATGACCAAACCGTTGAAACTTTTATCTTCAATGAATTGAAAACTGATTTGGAAGGTAACATCAAATTCATCGCTTTAGAAGACTTTAACCGTTATGTACCACAATACATTTTATATCAGCTGTATTTGCAAGACATTCAGTCGATCATCATCGAAGGGGGGGCAGCTACTTTAAACTCATTTATAGAAGCCGGCTTGTGGGATGAAGCCCGGGTATTTACAGGCAAAGCAGTATTGCAATCCGGTATACCTGCACCAACAGTTAGAGGTGCAACAATTGAAGAGCATTATATTGACACCGACCGTTTACAGATTTTTTATCAACATTAAAACAATACATGCTTTACATTTTCATAAGTGCTTGTTGTAGTGTAGGTGTATCAGTTTTACTCAAACTGTTCAGGCGGTATCATATCGATATCTTTCAGGCCATTACCTGGAATTATCTGGTAGCCATTTTGCTTACTTTTTTGTTCTTAAAGCCACAACTCAATACTGTATCAGCAGGGCATGCCTATATTTATACCGCTTTGGGTATTTTACTTCCTGCCTTATTTGTGATTATCGGGTTGGCTGTAAAATATGCTGGTATAGCACGTACAGATGTAGCGCAGCGTTTATCATTGCTCATTCCTGTAATTACCTCATTTGTAATTTTTGGTGAAAGTATCTCTGTTTATAAAACAGCAGCTATACTGGTGGGTATAGCAGCGGTGCTTTGCCTTATTCCGTGGCAAAAGCAACGCAGTACAGAGCGCGGAAGCCGGCATACCTGGTTATACCTGATGGTGGTATTTATAGGAATGGGTATTATTGATGTGCTTTTTAAGCAAATGGCATTATTTAAAGAAACCACTTACTACACCTCACTGCTTATAGTGTACAGTCTGGCTTTTGTGTTATGCCTTATACGCCTTGGCTACCTGGTTTTGATCAAGCATGAGCGCTTCGCGGCTCATTATATTGCCGGCGGTGCGCTGCTGGGCATCATTAATTTTGGCAATATCCTGTTTTATCTAAAAGCACATCAGGCTTTGGCCACTCAGCCGTCGGTGGTATTTTCGTCCATGAATATTGGTGTAATTGCCATAGGAACTATAGTAGGCCTGGTTATTTTTCGCGAAAAGCTGACCTGGTTAAATAAAGCCGGTATTGCATTGGCTTTAGTATCCATTTTAATTATTTATTTTACATCCTATTAATGCTGTTCGACGATAGCTTTCAAACCATCCAGCAACCTGCCGAGGCTTTATTTACCGATCGTGGCAGCAAATTTATCGGCCTTGCGTTTCCTGTTAAATCCGAGCAGCAATTTAAAGATATACTGGCAAATGTGAAGTTGAAGCATCCCAAAGCTGCGCATCATTGCTGGGCGCTTCGTTTAAGTCCAGACCGATCAGTGTTTAAACTCAATGATGATGGTGAACCTTCTGGCACAGCAGGCAGGCCTATTTTAAATATGTTGCTTTCAAAAGATGTTACCAATACAGGCCTGATTGTGGTACGATACTTTGGAGGCACATTACTGGGTGTACCTGGTTTGATCAACGCTTATAAAACTACTGCAGAGCAAACCCTGAATGTTGCAGCAATAGTTACCGAAACGGTAAATGATGTGTATACGATTAGCTTTGATTACCTGCAGATGAACAATGTAATGAAGTTAATTAAAGATGAAAAGCTGGCAGTACTGCGTCAGAGTTTTGATAACCAGTCGTCCATTCAAGTAGCTATTAGAAAAATGCAGGTGAACTCAATTCTGTCAAAACTAAATGGCTTTAGCGGCGTTATTATCACATACAATTACACCAGTTAATTTCCGGGCAAAATATTTATCCAAAGCTTTGCATTTGAATTAAAAGTTTTGCTATTTTTATGCTATAAGTTTCTACCATCTAAACAAACCTATGAACCGCCATGAATACACTACCTATGGGTATCTATCTCGAGGATGAGAGAAGATTCGAATTTGATTTTGTAACCCATTTATTGAAAATTTCTTTTTTTAAAGAAATGCGCCCTGCAGGTACTATTGTTTCTCCGTTCCGTGTAGTAAAAAATGCTGATAATCTGTACTTGCTTATTCACAATTATGACCGTTCAGGTGAACGTAAAATCATGATTGAGTCTATCGGGCAAAACGAACTGGTTATTAACCACGAAAACACTTCTTATAAATTGTCTAAGGTGGCATAATCAGTAAGCAAAACTTGGTAAAGGGCGCTTATGGTTGCCCTTTTTTTGTGTCTTTTTGGCAATAATCCGTATTTTGTGCCAATGCAATCTTTTGAGCTAAACCGTGCCGATTTACTTCGCCTGCAAGCTGCCCTGGAGGGTAACGATGCTGATGTAAAGAAAGTATTGGAAGATTATCATGCCTCTGAGATTGCTATTCTCTTCGAAAGCCTTTCGCCCGACAGCCGTGAACGCATCATCAATATGTTACCAGCGGAGACAGGTTCAGAAATCCTGTCGGAGATGGGAGAGGAGCATCACCCCGAAGACCTCTTAATCAGCCTGCATCCCGAAAAGCGATCTGAAATTATTGAGGAACTGGATTATGATGATGCTACCGATATTATTTCGCAGTTAGAAGCGCATGAGCAGCAGGAGGTTTTGGATAAAATTGACGAGGAGGATGCTTCCAATATCCGCAGCTTGCTTACCTATGCCGAAGATACAGCCGGTGGTTTGATGAACACCGACCTGATTAAGGTTAGTGTTCATCAAAGCAAAAAGGAAGCGCTCGACGAAATCATCCGTCAGTCGGAAGAAATGGAGGAGTTTTATACCATCTACGCTGTAGATGAAGCTGGTGTATTACAGGGCATTCTTTCTATAAAAGATGTCATTAAAGCCCGGTCTGATGTACAGGTTCAGGAATTGCTCAACACCGATTTTGTATATGTAGAATCAAGCCTCGACCAGGAAGAAGTAGCTAAACTCATCTCGCAATACAATTTAACCAG
This sequence comes from Mucilaginibacter koreensis, assembly GCF_054783355.1. Classification (NCBI taxonomy): domain Bacteria; kingdom Pseudomonadati; phylum Bacteroidota; class Sphingobacteriia; order Sphingobacteriales; family Sphingobacteriaceae; genus Mucilaginibacter; species Mucilaginibacter koreensis. The sequence goes on along the minus strand of NZ_BAAGQS010000001.1, from coordinate 1,253,716 downwards.
TATCCCGGTAGTTGATCGTAAAATGAAGCTATTGGGCCGTGTAACTGTGGATGATATTATTGACGTACTGGAAGAGGAAAATACAGAGGATATTCTGAAAATTTCTGGTGTATCGGAAGACGAAGAACTTGCCGGTAACTGGCAGGATGCTGTGAAGAGCCGCCTGCCTTGGCTGGTACTCAATTTGGGCACAGCCTTTCTTGCAGCTTCTGTAATCCGGCATTTCGACGGTACTTTAAAACAGCTTACGGTGATGTCGGCATACATGACCATTATTGCCGGTATGGGCGGTAATTCGGCAACCCAAGCATTGGCGGTAACGGTAAGGCGTATATCGCTAAGCGATTTAACCGACAAACAAGCTTATAAAACTGTTTTAAAGGAGTTTTTGGTAGGCCTGATTAATGGCGCCAGCAATGGCCTGATTGTATTTGGCGTTGCCTTATTATATGATGGCAACCCGTTGTTAGGCTTAGTACTGTTTCTGGCCATGACAGGTAACCTGGTGGTAGCCGGCTTAACCGGAGCCAGTATACCACTGATGCTAAAGCGCTTTGGCATCGATCCGGCTGTAGCATCATCCATTATCATTACTACATTTACAGATTGTATCGGCTTTTTATTGCCTTTATGGCTGGCAACCCAGCTTTTATTATAATTTTGAAGCTTTAAAATTCATTAAGCATGACTGAAATCAGAAACGACTGGACTAAAGAAGAAATTTCAGAAATCTACCATACGCCGCTGCTCGATTTAATTTATCGTGCGGCTACCATTCACCGCGAAAATCAGGATTACAGCGAAGTACAAATCAGCTCGCTAATCTCAATTAAAACTGGAGGTTGCCCTGAGGATTGCGCTTATTGTCCGCAGGCTGCACGTTACAACACTGGCGTAGACGTGCATGCTATTATGCCGAAAGAAGAGGTAATTGCTGCTGCAGAAAAAGCAAAAGCCGGTGGTGCTTCACGCTTGTGCATGGGTGCTGCCTGGCGCGAAGTGCGTGATAACCGCGATTTTGACAAAGTGATTGATATGGTACAGGCCGTAAACTCTATGGATATGGAGGTATGCTGTACTTTAGGTATGCTTACCGAGCAGCAGGCCCAGCGCCTGGCCGATGCCGGTTTGTATGCGTATAACCATAATCTGGATACCTCTGAGGATGACTACAAGCGCATTATCACCACCCGTACTTATGATGACCGCTTAAAAACATTAGAGAATGTACGCAAGGCTAAACTGACGGTTTGCAGCGGCGGTATTATCGGTTTAGGCGAAACAGAGGCAGACCGTATATCCATGTTAAAAACACTAAGCAACCTGCCAAAGCACCCCGAATCGGTGCCAATTAATGCTTTAGTTCCGGTGAAAGGTACGCCTTTAGCCGAGCAGCCACGTGTATCGGTTTGGGATATGGTACGCATGATTGCTACCGCCCGTATAATTATGCCTAAAACGGTAGTACGCCTATCAGCTGGCCGTACCGAAATGAGCACTGTTGAGCAGGCGTTATGCTTTATGGCCGGTGCCAATTCCCTTTTTGCCGGTGAAAAGTTGTTAACCACACCAAATCCTTCGTTCGATACTGATATGGCGATGTTTGAACTCTTGGGCTTAACACCACGCAAAGCATTCAAAAACGGCCGCCCTGAACATACGATGGTGAAAGAGGAAGTAGTATAGAAGCCCCGGCCCCCTAAAGGGGGAACAAGAGAAAAACTGATTCCATAAAACAGGATTTTTTATAAAAAGAGTAAGGACAAAAGATATTGGATTTATTCCAATATCTTTTGTCCTTACTCTTTTCGTCTTTTATCAAATTTCCAAATTTCTATTCCCCCTTCAGGGGGATAGGGGGCTAAACCGCCATTACCTTCACTTCAATATTTCCTCGTACTGCTTTAGAATAAGGGCAGGCCCGATGTGCTTTGTCTGCCAGCTTTTGTGCTTCTTCCAGTGACTGACCCGGTATGTGCACATGCAATTCGGCTGATAAAGCATACGCATTACCATCCTTGTTAAAACCGATGTGCACTTCTGCCGTCGCTTCGCTTACATCTACACCATCATGCTTGGCTATCGTACCCAGGGCACCTAAATAGCAGGCTCCATAAGCAGCGCCAAATAATTGTTCTGGGTTAGTATAATTACCGCCTTCACCGCCCATTTCGGTAGGTTTGCGCAAATCTAAATCCAATACACCGTCTGATGATTTGATATGGCCATCCCGGCCGCCTTTTGCGGTTACTACCGCCGTATATATTTTTTCCATTGTATTTACTTTTGATTGATTAACTCCAAAAAAGGGTAAAGAGTTTTATTGGCAAGCTATTTGAAATGCTAATAATTTTAGTATTTTTGATTGTTATGAACGCTGACCGTATTACCGAAAAATTGAATATCCTGGCTGATGCTGCTAAATATGATGTGTCTTGTGCATCGAGCGGGAGTAAACGGCAAAATAAGAACAAAGGTTTGGGTAATGCCAGCAACGGCATTTGCCATACCTATACTGAGGATGGCCGCTGCGTTTCATTATTGAAGATATTGCTGACTAATCACTGCATTTTTGATTGTGCCTATTGTGTATCGCGCAAAAGCAACGATATTAAGCGTGCAGCTTTCACTGTACAGGAAGTAGTTGATCTCACTATTAATTTTTACCGCCGGAATTATATTGAAGGGCTCTTCTTAAGTTCAGGAATTTTTAAGGATGCCGACTATACCATGGAGCGCCTGGTGCGTGTAGCCAAAAAACTGCGTACCGAGCATAATTTTAATGGCTATATTCATTTAAAGTCTATCCCCGGTGCGAGTGATGAACTGATGCACGAAGCCGGCTTGTACGCCGACCGCCTGAGCGTAAATTTAGAAATGCCTACCGAAGCGGGTTTAAAGCTGCTGGCACCTGATAAAAGTCACCAGGAAATGATTAAACCTATGCGGTATCTAAAAAACGAGATCATACTGCATAACGAAGAAAAAAAGCTATTTAAGAGCACACCTACATTTGCACCGGCCGGTCAGAGTACACAGGTTATCATCGGCGCAACGCCAGAAAACGACAGGCAAATTTTGCATGTGGCTAATCATTTTTACCAGAAGTTTAACATGAAGCGCGTGTACTATTCGGGTTATGTACCGGTACTAAGCGACAGCCGCCTGCCGGCTTTACACACCAGCGTACCTATGGTGCGTGAAAACCGGTTGTATCAGGCTGATTGGCTCATGAGAAATTACGGCTTTCATGTGAGTGAAATATTGGATGCAGCACAACCGCATTTGGATTTAGATATTGATCCAAAGTTAGGCTGGGCTTTGCGTAACCTGCAGGCATTTCCTATCGATATTAACAAAGCGGACTTAAAATTAATTTTGAGGGTACCGGGTATCGGCGTACAATCGGCACAAAAAATTGTAAGTGCGCGGCAATTCGGAAAATTAAACTGGGAACACTTAAAAGCTATGGGTATTGCTATAAATCGTGCCCGTTATTTTATTACCTGCAACAGTCAGCAATTCGAACGGCGTGATTTAACACCGATGAACATTAAGCAATACATTTTAGCTGAATCACATAGCAAATACCTGAAAAATTCAACCGTTCAACTCAACCTTTTTTAACGAATGACAACCTTATTATATGACGGAACTTTTGAGGGTTTGCTTACTGCGGTATTTAATATTTACGACCGCCGCCTTGGTCATGTAAAATTGGAGAAGGAGGAATGGCGCAATACAGCTCTGTTTGAAGAGGTAATGACTATTGTTACTGATGATTACCGGGCGATGCGGGTGTTGCGCGGTTTGCAGCAGCGCTTGTCGGCCATGGGGCTTCAGCGTTTGTATACCGCTCACCTGGGCGGTATTGATGGGGAAGATAATATGATACTGGGTTATATTCGCTATGTGTTTGATTCTGCCCAGAATATTGAAGAAGATTACGGAAATAAGTATGTGATGCGTGTATCAGAGTTGGTAAGTAAGATGCGGCGTGAAAAGCATCGCATGGAGGCGTTTATACGGTTTAAACTGTTAAAAGATAACACTTATTATGCCGCTATCGAACCTGATTTCAATGTATTGCCTTTGCTCATTAAACACTTTAAAAGCCGGTACGCTGATCAAAAATGGATTATTTACGATATGAAGCGATGCTACGGCTTATATTATGATTTGCACGATACCCAATTCATTTCACTTGATTTTGCTACTGCAAACCCTGATCATACTTTGCATGCTTATACTGATGAAGAAGGCTTATATCAGGACCTTTGGAAAAACTATTTCAAAAGCGCCAATATTCCGGCCCGTAAAAATACCAAGCTTCATCTGCGACATATTCCAAAACGATATTGGAAACATTTGACAGAAAAAATATAAGAGAGCTTATCAGGCTGCAGCCAAAATGTTTTCAGTGATTTTAGCAATATCACTACTAATCTTGGTGATAAAGTTTAATTGATCTTTAATCAAATTATCATCCTCAGTTACAGATGATACAACAGGGGTGGAGGGCTTTTCAGCTGTATATTCAAAGCGCTGTCCGCCCAACTTGCGGCTGCATTCACCCAGGGTGCTAATACTGCGCTTTACCAGTTTTAAATTTCCGGCCTGCGCTTTGTGCAGTTCGGCTACTGAAAAGCCCGAGGCAATGGTTGCAAGGTAAGAGGACAGAATATGGTTTAGTACTACAAACTTGTGCACATCTTTAGCGCGGTGCTGCTTGCTTTTGGGCTCGGAAGTCATGCGCTGGAATGCTGCCGAAAGGTTGGCCGATTTTACATATACATCTTTACGGGCCAGTTTAAAATCAGTGATGCTTACACGGGTTCCGGTAATTTCATCTGCAATTTTCATCAGGTAGTTGATATTGGCATTCAATACATCGGCCAGGTTTTGCTTAATCTGATCAGATTCCCATGAAGGGAACAACAGATAACTGGCAAGAAAAGAAAGCAACGAACCTATAATAGTGTCTGCAATGCGTTCTTCGGCAATATTAAGGTGCCCCACGCCTAAAAATTTGAACAGAATAAGTACATAAGGGGTCATGAAAATAACACTGATTACATAATTGGTACGATTAAAACTGTAAGCACCAATCATAAATATGGCCAGGAACAGGAATTGCACATAGCTGTTGTGTACTACGGTAAGAATCAGAACACCAATAAGCCCGCCGGCAATAGTACCCGTTAAACGTTGAATATTACGCTGCTTGGATAAACTGAAGCCGGGCTTTAAAATTACAATAATGGTTAAAATTACCCAATAGCTATGATGCCCGAATACAAGGTGTTTGCCTGTGATTGCGTTCACCCAGGTAATTAGCAAACTGCTTTTTGTAATTACGAAACCTGCAAGGCAAGCCATACTCACCCTTAATGAGTGCTTAAACGTTGCTGATTTAAACGATAAATTATCAATCAGTATCCGGGGTGAGTAATCCTGGTGAGATACGAACCTGGTAAATTGTAGCTCGCGGTGGTTGGTTTCTATCAGTTTTTTACCGCTCCGGGCATTGTAATAATAGCCCATATTGATAATTTTCTGATTCAAGTCGCGCAGGTTGATGAGTATTTTTTTTAGCACCAGGTTGCTTACGTCTTCAGTATTTCCCGCCTCATCAATTCCTAACTTCAGTGCTTCCAGCTCCTTGCCGAAATCAGCTTCAGGCTTGTAATTGGAGCCGGTTAACAGTGCATACCCTACATTGTCAAGCTCATCGGCCATACGGTGCGATAGCTTGCCTATTTGCGGCAGTACCCCCGTGTGGGCAAATTTCTCGCGGATGGTGGCGTAATCATAATGGGTGGCCATAATCTGCTCAAAGAGGTCTACCAAATCTACAAACATCAGCAAGAGCATGCGGCTTACATTGGTCGATTCTTTAACCACCAACCGGCTTTTAAACAACAGTTCGCGCACTACGTCCTGGTGCTGGCTCACCAACACCTGCTGGTTTACCAGTTTATGATAGTTTTCGTCAATATTGGTTTCGGGTAAGTAAAAATCGCCTTTAATACGTAAAAACTTTACAATATCAGTGATGTTTTCGGCCAGTGCCTGTTCCGCAGCGCGGTAAGGCCTGATGCCAAAAAAAGTCAAGCTCATTAATGTATACCATATACCACCACCCAGTAAGGTGAAACTATACTCAAAAATCTGGTTGTACTGCAGGTCTCGGTCCATCACAAATATGATGGTTAAAATAGCAGCCGTACCTACAGACGCTGCACGGTTGCCGTACACATTAAGCATAGAAAACAAAAAACAGCATATGGTAATTTCGATACCCAAAAACAGTACGCTAAAATGTACAAAGCCTGTAATAACTGCTATTACAAAAGCTAATAACGAGCTGACGAGTAGTGCGGTACGTTTATGAACAACCGGCCCTGGGGTATCTACCACACTGGTGCTGATGGCACCCAAGGATAAGGTTAAACCTAAATCGAGGCGGTTAAGCTGGGCAAAAATCGCAGCCGGAAGAAGTAAGCCTGCCGTGATACGCAAACCATCAGAAAAGTACTGACTATAAAAAAAGCTTTTAAATTCACGGCTGTTAATCTTCATGTATTCAATAAAAGGATATATCTTAGGGTCAAAACTACACAAATATGTGTTTTGCATGTTTCAAAAACTATTTGGTACCAAATTAACCCTTTAAACAAGGTTAAGTTTATATTACGATTTAGCCGCTAAGTAGTTTTTTGAATAAAATAATACTTAATTCGCCTTATGTCATCATCTCTGCCTAACATTACCCCTAAAGAAGCTATTTTTAATCAGGAAGTAGTTACCCGGTTTGAACTGTACAACAGTTTATTCTTAACCTTACCTTTTTATCAGGTTAAAGATACAGGGATACTATTGCCCTTCTTCAGCGCCCATTGTGAAAAGGGCACTGCCGAATTGCAGTCGCCAACCGAAATTATCGATTCCTTTTTTGATAAATATGCACCAAATCTTGACCATGAAGAGCGATTAAACCGTTTATTCCGATTCATCCAATATATAGAGCGGCAGGTGGTATTGTTTGATGCTATTGAGGATTCATCCTTTAGTAAATTAAACCGGCCCGATGAAACAGGTACCATTACAAGTTTAATTCAGCATACCAGCACCAGCGCATCTAATTATCAGAAAGTAAAAGAAAAATTAAAAAAGCTGTCACTCCGGCTGGTGCTTACCGCGCATCCTACCCAATTTTATCCGAGCACGGTGTTGAGTATCATGACGGATTTAATTGAAGCTTTAAAACATAATGATATCAGCAGTATCCACCTGCTTTTGCAGCAGTTGGGTAAAACGCCGTTTTTCAACCATAAGTCGCCTACGCCGGTTGATGAGGCACTGAGTTTGATCTGGTTTCTGGAGAACGTTTTCTATCATACTGTAGCCGCCATACAGGCGCGGGTTGATGATGAATTTGGTATTGACGACAAGCAACATCAGGTGCTCGAACTGGGCTTTTGGCCAGGCGGCGACAGAGACGGTAATCCCAATGTGCATGTGAATGACACTAAAACCGTAGCAGCTACATTAAGGCAAATTATTTTCCGGTGCTACTATCGTGATTTCAGGGTGTTGAAACGGCGTGTTACGTTCAGGGGAGTTGATGAGTACATGGAAAAGCTGGAGAAGATGTTGTATGAAAATGCATTCAACCCGGCAGAAAGCTCTGAAAACCTTCAGCAGGAAATGCTGCAAACATTGGGTGCTATCAATGATATTTTACTTCATAACCATGATGGCTTGTTTGTAGATGTAGTCAACAACCTGATTCATAAAGTGCGCTTGTACGGTTGCTACTTTGCCACATTAGATATCAGGCAGGATAGCCGTGTACTGCGAGACGTATTTAAATATGGTATCGAGCGACCTGAAATTCAATCCGGTTTGCAAGCTTCCTATATGGATTTGAGTGAAGAGGATAAATTAAAAGAACTTACTTTTAATGAAGCCAACTTTGACGGTATTTTGGCTAATGATGCTGAGGAACTGGTTAAAGACACTTATCGTACCATTATGCTGATGAAAGATATACAGCGCAGTAATGGCGAGCGGGCATGTAACCGATATATCATCAGCAATTGCCAGGAAGCATCGGATATACTGCAACTGATGAACTTGTTTTTATGGTCGGGTTGGAAACAAGGGGAATTAACCGTTGACTTTATGCCGTTATTTGAAACGGTAAATGATTTGGCTAATGCCGCAAGGGTAATGGAAACCCTGTACCAACACCCTGTATATCAGCAGCATTTAAGACTGAGAGGAAATCACCAGAGCATTATGCTCGGTTTTTCTGACAGTACTAAAGATGGTGGTTACCTGATGGCCAACTGGTCAATTTACAATGCAAAAGTTGAACTCACTGCATTGGCCAAAAGGTATGGTATTGATTTGGCGTTCTTTGATGGGAGAGGAGGTCCTCCGGCGCGTGGCGGTGGTAAAACACATCGCTTTTACGCAGCCATGGGCCGCGAAATTGCAAACGAACATATTCAATTAACCATACAGGGTCAAACTGTAAGCTCGCAATACGGATCGGGTGAAACCGCTAAATTTAATATTGAACAACTATTAAACGCCGGCTTGGTATCAGCGTTGCATCCCGAACATAATGATTTGTTAGATTCGGGCCATAAAGAATTGATTGCCAATATGGCAAAGGCAAGTTATGAAGCTTTCAATCAGTTACGTGAGCATCCTACGTTTACAGCCTATTTGGAAAATTTAAGTCCGCTTAAACTGCTCTCGGAGGTCAACATCAGCAGCCGGCCTACCAAGCGCAGCAGTGGTGATGGACCGCTAAAACTGGAGGATTTAAGAGCTATCAGCTTTGTTAATTCTTGGAGTCAGTTAAAGCAAAATGTGCCCGGGTTTTATGGTGTAGGTACTGCGTTGCAAAAGGTTAAAGCAGAAGGGCAGTGGCAGTCAGTTAAAGAATTATATCAAAAATCGGGTTTTTTTAATACCATGATTGATAACTGTATGATGTCGATGTCAAAATCAGATTTCAGGATTACAGCATACTTGGCAAACGATAAAACGTATGGTGAATTTTGGCAGATGTTGAAAGACGAGTTTGACCGTACGAAAAGCCTGCTGCTGGAATTAACCGATACACAGACCTTGATGCAGAATTATCCGGTTGAGAAAAAATCTATTGCCTTGCGTGAGCGTATTATATTACCGTTGGTAACCACCCAGCATTACGCTCTGCAACAGTTAAAATTAGCCCAAGACGATAAACAAAAAGAAATCTATAAAAAACTGGTAGTCAGAACTGTATATGGTATTGTAAATGCCGGCCGCAACTTGGCTTAAAATCTGGTTATAGGTCAAGTTAACAACATTACGTTTAGCTATATAAGATAGTCGCCCAATATGTAATATTACTGTAAACCAGAAGGTACATAGCTTGTTATATACAGTATCACATTAAACAATCGGTACTACTATGACCAAAAAAACTATGCTATTGGGCTTACTGGCTCTTTCTTTTTGTTACATGGAAGCCTGTCAGGATAACCGGAGGGCTAAAAATTATAATAATAAAACTTTGGTAGATAGCGAAGGGCTAAAGTTTATACATGATGCCAACGAATCGGGTTTAACGGAGATTACTGCAGCAAATGTGGCTATTAAAAACTCACAAAATCCTCGTGTAGTTAATTTTGCTAAGATGATGATTGCTGATCATACCACCGTTGGCAACGGTTTAAAAAAGTTAGCGGCTGACAAGTATGTATCTGTTGGGGATTCTATTGAGCCGGAACATCAGACGATGATCAAAACGCTGTCAGCCCAGCAAGGCCCGGCGTTTGACAAAGCTTATATGCAAATGATGGTAACTGACCATCAGCAAGCGGTAAGTTTATTTCACAATACAACTGATAACACCAATAAGGCATTAAATACTTTTGCCAAAGAAAATGAGCCTAAACTGAAAATGCACCTGGACTCAGCAAAAGCAATATTAGCGTCTTTGAAATAATTAAAAAGCACTGTCTCGCCAGTGCTTTTTTTACAATAATATAATCCTCATAATTAACATTATGTTAAGTAAAGAATTCAAAAGTAAAGGCTCCTATTTGTGGAGCCTTTACTTTTGAATAAAATTATTTTGCTGTAGCTAAACGTTTAGTCATTTCAGCTACGTGTGCATTATCTTTTTTAATAATATAGTAGTTCTTCAAATTTGATAGAGCTACCTGTGAGTCAGGATGCGACTCTAAAGCTTTGTCCAGATATGGTTTGGCTTTATCTACCTGGGCATTTACTTTTACCATAGCCGCGTTGTAAGCAGCAGTTGCAGTTAATTTATTGGCAGCATTGTACATGGTAATAGCTGGTGCCATTAATACATAGCCTGCGTTTAAGTTAGCTTCATAATAGCTTGGGTCAAGCTCTATAGCTTTTTTGTACATTTCGGCAGCCTTGGCAAAATTCTCATCCTGGCTTTTAACTAAGGCAGCTTTAGCGGCTGCATCTTTACCAGTGGCTGGTTTAATCGCCTCTGCAGCGCCTGAATATGCTAAACCAGCATAATAATAAAGAGACTTATTTTTAGGATCGTTGTTAATAGCAGCCAAAGTTTTATCAATCACTTCTTTTTGCTTGCCTTGCTGTAAATTGATTTCAATTTCAGTACGGCGTAAATCAGCGCTGTTCGGATACTTTACCAAAGCATCAGAAATTACTTTCAATGCGCCTGTGGTATCTTTATTGTTCAGGTAAGCATTGGTAAGTTCGCTATAAGCTGAAGCTTTTTTAGAATAATTAGTAGTTACCAATTTGCTGTAATTGCTGATGGCAGCAGGAAAATTCTGTGCATTATAGGCAGATAAGGCGCTGTAATAGATCGCATTAGTATCTTCAGGTAATACAGTACGATAATAATCAAATGCTTTATAAGCATCTGCATATTTTTGTCCCTGATAGTATCTAACGCCTTGATTTAGCGAAACCTGTGCTAAATTCAGGTTAGCATTCTTTATCAGTTTTTCATATTCTTTCTTAGTGTCAGCTGCCTGTGCTTTTTTCAATGCCTCAGCTGCTGTAGTAAATAATGGCTGTGAAGCGGCTGTGGTATCCTTAACAGCTAATGAGGAATATATAGCGCCTTGTAGAGCGTAAGTTTGCGGTAAAGTAGCTGTTTGTTCGTTGGCAGCTGCTTTATCTATAGATGTTTTTGCATTAGTTAAGCTGGTGTTAGCCATAGTTGCCATGGCAGCACTACCCCGCATGGTTTCATATTTGTCGAATTCACTTTGGGCCGTTTTTAACTCTGATTTTTGGGCAAACGTGGTTGCCGAAATGAAGCCAAACAGGCCTGCCATCAAAAATTTGATTTTCATATGCATTAATTGATTAATTGATGTAGTTTATAATCGATTTTGTTTAATTGCTCCGTATTGCCGGTTTTAGCATAAATTAAGTGCAAGGCTTGAAGGCATGGCACATTTGAAGGCGAAATTTCATTCGCCTTTTCGAGCCACTGCGCGGCGCGTTTCATATTCTCTAAACTGCCGGAAGACGGTTTTAGTGTACTTTGCTTTAAATATAGTAACCCTAAGTTAAAAATTGGTGCAAATGCTGAACTGTTCAATTCAATAGCCCTCATGTACAATGATACTGCCCTATCCTGCTTGTTTAGGTGGTCATAACAATTGGCGGCAATAAATGCGGTTTCAGCATTGGTAGGATTAGCATCCATCAATTTTGGAATTAAGGGTTCCAGCGCTTTATAATCCCGGCGATTACTGTAAATGTTGGCTTGCTCTAACAACAAGTTTTTGTCTAAGGGCAAAAGCTTGCGCCCTTTTTCAAGTACATTTAATGCCTTACTGGTATCCCCCAGTTGCTTGTACAAATTGGCTGCAGCTTCAACGTATTCTGCTCGGGTGCTGTCGCGGTTCAACAGGGTTTCATAATGTTTTACAGCCTCGGTGAGGTTACCATTTTTGCTGTAAGCATAACCGATATATGCATTTAGCGGCATAAACGCAGGCGTATATGTTTGTGCTTTTTTAAATTGTTGTAAAGCGGTATTGAAGTCTGATCGGTAAATGCTTTCAAACCCCTGGCGTATAAGTACGTTGGCCAGGCAACGCTTTGCAAAATCAATTTCAGACTGATATTTATATATACCCTGCCGAGCAGCCAGGCGGTCAACCAATACAGTGGTTTGGGGAACAAAGTCTGCCGGTTGCTGCAATTTGTTGGTTGAATCTGTATACGCAATGCTGGCGTATACAATAGCCTTGTAAACGTTCTTTTGCAGATTTTGCGAATCTCTTTTGGTGACAATCAAGCTATCAACCGATTTTTTAGCCTTACTCAGGTACGCTAAATCTGCCTTTTGTTTGTAAAAAGCCAGGTTATTTACTACCGTTTTTAAAGCCTCCGATTGACCGAAGACTAAGTGGGTAGTAAATAACAAGGCAACTAATACTGCTGCTTTACGCATAGCATCATATTTTTATTCAGTTTCTGGTTCTGTAGCATCATCAGCAGCGGATTCATCAGCCAAGTTTTCAGCGCCTGATTCTTCACTGATTTCAATTGCAGATTCTAACGCTTGTTCCAGCTCTTCTTCCTCGCTGTGCTCTATTTTGGCTACTGATGCAATTTCATCCGTACCTTTTAATGTAATCAGCCTTACCCCTTGTGTGGCCCGGCCCATTACCCGAAGGTCTTTCATGGCAATGCGGATGATGATGCCTGAACGATTGATAATCATTAAATCGTCCGTATCAGTAACATCTTTTATGGCAACAAGTTTTCCGGTTTTTTCGGTAATGCTAATGGTTTTTACACCTTTACCTCCCCTGCCGGTTACTCGGTAGTCTTCAATATCGGTACGTTTACCGTAGCCTTTTTCTGATACTACCAATACTGTAGTTTCGGGGCTGTTAATAGCGATCATGCCCACTACCTCATCGTTTGCATCTTCCAAGGTGATACCTTTTACACCAGTGGCGGTACGGCCCATCGGACGTACGGTAGATTCATTGAAACGGATAGCACGGCCTGATTTTAACGCCATTACTACTTCGCTGCTACCGGTAGTTAAAGTAGCCTCAAGCAGAGTATCACCATCGTTAATGTTAATGGCGTTGATACCATTGGCACGCGGACGAGAATAAGCTTCCAAGGAAGTTTTCTTGATGATACCTTTAGCGGTACACATAATGATAAAGTTGTTCTCGAGGTATTCCTGATCCTTCAGGTTCACTACCTTGATATAGGCCTTTATCTTTTCTTCTTTCGGGATATTGATAATGTTTTGTATAGCACGGCCTTTCGAAGTACGGGTACCTTCAGGTATTTCAAATACCCGCAGCCAGAAACAACGGCCGGCTTCGGTAAAGAACAACATATAGTTGTGGTTGGAGGCCACTAATAAGTGCTCAATGAAGTCTTCATCGCGGCTGTTGCTGCCAATGGCGCCCTTACCGCCCCTCGCCTGCCGGCGATATTCGGTTAACGGCGTACGTTTAATATAACCTTCGTGCGAAACCGTAATTACCACATTTTCATCTTCAATGAAGTCTTCGGTCTGCATTTCGGCTGCTGAGTGTACAATCTCCGTTTTACGGTCATCGCCAAAGCGGTTTTGTACATCAATTAACTCATCTTTAATGATTTGCATACGCAAACCTTCATCAGCCAGAATTGAACGTAAATATTCAATCTGTTTCATTAGCTCGGCGTACTCTTCTTTAATCTTATCGCGCTCCAAACCGGTTAAGCGGCGCAGCGTCATGTCCAGAATAGCACGGGCCTGAATCTCGCTCAAGCCAAAGCGCTGCATCAAACCATCGCGGGCTTCTTCCGGTGTAGCTGAGCTACGGATCAGCTGGATTACTTCGTCCAGGTGATCGAGCGCAATCAGCAAACCTTCCAGAATATGGGCGCGCTTTTCGGCCTCAGCAAGTTCAAACTTGGTACGGCGGATTACTACTTCGTGGCGGTGTTCCACAAAGTGATGAATCATATCTTTCAGGTTCAGCAGCATCGGGCGGCCATGTACCAGCGCAATGTTGTTTACACTGAAAGAGGTTTGCAGTGAGGTATATTTATAAAGGTTGTTTAATACAATGGAGGCATTGGCATCGCGCTTAATTTCGTACACCACGCGGATACCCTCGCGGTTAGATTCATCACGGATAGCCGAGATACCTTCAATTTTCTTTTCGTTTACCAGCTCAGCAGTGCGCTCAATCATTTGCGCCTTGTTAATCTGGTAAGGCATTTCGGTAACAATGATACGCTCACGGTCGCCGTTGTAAGTTTCAATCTCGGCGCGTGCTCTCAGTACAATACGGCCACGGCCGGTTTCAAACGCTTCGCGGGCTCCTTCAACACCATAAATAATACCACCTGTCGGGAAGTCGGGGCCTTTAATATATTTCAGCATTTCGCTGATCTCAATCTGGCGGTTGTCGATATAAGCAATGGTGGCATTGATTACCTCAGTAAGATTATGAGGCGCCATGTTGGTGGCCATACCTACTGCAATACCAGAGGCACCGTTAACCAATAAGTTAGGTATTTTAGCCGGCAATACCGTTGGCTCTTCCAGCGAATCATCGAAATTCAGCTGATAGTCAATAGTGTCTTTGTTGATATCGGCCAGCATTTCCTCTGCAATTTTTTGCAGTTTGGCCTCTGTATAACGCATCGCTGCAGGCTCATCGCCATCTATAGAGCCGTAGTTGCCCTGGCCATCAACAAACGGGTAGCGTAAGCTCCAGTCCTGCGCCATACGCACCATGGTATCATATACCGATTTATCACCGTGCGGGTGATATTTACCCAGTACCTCGCCTACAATACGAGCCGATTTTTTATGTGGTTTGTTGTTGTTCAAACCTAAATCCAGCATACCAAAAAGTACACGTCTGTGCACAGGCTTCAGTCCGTCGCGAACATCAGGCAAGGCACGTGATACGATAACCGACATTGAATAATCAATGTAAGCCGAGCGCATCTCTTCGTCAATATTTATTGAAATAATCCGGTCTTCCGGTTGTGAATGATCTTCAGCCATTAACTAAAAATTTAATAGAATTAAATTGTGAGATTCAGTTTTCAATTAGTAGATAAATACAACGCGAATATACGCATTTTTAGCTATAAAATACAGCTTTTTACTAACATTCGGCCATGCTGTGAGCTCAAAAATATGTTAGTTAAAACAAATATGCCACACCCTGAAATTATACTTTAAACAGCAAACCCCAAAGTTACTGCGAATAACTTTGGGGCTTACGAAAAGAAGGTTATGTAACATATCAGGCTTTCCTGATGATTAACTCTTTAATCCTGTCTGATAAGAAATGCCCATAAGGCGGCTCGGTATTCGATAAGATGATTACTGTGTATCCACTTTTCTGATAAATGTTTAACTCGGTGCATACCCCTATAAAACCACCGCTATGGCCGGTTACTACTTCATTGCCCAGTGCCTGGTATTCCTGGCCCAAGCCCCAATTGGCATCATGGTAATGTGCAAACTGGGTTGTAGTTGCTTGGCTAAGCAGTTTGCCACCATTCAAAGCCTTTGAAAAATTGTAGAGGTCAGTCACGGTTGATAAACCGCCGCCAGCCGGTGTACCTACTTTGGAATGTTGCATTGAGGCTTTGCCGAAAATATGCTCTTGTACGTAATTGTCAAACTTTTGACCGGATACTTTCTCAACAATTAAGCCTAACAGCAGAAAGCCGGTATTGCTATACCTGAAGCCCTGACCCGGGTTGAAATGAAGCTTATCTTTTTCAATGGCCGTCATGAAATCAACTTGAGGAATCATTTTGCCTGGCTGCGGCTCATATGCCGGATCTTCGAAGAAATCGCCCATGCCAGAACTGTGGGTGAGCAATTGCTTAACTGTAATGGCGCTTAATGCCTTGTTGGTTAAATCGGGCATCAGCTTACCTACGCTGTCATTAAGTGATAGCTTATGCTGATCAGCCAATTGCAGAATGCTGACAGTAGTAAATAGTTTACCCATTGACGCCAAATCAAATTGCTGCTGAAACGAGTTGGCTTGGCCCTGCGGGTCATTACCGAACGATTTATTGTAAAGTATCTGGCCTTTTTTGGCAATGAAAACGTTACCTGCAAAAACCTTTCTATCAGTTAAATTTTTGATGTAGCTATTTACGCCGGCCAAAACCTGCTGTTGTGAAAGCTGGCCACTGCTCAGGAAATCGCCCGACAGGCGAACCGGGCGCATATGGTGCTCTTTAAATTTATTGGCAGTATCTGTGATCCACAGATAATTCCACCAGGAGTGATAATTATCGGTTTGAAACAATAATTCTACATCAGTTGGCGAAGTGTTTTTTACCTGTTTAAGCTGCACCTTGCCGGTAAACTGAAACTCGTGCAGCATCTGACTGGCATTAGCTTTTGCTTTTTGCTGATCGGGCGTGAGCTGGGTATAAAAATTTTGGTAAATAACCGAGTCTCCGGTATTATAAACCTGAACTAATTTTTGAAAAAAATCTTTTGTGTAAGATTTTGGAGCGGCAGACTGTGCATTGCTGATTGATGCTGCAAAAATCAGTGCAATGGTGAGGTGTAGGTATTTCATTTGGTTAATTTCTACCTATGACACCAAAAAGAAAAAGCAGGTTACACCTGCTTTTTACTACTTCATCTTTTTCCAGTATTCTTCTACCTGCATGCCGGTAGGCAGTTTGCCTTTTAAAGTGAGCGTATCATGCTTTAGCGTATAACTGTAGTGAACAACAATGCCGGTTAGCTTAGATGGTATTTTGCTGAAAGTTTCAGTTTCAAGGCAACTGTCGGCCGTTATCTGGTAATCACTTCGGGCTATTTGCTGGGCTGTGGTATCAGGCTCCAATAAAAGCAAAGTGAAATGTTCTTTATCATATTTGCGCTGCAATTGATAACCTGTTGGCGCAGCCGATTTTTTACCATTATAAATTCCACCGCAGTATTGCCAATTGCCTTTCAAAGATGGCGCCTTATTAAAGGCAATACAGGCCAATAGCACAACAGCAAATAATGTAGTTGTAATATGTTTATTCATAGGTGGTATCAATGTAATTTATTCTGCCCAGTCAATGCCTTTTTTCAATAATGATAGTGTCCGCTCTTCAGTACTACCGGCAGTCGGTTTATAATCATATACCCACTTGGCTGTAGGTGGCAGGCTCATTAAAATTGATTCGATGCGGCCATTGGTTTCCAATCCGAACTTGGTTCCTGCATCATATACCAGATTAAACTCTGCATAGCGGCTGCGGCGAATGTATTGCCATTGCTGCTCGGCTTCGGTAAAAGCTTTACCGCGATTGCGGTTTACCAGTTCGGTGTACATCGGCAAGAAAGAACGGCCTACAGCTTTAGAAAATTCAAATACCTGTTCCCAACTTAAATTCTCATTAGCAGTTAAACGATCATAAAAAATACCGCCTATGCCGCGCGTTTCTTCACGGTGCTTAATAAAGAAATAATTATCGGCCCATGTTTTAAACCGCTCGTAAAACTCATGGTGATACTGGTCGCAAACTGATTTTAAATGTGAGTGAAAAAAGCGGGCATCTTCGTCAAAAATGTAATGTGGCGTTAAATCAATACCTCCGCCAAACCAGCGTACCGGTTGCTGGCCACCATTAAAAGAAGATGGCATTTCGAAGTACCGAATATTCATGTGAATGATAGGCACCATGGGATGGTTAGGATGCATTACAATGGAAACCCCGGTGGCAAAAAAATCGTCCTGATCTACCTTCAGTGATTTTTTGATGACTTCGGGCAAATGGCCGTAAACGGCAGAAAAATTAACGCCTCCTTTTTCGAGTACATTGCCGTTTTGGATAATTCGGGTACGGCCGCCGCCGCCGCCTTCACGCTCCCACAACTCCTGCTCAAATTTGGCTTGCCCGTCCAGTTGTTCTAAGCCGGCACAAATTTCGTCTTGTATTTGCTGATAATCTGCTGCAATCTGCTCTTTGGTAATCATCGGTGCAAAAGTGCAGAATTATGTGGGCCTGTAAAAGTAAATTTACGCTTTATATCTGCGGATATAAAAGCTCATCTTCCTCAATATAATCTAAATCTTTGCCAAAGCTTTCTTTAAGTCGGCTCAATGAGAACAGTGAGATCAGCGTTAAGCCAATCATTACAATATATCCGCTATATATCATGCCGTAATGGTTGGTTAAGGCATCAAACACCCAGTTGATAGGGATTAAAGCGCCACGCACAAAATTAGGCACCGTAGTGGTAACTGTAGCACGGATGTTGGTGCCAAACTGCTCAGAAGCGATGGTAACAAATGTAGCCCAATAGCCAACCGATATACCCATAAAAAAGCAAAGCCAGATAAAATGTTTGGTAGATAGACCATAGGCGCTCAGGTAAGCAACCACGGTTACCAGCGAAACCAGCAAAAAAACCGTCATGGCCAGTTTGCGTGATTTGGCTACCTGAGCCAGCAAGCCTGCAAACACATCGCCAATGGAGATGCCTATATAAGCGAACATGATGCCATCGCCTGCACTCAATGTTTCTTTTGCCTTAAGCGCTACACCAAATTCGGGTGCACGGGTAATCAGTACTCCTACTACATACCACAAAGGTGCCCCTATAAGAATGCAGTAAAGATATTTTCTAAATCGTGTACCGTTGTTGAACAGCATCAGCATATTGCCTTTTGAAACTTCGGCCTTTGCCGTATTTTTAAACATGCCTGATTCAAAAGTGCCTACCCGGAAAAGTAGTAATACAATGCCTAAGCCTCCGCCCACAAAATAGGTTGTATGCCAATCGTACTTGCCAACCAAGTTGGCGGCTACCGCACCAAACAGGCCAATCACGGCTACAATCATGGTGCCATATCCCCTGTTTTCCTTGCTCAGGGTTTCGCTTACCAGGGTAATACCTGCACCCAGTTCTCCGGCCAGGCCGATGCCGGCGATGAGGCGGATGATGGCATAGCTGTCAATATCAGTAACAAGGCCGTTTACAATATTAGCCACCGAATACAATAGAATGGAACCGAACAGCACTTTGATCCGGCCCAGTTTATCGCCGATGATTCCCCACAGTATGCCACCCAACAGCAAGCCGAACATTTGCATATTGATCACATATACGCCATTGCTTTTGATTTGCTCCGGATCAATAATCCCTAAATCGTGAAAACTTTTGATGCGGACGATGGAGAACACCACCAAATCATAAATATCGACAAAGTACCCTAAGGCGGCTACAATAACCAAGAAGATGACATTACGATTTGCGGCGGATGAAGTATTGGACATAATTTGAAATTGGCTCACTAATGTAGGAAAGGCCGTGTTGAACTCAAAATTTTTGCACAAAAAAACCTCTGCTGTGAAGCAGAGGTTACGAAACAGGGTTTATAACGGGTTAAACTTTTTTAACATTTACTGCCTGAGGGCCTTTTTTGCCATCGGCTATTTCATATTCTACGCTGTCATTATCTTTGAGTGCATTAACACCACCCTGCACATCTTTAAAATGTACAAAAAGGTCTTTGCCTTCGTCGGTAATAATAAAGCCGTAGCCTTTTTGTGTGTTAAACCATTTTACTTTTCCAGTTTTCATTCTCGTAAAGGTTGATTAGTATCTGTTTAAATTAATATTCCAAACTGAAAAATAAATATCATTAATTATCAGAAAGGTACCAGTTTGTTTGTACTGATATTTCAAAGATATGATTTTTTTGAAATAAGCAAATTTATTTTAATAATCTGATAACAAAATATTTAAGCTGTTTATTTCGTGTTTAAACAACATTGTACCCTCGGCTTTAACTGCAGTGTACTGATATTATTTTAATAACATAAAGTGTAATCCGAGTACTTATTGTAATTATTACACCAGTATTTTCGAGAGCAACTGCAACCTATTTATAATTACTCCTAAACGTTGTTCATACCAATTACGCCGGGGCTATGTGATAATATTTACAACATTTAAGGGATTAACTTTGTTCCCAACCTAATTACTAAAGCATACGATTTAAAATATATCCTGCTGATTAATGAGACATACGTATAATACCGGAATTATTGGTAACTGTGCTTTTTTGGCACATGTAAATAAAAATACAAATATTGATTGGCTGTGCTGGCCACGCTTTGATAGCACTTTCATATTTGGTGGCTTACTGGATAAAGATAAGGGTGGCGAATTTTCCATCCTGCCAGGTAACGGTGAAGAATATACTTCGCACCAGTATTATCAGGAAAATACAAATATACTGGTTACCGAAATTACAACCCAAGCAGGCGCTAAGTACAAGATAACCGATTTTGCACCGCGTTTCCACCAGCATGAGCGTTATTATAAGCCGCTGATGCTGATCCGTAAAATTGAAGCCATCAGTGGCAATCCGCGCCTGTTGGTGAAGTGCGAGCCGGTATCTGATTATGGTCAGATCAAGCTTACCGTTAACCGGGGGAGCAACCATATTCAATATTTGGGTGGCGACGAAAATATTCGTTTAACTACAAATATCCCTGTGAGTTACATTTTCGACGGCCAGTGTTTTGTACTGAATGAAGAGAAGTACCTGGTAATGACTTATGGCGAACCCCTGGAAGCGCCATTGATTAGTACCGCCGAGCGTTTTTTACGTGAAACGCAGTTATACTGGCGTACATGGATTAAGCACTCTAGTATTGCAGGTTTTTATCAGCCTTATGTGATCAGAGCAGCTTTGGCTCTTAAAATTCACCAATATGAAGATACCGGTGCAGTAATTGCGGCCAGTACCACCAGCCTGCCCGAATCGCCGGGCAGTGGCCGTAACTGGGATTACCGTTACTGCTGGCTACGCGACACTTATTATGTAATTACCTCGCTCAACCACATTGGGCATTTTGAGGAAATGGAGCGGTATTTCAATTACTTAACCGATATTTCATTTTCCGAAGAATTCAGGTACCAGCCGTTGTATGGCATTACCGGGCAGAAGGATTTGGTAGAAAAGATTTTATCAGATTTGGAAGGTTACGAGGGTAATCAGCCGGTGCGTGTGGGCAACCAAGCTTCTGAGCATATTCAGAATGATATTTACGGCCAGGTGCTGGTGTCTATCCTGCCATTGTATACAGATCATCGGTTTGTATTTGATGAGCGCAAAGATTCGGCCCGCTGGGTGGATTACTTGCTGAGTAAAATTGAACGAACCATTGACGAAAAGGATGCCGGTATATGGGAGTTTCGTAATATGGCCAATGTACATTGTTACAGCAACCTGTTTCAATGGGCAGGTGCCTGTGCTGCCGAAAAAATGGCTCGCACCATTGAGAACGACGATTTACTGAACCGTGCGCTGAAAATGAAAGCCCGCGCTGCCGAGCACATTGAAAGCTGTTATGACCCTGAACGAAAGGTATATACTACAGCTGCCGGTTTAAGCTGGCTGGATGCCAGCACGCTCCAGCTGATTATGATGAATTATTTGGACCCGGCCTCCGACCGTGCTAAAGACCATCTCATTGCGCTGGAAAAAGAATTGAAAACACCTAACGGCTTGTTTTACCGCTACCTTCATGCTGATGATTTTGGCAAACCGAAAACTACATTTCTTATCTGCGCTTTTTGGTATGTAGAAGCCCTGGCTTGCGTAGGCCGTATGGATGATGCCATTAAAGAATTTGAGAACCTGCTTCAGTTTTCTAATCACTTGCTGTTGTTCAGTGAAGATGTGGCTGAGGAAGATGGCAGCCAATGGGGTAATTTCCCTCAGGCTTACAGCCATGTAGGCTTAATGAATGCTGCCTACCGAATTGCCATGAAACTGGACAGGCCTATATTTTTATAAGCACAAGACTTAACAATAAAAAGGGCAGCTGAATGATACAGCTGCCCTTTTTTATTGAGCTACCGGTAAAATTGTTAAACAACAGTGTTGTTAGCTACCAAGTTTTTCAACATTTGCCTTACCTCTGTGGGGTTGCGCAGATAGAATTTAGCAGCCGACATTTTGTTGCCCACTTTAATGGTAACGGCACTGTCAGGCAAGGTTCTGAAAGTGTCTTCATCCGTATAGTCATCGCCCAGGGCCATTACAAAATCGTAATGTTCTTTCTCAACTAAAGTTAAAGCTGCTTTTCCTTTGTTGATTTCTATATTTTTTACCTCAACTACCTTATCGCCGGGCAATAGCTGCAAGCCTTTGTCGGTAGCCAGATATTTAAGCGTATTCATTAACTCGTTAGCGCGTAATTCGCCTAACCCTTCCTGTGCTTTACGATAATGCCATACTAATGAATAAGTTTTTTCTTCAATGAATGATCCAGGCGTGCGGTCAACGTATCTCTCCAACACGGGGTAAATATCTTTTTTCCACTGGGTAGACAGGCCTGAAATTTTATACCAGTCTTCGCCCGGGCTTTTAAACCAGGCGCCGTGTTCGGCTATTAAATACAGGGGGGTATCACCGAACCATTCGTCCAGATTTTCGTGTTTGCGCCCGCTGATGAGCACTACCTGGTTAGCCGGGTCGCTCATTAAACTTTGCAGGATGGTACGCAGTTCCTGATCGGGTATGGCATCATTAACGTTGGCCTGAAATTCAACAAGGGTGCCATCATAATCCAAAAATATGATGCGCTTGCCGGTTTTATGATAGCGGTTGATAATAGATTGTTCTGTAACCGATTCAACATGGCGGCTCAATAACGAGCGCTGCATTAATTTTACTTCGTGTAATTGATCCATAAATAGTTCTACCCAGTGGTTGATATTAAATTTAGCTACTTCATAACGCATACTCTTCATGCGTTCTTCCTGTTCGGCGAGGGGCATATTTACCGCCTGAACAATGGCTTCACAAACCTCATTTACATTGTTAGGGTTCACCAGTATAGCGTCTATCAGTTCTTTAGATGCACCTGCCATTTCGCTGAGTATCAATACGCCATCGTTATTAATTCTGCTGGCAACGTATTCTTTACTGACCAGGTTCATCCCATCGCGCATGGGGGTTACGAGGCATACATCGGCACAGGAATACAGGGCCGACAGCGTTTCGATGGGTACCGAACGGTAATAGTATTGTATGGGCGACCAGCTGATGGTACGATACCTGCCGTTAATGTTTCCGGCACGTTTATCAATCTGATCGCGTAGTTCGCGGTATTGGGGCACAGCATCTCTCGATGGTACCACAATCATGTATAATGTGATTTTTTCAATATATTCAGGATAGCGTTCCAGCAGCATTTCAAACGCTTGCAGCCGCTGTAAAATGCCTTTGCTATAATCCAGGCGGTCTATAGACAATACAATTTTGTTATCCTTGTAGATATCTCTGATTTCTTTAATTTGCTTTTGCACATCATCCTGCAAAGGGAGGCCGGCATAACGTTTGTCGTCAATACCCATCGGGAATGATTCGACCACCGTAGTATAATCACCGCAATTAATGCTGTTTGACGATATAGAAAGCGGCAGCACGCGGGTAACTGCACTCAAAAAATGGCGTTCATCATCAAATGTATGAAAGCCGATCAAATCCGCACCGAGCATCCCTTTCAACAATTCAGCACGCCAGGGAATGAGCCTGAACATTTCGTGCGAGGGAAAAGGGATATGCAGAAAAAAGCCGATGGACACATCGGGTAATTGCTTCCTGATCAGTTCGGGTAATAGCAGTAATTGATAATCATGCACCCAAATGGTATCGCCGGGTTGCGCTGCGGCTAATACCACTTCGCAAAATTTCCGGTTTACCTGCTGGTAGTACTCCCAATTACTTTGCTTATAGCTGGCGTACGTAGAGGCATAATAGTGAAATACCGGCCAGAGTACTGAGTTTGAGAACCCTTCATAATATTCTTCAATTTCATTTTGGGTAAGATAAACCGGTTGCAAGCTTAAATCAGCCAGTTGGCGTCCCACCTCCTGCTGCTCTTCCGCATCTGTGATTTCTAATCCGGGCCAGCCAATCCAGCAATTATCATCTTGCTTGTATATGGAGCCTAATCCTGTAGCCAAACCCCCTTCACTTTGCTGTAGTTGAAAACCGCCCTCATTTTTTATAACTTTTACGGGCAGCCGGTTTGATACAATAATAGTTCTTGACATAGTTTATTCGTTTAGTGCACTTGTGGTTCGGTTGTAATAAAAGAAATAAATAAGCTTCTTGTTTTAACATCAAATGCAGGGCATTGAATGACTGATATTTAGATGTAAGTCGCAACAAAGGATTGTGATACTGTAGTAACTTTTAGATCAATGGCTTATTTGCGGCTATCATTTCTTAACACACATTTTAAAGTCGTTAAAAAAAGCAAAAAAATTTTCGCAACCGAATAGTTGCATTATATTTGCAATCAATTAGTTGCAAATAGCGTAGCATGAAGAACGATATATTTCAGGCCATAGCCGACCCCACACGCCGTGCGATTTTAATACTGCTCGCCGCTCAGGCACTCACGCCAAATGTGATGGCTGAAAAATTTGATATGAGCCGGCAGGCTGTATCTAAACATATTAAAGTATTGCAGGAATGTGATTTAATTAAAGCCGAGCAAAGCGGGCGTGAAATTTATTATCACTTTAATGCCAAAAAAATGCAGGAGTTCGATCACTGGTTAGCGCAATTCAGGCAAAACTGGGAAACTCAATTCAACCAGCTTGACCATTTATTATCAACAATTAAAGAAAAGAAATGATGAATAACAATTTGCTATTCGATTTTAACGTTGACAAGGCCGCCAAAACGGTATACATCACCAGGGAGTTTAACGCCCCGCAGGCGTTGGTATGGGATGCTTTTATCAAACCGGAACTGCTGGACCAATGGGGTGCCCCTGCCCCCATGCGAGCTAAAACCAAATACATGAATTTTGAAGTAGGCGGGCGCAGGTTTTATGCAATGATAAGCCCCGACGGGCAGGAGCGCTGGGCTTTACAGGAGTTTACATCCATCACCCCGAAAACCAATTTCAAAATGTATAACACCTTTGCCGACAAAGATGAAAACAGAGAACTGCCGGGATCGGACTGGGATTATAATTTCAGTGAGCACAATGGCATCACCCGGGTTGACATTGTTATCTTCAATGAATCTTTTGAGCGTTTGGAAAAATTACTGGAGGGTTTCAAGATTGGCTTCACCATGACTTTAAAAAATCTGGAAGATTTATTAAGCAGTTTATCTTAGCTATCGCAGCATTGCTAAACCACAGTTTAAATACACAAATTCAACACTAATTATAACAACAATGAGAGCAATTAATCCATGGATTAACTTTAACGGCAATGCCGAAGAAGCATTCACATTTTACAGATCAGTTTTTGGCGGTGAGTTCACAAAGATTGTCCGTTTCAAAGAACTTCAAAGTGATGATTTTCAGGTGCCCGAACATGAAGCTAACAAACTCATGTACATTTCGCTACCTATCGGCAAAAACAACGTATTGGTAGCCAACGACGTTCCGGAGTTCATGGGGCGGGTAAACGAAAACGAAAACCGCTCGAAAATTTATGCTATAGCCGAAAGCCGAGAGGAAGCTGATAAATTATTCAATGGATTATCAGCCGGTGGCGCTGTAGAAGGCCCTATTGGGGATAGCCCGTGGGGCACCTATGCCGGTATGTTCAGAGATCAATTTGGTATAGAATGGATAATTGAGTTTGATCCAAGTTCTAAAGAGAAAATTTAAGGCGTGCTTTTTATTGCAATTCGTAAATCGTTTCATAAACTGCGTCTAATCAATATTAAAAGGCTGCCTCAAAAAGGCAGCCTTTTAATATTATAAGTTTTTGATGTAATCAAGAAACAGGTAAAACGCCTTCTTCTTGGCATCTGTAAGCGGAAAATCAATTTTGTGCATCAGGTAATCTTCAACATCAAAATCATCGCGGTGCGGAAGTTTCTTAAATAACTCAGGCCGGTGATTAAGGCCATATTTTAGCGCCTCATTAAATCTGTCTATAAAGGCTTGTTCAATAGGTTTGTTAGCTATCCAGGCGGCGAACATAAAAGGCAGACCGGTAAAATTCTGCCACTCTTCTGCCATATCGTACACAAACTTGTAATTATCTTTTTTACCGAAAGTACGGTCGCCTATTTGCACAAAAGCGGTATAAGGGTCAGCAGATACAGCGTAATCATCAGCTCCGGTTATCAGTTCTGGTGATATTTTCCAGTAGTTTTTAAGCAGTACCTTAGCCAGGTTATTTGACGAGCGTGATTGCGGATCCAGCTGCACACGTTTAACCTCAGTAATATCACAGTTGCTGAATATAAATACAGAGTTAACAGCGCCTACAGCGCCAATGCAATAGTCGGAAATAATATGCCACTCGGGTAAGTTTAATACGGCTGCAACCGGAATCAGGCCAATATCAACCTGATCGTCAATTAGTTTTTGGGCACAATCAGCCGGTGGGTCTAAGCTCAGATCAATATCATTAAGGATATCGCTGTGCTGCAACCCATATAAAAACGGTTTTGTATTGGTATAACTAACCGCCGAAATTCTTATTTTATTCAAGGTAGTATTTAATGTAGTTTTAAATGGATGGCATTATTAAAATCGGCAATTTGATACTGCTGGCCATCGTAAGTGATTTTATAAAGCACCAGATTTTGATGCGGAAACTGATCCATTGCTGTAAGCGGTTTACCGGTAAGCAGGCAAAGCAGCAACCGGAGCGCACGGCCGTGCATGCAAATCAGCACATTCTTTTCTTCGGGTTTGCTCATGATATAACGGAGCGCCTCTTGCTGCCGGGCTTTTACCTGGTTAGGGCTCTCTCCTTTCTCAAAAGCCGCATCCAAGTTGCCGCTGGTCCACTCGCGCATCATTTTCAAAAATGCGGCTTTGGTATCAGGTGTGCTTTTTTGCCCTTCATGTATGCCCCAGGCCAGCTCATCTAAGCCTTCCAATTTCTCAAACGGAATACCATCATCAATAAACTGCTGTATACTTTGTTGCGTACGTTTCAGGGTTGAAACATAAATTTTATCAAAGGGAACGTTTTTATAAGCATTGTAGAACATGGCAGCCTGTTTGCGGCCCTCATCGTTCAAATCAGTATTCATTCCCCGGCCCTGTACAATACCCTGTTTGTTTAAATCGGTTTGCCCATGCCGAACAATGTATAACGTTTTTTCAGTCATGTGCGTTTAGTTAATTACCGGAAGCTGATAAAAGCGCGGCTTTTCTGCTTCAGTAAACTCATAAGTATTGTAATCGGTAATTACATTGTATAATGTGTCGCGCTCAATGGGGTGCCGACCTGCATTTTTGATGAGTTCAACCAGCTCTTTGGTACTCATGGCTGGTTTTTGCTCTTCAGCGCCTGCCATAGAATAAATTTTAGTGGTATCATCCAAGGTACCATCAATATCGTCCACACCGAAATTTAATGACAGCTGTGCCGTAGTACGGCTTATCATGGCCCAATAGGCTTTAATATGATCAAAGTTGTCCAGATAGATACGTGCAATGGCATAATTTCGCAAATCTTCCACCACAGACGACTCAGGTACGTCAGACATTTGGTTGTCCTTATTCCGGAACTTTAAAGGGATAAAAGTTTGGAATCCGCCGGTTTGATCCTGTAACTGGCGAAGGCGCTCCATATGGTCAACCCGGTGGCGGTATTCTTCAATGTGGCCATACAGCATCGTAGCGTTTGAGCGCATGCCCAACCTGTGCCACTCCTCGTGTATTTGCAGCCACTGGTCCGCCGTACATTTATCTTTGGCAATCTGTTCCCTTATTTCGGGGTGAAATATTTCTGCGCCGCCGCCCGGCATAGATTCCAGGCCCGACTCTTTCATCAGGCGCATACCGGTGGCATAATCTACTTTCGCTTTTTTGAAAATGTAATGATATTCAACCGGGGTTAGCGCTTTAACATGCAGTTCCGGACGGTGCGCTTTAATGCGGCTAAACAATTCCTGATAAAAAGGCATATTGTACTGCGGTAATACACCACCTACAATATGTACCTCGGTTACCGGCTCGTTATCATACTTGCGCACAATATTTAGCATATCCTCCATCGTATACTCCCAGCCATCTTCACGCTGTTTGATGAGGCGTGAGTAAGAGCAGAATTTACAATCGTATACGCAGAGGTTGGTGGGCTCAATATGGAAGTTGCGGTTAAAGTAAGTATAATCGCCGTTCTTCTTTTCGCGTATATAATTGGCTAAAACGCCTAAGTAGCTTAGCTCGCCTTTTTCGTAAAGTAAAACGCCTTCATCAAAAGTGATGCGCTCACCGGCCAGTACTTTTTGAGCTATAGATTTTAAATCAGCAGATAAGTGCGGATTCTGTAATAATACACTTAAATTATTCTCAGTTTCCATGCTGCAAAACTACGAAAAATAACACTGCCTTCTATTCAATTACAAAGTTGCCACCGTTACAATGCTGCTAGTTTTACGCCTGAATTACAATAAACAGGCATTAAGAAACATAAGCTCAAAAACGCATGTTTGAGATTAAAATGATGATATAGTGTTTAAAGGTAAATATTCACAATTACAAGTGTTCACGCTGCTGGTGTTCATGAACGTTCACGCTTGTTCACAGGTGTTCATGAGTGTTCACGCTGTGAAAGCAATTAATATGAGTGAAATTTGTAAATATATAATAATGAATTACTTACAATATTTACTTAAACGGAGTAGCAGTTTTTTACATACTTATACGTCATAAAAAGCGTTCACGAGCGTTCACGACATGTGAACGTGAACACCTGTATTATTTAGGCTGGTTCCGTAGCAACTGGATTAGCCGCCTTGTAACCTTTTATAAAATTTAATTTGGAAGTATATGAAATAAGCTCCTATATTTGAAACATTATTTGGTAGCAATACCTTAATCAACTCCTACTCAGGCTTTGGTTTATATAGAAGCGGCGAGAGATCAGGCTCCAAGACCCGCTGGCAACCCCTCCACAATGGAAAAGGTGCCAATTCCTGCCCCGGGCAAATGGTTGTATCGGGAAATATAAATGTAAAAAGATGATAATTTCAATTTCTGCTTCGGCAACTTATGGGTTTGGTAAGCACTTGGGCTTTAGAGCTTCGATGTGCAGCCGCTACTGTTGTATGTGCTAATAACGCGATATTAACAACATTAGGTTATAATCTATTGCAAGCCAAAGTGAAAGCAAGGCTTTAGCACATCATCTTTTCATATCAGCCCTTACAGTAATGATCAATAAAAATTTATTTCTATCAGTTCAATTCAATCGCTTGCAGCAATTGGTTTGTTGTAACTCAAATTCTTGTTTTTTAGTTTTTTATGGTGAATAATGTTATAGCTCTCTTATGCCTATAAGAGAGCTTAACTTTTTTAAAATGAACGCTTCAACTTATACATATCCTCAATCTTTTCAGCTCGAATCAGGCCGGGAACTGCCCGGTATTGAAATAGGGTTTCATACTTACGGAAATTTAAATAAAGAGAAAAACAATGTAGTATGGGTATGCCACGCCCTTACTGCAAATTCTGATGTACTAGACTGGTGGAAAGGGCTGTTTGGTTCTGATGAATACTTTAACCCAAACGAACACTTTATAGTATGCGCTAATGTATTGGGTTCTTGCTATGGAAGTACCAACCCCTTAAATATCAACCCTATAACCCAAAAAGCATATTGCCTTGATTTTCCGCAGGTGACTATCCGGGATATGGTTAAGGCACACCAGCTACTGGCACAGCATTTAGGTATACCCCAAATTGAAGTGCTGATTGGTGGCTCTTTAGGTGGCCAGCAGGCGCTGGAGTGGAGCATCATGGCTCCGGAGCAAATCAAAAACCTGATTTTGATTGCGACCAACGCCCGGCATTCGCCTTGGGGTATTGCGTTCAACGAATCGCAACGGCTGGCCCTGCAAGCCGACCCGACTTTTAATTGTGAACCCGATGGCGGCAAAGCTGGTTTGAAAGCAGCGCGCAGTATTGCCTTGTTATCTTACCGTGGTTATAAAGCGTATAACATTACGCAACAGGAAATAACTGCAGACAATACTGACCAATACAGGGCCTCCTCCTATCAAAATTACCAGGGTGAAAAGCTGGTGAACCGTTTTAACGCTTACTGTTATTGGTATTTAACCAAAGCTATGGACTCGCATCACGCAGGGCGAAACCGTATAAGTATGGAACATGCGCTTAGTGTAATTACCGCTAAAACTTTGGTTATCGGTATCAACTCGGATATCTTGTTTCCGGTTGAAGAACAACAGTACCTCTTCCGGCATGTCCCTAATGCCAGCTATGCGGAGTTTGATTCGTTTTACGGGCACGACGGCTTTCTAATTGAAACAGATAAATTAACACAAATCATATCCACCTTTTTTAAAACTGAGGTGAGAGGAAAAATTATTGAATTGCAGAAAATTGCTTAATGAGTAAGAAAATCACCATCGGACTGTTCGGCTTTGGCGTGGTTGGCCAAGGCCTTTATGATATCATCAGAACCAAGAACCTGAATCTCGAAATTGTTAAAATAGCAATTAAAGACCCAACTAAAAAGCGCTCACTGCCTGAAGCATTATTTACTACAGACAAAGACGAGCTTCTTAATAATCCTGAAATCAATACTATTGTAGAACTGATTAATGATACCGAGGCCGCTTTTGAAATTGTGTCAAGAGCATTGAAGTCAGGTAAAAATGTAGTGTCTGCCAGCAAGAAGATGGTGGCAACTTATTTGCAGGAGCTGATTGATATCCAACACCAATATGGCACATCGTTGCTGTATGAAGGTTCGGTATGTGGCAGTATTCCTATCATACGTAATCTGGAGGAGTATTATGATAATGAGCTGCTGCATTCTGTTAGTGGTATTTTCAATGGTTCATCCAATTATATATTATCGAAAGGCTTTTTGGAAAACCTGAGTTATGATGAAGCTTTAAAGCAGGCCCAGGATTTGGGATTTGCAGAAACTGACCCCATTTCTGATGTAGGCGGCTTTGATGCTAAATATAAATTGGTAATTGCTGCCGCCCATGCTTATGGCGTAGTTGTAAAGCCGAATGATGTTTTCAATTTTGGCATTCAAAATCTTGGTGCTAAAGATTTACAGTATGCGCGCGAAAAACGACTGAAAATTAAGTTGGTTCCGGTGGCTAAAGAACTAAGCGATCGCCATGTAACTTTGTTTGTGCTGCCCAAGTTTGTAACAGAAAATGAGTTTTTGTACAATGTTGAATATGAATATAATGGTGTAACTGTACAGGCCGCCTTTGCCGACCAGCAATTCTTTTTCGGCAAAGGCGCCGGCGGCCATCCCACCGGTTCGGCGGTATTGTCAGATATTACGGCATTGCGCTATCAATATCAATATGAGTACAAAAAGGCCCGCAGCGAGCAGGGCTTGCAGTTCACTGATAACATTACACTCACCATCTACCTGCGTTATGAAGATGAGCAGTTGGTAGACGATTTACAGTTTGAAGAAGTATACGAACGCTTCTATTCGGGTGAATTTAAATTTCTGACAGGAAAAATAAATTTAAGAAATCTGATTGCTAATCAGCAGCGTATATCTGATACAAAGGCTTTCGTAGCCTTCGCCGATCAGCTGACAGGGGTCAGTTTAGCTGAAACGGCAACTATATCAGCCGAAATTGTTTAGTAGATTTGTTTCGGATGAAATTAAAAAGGCGTTGTTTTCAACGCCTTTTTTGTGTAAAAAAGTGCCCTCAACAACTTTATATTGGCAAAGGCTTAATGATTATTTTATATTTGTAATGGATTTATTACAAATATGAATGCCCCTATCCATTCCATCTTCAAAAGATTATGATGTGTACTTTTCTCACATTGTTTGCAGTGTTTCCTGCGAAATAATCTTGAAGAGCAAAACTTTCACTTCAACCTTAATTAGGATTTTCTACATCAATATAAATTACGCTGCTGCTGCATGAGGAAAAAGATTTCTGTGGTTGTACCTTCTTATAATGAAGAAGGAAATATTGAGGTGCTGGCAATGCGCCTGATTAACGTGCTTAAAAAATTAAGGTGCGATTATGAGGTTATATTTGTAGATGATGGAAGTTCTGATTGTACTTTAGAGCGGTTAAAAAACATCAACGATCTGGATGGTAATCTATATTATTTAGAACTTTCAAGAAACTTTGGCCACCAAAACGCGCTGAAAGCCGGATATGATTATGCCGATGGCGATTGTATTATCAGTATGGATAGTGATATGCAGCATCCGCCCGAGATGATTGAGCAATTTTTGCAAAAATGGGAAGAAGGTTATGATGTGGTATACACCTGCCGCGAGTATCAGGATGAAACCACAATCTTCAAAACTAAATCTTCAGACCTGTTTTATAAGATGATTAATTCGTTATCTGACACTAAGCTTGAAAAAGGCACAGCAGATTTCAGATTAATTGACCGCAAGGTGGCTAACATTTTAACCAGTCTGAACGAAAATGGCTTGTTTATTCGTGGTTTAATCAAATGGCTGGGCTTTAAGCAATACGCTATTCATTATCAATGCGATGCACGTTTCTCTGGCAAAAGCAAATACAACCTGAAAAAAATGGTGAAATTTGCAGTGCAAGGCATTACTGCATTCAGCGTTAGGCCTTTGTATATGGCTACTGGTATCGGCTTATTTTTTTCACTGGTAGCAGTGCTGTATATTCCCTACATATTAATCAGTTATTTTACAGGTCATGCCGTATCCGGCTGGACCTCTATCCTCGCTACAATTGTATTTTTTGGCGGCGTGCAGCTGATGGTATTAGGTATTATCGGCATGTATCTGGGCAAGCTGTTTATGCAATCCAAGCAACGGCCTAACTATATTGTACGATCCACCAACCTTATTCGTGTTAAAGATGATCTTGTTAAGTTTTGATATTGAAGAATTTGATATGCCCTTTGAATATGGCAAAACTCTGCCTTTCGAGGAGCAACTTTCCATATCAACAGAAGGCACAACAAAAATTTTAGATGTACTGAAAAACGCAGCTATCAAAGCTACTTTTTACTGTACGGCCAACTATGCGCAGCATCGCCCTGAAATGATTAGCCGTATGGTGGCTGAAGGTCACGAAATTGCTTCACATGGATATTATCATTCTGATTTTAAGCCAGAGCATCTGTTGCAATCGCGCTTGAAATTACAGGAAATTGCCGGCGTTGAGGTTGTGGGTTACCGTATGGCCCGAATGATGCCGGTGGATGAACAGGAAATCGAAAAGGCCGGATATTTGTATAACTCTTCCATAAATCCTACATTTTTGCCCGGGCGTTATAATAATTTCGGTAAACCGCGTACCTGGTTTTACCTGCATAATGTATTGCAACTACCGTCCTCGGTTTCGCCGTTTATTCGTTTTCCGTTATTTTGGCTGAGTTTTCATAATCTGCCCATGGGGCTACTCAAATGGTTGAGTAAAATTACCCATAAAAAAGATGGCTATTTAAACTTGTACTTTCACCCCTGGGAGTTTACAGATTTGAATCAGCCGGAGCGCTTTGGCTTTCCAAATTATGTCACTAAAAATACAGGTGATGCTTTTGTGGCGCGTTTAAGAGAGTTTATAGAATGGGCGCAAGCTAAAAGTTATACTTTTGACACCACAGGTAGCTTTGTAAACCAAATAAAAAAAGCCGGATAATCATCCGGCTTTTGCTTTTATATCGATTTGTTAATATCCCATTGCTCCAGGTAATCGGCTACCCGCTTTACAAAGGCGCCGCCTAAGGCACCGTCTACCACTCTGTGGTCATACGATAAGGATAGAAACATCATGTGGCGAATGGCTATTACATCGCCGGTTGGAGTTTCCAATACCGCAGGTTTCTTCTTGATGGCACCAACAGCTAATATGGCCACTTGTGGTTGATTAATAATAGGTGTACCCATTACATTTCCGAAAGAACCTACGTTAGTGATAGTAAAAGTTCCATCCTTTACCTCATCGGGCTGAAGTTTGTTACCACGCGCACGGTTAGCCAGGCCATTTACCGCTTTGGTAATGCCTACTAAATTTAACTGGTCGGCTTTACGTATTACGGGCACTATAAGGTTACCACTTGGCAAAGCGGTGGCCATACCAATATTAATATCTTTCTTTTTGATGATTTGCGTACCGTTAACTGATACGTTTACCATCGGCATATCTTTTAATGCTTTGGCAACAGCTTCAATAAATATTGGTGTAAAAGTAATCTTCTCTCCTTCACGCTTCTCGAACGCCCCCTTTATCTTTTCGCGCCACAACACCAGGTTGGTTACATCTGCTTCCACAAATGAGGTAACATGCGGTGAGGTTTGCTTGCTCATTACCATATGGTCGGCAATTAAGCGGCGCATCCGGTCCATTTCTACAATTTCATCGCCGCCAGATACCGATGCAGCCGGTTTTGCCGGTTCGTTAATTGCTGGTGAGGCGGTTTCTTTAACTGCTGACGGAGATTTAGCTGCAGGCGTTGCACCAGCTTGTTCAGCTTGAATTGGTTTTGATGGTGCAGGCTGGGCCGTAGTAGCAGTATTCGCTACAGGCGCAGCAGATGGTTGTTGCCGCGTTTTAATATAACTCAACAGATCATCTTTGGTTAAACGCCCCTCGTTCCCGGTACCCGCAATCTGATCCAGCTCCTGTACCGGTATACCTTCCTGATTGGCAATATTCTTAACCAATGGTGAGTAAAAACGTGCCGCGTTGCTGAACGTAGCCGGAACTACCTGCGGTACAGTTTCGGAGCGGCTGCTTAACTGCTCTATACCAGGTATGCCATCGGTAATAGCTTGTTGTTCAGGATGTGCGGCGGGCTGTTGTGTTTCGGTATTTGAAGCGGGTTGTGATGTGGTTTCCTGTTCGGGCTGACTTGTGGCTGCCGCTGGCGTGGCTTCTTCCTCGCCGGTTTCAATAATGGCAATCGGGTCACCAACCTGTACCACTTCGTTTTCTTTACATAAAAGTGCAACCAGCATGCCAGATACCGGTGAAGGTACTTCAGAATCTACTTTATCGGTTGCAATCTCTACAACTGCATCATCTGCTTCAATTCGGTCGCCCTGGATCTTTACCCATTTAATGATGGTTGCCTCAGCAACGCTCTCACCCATTTTAGGAAGTAAAAGTTGGTATTTAGCCATATTGGTTTATAATGTCCCGGCCCAAAAGTAGCTATTTACTATTAACATCAGGTAGTAAAGTATTCAACATACCTAAAGCTGTAATAGCGGTGCGCTCAATATTTTGGGTGCGCTTGTTGCCAAAGGTAAACATTTTAATCACTTGTTTATCCTGGCTGCCTACCCCTATCCAAACTGTGCCTACCGGCTTTTCGGGGGTACCACCGCCAGGCCCGGCAATGCCGGTAACCGCAATAGCAAAATCTGATTTAAAATTAAGCAGTGCACCTTGCAGCATTTCGGTAACTGTTTGCTCACTTACTGCGCCGTGCTGCCACAACGTTTCTTCGGTAACGCCAAGTACACTTTCCTTCAATTCGTTGGAGTAGGAAACAGCTCCCCCTAAAAATACTTCTGATGAGCCTGCATGCTGTGTAAATAAATGGGCAATGTAGCCTCCTGTACAGCTTTCGGCTACTGAAAGTTTCAGACCTGCAGCCGCCATCTTATTCATTATGGCTTTTTCGAGCGGTATATCTTCTTCAGCAGCTACCACGTTGCGTACACGTGCGGCTATCTGGCTGGCATATTCATTTACCTGTTGTTTGATTGTTGTCTCGTTGTCGCCGTATCCGCTCAGGCGAAGTCTTACTGAACCTAATTTGGGCAGATACGCTAATTTGATATGAGCCGGTAATGCCTCCTCTAAATCTGTAATCCGCTCAGCCAAAAAAGACTCACCTTCGCCTACAGTTAATATTGTATGATGGTAGATAAAAGGTAAGGTGAACGTTTGTTTTAATTTGGGGATGACTTCCTCTTCAACCATATACATCATTTCGAAGGGTACGCCCGGCATGGAAACAAACACTTTGCCGTTCTCGTTGAACCACATACCTGGTGCGGTGCCATTCTTATTCGGTATCACCTCGCAGTTGGCCGGAACATCAGCCTGCTTGATGTTTTCCTCTAACAGTGGTCTGTTATAGCGTGAAAAAATGCGCTTTACGTTCTCCAGTGCGCCTGCATCACGCCGCATACCTACTCCGAAATATTCAGCCAGTGTAGTCTTGGTGATATCATCTTTGGTTGGGCCCAGGCCGCCCGTAATCAAAATGATATCTGCGCGTTGTTGGGCCTCATTTAAGGCGGCTACAATATGTTGTTTATCATCAGATACTGATGATATTTGCTTTACCCTGATGCCGGCGGCATTGAGTTGCTGAGCCATCCAGGCCGAATTGGTGTCTACGATTTGGCCAATGAGTATTTCATCGCCTATGGTTATAATTTCTGCAAGCATTATTGATTGTTATAATAATCTTTCCGCTTACTTAGTTTTAAGTCCTGCAAAATTGAGGCTTTTACTTTTAAGTCAACACTGAAAGATTTGTACAAACCAAAAGGTACCCAACGGAATGATAAATCCCAACAATGTAAATCACGGTAGATAGAGAAAGTAGTTAAGCTCACTTTACTTGCCCGTAAATCATAACCGGTAGTGTATTGTATCTTCCACTTGGGGGTTAAATTAAAGTCGCCGCTGGCGTTTACCGTACTGGCAACTGTGCTCTGTATCCCATTGTTGGCATAATTAAAGTTATAGTTCAATACAATGTTCCACGGAATATTAAAGTCAACAAATGCCGCAGGGTCGCTGTTGATGAGAGCCAGTCGTTCAGCTTGGTTCTGCGTCATGTTTTGTACGGTACTGCCCGGAGGTGCAATGTTTCTTACTTTATGTAAGGTAGCTGAATTTAAGCTTACATCCATAGATAAAGACAACGCAGTTAACAGTGGGAATTTACCTTTCAGGAAGGAATATTCGTTTACTCTGCGAACGTAACGTTGCAATTGCCCATTGGCTACCGAATCTCTGGATTCGTAAGAATAGGGGTCTAAAGTACCAACAGCATTGATGCCAAGCTTTTGATTAAATACGGCGGTATGCGCATTTAAATTTATAGGAGATAGTCGGAATGAGTCGGCCGCAAAATTGTAAAAAGTAGAGATAGTGAAACCTTGCAGGATAGCAACCTTCCGGGCTGCACCTGAGGTATCAGTGCTACGGGGCTTTACTTTTGCTTCAAGCGTATTATCCAAAGAGAACCCGATACCTGCCGAGCGTCCTCCGGTAGGCCCGCCCACAGCGGATTGCTCGAAAATAGAATAAGTGCTGGCAAAGTAAGGGTAAGGAACACTCGCAGCGCTCACAATGGCTTGATTGTAGCTACGGTCGAGACCGGTATAATCGGGGCGGTAATTAAAGCTGATGGAGGGGGTACTCACCAGTCGTAACTGGGGATATTCGCTCTTCTTGCTGAACCTTAAATAACTGTATACTTTGGTTGATACCCCGGCACTCAGGTTATATTCACCTGCACGGCGAAAGCCGGATATGGTATCGACCAGATAATCAGAATTAGAGGTAGCGCCGCGCGGATAAGAACGACGTACGGTTTGAAAATTCCAGTGATCAATATAAGTAGCGCTGGTATTGAACTGGAAATATTTGGCCACTGTTTGGTTGAAGCTTAGTGGTATGGTATGCAATACACCACTTTGCAGGCGTTTACCTACCCTTTCGGCATTAAATAACTGGCTTTCAGGAAAAGAATTTAAGCGGTTGGTACCTTGTAAAGAGTAGCCCACTGTAATACGTTGAAACCATCTTTGTTCCCCTACCCGGTTCTTTGAATCAAACGGGCTAATGGTTGTCATGTTGAAGTTTACCGAGGGCAGTTCGAGCGTAATGGTTTTGTCGGCTATGTTTTGAGTGTGCGATAAAGCCACCTGTAAGCTGAACGGGGTACCCGCCCAAACTTTTCCATATGCAATACTGGAACGTAAAGAGCTTTGTACCAGTTGCTGTGGATTATAATTTGTAGTTGCCGGGTTGTTACGATAGAAACTTGAAGTACCTGCGTTAACTGAAGCAGAAAATGTAGTTCCGGGATGTGCATTTGGGTCTTGACTGTGCGACCATTGCAGGTTAAAATCTTTAGTAGCAGGGTCGCCGGCCAGACCATAGTTGTGTGAGCCGAAACTGAATGTAAAGCTCCCCTGGTATTTGTAACGCTGTAAATAACGTGCTGTGGTACTAAGCTCAAATGCGCCTCTCGAATATAAAGTAGCATATGTGGTTAAATCCAGGTGGTCGCCAAATGCCAGGTAATAGCCAATATTCCGGAGAAAGAAGCCGAGGCGTGCATCCTCCCCGAATGTAGGCAGCAAAACGCCGGAGGTTTGATGATCGGGCTTGGGGAAAAAGCCGAACGGTACCCCCAATGGCAAAGGTACACCCTCAATCTCCAGGTAAGCCGGGCCTGAAATAATTTGCTTCTTTTCACCTATCCCCCTCGTAATTACAATACCGAAGTGCGTTTCGGGGTATGGCAAATTACAGGTACTAAAAATGATATTTCGGTAAGCTACTTCCTGATCGTTGAGTACTTTGGCCTGCCCGCCTGTAATAAAATTACCTTCCTGCTCGGTAGAGGTGTTATATGCTTTAGCGCGCTTGGTTTTATAATCAAAGTAAATCGAGTCGGAGATGGCTGGCTTCTGCCCTTTTTGTATAGATATTGGCCGGCCGGTATAACGGTGGGTTTTAGGATCAATCAATCCGCTGGCAAAAATAAGGTGTTTATTTTCGTCAATGCGGATAAAATCGGCGTTCAGTTCAAAATCTTCGTAAGTAACTTTGGCATTTCCCCATAAATATGATATATTGTGTAACCGGTCGGTATAAGATGAGTCATCAGATGTAGCTTTACCGATAGATTTGAAACTGCTGCGGTTAACCGTATCATTGACGGGCAATGGCTTTTTACGAAGCACCTTGCGGTCTTTTAAGGTATCAAGCTTAATAATGGTATCTGCTAAACTGCGAGCGGTAAGGCTGTTGCTGTTATGGGCGAAGGCCACGGTTTTAATAATTAAAACAACAGCCAGCAGAAAAAAGAATCTGATAAATTTCAAAATTAATTATGAATACTATTTTTGCGAATACAGTTAACAGCGTTCAAAAATAATGAAAAATAAAGGTTTAAAAAGATTGATTTTAGGTTTACCTTCATTACTTCTAATGTTTATGCTTTGTTCTTTTACAGCAGAACATCCGGCACCGAAAGATTCGTTGATTAGTAGTGGGTTTAAGTTTAAAACTGTAATAATTGATGCAGGTCATGGCGGCCATGATCCTGGGGCTTTCGGTGAATATTCTTCTGAAAAGAAAGTAACGCTTGCAATAGCCAACAAATTGCAAAAGGCAATAGAAAAAGAAATTCCCTCAGTAAATGCAATAATGACACGCACCACTGATGATTTTGTGGAGTTGCATAAAAGGGCCGAAATAGCCAATCATGAACATGGTAATATGTTCGTTTCTATACATTGTAACTCCCTGCCTGATTTGAGACGAGTTATAAACGGGCGCTCTGTTAAAGTGCCTAATAAGTCGGGTAAGGGTGTTTTATTATTGGTTTATGGATTTAAACGTACCGGTGAGCAATTAGAAGCCATCAGAGAAAACGCTTCTATTTACCAAGAAAAAGATTATAAATCAAACTACAATGTTGAAAATGATCCGACCGCAGGGATGATTTTAAATGCCTTTAAAGACAAGTATCGTAAACAGAGTATTCACTTGGCTAATTTAATTAATGATGAGTTTGTGAATAATGACGGTCGGTCAAGTAATGGTGTAAAAGAGCAGAGCCTGCACGTTTTGGCCAATAGCGGTATGCCTGCGGTACTGATAGAAACCGGCTTTATTAACAATCCGGATGATGAACAATACTTAAATTCAGATGATGGTCAAAACGAAATCGTAGCTTCAATTGTTAGAGCTATCAAACAATACAAAAAAGAAGTTGAGCAGGGAGCTGCCAATTAAACATCTGTTACTTAATTAAACTACCTTGAAAATATCAAACGAAACCAAAATTGGCATTCTGACCGTGGTGGGTATCACCATTTTAGTCTTAGGCTATAGTTACCTGCGCGGCAACGATGTATTTACTAAATCAAA
This sequence comes from Mucilaginibacter koreensis, assembly GCF_054783355.1. Taxonomy (NCBI): domain Bacteria; kingdom Pseudomonadati; phylum Bacteroidota; class Sphingobacteriia; order Sphingobacteriales; family Sphingobacteriaceae; genus Mucilaginibacter; species Mucilaginibacter koreensis. The sequence continues at coordinate 1,213,556 of NZ_BAAGQS010000001.1, read as the reverse complement.
CCGCTTTTATGCCATTTACCAGAGTGTAGAAGGTTTAACCGTATCAAAACCAGTGCTGGTAAACGGCTTTCAGATTGGCCAGATATCTAAAATGAAACTGTTGCCCAACGGGCATACTGTTGTAGAATTTAAAATTAACCCAGACTATAGCGTACCCTCAAACACACTTGCAAAATTAGCAAGCACCGACCTGTTGGGCAGTAAAGCTGTGGTTTTTCAACTGGGTAACAGCAAAGAAATGGCCGAAGATCAGGACACACTTCAGGCAGACATTCAGGGTAGCCTTGCTGAAAGCCTGCAGCCGGTACAGCAGAAAGCTGAGCGGTTAATCAGCAAAATGGATTCGTCTTTGGCGGCTATCAATAAAATTTTGAATCCGGATTTTCAAAAGAATGTTGACCGCAGCTTTAATAGTATCGCAAACTCACTGCAAACTTTAGAGGGTACAACCAAAAAGGTTGATGCCTTGGTAGGCGCACAAACCAGCAATATTAACGCTATTATGGTGAATGCCAATGGTGCAGCCGCCAATTTGCGTACCAGTACAGGCCATTTAACCGGCATTGCTACCAATTTTGAAAATGTAAGCAATGAAATTGCGCGTGCCAATATTGGGCAAACGTTAAACAATGCCAACAAGGCGATGGCTGATTTACAAGCAACAATTGCCCGCCTAAACAGCCCGAATGGTTCGTTGGGCTTGCTCCTTAATGATACTAAACTCTATAATAACCTGGATGCAGCTTCTGCTAATTTAAACAGCTTGTTTATTGATTTAAAAGCTCACCCTAAGCGTTATGTAAGTTTCTCAGTTTTCGGAGGAAAGAAAAACGATTAACTCAAGAATTAATTATAAACAAGAAAGCCATTGCAATTTGCAATGGCTTTCTTGTTTATAAGGGCAGATCACTTATATCTCGTAAGTATTGCCTTCAATAGCTAGGTCTGTGTCAGGAAATACGGCTCTGGCCTCATCTAATAAATCATTTAGAGTTTTATAGCGGGCCGAAAAATGGCCTATTAATAAATGCTTGGCTCGTGTCTGCAAGGCTACTTGAGCCGCTTGTAAAGCGGTGGTATGGTGCGTTTCATTAGCCCGATCTAACATATTATGCAAAAATGTAGCTTCATGATATAACAGAGTCGCGCCTTCTATTTGTTTAAAGTACTGCTGGTTGTATATTGTATCAGAACAGTAAGCGTAACATTTCGGTTCGCTGGGATCTGTAGTAAGCTCGTCGTTCCGGTATAGCTTTCCGCTTGGTGTTTCGTAATCAAACCCCTTTTTTAATAAGGAGTAATGACTGACCGGAACGTCCAGACCAGCTACTTTTTCTTTGATGATTCTACGCAAGCGCTTTTTTTCCTTAAAGAAAAATCCGGTACAATCAATACGGTGGTCCAGCGGAATGGTTTCTACGATAACATCGCGGTTCTCCATAATCACCTGCCGTTCTTTAGGGTTAGTGGCAGTAAATTTGATTTCGTACCGCAGCGTAGTCTCAGAATACTTAAACTGGATATCAATAATTTCTTTTAAAGGTGCCGGGCCAAATATGCAAAGTGGTTTTTTGCGCCCATTTAAGTGCATAGAAGAAATCAGGCCCATAAGCCCTAGGTAATGATCGCCGTGAAGATGACTGATGAAAATATGATCGATGCGGCTTGGCTTGATATCGAAGCGCAGCATTTGCTGCTGTGTGCCTTCGGCGCAGTCTATCAAATACAGGCGCTCATTGATATTGAGCGCCTGCGCTGTAGGATTTCTGTTATAAATCGGGGTGGCTGAACTGCTCCCCAGTATGGTTACCTCAAACTTCATTTGAAGTAATCAACAGCTAAATAACTATTTTGCTTCTTTTTTTAGCTCTTTTTCTATTTCTTCCATAAATATTAAATCAATTGCTTCTTCAGTTGAAGGAACAATAGATAAAACATTATCCAGTTGAGAAATAGTAACCAAACGTGATACGGCATCATTCAGACAAGCCAGTACAAATACACCTTCAGAGTTTTTGCATAAACGGTGGCCTACCAATAAGCTGCTCAAGCCTGATGAATCAGCAAACTTAACCTGGCACATATCCAACACAATATTGCGTTGCCCTTCTGTATTCAGCAATATCAGTTCAGATTTAAGTTGGGGTGTTATCAATGAGTTTAATTTTGATTCATTCAGTTTAATCAAAACGTACTTCTCATGCTTATCAACAGTAAATTTCATCTCTTATCAGAATTATAATGCTAAGTTAGCTTATTTTAGTTGTAATAAAAATTATAGTTGGGCTATCGCTGTGTTAATATCTTGCTCCATGCCTTGTAACTGCTCATCACCTTGTTTTACAAAAGTTTGGCCGGTAATGTGTTCGTACAATTCTATGTAGCGGTTAGATATAGATTCAACAATCTGCGGTGTCATCTCCGGTATTTGCTGCCCGTCTTTTCCCTGAAAGCCGTTCTCGATCAGCCATTGTCTTACGAATTCTTTCGATAACTGCTTCTGGGTCTCTCCTTTTGCCTGCCGGTCTTCGTAACCTTCTTTGTAATAATACCTGGATGAATCAGGGGTATGTATTTCGTCAATCAGATAAATCTGATCTGCTACTTTTCCAAATTCATATTTAGTGTCAACTAATATCAAGCCTTGTTGGGCTGCTATCTCCGTACCGCGTGCAAACAGTTGCAGTGTATAGTTTTCCAGTTTCACATAATCTGCCTCATACACAATGCCACGGCTTAAGATTTCCTCGCGCGAAATATCTTCGTCGTGCCCTACCGCAGCTTTGGTAGTTGGGGTAATAATGGGCTGGGGTAGTTTATCGTTTTCTTTAAGCCCATCTGGTAAACTAACACCGCATAGCATCCTTTTTCCGGCTTTGTATTCCCTCCATGCATGACCTGCCAAATAGCCACGCACCACCATCTCCACTTTAAACGGCTCGCAAATGCGGCCAATGGTTACCGAGGGGTGCGGCACATTAAGCACCCAGTTGGGCAGAATATCTGAGGTTTTCTTTAAAAAGTACGCAGCAATTTGATTCAACACCTGGCCCTTGTATGGAATAGCCTCCGGCAACACCACATCAAAAGCGGAGATCCGGTCGGTAACTACCATCACCAGGTATTGGTTGTTTATGGTGTATACATCCCGCACTTTGCCTTTGTAAAAGCTGGTTTGATTGGGAAATGTAAAATGCGTTTCTTTAATAGCTGCCACGTGCTTTGAGTTAGAGATTAGGGTGTTGATTTTTAAGCGGCAAGTTTAGCAAGATTATTTGTAAGGCAACCGATAAAAATGTCTTTTTACCTTCAAAAATTACCTGTTGCCACAAATAGCCATTACTGGATATCGCCGTAGGCTTCCAAAATTCGTTTAACTAATTTATGGCGTACTACGTCTTCGCCGCTCAGGTAAATGATTTCTAGTCCCTTAATATCTGACAGGATGCGCAAAGCGGTATGCAAGCCTGATTGCTGTTTTTTAGGCAAGTCAATTTGGGTTACATCACCTGTAACAATAAACTTGGCGGTTGGCCCCATGCGGGTTAAAAACATTTTCAACTGCATATCGGTCGCGTTCTGTGCCTCATCCAAAATTACAAAGCAATTATCCAGGGTACGGCCACGCATAAACGCCAGTGGTGCCACTTCTATAGTGCGGTTCTCCAAATATGTCTTAAGCTTTTCAGCCGGTATCATATCATCCAGTGCATCGTACAAAGGGCGCAGGTATGGATCAATCTTTTCTTTGAGGTCGCCTGGCAAGAAACCCAAATTCTCCCCTGCCTCTACCGCCGGCCGGGTTAAAATGATTCGCTTAATCTCTTTGTTTTTGAGGGCGCGTACTGCAAGGGCTACAGCTGTATAGGTTTTACCTGTACCTGCCGGGCCAATGGCAAACATAATATCATTTTTTACAATGCTGCTTACCATACGGCGTTGGTTAGCCGTACGGGCCTTAACCAGTATGCCGTTGGGGCCGTATACAATCACTTCGCCGCCGCTTCCGGGCTTATCAGTATCCGCTTCGGCCTGCGTAAAATCGCCGGCTTTAGCGCCCATAAACCGCTCTAAATCGGTAACATTTAAACTTTCATGTTTTTCCAAGTGATGTAGCAGCTGACCAAATTTTTCGCTAAAAAAATTAAGCTCCTGCTCATCGCCCAGCACCTTCAGTTCGCTACCGCGGGCAACCAGTTTCAGCTTGGGAAATTGCTTTTTGATAATCTCAAAATGGTCGTTGTTAGGCCCCCACAAAACTGCCGGGTTAACAGACTCTAAGGATATTTTTAATTCGTTCAAGTAGGATAGATTTTAATTAGTTAACAGTTTTTAGGACGAAAAGTTGAATATTTGCATCCGCTAAACTCTGATACAAGATTAGCAATAAATATTCAAAATTCTGTAATGGCAATCATAACATTAACTACCGATTTGGGCGATAAAGATATTTATCAGGCCGCCCTTAAAGGGAGTATTTACAAGTTGTTGCCAACGGTCAATATAGTGGATATTACGCACTCAGTAGCCCTTTTTAATATTCAGCAGGCAGCGTTTATCATCAAAAACAGCTATCATTATTTTCCGGATGATACCGTGCATTTGATTGGTGTAGATACGGTGTATAACGACTACACTCGCTTTTTAGCTATCCGATATCGTAACCACTATTTTGTGGGGGCAGATAACGGTATTTTTTCTTTAATATTTAATGAAGAGCCTGAACAAATGGTAGAGATTACCATTATGCAGGATATGAAATTTTTGCACTTTCCTTTGGCCGATGTATTTGTTAAGGCGGCCTGCCATTTAGCCAAAGGCGGCACCCTGAGCCAGATTGGTATACCAGTGCAAGAAGTGCAGCAAAAACGCGATTTGCAACCGGTAATAGAGCGCAACCTGATTAAAGGCATGGTCATTTATATTGATACCTTTCAGAACGCCATTACCAATATTACCAAAGAGTTTTTCAACCGGGTACAGCAAGGCCGCCGCTTTACTTTATACTTTAAACGTAATGAGACCATTACGCAACTTAGCTGGCACTATAATGAAGTAGAAGAAGGCGAAAAACTATGCTTGTTTGGCATAAGCGATCACCTGGAAATAGCCATTAATAAAGGCAATGCAAGTGGCCTGCTGGGATTAGGTTTAGGTGACAGCGTAATAATTGATTTTCAATAAGTAATATTTTTAATGTTCTGTTAATCAATTTTTTATATACCTTGTTGTAAATCCGTGAATTAAGTACTGCCATACTTTCATATCTACGTCAAGTTCTCAAAGCTTAAACAAATAGCGGAGCTGAATACGTTATCTTTACATGTTTTACTTACAAAATAATTAATGGCGAGAGCTCGGTTAAATAGTGGAAATGCGGCGGAAAAGGAATTGCCCAAAGCCAAAATAAATAAGCAGAGCCTGCAGAATATCAGCAGGTTATTATCCTATGTAAAACCTTACCGTAATAAATTTATTGCTGGTATGGTATTCCTGTTTTTATCAAGTTTGGTGGGATTGGCGTTTCCAGCGTTTTTAGGTGCTTTGATAGATGCTGCTCAGGGAAAACACAAATATGCTTTTTTACCGGTTACCTTAAATGGTATAGGATTGTTGGCATTCGGAGTTTTATTTATCCAGGCCTTCGTTTCATTTTTCAGGGTAGTTTGGTTTGTGCAGGTGGCCGAGAGATCGCTGGCAGACATCCGGCGCGACACTTATTTTAAATTGGTTACACTACCTATGGACTTTTTTTCCAACCGACGTGTTGGTGAATTGAACAGCCGCATATCCGCAGATTTATCCCAAATTCAGGATGCCATTACTACTACCCTTGCCGAGATGATCCGGCAGTTGATTTTAATGGTGGGTGGCATTACGCTATTGGCTATTGTATCGGTAAAACTTACTTTATCGCTGCTGGTTATTTTACCTTTTTTGATTGCTTTTGCTGTTTTCTTTGGGCGTTTTATTCGCAAACTATCTCGCCAGGCGCAAGATAAACTGGCTGAGTCTAATACCATAGTTGAAGAAACTTTACAAGGAATTGCTAATGTAAAGGCATTTGTGAATGAAGCGTATGAAGCCGGCAGGTATGATCGTAATTTGCGCGATGTGGTTGCCATTGCTGTAAAAGGTGCCAAGTTCAGAGGGGTGTTTGCTTCTTTTATTGTGTTCTGCTTATTTGGCGCTATAGTAGGCGTTATATGGTACGGTTCCATACTGGTAAGCAATGGTGAGTTATCAGTAGGTAGCTTGACTACGTTTATTCTGTATTCGCTTTTTGTTGCTGCGGCTATGGGCAGCTTTCCGGAACTGTATGCCAATATGCAAAAGGCAGTAGGTGCCAGTGAGCGTGTACTCGAAATTTTGGGTGAAACCGGCGAGCCGGTGTCTATCCATGAAGCTGATAACGCCATTCAGCAGCCAATTCAAGGTAATTTAGAGTTTCAGCATGTTAACTTTCATTACCCTTCCCGCCCCGAAATTACAGTGTTAAATAACGTTTCATTTACTGCTGATGCCGGACAGAAGATTGCTATTGTAGGTCCAAGTGGTTCGGGTAAATCTACTATGGCGGCACTCATTTTGCAATTTTATCTTCCGCAAAACGGAGAGCTGCTGTTTGATGGTGTGCCTGCACATGATTACCAACTTACTGATATTCGTAACCAGGTAGCAGTAGTGCCCCAGGATGTACTGCTTTTTGGCGGCACTATTGCCGAAAACATTGCCTACGGAAAACGCAATGCTACGCCAGCAGAAATTGAACAGGCTGCCAAGCGCGCAAACGCCCATCAATTCATTACTTCTTTTCCTGAAGGTTATGATACCATTGTGGGCGAACGTGGCGTTAAATTATCAGGCGGTCAGCGACAGCGCATTGCCATTGCGAGGGCATTATTAAAAAATCCATCCATACTGATTTTGGATGAAGCTACTTCATCGCTCGACTCGGAATCTGAACGTTTGGTGCAGGAAGCTTTAGAGGAACTAATGAAAAACCGTACTTCCATTATTATTGCCCACCGCCTATCTACTATACGTGAGGCCGACAAAATCATTGTGCTTGAAAAAGGTACAATTTTGGAGAGTGGTACGCATGAAGAATTAATGAACAATCAATCGGGACTGTACAGGTATTTGAGCCAGTTACAGTTTGAAACAAATTAGATATGTTCACTGGTTTATTAGTTCATTAGGTGGAATACCAGTAAACTAATGAACCAGTGGACTAATGAACTAAATTTTAATGAAACTAACTATACACGGGGCAGCCCGCCAGGTAACCGGCAGCATGCATTTGCTGGAGGTGAACCAATATAAAATATTAATTGATTGCGGCTTGGATTATGAAAAAGACCGCAATACGCAAGCCAACGAGAACTTTCCGTTTCGCCCGGAAGAAATTGATGTGGTGATTTTGACGCATGCACATATTGACCATTCAGGCAACTTGCCTACCTTGGTGCGTTTAGGCTTCGAGGGGCAGATTTTGTGCACCCCGCCCACTGCCGACTTAACAGAACTGCTGTTGATGGACTCGGTGAGTATTTTTATGCACAAACAGCATAAAAGGCGCAAGCACGGTCGTAGCAAGTTCAATAGCGGCAGTAACCAGCCTTTGTATCTGCAAAAGCATGTGATGGATACGGTGGAACGGTTTGTAACCATTGGCTTTAACAAACCATTTAAACTGAATGGCGATGTTGAACTTACTTTTATACCGGTTGGCCACTTGCTGGGAGCCGCCGCTGCTGTACTAAAAATCAATGATCAGGGCGAAGAGAAAACCATCGCTTTTACAGGCGATATTGGCCGCCACAATTACCCGGTACTCAACGACCCTCAACCGTTGCTGCCGGTGGATTACCTGGTGACTGAAAGTACGTATGGAGGCCGCTTACACACCAAAGGTAAAACCATTGAGGATGTGTTGGTAGAAATGATTGAAAAGGCCTGCATCAAAGAACAGGGCCGCATGATTATCCCTGCATTTAGTATTGGCCGTACACAATCATTGGTATATACTTTAAACAAAATTTTTACCGAAAGGCGCTTGCCCCCGGTTAAAGTCTTTGTAGATAGTCCGCTGGCATCTGCCTCTACACATGTATTCAGGAAGTATCATCACTTACTTAATGAGGAAGCACAGGCATTTTATCAGCACAAAGGCGATGAGTTTGAGTTTGATAACCTGACGTATGTAGAAACTTTAAAAGACAGTAAGCAAATATCCAACTACTTCGAGCCATGTATCATCATATCATCAGCAGGTATGCTGGAGGGTGGGCGTATACAGGATCACTTATTTTATAATATCTCTAATTATTATTGTACAATTCTGTTCATCGGTTATTGTGCTAAAGGCACATTAGGCCACCGTTTATTGCGCGGCGACCCAATTGTGCATATCAAAGACCGTGAACTGGCAGTATATGCTACCATTAAACAAACTGATTTATTGAGTGCACATGGCGACCATGAAGATTTGGTGAATACTGTAAAGCAGCACAAACCTCAGCATTTAAAAAAAGTATTTCTAGTACATGGTGAGCCATCAAGTATGGATGCTTTAAGTGATACTTTAACCCAGGAGGGTTATACCGTTGAAATACCCGAAAAAGATATTGCATATTTGCTATAATATCCTTTTGTAACAATTTGAGTAACTTCATAAGGGATTTGTATAAATACAAGCTTGTATATATATTCGTATATTCAAAACTAAATCCTTATCAACATGCTCATCTTTCACACAAGGGTGCGTAGGCTGGCTTTTGCAGCCATTATTTTTTTGGGCTCATGTTCAAAAAATAATCCCAACCCCAATGGCGATATTAAAATTAGCAGCAAAGATATTCCAGCTATGAATGCCGGAACCGGGCCAACCGGAGCTGGCGAAACAAGCGGAACCGGAACATCCGGAGGCGGGACTACAACTAACGGTGGAGGTTCTACCGATACTAACAGCGGCGGAACAACTAGTGGCGGCGGCAATACAGGCGGCAGTGCTGATAATACTGGTAGCACCGGCACAGGTTCATCATCAGGAAGCAGCTCGAACACCGGAGATGGAGGTGTGCCTATAGGGCCTACTAACACGATAGTGATTAAAGTAGAAAATAAAACCTATACTTTGAAATCTCCATCTTATCTTCTGGCATTCGGCCTTACTACCGGCTCGGCTACGTTGCCAGGTGAAATTGGTATCTCGGCTTTTAATTTAGGCGGTACGGATTCTTTTGTCCTCGTGGCAGATGATGGTAAAGTTGGCGTTCAAAATATCAGTACCATAGTGTTAACCATTGGCTCTGTACATTATCAGGGAGCTTCGTTCATCAATACTGGTAAAACAAAAGTTACTCAATACAATTACATCAATATTACGCGCGGCAGTATGCAAGGAACTTTTGATGCACAGGTAATAGATGGTGATTTTAAAGAAACAAGAATGGTTGGCTCTTATAACATCAGCATGTAACCAAATTTTCTGTTCATAAAAAAAGGCCGCTTATAAAAGCGGCCTTTTTTTATTTCTTGAAATGATCAATAATCAATGTTGCTAATTCAACTCCTATCCGCTCCTGGGCTTCGTTAGTTGAGGCACCAATGTGCGGCGTTAAGGAAATTTTAGGATGCTTCAAAATATCTTCGCTTGGTGTGGGCTCATTGTCAAACACATCAAGCGCGGCAAAAGAAAGTTTACCGCTATCTAAAGCAGTAATCAGCGCAGCTTCGTCAATCAAACCACCGCGCGAAGCATTAATTACTCCTACCCCTTTCTTCATTTTTTCAAATTCTGCTGCACCTAATAAGGGCTGGTCAATAAAAGGTGTATGCAGGGTGATAAAATCACTTGATGTGATAATATCTTCAACTGATGCAGCGGTAACCGGAACCTTAACCGTAGTATCCGCTCCCAAAATCAATTCCAATTCATGCGCAAAAGGATACAAATCAAATGCTAATACCTTCATGCCTACGCCTAAAGCAATTTTGGCTACTTCGCGGCCAATGCGGCCAAAGCCAATGATGCCCAAGGTTTTTCCTCTTAGCTCAATGCCTTTGGCATACGCCTTTTTAAGGTCATTAAACTTGGTGTTGCCCTCAACCGGCATTTTGCGGTTACTGTCTTGCAGAAAACGTACTCCGGTAAATAAATGCGCAAATACCAGTTCGGCAACCGATAATGATGACGAGGCTGGTGTGTTGTAAACGCCAATGCCTTTTTGTTGGGCGTATTCTACATCAATATTATCCATACCAACACCGCCCCTGCCAATCAGTTTCAGGTTAGGGCAGGCATCTATTAATTCCTTTCGTACTTTGGTGGCGCTGCGTACAGTAATGCCATCATAGTGCTGCAACTTATCTGCAAGTTCAGCCTGAGGTATAGTATTCGTGTCTATTTCGAAACCTGCGGCCTCCAGCATTTGCTTTCCTACCGGGTCAATGCCATCGTTGGCTAATATTCTGATCATGGTTGTTAAAATGATAAGCCCCTCCGCCCCCTAAAGGGGGAACTTGATGTTCACGGAGGGGGCTAACTATTATTTATTCTTTTCTTCAAATTCTTTCATGGTATCAATCAGCACCTGCACGCTGCTTAGCGGCAGTGCATTGTAAATGGACGCACGGAAACCACCCACACTACGATGGCCTTTAATGCCTACAATGCCTTTTTCATCGCACAATTTCAAAAACGGCTTTTCCAGTTCTGGGTTCTCTGCCACAAAACATACGTTCATGCGTGAGCGGTCTTCCGGCATACTTACCGCTTTAAACAGTGGGTTGCGGTCAATTTCGGCATACAAGGCCTGCGCTTTGGCTTCGTTTTCTTGTTGGATAGCTTCTACGCCACCTTTGGCTTTTAACCAACGCAGGGTAAGCATCGAAACATAAATGGCAAACACCGGCGGCGTATTATACATGGAGCCTCCCTCAGCCTGCACCTGGTAGTTGAACATAGCCGGGATATTACGGTCTGAGTTGCCTAATACATCGTCTTTTACAACAACCAACGTTACGCCAGCCGGACCCATGTTTTTTTGTGCACCGGCATAGATCAAACCAAAATCGGACACGTTTATTTTGCGGCTGAAAATATCGGAAGACATATCACACACCATCGGCACCGGTGAAGTTGGAAACTGTTGCAACTGGGTACCATATATGGTATTGTTCGAAGTGATATGGAAGTAAGCTGCATCAGCCGGCACCTCATAGTCTTTTGGAATGTAGGTAAAGTTGCTTTCTTTTGATGAAGCCACAATTTGGACTGAACCAAAAAATTTGGCCTCTTTAACTGCCTTGTTGGCCCAAACGCCGGTTTCAAGGTAAGCGGCTTTACCACCTTCGGGCAAAAGGTTATATGGAACCATAGCGAATTGGGTACTGGCTCCTCCTTGTAAAAACAAAACAGAATAACCTTCAGGTACTTCAAGGAGTTCTTTTACCAAAGCAACGGCCTCATCAAGCACGGCTTCAAACTCAGCTGAACGGTGTGAAATTTCCAAAATGGACAAGCCGATTCCGTTAAAATCAACAGCAGCTTCAGCAGCCTGTTTTAGTACCTCTTGCGGCAATATACCAGGGCCGGCTCCAAAATTGTGTTTCATATAGTACGATATTAGTTTAGTGATTATATCAAACCTGCCGCCATTATCTGCAGCAGCCGAATTTAGATATTTAAACTACTAAGTTGGTAGCTTTTTATTAAAAGATAATAGCAGATCCAAAATTGGATGCTTATCCTAAATGTTTAATGCTCGATATGGCAGCTTTAGGGTCAGCATCTGCAAACACAAAGTTGCCGGCTACTAATACATTTGCCCCTGCCTCTACCAGAGAGGTGGCATTTTGTTGATTCACACCACCATCAATCTCAATCAGTAAATCGGGGCGGTATTCGCTGCACATGCTGGTAAGCTGGTGTATTTTCCGGTAAGTAGTGTTAATAAATTTCTGACCACCAAAACCGGGATTAACAGACATCAGGAGTACCAAATCTAAATCCGACAAAATGTTTTCCAACTGGTAAACGGAAGTATGCGGATTGAGTGCTACTCCTGCTTTGCATCCTAAATCTTTTATGGCTTGTATGGTGCGGTGCAAGTGGTTACAGGCTTCGAGGTGTACTGTAATTACCGCTGCTCCGGCATCAGCAAATTGCTGAAGGTAACGATCAGGGTCTGCAATCATTAAATGGACATCTAACGGTTTGGTTGCATGTTTTTTGATGGCCTGCATTACCGGAAAGCCGAATGAGATGTTAGGGACAAAGATGCCATCCATAATATCAACATGGATCCAGTCGGCTTCACTTTGGTTGATGAGTTCCACATCGCGCTGCAGGTTTGCAAAATCAGCGGCTAATATGGAAGGTGCAATCAGGTGCTTCATGCCCTCAAATATAGGCACAATACACAGAACAGGAAGGATAAAACTAAATTATAGCAACAAAGATATTAATCGCAATTTTGAAGCAAATCATAATATTTGCGCATTAGCTCGGTATCATAATTCACGAGAGAATTGTAAGCTTCAGATACCAGCTCAGTCAGAATAGAAGCCCCTAACTGGCCGGCGCCATTCGGTATAGCTTCATAATATTTAATTAATTCTTTCACCCGGATAATTTCGTACAGTAACGACTGGATTAAATCAGCTTGTTCACTGTTGGTACCAGCAGCGTTTTTGTCCAAAAAATCCAATGGATCATTGGTAGAGGATGTCATGTTTTTCAGTAGTAGGAACGGATGTGGTAAATGTTTCTTGCCTTATCTTACATACAAATGTTTAAATCTGAAAATATTTTAAGTTCCTAAAATAAATAATAACCCCGATATACTCAGGGTTATTATTTAATATGTTTAAAAATTAAGCATTATTTTGCTCTGCTTTTGGCGCATCAGGGCGGTCAGGGCGTGGTGGCTTTGGTATCAAGGCTTTTCTTGAAAGCTTTAATTTTCCTTGCTTATCCACATCCAATAATTTTACTTTCACTATTTCGCCTACCTCGAACACTCCGTCCATAGTTTCCAAACGTTTGTGGTCAATTTCAGAAATGTGCAGTAAACCATCTTTGCCTGGCATAATTTCAACAAATGCACCAAATGGCATAATGGTTTTAACTTTACCTTCGTATACTTCACCAATTTCTGGTTTAGAAGCAATGGCGCGGATGCGTGAAACAGCGGCATCGATTGAAGCCTTATCAGCCGCAAAAATCTGAACGATACCTTGGTTATCTACCTCTTCGATATTGATAGTAGCACCGGTTTCACGTTGCATTTCCTGAATGATTTTACCACCAGGGCCTATAACTGCACCAATAAACTCTTTATCAATTTTTAATTGAACAATGCGCGGTGCAAATTCTTTATAATCTTCGCGAGGTGCGCTGATGGTTTTGCTCATCTCGTTCAAAATGTGTAAACGGCCTGCCTTTGCCTGATCCAAAGCTTTTGCTAATACTTCGTATGATAATCCATTGATCTTTAAGTCCATCTGGCAGGCAACAATACCTTTTTCAGTACCGGTTACTTTGAAGTCCATATCACCCAAGTGATCCTCATCGCCCAAAATGTCTGAAAGTACAGCGTATTTGCTGCCTTCAGCATTGGTGATTAAACCCATGGCAATACCTGAAACAGGCGCAGAAATTTTAATACCTGCATCCATTAACGCTAGTGTACCCGCACAAACCGTAGCCATAGAAGAAGAACCATTTGATTCTAAAATATCAGATACTATACGGATTGTATATGGGTTCTGATCATCTGGTGGCAATACGCGTTTTAATGAGCGCTGCGCCAGGTTACCATGACCAACTTCGCGACGGCCCGGGCCGCGGTTAGGGCGAACCTCGCCGGTAGAAAAGCCCGGGAAGTTATAGTGCAAAATGAATTTCTGGTAACCGTTAATAAACGCACCATCAATCATCTGCTCATCAGTTTTTGCACCCAAGGTAACGCTTGTTAATGATTGGGTTTCACCACGGGTGAATACCGCCGAACCGTGCGCTGCCGGCAAGTAGCTTACCTCGCTCCAGATGGGGCGGATTTGCGTTGTGCTGCGGCCATCCAAACGGATACCTTCATCTAATACCAAATTACGAATGGCATCATACTGCACATCGTGGAAGTATTTTTTGGCTAAGCCTTTGGTCACATCATCAATATCAGCACCTAAAGTACCAATGAAAGAATCACGAACTTCTTTGAATTTCTCGCCACGTTCGTTTTTGCTTGAACCAGCTTTGGCAATAGCATATACCTGATTATAGGTTTTTTCGTAAACCTGTTTCTTCAGTTCTTCATTGCTATGCTCATGGCTGTAAGTACGTTTAACGGTTTTACCTACTTCGGCAGCCAGTTCTTTCTGCGCCTGTACCTGGATTTTAATGGCATCATGCGCAAATTTGATGGCTTCAACCATTTCATCCTCCTGGATTTCTTTGGCTTCACCTTCCACCATGTTTACATCGTTTTCAGAACCGGCTACGATGAACTCTAATGTAGCACGTTCCAAATCGCTCAGTAATGGGTTGATGACTAATTTGCCATCAATCTTAGCTACGCGAACTTCAGAAATTGGGCCGTTGAACGGAATATCAGAAACAGCCAGCGCTGCAGAGGCGGCTAAACCAGCCAGTGCATCAGGCATAATATTTTTATCGGCAGAGATTAAAGAAATCATTACCTGTGTGTCGGCATGATAATCTTCTGGGAATAAGGGGCGCAGGGCGCGGTCAACCAAACGGGAAATCAGGATTTCATAATCTGATAAACGTGCCTCGCGGCGCAGGAAACCACCCGGAATACGTCCGGTTGATGCATATTTCTCCTGATAGTCAACTGATAAAGGCAGGAAATCAATTCCTTCTTTTGCTTCGGGAGATGATACTACAGTAGCCAGTAACATGGTATCACCCATTTTTACCACTACTGAACCATCAGCTTGTTTGGCCAGTTTACCGGTTTCGATCTCAATGGTGCGGCCGTCACCTATATCGAATACCTTTTTAATTGCATTGTAACTCATTTGTAATTAATTATTGATGTGCTTTTCATCTTTCAGAGCACACCGGTTGTTTATGTTATTTTACTTGTTAGCAAAAGTAAAAAAGCCATTTCAAATAAGAAATGGCTTTTTATTAAAAACTGGAAAGCGTTATTTAATGATATCACGCAGCGATAAAGCCTTGATGATAGCACGGTATCTTCCGATGTCTTTTTTGTAAAGGTAGGCCAATAATGCACGACGTTTACCTACCAGTTTTTGCAGTGATAACTGGGTGTTAAAGTCTTTGCGATTTGACTTTAAGTGGCCGGTTAAGTGAGCAATACGGGTGGTGAACAATGCAACCTGTCCTTCTGCCGAACCAGTGTCGGTAGCACCTTTACCATGTTGTGCGAAAATTTCTGCTTTCGCTTCTTTACTTAAATACATTACCTGAATAATATTAAAGCGTAAATAAATTGAATTAATTGTGCGCGAAGGTAAGCAAATATATGCGAACATGCAATAGTGAATGAGGTAAATTGATTTATGAAAATAAAGCCACTTAGACTTTTGAATTTTTACTTTTGACTTAACGAATGGAAACAACGCCTAAAACATACACCACATTTGAAACCGAGCACCGGGTGCGCCCCGATGATATAGATATGTTTCAGCATGTGCATAACAGTAAATATTTTGATTATGTGCTGGCGGCCCGCTACGAGCAGATGGATACCTGTTACGGCATGGCTATGGAAAAGTTTATGGAACGTGGTTTTGGCTGGGTGGTGCGCACCGCGCATGTAAACTACAAACGCCCGCTGGTGATGGGCGATTATTTTTTAGTACGCACCGGCATTGCCGAAATTAATGAGAAAGGTTGCCGCGTAGCTTTTACGATCACCAATAAGGCTACCAAAAAAGTATGCTGTGATGGCTGGTTTGACTATACCATGATTGACATGAAAACCGGCCGGGGGGCAAAAGTGCCCGAAGATATCATCGAGCATTATTCCATATAAATTTGTTAATGACCTGTTGAACCTTCTACAATAGCTTCGTAAAAATCACTCACCTGCATACCGGCTGCTCTTACCTGTTGAGGTATCAAACTATTAGCCGATTGACCGGGGGTAGTATTGATTTCTATAAAATAAAAATCGTTAGTATTTTCTTGTAGAATGAAATCAACCCTTACCATGCCACGGCAATTCAGGCGCAGGTATACTTCTTTAACTATAGCTTGTATTTGCTCAAGTTTTTCCGTTTCGATATTTGCAGGTGTTATCTCTTCAGACACGCCAGGTGTATATTTGGCCTCGTAATCGAAGAACTCTTTTGAACTGATAATCTCTGTAGGCGGCAGTACCGTAACTTTACCGTTAAGGCTGGCAATGCCTATGCTGAACTCGCGGCCTTGTATAAACTCCTCAATTAATATCTGCTCATCTTCATGAAATGCTTTCTCAAGTGCTGCAGGCAAAGCAGCCACATAATGCACTTTACTCATGCCTACGCTGCTGCCTCCGTTGTTAGGCTTAATAAATAACGGGAAATGCAATGCGGCAGTAATTGTAGCGATATCATGAATATCTTTCCTGAACAGTTGCAGAGAGCGTGCAGTATGTAGGTTTTTAATGGTATGAACAATGGTCTTGGTGTAGGCCTTGTTCATGGTAATGGCAGATGTAGTAGCATCGCATGTATTATAAGGTATACCCAGCATATCAAAGTAACCTTGCAGCTTACCATCTTCGCCCGGAGTGCCGTGTACGGTAATAAAAGCAGTATCAAAATTTATTTTATTACCATTAAGTGTTATGCTAAAATCGTTTTTATCAATATCCACTACTTCATGTTCGGCCTGATAGAACCAACGGTCGCGGGTGATCAGTATAGTGTAAACATTGTATTTGCCGGCATCTAAATTAGCCGCTATGTTTTTAGCGCTGTTGATCGAAACTTCGTATTCTCCGGAATATCCGCCGGCAATTAAAGCAATGTTCTTTTTATTCATGGCGGTCAAAGATAACGATTAGTTGATGTGTTCATCAAATGATGTTTTGAACAGAAACCATTGCTACTGGTGTGGACTTTGCCTTTTTATTTTTTCGTCCTTATTGCAAAAAATATACTTTTGCAATATGCCTTACAAAGAACGCGACATTAATAAAATGTATTATACCATGGGCGAAGTATCCGCCATGTTTGACGTGAACCAGTCCTTGTTAAGGTATTATGAGAAAGAGTTTGATATCCTGCAACCTAAAAAAAATAAAAAGGGCAATCGTTACTTTACTGCCGAGGATGTAGAAAATTTAAAAATCATCTTCCATCTCATACGCGAAAAAGGCTATACATTAAATGGTGCCAAAGAGCATTTAAAAGGTAATATCGGTACCGCTAAAGACCAGCAAAGCGTAATTAGCGCATTAGAGCATTTGCGTAATTTTTTGATCGAAGTGCGCGATCAGTTATAAGGTGTGGGCTGAAAAGCCTATATTGCTGCCTGCAACCGCTACGCCTTTTACATGCTTACCCGGCTTAAAACCGAACATCCCTTTTTATTTTTATTACTGCCGTTTGTATCGGGTATCAGCACATATTTGTGGGCTTGGCCGAATGCAACTTCTCTCCTTTTGTATCTTCTTGCCGGCTTATCAGCTCTGTTTTTCATTAGCCTTAATATCGCATATCGTCATCTGAAGATTGATAAGGGCAGGCAATGGCTGGGTGGGCTGTTATTAACCTTGTTCTTGTTCATGGGGGGATACATCGCTGCTTTGCAAGCCAGCGAACTAAACGAGACTGCCTTTTTCGCCAACCGCAAGGCCGACCAGTTGCTGATACAAATCAGTAATGAGCCCAAACTAAGCGGCAGATATATCCGCTTTGCAGCAACAGTAAAACAAACCGTTATAAAGAAAAATTCTAAAGAAGCATCAGGTCATTTACTGGTTATTATTCCCGCATCAAAAAAATCTGCCGGCTTAAATTATGGTGATCAGCTTTTGATCAAAGCCAACTTTAATGTTGTTCCGGCTCCTTACAATCCGGCTGAATTTAACTATAAACAGTACCTGGCTTATCAAAATATTCATTACCAGGCGTTCATCGACCCTCGCGAAGTGCGCATGATAAAAGGAAACGCCGGCAATCCATTGATAGCTTATGCGCTAAACCTTCGAAGAACATGTGTAGAGCATTTTAAAGCAGGTATTAAAGATAGCAGCGCTGCGGCAGTAGCTTCTACCCTTATATTAGGCTACAAAGCAGATTTAAGTAATGATATAATACAAGCTTACTCTAAAACCGGAACCTTACATGTACTGTCGGTTTCGGGTGCGCATGTGGCCATTATCTATGCATTAATTTTGGTGCTGTTAAGCTGGTTAAAAGCTTACCACTATGGCCATATTTGGAGTGCTGTAATAACTGTTGCCTTGATTTGGGCTTACTCATTGCTTACCGGATTTTCACCTGCCGTATGCAGGGCCGCTTTAATGATTACATTTTACATTTTAGGTAGAACCTTTTTCAGGCAGGTAAGTAGCCTGAACTTGTTAGCCGCCTCGGCATTCGTTCTGTTACTCTTTCAGCCGCTCCTGCTGGCCGATGTTGGCTTTCAGCTCTCCTATTGTGCTGTATTTGGGCTATTTGTGTTTCAGCCGGTTATTTACAAGCTGTTTAAGTTTGACAATAAATGGCTTAATAAATTCTGGCTGGTCAACTCCGCATCAATTGCTGCGCAACTGGCCACTTTTCCATTAAGCGTTTATTACTTCCATCAATTCCCGATTTATTTCCTGATTAGCAATCTCCTCATCATTATACCTACCGAAATTATTATGGTGGCTGGTGGAGCTTACCTGATTTTCTATCAAATTCGCATTATAGCGGCAGGACTAGGTTGGTTACTGAAGTGTGTAATTACCTGGATGAATATTTGTCTTATTTACATTGAAAGTTTACCATTTGCCAGTATTAACGGCTTATGGTTTACAGAAATGGAACTGGTGTTTTTGGTTGTGCTAATGTTGTGTATAATACTTGCACTACACCAACGTAACGCCCGCACCATATTAGCAACCCTGGCTTGTGTACTTGTATTGTTTATTACAGCTGCTTTCAAAAATTATCAGGCTGTATCATCTCGTTATATTACATTTTTCAATCTGAAACATCATACCGGAATTTTGCTTAAATCGGGCAAAAAAGGCGTGCTCATTACCGATTTGAACACGAATGATAAAGCATACTTGTATTCTTTGAAACCCTATCTGGATAGCTGCAGGATTGAACATACAACGGTGGTAAATCAATTACAAAATGTAAGCGAATCAATTTGCAGGAAAAAGGGAAATTATGTTCAGTTTATAACTGACGCAGTTTTGATTGCAGATACTTCTTTTCATTATCAGCCGTTGCAAAATCCTGTTAAAATTAAATATCTTTATATTACAAACTCGCCCAAATACACTTTAAACCTTTTGGCACATAGCTATATCTATACCACGGTGATAGCAGGTGCAAATAATTCGAACCAAACTATTGAACGTTACAGGAAAGAAGCAGAAAAGCAGCATAAAATTTTTATAAGCTTAAAGCGTAACAAATCATTTGTGGTTGCATCTAATTAATAAAGTATTAACTTAGGGATAAATTTGATACTTGTATTTTTAAAAATCAAGCAAAAACAAAACACAAAACAATGACTCCAAAATTTTTAAACATTGCCTTAGGCGTAGCTTTATCAGCTGCTGCATTATCAGCCAGCGCACAAAAAAAGTATACTGAAGGCGTGGCTACTTACAATGTTTCTACTGCAGGTCAGAACGTTGAAGCCAAAACTTACTTCAAAGGCGATTCAAGTGCATATTCTTTCAGTCAGGGCCCGGCAAGTATCAAAATCATTGGTACTGCAAATTCTTCATTTCTTGCCGTATTGGTAGATGTGCCGATTGCCTCTATCAAAAAGGCAGCAGTTGCCACCCCTGCCGAATTGGAAGATGCTAAAGCGCAAGAACCAAAGTTCAGCTTTACTCCTACTAATGAAACCAAGCAAATCAGCGGTTTCAATTGTAAAAAAGTAATGGTGAAAGATGCTAAAGATAACGCTTCTTATGCAGCTTGGGTAACAACAGATATCTCGGCTCCATCAAACACACTGTCTAAATATTTCGCTGGTGCCGGTGGCTTTCCTGTACAATTTACTACCGTACAAATGGGCCGCCCTACCGAAGTGACTTTAAAATCAATTGCCGAGCAAACTGTACCTAAAGGTACATTTGCCATCCCTGCTGATTTTGACAAAATCACTTTAGAAGAATTGAAATCAATGAGTGGCGGCGGTCGCTAAACAGTATTTAATCTATATTTACAAAGCCCTGCAATGAAAATTACAGGGCTTTGTTGATTATACGTATTTTGTTTACATCAAAAAACATATTTATTATACTTAATTACGGTTAATCGTTAAATTTAAACCAATCAATTCAACCTCAATTATGATCAACCGTAGAAAATTTATTCAAACTGCCGGTACTGCTGCGGCTGCAGCTGTTGTATTGCCGGGTGCTGCTTCTGCACTGGCCGCTGGTGCAGCGCCACATCCAATTGGTTTACAGCTTTTCACCTTGTTTAATGTGATTGATAACGATGTGGTGGGTAATCTGAAAAAGGTAGCTGGTATCGGTATTAAAGAAATAGAGTCTGCTTACAGCAGCAAAGGTCCATACTATGGCTATACACCGAAATCGTTTGCGCAGATGCTGGGCGGCTTAGGCCTTTCCTGGAAATCACATCATGTAATTGGCCAGCCTTTTAAGTTGCCTCCCGGAACAAAAATGCCGGTAGGCGCTGATGGTAAGCCGATGGTGATGCCCAAGGTGTTCAATTTGCGCGAAAACATGCAGCAAATTGTAGATGATATGGCTGAAGGCGGTGTTCCCTATCTGGTATGCGCAGGTGGTTTGCCTTTCGAGACTATGGCAGATATTGAATCGGCGGTGGCCTTGTTGAATAAGGCAGGCGAGGCATGTAAAAAGGCAGGTATACAGTTCTGTTACCACAACCACGATATGGAATTTAAGAAAGTTGATGGTAAAGTGCCATATGATATATTTCTGGCCGAAACCCATCCTGAGCATGTGAAGATGGAGTTGGACGTGGTGTGGTCAGTTAAAGGCGGCGCAGATCCTGTAGCGCTGTTTAAAAAGCACCCGGGGCGATTCCCATTGTGGCATATCAAAAACCTGAAAAAAGATTTAACCACTATTGTACCTGCCGGAGAAGGCATCGTAGATTACAAACCGGTATTTGCACAGGCCGCCACCGCAGGCATGAAATACTTTTTTATTGAGCATGATATGCCGGCTGATCCATATGGTAGCATGACCGCCAGTTATAAGTATCTGCGCAGTATTCATGTTTAAAAGGAATTACTGAATTTTTAAATTCACTTATAAGCAGCTTTCGAAATAAATAAGAAAGCTGTTATTTGATTTATAGAAATATTGGGCGCGTAGTAACAATGCTAAATATCTGATTCTCCTTTATACCGCCATAGCTTAGTTATTTCATGGTTAGAATTTTCTAAGTTATGGCGATAATAAAGTGATATAAACAACTCGAAAATACTGGAAAAGGGTTACAATTGCCGATTGAGGGCTTACTTAGAAACTTTTAACTTCAACTTAAGTTATTAGCTTTATGAAAAAGCTAATCATCTACCTCATGACTGCTGTTTCTGTTGCCGGGATGGCTTCAAAAACGCAGCGCGCGCAGGCGCAAGTACCTCAATTGCAAAAAGTTTACTCAGACAATACCTACCAGTTCACCGGCGTTGCCGTATCTAAAAGCGGACGGGTATTTGTTACCTATCCCTACTGGTCAAATACATATAAATATGCGGTGGTGGAAGTGCTGCCTAACGGAACTGCCAAGCCCTACCCCGATGCTACCATGAACAGCTGGAAAAAAGGCGAAGATGGTATGAATAAATGGGTTTGTGTACAAACGGCTTATGTAGATGATAACGACTTTTTATATATCGTTGATCCTGCCGCACCGTTTTTAGCCAAAGTTGTGGGTAATAGCGCTAAAGTGGTCAAGTTTGATTTGAAGACCAACAAACCCGTGCAAACATATCGCTTTCAGGGTACCATTGATAATAGCAGTTATTTAAATGATATCAGGGTAGATACTAAAAAACAAGTAGCTTACCTCACCAATTCTGGCACTGGTGGCATTGTGATACTGGATTTAAAAACCGGCAAATCCCGCCAGGTTTTGCAGGCTGACAAGTCTACCCTGCCAGACCCTAACCATAAATTTATTATTGATGGCAAAGAATTTAAAAAGCAAGGCCAACCAGCTAAGTTTAACTCCGATGGTATTGCTTTAACGCCCAATGCCGATTGGTTGTATTACAAAACCATTAATGATAAGATTCTATACCGCATTAAAACTTCATCATTGTTGAATGAAAAGCTGACTAAGCAACAACTTTCCGGTGAAGTGCAAAACCTGGGAGAGATTGTAAATACCGATGGTATGATTTTCGACAAGAAAGGCAACCTTTACCTCGGCGATATGGTTAACTACCGCATGGTAAAAGTAAGCCCCGATTTAAAAGCAACTACATGGTTCAAAAGCTCACAGTTAATTTGGCCCGATACTTATTCCATTTCTAACGACGGATATTTATACATCACTACATCACAAATAAATAAACAGCCTGATTATAACAATGGTGTAAACAAGCGTACATCACCCTACATGGTATACAAAGTTAAGTTGCCACAATAACTAAGAATCGATTAAAAAAGGGCATAATATTAATTATTATGCCTTTTTTAATTCTTTAAAAACGGATTGAAATTCCGTTGCCCGATTTCCATTCCGGCAGCACGGCAAACTGTTTTGTTGCCGTATTTAAAGTTGATACTATCCAATGCCTGGTAAAGCTTCAACTGTTGCTCATCATCCTCAAATAAGTTGATCTGATAGTTGCCTGAGCATAGCTGACTCAGCTTTACGCCAATTAAGCGTATAGGGCGTTTACCATTCCAGGCTTTCTGCAGCAAGTTTTTAATACCGGGCAGTAAAACATGCTCGGCTGCTGTGTATCCTATTTTTTGCTGAAAAGTATGCGTTTCAAAATTGGCATACCTGATTTTAATAGCCAAACACGAAGCCAGCTTATCTTCAGACCGCAGCTTAAAAGCCAGTTCCTCGGCCATGGATATTAATATAGCTTCGAGGGTTTTTGCGTTGGTAGTGTTGTGGTTAAAAGTATGCTCAGTAGAAATTGATTTACGGTCGCTGTGCGGAGAGACCTCTGCATCATCCAACCCATTGGCCCTCTCCCAAATCATCAATCCATTTTTGCCGAACAAGGTTTGCAAAAAGCGCAAGTCTGCCCTCTGCAAATCGCGTATCTTATCAATGCCATAAGTATGCAGCTTCTCACAGGCCTTTTCACCCAGCATCGGTATTTTGGAGATATGAAAAGGGGCCATAAAGGCTTTTTCGTGTCCGTGTGGTATGTATAGTTGCCCGTTAGGTTTGGCTGCATTGGTAGCCATTTTAGCCACTGTTTTACTGGAAGCCATTCCGAATGAAATGGGAAGACCAGTTTCCTTAATAATCTTCTGCCTAAGCTCGGTAGCCATCTGATAAGGATTATAAAAGCGGTCTGTACCGGTTAAATCGATATAAAATTCATCAACCGATGATTTTTGATACAGAGGCACGGCATCCTCAATAATTTTAGTTACCTGTGCTGACGCTTCAGAATAACGGCCATGCGTGCCCTTAATTAAAATAGCACGTGGGCAAAGCTGCAAAGCCTGCTTAGTCGGCATGGCAGAATGTATCCCGAATTGGCGTGCCTCATAACTGCAGGAAGCCACTACTCCCCGATCAGCCGAGCCGCCAATAATTACAGGCTTACCAATCAACTTCGGGTTAAACTTCCGCTCTACGGAAACAAAGAAAGAATCAAGATCAATATGTACAATATATCGCTTAGTACTCACCTAACAAATTTACAAATTCTATTTGTAAAATGCTAATATATTTAGCAATTTGGCCGCTCAATTCGACAAACTTATGACAGGTTATAAAGACTATTTTTTGCTCCTATCACCAGGCGAGCGGGTAATTGACACTATCCGCCTTTGTAAGCTTTTAACTAAATCTTACATTAATGATTTTCCGAGCGCCGGCTCAAAGGCCCACATTTCAATAGCACATTATCACCGGCAAAAACCGTACATGATTGAAACCTTCATAGATGCTCTTGAAGCGGAGATACGACGTATACCTTGTATCAATTTACAGATAGATAATTTTAAATACTTCGTTCATCCTGATGAACGTATGACCATGTACGCTGCCATAAAAAGTACATATAAAGTAGACAATTGGTTGTTGGATTTACGGCGCTGCTTAAAGCATAATCAAACAGTAACCCCTCACATCACCGTGGCTAAAACTATTATGGTAGATGAGTTTTATAAAGTGTGGCCGCGTTTCTACTGCGAAAAATATGAGGAACAATTTTTAGTAGATACCCTGCATATTTTGGAACGCGAAACGCTAAAACCCGGTGACAAATGGAAATTATACAAAAGTTTAAAGTTCGACAGCAGCCGGATTATTAACTAAATCTGAAAATATTGTTATTGATTATCAGGTTAATGAAGTTAAAATTGAGCCATATTTCATCTTTTAATTCAGAAATTAAACTTTTTTCTATCTTTGTGGCGGGTAAGTCTTTTACGACCAGCTCCCTTTGAACTCCCCCAGGGTGGGAACACAGCAAGGGTAAAAGGTTGTAGCGGTGCGATAAAAGTAGCTTACCCATTTTTTATTTTCTGCCTGATGATAATCGCAGCTTAATGAAAATCGCCTCCCAAAATTTTACCGCTGTCTTTTCTTTCACACACATAACCTCCTTTTGATATGAAATTTTTTATTGATACCGCCAACTTGGCTCAAATCACCGAAGCGCATGAATTAGGCGTTTTGGATGGTGTAACCACCAATCCATCACTGATGGCTAAAGAAGGCATTTCCGGTCATGATAACGTGGCTAATCATTACAAGGCTATTTGCGAAATTACAGATGGCGATGTAAGCGCCGAGGTAATTGCCACCACTTTCGATGAAATGATTGCCGAAGGCGAAGAGCTGGCCAAATTACACGAGCGTATTGTGGTAAAAGTACCAATGATTAAAGACGGTATTAAGGCAATTAAGTATTTCACGCAAAAAGGTATTAAAACCAACTGTACCCTGGTGTTTTCTGCAGGCCAGGCCCTTTTAGCTGCAAAAGCAGGCGCTACTTATGTTTCTCCTTTCATCGGCCGCTTAGATGATATTTCAACTGATGGTTTGCAACTGATTGAAGACATCCGCCTGATTTATGACAACTACGGTTACCAGACACAAATTTTGGCTGCCTCGGTTCGTCATCCGATGCATATTGTAGAATGTGCCAAAATTGGTTCTGATGTAATCACGGGCCCGCTAAGCGCCATTACTGCTCTGTTAAAACATCCGTTAACTGATAATGGCTTGGCCCAGTTTCTGGCCGACCATGCCAAAGCAGCTTCCCAAGGCGCTACTATTTAATTTTTTCTGCTAATCATTCTGGCCGTTTTGCTGTTACTTCATCATATGAAAGTTGAACAACAGCAAAGCGGCCAGGAAGGCAGCTTTTTTATAGAACAGGATGGTAGCCAGGTTGCTGAAAGTCGTTATATCATCACTGGTACCGATACGATGGATATCTACCATACTCAAGTAGACGATGATTTTCAAGGGCAGCATTTAGGTGATGAATTAATTAAAGCTGCAGTGGATTACGCAAGACAGCATCAACTTAAAATTGCTCCAAGCTGTTCGTTTGCGCAGGCTATGTTCGGAAGGCACCCTGAATTTAAGGATATTCAGGCAAAATCATAATTTCGTTTCATGTTAGATGTACTCATTATAGGCGGCGGCCCTATAGGTTTGGCTTGTGGTATTGCTGCTCAAAACGCGGGGCTCAATTTTTTGATTATTGAAAAGGGTTGTTTGGTAAATTCACTTTACAACTACCCTTCTACCATGACTTTTTTTTCTACTTCTGAAAAGCTGGAAATTGGCAATATACCTTTCATGAGTACTCATAACAAGCCCAATCGTGCTGAGGCATTGGAGTACTATCGCCGTGTAACCTTTCAATATCAGTTACCAATCCACCTGTTTGAAGAGGTGGAACAGATAAGCAAAGTGAACGATGGTTATCATGTTACAACCTGTAAAGCATCCTATCAAGCAAAATATGTAGTTATTGCTACTGGTTTTTATGACATTGCTGTAAACCTAAATATTCTTGGCGAAAACTTGCCAAAAGTGAAGCATTATTACAAGGATCCCAGCTACTATACCATGCAAAAGGTAATCGTAGTAGGATCCAGTAACTCAGCCATTGACGTAGCACTCGAAACATACCGTAAAGGAGCTGAAGTGACTTTAGTTATCCGCGGCAGCGAAATAAGTAAACGGGTGAAATATTGGGTACGGCCCGATATCATCAACCGTATAGAGGAAGGCAGTATTAAAGCTTATTTTAACTCAAATTTAAGCGCTGTACGCGAACATGAAGTGGATATCGAAACACCTGAAGGCAAAGTAACCATTGCCAATGATTTTGTAATGGCCATGACTGGTTATAAACCCAACTTCGAGTTCTTGAAAAAAGCAGGTGTTCAGTTAACTGAAGACAAATTTATTCCTACCTACAACCCCAATACGATGGAAACCAATATGCCCGGCATGTACCTGGCCGGTGTGGTTGTTGGCGGGTTGGATACACACTTATGGTTCATTGAAAACTCGCGCATTCATGCTAATATGATTATCAATGATATTATGGCAAAGCGGCGCGCTTAACCTTTAAACTCATACGTGTTTATATGTCGCCAGGGGCCGCCTAAATATTCCCACAAACTCAAGCCTGTTCCATAAGCGATAAAAGGTTCAAACTTCGCTGCCAGTTCTTCGCGCAATTGGGCAGCCATAGCCGGTTCTACTTTATTTTGAATAGTAATATGCGGCCATAATTTGTGCTGATCTTGAGGGATCAACCATTCTTGCCATTGCTGCTGTAAATGTTTGTGTAATTGTAGTAGCCTATCACTTTCTATTTTGTAAGCTACGCCACTGCCAATGTTTCTGACTTCAGATACCTGTAATTCAATTTTTTGATGCCGGTTACATGCATCTGTAATGGTTTTAATTATCTTTTCCTCCTGAGCCGGCAACTGGTGAAACAAGCTCAGATGCGCTTTTAAGTGGTTGCGCTCGGGCGGGAAATACTGTTGGCGAAGGTCATCGAAAAGAGCTTGACTTTTATCATCAAGCGCTAATGTTAAAATTAGTGGCTGCATTAGCGTAACAACAAGCTTTGCAGGGCTCTGTTTATAAGCTTTTAACTTTAATTTAAATGGTCTGCCGGTTTGTTCTGTTTAAAACTATTAATGATGTCATTAATTTGCACAAAATGGCGCTGCTGATGAGTAACTAAAAACCGCATTACGTCGCCCAAATTAAGTTTAATAAGTTTAAAAATGCTGATTGGAATTTTAATGCGTTCGAGCGGATATTGATGCGAGGTTTCCAGTATAATCAGCAATTGCTGCTGACCGCTGATAAAATTATTGATTATCGTTTTAGTATCCGGTTCTTGCCCGGGTTGATGCTGCGGAGCCGCTTTCATTTTCTTGGTTACTTGTCCGTTTGCATCAGGCTGCATCAGTTTAACAAAGTAATTGCCTAACCAACTGCTTGTAAAATGTGTTGAAGTTGTGCCGGCATCCGGGTGTTTTAAAAACGCATTAGTAATAAGTGGTAAGTAATAAGAATTATAGGTATTCAGATGCTCAATCACCTGTAGTATACTCCAACTACTGTTATCAGCTTTGTGGGCAAGTACCTCAAGCGGCAGCAGCTGCAGCTGTTTCGCCTCAGTAAGTGTTTTCTCAACAGTAACTTTTAATTGTTGTAGCAAGGTTTGGGTATGGATTGTCATGGTTAAACTTTTCTGCAAAGAAAATGTCTCTGCTTTTGAAAAAAGTTGACATTTACCATCATTTTACCCCAGCTGACTATATAATTTACTAAAGGTAGCCGGATCAATACCTAAGTAAGAAGCGATGTATTTATGTGCCACCAGATTAAAAAGCTGCGGATTACGTTGATAAAGGATATTGATTTTTTCAATTGCCGAAAATATGCTGAGCTCCATCTGCCGTTTTAGAACATTATGCAGTGTTTGGGTGGCAGCCAGTCGCAACCATTTTTCCAAAACAGGATAAGTATCTATAAGCTTGAAAAAATCGGTATAACTGATGCGCAGTAAACGGCTTTGAGTTAGCGTTTCAAAATTATATAATGATGGCTGCTGAAGCAAAAAGCTATCTACTACGCCCGAAAAGCTATAAGGATAAGTAAAAACAACAGTAGCCTCTTTTGGGCCATGAGTTGCATAACAGCGCTGGATGCCCTCCGTTACAAAATATAAATACTTTTCTTTGTTGCCGGCATCAGTTAGTATTTGCTTGCGTTTTACTTCTAATACCACCCAGTTTTGTAACAAGCTTTCTGTTACCAATTCGGGTAAGGGTATAAATGCCATAAACGCTTCACGCAGTTTATTATACTCTTCTACTGACGGCTTTTCTTTCATGAAAAATTGCTGATAAGGAACATCGCTAAAACATTACAATTTATTCACATGTAATATTTGCATAAATAAAATTTAATACCCTTTTTTGCAAAAAAATAAAAAAGCAAAAACACATATATTTTAAAATGAATCTGCAAAGCATACATAAGCCAACCGCCCGAGCATTTTTTGCTCCGGTTCAAGCTGCTTTGGTTTCAGCTGTTTTTGTATACTCCCCGTCATCACGACGACGATTATATATTCCCCGGGTTTGAGATAGACCTGCTGTCTAAACCTGTAACTTGAAGCGTATTCTGCTTCGGTCAAATTCATTTATTATTTTATTTATAGCCTCAGAGGCTGATTTAAGGGAATTTATTTAATGACCATTCAAGATTTTGATATACTCGTTGCCTCAGAGAAGCACGCCGACTATGCACCACTCATTTGTGATGAAATGGCCGAATCGGCTAAAGCCAGAGGTACAGGCATTGCCCAGCGTTCGCCTGAGTATGTAGCTAATAAAATGCTGGAAGGCAAAGCTGTTATTGCTTTGCACAAAGATGGCACTTGGGCCGGTTTCTGCTATATTGAAACCTGGAGCCACGAGGAATTTGTGGCTAATTCAGGACTTATAGTTAACCCTAACTACCGTAAAGCGGGTTTGGCCAAGGCTATTAAAAAAGCAGTATTCGATTTATCGCGCAAAAAATATCCTGAAGCAAAGATTTTCGGCTTAACCACTGGTCTGGCTGTAATGAAAATCAATTCGGATTTAGGATATGAGCCTGTGACCTATTCTGAGCTTACGCAAGATGAAACCTTTTGGCAAGGCTGCCGCAGTTGTGTGAATTATGATATTTTAACTGCAAAAGGCCGAAAGAACTGCCTGTGTACAGCTATGCTTTGGGACCCTGCCGAGAAGCAGAAAGAATACGAAGAAAAAATGAAGAAAATAACGCATAAAGCAACTTTGCTGGAGCGTATAGAAAGTGCACTTAAAAATTCGTTAAAAGTGCTTGCTGGTTTAATGGTTGGTTTTTTACACCTGAAAGGATAATTAATAACATGAAAGAAAAAGTAGTTTTAGCTTATAGCGGCGGCTTAGATACCTCATTCTGCTGTATCTATTTAACTCAGGATTTGGGCTTGGAGGTGCACTCGGTAATTGTAAACACGGGTGGCTTCAGTCAGGATGAGTTGCACCAGGTGGAGCAGCGTGCTTATCAAATGGGCGTTACGTCGCATCATGTTGTTGATGAAACTGAGAACTTCTACAATACTTGTGTACGTTATCTCATTTATGGTAACGTATTAAAAAATAACACTTATCCCCTTTCAGTAAGCGCAGAACGCGTAAGCCAAGCAACAGCTATTGCTAACTATGCTAAAGAAATTGGTGCTACTTATGTAGCACATGGTAGTACAGGCGCCGGTAATGACCAGGTGCGCTTTGATATGATTTTTAACATCCTCGTTCCGGATGTGAAAATTCTGACGCCTATTCGTGATTTAAAGTTAAGCCGTGAAGAGGAAATCACTTACCTGAAAGAGCATGGCGTTGAAATGAACTTTGAGAAAGCTAAGTATTCTATCAATAAAGGTATCTGGGGTACTTCAGTGGGTGGCAAAGAAACGTTGACTTCCAATTTGGGCATGCCTGAAGATGCATGGCCAACACAGGTAACATCAACTGAAAGCCGCACTTTAGAACTGGAATTCAACAAAGGTGAATTGGTAGCCATTGATGGTGAAAAGTACGATCATCCTACTAAAGCTATCCAGGCCTTACAAGCCATTGCCCAGCCTTATGGCATTGGCCGTGATATACATGTAGGTGATACCATCATTGGCATTAAGGGCCGCGTAGGTTTTGAAGCAGCCGCACCTATGGTTATCATCAAGGCACACCATACTTTAGAAAAGCATGTGCTTACCAAATGGCAGTTATCATGGAAAGACCAACTTTCTTCATTCTATGGAAACTGGCTGCATGAAGGCCAGTTTCATGACCCCATTATGCGCAATATAGAAGCTTTTTTAACCGACACGCAGCAAACCGTAACCGGTAAAGTATGGGTTGAATTAAACCCTTATCGCTTTCAGGTTACAGGTATCGAATCGGCTCATGATTTGATGTCTAACAAATTTGGCAGCTATGGCGAAATGAATAATGCCTGGACTGGTGAAGATGTGAAAGGCTTCTCAAAAATTTTCGGTAATCAGGTAATGATTTACCACAAAGTAAACCAACAATAATGAACGTGCCTACAGTTGAAGTGCCCATAAAGAGCGCTGAGAAAATAAACGTTGGTATTATTGGCGGTGCTGGCTATACCGGTGGTGAACTGCTGCGTCTACTGGTCAATCACCCTCATGTAGAAATCGCATTTGTACATAGCAATAGTAATGCTGGCAATTATGTATATGAAGTTCATAATGACCTGTTTGGCGATACTGATCTAAGGTTCAGCAGTGAATTATCGGACAATATTGATGTGCTGTTTTTATGTGTTGGACATGGCGATGCCCGTAAGTTTTTAGAAGTAAACTCTATTCCCTCTCGTGTAAAAATTATTGATTTGAGTCAGGATTTCCGCCTGAATGAAAAATCAGAAATAAATGGACGAAGGTTTGTGTATGGTTTGCCAGAATTGAACTTAGAAGCGATTAAACAAGCTAACAATATTGCAAATCCAGGTTGCTTTGCAACATGTTTGCAGTTAGGATTACTGCCTTTAGCTGCACATCAGCACTTGAACAGCGAAGTGCATATTACAGCAACTACAGGCTCAACCGGTGCAGGCCAAAGCTTATCTCCTACTTCGCATTTTACCTGGCGTAACGATAATCTGTCTGTATACAAGGCTTTTGAGCATCAGCATTTAAACGAGATTGGCGAGTCGTTAACACAACTGCAGGCCGACTTCTCTAAGCAAATCAACTTTATTCCATACCGTGGTGATTATACCCGTGGGATAATTGCCTCGATGTACTTGGACAGTGATTTGTCAACAGAAGAAGCTTTAAAGTTGTATACGGATTATTATGCTGTACACCCATTTACGCATGTTACCACTCGTAATATTGATTTAAAGCAGGTTGTAAACACCAATAAATGCTTTATTCAAATTAAGCGCTATAATAACAAGTTGTTTATTATCAGTATTATAGATAATCTACTTAAAGGTGCTTCTGGGCAAGCAGTTCAAAATATGGACCTTATTTTTGGTTTGCCTGAAACAGCAGGATTACGTTTAAAAGCAACCGGATTTTAAATCTACAACCGCAATTACTAAAGATGAAATTATTTGACGTTTACCCCATCAACCCGATTGAAATTGTAAAAGGTGCTGGTAGCCTGGTTTATGATGCCGAGGGTACAGAATACTTAGATTTATATGGAGGTCATGCCGTTATCTCAATTGGTCACACTCATCCGCATTATGTTGAGCGTTTGGTGAACCAGTTGCATAAAATAGGCTTTTATTCTAACTCAATTGAAATACCGCTTCAGAAACAGTTGGCTGATTTATTGGGTCAGGTATCAGGTAAAAATGATTATCAATTATTTTTGTGCAACTCCGGTGCAGAAGCTAATGAGAATGCATTAAAGCTGGCTTCATTTTATAATGGTAAAAAGCGAATCATTGCTTTTACAAAATCTTTTCACGGTCGTACCTCGTTGGCTGTTGCTGCAACTGATAACCCCAAAATTGTAGCGCCGGTAAACGAAACTACTAACGTTACCTTTTTGCCCTGGGGCGACGAAGTTGCATTACAGGAAGCCTTTGAAAGCGGTGACGTGTCTTCAGTGATTATTGAAGGCATTCAGGGTGTAGGCGGAATCCAGGTAGCCCCAGTGGCCTTTTTGCAAAAGATCCGTTCGCTGTGCGATCAGCATAATGCTGTGTTTATTGCCGATGAGGTGCAAGGCGGTTATGGCCGTAGCGGCAAGTTCTTCGCCACTGATTATGCAGGCGTAGATGCCGATATTTATACCATGGCTAAAGGTATGGGTAACGGTTTTCCTATAGGTGGCATTATTATTTCTCCAAAAATTCAACCGGCTTATGGCATGTTGGGTACCACTTTTGGCGGTAATCATTTAGCTTGCGCAGCGGGTTTAGCAGTACTGGAAGTCATTCAGCAAGAAAACCTGCTAAAAAATGCTGAAGAAATAGGCAATTATCTGATTAATGAACTAAAGAAGCTCGATCAAGTAATCGAGGTTCGCGGACGTGGTTTAATGATTGGCATTGAGTTGCCGCAGGAACTGAGCCATGTACGTAAAGATCTGCTTTTCAAACATCATATATTTACTGGTGAAGCCAAGCCTAATGTAGTAAGGTTGTTGCCTGCCTTAAATTTAACTAAAGCACATGCTGATCAATTCTTATCAGCATTCAGCCAGGTTTTAAACAATTAATAAATAATAGTTTACTTAACGTTGCTTTAAGCAATTGTTCAATTTATATACATGAAGCAATTCACATCCGTTCATGATGTTGCCAACATAAACGCATTAGTTTCGGAAGCTTTGGCAGCAAAGCGCAGCCCCTACACTGATCAGCAACTGGGTAAAAACAAAACGTTGGGCTTGGTATTCTTAAACCCAAGCTTGCGCACCCGTATGAGTACCCAAAAGGCGAGCCTCAATTTGGGCATGAACGTAATGGTGTTAAACATGGACAAGGAAGGCTGGGCGCTTGAATTGCAGGATGGCGCTGTAATGAACGGAAGTTCTGTCGAGCACATTCGCGAAGCGGCTGCCGTCATGGGTCAATATTGTGATATCATTGGCATTCGCTCTTTTCCGGGTTTGAAAGACAGGGATGAAGATTATAGCGAAATCATATTCAACAAATTTGTGAAGTATTGCGGTGTTCCGGTGGTAAGTCTGGAATCAGCTACCCGCCACCCATTGCAAAGCTTGGCTGATTTAGTGACTATTGAGGAGTTGAAAACTACAGTTCGTCCTAAAGTGGTATTAACGTGGGCACCACACATCAAGCCCCTTCCACAGGCAGTACCCAACTCGTTTGCCGAATGGATGTGCAAAGCTGATGTTGATTTTATGATAACCCAACCACAAGGTTATGAGCTGGATAAAAGCTTTACACAGGGTGCTGAAATTACATACAACCAAAATGAAGCGTTGGCCGGGGCCGATTTCATTTATGTGAAGAACTGGTCGGCTTATGAACCTTACGGTAAAGTGTTGCCAGGCAATGAAGACTGGATGCTGACCAACGAGCGTTTAAGTATAACCAATAATGCCAAAGTGATGCATTGCCTTCCTGTACGCCGCAATGTAGAATTATCAGATGAGGTATTGGATGGACCTCATTCTGTTGTAATTCATGAAGCCGGTAACCGCGTATGGGCTGCACAGGCGGTATTAAAATCAATTCTTCAGGAGTTATAGGCTGATGTATATACCAAAGCAAAACTTAATGGCGAGTGCTGCTGAAGCTGTGGCTTTCATGCAGAAATACAGTTTTGCAACATTGGTAACCAGTATTGATGATATTCCCTTTGCCACGCATTTACCTTTTGTAGTAAAGCATTCTGATTATGGCAGTATACAACTACTTGCTCATTTAGCTAAAGCGAACCCTCATGCAGAACATCTCGAAAAGCAAACTTCGCTGGTTATATTTAACGAGCCGCATGCCTATATTTCACCTTCCTTGTATGATAAGGAGCTGAACGTTCCAACATGGAATTATTTAGCGGTGCACGCTTACGGCAAAGCGCAGTTAATTAATGATAGTGCAGAGGAAAAGGAAGTTCTGGTGCATATGATACAGCAGTACGAGCAAACGTATTTGCAACAATGGGATAAACTGCCTGATGATTATAAAAACAGGTTATTGAACGGAATCGTTTCTTTTAAAATTGAGGTTACCGATTTACAAGGGAAAAAGAAACTCAGCCAAAATAAAACATTGCCCGAACAACAACGGATAATTGCTGCCTTGCAATCTAACAATAACAAAGTAGTCAGCCAGGTAGGTGACTATATGGCTGCAGAGCTAAAACAATAAAGGCTTACCAAATTGGGTAAGCCTTTATTGTTTATCTTATTTTGCACCTTCAGAGCCTTCAAGCTTTACAACTTTGTTGTAAAGGCCTAACAGCAAGAACGGAGCTGCCCATTGGCCTACAAATAATGCAGTTTTGTCTTTTTTCAAAATTTTCAACGTAGCTGAAGCTGCCATAGAACCTAAAGCGGCCCATAAAAACAGGTCTGATGGTAATTTGGCGGTTTGTTGTTCGATAGCCTTGGCAACTTTGCCTTCGCTATGTTGTGGATTGGTGTTCGTTGGCATTTGTATGTTTTTTAGAGTTTACTTTAATGATTAACAGCGTTTATTGCACATTGTTAAATAAATTTTCACTTTAATGTATTAAATTAACTTTTACTATTGTTGGCTTTTTGCTTAACCATACTGTCTCAGCTTGAGATGGGGTCAGTCATCATGGTAGATGTATCAAATTTTCTTACCACCACTCTGTTGTCGCTGTTTTTAGTAAAGTAGTTGATGGCCCAGCTAAAGAACACGATCAATTTGTTGCTAAAACCTGCAAGGGTCATGATATGTACAAACACCCAGAGCAGCCATGCAAAAAAACCACCGAAGTGCACTTTTCCTAAATCAGCTACTGCTTTATTGCGGCCTATGGTAGCTAGAGAACCCTTATCATTATATCTGAATGCTTCTAACTGTTCTTTTTTAATGGTGTGTAGTATGTTTTTTGCAGCATTAGCCCCGGTTTGTATAGCCCCCTGAGCTACTCCTGGTACTCCGTTTGGCATATCAGTGGTTAACATAGCCGCTACGTCACCAATAGCAAATATATTGGGGTATCCCTTAACGCGACTGAATTCATCCACCATAATACGATTACCTTTAGCCATGCTTTCGGAAGCCAGGCCGGCGGGGGCTTCCCCTTTTACACCGGCGGCCCAAAATACATTGCGGGTTTTTATTACTTTACCGTCATCAATAGTCAGCATATCGCCGTTGTAACTGGTTACATGTACACTATTGTAGATAATCACCCCTAATTCTGTTAAGTACTGCTTGGCTTTAATCGATGCCTGGTCTGACATAGCCGCAATCAGTACCGGCTTACCTTCAGCAATATATACCTGCATCTCATCAGGATTTAGTTTAGGAAATTCTTCTCTGAAAATATCTTTCCTGAATTCGGCAATTGATCCGGCCAGCTCAGCTCCGGTGGGGCCACCTCCTACCACTACAAAAGTTAATAATGCTCTTCGCTCTGCTTCGTCATCGGTTACGGCAGCTTTCTCCAAATTCTGAATAATCAGGCTGCGGATGTTCAATGCCTCTGCAATATTTTTCATAGGCATGGTATTGTGTTCCAACTCCTTATTACCGAAGAAATTTGTGTTTGCGCCGGTTGCCACAACCAGGTAGTCGTATTTTACGCCGCCTATACTGGTGTTAACTGTATTATTGACCGCATCTATATTTTGTACTTCGGCCAAATGGAAATCAAAGTTTTTCTGCCGGTGAAACATTCGCCTGATGGGAAACCCGATTGAGTCGGCCTCTAATTCACCCATGGCCACCTGATATAGCAAAGGTTGAAAAGTGTGATAATTGTGCTTATCCACCATAATGACGTCTACATCGGCATTTTTTAGCTTTTTAGCTGTATTGATTCCACCAAACCCGCCGCCAATAATCACTACCCGTGGCCTGCCCGAAGTCTGTTGTAAGTTATTCATGTATATAGTTCTAATCTGCTTTCAATAATTTCTGCAAGTAAAACTCCCTTAATTACCATATGTTTCGTTCAATGTGGCGTTCATCGTAACAAACTATCAGCAAAAGTTATAATTTAGCCAATGTTGGAATATAACATTGGCTGTACAACGATATATACATACATGGCAACTCAATCAAAGCACCCTTTATACATTATTAAAATTGGCGGTAACGTAATTGACAATTCCGAAAATTTATATCACTTTTTGAAAGATTTTACTGCATTGAAAGGCCATAAAATATTGGTACATGGCGGTGGAAAAGTAGCTACTCAACTATCAGATAAAATGGGTATCCAAACTCAAATGATTGATGGCCGGCGCATCACTGATTTAGATACGCTGCAAATGGTAACTATGGTGTACGGCGGTCTGATCAATAAAAATATTGTAGCGCAACTGCAGCGTTTCGGCACCAATGCTATTGGACTTACCGGTGCCGACGGTAATACAATTATAGCTGCCAAACGTAAGGTAAAGGAAATCGATTATGGCTTTGTGGGCGATTTGAACGATAAATCCATTAATATTGATAGCATAGATGCTTTGTTAAAAGCTGGCTTTACCCCTGCATTTTGTGCGTTAACTCATGATGGCGATGGTCAGTTGTTTAATACCAATGCTGATACTATTGCCTCAGCATTGGCAGTGGCAATGGCTAAGCAGTATGAAACCACTTTGATTTATTGTTTTGAGAAAAAGGGAGTGCTTAAGGATTTAAGCAATGAGGATTCATTAATTAAAGACATTGACCGTGCGCATTATGAAGAATTGAAAAAAGAGCAGATTATTCACAGTGGAATGCTACCCAAAATGGATAATGCTTTCGGTGCTATTGCAAATGGTGTCAGCGCCGTTATCATTGGCCATGCCGGCGATTTAAAAAATATAGGCAAAGAAGGGAAATCATTTGGTACCCGTTTAACAAAATAAGTTATGATCGAACATCACATCGCCATAATTGGCAGCGGAAACATTGGTTTGGCTTTAGCTAAAGGATTGGTAAAAGCTGGTATTTGTCAGCCTCAGCAAATTACACTCACCCGGCGCAATGTAAAAGTCTTATCCACCTATGGTGATGAAGGCTACAGTGTAACCAATGACAATGTAGATGCTGTTAAAAGCACAGATATTATTGTGCTGGCAGTACTGCCGCAGCAATTAAATGATGTTTTAAAAGAAATACAACCGGGGGTTAACGTGCAGAAGCAATTGTTTGTATCAATTGTCTCAGGTGTAACTTGCCGGGACATTCGCCAGGAACTGGGTGCCGAAGTGCAAGTGATACGTGCCATGCCCAATACCGCCATTGCCATAGGCCATTCCATGACCTGCTTAGCTTCTGATACTGCAACAAAAGAGAACTTGGAACTGGTTACCTCTTTATTCAATACCGTTGGCATCAGTTTGCAGATCAACGAGGAGTTGATGACATCTGCTACTGCCTTGTGTGCCTGTGGTATTGCCTTCTTTCTGCGTTCTATACGTGCGGCTTCACAGGGTGGTACCGAAATTGGTTTTCACGCACATGATGCTTTAAAAATGGCTGCACAAACCGCCAAAGGTGCTGCCGACTTACTGCTGCAATTAGCCTCACATCCTGAGCAGGAAATAGATAAAGTAACTTCGCCCAAAGGTTGCACCATTGCAGGATTGAATGATATGGAGTATCATGGTTTCAGTTCTGCCATGATAAAAGGGATTAAAACATCTGCAGAAAAAGCGGGTGCCTTGTACACCAAGAATAGCTGATTGTAAGTTTTACACCATAAGCGACTGTCACACTTGCTTTAGCGTACCAATTCGCTTACTTTAGCATCCTTTTTATATTAAACGAATGTTAACAGTAGAAAAAATCGGCGGTACCTCTATGAGTGCATTGGGTGATGTGATTAAAAACATCATTCTGTATAAGCGTACCGGCGATGAGTTATATAACCGCATCTTTGTGGTATCTGCATTTTCGGGCGTTACAAATTTATTGCTTGAAGATAAAAAAACAGGCGAACCTGGCGTTTACCATCGTATTGCCAAGTATCAGGATTTTCACCGCCCGTTAAATAACTTGATTGTTAAACTAAAACAAATCAATAAGCAATACAAAAGCTTAGGTTTGGATTTAGCCGTGGCCGATCAGTTTATTGAAAAGCACGTGCGTGATGCGCAAGGTTACCTCGAAAATCTTTCTGATGTTCTGGCTTCGGGGTATGTAAACAGCGAAGGTATACTGCAGGCGGCACGCGAAATATTAGCCTCTATAGGTGAAAGTCATTCCGCTTTCGTGTTCACTAATATTCTACAAAACATGGGTATCAGCGCTACACTGGTTGATTTAAGCGGCTTTTATGACCACAAGCCTTATACCATTGACCAGCGCATTAAACACGCTTTTAAAGACATTGATTTTGCCAAAACCATTTGCATTGCCACCGGCTATACCAAGGGTACTGAAGGTATTATGCGCGAGTTTGACCGCGGCTACTCTGAGGTAACTTTCAGTAAAATTGCAGTTGCAGTAAAAGCGCGGGAAGTGGTCATACACAAGGAATATCACCTATGCTCTGCCGACCCCGTAATGGTTGGTATTAACAACTGCATACCTGTAGGTTCCACTAATTATGACGTGGCCGACCAGTTAGCCGATGTGGGTATGGAAGCTATTCACCCTAAAGCATCAAAGCCATTAGAAATCAATAACATTCATCTGCGTATCAAAAATACTTTTGAGCCTGAACATCCGGGTACTTTGATAACACAGGACTATGTTTGCCAGCATAAGCGTGTGGAGGTCATTACGGGAACGGACAAGTTGGTGATGATAGATATTTATGACCCCCTGATGGTAGGCAATGTAGGATCCGATTTGCAGATTATGCAGGTCTTCTATGACTTTAAAACCAGTTACAATTTTAAGGCTACCAGCGCCAACAGTATTTCAATTGTAATCTGGGAAAAAGACTACAACAAAAAACTGATACAGGCACTGGAAGATAAGTTTGAGAAAGTAACCGTTGAAAAAGTAGCCATGGTTTGCTTGATAGGTTCAAACATTGATCAGCCGGGTTTATTGGCGCGTTCGGCCGCTGCATTTGCAGAAAGCGGCATCAATATTAAAAGTGCCGGTTTTGCCTTGCGTAAAGTAAATATCCAGTTTATTGTGGCTCGCGAAGATTTCAAAAATTCGGTGATCGCCTTAAACACCGCTATGTCTGACCAAACGCATTGAAATCTAAAACCAAAGGCAGATTACTTGTAACAATATTGAATATTTAAGATGCTAACTTAAAATTTATGCATATTTAGTAGCGTAATTACAGCTAAACTAAATATGCATAAATTTTTACTTACCACAGGGCTTATTGCAGCAACAGCGTTTCAAAGCTTTGCGCAAACGTCGCCCAAAAAACCTATCGACCATTCGGTGTATGATGGCTGGCAAAGCATCAGCAACGAGCGCATCAGTAATAACGGTAAATGGGTGGTATATGCAGTAAAACCACAACAGGGTGATGCAAACTTGTACATCACCAATGTAAACGGTAGCAGCAAACTGCAAATACCAAGAGGTGATACTGCGCGTATTACTAACGATTCCAAATACGGAATTTTCCTGATCCGGGCCTTTTACAGCGATACACGCCAGGCGCGCATTAAAAAGAAAAAGCCAAACGAGTTTCCGAAAGATACATTAGGTATCATAACACTCGGTAGCAACAACGTCACAAAAATTGCAGGCGTACGCTCATTTAAAGTAGCCGAAAAGGCCTCTGTAATTGCTTACCTGGCACCATCCGATACTGTACGCAAACCTGCAGCCGGTGATACATCCCGAAAGGCAATTGCCACCACCATTGCAGCGCCCACCCGCGAAGGCGCTAACTTAACCGTAAGGCAACTGACCAGTAATAAATACCGAACCTTTGATTATGTGACCGATTATCAATTAAGTAAAGATGGTAAACTGCTGGCTTTTGCAGTTACTGCGCCACGCCGAAATGCAAAAGTTAAATCGGGTGTTTATATCTATGATATCAACAAGGATGAACTGAAAGAAGTAAGCACCGGTCGTGGAACATATAAATCAATAGCATTTGATGAAGATGGCAAGCAACTGGCATTTTGTGCCGAGAAGAACCCCGAACGTGCACCGGTAAAA
Organism: Mucilaginibacter koreensis; assembly: GCF_054783355.1. Classification (NCBI taxonomy): domain Bacteria; kingdom Pseudomonadati; phylum Bacteroidota; class Sphingobacteriia; order Sphingobacteriales; family Sphingobacteriaceae; genus Mucilaginibacter; species Mucilaginibacter koreensis. The sequence continues at coordinate 1,172,867 of NZ_BAAGQS010000001.1, read as the reverse complement.
CCTTATAAATTATATTACTACCATGTAGGTGCCGACAGTGCCTCAGTATTAGCCGCACCCGGTTCAGCAGGTATGCCAGATAAATGGGCAGTGAGCGGCGATGGGCGGGTATACTTCAGCAAAAACGGTAGCAAATTGTTTTTTGGCACTGCCCCTATCCCCAAACCTATTGATACCACACTGGTTGATTTTGAAACCGCCAAACTGGATATTTGGAATTATAAAGATGATTACCTGCAACCGCAACAGTTGAAAAACTTACAGCGCGAGCTGCGCCGCAGCTATTTGGCGGTTATTTACCCCGGCGAAGCCGGTAAAAGAACCATACCATTGGCTGATAAAGGTATTCAAGACGTAATGCTGGCCATGAACAATGATAGCCGCTATGCTTTGGGCGTAACTGATACTGGTGCACGCGTACCGGCCCAATGGGAAGGCAGCAGCAGGCAGGAAGCGTTTTTGATTGATACCCGCACGGGTGAGCGTAAGCGCATGAATACCCGCATGAAAACCCGTTACAGTATATCGCCAGCCGGAAATTATGTTGTGTGGTTCGATCCTAAAAGCCAAAACTGGTACAGCTATGCCATTGCTACCGGCAAAGTACTAAACCTCACCTCGCGCACCGGTGTAAAAATGGGCGAAGAAGATAATGACGTACCGGATGATCCGAAAGCCTATGGCATTTCGGGATGGACGGAAGGCGATAAATATGTACTGTTGTATGATCGCTACGACATCTGGGGCATTGACCCGGCGACCGGCGCTACTGCTAATCTAACAAAAGGTATGGGCCGTAAAAATCATTTGATATTCCGCTATACCAATCCGGCTGCTGCAGGTGGTCGGTTTGCTGGGGGCGGCGATGACGATGACCGGTTAATTCCAACAAAAAAACCACTGTACCTGCTCACACAAAACGATGACACAAAACAATGGGGATATTATAAAACCACTTTGGGCAGTAGTAAAGCACCCGAAAAATTGGTAATGGCCCCTTACAGCTATGCCGGTTTGGTGAAAGCTAAAGATGCAAACGTATATATTTATACTAAAGCCAATTATCAAAACTCTCCTGATTTATATCTATCTGATAACCTTAAACAGGAAACACAACTGAGTGCTATAAACCCTCAGCAAGCTCAATACAACTGGGGTACAGCAGAATTGGTACATTGGACCACGCCTAAAGGTTATAAATCGGCCGGAATTTTATACAAACCTGAAAATTTCGACCCAATGAAAAAATACCCGATGCTGGTATATTTTTATGAAAAGCTATCTGAAGGTTTGTACAGCTACGTGCCGCCCGCACCTACACCATCGCGTTTGCCTATCTCCTATTTTGTAAGTAATGGATATCTGGTGTTTGCTCCTGATGTGAGCTACGAGACTGGCCACCCGGGTGCATCAGCTGTTGAATTCATTAATTCAGGTGTAGAAAGCTTAAAGAAAAATTCATGGGTAGATGCAGCGCACATTGGCATACAAGGTCAGAGCTGGGGCGGTTATCAGGTGGCTTATCTGATAACGCAAACTAATATGTATGCAGCAGCATGGGCAGGTGCCCCGGTAGCCAACATGACTTCAGCTTACGATGGCATACGCTGGGAAACCGGCATTAGCCGCGAAATGCAGTATGAGCATGGCCAGAGCCGTATTGGTACTGATTTGTGGAGCAATACTAATCTTTATATCGAAAACTCGCCATTGTTCCAGTTACCCAAGGTGAAAACGCCTGTGGTAATTATGTCGAACGATGCGGATGGCGCCGTGCCATGGTATCAGGGCATTGAGATGTTTACAGCATTGCGCCGTTTAGGTAAACCGGTTTGGTTGTTACAATATAATGATGAAGCCCATAACCTGGTACAACGCAAAAACCGCAAAGATATCTCTATCCGAGAAGCGCAGTTTTTTGATCATTACCTGAAAGGTGCACCGATGCCGGTTTGGATGGACAAAGGTGTTCCGGCTGTAGATAAGGGGCGTGATTGGGGCCTGGCTATTCAAGAGTAATCAAACCCAAATAATCTAAAAGAGCCATGCACATGCATGGCTCTTTTAGATTATAACAGAATGATATAATAAAAATTATAATCATTTAATGTAGTAATGTTGTATCCGGTTCAGGCCATGATCCAGCTCATAGACCAATGGTACGCCTGTGGGTATGTCTAAATCGGTTACTTCTTCGTCGCTTAAATTATCAATGTACTGTATCAGCGCTCTTAAACTGTTGCCATGTGCGCAAACTACAACCTTTAAATTTTGCCGCATGGCGGTTACAATAGTTTCCAGCCAGAACGGTAACACCCGGTTCATGGTTTCGCTCAAATTTTCCGTAAGAGGTAATTCGCGGTCAGTCAGGTCTTTATAACGATAATGATTGCCGGGGTAACGGTCATCATCTTTAGTTATGGCAGGCGGATGCTCATGCGGATCGCGGCGCCATTTATGAACCTGTTCTTCGCCATACTTGGCAATGGTTTCTGCCTTGTTTAAGCCCTGCAAAGCGCCGTAAAAACGCTCATTTAAACGCCATGATTTTTGCACGGGTATCCACATCAAATCCATTTCCTCCAACACCGTATGCATGGTTTTAATCGAGCGCTTTAAAATGGAAGTGAAGCCAATATCAAACTTATAGCCGTTACTGTTTAGTAGCTGACCGGCATGCCGGGCCTGCCTGAATCCTTCTTCCGATAAATCTACATCCGTCCAGCCTGTAAAGCGGTTTTCCTGGTTCCATAAGCTTTCGCCGTGGCGCAGCAGCACAATTTTTTGCATAGTATGTACATAAACCGCCGAATGCAGATTGAGTTTATAATTTAAATGTTAAAATGTGCAACTTGCAGCATGAAAGATTTTAAGAAGTACTACCTGTTGCCGGCACCACCCGAGGATGTATATAGCGCCATCACCAATCCTGTTACTTTACAGCTATGGACGGGCGATCCGGCACAAATGTCAACTACGCCCAACACGGAGTTTTCCTTGTGGGACGGCAGTATTGTAGGAAAAAATCTGGAGTTTGAAACCAATAAAAAAGTAGTGCAGCAATGGTATTTTGATGGGCAGGACGAACCTTCCATCGTGACTATCAAACTCCACCCGGATAAGCAAGGAACTTCTGTTGAAGTGAGGCAAACCAATATTCCTGATGATGCCTACACAGATATTACCGATGGCTGGAATGATGTGTATATGGGAGGTTTGGCAGACTTTTTTGAATTTTAAACCAATAGTTATAAAACACAAAAGGCCGCATTATGCGGCCTTTTGTGTTTTATAAAAGCTTACTGATTAATATAAAGTAAACTCTACACGACGGTTTTTCTGACGACCGGCGTCTGTTTTATTAGAAGCAATTGGTTGTGTTTCACCATAACCTACCGCTTCTATTCGTGAAGGATTGGCGCCTTTGCTTACTAAATATTCTTTCACTGATTCTGCACGGTCTTTAGATAATTTTAGGTTAGCAGCATCAGAACCTACGTTATCGGTATGGCCTGCTAATTTCAAGCTAAAGTTTTTGCTGGTTAAAATGTCAGCTACACGATCTAAACTGGACAGAGAATGTTCTTTAATAGTTGCTTTACCAAAATCAAACTCTAGGTTTTTGATCGCTTCACGTACCACCTTGCGGTCTTCTTCAGTTACATATACTTTAGTAACAGGGGTTGGCAGTGGGCAACCTGAACCATCTACTTTAACACCTCTTTGAGTGTTAGGGCATTTATCGTAAGCATCAGGTACACCATCGCCATCTGTATCAGCGGTTAAACGAGCCAGGTTTGCATTAGTAGTATTCAAATCATTGCGTAATTGTTCGTTCATCATACGCTGTTGAGCCAACTCACCGGCTAAAGCATTGGTTTTGCTTAAGTACTCAGTACGCATTGAAGATACCGGGTTGTGATTAGCTAATTGTGGTTTTGAGCGTTTGCCTAATGCAAATTCCAAACCGGCGTGTGCATAAGCAAACTGGTCATTGCGGCCACCGTAAGTATAACCATCAATGTTATCGCCATCCATAAAGTTAACCTGGTAACCCAAATCTAAATTGATACCAGGCGCTAAACCAACTTTTAAGCCAACACCCAACGGAATGTAGAATTGGTTGATGTTGCGACCATCGCTGTTGTACTGAACGGTGCGTCCATCAGCTGTATATAATTTAGGCGCATAAGCGATAGAACCACCACCAACGGTTACATAAGGCTGAATAGCTCCATGATTGTGGCGCCAGTTGATGTTAGCGATTGTAATGTTTGCGCTTAAGTCAACCGCATATTTAATATCAGTTCTGAATTTAACCAGGTTGGTTGGTTGCTGTGGCGTAGTACCTTGCAGGTGGCCTTTAAAGAAATCAGCCTGAAAACCCAAAGCTGGTAATAATTGATATTTTACATAACCACCGTAGCCCCATTGCTCATTAGGCGTTACAAAATCTTGTTTGCCTCTCAACGGAGTCCATGGGCTGATCATGCCGCCATGTAAACCGATTGACCAGTTGCGGTAAGCGCTGCCACCTGCAAATGGCTGTACATAATCTTTAGTGTAAGTAGTAGTGTCTGTAGTTGAAGTAATGGTTTGTGCCATCAACTGGCTGCCGGTAAGAACCGCTGCTACCATCAAAGCAGATTTTTTAAATGTACTGTTCATATGTTTGATATTAAGTGGATGGTTCGTTATACATATTATGTATTCGAACACGAGCACCTTTTGACAAGCATAATGCCAGTTTTGGTAACAGGTATGTTACAATTGCCGTTCGTTTCCTGTATTAAGATTATGTTAACAGTTGTAATACTTAAGCATATCATGCTGACAATGAAGACATAACACAATAGCTAAAGTTGCGGACTTGTGATAGAAAAGTATGTGGAAAACTCAAAAACGTTTCCATAAAGCAAAATGCCCGATATGTATCAAATTAAACACATAACGGGCAAAGGCATTAATTTTCTGTATTGAAAATGCTATATCAGCTGTTCATTGCCTGGGCGATATCATTAATAATATCATCAACTTTTTCCAAGCCTACCGAAATACGTATTAAACCAGGGGTTATACCTACAGATAGGCGTTCCTGCTCTGTAAGTTTGAAATGCGTGGTACTGGCCGGATGAGATGCAATACTACGGCTATCACCTAAATTTGGTGTTACCGAGAGCATCTGTAAACTGTCGAGAAATTTGCGACCGGCATCTAAGCCACCTTTCAGTTCAAAACACAATACACCACCGCCTGCACTCATTTGTTTAACAGCAATATCATATTGCGGATGTCCTTTCAAAAACGGATACTTCACCCAGGTAATTTGTGGCATGCTTTGCAAAGCTTCTGCAACTTTCATGGCGTTCTCACAGTGTCTTTGCATACGCACATCCAAAGTTTCGAGGCTTTTGCTTAATACCCAGGCATTGAAAGGCGATAGTGACGGTCCGGTGTTGCGGCAAAATAAGTAGATATCACGAACCAAATCGGCATTGCCAACAATTACGCCGCCCATAACCCTGCCCTGCCCATCAATCCATTTAGTAGCCGAGTGCACCACCAGGTGTGCACCGTACTCTATAGGGCGTTGTAATAAAGGGGTGGCAAAGCAATTATCTACATTAAGAATAATGTTATGCTTTTGAGCAAACTGGCCGGCCCACTCTAAATCTATAACCTCAAGCTGCGGATTAGTTGGCGTTTCCAGATACATCATTTTAGTATTGGGCTGAATGGCCTTTTCCCATGCGTCGCTGTCATTGGCTGGAACTAATGTGCAGCTGATGCCATATTTAGGCAGGTACTTGGTAACCAAAGTAAACGTACTGCCGAAAACCGAACTGCAGCACAGCAAATGATCACCCTGCTGTAATAATGAAAAAATGGAAGCAAACACCGCGCTCATACCCGATGAAGTGGCAAAGCCGGCTTCAGCCCCTTCCAGCATGCACATCTTATCTATAAATTCATCAACCGTAGGGTTACTGTAGCGGCTGTAAATGTTATCGTCTGTTTCTTCGGCGAATGCCGCACGCATGCTTTCGGCATCATCAAATGTAAAGCTGCTGGTTAAGTATAAAGGCGTAGAATGCTCACGCTCCGGTGTTTTATCTGCACGAATGCGGATAGCCTGGCTGAGCTTATCTGATGTATTGGACATAGTAGAGTTTAAAATGATTTAACTTATTGAGCCGGATGTATGAATACCTGCCATTTGATTTCGGTGCCCGACTTTTCTAAAGTGGCGGCCACTGAACAATACTTATCTATAGACAGCTCAACTGCTTTTTTAGCTTTATCCTCATTGATATCGCCATAGAGGTGAAACTCAATATTGACGTTTTTCCATAAAGATGGTTCTTTGCCCGGTTCGCGATCACCGGAAATCACCATACGGTAATCCTGCACCTGCTGCTTTTGCTTGTTTAAGATCATGATCACATCAATGGCTGAGCAGCCGCCCAAGCCCATCAGCAGCATTTGCATAGGGCGCACGCCATAATTCTCGCCGCCACTCTCGGGGCTGCTATCCATTTTAACAGTGTGTCCGTTTTCGTCATGGGCTTCGAAGCCAAATAAGCCCGATACCCTTTTTAATTCTATTGTTGCCATAGCTAATTGTGTGTGCTAAATTAAGCTTTTGAACAGCAAAAAAGTAGGACTGAACATTAATTGTATCGTAAAAAGAAGTAATATTGAAGCATGGCTTTAAATTATATCTGGGTAGGTTTCTTTATTGTTGCATTTGTTGTTGCACTATTTAAACTGGCGCTTTTAGGTCAAACTGATGCTTTCAGTGTATTGGTTGATGGCTTATTCAGTTCATCCAAATCAGCAGTTATGGATATTGCTTTGCCCTTAACCGGTGTAATGGTATTTTGGCTGGGTGTAATGAATATTGGAGAAAAAGCCGGAGCTATTAACTTCTTATCCCGCATTGTTGGCCCCTTTTTTCAACGTTTGTTTCCGGAGGTTCCCAAAAATCATCCTGCTACCGGGCAAATGATGATGAACTTTTCGGCCAATTTGCTGGGCTTGGATAATGCTGCTACTCCGCTGGGTTTAAAAGCAATGGCCAGTTTACAAGAGTTAAATCCCAACAAAGAGACGGCATCTAATGCGCAGATTATGTTTTTGGTGCTGCATACCTCTGGTTTGCAATTGTTGCCGGTTACCATTATTGCGCAGCGGGCTATATTACATGCGCAAAATCCGGCGGATGTATTTCTTCCATGTATTATAGCCACCTATGTGGCTACAGTAGTGGGCATGCTGGCCGTAGCCATCAGGCAAAAAATTAATCTGTTTGACCGGGTTATATTGTTATGGCTGGGCGGTTTAACGGGAGTTATCGCATTATTGATATGGTATTTTACCACACAGCTATCACATGAGCAGATTACTTTGGTATCCACATTAATTAGCAGTGTACTATTATATAGCATTCCTGTAATATTTATTTTAGGCGGATTGCGTAAAAAGGTAAATATTTTCGAAGCCTTTATTGATGGCGCCAAAAGCGGCTTCGAAGTAACTATTAAAATTATCCCCTACCTGGTTGCCATGCTGGTAGCCATCAGCGTATTTCGCAACTGTGGTGCTTTGGATTATGTAAATAGTGGTGTGAAATGGGCTGTTGCCCGATGCGGACTTGATACACGTTTTGTAGATGCTATGCCGGTAGCTTATCTGAAGCCCCTCAGCGGCTCAGGTTCGAAGGCCATGATGATTGATGTGATGAAAACCTTTGGGCCCGACAGTTTCGCGGGGCGCCTGGGCAGTATCTTCAACGGTTCGGCTGATACCACATTTTACATAGTGGCATTGTATTTTGGTTCTGTGGGTATAAAGAAATCACGGTACGCCATTCCTGCCGGACTGATAGCAGATGCAGCAGGAATTGTAGCAGCCATTTTTGTAGCCTATTTATTCTTTGGAAGCAGTCATTAATTATTAATTATTATTCATATTTCTTTTCAAAATATATCTTTTCTTCCTGTAACATTTTTTGTTGGTTGCCGTATAAAGTAGTAATTAAGTTCAAAAATATTGTATAAAAGGCTAAGTATTATAATAAGTAGCCATAATATTTTTGTTTCTTAGTGTCCTGATTGAGTTGAAGTATATTGATTAAACTTTTTACGCGCACCCTTTAATGCACAAAAGATTTTCCGGGTTATGGAGAACACTATGCTTATGCATCGTTAGTGTAATGTTTACACTTATATCTGCATCGGCACAAACTATTACTTTTCATGATGTAGATGCCGGTCAGTATACGCCGGGTTCAACCATAGCAGTACCCTTTAAAGTGGATTACAGCACCGGCTGTGTTGCCCAGGATAACGTTTACGAACTTTACCTGTCAGATGCCACCGGTAATTTTGCTGCTGAAAAACGAATTGGGGTGTTTACCGGCTTTTATGCCACGTTTGTAAACGGCGTGATTCCGGCCGGTACTGTTCCCGGGGTGGGTTATCGCCTGCGTATCAAAACAACCAGGCCTGCTACCATTAGCGCAGCATCAAATCCAATTACTATTAATGCCGGCGCTTCGGTAACTGCTGGTTTGGGAGGCAATTTTATTAATGAAAGCCCTACCAGCCCAAACTTTCACCAGGTTTTTGGGTATTGCGCTGCCGGTGAAGCAAACAAGCAGTTCTTTTTTAGTGAAACTTCAAGTTCATCTTTGCCTATTGGGTCAGGCAGTGCAACCACTCTCTTTTATAACGAAAAAAGTTCGGTATCCACAGTTAAGTACCCGGCGGGAGGTTATGTAGATTTCACAGCCGATGCCACAAATTATACTATTATTGAGAAGGCTTTTAACGGCGTATCAGTAGGAACCTATGCTTATCAACTGATTAACAATACTGTAACCAATAACGTTGGCGCATCGGGTGCACTTGATTTGTGCCTGATTGAGAACCGGAATAAAGCGGTAATCCGTATCTCACCAGACGGGCTTGCCGATAACTATCCGGGTAATATATATAATGTAGATTTTGGGGATGGCACAGTTGCCAGGCTAAGCATATGCGACCTGCAAGCTGCAAATTACAATATATCACATGTGTACTCAGAAAGCTCGTGCGGAAAGCAGGGAAGCGGAGGATATCCTATTAACGAATATATTCAAACTCCATATTGTTCTGGTGTTTACGGGCAGCCTTTTAATACTGCTGCCAAGGTATACATCAACCCCTACAATAGAATTACAGGGCCAAGCAACGGTTGCTCAAATAAAGAAATAACTTTTACCAATGATTCTTACCCAGGTCAGAACTTAACAGGCGGAGCATTAAACTGTATCAATACCAGCGCCCGGTATAACTGGAAACTGGATGGTGAATATGTATTGCGGAATGTTCCGCTAACTACTTCCTTAAAAAAATTAATACCAGCCGGTAATCATACACTCTCTTTGGAACTGCTGGGCAGTACCGGTATTTGTGATTTTGCTGCACCCATTACCTTCAATTTCTGCGTTCAGGATCCTCCCAAGCCAGACTTTGAGGTGCCTGCCAGAATTTGCCTGAGTTCAACGGTAACCCCGGTTGATAAATCGGTGATAGACAACCGTTGCGGTGTTGCACCTGTGTATACATGGACAGTGAAAGGTGCGGCAACTACTAAAACCTATACTGGTGTTGCTCCTCAGTTTGCATTTACTGCTGCGGGAGTTTACACAATTACTTCAGCCATTACCTCTGGCGACTGTGCGCAAGTATTCAGCCCGGAAAAAACGATTATTGTTGATGCCCCTCCAACCGCAGTAATGACCGGAAACAAATCATTATGTAGTAAAGATGTAGCTATTGCTTTTAGCCCCGATGTTGTGGATACCAAAACTGTATTTACAGGTACAGCAGTGCCGCTAACCGATACTTACACCTGGAACGTAACTGGCGGTAACTACGAATTTACAGCCGGTACGAATGCCAATACCCAGTATCCAAGTATTATTTTTCATGATAATGCCACTTATACCGTTTCGGTAGTTCATAAAAACCAGTGCGGCTCTGTAACGGCCAGCCAGCAGCTTACCTTTCAGGATGCACCCGTGGTTGACCCCGGCAGCTATGACCCGGTTTGCAGCAGCGATAAGCTAATCGCACTGAGCAATGCAAAAGTGGGTAGTGGTGCTACTTTTACATGGCAAACTTCAACCGGAGGCAAGTTTTCTGATGCGAATGCAATGAACCCGACTTATACATTTTCTGCAACTGATATTGCAGCCGGTAAGGTGACTTTAACATTGCATGCCACTACTACTCTATCAGGCGTTTGCAGTGTGATTGACAGGCCGGTTACCATTAACATACTGCCCCAGCCGGTAATAAACAGCCCGGCTACTTATGTGCGCTGCAGCGGGCAAGCCATGGATTATACCATTACCAGCAATGTAGCCACAGCCACTTTTAGCTGGACAGCCAGTTCGGCCAATGTGAGCGGCTTTAGTGCCAGCGGCAGTGGTAGTAGTATTAAAGATATACTCGCTGTAAATGGCACTACAGCCGGAATCGTAACTTATATCATTACACCAATTGCCCAGGGATGTACAGGTTCCCCCTTTACATTAACGGTAACAGTATCGCCGTTGCCCACAGTTACAACAACGAAATTAGCCTTAGATATTTGCAGCGGTCAGCCCGCTAATATCGATTTGTCGTCAAACATCACAGGTGCAGGTTATACCTGGACAAGCACTGTTACCGGGAATGTAAGCGGTAATACTTCAGCAACTAACCCTGTAAGTCGCACTTCGATTGCCGATGTGTTAGTCAACAACAGTACTACCGATGTTGCTGTAGTTACTTACAATATTACGGTTTATAATAGTGCAGGCTGTGCCGGAAATACCATTACCGTTACCCGTACACTAAAACCGGCACCCGTACAGGCCGTAATCAGCAACTTAAGAACACCGGTTTGTAACGTAACAGATTATCAGCTGCAGGGTAACGATGCCGGGCCTGGAAGTGGTACCTGGACAGAACTTACCGGCAAAACAGTGCAGTTTTCAGATATTCATGATCCTAAAGCAATTGTTAGAAACTTAATACCCGGAACGGCTTATCAACTGAGATGGAGGATAGACGCAGCCGAAGGTTGTACACCAACCGAAGATGTTTTGAATTTGCAGGTAGATAAGCAAAGTGTGGGTGGTGCCACTTCTACAGTAGCGCCGGTATGTGCGGGGGCTAACAGCGGCACCATCAACCTAAGCGGTAATACTGGGGCGGTCATCAGATGGGAAGGTTCAACGGATAACTTTGTTTCGTCTGTAGTGGCAATTGCTACTACCAATAACTCAGTAACTTTTAATAATCTTACCAGCACTACCTACTATCGTGCTGTGGTTAAAAGTGGCAGTTGTAATTTTGCTTACTCAACTGTGAGCGTGGTAACAGTTAACCCGGCACTGGCCAATGTGAAAATCAATCCGGTGGTGCCGCCTTGTAATGTTACATCAATGGTACTCAGCGCGCTCGATCCGGGTACATATACCGGTACCTGGAGCATCGTGTCCCCGACCAATTCAGGCGCCACCATAGCTGATATACATAATGCATCAACTATCGTGAACAATATTACCCCTGGTGTTACTTACACGTTCCGTTGGACAGTTGCCACTCCCACCTGTGGCATCCAGTCTGATGAAATAACCGTTACTGACAGACTGGATGTACAGCCTGCTTTTACTTCGCCATTAAGCAGCAACTGCGGCCCGACGTCTATCACGTTTAAAAACACTTCTTTCGGTAATGTTACTACTCCCCCTTCAGGTACTTCTTTTGAATGGTATGTAGATGGCGTTAAAGTTTCGAATCAGTTTAACCTGACTTACACTTTTGCCGCATCCGCTTCTAAAGACATAACTTATAAGGTGGCGTTAAGAATTACAAGTAACTGCAGTATACTCACCACTGCTGAAAAAGAAATTTTAATCAGTCCGGCTAAACCGGTAGCATCGCTGAACCCTGGTGTACTTTCAGGTTGTTCTCCTTTTACACCGGTGGTTGAATCTCCTTTGCCAGGAAGTAATAATAAATCTTACGAGTATATCATTACTGATTTAAGTACCGGTGTTGCGCGCAGCGTTATCATGAATGATGCTACCCCACCAACATTAGCGCCGCTTACGGCTACCACAACCAGCAAAAAGTATAGCATATATTTAAAAGTGACTGACAATTGCGGCAATACCAACAACAGCGTTACTTTCCAGTACACCGTATCGCCGCCTGATGTAGTGCCGATATTTGCCATTAAAGATCCTAAAACATCATATTGTGCAGGGGATAATATTATTTTACAAAACGCTACTGCAGGTGGTACGCAGTATTATTATACTATTACTAACCAGACTACTGCTGCTACCGAAACCATTCCGGCAACCACCGCAGAGCTGTCATACGCCTTGAAAACGGCAGGTAAATATGGTATCAAAATTACGGCAATAAGTGCCTGTAAGCCCGCCGGTGTAACCTCTACAGAAAAAACCGTAACTGCTTACGGTGCGCCTGCTCCTAATTTTTCGGCTGATAAGACTACTGCTTGCAGCAGTTTAACGGTACAATTTAACAACCTAACGCCAAAAGACCCGGCCGGCACGCCTGCGCAGTCATTAACTTATGTATGGGATTTTGGTGATAACAAAGGAATAGATAACAGCTTCGCTCCTAAACATACGTATACAGCGCCTGGTAAGTATACAGTTACTTTAACCGCTACTAATATGGTTACAGGCTGCGCCGATATTGTGCGTAAATCGGCTTACATCACCGTTTCGGCGCCACCTAATACCGATTTCAGTGTAAATCCTGATACGGTAATTAACATACCAAGTTACAAGTTCACTTTCACGGATGAAACGTCCGGCACAGTGCCTACCAATTGGCGATGGACATTTGGTGATGGTTCACCAGCGGAATTTACCCGTAATGCCACACACACGTATGCTGATACCGGGCGCTATTCGGTTACTTTAACTACTTCAGATGGTTCAGGCTGCCCTTCATTCAAAACAAGGCATGTGCGCATCACCGGTGTTCCGGGGCAGTTATTTGTGCCTAATGCATTTATTCCTACCAGTACCACCGACGAGCTGCGCATATTCAAAGCAAAAGGCTCAGGCATTAAAGCTTATCGTCTGCAAATATTTAATAACTACGGACAGATGATTTGGGAATCTACGAAACTAGATGCCAAAGGTGAACCTATTGAGGGCTGGGATGGTACTTTTAAAGGGCAACCGGTACAGCAAGGGGTATACATATGGCAAATGTCGGCCACATTCATCAACGGTAACGAGTGGAAAGGAATGAGCTATAACAACGGCGTGCCAAAGCGTACAGGTGTAATCAACTTGATAAGATAGATAAGTGCAGATGAAAAGAAAGTTATTGATATTGATAATTTTTACCCTATGGCGAATGCATAGTTTCGGGCAGGATCATTTGTATTCGCAATTTTTTAATTCGCCTGTTTACTTAAACCCCGCCCTTAACGGTCAGTTTGAAGGTGATTTGAGGATGAACTTAATTTATCGTAACCAGTGGTCATCAGTGCCCGGAGGGCTAAATTATGTGTCGGCATCAATCGATTATAATGTTCCGCAATTTGGTGGTGGCCTAGGGCTGTTGTTTACGCGCAGCAGCGAAGGAACAGCTTTTCTCAAGAAAAATAACATTGCGGCCATTTATTCTTATAGTGTGGGGTCTGATGATTTTGTACTGTCGTTCGGCTTACAGGCAGGGATAACTAACCGATCGGTTGATTACAGTAAACTCATATTCGGTGATCAGATTGACCCTCGGTTGGGATATATACCGGGTAGTGCAACCTCGGCCGATTTACCACAATTTAATAATCGATTTTACTTCGACTCTGGTGCAGGTATCAACCTGGTAGCCGGCAGTTTTATGCTGGGGGGCGCTTTGCAGCATATCAACCGTCCTAACGAGTCGTTTACCGGTTCGCCGGCAAAATTGCCCATGCGTGTTACCGGTCATCTAAGCTATCGCTGGGATCTGGATCCTTACGGAAATTATGATGAGGACGATAAGTCCTATATTATTCCGTCCGTGGTAGTGTATAAGCAGTCGCAGGCTCAATCAATCAACGCCGGCTTGGAATATAAGCGCAGAAGCATAAGCGCCGGCTTATGGTATCGCTCAGGCGGGCAAAGCGGCCCGAGTGCCGTGGTCTTATCCTTAATATTTGATTTATCCATCAGCCGGGAAGGTGGCGAAAAGCTTCGCTTTGGCTTAAGCCATGATGCGCCTACATCGCGGCTCAATTATAGTAACACCAGCGGAACCTCCGAAGGAAGTTTAAGCTACCAAACCACGTTACCATCTCGTGCCAACGTTGACCGCAGGTTTGACGGCGCCCGCAGGTGTTATGATTTCTATTAAAAGATAATACATCCATATATGCAAAATCAACCTAACCCTTCCCCATCACATCATGAAAAAACCGCACGTAACGGCGTATGGCTGTTGTTTGCTGGTTTACTCGTGTTTGGTATTGTAATTGTCCGTTTCGTTTTTCCGGAGCATTCAGAAGCCTCCACTGCTGCAGATAATGGTATGCCCAACAGCGAAGAAACTTACACAGTTGCGAAGCAATACATCCGCGATAAATCCGGCGAGTATTTGCAGTTTTCTGCTGAGGGTTACCAGTTTGCGCATGATGCCGATTCAGTATATACCATCAAAACCGAAACAGAAACGCAGGAAGGCGACAATACCAGAATTTCGTATTTTGTGAAAATGAAATACAGAGGTGGACCGCGTGATGATCAGAAAAGCTGGTCGTTGCTGGATATGGTTCAAAATTAATCTTCGGCAAACATGCCCGCGGGTTATTGCTTTATCACATCATGAACACTCAAACAGCGCCAATTGCTACCGCCGGTGTGCGCATGGCACGTACCCAATACCAAACCATTGTTAGCAGCGGCCACCACACCCTTATAGCCGATGAACCTGAAAGTATGCAAGGTACAGATACCGGTATGGCTCCATTCGGGCTGTTGCTGGCCAGCTTAGGCAGCTGCACCTCTATTACTTTGCGCATGTACATTGAGCGCAAAATGTGGATTGTAGATGAGATACTGATTGATCTGGCCATTTACAAAGTTGAAGGCGGTACTTTGATTACCCGGAACATTGAAGTAAAGGGGAACGTGACCGAAGAACAGAAAAAGCGGTTGGAGCAAATTGCCGATGCCTGCCCAATACACAAAGTGCTGGTTGGAAATGTAATGGTGGAAACAAAAATGGCATAAAAAAAACAGGCCGGAAATAAATCCCGACCTGTTTCAATCACTCTAAAACAATCACCTCTAACTTTAGAAGTATTTTAAATATCTTTAGCTTTTTTGCTGCAACAAATATACGAAACTGACAGGGGTTAAACGCATTTGAAACTCCGTTTTTACGTATGGTTGACAGTTAAAAAATTGTTCGATATCAGCTTGAAAATCTTACGAATATTAAACGGTTAACTCATTGATATATTGTTAATTATCGCAATTAATTTGCTTTGAGGTAAATGGTTAGTTAAACGATAAGTTTGGTGTGTTGGGCCTCATCAACTTTAATTGAAAACAAAAGTGTGATTTTCACATTCTGTATAAAATATTTTACTTGAAACTGTTCCACTCCTAATGAATTTTCCGAGCAAGTTACCGCCCGATTTGCAAGAACTGTTTATCCATATGCCAGCGTTCATCTGGAATCTGGGTGTCATCGCGGCTTCCCTCTTTATCGGTCTGGCAATTAAACTAATCCTGGGTTTAATAATTCGCAGCTTTGCAGACCGGGAGGCAAAGTATTCGTTTCTCCTATCGCTGAAAAAACATTTAGGCCCGGTTGTAACTTATTTTTTTCCATTGTTTGTGCTCAACATCACGCTGCCTTTAATGCGGATGAACAAACTATACTTCGCCCCGCTTGATCGTATAGTAGACATTGCCCTCACCATAAGTTTTGCCAGTTTGCTCATCAGGGCTATCCGTGTGTTTGAAGACTATGTATATCATACCTATGACCTCAGTAAAACCGACAATTTAAAGGAGCGGAAAATCCGCACACAGATACAGTTCATTCGCAAACTGCTGGTTATCGTCATCATTTTCGTAACCATCGCCATTATTCTGTTAAGCTTTAGCGGCCTGCGAAAGA
Organism: Mucilaginibacter koreensis; assembly: GCF_054783355.1. NCBI lineage: Bacteria > Pseudomonadati > Bacteroidota > Sphingobacteriia > Sphingobacteriales > Sphingobacteriaceae > Mucilaginibacter > Mucilaginibacter koreensis. Next base: position 1,156,668 of record NZ_BAAGQS010000001.1, on the reverse strand, counting down.
TTGGTACCGGCTTGCTAACCGGTGTGGGCATAGGTAGTATATTTGTGGGTTTGGCGGCGCAAACCTCGCTGGGTAATTTGTTGGCCGGCTTTCAGATTGCTTTTACCCAACCCATACGTATTGATGATGTACTGGTAGTAGAGGGCGAATGGGGCCGTGTGGAGGATATCACTTTAACTTATGTAGTGCTGCGCATTTGGGATCAGCGACGCTTGATATTACCTATCAATTACTTTATTCAAAAACCCTTTCAAAACTGGACACGCATTTCGGCCGAAATTTTAGGGACTGTATTTTTGTACATGGATTACAGCCTGCCGCTTGAGCCCATCAGGGCAGAATTTATGCGTCTGCTAACAGCATCTCCACTTTGGGATGGTAAAGTAAACGCCGTGCAGGTAACTGATGCTAAAGAGAAAACAATGGAAATACGCTTTTTAATGAGCTCTAAAAACTCATCAGAAGCGTTTGACCTGCGCTGCTACATTCGCGAAAACCTGATCACATTTATCCAGACAAATTATCCGCACAGCCTTCCAAAATTCAGAACTGATGCAGAAGAAAGTTCTCAGCAAGCCATACAAGCAGTTACAAATTAAGCGGCCTTCGTTAAACCTATGCCTGCACCCAATACCAGCGCATCTTCCAAACTCCCCACAACCGGGTCAATCAACGTAGTGTGCTTTACCGTTGATTTGCGAATGAAGAAAGATGCAAAAGTAGAAATTGCGGCAGCCGAGCCACCAATTAATGCGCCTGCTACAGCATTACTGCCATTAGCTTTATAAATACTTGCGCCCGACAGTGCACCTGAAGCGACTCTGAAACCAACACTGAGCGGCTTAATCCGATCGGGAACGCCAGGTATCTTATCACCTACAAATTCCTGCACTGCAAAAAACTTAAGGGCGGTTGCTACCTTTTCTGACTGCATGAATTTAAGTGGCGAGTTTCCCAATGCTTCGGATTGATGGTGGCTCAATATATGACTGGTTATGGCAGGTGCCGATGCTGAACGCATGCCAGCCAGCAGGCCTAAGCCCAGTGATTGCCAGAATGGCTTGGTAAAATTTATCTTTTTGGAGATTGACTGATTTGCCATAGTTAACATTCTAATGTATGTGTTGAACTAACACCTGTTAGTGTTGCTTGTTTGAAAGAAACCATGTAAGTTTGTTTGCTTAAATCAATTTGGGTGATGCTGTGTTTAGCTGTAAACAATTGATGATGAAGCTAAAAGAAGAAAATGTATTTGGCGAATTAGGCAGCACTATAGGCAAAGGCATACTGGCCGGCCTGGCCGGTACCCTAGCCATCAGTATATCGCAAGCCATTGAAATGAAAATTACCGGTCGTGAAGCAAGTGAGGCTCCTGTTAAGGTAGCATCTGAAGTAACCGGCGCAGCACCTGCTAACGAGGGTGAAAAAGATAAGCTTAGTAATGAAATACATTGGGCTTACGGTACAGCATGGGGCGTGGCCCGCGGGTTGATTGGTTTAACCGGTTTGAAAGGCATCCCTGCTACCCTTTTGCACTTTGGTGCAGTTTGGGGAACTGAGCAAGTAATGTTGCCAAAATATGATGTGGCCCCTCCTATTAATGAAGAAGAACCTAAAGAGATAGGCATAGACGTTTTACACCATGCAGTGTATGCAATTGCAGCCGGATTGGTGTACGATGCGCTGGATGCAGGTAGCAGGCGACAAAAGAAGGTAAAAGCTATAATGAAAAAGCTTCATGCTTAGCATGTGAGTTAAAGCATAAAAACAAAAGGCTGTTCATATAACGAACAGCCTTTTGCGTTAAGATTAAACAAACTATGATTTAGACCAACTCGGGGTCGTGCTCATATTCTTTTACATCGCGATGCTCATAATTTTCATGCATCAGCTCGTCGATTGATTTTTTGTTCTTCTCTTTGCCGCGGGATACCCAGCGGTCAAAAATCTGATAGATAACCGGTACAATAATCAATGTCAGGAACAGGGAACTCAATAAACCACCGATAATTACCCAAGCCAGGCCGTTTTTCCATTCGGCACCGGCACCTTTGGCAATTGCAATAGGCACCATACCAATTACCATTGCGATGGTAGTCATCAAAATAGGGCGCAAACGTGCGTGGTTAGCTAAAATTAAAGCGTCGTATGTCGACTTGCCTTCAGCCTTCATTTGGTTGGTGTAATCCACCAGGATAATTGCGTTCTTCGCTACCAAACCAATCAGCATAATCATACCCAAAATCGTAAAGATGTTAAGCGCATTATTGGTTAAGCCCAAGGCTAACAAGGCACCAATTACCGAGAGCGGTATAGAGAACATTACCACAAACGGATATATAAAGTTGTCATATAAAGCCACCATAATAAAGTATACCAGCATGATAGAAGCTAATAAGGCTAAACCTAATGAGCCAAAACCTTCCGACTGATTTTCCTGGTCGCCGGCAAATACATAGCTTACACCAAGCGGCTTCTTCAATTTTTCTAATTGGGCTGTCCATTCAGATACCACCGTACCGGTTGGGCGGCCAATGGTTTGTGCCTGTACAGATACTGATGTAATTTTATCGCGGCGGTCCAACTGGCTGGGGCCAGAACCTACGGTGACTGATGCAAACTGCTCCAATTTGATTTGCTGGCCTTGTGCGTTGGTAAACAACAGGTTTTTCACATCATCAATGTTACGACGGTTGAAATTTTGCAGCCTGATATCGATATCATATTCATATTCGCCTTCGCGAAATTTACTGTCGGTGTTTCCGCTGAATGCAGTTTGCATAGTAGCACCTACGGTTTGCAAGCTTAATCCCAATGCTGCCATTTTATCGCGGTCAACCTTCACGTCAATTTCAGGGTTACCGGTTTCCACCGAAAGTTTAACTTCAGTAGCGCCGGGTATTTTAGCCAAACTGCTTTCAGCCGCCTTAGCAAAAGCAATTACGCTGTCCAATTCAGGTCCCATTACGGCTAACTCGATGGGTGCACGGTCAGCTGTACCTAATATACCTACGGGAACAGTTTTCAATTTGGCTCCCACCACTAGCGGTGCAATCTCGCGTTTCATTTTAGCAGCCAAAACATCCGACTGGTCTTCACGCTCGGTACGGGGTACCAGCTTCACGTCGACTTCGGCTTTGTAAGGCGAGGCTTGGGTAGCCAAAGTACCATCATTGGCCTGGCCAACGGTGGTTACCATTGAGGTTACCTCCTTGCGTTTGCTCAGGTAGTTTTCTACCCGGCGAATCATCTGGTTACTTTGCTCAATAGAGGCATCTTTAGGCAATTCAATCTGCACTAAAAACTCTCCGCGGTCGCCTTTGGGGAAGAACTCCGAACCAATATAACCGGCTGGCAGCATACTGCAAGAACCAATAAACATCAGGAATACTAAGCCTAATACCGTTTTACGGTGAGCTAATGACCACACCAAAATTCCGGTAATAAAGTTGGTAAAGCGGGTCAGCAATTTTTCGAATCCTAAAATGATTCGGCCAAAAATGTTTTTGCCGGTAATGTGCTCTAGCTTACCGAAACGCGATGATAAAAGTGGAATGATGGTAAATGATGACAACAACGACAGTAAGGTTGAAATTACGATTACCATAGAGAACTGGCGCAAAATATCAGCTACCAAGCCCGAACTGATGGCGATAGGTAAAAATACCACCACAATTACAAAGGTGATAGACATTACGGTAAAGCCAATCTCGCGGGTGGCATCATACGCCGCACGTACACGGTTCTTACCCATTTCCATGTGGCGGTAAATGTTTTCCAGTACCACAATGGCATCATCCACCAAAATGCCTACCACCAGCGATAAGCCCAGCAGTGACATTAGGTTTAAGGAATAGTGGAAAATACTCATCCCGATAAATGTTGCTATTAACGATGCCGGGATAGAAACCATTACAATCAAAGCGTTACGCAAGCTGTGCAGGAAGAACAACATAACGAATGCTACCAGCACTACAGCCAATATTAAATCGTGAATTACGGCTTCTGCTGATTGTAAGGTATAAGTCGAAGTATCATTGGCGATAGTTAGCTTTATACCGGTGTTGGCATACTCCTGTTCAACTTGTTTCAGTGTTTTCGATATACCCTCGCTTACCCCTACCGCGTTGGCATCTGATTGCTTCAGTACCTGCATAACGATGGTGCTGGTACGGTTAAAACGGGCAATCTTATCTACGTCCTGCTGGGTATCCTGTATCTCGGCAATATCGCCTAAGCGAATCTGACCGCCATTTACAGAGTTACCAACTACCAAGTTGCGTAAATCGTCTAAACTGGTGTATTTGCCCGACAAGCGGATGCGAATATTCTGGCTGGCAGTTTTGACACCACCAGTAGGAAAATCCAAATTGGAACTAAGTATAGCCATTTGGATAGCAGGTACGGACAGACCGTAACCTTGAACTTTGTTGGCATCCAGGTTTACTTGAATCTCACGTTCTTGTCCACCAACCAGGTTCACTTGAGCCACCCCTTTTACACGCGAAACGATTGGGGCAATACGTTTGTCCATCAAATCATAAAACTGTGCACTGTTTAGTTTCGATGAGGTTGCAGATAAGGTCATTACCGGCAGGTCATCTAACGAAAACTTGTTCAGCGCCGGAGTTTTCACCGTGGCCGGTAGATCTGCCTGTATAGCGTTTACCTTACGTACCGCATCATTCAGCGCCTGGTTTACATCAGCGCCGGTGTTCAGAGTGATGGTTACAAGCGATAGCCCCTCAAATGATGAAGAGTTAAGGCGTTTTACGTTCTCTAATGTAGATACCGCATCCTCAATCTTTTTAGTTACAGTATTTTCTACCTCAGAAGGTGCAGCACCGGGGTAAATGGTACTGATGGTGACTACGTTAGAAGTAAACTTCGGCAGCAACTCGTAGTTTAAAGTAAAGTAGCTCAGCAGCCCTAACAAAGTTAGCGCAGTAAACACTACGATAACCAAACTGGGGCGCTTAATTGAAATTTCAGCTATTTTCATAATGCTTTATTTTTGAATAGATACTTTAGCGCCGTCAGTTAAATTGATCTGACCGCTGGTAATTACAGTTTCACCTTCCTGAAGGCCTTGTAAAATTTCTACCTGGTCGCCAATGATACGGCCAGATACGACTTTGCGGGTACGGGCGGTGTTGCCGTTGTCCAACACATAAATTTCGTTACTACTCACACTACCTACAAAGGCACCACGAGGGACAGTAATTGACGGTTTTTCTTTGGCAAATTCAAAAACGGCGGTGGCATACATACCGGCTTTTAGTTTGTTGCCGGGGTTGCTGTTTAATTTTACTTCTACCGGGAAATTCAATGTATTATCGCCTTTGGCTGCAATAAAGCTTACCGTACCGCTAAACTGCTGGTCCGGAAATACGCCTGATAAAATCTTAGCCGATTGGCCCATCCTCAGGTTGGCTACCTGCGATTCGTTTACGTTTACTTTCAGTTTCAGCTTAGAAGCATCAACAATTTCAAATAATTTGGTACCAGGACCAACATAAGCGCCCTGTTCAATATAACGCTGGTTGATAATGCCATTGATAGGCGCCTTGATGCTGGCATCGCTGATGCGGCGGCGCGCACTTTGCAAACGGGTTTGGGCCGTACGCAAATCTAAATTAGCACGATCCAGTTGTTGCTGGGTTACACCGCCGGTAGTAAATGAGCTTTGATAACGTTGTGCATCACGTTGGGCATTTTGGTAAGTAGCCTGGGCTGCTTCTAAGTCAGTGCGTAATAATTCAGCATCTAATACAGCAATTACCTGCCCTCTGCTTACGCGGCTGCCCACATCTACCAACAGACGGGTAATACGGCCGGAGTTTTCTGCCATAAAATCAAGCGACTGGTCAGCAGCAAGAGTTCCGTTCACGCTGAAGTTTAAATCCACGGCTGTGCGTTTAACCTGGGCTACGTTTACTACGGCATCTCCGCTGCCTTTAGCTACTTCTGCAGTTACCGATTCGTTCTTCTTTTTATTTTTATTGAGTACAACTACTATTCCTGCTAAAATGGCGGCAACAATAACAATAGTTAAAATGGTTTTTTTCATTAGTTTAGTTTAATAAGGTTTTGATGTTTCCGTTGGATTTGATTAATTCTATTTCAGCTATTTTGTAATTCAAAAGTGCCTGGTTATAACTGTTTTGTGCTGATACTAAAGCATTTTGTGCATCCAGTAAATCAGTTAACGAAGCCAAGCCATTGTTGTAGTTGTTTTGGGTGCTGGTATACACCTCGTTGGCCAGGCGCACATTTGCGTTTTGCAGCGAAATGGTATTTAAGCTGTTATTAATTTGTATCTGTGCATTTTTATGTGCCAGGTTCAAAGCATTGGATGTATTTCTGATATCTTCACGGATCTTCAAGATATCTACATTAGCCTCCCTAACCCTTGAACGGCGGGCAAATCCATCAAATACCGGGATACTCAAAGTTAGACCGATAGCTGATGAGCCGTACCAATAGGCGCCGCTGTTACGGGTAAAATTGAAGAGGTCGAAATTCGGACTTAAGCCGTTTTGAGAATAATTGGCGGTAAAAGATAACGAGGGGTAATATTGTGCCTGATAGGCTTTTTTCTGATACTGCAGTAATTCCTCTTGCTTTTTAAGTACCTTATAGTCAATCAAATTTGCGGTGTTGATGCTGTCCAAATCGCGGGCAGCTGCCGTTTTAACGCTTTGAAGCTCAGCCTGTGGTATATTGATCACTGCATTTACCGACATACCCATATAGTACTTAAGGGTATTTTCTCCTTGCGCAATAGCGTTTAGCAATTGCTCACGTTGCGTATTCAAATTGGTAATGTTTACCTGAACACGGTCTAAATCAATTTTTTTGGCTAAGCCGTTCTTGTATTGAGTAGCAATAATTTTTTCTACACGGCGGGTTGAATTGATGTTGGAATCTACCACAGCCAGTTGCTCGCGGGTTACCAAATACTGGTAGTAAGCGGAGGCCACCTGCTCAATGGTGTTTTCTTCGGTTTGCTGGCTGGTTAAGCGGTAAAAATCAACGCTGGCTTGTGAAGCCTGCAAGCCGGTAAACACCTGCTTATCAAATAATTTTTGACTGAAGTTGGCCTGACCAATTGCGTTGTACTTGGTACCTAAACTTACTACCTGGCCATTAAATACCAGTTTCGGAATAATCAACTGATCGGTTATTGAGCCGTTTACATTCAATTGTGGCAGGGCCTGAGCGCGGGTTTCTTCCACTACATATCTGGCCCGCTCAATATCAAGCCGCGATTTGTTTACCGCGCTGTTATTGCGTAGCGAATAGTTGAGTGCATCTTTTAGGGTAAGTACACTTTCCGGCTGTTGCTGGGCTTTAGCCAACTGAGAGGTAAGTAAAATTACTGCTAAAAGTATTCTGGTGCAGATTTTCATTTTTGGGTTAAGTGATGATTTAAATTTATGACAGGGGTTGTTATGATTGTGCTACTGTTGCTTCTTTATACTGGTTAAGTAATTTGTATCCTTTTAAAGTACAGATACCATAGTTGAAATGGTCTTGAAACTGTTGCTGCACCTGCCAGACATTGTATAAGGCCGGTGGAAAAAGATCATTATCAAAGCCCATTTCTATCTGATTTACTCGCATATGGGCCATTACATTCACATCTATTTCGGGGCGGATATATCCTTGTTTAATGCCTTTATTAAGCAAGTCCTCTAAAGTCTTGACGATGTTGTTGCGTTTAAATTCCTGGAAAATTATGAAAGCCTCAGGATAATATTTCTTCATATCATGGAAAGCCGAAGCGTTGATTTTAGTCAACACTTCTTCAGAACACTTTGTCATGCTGTGCAATTGCTCAATTACATTATCTGTGCTCTGCATAATTTCCTGCATCTGCTTTTCGTCATACTGCAGCTTATGTTTAACCACCGCATTGACCAACTCATTTTTATCGGCAAAATGCTGGTAAATGGTTTTCTTTGATATGCCCAAGTTCCTGGCAATATCATCCATTGTGACGCTTTTGATTCCGGAACGCAAAAACAGTTCTCCGCTTCCTTCTACAATTCTTTCCAGTGTATCCATTTCGATTTCCGGAACAAAACTATGGAAACTTTTTTTGATTACAAAGTTTCCATAGTTTATTACTTTTTACCGACAAATGCTTATCGCTTTACTATCTTTGCCGATATGAATACTGAAAATCAGCTTTCTGCACTCACCGCCATTTCACCTATCGATGGCCGTTATCACAGCACAACGCAATTATTATCTGAATATTTCTCCGAGTATGCACTCATCAAATACCGTGTATTTGTAGAAATTGAATACTTTATTGCCTTGTGCGAGCACCCGTTACCGCAGCTGCAAAATTTTGACGTAAGTAAGTTTGAAATGTTACGGCAAATTGTATCAAATTTTTCTGTAGCTGATGCCCAACAAATAAAGGAGATAGAAAAAACTACTAACCATGACGTTAAAGCGGTTGAGTATTTTATTAAAGGAAAGTTTGATCAGTTGAACTTGAACGAGTATAAAGAGTTCATCCATTTTGGTCTTACTTCTCAGGATATCAACAATACCGCTACCCCTTATTATTTTAAACTTGCCATACATGAGGTTTACTTACCCGCCTTGCAGCAGGTAATTAATTTATTGAAAGAGCAAGCTAATGCCTGGGCTGCAATCCCGATGCTGGCGCGCACGCATGGACAGCCGGCCTCACCCACCCGCTTGGGAAAAGAGCTGATGGTATTTGTAGAGCGGTTAGAAAACCAGTTGATTTTATTAAAGCAAGTACCTTTCTCTGCCAAGTTTGGCGGTGCAACGGGCAACTTCAATGCACACCATGTAGCCTATCCGCAAATTGACTGGCGGGTATTCGGTAATCACTTTGTTAATAATGTATTGGGGCTTACCCGCTCGCAACTTACTACCCAAATTGAACATTACGATAACTTCGCTGCACATTGCGATGCGTTAAAACGCATCAATACCATTCTTATTGATTTGGACCGGGATATATGGACATATATTTCCATGAATTACTTCAAACAGAAAATCAAAGCCGGCGAAGTAGGTTCATCGGCTATGCCGCATAAAGTGAATCCTATTGATTTCGAAAACTCGGAAGGTAACCTGGGTATTGCCAATGCGCTGTTTGAACACTTGGCAGCTAAATTACCTATTTCGCGCTTGCAGCGTGATTTAACCGATTCTACGGTACTGCGTAATATTGGCGTACCTGTAGCACATACTCTAATTGCTTTAAAATCAACTTTAAAAGGTTTGAATAAGCTGCTGCTCAATGAAGATGCTATTCGGCAGGACCTGGAAGATAACTGGGCTGTAGTGGCCGAGGCCATTCAAACCATATTGCGCCGTGAAAATTATCCAAACCCTTATGAAGCTTTGAAAGAGTTAACCCGTACAAACCAAGGCATCAACGCGGCGAGTATCAGTTCGTTTATTGACACTTTGAACGTTGATGATGCTATTAAAGCGGAGTTGCGTCAAATCAGCCCCTCGAGCTATACAGGTATATAGTCATTCAGCAGTAAAAACTAAGCAGCCCGCTCCTTTAAATCAAAAAGCTGATTAAATTTGTTGTTATCTCAATAAAACAAATAAGATTGTCATGAACATCAACGTATATACCGAATCTACCCCGAACCCGGCAACCATGAAGTTTATTGTAAACAAGTTGCTGATTAATGGTAGTGTAGATTACCCTACCAAAGAAAGCGCTGAAACTTCGCCTTTTGCCAAAGAGTTGTACAAGTTTTCTTTTGTGAATGGCGTTTTCTTTGCCAGCAACTTTGTAACTGTAACCAAAACCGAAGGTACTGAGTGGGATGATATTGAAGCCATATTAAAAGAATTTGTAAAAGGCGCAGTAGAATCGGAATTGAAGGTTCAGGAAGTGGCTGATGAGGAAGTAGCTTTTGAAGGCACAGATGCCGAAGTTAAAATTCAGCAAATTTTGCACGATTATGTTCGCCCTGCGGTTGAGCAGGATGGCGGTGCAATCAGCTATAAATCATTTAACGAGGGTATAGTAACTGTAGAGTTGCGCGGCTCGTGCAGCGGTTGTCCATCTTCAACCATTACTTTAAAAGCTGGTATCGAAAACCTGCTTAAACGTATGGTTCCGGAAGTAACTGAAGTGGTATCAGAAGCGTTGTAAGCGCTTAATCCAATAGCATTAACAAAAAAGGCCGGATTATTAAATCCGGCCTTTTTTGTTATTCAATACCCTGAATTTTAGTTATTAATAAAATATTTTTGGATGGTGTTCAGCATTTCTTCCGTTACTTTACCATTGGTAGCCAGTAATTGGCGAATATTCCAGCAGTCTTGTCCGCCGCTGAAATTAACAGCATGGCCCCCTGCCTGTCTTACAATTACAATACCAGCGGCCACATCCCAGGCATTCAGGTTGTATTCGTAGTAAGCGTCGAAGCGGCCACAGGCAGTATACACCAAATCTACAGCTGCTGAACCTAAGCGACGTAAACCATGGCAACTTCTCATCAAATCCTGAAATAAATTCAAATACTGAGGCTGCTTCGTAAAATCGTAATATGGAAAGCCGGTGGCAATTAAACTGTCGCTAATGGTGGGGGCATTACTTACTTTAATTTCTTTTCCATTTAACAATGCCGGTGCATCTTTCCAGGCATAAAAGCATTCATCCTGGTTTACTTCATACACCACTCCCCCTACTAGTTCATCATATTCCTGCAAACCAATGCTTACCGAAAATACCGGCAATCCGTGGATGAAATTAGTAGTGCCATCCAAAGGGTCGATGATCCAGTTATAGCGCTCGCCAACTTTGGTGGTTGTTTTTTCTTCAGTAAAAAAGCCGGCTTCGGGTAATATCTTCTGCAATGATGCTACAATCTGTTGTTCAGCTGTTTTATCTACATAAGTAACCAAATCATTCAATCCCTTATATTCAATACGTTCAGGGTCAAAACTTTTACGTTCCTGGCGGATGAAATCACCTACCTCGCGGGCTACATGGGTTACCTGATTAACGATTTGATTTAGCGGCATGATGTTGGTTTCTTAAAGACAGGTTAAAAGAAAAAAACTTATGTACAAAAAAGCTGGCCACAAACAGACTTAATGCAGCGGCTGGCCGGGCTATTGGCGGATATATATGAAAGTTGTCGACATATAAATTCAGTAAGCCCAAATTGGCAAAGTAACCTACAAAAGCAACCGATATAAAACGAAAGAATTGCCGGGAAGGTGATAGCGTAGATTCGGTAAATACCATGTAACGATTAACCAGGAAGTTTACCACTACACCCATGCAGAATGAGATGGTGAAAGCCAGATTATTGTTGGTAATGTTTTGGCCCAATACATGGTAACGGGCAGATGTAAACACGTAGTTAAATAAAAGATAGAATGCTACTATATCAACAATGAAACCCAGCCCTGCAGAAAACAGGAAGCGGACCACCTGATTTCGCATTAATTTGTACCACCAGTTATCTTTAACCATTAGCAGTTACGGGCTTACCCGAGTTTTTGCGTGCGTACATGATTAAGCCAATACCTGCAATGACTAACAATAAAGCAATTAACTCAGCCTGGGTAAAAGATAAGCTGCCTATAGTATAACGTGTGTTCACACGGATGAGTTCAATGAAGAAACGCTCTAAACCATTTAATATTAAATACACGCCAAAAAGTACGCCCGGTGTTTTAATATTATGCCTGATTTGCCAAAGGAATAAGAATAACAAGAGGCAAACTATACACTCGTAAAACGAAGTAGGATAAACAGGCAGCAGTAACTGGTTACAAAAATTACCTATACAACCCGGAATATGATTGTTCGGGTCCATTTGGTTTACATTGTGTGGAAAGTTAAATGACCACATCCAATTGGGCGCCCAGCTTAACCAACCTGGTTTGGGCGCCAGGTTAGGAATACCCCAATCCCCATCGCCCGACATCTGGCAGCCAATACGGCCAATGGCGTAAGACAACATCATGCCCGGCCCGCCAATGTCTAACATGGTTAATGGTTTTACGCCATGTTTATTGGCTATATATAAAACGGCAGCACCACCACAAATCAGGCCGCCATAGAAGGTTAAGCCGCTAAAACCAATCAACATTCCAACCGGGTCGCGCATAAAGTCACCCCAGTTTTCCAGTGCATTAAACACCTTAGCACCTATAAATCCGAACACCGCTGCCCAGATTAAAATACTGCTCATGAGTTCATGAGGATGTACAGTTACCTCCTCTACTTTTGGTGTAGCCAGCTGCGTTTTCTTTTTTTCGGCGTAAACCCAATAGGCCAGTAGTGCAGCACCTATAATACCGCCAATCCAGTTACCACGGGTTGATAGCAGAAACTCTTGGGGGTTGGCCACCATCAGGCTATAATTTAAAGCTGCGTCTACTAATTTATAACCAATAATAAAACCAAAGAGGCCGTTGCCAAATAATTCAGCAGCGGTAGCAGGTTCGCCTACAATGATGCGTTGTTTAAAAGGATGAACATAGCCCAGTTGTTCTTTTCGCTTAAATTCCTGTACAAAAGCCCAGTAGGCCGCTATAAATGCCAGCGCAACAAAAAAGCCGAAAGTTTGTACAGGAAGTGGTATATGGACGTGAAAAAGATATTCTAAAAGACTGGATATGGTTGGAAACATCAGCTATAGTTTTACGGCGAAGATAGAATTAATGAACCAATATTTCCTGTATTTCCTCAATTTCGACCTCGCCGTCGGCACTGATTTCGGTTAAGAGCACCTTTTTTAGTTCGTTAACCAGTACCGGGTCGTACTTGGCTCTCACCTTAACATAATTGCGGGTAAAGCCATGCATGATGCCTTCTTTAACATCCCCTTCAAACAAAACTTCGTCGCTTTTTCCCAACTGGGTTTCGTAAAAAGCACGACGTTTTTTATCAGAAAGGATGTGCAGCATCTTGCTCCGGTCGGCACGGGTGGATCCGGGCACGGTACCCTCCATAATGGCAGCTGGCGTATTTTCACGTTCCGAGTAGGTGAACACGTGCAGATATGAAATGCTTAACTCGTTCAGGAAATTATAAGTATCAATAAAATCTTCGCGCGTTTCGCCCGGAAAACCTACAATTACATCTACCCCAATACAGCAATCGGGCATCAGGCGTTTAATAGTTGCCACGCGGTCGGCATATAACTCGCGGCGATAGCGGCGGCGCATCAATCCCAAAATTTTATTGGATCCTGATTGCAGCGGAATATGAAAATGCGGCACAAACCTTTTGGATTGTGCTACAAAGGCAATTATTTCATCAGTTAACAGATTGGGTTCAATAGATGAAATACGAATACGGTCAATCCCCTCTACCTCATCCAATGCTTTTACCAAATCTAAAAACCGGTCTTGGCGGCTACCCTCACGAATACCAAAATCACCGATGTTTACACCGGTAAGCACAATTTCTTTAACGCCTGATGCAGCTATCGCGTAAGCTTGCTGTACCACACTCTCAATGGTTGCGCTGCGGCTGGCACCCCGTGCTAAAGGTATGGTGCAAAAGGTGCAGGAGTAATCACAACCATCCTGTACTTTTAAAAAGGTGCGGGTACGGTCGCCAAATGAATAAGAAGCATTAAAATGCTGTGCTTCAGATATCGGCTGATTGAATACTTTAGCTTTAGGCTCTTTGGTCAAATCGGTAATGTGGTCAACCAGCTGAAACTTTTCTGCCGCGCCTAAAACCATGTCAACGCCTGGTATCTCGGCAATCTCTTTCGGCTTTAACTGCGCATAACAACCTACAATGGTAATGTAAGCGTTGGGTGAAACCTTAAGCGCTTCTTTAACAATCTTCTTGCACTTCTTGTCTGCATTTTCTGTTACCGAGCAGGTGTTAATCACATAAACATCCGGCGTGTCGGTAAACTCTACGGTATCAAAACCAGCCTGGTTAAACTGCCGGCCAATGGTAGAAGTTTCCGAATAATTGAGCTTACAGCCCAGCGTGTAAAAAGCGACTTTCTTATTCATTTGCAAGGCGCAAAGATAGGAAGAATAGCTAAAATTTTGAGAATTAGCGAATAGCGGTTATCAATCTATTGTAAAAATTAGTTGTATGGTTATGCTTTCAAGTTACTTTTCATTCCAGCGGTAACTCTCATGCTCCAGGCCAATCAAGTCAATTACCCGGTTTACTACCGTCATGGCTGCCTCTTCAATGGTTTTAGGCTGGTTATAGTAAGAAGGTATTGCCGGGCAAATAATGCCGCCTGCCTCGGTAACGGTCGTCATGTTACGCAGGTGAATCAGGCTTAGCGGTGTATCACGGGCTGCTAAGATCAATTTACGTCGCTCTTTCAAAACCACATCTGCGGCGCGGGTAATTAAGTCATCTGATATCCCTCCTGCAATACGGCCAAGTGTGCCCATGGAGCATGGGATAATCACCATTGTATCGAACCGGGCAGAGCCGGAAGCAAATGGTGCATTAAAATCTCGTTTGTCGTAAAAATGGAAGGGATATAATTTGTAATCTTCGTTGTTCAATTCGTGCAGCCAAACCTGTTTTGCATTGTCAGACATGACAATGGCCACTTGTATAATTTGTTCCTGCAGTTGCTGCAACTTGTCAAGCAGTAATTTAGCATAAATGGCACCACTGGCACCTGTAACGGCTACAACAATTTTTTTCTTAAGCATACGCAGATGATAACAAGGCGAAAATAGAAAAGTTAAGGCAATAAAAAAGGGTCGAATAACTCGTACTCGACCCTACATCTACCTATGAAAAACATGCCCTTTTGGGAGGGCATAACAAAGATAGAAAATAGTTTTTGTTTGTAAAATAAAAATTAAAAAAATTTTATCTGAGGTTATTTTTGTCAATCAGGGTCTGGATAATACCATCTACCATACCCACACTGGGTACAAAAATGTCTTTAATGTTCGCCCATTTCATTACGCTTAAATAGATCTCGCAAGCCGGGATAATCACATCTGCCCTATCCTGATTTAAACCTAATACATTGATACGATCTTTAAGGGAAAATGAGTTTAAGTATTGATAAAGGTTCTTTAGTTTATTATAACTCAACGGGTCGTCTTCCTTTTCTTTTGATAAACGGAACAGTTTATTGATGTTGCCGCCTGTGCCTATCCCATACACGTTTTTAAACTTACGTACATGGGACCTGATAAATTCATTCATTTCATCCCATGTTTCTTCCTTGTCCTGATTGTCGAGAATGCGGATAGTACCAATATTAAACGACTGCGAGGCCAACATTTCACCCTCCGAGAACAAGGATAATTCTGTACTGCCGCCGCCAACATCTATATATAAGTAATTTTTGCTTTTATCGATGCTTTGCTCCAAATGACTGGAGTAGATGATATTGGCTTCACGGCTACCGTGCACAATTTCCAGATCGAGGTTGGCTTCTTCTTTTATACGTGCTACTACTTCAGGGCCATTATTCGCCTCACGCATAGCAGATGTGGCGCAGGCCATGTAATCATCTACTTTGTATACATCAATTAAATTTTTGAAAGCCTGCATCGTCTTCACCAAATCATCTGCCTTTTTCTGGGAAAGATGCTTATGCAAAAAAGCATCATCTCCCAAACGCAACGGAACCCGAATGAGTGTGTTTTTTTTGAAAGAGATGGAACCATTATTGTTGATGATGTCGGCAATCAGCAGCCTTACTGCATTTGAACCGGTGTCTATTGCTGCGTATCTCAAGGTTAGTCGTTTTTATATTTCAAATAATTATAAATGTCTATCTGCGCTCGAACCGGAATTTCCACATCAGTACGATGATATTTGTTATTGTTCACACTATTAATTTCCCGGGCTTTGGTGTTATCTTCTAACTGAATATCGATAATATCTCTTATTTCCTGGTGTAATGCCTGGTCATAAATCATAAACCCACATTCTACCCGGTTATCAATATTACGGGTCATCATATCGGCCGAAGTTAAATACAATAATTCTTTACCGTTATTGCCAAATATCAACACCCGTGCATGCTCCAGGTATTTATCTACAATACTGATAACGCTGATGTTTTCGCTGTAACCCTTTATTCCGGGTACCAGGCAACACATGCCGCGAACAATGAGTTGCACACGCACACCGGCATTGCTGGCCTGGTAAAGTTTGGTAATTACCTGCTCATCGGCCAGGCTGTTCATTTTTAAAATGATATAAGCGTCTTTGCCGTTTTGTGCATTAGCAATTTCCTGGTCGATCAATTTGATAATGGCCGGCCTTGAATCAATTGGAGAAATGATGAGATGTTTGATATCTTGAGGTAATACACCTTTTTGCAGAGCCCTGAAAACTGCCAGCATTCCGGCCGTATACTTCTTGTTTGCTGTAAATAGCGTATGGTCGGCATAAATGCGCGCTGTGTTTTCATTAAAGTTTCCGGTCGACAGGCATCCATAATAAACCGGTTTACCCTTTTCCATACGGGTAACCAAGCATATTTTAGCGTGTACTTTATAACCATCAATGCCATAAATTACATTGATACCTTCCTCCTCCAGCCGGCGGCTCCAGCGGATATTGTTCTGCTCATCAAAACGGGCACGCAGCTCAACCAAACAGGTAACTTTTTTGCCGTTTCGGGCGGCATTAATGAGGGCATGGATCACCCGGGAGTTTTCGGCCAAGCGGTAAACGGATATGCTGATCTCCTTTACCTTAGGGTCAATAGCTGCCTCACGCAAAAAGTGGATTACGTAATCAAATGATTGGTAAGGCGTGCTTACTAAATAATCGCGCTGTGCAATTTGCTGAATCAAGCTTTTATTGAAAGACAAGCCATGCACAGGAAGTGCAGGATAGTTTTTGTATTCCAGTTCGGGCCCGCCAACATTCGGAAACTTAATAAAATCCTTAAAATTCTGGTACCGGTTGCCTGGAATGAGGCTATCAGTGGGCAAATGCATGCGGCTCACCAAAAAATTAAGCATATCTTCCGGCATATCTGAGTCATACAGCAATCGCATGGGTTTACCCTTGCGCCGCTTGGCTAAACTTTTGGAGAGTGCATCTATAAATTTTTCGCTTACCACTTTGTCCAAATCCAATTCGGCATCGCGTGTCAACTGAATGGAATAAGCTTCAATGCTGTCGTGCTCGAAAATGAAAAAGATGTCTTCCAAACTATACCGGATGACATCATCCAACATGATGATAAATTTTAAATTATTGGTTTCGGGCAGGATGATAAACCGCGACAAGTTATCGGGTATCTCAATCATGGCCAAACGAGATTTTTTACCTTTAATCAGCTTCACGAAAAAATAAATACCGCGGTCGCGCAGTTCGGGCAGCGGCATGTGGTCATCCAGCATGATAGGCACAAGGGTAGCCAACAATTTTTCGCGAAAGTAACTTTTAACAAAGGTGCCCCGCGTAACGTTCAGCTGCTTTTCGTTCAACAGGAATATTTTGTTTTCGGCCAGCTGTTTGATGATGATATTCTCATACAGGTTGTTAAACTTTTTTTCCAGCTTAACTACCAGTGTTTTTATCTGGTTGAGTACTTTTTTGGGGTTATATCCCAATAGAGCTTTTGATTTTTCATTCAGGTTAGCCAGGCGGCTTAGCGTAGCCACCCGTACACGGTAAAATTCATCTAGGTTAGACGAAAAGATAGCCAGAAAACGTATACGGTCAATGAGCGGCACGGTAGCATCGGCCGCTTCCTGTAATACACGGTCGTTGAAATAGAGCCAGCTGATTTCGCGGTTAATTAAGGGAATATCTTTAAGTATCATCAAGTGCTTTTTGCCAATCGGAGGCTTTACTGCAAATCTGCTCATTATAGTGTTAAGTTAATATTAACTATATATGAATTGCTGTGTTTGGATGTAAAGCTAATTTATACACTTGTGTATTAAAGCTAATAAAAAGTTAAATTTGCAACTCATTTAAATATTTACCTATGCCCTCTTTTGATATTGTGAGCCAGATAGATGGCCAGACGTTAGATAACGCCATTAATAACGCCAAGAAGGAAATCTTAAACCGGTACGATTTCAACGACTCGAAGAGTACGGTTGAACTTGACAAAAAAAGCAATGTAATAACCATTGTTACCGAGAACGATATGCGCCTGAAAGCGATTCAGGATTCAATTATCAGCCGCATGTTGAAGCAACAGTTAGATCCTAAAGCGCTTGACTTTGGTAAAGAGCAGTATGCTTCAGGCAATATGATTCGTAAAGAAATCAGCATTAAGGAAGGCTTGGATAAGGAAGCCGCCAAAAAGGTGGTAAAGAAAATTAAAGACAGCGGCCTTAAAGTACAGGCATCCATTATGGACGACCAGGTGCGGGTGCAGGCTAAAAAGATTGATGACCTGCAGGCGGTTATCAGCTTATGCCGTGGCGAAGATTTTGGCCAGCCCTTGCAGTATATCAACATGCGCAACTAACGGTATAACCATGTTTACTACCAGGTGTTCACGTTCATGTGTCGTGAACGCTCGTGAACGCTTTCATGACGTTTAAGTACGTGGAAAAAGTTCATTTAAATTTAGGTTACTTACATAAGTTACTGTATTTAATTAACTTATAAATTTGCCATGCTTCAATTGTTTGTACAGCGTGAACGCTCGTGAACAGTCGTGAACGTTCATGAACGCTTGC
This sequence comes from Mucilaginibacter koreensis, assembly GCF_054783355.1. Lineage (NCBI taxonomy): Bacteria > Pseudomonadati > Bacteroidota > Sphingobacteriia > Sphingobacteriales > Sphingobacteriaceae > Mucilaginibacter > Mucilaginibacter koreensis. The sequence continues at coordinate 1,138,014 of NZ_BAAGQS010000001.1, read as the reverse complement.
AGCGTGAACACCGATTTACAGCTCAAGTTATTGAAATACTTACAAGGCATTTTGTTGCTATTGGAAAGGCAGCACAACAAAAAAGCCGTTACGGGTTATCCGTAACGGCTTATCAACTAAATCAACAACCTCTATTTATGAAAACAAAACCTTAATTACTTTACAGCAATTTCTCTGGCTTGTACTTTTGCTTCTTCTTTTTTGGCAATGTTCAGTTTCAAAATACCATCTACATACTCAGCTTCAATGTTGGCTTGGTCTGCGGTTTCAGGTAAGGTGAATGAACGGGTGAAAGCGGTGTAAGTATGCTCGCGTTTGAAATACTTCTTACCTTCTTCCTTCCCTTCTTCTTTTTTCTCGGTTGAAACGCTTAATACGTTCTTGTCGAGATTAATTTTAAAATCTTCTTTTTTGTAACCGGGTACCACCAACTCAATATGAAACTGGTTTTCAGTTTCGGCAATGTTTACCGCAGGTAATTTGTTAAATTGGGCAGGACCAAAGAACTGATCGTTGAAAATTGAGTCAAATACATCAGTGAATTTTGGTTGTGATAAATTTTTGTGGCCGTTATTAAATTTTACTAAAGTCATTTTTATATCCTCCAAAGTTTTTATTTGTTTAACTTCGTCAGTATATAATCAACTGTTGTACCAGCAACAAAAAAGCGATATTTTAAGCCATTTTGTCGCTTAAAAATTTTTACATCAGTCAACTTGACATTATATGCCTGAAGATTTAACCAATTATCGCTATAAAGTCGCTATCCCTATCCGCTTCTCGGATATTGACGCTTACGGCAATGTGAGCAATACTATATATTTAACTTATTTTGAAATTGCCCGTTCGGCGTACTGGAGCGAAATTGCTAAATGGGACCGGCAGAAAACCGGAATTATTCTGGGTCGTTCAGAAGTGAATTATTTAAAACCTTTAAGCGTTACTGATATCATTTATTGCTATACCCGCGTATCGCGCATTGGCAACAGCAGCTTTGATATGCTGTATTTGCTTACACGCGTTGCGGCTGATGGAACCGAGGAAATTTGCACTACCGGCAAAACGGTTTGTATCAGTTACGATTATGGTAACAATAAATCTATCGCGATACCGGAAGAAGAGCGCAGCCGCATGATTGATTATGACCAGCCGGGGCTGATTACGAATACGAATTAACATAAACTTAACTTGTCATTGCGAGCGTTAGCGTAGCAACCGCTTGCTATACAGAGGCGCAGATGCCTCCGTGCGGTTGCCACGCTATCGCTCGCAATGACAAGTTTCTACTCCAATCAATTAAAAATCTTCCCCGGATTTAAAATATGATTCGGGTCGAATACATCCTTAATGCCCTTCCATAGTGCGAAGTGCATATCGGTAAATTTGAGTGGCATATAATCTTTTTGTACCAGGCCAATGCCATGCTCGCCGGATAACGTGCCGCCCAGCGCAACCGTTAGCTCAAAAATTTCTTTGATACCCCCGCTAAGTTTCTTGTTCCAGTCTTCATCGCTCATGCCGGCCTTAATGATGTTAACGTGCAGGTTGCCATCACCAGCATGGCCATAGCAAACGGACTCAAAGCCATAGCGGCTACCGATCTCCTTTATACCATTAATTAATTGCGGTAAAGCAGCGCGGGGTACTACTGTATCTTCCTCCTTATACACTGAATTTGATTTCACCGAGACTGCCATGGTACGGCGCAGTCGCCACAAATCTTCTTTTTGTGCTGAGGTATCAGCAAACAGTACTTCTTTGCAATTGAACTGCTCCAGTACATTATTGATTTTTTCGCAATCAGCAAACATCATTTCCTGTTCGTTGCCATCTACTTCAATGAGTAAAAAAGCCTGAACATCGTCTTTTAAATCGAATACAATGTCATCATGCTCTATCACCCACTCTACTCCCCTGCGCTCCATAAATTCTAAAGCCGAAGGCACCACTCCTGCTCTGAAAATAGCAGATACGGCAGCACAGGCATCTTCGTTTGAATTAAATGAGGCCAGCAGCAATACATCCTGCGCAGGTTTAGGAATCAATTTGGCAACTATTTTGGTTACAATGCCTAATGTACCCTCCGAGCCGATCATTAACTGCGTTAAGTTATAGCCCGATGAATATTTGAGTGTGTTGGCCCCGGTCCATATCACCTCGCCCGAAGTTAAAGCTACTTGCAGGTTCAAAATGTATTCGCGTATGGTACCATACTTCACTACCCTTGGTCCGCCCGAACCGTGCGATACGTTACCACCAATAAAGCAACTGCCTTTGCTGGCCGGGTCAACCGGGTATAGCAAGCCCTTTTCTGCGGCGGCATTTATAAAAGCTTCTGTAATAACGCCCGGCTCTACTGTGGCCTGTAAATTTTGCTCGTCAATTTCCAGTATGCGGTTAAAGCGTTCCATTGAAATGAGCAAACCACCATATACAGGCAAAGCGCCGCCGCTTAAACCGGTACCTGCGCCGCGCGGCGTTACCGGAATGCGGTAATAATTGCAGAGTTTCAGCAGTGCGGCCACCTGTTCGGGCGTATCAGGCAAGGCCACCACCTCGGGGTAATAGCTCAGGTCTTCCGTTTCATCATGACTGTATTTTTCCAGTTCTTCTTTACGGGTGTATACCTGTTCGTTACTAACAATACTGCGTATTTGAAGCAATATTTCGGAGTTGATTTTTCTGTAATTTTCCATCAGATGATTAAGGCCATAATATGGTAATGCCCGAGTACCCAACAGGGCCGCTCAGCGGCGGATTTAACTTTTTAATACTTACGCTCAGGTTATTTATAAACGGAAACAAGGTGATGATTTGATCAGTAATTCCCTGTCCTACGGTTTCTAATAGCTTTTTGGGTTGTTGCATTTGCTCTTGGGCAATGGCATACAATTGCTCGTAGTTAACCGTATGGCTAATTTCGTCAGCCGCGAGGTTTTTACCGGTATGGAAAGCTACTTCTATGGTAACCAAAAAACGGTTGCCGATGATCTGCTCTTCTTCATAAAAACCATGGCGGCTGTGAAATTCCGCATCGTATATCCCTACTCTCAGCATCTGCCAAAAATAAAATTAAAAGCCATTGTAGTGTTAGGCCTTTCATTAAATTTGTTATTCGCAAAACCAATTATTATGCCCCGTACCGATTTATTTGAATCTCCGGATTACTACCTGTTAGATGAATTACTTACTGATGAGCATAAACTGATACGGGAAACTGTACGGAATTGGGTGAAACAAAATGTGAGTCCGGTGATAGAGGATTACGCGCAGCGCGCCGAGTTCCCAAAGCATTTGCTGAAAGGCTTAGCCGAAATCGGCGCTTTTGGGCCTACAATACCCGAAACTTATGGTGGTGCGGGGCTCGATTATATGTCTTACGGGCTGATGATGCAGGAAATTGAGCGAGGTGATTCAGGTATCCGTTCTACAGCATCGGTACAAGGATCGCTGGTAATGTACCCTATATACGCTTATGGTTCTGAAGAGCAGCGCAACAAATACCTGCCTAAATTGGCGGCCGGGGAGTTGATCGGTTGCTTCGGTTTAACCGAACCCGACCATGGTTCTAACCCCGGCGGCATGGCCACCACCATTAAACCAGACGGCGATTTTTATATTTTAAATGGCGCAAAAATGTGGATTTCGAATGCACCATTTGCCGACATTGCGGTGGTATGGGCCCGAGATGAACAAGGAAAAATACGCGGATTGATTGTAGAGCGCGGCATGGAAGGTTTTACAACGCCCGAAACACACAACAAGTGGTCGTTGAGGGCATCGGCCACCGGCGAATTGGTATTTGATAACGTAAGGGTACCAAAAGAGAATGTACTACCCAATGTATCAGGTTTAAAAGGACCATTGGGCTGCCTTAACCAAGCCCGGTATGGTATTGCCTGGGGAGCTTTAGGCGCTGCTATGGATTGCTATGATACGGCTCTGCGCTATGCAAAAGAGCGCCATCAGTTTAATAAGCCTATTGGCGCTTTTCAGTTACAGCAAAAAAAACTGGCCGAAATGATTACCGAAATTACCAAAGGGCAATTGTTAGTGTGGCGGCTTGGCCAGCTCAAAAATGAAAACAGGGCTACTGCTGCCCAAATATCCATGGCTAAGCGCAATAGCGTTGAAACGGCGTTGAATGTAGCACGTGAAGCCCGGCAGATGCTGGGTGGTATGGGCATTACAGGCGAGTACCCCATTATGCGCCACATGATGAATTTAGAATCGGTAGTGACCTATGAAGGTACGCATGACATTCACCTGCTGATTACGGGTATGGATGTTACCGGGTTAGACGCTTTTAAATAAAACTTAATTACACTTTTAAAGAATATTTAATAATATTTTAATTATAATTGGTGAAATAATATTGTATCCAACCAAGCGCTAAATATTCCCACTTGTTAGCACCTTGTCATCAACTAAATAAATGGTTTTCAGGTCTATGCCTTATTAAAGCTGCCTGCATAAGTGTTTTTTTGTTGTTTTTTTTAAGCGCCTGTCAAACGTCTTCGCCTCACACTCCTGCCAACAAAGATTATCAAGCTATACTTGACCGCGCCGGTCGCTTGTACGAAATCAGCAAAGCAGATGAAGGTATACAGCTTTTGGATAGTGCTTCACATTTGCTTAAAACTGCCACACTACCCCAAAGAGAAGCTACTTACCTGCTATATTACCGCTATTATTATCAGGCCAAACATGATAATAAGAAAGCCGCCGTGTATTTGAATAAAATGCGTGCGGAGTTGAATACAGAGGATAAGATAAAGCAAAACCTGCAGATGTATGGTAAAACTTTCTTCATGCGCGGAGATTTGCTACTTGCTGAAAACAAACTATCGGAAGCTTATTATAATTTTTACCAGGGCAAGCAAATTGCTGCCGCTACACTCGATAATTGCAGCACCAGTGAGTACACGTACCGCATGGGCATGATTATGTTTCAACAGCATGATTACCGTAAAGCTGCTGCCTACTTTAAAATTAGTTTCAAAGAGCGGCAAAGCTGTGAGCCGGTTTTCAACACTTTTTACCGCCAGCAGGAAATGCTTGATAATGCAGGCATTAGTTACAGCAAACTGCGGATGAATGATAGTGCGGTTTATTACTATAACAAAGCACTAACTTACATTGAAACCAATGCCCATCGCTATATAAATGTAACTATGCCCATTGAAATGGGTAAAGCCGTAATAGCCGGCAACCTGGCCGAAGTACTGGTGCGGCAACGCAATTACAATAAAGCTGCTGCATTATATAAACAAAGTATTGCTATCAATTGCCAGCCGGGATATGATAATGCCGATGCCGAACTAACAGAAGTAAAACTGGCGAATTTATATATCTTAAAAAATCAGCCCGACTCATTGTTTCAAACTGTTGATTCGCTACAGAAGCATTTAGCCAAAGTCCCCAACTTAAAGGCAGAAGCAGAGTTGAACAAAATGCTGGCCGAGTATTATAGTAAAGCAGGTAACTATCAGCAAGCTTACCGGAACTATAAAAACTACCATCGCCTGCAAGATAGTGTTGCCAGCAGCGAACGCCGGTTTAAAGAACATGATGTTGATGCTCAGCTGGCGCAGTACGAGCGAGAGAACGAACTGAACAACTTAAAAAGGCATAGCCGCGAACAGCGTATTTACTTAATTGTTGCCGTAGCTTTTGTATTGCTGGTTTTAATCATTACAGTACTCATATTTAAATACTGGCGTAAATCGGCCCGAAATAACAGAATACTGGATGCCCTGAACAAGCAAATCAATCACCAAAATGAAGACCTGGAGGTTGCCCTTAATAAAGTAAACACCAGCAACCAGGAAAAAGACCGCATACTGCATACTGTAGCGCATGATTTGCGTAATCCTATTGGTGGTATTGCTTCGCTAAGCAGCACAATGGTTAGCGAAGGCGAATGCTCAGAAGAACAGCAAGCCCTGCTAAAAGCCATACGCGACACTGCGAATGACTCACTAATCCTGATCAGCGAATTGCTTGAAGTTGCCGATAATCAAGCTAAAGACTTGAACCGGCAGGAAGTAGACATTAATCAACTGGTGATTAATTGCATTGAGCTGCTGAATTATAAAGCTGCAGAAAAGAACCAGACTATAAAAATCGATCTGAGTGGTGAGCCGCAAAAAATATGGCTCAGCCGTGAAAAAATATGGCGGGTGCTGAGTAATCTCATCAGTAATGCCATCAAGTTCAGCAAGGTTAATGATGAAATTACAGTGAACGTTGAGCAATGCCCCAAAGGTTTAATGATAGCCGTGCATGATAACGGTATCGGTATTCCGGAAAATATGCAACCAATGGTATTCAACATGTTTACTGATGCCAAGCGCGAAGGTACTTTAGGAGAAAAATCTTTCGGCCTGGGTTTATCTATCTGCAAACAAATTATTGACCAGCATTCGGGTAAAATCTGGTTTGAGAGCGAAATGAATAAAGGTACCACCTTTTACTTCACCCTACCATCAAGGCAATATAATTAACTGTATGTCAGTTATTGTTAACTGTTGGTGAAATTTGCCAAAACTTTCCCCATTTCTATAAGTTGTTTCAGGTACTATACCCTTTATATCAGGCGTATGGTAACTTGAATAATTGTACAATCAGATAAAATCATTTGTTATGGGAAAAGATCAAAACGGCGGATATGTTCCACCAAAAGGCAAGCCAAGCGGCAGCGGCAGAGAAACACACAACTTGAAAGAAGCTTTTGCTGTAACCGACCCTGAAACTGAAAAGAAGATTGCAGACGAATACACTGAAGATGGCGCAGATGAGGTTTCTGCCAATGTGCATGTGCGCCACCCTAACCGTAATGTGCATAAAGGTGAAGACCTGGGTGCAGAAAACGGAGAGAATAATTAATAAGGCCAACTCATAAACTACTACCTATGGAAATTATATCAAAAGAAGAATTAAAAGAGTTAGCCGGTTTTAAAGGTGAAAGCTGTGTTTCAATTTACATTCCTACCCACCGCTCTGGTGTTGAAGTAAATGAAAAGCAGGATGCTATTCTACTGAAAAATGCACTGCAAGATGCAACTGCCCAACTGCAAAAGCAAGGGCTTGATGTAACAAGTGTAAACCAACTGCTTGAGCCGGGCTTCGACCTGTATAAAAATGAGTTATTTTGGAATAACCAGCAAAGTGGTTTGGCTGTATTTATTGCCAAAGACTATTTTAAAGTGGTGCAACTGCCATTTAATGTAAAAAACGAATTGTTGATTAATCATACTTTCTTTGTAAGCCCTTTACTGCCGTCAGTTACCAGCAACGAGGAATTTTACTTGCTGGTAGTAAGTAAGCACGATGCTAAATTTTATCAGGGCAACGCATTTGGCATTCAAAAGCTGGAGGTAGAGGGCTTGCCCAACGGTATGGAAGACGTAGTTCACTTTGAAGAGAAAGAAGACCAGCAACTATTCCGTCAGGGCGGAAAAGGTGGCAACGGCGGTGCTAATTTCCATGGCCATGGCGAGGGCCAGCTGGAAGATAAGACTAATATTGCACTCTATTTTCAAGAGGTAGACAAAACGCTGTTTACCGAAGTGCTGCATGATAAACATGTGCCTTTGGTATTGGCCGGCGTTGAGTATTTGATTCCGATTTACAAAAGCGTTTCCAAATACAATTACATCGCCGAAGAAGGCATTACCGGCAACCAGGAGCATGAGAACCAAAATGTATTGTTTGAGAAAGCCCGCGAAATATTGGCTCCATATTTCAAACAACGCACCAGGAAAGCGCTGGAGAATTACTACAACCAGATTGCCACACCTTTAACGTCATCTATGCCCGAAAAAGTGATACCGGCCAGTTATTATGCGCAGGTGTCTGACTTGTTTATTTGTGAAAACGAACACATTTGGGGTAAGTTTAACGAGGATGACAGCAAACTGGAAATCCATGCTGAAAAGCAGGACGATGATGAATGTTTGATTGATCGAGCTGCTATTAATACGTATCTGAATGGCGGCAGCGTAAGCATTTTAGATAGAGAACACATGCCTAAAGAGAGCATTATTGCTGCTTTCATGAGGTATTAGAGAAATTTATAGTTGATGGTTTATAGCTCATGGTTGAAAAGATATACATACCATGAATTATAAACCATCAACCTTTTAAAAACCTCCCATACCAGTGGCCCGAATTTTTGATGATACGTTGCTGGGTTTCAAAATTGATGTGAATGAGCCCAAAACGTGGGTTATAGCCTTCGGCCCATTCAAAATTATCGGTAAGTGTCCATACGAAATAGCCTTCTACCTTGCATCCCTCCTGGCGCGCTTTAAGCACTTGGACGATGTTGTTTTTTAAGTATTCGGTTCGCTTTAAGTCATCTACTTCCCCATTTATCAGATTATCTTTAAATGCTGCACCATTTTCCGTAATCAGCATTTTTTTGATCTGCGGGTACTGGTCATACTTTTTAAGTATATAATAAATAGCTGGCGGATATACCTCCCAGCCCATCTCCGTAGTCTCTACTTTCCGGCTTTGCGCTTTAACCAGGCTGGCACCAATGTAAGGGGCAAAAAAAGAATATTTTACCAGTTCGCGTGTGTAATTCTGCAGGCCGATAAAATCAAACTCAAACGGCATCAGTTCTTCGTCGCCCGGTAAAATGTATTTGTCCAATTGCTTTAGCACCCGCAATTCTTTAACCGGATAGCCCAAACCTAAAACAGGTTCAATAAACAGGCGGTTGATCAGGGCATCAGCGCGGCTGGCAGCTTCTGCATCATTTTTTGTTTGCCGGTAGGGCTCAATATGCGAGCAAGAGAAAGTGGTTCCAATATTGGCACTTGGCAATTGCGAACGTAATTGTTTGGCTCCTGCGCTCATGCATAAAACCGCATGGTGTACTGCCGGCAAAAAGTTACGCAGGCCACGTTTGCCGGGCGCATGTATGCCTAAAAAGTAGCCCGCACCGGTAAATACGGCCGGCTCATTCATTACCATCCAATGCTTTACCCTGTCGCCGAAGGCATGAGCACAAACAGCCGTATATTCTGTAAACCAGCTGATGATATCGCGGTTAGTCCAGCCGCCTTTTAACTCAAGGGCTAAGGGTAAATCCCAGTGATAAATGGTTACCCAAGGTTCAATACCCTGCTCCAAACAATAATTGATTACCCGGTTGTAGAAATCAACTCCGGATTTATTAATAGCCCCGGTTCCTTGAGGAATAATGCGTGACCAGCTTAAGGAGAAACGGAAATTGGGGATACCCATCTGCTTAATGAGGTCAATATCCTGCCGGTAGCGGTTATAAAAATCGCAGGCCACATCGGCGTTCTGCTTGTTTTTTACGTTGCCCTTTTTGTGGGTAAAGGCATCCCAAATTGACGGCCCTTTGCCGTCGGTGTCCCATGCCCCTTCTGTTTGAAAAGCAGCAGCCGAAACACCCCACGCAAAATCATCGCCAAATAATTGTCTGTTCAGCCGGTTTTCTTCCATTAATAATAGGCCATTAATTGTACCGGCTCAAATTGACTAATTAAAATCAACTAATAAAAGTTAAGATTTAAATTAGTGAATAAACGAAGATTTGATGTTACTGATGAATAGACGCTCGCGAATACCTCTGATGATATTAAACAAAAATGATGCAGCTTTCATATGATTATCATTTAACTGATACCAAATTAGCTGCACCATATCAAGTTATCATTACCCAGCTATAATGTTTTTGTTAAGTATCATTCCGCATCAGAATAGATACTTTGCACACGGTCGCGCAGGTTATAGCCCGACGCCATCACTTCGCCATAAGCGCCGGCCGTACGGATGGCCAGCAAATCGCCGCGCTGCGATTCGGGCAGTTGCACGTCGGTTTGAAAACAGTCGGTGCTCTCGCATATAGGGCCAACTACATCATAACCTACCATTTTCTTCCCTTCATCAACTGTCTTGCTTAAATTTTCAATCTGATGATACGCTTGATATAGCATTGGGCGAATCAATTCCGTCATACCGGCATCCAGCACCAGGAAGTTTTTGTTGATACCATTTTTTACATACAGCACCCGCGCAATCAGGCTGGCAGAATGAGCGACCAGCGACCTGCCTAACTCAAAATGTACTTCCTGCCCCTCTTTTACAATAAGGTTTTCATTAAAAATGCGGAAATAATTGTCAAAATCTGCTACAGGCTGTGCCTCATGCGTGCGGTAATCAATACCTAAACCGCCACCTACATTCAGCACCTGTACATTCAATCCGCGCTGTTCAAACCATTCGCTCAACTCATTCGCTTTTACACACAAATCCTTAAACACATCCAGCTCGGTAATTTGTGAGCCAATGTGAAAGTGAATACCAATAAATTGTAAGTTGGTACTATTGCCTAATGTAAACACCACATCATCTAGCTGCCAGGTGTTAATGCCAAATTTGTTTTCGTCCAACCCTGTAGTAATAAAACGGTGGGTATGCGCATCTACATTCGGGTTAATACGTATGGCCACTTTCGCTGTTTTATTTTTTGCTATAGCTAAATCATTAATCACTACAAGTTCTTGTACCGATTCTACGTTGAAGCAAAAAATGTCAGCATCCAATGCCGCATTAATTTCTTTATCGCTTTTACCTACACCTGCAAACACTATTTTGCTGGCAGTAAATTGATGAGCAATAGCTGCTTTAACTTCATTACCGCTTACACAATCGGCACCAAAGCCTGTAGCTTGTACGGCCTCTAAAACGGCCGGATTAAAGTTGGCTTTTAGCGCATAGTGCACGTGATAGTTATAACGATCGGCTGCTTGCTTACACGCTTGCAGCGTTTGGCGCAGCAGGTTTAAATCATAATAGTAAAATGGAGTCTCGGTATTTTCGAATTTTTTTAGGGTTTGCTCGCTGAACATGAAAGTGGATATACAGAATGTTAATGATACTTATTGCTAAAGATGTTTTTAATTGATCTCGACAAATGGTTTTAAAACATTAATTACTCAACCGTGTTAAAATCCACATAACAAACGTTTGGCGCGAGAAAATTGCCTGAAGCGATAATATGCACGCCGCTGATTAACATATAGTTGATTAAATATTAAGCTATTGATATTTATCAACACCTTAATTGCAATTGTGAGATAACTTATTAACTTCGAACCAATTTTTAGGCCCTAAAATTAAGATTTTAAACATACTATATTCTACCATGACTAAAATTAAATTTGGTACCGATGGCTGGAGAGCTATTATAGCTGACGACTTTACCGTTGATAATGTAAAACGCGTAGCCGAAGGTACTGCCCTTTGGTTAAAAGAAAGTTTTGATAACCCTTCAGCCGTTGTAGGTGCTGATCCCCGCTTCGGCGGACCTTTATTTGCTGATGTAACTACCACCGTATTGGCATCACATGGTGTTAAAGTATATCGTGCCGAAAATACTTTTGTATCTACCCCCATGATATCATTGGGTACTGTGCGTAAAGGTGCCTCTGCAGGTATCATCATCACTGCAAGCCATAATCCTCCGGCATATAACGGGTATAAAATTAAAGCCAGCTATGGTGGCCCGGCTACGCCTGATACTATTGAAAAAGTAGAATCGCTGATTCCGGAAACCTTTAACGGAAATTTGAAAACTGTAGCCGAATATCAAAAAGATGGTTTGGTAGAATTCGTCAATCTGGAAGATATGTATGTGGAAGACATTGAGGCAAAGTTCGACCTTGATGCCATTCGCAACAGCGGCATGAGCTGGGCTTATGATGCCATGTATGGTGCCGGCCAAAATGTAATGCAGCGCCTGTTCCCGGATATTACCTTCATGCATTGCGATCATAACGAGGGCTTTGGTGGCCAGGCTCCCGAGCCTATCCAGCGTAACCTGCAACCATTTGAAGAGCTGATTAAAGCTTCAGAAGGCGAGATTGCTTCGGGTTTGGTAACTGATGGCGATGCCGACCGTATTGGCTTATATGACCAGGACGGTAACTTCGTAGACTCGCACCATATTTTGTTGTTATTAATTCACTACATGTATAAAGTGAAAGGCGAGAAAGGCGAAGTTTACTCTACTTTCTCTTGTACCAGCAAAATTCAGAAATTGTGTGATGCCTATGGCATTAATAACACCGTTACCAAAATCGGTTTCAAATACATTTGCGATTTAATTGTGAATTCTGGCAATCCATTCCTGGTGGGTGGCGAAGAATCGGGCGGTATAGCAGTTGCGGGTCATATCCCAGAGCGCGACGGTATCTGGATTGGCTTGGTAATTTGGGAGTTTATGGCGAAAACCGGCCGTAGTTTAACTGATTTGGTTCAGGAAATTTACAGCGTAGTAGGTTCGTTTGCTGTTGAGCGTTATGATTTGCACGTAACCGAAGAGAAGAAACAGCAAATTATTTCGGCCTGCAAATCGGGTGAGTACAACGGTTTCGGCGACTTTAGAATCGTAAAAACCGAAGATTTAGATGGTTTCAAATTCTTCTTCGAAAACGAATCATGGGTAATGATACGCCCTTCAGGTACTGAGCCGGTATTGCGTGTATATGCTGAAGCCGCTAACTCAGCAGAATCATTCAAAATTCTGGATGCCACCAAGGCAGAGTTGCTGAAGTAGTCACTGCTTAAAGCCACATCATATAAAAAATGCCTGCAAAACTTGCAGGCATTTTTTATTCGGTAAAGTTTTCGTGATGTATTTGCTTGGCCTTATCTACAAAAGCATGAAAAATTAAAGTGAGCAGTATGGCAATAAGGCAGCCGCCTACTACCCCGGCGGCACGCTCAAGCGCAACATCCCAAAAGTATTTGCCTTTTTCGTGCACCAATATAATCAGTACTGCTACCGCGGCCGACCGGGTAACTGCCTGCAGTTTCAATAGCTCGCAAATTATAATGGCCAGTGCCACGCCAATACTCATCATCAGTAAATTCATCGGATGAATGAAAAACAATATCAGCCCTATGGCCGCACCTATTAAATTGGCTTTAATGCGATTGATGGCTAACTGAGTACCATCTTTACGGTCGGGCGTTAAGACCAGCACAATAGATATCAAACACCAGGCACCTACCCCCGGGTAGGCACTATAGATGTAATAGCCGATGGCGGTGCCAATAACGCTTTTCAAAATATAAAGAAGAACATCAGCTTGCTTAATAGTCATGGCAAAAGATGAGTTTTACTAACTTGCTTAACAAAGCAAAACTATGAAACAGTATTTTATCCGCTTATTTAATTATGATAAATACGCCAACCAACTCTTACTGCAAAGCATCTTTGCCGGGTACAAACCAGCACAAGCAGTACGACTGATGGCACACCTGTTGGCAGCACAACAAATATGGCTAAAACGCTGCCAGGGCTTACCTTCTTCTACCAGCGAACTATGGTCTGGTGGGCAGAGTGATGATCTGAAGAGCATGATTGATGATTACCATATGCAATGGCTCAACTACCTTTCCGGTCTGAAAGAAGAAGATTTTGAAAGCATCATCACTTACCAAAATTCTAAAGGAGAAATGTTCTCCAACCAACTGCAGGATATATTAGGTCATGTTATTAACCATGGTACGCATCACCGGGCGCAGATCGGCCAGCAACTTAAAGCAGATGGATTGGAAAAATTACCCGTTACTGACTATATCCTTTACGTCAGGGAACTTTAATAGGTGGGTTGGTTTGTAATCACAGCCTGCTTGTTGTAAGTTTGCATTGTACTTAATTAAGGTAATGAAACAATCATTTATCGCAGCGGCATTAGTAATGCTTGCCCTGAGTTCCTGTTCCGATCCAAAAGCTAAACAAAAAGCTTTATTGGATGATATCATAAAGATGCATGATAAAGCCATGTCTGGTGAGGATAAGGCGCAAACCCAAAAAATGAAGCTGGACACTATGCTGAAACAGAACCCGGCTTTAAACCAGGAAGGCGCGTTTGTAAAATCTGATTTAATGGCTGCTGATAGTACCATGGAAGAGTGGATGCATAACTTCAACCCGGAATACAAGGGAAAATCTGATCAGGAAATTGAGCAATACCTGAACGAGCAAAAAAAGCAGCTCTCGAAAGTGGAAGGCCAGTTGCAAGCGGCTAACGACAAAGCAGCCCAGTTTATTACCAAATATAAATAATGAAACGAATATTTGCCTTTGCTTTAGCAGCTATGGCGCTGCAAACCGCCTGTAACTTAAAGCAAACCAACCAGCAAAAGCTTCCTGTATTAGGTAATCGCACGCCCGTAACCAAAACTGTTGACGGTAAAACGGTTACTGACACTGCCTATGCCACTATACCGGCCTTTAAGTTTGTAAACCAGTACGGCGATAGCATTACCAATAAATCATTGGATGGCGATATTTATGTAGCTGATTTCTTCTTTACCTCCTGCCCTTCTATATGCCCGGTAATGCACCGCAATATGCTGAAGGTGTACAATGCATTTAAAAAGGATGGCAATTTCAAAATTATTTCCTACAGCATTGACCCCAAGCATGATAGTGTAGCCGTATTAAAAAAATATGCCGACGGTTTGGGTATTAGTGGTAATACCTGGTGGTTGTTACAGGGTACCAAGGATGAAACTTACCAGTTAGCCAAAAGCTACCTGATGGGCGTAGCCGAAACCAAAGGCGAAAACGGAGGCTACACGCACGACGGTTATTTTATATTAATAGATAAGCAAAAGCGCATCAGGGGCAGTGTATACAATGGCACCAATCCCGATGACGTAGATAAACTGATTGCCGACATTAAAACCTTACAGCAGGAACCGGAACAAACCATTGCCCAATGAAATTCCTGATACCCGGCCTTCTGTTCGCTTTCGTAATGGCAATAGCTTGCTCCTGCCAGAGCGAACAGGAACTGGAATTTAAGCGGTATTATACTTCGGGTAAAGTGGTTTACCAAAGCCATTGCCAAAACTGCCATGCCGCTAACGGCGAAGGTTTAGGCACCTTGATTCCGCCGCTTACAGATGCGGCTTACATCAAAAGCAATAAGAGCAGTCTTACCTGTATCATCAATAATGGCATGCAGCAACCACTGCTGATCAATAAAAAATCTTATTACCAAAAAATGCCACCTTCGGGGTTGGCACCGGTTGAGATTGCGGAAGTAATTACTTATATCACCAATTCTTTCGGCAACAAATTGGGTACTTATACCACCGGGCAGGTAAACCACGATTTAGCGGCCTGTCAGTAAACAGGCGTTATCCTCTATAATTTGTGTACCTTTGCCAAGCAAAACGTTCTATCGCTGCCTTGCAATACAGGTGGAGGAAAGTCCGGGCAACACAGAGCATCCTGCTTCCTAACGGGAAGGCGCCTCGTCAGCGGGCGACAGCAAGTGCCACAGAAAATAAACCGCCGGCCTTTGGGCAGGTAAGGGTGAAAACGCGGGGTAAGAGCCCACGGCCTTTGCAGGTAACTGCAATTGCGGTAAACCTCAGGAGTTGAAAAACCAAATAGGTTCTGAACGCGGAACGGCTCGTTCCCTATTGGTGGCTTCGGCTGCCGTTGTCAGAATGGGTAGGTTGCTAAAGGCTGTTGGTAACAACAGTATCCAGATGAATGATAGAAGCTGTGGGCCCCGGCCTGCAGAACAGAACCCGGCTTACACTTTTGCTGCTGATATCAACCCTTTCTGCTTCATGCAGGGAGGGTTTTTTGTTGGGATGAAAGACTGTTGCAGAAAGTAAAAAAGACGATAAGATATAAGTCTCCTTGCTCTTTAATTCAATTTTCTTCAACCTTCCATTCTTTGTCTTTTCTCCTACTAACCATCGTTCATCTCAAAAAATAAGTGTTGCATTTTCTATACATTTACCTATATTAGCGGCGTTTCCATTACTACCTACTGAACAACCAACAATGGCAAAAATTTTAATTATTGACGACGAGCGGGCCATCCGCAATACTTTACGCGAAATACTGGAATACGAAGATTATCAGGTAGAAGACGTTGACAACGGAATTGATGGGTTAACCATGATTCAAAAAAACGACTATGATTTGGTGCTTTGTGATATCAAAATGAACCGGATGGACGGCATGGAAGTGCTGACCGAAGGTTTAGCCATTAAACCCGATCTGCCATTCATCATGATTTCTGGCCATGGTACGGTAGAAACTGCCGTAGAAGCCAGTAAAAAAGGAGCTTTCGACTTTATCTCGAAACCGCCTGACCTAAACCGCCTGCTCATTACCGTTCGCAACGCGCTCGACCGTGGCTCGTTGGTGGTAGAAGCCAAAACGCTGAAACGCAAGGTGTCTAAAGTACGCCCAATTTTGGGTAACTCACAAGGCATCATGAAAATTAAAGAAACCATAGACCGCGTAGCCCCTACTGAGGCTCGGGTACTGGTAACCGGCGCCAATGGTAGTGGTAAAGAATTGGTAGCCCGCTGGTTGCACGAAAAATCAAACCGTGCCAATGCTCCTTTAATTGAAGTTAACTGTGCGGCCATTCCATCAGAGCTGATTGAGAGTGAATTGTTTGGTCACGAAAAGGGCTCATTTACTTCGGCAGTTAAACAACGCATTGGTAAATTCGAGTCGGCCAGTGGTGGTACTTTGTTTTTGGATGAGATTGGCGATATGAGCCATTCTGCCCAGGCTAAAGTACTTCGTGCTCTGCAAGAAAGCCGCATTACCCGTGTAGGCGGCGAAAAAGAAATTGAGGTAGATGTACGTGTTGTTGCGGCAACCAATAAAGATTTATTAAAAGAAATTGAGGATGGTAATTTCCGGATGGACTTGTACCACCGTTTAAGTGTAATTTTAATTCACGTACCTCCGCTGGCTGAGCGCCGCGATGATATACCCCTGTTAACGCAAAGCTTTTTGGAGGAAATTTGTAATGAGTACGGTATGCCTACCAAGCGCATCAGCGAGCCGGCTTTAGAAGCATTGAAAGCTTTGCCGTGGACGGGTAACATCCGTGAGTTGCGCAATATGATTGAGCGTTTAATCATTTTGAGCGATAAGGTAATCACCGATACTGATGTAAAAGCATTCGCCAATCCATCGGCACCGGTAACTGCTGTTGCGGCAAGCGCAGCTGCGGCCCCGCAGACAGATTTTGATCAATTCAAAAACTTCCAGGAGTATAAAGATTACGCAGAACGTGAGTATATCAAATTCAAGTTGGAGAAAAACAACTGGAATGTATCAAAAACGGCAGACGACATCGATATTCAACGCAGTCACTTATATAGTAAGATTGAAAAATTTGGCTTGAAAAGAGGCGAATGAAAGTTGCTGAAACTAAATTTATAAGAGGCAGAAATTAACCATTTCCGCCTCTTATCGTTTTTGAGTATTTGTGTAGCTGCTTAAATTACTTTTCAACATTCTGGATCAAGGGTTGTTATTGCTAAAAATATTAGCAATTTTTGTTTATGAATCAAAATTCATTACAACCTAAAACTGAACCCAGAGTGCTGTTTGTGGATATGAACAGCTTTTTTGCCCGTTGCGAGCAGCAGGTAAATTACTGGCTGCGCAACCGGCCGGTCGGGGTTTGTGTGTATACAGGTAAGTTTGGCTGTGTTATCTCCCTATCAACTGAAGCCAAAGAGCGTGGCGTAAAAGCCGGTATGCGGCTCAATGAGGCCATTAAAACTTGCCCTGATCTTATTCCGCTGGAAAGCAATCCGGCACGTTACCGGGAATTTCACAAAAAAATTATACATGTGCTGCAAGGCTATAGCAAAGATGTAGTACCCAAAAGCATTGACGAGGCTATTGTAAATTTGAATGGCTACGAGCGGCTGCATGAGCACCCGGTAGAGTTGGCCAGGCAAATAAAAGAAGATATTTTAAGAAATGTAGGCGATTGGCTCACTTGCTCAGTGGGCATTGCCCCCAATGCATTTTTGGCCAAACTGGGCTCAGACTTAGGAAAAAAGAAAGGTGGCTTACTGCTCATCACTCCCCAAAACATTGATGAAGTACTGCACCCGCTAAAGTTGGGCGATTTGCCCGGTATTGGCCGCAACATGGCTTATCGCCTTGAGCGCGCCGGTATTATGACGCCGCTGCAAATGCGCTACACCCCGGCGCAACGCCTTAAAGCTGTATTTAAAAGTATTGAAGGGCATTATTGGCACTGCCGCCTCAATTTTATTGAAACCAATATTGTAGCGCACGAATACCGGGGCATGCAGGCTATGCGCCAAATCTCGGGCGAGAAGCGGAAAAGCATGCAGTATTTAGAACAACTGTTTATGACCTTGTGCCTCACCCTGGAAAAACGAATGGTGAGACACAAATTTTACTGTAAGGCCATAGCTTTTACAGCTAACTATGAAGATGGAAGCCGCTGGGATGATGCCTTCACCATTACTACTCCTGTACAGGATGCCATCAGCTTGATGCGGATGATACGCATACGGATTGAGAAGTTTGAAGAAGTAACCGCCAGCGCACCGGTATTTAATCACCAAGTAACCGGTTTGCGTGTGGCCGTTACCAACTTTGTAAACAACGGCGATGCACTGTTCAACTTGTTTGAAGACATGGAGCAGCGCCAAACTGCTTTAAAAACCATGCATGCCATCAAAGATAAGTTTGGTGCCGATAAATTGGTGCGCGCTGTAGAGTTAACCGATAGTAATGTAGTTAAAGACGTTATTGGCTTTGGTTCGGTAAAAGATTTGAGCGATTTGGATTATAATACCTTTTAATTGCCGCTGCCAATGGGTTTCGTCATATTTGTGATTATGCGAATCTCCAACAGTGCTTGCTTGCTATTGAAACCACCGGTGATATTCTTAGCATTGTTAATTACAATAGTGCAAAGCTGCTATAGCCAGCCCAGCAGTTTAGCCACCCGGCCTGCTACGGTTCAACTCAACAATATGTTTGGCATTAATGCCTACGAGTGGAACTTTCTGCAAGACCCGGCACACCCTGCCGATGCAGATAAAATATATGAGCCTAAAATGGCTTTAGCTAAATCATTCACGGGCGTTCGGCATTATTTGGATTGGATGCACCTGGAGCCGGAGCGAGATCATTATACATTCAACCCTTCGCGCAATGGCAGCTGGAATTATGATGCCATGTATGAGCGTTGTAAAAAAGAAGGGATGTTGGTGCTGGCTTGTATCAAGACCTGTCCGCAATGGCTGGTAGACACCTACCCTACTGATCAGCGCGATAATGAGAATGTGCCGGCTCCTTATGGTGCCAACCGCTCGCTGCCGGCTTCTTACCTGCAGCAAGCTAAAATGGCTTTCCGGTTTGCAGCACGGTATGGTGCAAATACAAAGGTGAACCGGGCACTGGTGAAAGTTGATACCACCCGCCGCTGGAATGGTGATGCGGTTAATGAAATCAAAATCGGCTTGAACACCGTGCATTATATGGAATGCGATAATGAGCGCGACAAGTGGTGGAAAGGTGACAAAGCGCACCAAACCGCCGAAGAATATGCCGCTAACCTCTCTGCCTTTTATGATGGCGACCAGGGCCGTTTGGGTAAAAATGCAGGTGTTAAAAACGCCGATCCATCGATGCAGGTGGTAATGGCCGGCTTGGCTGACCCTAACTTAGATTACCTGAAAGCCATGGTGGAATGGTGTAAAAAGCATCGCGGGTACAAACCTAATGGGCAGGTTGATTTGTGTTTTGACGTAGTTAATTATCATTTCTATTCAGCAAATGATAATTTAAGTACGCACGAACTCGGAACTACAGGCATTTCACCCGAAACATCTCAGGCGGCGCAGCTGGCTAACCAGTTTGTAAATTATGCAAATAGTTTAACTAACAAACCACCGGTATGGATTACAGAGGCCGGTTACGATATTAATCAAAAAAGCATTCAGCGCGCAGCGGCTACACCAAGCAAACCTGCATTAATGATTCAGGCTGATTGGATTGTACGTACGGCGCTGTTGTATGCACGGTATGGCATTAACAGGCTGTTTTTTTATCAGTTATTTGATGACACACCCAATAGCGAAGCACGCTTTGCCACCTCGGGCTTGAGCGAAGAAACCAAACTCAGACCGGCGGCAGATTACATTTTACAATTGCGCAAACTGATGGGTAATTACCGCTATGAGAAAACAGTTAACCAACAACCTTTAATAGATATTTACCGGCAAGGCAACAAAACGTTGTATGTCATCACCAATACCGATGATGCACATCAAATCAACTACAATTTTAAAACTTTAAACCACAGGCAAGTAGCATTATATCGGTTAAACGCCGGAGGAGATGCAGCGGTTAAAACAATACTTACCGCCAGTAAAAACCAGGTAGCGCTTAAATTAAGCGGTACGCCGGTAGTGTTGGAAGAATTGTAAGTTATAGATATTGCTGTAAAGCAGATTTTACCCGGTTCAGATAGCTCTTACCAAACAGGTTTAAGTGCAATAGCAAGGTATAAAGATTCCATAAATCCACCCGTTGCTGCCACCCTGTAGCTAAGGGGTAACTCTCGTTATAAGTTTGATAAAAATCCTTTTCAAAACCACCAAATAAGGTGGTCATGGCCATATCGAACTCCCGGTGTCCATAGCTTACAGCCGGGTCGATTAAATAAGGTTTACCTTCAACATCAATAATATAATTTCCGCTCCATAGATCGCCGTGCAGTAAAGAAGGGGCTTCTTCATCAAAAAGCTGCGGTACTTGTTTATATAACCGCTCGAAGTCATCCGCATCAGCAGGAGACAATAGATTTTTATTTAACGCTAAACGCACCATAGGTTGCAGGCGTTCAACAATAAAGAAGTCGGCCCAAGTGCTACGCCGCGTATTGGATTGTGGCAATGAGCCCATATAATTATCATGCATAAACCCGAAATATGCATTGCTGCTTTTGTGCATGGCAGCCAGCTGTTCACCCAATAAAGCAGAACTGCGGGAGCTTGGTGTTATTGTTTCTATCCATTCGAGTAGCAGAAAGCTTTGGTTTTCGTAACTGTTGCAAAGCACTATTTCAGGAGTTTTTATAGTTCCTGTATCGCTTATTGCCTGTAATCCCGCAGCTTCCAGTTCAAACATCTTAGGGTAAGTATACTTGCTGTTTAATTTTAGCAAAAAGCTGTAATGTGAGGTATGTAACTGGTAAACATGGTTAATACTTCCGCCATTTACCTGCGTTACTTTCCTAATCTCAATTTCAACATTTAAAGTGACACTTAAACTTTCTTGTAAATATTGAATGAGTTGATGACTGATGTGCATAGTATAATTAGCTTATTCAAAGATGTGATACACAATTATCCGCCTAAAAAGTTATTTTTGCAGTATAAATGAAGCACATCCGTAATTTTTGTATCATAGCACATATTGACCACGGTAAAAGTACCCTTGCCGACCGGTTGCTTGAATACACCAATACCATTACCCAGCGCGAAGCACAGGCCCAGTTATTAGATGATATGGACCTGGAACGCGAGCGCGGTATCACCATTAAAAGTCATGCCATCCAGATGAATTATAAACTGGACGGGCAGGATTATGTACTCAACCTGATTGACACCCCCGGCCACGTTGACTTCTCTTACGAAGTATCACGTTCAATAGCTGCCTGCGAGGGCGCATTATTGATTGTTGATGCCTCGCAAGGTATACAGGCCCAAACTATATCCAACCTGTACCTGGCGCTGGAAAACGACCTGGAAATTATACCTGTGCTGAACAAAATGGACTTGCCCGGCGCTATGCCCGAGGAAGTAAAGGACCAGATTGTAGATTTGATTGGTTGTAAACGCGAAGAAATATTAGCCGCCTCCGGTAAAACCGGCATGGGTGTAAACGATATATTGCGTGCTATAATCGAGCGTGTACCTGCACCCGTGGGCGATCCTGAAGCGCCATTGCAGGCTTTGATATTTGACTCGGTATTCAACTCTTTTCGTGGTATTATTGCTTACTTCAAGGTGGTAAACGGCGAGATCAGGAAAAATACCAAAGTGAAGTTTATGGCTACCGGCAAAGAGTATTTTGCCGATGAGGTAGGCACTTTAAAACTTAACCAGCTGCCTAAAGATGTAATTAAAACAGGCGACGTAGGTTACATCATCTCTGGCATAAAAGAAGCAAAAGAAGTAAAAGTTGGTGATACCATCACTTTAGTTGAGCGCCCTGCAGCCGAAGGTATTCAGGGGTTTGAAGAAGTGAAGCCTATGGTATTTGCCGGTATCTATCCGGTTGATACTGAAGACTATGAAGAGCTACGTGAGTCTATGGCTAAACTGCAACTAAACGATGCTTCATTGGTTTTCGAGCCGGAATCATCCGCTGCTTTGGGCTTTGGTTTCCGATGCGGTTTCCTGGGCATGCTGCACATGGAAATTATCCAGGAGCGCTTGGAGCGCGAGTTTGACATGACGGTAATTACCACCGTTCCCAACGTATCTTACATTGCCTATACCACAAAGCTGGAAGAGCTGATTGTAAATAACCCGTCCGACTTGCCAGACCCCAGCAAAATGGAATATGTAGAGGAGCCTTACATTAAGGCTAACATTATTACCAAAGCTGAGTTTGTGGGCCCGGTTATGTCATTATGTATCCAAAAGCGTGGAACTATTGTTAACCAGTCGTATTTGACAGCCGACCGCGTGGAACTCATTTTTGAGATGCCGATGGGCGAAATTGTATTCGATTTTTATGATAAGTTGAAAACGATTTCCAAAGGTTATGCCTCGTTCGACTATACTCAAATAGGTTACCGCCAATCAGATCTGGTACGTTTAGATATTAAGCTGAATGGTGAACCGGTGGATGCTTTATCATCATTAATTCACCGCAGCAACTCTTACGATTTTGGTAAGAAGATATGTGAAAAGCTGAAAGAGCTTTTACCACGCCAACAGTTTGAAATTGCAATTCAGGCTTCTATCGGTGCCAAAGTAATTGCACGCGAAAACGTGCGGGCTTTACGTAAAGATGTAACCGCCAAGTGTTATGGCGGTGATATCTCACGTAAGCGTAAGCTGCTGGAGAAACAGAAAAAAGGTAAAAAGCGCATGCGCCAGGTGGGTAACGTAGAAATCCCGCAATCGGCGTTTATGGCAGTGTTGAAATTAGATTAAAAGCCCCCTCCGCCCCCTAAAGGGGAACTAAGTGAGAGGGCTTAGTTTTTATATAGCAATTTATAACAAATAAACTTCAATTCCCCCTTTAGGGGGTTAGGGGGCAATATGCAACTACTCGACGGAAAATACGTTTCAGAAAAATTAAAAGGAGA
This sequence comes from Mucilaginibacter koreensis, assembly GCF_054783355.1. Classification (NCBI taxonomy): domain Bacteria; kingdom Pseudomonadati; phylum Bacteroidota; class Sphingobacteriia; order Sphingobacteriales; family Sphingobacteriaceae; genus Mucilaginibacter; species Mucilaginibacter koreensis. The sequence continues at coordinate 1,114,807 of NZ_BAAGQS010000001.1, read as the reverse complement.
AATTGCCGAACAGGCAGCAGAACTCTTATCACGTACCGGCCGCAAACCGCATTTGGTAGCGGTATTGGTTGGGCATGATGGTGGCAGCGAAACTTATGTGGCCAGCAAAATGCGCAACTGCGAAAAGGTAGGTTTTAAATCTACCTTAGTGCGCTATGAAGACACCGTAACAGAAGATGAATTGCTATCAAAAGTAGCCGAGCTGAACGCCGATGAGGACATTGACGGCATCATTGTACAACTACCTTTGCCTAAGCATATTGACCCTGAAAAGGTAACTGAAAAAATAGACCCGCGTAAAGATGTGGACGGCTTTCATCCTATCAATTTGGGCCGTATGCAGCGTGGGTTGCCCTCGTTTATTCCGGCTACCCCTTATGGCATTACATTAATGTTGCAGGAGTATGGAGTTGAAACATCAGGGAAACATTGTGTGGTGGTTGGCCGCAGTAATATTGTAGGCTCCCCCATGAGTATACTGATGGCGCGAAACGCACAACCTGGTAACTGTACCGTAACCATATGCCACAGCCGCACACCTGATATCAAGAAGTTTACTTTAGATGCTGATATTTTAATTGTAGCCATCGGCAAGAAAAATTTTGTCACTGCTGATATGGTAAAAGAAGGTGCCGTCATTATTGATGTAGGCATGAACCGCGAAAGCAGCACCGTAACCAAATCGGGTTATAAATTGTATGGTGATGTTGATTTCGAAAACGTGGCACCTAAATGCTCCTATATTACCCCTGTACCGGGCGGTGTTGGCTTAATGACGATTATCGGCTTGTTAAAAAACACTTTAGCTTCTGCTAATAAAGAGGTCTATCAATAATTAAAATATAAAAGGGAAAGCAATCAGCTTTCCCTTTTATATTTTTCAGGAGTCCATGTACTCGCTTTCTAAACTATTGGTGTTAGGCGTAATATATCGATCAGGCACCAGGTGGTTTTCGTTCTCGTCACACCAACTCATGCTTACTATGCGCCAACCGGCATCTGTTTGGATGTATTGTATATAGTTAACGCCTCGTGGCATTTGTGCCGGAATAATTTCTGCTAAAGTATATTCATATACACTGATACGCTGGGCGACCTTTCCAAACACTTCAGTTTGTCCGCTTACCTCGCGTTGCAACAACTGCTTCATATCAGCTCCCGCAACCTGGGCTTCAATATAATTCAAATAACTTTCTACAGTATACCCAATGGGTGTAGCAAAACTGTTATTAATCAGTATACCGCTACCATAAAACATGGATTGCAGGTTAGCTAAACTGGGTACATGGTTATGCGTAAAACTAATGGCTTTGTAAAAGCGTGCAGTAAGGGCTTCAATTTCTTTGAGTTCCATAACCTAATAATTGTTTAAGTGTATCGGTAAAAGAATTTACGTTTACAAAAACCCGTCCATTCTCAACCTTAACCGGATAAACCTCAATATAATCACCCTGACCAGCACTCCCTCGTCCGCTTTGCAAATCATAACTGTACCGGTGTAAAGGGCATACCAGTTTACCATCTTTGCACCATCCATTACTAAGCCAAGCGCCCGCATGCGGACATTTGAGTTGCGTAGCCACCAATTGCTCCTCGCATTTAATAAGGCATAAATTTGATTTGCCAGCTCTTATCTCAAAAATGTGATCACTTTCAAACTGGCTGGCTTCACCAACATCATACCAAGGCATAAGGCTTATTCAAAATCGATCTTAAGATTCATAATAGATGGATTACGAATAATTTCATCCATATTGGTTTCTAACACCACCTGTTTACGGTTGGCCGATACCATGGCTTTGGAATTGTTTATCTTTTTTACCGGCTTTGCAAAGTTAAGCACTACTTTATAGGGCATATCAATCAGCATGGCTTTGGCCATCGCTAAGGTGGACTGCGTCTTCTTTAAGAACTTTTGAAATTTAGCAATATCAATAATCCGGTAAAAACGGTGAGGCGTTACCTGATATACATAGTAATCTTGTCCGGTAATGAGTTGCTGCAGGTTAAATTTGCCGTTCTCCTGCCCACCTTTCACGGCCTTTGTGAGCTGGCTGTTGCTGGCAATGTTCGACATGTGCTGCAAATAGTACTCCAGCTCGGCTACATCTTTAGCTTCGTGCACAATGCTTGCCTTCATGAGGCTTTGCTTTAAGTCCATTTTAATAGCCAGGTTACTGCCTTTTGCCAGCTTTACTTCATCTGCGCTCATGTGCTGCTGTAAACTATCGGGCAAGGCACTGTAAAAGTTGAGCATGGTATCTTTCCGCATCGAAAATTCAGGGGTGGCGGCAACTGAGTCCGACATCAGGTTCATAAGCACCGATACGGCTTTGCTCATATCAAAATCATATACCACTTTGCAGGTGCCGTCGGCTTTAAAATCGTAATGCTCCACTACATCAACACATGAGAAATTGAGCACTGTAATCAATATGATTACCAATGAGAAGTAAAGTTTGCGCATAGGCTATCTGGTTATTATGTAATAATACAAAATAATAATGAAAGCAAGTTGTTTTTCAAAATATTGCTCTGCCTGTATTATGTATCTTTGCAAATTAAGTTATGGCACATATTATCCCCGAAGACGGCACTCAGCTGCCGTTGATGGAAGAATTCTATACAATACAAGGCGAAGGATACAATACCGGTAAAGCAGCTTATTTTATACGCCTGGCCGGCTGCGATGTAGGTTGCCACTGGTGCGATGTAAAGGAAAGCTGGGATGCAGAGATACATCCGCTTATCCCGGCCGACACAATTATACAGCATGCTGCACAGCATCCGGCAAAAGCAGTTGTAATTACGGGAGGTGAGCCCCTGATGTACAACCTTGAGTATTTAACCGGCCAATTACATCAGCAAGGTATTCAAACCTTTATTGAAACATCTGGCGCTTATCCCCTGTCCGGCCATTGGGACTGGGTTTGTTTATCGCCTAAGAAGTTTAAGGCACCATTAACTGATGTAGCGCAGAAAGCGAATGAGTTAAAAGTTATTGTGTTTAACAAATCAGATTTTTTATGGGCCGAGCAGCATGCCGCTTTAGTAGGCCCCCAATGTAAGCTGTATTTGCAACCCGAATGGTCTAAGGTAAAAGAAATTACACCACTGATTGTAGATTATGTAATGAACAATCCTAAATGGGAAGTCTCGTTACAGACGCATAAGTATATGAATATTCCTTAAAATCAGTAACTTTAGCTTACTGATTTAAACCTAAGGTATGAAGCGACTATTACTTCAATTTGTTTTGTTGTGTTGTACCTGTTGTGCCATAGCACAGCCCCGGCAATATACAACCACCAACAGCACTGCCATTAAATACTATGCCCGTGCGGGTGACAATATTAGCCTTCACCAATTTGATGAGGCCGCTAATTTATTGAAACAAGCTATCGAGGCCGATCCTAATTTTGTAGAGGCTCATGCCCAGTTGGGAGATGTGTACCGCATGCAACAGCAGTATACGGCAGCCAGGCAGGAGTATCAGCAAGTGATTACGTTAAAACCTGAGTTTAGCAGAGCAGTTTATCTGAAACTTGGAGAAATGGAAATTTCATCAGGGCAATATGGTCAGGCTAAAACGCATCTGGAAAAGTATATCACCTATCCTAATATTACTTCGCAGGATAACTATTATGCCCGCAAGCTTTTGGCCGATTGTGAGTATAGTTTAGATGCTATACAGCATCCGGTACCTTTTAAACCCATTAATTTAGGTGCAGAGATCAATACACAACACGATGAGTACCTCCCGGTGTCTACAGCCGATGAAGCTACACTGATTTTTACACGTAAAGTAAGCAATAACGAAGATTTTTATAAAAGTGCCAAGCAAAGCAGCAAATGGACTACCGCTACCAATTTGAGCAGGCAGATCAATACGCCCGATTTCAACGAAGGGGCTCAATCCATTTCACAGGATGGCAAGTACCTGTTTTTTACCGGTTGTAACCGGCCTGATGGATTAGGGCGTTGTGATATATATGTGTCTAAGCGCAATGGCGATGACTGGAGCAAGCCCTTTGATTTGACTACGCCCATCAATTCCCCTGGCTGGGAGTCTCAGCCATCTATAAGTGCCGATGGACGTACGCTTTATTTTGTAAGTAACCGCAAAGGCGGATATGGTGGTTACGACATCTGGAAATCAACTGTTACAGACCGGGGCTGGGGCGAACCTGAAAATTTAGGTCCTAATATTAATACAGCTTTAGACGAGCAATCACCTTTTATTCATCCCGATGACAGTACTTTTTATTTTTGCTCCAATGGCTGGCCGGGCTTAGGGGGTAAGGACTTATTTGTGAGCCGCTTAGGCAAGGATGGCAAGTGGGGAAAACCTAAAAATCTGGGTTACCCCATCAATTCAAGCGGCGATGAAAATGGGCTAACCCTTACTGCAGGTGGGCAATATGCATTTTTTGCTTCCAACAACCTGGGTGGCTTTGGCGGTTATGATATCTATACTTTTGAATTGCCGGTTGAACTGAGGCCCCATTCAGTTACTTATGTAAAAGGAAGCGTAACCGATAGTCGCACTCAAAAGCCGCTTGAAGCAGTGGTAGAAATTATTGATTTAGACCAAAATAAACAGGTATATAAAGATTTGAGTTCGGCCGCTCAGGGCGACTTTTTGGCAACGTTGACCAGCGGAAAAAATTACCTGCTGAATATTTCTAAAAGCGGTTATCTATTTTATTCTGATAACTTTTCGCTGAAGGGGCACGATGCCACTAAATCTTACAATGTTACCGTTAATATGAACCCAATTGAGGTTGGCGGTAAAGTAGTGCTAAAGAATATTTTCTTTGACACCAATAGCTACGCGCTAAAACCCGAATCGAAAACGGAGCTACAGTTGATTGCTGACTTTTTGAGCCTTAATCCCAAAGTACGAATAGAGGTTTCCGGCCATACAGATAATGTGGGTAGCGATTTACTGAATCAAAAATTATCAGAGAACCGGGCACATTCGGTATATACTTATTTAACCAGCCACGGCGTTAGTGCAGATAAACTGGTATATAAGGGTTACGGCAAAACCCAACCAGTAGCTTCTAACAACAGTGAGGAGAACAGGGCCAAAAACCGGCGGACAGAGTTTAAGGTAATTGCTAAATAAAAGAAGAGGCCGGTAGTAAATTACCGGCCTCTTCTTTTAATGGTTGTATGTTAAAATTCGATGTGTTTAGTTACCCATCTCTGACAAAAACTTAACGCGCATTAACTGCACTTCTTCACGGGTATAATCGCCGGGGCCTAACTCTTGTAAAGCGTGGTCAATGTCATCGTCTTCAGCGGTGCGAAAGTAATCATAAACTTCCTCTTGTTTATCTTCATCAATTACCTCATCAATGTAATAGTTTAGATTCAGCTTGGTGCCAGAGTGAACAATAGACTCTACCTCACGCAAAATATCTTCATAAGATATACCCTTTGATGAAGCAATATCTTCCAAATCCAGGTGGCGGTCGATATTTTGGATAATATAAACCTTTAATGCTGATTTGTTGGCCGCACTTTTAATCACCATATCAACCGGACGGTCAATGTCATGATCTTCCACATATTTTTTAATCAGCTCAGTAAACGGAACTCCAAACTTAGCTGCTTTGCCAGCACCTACACCCGAAATCTGCTTCAGCTCATCTGTATTTACAGGGTAGTGCGTACACATCTCCTCTAATGAAGGATCCTGAAAGATAACAAACGGCGGAAGGTTCTTTTGCTTTGCAATTTTTTTGCGCAAATCTTTCAGCATTTGCAGCAGTTGCGTATCTAACGCACTCCCGCCTTGCTTTGGCCCATCTTCGCTATCATCATCATCGCTGCCCTCAAATGGTGTGTTGAGCACCATGCGGATGCTGTAAGGATTGTCTATAAAACTGTGGCCTTTCTCAGTTAAGCGCAGTAAGCCATAATGATCAATATCTTTAGAAAGATAGTTATCCAACAAAGCTTGGCGTAATACCGATTTCCAGATGGTTTCACCTTCTTGCTTGCCGGCGCCAAACACGTTCAGCAAATGATGCTCATAATGGTGCACCTGCGGGTTATCCTGCCCCATCAACACACTGAACACATGGTGATCATCAAACTTTTCCCCTAATTGCTTTATTAAACTTAAAGCTTGGTGTAACTGGGCTTCGCCATCAAAATGTGGTTTGGCGGTGGCACAATTGTCGCACATGCAATTGCATCCGCTTTCATCATAGTTCTCGCCAAAGTAATGCAATATCTGTTTACGTCGGCAAACCGATGATTCGGCGTAATCAATAACTTCTTTGAGTATCTGAGTGCCAATTTCGCGTTCCGAAACCGGCTTGTCTTTCATGAATTTTTGCAGCTTGTCTACATCCTTTTGTGAGTAGAAAGCCACGCATACACCTTCCCCGCCGTCGCGGCCAGCGCGTCCGGTTTCCTGGTAGTAACCTTCCATGCTTTTAGGTACATCATGGTGAATAACGTACCGAACATCCGGTTTGTCAATACCCATACCGAAAGCAATGGTAGCTACAATCACCTCCACATCTTCCATCAGGAATTTGTCTTGTGTATCGGCCCTAACTTTCGCATCTAAACCGGCATGGTAAGGCAATGCTTTAACGCCATTCAGGTTTAGCGCCTCTGCAACTTCCTCCACTTTTTTGCGGCTCAGGCAGTATACAATACCCGATTTGCCTGCGTTTTGCTTAATAAATTTGATAATTTCCTTAAGCACATTTCGCTTGGCCCGTACTTCGTAAAAAAGGTTCGAACGGTTAAAAGAAGATTTGTATACAGTGGCGTTGTTCATTTGCAGGTTTTTTTGAATGTCCTGCTGAACTTTTGGTGTTGCCGTAGCGGTTAGCGCAATAATCGGGATGTTTTCACCAATATTGCTGATTACCTGGCGTATTTTGCGATACTCCGGGCGGAAATCATGTCCCCACTCTGAAATACAGTGCGCCTCATCTACCGCAACAAACGATACATGATTGAGACGTAAAAAATCAATATTTTCTTGCTTGGTTAATGATTCCGGGGCTACGTATAATAGTTTGGTTTTCCCGCTCAGTACATCTTCTTTTACACGGGCGGCTTCTGCTTTGGTTAACGAGGAATTTAAAAAATGGGCAATGCTATCCGTTCCGCCAAATGCCCGGAGCTGGTCAACCTGGTTTTTCATTAGCGCAATCAGCGGTGAAATCACAATGGCCGTACCTTCGCTCATTAAAGCAGGCAGCTGGTAGCACATGGATTTACCACCACCGGTGGGCATAATCACAAATGTATCGCGGCCTGCAAGTATGTTTGTAATAATCGCTTCCTGCTCACCTTTAAAGTTATCGAATCCGAAAAAGTTTTGCAGATTATCAAACAGCGATTTCTTAGTTTCAATCATTTCTTTGCGCGAATTTCCTTATTTAAATAAAAGTTCAAAATAACAAATTTTTTTGAACACCGAGGGGTTTGGTGTTAAAATATTGAACAAAAATGATTTTTCAATCAAAACATTTTGTTCATTTGTTGCTTCATATCAGCGTTAACATTAACTCTGCTATAAACTGTTTTATTATTTCGTGAATAACTTAATTTCACAGCCCAACAACCAGTTTACTATACAACCATATGAATAACAACTACTATGCTATTATTATGGCCGGCGGTATTGGAAGCCGCTTTTGGCCAATTAGCAGAACATCTTATCCAAAACAGTTTATTGACATTTTAGGTACCGGCAAAACGCTTATTCAGAACACCTATGAGCGCTTCTTAAAAATATGCCCTAAAGAAAATATCTACGTGGTCACCAACGAGAACTACACCGATCTGGTGAAAGAGCAGTTGCCTGATATGACCGACCAGCAAATACTTACTGAACCGGTAATGCGCAATACTGCCCCTTGTGTGGCTTACGGCTCATTCAAAATAGAAAGCCTGAACCCGGATGCAGCTATTGTAGTGGCCCCGTCAGATCATTTGATTTTAAATGAGGATGCTTTTGTTAGCGCTATCGAAAAATCGTTGCAAACGGCTTCACAATATGATTACCTGATCACGTTGGGCATCAAGCCATCGCGCCCGGATACGGGCTATGGTTATATTCAATATACCGAAGATGTGATTAATGAAGAATTTCATAAAGTAAAAACATTCACTGAGAAGCCTACTTTGGATTTGGCCAAAACCTTCATTCAAAGCGGCGATTTCTTGTGGAATGCAGGGATATTCGTATGGTCGGCCAAAAGTATTGTCAGCGCTTTTGGTACACATTTGCCCGATATGCACGAAATATTTGCAGAGGCACGCACTATTTATAATACCGACGACGAAAAAGTTCATATTAATCAGGCTTACCAGCGCTGTACCAACATATCGATAGATTATGGTGTAATGGAAAAGGCGGAAAATGTATACGTGCTCCCTTCAGAATTTGGATGGTCTGACCTTGGTACCTGGGCATCCATTTATCAACTGGCCGAAAAGGATTATGTAGGTAATGCCGTTATACCGGCAGAGAAAGTAATTATGTATGATTCTTCCAACTGCATGGTGAATGTTCCCGAAGATAAGCTGGTAGTTTTACAGGGGCTGCATGACTATATTGTGGTTGAATCCAACAATACACTCCTCATTTGCCCACGCGACCAGGAGCAAAACGTTAAACAGGTGGTAGCCGACGTGAAGCAGAAATTCGGTACAAAATACATCTAAACGGAGGCTTTAAGCCTATTTAAAAAGAAATAGAAAACCCGATTAAATAAAAAAGGCAAAAGATGAAGGATTGATTTTCCTTTCTTTTGCCTTCTTTATTTTATCCCTATCGGAGTTTTATTGGTTCTCCAGCAATAGTGAGCCTAAGCTCTTTGACGTATGGCTTCATAAATAATTACTCCTGCCGATACTGATACATTAAGCGACTCAATAGTGCCGTGCATCGGAATTTTAGCCAGATGGTCAGCTATACGAATAATCTCATTACGTATGCCTTCATCCTCCGACCCCATAACGATGGCGGTGGGTAAAGTATAATCGGGCTTGTAAATATACTCGCTGGTTTTTTCGGTACAACACACAGCCTGCAAGCCCGACTCCTGTAAAAACTTTACCACATGTACTAAGTTATCATGCCGGCACACAGGTATTTTATATAATGCCCCGGCTGAAGTTTTAATGGCATCCGCATTAATTTGCGCCGAGCCTTTGGATGGAACTACTATAGCATGTACGCCGGCGCATTCAGCAGTACGCGCAATAGCGCCCATGTTGCGCACATCTGTAATGCTATCGAGTACCAATATAAGCGGCACCTCTCCCCGCTCAAAGATTTCGGGAATGATGTTTTCTATTTTTTGATACGTAATGGAGGATATAAAAGCAACTGCCCCCTGGTGGTTTTTGGTTGTTAAACGGTTTAGTTTTTCAACCGGCACATATTGTGCACTTACCTCGTGCTCTTGCAAAACACTTTTAAGTTCCTGAAACAAGCCACCGCTGATGCCCCGCTGTAAATACAAAGTTTCAATTTCTTTCCCTGAAGCTATGGCTTCTATTACCGCACGGATACCGAATACTAACTGGTTATTATTTTCACGGCGTGGCTTAAAGTGTCCTCCTGGCATATCTAAATTTGAATGAGCGGCAAAAGTAACGTTAATTCTGCGGAACACATTTAATAAAATATTACTGCATATGCGAGTGTTATTTATTTATCCACAAATTTAAAGGTATAAATAATGAATGAAAGATGGCTAAATGTATGGTTTTAAGTTAACTTTATTCAAGTTATCCACATTGCATGTGGATAACTTGTGGATGACGGAATGAGTTAACCACACCTTGAAGGTGTGGCTTGAATGAGCGATAAAAACTCAATTCTAATTTTGGCTATTTTTGTTGTGATATGATTTTTGAAGGCGAAAATTCTTACGGCAAAACAGGTACCGGCAATGAGCGCAGAGGCAGAAATTTTGCCCCTACGCCTAATGCTAACTTAGGCAAGTTACCTCCCCAGGCCCGCGATTTGGAAGAAGCAGTATTGGGTGCGTTAATGCTTGAAAAAGATGCGTTGTCATCGGTTATTGACGTTTTGAAGCCGGAGGTGTTTTATGTAGAAGCGCATCAAAAAATTTTTAATGCCATTCGCACACTTTTTGAGCGCACCTCCCCCGTTGATATTTTAACCGTTACTGCACAATTGCGCCAGCAGGGCGAATTAGAAATGGTTGGTGGTGCCTATGCTATTACCGAACTTACCAACCGTGTAGCCTCCGCAGCCAATATTGAGTACCACTCTCGTATTATTATTCAAAAATATATTCAGCGGGAATTAATACGCATTTCTTCAGAAACTATTAACAACGCTTACGAAGATACTACCGACGTACTTGACTTATTAGATAAGGCAGAAAAGGGCTTATTCGATATTGCCCAAAACAACCTGCGCCGCGATTCGAGAAAGATGGATGACATCTTGCACGAATCATTAAAAGAAATCGAGGAACTGCGTAAGAAAACTGATGGTTTAACCGGTATCGGCTCAGGCTTTACCGAATTAGACCGTATGACTTCGGGTTGGCAAAAATCAGATTTAGTCATTATTGCTGCCCGCCCGGCTATGGGTAAAACGGCGTTTGTACTGAGCTGCGCCCGCAATGCTGCTGTTGATTTTAATAAACCTGTGGTAGTGTTTTCACTCGAAATGTCATCTGTGCAGCTGGTAAATCGTTTGATTTCCGGCGAGTCAGAGATTGAGCAGGAAAAGATTCGTAAAGGTAAAATGGAAGAATGGGAATGGCAGCAAATCCATTCCAAAATTGGCCGTTTGGAACAAGCACCACTAATTATAGACGATACTCCCGCTTTAAATATTTTTGAGTTCCGTGCCAAATGCCGCCGTTTGAAATCGCAGTATGATATTCAAATGGTCATCATCGATTACCTTCAGTTGATGCAAGGTAAAACCGATGGTAAAGGCGGTAACCGTGAGCAGGAAATCGGTCAGATTTCACGTTCATTAAAAACGGTGGCCAAAGAGTTGAATGTACCGGTAATTGCACTTTCGCAATTGAGTCGTGCGGTTGAAAATCGTCCGGGTGGCTCTAAAAAACCAATGCTTTCTGACTTACGTGAATCCGGTTCAATTGAGCAGGATGCAGACATGGTGTTGTTTTTATATCGCCCTGAATACTACGGATTAGAATTTGACGAAGATAATAACCCCACCCAAGGTGTAGGTGAAGTTATTATTGCCAAGCACCGTAACGGCGAAACTGGTACCGTGCGCCTTAAGTTTGTGGGTAAGTATGTGAAGTTTACCGACCTTGACCAAGGCATGGGCAACTACCTGCCACCGGGCGGCAATGCATTCACCGGCCTTAATCCTTCTACTGATTTTGACAATCCCGGTAACGTGATCATTCGTCCATCGCGCATGGATGACATGAGCGACGAGCCGCCGTTTTAATGCAATGAAGACTTTGCCACAACTTTAACATAATGTGGCAGATGCATTTGTTTAGAATATAAAGCCCAAAGCAATTCCTATAAGAATGACTATGGGCGTTTTTATTTTTGTGAAACGCAGTAATAAAAACGTCCCTATCATCAGCAGGTAAGCCATCCAATCCAAATTAAATGGCGTAATTAACAGTATCAGGGCTGTAATCATAAATCCTACGGCTACCGCATTAATTCCGCTTAATGAGTTTTTAATACTGGTGATTTTTTTCAAATCTTCCCAAAACGGAACGATGAAGAGAATTAAAATTAAACCTGGCAGGTTGATGCCAATAACGGCAACCATAGCTCCAACAATTTGCCCGCCCATTCCGTAACCATGGCTTTCCATACTCAAACTACCTACAAATGAGGTAAAAGCAAATGTGGGCCCCGGCAGCGCTTGTTGCAGCGCATAGCCAGATAGGAAAGCTGACTCAGACAGGTAATGCTTAAGTTCCACAAATTCCGTGAACATCAGTGGAACCAATACCTGCCCACCGCCGAAAATGAGGATACCGTTGCGATAAAAATTTTCAAATAAACGAATGGGCAAGCTAAAGGGTGATGTTCGGTTAACAACAGCACCAAGTGCCGCAAATCCTAACAGAATACCCAGAAAGTAAGCTAATTTTTTCGGGTTTACGTTTGAAAACAGATTTATCCGTAATTGATTCTCCTGAGGTTGGGTTTCTAAGGCAGAGGAAATAATACCGCCCAATAAAACCAAAATAGGGAACGCATAAGGATTGCGCAGGATAAGCGTAGCAACCACCGATGAAATGGCAAGTACGCGATTAATAGGTGTGTTTAAAAAGCGTGTAGCAAAATTGTAAGCGGCATAAGCCACAATACCAACAGCGGCCGGCCTGATAAACATAAGGATGTGCGATACTTTACCGCTTGCAGCCAGCATTTGATAACTCAGTGCCGCTACGCACATAACGATGGCTGATGGTAGCACCCATATTAAAAAAGTAAGAACAGCGAGTTTAAGGCCGCCCACTTTCCAGGCTACGCCTACCAGTGTTTGAGTTGAAGACGGTCCCGGCAAAATTTGCGACAGCGCGTTCAACTCCATCAACTCGCTTTCGGTGATATATCTGCGCTTTTCTACAAACTCACGCAGCAATATGGCGATATGTGCCTGGGGACCACCAAATGAGGTGAAGGTGTAAACCAATGCATCGCGCAGAAAGAGCAGATATCGCCTGTTCAAATGATCTGGGTGTTAGTGATTAATAATCGTCGTCATCGTCATCATACAAACCGGTGGCCGAGTTGTAAACACTTTGCAGTTCAGATAGCGCATGATTATCACGCGCGGCCCGGGCAACAGTCATTCCCTTTTCATAAATGGCCACAGCATCGGGCTTGCGGTTAAGCGCTTCGTACAGCTTTCCTAAATGGTAGTAAGTACCTACATAATTCGGGTGCTCATTCACTAACTTTTCGTAATAGTACAATGCCTGTTCAGTATTATTAAGCCGCAAGTACTCAGTAGCAAGTGCATACTGCAGAAACTCATCGTTGGGTTCATTTTTTAAAAATTCGAGTAGCTTAGCTAAGCGTCCGTCTGCCTGCATTTTAAACTATGTGTTTTTTATTTAGATTTGCGTAAATCTATTTATGATATGAAGATATTAGTTTGTATCAGTAACGTGCCTGATACCACTACAAAAATAACCTTTACAGACAACAACACACAATTTAATACCAGTGGAGTACAGTTCATTCTTAATCCTTACGATGAAATTGCACTGGCCCGCGCTATTGAACTAACTGATGGTGGTAAAGGTACGGTAACTGTAATCAATGTTGGAGAAGCCGCAACTGAGGCAACAATTCGCAAAGCTTTAGCTATAGGCGCCACTGATGCAGTACGCATCAATCAGCAACCGCAAGACGCTTATAATGTGGCTTACCAGGTAGCCGAATATGTAAAAGCCAATCCATTCGATTTGATTTTAACGGGCCGTGAGTCTATTGATTATAATGGATCGAAAGTAGCCGCTATGCTGGGCGAACTGTTGGATATACCATCTGTATCAATTATTAAAAAGTTGGATATCAATGGAGGCGAAGCTACTGTGGAACGTGAGATAGAAGGCGGTAAAGAGGTGATTACGTTGTCGTTACCTTTTGTGGCCGGTACTGCTGAAGGTGTAGCTGAACCGAAAATTCCTAACATGAGAGGTATCATGACTGCCAGAACCAAACCGCTCGCCATAGTTGAGCCGGTTGCGGTAAAAACATTTTCACAAATTGTAAGTTATGAGACACCTGCCCCACGCGGACAAGTAAAAATGCTGCCTGCCGATGATGCGAAGCAATTAATCGGCTTGTTGCACAGCGAAGCTAAGGTGATCTAATCTATTTATTAAACAAGACCAGACTTTCATATATGTCAGTTTTAGTATATGCGGAAAACGCCGAGGGTAAATTTAAAAAATCAATTTACGAGGCCGTTTCCTATGCCCGGGCTATTGCCGAGCAAAATCAAACTACAGTAACTGCTATTTCCATTGGTGATGTATCGGCAGATGATTTGGCGGCTTTAGGTAATTATGGTGCCCAAAAAGTATTAAATGTTTCTAATGAGCAGCTTAAAAACTTCGTGAACCAGGCTTATGCAGCAGTAATTGCTGCAGCTGCCAGGCAAGAAGGCGCCGATGTGGTTGTAATCTCCAATTCATTCTCGGGCCGGGGGCTGGCACCGCGCGTTGCGGTAAAACTTGAAGCCGGTTTGGCCGATGGTGCTGTATCACTTCCAGATCAATCGAATGGTAAATTCGCCGTCAAAAAAACAGCTTTTTCAGGGAAAGCGTTTGCTACTGTTGAACTAACCTCAGCTGTTAAGGTAATTGCGCTTACGCCCAATTCTTATCAGGTTAACGAGCAGAGCGCTAATGTACCTGTTGAAAATTTTACCCCTGAGACGCGACCTGATGATTTCAAAACGATGATTAAGGAAATTGTCCGCTCTGCTGATAAAGTTTCCTTGCCTGATGCCGAAATTGTGGTGTCTGGCGGTCGTGGATTAAAAGGCCCTGAAAACTGGCACTTGCTGGAAGAACTGGCTGATGCCCTTGGTGCTGCAACTGCCTGTTCCAAACCGGTGTCTGATGCAGGCTGGCGCCCGCATAGCGAACACGTTGGTCAAACCGGCATTACCGTAAGTCCGAATCTGTACATTGCTGTGGGAATATCCGGTGCTATTCAGCACCTGGCAGGTATCAGCTCATCAAAAGTTATAGTGGTTATCAACAAAGATGCCGAAGCGCCGTTTTATAAGGTAGCCGACTATGGTATAGTTGGCGACGCAACAGAGATTTTACCAAAGCTGACTGAGGCCGTAAAAGCCTACAAAGCATCAGCATAAAAGATAGAAACGAGCGAACTGTGATGGGTAATAACATGAAGAAATTGAAGCTGGATATTGTGGGCCTGTCATACAGCCAAACACAATCCGGTGCTTATGCTTTGGTATTGGGCGAGGTGAGCGGTCGCCGTAGGTTGCCTATAATTATTGGCAGCTTTGAGGCACAAGCCATTGCCATTGAGATTGAGAAGATGACACCAAGCCGCCCGCTTACGCATGATTTATTTAAAACTTTTGCTCAAACCTACCAGATACAAATACAGGAGGTTATTATATACAACCTGATAGACGGTATTTTTTATTCCAAGTTGATTTGCTCTGACGGTAAAAAAGTAACAGAAATTGATGCCCGCACGTCTGATGCCATCGCTATGGCGGTACGCTTCAATTGCCCCATCTATACCTATGAGTTTATCCTCTCAACAGCAGGTATTGTGATTGAAGGTAATGATTTTGTTTACCTGGAAAACATGAGTGAAGCGCCGGAAGAAAAGGCAACTCCTACGCCTTCCGGTAATTATTCGTCATTAAGTGAAGAAGAATTAAAGTCGAAATTGCAGGAAGCCCTGGCGGATGAAGCTTACGAAAAAGCAGCAAAACTTCGGGATGAGCTCAATAAAAGGAAGGCATCCTAAAATAGTGATATAATCGAATTTGAGTTTTCAATTGAAGCTCAAGCATTAAAGCATTGTTATCAATGCTTTTTTTGTATAATATAATTTCTTTTGATAGCTTTCTCAAATCCTTTTTATTTTGCTACTTTTCGGTCTGATTTAACATAAACTATAACTCGAGTTAATCCAAAGCAGTATGAATATTAAGCTTCGCTTGATAGCGATGAACTTTATGCAGTTTTTTATCTGGGGCGCCTGGCTCATTACCATCGGTACCTACTGTTCTCAGAATAAACATTGGAGCTTCACGCAATTCGGCGCTATCTTCTCCACCATGGGCATCTCTGCCATTTTTATGCCCGCGCTTACCGGCATTATTGCCGATAAGTATATAAATGCTGAGAAGCTGTATGGCATTATGCATGTTCTTGGAGCAATTGTATTATTCAGCTTACCCATGGTAACAGATCCAACCGTATTTTTCTGGGTAATGCTGCTCAATATGATTTGTTATATGCCTACACTTTCCTTGTCCATTACAGTAGCTTATTCAGCCTTAAAAGGTAACGGGCAAGATGTGGTTAAGGCCTATCCTCCTATTCGTACCTGGGGCACTGTGGGTTTTATTGCCGCACTATGGGTGGTGAGCTTAACACATAACGAAAAGTCGGCAAATCAATTCTATATTGCTTCAACGGTTGCAATGCTTTTAGGCTTGTACGCATTTAGCTTGCCTAAATGTCCGCCATTATTCAAAACGCGGGATAATAAATCAATGGTTGACCTTTTAGGGCTTAAGGCATTTACGCTTTTCAAAACCCCTAAATTTGCAATCTTCTTTATTTTTTCAATGTTGTTAGGCGCTGCATTGCAGTTAACTAATGCCTACGGCGATCCATTTCTGCATAGTTTCGGCAATATAGCGGCTTATCAAAATACCACAATGGTGAAATATCCGGCTATCATTATGTCGATTTCGCAGATGTCTGAAACGCTGTTTATTTTGGCAATTCCGTTCTTTTTAAGAAAGTTTGGTATCAAGAATGTGATGCTGATCAGTATGCTGGCCTGGGTATTGCGTTTTGGATTATTTGCCTACGGAAACCCTGCCGATAGCTTTTGGATGATTATCCTGTCGTGCATCGTGTATGGTATGGCATTTGATTTCTTTAATATCTCGGGTTCATTATTCGTGGAAACACAAACCACGCCCGATATCAGGGGCAGTGCGCAAGGCGTATTTATGATGATGGTGAATGGATTTGGAGCGCTGTTTGGTAGTTTAAGCAGTGGTGTAATTATCGACAAATACTTTACAGCTAACGGCAATAACGACTGGCATGGCATATGGCTCACATTCGCCATTTATGCGTTGGTAATTGCTGTGATATTCCCATTTGTGTTTAAGTATAAGCACAACAAAGAACTTCAGAACGCTATTGCCCACCTATAGTTAGATGCTATGGTATAAACACACAAAACGCCCGGTAGCAACTACCGGGCGTTTTGTGTATTATAAGCTGATGATTTAGTTATTCACCTGGTGTAAGTACTACCTTCACACAATCTTCTTCTTTGTTTTTAAAGATATCATAGCCACGTGAAATTTCGCTTAGCGGCAATCGGTGAGATATGATATCATCCAGCACCACTTTTTCGCTTTTCACTAAATCAAGCAGGTGATCTACATAGTTTAATACCGGTGCCTGGCCCTGTTTAATGGTAACACCTTTGTCAAACATACGGCCCAGCGGGAAGTTATCAAAGGGTGTTCCGTACACACCCACCATAGTTACCGTACCGGCACGGCGCACAGCTCGCAAGCAAAGTTCAACTACACTATCTGTACCTTTTTCGAAGTTCAATGTTGCTTTCACTTTGTCGAGGAAACCGCGATGAGCTTCCATACCTACCGCATCAACACAAACATCGGCACCACGGCCGCTGGTCATCTGGCGAATGGCTTCTACTACGTCAACATCATTAGGATTCAGCGTTTCTACCTTATTTACTTCTTTTGCTTTTTGCAAACGGTAATTCAGCGGGTCAATGGCAATTACACGGCCTGCACCGTTAATCCATGCAGCTTTTTGGGCCATCAAACCTACCGGCCCACAACCGAATATGGCTACCGTTTCACCGCCTTTTAACTGCGCCCAGTCAATGGATGACCACCCTGTAGGGAAAATGTCAGTTAAGAAGAGCACCTGCTCATCGCTCATATTATCAGGTACAATACGTGGACTGATATCGGCATAAGGCACCCTTACATACTCGGCCTGGCCACCACTATAGCCGCCGTATAAATCAGTATAACCGAATAGAGCGCCACCCTTTTCATCTAATAGGCCGCCATCTGGTCCGTAATGTTCATAGTTTGAATTTTCGCAATGCGGTGAGGCGCCATGCGTACAAAAGAAACAATGGCCGCAGGAAATGGGGAATGGAACTACCACCCTGTCGCCCTTTTTTAAATTTTTTACTGATGGTCCTACTTCTTCAACAATGCCCATAAACTCATGCCCGGGCACCATGTTGGCAGTTTGCGGAATAAAGCCATCATAAATGTGTAAGTCTGAGCCACATATGGCAGTTGAAGTTACACGTAGGATGACATCATTGGCATCTTCAATACGAGGATCGTCTACAGTTTCATACCTGATATCGCCAGGTTTGTGAAATACGGCTGCTTTCATAAATAGATTAATATTAGTTGATATAGATGCTGTTTATTACAAGTTTCAACAAGCACTATAAACTAATGTTTAAAATTATTAACTAAAAGCAGCCGTATTTAGGTTATTATAAAGAGAATAAGCGATAACCTAAAGTGAAGTTAAAAAGGTTGATGCGGGTTTTGTAATTGTCATCGTTAGTGACTTTGCTAATGCCAGCTTCATATCTTAGATCCAATGACACCCTACGGATGTCAGCACCTACACCAAATTGCCAGGCATAATTTTGGCCTTTCGCATCAAAATTTGTTGCACTGCCTAAGGCGTTTTTAAAGCTGTTATCTTTATCAATTACAAATGATATAACCGGACCGGTGTTCAAACGCACACCGTTACCCAATACACCAAATTTAGTTCCTACTAAAAGCGGTAGATCTATACTTCTGAAATTAGCCTTGGCTAAGGTAACTGCTGTAACGGTGCCGGAACCATTTGCTGTTGTTGCAGTGGCAGCAGCACTTACATTTGCATTTTTACTGGCATAATATAACTCAGGCTGAAAGTGAATACCTGCACCTCCAATACGTGCCCAGAAGCCGGCCAAAAAGCCTGCTCTGTTTTCGCTGTTAAAATTGCTAAAACCAGAAGCAGATAAATGTGTAAGGTTAACCCCGGCTTTAGCCCCAAACTGAAAGCTGGGTAATAATTGTGCCGAGGCTGATGCTGCCGCAGCTAAGGTGATAAATGCAGAAAGTAGAATCTTTTTCATGCTGTGAAGTTATTTAAGTTTAGTACAAATGACGCAAAAATAAGTTCGGGTGCTACAAAATACTTTTTAAAACGAAAAAAACAGGTAGCATACTGACAATTTGACAAGCTAAGCGATTTGGAACAAGGCTTGTTGCAAGGGCATTATCAATCATAAATAAACATTTAGAATATTATGCAGGAAAAAGGAACCATATCGATTCACACGGAAAATATTTTCCCGATCATCAAGAAGTTTTTATACTCAGACAATGAGATATTCTTGCGCGAATTGGTATCAAACGCAGTAGATGCCACTCAAAAAATAAAACGCCTATCATCTTTAGGTCAATACAATGGTGAATTGGGTAAATTACAGGTGGAAGTAGCGTTCGACGAAGCTGCCAAAACCATTACTATATCTGACAATGGTTTGGGTATGACAGCTGACGAGATTAAGAAATACATTAATCAGATTGCTTTCTCAGGCGCTACCGAGTTTGTTGAAAAGTTTAAAGAAGCCAAGGATGCGAACGAAATTATCGGCCGTTTCGGCTTAGGCTTTTACTCTGCCTTTATGGTGGCCGACCAGGTAGAAATTCAAACGTTGTCTTATCAGGATGGCGCTGAACCAGCCCGTTGGGTATGTGACGGTAGCACCCAATTTGAAATTACAGAAGGTAATCGTACTCAGCGCGGTACGGATATCATCCTACATGTTAATTCAGAGTCTGAGGAGTTTTTAAGCAAGCATAAGCTTCAGGAAATCCTGGATAAGTATGCCAAATTCTTACCTGTGCCTATTAAGTTTGGTACCACAGCCGAACAAGAACCTGATGGTGAGGACGAAGAAGGCAAAGCCAAATACAAGTCGGTTGAGGTTGATAACATTATCAATGATACTAATCCTATTTGGACCAAATCTCCTTCAGAACTAAAGGATGAGGATTACCTCAATTTTTATAAGGAATTGTATCCTTTCTCAGAAGATCCGCTATTCTGGATTCACCTGAATGTAGATTATCCGTTCAATCTTACCGGGGTATTGTATTTTCCTAAAGTAAAAAACGACTTTGATTTTCAACGCAACAAAATCAAGTTGTTCTCGCGCCAAGTATTCATCACTGATGAAGTAAAAGATATTGTTCCGGAGTTTTTGATGCTGCTGCACGGTGTAATTGATTCACCGGATATTCCGCTTAATGTTTCGCGCAGCTTTTTACAAGCCGACAGCAATGTTAAGAAGATCAACACCTATATTACCAAGAAGGTAGCCGACAAACTGAGCGAATTATATAAAGCCGACCGTAAAGCGTATGAAGACAAATGGCCGGATATCGGTTTGTTTGTAAAATACGGTTACCTGAGCGATGAAAAGTTCCAGGAAAAAGCTAAAGACTTTGTATTGCTGACTAATACCGAAAAACAGAACTATACGCTTACTGAATACAAAGAAAGAGTTTCGGCTTTGCAAACTGATAAAGACGGGCAGTTGGTATATTTATATACTAACGATCCGGCTAAACAAGATGCTTTCATCCAATCTGCCGGTCGTAAGGGTTATGATGTGTTGTTGATGAACTCTCCTATCGACAATCACTTTATTAGCTCATTAGAGCAGAAGCTCGAAAAAACTTCATTGAAACGTGTGGATGCAGATGTTGCTGACAAGCTGATTAAGAAAGACGAGGCGCCAGAAACCGTACTTACCCAAGAGCAAACTGATAAGGTAAAAGCGATATTCGACAAGGCTATTAATAAACCTGCTTACAGAGTTGAATTGGAAAGCTTAAACCCTGAAGAATTGCCTGTTACCGTTACCATGGATGAGTTTATGCGACGGATGAAAGATATGGCAGCTATGGGTGGCGGCATGGGCTTTTATGGTAATATGCCTGACAATTATAAAGTAATTGTAAATGGCAACCATAAACTGATTAGTCGTATGCTCGAAGCTGATGAAGCTACGCAGACACAACTAGCCAAACAAGCGTTTGACCTGGCCTTGCTTTCGCAAGGCTTACTTACCGGTGCAGAGCTTACCGAGTTTGTAAACCGTAGTGTAAGCTTAATATAATCAGATAACGCTTATCTATACATTATTAACGGGCTGCCCTGTAAAGGCAGCCCGTTTTATTTTAATAAAATTATACAACAAACCTCAAATTATCTGTTATTCTACTAAATAACAATTTAATTATGAGCGCACTAAGATATACAGCTGTATTGATTGTTGCATTACTTTGCAGTACAGGTTTAAAAGCACAAAATAATAAGCAGGCTAAAGAAGCCGCTACCAAAACTTTAATTGAGAGCAAAAATTACACCTTTGTAGCTCAGTATGCGAATCCCTTAGGCGGAGGGCACCGGTATTTGAATTACAGTTATGATTTAAGGGTAAGGCCTGATTCTGTAATTGCATATCTGCCTTATTTCGGTGTAGTGCAGTTCGCTGCGCCTTATAACCCAACTGATGATGGTGTTAAATTCACCTCAACAAAATTTGGTTACCAGCAGGTGATAAAAAAGAAGAACAAGTACACTATTACCATTACACCCAAAGACGCAGGTTACATACAGCGATTAACGCTTACTACATCTACCAGTGGGTATGCTAACCTGCAAATCCTCATCACCAACCGTACTTCTATAAATTACGATGGTTATATTACAGACACCCCCAAGAAAAAAGATCTGGCTGCTAATTAAAAAAAGGCTGATGTAATGTACATCAGCCTTTTTATTGAGTTCTATTCTTCAATATGAGGTCTTAGCCTGATCATAATCAGTTTTGTTGTTGGCGTGTTACTTTTTACGGCTACACTGGAAATTGGAAATAACACGTTACTTTCCGGATAATAAGTGGCCGTGCATCGCTCCGGAATGTTATATTCTACTATAACGAACAAGCGGGCCACCCGTTCTATACCATCATAAACATTATATAAATCTACTTTATCTCCGGGTTTAAAGCCTGCTTCAGCAATATCTTTAGGGTTCATGAATATTACGCGGCGCTCGTCATGAATACCGCGGTATCTGTCCTGCAGTCCATAAATGGTAGTGTTGAATTGGTCGTGGCTACGTATGCTGGTCATCATGTACTCGCCTTTGCGTAAGTGATGTTTCGGCAAGCGGGTAATGGTAAACTGCACTTTTCCGGGCGTTTCGTCGGTCTCAAAATCGCCAATGCGCGGCGCATTGGGTAAGTAGAAGCCACCAGGTTTTCGCACCTGCTTATTATAGTTGTCAAAGCCGGGTACTACCTTTTCAATAACGTCACGCACATGGTCATAATCAGTGGCGTACTTGTCCCAGTCTACAACTGTGCGGTCTCCTAAAACTGCTTTAGCCAGTTCACAACAAATGCGTGTTTCGCTTCGTAGGTTATCTGATACCGGCTCAAGCATTCCTTTTGATTGCTGCACAACACCCATAGAGTTCTCGCAGCTCACAATCTGTTCCTTTCTCCCGGTTAAATCCTTATCGCTTCGGGCTAAAGTTGGCAAAATGATCGCCTCTTTGCCATGCACTAAATGGCTTCGATTGAGTTTGGTAGATACGTGTACGCTTAAATCCAGTTTGCGCATCGCCTCTGCTGTAAATGTGGTATCGGGCGTTGCCGACAAGAAGTTGCCGCCCATTGCGAAGAATACCTTCAACTTACCTTCGTGCATGGCTTTAATGCTATCAACAACATCATAGCCATGTTCGCGTGGGGGTTCGAAGCCGAACACTTCTTTAAGTTTGTTAAGTTGTTTTTCGTATGGCTTATCGTAAATTAACATGGTACGGTTACCCTGCACGTTGCTGTGCCCTCTAACAGGGCACAAACCAGCGCCAGGCTTACCGATGCTGCCCTTCAATATAGCCAGGTTTACAATTTCTTTAATGGTATCTACACCGTTTTCATGTTGAGTAATACCCATTGCCCAACAAATGATGATGCGGCTCTTATTTTCCAGCATCTTAGCAGCTTGGCGTATCTGGTCTACAGGTACACCGGCAGCCTGGGCCAAATCCTCGAGGTTATAACGCTCCAAACTTTCAATAAACTTGTTGAAGCCTACGGTCTTGTTCTCAATGAACTCATGATCGAAGACATTTTTAGGCGATGCTTTTTCGGCTTCGAGCAACAACAGTTCGATAGCCTTAAGCAATGCCATGTCGCCATTAATTTTAACCTGCAGGTATAAGTCAGCCAATGCCGTACTGATACCCAATATGCCCTTAGGCGCTTGCGGGTTTTTAAAGGCAATCAGGCCAGCTTCGTGCAACGGGTTAACAGCAATTATTTTCGATCCGTTTTTCTTGGCCTTCTCCAGCGCAGTAAGCATTCGCGGGTGATTGGTGCCCGGGTTTTGCCCCATAATGATAATGACGTCTGTATCATAAAAATCATTCAGCGTTACAGTACCTTTGCCAATACCAATAGCCTCAGCCAGGGCCACACTGGTAGATTCGTGGCACATATTTGAACAGTCGGGCATATTATTAGTACCATACTCGCGTACAAACAACTGGTACATAAACGAAGCTTCGTTACTGGTGCGGCCTGAAGTATAAAATGCGGCTTCGTTGGGCGAAGCCAGTCCGTTTAAATGTTGCGCGATTTTTTGATAAGCCTCATCCCAACTGATGGCCTGGTAATGTGTACCACCGGCCGGTAAGTATACCGGCTGTGCAATGCGGCCCTTTTTGCCAATTTCCATATCCGTTAGCTTCGCTAAATCAGCAACGGCATTATTAGCAAAAAATTCAGGCGTCAGCTTTTTTAACGTTGCTTCTTCCGCTAATGCTTTAGCACCGTTCTCGCAATATTCGGCAATGGGTGAGCGGTCATCATCCGGATCAGGCCAGGCGCAGCTCGAACAGTCGAAACCATGCTTCTGATTCATTTTCAGCAAAGCCCCCATACCCCGTATCGGGCCGGTTTCCTGCAAAATATCTTCAAAAGCAGCCATCACAGCCGGTACACCGGCCGCCCATGTTTTAGGTTCAGTCACCTTTAGGTCCGACAACTGTTCCGGGTTTTCCGCGTTAGGCACTTCATTCAATTCGCTCATGATCGTTTTTCGGCTAAGGGATTGGGATAATTGTCGCTTTGATCTTCATCTACATTTTCAAGGCAGGTAAAATCTTTTTCAACCAATAAATACAAAGGATCGCCTTTGCAGTCAAAGCCTACACGATCTGTATTTATCCATTCATCGGCCATCTGCTCAGGAACATTGAGCGTAATAATGTTATTCTTTAAAGTGGCGGTGAGTTGTGGGCCTGCAAAACGCTGCAATACATAGGTAAGCGTTTCATCGCCGATGTGTACTTTTTCAACTACCACACCTTCGTGGGCAAATCGCGCTACTTCTGAACGGGTTAAGCGAAACCTAAGTGAATCACTTTTCAGTCGGATCTTCATATAAAATTTTTTATTCTATAACGACACGCTGCGGCGCCGTATAAATATTAAAGCGTTGATGGCGTAGGAACCCAATCAGGGTTATATTAAATTCTTTTGCTAATTGTACAGCCAAGGTAGAGGGTGCTCCTACCGCAGCCACCATACGGATGCCTGCCATAGCTGCTTTTTGTATCAACTCAAAGCTGGCTCTTCCGCTAAGTAAAAGGATATGTTGGTTTAAGGGGAGCAGCGTACTGGCCAATGCTGCACCAATCAGTTTATCCAAAGCGTTATGCCGGCCTACATCCTCACGTACGAAGAGCAAACGGCCTTGCTGATCAAATATAGCAGAAGCATGCAAGCCTCCGGTATCTGAAAATATTTCCTGATGCGCACGCAAAGTAGCCGGAAGCTGGTGTAAAATGGAGGCCCACATCTGCAATCCGTCTAAATCGTTTTTATACGAACTTACTGTGCGGATAGCGTTTATAGATGACTTACCGCATACGCCACAGCTCGAGGTGGTGTAAAAATTACGGTCGGCCTGATGCAGGTTGGGTTCAAAACCGGGTTTCAATACAACCTCAATAGTGTTTTCTCTATTTTCGGCACAAGCAAACAAAGCCTGTTCTACCCTTTCTATAGCATCCGCACCAGTGATTATTCCTTCGGTAAATAGAAAACCTGTTGCCAGTTCGGCATCGTTACCTGGCGTGCGCATGGTAACAGCGATGGTTTTATTTTGCTGATGGGTGCCGTTATTATAAGTTAGCCTGATCTCCAAAGGTTCTTCGGTAGCAAGCATATCATCTACCTCAACAGTTGTTAAATCAGCTGTCACTTTGGTGATTGGGAAGGCAGAAGCGGCTTGGACGAGCATCATCAAATATAATACAAAATACGAATAGCCTTTGTTCTGTATTGCGGGTTTTGTAACCGGTTTGATATAATGCATGCTGATGCGATATTCCTAAAAATGAGAAAATATCCCTATGTTTGATTGCTGATTAACAACAGCGCTTGCAAGTACTTTCCATGAGCAAATTTGGAACTTATATAAAATCCCGGGATTTCCGTGTTAACCTGATCGCTGCTATCGGAACCCTGATTGCAGTGTTGATTATTGCTTATTTAAGCTTAGGTTATTATACTCGCCATGGTTCTGGCGTACCAGTGCCTGCACTTAAAGGATTGACTATTGACCGCGCTATGGCGCAACTGGAAGAGCAGGGCTTTCGCTACCAGATAGATTCAGTTTATATACAAGATAAAGCTCCGGGTACTGTACTTGAACAAGACCCCGATGCAGGCACTAACGTTAAGGAAGGACGGACAATTTACCTTACCATTGTTACCCGCATTGCACCCGATGTATCGCTGCCTGATTTAGATCAGAGCACCTATCGGGAAGCTGTAGCTATTTTAGCCAATTATGGCTTGAAGGTGAGTGATACCACTTATACATCAGACATTGCCCGCGACCGTGTATTGGCTATTAAGTTTAACGGACAGGTGTTAAAGGCGGGCGACAAAATTCCGAAAGGTTCCGGCATCAGCCTGGTACTGGGTGATGGTGCAGGCGCCAGCGAGCAAGATATTCCTGATTTAATCAACCAGGATTTAGATGCTGCTAAATTTGCCATTAAAGGTGCAGGTTTCACATTAGGTGATATTACTTACGAAGGCACCATTACAGATTCTACAACTTTGGTGGTTACTGCGCAATCACCTATGCGAAGTGATTCTTTAGCCAAAGCAAGTATAGGTACCCGTATTAATTTAACCGTTTCTCAGGCCCCAAAAACAAATGAGCAACAGCAACCCCCACCCAATCAGCAACAACCTTAACGCATCTGTATTGGTTGAACGTTTGCGGCAGGGCGAAGAGCTGTTGCTAATTGATGTTCGGGAACCAATTGAATTTCACACCTACAATATTGGTGGTATGAACATTCCATTAGGCCTGTTACATGAGCAAATTGAAGATTTGGACATAAATACAGACCAGGAAATCATTGTACTGTGTAAGGTTGGGCTTCGAAGCAAAACAGCACAAAAGGTGTTACAGCAATTGGGCTACACACAAGTAAGAAATCTAGAAGGTGGCCTTATGGCTATACAGAAAATAAAATAACAATAAACAAAGCTTTTTAAGGCAAACATGGCAGCACAACAAAATACATCAGGCAGTAAAACCCGCAAGTTTGTGGTCGCACTAGTGGGCGTTATCATATTGGCATTAATTATAACCGGTATTAACTACTATTTACGTTATTGGGGGCCAAACGTAACCGGCAATCAGCAGTATTTGTACATTCATACCGGTGATACATTTGATGATGTGTATCATACTATTCAAAAAGAAAACATCGTACGCGATACTACCACCTTTTTATGGTCGGCGCATAATATGAATTACGTAAACGGGCACATTAAACCGGGTAAATATAAATTAACCGAAGGCATGAACAACCGTCATTTCATTAATATGCTGAAGGCGGGGAACCAGGAGCCGGTAACATTAAACTTTCATAATCTGCGCTTGAAGAGCCAGTTTGCCAAGTTTATTTCTACCCAACTTGAGCCGGACAGTGCATCGATCAATCGCCTGCTTGATTCTACCGCTTTTATTCAGAAATACGGTTTCAATACTGATAATGTGTATACCATGTTCCTGCCCAATAGCTATCAGATGTACTGGAATACTACGCCCGAAAAGTTTTTCAAACGAATGTACAGCGAGTATGAGAAATTTTGGACACCTGAACGCAAGCAAAAAGCAGCAGCGCTAAACTTAACACCCGTACAGGTATCTATCCTGGCTTCTATAGTAGATGCTGAAGCTTTGCATGACGATGAAATGCCGACTATTGCCGGCTTGTATCTGAACCGATTGAAAAAGGGTATGAAACTGGAAGCCGACCCTACCGTAATTTTTGCCACCGGAGATTTTACCATTAAACGGGTACTAAATAAATACTTGGTTAACCCATCTCCCTATAACACTTACCAGCACACCGGCCTGCCTCCGGGGCCCATCATGATGCCTTCGGTTAACGCCGTGAAATCGGTATTGAATTATAAACAGCACGATTATATTTATATGTGTGCCAAAGAAGATTTTTCTGGTTACCATAACTTTGCTGATAACATGGCGCAGCACCAGGCAAATGCCCGCCGCTTTCAACAGGCTTTAAACGAGCGGGGTATTAAGCGTTAAAGTATGTTTGAGCATACCACCAAAATACGGGTGCGTTACGGCGAAACCGATCAGATGGGCTACGTTTACTATGGCAATTACGCAGAGTTTTACGAGGTTGGCCGGGTAGAAATGCTGCGCAGCCTGGGCATGACTTATAAGGAAATGGAAGCCTCGGGTATTATGATGCCTGTGTTGGAGCTAAAATGCAAATACATAAAGCCTGCCCGCTATGATGAAGAATTACAACTCAAAGTGATTATGGAAAAGATGCCGGGGGTACGCATTCATTTCAGGTATGAGTTGTATAATGAAGCTAATGAGCTTATAAACATTGGCGAGACCTTATTGGTATTTGTTAATATGCAAAGCAACCGCCCCTGTTTGCCTCCACAAGATTTCATGGAGCGTTTGAAGCCGTTCTTTGCGTAAATTCGCTTTATGAAATGGGTGCACCGGTTTTTAAACCACTTTGCGTGGTACCGCTACTTTGTGGAGTGGACTAAAACCGTGTATTTGCCCGGCTTCAGGCCATTGCCATTGCACACTGTTTCCGTATTCTTCTTCAAAGAGATACAACAGGAATCACTCGCAAATAAAGCCTCCACGTTGGCTTTTAATTTTATGCTGGCGCTTTTTCCGGCTACTATCTTTTTGTTCACCCTGATTCCCTATATCCCTATCTCCCATTTTCAGGACAATTTATTGCAATTACTGCGGGTAATTTTACCCAGTAATACTTACCTGGCATTGAGGGGCACACTCGACGATATGGTTAAACATCAAAACGGAAAGCTGTTGTCATTCGGTTTTGTTTCTGCCTTGTATTTTGCGGCTAATGGCGTATATACATTAATGCGGGCATTCAACAAATCATCGCTGATTACAGAAACCCGTAGTTGGGTTAAGCGCCGCAGTATATCGCTGCTGCTCACGGTGATGATTAGCTTTGCTTTTATGCTGGCCATTTCGGTACTAATTGCCGGGTTGCGGTTGCTTAAATTTTTTAAATCGAAGGTGTTTTCACATGGTAGTTTCTGGGCAGTGCTCGTTACCATGTCGCGCTGGTTGGTAGTCATTGCCATTTTTTATGTAACCGTGTCCATCCTATACCGCTATGGGCCGGCGCACAAACGGCGCTGGAAATTTTCGAGCCCAGGGTCTATTTTGGCAACCACACTGGCAGTAATTACTTCATTGGGCTTTAGTTATTATATCAATCACTTTTCATCTTACAACAAGATATACGGCTCTATTGGCACATTGATTGTAATGATGCTTTGGCTATACTTGAACTCATTTATCATCTTAATTGGCTTTGAACTAAACGCCAGCATTGACCTTTCCAAGCGAAGTGTGAAGGTAGAAAGGCCAAAAACGAATGCATTTCGAGCCAATACTAAAATTTAAATTGCTCATTTTGAGCCGCTTTAAATTTTAGTTCCCATTATTTCAAAAAAAAGTGAAATCAAATTTGCCAATTCAGTCCGGATTTGTACTTTTGTCCCCGGAGAGTTGGCAGAGTGGTCGATTGCGGCAGTCTTGAAAACTGTTGAACTGTGAAAGGTTCCTGGGGTTCGAATCCCTAACTCTCCGCCAAAAAAGCTGCTTGATTCAAGCAGCTTTTTTATTATAAAAATCAATACATTCATGTTAAAATTTACACATATCCAATTTAACCGCAGCATCGGGTCTTCCCGGATGATGGGGTTGGGCATGCGGTAAGTTTCCCTCCCCTCTCCCTTTGCGGGTAATCTTTTTATAGTATTTAATTAATTAATCGTTTGCAGCTTATTTGTCAAGCAATCTGCAAACCATAATCCCATATTTATGGACATCTTATACCAGGCAGACGAAAAATATCTGCAGGCGGTTGAAGAGCTTACATATGGCGAATTGCCTAAAGCTCTTCACTTGTTTAACAACCTCATTGATACAGAACCCGATCATGCCAGGGCTCATTATCAATTAGGCAGCTTATATCACTATCAATTTAAAAACTATCAAACAGCCGGTTATCATTATAAAACGTGTATCACTGTTGAACCGCAGTTTCCGGATGTTTATGT
Organism: Mucilaginibacter koreensis; assembly: GCF_054783355.1. NCBI lineage: Bacteria > Pseudomonadati > Bacteroidota > Sphingobacteriia > Sphingobacteriales > Sphingobacteriaceae > Mucilaginibacter > Mucilaginibacter koreensis. The sequence goes on along the minus strand of NZ_BAAGQS010000001.1, from coordinate 1,085,230 downwards.
TCATTATTTAAACCTGCTGATTACTTTAAAAATGTATAAAAGCATTTACCCGACGGCAAATAATGCGTTGCGTACTCCCGGCGTTTGTGAAAGCGATATTTATATTGTTTTAGGTAATTACGAGGAAATCCAGCATAACTGGAAGGAAGCTCAGCAGCATTACTTAAAAGCCGGCTCATCAACTGCAGAGAGCAGCCAGTATAACATTGCGCAGGATCACCTTAAACGCTTGGCATCAAAACAAGATGGTTTGAGGAGAATGAAGTACACATACCAGGTATAGCCGGTGCTTTAGATGTATAAACCCATCTATTTACGGACACTTCGGCAACACGAAAGGCAAAAACAAAAAAGCACTGCGGATGGCAGTGCTTTTTTTTGTTGATATGAGATAGCTTAATCCAAGCCGCCCTTGCGGGTTGCTTTCACCGGAGTTGGCCACTTTAAGCCTTCTGTTTTGGTGTTAGAAGCTCTTTCTGGGTCTTCGCTTGCCATATAGACCATAATGGCAGCTAACAATGCGTTATTTTTCAAATCATCAAATACAATTTTATCATAAGTGTCGCGGTTGGTGTGCCAAGTATAGTTACCATATGACCAACTTAATGAACTTAGAGAAAACCCGGGGGCGCCTGCTGCTACAAAAGATGCAAAATCTGATCCGCCACCACCCGGCGCACCAGGGAAACTTGTTGTAATACGGTTTTTAATTGTATCGGGTACAGCATTGAGCCAACGGGTAATATAATTTTTGGCGTCAGCAAAACCCTGGCCCGATATATTCACCACCCGGCCGGTACCATTATCCTGATTAAACAAGGCTTGCAGATTTTGAACAATTTCAGGATGATCTTCTACGAAAGCGCGTGATCCGTTCAATCCTTCTTCCTCGCTTCCCCAATGACCTACCAGTATGGTGCGTTTAGGGTGAGGGTAAAACTTCTTCAGCAGCCGCATTGCTTCCATCATGGTAAGGGTGCCGGTACCATTATCTGTTGCTCCGGTTGCACCGTCCCATGAATCAAAATGTGCTGAAAGCATCACGTACTCGTTGGGCTTTTCACTACCCTTAATTTCGGCAATGGTATTGAAAGTAGGCACCACCCCCAATTCTCTAGATTCGGTATGCATACTAATCATTGGTTTACGGCCCGATTGGCTTAAGCGGTATAGTAAACCATAATCTTCTAAAGCAATATCAACTGTAGGTACTTTTTTGGTATAGGCGCTGAAGATTTTATCAACCCCGAAACCTGCAGACCAGTTATTGGTAAGTATGCCTGCGGCGCCGGCATTTTCTAATGCCATGGATAGTGTTCTGGCATTATAGCCTGTTTTTTTAATTCGGTTGCGCCATGCGGTATTCATATATGCGCGATCCTCTTTCATTTTTTCAAAAGAGGATGGCAATGCAAATTCTTTCCAGTTTTCATCTGGCCGGCCGGTAGGCTGCGCCATTGATATCATTACAAATTTACCTTTAACACTACTCATCCACTGCTGGTAAGCTACTGAATCTGCCAAATCAGGCAATACCACTACTTCAGCAGTTACTGTTTTGTTTCCCATGCCGGGGCTCCAGGCCAGTTGTGTGCCTTCTAATGATTTTACCCTGGGCGAAACCATATCAATATGTGATATGCCACGCTCCCATCCGCGCCACTCTCCCCACTTTTCGTTGCGGGCGCTTACGCCCCAGCTTTTGTATTTAGCTACGGCCCAATCATTAGCCTGCTTCATTTGCGGTGTTCCTACCAAACGCGGGCCAATACCGTCAATCAGTTCATGTGCCAGCTTTTCGAGCTGTGAATTAGCAGTTTCTTCCTGCATCATTGAATTGATTACATTTTTACCTGACTGCGCAAAAGCAGTCTGATGAAGCAGAGCAGCACCTGCTATTAAAACAAGCGTTTTACCCTGAGTTGTGAATTTTGAATAAAGGCGATTAAATTTCATGCTCTCAAATTACATATTTCGGTTTAGTTGTCCTAATCAAAGTTTTCAGATGGCAATGATCCATCTAAGCCAACAAACCGTTTGGCCTCAAATGCGGTTACTTCTTTACTCTAACTATAAACCACTGTGAAGCTAATTTCCATTTTAGATAACGACTTTTATAAATTTACGATGCAGCAAGGCGTCATCCGCCTTTTTCCGGGTGCAAAGGCACGTTATGCATTTATCAACAGAGGGCAGCATTCTTTTCCACCGGGTTTTGCAAAAGCCTTACAAGATTCTGTTCAACAAATGGCCGGCTTGCGATTAACAGCAGAAGAAAAGCGGTTTCTGGCAATTACCTGTCCCTATTTAGACCCTGTTTATCTGGATTTTTTAGAAGGATACAGGTATAACCCTTCTGAAGTAAACATCTGGCAAGAAGGCGACCAGTTACAGGTTAGTGTTGAGGGCTCATGGTACCGTACCATTTTATGGGAAGTGCCGCTCATGAGTATGATATGTGAGTTGTATTACGAACTCAATCACCTGCCCCGCATCACTGATGACGAAGTTAAAGAACGCACGCGTCAGAAAATTGAAAACTACCGAAGCTTAGGCGTAACCATCGCCGAATTTGGAACCCGTCGACGGCATTCTTATCAGGTGCAACGCTTGGTGGTGGAGGCATTAAAAAAATATGGAGAAGGCGCTTTTGTGGGCAGCAGTAATGTACACTTAGCCATGCAGTACCAAACCAAGCCTATTGGTACACATGCGCACGAATGGTTTATGTTTCATGCCGCACGTTACGGATTTAAGATGGCCAATCTTTTAGGTTTGGAGCATTGGGTACAGGTGTATCGGGGCGATTTAGGCATTGCTTTATCAGACACTTACACCACTAACGTATTTTTCAAGCAGTTTGATAAAATGTATTCAAAACTATTTGACGGTGTACGACATGATAGTGGTGACCCACTGCTTTTCGCAGATGGAGTTATTGAGCACTACCAGCAAATGGGTATCGATCCGCTAACTAAGACCATTATTTTTTCAGATGCATTAAATTACGAGAAGGTAGCCCGCATTGTAGCGCATTGTCGCAATCGTATTGGCATGTCGTTCGGAATTGGTACCAGCCTGACCAACGATGCTGGTCCGAAGCCAATGAATATTGTGATTAAAATGACCGAAGCACATGCCGAACATGGGGAGTGGACACCTGTGGTTAAACTTTCTGATGAGCACGGTAAGTACACTGGGGATGAAAAAACCATTCAATTGGCCAAAACCATATTAGAGATTGCCTGATACAAATCTTGCAACAGGTTTTATTTTTCATTGTATCTTTGGCTGATGTCAGATACCAAGGAAGACTACTCATTCTGGACAAGATACAAGCAATTTGCTGGTACCGAAGTGCTAATGTATGTAGTGATGATTGTGCTTATAGTGGTTGGTATAATTTTATTTAGTTAACCACAGCACACACCATTATCTGTTTCATAAATTTGTGTTGTGATTCCCCCTAATGATAAGCCGAAACCTCGTGCGCCAAGAACTGTGAAAAAGCCGGCGGCTACCAGCGTCCCTAAAAGAAAAGCGCCGGTTAAGAAAAAAAAGAAAACGGCATCCACCTTTCCCTGGAAAAGTTTAGCTGTAGCCTTTTTCCTGATCCTGCTTTCACCTTTTTATTATGGCTATATAGTTAAAACTTTTGTATCAGCCTGGCGCTGGGTTAGAGATATTGGCGAAAACCCTGAATACCGTACTTATCGCAGCTTCAATATTCGTATACCCCGCCGATACACCATACATGGTATTGATGTATCTTACGCTCAGGGCCGCATTAACTGGAAAAAGGTAAGCACCATGCGTGAAGACAGCGTGCACATCACTTTTGCTTTCATTAAAGCTACAGAAGGTTTGTTAAAAGTTGACCCTTATTTTAAACGTAACTGGCGTGAGGCTCCGAAAGCAGGTATTGTTTGCGGAGCGTATCACTATTTCAGGCCACGCATTAATGGCAAGTGGCAGGCCCGATTTTTCATGCAAAACGTTGAGTTAGAAAAAGGCGACCTGCCAATGGTTGTAGACGTAGAAACGCTTGATGGCGTTGCGCCTGCTGCTATGCGTAAGGAACTGCAGGCTTTTCTGACCGCTATAGAAAAACGCACACAAGCCAAACCGATTATCTATTCCGGGCTGAGTTTTTATCAGGATTATCTGAAAGGATATTTTGCAGATTACCAGTGGTGGCTGGCCCATTACAACCAGCCCGAGTTGAAAGTGAGTCGTACAGAAGGCTGGCAATTCTGGCAGCACTCCGATCACGCGCGGGTAAGTGGTATCAACCATCGGGTTGATTTTGATGCTTTCAGGGGAGATAGCATTGCATTTCAGCAAATGCTGATACATTGATGTAATGTTTTTGTTTCATTTGCTTGGAAAAATGAAATGGATTTTTAAACTTTACGCTAACTAATTATACGAGCCCAAATTAACTATTACAGTATTGAAAAAAACAGTTGCCATAGCGCTGCTACTTGTACACTTGTTTAACGCAGGTGGCTACATGGTGCTGTTCCAATACCTCATTAACCGCTCCGACGCTTTTGTTGAACAGCAAATTAGCAAAGGCTTGTATAATGTCCATGATTTGGTTGAAGTAAAGGTGCCTGTACATCTTCCGCAAATTGAAGACTGGAACGGATATGAACCGGTTAGCGGTCAGGTGCAACTTAATGGCGGCTCATGCTACAACTATGTTAAACTGAAAATGACACGTGATACATTATACATCATGTGCATCCCCAATTACAAAACTACCCGCTTAACCAATGCTAATATAATTTACGCCCGGCAGGTAAGCGATACGCCCTTAAATAAAAAGGGTACAACTACCACATTAAAAACATTCAGCTATAATGCTTATCAGCATTTTGCTTATACCTACTCAATTAAACCGCCGGTTATACTGGTTAAAACTTACAGCACATTTGTTCCCTCCTTCATACCTACCGGTTTCACTAACAGCCTTGATCAGCCACCTCAACTGATCGGGTAATTTATTATTTGCAATTATATCCACACAGTATAATTTGTGTTGGTTGCCTGCTATCTGTAAAACAGAATAATAAAATGCTATTGCATTTGCTCTGCTAACAGCAGACCTACGGCAAAGGCATTAGAGTGAAAACGTATATAGGGTTACAGCTTATTGTAATGAATCGGGTGTTAAACTCACCTGAGCAGCTGTTTTCTATATTAATTTATTGAATGAACGATGTTGAACTTCACAACTCAGCAAAAGGTGTATTTTGTGTTGCGCCTGGCAGTTGCCATGTGCTTTATTGGTCATGGAGCGTTTGGCATTATTACCAAACCTGTTTGGTGTAACTACTTTGCTGTATTTGGTATTGGCAAAACCATGGCCTACCAGTTAATGCCCTGGGTAGGTGCGGCAGACGTTGCGTTTGGTATAATTATGCTGGTTTATCCTATGCGCATTGTTCCATTGTGGTTGGTATGCTGGGGATTGGTTACAGCCTCCTTACGGCCATTATCAGGCGAACCATTTGCAGAATTTCTTGAACGCGCCGGTAACTTTGGTGCACCGCTGGCATTGCTGTTGCTTTGCGGTGGAGGCAAGTCTATTAAAGGCTGGTTTTCACTGATTAACCCCATCGGTCCGTGGGCGCAAAACAACTCGCGGCAAGTTCAATGGTGTTTGAAAGCGGTGGTATTTCTCTTACTATTAGGTCATGGCTGGTTAAATCTGATTGCTAAACCTGGGTTGATTAGCCAGTATCAGGCCATCGGTTTCAACAATTCAGTTCAAACTGCTTATTGGGTAGGTATAGCCGAAATTGCTGCTGCTGGTATGGTATGGTTCGATGAATTAAATACACTACTTTTTATATTTTTTATATGGAAAATGCTGAGTGAACTCTTTTATCCGCATTATGAATTATTTGAGTTTATAGAGCGTGGCGGCAGTTACGGAAGCATTTTAGCGCTTTGGTTGGTACGCTATAATCAAAACTTTAAGCCCAAACTCTTTATCCGCCGTACAGCAATAGCTTAATCACATATTCTTTTTTAATGAAACGTTTTTTATACTTATTTATATCCGTAATTACTGTTTGTATTTGTGCAGCCTGTCATTCTAAAAAGAAAGCAGACATAACAGATGCCGAGCTTTTACATAACAATGTGGACAAGCTTACCCAGGTAATTATTTATGACGTATTTACGCCACCGGTAGCCAGCCGCATTTATGGCTATACCACGTTGGCAGCGTATGAAGCCACGCGCTATTCTGACCCTAAGTATGCTTCTTTGATTGCCCAGTTAAAAGGCTTTGGCCAACCACCGGTACCGCAAAAAGGCAAATCATATAACTACGCACTGGCAGCCACTAAGGCATTGTTTACTGTAGCACACAAAGTCACCTTTTCAATTGATACTTTAAAAAAGTATGAAGACGGTGTTTATGCCCGCTTTCAGGAAAAACTTGATGACTCCACTTATACCCGCTCAATCAATTTTGGCGAGCAGATCGGCAAGTTAATTTTGAAACGTGCTGCCGTAGATAACTATCCTCAAACACGCGGTAAGCCCAAATATTTAGGCAATAACGGTAAAGCCGACTGGCGCCCCACCCCTCCCGATTATTTTGATGGCGTAGAATACTGCTGGGGTACCATGGAACCTTTTGCTATCAATTCTTCAAAGCAATTTCCTTTGCCGCATCCACCTGCTTATAGTACCGATACCAATAGCGTATATTATCAGCAGGCAAAAGAGGTATACCACAAAAACAAAACGCTTACAACTGAGGAGAAGCAAGTCGCTAAATTTTGGGATGATAATCCGTTTGTAACCCAGCATAACGGTCACGTTACATTTGCCAACAAAAAGATTACGCCCGGCGGCCACTGGATTGGTATTACTGCCATTGCCTGCCGCCAAACCAAAGCCGATGCACCTAAAACAGCTTTGGCTTATGCCCTCACTTCAATTGCTTTATTCGATAGTTTTATCTGTAGCTGGCAGGCAAAATATGATTACAGCTACATCCGCCCGGTATCTGAAATCAACGAAATGATTGATCACTATTGGATGCCTTTATTGCAAACGCCGCCTTTTCCGGAATACCCGGCAGGTCATGCAGACATTAGTGGCGCTTCGGCTACAGTATTAACACACATTTTTGGCGATAACTTCTCTTTTCAGGATACTACCGAACGTAGGTACGTGGGTATTGAACGCAAATTCCCTTCATTTTTAAAGGCAGCAGAAGAAACAGCCATGAGTCGGTTTTATGGAGGAATACATAATAAAAACAGCTGCCTGAAGGGTGCTGATCAGGGAAAAATGGTAGGAAGCTTTATCATCAATAAACTGAAACTTTACAACTAACCTAATTTATTTTAAACAATAACTTGTATGAATAAACCTTTATCCACTATTAAAAAAGCAAGCGTATTGTGCTTGTTACTTTTGGGTACGTTAATAAACAAAGCATCTGCACAAACGGACGCCGATGCCATCATGATCCCTAAAAACTATTTTTGTGCTGGTGCCATGTACAGCAACAGCAGCTGGAGCAACTATTGGGAAGGTACCCTGAAGCGTAATAATTTAAATATTGGTACCGTAAACACAAATGTATACATGGCAATGGCTAACTACGGCATAAGCGATAAACTAAACGTAATGCTAAGCTTGCCTTATGTAACCACACATGCCTCTGCCGGTACGCTGGCAGGCCAGCGGGGCTTTCAGGATTTGGCAGGTACCTTGAAATGGATGCCCCTGGAAACACGCCTGGCCAGCGGAACATTTTCATTGTATGCTATCGGCTCTTATGTATTACCCTTAACAAATTACGTGGCCGATTTTATGCCGATGTCGATTGGATTGCATTGTCGCAGCTTTCAATTCAGGGCGATGGTTGACTATCAGTATAATCATTTGTTTTTTACCGGTTCTGGCCAATATGTTAATCGTAACAATATTACCATTGATCGTACCTCCTATTACACGACAACCATGATTTACAGTAACCAGGTAGCTTTACCTAATGCAACAGTGTTTAATTTCCGTGCCGGATATCGCAGCGAATCTTTAATTGCAGAAGCGGTATTAGAAACCAATACTTCCAATGGTGGCTTTGATATTCGCCGTAATGATATGCCATTTCCGAGCAACCGTATGAACGCTACTGCGGCAGGCGTAAACTTCAAATATTCATTTGACAGCGGCTTAGAATTAACCGCAGGTAGCAGCTATGTACTGGCCGGCCGCAACGTGGGGCAAAGCACCATGTTCCACGGAGGCGCTTATTACTTATTCGATTTAGGTAAGAAAACTAAAGCATCAGCTAATTAATTAAAGTTATGAAAAGAAATTTTTACTTCGCTATATCTTCCCTGCTGCTTGCAGCGGTACTCAACTCTTCCTGTAAAAAAACAATTGAAGAGCATGTTAATAATTATCCGGCTTTGGCCCCTGCTAATCTGGATTTAAATGCGGATAGCTGGAAACCTGTAATGCTCACTGGTTTTAGCGATTTAAACGTGCCTACGCCCGATGCAGTTACCTCCAACAATTATATTGCCGACATTAATGAAATCAAGGGCTACCAACGGAACATCACCAATGAACAACGTGAAATTATTAAGTATTGGAGTGCCGGATCTGTATTGAGATGGAATGAAATAATGCGCGAGCTGGTAGCCAAGTATAACTTGCCGCCTTATCAAAATGATGATGGCACCTATCCGGCACCAAGTGCGGCCAACCCGTTTGCCTATCCGCAGTTTCCTTTTTCCAACCCTCCGTATGCTGCACGCTCTTATGCTTATATCAGTGCCGCACAGTACGATGCTTTGGTGGCTGCCTGGTTCTTCAAAAAGAAATTTAATCGTGCCGCTCCTTACAAAAACGACAGCAATGTACAAGCCCTGATTCCGAAATCTGATTTGCCGGCTTACCCAAGTGAGGATGCCGTTGTTGCAAGTACGGTGGTTGAAATGATGAAATTACTTTTCCCAACCGAGGTGGCTTATATCGAGCAAAAGGAAAGGGATGAGCAGATGTACCGCATGATATCAGGCGCCAATACACGTAGCGACTGGGACGCAGGTGAGTCTTTAGGTAAGCAGGTAGCTGCTAAATTTGTAGCCCGGGCACGTGGTGACCGCGCCGGTGCAGCTATCGGTACCCCTGCCTTGTGGGCGCAAATGGCTAAGCAAACCAACGCAACCGGCGAAACAGCCTGGGAGAGTTTGGAGTTACCCAAACGCCCGCCTATGCTGCCGTTATTCAGCAAAGTGAAAACATTTTTGTTTGATTCTTTAACTGTAATTTCGTTACGCCCACCTGCTCCGCCATCTGTTCATTCCGAGCAATTCAAAAAAGAAGTAGCTGAAGTAGCCAATGTATCTAAAAATATTACCCGCGAGCAAAATGCTCAGGTAGCATTTTGGGCCGATGGTGTTGGAACCTATACGCCAGCCGGCCACTGGAATGCTATTGCAGCTGATGAGTTTGTGAAACAAAATTACAGCGAGGTAAGATGGGCCCGCAACATGGCTTTGTTGAATATGGCTTTGATGGATGCCGGAATTGTGTGTTGGGATACCAAATACTTCTATTTTAATGCTCGTCCTTCGCAGATGGACAACAGCATCAAAACGCTTACTGGTGTACCCAACTTTCCGGCTTACACATCAGGCCACTCTAATTTTAGTGCAGCTGCTGCAACTGTATTGTCGTATCTGCTGCCAGATCGCGGAACGAAGTTTACTGATTTGGCACATGAAGCAGCTATGTCTCGTCTGTACGGTGGTATACACTTTCGTGTTGATTGTGAGGCTGGCTTAGTAACGGGGGCCAAAGTTGGAGCTTACGCCGTAACCAGAGCTCAAAATGACGGAGCCGATTTAAAATAGTTAGTTGATATATGATTAAGCAGATAAGCCCGGCAGTATAATTCTGACCGGGCTTTCTGGTAATTAAATTATAAGTGTTTAGAATTTCAACACTTCTTGTTCATTAAAATACCGGGTAAGTGCATCATCAACTGATGGCATTACAGTACCTCGGTTACTTTTCATGGATGTGAATTTGGGGCGTTTGGCCTTTAAGCCCAACTCCTGTAAGTTTACGCCTTCCACCAGTCCTTTGTCCAGGTGCTGGCGTTGTGCTATTTCTAAAGCTAAATCGGTCCAGCTTATGGTACCGCTATTGGCCAGATGCCATACTCCCTGTTCGTTATCTATCAATAAATCCAAACTTGTATTTACCAGATCGGGTACATATGTAGGGGAAATATAAACATCATTAGCCGGATGTACGGCTTCACCCGCTATCAAACTTCTAACTGTGCCATAAGCAAAGTTATATACATCCCACGGCCCAAAAAATGCGCTCGTGCGGATAATCAATGCTTCGGGGTTATGCTTTTTAACCAATAACTCGGCTCTTGCTTTACTTTCCCCGTATACGTTTAACGGGTTGGTATAATCATGTTCGTGATAGCTATCGTTTTTGCTGCCATCAAAAACAAGATCTGTTGAAAAAGTCATCAGTTTCACCCCGTATTTTTCGCACAGTATGGCTAAATTTTCGGGACCATTTGTGTTCGATAGGAAGCAAGCATCGCGCTCAGCCTCTGCATCATCTACACGAACAAAACCAGCTGTATTAATAATGGCCCATGGCTGCTTGCTTTGTATGGCCTGTTCAATTTGCAGAGGATTGGTAATATCAAGCCCTTCACGATCGAGCAGTTCATATTTAATTGAACGCTGTTCGCAAATGCGTGCAAATGCTTTACCCAATGTGCCGGTTTTGCCTGTAATTAATAGTGGCGGACAATTATCCTGTTTGTAAATAGGCTTGTCTAAAAACTGGTTAAAGCGGTAAATAATACGGCTGTCGCGGTTCCACCAGCCATCCTGGCACAATACCGGATGCTGAAAACTTTCACCTTTAGCCAACTTTGAAACCATTTGGCAAATGGCAGTAGCACGAGGTGTGCCAGAAACTACATCGAAAGCGCCAGCCTCGTAAGTACCATTAGGTTGAGTTAGCAATTTGTTCCAGCCAAATGATCCTAACAGCGCCCATGAGGTCACGCCACGCATATCTACACCATCTTTTTGCAGATTATTTGCGGCTTTCCAAATGTAATTGAACCAGCGCAGTTGTTCTTCCCGGGTGCAATGCAAATGAACTTCGGTAATAGCAATAGGTAGCTGATAGCGCTTCCATGCTTCCATAATTAACCGGTATGGACCATCAGGCTGCGCTTTGTCAACTCTGACGGTTTCTACGTCGGCATATTGGTGCTTACCATTGCCGCCGATAACATGCGGCGGGTAATGCGACGTATTCTCGTCTAAAAACCGTTCCGAAGTGATATAATGGTTAATGCCCATGATATCGGGCGGGCAATTGTTCTCTATAAAAAACTCTATCTCTTCTTTAGATATGCCTGTGTTAATGATATAATTCCAAAGGGCATGATCTGGCGTTACTTTACCACATAATAAATCATAAGATAACCAACGGCGTTCATTTTCAAAATCTGCCTGATATTGTAAAAGCGGCGTGCTATGAATTTTCCCCAAATCGTCGGTTTGCACCAGCTTTGCCGATGGGTTAACTTTTCTAATCGCCTGCATGGCCAGCACAGTAGCTTTGCACTCACTCAGCAATACTTTCAAAAAAGTATAATCATCGTGCCCATGTGGATACCACACGCCATAGAGACCACAAAACCTGGCGGTAGTGAGCGGCTCATTAATAGGCGTATAATACTCAAGCCACGGAAACTGCTGCGCAACTTTCGATGCATATGCAGCCAGCCCTTCGGCAAAAGAATCGTCCATAAAGCTTACATAAGCAGGGCCGCTTCCATGATGCACCAAACCAGCTATGGGTTGAATGCCGGCATCTACCAATTCATGTAATTTCTCAGCTGTGGGAAGCCAATTGATTTCAGTGCTTGTAGTCGGCTGATGTTTTTCCCAGATAACGGGATATCGAATTTTTTTAATTCCAAGATTTGCAAAAGACGCAATATCCGTGTTTCGGATATAATGTCCTGAATAGTCCAGCTGGTCGAAGTATTCGCTACCAACGCGGTTGATGGTGCATTCCATCCCTCCCCAAATTTCCATAGATAATAGATATAGTTCAATATTTTATTACGCCTTCCGGCTTACTGACATTGCAATAAAGCTGTAATAACAAGAAGAGTATCGGCGCAATTATATATTGCTGTCACTATTTATACTACAATCAAACAGGCTAATTGGTTTAGCAATTAAGTAATAGTTGAAAACTATTTACTTTTAAACAACATAACTGATTTTGCTCATGATGCTTTTCCTTTGCTTTCCCAATGGTCTTTGATCAGCATACCTTGATCGTCTTCTTTCAACCGCCTTGCGAAACGTTCACCTACAATGTTCCCCTTTGCATCTTTATGCCCCATAAATAATAAAACAGGCCTTCCTTTATCATCAGTCTTGAAAGCTAAATCATAACGTTTGAATTTGGTCTCTATCGTGGTTTGTGGTTCGTAAGTTTTACTTAATAACTTCATCATTTCTCTTCCCAGTTCCATAGCAATCAGATATATTATTGATACATTATTTACACCACAGCTGTTTTAAGAATGTTTCGAGAGAAAATCAACTCAAAATCTTAGCAAATAAAAAAGCCTGATTGACTATTCAATCAGGCTTTTTTATTATAGGATATGAATATTATAATTCTCTTACCCAGATGTTACGGAAGCTAAGCGGCTCACTTTTGTCACCATGCGCCTGCAATTTGATTGGTGCAGGGCCATGAGGTTGACGGTAGCCGGGCTGGCCAATATATTGAGTAGGACCTTTTAATTCAATATTGTTTTCAACCAACACACCGTTAAACAACACAGTAACACGTGCCGGAGTTTTAACAGCTCCATCAGTATTGAAGGTTGGCGCAGTCCAGATCACATCATATGTTTGCCATTCGCCTGGTTTACGGGCAGGGTTGGCCAACGGTACAAATTGTTTATAAATACTACCGGCCATACCATTGGTATAGGTCTCATTCTGATAAGAATCTAATACCTGTAATTCATAACCGGCATCACCTTTACCAATAGAGGCCAAAAATACGCCGCTATTGCCACGTGCTTGTCCTTTTCCTGTGATGTTTGAAGGAATTCTCCATTCAATATGTAACTGGTAATTCGTAAAGGCCTTTTTGGTTTCAATATTACCAGATGCTTTGTTTACCGTTAAAATGCCTTTTGATACTATCCAGTCTGCCGGCTTATCACGATCGGCAGTCATTACCCATTCACTTAAATCTTTTCCATTAAATAATTGAATTGCATCAGAGGGCGCATCAGACGCCATTTTGCCTGGAGTAACTACTGGTGGAACGGGTTTATAAACCTCGGTATCCTCGGGTTTTGCGCCCTGTTGTGCTTGTGCCATATAACAGGTACCTGTTAATAAAGCAGCTAAAATGATTTTATGTTTTTTCATAAGTGTCAATTGCTTAAATAATTAAACCATCAAAGTTTTCTTCATATAGCTGGCGCTTGCCGCTAAACTTGCATACGGATCAGCCGACAGGTTTTCCTGTTCCATCATGAAGTGCGTAATGCCTGCCGCTTTTGCAGCCGGTATGATTGTTTTAAAATCAATTCCGCCTTTGCCTATTTCTTCGTTTTCGTTCGGGTTTTGTTTGTTACTGTCTTTTACGTGTGCAAACTTAAAGCGGCCTTTATGCTTGTTTAAAATTTCTACAGGGTTATGCCCGGCACGTACTACCCAGTAAATATCCATCTCCATGTGTACAAGCTTAGGGTCGGTTTCTTTCAATAAGGTATCATAAAATGTAGTACCATCTACCGGATGCCATTCAAAGTTGTGGTTGTGGTAACCAATCTTCAGCCCTTCTTTACCGACCAATGTAGCCAGTTCATTCATTTTTTGCCCCACGCGTACAAAGTCCTCTTTGGTTTTAATCAGACTTTCATTAAGCGATGGAACAATAATATACTCCTGTCCGGTGGTATGTGCTACTTCAATATAGGTATCTAAATCAGTACGGCTACCATCGCGGAAAAATGAGTCTAAACCATAGTGGCCACTTGGAGTAGTTAAGCCATGTGATTTTAGCAACTGGCTAAATTCTTTTGATGATAAGCCCCAATAGCCGTTATCTTTATTGTAACCAAAAGTCTCTATTTCCTTAAATCCAGCTTGTGCTACTTTAGCAATTACACCTTTTACATCTTTTGGTAACAAATCGCGTAAACTGTATAGTTGTATACCCGGCCTGCCGGTTGCCGCGGCAGCAGCTTTTAACAAAGACGGCGCCATCAGCAAACTTGCCGAGGCCAAGCCTGCCTGTGCTAAAAATGTTCTTCTGTTTGTCATGGTTAATATGGTTAGTATAATAATTTTAATGCTTTGTGCTTATACATCGCAAATTTGTACGGCTTGCTTTAATGATGCCAGTTTGTCCTTTTGCTGAGGTACAAACTCCTGACCTACGAAGCCTTTAAAGCCAGTTGCCTTTATGGCCTTCATTACAGCCGGGTAATACAGTTCCTGGGTGTCATCTATTTCATGGCGTCCCGGTACACCTGCGGTATGGTAATGTGCAATGTAAGGGTGAAAATCGTTGATGTTCTGTATGATGTCGCCTACTTGCACTTGCATGTGGTAGATATCAAACAGTAACTTAAAGTTTTCACTTCCCATACGTTTGGCCAGTTCGGCACCCCAGTAAGGGCGGTCGCATTGATAATCTTTATGATCTTTTTTGCTGTTCAGTAATTCCATTACCAATACTACCCCATGTTTTTCTGCAATGGGTAGTAGTTGCTTCAAGCCTTCTTCACAGTTTTTCAAGCCGGTCTCATCATCCATTCCCCTGCGGCTTCCGCTAAAGCAAATTAAGTTTTTGTGACCAGCTTTAGCCACCAGCGGAATCATCTCGGTATAATTCTTTATCAGTGTGGGATGAAAACGTTTTTCATTGAAGCCATCCGTTAAGCTGATCTCAGCACCATTGCACATGGGCGAAGCCATGCCATGCTTTTTGAGGATAGGCCACTCCTTCACACTACATAAATCAATGCCGCGGATGCCCATACCCTTAGCTGCAACACACAATTGGTCGAGCGTTAGTTCATTGAAACACCAATGGCTTACCGATTGATTCATTTCACCTTTGAAAGCATAGTTACTCTCTTCTTTTGCAATACCCAATGCGTTTGCTTTACCGGCTAAGCTTACTGCGGCTGTACCAGCCAGCACGCTCTTGATCACCGTTCTTCTTGATTGTTTCGACATAGATCGCAGCAATAAGTTTAAACTTCTAAACGGATATCTTTATCAGCGCCTAAGGTTTCATCGGTAACATTGGCTGCAATGTTATTTCTATCACGGAAGAATAACAAGAACAACACCAGCACCACTGCTGCAATACCGGCAGGAATTAACCAAATGGTTTGCCAGTCGTGCATAGTAGCAGAGGTTTTATGATTGCCAACAATCGGGCCTGATAAATATGAACCAATTAACATACCTACACCATAAGTGGCCAGTGTGATAAAGCCCTGAGCGGCACTTTTGAAACGCTCACCAGCCAAGTTATCAGTATAAATCTGACCGGTTACAAAGAAGAAGTCATAGCATACACCATGCAAAACAATCCCGCCAATCAGCATCCAGTAATTTGCTTCGATGTTGCCATAAGCAAAAAACACATAACGTAATACCCAGGCCAGCATACCAACAGCCAGCATCTTTTTCACACCTAAGCGTACGAAGAAGAATGACATTAAGGCCATAAACAGCAGCTCCGAGAACTGACCTAAAGCTTGCTTACTTGCTGCACCTTGCATACCCAGTTCGTTAAGGAACGGGTTGGTGAAGTTGTAATAGAAAGCCAGTGGAATACAAATCGCTACCGAGGCTAAAAAGAACACCAAGTAAGAGCGGTTTTTAAGCAAACCGATTGCGTCTAAACCAATAATATCACCAAACGAAGTTTTCTGACCTTTTTTTACCGGAGGGGTATCAGGCAATGTAAAGCTTAAGAATCCTAATATTAATGAAGCAGTACCTGCCATTTTAAACGTCAATACCAGGTTTCCGCTTTGCTCCCAACCTAACCAGCCTATGGTTAAACCTGCAATAATCCAGCCGGCAGTTCCTAATACCCGTATTGGAGGGAATTCTTTGCTTGGGTTAGCCATTTGCTTAAACGCTACGGAGTTAACCAGTGCCAACGTTGGCATGTACAAAATCATGTAAACCAACAAGATCGGATAGAAACTATCGAAATTTGTTATGGTAGTTGCATACCATAACAAACCACCGCCTATTAAATGAAGTACACCTAAAATACGCTGTGCAGAGAAGAATTTATCAGCTATCAAACCAATAATGAAGGGTGCTATGATAGCACCAAAAGATTGGGTAGCATAAGCTACTGCATTCTGCTCGTCAGTGGCTTTAAGGGTTTTAGTTAAATAGGTCCCCAAAGTTACAAACCATGCGCCCCAGATGAAAAACTCCAGGAACATCATGATGGATAACTTGGTCTTAGTAGTCGCGGTCATGGTTAATTGGTTTACAGGTTAGTGCTATTAAGATTATTTTACGGTTAAAATATATTTAACCATCAACTTTGCTGAGTCTGGTGAAAGGTTAGGATGGGCAGTCATAGCCACATCGCCCCAATGACCTGCACCACCTTTGATGATGTGCTCAGCCAGCATATTAATGTCTGATTCTTTGTATTTTTTGGCAACATCGGCATAAGCCGGGCCTACTAATTTATCATGTTCTTTGTGGCAGCCAAGGCAATCGTTTTTTGCAATTAATTTTGCACCTGGGTCGGTTGGCTCGCTAACGGCATTCATTGGTTTTTCAGTACCGTTGCTGTTTATTGTGGTTTCTTGTGCTGCTTCAGACTGGTGTGCAGCTGCGCCCTGATCTTCGGTGTAGCTATTGTTTTGAGAAGTGCCGTCGCCACTGCCGCTACGGCCACAAGCTGCCAACACTGAACTGATTGCTAAAATGATGAATAATTTTTTCATATGAGTTGAAGTGATTGTTTACTGAATACCTAAAGTTTTTTTGTTCAATGCTTCATCAGTGCCTGATGCGGCAAAGTCATCGAACACACGGTCGGTTACCCGGATGATATGTTCTTTTATAAATTGTGCGCCCTCGCGTGCACCGTCTTCGGGGTGTTTTAAAGCACACTCCCATTCCAGCACTGCCCAACCAGGGAAATCATATTGCGCCATTTTGCTGAAGATAGATTTAAAATCTACCTGCCCGTCTCCCAACGACCGGAAACGACCGGCACGATCTACCCAGTTTTGATAACCTCCATAAACACCTTGTCTGCCAGTTGGATTAAACTCAGCATCTTTCACATGGAACATTTTGATGCGCTCGTGATAGATATCAATATATTCCAGATAATCTAAGGCCTGTAGTACCAGGTGTGACGGATCGTAAAGCAAATTAGCACGCGGGTGCTGGTTTACTTTATCCAAGAACATTTCAAAACTGATACCATCATGCAGATCTTCTCCAGGATGTATTTCATAACAGAGATCAATGCCGCAGTTATCAAATTCATTAAGGATGGGTAACCAGCGTTTGGCCAGTTCTGTGAATCCGGTTTCTACCAAGCCTGCCGGGCGCTGAGGCCATGGGTAAACCATAGGCCACAGTAAGGCCCCACTAAAAGTAGCATGTGACTGCAGGCCTAAATTTGATGAAGCTTTTGCTGCATATTTTAGTTGTTGGATAGCCCACTCAGTACGGCCTTGCGGGTTACCGCGTAAATGTTCGGGAGCAAATCCATCAAATAGTGAATCGTAAACAGGGTTAACCGCTACCAATTGACCTTGAAGGTGTGTAGAAAGCTCAGTGATTTGCAAGCCGCTTTCGCTAACTATGCCATTAATTTCATCTGCATACGTTTTGCTTTCGGCTGCTTGCTGCAGGTCAACAAAACGAGCGTCTTGGGTGGGTAGTTGTATGCCTTTGTATCCTAAGCCGGCGGCCCATTCACAGATAGACTTCAGACTGTTAAACGGTGCCTGATCGCCAATGAATTGAGCAATAAATATAGCTGGGCCTTTTATAGTTACCATGTAGTTCTATTCAGGTTCGAAATTAGCTCGCTCAACAAAAAGATGATGAGCAAGGGTAGATATGCAAAAACCATCTCTGAACTTATTGGGCTCAGAGGTGGTTTAAAGATCGGCGCATTTAGCGCCGAATATAAAGTAACACTTTAGTTAGCTTACGCTAATGCAAAGGCTTTGTCTCCTTTTTTGTAAGGATAGTTGCCGTCAAATTTACCAGGTACCGGTACATAACGCAGCGCCTGGGTACAGCCTACCTCCGAAGTAAAGAAACCCAGTAAGGTTAACTCTTTCACCATGCGGAAGTAGTGATTTTGCTGATCGGGCTTTTGAGTTTTAGCATAAGCTTTAGCCTCATTGTCCAAATCAATTAATACTTCTGTACGTTGCTGAGGGGTGATTTCTAAAAACTTCTTTTTGAATTTTTTGTCGCTTGCATCATTGATCTTCGACATGCTGGTCAAAAAGGTTTTTTGATCTTCAGGTGCATAGCAATCTCTCACCATAACGGCCATAAACTGGCCCACATTGGCTGCTTTTGCACCTGGGGTTTTGGTAGCAGGCAAAATGGTTTCGCCTACCTCGTTATAAAAAGCCACGTGATCCTTATCAAAAAGGTCATCTACCTTACCGTCTGTTGATTTACAGCCGGAGATAAACATTTCGGCACCGATGATGGTACCACCCATTAACAGGGCTACACGTTGTATGGCATCTCTTCTATTCATTTGTTGATGTTTTAATGAATTTATGAGTGAATATTTTATTGATTAACAATTGGTTATGCTTTGCCGGTTAAACTCCAGCCTTCGCGGTACTGGCGCTTTACAAACTGGTTGGCAGCTTCAAAGTTAGTTACCCGCATGTTTGCATTATCCCAAATCAGCTTTAGGCTGCTACCGCCTTTTAACTCATGACCGCGTACAGCTAAGTTGGCCATCAGCAAAGCTTCGGTTAACGGACCAGCTACCTCGAAAGGTGAGCTTACTTCCATTTTACCGTAGCCGGCTAAACAAGCATCTACCCATTGTACGTAGTGGCCATCTTCCTGACCAGGTACACGTTTGTATTTTTGCGGAGCAGATACTTCTTTGGTACGTGAAGTAGGCAACAATAATGGATCGCGTGAATATGTGCTGGCCATCATTTTACCTTTGGTGCCAATAAATAAAGTACCGTTACCATCATCACCAAAGCGCTCATTAGCACCCAGTTCTTCCGGGCGCTCAGGCTGAATACCGCCGTCCATCCAGTGCAAGGTGATATCACCTTTGGTCTTGTTCGTTTTAGGGAAAGTTAAAGTAATGTGGCTTGAAGGCGGGCAGCTCTCAGGGAAGTGACCTTGTTTAAACTCATCTACATAAACCGTACCTACGCTGGCCTGAACATCCTTGGCGTATTGTAAGCCCAGTACACGGAACGGAGCTTCTACCAGGTGGCAACCCATGTCTCCTAATGCACCGGTACCGTAATCCCACCAGCCGCGCCAGTTAAATGGCACCAGTTTATCAACATAATCTCTTTGAGGTGCAGTACCCAACCATAAGTCCCAATCCAGTTCCTTAGGCACTTCGCTTTTAGTTGTAGGCCATGGAATACCTTGAGGCCAAACCGGGCGGTTAGTCCAGGCGTAAACTGTATGCACATCACCAATAAGGCCTGCATCGTACCATTCGGCCAGCTGACGGGTACCATCATTTGAAGCACCTTGGTTACCCATTTGAGTAACAACCTTGAACTTTTTGGCAGCCTCGGTAAGCATACGGGCCTCATAAATATCATGGGTTAAAGGCTTTTGCACATAAACATGTTTGCCCATAGCCATAGCATGATAAGCAATAATGGCGTGATTGTGGTCTGGCGTTGATACAGATACAGCATCTATGTGCTTACCTTCTTTATCCAACAGTTCGCGCCAGTCTTTAATATATTTAGCTTTAGGGAAACGAGCACGTGATTTTGCAGCCCGGCGATCATCTACATCACATAGATAAGCTATTTCGGCACGAGGGCTTTTTGCAAAAGCTGCAATATCGCTCTCTCCTTTACCACCGGCACCTATACCGGCTATCATTAATTTATCACTTGGTGCAGTGTAGCCCTTTCCACCCAGCACAAAGCGGGGCACAATCATAAAACCAGCAGCTGCAACAGCGCTGTTTTTAATGAAATCCCTTCTGGAGGAATTATTGGTTTCTACTTTTTTCTCTTTCTCACTCATAGGTTCATTTGTTAAATATCGTTCGAACAGAAATTAGATGTTACCTTTTTTCAATTCCTCAACGGCATGAGCAGCAGCACGTGCGGTTAAGGCCATATAAGTTAACGATGGATTTTGACAGGCTGAAGAAACCATAGCCGCACCATCAGTAACAAATACGTTTTTGGCATCCCAAACCTGATTCCACTCGTTCAACACTGATGATTTTGGATCGCGGCCCATACGAGCGCCACCCATTTCGTGAATACCTTTACCTAAAACGGCTTCGTCCTGGTAAGTTTTCACATTTTTAACACCAGCAGCTTCCAGCATTTCTTTGGCATCGTTCATCATATCAATGCGCATTTTCTTTTCATTGTCACGAATAACGGCATCAATTTCGAGTACTGGTAAGCCCCATGCGTCTTTCTTGGTTTTACTCAAGCTGATTTTGTTATCATGATAAGGCAGAGTTTCACCGAAACCGCCAATACCCATGGTCCAGCCACCTGGTTCAGAAAGTTCGTCTTTAAAGTTAGCGCCAATGCTCATTTCAGGAATGTCACGGCTCCAGCGCTCGCGGCTTGCACCACCCTGGTAACCAAAACCACGGATGTAGTCACGTTTTTCGCCATTTAAATTACGGTAGCGTGGAATATAAATACCATTGGCACGACGACCAAATACATATTTATCCAAGAAACCATCTACCTGGCCAGATGCGCCAACATTTAAGTGGTGATCCATAATGTTATGGCCCAACTCGCCGCTGCTGCTGCCTAAGCCGCCTTCCCAAACATCGGTAGCTGAATTCATCAACACCCAGGTTGAGTTTAACGCAGAAGCATTTACGAAGATGATTTTTGCAAAATATTCGTAAGTTTTGTGGTTTTCGGCATCTATAATGCGTACACCTTTTGCTTTTTTGGTATTCTTGTCGTAAATAATTTCTTTTACAATTGAGAACGGACGCAATGTTAAATTACCTGTAGCTACAGCAGCCGGTAATGTAGCTGATTGTGTACTAAAATAAGCGCCGAACGGACAGCCCAACCAGCACTTATTACGATACTGGCAATTAGTACGATTATTATGTGGAACGGTAATATTAGCTGTACGGCCAATAATGAAATGGCGCTGGTCTTTATAATGTTGCTTAAAACGTGCAGCAACATCTTTTTCCACAACGTTCATATCCATTGGTGGCATAAAATCACCATCGGGCAGGATAGGCACACCATCGCGGTTACCAGAAATACCGGCAAACTTTTCAGCATAGCTGTACCATGGAGCTAAGTCTTTATAACGGATAGGCCAGTCTACTGCGATACCATCTTTTAAATTAGCTTCAAAATCGGTATCGTGCCAGCGGTATGACTGGCGGCCCCACATTAGTGAGCGCCCACCTACGTGATAGCCACGAAACCAATCGAAAGGCTTAATTTCAACATAGGGACTTTCTTTTTCGTTGGTCCAATAATCAAGGTTGGTTTCATTAAGCGGATAATCGCGCTTTAAAACAGGGTAATCCTTAATCATTTCCTGGGTACGGCCACCACGGTGAGGAAACTCCCACGGCGCTTTATTGGCGTTCACATAATCTTTGATATGCTCAATATTTTTGCCACGTTCCAGTACAATGGTTTTCAAGCCTTTTTCGGTAAGCTCTTTTGCAGCCCATCCACCCGAAATGCCTGATCCAATTACAATCGCATCATAAGTATTTGCTGGCATAGGAAAATAGTTTGTTTTGGTTAGTTCGTCTAAATGTATGAATTAGTAATTATTATAAATGTATCAAATACATTTTTTTTTATTTTATCTGATCGTTTTTTATCCACACCTATAATTGTGAATATATTTTAAGTGTTGGTTAAACATTCATGCGTTTGAGTTCATTAACTGCATAGTCAACAGCGCGTGCTGTAAGCGCCATATAAGTAAGCGATGGGTTCTGGCACGAAGTAGATGTCATTGCCGAACCATCTGTTACAAACACATTTTTGCAGGCATGCATTTGGTTCCATTCATTTAGCATTGAAGTTTTGGGGTCTTTACCCATGCGTACGCCGCCCATTTCATGAATATCCAAACCTGGAGCCTGCTTGCTGTCATAAGTTTGAATATTGGTAAAGCCCGCTGAGGTATACATTTCCGTCATTTGCTCATGAAAATCTTTGATCATCTTTTCATCATTATCATCATAAGCAATATTGATGTTTAACTGGGGTATTCCCCAGGCGTCTTTCTTACTGCCATCCAGGCTTACTAAATTGGTTTCTTTAGGTATGGTTTCGCCCATCATGTGCGAGCCTACGCGCCATCCGCCCAGTTCAGGGTTATTCAAACTATTTTTAAAATTAGCACCTACCCCATGTTCAGCGGATTTGAAACCACGATAAGCACTGAAACCACAGGCGTATCCACGTAAAAAATCGGTTTCCTGCTTATGAACATTGCGGAAGCGGGGAATATAACCACCACCAGCCGGGTTGCGCCCATCTGTGGTTAAATCATTGTGGCCACCGTGTTCGGCACTGATGCGGGCACGATAATTATGAAACGCCACATATTTACCCAGCACACCACTATCATTACCCAAACCGTTAGGGAAACGGCTTGATTTCGAATTGAGTAGTATCAAGTTTGTATTTAAGGCCGCGGCATTAACAAAAATGATTTTTGCATAAAACTCCAGTTCTTGCTTGGTGTTGGCATCAATGACTTTCACACCTGTAGCTTTGCCGGTTTTTTCGTCAACCAATATAGAATGTACTACAGAATATGGGCGAAGCGTCATCTTACCGCTTTTTTCTGCCCAGGGAATGGTGCTTGAATTACTGCTGAAATAACCACCGAATGGACATCCCCGCTGGCAGAGCACCCGCTTTTGGCATTGTGCGCGCCCTTGTTCAAAATGGATAGCTTGGGGTACCGATAAGTGGGCACAGCGTGCACTTATGACATGCCGTCCGTTATATTTCCCACTAACATGTTTGCTAAAATAATCTTCAACCGCATTTAAAGGAAAGCCAGGTAGAAATTCACCATCCGGCAACTCAGCTAAACCATCTCGGTTACCAGCAATACCGGCAAACTTTTCTACATAGCTATACCATGGAGCCAAATCTTTGTAACGAATTGGCCAATCTACAGCAAAACCGTCGCGGGCCGGTCCTTCAAAATCAAAGTCGCTCCATCGCTGCGTTTGACGGGCCCATAGTAACGACTTACCTCCTACCTGGTAACCCCGAATCCAATCAAAAGGTTTAGGTTGCCGGTATGGATGCTCGGTATCTTTAACAAAGAAGTGTGCGGCATCCTCGTGGAATGCATAACAACGGTTGATAGAAGGGTTGGCTTCCTGTATATCCATGGGCATGGTACCGCGGTGCGGAAACTCCCAGGGGTACATATTGGTCGTTGGATAATCGCGTAAGTGCTTTACATCACGGCCACGCTCCAGTACTAAAGTCTTCAGGCCTTTACCCGTTAACTCTTTAGCTGCCCAGCCACCGCTTATACCTGAGCCGATAACAATGGCGTCATAGGTATTATTTTTTGCACTATCTATATTAAGAAGAGGCATATCTGTGTTTTTCCTTCAATTTACTTACAGGGTAATAACCATTGTACCGGCCGGGTACCAATTCATAAACAACTTCTTTATTCATGAAAAATTTAGAATTGGTATAGCCATATACAGTTAACCACTTGGTAGTACCATAAAACGCAGTCAGGTTAGACTTTGGCTGATCGGGCTGCTCAAAGCGCGTTAAATATTCTTCGCGTTGTTTGGCCGGCAATTCAGCAAATGATTTATTGTATACCTTTTTTACATCCGCACTGAAATCCTTTATGCCAGCCATAAACGCATCCTGGTCTTCTTTTTTCAGGCAATCATCAACCATTTTCATGATAAACTGATGCAGATTTAAGTCTTTGGCGCCGGGTATGTCTGTTTTAGGTATAATGGTTTCTGCAACTTCGGCAATCAAAGCTTCGTCAGAGGCATCTAAATTCACTTTCTTAAGCGCTATAGAAGCTTGACCGGCTTTGCGGTCGCAGGCTGGTAATACCAACGCACCACCAATTACCAATGCCAGATTTCGTACTGCGGTTCTTCTGTCCATTAAAACTTAATATGAAAAATCAAATTACACAGCAGAAAGATGTGCCTGCGCAATATTGAGGTTTATAATACTTTCAAACTTAAAAACTTTTATCATATTACATTAAAACAAGCCAAAAAAAATTAAAGAATTTGAAGTAAGTTTTTGGTTACATTTAAAATAGTGCTTTAATTAGCTTAAACAGGATAAGCTTTTATGATAATATCACGAGTTAACAAAAAGTTAACATTGAAATTTTATATTAGCGGGATATAAGCCGTTATGAAAAGAAACATTTGGAACTTATTCATGCCTGATTTTAATCAGGTTTTTTTTAACTTGTTTAATCAGTCGGCCAGCAACACCATGGCGATGGCCGGTTTACTATATAAAGCGTTAAATACAGATAATGCTGAAGACCGTCGCCCTATGTTTAACCACATCAGCAGGTTAAATGCAACCGCGAGCGAGCTGAGGCAACAGATTTACGCGGTTTCCAGCCGATCATTTGTTTCTCCTTTCGAGCGTAATGATATGTGTAATTTGGCTTTAGCTATCTATGAAACTTCGAATATGATTGATGTTTCGGCCAGGCGTATTAATTTGTATGTAGAGAATGATATTACACCCTTTGCGAAAGAACTGGCTGGTGTAATTTCGGATTGCTGCAGTGAATTAGAGAAAGTAATACAGATGCTGCATGATTTAAAGCAGGCTGAAGCAATTGCAGCAGGTTGCGAAACCATACGCAACTACGAGGATTATGCAGACAAATTGCATAGCAAAGCAGTAAATCAGTTGCTGTCTGACCAAATGGAAACGTTGGAGATGATTAAGCATACAGATGTTCTCGCATCATTAGAGAAAGCTACCGACCGGTGTGAGCACGTCACTAAAGTATTGGAAACTATTCTGATTAAAAACTCTTAAAAAAAATAGCAAATAAAAGAAAAGCGCCTGTAGAATATACAGGCGCTTTTCTTTTATTTGCAAAATAGTAAAGATTAACTCCAGCCGCTGCCTTTTTTAGCATTGCCGTTTTTAATATGCTCTTCTGCTTTGGCTTTACCCAATATAGCTGCCATTTTATTGCCTTCACTGTCTTTACCGGTGGCAATGTATCGGCCTGATTTTACATCGATAACCGCATCTTGCATCGGTACGTTTTTAGTTTTGGTTTTTACTGAGTAAGCGGTGATGCCGCTATGCTCTTCTTTTTTTGCTGCCATAGTATCAAAAAATTATGTCTTGGTGAATGTTAAGTTTAGAGTTCAACATATGTGTACTGCTTTTGTTTACAGCAATTAGCACTGGGCAGCAAAAACTTATTCACATTTACTGCTTTACTCCTTTTCTACCAAGTCCATTCCACACTTTGGACACACACCCGGCTTCCGGCTAATCACATCAGGATGCATCGGGCAGGTGTATTGTACTGCAGCAGCTACTGGTGCAGCTTTATCTGAGCGGCGGGCAGCAGGCTTCCTTTGCTGATGACAGGCTGATGCAGCTATCAATATGATTATAAATACTATCAGGTTTTTCATAGTTGTTAAGTTTTACTTTTTAAAAATGCGGCAAAGCCAAACACTGACGCCATAAAAATACCAAATGCAGTCAGCATGGAAACAATATCGCGTACGTCTTTACCAGCCCAGGTCATGCCAAAATACTTGTGCAAAAAGATAAACGAAAATCCTTCTGCCCTGTCAATGCCGGCCACTTTTGTAGCCAGTTTGGCCGATGAGGTTTCTATATACCAATCTTCGTGCTGCGGGTAACTTACCTTTTCAACAGGCAAGCGCTTATTGATGAAACCATATTCTGTTGTAAACTGCTTTGTTAGGGTAATGTTTTGGGGTGTTGCATTGGGCGTATTGCGATAATAATTGGCTAACCATACAGCATACAACCGATCGCCGTTGGCTAATTCAGTGCCGGTTTGGGTATCAAAATATAGCGTTTGCTTGCTTTTAGTAGTAATTTGATAGTAATTTTTCTGGTTAACAGTTGCCAGTGCCATGCGGCTGATCATGCTATCTGCAACTGGTAAATTCAGGTTTGAAAATTTCAAATGATTTACCGATATGGTTTGTGCATAGTGGTTACCGTCTTCTTGATAATTATGCAACTTAACCATCAAATGGAAAAAAGCACTTGTAGTAAATGTAAGCATTACCAAAGACACAATGAGCCCTAACTGCCGGTGAAAGCGATGCGTAAAACGCCTATCCGGTGTCCCCTCTTGCTTTCTTTTTGCGGTTATGGCTTTGAACCGGTTCCAGAGCAACCCATAAATTACAAGTCCGCTGATTAATGTAAATATCATGGCGCCCACCAGTACCAACAATACACCAATACGTAACGGTTCGCCCCAGGCAGCTAAAAACCCCCAGGTGTGCAGTTGCTTGAACAACGACAGAAAGCTTTTACGGGTGTTATTATTAAATGTACCCATCCGGCTTTGAGCAGTTTCAATGTAAACATCCATTCCATCATGGCGCAGGAAACTGATTTTCCATACCGGCAGTAAACGGTTGATAGGTTGGTAAACATCATCAAACTGGGTTTGCAACGTTACATTGGCCAGCTTTGAGGTTTGATCACCTGCAAAATAGCGGGCTAAATATATAGCATATTGCCTGTCACCATCCGGCAGAATGCGGGCATTATCGGCATTGTAATACTGATAAGTGCTATCAGGCAACAGTATTTGATAGTAAGTATGCTGATTGAAATTAACCAGGCCAAAATTTCGAATGGATGATATTCCATTAACCTCGAGTACTCGTTGAAGCGTAAGATCGGATTTTAACTGAGCTAAACTTTTGGGCTTGAACACCTCATTGGGAATAGATGGCCTTAGCCAGTTAGACATGAGCGGATGTAATGTACCACTTAACGTCCACATCATAACCGGAACCAATGCAACAAGGCCTAAAATGCGGTGCCATTTGTAAAAACGCTTAACCCAAGCGCTTGACTTTGGCTTATTTTCAATTGTTGATGATTTGGTTTGTTCCATTGTGTTAATGTTTAGCAAATGAATAACTGATACCCAAAGTGGTTATGCGTGGTGGTGCCGCATAATAAGTATCCGAATAGGTACTGCTGGTTACGTTAGTTGCATAGAGGCGATTGGTGAGGTTAAGTATGTTCAGCCATATACCTAAACCTTTTACAGCTGTTCCCTTAAACTCATAACCTGTGCGCAGGTTAAATATATCATAACCTTCATAAGTTTTGGTGTTGGCATTATCTTTAAAATATTTGCCGATATGCTGCCATTCTAATGCTGCCCTGAAGCCGCTAAAAAAAGAAGGTTTATACGTAACCTCGGCATTGGCAATCCAGGCCGGTGCGTTAACCATGCGGTTACCATTGTAGAATATCGTAGTGTTTTGGCCGCCGATAGTTTGTGTACTGCTGTAAGTGATGTAAGTATGTTGAGCATTGGTACCGCTGAACCGTAATAATATTGACTTTGCCGGGGCATAGGTTAGTGTATACTCAATACCTTTATGGCGTGTAGCGCCTGCATTTTCATTCTGTGAAGTATTATCGGGCTGTAAAACACTTACAATTTCGTTGCGGCCTTCCATATCATACAGGCTTACCTCGAAGTATAATTTTTTATTAAATGATGATATCCATCCGCCCAGTTCATAATTATAAAAAGTGGCCTGCCCTACTTGCTTTAACTGTCTCGAACTGTACAGATCACTCGTTTCAGGCGGCTGAAAACCGACACTGAAATTACCGTAAAAACCATTGTTGTTACCGAGATTATAAGTAAAGCCGGCTTTGGGGGCAAGTACATTAAAGCTGTTGATTTGCTGCTGCTTGTATTTGGTGCGGTTGGCAGGCAGATTATTGTCAAAATCATAAAAAACCCTATCATACCGCAGGCCGGTAACTATACGCAAGGCAGCGGTTGGTTGTAATTCATATTGCACATAAGCGGCGGTATTAAGCAGCTTTATACGGTAGTCATCAATCAACGAATCTGTATTGGTATAACCCGTGTAGTAGTTGGTAGCTGCGTCTTTCTTTATATTCAGAAATTTCGCGTAAAATGAACTTGGGCTGTCGTCCACATATACCCCGGCAATTAAACGAGAATTTAGAAAGCTGAAGTTAATACGATGCTGGGCCAGCAAACCAAAGCTGTGAAAGCTTTGATCGTTTACCTGTCCTGTTGAACGCAGGTACTGTCCTGTAGTACTCCGAACATCTGAAATGTAATAACTGGGCAATTGTGCTGTAGAGTTATTACGATAAAAAACAGTTAAGAAACTGTAATTTTTGCTGTTCCAAATATGATCCAGCCTGGCATCTGCCCTGAAAGCTTCAACTTTCCGGTAAGCAAACTTTTGGTTGCTGCTGTATCCCTGGCTGTAAAAATGCGCACTATCTAAACTTCCCGGTGTTTGGGTATATAAATAATTATACGATGCTTTAGCAGTTAGGTGCGTATTTGTATCAATAGCATAGGTGGTTTTGATAGTACCTGAGCTTTTGTTAAAATCAGAATAATCTTGCCAGCCATGATCTTGTTTGGCCAGATATCCGCCTGCGTACAAGCCAAACTTACCAGAGGTGAAACCTCCGCTTGCATCTGCACGGCGGTAATGGTAGCTATCTTCTTGCAAGCTTACATATCCGGCGTAATCAGATGGTGGGCCCTGCGTAATAAAGTTCACTGCTCCGCCAACCGCATTGCTGCCGTATAATGATGAAGCTGGGCCTTTAATTACTTCAATATCGCGCACACCTGCCATGTTAATTTCATATAACGAGTTATGATTAAAAATACCTACCGGCCTGATGGGCAACCCATCCTCCATGTATAGATACAGCGCACGGGTAGTAATGGGCTGACGTATTTGCATCATGTGCTGTTCAGCATTCAGGTTTACAGTGTTTACGCCGGCTACTTTATTCAGTAATTCATAAACCTGTGTTGCTTTGGTATCTTTAATGGTAGTTGGCGAAATTTTGCTGATGGCCACTGGCGCATCCTGCCGGGCCTGCCCTTCCCTGCTGGCAGATACCACAATGGGTTGAAGGCTTAAAGACGAAGGGCTGAGCTGTATGTTTAATGTATTTCTGAATGGGCCATTTAAGGTTACAGAAGTATAACCCATCATGCTGATTTTGAGTTGAACACCCCGACCGTTCAAATTAAAGCGGCCTTCAGTATTGGTAGTGGCAGAGATTTGTGAATGCTGTGCTGTGTCAACCAATACTACAGTGGCACCAGCCAACGACTCATGAGTGATACCATCGGTAACGGTACCTTTTATATTTTGCTGACCATAGCCGGCCAAGCCGGTAAGCAGCAGCAAATAAGTAAAAAATAATTTCATAAAATATTACATGGCATAGTAAAGCCACTATTTGCAATTAAGTAAGCGGATAGAAAATACTTATAATGCAGAACCTAACCACAATCAACACTGCTGCATTGATATGTTACGACGCATTAATTAAGAAATTGGAGGTAATACTTTATGAAAGCTGGGGAGGATGTATAATAGCGGCGGGAACAGATTCGGGCGTTGCTTCGCAGTACGGAGCGTTAATCACCTGAATAAGTAGTGATGAAAATACTACTTTAGGCTGGGCAGCAAAGAAAGCTTCTTGAAAAAGATTCTTTTGCGATTCTTTTTCTGTGCTGTTCTGCTTTTCTTCGGCTTGCTTCAGCTTTTTCATCAGGTAACATTTACCATTGCAATGCAACCATGGGCGGCTGCGATTTTCGCAAAGTTTGGTGGTAATGTAATTTTTGTTTAGCTCGTAGCCTGCATACGCAAAAAAACGCCCGCAATTAACTGCTAACAGCGCAGTTATTAAAACATAGGCAATTGCTTTACGTAACATGGAGGCAAATATAGTAACCTTAATTGATGCGGAGGTAATAATCAGCTGTAATACCTCTATCAGCTACCGATTGTTTTTCTCCTACGGTAATAAGCCATAGTCAGTACAATCATGCGGTTGTAAGTACGTAAACCTTCCGGTTGTTTGTTGGCTTTCAAAAATGCATTGTAAAATATACCCGTAATGCGCTCCATCCGGCCTTCATATTTAGACCAGTATGCGCTATCAGCTTTAAAATCATCTTTTACCTGCGGCGATAACTGCTGTCTGAACAGATTATATTGTACACTATCGCGCCGGTGCAGGTAAAATAAAAACTCCTGGCTGGCTAAATAGTAAGCTGAGTAGCGCTGCAACGCATCAGCAGAATGAATGCCTGCTAAAAAACCTAAAAAATTAGCCTCATCTTCTCGGGCGAAACCTAATTGATGCGCCATTTCGTGACAAGCAGTGACCGGGCGGTCAAACAAGGGCATTTGCGTATTCATTTGAGCTTCGCCTGTAAACGGATTATTATATCCCGAAGTGCCCATATAATTCATCAACGGTGTAAATAATGATTTTTTTACTTTAGGGTTCCAGCCCGAAAGGTGAAGTTCTCTATTTTTCAAAGCATTTACGGCTGTTGCGGCAGTGGTATAGATTTGATTATTGCTTTGATGACAGTCAGCCGCTTTAAGATCGGAGCGGCTGCGGTTTAAACTATCTATCAGTTGAGTAGCTACTTGCTTAACATCAGTCATGTTGTAAGCGGTATCGCGCAGATTGAGTACCTGATATGCGGGCAACCTCGAATAATTTAAGCCCCAACATATGTAGAACATCAAAATAAGCAATTGTATTACCCAAATACCATTCAGCAACCTTGAACCAACCTGCTTAAATTTGCGCTTTGTAGCTAATTTGATGCAAGCAATTAAACTGTACAAAACCCATAAAACTAAAGCCAGGTAACCGATATCTCCAACGCTGAACGGAATATAATTGAGTACCAGCCTTAACAGAGAAGAAATGTAAACAAACAGGCCGTGGGTATAATAGTGCTCAATAAACGCAGGGTAGCGCGACAGCACTGCTATCAGCGATAGCAGAATACTAAACAAAACAATCTTTTTAAACGGTGGAAGAAACAAGGGAATTGATGAAAAAAATTAATTAATACGCCTCGTCTTTGATTTCTTCCCAGTATATATTATCAAAAAAAACGCCGTTTGATACTGCTACCTCCGCCTTAATGGTTTCCAGCTGCTGCTGCGTTTGTGATGCATCAAGTTCACTATTTATGGTATAATAGTAAATGGCATTGCCAGTGTTTACATTAATGAACTTATAGTGTTTTGCTGTGGTTTCCATAGGTAAAAAAAATTTGAGCAGTAACGTTGAGTAAAATTACGAATTTTGACTCACTTAATTTACCGTGTATATATTTACTAACGTTAATAAAACACGGATAGATACAAACATAAAATAGATTTATGAAGTCTTCGTTTATACAAAACCCGATGCAAAGAAGGCTGCTACCCTATATGAAAAGAATCCCCAAAAAACGAATCATTATTGCTGTTACACTAATTTGGTTTGCTATTGCTTATGCCAAAACCAAGCGGCAGGGTCATCCACCTATATCCGGCAAGCTTGACAATGCAGAAATGAACGAAGTTTCTGATATGGTAGCTTCATCTGTGTACCCGAATACCTTTTATGTGCACAATGACAGTGGCGACAGCAGTCGTTTTTTTTCCATTAACGCGCAAGGACATTTAAAGACAACCTATCACTTTCAGGGGACTGCCGGCGGCGCATTAGGGGTGCAAGACTGTGAAGAAATGGCGGTTGGACCAGGCCCGGAAGCTGGAAAAAGTTATTTGTACATGGGCGATATAGGCGACAATGGTGCCAACCGCAGGTTTATCACCGTATATCGTTTTGATGAAAGTGAACTTTATGCAAAAGGCACCTATAGCACTGTTAATACCGTGCCTGTACATCTTGTATACCCTGACCGGCCCCATGATGCGGAGGCAATGATGGTTGATCCGGTTGAGAAGCTGCTGTATATTGTAACGAAGCGCACCGGGAACGTAACGGTATATACCGCCCCGCTTGATTTTAAAGCTAATGATACTTTAAAACTAATACCCCGCTGCCAATTGCATTTTAAAGGTCTGCAACCCTTAAAGTGGATTGTAGCCGGAGATATAGCTAAAGATGGCAGTCAAATTCTGTTAAAGAGTTACGTAAAAGTATATTACTGGAAGCGTAATGGAAAGGAACCTGTATGGCAAGCCATGATGCGCAAAGCCCAGGAGCTGCCTTACGAGCAGGAAAAGCAAGGCGAAG
Source organism: Mucilaginibacter koreensis (assembly GCF_054783355.1). Taxonomy (NCBI): domain Bacteria; kingdom Pseudomonadati; phylum Bacteroidota; class Sphingobacteriia; order Sphingobacteriales; family Sphingobacteriaceae; genus Mucilaginibacter; species Mucilaginibacter koreensis. The sequence continues at coordinate 1,052,550 of NZ_BAAGQS010000001.1, read as the reverse complement.
CTATTGGCTTTGCACCCGACGGCAAAAGTTATTATACCACCAGTGAGGGCTTAAACGCACCTATTTATCATTACTCTATACCTTAAAAACCCGAAGTGGATTTTTACATTACAAAAACCACTATTAATTCAAGTTATCTTACTTTAGCCTTTATCAAATTTACTTAACGAGAATGAAGATAGAAATATGGTCTGATATACAGTGCCCTTTTTGCTACATTGGTAAACGCCGTTTTGAGCAGGCACTGACCGAATTTGAACACCGGGATGAAGTAGATATACAATGGAAAAGTTTTCAGTTAAACCCTGATTTGGTTACCAATACAAATATCAACATCAACGAGTATCTTGCTGAAGCTAAGGGTTGGACCATAGATTATGCTGCACAGCTTAACCAACAGGTAACCGAAATGGCAGCCGAGGTAGGTTTAGAATATCACATGGACGACGCTGTTGTGGCCAATACTTTTACGGCTCACCAATTTGCACATGCAGCGGATGAGAATGGTAAAGGTAACGAAGCTCAGGAATTGTTGTTCAAAGCTTATTTTCATGAAGGAAAAAACATTGCCGATACTAATGTATTAATCGATATAGGTGAACAACTCAACTTAAACACAGATACGCTTCGGAAAGATTTAGCTGAAAATATATACGCTGATGCGGTGCGCAGAGATATGTACGAAGCCCAAGTGCTAAACATTAGAGGGGTGCCCTTTTTTGTTCTGAATGATAAATATGCAGTTTCGGGCGCTCAACCTTCTGCTGTATTTTTGCAAGCCCTTGAAAAAGCTTACGCCGAGGGTTTACCTGCTTTACAGGCAGATCAGGAAGGGAATGCGTGTGCAACTGACGGGGAGTGTTAGTTGCTGAAATCATATCTTAAAATACAAAAGGCCTGATGTAATGACATCAGGCCTTTTGTATTTAATTTTATAAAAGGGCTTTACAAAGCAGCTTCAACGTTATCTTTCGGTAAAGATGAAGTACGAGGCGCTTTAATTGCACCTGAGCCTTCTTTACCGCGATTTGAACGCGCCGTACGTGAAAACACAGACAGTTCCCGGTTGAATATAAACTTAAACAGCAAGCCGGTGTAAGAGGTATGATATCCTAAATCTTCGTAATGCTTACCTCCAAGCGACTTAATCTTTGGTAACCTGTTCCACGGAATAGATGGAAAATCGTGGTGCTCGTTATGATAACCTACATTCAGGTTAACTACGTTTAAGCGGCCATAGTAACTTTTGGTTTCCTGTTCGCCATGGGTTAAAAAGTGCTCCTGCACCCAACGTGCACCCAGTGGGTGTAAGCCTACTGAAAAGAAGAAGCTCAATAATAAAAATACAATAGCTTTTGCTCCTAAAAAATAGGCAACCGCTGCCACGAAAGCAATTTCAACTACCCAGTTTACCACTGTCCAGCGGTCAAATAATTTAATCTCTTTGGTTAAACGGAATGGACGAAGTGCCTGAAACACAGGATAAAACAGCAACCATACGGCTTTTCCAAAAGCTGAATTATCAATCAGCCGGGCTTCCCAATGGAAAGGCATATCTGCATCGAGCGCCTCAACACCCTGAAATGAGTGATGTTTTAAATGATATTTTTGAAACGATACTGAACTTGGTAATAACAATGGCAAGTTAGCGGTCATGCCGGCTATAAGGTTGAGTGTTTTGTTTTTGAATACCAAATTATGGGAACACTCATGGATGCAAACATACAAAGTGTGGCAAGCAAAGGCTCCAACACAGTAGGCCACCAGTACATTAATCCACCAGGCGGCATCCTTCAATACATAAGCCAGTACTACCTGCAGGGCTACACATCCCAGTATGATTAAAAAAGTGTAAGGATTACGGCCAATCAGCTCACGAATTTCGGGGTGCTGTTTTATTATAGATTTTGTACGGCCTTTATGCGGTTCACACTCATCCGACCATCTGAAGGTTTTATTCTTCGCCATTAGTTAATTAAATTAATTACTGTTTTATTGGGTTAAAACTGCGTTAGGTTTAATCTTATTGTTTAGTCCCCTAAAAATGCATTTAAAAAGTTGAATAAAAAATTTTTAGTCATAAAAAAAGCAGAAGTGAGTAGAACTTCTGCTTTTAAATTAAAGGAAAATCTTTTTATAATGCAGTGAATATATTGCAAATCACAGCATTACATCCATTTCCTTAATGCAAGTAATCCGCCGATTGCAAAACCGGCAAGGCCTGCAATTTTTACTGCTTTAGACGATGTTTTGGTTTTGGAGGTGTATCCGCCGGATATCTTATTATCTTCACCTGTGGGCTCAAAAATACTGCCGTTGGTTACGGGCACCGGCTCTGCCTGTTTAAAGTAGTAATCCATAATTTTCACCAGCGAAAAACGCGTGATGTTTGGAGCAAACAGCGCGCTTAAACGCGCCAGGTAAGCCATCCCTCCTACTAAAGTACTGCCTTTAGGCTCCTGGGCAAGTTTGACTATAGTATTCGCTACTTTTGATGTAGGCGTAACAGGTTTCATCGGCTTCAATTTTTTACCTGTATAGTTGGCAGCATGTGCCGGTCCCGGCGTATCAACAAACGAAGGGTAAACATCGCATATATGTATTCCGGGGTAGCACTGTAATTCTCCGCGCAGCGCTTCGGAGTACCCACGAACGCCAAATTTACTTGCTGCATATCCTACCGAATACGGCAGCGCAACAAAGCCGCCTACCGAGTTTACATTGATGATAATACCCGAGCCATGCTTTTTAAAACAAGGTAAAACTGCGTGTGCACCATTGATGTAACCCAACAAATTGGTACGCACTATTTGCTCATGCACTTCAATCGGGATAGAATTGAATTCACCTAACGCACCAATACCGGCCACGTTCACCCAAACATCAATAGTGCCTCCAAACAGGCAGGCGTCTTTCGCCAATTGCTTTACCGCTTGGGCATCACCTACATCAGCAACTACAGCTATTGCTTTGGCCCCTAAGCGGTCGCAAACCGATACCACTTCATCGAGCGCTTCTTTCTGGCGGGCCGCCAGTACCAGTTTGGCACCGTGGTTGGCAAATGCCAGTGCAGTAGCCCGGCCAATACCGCTTGATGCACCGGTAATAACAATCGTTTGCTTATGTAAGGGTTTGTTTTGCTTAAAATACTGCGTAGTGGTACTCATATAGTGATGTTAAGTATTTTTCAAATTAAGTAGATCAGACACAAGCTGTGAATGTGCCATGTAAGATACAGGCAAGCCAAAACATTTGTTTACCTTGTGGTTGATATTTATGAAACTTAATGTGTTGGATAAAGTATTCAATCAGTATGTAAAAAACAAAAGCAGCGATTAAGCTGCCCTTGTGAAATAATGGTTGTCTCAATTTAAAAAGGATATTTCCGTGGTTCTACCTGAACGCTGATCCATTGTACAGTAGTAAGTTCATCTAAAATAAAATCGCCACCAAAACGGCCTACGCCAGAGTTCTTCTCACCGCCGAACGGAGTATTCATTTCATCGTTTACAGATTGGTCGTTAATATGAATCATACCAGTTTCTACCTGTTTGGCAAACTGTATACCCCTTTGTAAATCGCGTGTGTGCAGTGCGCCACTCAGGCCGAACTGTGTACCATTTGCTAAATCAAGCGCCTCAGCATCGTCCTTAAATTTCACTAAGCCCACTGCCGGTCCAAATATTTCTTCCTGAAAAATCGGCATATCCTTGGTCACATCAGAAAGTACAGTAGGTTCTACTACATTGCCATGTACATTCCCGCCGGTTTCGAGTTTGGCACCAGCCTGCACTGAGCGCTCTATCAAATCCTGCACGTGCTTTACAGCTTTTTGATCAATCAGCGGACCGATGATGGTGTTTTTATCCGATGGGTCACCGAAAGGTAAAGCGGCAGCGCGTTTCACAAACTTGTCTCTAAATTCGTCATAAATATTCTCGGCCACTAATATGCGGTTGGTTGACATACAGATTTGTCCCTGGTGCATAAAACGGCCAAATATGGCGGAATCTACAGCACGGTCTACGTCGGCATCGTCCAGAATAATCATTGCGTTATTACCACCGAGTTCAAGGGCTAATTTTTTGAGGTTCTCGCCACCAATTTTACCAATACCCTTACCTACTGGTGTAGAGCCCGTAAATGAAATCAGCCTTGATGCTTCCTGCGCTACGAAATAGTCACCTATCTCACCCGATTTGCCAACAACGCAGTTAAATACCCCGGCTGGTGCGCCGGCTTCTTCAAAAAGTTTTGCGATGAAGGTACCGCCGGTAACCGGCGATTGTGATGCGGGTTTAATAACAATCGTATTACCTACTGCAATAGCCGGCGCAATGGTACGCATGGATAAGTATAAAGGAAAATTCCAGGGGCTTATCATGCTCACTACACCCAGCGCTTTACGAAATACATAGGTTTCCTTGCCCTCGGTATATGACGGGATGGTTAAGCCGTTTACTCGTGTAGGGTACCCAGCCGCCTCTATCAGCATGTTATATGACTGTGTAATCTCTACCTGTGCTTTTAAATGAGTGCCACCGGCCTCTTTGATAATCCATTCGACGAGTTCGTCTTTTCGCTGTAATAGAAGCTCAGCAGCTTTCAGCATCAAGTCGCGGCGTACCAAAGGATAAGTTTTTGCCCAGGTTTTTGATACCTCTTTGGCTACGGCAAAAGCCTCATCCACATCATCTTTACCTGCTGCTTTAAAACTGTTCACTAAACTATTGTCGTAAGGGTTCAGGTTTTCAATTACATCTTCTGTTTTGCCTTCCCGCCAAACGCCATTTATGTATTGTAAATTCAAATCTGCGTACTTTTCCATATTGTTATAATTAATTATTAGTTAATATCAACATACTAAACAGATAAGAGTTTCTAAACAAGCAAGTTTTAAAGGCTTATATTATAACCTGGTTGGTGTATTAGTGGTCCCAAGTACCAAACCTTCCCCTCCGATAATCATCGTAGGCCTCTTTTATTTCCTGTTCTGTATTCATCACAAAGGGCCCTTGAGATACTACCGGCTCATTAAATGGCTCGGCATGCCCGAATAGCACGACGCTGTTTACATCCGCCTTAATAGTTACTTCGTTACCATCGTTGTTAAATTCAACTAATTGTAATGCTTTTGCAGCAGTGCCGTTAACGGTTACTTCTCCTGTAATGACATAAAAAAATATGTTATGCTCAACAGGAACAGGAAGAGTAATGTCGCCTTCGTCGTTCATGTAGATGGTGCATAAAAAGATATCAATTTCTGGTTTAAATGCTCCTTGAGTTCCTTCCCATTCACCAAATGTGAGATTAAGCCTTACTTTCCCTTGGCTAAGCGGTATTTCCGGTATTTCGGCTTTTTGCTTGCCAATGTAAAAAGGTTCAGACATTTTAAGACGGGCGGGCAGATTAATCCAAAGTTGAAGTATTTCCATTGGGCCACCCTGCTGCTTGAATTCATCAGAAGAAATTTCCGCATGAATTAATCCTCGCCCCGCACGCATCCATTGTACACCACCTGAGGTGATTACGCTTTCGTGGCCACTGCTATCCTTGTGAGCGATATCACCATCCAGGATAAACGTTACCGTTTCCATACCGCGGTGCGGATGTGGGCCGAAGGGCAGTCCGCTGTTATTTGGTGGGTAAACCTGCGGCCCGTGATGGTTTAAAAACAAAAAAGGGTCGATATATTGAACTGAAGCGGTTGGAAGCGCCCTGTAAGTTACCAAATCCGCAATGGGTGAATATACCGCTTGATGTATTTTTTTAATTGTACGCATGATGTTATAAAAGTATAATCTATGCTACATACAACTGATAATTTTGTGTGCCTTTATAACTTTATGGTGTTTACAATAAGTGATGTAATTGTTGAACTTATACCTTTGTCAATCAAATTGCCTATTTTTGTATTAGTGTAATTCATACACTTTTGAACATGGCTAAAAATACATTAGCAATAAATAACAGACTGGTATTACGGATAGCTGTTGGCACCATGTTTTTTTGCGCCGGACTGATCTTTGCCAGCTGGGCATCACGTATTGCTACCATACAACAGCATTTAGGTGTATCTGATGCCGGATTAGGAGCTATACTGTTTTCCATTCCTGTGGGGTTAATGCTATCACTCCCCTTTTCAGGATGGATTATCAGTAAGATAGGCAGTCGTAATTTACTGGTAACCGCACTGGTTGCTTATAGTATTATACTGGTGGGCTTAGGAACTGCAACCACTGTGCCTGTGCTTGTTATATGCCTTGTTCTATTTGGCTTTGCCAGTAACGCAGTAAATATTGCGGTAAATACACAAGCAGTTGCCGCAGAACATTTATACAGCCGACCAATATTGGCATCATTTCATGGCTTATGGAGCCTTGCAGGCTTTGCAGGTGCGGGCATTGGCACTTTGATGATTGGTAAAGGCATCATTCCCTCCTATCATTTTATGCTGATAATGGGCATAAGTATTATAGGTGTTGTATTCAGTGTTAAATCATTAGCAAATGATAAAGGCCCGGTAGACAGCGGCCCTGCTTTTGTGATGCCCGACCAATCGCTGATAAAACTCGGCCTGATTGCCTTTTGCTCATTAATATGCGAAGGTGCTATGTTTGACTGGAGCGTTATTTATTTTAAGAAAATTGTGTTGGCTCAAGGCGCCTGGATGGGTGCCGGATATACTGCATTTATGTGCACCATGGCTACCGGCCGCTTCGTAGCCGACAGCTTTGCCCACCGTTTCGGCATAAAATTCACTTTGCAGGTAAGTGGTTTGCTTACTGCATTGGGCTTATTTATAGCGGTGTTATTCCCTTATTTATATACTGCAATGGCAGGGTTCCTGCTGGTGGGTTTTGGGGTATCATCAGTAGTGCCGCTCATTTACAGTGCAGCCGGCAAATCGAAAACCATGTCGCCCGGTATGGCGTTGGCAGCAGTTTCAACCATTGGCTTTGCCGGATTTTTGGCAGGGCCGCCCATCATTGGATTTCTGGCTGGTGCTTTTAGTTTGCGCGTTTCATTTACCCTGATTGCAGTAATGGGATTATGTGTGGCGGCTGTATCCACTAAGGCAAAACTTGATTAATAATGCTTGGCTGTATTTAAATCTGCATCGGTAGGATTAATGACATACTCGTGTACTTCCCTGCCATTTTGTAATATAAATTTAAGTCGCTCTTTAGGCAAATCAATATCTAATGATAACGTAGCCAGTACATCGGGCAGGTTTTCCATTACTGTGCTTACGCTATGCGTTTCGGGTATAGCAACTAAAATATCATCTCCTTGCGCAGAAATTTTCCAGTTGGGCACATTGGCATTATTTGTTATTTGGATCCATTTTTCCTGGTAGGCGTTCATATGTATTGTGTATTGACGTATTTGTAATAATGATCTTTTAAAGATTTTGTTTAGTAATTACCACTAAACAAAAAAGGGACGCCATTAAAGCGTCCCTTTTTTATGTTATATCTTTCTACTGCTTATAAAACTTATAAATAGTAATGCTCTTATAAGTTTGGCCCGGTTTCAATTCTGTGGTTGGAAATGAGGGATGATTCGGAGAATCCGGGAAGTGTTGGGTTTCCAATGCGAATGCAGTTCGCAGGCTATCCTTTACTCCATTTTTGAAAGTATAATCGCCTTTCATGAAATTACCGCTGTAAAACTGCACACCTGGCTGATCGGTATACACCTCCATTTTTATTTTACTCTTATCGCCTTGTACAGTGATGACAGGTATTTGAAGGGTATGTTTGTTTAATACAAAATTATGGTCATATCCTTTACCGAAGATGAGCTGCTGGTCGCCCTCATTAATTCTTGAACCGATGGTGGCTGCCTTTCTAAAATCAAAAGGTCCGTTTTCTACTACTTTTAATTCACCGGTTGGAATTAATTTGTCATCCACAGGTGTAAACTGATCAGCATCAATCTTTAGCGTATGTTCTAATATAGTACCTGCACCGCAACCGTTGAGGTTAAAATACGAGTGATTGGTGAGGTTTAAAACCGTAGGTTTATCTGTTGTAGCTTCGTAGGTAATTTTAAGCGCGTTATCATTAGTTAATTCATATATAACTTTTGAAGTAAGCGTTCCCGGAAAGCCTTCCTCACCATCTTTTGATACATAGGTTAATTCCAGGGTATGATCATCCAGCTGTTTAGCATCCCATACATGGCTGTCAAAACCGGTTTTGCCTCCATGTAAGGCATTGGGGCCGTTATTGGTCGGTATGGAGTATTCTTTTCCTTCCAACTTAAACTTCCCATTGGCCAGGCGGTTACCGTAACGGCCTATCAGTGCACCATAATAATTGGTTGAAGATTTTTCGTAACCATCAACATCATTGAAGCCGGTTACCACATCAACGGTGTTGCCCGATACTGATGGCACCAACAGGCTTACCAAACGGCCGCCGAAGTTAGTAATGGCAGCTTGTGCTCCGCCGGCATTTTTCAAATAAAATAAGGTTACTTTCTTACCTTCCTTGGTTTGATTAAAACCGTCAGGCTTTGGCAATTGTCCCGCTGTGGTACTGTCTTTCATGGTTTGATTGGAAGAAGTGGATGTGCAAGCCGTTTGTGAAAACGCTAACAGCGCTCCGGCAACGGCAAGTGGATAAAATGTTTTATTCAATCTCATTTGAGTTAAATTTAGGATGGGTGTAAGTTAAGTTAAATTTTAATATCCATCGCTCATTTAATGTTAACATCATTTAACAGTAAAATGTCAGTATTAATTTTCATAAACCGTTTACAGGCGTATTTTTGCAGCTGAATGCCTATGCCGAAAATTATATGCACAATTTTTACGTAGGTACTACAGCTTTGCAAAACAACACTCGGCAACATTTGTAGTGTGTACAGCAAAACAACAGCATATTACGCGTATTTACAGTACCCTTGATGGACAACCAAAACAGCAGCACAACTGCACCTGATAACAAACCCTCGTTGAAAGACAAGTTCATAGATACCTTTGCAGGTGTTTATGATGTATATCAGTTTATTTTGCGTTTTTTTAAAGAGGCGTTTACCCCACCTTACGAATTCAGAGAACTCATCAGGCAGTTGTACCAGATTGGTGTTCGCTCTCTTGCACTGATTACGCTAACCGGTTTTATTGTTGGTTTGATATTTACCAAGCAGTCCCGCCCTTCGTTATCACAATTTGGCGCTACATCATGGTTACCCTCGCTGGTGTCTATAGCTATCATGCGTGCCTTGGCTCCGCTCATTACCGCTTTAATATCGGCAGGGCGCGTAGGTTCAAGTATCGGTGCCGAAATTGCCTCCATGCGGGTGACCGAGCAAATTGATGCGATGGAAGTTTCAGGTACCAAACCCTTTAAGTATTTGGTTTGTATCAGGGTATTAGCCACAACTGTAAGTATCCCCATTCTGGCTATGTATGTAGCTTTTGTAGCTTTATTGGGTGGATATCTTAACGTAGCCCAAAACGAGGGTACCAGTTACAGCACTTTTATGCAGCAGGTGTTTCAGCCACTTGGTTTCATAGACTTTTATTCGTCATTTATCAAGTGTGTCATTTTCGGTTTCACTGTTGGTATTGTGGGCTGTTATAAAGGATGGAATTCATCAAGCGGGACGGCTGGTGTAGGCAAAGCTGCTAACTCGGCAGTAGTTACGGCCATGTTCCTGGTGTTTATTGAAGAAATTATTATTGTACAAATTACCGGCTGGTTCAGATAAAATAATCTTTATGGAAAAGAAAAACACCAATATAGATTACAACAATCCGGTTATTGATATCAAAGGATTACAAAAATCCTTTGGCAATTATCATGTGTTGCAGGGCATCGACCTGAAATTACATCAAGGGGAAAACCTGGTTGTACTGGGCCGTTCAGGTACTGGTAAGTCTGTACTGATCAAAATTATATCCGGATTGCTGAAAGCAGATAGCGGCAATGTAAATGTACTGGGGTATGATATGAATAACATATCTGGTCAGGATTTGACAGAGTTGCGCCGCCGTATTGGCTTCTCTTTTCAAAACAGCGCGTTATACGATAGTATGACCGTACGCGAGAACCTGGAGTTTCCGTTGGTGCGCAACCAAAAAAACTTAAAGCGCAAAGAAGTAAAGGAAATGACCGAGCGGGTGTTGGATGCGGTAGGTTTACTGCAAACCATTAACCAGATGCCGGCCGAACTATCAGGTGGCCAGCGCAAACGTATCGGTATTGCCCGTACCTTAATTTTAAGGCCAGAAATTATGCTGTATGATGAGCCAACCGCTGGTCTTGACCCTATTACATCAACTGAAATTAACAACCTAATTAATCGTGTTCAAGAACGCTTTCATACGTCATCCATTATAATTACCCACGACTTAACCTGCGCTAAAACCACCGGTGACCGCATAGCAATGCTATTAGACGGCCAGTTTAAACGCCAGGGAACGTTTGATGAGGTGTTTAATACGGACGATGAGCGAGTAAAACATTTTTATGAATATAACTTTATTGATTAATACATGAGTAGTTCAAGTAACGGAAGAGCAGCCATCGTTGGCTTATTTATAGCTATCGGGCTTGCCATTTTGATAGTTGGCGTGTTTACCCTTGGCGGCCAGCAAAAAACTTTTGTAAAAGGATTACATATCACCGCCCGCTTTTCAGATGTATCAGGCCTGATTAAAGGTAATAATGTATGGTTTTCGGGGGTTAAAGTTGGAACGGTAAAGAAAATTTCTTTTACGGGTACGCATCAGGTAGATGTGGAATTTAACGTAGATGGTGCTGTACAAAAGTATATTCACCGTAATACCGGCGCCCGCATTGGTTCTGAAGGTTTCATCGGCAACAAAATTATCGTACTGGATGGTGGCAGCGCTGACGCACCTGAAATTCAGGATGGTGATTTAATTAAAGCGCAAACCATGCTATCAACCGATGATATCATGAAAACGCTACAGCAGAACAATCAAAACCTGTTAGCCATTACGGGCAATTTTAAAAAATTAAGCCAGCAGATTGTAGAAGGTAAAGGTTTAGTTGGCGCTTTAATGACTGACTCGGCTATGGCCTATAAATTCAGAGGCATTGTGCAGAATTTACAGAACACTACACAAGCTACGCAGGTAATGGCGCAGCAACTGGATCGCTTTAGCGCTAAAGTGAACACCAGAGGCGGATTAGCAGATAAGGTGTTTACTGATACTTCAGTTTTCAATCGCTTGCAAGCTTCGGCTAATAATTTTCAGGCCGCATCAGCTAAAGCCAATACAGTGGTTGATAACTTAAATCGCGCCAGTTCTAAATTAAACAGCACCGACAATGCACTTGGCGTACTATTAAATGATGGCCCAAGCGCTTTGCAGTTGAAAAGCACTTTAAACAACCTACAGGAAAGTTCTGTAAAACTGAATGACGATTTAGAAGCTGTGCAGCATAATTTTCTGTTAAAGGGCTTTTTCAAGAAACGTGAAAAAGAAGAACAGAAAGTGAAGATGCTCGATTCGATGCATATTGCACCAAGAAAGATTAAAGTAAAAAATTAACCTCAAATACATCTTAAACAAAAAAGGCTTCAGTTAAACTGAAGCCTTTTTTATATCTATATAGTTTTGTTTATGAAAGTATACCGTAAGGGCTAAGTAGTACCCCTTCGTGGTTGTTGGTTACGCCGGTAGCATAACTATCATCATCCACAAAAAGCTTTTCATTATCAATAATAATGTGATGGCCGTTTACCCAAAAATTGCCACGAATGATAAATACAGCATCTGCACCCTGAGCTTCAATTTCATTATAAATATGGCTCTGCAAAGATGAAAAGTCTTCTTCGGGCAGTTGGTGAATTTCAAATACAACATCGTTGTTTTTGCTTAAAGTAAGTATATCATCTGCCGCATGGGTGTGGTAACCGGTAATGTTATCAAAATCATTAGTGCTCACTTTTACAGGTTGGCCACCTTCTACATTAAAGTTGGCTTCGATAGTTAAAGCAGTATGGTGGGCATCATGCTTCTTATTCGGTTTATAAGAAGTAACGCGCAAAAATTCGGTCTGAGTATCATTATCCGCATAGCTGATTACCGGCTGGTGGCTGATGTAAACGTTACTGGCTAATACAAATGCATATTTCATGGTAGTAAGTATTTAATTTATGCATAAGTAATAAGCAATCTTTACAAAATGTTTTAAGCTATTTCCAGGTGAAGCTAATGAGTTACAGCTTCTAAAAATCTCAATACTGCGTAAGTGGAGAGCTGCCCTCCAGGCCCGCGTAAATTATAATCAAAACCGTGCGTTGCCCATGGTAAAGTCAGAAAATAATGCTTGATACCATATTGCTGTAATTTAGCATTTAAGCGCTGGCTATGTTCATAAGCTACCAGTACATCGTTTTCGCCATGTATAATTAAAGTAGGTACTGTATGTGCATTCACAAATTCGAGCGGCGAGCTGTTTCTGTATTGTTGTGGCACTTGTGCATAGGTGCCTCCCAAATAGCGCTCCATGATTTTGTTCGAATCAAATACCAATGGATTGGCGGGCGCTGAGTAGCCCCAAACCATATCTGCGGGGCCATAGAAATCAATTATACCTTTAATGCCGGTATCTGGCGATTGATAAGCAGCCATCAAAGCAATCTGCCCTCCTGCCGATCGCCCTAACAATACCAATTGGTTAGTGTCGATAGCTAACTCCTCGCAATGCCGTTTTAAATATCTAATCGCAAGCCGGGTGTCCTCCAGAGGTGACGGGTAACGATATTTTGGCGAAAGACGGTAATTAATAGATGCGACCCGGTATCCAGCTTTTGCCAATACGCTATTCAATTCAGGCAACTGCTGGCTATCTCCCCCACTCCAGGAACCGCCATGAATGACGATGACACATGGCCGTTTGCCTTGGATTGATGATTGATAATAATCAAGTGTCAGACTGGTATCGCTATTTTTTGTGTAAGTAAATGTATGGTAAGTTGTCTTTGCATCACTGTTAAATAGTGCTTTTATACTAAATGCCTTCTCTGAAACATTTCCACTGTTCTGAAAAGATGCATTCATTTCAGCGCCTAGAGTTTTGGCAATAATAGCTGCTCTAATGACCGGGCTTATAAACAACAGCATAGCTAAAATGCCGAATACCGTCCCCAAAACTTTAAATTTTTGTATCCATATGCCGCTAATTATCAGCAATAATGTAAACAGGAAAAACAGCCATCCATACTCTGCTACAAAAATGGCTGCAATCCAAAACGGATAAGCCGGCGCTTTAAATATAGTAAGTAGGGATAACAAGAAAAGCAGTAATAAGCCGATAAAGCGAGACATAAAATTTTAGAATTTTCTAAATATACTTGAGCAAACCGCCTTTTTATTATTAGCGACTTGATTTTTATTATATTCATCACAGTTTAAGCTCTAAACACCATGAAAAGATTTTTGCTTGGCTTTGCGCTTTGCCTACCCCTATTTACATCGGCACAAAAGTTTACTGCATCAGAAATTAAAAGATACGAACAGCAAGCCCGGAAAGTGAATATCATACGTGATCAGTGGGGCGTGCCTCACATTTACAGTAAAACCGATGCGAATGCCGTTTTTGGATTGATGTACAGCCAGTGCGAGGAAAACTTTAAAGGCATTGAACTCAATTATCTGTACCAATTAGGCAAACAGGCTGAGGCAGGTATAAAAAACACGCTTTATACTGACATTCAGTTACAACTGATTGCCGATAGCACGGATGCCATACGGGAGTATAAGCGCAGCCCTGTATGGTTTAAAAAGTTATTGGATGCTTATGCCGACGGGATAAACTATTACCTTTATAAACATCCGGAAACCAAGCCAATGGTGCTCACCCGCTTTGAGCCCTGGTATGCGCTGATGTTTACAGATGGCAGCGTAGCAGCCACAAGTACAGGCGGCATTGCCCTGTCTGAAACAGAAAAGTTTTATAACAACGGCGAACTTATGCAAATCGGTGCCTTAGCGCATCCGCTTTTGAGTTTGGAGGAACAGGTAAATGCAAGGGAGGTGGGTTCTAATGGCTTTGCTATCAGTCCATCTAAATCGAAATCCGGACATGCTATGTTGTATATCAACCCACATGTGCCGTTTTACTTTCGTTCGGAGGTGCAAATGGTAAGCGATGAAGGCTTGAATGTATACGGCGCAGTAACATGGGGGCAGTTTTTTGTTTACCAAGGCTTCAACCAGCATTGCGGGTGGATGCATACCAGCAGCAATGCTGACGTTGCCGACCTATATGCGGAAAAAGTAAGTCAGAAAAATGGCAAATGGTATTATGAATACGACGGGCAACTGAAACCGGTAAAAACCCGGCAACTTAAATTTTATGTAAGACAGGAAAAAGATCAGATTGTTGAAATCCAAAAGACCGGTTATTACACGCATCATGGCCCCATACTTGGCAGCCGCAATGGCAAATGGCTGGCTTTAAAGCACAACAACCGTTCGTACAACGCGCTGCTGGAGTCGTGGTTGATTACAAAGGCCAATAATTTGGCTGAATACAAAAAAGCCATGAATTTACTGCAAAATACAACCAATAATACGGTGTACGCAGATGACAAAGGCAACACTATACTTTGGTATGGCAACTTCATGCCCAAGCGCGATCCGGCATTGGATTGGACACAGCCTGTCGACGGCAGCATGTCAAAAACTGAATGGCAGGGTCTGCATCCGCTCAAAGAGATTGTACAGGTTGTAAACCCCCAAACCGGATGGATACAAAATTGCAACTCCACTCCTTTTACAGCCTCGGGCAGCAGCAGTCCTTTAAGTAAAAAATATCCCGCTTATATGGCACCCGATGGGCAAAATTATCGGGGTGTAAGAGCCGTACAGTTGTTTAGCAGTACAGGGAAATTGAGCCTGGATCAGTTGATCAGTACTGGGTATGACCATTACTTAACAGCTTTTGATGCCGTATTGCCACCTTTGTTCAGAGCTTACACCAGCGCCGCCGATTCGCTAAAACAAAAATTAAAACCGGCAATAGATACCCTGCAACGTTGGTCGAGGTATTCTTCTGCAAACTCCATTGCTACTACCCTCGCTAATGAGTATGGAACTTTGGTTTTTAGTTTGCTGCCCCGCCCGGCTTCGAGTGAGGCGGGTACTTATCAGACTCAAAGGGTTGAAACTTTGCTGGCTAATTTAAGTCAGGCACAACAACTTACTTTATTCACAACAGCATTAAACCAATTAGCGCAAAAATATGGTAGCTGGCAGATAAAATGGGGCGACGTTAATCGTTACCAGCGCTTAGCTGATGGTACATTTGACGATAATAAAGCGAGTTTACCTGCTGGTGCAGTGGCTTCTACATTCGGGCAGCTACCTTCTTTTGTAAGCCGCTCGCAAAACACTGTTAAGCGCTATGGCTACTCAGGGAACAGCTTCATTGCTGCGGTGGAGTTCGGACCGAAAATCAAAGCTAAGTCCATAATTACCGGTGGGCAATCTTTCAATGGTGATTCTCTACATTTTACTGACCAGGCACAACGCTATCTCAACGGGGATTTTAAGGAGGTACTGTTTTATAAAACGGACGTGCTAAAGCACCAAACAATGAGCTATCGTCCCGGAGAGTCTCATCCGGCTATATGAGATTAGGCTTAACAATTGTATATTAGCTTTGTAGAAATTTATTGAAGTGAAACGAATTTTACTGTTGCTGCTTATGCTTGGCAGTCATTTCATGCTGCGTGCACAAACTATAATGATGTCCGACATGATGAGCCTGATTAACCTGCCTGAAGATGAGGCCAAGGGGTACTTAAACTCAAAAGGGTTTAAGTTAAAAATCATTTCACAAGTGGATGGCTTCACCGTAAATCAATTCGAAATAACCCAGGCTGGCAAGCAAGAAACTGTAGTATATGGCCAAAACAGTAAGGCGGTCGATGGAACCGTTTTACATACCATCCGGTATTCCACCAATTCGGCTCAATACATAACCAACCTGATCGCTAATGCCAAGAAATCCGGTTTGCAAATGGACTTTCAAGGCAACGACAATTATAAAAACATCTATTTCTTCAACAGTACCTTATATCGCGCCAGCATCTTCCTAAATTTTAACAAAGCTTATGGCTTGGTTGAAATTCGGGAAAAAGACCTGAGTGGCGGATAAAGCGAATTGTCCATAGCCTGACGTTGTAAGCTTGCTGTAATTGAAACAAACTGCAATACATGACGCTTTAATGATTATATTGCATTTTAGCGTATCACAAACCACTTACAGTAAGTTATGCACTTTAAACAATTAGGCCTTCTATTAACTGCTGCAATACTTATATTATGTACAAGTGCCAAACGTATGACGCCGGATAGCGACCGTGTTCTTGGCAAATGGATGTCGACAGAGAAAAATCTTTTAGTGCAGGTATATAAAGATGGCAGTTATTTCCAAGCCAAAATATTATGGTTCAGTGATAAGGATGATCCCTCGAGGCCCATTGAAACCAGAGTAGATTACAAAAACCCGGACAAGAACTTAAGAACCCGCAAACTCATTGGTATGACGGTGTTAGAAGACATGGTATACGTTCCCAAAACAAACTCATGGGAAGGTGGCAAAATTTATGATGCTGTTTCAGGCCGGAAATGGAGTTCTGCTGCGTATATCAATAATAAAGGCGAGCTAAAAGTTACCGGCTACTGGCACTTTAAATGGATAGGACGCACCCTTACTTTTACCCGGGCAGATTAAGCATTCGCTACCAAAATATTCTTCAAATCGTTAGCAGCAACTAACCCACTTTGGCGCCATTTGGTTTGCCCGTTTTTAAACAACATCAGCGTAGGCACGCTTTGTATATTGTAGGCTTGGGCAACTGCCGGATTTTTGTCTATATCAATTTTGAGGATGGTCACGCTGTCACCTACAGCATCCTTTACCTGTTTTAATATCGGAGCCATCATTTTGCATGGGCCGCACCATTCGGCTGAAAAATCAATCAATACTGGCTTATCGGAATTAATCAGTTCATTAAAAGCTGCCATGGCTGTGTTTTTTAATTTTATGATTAACAAAATTTTACAACAAGCGTTTGCCGGTTATTATTTAAAAGTAATAGTCAGCTGTTAAGCCATAGGTAAACAACAAGTTTTCACTTTGTGTGCGGTTCATCTTGTTATAATTAAATGCTGCGTTTAAACTTAACCATTTGCGCAATTTGAAGTCCACACCAATGTTAGCTCTGATAATATAATCGCTGCCTTTAATAAGTGAATTTTGCAGGAAGCTTCCACTGTTTATGGTCATGATGTTTTTAACCACAAATCTGAACTGCAAACGAAGCGAGTTACGGTACGTAGAATATACATTGCTGGTGGAGTCGGTTAAATACAAATCGCTGCGATCATACAGTATACCATCGCTTATATTTAAATAGGCATTTGGCCGGTCAAACAAGCTATATGCTACCCCTGCTCCAGCTAATAACTGTGCATTAATTTTTAACGAGTAGCTGGTGTTATAATTGGCCAATCCCCAATAGTAAAAATGCGGGAAAGATTTATACAGATTGAAATTGAGGTAAGATGAGTAATCATTATTGGTTAACACACGGTTTGACTTGCCGTAAACCCAACTGTTGGAAGTGTTGAATAAAAAATCTTTCTTCTTAATTTCAAATAATAACGAGTTGTTCAGCAGATAAGAACTGCCGTTATCAGCCTTATTGATAGACCCGGTAGACGCATAGTTTACGCGATGAGTTAGAGTATCGTTAAATTGTGCATTAGCAGTTAAGCTAACCAGCATACTGAAAAATGCAATAAAGTACCTCGCTATTTTTATTCTCAACAGATCTTAATTAATCAGCAATACTTCTTCATCGTCAGTTAAGCTCAATTCTATCCCATCGCTTCCGGCAATTCCTTCTATAGAACCTCTGATGTGGGTGGCACTCAGCAACACTTTCTCCAGTTGTTTTTCACGCATCTTCCACAATTTCTCCATGGCATCGCGCTCCTTTAAGATAGACATACGCATACTCATAAAGCCTTCGCGGAGCGCTTTCCACTGTTCCGAAAATTCATTGCTCATCAGGTAATCATACAGCAGCTGCATTTTATCGCCTTTATTCTCCTGCGAGCGAATTAAATTTGAGGTTTTAATGATGCAGTCGCGAAGAATGTAAGAAACCGGTTTTACTTCTTCAAAAGAGCAAATCCATACGCCGTCTTTTTCGCCAAAGCAATCCATTTCTTTCGGATAGCATTGCGTTACAATTACGGCCACGTCAGCACCGATGTTTCGCATGTCTTTTTTCAATTTCTCAATCCACTCATGCGAAAACTCTTTGGTACGTTTGCTTTCATAGATAATCTTACCACATTCCTGCCCGAATTGATTTCGTACGGTTTGCACACAATCGGCGCCCCGAATGCCCTTGCCTACCTCATTTACTAAATCAAACGGGAAATAGCTGCGCAGTAATTCTTCCAGTATCAGTTCCTGAGCTTCACCTTGCAGTTGCATAGACCCCTGTTCGGCCTTACGCTTCATTTCATCAGCCAGTTTTTTCTGCGCGTCCAGCTGCATTTCAAGTTCTTTGAGTTTGAGCTGATATTCAGAATCCTTTAATAAAAACCGTTCTGCTTCCTGTTTCCTGATCTGCTCTGCTAATTCCTGGCGCTGCTCCTGTAACTTGCGTTGGGTAATAATTTCGAGTTCCTGCTCGCGTTGTAACAGGCTTTGTTCCTTTTGCAAAAAGTCGAGTTCTTTTTGCCGCGACTGCTTTAACTTTTCCTCCGCATCTTTTACCGAAGTATTCAGCAATTGCAGCTGTGTTTCGTAATCAGAGGCAATAGTGCGGCGCAGGTGCTGTTCCATCGTCTCCTGCATCTGGCTTTTCTCTTGGGCTATACGTTGCTCAAACTGCGCTTCCTGCTGTTTGTATTTAGCCGAAAATTCGTCCTCCTTCTTCTTGAACTCCTCTTCCTTTTTTTGAGTGTATTGCTGCATTTGATTGCGCAACTGTTTACGGTATTCTTCCGTCATCACCTCTTCAATAGGAAACCCATGCTGACACTTAGGACATTTTACTTCAGTAGCCATACTCCGCTGCCTTTAAATATTTAAAGTTGAAGTTAAAGGAAAAGTAGTTAATGAAGAGCTTTAAGTTATCAACATACCTGGTAAGGTGTTGAATATTAAATCGTGTTGTAATTGCTGTTCGGCTGGTGTCAAATGAAAAAGGCACCAAGCTTTTGCCTGATGCCTTATTGAATGCTTATGTACAATCAACGCTTTAATTGCTGCACTTGTTGGAGCTGTTGCAATTGCGTTTTTAGTTCCTGAACTTGTTGCTGATTGTGGCGGTTCTCTATGTAAAAATAGATAGCTGTAGCTAAAAATATTTTACCCAACACAAATACAGCCGCAAACACCCAGCGCCATGCCTTATGAATTTTCATATGGCTGGATTGCGCCTCTACCTCGATAAAATGCGGTTCATTGCTGCGGTTATGCGTTTCTTGCCTTTGCTCCTGCCTGTTGCGGAACGGAATGACTTCGGCCTCCTGGGTTTTTATCAACCCATCAATACTATCTTCAATTCGCCCCCACAAAGCAGGCGGAGGGGGAATTGCCATTTGCATAGCCAGTGCCTCCATGTCGGCTTCCAAATGATTGAGGGCTTCCCTTACTGCCGGAAACTCCTTTCGCATCCTCATCACCTCTTGTTCTTCCGGCTCTGATAACGAGCCCACAACATAAGCTTCGAGTATGCCGCTTGATATATAATGTTGTACGCTATCTGCCATTTTTAATGATATTGAATGCTTCTTTTAAAGTACGTTTTATGCTGTCCTCCGGTTCTTTCAGTTCTGACGATAGTGTGGAAATGGATTTATTATGATAATAGATTCCACAAAAAACAGTACGCTGCAAGGAGTTCATTTGCGCCAGGTTACTTCCCGTTTGTTTCCAACGGCTGTTCAGTTCATCATCCAGTTGATTGCAATCTGTACGCGAGGCGGTAAATTTGGCCAGCTTAGATTTGGCCAATAACTGGAGCTGCACCCAAACACTTTTTTCCGACGAACGGAAGTTGTCTAAATACGCAGGCAACTCGTTAAAAATGTCAATTAAAAAAACTTCAGCTTGCGGACGGTCGCGTAAAACCTCGGTGAGGTAACCTAATAACATACCGCCATAGCGATCATAAATCTCACGCGTGGCCGACAAATTACTGTAAGCAGGTGAATCTTTTGCAATAGTTTGTAGTTTCACTTAATAGTTTTTGATTATCAGGGCTTGACTATAACTTAAACAAATATAACAGTAAAAAACGTAAAATATCTATACAGTTCACAAACACTTTCCTTTGAGTTAAAAGAGTTACCAAAAACTGATAGTGGGATAAATTGTAAAAATAAATTTACTTTGCTCGCATGTTTATAGATGTTACCGGCCAGGCCATTCATGACTTTTTTACGGCTAACCGACCTGCAAAGTTGTTCATCAATAACAAGTATGGCTCAAAAGAAGAAATGCCGGTGTCTACTTATTTTCGGAATGAGCAAGACATGCCTGAACTGGAATTAGTGGCCTTACAGCACTGCAAAGGTCATATATTAGATATTGGAGCCGGTGCGGGAAGTCATGCATTGATCCTACAGCAGCGCGGTTTTGATGTGGTTGCATTAGATATATCTCCACTCTCAGTAAAAACAATGCAGGACCGAGGTGTAAACAATGCAGTTTGTGCTGATATCTTTAGCTATGAAAATCCCCCCTTCGATACGTTATTGCTCCTGATGAATGGAATAGGTTTAAGTGGTACGCTTGATGGATTATCGAGTTTTTTGGAGCATGCTAAGTTGTTAATGAACACTGATGGGCAAATACTGTTAGATTCCTCCGATGTGAGTTACCTGTACGGGTACCAACCTAAACCGAAGCATAAATATTATGGTGAAGTGGATTACCAATATATCTACAAATCGCGTAAAACGGATTGGTTTACCTGGTTATATATAGATTCTGATACACTTACCCGTATTGCAAACGTACAAGGCTGGCAAACGGAAATATTATTTGATGATGGTTACGATCAGTACCTGGCTAAACTTACACGGATTTAGCAGGTGTATTATCAGTATCATCTTCTGCAGGGTGCTGATTGAACATTTTGGCCAGCGCCTCATACAAATCAGGGTGTTTAACTTTAAACTGATCCGGCTTTTCGAAAAAGTATTCAGCCACAACAGCCAAAAATTCGGCTTCGTTAGTTAACGCATACGGGTTGATATCTGAATGGCCTGCCTCGATACGGTGCATCTCCTGATGAATCATTTTTAACCATGGGATGGTGCTGCTATGTTCCATCAAGTTCTCGGGCGTGCCGTCAATTGCACCATCACTTCCGTCCACCAAGTGCACAAACTCATGTATGGCTGCATTTTCCTTTCCCGAATCACCGGCAAATCCTTTTATTAATGCCGCACGCGACAGAAGCATTTGCCCGTTCATAAACCCCGAACCTACCATGCCCATAATGTTACGATTCTCACCTTCGAACTGGAAATCGTTATTGAAAGTATCAGGATAAACAATAACATTGGTTAGGTTAGGGTAACTCCAGTCATCAAAATTCAGTATAGGTATGACTGCACTGGCAGCAACCATAATACGATCTGTGTCGGTAAGTTCAAAACCAATGCCCTCTACCCTCACGGTGGTCAAAAACTTTTCCACTTTTTCAATAAACCGCTTTTTCAAAGGCGCGTCGATCTTGCTGTAATAAGGAATGTGCGCAGCCAACTCTTTCCCGTAATCCATATTAGTGTCAACCGCTGCAATAAGTGTGTTTTTGCGTTTGAATATAAAATATGCACTTATGCCAATAACTGCAATAACAGAAACAAGTATATAAACCATAATCAAATTGTTATCACTAATTGAAAACAAACATTTTGAACCATTAAGCAGGTAAAACTACCTACTCCACCCCATGCACATTCATGGGCAACCGGTACAGGGCTTTTGATGCCGTAATAAACAATATATTTTTGTTTTGCCCCCCGAAGCATACATTTGCTGCCCAGGGTTGGGGCACAGGTATGTGCGCAATAATTTTACCCTGAGGGTTAACTATGGTTACACCGTTACCGGCCAGATACAAATTGCCCTGATTGTCAAGCGTGATTCCATCAGCGCCTTTATTGACAAATATTTGTTTGTTGCTTAGCTTACCCTCTTGGGTGATGGTATATTTGTATGTCTTGTTGGCTTCTATATCGGCCACAAACAGATATTTGCCGTCAGGTGTTCCAACAATGCCGTTGGGTTTCTTCAGGTCATCCGCTAACACTTCGGGAACAGTGCTCCCCTTGGCTAACCTGTATACTTTTTGTCCATCAAGTTCACTCTGCTTACGGGTCCAATAATCGCGCTGATAGTATGGGTCTGTAAAGTAGATATTATCACGAGGGTCTATCCACAGGTCGTTAGGGCCATTTAACCGCTTGCCATTAAGGTTATCCATCAACACTTTAACTTTGCCCTTGGGGCTGATGGCCCATAATTGGTCATTTTCATCGGCGCAGGTAACAAGATTCCCCTCATGGTCGATATAAGTACCGTTTGAGCGCCCCGCTCCCTCTTTAAATAGCTTCAAATCTCCTCTAACCGAATACATCCATATTCTGTTATTGGGCTGGTCGGTAAAGTATAAGTTTCCTTTCCGATCAACCGAAGGCCCCTCCGTAAAGCTAAATTGATCGGATACCAACTCTGGTTGAGTTTGGTTATTGATAAATAATCCGGTAGTATCAGCCGCCTTAAAATTTTCAACGCTTGGGTTTACCATGCAGGCGGAGAACGCAACCGTTGATTTTGGTTCAATGATAGCAACGGCAAGCAGTATAACAACACTAAATTTTTGGAGATTACGCATAGATGAATGTAAAGTACAACGTTAATTATAAATTGCTGATTGTTATAACGGCTTACTGTTAAATTTGCTTTATGTATTCAAAAGAACAGGCATCAGCGCTGCGACAGGCTTTCTGGACAACCTTCGGTCAATACATCGCACCACACCCATTGGCTGATGGTTTGAAGATTAACTGGATTAATTACAAAACCGGCATCAAACATATCAATTTCCGAATGGTAGCTGAAGACAACATGGCTGAAGTTGCTATTGAGATTTCTCACCCAGATACCGGATTGCAAGAGCTTTATTTTGAACAGTTTAAAGAATTGAAAAATGTATTGCAAGATGTATTACAAGAAGAATGGAATTGGGTATTGCATACGTATGCTGACGGAAAAGTAGTTAGCCGAATTTTTACCCGAATAGAAAAAGTAAGCGTATTCAATCGCACCGACTGGCCAACGCTTATCAGCTTCTTTAAGCCCCGCATTATAGCTTTAGATGAATTTTGGAGCATGGCTAAATACAGTTTCGAAGCGCTGCAATAATGATCTGCAACTTTCGTGAGCCTCATGGGTTAATAACTTATGGCAAAGCTGATTATTACCGCAATACTTTTCACCATTACTACTCAATTCAGTAACAAACGCTTGTTGTTAATTTACGCCGATCAGGCTAACAATACAAGCCTGATTCAGCAACAACAATTGTTAAAAAGCAACGCCACCGGTTTAAACGAGCGAGATGTTACAGTTAAAGTATACCTGCGCTCAACATCGCCTAAAGAGTTCAACAAAAAGCATATAAGCTCAGATTTTACTGTTATACTTATCGGGAAGGATAACGGCGAGAAGCTAAGAACTCACCAGGTAGTAACTGCCAAACAACTTTTTTCAGTTGTTGACGCTATGCCAATGCGTAAGCAGGAAATGAAGGATAAATAAACGCTGCAAGAGCACTTAATAATAAGCCTCGTTAACGATTTGACAAACACATCACACCTACCCCAATAAAGCAGCAGTGGTTTTTGTTATATTTGTGCGTTTTTACAAATCCACGCGTATGCCCGAACTTTCATTGGTTATTACTGTATTGAACGAAAAAGACAACATCAAGCCACTGATTGCCGAAATCAGGTCTGCCTTGTCTTCACTTGATTATGAAGTGGTTTTTGTTGATGACGGTTCGGACGACGGCACCCAAAAGGAAATCATATCGCATGCTGATGATCGTATCAAGCTGGTAGAACTGCGTAAAAATTATGGACAAAGCACGGCAATGACAGCCGGTATTGATTATACCACCGGCGAGTATGTAGCATTGCTGGATGGCGATTTGCAGAATGACCCTAATGATATTCCCTCGATGCTGAACAAGCTAAAAGATGAGGATTGGGACGTGGTAGCCGGTAACCGCAAAAACCGCCAGGATGGTATGTTTCTGCGTAAAATTCCGAGCAAGATTGCCAATGCTATCATCCGCCGCATGACGGGGGTATACATTAAAGATTACGGTTGCACATTGAAAATCTTTCGCCGCGAAATAGCTGAAAACTTAGGATTATACGGAGAATTACACCGCTTTATTCCGGTGTTAGCTAAGTTACAAGGTGCACGTATCACCCAGGTAGATGTAGCTCACCATGCCCGTATACACGGAAAGTCCAAGTATGGAATCAACCGCACTTTTAAAGTTATCAGCGATTTGATGCTGATGGTATTTTTGCGTAAATACATACAAAAGCCAATGCATTTATTTGGCAGCATGGGTTTTGTATCTTTGTTTCTGGGCATTATCATCAATTTTTATCTATTGGTGCTGAAGTTGTTAGGCCATGATATCGGAGGTAAACCTTTATTAATATTGGGTTTGATCTTTCTCTTGGGTGGCATACAATTAATTACCTTGGGCATACTGGCCGAGGTTAACGTGCGAACTTATTTCGAATCGCAAAACAAGAAAACGTATCAGGTGAGAAAAGTATATACTGGCAATAAACTATCGGCGGTATTGCCTGTTACCATCGAGTAAAAAAAGTTCAACTCAACCTATGTCCTTACCGGTCATCAGATATTTTTCTGATAAACGCCTGCTTGTGCTCATTGCATTAAGCCTCATCAGTTATTTTGTAAATCTTGGCAAAGCGCCTGTTTACATTCTAGATGAAGCTAAAAATGCCCAATGCGCGCGCGAAATGATGCAGCGTAACGACTGGGTAGTGCCTACTTTTAATGAATACATCCGTACCGACAAACCCCCGTTGCATTATTTTGCTATGGGCCTTGCTTATCGCTGCTGGGGCATATCACCTTATACGGCCCGGTTATTCTCGGCTGCGTGCGGACTGTTGCTGATCATCATCACCTACCTGTTTGCACGAAAGCATACCTCATCAGCCACCGCATTTTTAAGTGGTTTAGTTTTGCTGGCCTCTTGGCATTTAAATTTCGAAATGAGATTGGCCGTGCCCGACCCCTATCTCATACTCATATTAACCTGCATATGGTATAGCTTTTTTAATTTTTACACCTCTCATTATAACAAGCAGGTTTATTTATGGTTGATGTATGTTTTGCTGGGCTTAGGTGTGCTTAGCAAAGGCCCCATCGCCTTTATACTGCCTTTAGTCTCGGTTGGTGTTTTTCTCATTTTGCAAAGGCAATTCAGTTTAGCAGTATTTAAGCAGTTAAAGGTAGGTTATGGCTTGTTGCTGGTATTGGGTATTTGCCTGCCCTGGTATCTTGCCGTGCACCTTCAAACGCATGGCGCCTGGACCCAGGGTTTCTTCGTAAAAAATAATTACAACCGTTTCCTACGGATAAAGGAAAAGCACGGCGGCTTTTTCCTCCTTTCGGTTTTGTATGTGTTGGTGGGTATGATGCCGGTTACATTTTTCATTGTTCAAATAGCCCGATATGTAAGGCAAAGTTTCACGAAGGATTTGCTGTTGCAATTTTCAAGCATTGTTGTGCTCACCACTATCGCCTTTTTTACGCTGTCGCGAACGCAGTTACCTAACTATCCTATGCCTTGCTACCCCTTTGTGAGCATAGTGGCAGCCTGCTATTTTAAACAACTATTGCAACGCCGGCGTTCGTTTAAAGTTAGCCTTTGGGTAATATTAATCATCAGCATTGTAATTCCCGCCATTATTTATACCCTTAGTCGTACCGAACCGAGCATGATGGACTTTCCACGTTTGTGGTTTGCTTTTTTATTGATGCCGGTCGGATCTGTTATAGCCCTTATATTGTATTTAAAGGCAGATATCAATCAGCACCGCGTTTTCTCAATAAGCGCTGTTTTATTCACTTTTATTGCAACAGCATGGGTTTTGAATCTTTATGCTTATCCGTACCTATATAATTCAAACCCTGTAAGCAAAGGCTTACAAATGAAGAAAATACAGGAGCCATTGGTTGCTTATCAGATTTACAATCCAGCCTTCAATTTTTATTTGAAGCAGCCGGTTAAACGAATTGAGAAGATAGAGGAATTGAAAGCTTACTTAATTCATCATCCAAACTGCCAGGTGGTTACCAGAGCAAAAAGGCTAACGGAACTGGGTAACCTGCCTTTGCAGTTGTACTTCAAAGATAAGGACGTATTTGAAAATAATTCTACTTGTTTGTTAGAACACAAATAAGTAGGGCCTGGCTAATTACCAGGCCCCAATATTAATGTATTGGCGGATTACTGCGTGTAGTATCCCGGCGTGCGGTATCAGTTGCTGCCGAACGGGTAGTATCGGTAGACATGGTACTTGCCGAATCCACTGTAGCAGCACTATCTGCACTTGAGCCCGCTGCTTTCTCGGAACTGCAACTGCTTGCCGTAGCCGTTATTAAAGCGGCAACAGCAAATAAACTTAACATGGTCTTTTTCATAGCGTGATAGATTAATTTAACTTACTTTGTTATCTGTTCAACAGGTGTGCTTATGTATTGTTCTGTGATATTGACAATTCTATACGCTTAAACCATTTATTTACAAATGTTTACTTTATTGTTTTGAAAGTATCTTCAGGTATATTGAAATGGCTTTTACGCTTTTATCCCCCCTTGTTACTTCAAAGAATATGGGTAGTTGATATTGGCACGAATTTCACTTCGGCCAAAGTAAAGCTGAACAAAAGCCTTTTGAACATTAATTATAATTCATCCATATTTGGTGGTACTATCTATGCCGCAACTGATGCGTTTTACCCGGTATTGTTTCACCAGTTATTTACACATGCCGGTTATCATGTAATTGTTTGGTTAAAGTCTGCACAGGTGCATTACATCAAGCCGGGAAGATCTGCTTTGCATTTTGAAATTAAACTTGACCAGCAGCAAATAGCAGAAGCAAAACATATATTAGATACTGAAGGAAAATTTATTCGCAGCTATCTCACCGAACTATATAACACCAACGGCGAGCTATGTGCCAGCGTAAGCAGCGAAGTATATGTTCGAAACTTAAATTTTACAACACATGAGCATTAACATGGAAAGCTTACCCCATGCGGGTTATTACATTTCAACTGACAAAGCACTATTGAACCAGAAAGCAATATTTAAATTTTTGAAAGAAGAATCGTACTGGTCACAAAAGTTAACTACAGAAAAATTGCGTATTGCCATAGACAATTCGTTATGCTTTGGCGTTTATAGAGAGAATGAAACGGTTGGCTTTGCACGTGTAATTACAGACTACTCAAACTTTGCCTACCTTTGCGACGTATTTATCATACCTGAGCACCGAAAACAAGGTTTATCCAAGTGGATGCTTCAAACCATACTCGAACATCCTGCCCTGCAGGGAATGCGAAGGTTTATGCTGGCCACTGCCGATGCTCATGAATTGTACCGGCAGTTTGGCTTTACAGAACTAAGCAAGCCGGAGCGGTGGATGGAAATTTACAGGCCTTAGCCAATTTAAACCCGAGGAAAGCGTATGAATTTAAGAAAGATCATCTCAGAAGGCGAAGGCGTAACATTAGATTTTAAGAAAACCATTACCAGCTGCGAGAAGATCGCTAAAACGATGGTATCTTTTGCCAACAACAAAGGCGGACGTTTGCTGATTGGCGTGGCTGATGATGGAACCATAAAAGGTGTAAAGTCAGAAGATGAGGAACGCTACATGATTACCAAAGCTGCCCATTTTTACGCTCGTCCTGCTCTTGAACCAGCTTTTGAAGAGGTTTATTACGATGATAAAATAGTACTGGTAGCAGAGATTGAGCCCAGTGATACCAAGCCCCATTACGCCTTGGGCGATGACGGCAAATGGTGGGTTTATATTAGGGTTAAAGACAAAAGCGTGCTGGCCAGTAAAATTGTAGTGGATGTACTTAAACGGTCGGATCAGAATGAGGGTGTACTTATTGAATACTCATCTAAAGAAAAAGCCCTCCTTGAATATTTAGAAAGCCATGAGCGCATCACTGTAAAAGAATATTGTACTTTGCTTAACTTAAGCCGCAGGCGTGCACAGCGCATTATGGTGAACCTGGTGCTATCGGGCGTAATCCGCGTTCATACTACCGAAAAAGAAGAGTTTTATACGGCCAGTTAGTTTAGCTTGCCCTGATGTTTACTTCAACCTATGCCTCAATTTTTACAACGTTATAAAGAACATTATAAAGCCAATCTGCATCTTGCATTTCCTGTGGTTATTTCCCAACTGGGCCATACGCTGGTGCAAACTGCCGATAGCGTAATTGTAGGCCATTTTGCAGGTACGGTAGCATTGGCGGCCGTAGCGCTGGTAAACAGTATCTTTATCATTACGCTGGTATTGGGCATTGGCATTTCTTATGGCATAACTCCGCTCATTGCACAGCACAACGGCCGTGGTGAGCATAAAGAGTGCGGTCAGCTACTGAGTAACAGCTTACTCATCAACATTATTAGCGGCGTATTTCTGTTTGTGATTGTTTATTTCGGTTCTATGTATGCCATCAGCCACCTCGACCAGTCGCCTGAAGTTGTACAGCAGGCAAAACCTTATTTATTTCTGTTAGGTCTGTCATTGGTGCCGTTGCTGGTGTTCAATACATTTAAGCAATTTACCGAAGGCCTGGGTTTTACTAAACAGGCCATGATGATCTCCATTTGGGGAAATGTACTCAACATATGCTTAGGGGTCACTTTTGTGAAAGGGCTATTCGGCATTCATCCCATGGGCGTATCTGGCGTGGGTTATAGCACGTTGATTGACCGTTGCGTAATGGCTATTGCTATGGCTTGGTATGTATTCAAATCTGAGCGTTTTAAAAGTTATTTACAAGGCTTTGCAGCAAAAAGTATAAACTGGCTGCAAAGCCGCCAGATATTGAAGATAGGCGCGCCTGTGGGTATGCAATACCTGTTTGAGGTAAGCGCCTTTGGCGGAGCCGCTATAATGATTGGCCGTATTGGGGTGATCCCTCAGGCAGCACACCAAGTTGCCATTAGTTTAGCAGCTATAACTTATATGATGGCAAGTGGAATCTCTGCCGCAGCAGCGATTAAAAGCGGTAATTTTTTTGGTAACAGCGATTTTAAGACGCTTAAGTTATCGGCGCTGTCCAGCTACCATATGGCGCTTGCATTTATGGGGTGTACCGCTTTATTATTCGCCCTGGCAAATCACCTGCTGCCATGGATTTATACCAATGATTTAAACGTAATCAGCATTGCATCGCATCTGCTGCTCATTGCTGCTTTATTCCAGCTGTTTGATGGTGCACAGGTGGTAGGATTAGGAATACTACGTGGCATGGGCGATGTAAATATACCCACTTTAATTACCTTTTTGGCTTATTGGGTAGTAGGGTTGCCTGTAGGCTACTGGCTGGGCATCGAGTTAAACTGGGGAGTAGATGGCGTTTGGTATGGTTTAACTTTAGGCTTGCTCGTAGCAGCTATATTACTATATGTCCGCTTTACGCTGCTGAGTAAGAAACATATTTATAAAATGGAGATTGGTACCATTACATCAAAAATAGATATCATTGGCTAAACGGTAGGTGTTGCAATGGGCTTCCACAATATCCTTGATTAGTGCTGAATAGCCTCCGCCCATACTCACCTGTACCGGTATCTTGTTGGCTTTACACTGCTCAAACACAAAGCGATCACGGGCGGCGCATTCATCTTTGGTGAGGCTTAGTTTGCCTAACTTGTCTGTTTCCAATACATCCACACCCGATAAATAGAAGATAAAATCGGGTTTTACATGGTCTATCAATTTTGGTAAGGTTTGATACAGGATAGCTAAATATTCGTCGCCATGCATGTGGTCCGGCAAGGGGACGTCTAAATCTGATTTCTCTTTACGGAATGGAAAATTTTTCTCTCCGTGCATAGAAAAGGTAAATACCCTCGGCTCATTTTCAAATATTTGGGCGGTGCCATTACCCTGATGTACATCCAAGTCGACGATTAATATTTGTTTAGCCAAATTTTTATGCAACAAGTAATTGGCAGCAATGGCCTGATCGTTGAGCATACAAAAGCCTTCGCCCCAGTTGCTGCCGGCATGATGTGTACCACCGGCCACATTAAATGCTACCTGATACTGAAAAGCATAATGGCAGCCATCAATAGTGCCCTGTGCTATGCGTAATTCTCGTTCAATCAATGCCTTGTTTAAAGGGAACCCAATACGCCGCTGTTCTTTGGCCGGAAGTGTTAGGGTAGACAACTCGTGCCAGTAGGTGGCATCATGCGTCCATAACACCATTTCCTCAGGTAATATCTTAGGTGAGAACAGATTCTCCGCTGATATCGCTCCTTCATACAATAATTGCGCTGGTATCAGCTCATATTTCAGCATCGGGAAACGGTGCCCCTCAGGCAAGGGATGAGCATAGATAGGATCGAACGCAATTTTTAACATTTGCCCCAGGTTTATAGCGTTTTTTTTAAAGCATCTTTGAGCGTATTTACCGCCTGATACACATCCATAAAGCTATTATATAAGGGAACAGGACTTAGCCGTATAACATCAGGCTCGCGCCAGTCGCCTATAACCCCATTTTCAGTCAAATAACTAAATACTGCTTTCCCTTTACTCATAAATACAAGCGATAACTGGCAGCCGCTATTTTGATAACTATCAGGTGTAATTATTTTGAAAGCGTCAGCGTGTTCGGTTAAAATTTGTTCAAGCAGGTATCTCAAATAGCCAGTCAGCCTTTCACTTTTTGCGGTGAGCAGAGACATACCTCCAGCCCTTTCAAATACATCAAGCGAAGCTTTATGTGCAGCCATTAACAATATCGGGCTCGTGCTCACTTGCCAACCTTCGGCTCCTGCCTCGGGCTGAAAGCCGGGTTGCATTTTGAACCGGGTATCGTTACGATAACCCCACCAGCCTGCAAAGCGCTTAAGCTCAGTGTTATTGAAATGTTTCTCGTGAACAAATATGCCACTTATGCCGCCCGGGCCAGAGTTCATATATTTGTATGAACACCAGCTGGCAAAATCAACGCCCCAATCGTGCAAATGCAACTCTACATTACCGGCGGCATGTGCTAAATCTAACCCCGCGTACGCGCCAACCATATGTGCCGCCTGGGTGATGGCAGGCATGTCGAAACGCTGACCTGAATAATAGTTGATACCGCTGAAAAGCACCAAGGCCAGCTCGTCGGCATTTTGCTGAATAGCCTGAAGAATATCCTGGGTATGCAGGGTGTGTTCACCTTCGCGCGGGAAGACTTCAATTACAGCTTCGGAAGGATCAAAGCCATGAAAACGTACCTGGCTTTCCACCGCGTACTGATCTGAAGGGAAAGCGCCACCTTCCATTAAAATTTTAAACCGCTTGGCTGTGGGTTTGTAAAAGCTTACCAACAGCAAATGCAAATTCACGGTAAGAGAGTTCATCACTGTTACCTCAGCCGGCCGTGCGCCTACAATGTTCGCCAGTGCTGGCACCAGCTGTTTATGATAACTCAGCCATGGCTGCTCACCCTGAAACCAGCCTTCTACGGCCAGGTTCTGCCAAACCTCCAACTGGTCTTTTAAATACTTATGTGTTTGTTTTGGTTGCAATCCTAACGAATTACCACACAGGTAGATAGCATCTTTGCCTTGGTATTTGGGTATCAAAAATTCGTTACGAAAAGTACGAAGCGTATCCTGCTCATCCTGCTGTTGGGCGAACTGCAGGTTATCTTGATATTTCATTATTCAATGATACAAAAAAGGCAGATGCGAACATCTGCCTTTTTTGTAATTACAGGTCTACTACTTCGTGAGTACCGGTAGATGGTTTTCCGGTAACAGCCGATTTAATCATCTGGAACACCAGAGCAATTTTGCTTGAGGTGCCCTCCCAGTACTCGGCTTCCATCGGATCAATTTTTAATAAAATCAATTTAGGGTCGTCAATACCGGCCGGAAAGTAGGCTTCGATAAAGGGGTTCCACAAATCGTGCATTCGCTGGCGGTCGTCTACCAAACTGGCAACGCCTTTAATACTCAGCCAGAAACTAGTTTCTTTGTCCGAATAGGTTAAAGAAACTTTGTTTTCGTGCGAAATCTCTTCCACTTTGGAGGAATACTCATTGGTAAAAAACCAGATGTTGCCATCTACATCTACTTCCGCCGTGCCCATCGGGCGGCTTTGAAAGCCTTTTTCGGTGGTAAAAGTAGTGAGCATACCGCTGCGGATGCCATTTATTTTATCGCGCAGGAAATCGATAGTTTCCAGCTTTTTCAAGTCTTTTTCGTAATCCATAATCGTAAATGCTAATTAGATGTATAACCACTGAAAAGCATTTTTGATTGAAAAATTAACGATTCGGCTTACTCACATATGGATTGCCTTTTACAAAGAAGCGGTAAGGCAGCAACGCATCAGCGCCGGCGTAAGCTACGCCAATACGTGGCCCGGTTTTTATTTGCTCATCCGGATAGCTCAAATCCCGGTCTTCAATCCACAATTCGTTGCTTTGTAAACTAATCCCGTTTAGCTTTCGGGTAATGCCTAAAGCTTTACCAACTGAACCCGGGCCCGCTGTAATGTTTGGTTTCACTAATGCCATATTGCGACGGTAGAGCATGGCATCAATACCTTCGGTTGGCTCAACTGCGCGTATGAGTACGGCATGTGGCTGGCCCTCAACGGAGGTTACTACATTCAGCATTTCGTGTATGCCGTAGCATAGGTACACATAAGCAATACCGCCATGGGCATACATGGTTTGCGTGCGTGTGGTAATGCGGTTTCCATACGCATGTGAGGCTTTATCAATTACACCATTGTAAGCTTCAGTTTCTACAATGATGCCACCGGTTACTTCGCCATCTAAACGGGTAAATAAGTATTTGCCCAGTAAGTTTCGGGCAATACTGACTACATCGGTACTGGTGTAAAAACTTTCAGGCAATTTCATCATCGAGTATTGATTTGATAGCAGCACTTACTTTGTCCGCTCTGTTGAATATCATATTATGACTTCAATAATTATAATTGAATCAACTTAATGATTTGAGCTAAATATTTTGCGTCGGTTTCATCAAACTGGTTTAGTTCTTCGCTGTCCACATCAAGTACACCCACTACTTCATTACCATGAAACAAAGGCAAAACGATCTCAGACTTTGACAGTGAACTGCAGGCAATGTGCCCCGGAAACTGCTCTACGTCGGGCACTATCAACGTTTCTGCCTGCTGCCAGGCACTACCGCAAACTCCTTTACCCTTGGCAATACGTGTGCAGGCCACTGGCCCCTGAAAAGGACCTAACACCAGTTCATTGTTCTTCACTAAATAAAACCCTACCCAAAACCAGCCGAACTGTTCTTTCAATGCAGCGCATACGTTTGCAAGGTTAGCTACCAAATCGGTTTCACCATATAACAAGCCTTCTATCTGCGGAATCAAAGATTGATACTGTGCTGCTTTATCTGCAGATTGTAAAATGGTTAAATCTTCTGCCATAAATGCAAATGTATATAGCTTAAGCGCAAAGGCAAACATGGTAATCTCATAAATAATCTTTTATTTCGCTTTATTAATGCTCGTCAGTTTAACCATCGTTCGCTATCGTAAAGCATTTGTACCTTTTGCATTGCTGGCCATGGCCTTACACCGCCTGCCGCTATGGTTAAATAGGGGTTGCACTTTTTGGAAGCTATTGGGCTGCGGACATAAAGGCAGCTTTGATTTAAACCCCGACTGGCGGCAATGGGGTTTGCTGGCCGTTTGGAAAGACCAAGTCTCATTTAACCGGTTTAACAAGAATTCGTTTATTGCCCGTTGGTGGCAATGGTTTACCGCCGAGCAATGGACCATACTTTGTGAACCCTTACAAAGCCACGGTCTTTGGGATAAGCAGCAGCCTTTTGGTACAAACCATAATAAAGATTACACCGGCCCCGTGGCGGTACTCACCCGTGCCACCATTAAATTAAGTAAGGCAAAAGCTTTCTGGGCTAATGTAGATGAGGCAGCATCGCCTTTAAGCACAGCGCCTGGCTATGTTACTTCGGTAGGTATTGGTGAGGCGCCGGTATTGCGGCAGGCTACATTTTCTGTATGGCAATCAGTTGATGATGTAAAGGCATTTGCTTACCGTAGCCGTAACCATGCGGATGTGATAAAGAAGACTAGAACCGAAGGCTGGTACAGCGAAGAGATGTTTGCCCGTTTTAAACCCTTAGCCGCATGGGGAACACTACACGGCAAAGACCCATTGAATGGCTTATTAAACAAAACTACTACATGAGAATTATAGCAGAACTCCCGCATCCGGAATTTAAAATTTCCATTTTGAGCATGAATCAGAAGTACATCATCAAAATTGAAAAAGGAGTTTTTGAGCAGACCTATAAGGTAGCCGAACTTGATTTAACCGACGGCGTGAACAGCGTTTTTGAGTTGTTAGACGAAGATTTTTTGAAATCTGTTTCAAGCCGCTTTACTGAAATGATGTTAAGCTGGCGCGAAACCTATAAACGCTATAATTACTAAGCAGGCAGTAAGTCGCAGTACCAAAAGCCGGCAACCTCTGGCAATGGGGTATTTTGATGAACACCATCCTGTTGTTTGGGCACCTGAAAGGACTTAAACACTTTTTCTCCTTTTTTCACTTTGATAGGCTCTTTAAATATCGGCCCTTCAAAGGCAAAGGTATGAAACTCGCCGTTTTCGCCACACACGTCTACGTTTGCAGGTAATGAATCAATTAAGTCAGCAGTAAGCTCCTCTCCTGCTATGTTACCCAATGATGCTTGGGTACAAGCTATAATGGTTCTGAAGCCTAAGTTCCAAAATTCGTCAAGTAACACGCGGGTATCTTGCTGCCATAGTGGATAAACGCCTGAAATTCCGGCTGCTGATAAGCGGGCATCCCGGTAATCCTTTAAGTCTTGCAGAAAGATATCGCCATACACCGCATGGGTAATTCCTTCCTGTTTAAATTTTAAATAATGCTGATGCATCACCTGGTCGTAAGTTTCCATATCGGGCATTTCCGGTAGCCTGATCTGATATAGTGGAATGCCAATGCTTTCAGCCTGTTGCATGAGCAGTTCTTCGCGCACGCCGTGCATGGAAATACGATTGGCAGCATCATTAACGGTGGTGAGCAGGTAACATATCTCATAAGCCGGATTTTGCAATACCCGGTAAAGGGCCAGGCTGCTGTCTTTACCGCCGCTCCAGCTAAAAAAACATTTGATCTTATTCTTCATCAGTTTTATTGCGCCAAGAGTTCTGTTACCAATTGGGAAACGCCTGCACTGGCCGGCTTCTCAATTTTCACGAAACGTTGGGGTAAACCCACATCCGGTATTTTAGGATCAACAATGTATACCGGAACGTCATCATCCACATAATGCACCAAACTTGCAGCCGGGTAAACAGCCAGGGAAGTACCAACAATAATAAAGATATCCGCCTGCTGACACAGTTCGATTGCGGGCTCCATCATGGGTACAGCTTCGCCAAACCAAACTACGTGTGCACGCAGCTGTGAACCTAACTCACATTGATCACCCATTTTGAGTTCGCTGCCTTTTATAGGATAAGTTAATTTAGCATTCGTGCTGCTTTGCGAGCGGGTGATGATACCGTGCAGGTGCAATACGTTTTCAGAACCTGCCCGCTCGTGCAGATCGTCAATATTCTGGGTAATGATATTCACCTGAAACTTTTCCTGCAATTTTGCTAAAGCTACATGTGCTGCATTGGGTTTGGCTGCCAGTACATCGCGCCGGCGCATATTGTAGAAATCCTGAACCAATTCGGGGTTGCGTTGCCAGGCTTCAGGAGTAGCTACATCTTTAATATTATAACCTTCCCACAGGCCGTCGGTATCCCTGAATGTACGTAAGCCGCTTTCGGCGCTGATGCCCGCTCCGGTAAGTACTACTATGTTTTTCATAATTTAGAGTTATAAAAAAAGCGATGATTGCTCATCGCTTTTTTTATTTAATAATGTATAGTAATAGCCGATTAAGCAGCTAAAGGTTTTTGCATTTGTACAGCTTTGTTTCTGCTGGTTAACCATTGGTAACCACCAAACAGTACAGCGCCAAACACACCATCGGCAATCAGCATATTGCGCTCAAATGGAATGGCAGCAATTAAAGATTCAAAATAACCGGCAATTCCTTTTGCATAAAGAGGGCTGTTTAACCATGGCTCAATATCTGTGATAAGCCAATGCAGCAGCACTGATGCTAAAGATATCACCATTACATTGGTTACGTTAATTTTCTTCATTAAGCCGCCAATAAATACCATGGCAATAAAGCTGACATACACAGCCCATGAACCGCTGGTCCAGAACGTAAGTTTGGGCACGTACAGATAATTGATGAAAATATTAGTAACGAATAACACTAAAGCCACAGTTACTACAGGCTTCCATTTCTGGTTTAAGCAGGCGCCGCCGAATAGGGCAATCGCACCTAAAGCTGTAAAGTTACTCAGCTCCGGAACACAATAACTCATAAAACGTGTAGCACCGGTTGCTACTATAGCCGAAATTACGAATGCCACAAAAGCAGGTATGCTTAGGTTTATTTTACGCATGGTTTAATCTTATTGAACTGCAAAGTTATCAATTTACAACTTAAAAATGGCACCTTATTAATATAAGAAGGCTACACTACCCGGGCTTATTCCGGTAGTCAAAGTGTATTCTTTCTTTCCGTTTTTGTCAAATGCGGTTATGCTGCCGTTTGAGGCGTAATCTTTAGCATCGGTTACAAACACTTCGCCGGTAACACCATCAACACTAACAAAGTAAGGTGTGCTGATGACAGTTCCGTCAGTAATAAAATTATTATGTGCTACTGCCTGTGTTTTTGTATTGATCATTTTAATTTTTTTGTCGCCGGTAATGCAATATAAGTTATCACCTTGTACAAATAATGAACCTCCGTCAAAAGCGGCCGAGCTTTTCACCTGGTCGGTGTTGTAATCAATAATCGTTAAACTATTAGGTACGCTGCCGTAATTACCGGTAGATTGTACATAAATGTTTCCATTCTTGTCAGCAACCAAGCCGTTAGGGTTAATCACCACAGTGATCTTTTTGGTTTCGGTTAAAGAGTTCAGGTCGATTACCGAAACTGTATTATCATAGTTACCGGTTGCATAACTTAACCCGCCAGAGTTAGCTACATACAACTTGTTGTTGGCAACAGCCATGTGCTCAGGATTGCGGCCTACGTTTATAAACTTGTCAATGTTTAACGAAGCGGTATCTAAAACTGCTACCGTACCATCGTATGATGATATAAACGCTTTGTTTTTATTGAACACTACGTAGCGCGGCTGGCGGCCCTGACCGGTAGCTGTGCCTGTAGATGTGAAATATATTTGTTTAATAGATTTACCAGTTTGCGGGTTCAATACTTCAAGTGTATTTGAAGTATTCATCACCACGTACATTTTGCTGCCATAAATTTGAACATCGTTACCTACACCGCCCAATACCCGGCCATTCACCGGCGCAAAAAAATCGGCTGTTAAAGTTTGAGTGCCATAATTATAATAGGTTAATGTGCTGTTAGAGGAACCAAAGTTACCTTGGTTCAGCACATAGAGTCCTTTCCGTTCTGCTGCAGTTTTAACTGATTCGGGATTATTCTTGTCTTTTTTACAAGAAGCCAGTACGCTCAAAGCACTTAGCAGAATGATTAAATACTTTTTGTTGAAATGTTTCATTTTTAATGGGTTATATGAATTAAATAGTAATTTGAAATACAAAACGCACGGAAGTGCCTGGCATTGGAAAACTGCGTATCACTTGGTATTGCTTATTAAACAGATTATTTACTTCGATCCCTATGTAACAAGGCTTCGTGCTCAGGTGGGTATTATAATTTAATGAAATATCGCTTATAGTATAACCAGGCAATTTATAATCATTTATATTCTCATTCAGGTAGTAACGATGTGATGAAATAATTTGGTTATAATATAGGCTCAGGCGCTGAAAGATAACCCCGGCATTTAAATTCACCACATGCTCGGGCGTATACGGAATCTGATTATTATAGGTGCCGCCGCCGGCATCGGTAGTGTTTAATGCCTGCTGGAAGGTATAATTGACTGAGAAGCTATATTTAAATCTTCCAATTTCTTTAGTTTGCGCCTTAACACTTGCGTTCAAACCTTTGGTTTCAACTTTTCCGTAATTTATAATGGACCAGATAAAAGCGTTTTGTGTGGGAATGGCGATGATTTTATCTTTTACGTTCAAATAATATACATCTGCTGATGTTGAAACAAAATCAAGTATACCGCCTGATACTGCTTTGATGTACTCCGCCCCTATATCATATTGTTTCGCAAACTCCGGTTTTAAATTGCGCTGCCCAATTTCAGAGTAATACAAATCGTTAAAGGTTGGATTTCTGAAAATGTTCTTATAAAACGCCCTGATTAAAAAGTTCGGTTGTCCAAAGGGTTTAAATGCAACTTCAAGGGCTGGCGTGTAAATAGAGCGTGCTGGTAGAGCTTTACCCTGCTGCACATTATCATTCACATAAGTGTTGAGCACATTTCCCTGTAGTACCCACTTGCCTGCACTGAATTTTCCTGATATAACATTCAGCAAAGTAAAGCGCTCTGGGCGGGCATAGTTATAACTATTGGCTTTTAAATCGGCGTAACTAAAATCGGTTGAATAACCGAGTTCGAAACCGGTAAAAAGTTGATATGACAGCGCAACCGACTGATACACTTCACGCTGTGTATAAAACTGCTCTAAACGGTGAATATCATTCAAAAAATCAGGATCGAGATAATGAAGGTAGCTGCGGCTCAGCTTTGTATTCAACAACAAGTGTAAACTGCTTTGCCACTGGCGGTTATACGAAACCTGCCCAAAGAGATCATTAGTCCACAGATGCTGCGACCCAGTAGCTGCATAAGGGATGTAGTAGCTGGGTAAACCCTGGCTCTGTGCAGTTTCATTTACCCTGATGACCAGCGTATTGCTATCATTTTTGATACGATAAAGTGCTGCATCGGTTTGAATAGATTTTATTCCGGTATTATAGCGGGTAGCTAAGGTGTCTTCACCTGTTCCGGTTGTTTTGAACTTATACCGGCCATTGGCATACTGAAAGTTACTATTTATGGCTAAGGCCCAATCCTTGCTCAATTTTTGTTGCCATTGCAAATAAGGATTGACTAAACCGAATGAACCGGTTTTGAAGCCGGCTGTAAGTTGATAAGGCTTATTTGCCGAGAAATGCGGATACACAGGCTTAATTGATAATACGCTGGCTGCTGCAAAAGCACGTGCCGGCTGGCATAATTGTGGTGGCTGACTGTTATACAGGCTGATTTGACTGATATTCTCTAGGTTAAACTTGCTCAGGTCAATTTGCCCGTTCTGTGCATCGTTAATCTGAACGCCATCATAAAGCAATGCCGTGTGCTCGGCACCCAGGCTGCGCACTGAGATGGTTTTTAAACCACCTATGCCGCCGTAATCTTTAATCGTTACACCGGTGAAGTTACGTATGGCATCGGCCACATTGTAAGCGCTGTATTGTTTAAATTCTTCGCTTTTAACCTGCTGAACCGGTAACAGTGATGGGGCTTTAGGAATGGAAGAAGTGGAAACCACTACCGGCTTTAAGGTTTTACTTGTGTCTGTTTGTGCGTTGGCAGCAACAGCTAAAGCAAGGCACAAGCAGGTAAGCAGGCCCTTTGGAGAACACTTGAATATATGAGTTTGATTCACTTTACCTGTAGCCATTATTTACACTGTAAGCCATTACAGTACACGCCAAAGCAAAAATCATCAGAAATGAAAACACACTGATCAGATGGGTCGTTCATATCCAAAGCTCTATACCGCGAAAGCTGTGAACTGTATCATACATCATGGCAGGTCTTCTGGCTCGTTCCGCTTATGCCCGGCCTTCCCGATGGTTGTTTGTTACACATCAGTGGCGAAAGAATGGGCATCAGCATAATGGAACTTACAGCTGCGCGACAGCTCCGGATTTACACCGGATTCCCTTTTAATCCTGATCCGCAGATCAGGAACCAAATGCGAGCGCAAAAGTACAACAAGGTTTTATAAATACAAGTGCAGCGTGGTGATAATTATAAACTATCATTTATAATAGTATTTATTATCGTTAAATTTTTTATTAACCATATAGTTAAATAATTTACGATAAACAAAACTACTGCTTTTGCCGGGTGTTTATGAGTTACCTATTAAAAACAAACACTATGGCAGATTTAGCAATTAGAAACACATTAGCATTAGATACCGAAGCTACCGAAAGTGGCCCTATTAATTTAGAATGGCCCGAGCGTTATGTATCAATTGCAGCAGGAGCCAAACTGGCGCTTTCAGGATTAACCCATATTTTTAAAAGCCCATTTAGCAGCATATTAAAGTTAGGTGCAGGCGGCTACCTCTTAAACCGGGGCATTACCGGCCACTGTGAACTATATACCCGTTTAGGTAAAGTAAACACTGACCCGGTTAACGTTAACATCCGTTCATCATTCACTGTGAATAAACCGCGGGAAGAAGTTTACCAATTTTGGAGAAAGCTGGATAATCTGCCTTTATTTATGAAGCACCTGGAAAGTGTAGAAGTGATTGACGAGAAACGCTCACACTGGGTACTGAAATTACCTACCAATGTAGCCAAAGTAAGCTGGGATGCTGAAATTGTGAAGGATGAACCTAATGAAATGATTGGCTGGAGTTCGGTTGAAGGCTCAACGATTGACAATGCCGGTAAAGTACGTTTTAAAGATGCCGAAGATGGAAACGGAACTATTATTGACGTAGTCATATCTTACCAACCACCTGCAGGCGGCGTAGGTTTAGGTGTAGCATCTGCCCTCAGCCCAGTATTTAAAAAGATGGTTGACGATGATGTACGAAACTTTAAGCAATACATGGATATTGGTGAAAACCCTTACCAGTTTAGTGATAGCAGCACAGTAACTGACAATAGCGATCACCACGTATTATAACATACAGTATAAAAAATAGAAAAGCCGCTTAAACAAGCGGCTTTTCTGTTAAAAATAAGTTATGCAATTACTTTACTGCATCAACAACAGCTTTGAAAGCTTCAGGGTTGTTCATCGCTAAATCAGCTAATACCTTACGGTTTAAACCAATTTCTTTAGCGGCTAACTTACCCATCAGTTGAGAATAAGAGATGCCTAACTGGCGTGCACCAGCGTTAATACGCTGAATCCACAGGGCGCGGAACTCTCTTTTCTTGGTTTTACGGTCGCGGTAAGCATACTGTAAACCTTTTTCTACTGTGTTTTTTGCAATGGTGTAAACCTTGCTACGTGAACCATAGTAACCTTTTGCAAGGTCCATGATTTTTTTTCTGCGTCTTCTCGACGCTACTGCGTTTACTGAACGTGGCATTTTTTCTTGTTTTTGGTAGTGAGTGCCTGCTTAAGTGCTGGTCTTTTGTACTCTAATACCTGGTTAAAAATTTTGTTGAATTACTTACCGATACAAAGCATACGTTTTACGTTACCCATGTCAGCATCAGATACTAAGCTGGTCTGACCTAAGGCACGCTTACGTTTAGTTGACATCTTGGTTAAGATGTGGCTTTTGTATGCGTTTTTTCTGGCAATTTTACCGGTTCCAGTAAGCTTAAAGCGCTTTTTGGCACTGGAATTGGTTTTCATTTTTGGCATAACTGTTATTTATTTAAATGGAATGCAGGATTTTAACCGCCCTGCATTTTGTCTTTAGTCAAATCTACTTCTTCGCTGCTTTAGGCGCTACAGTTAAAAACATCCGCTTACCTTCAAGCTTTGGTAACTGCTCTACTTTACCTACTTCTTCGAGGGCCTGAGCAAACTTAAGCAACAAAATTTCGCCCTGCTCTTTGTACACAATGGCACGGCCTTTAAAGTGTACGTAAGCTCTCACCTTTTCACCTGCTTCTAAAAAGCTGATGGCGTGCTTCAATTTAAAATTAAAGTCATGGTCATCTGTGTTAGGTCCGAAGCGAATTTCTTTGATGATGGTTTGCTTGGCGTTGTTTTTAATCTCTTTCAGTTTCTTTTTTTGCTCGTAAATAAACTTGTTATAGTCTATTACACGGCAAACAGGCGGAACTGCATTTGGAGAAATTTCAACCAAATCCAATTCCTGCTGTTCGGCAATGGCCAACGCATCGCGCAGCGAAAATATACCCTGCTCTACGTTGTCACCTACTAAACGGACTTCCTGAGCCCTGATGAATTGATTGATATTGTGTTCTGCTTCCTTCTTTTTAAAAGGAGGACGCGGACCTCTGCTGAAATTTGGTTTATTTAATGCCAAGTTATACGGTTGTTTCTTTTATTACTTGTTGTTTAAATTCTTCTATGGTTAAGCTTCCTAAATCGCCATGCCCATGTTTACGAACTGAAACGGTGCCTTCGGCTGCTTCTTTTTCGCCTACAATTAACATGTAAGGTATCTTTTTGATTTCAGCATCACGAATTTTTCTTCCAATCTTCTCGTCTCTGAAATCAATTAGCCCGCGAATATCGGAAATATTTAGCTCTTCTGAAAGTTTTTTTGCATAATCCTCATATTTTTCAGATATAGGCAAAATCACATATTGTTCGGGCGATAGCCATAATGGGAAATTACCGGCACAGTGCTCAATCAGTACGGCCACAAAGCGCTCCAGTGAGCCAAACGGCGCGCGGTGAATCATTACCGGGCGGTGTTTCTGGTTATCGCTGCCATTGTATTCCAATTCGAAACGCTCAGGCAGGTTATAGTCTACCTGTATGGTACCTAATTGCCATTTACGGCCCAAGGCATCCTTCACCATAAAATCCAGTTTAGGACCGTAAAAAGCCGCCTCACCATATTCTATTACAGTTGGCAACCCTTTCTCTTCGGCTGCTTCCATAATGGCATTCTCTGCTAGCGCCCAATTTTCATCGGATCCAATATATTTCGCTTTGTTGTCCGGGTCTCGTAGAGAAACCTGAGCAGTATAATTATCAAAGCCTAAAGCCGAAAAAGTGTATAATACCAGGTCAATTACTTTTTTAAACTCATCTTTTACCTGATCAGGGCGGCAGAACAAGTGGGCGTCATCTTGAGTGAAGCCACGTACACGGGTTAAGCCATGCAACTCACCGCTTTGCTCATACCTGTATACTGTCCCAAACTCGGCAAAGCGCACCGGAAGGTCTTTATACGAACGTGGCTTAGTTTTGTATATTTCGCAGTGATGAGGACAGTTCATCGGTTTCAAAAAGAACTCCTCTCCCTCCTGAGGGGTTTTTATCGGTTGAAAACTGTCTTTACCGTACTTCTCGTAGTGGCCTGAAGTTACATACAAATTCTTATGCCCAATGTGAGGAGTAATCACCTGTTCGTATCCGGCGCGGGTTTGTGCTTTCTGCATAAAGTTCACCAAACGCTCACGCAAGGCGGTACCTTTGGGTAACCACAATGGTAATCCCATGCCTACTTTTTCTGAGAAGGCAAACAGTTCCAGTTCTTTACCCAACTTGCGGTGATCGCGTTTTTTAGCTTCTTCTATCATTTTCAGATAGTCGGTCAGTTCGCTTTGCTTAGGGTAAGTTACACCGTAAATTCGGGTGAGCTGCTTGCGGGTTTCATCACCACGCCAATACGCACCGGCCACGTTCATTAACTTTACCGCTTTGATAAAGCCGGTGTTTGGTATATGCGGACCGCGGCACAAGTCAGTAAAATTACCTTGGCTATAGAAGGTAATAGAGCCGTCAGGCAGGTCTTTAATCAAATCCAGCTTGTACTCGTCGCCTTTATCGGTAAAGTAGGCAATCGCCTCCTCTTTACTTACCGGTTTGCGGATGTACTGTTCTTTGGCTTTAGCCAGTTCCAAAATCTTATCCTCTATCTGTTTGAAATCGTCAGAAGAGAACTCGCGGTCGCCGAAATCTACATCGTAATAAAAACCGGTTTCAATAGCCGGACCAATACCAAATTTTGTACCTGGATACAAGGCTTCTAAA
Organism: Mucilaginibacter koreensis; assembly: GCF_054783355.1. Classification (NCBI taxonomy): domain Bacteria; kingdom Pseudomonadati; phylum Bacteroidota; class Sphingobacteriia; order Sphingobacteriales; family Sphingobacteriaceae; genus Mucilaginibacter; species Mucilaginibacter koreensis. The sequence goes on along the minus strand of NZ_BAAGQS010000001.1, from coordinate 1,008,171 downwards.
GCCTCGGCCATCAGGTGAGCTGATGAATGCCAGAAGGTGGATTTACCATCAGCATCATTCCAAGTCAGAAGTTTGACATGAGCATCTTCCTCAATCGGGCGTGAGGCATCTCTGACCTGGCCATTTACTTCGGCCGCTAATACATTTCGTGCTAAACCTTCGGAGATAGACTGTGCAATCTGCAAAGAAGTGATTCCCTTGTCGTACTGACGAACGGAACCATCAGGAAGAGTAATGTTAATCATCTACAACTATGATTTTTGATTCGTTATATAATAAATATACTAAAAAATTCATCACTTACAAAAGTGATTTTGATATGGTGGCAAAGGTATAATTATTTGTGACTTTATTGTCTCAATGCAAATTGTGCAGTTTACACGTTGCCCCAACCATTGCCCAGCACATCGGCCAGATGCATAGTTTTTAACGGCAGTTCATTTTTATCAATATAGTTCTGCAAATGCATCAGGCAGGAAGCATCAGTAGAGATGATATAATCGGCACCGGCATCTAAAGCGTTGTGCACTTTTTGCTGAGCCATGGCGCTTGATATAGCATCAAATTTTACCGCAAAGGTACCTCCGAACCCGCAACAGGTTTCATTGGCTTTAAGGTCAACTAATTCTAAACCGTGCACCTTCGCCAGTAACTGGCGGGGCTCTTCTTTGATACGACATTCGCGCAAAGCACTGCAACTATCGTGATATACGGCCCGGCCATCGAGTTCAGCTCCAAAGTAGTCAACCTGTAAAATATTCACCAAAAAATCCGACAACTCATAGATGCTGCCCTGCAGGGTACGGCATTTATTGTGCGAAGTAGTATTAGTAAACAAATCGTTATAATAATTTTTCACCATGCCGGTGCATGAGGCAGAAGGTACGACAACAATAGAATCTTCATCATATTCATCAATAAACTTTTTAGCCACTTCTTTCGCATCGTCCCAAAAACCGGCGTTAAAAGCTGGCTGCCCGCAACAAGTTTGTGCCGGGTTGTAATGCACCTGGCATCCGGCCTTTTCGAGTACCTTTAAGGTGCTAAATGCCGTATCAGGGAAAAGCTGGTCAATAAAACAGGGCACAAATAATTCAACTTTCATTAAGCTTTTACCTCCTCAATATTAAGTGCTGCAAGATTAGTACTTTTTCGCTGGGCAGCAAGTAAAGCCAACAACAGTATCAAACCAGACACAAAGAATATGTCCAACGCAATGATGGAATTGCGCATACTACCGGTAACGGCTTCAATAAAACCGAAAGCAAATAAGCCAATAACGATTGACAGCTTCTCGGTAACATCATAAAAGCTGAAGTATGAAGCAGTGTCAGGTATGTTTTCGGGTATCAGTTTGGAGTACGTAGAGCGCGATAACGATTGTACCCCGCCCATCACTACGCCTACTACAGTAGCCAAAATATAGAATTCACTTTCTTTGGTAATGAAATAAGCGCCGATGCAAACTACAGTCCATATGGATACAATGGCAATAAGCGCCTTCACATTGCCATATTTAGCCGACATTTTGGAGAATACCCAGGCCCCAACTACAGCCACCAGTTGTATAATCAATACGATAATAATCAGGCTGGTTTCGCTCATGTGCAAAATTTTGGCGCCGAAGTTGGCAGCTACCAGCATAACGGTTTGTACACCTACCGAGTAGAAGAAGAAAGCGGGCAGATAGCGTTTGAGCAAAGGCATACCTTTTACATTGCGCCATACTTTGGCCAGCTCTTTAAAGCCACCGGTAAATACATTTTGCTGATGGCCATCAGCATTTGGCTCGCCTTTAGGCAGTATTTTGAAGGGAATAAGTGAAAAGCCAATCCACCATAGACCTACCAAGAGGAATGACACCCTTACCCCTGCTGTATCGTCTTTAAGGAAAAATGCCTGTGGGAATGAGATAATAAGGAAGCACACAACTTGCAGTATTACGCTCCCGATATATCCGTAGGTAAAGCCTTTGGCACTCACATTATCCTGCTGGTCAGCAGTAGCAATTTGGGGCAGATAGGAGTTGTAAAATACAAAGCCGCCGCTGTAGCCAATAGCCGCTATGCCGAAACAAATCATCCCTAACTCGATGGGTTTATTGGGTTCCAGAAAATACAAGCCTAAACAGGCAATGCTGCCTACAATGGTAAACATCTGGAGGTATGATTTTTTGTTACCCTTATAATCGGCTATTGAAGTTAAGATGGGAAGCATTACCACGATAAGCAGATACGCAAAAGCCAGTACATAACTGAACAGGGCCGTATTTACAAACGTATGCCCGAAGAAACTGACATCATACACTTCCTTACCTTTTACTTTGTGTGTAGTAATAGCGTTATAGTAAGCCGGGAATACGGTTGAGGTAATTACCAGATTATAAGATGAATTGGCCCAGTCGAACATTGACCATGCCCAGATCATCCTTTTATTGTTTTTCTGTTCCATGTTGAAGGCTAAAAGTAGATATTTTTGGAAGTTATCTCAAATGTATCTCCTTTATTTCAAAGCGGTGCAAGGTGGCTGAGCTATGCCGAAGCATATTGCAACGCTGCAAGTGTTCACGTTCACGAAACGTGAACACTTGTGAACGCTTATTATGACGTTTAAGTAATGATGAAAATACAGTGTTGATTATATAACTTTCATATCTTATTGTAGATAAGACTATTAAGAATATCATCCAACTTTAAGTATTATGTAGCGTGAACGCTCGTGAACAGGCGTGAACACTCGTGAACGTTCATGAACACCAGTAGTGTATATGCAGACGCATGTGTTCTGTTAAGCGGTTTGTCACATATTTTCTATACATTCGGTACTCAAAAAATTTCCCCTATTCATGAGTGCTCAACCTCAACCTGCTGCAAACAAATTAGGACTATGGTCTGCCGTATCATTGGTGGTAGGTAATATGATTGGTGCCGGCGTATTCATGATTCCGGTTACTTTGGCCGGCTTTGGCAGCATCAGTTTACTGGGATGGGTGTTTTCTGCGGCAGGAACATTTTTTTTGGCGCGGGTGTTTGGTAATCTCAGCAAACTATTGCCGCAGGTTACCGGAGGCCCTTATGCCTATACCCGGCACGGCTTTGGCGATTTTGCAGGTTTTTTAGTAGCCTGGAGTTACGTGATCTGTATTGCGCTGGCAAATGCCGCTATTGTCATCTCCTTTGTGAGTGCACTCAGCGCATTCTTTCCGGTTATTGGCAAAAGCCCTGCGGCGGCGGTTGGCACCGGGCTGAGTGCAATATGGTTGCTTACCTGGCTCAATACTCGCGGTGTAGCTGTATCTGGCCGGGTACAACTCGTTACCACTATCCTGAAGATACTACCCCTGTTGATTATTGGCATCGGCGGACTTTTCATGATTAAGGCAACTAATTTTAACCCATTCAACAGCACTGGTACCTCTGCGTTTACAGCAGTAACGGCTGCTGCAGCGGTCACTGTGTTTTCAATGGTAGGTATTGAAAGTGCTTCTATTCCAGCCGCCAGCGTGGTCCATCCCGAAAAGAATATATCACGTGCTACCTTATTGGGTTTATTAATTGCTGTGCTCGTTTACCTGCTGGGCAGCATCAGTATAATGGGTATGTTACCGGCCAAACAATTACAACACACTTTAACTCCTTATGCTGATGCAGGCGCAATAATGTTTGGCCCGGCGGCGCGTTATGTGGTGAGCGCAGGCATTGCCATTGCTGCTTTCGGTGCGCTTAATGGCTGGATACTGATACAAGGACAAATACCCTACGCCATTGCCAAAGATAACCTGTTCCCTGCCCTATTCGCCCGCGAGAATAGCCGCAAGGTTCCTTACATGGGCATGATCATTAACAGTACGCTGGTCTCCGTATTTATGGTGATGAATTATACAAAAGGCTTGGCCGATCAGTTTAAATCGCTGCTACTGCTGGCAGTATTTATGGTTTTTATCCCCTACCTGTTTTCATCGCTATCATATCTGATGGTACGGCTCAAATCAAAAACCAATGCTTCCGGTAATCTGGCGGGTGCAGTTACGCTGTCACTACTGGCTTTTGCTTATTCAATGTGGGCAATCATCGGCACGGGTGAACAGGCTGTATTTAACGGCTTTATCGGCTTAATGTTAAGCGTGCCGGTATACGTATGGATTAAGTATAGCAAAGGCTTAAATTGAGTTCACAACGGAAAACAATACATGCATACCATTGCTTGTTGTAAGTAAGCTATTTAACTCACTCATTTATGAAAGCTGCCCGTTCGTCACTTTGGCTATTCCTGTTGCTAACCGGCTTGTCTGTAATGGCTTCGGCGCAAAAAGTGGCTAATTTTGCTTTTAAAAAATATGGCAGGCCTGGTTATGAAACCTACGGTTTTGTAGCAGACCACAACCGCCGGACTACAATTGATTACACCTATGGCAATAGCGGTTCGCCCATAGCGCTTACTTACGCTGGCACCACCATATATAAAGGCAAAAAATATTTTAAAGTGATATTCCCTGATCATTCAATGAGGCTTTTTGCACCCGTTGGTAATCAGCTACAAGTGGTTGACCCGGTTAAAAAAACCAGTAAAACATTAGCCTGGGAGTATCAGGGCCCGGTGAACGGCGTAGGCACCTTTTGTGAAGCTTGTGCTGAAAATGAAAAAGAGGCGATGCGGATTGTAAAAAGGTATTATTGGAAGTAGATAGTAAATTTTCAATTCGCTGATATCATTCGAACTATCTGCTTTTAGGCTGCCAAAAATAACAGAAGTCTTATTGGAATGATAGCCGCGTTCTTCAGGCTTACGCTTTTGCAACAAATAGAAAACTCAAGTCGGGCAATGCGGCAACCTTCGTGTTAAGTTTTGCTTTGCAAAATGGACTTAAACCAAAAAGTCGTAAAAACTGCCTACATCAAATAAATGATTTAAAACATCCTCTTGATATTTTTTGATCAGCGCTTAGGATAGAACACAACGGAACATCATTATAGAACGATGCCCATTCGGAAAAGGTACTTGGCGGCCCAATGATATAATCGCAAGCTGAAAGTAAATAAAGATCTACAATTGCGGCTCTTTTATTGATCAAAACGTTGTAGCCTTTAAAATCCTGTTCAACTATATCACAGTCGGAACAGATTACAAAAACACAATTTTTATCAGGAAAAATGGCTGAAACCTCGTCCATTTTGCGTTTGTAAAGCGTGTTGCTATAAAACCACTTTCCATCATTAAAAGTTTCGTAATCTCCGCGCCTAATGTGAACACCAATCAGCGTATCTCCGAGCAACAAAGCTCTTTCCTTTTCAAGACAAACAATGCTTTGAAATTGCTGCAACGGTGAAAAGAAACTTCTCAATTCTGTTTTGTATCGTTTCAAATTGGTGTAGTCTCTATACAACCAACCTGTAGGTAGCACAACAGATTTTTTGGCAACTTTAATAAAGCTCTCGTTGTTGATGTCGAACTCTATATGTCTTGACTCAAGTTGGGCTATTGAATGAAAATTCAAATATGGCGGCACAAATTTTAATGTCCTCAGTTTGTTAAACAATCTGTGGATCATCTTCTGAAACAGCCCTCGTTTTACAATCTTTACTTGATGACTCGTCTTCAATCCGGAGGCAAAGTAGTCATGATATTCAGGAAAGCAGGTAATCAATAAATCGTAATTATGATGAAAGCTGTTTGCTATAAAATAAGATATAAAATGCAGCCGGTTAGCAAGCTGACCACGTAGGTCATTTAATATAATCATACATAAGGTATCTCAAACGAAGGTAATCAATCCTTCCTATACAGCAGTTTAGTTTAAGTGGTAATTGGCTCGAAAGAAAAATGATAGTATTTTTGGCGCAAAATAAAAAACCGCGCTTTCAATATGAAAACGCGGTTTAGTGCGGAAGAAGGGACTCGAACCCCCACGCCTCGCGGCGCCAGATCCTAAGTCTGGTGCGGCTACCAATTACGCCACTTCCGCATTAGGATTGTGGGGCAAAGATAAGCTTTAAAGCTGTAATCCCAAATGCAATTTTAATTTTATGTAAATACCCGTTGTTGCAGCTTTTTGAAATAAGCAGGTACATATTGCAGCCGACTACCATACCACGAAAACATTTCGCCATCCACAAGCATCACCCGCGCATCGGGCAAAATATGCTTTATTTCATCAATATGCTTCTGTTTGAAAGGATAAGGCTCTGATGATAATAACACGATATCAGGAGCAATTGCCTGAAGCTGCTCCACATCCATAACCGGGTACCGGTTTTGAGTAACCGCGTTAATGAACCCGCAATACTGCATCATATCTGTAATAAAGGTATCGGCGCCGGCTACCATGTATGGCTTACGCCAAATCATATATACAGCGTTTAACGTTTGTGCAGTACGAGACAGATGATCAAACTCTTGCCGAATAGTTTTTACCAAGTGTTGAGCTTGAGTTTGCGTTGATGTTAGTTCGCCAACCATATCAATCATTTCCAGAGCATCGGCCCAGGTAGACATATCGCTTAGCCAAACCGGGTAATGGTTCATCAGCGCTTCAATATCGCTGCGCTCATTTTCTTCTTTATTGGCAATAATCAGGTCGGGGTGTAACTCTCGGATCAAATTATGTTGCACCTGCTTGGTGCCACCTACTTTTGTGAGCGCCTTTGTTTTATCAATTGGGTGAACGCAAAATTTAGTACAGCCAACAATGCGGCTTTCCAGCCCTAAATCAAATAAAAGTTCAGTTTGTGATGGCACTAATGATATGATGCGCTGAGGCGGTTGCGACAGTTCAACAACCCGCTGCATTTGGTCTGTAAATACAGCCATACTTAAAACGCTTTCTTATCGCCTTTAACGGTATTCCAAAAAGTAAGGAATATGATTTTCAGATCGAGCAGGAAAGACCAGTTTTCCAGGTACCAAACATCGGCTTCTACGCGGGCCAGCATATCCTCGGTAGTTTTCGTTTCGCCCCGATGGCCGGTTACCTGCGCCCAGCCGGTAATACCCGGCTTTAAAAAGTGCCGTACGTTGTAGCTGCTAATGATATCCACATAGCTGTCATTCAGTTTAAGCGGATGCGGCCGTGGACCTACAACAGACATGTTGCCTAAAATTACGTTGATAAACTGCGGCAGTTCATCCAAGCTGGATTTACGCAAAAAAGCGCCCGATTTGGTAACCCGCACATCGTTTTTAGTAGCTTGTACAAATTCATCCTTGTTTTCAGTTACCGACATCGACCTGAACTTGAAGCACTTGAATGGCAGGTTATCTCGGCCAGCCCGTAGTTGCACGAACAATACCGGCCCCTTCGATTCCAGCTTGATAATGATGGCCAGTATAGGGAACAGCCAGCTCAGCAAAAACACCACAACAAATATGGAAAACACAATATCGAAAAGCCGTTTAGTGAAACGGTTCAACATGTTCTCCAGTGGCTCCTGGCGGATGGAAATCACCGGAATGTGCCCCATGCTTTGTACCTGCATTGGCTTCTGGCCAAAGTTATAATACTGTGGAATAAACTTGAACCGGATGAGATTTTTATCCGCATCCAACATTAGCTGCTGAATCTTGCCGTCGTAACTATCTGGTAAAGTGCAAAATATTTCGTCTACCTCATTAGTTACCGCAAATTCTATACAATCGTTGGTGTTACCCATATAAAGTTCTTTATGAGTAACAGTTAGCGGGTCATCATCAAAGAAACCCACTACGCGATACCCCCTATCCAGGTTATCACTCAGATATTGATAAACATCGTTTGCTATCCGGCCGCTGCCTACAATAATCACATTGCGATAATCGCCCAAAAACTTACGTTCGGATTTGCGTATGCTTAAGAAGATGAGCTTCCACAGGCTTAAGAAAAATCCAAATAAAAGGATGGCATAAAACAGATACTCACGGGTTACGAAGTAAGCTTTAATGCCTATGATAATAATGATGGTAACGCAAATAAAGGAAACAAAAAGCAGATAGGTTTTAATAACTAACCGGTAGGTGGAAATGGAGTCGCGGTTGAGCACAGACTCATACATACCAGTTATATTAGCTGATAGTAGCCAAACTAAATTAAAAACCAGAACAACAGGGAAATAGTGAACATTATTTTCCCAAACAAGATAAGTATGGCCTACAATAGCGTAAGCTAAAATCATACTTATGTTGAGTATGATATAATCAATAGTAAGGTTGATGGCCTTAATAAATGTATTATACCTGTGTATCATTTATACGTGATCGCTTTCAATAGCCGTTAAAGTATAGGATTGTAAATATACAACTTATATTACTAAATTATAATATGAACGGCGTAGATATTATAATTTTCATTACAAATATAGCCCCAATCAATCAACTTCGTAACAGCGGCAAAACTTATTGCTATTAAACTAATAAGTATTTATTTGGCATAAATCATAAGCGGCCATCTACAATTTCGGTACTGAGTATCCCTTTTACATCATAGATAATTGATTGCGTGTTTCGCTTTAGTTGCAGGTAGTCAAGCTGTACAAACTGGTGGTGGGCCACCGCCAGTATAACAGCATCATATGCAGCGGCCATTTGTTTCGGCTCATTTAAAGTTTTGATGTGATATTCCTGTTCTACTTCATCAGGATTCGCCCAGGGGTCATAAACGTCAAAACTGATCTCAAATTCCTGAAATACCTTCAGTATATCAATTACTCTTGTGTTCCGCACATCGGGGCAGTTTTCTTTAAAAGTAAAACCCAGCACCAGTACTTTAGAATTTTTTACCGCGATATCTTTCTTCACCATCAGCTTAATCACTTCGAGGGCAATGTATGTACCCATGCCATCGTTCAGCCTGCGGCCGGCCAAAATCATTTCGGGATGGTAACCTGCCTGCTGCGCACGCTGTGCCAGGTAGTAAGGATCAACACCGGTGCAATGTCCGCCTACCAGGCCAGGTCTGAAGTTTAAAAAATTCCATTTGGTGCCAGCAGCTTCCCATACGGCATTACTATCAATATTAAGCAGGTTAAAAATTTTTGCCAGCTCATTTACGAAGGCAATATTCACATCGCGCTGGGTATTTTCAATTACCTTGCAGGCTTCGGCCACTTTTATGGTTGGCGCCCGGTGAGTACCGGCTGTTACAATACTTTTGTATAAATCATCTACAAATTCAGCCACTTCGGGTGTGGAGCCGGAAGTCACTTTTACAATGTTGGTAAGTGTATGCACCTTATCTCCGGGATTGATGCGCTCCGGCGAATAACCCGCAAAAAAGTCATGATTAAACTTTAAGCCTGATACCTGCTCGATAATGGGTACGCAAAATTCTTCGGTTGCGCCAGGATATACCGTGGATTCATAAATAACTATATCGCCGACTTTCAGCACGCTGGCTACTGTTTCAGTAGCACGTTTCAACAAGGTCAGATCGGGCCGGTTATGAACATCTGTTGGGGTAGGTACAGCAACGATATAGATATTGCAAGCTGCAATGTGCTCTGCTGTTGCCGCAAAGGTAAGGCCATTAACAGTTGAACCTATCACCGCTGTTAAATCATCAATCTCAATTTCTAGAGTACGGTCAAAGCCACGGCTTAATTCTTCAATGCGTTCGGTTTTGGTATCAAAACCAACCACCGGATACTTTTTAGCAAATTCAACAGCCAAAGGTAAACCTACATACCCCAAGCCAATCACAGCAATATTTGAGGTTTCAGGATGTTTAAAAGTATTATAAGGCTGATGGGTGGTTTGCTCAAACATTATTAAATGCAGACTATGTTTTTTTGGATAGATAAGCTGCAAATATAAGTTTATTTGAGCAGGATAGACGAGTTATATAAAGCCATGGGATGTCATCAACCAAAATAAGCGGCTGTTAACCGCTTATTATTATTTTTTGCTGTAATCATGTCCCCAATTTTTCAGGGAGTAATTCCAGTTGGTTTCCGATACGTCTCCATCAGGTTTTTGGGCACTGTGCCTTTTGATGTAGCTGTTTACTTTTTGCATATGCTTGTAGTCGGCTTCTTTTAAATCAGCTTCTTTCGTATGCAATATCTTGACAATCTTTTCACCCGATTTATGCCCTACCGATTCGCCATCGCCGCTATCCCAGCCTACTTTTTTTGACTCTTCAGTTTTTAACCACTTTTCAATGGCGGCAGGCGTCATATTCACCAGGTGTTTAAATTCTTTATATATTTCCTTTTCCTGCTTTTCATCTAATGTAGTGCTCATAATTTACTGTGTTTTAATAAGCAACATACCGGAAAAACAGAAAGTTTGTCTTTAACAACTACTCGTTGTAAATTTGGTAAACGCCTGATACAGTACGGGCTTCATTGTCACCTACCAATAAGGTAGTTATCTTCTTTTCAATCATCAGATGCTCTGCTGTGGCTACAAATTCATCTGCAGCTATAATGACCGGACTTGTTGTCATCATTTCTGGGATATGCAGTTCATGTATATTACTATTATGCAACAGTGCACGACGCAAGTCTCCATCGGTAACTATGCCTTGTACATGAGTTGCATCACCAACCACAACCATGCCCAGCCGTCCCTCTGACATCCGCAGCAATAGTTCGGTAAAAGATGCTTCCGGATTGATAAACGGCAGTGCTTCGGTTCGCATTTGATCCTGCACGCGGGTAAGCAGTTTGCGGCCTAAGCTACCACCGGGATGATAGCGGGCAAAATCCTCCTGCTGAAAGTTTTTCACCGTCATTAAAGCTACGGCCAGCGCATCGCCCATCACCAGCGTAGCCGTGGTAGATGAAGTAGGCGCCAATTCGAGCGGGCAGGCCTCATTGCTGATGTGCACATTCAGATGATAATCGCAGTTTTTAGCAATGGTGGATGCCGGGTTGCCGGTGATACCGATAAGCAGGTTATGGTTGTGCTTTAAAAAAGGAATAATTTTTAAGACTTCATCCGTTTCGCCAGAGTAAGAAATGAGCAGTACCGCATCCTCCTGCCCCACCATTCCTAAATCACCATGAAAAGCTTCGCCCGGATGCAGAAAAAAACTGGGCGTACCAGTACTGGAAAGTGTTGCGGCTATTTTTTTACCAATAATTCCCGACTTGCCTATACCCGCTACAATAAGTTTGCCTTTTACCTGCTTTACAGCTTGTATAATTTGCGTAAACTCCTCATCCAAGGCAGCAGCCACTTGCTTGAGCGATTCTATTTCAATATCAAATACGCGCCGAGCGATATCTTTCATGTGTGCTGGATTATGATGCAACTGGGATATTTAGTCAATCAAGGATTTGATGATGTTCTCTAAATCTTGAAGCTTCACCATGTTCGGGCCGTCGCTCAACGCATGGTCAGGATCAGGGTGCACCTCCATGAAGTAGCCATCAGCGCCGAAGGCTTTAGCGGCCAGCGCCATCATTGGTACAAAGGTACGGTCGCCGCCGGTAGTGCCATTGGCTGCACCCGGGCGCTGAACTGAGTGCGTGCAATCCATACACACCGGGTAACCAAATTTTTTCATATCGTAAATATTACGGAAATCGACAGCCAAATTATTATAACCAAATACATTACCGCGCTCAGTTAAAATCACTTGTGGATTACCGGCATCAGCTACCTTTTGTGCCGGGTAATACATGTCCTGTCCTGACAAGAATTGTGCTTTCTTAACATTAACCACCTTTCCGGTTTCGGCAGCGGCTACCAGCAAATCGGTTTGGCGGCATAAAAATGCCGGGATCTGCAGCACATCTACCACTTCGGCAGCTTTTGCTGCCTGATAGCTTTCATGAATATCAGTAAGCAACGGTAGTTGGTAACGCTCTTTAACGTTGTTAAGCATTTCCAGCCCGGCTTCTAAACCCGGCCCGCGGTATGATTTTATGGATGTGCGGTTAGCTTTATCAAATGAAGATTTAAAGATTACCGGCACCTGGTATTTTTCGCCAAGTTCGGCTACTTTTTCGGCTACAGTGTATAATAAATCCTGGTTCTCAATAACACAGGGGCCTAATATAAAAAATGGCTTTTGCCTTAATTGTTCAAACAGCATAATGATAATTAATTCGCAAATATGCTAATTATAATGCGTTCTGTTAAAACGATGTTTTAAGTAGTAGTGTGTGCGCGTTTATTGCTTCCCTTCGCCAGAACTCAGGTATTTATTCTTGATATGATACCACAAGCTTTTGAAAGGTCTTTGCTTTTTCCAAACATCTTTTTCGTATAACTCCCGGTAGCATTGCAGGTAAATGTCGGCGTGTTTGGCCATCAGGTACTGCATCATTTTAAGGTACTTCTCCTGGTTTTGAAATTCGCTTGAATGAGAAGTATTGCTGATACGGTAATCGAACAACTCGGTATCAATGAAATGCAGTTTCCAACCCGCTTTTGCAATTCTGATCCATAAATCATAGTCTTCATGCCCCACCTCACGGTTTTCGTCCAGCCCGCCAATTTGTTCAAAAATCGATTTCCTCACCACTGCGCACATATCAATATAGTTACCTGCCAGCAATTTGTGTAAATCAAATGCTGCAGTTGTAAAACGTGGAGTTGTAGTGTCACCAAAAAAATTAGGCTTCCCGTATACCACAGCTATATCATTATGCGCATCCAGTACTTCAATTCCTTTTGTGATATAGGCCGGCCTGATTTTGTTGTCACTGTCTAAAAATAGAATATAACGGCCTCTGGCCACTTTTATGCCGGCGTTTCGGGCTGCGGCCTGGCCTTTATTTTCCTGGTGGATCACCCGGCAACCCTGCCGAGCCATATCTTCTAACACTTGTAAATCGATGCTTTGTGTAGAACCATCATTCACAATAATAATTTCGAAAACTGACTTATCAGGATAAGCCATTACGCTGTTCACGGCTTCTGGCAGTGTGCTGGCTGCGTTAAAGTATGGAATGATTACGGATACAATAGGCTCCATTAAGTTAGAGTTTTATCCATTCAGGAAACTGGATGTGTATCTTATTGTTGATATGCTGAGGCTTAACCCACTGCTTGGGGGCAATTACAATTTTGTCGGGGTTACGGTTTAAGAACGCGCCCCACCAGCTGAATGAACTATTGGCGATAATTTGGTGCCGGCATTTACTCATGGCATCCAGTTCCAAATAATCTTTTGCTCCGTTTTCAATATCAACGAACTGAACTTCGCCATCAATTTTCAGATTTTCACTGGCCCAGTTAAGGTCATCGGAAAAAACATAATAATTGGCAGCTTTTACTTTTTTATTGATATGAGCTATAGCATTGTTGTAATAGCTTAAGGGCATTACGCCAAGCAAGTTGAACGCATCCTGATCGCTGATATAATCCCCCCTGCGTATATGAATTGAAACCGATTGCTGATCTTTTTTTATGCTATCGAATATTGAATATTGATTTAGTTCCTCCGTGTTTTTTAAGGTGAGCTCATCAAAAATGCGCTGATCAATGTGCTCAAAATATTTATAATGCTGCCAGTAACCATCCAGGTATATGTTTGAACAGGCCGAGTAAAGCTTAGGCTCATATACCCAAGATTCGAGCTCTTTAAAGCTACGCTTTAAATGACGGGGTTTTAAACGCTGTATTTTTCGGTAAAGCCTGGCTGGTATTGATTTGCTTCTTAATACATAAAAAAAACTATCCAGTTCTTCTTGGGTCGCTAAGTCGGCCTTAATATTATAATGATTCAGTTTGTAAGCACGCAGGCTTTGCGTTTCATAAAACGAAACATCGAGTTTTAAAGGCACCTGTTTCAGGAGTGATAACTGCCTTGCCACTGCATATTGAAAAAGCTGGTTACCTAAACCGCTGATGAGCCTGCTGTAAATCATTTTAATTAATATATATTAGTTTTTTCAGCATCATATCAGCCAATTATGATTTTAGGTGTACACTTTCTTCTGGTATTAAATATAATTACTCAATACCAGAAGATTTGAGTTTCTGTCATCAAAGTTAAGAAAATCTGCTGACGCCATATACCTTTTTGGGCAGAAGCAATAGACTTAAGGTTTGTTCATATGCTTATTATATCATTGCTGGCATCCCTCAGAACCACGTATGCCGCTACAGTATGATAGAGGTAAAACCCTTATACTATCTTAAACTTCATAAATGTTAGCTTTAAAAAACATAAAGTGCTTGATTGAGATCACAAACAGCCTCGACATCTCTTTAAACCAAGAAGAAGCTTTGGATGTAGTTTACTTTAGTCATAGTCGACAATCTGACAATCGCTATTCAAGTATCGACAAAAGGCAAAATAAAATTTGAATATCTATAAACTTTGCCGTCCTTTTGTCATTATTACATCACCCACTGCGTTTATCATTTACAAGATATGATGATCAATTACTTTGAATTCTATAATATACCCGAGTCTTTTAACATAGACCAGGCCGCCCTTAAGAAAATGTTCTATCAGTACAGCAAAAAGTACCACCCCGACTTTTACGCCAATGAAAGCGAGGAAAAACAAAGCGAAATACTGGAACTTTCCACCATTAACAACAAAGCTTACCATACGCTATCTAACCCTGGTAAACTGTTGGAATATGTTTTAAAGTCGCATGATTTGGTAAACGAAGGCGCAAAGCCACAGCTGCCTGCCGACTTTTTAATGGAGATGATGGATATCAATGAACGCCTAATGGAGGTGGATGACGCGGAACAATTGGGACAAATTTCGGCAGAAGTGATGGCTGTGGAAAATGATTTACAAAGTCAGCTGAGTGCACTAACGGCTGATTATGAACAGCTTGATGATAAAGCTAAAGAAAGCCGCTTAAATGAGGTGGCAAATATTTATTACCGGCAAAAATATTTGTTGCGAATTAGGGAGAGTTTAAATACATTTGCATCCCACTTCTGACAGAAACGGATGCCCAGATGGCGGAATCGGTAGACGCGCTGGTCTCAAACACCTGTGGCTGCAAGGCCGTGCCGGTTCGACCCCGGCTCTGGGTACAAAGCCTGATACGAAAGTATCGGGCTTTGTTGTTTAATTACCTTATCATTAAACAACAAACTTCTTTACTGAAAAATCATGTAATACAATCGAACGCAAGTGTCCGAAATCGCACACTTGTACTTACTTTAAAAAGTTGAAGATTAGGCAATTATTAAGATGGCTCAAAAATAGCCAGTACAAAGCTGGTAAGGCATATTCAAATTACCTTAGTGCTCATCATGATGAATAAACTTGATTTTAAGATTGCGTTTCGTACTTTTTTGAAAGGAAGAACCTACTACTTTTTGAATATAGGCGGCTTAGCCATTGGCCTGGCAACATTCATTTTGGTGAGCTTATATATTGATAATGAAACCAGCTACGACGCCTGGAACAAAAATATAAACCGCATTTTTTTAGTTGAACGGGAAATGCCTACCGGCCCTTCGCCCTACACACCCGGTAAACTGGCTTCGGCCATTAAAAGCCAGTGCCCCGAAGTTGAGGAAACCGGAAGAATGAATACTGCTTTGTTTCAGATACCATTTTTTACGCCCTCCGGAAGGTTTTTGATTAAGAAGTGGGTAGGCGCAGATTACTCCATTGCTAAAATATTAGGTGTAAAGCCGAAAGGTTTTCAGTTGAATCCTCAAAATACGGTCCCTACCATCCTCCTCTCACCGGCAACTGCTTCAGTGCTTTTTCCGGGGGATGCATCTGTACAGAATAAAACCGTAAACATGATGTCAAGGTCAGGCATGCCTATGCCTGTGGCGGGTGTTGCGGCAGATGCACCCGGCAATACCAATTTGCAGTTTGACTGCATTGGTTTCTCGCCCGATATTACATCGGGCAAAGATCAAAGCTACGCCACACAAATTTACCAAACGTACCTGCTGGTTAAACCCAATACTAATGTAGCGCTGCTCGCTAAAAAGATCGATCGCATATACCGTGAAGAAGCCTTGGCAGACACCAGTGAGGTAGCCAAAGAAGTGATTAGCCGCCCCAATACATCAGCTATTTATTTAGACCCTCTGCAGAACCTGCATTTAAAACCGCATTATGGCTCACATGTAAACAACCAAATTGTGAACGGTTTGGCCGCCTTAGCCATCATTATTCTCATTATAACAGCTGTGAACTTTACCAGCCTTTATATGTCTCAGGCCGGCAAACGTTCTAAAGAGGTAGGTATTAAAAAGGTAAACGGTGTAATTAAACAGCACATCGCATTTCAGTTTTTACTTGAAATTTTCATGCAGTGCATGGTAGCGTTATTTGTGGCCTTTATAGTGGTAATTATAGGCCTGCCCTACTTTAACCAGGCACTACAGGTAAAACTGCTGTTTTCATCAATCAATGTTGCTATTCTTACACGGCTCGGACTTGCCCTGATCGGGCTTATCCTGCTGGCGGGTATATACCCTGCGCTTATGATGGCAGGTTTTAAGCCGACTGAGGTACTCAGGGCCAACCAGTTGACTTACGGGGGAAAGCTTTCTTGGATACGAAGCGGAATAACAGTACTCCAATTTACATTCGCCATTATGTTTGTGATTGTCCTGACCGTAATCAACAGGCAGGTTACCTACATGAAAACCGACGATCCGGGCTTTTCTGCCAAACAGGTATTGTATATTGATAATTTAGCTTTGTATAATAACCCGAAAACATTTGAGGTTGTAAGAAACCGTATTAAATCTATTCAAGGCGTAAAGCAGGTAACTGTAGCTTCGAATGTTCCGGGTGGAATTATGCCGGTTGTGCATGAGTATAACGTTCAAGGTCGGCCTTATGCCCTGAGTACTGTTGGGATTGACTATGGATATTTTGAAACCTTAAGTATAAAACTGAAAAGCGGGCAATTGTTCAACGCTGCTGCACCATCTGATTCCTTACATGCCATAATTAATGAAGCTGCGGCTAGAGTTTTGAATATAGACAACCCGATTGGCCATACCATTGAAGGTTGCGGCAGTCAGTATAAGATTATTGGAATAACACATGATGTTAAAGCTAATGGTTTTGAGCAGGGTATTCAGCCTACTATTTATTTAATGAGCAGTAATTGCGGGATTGCAAAAACGCAAATTATGTTCAATGCTGAAAACAGGCACATCCCAACTATCCTTAAAACTTTAAACAAAGAATGGCCGGGGATAAATAAGTTGGATGGTGATAATTTTAACTATCATTTTTTAGATGAATTGTACGGCCAGCTGTTCGTCAAACAGGAACAGTTGCAAACAGTGCTGTTTTTTTTCTCGGTATTGGCTGTAAGCATTGCATCACTGGGCTTCTTCTCACTGGCAGCGCAGTCCATACGTTTACGCACCAAGGAATTGACCATCCGGAAAGTGCTTGGTGCCAACGCCCGGCAACTCATATTAACCTTAAGCCGTCCATTTTTTGTTTTAATTATAATAGCCAATGCCATAGCCTGGCCCATTGCTTTATGGACGGCACACCAATGGCTGGAGACGTTTGCCTACCGGGTGGGCATTTCATTTACTCCATTTGCTATTGCCCTGCTCTTGTCTATATTGATTACTGTTTTAACAGTTACTTTACAACTTGGCCGGGCAGTAAATTTCAATCCGGCAGCGAAACTTAAAAATTAATTTAGTCGGTAAAAGACGAAAAAATTGATGGCAACTTGATATATTAGTGCTACTTAATATTAATAAAGCTGAGCCAGTGCCGCCTTTATCTCAAATAACGCTTCCGCCTTTCCATAGCGGCGGTTACCTGCAGCAGGTCTCGAGCCTGAATAAGGGGTTACAACTGAACCTGAGAAGTAATGTTACTTTTTTTGTGGGCGAAAATGGCTCAGGTAAATCCACATTGCTGGAAGGTATTGCAGAGCAATGTGGATTTAGTTTAAGAGGTGGTAACCGTAACCACAATCTCAATACAGGCCACCGTTTTGATGGTTATGAATCTGCATTGGCTACATACCTGAAACTGCAATGGACACCTCGCCGCATCAGCGATGGCTTTTTTATGCGTGCGGAGAGCTTTTTTAATTTCGCCTCATACATTGATGATTTGGCGATGAGCGATCCAAGACTCATGCAAGCTTATGGCGGCCGACCACTGCATGAGCAATCGCACGGCGAATCTTTTCTGGCATTGTTCAATAATCAATTTAGCTCTGGCATTTACATTCTGGACGAGCCAGAAGCGGCTTTGTCACCAGCCCGTATATTGGCCTTCATGTCCATTATCCATCAGCTTGAACAAAGCGGCCGTGCGCAGTTCTTAATTGCTACGCACTCCCCTATTTTAATTTGCTACCCCAACGCTACCATCTATCAGTTTGATGATACCGGCGTACACGAAACAACCTATCAGGAAACAGAGCACTATACACTCACTAAATCTTTTTTAAACAATCCGGCATTGTACCTGCATCATCTTATGAACGGATAAGAGTTGTATTTTCGGCGCAAAAATGAATTATAATTAGTTTGCTTTAGCTACTACACCGGGCCTTATAATCTCGATTGATTTTATATTTTTGGCACCGCCTGCTATTGCAGTGTACTAACCCATTGTATCTGTCTTGATGAAAAAAATTACGCTCTCTGCCCTCCTGCTGTTGGCCGTGCAACCCATGTTTGCACAAAAAAGCCCGCTGCCCGCTTACAAAAACAAAAATGCTCCGGTGGAAAGCCGTGTGCAGGATTTGCTGCGCCGCATGACCTTGCACGAAAAAGTGTTGCAGCTTACCCAGGCAACCGCTGGCAGTAACAATAACGTGAATAATGTGGAGGCCAGTATTAAAGCTATACCCGATGCTATTGGCTCATTAATCTACTTCGGCTCCGATCCGGTTTATCGAAACCAGATACAGAAAAAAGCTGTAGAGCAATCGCGCCTGGGCATTCCTATTTTGTTTGGGTATGATGTGATACATGGCTTTCGCACCCTATACCCGGTTTCTATTGCCCAAGCCAGCTCTTTCAACACGGATTTAGCTTCACAGGCCTGTGCTGTTGCAGCTAAGGAGGCCAAGCTATCGGGTATCGATTGGACGTTCTCTCCTATGATTGACGTAGCACGTGACCCACGTTGGGGCCGGGTAATGGAAGGCTATGGTGAAGACCCATACACTAACGGCCGTTTTGCTGCGGCCTCAGTACAAGGTTACCAGGGCAAAAGTTTAACAGACCCCTACAGCATTGCTGCCTGCCTGAAGCATTATGTAGGCTATGGCCTATCTGAAGGAGGCCGTGATTATCATTATGCTGATGTATCACCGCAATCCATGTGGGAAACTTATTTGCCGCCTTACCTTGCAGGTATTAAAGCGGGCGCGGTAACCATCATGAGCGGCTTTAATGATATCAGCGGTACACCTGCATCGGCCAATTACTATACTTTAACAGAGATACTAAAGAACCGCTGGGGCTTTAAAGGGTTCGTTGTGTCAGACTGGGGTTCGGTTGAACAACTAATTCCGCAAGGCGTAGCTGCCGACCGTAAAGAGGCTGGCCAAAAAGCACTAATGGCCGGGGTGGATATGGACATGAGCGACCGTGTGTACCAGGAAAACCTGGAGCAGTTGGTTAAAGACAAAAAAGTAACCATTGCCCGTATTGATGATGCCGTGAAACGAATTTTGCGCATCAAGTTTCAGTTAGGCCTATTTGAACATCCATACACCCAGGAATTACAGGAGTCGCAACGTTACCTTCAACTCGAGAGCAGAGCGGTGGCGCAGAAAATGGCTGAAGAAACGATGGTGTTGTTGAAAAACAGCAATCAAACATTGCCCCTTAAGCATAATTTAAAGCAGATTGCGATCATAGGCCCAATTGCAAAAGACCAGGAAAACATTTCGGGTGCATGGAATGCCCAGGGCCGCCCTGCCGAAGCAGAATCTGTGTTTGAAGGTTTGCAAAAAGAATTTGGTAACGGAGTAACCCTCAATTACGCCAAAGGCTGCGATTTTGAAGGAAACGACCAGCAGGGTTTTGAAGCAGCTGCAGAAGCTGCACAAAAATCAGACGTTATTATTTTATGCCTGGGTGAAAAACGTGCCTGGACCGGTGAGAACACTTCACGTTCTACTATCGCCCTGCCCGCTATTCAGGAACAATTACTAACCCGTTTAAAAAGTACAGGCAAACCTATTGTTTTGATATTATCAAATGGCCGCCCGTTGGATTTATCGCAACTGGAGCCTAAAGCTGATGCCATTGTGGAAATGTGGCAACCTGGCATTGCCGGTGGTACACCTGTAGCCGGTATACTATCAGGCCGCATTAACCCCAGCGGTAAATTACCCATCACCTTCCCTATGTCTACAGGCCAGATACCAATTTACTATGATATGCGCCAAAGCGCCAGACCAAATTCAGGTAAATACCAAGATATATCTACCAACCCGCTGTATTGGTTTGGTTATGGCTTAAGTTATACTACCTACCAATACAGTCCGGTTAAACTATCCGCTTCAACTATTAAAAAGACCCAAAAGCTGGTGGCCGAAGTTGAAGTAGCCAACACTGGCAGCATGGCTGGTAAAGAAACCGTTTTGTGGTACATCAGTGATCCGGCAGCTTCTATTT
The DNA here is from genome assembly GCF_054783355.1 of Mucilaginibacter koreensis. Lineage (NCBI taxonomy): Bacteria > Pseudomonadati > Bacteroidota > Sphingobacteriia > Sphingobacteriales > Sphingobacteriaceae > Mucilaginibacter > Mucilaginibacter koreensis. The sequence goes on along the minus strand of NZ_BAAGQS010000001.1, from coordinate 987,684 downwards.
CACGCCCGATGAAAGAGTTAAAATACTTTGAGAAGAAGCAAATTGAAGCGGGTAAATCAGTAGTTTACCGCTTTGAAATTGACCCAATTCGCGATCTGAGCTTTCCGGATGCCGATGGAAAAATGCATCTTGAGGCCGGTGACTTTTATATTCACGCTGGTGAACAAAAAATAAAATTCCAGCTTACGGAATAAGCGAATAACTTGTAAAACAACAAAGCCCTTGCAATTGAGCAAGGGCTTTGTTGTTAGCAGTAAAATTTATTACTACCAATCCATTTGGTACTAATACAATTAAGGAACTTTATAATACAAAACAAGCTTCGGATCCTGCCCTTGCGACTGGGCGGCATTATAGTTACCTGTAGCCACCACTGAATTATTGTTAGCTATTTGCGAAGTAATATTGGTAACACCACTTGAATATACCACAAAAGTAACCGTAGTGCCTTGCTGTATATCTGTAGCACCCGAGTAGCTATTGGTAGATGTGGTACCGGTGTAATATACATGCCCTGTATTGTTGTCGTATATCTGCACGTTCAGCGTCGCGGCTGCATCATATGCAGATGCGGTGAATTGTATAGGCACAGATTTATTCTCAATAGTATCTGGTGCCTTTATTGATTTTCGGCAACTGGTGAAACCAATTAACAAAAATAAAAGCAAGTAAATTCTATTCATAACAAGTTACATTCATCCTACGGGAGCAATAGATAAACGAAATATAAGCCTATTCAGTTTTAAAACAGGCAACACTACTATTAAATGTACCTGTTTATATTATTACTGGTTTGCGGTTAGCAGCGCAAATAGTAAGCTATTTTGTCTAAAAATTTTAACCCGTTGCTATACATCTTGCTTTTTAAGCTTTCATAAAAGCTCTGATCTCATCTGCTACTAACTTTACGTCAGACTGCTGCATGCCTGGCCATAAGGGTAAGCTCAGGCAAGTATCGGCTATCTCTTCAGCCACCGGGAAGCTGCCTTTACTAAATCCCAAATCTGCATAAGCACCTTGTAAATGGGGCGGAATTGGGTAATGGATGAGGCAGTTTATATTTGCATTGGCTAAATGCTTCTGCAATGCATCACGCTCCTGCAAACGCACTACATATAAGTGGTATACGTGTGTTGCACCGGGGGCAATTACAGGCAGGGTAAGTCCGGCAATGCCTTGCAAAGCTTCGTTATACCAGGCGGCAATCTGCTGGCGTTGCGCGGTCCACAGGGGTAAGTATTTAAGTTTTACTGATAGAAATGCAGCCTGGCATTCATCCAGGCGCATATTGTAACCAATTACCTCGTTATGGTATTTTTGCTGAGAGCCGTAATTACGCAGTGTAGCTGCCTGTTTGGCAAGTTCTGCATTGTTAGTGGTTACTGCACCTGCATCGCCTAATGCGCCCAGGTTTTTGCCCGGGTAAAAACTGGTGCCATTAATATGGCCCCAACTACCGGTAAGCTTTCCGTTGTAGCTTGCCCCTTGTGCCTGTGCGTTATCTTCAATCACATACAGGTTATGCTTTTCTGCCAGGGCCATAATGGCTTCCATCTCACAGCATTGCCCGTAAAGATGAACGGGCATGATGGCCTTGGTTTTAGGCGTAATTGCCGCCTCAATGCCAGCAGCCGTGATGTTATAAGTTTGCATATCCGGCTCCACAAACACCGGGGTTGCGCCGGTATAGGAAACGGCCAATGCTGTAGCAATGTAAGTGTTGGAAGGTACAATCACTTCGTCGCCTGTGGTAACACCTACAGCCCGCAAAGCAATGTGCAGGGCATCCAAACCATTGCTGATGCCTACACAGGCATTTACCCGGTTAAAGGCAGCATACTCTTGTTCGAAGCGCTCAACCGTAGGGCCTAAAATATACCTGCGCTGATCAAAAAAGCTTTCAAATGCCGCTAAAATCTCTGCCTTAATTTGTTGGTTCGAATGTTCGAATGATACGAAAGGAAGCATAGTAATAATATTAATCAATATCCGGGATTAACCCAGCGTTTTCCTGTAGTCTAAAAATTCCTGATAGTTTCTTAAATAATCATTTTCATTATATAAGCCTGATGCCAGAACCAGTACAATGGCACCAGAAGAAAAATTATGTAGTTCGCGCCACATACCAGGTTTTAAAAATAAACCAATATAAGGCCGGTTCAGGCTTACCGTTTTTTTATTTACACCATCGCTAATGCTGACATCAAAAGAACCACTGGCCGCAACGATTAATTGCTGCAAGTCTTTATGACCATGTGCCCCCCTGGATTCCCCTCCGGGAACATCATACAAATAATAAATCCGTTTAACTTCGAATGGAATATCAATCAGATTTTCCACGGCGGTTAAATTTCCTGTACGGTCTTTGTAACGATGCAGTTCGAGGGTGTAACAATCAAATACAGTATGCTTAGGCATGAATCATCTGTTTAAATTTCTCCCAATCCCTGATGTATTCATCAGGATTATAAAAGTTGTTGGTTACAATCAATGCCAGGGAATTGGTTGAAAAGTTTTGCATAGTTTTCCAGTGCATAGGAGGCAGGAACAAGGCTGTATAAGACCGGTTAAGTGAATATTTTTGTGCCTCGCGGCCATTATCCACTACAATATCAATACTTCCCGAAAGTGCAATAATCAGTTCACTGGTTTCGTGGTAAGCATGTCCTCCCCATGCCTCACCGCCTGGTACGTCATATATCCAATATACGCGCTTGATATCGAAAGGGATTTGATTGTTATTTTCTAAAAAAGATAAATTGCCTCTGTCATCCAGTATTTTCGGAAGATGTATCAAACAGGGATCGGGCATTTGCAAGGACATGTACTTTGAACCAGAATAGTTATTAAAAACTGCTGCAATTTAAAATTTATTCATAATAATACACTGGTAATACAACCTTATTTTATTCCACATGTGCAAATACTGGTTTAAATAATTGAATAATAGCCTTCTTTAAAACTATTAGTTTTAATCAAACCAAACTATTTTAGTTGCATTATATCTTAATATCTGTTTTAACTATAAACATAACACTGATGCAAATTACCACCATAAACCCAGCCAGCGGCACACCTCTAAAAACCTATACTTTACATACGCCCGAAGAAGTTGCAGCCAAGATTGAAGCTACGCATCAGGCATGGCAACAGTGGCAGCAATCCGGTTTTGAACAACGCAGCTTGCTTTTGAAACAAATGGCCCAGGTATTACAAAACCGCAAACAGGAACTGGCAGAACTGATGGCCAACGAAATGGGCAAACCAGTTGCACAAGGCGTAAGCGAGATAGAAAAATGCGCATCGGTTTGCACCTATTATGCAGATGATGCAGCGCAGCACTTAAAAAATGAAATCATAACCACAGAAGCCCAAAAAAGCTATGTTACTTATAAACCCTTAGGTGTTGTACTGGCTGTAATGCCCTGGAACTTTCCGTTTTGGCAGGTGTTCCGCTTTTTAGCGCCCGCTTTAGCGGCAGGAAACTGCGGTGTGCTTAAACATGCCTCCAATGTACCCGGATGCGCTTTGGCTATACAAGAGGTTGTGGAACAGGCCGGCTTTCCTGCTGGCGTCTTCCAAACTTTGTTAATCAATAGCAGTGCTGTAGAGGCCGTCATTGCTCATCCACACATTAAAGCGGTAACGCTAACCGGCAGCAACGCAGCCGGCTCGAAAGTCGCTCAAAAAGCCGGCGAACATATCAAGAAAACGGTAATGGAACTGGGCGGCAGCGATGCATACGTGGTACTTGCAGATGCTGATTTAGAATTAGCAGTAAAAACCTGCGTTGACAGCCGACTGATTAACAGTGGGCAAAGCTGTATAGCTGCCAAGCGCTTTATTGTGGTTAAAGAAGTAATACATCAGTTCACCGAACGCTTTGTTGAGATGATGAGGCAAAAGAAAGTAGGCGATCCGCTGAGTGCTGAAACAGAGGTTGGGCCACAGGCACGAATCGACTTGCGAGATGGTTTGCATGAGCAAGTGAAGAAATCGATTGAGTTAGGTGCCGAATGCAAATTGGGTGGTACCAACCTTAATGATGGCACGGCCTTTTATTCACCAACAGTGCTTACAAATGTACGAAAAGGTATGCCGGCATTTGATGAGGAACTGTTCGGCCCGGTTGCTGCTATCATTGAAGCGGCCGATGAAGAGGAAGCTATACAACTGGCTAACGACAACATCTATGGTCTGGGTGCAGCTGTGTTTACCCGCAACATTGAGCGCGGTGAACACATTGCGGCAAACCGGCTGGAAGCAGGTTCATGTTTTGTAAATTCATTGGTAAAATCAGATCCTCGCCTTCCTTTCGGAGGTATCAAACAATCCGGTTACGGGCGTGAACTGGGTGCACATGGTATCCGTGAGTTCATGAATGTAAAAACCGTTTATGTTAGATAAACGCTGCAGCTGAACTATGTAACATCCTGAAATACAATTTGCATTTCTTTAAAGTTAAACAGAACGCTTTATATCATTATACGTTTTGACGCTACCCTGACCTACCGCTTTTCAGCTCTTTGTAGTATATATGTATATTTGTAAAACAATGAGTAAGCACGGTAGAATTTTGGTAGCCATGAGTGGCGGTGTTGATAGTTCGGTAGCCTCCATCATGCTGCATGAGCAGGGTTACGAGGTGATCGGCCTTACCATGAAAACATGGGATTACGCCTCATCGGGCACCAACTCAAAAGAGACCGGCTGCTGTAGTCTGGATAGCATCAATGATGCCCGTGCACTTGCTGTAGGGTACGGTTTCCCTCATTATATTCTGGACATCCGGAACGAATTCGGCAATTTTGTAATTGACAACTTTGTGGATGAGTACCTGGCCGGCCGCACCCCTAACCCATGCGTACTTTGTAACACCCACATTAAATGGGAAGCTTTATTGAAACGCGCCGATAAACTGGATTGCGAATTTATAGCCACAGGTCACTACGCTAATATTCGCCAGCAAGATAATGGCCGTTATGTGGTATCAAAAGGCTTGGATGAAAATAAAGATCAGTCTTATGTGCTTTGGGGAGTATCTCAGCAAAACCTGGCACGTACCAAATTTCCATTAGGCAGCTTTACCAAGGCTGAAATCAGACAGATGGCCTTAGATATGGGACAAACCGAACTGGCCGGTAAAAGTGAGAGCTATGAAATTTGCTTTGTACCTGATAACGATTACCGTGCTTTTTTACGCCATAAGGTGGAAGATTTGGATGAGCGTGTTGGACCGGGTAATTTCATTTTATCAAACGGTAAAGTGGTGGGTAAACATCAGGGATATCCTTTCTATACCATCGGGCAGCGTAAAGGCTTGGGTATTGCCTTGGGGCAACCTATGTTTGTTACCCGTATAGATGCTGCCACCAATACAGTTACCCTGGGCACACAAGACGAGCTGGAGCGCAAAGAGGCCTGGATACGCAATGTAAACCTGGTGAAATACGAAAGCATCACTGAGCCGTTACAAGCCGTAACCAAAATACGGTACAAAGATGCTGGCGCACAAAGTACAGTTGTACAAATGGGCGAGCATGTGAAAGTTGATTTTGACCATCAGGTTTCAGGAATAGCGCCGGGCCAGTCGGCTGTATTTTATGAAGGCAATGACCTGCTGGGCGGTGGTTTTTTGATGTAATAAAACTGCACACATAGCGTTCATAATTTCTTAATCAAAACTTAATTTCTAAAAAATTTAGCAAATTTAAATCCAAATAAATTTGGGTTTGGCTTGGTTTGTGCTTTATTTGCAGAATATTTATCAGCATTAATGGCTAAAAATTTACTAATAGTAGAGTCGCCTGCTAAGGCGAAAACAATAGAAGGTTACTTAGGCAAAGACTTTGTAGTGAAGTCCAGCTATGGCCATATCCGCGATTTAAAAAAATCGGAGGATGCTATAGATGTTGAAAATAACTTTCAACAGAAATATGAGGTACCTGCTGATAAGAAGCATGTAGTTAACGAGTTAAAGAAATTAGCTAAAGATGCTGAAACGGTTTGGTTAGCTTCCGATGAAGACCGGGAGGGTGAAGCGATCTCCTGGCACTTATATGAAACCCTGGGATTGAAAGCTGACCGTACCAAGCGGATTGTATTTCATGAAATTACTAAGCCTGCTATTGTAAAGGCTATTGAAAACCCACGCCAGATTGATTATGATTTGGTAAATGCACAGCAGGCACGTCGCGTGCTTGACCGCCTGGTAGGCTTCGAACTGTCGCCAGTATTATGGAAGAAGGTAAAGCCTTCACTGTCTGCCGGTCGTGTACAGTCAGTAGCAGTACGCCTGATTGTAGAACGCGAACGTGAAATCACCAAATTTAAAGCTGAGGCTGCATTTAAAGTAGTAGCCCGGTTTGGCAAAGGCAAACAGGCTTTTGATGCCGAGCTGCCCGAGCGCTTCAGCAAACAGGAAGATGCTGAAAAGTTTTTGCAGGATTGCATTCAAGCTATCTATGAAGTAAAGTCACTGGAAACCCGGCCTTCAAAGCGTTCGCCCGCAGCGCCGTTCACTACTTCTACCCTGCAGCAGGAAGCCAGCCGAAAACTGGGCTTTTCGGTTTCCCGCACCATGTCGGTAGCGCAAAAGTTATATGAATCTGGTAAGATTACCTATATGCGTACCGACAGCGTAAACTTATCTGACTTGGCGCTGAACAGTGCCGCGCAGGAAATTGTAAGCGCCTACGGCAGCCAATACCATCAGCAGCGAAAATATAAAACCAAATCGGCCAGTGCCCAGGAAGCGCACGAGGCCATACGTCCTACTTACTTTAACCAGCACTCGGTTGATGGCGATGCAGCTGAAAAGCGTTTATACGATTTAATTTGGAAACGCGCCATTGCCTCGCAAATGAGTGAAGCGCAGTTTGAAAAAACTACTGCCAAGATCAGTATCTCAACCCGTAAAGAAGAGCTGGTGGCTAATGGTGAAGTGATGAAGTTCGACGGCTTTTTAAAAGTATACCTCGAATCGGTTGATGAAGAGGATGACAACAAAAATTCGGGTGAAGAAGCCATGTTGCCACCATTGAACAAAGGCCAGCAACTGGATTTAGAGCAAATGACCGCCACAGAGCGTTACTCTCGCCCTGCTCCGCGCTACACAGAAGCCAGCCTGGTAAAAAAGCTGGAAGAGTTGGGCATCGGCCGGCCATCTACCTACGCCCCTACTATTTCTACTATACAGAACCGTGGCTATGTGGTAAAAGAGGACCGCGATGGCAAAACCCGCAACTTTAAGGTGTTTACTTTAAAAGCTGGCGCCATACAAAAAGAAGAACGCACCGAGAATACGGGTGCCGAACGAGGTAAGCTGTTCCCTACAGATATTGGCGCAGTGGTAAACGATTTTCTGGTGCAGCATTTTGAAGGCATCGTTGACTACCATTTTACGGCCAACGTTGAAAAGCAATTTGACGAGATAGCACAGGGAATGAGCGAGTGGACAGAAATGATCCGCAAGTTTTATGATCCTTTTCATAAAGAGGTACAAAGTACAATTCAAACTGCCGACAAAGCCCGGGGCGAACGCGAACTCGGTGTTCACCCTGAGACCGGTAAAAAAATATCCGTCCGCATAGGTCGCTATGGCCCTTTCGTGCAGGTGGGAGATGCTGAGGAAGATGAAAAGCCACTGTATGCCAGCTTGCGCACGGGACAAATGCTTGAAACCATCACCCTTGAAGAAGCATTGGAACTATTCAAGCTGCCAAAGCTGGTTGGTACTTACGAAGACAAACCCATGAAAGCTGCCGTAGGCCGTTTCGGCCCGTACATCAGCCACAATAGCGCCTTTTATTCATTACCCAAAGGCTTGGACCCGTTAGATATTACTGAGGAGCAAGCCATTGACATTATTAACGAAAAACGCAAGCGCGATAGCGAGCGTATAATTAAGATATTTGAAGAGAACCCTGATGTAAAAATCCTGAACGGACGCTGGGGACCTTATATTGAATACGGCAAACAAAACGTTAAAATTCCTAAAGATAAAGACCCGCAAACACTAACGTTGGAAGACTGCAAAGCTTTGGCTGGAAATGTTGAACCTGCGTCTAAAACTAAAGCATCAGCAAAGGCTGCAGCTACAAAAAAATCTGCTGCAAAAAAAGCGCCCGCTAAAAAGGCAGCTTCCGGGAAAAAGTAATTTTTTCATATTTAAAATATTCATTAGTTTTACACGGGCTAACATCCAACGTGGCCCGTGTAACAACCTCCTTATCGTTAATGAATATTTCAGTTCCTGCATACAGGCGCCGGTTAATCCGGTTCTGTACAACAAGCGTCCTACTCTTACTATTATTATCTACATTTTCGTTTGCACAAACTTCTTCTGGCTCGTGCCCTTTAAATATTGGTTATGAGATGGGCAGTTTCCAAAACTGGCAGTGTTATATAGGCAGTACTTATAGTACTGGGATGACTAACGTAATCAATGTAACTCCAAGTAGCCCAATTAACGGTATACATGAAATTCTGACCGATAGTAAAAGAGTTGATCCTTACGGCGGCTTTCCACTGGCAGCACCCGATGGCAGTCATTCCATAATAAAATTGGGTAATAATGGTTCAGGTCAACAGGCCGAGCGTGTAACCTATGATTTTGTTGTACCCACCGGGCAAAACAACTTTGTACTTACTTATCAATATGCGGTTGTACTAGAAGATCCACAGCATACAGCTTCCGAGCAACCGCGTTTTACGGCTAAAGTACTTGACTTAAACTCAAACACGTATATTACATGTGCTTCATTCGATTATGTGGCCACTTCAAGCCTGCCCGGATTTAAAAGCGCTAATGGTGTAGTTTACAAATCATGGACGCCGGTAACCATTAATTTAACAGGTTATCAAGGTAAAAAATTGCGCCTTGAATTTACTACAGCCGACTGTACACAGGGCGGGCACTTTGGTTACGCCTACATTGATGTCAACGAAAACTGCTCGAATCTGATTACCGGTAACGTGTTTTGTGGCAATGCTAACAAAGTTACGTTGAATGGCCCTTTTGGTTACGACAAGTACAACTGGTACAACAGCGATAAATCAAAGTTGCTTGGCACCGGAAGTTCATTCACCTTCGCCACTCCCCCTGCCGATGGTACAATCATTAATCTGGACATCATTCCTTTTGCCGGCTACGGTTGCCCAACTTCAACAAGCACCGTTATGCAATATCAGCCTTTTAATTTTGTTGTGAATGCCCCCGCACCTGTTTGTTTTCCGTTAACAGTAGATCTGACTGACTCCAAGCTGGTTAAAATTGATGACCCGACCGCTACCATTACTTATTGGACGGATGCTGCCGGCACACAAGCATTATCAAACCCAAAGGCGGTTAGCGTGAGCGGTACTTATTACGTTAAGGCCAGTAATAAAACCGGTTGTGTATCTACACAACCCATGAACGTTGTAGTTAATGCCCTGCCCGATATAAAAATTACAGATCCGCCTCAGATTTGCCCGGTAGTAGCTATTGATTTAACCCAACCAACAGTAACCGCCGGCAGCACAGCCAACCTCATTTATACTTACTGGACGGATGCGGCCTGCACTAAAGCTTTGGCAAAGCCTGCTGCAGTAACGGTAACTGGTACGTATTATATAAAAGGCACCACATCATCGGGCTGTTTCACTATTAAGCCGGTTCATGTAAGCTTTTATACATTGCCTGTATTAAAAATTACCGATCCTGCGGCTGTATGTTATCCATCTACCGTTGATATTACAACTGCTGCTATCACCACCGGCAGCGATGCTAATTTAGTTTTAACATACTGGCTTGATGCACAAACTACTAAAGTTTTAAATACGCCTAACGCTGTACCTGCTTCGGGTACTTATTATATAAAGGCCACTAATGCTAACGGATGCGAAACAGTGCTACCGGTACATGTGGTTGTTAACCCTTTACCAAATTTGGTAGTTACCAATCCTGCAGACGTTTGTTTGCCGGCTACCGTTAATCTGTCCGCATCAGCTGTTACCGCTGGCAGTTCAAACGTTGCGCAGTTAACTTACTGGAGAGATGAAAAAGCAACAGTTCCATTATCTAACTTTAAAAGTGTTGCTGATAGCGGCTTATATTATATTAAAGCTACCACATCATTAGGATGCGAAACTGTTAAACCGGTGTTAGTAACAATACATAAGCTTCCGGTGCTTATTGTAACACCGCCTGCCAAATTGTATCAGCCCAGTACCATAAACATCACCTTGCCTGCCCTTACCACAGGCAGCTCGCCAAATTTAAAATTCACTTACTGGACCAGTACATCATTTACTACAAAAGTAGACCATCCGGAGGCGGTAGCTAAAACAGGTACTTACTACATTATGGCCGAAAACACATACGGCTGCACAAGTGTGGCACCTGTTGATCTGGTGCTTGCACCTATACCCAATATATTAGTTCCAAAAGCATTTACGCCCACGCAACTCACCAACTCAAAGCTTTATCCTTTTCTTGTAGGCATTCAGCAATTTAAGTACTTCAGAGTGTATAACAAATGGGGAAACATTGTTTTTGAAACTAAAGATGCTTCGGCAGATAAAGGATGGGATGGTGTTTATAAAGGCGCTATCCAGTTTATGGATACATTTACCTGGGAAGCCGAAGGGTATGATTATGTAGGCAATCTGGTTCATCGTAGCGGTAATTCCATTTTATTAAAATAACGATGATGAAAAGATTATATATTACTGCCTTCATTATCGCTTTATGCCAATGGGCTATTGCACAAGATCCACACTTCTCACAATATTTTGCTTCCCCTTTAAGTTTAAACCCTGCCAATACCGGTTTTTTCGATGGCAACGTGCGCATATCAGCCAATCAAAGAAACCAATGGTGGAACGTAGGTTACAAGTACTCAACCACCAGCCTGTCGGCAGATGCCAAAATATTAGCCAATTCAATTCCCGAAGATGATGTATGGGCTGTTGGTTTAAGCGGTTTGTTCGAGCAATCACTAAATGGCGCTTTGCAAAGCAATTATGTTTCTGCTTCAACAGCATATCACAAAAGCCTGGATTACCAGGGCCGGCAGACACTGGCATTGGGCATACAGCTTACATATTCAAACCTATATCTGGATTTTAACAGGCTCACTTTTGCTTCGCAGTTTAACGGGCAGGGGTTTGATCCATCTTTACCTGTTAATGTTAATTACGCTAACTCATCCAGCAGTTACATTGACTTACAAGCCGGACTGCTGTATGCAGCCCATTTGGAAAATGTAAATTTGTATGCAGGGGCATCCATGTACCACATTCCGCGCCCAAAACAATCATTATTTAACCCTGCCGGCAATTCGGTAGCTATACGTACAGCCTTTCATGCCGGTGGCGAAATCAATATCAGTCCACAGTCTTCCGTGCTGTTCAGCGGTTTGTATATGCAGCAGTCCACAGCGCGCGACAAGCTGATAGGCGCCGCTTATGGTTTTAAAAATAACAGCACTGATAATGCCGCCTTCAAGTTATACCTTGGCTTATGGACACGTTTGGAAGACGCACTCATTCCATACATTGGTGCCGATTATCAGAACTTCAGTTTAGGGCTAAATTATAGCAAAGCTTCAAATGGTAATTTAAATTATCAGCCTGAAACCTATGAGATATCTTTAATCTACCGTTTAGGCGCACATAACGCAGAGCCTCGCTGCCCAAGATTTTAGTACACTTATGAAAAGACTTATCTTAACCTTCTCTCTCTTTCTAACAATTGTTTGCTCGTTAAAAGCGCAATGTCATCTAATAACTACCACTAAAAGCGGGAAGCTGATACAAAGCACGCCTGAGCTGTATTTCTATGTGCGTACCCCGGCATCATACAGCGCAGTCAAAATGATCATGGTTAATATTACATCATCATCGGCTGCCCAACTCAAATTTAAATTGAGACTTACTACTGGCATCAATATCAAACCTATAGCATTTGGAGCAAAACTGGCGGATGGCTCAAATTTAATATTAACGATTAAGCACACAAAAAAATCTACAAATGACAATAAACGCATGGCTGATGACAATTTTGAAGCCAGTTTGACCAGTGCTGATGTAGACAAACTTCAAAATCTTCATGTTAAAAGCTGGCTGATTTTGAATTCACAAAACAGTATCATAAGCGAGATACCTGTAAATGACGAAAGGAACTTTCAGGAGCAACTGGCTTGCCTCTCTAATAAATCAAACTCATAGTTTAACAAAGTCGTGCTATCATTGTTATCTTCGCACGTTTAAAGAAAGATAACATCAATGTTAAAAGATATTCCTGATTATACTGTAAAAGACATCGCCATTGGCATAGCGCTCGAGAATGAAAGCATTGAAAGTAAGCTATGGTATGTGTACCTGATTAACCTTAAATATGAGCCGATTGAAAATGTTTTAATTACTTCAAAAGGCTATGGCGAAAAAGACGGTGAACAGGTAAAAACTTCTACCCTTCGCCACATGATTCCGGTGCTCGAAGGCCAGTCCAAAGCTTTAATAGAGCCCATTGATGAGCAAACTTTCGGCTTAACCAATGAGTATTGGCTTACTTACTATATTGGAAAGGAAATATATGATAAGAAATTCGTCTTTCTGCCCGAAAGTATCGTTGAGTCAAACTTTATAAAGCTGCCGGTGGTAAATAAGCCAGGCGTAATGATTAAATAAATAACAAAGGCAACTCAGTGAGTTGCCTTTGTTATTTATACTTGAACAGCCCGTATTTAATAATACACCATATAGCCCTTACACCATCCTGCCAGTTTATTTTCTTCCCCTCATCATACGTTCGGCCGTAGTAGGAAATACCTACCTCGTATAATCGCAATTTGGAGATACGTGCTATCTTCAATGTCACCTCCGGCTCAAAGCCAAAGCGTTGTTCGCGTAAATGAAGGCTTTGCAGCATTTGCGTATTGAACAGCTTATAACAAGTCTCCATGTCCGTAAGGTTTAAATTGGCAAACATGTTAGTTATAAAGGTGAGCCAGCGGTTGCCTATAGTATGCCAAAAGAACAATATGCGGTGTGGGTTATTGCCCATAAAGCGAGAGCCGTAAACCACATCGGCAAAGCCGTTGCAAACGGGGCGCAATAAGTCGTTATATTCTGCAGGGTCATATTCCAAATCTGCATCCTGAATGATGGTATATTCGCCGGTTGCTTTGGCAATGCCGGTATGCAGCGCTGCACCTTTACCTCTATTGTGCTCATGTTTGTAATACCGAATATTTAAATCTGGATGATTGCTTTGGTACTGCTGTATAACTTGTTCCGTACCGTCAGTTGAACAATCGTTTACGATGATGACTTCTTTCGCAATCTGATTTATAAGTTGTACTACTTTAATTTTATCCAAAATCAGATGAATAGTTGCTTCCTCATTATAGGCCGGAATGATGATGGAAAGCTTGGTAATATTCATAGGCAAATACGCAGATGGACGAGCAACTAATTAAATACCGAAAATACAAAATTATGGGTTCTACCTCCAAACGACAGCAACTTATCCACCATTATGCTTTAATCAGCATATTTTTAATATTTTTACCCGACTATTAACTGGCGATGCTTGAAAATTTGAATTTGCACAATGTAATGGTGCTGGACATTGAAACCGTTCCGCAGTACAGCAGCTTTGATGAGCTGTCGCCGTTGATGCAAAAACTTTGGGACGAAAAAACCCGAAAGCAACGCCAGCCAGATGAGTCACCAGCCGAGTTTTATCGCTGCGCCGGCATTCAGGCGGAGTTTGGTAAGATCATCTGCATTTCGGTAGGCATACTTACCAAAAATAAAGGCTTCCGGCTTACTTCTTTTGCTTCGCATGATGAAGGCTCGATGTTACAGAAATTTGCCGATATGCTGTCTAAGTGCCCGGCAAACCTGGTTTTATGCGGACATAATGCCAAGGAGTTTGACTTCCCTTACATTTGCCGACGCATGCTGGTTAATGGCGTAAAGCTGCCTGCCCAGCTGGATTTGTGCGGCAAAAAACCATGGGAAGTACAGCACCTGGATACCATGGAGCTATGGAAATGCGGCGATTTTAAAAACTATACTTCTTTAAATCTGCTGGCTGCTATCTTTGGTATCCCCACACCAAAAGATGATATTGACGGCAGCATGGTGGCTGATGTTTACTGGGTAGACAATGACCTGAACCGTATTTGCACCTACTGCCAAAAGGATGTGATTACCACTGCGCAGGTTTTAAGACGTTTCAGAGGTGAAGAACTGATGCCCGAAGATATTATTGACATTGTACCCGCATAAATGCTGAAGGTTGAAAATCTTGATATCAGGTTTCTATCCGCCGAAGGCAATTACCATGCTGTAAAAAACATTTCATTTCAAGTTAAAAAAGGCGAAACGCTAGGCATTGTGGGTGAGTCGGGCTCGGGTAAATCTGTTACCTCACTGGCTGTTATGCGCCTGCACAATCCGGCCACTACTCAAATTACAGGTCATATTTACCTGAACGATCAGGATTTGCTTGGTTTGAGTGAAAAGCAGATGCAAAGCATCCGTGGCAACCGCATAGCTATGATTTTTCAAGAGCCCATGACCTCCCTTAACCCGGTGCTTACCTGCGGTTACCAGGTGCAAGAAGCTTTACTCACTCATCAATCTATCTCCAAAAAAGCCGCCCGACAAGCGGTTGTTGATTTATTTAATGAAGTACAGCTCCCCCGCCCCGAGTTAATGTACAAAAGTTACCCTAACCAATTATCTGGAGGACAAAAACAGCGGGTAATGATTGCCATGGCCCTGGCCTGCAATCCGGAGTTGCTGATTGCTGATGAACCTACCACCGCCCTTGATGTAACTGTACAAAAAACTATTATTGAATTGCTCCTGAAGTTAAAAGCAGAGCGCAATATGAGCCTGATTTTTATCTCGCACGATATCGGCGTGATTAGCGAAGTGGCCGACCGCGTGATGGTGATGTACAAAGGCGAATGTATTGAAGAAAATGAGGTAGAAGAATTGCTGACCCACCCGCAGCACCCTTATACCAAGGGTTTGCTGGCTTGCCGTCCATCGCCTGCCATACGTTTGAAAAAGCTGCCTGTTGTAGCCGACTTTTATCAAACGGACAACAGCGCGACAACGGATGTGCAACAGGTGTTACAGCAACATTTATATCCCGAAAATGAAATTTACGAACGACGGTCAAAGCTATATCAAGCACCTCCCCTGCTTCGCGTGAGCAACTTGTGTACCTGGTACCCGGTTAAACAAGGATTGTTCGGAAAAGCGAAAGACTATATTAAAGCAGTAAATGAGGTAAGCTTCGACGTTTATCCCGGTGAAACATTGGGTTTGGTCGGCGAATCTGGTAGTGGCAAAAGCACCTTAGGCCGAAGTATACTGCGCTTAATGGAACCCACATCGGGCCAAATTCAATATAAGGGCACCGATTTGCTGAAATTAAAGTCTAACGAATTGAGAAAAATGCGCCGAAATATGCAGCTCATTTTTCAAGACCCTTATTCTTCCCTCAACCCACGCATTACGGTAGGCCGGGCCATAATGGAAGCATTACAAGTTCATCGGCTGTATGATAATGATACCCAGCGCAAGCAAAAAGTGCTGGACATGCTTCAGCGGGTAAACTTGTTACCCGAACATTTCAACCGATATCCGCATGAGTTTTCAGGCGGACAGCGGCAGCGTATCGTTATCGCTCGAGCGTTGATACTTCAGCCCGAGTTTTTGGTATGTGATGAATCAGTTTCGGCTTTAGATGTTTCGGTTCAGGCGCAGGTACTCAACCTGCTAAAAGAACTGCAAGCCGAGTTTCAACTCACTTATATCTTCATATCGCATGATTTATCAGTAATCAAGCACATCTCTGATCGGGTGATTGTATTGAACAAGGGGCAGATAGAAGAAAGCGGCTATCCGGATGATATATATTATCATCCGCAAAAAGCGTATACACAAAAACTGATTGCCTCTATTCCGGGTTATACAATATAGTAAAGCTATATTGCATTACAACCTGATGGCGCATGCGTATTAGATTCACTTGCGATGTGTATATTAGCCACACAATCTATTTATGTCGAAAAGAAAAAGCAATAATAATTCTTTTAAGCAAGTACTCTCGCAGTTGGTGCTCGGTGTGTTCGAGCAGCATGGCAGTAAAGAGCCGCTTAATTATATTCAGGTATCTGCAAAACTCAATATTAGTGACCAGGAATCGAGGGCCATTATTGATGAGATACTGAAAGAAGAGCATCAGAAAGGCACTTTAAAAGAAAGTAGCCGGGGCAAATACCAGCTGCATGAAATGAAAACTTTTGTGGAAGGCCGGGTAGACATGACTACCGATGGTTCTGCCTTTATTATAACCGATGACGAGGCTGAGAGTGATATCTTCATTGCTCCTCGTAAACTGCGCACTGCTTTGCACGGCGACCGAGTGAAAGTTTACGTATATGCCAAAAGCAAAGGCCGCCGAAAAGAAGGTGAAGTGACTGAAATCATTAGCCGGGCCAAAATGGAGTTTACCGGTATCGTCAAGGTTTCCGATCGCTTTGCCATCTTCGTACCCGACGATCGCAAGATGTTGCACGATATTTTTATTCCGGCAGATGGCCTTAACGGTGCAAAAAACGGTGTAAAAGCAGTGGCCCAAATCACCGATTGGCCGCCGGGCGCAAAGAACCCTATCGGCCGTATTAAAAACATACTGGGTGCACAGGGGGAGAATGATACCGAAATGAACGCCATCCTGGCTGAATATGGGTTCCCGCTTTCTTTCCCTAAGGAAGTTGAAAATGAAGCTGAGGCGATTTCAGATATCATAACTGAGGAAGAAATTGCCAAAAGGCGGGACTTTCGTCAGACCATCACATTTACTATTGACCCATATGATGCCAAAGATTTTGACGATGCTTTATCGTTCAAAATGTTAAAAAATGGCAATTATGAAGTAGGTATTCACATTGCTGATGTGGCGCATTACATCATTCCGGATTCCGCTTTAGACAAGGAAGCTTATGACCGTGCAACATCTGTTTATTTAGTTGACCGCGTAATACCGATGCTACCAGAGCGCCTGTCGAACGGTTTGTGTTCTTTGCGCCCACATGAAGACAAACTTTGCTTCGCAGCTGTTTTTGAATTGGATGAGGAAGCCCAAATTGTAAACGAATGGTTTGGCAAAACCATTATCCACTCGGATCGCCGCTTTACTTATGAAGAAGTACAACAGGTAATTGAAACACAACAAGGCGATTTTCAAACCGAAATAGAAAAGCTGAACGAACTGGCACACAAGCTGCGCTACCGTAAATTTAAAAACGGTGCCATCAGTTTTGAAACACAGGAAGTGAAGTTTAAGCTGGATGAGCAGGGCAAACCTATCGGTGTGTTTGTAAAAGAACGCAAAGATGCCCACAAGCTAATAGAAGATTTCATGTTGCTGGCCAACCGGAAGGTGGCCGAATTTATAAGCAAAAAAGGTAAAGGTAAAAAGAAGTACACCTTTGTTTACCGCGCACACGACGCACCCAACCCAGAAACTCTGGGTAATTTTGCTCAATTCGCTGCCCGTTTTGGGTATCGCATTAATATGAAAAGCGACCGCGAAATTGCGAAATCGCTCAATCACTTAATGACTGATGTTGAAGGGAAAAAGGAACAGAATGTACTAACGCATCTGGCTATCCGCTCCATGGCTAAAGCCATTTATACTACCAAGAGCAGCAGCCACTATGGCCTGGCTTTTGACCATTATACCCACTTCACTTCTCCTATACGCCGTTACCCCGATGTGATGGTGCATCGCTTGTTGCTGCATTATTTGGAAGGTGGCCAGTCGGCCAATGCTGAACATTACGAAGTTTTGAGCAAACATTGCTCTGAAAAGGAAAAGAAAGCTGCAGATGCTGAACGTGCCTCAGTAAAATATAAACAGGCCGAATACCTGCAGGACCATATTGGCACAGTGTATGCCGGCGTAATTTCGGGCGTCACCGAATGGGGTATGTATGTGCAGATTACCGAAAACAATTGCGAGGGCATGATTCGTTTACGCGATATTTCGGACGATTTTTACACTCTGGATGAGAAGAACTATGCCATCATTGGTCAGCGCAAAAAGAAGGTGTATCAATTGGGCGATGAGGTGCAGATTAAAGTAAAAAACGTAGATTTAACGAAAAAACAGATTGACTTCACTTTGGTGCAAGACCGCTAACAAACTGCACTTTGCAATCTGTTCCTTTATATGAATACTGTAAAAGATTTTCAGATCCTGATTAACAAAGCCGTTGGTGAGTTAGGTTTTCCCTTACAGCCAGCCGAGTTATATGAGCCGATTACCTACATACTTTCGCTTGGCGGCAAACGCATGCGCCCTGTATTGCTGTTAATGGCTTGCGAACTTTTTGGCGGCGATGCCCAAACCGCTGTATCACCTGCTTTAGCTATTGAAGTGTTTCACAATTTTTCGTTGGTGCACGATGATATTATGGATAAAGCGCCATTGCGGCGGGGCAAAACTACCGTGCATGAAAAATGGAACCAGAATATCGCTATCCTTTCCGGAGATGTGATGCTGGTGGAAGCCTACAAACTCATCATGCAGGTGGAAGATCATCTCTTACGCCAGGTGCTTACTATATTCAATAATACTGCTGTTGGCGTTTGTGAAGGCCAGCAATATGATATGAATTTTGAGCAAACCGCTGATGTAAGCATTGATGCCTATTTGAACATGATCCGGTTAAAAACGGCTGTGCTATTGGGTGGCGCTTTAAAAATCGGTGCGTTGATTGGTGGCGCATCTGAGCAGGATGCCGATTTACTGTGCAACTTCGGTGAACACCTGGGCGTAGCTTTTCAGCTTCAGGATGATATTTTAGATGTGTACGGCGACCCTGAAAAGTTTGGTAAGCAGGTAGGAGGCGATATCTTAGCTAACAAAAAAACCTTTTTATTAATAAAAGCCTTAAAGTTAGCCAAAGACAAACAGGCTAACCAACTCAATTACTGGCTAAACGCCGGCAACTATGATGCAACCGAAAAGGTAAGCGCTGTTACCAGTATTTACAACGATTTGGAAGTTAAGCAACATGCTGAGCAAGCTATGCAAGCTTACACTGATAAGGCTTTTAAAGCTTTAGATCAAATACAGTTATCTGCCGAACGAAAGCAATATTTACATGATTTTGCAGATAGCTTGATGGTGAGAGAAAATTAGTGCCTAAACTATAATATTTTTAACCTTACAATATCCCAATTTCCAATCAATGAAATATTTATTTTTTACAGGGCTGATTATTATAATCAATTCATTTTCTACACAAGCACAGGTAGGAGACACAAGCCTTAACCAACCCGCGGTGAAACTTCCTAAAGAAGTTTTTACTCCTGTTGAAATTATGGCTGAACCTCGTGGCGGTATGGATGTATTCTTTCAATACATTAATCGAAATACAATGTGTCCTAAAAGTGCTAAAGACAACAATATTGTAGGAAAAGTTATCGTAGCTTTTACAGTTGAAAAAGACGGAAGCTTAGATGATATAAAAGTTGATAAAAGTTTATCTTTTGATACAGATGCCGAAGCTATAAGGCTAATCAAAATATCTCCAAAGTGGATTCCGGCTTCCCAAAATGGAAATCCGGTACGGGTGCGGTTCAAAGTACCGATACAATTCCCACCCAATTTATAAACATAAAAGGCTTGCATTAAATAATGCAAGCCTTTTATGTTTATAAAGAAAGCTTAAAAATTAAGCTACTACTTCTTCGCTATCAGTTGCGGTTTCAGTGGCAGGAGCCTCTTCAGCTACAGGAGCTACAACAGCTTTACCGTTAGTTGCTTTTTTAGCAGCGGCTTCAGATTGTGCTGCTACAACCGGAGCAACTTCTTGCGCTACTTCAGCACCCTCGAAAGGTAATACTGAAACGTAAGAGCGGTTATCAGCTTTTTTGCGGAACACTACCTGGCCGTCGATTAAAGCGAACAGGGTGTGATCACGGCCGATACCTACGTTCTGACCTGGATTGTGTTTGGTACCACGCTGACGAACGATGATGTTGCCTGCAATAGCTGGCTGACCACCGAAAATTTTGATACCTAAACGTTTGCTATGCGATTCGCGGCCGTTCTTGGAACTACCCGCACCTTTTTTGTGTGCCATTTTCTATCAGTGTTTTTAACGAAGCTTAAGCTTCAACGTTTAACCTTAATTATAATGTAATACCAGTAATTTCAATCTTGGTGAACTGCTGGCGGTGACCGTTTTTCTTTTTGTAGCCTTTTCTTCTTTTCTTTTTGAAGACTAAAACTTTATCACCTTTTACATGAGACACGATTTTGGCAGAAACTTTAGCGCCGTTTAAGTCAGCACCTAATTTGAAGTTACCTTCGTTTTCAGCCAATAATACTTTGTCAAATTCAATACTAGCGCCCTCATCTCCCTGTAAGCGGTGTACAAAAAGATACTGGTCTTTTGCAACTTTAAATTGCTGTCCGGCTATATCTACTATTGCGTACATTGTTGTTAAATAATTATGTTGTTAAAAATTTGAGGTGCAAAGATATTCATTTAAATACTGAAAAACAATAGCCCGGTTAATTTCCTCTGGACTCTGCTTCATTTAATATTTTTTGAATTTCTTTGATTAATTGCTGGTTGGCATCTTTCAGTTTAGTATCACCGTTAAACGTAGGTTCATAGGTTACCGTTTTGCTTTTACGCTGGTAATTAAACTGTATATAAAAACGCGGCACCTTACGGCCATTAATAGATGTAGTATCGCCGGTTTCATCCGACGGGAAGTTCCAAAAACCTAAATCGGCCGCTTTGCGGTGCAGGTACAGCAAATCATCTTTCTTTAAAATAGCTTTTGATTTGATGATCGAATCACGGTTGTTTAAATATTGATAATCACCGGTTAAGGAGTTGTACTGGTTCAGCAGGGTATCACCTGTACCATAGCGAAACTGGATGGATTTAAACTCAGAGAATTTATAGGGCGCGTTTCCAATCATCATGCTGTAATAGTATACGCAATACAATAAAAAAGGAACAGCAATGGTGAGGATAATAAATATCTTTTTACCGCGGTCGGACATGGGAATTTATAATAAATGAAGTAGTCAAATTTATGAATGGGTGATTATCACCTGTTTTTGCAGCGCAAATGTAAATGAATTTGCAGCATTTTGGCAGCCGCTGTCTTCATTGTATTATCATATTCAAAACTAACTGCTCAACTGCTCGCTACTTCCCTTCAACTCTCCTTCCCACTTGCTAACTACAGCTGTAGCCATGGCATTACCTAATACATTGGTAGCCGAACGGCCCATATCCAGCAATGGGTCAATACCGATTAGTAAAGCCAAACCTGCTTCGGGTATATTAAACATGGCAATAGTGCCGGCAATAACTACCAACGATGCACGTGGTACGCCAGCCACACCCTTACTGGTGAGCATCAGTATCAGCAGCATAGATAGCTGCTGTTGAACACTTAAATGAATGCCGTATGACTGCGCCAAAAACAAAGACGCAAACGTCATGTACATCATCGAACCATCTAAATTAAATGAGTAGCCCAGGGGCAGCACAAAACTTACGATCTTGTTATTGCAGCCAAAGCGCTCCAATTCTATCAGCACCCGTGGGTAAGCCGCTTCACTGGTAGAGGTACTGAAAGCAATCAGCATCGCATCTTTAATGCTGTTTATCAGGTTGAATGCCCGGCCTTTTAAAACAGCAAAACCAGCTAATACAATCACCAGCCACAGTATCACTAAAGAGAAGTAGAACTCGCCGATGAATATAGCATAAGTAGACAAGATGCCTAAACCCTGTTTGGCCACAATAGCTGTAATTGCACCGAATACAGCCAGCGGCGCCAATTGCATTACATACCCGGTTATCTTCAGTATTACATGCGCAAAGGCATCCATGGCTTTAATTACAATTTCCCCCTTTTCGCCAATGGCTGCAGTTGCTACGCCAAAAAACAGGGCGAAAACTACAATTTGCAAAATCTCATTATTAGCCATAGATTCTACAAAGCTTTTAGGAAATACATGGCTTATAAAGTCGCGTAGTGATATAGCAGTTTTCTTAATATCAATACCTAAATGACTATCTGGCAACGGCAGGTGCATAGCTTTCCCCGGTTCAAAAAAGTTGACCAGCATCATGCCCAACAGCAACGAAACCAAAGTAGCACTCAAAAACCACAGCATGGTTTTGCCACCAATACGCCCAACCGCTTTAATATCACCTACCTTGGCTACCCCTACTACCAAAGTGGTAAACACCAGCGGCGCCACAATCATTTTAATGAGGCGTAAAAAGATATCGCTGAGAATACTAAAGCCTTCTAACTTATCTTCACGGGCAGTGTCATTCTCCTTACGTATTTTCGCCTGTTCGGTGCGAACGGCTTTTACAGTGCGGTAATCAGCAACGGTGGTATCTTTAAAATTAAGTAACTGGAGGTCGGCTTTTTTTACAGCAGCATCAGCAGTCGCTATTTTTTTATTGTAAGTTTCAATTACTGTAATGTTATAAATATAGCCTGCAATAATACCGGCCAAAAGGGCAACAAAAATGTATATGGTGAGTTTATTTCTGGTCATTAATTGGTTTTTGAAACGCTAAAGCTACAATATTTTCCTATTTTGCTGCAAAATTTGATATCCACATGAGCCAGAGCAGCTATGGTCTGCAACAAATAAAAAAGGAATTACAGCACCTGAGCACTACACAAGTAGCTGATTTATGCGTACGCCTGGCGCGATACAAAAAAGAGAATAAAGAACTGCTGGCTTACCTGATGTTCCAGGCACATGATGAGCAATCATACTTGCAGGAGGCTAAAGAAGAGAACGATACGCTTTTTCATCAACTGCCTTCGCATAGCTATAATGCTGCAAAAGCGCTTCGCAAAATATTAAAGCTTAACAATAAATACAGCAAGTTTGCCGCTTCAAAAACTTTCGAACTGGAACTGACCATTCATTTTTGCGATAAGTACCTGGAGCACGTAGACCGGCGTACCGGCTACAAACCCTTGCGTATGTTATTCATCCGGCAGATACAAAAAGCCGTTACCCTGCTGGGCAAGCTGCCGGAAGATTTGCAATATGATTACCGCGACGAATTCAACTCACTGCTTACTTCAGCCGACCAGGTATTGAGTTGGTTTAATAAAAATAATTTTTAGCGTAACAATACTGAAGTTGGCGCATCAAACCTTATATCAATTAACTGAGACCCGTGGCTGCTAAAGATGATGCCTTCAGGCAAATATTTGAAGCTAATTCAAAAAAGATTTACCGCTTGTGTTACGGTTATGCCGGCGATGAAGACGCTGCACATGACCTGTTGCAGGAAACTTTTCTGAAAGTTTGGCAAAACCTGGACAAGTTTAGAAATCAGGCTATGATTTCTACCTGGATTTATCGTATTGCGGTGAACACCTGCCTTACCTACCTGCGCAGCGAAAAGCGCCAGGCCAAGGAAGAGCTGACTCCGCAGCTGGCGGAGGTACAGCGTGAAGAGGTTTCTGAAAAAAATGAGCAGGTAGCTCTACTGTACAAGTGTATTTCGAAGCTGGAGGAATCGGAAAGGATTATTATTACTATGGTAATGGATGAAGTGCCGTACCCTGAAATTGCTGATATTTCGGGTATATCGGAAGGGAACCTGAGGGTGAAAATTTACCGCATTAAACAAAAATTAACCGACTTATATAACCACTATGAAAGACTTTAACGACTTGTTATCGGTTTGGCAGGGACAGCCCAAACAGGTAAGGCTTTCGGTGGATGATGTGCTGAAGCAAGTAAAAAAAGGAGTTAACAAGCTGAAAAGTAAAACCTTGATTGGCCTGATAGCGGTTGGCATATCTATGGCGGTCATTGTTGCTGTGGCGCTGTTTATGCCAATAAAGAGCCAGCTGACTTATATAGGGCTTGCGGTATGGATTGTAAGCTTTGCCATTGTAATTGTAATGCAGATGGGCGATTATAGAACCATTGCTACCCTGGATGCCACTACCGACCCTCCCACTTACATCAGCCATCTAAAGCTGTACAAAAAACGCAGGGCTGTAATGAATGGTCGTTTCTTTTACTATTACGCCTTGGCGGTTAGCTTCGGGGTGATGTTTTACAGTTTCGAATTTATAAGTCGCAGTTCGATTTATATTATGATTGGCTTTTACGTGGGCTGGTTAGTATACCTGGCTTTTGTATTGTTCTTTTTGAAAAAGAAACTGATAGAACGCGAGAACCGCAGGGTAGCAGATTTATTGGATCAGTTAGAGCGTTTGCAGCAGCAATTTGAGTAATGACTGATGCACAAGTTCACATTCGGCGGGTTACCGAAAAAGATATTCCCGAATTAGTGGCCATCAGCCGCCAAACATTCAGCGATGCATTCTTGCATCTCAACAACGCGGCGGATGTACAATCTTATATGGATGATACATACACGGTGTCTAATTTGCGGCAAGAGTTACAACAAGAAGGTTCTGCCTTTTATTTCGCTGAATTCGATAAACGAATTGCCGGTTACCTGAAGCTTAACACAGGCGTAGCACAAACAGAGAATGAAGCCAGCAATGCCATGGAAGTGCAGCGCATTTATGTGTACAAGGATTTTCAAGGACAACGAATTGGCGAGCGTTTAATCCAGTTTGCCATCCAACAAGCACTTGAACAACGTTGCCCCTACACTTGGCTGGGTGTTTGGGAGCATAATGTAAATGCCATCCGCTTTTATCAGCGGCAAGGCTTCGAGATATTCAGTCAGCACGATTTTCTGCTGGGGGCAGATCTGCAAACCGATTTACTGATGAAGAAAATACTGTCTTATTAGTTATTGCCAGGCAATCATCTGCACAATCTTTATCGCTTTTATACTACCAATACACATATTTTTTTGCTAAATTTGTTGGTAAATGAACGAGAATTTAAATCCTGAAAAGGAACGTTTAACCAATACGGAACGTGATATTGAAAAGGTATTACGCCCGCAGGCGTTTGAAGATTTTACCGGTCAGCACAAGATATTAGCCAACCTGAAGATATTTGTACAGGCAGCTCGCCAGCGTGGCGAGTCGCTGGACCATGTGTTATTGCATGGCCCTCCGGGATTAGGTAAAACCACGCTATCCCATATCATAGCCAACGAGATGGGTGTTGGTATTAAGATCACTTCGGGCCCGGTATTGGACAAACCCGGTGATTTGGCCGGCCTGTTGACTAACCTGGAACCCGGTGACATTTTATTTATTGATGAGATACACCGCCTGAGCCCGTTAGTAGAAGAGTATTTATATTCGGCGATGGAGGATTTTAAAATTGATATTATGCTGGAGAGCGGCCCCAATGCCCGTTCTGTGCAAATTTCATTAAATCCTTTTACGCTGGTGGGCGCTACCACCCGCTCAGGTTTACTCACCGCCCCGTTACGTGCGCGCTTTGGTATCAACTCGCGTTTAGAATATTATGATGCCAAACTGCTTACTACCATTGTAATGCGTTCGGCTGATATTTTGAGCACTCCCATTACAGATGAAGGCGCTTTTGAAATTGCCCGCCGCAGCCGTGGTACCCCGCGTATTGCCAACGCCCTGCTGCGCCGTACCCGCGATTTTGCCCAAATAAAAGGCAACGGAAAAATTGATACCGAAATTGCCCAATACGCCTTAAATGCGCTTAACGTAGATGAGCATGGCCTGGACGAAATGGACAACAAAATTTTGATGACCATCATTGAAAAATTTAAAGGCGGCCCAGTGGGTGTAAAAACCATTGCCACTGCAGTTGGTGAAGATGAAGGTACCATTGAAGAAGTGTATGAACCTTTCCTGATACAGGAAGGATATTTAATGCGCACTTCGCGGGGACGTGAAGCTACTGATAATGCCTATAAACACCTGGGCATTTTAAGAGCTGGCGGCGCACAAACGCTGTTTTAAATAAGATTAACCAGTTTTGTTATCGCGAGCACGAGTGATAGCGCAGCAACCGCTTGTTGTATAGAAGCGCAGATGCTTTTGTGCGATTGCCACGCTATCACTTGCAATGACTAAATTGGGCTATATGTTTACATTTTTACTTTTCCAATTTGCCTCAAAACTAAATAGTAGTACATTCGCAGGATAGATTTTTAACCTGTCCATTAAAAGATGTCTAAATTTATTTGTGCACTTGCCGCTGCTGCCATTGGTTTAATGGCCTGTAATTCGGGTACTACTACGGTAACTAAAACAGATAGTACCATCACAAAAACCTCTACCACCACTGCTAATGGCAGCGATGCCCCTGCACAAAAAACAGGTGGTAAAATGGCCAGCAAAGCCGAAATGATGACGCGCAAGCAGGTGCCCATCGTATGCTGGCATCAAATACGCGACTGGCGCGCCACAGATTCTAAAAGCGCTAAAGATTATATTGTACAAATAGCGGCATTCAAAGAGCATATCAAAATGCTGGCCGACAGCGGTTATCACACCATCCTGCCCGACCAGTTATATAACTACCTGGTA
The DNA here is from genome assembly GCF_054783355.1 of Mucilaginibacter koreensis. Lineage (NCBI taxonomy): Bacteria > Pseudomonadati > Bacteroidota > Sphingobacteriia > Sphingobacteriales > Sphingobacteriaceae > Mucilaginibacter > Mucilaginibacter koreensis. The sequence goes on along the minus strand of NZ_BAAGQS010000001.1, from coordinate 961,131 downwards.
TACGGTTCTGCACTGCCCAGCAAACCCATCATGCTCACTTTTGACGATACCGACCTCGACCAGTTTACCATCGCCAACCCTGAGCTGAAAAAATATGGCTTTAAAGGTGTTTATTTTATCATGACGGTTTCTATCGGCCGCCCGCATTACATGAATAAGGATCAGATTAAACAACTGGCAGATGAAGGTAACGCTATTGAAAGCCATACCTGGGATCACCACAATTTCAAAAAGTTTGCGGGTAAAGACTGGGAAACACAGATTGATAAACCGACTAAAAAATTAGAAGAAATTACCGGCAAGAAAATTGAATACTTTGCTTATCCCTTCGGCCTTTGGAATGAGCAGGGTTTGCCTGAACTCCATAAACGCGGCTTCAAGGCAGCTTTCCAGTTAGCCGAAAAACGTGATGCTAATGATCCGCTGATGACCATTCGCCGTATTTTGGATAGTGGCTATTGGAGCACCAAAACATTAAGCAACAGCATTAGAAACAGCTTTTAACACACCATCTAAATAAAGCAAAAAGGGATATGAGTACTTACTCATATCCCTTTTTGCATAAAACTGTAATTAGAATCTTACAGGTTTTCTCCTGATGGGCCCTGACCTTTATTAGAGGCTTGCTCTGTTGATGGTCCCGGATCGCCGTTGTCATTATCAGGCGTTACCGTTTTTACACGGGTATCATCCGGTTTATCCTGAACACCAGGTTCACTTCCTTTTTCTAATTGAGAATCTCCAGTGTTTTCGCCAATAGTGTCGTTGTGTGCACTTGCGTTATTATTATCTGTTGCTTGTTGGTCTTTCGGATCAGTTGACATAGGTATATGTATTTAGTTGTTAATAGATATTTGAATACTTGCGGTAAGAGAAATCTTACTTAGTTTCTTCTTTCTTCTCTTCTTTTTCGGTTACCCAAGCCACAGCTTGGTCTAACTCATCTAACTTAAAACCTTTGGCTTCACCCGGAATGATCAATTTGAAAGCACTGGTAAACCATTGTATGCCGCTTTGGTCGGTTACCACAGCAATTTTCTTCCATTTGGTAAAGTGTTTTAAGCCCAGTTTCACTTCATCGTACCAGGCGCCGGCAGTAAAATCAGAAATGGTATTTTCCAACACCAGCAGGTAGTTAATCTCTCCCTGGCGCTTTACCAAGTCTTCTAAACGTGGAGCCAGCACTTTATCATAGTCTTCTTTACTTACTTCGCCAATGGCGTGTATACCTACTACATGGTCGGGCAAGTCATTTATAAATTGAAGCATCGTTTTAAATATTTAAGTTTTAATTACAACGCATAATTGTACGCAGTGTTTGATGTTGAAAGTTTTAACACATGATGCCTGACAACTTGGTATTGAGTTATGCCTTAAACGTTGTGTATATTTGTATTAGTGAACATGCACAAAGCAACATACAGCCAGTTAATTAAAGAGGAGGCCAAACGCCTTGGCTTTATGTTTTGCGGTATTGCCCAAGCTGACTTTTTAGAGGAAGAAGCGCCACGGTTGGAAGCATGGCTTAAACAGGGCCGGCATGGCGAAATGCAGTACATGGAAAATTACTTCGACAAACGCCTGGACCCTCGCCTGCTGGTTGATGGTGCAAAATCGGTAATCTCATTGGCGCTCAATTATTACAATCCTCAAAAGCAAACCGATCCGCTGGCTCCTAAAATTTCTCAGTATGCTTACGGATTAGACTATCATGAAGTGATTAAAGACAAACTCAAACAACTGCTCAATTATATCCAAGACAATATTGGTGAAGTAAGCGGCCGGGCCTTTGTAGATTCAGCTCCGGTGCTCGATCGTGCCTGGGCGCAGCGTGCCGGTTTAGGCTGGGTTGGCAAAAACTCAAATTTGATTAACAAGAAATCAGGTTCCTTCTTCTTTTTGGCCGAGCTGATTGTAGACCTGGACTTAGCCTATGATATTGCCCCCACTGTAGATCACTGCGGTACTTGCACCCGTTGCATCGACGCCTGCCCTACAGACGCAATCATTGCTCCCTATGTAGTGGATGGTAGCCGTTGCATTTCCTATCTTACTATTGAGCTCAAAAATGAAATCCCTCAGGAGTTCAAAAATCAAACAGATAACTGGATGTTTGGCTGCGATGTTTGCCAAAACGTTTGCCCCTGGAACCGATTCTCCATTGCCCACCAGGAACCAGCCTTTCAACCTCATGAAGATCTTTTAGGCATGAACAGCAAGAACTGGCAAGATATTACACAAGAAGTATTTCAAAAAGTGTTCAAAAAATCGGCTGTAAAGCGTACCAAATTTGCCGGCCTGAAACGGAACATTGAGTTTTTGAGTAAATAATCAATCAATTTATTACCTTTAATTCATGACTCATCCCCGCCGGTTTATACTGTTATTATGCACATCTATGCTGTTTTTGGCCGCATGTCATTCTAAAAAAGCCATGCTGAAAGGCGAACCGGGCGAGGTGGTGAAACCGCAGGGTTTCATTGCCGAAAAATACGCAGCCCTAATGCAGGTAGACAAAAGCAGCATACAAAACGGGCGCTTGTATAATTTTATAGAGCAGTGGGCCGGTACCCCCTACCAATTTGGTGGCATGAGTAAAGATGGTATTGATTGTTCCGGATTAACCTGCTTGTTGGAGCAACAGGTTTACGGCACCACCATTCCGCGCATGACAAGCCAGCAAATACAGATAATTAAGCGCAAATACGAAGACGAATTACAGGAAGGCGATCTTGTTTTTTTCGACTTCGATGGCAAAAAGTTTAGCCATGTTGGCGTTTACCTGCAAAACGGATATGTAGTACATGCCAGCTCGAGGCGCGGTGTCATCATAGTTAACCTGCGCGACCCTTCTATGTATAAATATTTTTCGAGGGCAGGTTCTATTATGCCGGCAAATACAATGGCAGCAAAAGAATAGGATTAAAATACTGCTATTGAATAGGCTGTTGAGGGTAAATTAACTCTACTCTCAACGCCTAAACAATCAAAAAATGACATATTTTGTATTTCACAGTTGACTAAGGTTTAGAAGATCAATCTTATTATTTGAGTTTGTAAAATCTCCGTACGCTGAAATATTCACATCTTTTTACCGACCTTTGCCCGTGAGATTTACCTGATAATGAAATTAAATTTAAAACGCCCCCTGGCTTTCTTTGACCTGGAAACTACAGGAACCATGATCGGTTTAGACCGTATCGTTGAAATTGCCATCATCAAATTATTGCCTGATGGCACTGAAAAGGTAAAAGCCTGGAGAGTGAACCCTGAAATGCCCATCCCACTGGAAACCTCATTGATTCATGGCATTTATGACGATGATATTGCTGATGCACCTGTATTTAAAACAATAGCTCCTGAAGTAGCCGCATTTTTAGAGGGCTGCGACCTGGCCGGGTATAACTCCAATAAGTTTGATATACCGATGCTGCTGGAAGAATTTTTGCGCACTAATGAGCCGTTTGAGATTGAAGGCCGACACTTTGTAGATGTGCAGAATATTTTTCACCAGATGGAACAGCGTACGCTTAAGGCCGCCTATAAATTTTACTGCGAAAAGGACATTAAAAATGCCCATACCGCCGAGGCTGATACCCGCGCCACCATGGAAGTGTTTTTAGCACAATTGCAACGCTACGAAAACATTGAGTGGGAAGACCGCCAGGGTAACCGCAGCGTACCGGTAGTTAATGATGTGGAAGCGCTGCACCATTTTAGCAATATGCACCGCACTGTTGATTTCGCAGGCCGCATGGTATACAATGATAAAAACGAAGAGGTATTTAACTTTGGTAAGCACAAAGGCAAATTGGTAACTGATGTATTTGACATTGAGCCAGCCTATTTTGGCTGGATGATGAACGGCGATTTTTCCTTATACACCAAACGCAAGCTGGCCGAAGTGCACGACCGCTGGCTGGCCAACCGTGGCGACAGCCGTCCGGCCAAACCTGCCCAACAGCAAAATCAACACAACAAGCCGCATTTCAAAAACAACCATCACCAAAATCAGGGTAAACCGCAACAAGGTGGCAAGCCACATCATCAGCACAATAAGCCATTTAAAAAACGTGATGAAGAGCCCGCCAAGCCTGTGAACGAAGATATGTTGCAAATGCTGGCCAATAAATTCAAAAAAGGATAAGATATAAAAATGTCATTCTGAGCCATAACGAAGAACCTGTACTTAAGTTAATAAATGTATAGATTCTTCGCAACTGCTCAGAATGACATCGTTTGTTTACCCTTTAATTAGCCGCTGTATTTCATCCAGCTTCATTAAGGCTTCAACTGGCGTAAGGGTGTTTACATCCAGATTATTCAGGGTATCGCGTATTTTAACCAGCACCGGGTCGTCTATCGAGAACATTTGCAGTTGTACCGCTTGTTTCTGTACTTTCTTGATACTGTCTTTGATGTTCTCTCCGCCTGAGCGCTCGGCTTCCAGTTTCTTCAAAATGTCATTTGCCCGGCTCAGTACTTTCTGCGGCATACCGGCCAGTTTGGCCACATGTATACCAAAACTATGCTCACTACCACCCGGCACCAATTTGCGCAGAAAGATGATTTGCTGCCCAATTTCCTTCACTGTAACATTGTAATTTTTGATGCGGTTGAAGGTATTGCTTAATTCATTCAGCTCATGATAGTGCGTAGCAAACAGCGTTTTAGCTTTGGCTTGCGGGTGATTATGCAAATATTCGGCAATGGCCCAGGCTATTGAGATGCCATCATAAGTAGAAGTACCCCGGCCAATCTCGTCCAGCAAAATTAAACTTCGATCTGAGACATTGTTTAAAATACTGGCCGTCTCGTTCATTTCCACCATAAAGGTTGACTCGCCCGATGATAAGTTATCCGATGCGCCCACACGGGTAAAAATCTTATCTACCAGGCCTATTCTCGCTTCTTTAGCCGGCACATAACAGCCCATTTGCGCCATTAGCACCATTAAACCGGTTTGCCGTAGTAATGCTGATTTACCTGCCATGTTAGGACCGGTAATAATGATGATCTGCTGGCTGTCCGAATCCAAGAAAACATCATTGGTGATATACTCCTCGCCCACTGGCAACGTCTTTTCAATCACCGGATGCCGGCCACCTTTGATATCGATAATTCGTTCTTCGGTAATCTCCGGTTTTGTATAATAATTGCGGATGGAAATGGTAGCAAAATTTAATAGCACATCCAACCGGGCGATGAGCTGGGCATTCAATTGTATCGGTTTAATGTACTCAGCAAGCGCATAAAGCAGGTCGTTGTATAAACGGGTTTCCAATGCCAGAATTTTCTCTTCAGCGCCTAAAATCTGCTCCTCATATTCCTTAAGTTCGGGGGTAATGTACCGTTCGGCGTTTACCAGCGTTTGCTTGCGTATCCATTCGGTAGGTACTTTATCACGGTGGGCATGAGTTACTTCCAGGTAATAACCGAAAACATTATTGAATGCCACTTTGAGTGAAGGTATATCTGTATGCTCTGCTTCGCGCTTTTGTATCTCAATCAGGTAATCTTTACCGCCAAAGGCAATCTTACGCAGGCGGTCCAGTTCCTCATCTATACCCGAAGCCATTACACCGCCCTTGGCAATTAACACCGGCGGCTCGGCATTCAGTTCTTTGCCGATTTTATCGCAAATGAATGTACATGGATTTAATTGGCTGCCAATTGCCTTGAGCGACTGATTATCCGCCGCCTCACATACGTGCTTAATATTTTCAATGGCGGTAAGCGCCTTACGCAATTGGCAAACCTCACGTGGATTAGCTTTCTGCAAGCTGATTTTTGAAATCAGCCTTTCTAAATCACCGATTTGCCTGATGCAGGCCTGCAGTTCATTACGCAGGTCTTCATTTTCAATCAGGTGTTGTACCACACTTAGCCGGTCTTGTATAGGCTTCATGTCTTTAAGCGGCATTACAATCCAGCGGCGCAGCAGGCGGGCGCCCATGGGCGAGCAGGTTTCATCCAGTACATCAACCAGGGTGCGGGCATTTTCGTTGGCAGAGCCCACCAATTCGAGGTTACGGATGCTAAAGCGGTCCAACCACAAATAGTTTTCTTCCTCTATCCTACTAATGGCGCTGATGTGCTGCAGGTTGCGATGCTCAGTTTCGTTAAGATAGTGCAAAGCTACCCCTGCGGCCATAACGCCCAAACTCAGCTTTTCAATGCCAAAACCTTTGAGTGACTTTACCCCGAAATGCTTTAGCAAGGTTTCTTCGGCATAATCACCACTGTAAGGCCATTCATCCAGCGGATAACTGTAATAGCGGTCGCCAAACAGATCTGCAAACTCCTGGCGGCGGCTTTTAGGGTATACCACTTCGCTCGGTGTAAAACTTTGCAGCAATTTATCGATATATGCTATGTTGCCCTGAGCGGTTAAAAACTCGCCGGTAGATACATCCACCAAAGCCAAACCCAGGCTGGTTTTCTCAAAATACAGCGAGGCTAGGTAATTATTGCTTTTTTGCTGAAGGATGGTATCGTTAATGGCTACGCCTGGCGTTACCAGCTCGGTTACGCCACGCTTAACGATAGTTTTGGTGGCCTTAGGGTCTTCGAGCTGGTCGCAGATGGCTACACGCTGACCGGCACGTACCAGTTTGGGCAAATAGGTTTCGAGCGAATGATGCGGGAAGCCAGCCAGTTCATTGTTTACCGAGCCGTTATTGCGCTTAGTGAGCACAATGCCCAATATTCGCGAAGCCTTGATGGCATCCTCGCCAAAGGTTTCGTAAAAATCGCCCACGCGGAACAACAACAGTGCACCAGGATATTTCACCTTGATTTGGTTGTACTGCTGCATTAGCGGCGTTTCTTTGGTGGCAGTCTTGCTCAAAGCCTTTTGCTCCTTATCTGTTTAATTTTGAAAACGTAAATTTAAGCTTTTAAGCAACTCATTTGCGCGGGTGTGGATAAATAGCACAGGTGTTGCGCGAGTGCTGCGTACAGCGGGTGCAGCATGTGCAGCACTACGCAGCAGGCGCAGCACCCTGAAGCAGTGCGCAGCAGGCGCAGCACCTGTGCAGCACCCGCAGCAGTGGCATAAACATGTCAGTACCCAATTTTATGTTTTTGTGAAGCGCCGGATTGTTTAACGGTTAGCTGTAAAACTTACAGTGCCTTGAAATGTTGATTGGCTATGCCGCAGCAAAAAGATATACAACTTACAGGGCGTCTGGCTTGGGTGCAGCGCATTGCGCATTTGTTTGACAGTGCCTTTCGCGTACCCGGCACCAACTTTCGCTTTGGGCTCGACCCCATCCTGAATTTCATTCCCGTGGCCGGCGATGTATCGGGTTTTGTGGTAGGCGCTGCCCTGGTGTGGGTAATGGCCAAGCAAGGCGTAAGCCGCAAGGTGCTGATTTTAATGGTGATGAATATTACTATTGATGCTATTCTGGGCGCTATACCCATCATCGGCTGGGTAACCGATTTTTACTACAAAGCCAATAACCGCAACCTAAAACTATTGCAAGAACATTATGTGGAAGGCAGGCACAGCGGCAAAGGCACCGGATTATTGATTGTATTGCTATTAATAGTAGCGTGTATATTTGGCTTGTGTTTGTATTTAATTTATGCGTTAGTGCATTGGGTGTGGGTGCACATATAAACCGATCTTTACATGCTTAACTTTTCCAGATACACTGTTTTACCTAACAAAGGTATGCCTTTATATGCCCTCAGTTTTAACCGCCCATCCTCTTTCAACTCCAATTTGCAGGTATACATTTTCTTGTCTTCGGGATTATAAACAAGGCCATGCCAGTGGTTGGGTTTGTCGTACATAACATTACGCAAAATGTATATACCCAGCCAACCGGCAGGCAAGCTCAGGCTGATGCTATTTTTTAACGTTACGGTGGCATGAGTAAGTTTGCCTTCGTACACATCACCATCACGTACAACATGTATTTGGGCCTGTTGCTCGGGTATCTGCCAGTTGCCCACAATGGCGTCTGCCTCCTGAGCTTTGAGGCCGCTTCCTATTAGTGCCAGTAATACAATGAGGTATAGTTTTTTGATCATATTTTGTGAATAATTTATTTATTAACAATGGGTAAGAAGTTTGTTTTGAAGATTATCTTTAATTAATGTATTAATTAGTTTTCTACAAAGTCTGTTGCAAGGAACGAAGCAATAGCACTTTGTAGCAGAACGCATCATTCATCAATCTTGTAACAAACTCATTTCAATTCTATCTAATCAATAAAACAATCACAACAAAATAACAATCATTATGGACAGAGCATTAATCACCACCAGTACAGGTTTAGAAGGTTACAAAATTGTAAAGCATTTAGGCGTAGTGCGCGGCATTACAGTGCGTAGCCGTAGCGTTATCGGTAACTTTGCCGGCGGTATACAAAGTATATTCGGAGGCCGCCTTTCTATTTATGTAGAGCTTTGCGAAAATGCACGCGAAGAAGCTTTTGTGTTACTGGCCCAACATGCCCAGAGCGTAGGTGCCAATGCCATTATCAACATGCGCTATGATGCCAACGAAATTGCACAAGGCATTACAGAAGTGCTGGCCTACGGCACAGCGGTAGTAGTGGAGCAGGTGTAACTGGTTCATTGGTTCATTGGTTCATTGGTTCATTGGTTCATTGGTTCATTGGTTCATTGGTTCATTGGTTCATTGGTTCATTGGTTCATTGGTTCATTAAGGAAAATTTGGAGCATACACTTTTGTTTTCAACTCAATGAATTAATAAACAAATGAACCAATGAACATCCATACCAGTGAACCTTCCAAAACTTACATTCGGTACATAAAAATGTGGAGAACCGATAGGAATTTTCTTAATAAAAAATTACATTTTTGCGGAAAATCTAAAGAATGCAGAGTTACCAGGAGTTTCTTGATCTGAGCGTGGGTTTCCCTCAAGAAGGTTTTGAAATTATTGATGATGAATTATATTTTCATGACCTTAATTTAATGGAAATGATTGAAACGTATGGTACGCCCCTGCGTTTCACTTACTTGCCCATTATTTCTAAAAAAATACAGCAGGCCAAGCTGTTGTTTCAGCAGGCTATTATCAAAAACAACTATCGCGGTAGTTATAAATACTGCTATTGCACTAAAAGCTCCCACTTTAAGCATGTGGTTGAAGAAGCGCTGAAGAACGACATTCACCTTGAAACGTCGTCGGCCTTTGATATGCCCATGATTGATGCGCTGGAGAAAAAAGGTGTGGTTAAAAAGGATATCACCGTTATATGCAACGGTTTTAAGCCTTACCAGTACAAGCAATACATCATTGATATGCTGCACGATGGTTTTTCTAACATTATCCCGGTGCTGGATAATAAGGAAGAATTTAACATGTATGATGATGAAATTGAGATGAACACGGTGTGCAACCTGGGCATTCGCATTGCTTCTGAAGAACAGCCGGATTCGCAGTTTTATACTTCGCGCTTGGGTGTAAGGCAGGAAGATGTAATTGACTTTTATACCAGTAAAATCAAAGACAATCCGAGTTTTAAAGTAAAACTGCTGCACTTCTTCATCAATTCGGGTATATCTGATACTCCTTATTATTGGAACGAGCTGGAGAAGTACGTTACGCTGTACTGTAAGTTTAAAAAAGTTAATCCGGATCTGGACACGCTTGACATTGGTGGTGGTATGCCGTTTAAAGATTCATTGGTGTTTGATTTTGATTATGAGTATATGATCAATGAGATTGTAAGCCGCATTAAAGAAATTTGTGCGGAGTACGATGTCATCGAACCGGATATCATCACCGAGTTTGGCAAGTATACCGTAGCCGAAGCATCAGGTATCTTATACAAAGTATTAGGCCGTAAGCAGCAAAATGATCGCGAACGCTGGTTGATGCTGGATGGCTCATTTATCACCAACCTGCCGGATGTATGGGCGCTGAACCAGAAGTATGTATTGCTGCCAGTGAATAACTGGGATGCTGAGTACGAGCGGGTAAACTTAGGCGGTATTACCTGCGATGGGCAGGATTACTACAACCAGGAAGCGCACATGAACAGTGTATACATGCCGAAAACCCGTAAGGTACAATATTTAGGTTTTTTCAACACCGGCGCTTACCAGGAAGTATTGAGCGGTTACGGTGGCATACACCACTGCTTATTACCTTCACCAAAACATGTGCTTATTCGGCGCAACCGCGATGAAACGTTTAACTTCGAGGTGTTTGGCGAAGAACAGAACAGCAAGCAGGTGATGAAAATTTTAGGTTACACTACATAAATAAAAAAGCCTCCCAATTGTTGGGAGGCTTTTTTATTTAACGCCCTTGCCTGAAATTAAACAAATACGCATATTTAAACTTTAATAACTATGCTGCCCAAATTTCAACTCATACCTGTTTTTGCCGCCCTGCTGTTGGGTGCCTGCCATACCAAGACCAATCAGAAGCACCCCTCTGATACTACCTATCAGTACCGTTTGTTTTCGAGAGGTGGCACCGGCAAAATTTATAAAGGCCGTGAGATTGCACAAGTGATGGATTTTGAGGGTGCAGAATGGCTGGAACGTAACTCCAGGCCCAAAGAGGAAAACACCGCTAAAGTAATATCAAGCCTACCGCTTACCGACAGCAGCAGCGTGGCAGATATAGGTGCCGGCACTGGCTATTATACTTTTAAAATTGCACCCAAGCTAATTAAAGGTAAAGTATATGCAGTTGAAATTCAAGATGATGCAGTTAACTTCTTGAAGAAACGGTGCAAGGAATTAAAGCATGATAATGTTACTGTAGTAAAGGGCACCGAAAAGTCGCCTAACCTGCCGGATAACAGCATTGACCTGGCGATTATGGTGGATGCTTACCACGAATTGCGTTACCCGCATGAGATTATGCAGGCCCTGCGCCGCTCACTTAAACCGCATGGTAAGGTATTGTTGGTGGAATACCGTGCTGAGGATACTTCTATCCCGATAAAGCCACTGCACAAAATGAGCATTCAACAGGCCAATAAAGAAATGGCCGCAAATGGCTTTCACCTGGTGCGCGACGAGGAGTTTTTACCGATACAGCACTTTTTGATGTACGAAAAGGATTAGCGTGTAGCTTTACCCTACCACTTTTAATCATTTAGTCATTTCGACTGTAGGGAAAATTCTTCTTCGAGGGATAAGAAAAATATTGTCATGCTGAACTTGTTTCAGCACCTCTCAGGACAAGCAAGGGGATAAGTTCAACGCATACTTAACATGTGAAGTGCTGAAACAAGTTCAGCATGACGGATTGGGTATTAACTGTCAAACTTATCCAGCAACTTCAACAGCGTTTCAAAATCTTTGGGGTATGGTGCATGTATCGTGGTTTCAGTCCCATCCAGTAACTTGAAGGTTAGCTCATAAGCATGCAGCGCAAAACGTTTCATAATCGGCAGCTCTTCCTGGTCTTTACCTAAATGATACTTGCGTTTCAACTGAGACAAGAATACAGGCTTGCCTTTGTAGGTTTCGTCACCGGCAATAGAAGCCCGCTGGGTAGCTAAATGTATACGTATCTGGTGCATACGGCCGGTTACCGGGCGGCACTCTACCAAAGTATAATGCTTAAAGTATCTTAACGACTGAAACCAGGTTTCGGCCCTTTTCCCCTCTTGCCGGCTGATGGTCACCGTACCCCGGCCGGTATTCAGGATAGGTAAATCCACTAACAGATTTTCAAAGGTATGTGTACCGTCAATTACCGCATGGTACACTTTCTTCACCTGCCGACGCTCAAACTGCATGGAAACCGAGCGGTAAGCTTCCGGATTTTTGGCAATGATGAGTGCACCCGAAGTCTCTTTATCCAAACGGTGGCAAATCTGTGCCTCGGGCCAGTAGTTTTTAGCTAAACGCAGTATATTGATTTCGCCGCTGCTTTCGCCCCGCTCGTCCAGTGTACTGAAAAAGGGCGGCTTGTTGATGACGAACAGGTTATAGTCTTCAAACAAAATCAGGTCGGCAAACTTAGGAATCTTCATCTCAAATAAATAATCCGCAAAGTTACGGTTATTTTATTGAAGGTGGATTAGTTCATTAGTTCATTAGTTCATTAGTTCATTAGTTCATTAGTTCATTAGTTCATTAGTTCATTAAGGCGAATTTAATAAACCTTATCTTGTTTTTCAATGCTGTAACCTAATATCCTAATGAACTAATGAACCAATTCCCATCACACTAATACATTTCGAAAGCGTTAACATTATCCTTGCTTTCCAAAGTAGAATGCCCCATTAAAAACTCGTCTACCTTACGGGCTGCTTCCCGTCCTTCAGAGATGGCCCACACTACCAATGATTGGCCACGGCGCATATCGCCGCAGGCAAATACCTTACTTACATTCGTACGATAGTTGCCTTCAGCCGCTTTTACATTTTTACGCTCATCAAGCTCTACACCCAAGTTTTCCAGCATTCCGGTGTGCTGCGGGTGCACAAAGCCCATTGCTAAAAATACCAGATCGCAGGGCAGTTCGCGTTCCGAACCTTCAACCTCCACAAACTTGATGGGGCGGTTCAAAAAGTCTGTTTCCCAAACCACATCGGCTACTTTAATGGCTTTTAGGCTGCCATGCTCATCGCCAATAAAAGCTTTAGTATTGATACCCCAATGGCGGCTGCAACCTTCCTCGTGCGAAGAGCTGGTTTTCAATACCATTGGGTACGTTGGCCATGGCATATTGGAAGTACGTTGCTGCGGCGGCTGCACCATTAACTCAAACTGGGTAACCGATGCTGCTCCCTGGCGGTTCGAAGTGCCCACACAATCGGAGCCGGTATCACCGCCACCAATAACGATCACCTGCTTGCCAGTGGCCACAATTTCTTCCACCTCAATAGCAGAATGACCTACCCGCTTATTCTGCTGTTTTAAAAAGTCCATGGCAAAATGGATACCTTTAAACTCACGGCCAGGCCCCGGTAAGTTACGCGGGATAGTAGAACCACCGGCCATCACTACGGCATCGTAACTACGCTGTAACTCATCAGCTGGTATATCTTTACCAATTTCGGTATTGCATTGAAACATTACACCGTCATGCTCCATGATTTTGATGCGGCGGTCAATTACCCATTTTTCCAGTTTGAAATCAGGAATCCCATAGCGCAATAAGCCGCCGGGTTTGTCATCCCTTTCAAAAACGGTAACAGAGTGCCCTGCCTTAGCCAGTTGTGCAGCTGCAGCCAAACCTGCAGGACCAGAACCTACTACAGCCACCTTTTTACCGGATTTTATTAATGGAGCCGAAGGCTTAACCAAATTCTTTTGATAAGCAATCTCGATGATGTGCTTTTCAATCTCCTCAATGGTAACCGGTGGCTTGTTGATGCCCAGTACGCAGGCAGACTCGCACGGAGCCGGGCAAATACGGCCGGTAAACTCAGGGAAGTTATTAGTGGAAGACAAAATCAAATATGCCTCCTCCCAGCTTTCGCGGTATACCGCGTCATTAAACTCCGGTATCACGTTGCCCAGCGGGCAGCCCGAATGGCAGAACGGCACCCCGCAATCCATACACCGGGCCGACTGGTGGTTCAACTGCTCGGGCGAATACAGATGCACAAACTCGCTATAATTTTTTATACGTTCGGCAGGTGCATCTTTATGCGGTAACTCACGGTTATATTCTTGAAATCCTGTAACTTTTCCCATGTTTTAGTTAGAGCTAAGGGTTTGTAATTGTTGCTGTAATACTCGTTTATACTCTTTCGGGAACACTTTTACAAAGCTTAGCTTTGCAGCATCCCATTGGCCCAGTAGGCGTTGTGCCACTTCACTGCCAGTCAATTGAGCATGTTTGCGCAGTAAGGTTAATATCTGCTCTTCATCGGCTGGTGATAGCGGATCCAGGTCTACCATTTCGGGGTTGACATTGGTAGTTAAATCATGCTGCGGGTCATATACCCAAGCCAAACCACCGCTCATACCAGCGGCAAAGTTGCGACCGGTTTTGCCCAAAATCAGCGCCCGGCCGCCGGTCATATACTCGCAGCCATGGTCGCCCACGCCCTCCACTACTGCCGTGGCGCCGGAGTTGCGCACAGCGAAACGTTCACCGGCCATACCCCTGATAAAAGCCTCTCCCGAGGTGGCACCATACAAGGCCACATTGCCGATAATCATATTATCCTCAGGTACAAACGTGGCGTTAGCTGCGGGATAGATAGCTAGCTCGGCACCTGATAAGCCTTTACCTACATAATCATTGGCTTCACCTTCCAGCTCGAAGAACAGGCCTTTGGTAGAAAACGCACCAAAGCTTTGCCCGGCCGAACCTGTAAATTTATAATTCAGTGTATGCGGTGGTAAACCCTCAGCGCCGAACTTTTTGGTAATTTCGTTAGATAACAGGGTACCTACGGTACGGTCGGTATTCTTAATTTCAAATGAACCATAAACCGGCGATTTATCCTGCAAGGCGGGCTGTGCCTGTTCCAGCAGTTGCCAGTCTAAAATTTCGTCCATGCCATGATCCTGCTGTTCGCTGTTATACAATGTAGCGCCTTTGGCATTGGTTACCGGGTGCAACATGCCGCTTAAGTCAATCTTGCGGGCTTTCCAGCTGGCAATATTTTCTTTAACTTTTAAAAACTGTACACGGCCAACCATCTCGTTAATGGTACGGAAACCCAACTCGGCCATTACTTCGCGCAGTTCCTGTGCCATAAAGGTGAACAGGCTTACTACATGTTCCGGCTTGCCGGTGAACAGCTTGCGCAATTCCGGGTCTTGGGTGGCTACGCCTACAGGGCAGGTGTTGAGATGACATTTGCGCATCATGATACAGCCACCTGCCACAAGAGCTGCCGTAGCCACGCCCCATTCTTCGGCTCCTAATAAAGCGGCAATAGCCAAATCCCGGCCTGTTTTCATCTGCCCATCAGCCTGCAACACTACACGGCTGCGCAGTTTATTGCGTACTAAGGTCTGATGTGCCTCGCTTAAGCCTAATTCCCATGGCAAACCGGCGTGTTTAACCGAACTGATAGGCGATGCACCGGTACCACCGTCATAACCGGCAATCAGTATTACATCAGCATGAGCTTTGGCCACACCTGCTGCAATAGTACCTACTCCAGCTTTCGATACCAGCTTTACATTGATGCGTGCCGCGCGGTTGGCATTTTTCAGGTCGAAGATGAGTTGTGCTAAATCCTCAATTGAATAAATATCATGGTGCGGCGGCGGCGAAATCAAACCTACGCCCGGTGTAGAGTGCCGCGTGCGGGCAATCCAGGCATCTACCTTGTGGCCGGGCAGCTGTCCGCCCTCGCCGGGTTTAGCACCCTGCGCCATCTTAATCTGCAACTCATCGGCATTAGTTAAGTAATGCGCGGTAACGCCGAACCGTGCCGACGCAATCTGCTTAATAGCCGAACGCATCGAGTCGCCGTTTTCCATGCGCTCGTAACGCATCGGGTCTTCACCGCCTTCGCCGGTATTGCTCTTGCCGCCAATGCGGTTCATGGCAATAGCCAGCAGACTGTGCGCCTCGTGCGAAATAGAGCCGAACGACATCGCCCCGGTAGCGAAGCGTTTAAAAATGCTTTCCACCGGCTCTACCTCATCAATATGGATAGGTTCGCGGTGGTGGGCAAAATCAAGCAAGCCACGAATGGTATAATGTTTTTGTGTTTGCTCATTCACCAGAGCCGCATACTTTTTGTAAACCTCGTAGTTGTTGCTACGGGTAGCGTGTTGCAGCAAGTGGATAGTTTCGGGGTTAAACAAATGCGCCTCTCCCCTGCGTTTCCATTGATATATACCGCCTTCGGGCAACAGTTTGGCTTGCTCTTTAGAAGTGCTGAAACCCATTCGGTGCTTACACAGCGCCTCGCGGGCAAGTTCATCCAAGCCCAAACCGCCGATGCGGCTTACGGCACCTACAAAGTATTTATCGACTACCTCTTTGTTGATACCCAATATTTCAAACACCTGCGAACCGTGGTAAGATTGCAGCGTGGAAATACCCATTTTAGAGAATATCTTCAACAAGCCGTCGCAAACCGCTTTTACATAATTCTTTTGCAGTTTGCTTTGGTCGTAATCTGTCTTTAATTCGCCGCTGGCTTTGGCAGTATCAATGGTAGAAAGCGCCAGGTAAGGATTAATAGCACTCGCGCCAAAAGCCAGTAAACAGGCAAAATGATGTACCTCCCATACGTCGCCAGCTTCGGCTACAATACCTACCGAACCACGGCAACCCATTTTAATCAAATGATGATGCACGGCCGAAACAGCTAACAGTGAGGGAATAGGCGCATGTTCCGAATCAATGGAACGGTCGGACAGAATCAGCACTTCAAATCCGTCATCCACCGCATCTTCAGCATAGCGGCATAAGCGCTCCAGGCCCTTTTCCAAAGAACCAGGCTGACCATCGGCTTTAAAATAAGTGTACAGTGTTTTAGCATGAAACAAGCCAGTATCAATAGAGCGCAATTTTTCGAGCTGGTGGTTGCGCAATACCGGGTGTTTGAGCATCACACTATGGCAATGCATCTTGTCTTCATCCAGCAGGTTGCCATTGTTACCTATAAAGGTGGCCAAACTCATAATTAACCGCTCACGTATCGGGTCAATTGGGGGGTTGGTTACCTGCGCAAAAAATTGTTTGAAATAACTGGATAAGTGCTGCGGCTTGTCGGACAATACCGCCAGTGGCACATCTGTACCCATGGAACCGATAGGCTCTTTGGCATCCAATGCCATCGGCATAATAATGGTATCTAAATCCTCACGCGAATAGCCAAATACCTCCTGATATTTAAACACCGCATCGGGCGATAAACTGGCAAAAGCCAAACGTGGCTCGGCCAAATCATCCAGCCTGATTTTATAATTTTCGAGCCATTGCCCATAAGGCTGGCAAGAGGTTACTTGTTTTTTAATTTCTTCGTCGGAGATAATTTGCCCTTTAACTGTATCGATCAGCAACATTTTGCCGGGCTGTAAACGCCCTTTGCGCAAAACGCTTTCCGGCTTAATAGGCAATACACCCGCTTCTGATGCGGCAATAACACGGCCATCATTGGTGATTACATAGCGCAATGGGCGCAGACCGTTGCGGTCTAATAAAGCACCTACCAGCCGGCCATCAGTAAAGGTAATGGCTGCCGGGCCATCCCATGGCTCCATTAATGTGGCATGGTATTCATAAAAAGCCTTCTTCACCGGGTCCATCTGCTCGTTACCATCCCAGGCTTCGGGTACCAGCATCATCATTACATGAGGTAACGAGCGGCCGCTATGCAGCAGGATTTCGATGATATTATCCAAACAGGCAGAGTCACTTTGGTTATTGTCAATTACCGGCAGCAA
This sequence comes from Mucilaginibacter koreensis, assembly GCF_054783355.1. Lineage (NCBI taxonomy): Bacteria > Pseudomonadati > Bacteroidota > Sphingobacteriia > Sphingobacteriales > Sphingobacteriaceae > Mucilaginibacter > Mucilaginibacter koreensis. The sequence continues at coordinate 943,805 of NZ_BAAGQS010000001.1, read as the reverse complement.
CATCTCCATTTCTTCTCGTGTGAAGTATGATGAAGCCAGCGACTTTACGCCAGAATAAAACCAGTTGAGGTTACCTGTTAAAGTATTGATCTCTCCGTTATGTGCAATCAGGCGAAAAGGTTGCGCTAACTTCCATGACGGAAATGTATTGGTAGAAAAGCGTGAGTGAATCATGGCGAAGCCGGTTACCACACGCTCATCAATTAAATCGGTGAAATATTTACGCAACTGGTAGGTGGTTACCTGCCCTTTGTAAATTATAGTTTTGCAAGACAGCGATGTGAAGTAGAAATACTCAGCGGCTGCCTTTATCGTCTCATTTACTGTTTTATTAATATATCGGCGCAGTACGTACAACTTGCGCTCAAAACTTTCGGCATCTGTAATATGATGCGGCTTTAATATAAACAATTGCTCCACATCCGGCTCGGCCTGGCGGGCGGTTTCGCCTATTACACTGGCATCAACCGGTACCTTTCGGAAACCTAATAAAGGCAGGCCCATCTTTTCGGTTGCATTGGCAATGATGGTGCGGCAAGCCTTTTTTAAGGCAGAGTCTTTGGGGAAAAACAACATACCTACGCCATAATCGCCTGGTTCGGGCAAACTAATTTCGAGATTAGCACATTCTTCCATTAAAAACTCATGCGGAAGCTGGATGAGTACACCAGCTCCGTCGCCACTATCCGGATCACAGCCGCATGCACCACGGTGTTCCATGTTTTCGAGCATGGTAAGCGCATCGCTCAAAATACGGTGCTGCTTATGCCCATCAATATTGGTGATGAAACCTGTTCCGCAAGAGTCGTGTTCAAATTCGGGGCGGTATAAGCCCTGCTGGTCGCAATCAGTTGGTGTCATGGTTAATAAGAGGTTAATCAGACGGTGTGATTACGAATATAAATAAAGCAAAACTAAATTTGAATACTTACATAATTTTTTAGGATAATGGCAATTTTTTACAAAAAATAGCGCTACGAATTAACAATTTATCAACAAGGGATATCAGTTAGCAGCTAATGCATTTATTTTCTTTACAGCAGCTTTCATAACCACATCGTTGTTATTAATGATATCCTTAATGGTAGGGTTAATTTCAACCTGTGGTTTGATTCCGGTACCCACAAAATCACGTCCGTCAGGGTATGTATCTCGCTTGGTGCAAATGCGCGCACTGCCCCCGCCCGGCAAATCAAAGTTCATGGGCTGGCCGGTGCTGCCATAGCTGTATTGGCCCATGGTTACCGCCCGCCCTTTCAGGCCATCTAAAATCACCAGAAAGTCTTCTGCTGCCGATGCCGTGTTGTTTCCCTGCAATATCACCAGCGGCACCATAATTTTGCGCGCAGTATCGGTATTATTGTAATAAGAATTACCGCCATTATACCAGTAGGTTCCCCGTGCTACATCAATGGTCTTTTTATCCCATTCGCTTCTTTTCTCGTAAGGCATAGTATCTTTCAAGGCATATATCCCCCAAGCTTTAAAGGAAGCCAAGTGATCGCGCGTTTTCCAAGCCGAGCCTGTCATCCCTTTTGCTGTGGTAAAGTGTTTTAATATTTCGGCGCCTATACTACTACTGCCACCGCCATTGCCCCGTAGATCAATGATAACGCCTTTACAGGTATACAAGTCGGGCAGTATGGCCTTAAAATCATCGATCACCTTCTCATCACCAAAGGTATTGATGGTGATATAACCTACATTATCTATTTTCTGATAGTTGAAACGTTTCCAGGGTGCCGCATTCGACCTTCTTACCCATTTAACCGCCGTAGTGCGGAACTGGTAATTGTGTTGAATCAATTTTCCCTGCGGCGAGCGCAGCACCAGATGCCAAACCTGGCTGCTATCTTTACCATAAAACATATTTCTTGCTGCATCATTCCACAACTGGTGTTCGGCAGCGTAACTGATATAAGGAAAAATGTTTTGCTTTGCATACGTTACTGCATCCGTTCCATCTACGCTTATCAGTTCAGATCCCAGTGGTATGGCATCCTTGTATTCCATAGGCACATCCATCACATAAAATTTATGATTAACGGCCATCATGTCTATTGTGCGATAAGTGGTTTTCTTGTACAAGCTGTTGGGTTTGTACACATTGGTATGACCGTCCTTTAGCAAAGCGCAGAAGCGTTCTATTTCGCGATAATAATCATAAGTATTTTTAGTGGCGAGCACCCGGGGAATATAGGCCTGATAGGCGCTGTCCCAGTTAATTTTGGCATGATCGAAATAGGCAAAATTATAGGCGGCTTCTGACCAGAATTTACTCAAGCCATACAGTTTTTGCTGATCGCTCAGGTTGCTAACAGTATCGATCTGGGCGGAAACATGTAATGAAAATAATAAAATGGCGATGGCGGAACAGATTGATTTCATGATTTGTAAGGTTGAACAACAACAAGATGCTTAAAAAACCCAAATGTTGCATCAATTCGCATCAAAAATTATGAGTTTACTCAAACTTGTTACTTTTGCACTTGAATTATTATAAATATATCTGATGCCTGAAAAAAATAAAGCTGTTTTTTTAGATCGCGATGGAGTACTGAACCAGGAAATGGGCGATTATGTGTGCAAGTTTGAAGACTTTCATATCCTCGAACACAACTTTGAGCCTTTAAAAGAATTACAGGACCGTGGCTACCTGTTAATTGTAGCCACCAACCAGGGCGGCTTGGCTAAACAATGGTATACCGAAGACCAACTGGCCGAAATGCATCAGCATTTAAAAGATACTTACGCCCAGCATGGCGTTACTTTTAAAGATATTTACTATTGCCCGCACCACCCTAACTTTACCGGCGACTGCGACTGCCGAAAACCCAAACCCGGTATGTTGCTGCGCGGAATTGAGCAATATAATATAGACCCCTCACAATCGTACTTTATTGGCGACCGCGAACGCGACGTAGAAGCCGGAGAAGCAGCCGGTGTAACCGGAATTTTAATTAACAGCGATCAGCCTATTAGTGAGGTATTACACTTAATTAAGTAATGAAACTTAGGCGTTGGCATTTCAGTGTTTTGTTTATTGTTTTAAGTAGCTGCCATTATAACGACAAAAAACTTACTGAACAATACATCACCCGTTTAAATAAGGAGGTTGAACCGGTGAAGCAGGTCATCGTTCAGGACAGAAACCGATACGCTCCGCTGTTTGTGGACAGCCTGCGAAGAAGCCAATACCCGGGAAGCATGAAGTTGGAAAATAATTACATGATAGTGGGCGCAGATACCACCCGGTTTCCAGCTGATTTAAATGAAGGCAACTTATACCGTTTTTCGGCACATCAGGGTTTGGTTGACTATGAACTGCAGATCACCCGCATTAATTTAACTGATATCGAGTTCAACTGCATCATTAGCCAAAACCATAAAGAGGTTTACAGGCAGCGAGGCACAGCAACGCTTAGCCCCATGTTTTTTTTAGCCGCCGAAGCGCCCGAAGATGATATCAGTAAAGAAATTTATGGCGCTTACCCCTACCGGTATTACGCACAGGGGCATGATTTGGAAATATTGGTTGGCATAGGCCGAGATGAGCACGACCTGTTGCGTGCCACGCTTAGCGGCGATGATTTGAAGCAATTCGGGCAAAACATACCTGTATTGAGAGCAAAATAAAAAGCCACAAACATTTTACAGGGCTTTGCAGTTTAGGTATTTGATTTATAAATATACTGCCTATATTTGCGGCAGCTCATCAATATAGTTAGCTATAATTAAATGAACGGTTTACACATCCATCAACTGCATTTGCACCATCGCCCCTGCGGCGATAATTGATGATGTATGGTTCTACGCGAACTTACCTACCCCCGTTGTTATATTTATTATAGTTTAATTTAATACCACCTCTTAGTGAAAACACTTAAAATTGCTATCCAGAAATCTGGCCGGCTAAACGAAAAATCCGTTGAACTGCTTAAAAATTGCGGATTGAACTTCGAAAACTACAAAAGCTCTTTAATATCACCAGTTTCCAACTTCCCGCTCGAAATCCTTTTTCTGCGCGATGATGACATCCCCGAATATGTACAAGACGGCATTGCCGATTTGGGTATTGTTGGTGAAAATGTAATACAAGAAACTGAGGTATCGGTTAATTATCTGCAACGTTTAGGCTTCGGCAAGTGCTCACTCAAAATTGCGGTGCCGAACAACAGTGATATTGAAACTGTGGGCCAACTGCAAGGCAAATCTATAGCTACCTCTTACCCTGCCATCTTGGGTAACTTTTTAAAGCAGAATAATATCCAAGCAGATATCCGTACCATTTCAGGTTCGGTAGAAATTTCTCCGGGCCTGGGTTTGAGTGATGCTATTTGCGATTTGGTATCTACAGGTGGCACGTTGAAAAGCAACGGACTGAAACCTTTTGCCGATGTAATGTCATCAGAAGCCGTTTTAATCAGTCGCGATGAACTAGCGAATGATGACTTGGTAGTTGAACTGATCCAGCGTATTCAATCGGTATTACGTGCTAAGGAAACCAAGTATGTGGTGTTAAATGCGCCTAAAGCCAATCTGGAACAGATTACCGCGTTGCTTCCCGGTGTAAAAAGCCCATCGGTAGTACCTCTGGCCGAAAGCGATTGGGTGGCCGTACATACCGTAATACCGGAGCGCGACTTTTGGGATCGCATCAGCCAATTGAAGCAAGCCGGTGCACAGGGCATTGTAGTGATGCCAATTGAAAAGATCATTTTATAAACCCATATCACTTCACATCAACCCCACCGAAAAATGCTGAAGATATATGATTATAACACGCTTGATAATGCCGTCATACAGCAGCTTATTCAGCGTAATGTAGACGCGGGCAACGAAATACGCAGTGTAGTTGAAAATATTATTGAACAGGTTAAGCAGCATGGCGACAATGCCCTGCTGAATTATGCTGAACAATTTGATAAAGTGCAACTCGAAAAACTCTACCTGGACAAAGAAGAGTTAGCAGAAATTGCATCTGCCCTGTTGCCGCACCAGAAAGAAGCACTTGAAACCGCTTACCAAAACATTTATAAATTCCACCAGTCGCAGTTGAAGGCTGAGGACAAAGTGGAAACCATGCCTGGGGTTACTTGCTGGCGCGAACCAAGGCCGATAGAAAAAGTAGGTTTGTACATCCCTGGTGGTACCGCCGTTTTACCCAGTACTTTTTTAATGCTGGGCATACCTGCTCGTATAGCCGGCTGCCACGAATTGGTGGTGTGTTCACCGCCACAAAAAAATGGTAAGGTGAATGCCTTTATTGCTTACGTAGCGCAGTTATTAAATATTGATCGTATTTATTTAGCGGGTGGTGCACAAGCCGTGGCCGCTATGGCTTACGGTACGCAAAGCATCCCGAAAACAGATAAGATATTTGGCCCCGGCAATCAGTTCGTTACTAAAGCGAAAACCATTATCCAAAGTACTACGGTAACGGCTATTGATATGCCAGCCGGACCTTCGGAGGTATTGGTATTAGCGGACGAAACCGCCAACCCAGCCTATGTAGCTGCCGATTTACTGGCACAGGCCGAACATGGCATAGACAGTCAGGCAGTATTGGTATCCACCTCTGCCGAACTGATTGCACAAACGAATAAAGAGTTGCAAAAGCAATTAGCTGTACTACCCAGAGCGGAGATTGCTGCTAAAGCTATTGAACACTCCTACGCGGTATTAGTTAATGATTTAAGTATTGGTATGCAGTTTAGTAACCAATATGCACCGGAGCATTTGATTCTCGCTACCGAAAAATGGCAATTGGTAACTGAAAGTATCATTAATGCAGGTTCGGTATTTTTAGGCAACCTCACGCCTGAAAGTGCGGGTGATTATGCATCGGGCACTAATCATACGTTGCCAACCAGCGCTTACGCGCGGGCTTATTCAGGTGTATCGGTAGATTCTTTCGTGAAGAAAATCACCTTTCAGCATCTGTCGCCGCAGGGCATTCAAAACTTAGGGCCAACGGTAGAGATTTTGGCCGAACTGGAAGGTTTGCATGCACATAAAAATGCAGTGAGCATCAGACTCCAAAACAATTAATGGTATTAATAACACATAATTACCATGTTCGATATTAACCAACTCTTAAGAGAAAATATAAAAAACTTGACGCCTTATTCGTCGGCAAGGGATGAGTTTAAAGGCGAAGCCAGTGTTTATTTGGACGCCAATGAGAACGCTTTCGGATCACCGCTGACGGAGCAATACAACCGCTACCCGGACCCAATGCAGTATCAGGTGAAAAAACGCCTGAGCGAAATTAAAGGTGTGCCCCCGCGCAACATATTTTTAGGCAACGGCAGCGATGAGGCCATCGATATTTTGTTCCGCAGCTTTTGCAATCCGGGCGCAGATAACGTCATCCTCGTTCCGCCCACTTATGGCATGTATGAGGTATCAGCTAACATTAATGATGTAGCTGCCAAAAAAGTGCCGCTTACAGAAGAATACCAACTGAACCTGGAAGGGATTGCCGAAGCCATCGATAAAAATACCAAACTGCTTTTTATCTGCTCGCCCAATAACCCTACGGGCAATTCCATTAATCGTGAAGATATCGAAACCATATTAACCAACTTCAACGGCCTGGTGGTGGTAGACGAGGCTTATATCAACTTTAGTCGCCAAAAAAGCTTTATTCAGGAATTGACCGAATATGGTAACCTGGTGGTGTTGCAAACCTTATCTAAAGCCTGGGGATTGGCCGGTTTACGCCTGGGCATGGCTTTTGCCAGCGAAGAAGTAATTGAGGTGATGAATAAAGTTAAGCCACCTTACAACATTAACGAGGCTACACAAAAATTAGCTTTACAAGCTTTGCAAAACGTAGAACAGGTAAACGGCTGGATTAAGGAAACACTAAATGAGCGTGATAACCTGGTAAAAGCTTTAGCGCAATTTGATTTCGTGTTGGACATTTATCCGTCTGATGCCAATTTCATCCTGGTTAAAACCACTAATGCAAAAAGCATATATAACTACCTAGTTGAAAACGGCATCATTGTACGCGATCGTTCCAAAGTGGAGCTTTGCGAAGGTTCAGTTCGAATCACCATTGGCACACCTCAAGAAAATAAGCAATTAATCAGTACCTTACAGCAATATCATGAAGTCTAAAAAAGTATTGTTTATTGACCGCGATGGTACGCTGATCAACGAGGTAGCCGATGAGCAGATTGACTCTTTCCACAAGCTGACTTTTTATCCCGGCGCTTTGCAATATCTTCCGCGCATTGCTAAAGAACTAGACTTTGAGTTGGTAATGGTCACCAATCAGGATGGCTTGGGTACAGTGAGCCACCCCGACGAGAACTTCTGGCCGGTGCAGGATTTGGTGATTAAAACTTTCGCCAATGAAGGCGCTGCTTTTGAGGCCGTATACATTGACCGCACTTTTGCTGCTGATAATGCCCCAACCCGCAAACCCGGTACAGGCATGTTAACAGCTTACCTTGATGCAACGTTATATGATTTGGCCGGGTCTTATGTAATAGGCGATCGCAAAAATGATGTATTGCTGGCTAAAAACTTAGGCGCTAAAGCCATATGGCTGAATAACAAAAGTAACTTAGGCAGCAAAGAATTTACTGAGCAGGAGAACCAGGCCATACAGCAAACCGTAGCTTTAGAAACTATTGACTGGCAAAAAATATATGAGTTTTTAAAAGTGGGCGAACGTGTAATTGAACACCGCCGTACCACTAAAGAAACAGATATTTACATCAAGTTAAATCTGGATGGTACAGGCGAAGCCAAGGTAAGTACCGGGCTGCATTTCTTCGATCACATGCTGGATCAGATTGCCCGCCACGGTAGCATTGATTTGGAAGTAATGGCTAAAGGCGACCTTCATATTGACGAGCACCATACCATTGAAGATACAGGTATTGCCTTAGGTGAAATATTTGCCACAGCGCTGGGCGATAAGCGCGGCATTGAACGCTACGGCTTTTGCCTGCCTATGGACGATTGCCTGGCACAGGCAGCCATTGATTTTGGTGGCCGCAACTGGCTGATGTGGGAAGCTGATTTTAAACGTGAAAAAGTGGGCGACATGCCAACTGAGATGTTCTATCATTTTTTCAAATCATTTTCTGATGCTGCCAAATGCAACCTGAATGTTAAAGCCGAGGGCGTAAATGAGCATCATAAAATTGAAGCTATTTTCAAAGCGTTCGCAAAAGCCATAAAAATGGCGGTGAAGCGCGATGTAGATAAAATGATATTGCCGAGCACGAAGGGCGTATTGTAGACACCCCTCCGCCCCCTAAAGGGGAACTAAAAGATGAAAAATATCTATGAATAATATAGAAAGCAATTCACACCAAAAAGATGCTAACCTCCCCCTTCAGGGGGCCGGGGGGCCAAATTTTGCTTCTATCGGCATCATTCGTTATGGTGCTGGCAATATCTTTTCCCTTACTGCCGCGCTCGATCGTTTAGACATCACCTATGGCATGATAGACCGGGAAGAAGACTTTGAAAAATTTGATCGTTATATTATTCCGGGTGTGGGCCATGCCGGTGCCGCTATGCATAAACTGGAATATACGGGGCTGGTGCCTGCTATCCGGGCACTCAAAAAACCTACATTAGGCATCTGCGTAGGCATGCAGCTTATGACGGCCCATTCTGAAGAAGGTGATGCACACTTGTTAGATCTGTTCCCCATTAAAACCAAACGCTTTCAGGATAGCGAACACCATAAAGTTCCGCATACTGGCTGGAATCAGGTGCACGTCGACCAGGAAAATCCACTATTTCAAAACATTCCGTTGGGTTCGTACTTTTACTTTGTGCATTCTTATTTCATTGAGCATCATACAGATTACACTATAGCATCAACACAATACAGTTTAAACTTTTCAGCAGCTATCGGTCACCAGAACTTTTACGGCGTTCAGTTTCACCCTGAAAAATCCGGAACATATGGCGAAACCCTGCTGATTAACTTCTCAAAACTATAGACAAACATGTACATTATCCCCGCAATAGATATCCTAAATAAAAAAGTAGTTAGGCTGCGCGAAGGCGACTACGAACAGGTGACACAATACGATGTTACGCTCGAAGAAATGATTGAGCGTTATCAATCTAACGGCACCAATTTCATACACATAATTGATTTGAATGGTGCTAAAGGCGATTTCAGCAACCAGCAATATTTGTTTGATGTGGTGAAACACACCAAAATGCAGATACAGTATGGTGGTGGCGTTCGCAGCATTGATAAAGTAAAAGAATTAATTGATGCTGGTATTCACCGTGTTATTGTAGGTACCCAAGCCATTACCAACCCTACATTTTTAGATGAGCTGGGTGCAGAGCTTTGCGGTAAAACCAAATGTTCGGACCAGGTGGTGGTAGCTATTGATGTATTAGACGAAGTAATCAAATACTCCGGTTGGATGGAAAGCTCGCCGGTAAAACTACTGGATTATGTAGACCGTTGCCTTCATTTAGGTTTCTATCGCTTTTTGTGTACCGATATTAACAAAGATGGAAAACTGGGTGGCGCAGGCGTAGAGCTTTACAAAAAACTATTAGACCATTCGCCTTTCATTAAATTAATTGCTTCAGGCGGTGTAAGTTCCATGAAAGATGTAGAAGAATTGAGTAAAATAAAGGTAGAATCATGCGTGGTAGGTAAAGCTATTTATGAAGATCGGATTACCATTGAGGAAGTGAAGAACTGGAATTTGCAAGCATTGATTTCTATATAAACAAGCGGAAGCAATAAAGTTAAAACAACGTCATTGCGAGGAACGAAGCAATCTCTCTACATCATGCTTTGATTGTGTGTAGAGAGATTGCTTCGTTCCTCGCAATGACGAGCCAAATAACACTATGTTAGCTAAACGAATCATCCCCTGCCTTGACGTTAAGGACGGGCGAACTGTTAAAGGGGTAAACTTTGTAGACCTGCGCGATGCCGGCGACCCGGTTGAACTGGCCTGGAATTACTCACAACAGGGCGCAGATGAACTGGTATTTTTAGACATCACCGCTACGCACGAGCGTCGTAAAACCATGGTAGAACTGGTGAAAGCCGTTGCCCGGCAAATAAATATCCCGTTTACAATTGGTGGCGGCATTAATGAGCTCGCCGATGCAGATGCATTGTTAAATGCAGGAGCAGATAAAATTTCCATCAATTCGGCTGCCGTACGTAATCCCCAACTGATAAACGACTTGGCTAAAGCTTTCGGGGTCCAATTTGTGGTAGTAGCTGTTGATACCAAGCATGTTGAGGGTACTGACCAGGTACATTTAAATGGCGGCCGCATTGCTACCGAGAGAGAAACATTAAGTTGGATTACTGAGGCCGAAAGCCGGGGTGCAGGTGAAATTCTGCTCACCTCAATGGATCGCGACGGTACCAAAGCCGGTTTTGATAACGGCTTGTTAAAAACGGTGAATGATGCGGTGCGTATCCCTGTTATTGCATCCGGCGGTGCAGGTTCGGTTGAACATTTTACAGAAGTGTTTCAGCAAACCAATGTAGATGCAGCTTTGGCAGCGTCAGTATTCCATTACGGAGAAATTTTGATCCCTGATTTAAAAGCTGTTTTAAAAGAAAATCATATACAGGTGCGGGCGTAACTTGCCCCTACCCTAATATTACATTATATATGAACATTGATTTCAATAAATCGCCGGATGGTTTGGTGCCGGTTGTAATTCAGGATGAGCGAACATTAGAAGTGCTAATGTTGGGTTACATGAATGCCGAAGCTTATGAAAAAACAAGCAGAGAAAATAAAGTTACGTTTTACTCACGTTCTAAAAACAGGTTGTGGACCAAAGGTGAAACCAGTAATAACTTTTTGCATGTGAAAAGTATACATTTAGATTGCGACAATGATACTATACTCATTAAGGTGAAAGCCGACGGTCCGACCTGCCATACTGGCGAGCGCAGTTGTTTTAAAACCGGATATAACCGCAACTTCATTCTCGAACTGGAAAACATTATTGCCGACCGTTACACTCATCCGCAAGAAGGTTCTTACGTAAACAAATTGCGCAACAAAGGACTGAATAAGATTGCGCAAAAAGTAGGCGAAGAAGGCGTGGAAACTGTAATTGCCGCTCTGGCACAAAGTGAAGAAGAAATGATTGGTGAAACCTCAGACCTGATTTTTCACCTGCTGGTATTGCTGCGTGAAAAAAACCTTAGTTTAGAAACTATTGCCAAGCATTTAGAAAGCAGGCATAAACAATAACCTCTATTGTTTGTAATTCAGCATAGCGAGTAGCTATTAAGTTAATATACTTGAGATAAAATTTTAGATTATCTCAAGTATATATTCTTCTTCAACTGTTAGCGATGTATAAGCTAACATCACCGACATTTATTTAAACTATTATAAAGGTAATACGGCAAACACTGCCTTGTGTAACAATTACACTTACTTTTATTTTGATTTGTGTTTAAACAATTAATTTCGCCGTTACAAAATATTCAAAAAACTTGCGGAGTAACGCCCGCAAGCCGGCTTGAGCATGAGGCCGGAATTTAGTTGAAATGTTGATTACAACAGCATTGTGCGCTTGGGGGTGAGAGCCTAAGCGCATTTTTATACGCTGTAAGAGCGCTGTTAGTTATAAGTTGATAACATCGTAAATGATACTACGGAAGCCAGCTATGATAAAGCCCATAGTAAATGCATCACTAACAATAGAATTCACCACAACCTTAACTCGAAAACGATTGCGCAAATTATGTCGCTACTACATGATATAAACGAAGTTAATCATGATAATTTGGCGTTGCGGATAATATTATAAAATTAGCTGCACAACCCATAACTGAGATGTCTAAATTAAAACTCATTTTCCTTTTAAATGCACTGTTTGCAACGGGCGCTGCAACAGCTCAAACTGTAACTTTAGATTATTATTTTAATCACGAAACCCGTAAATCTTCCGCTGGCCAGGTAGAGCGTTATCATTATTTGTGGGAGGATACTGGGAACACCGGCTTTTCGAAATGGGCTGAAGCTTTTAAGCAACAAGGTGCCCGCCTGGCCTCACTTGAAGCGGCGCCAACACTCAAAAATTTAAAAGGCAGTGATATTTACATCATTGTAGATCCAGATAATGCCAAGGAGAGTGCGCAACCGAATTATATCGAATCAAAAGATGCTAAACGGATAGCTGCCTGGGTAAAAGCAGGAGGTGTTTTGGTAATGATGGCTAATGATAGCGCCAATGTAGAACTCAATCACTTAAACATACTGGCTGCTAAATTTGGCCTGCATTTTAACAACGATTTACAAAACCGTGTAACTGATGACCAGCATTTCAATGATGGCATACCAATTATTGCCAGCACATTAGTGTTTCCAACCGCAAAACAACTTTTTTTGAAGGATGTATGCAGTATTAAAGCTCTGGCTCCAGCCCATGTAATATTAAAATCACCAGGCGGTGCCCCTATTGCAGTTGCTGTTACTTATGGAAAAGGTACCGTATTTGCAGTGGGCGATCCCTGGCTATATAACGAATATGTGAATGGCCGCCTCCCTGTCGGCTTTGCTAATGATAAAGCCATGCGGGATTTAACTGAGTGGCTTTTGAAACAGGTGAAAAAATAATCTATCGGTCAGTATGCTGCGCATTAGCATCATGAAGCGTAATTGGCGCAGGCTGATTATGCTTTAATAATTTATCAGACAAAATCAGATTGATCCAGCCTTGGTGTTCGTTGCGCCGGGGCTTTGCTTTATGGTCTTCCATAATCTTCTTTATCCTGCTAGAATATTGCCAGCAGGTACTCTGGCGTATCTCCAGGCGTTCGGATAATTAATAAGAAGATATACTGCCTTTACTGGTATAAATCAAGTAAACCAAATAGAAAGCTTTATTAATCGGAATCCGGTTATTTTCAAAAATGGTATTATATAACACCGATTCCTCGTAATTACACTTGGTACAGCGACGTCTGTACAGCGTTTTGCCTTTTTTATAAGCCGTATGGTGACACTTTACGCAATGAAACTGGCCTGCCGACCATTTCAAATCTGCCAGAAACTTGTAACAAGCATCCTGGTCAGGATAATTGATATTAAATTCCTCGAATGACAGTTCGGTTGATAATATACGTGCTGCAGTAACCCGCTCAATATTTCGCTTAAGCTTTATATTATCATTGGCCAGCAGCACATTCATCCGTGATATTTCGGCCGCCTGACTTTGTAACAATTGATTGATACTTAATAATTCTTTGTTTTGTTCTTCAATAGTATGTACCTGCTGGTAAATCTTTTCTGATTTGCTGATTACTTCGAAAGCATATTCATTCCAGTGTGGAGAATGCGGCCACAAATATTGATAAGCGATACCATCAGTACTCATTTGATAAAAGCCTATACTTAACAAGTATATCACATAAATTAAGTACTGGCGCTGCTTTACGGCCATATACATCAGCAAATTGTGCAAACTGAAAATAATAATGATGCCTTAAAACAAGCCAAACATGAAATACTCATTTAAGGTATAGTATATGAAGTAATCTACCGAGTGGTAAACAATGATGACATTTACCGGATCGATACATTGTATTCCAAAACCATTAAGTGCTATAACGGTACAATCAGCAGGAAAAACCAATGCGGTGCCTTACCTGGTGCGCAATCACCGTATTGCCATCTACTCTGATGAAATGAAGAAAACGCTGGCCTACCTTAAATAGGTAACCCAATAAGAAATGTTCTTTCACAAAAGCGGCGGTTAATACATCAACCGCCGCTTTTACATGCTATTTTATTAAAGAAGATGCTTAATCATCATCATCTTTTCTCTTCTTCTCCAACAACACAAACCCGCTACGTTTAGGGGCAGGCATTACAGAGTTCTCACCTTTAACTGATTTCCATATCACTTCATTTAAATCCAGATCGGGAACGGCATCTTCTTTCTTAAAATTAAAGGCTTCGGAACGTTTGCTGCTTTTGTTTATCTCCACGTTCCGACGGTCTAAATCCACACGGGCGGGCTTGCATACATAAGGCGAGAAATTGGGCTTACTGGTAAAACATTCGTACATAGGCAGAGCTGCTGCATCGTATTGGCTCATTGGTGGCAATCCCAAAATGAGTTCGATAGTGCGCAATACGCCCGAAGTTGAATACATACTGTGTACAACTGCATTGCGCTTCACATACGGGCCTGCCACAAACACCGGTGAACGATGCGCATCCACATGGTCGGGGCCGTTTTGAGCATCATCTTCCAACATAAATACGACTGACTCTTTCCATATCGGACTCTTTGATAAATGCTCCAGGATACGTCCTATCGCCAAATCATTGTCGCCTACTGCAGCAATTGGTGTGTATTTTCCCTTCTTTTGTCCACTGGTATGGTCATTTGAAATGCGCAGCGTATTAAACTGCGGTACGGAGTTAGCCTGAACCAAAGAATCAAAATCATGCTGCCAAGCATCTACCCGAACCTGATCTTTAATATCCAAATCGAAGCCTGGTGATTGCGGACAAACGTGGCCTTGCAGCGTTTTGTAATGCGCCCGTCCGTAATCGGCAAATTCGCCGTAACTGCGGTAGCTGATGCCGGCCCGCTTACAGTAATCCCAAATAAAACCATCTCGCGGATACGTAGCCGGGCGGCCGCCTTCGTAATTGGTAGTACCACCGCGCTTGCCGTAACTGGCCGGCCATGTTTTTTCTACTACATCAGTTGCATAAGCAGCAGTACTCCAATTGTGCCCGTCGGCGCTTACTTCGGCATCTACATAAAAATTATCCAACAATACAAATTCATTGGCTATAGCATGGTGGTTTGGTGTAACGTTTTCACCAAATAAGCACAATGATTTATCCCCGTTTCCGGCGGGTAAATCGCCCAGCACCTGGTCATAAGTTCTGTTCTCTTTGATAATGTAAAAAACATGTTTAATTGGTGACTTCTCCCCTTGTTTCCGAGGGATAGGATTACCGGCCTCGCCTTCGGCTGTAATTGCTTTCTGACCAGTAAAGGGTGTGTTGGCGTAAACCTGTTTGGTGTAGGCTTTTAACTGGTTATCATCCGGTGCATCAATTAACGACAATGTACCTTTGAATAAACCTGCAATATACTGCAGCCTGCTGTTGGCTGTGCTACCAGTCTGATAACCGCTATTATCATATTTAGAAATAGGCTGAGGTCCTTCGGGGTTGGCCATAGAGGTAATGCCTTTGCCATTGCTCACCAGTATCTTATTACCCAATACTTTTACATTAGTAGGGTACCAGCCGGCCGGGATAAAGCCCCGGCTTTTGCTGTTACCGGTTACACTTACATCAAACACACCCAAACAATTGTTGTCGGCATTGGCAATGTAAAGTGTCTTTTCGTTCCCGGATAATGCAAGTCCGTTTGTGGTAGAGCCGGTTAAAGTGGTTGGAAATAAGGTGGTAGATAAAGTTTCTATCACTTTATTTTGTGCCGTATTGATAATGGAAACAGTATTATCGTTGGCGTTGGCTACATATAGTAATGAACCCTTTTTGTTCATCACCAATTCATTGGGATGACTACCGGTTTTAATGGAGCCCGATAAGGTATTAGTTGTTGTATTGTATATAGCTACTTCATTACCACCCCATAATGAAATGTATAGGCTTTGCTCATTGGGCGAAAGTGCACAAGTGTAAGCAATAGTGGGTAATTGTACGCGGTTTATAATTTTCCGGTTATTCAGGTCAATCACATAAACACTGCTATCTTCTTTGGTTACCGTATACAAGCGGCTGTCATCTTTACTCAGCACCATACCTGCAGACGAAATTTTACCTTGCGGCCAGGGTAAGCCCATTTTGATCGTGTCCGGACGATTCAGTTTATTATCTGATACATTAAAATCTAAAATTATGTTATCATTTCCGCCCGATACGTATAAGTGCTTTTCATCATGACTAAACGCTAAGCCGTACCATAACTTGTCTACCACCATTTCATCCAGCAACTTTTCCCTTTTGGGGTCAATTAGTTGAATTGAATTGATGCTTTGTCCGTTATTGGTAACAGCCAGTAATTTACCGGATGCACTTAGCTGTAAGTTTAATGGCAAATCGCCCAAGGGTAAAGATCGTCCGGCCGGGCTCAGCTTCCACCCGTTTGGCAGTAACACCTGATGAGTCTGTTTAATTTTGCCGGGCACCTGTGCCCGAGAAAACTGCCCTATAATTAAGGACGCAAATAGGAGAAGTATACATTTTTTCATTGCAGTAACTGTGTATTTAAGCCGAAGGTATCACCCTAACATTAACAAATTGTTAGGCTTTGAATTTATCATGTAACATTACTGTTCTCTTTGCTAAAATAGCGCTCAGGTAACCATCCAAATAATTATACTATTAATCTTAGTGATGGTTTTAAAAGTATGTAACTAAACATAGCCTGTCTTTTTTGGTTAAAATTATAACCACTTATGGTTGTAAAAAATTGAATATGAATAGTAACACTTCGTTTATAGGTAAGAAAGTATGGGCCATTGCCGAGGGATATATTCCGGCCTGGAGTAACGGACCGGAGCCGGAGTTTACCAGCCACGAAACGGCCTGCATTTTAAATACAGGCATGCAGGATGCGCATATTGAACTGGTGGTTTACTTTACTGACCGTGCTCCTGCCGGTCCCTACTTAATCACAGTGCCTGCTCAACGCACGCTTCATCTGCGCTTTGGCGAACTTACCAACCCGGAAAAAATACCATTAGGTACAGATTATGCTAGCGTATTTACATCTGACGTGCCCGTAGTCATCCAGCATACCCGCCTTGATTCGCGACAGGAAGCCAATGCTTTGGTTAGCACCATTGCTTATGCAGAGTAATGTTATATACGCTTAACAAGTATATATTCTGATAATGTTCCCTTAATATGTTTATTGTATTTTAGGCGTTAACAGACATACTACAATGAGAATACTTTACGCTATACAAGGAACGGGGAACGGCCACTTAAGCCGCTCAATGGATATTGTGCCATTGCTACAGGAAACTGCTGATGTGGATGTATTGGTAAGCGGTATACAAGGCGATTTATCACTTCCGTTTCCGGTAAAGTACAAGTTTCATGGTATGGGGTTTGTGTTTGGAAAAAACGGCGGGGTAGATTTATGGAAAAGTTTTTATAAGTCAAACTTCCGCAAATTTTTAAAAGAAGTTAACCAATTACCGGTTGATGAGTACGATCTGATCATCACCGATTTTGAGCCGGTATCGGCATGGGCCTGTTATTTAAAAAATAAGCCCTGCATTGGCTTAAGCCATCAGGCAGCTGTACTATCAGCCGCAGCCCCCCTGCCCGATCAAAGTGATCTATTCGGCAAACTGGTATTGAAGCAGTATGCACCTGTTACTGTACAATACGGTTTTCATTTCAAAGCTTTTGGTGAGCGAATTTTTACACCTGTTATCCGCCGCCAAATACGAGAGCAAAAAGTAACAAACGACGGCCACTATACCGTTTACTTACCGGCTTATGATGATGAACGTATATTGAAACGCTTATCGAAATTTAAAAACGTGCGCTGGGAGGTATTTAGTAAGCACAATAAAAAATCGGCTAAATATGGGCACATTACCATTCAGCCTATACACAACGAACATTTTGTCAGAAGCATGGCTTCATCAGCCGGTGTATTATGTGGTGCAGGCTTTGAAACCCCGGCTGAGGCTTTGTTCATGAAAAAGAAAGTATTGGTTATTCCGATGAAAACGCAATATGAACAGCAGTTGAATGCTGCTGCATTAAAATCTATGGGGGTACCGGTGATCAAGAGCCTAAAATCAAAACATGAGCCGGTGATTGAGGCCTGGCTCAATAAGGGCAGTATTGTAGAGGTAAATTATCCGGATGAAACACGCCAGATTATAGAACTTATACTTAAAGAAGCTCAGTTGCTACATTGACAGATTAAATGTGGCCTATTTGCATTCTTTACTTAATCGTTGTTACTTTGGTAGTAACCAACTCTAAACAGCATGATTCAAGTAAAATCGCTCCGTACTTTTATTGGCTCAAAAGACTTTGAGATTTCAAGGTCATTTTATCAGGAACTTGGATTTACAGAGGTGCCCTTGTCAAAAGGATTCTCACTCCTCCGCATCAATGAGTTGAGCTTTTATTTACAGGATGCCTATGTACAGGATTGGCTCAACAACACTATGCTTCTTATTGAGGTAACAGATGTAGAACAATGCTACACCTGGTTACAAGAGATGCGCTTAGAACAAAAATACGCAGGTGTGAAGCTAATGCCCATTAAATATGAAGAATGGGGCGCTGAATGTTTTTTAATTGACCCTGCCGGTGCATTGTTGCACTTCGGGCAATTCAGCAAATAAACATTGCAAGAGTGTAAAAAAAAACTGCGGCTCAAATAAACTGAACCGCCGCTTTAAACTGTTGTTACTTATTCCAGCACCTGGTACACCACTACAGGTTGCGCTTTGTTTTTAAGTGTTACTTCTCCTATACGTTCGCAGCTGAAGGAGGTTTTAGCCTTTTGATAAGTATGCTCAGTTATTAAAATTTGCCCAGCTTTGGCAGCCGATTGCAGCCGCTGTGATAAATTTACCGTATCGCCTATTACAGTATAGTCCAAACGTTTTAAAGAAGCAGAGCCGATATTACCTGAAACCATTTCGCCTGAATTAATCCCTACTGATACCTGCGGTTGGTAGGTGCGTTCACCGGCGTTAATAGCTGGCACACCTTTAATTTGTTCTTTAATGGCCAGGGCAGCATCAATGGCTCGATCGAGATGGTAATCGCCCCTGAATACCGCCATTACGGCATCGCCCATAAATTTGTCTACATGGCCATCTTGTGCAATAATTTCCTGTACAATTTTATCAAACAAACCGTTTAACAGTTCTACTACCTGGTTTGCCGGTATCTGTTCGGTAATGGATGTAAACCCGCATACATCAATAAACATTACAGTAGCCTCAAGCAGTTCATTTTTCAGCAAGCTTTGCTCAAACTCCTTATGCGTCATAAATTTGAGCACATTTTCATCCACATACATCTTGAGGATGTTGTTTTCTTTGATGGCTTTCAGGGTTTGCTGTAATTGCTTTACATGTTCAATGGTTTTAAGCATGGTCAGCTCCAGGTCTTCAAAATCAACCGGCTTGCACACAAAGTCAAAAGCTCCCCGGTTCATGGCCGTGCGGATGTTCTGCATATCGCCATAGGCCGATACTACTACAGCTTTCAGCACCGGATTGGCTTCGGGCAAATGGCTCAACAGGGTTAAACCATCCATTACCGGCATGTTTATATCGGATAATATGATATCCAGATCAGGATGCGCCTGCACTTGCTGTAACGCTTCCTCACCGTTACGGGCAAAAATAAACTCATACACCTGCTCGCGTATTTTACGCCGAAACTTCTGTTTAACCAGAACTTCCAGGTCCTCTTCATCATCCACTACCAATATCTTGGCCATTATGCGTTCAGGTTTTTAAGTTTTTCTTTTAATAAATTGAAATCGAGCGGCTTGGTCAAAAAATCATCAGCGCCGTTGTCAATGGCCTGCTTATAATTCTCATCGTCGCCATAAGCCGTCACCATCATCACAACGGGTGGTGGCGGCTGATTATAATCATGGCGGATATGGCCTAGTAGCTCGATACCACTCATACCGGGCATGTTGATGTCGGACAAGATCAATACGACTTCAGATGGGTTGGCATGCAGGTACTCCAGAGCCTCCTCGCCCGATAAGGCAAAATTAAAGCTCAGTTCACCGTTGCGTATTTCTTTACGGAATCGCTGCAAAAACAAAGGCTGCACATCGGCTTCATCATCTACCACTAATATTTTCATACGGTTGGCTAATATAATTATAAGTTAATTAGAGTGGCAAGGTAATGATAAACTCCGCGCCCTCATTTTCTTTGGAGTTGATGTCAATTTCGCCTTTATGCCCTTTTACAATAATATCATAACTCAACGAAAGACCTAAACCTGTCCCTTCGCCTGTAGGCTTGGTGGTGAAAAAGGGCTGTAAGATTTTATCCTGTACATCCTCGGGTATGCCGGTGCCGTTATCTTTTACTGTAATTACTGCTTTGCCGTTTTTAACTACTGTACTTACCTCAATGGTAGGTTTAAAACCCGCTATGCAGGTTTGCTGCTTTTGCTTCACGGCATAAAACGCATTATTGAATAAATTGAGCAATACCCGGCCTACATCCTGCCCTACCATAGCTACTTTGGGCATAGCCGGATCAAAGTGTGTGATCATTTCTGCATTGAAAGATTTATCCTTTGCACGTAACCCGTGGTATGAGAGGCGCAAATACTCATCTGCCAGTGCGTTGATATCGGTGGGTTCCTTTTGACCTGTACTGGCACGGCTATGCTGCAGCATCCCTTTTACAATGCCGTCGGCACGCTTACCATGGTGGCGTATTTTTTCCAGGTTCTGTTTAATGTCGGCAGCTATAAACATGGCTTCTTCCATATCGCCTTTATTGAGCTCAGCTTCCATTTCATCAATCAGCTCCGCGCTTACTTCAGAAAAATTATTAACGAAATTTAAAGGATTCTGAATTTCGTGGGCAATACCAGCGGTAAGTTCACCCAGCGAAGCCAGCTTTTCTTGTTGTATTAGTTGTGCCTGGGTAGCTTTCAGTTCCTGCACGGTAAGCTGCAGTTCATCTTTTTGACGGGTAAGTTCGGCAGTACGCTCCGCCACCAGCATTTCCAGTTCCGAGTTCTTCTCGGTTACCTTTTCTACCTGCTTCTGCTGCTTACGGAAAGTACCTGCCCGGCCAAAAATCCAGGCAAAGGCACCCAGAATAGCAAATTGTCCAAACTTTACATAAGGCTTTAACACATCAGGCAGCACCATAACTGCTACCCCGTATGCCATAGTAACGGCGGCCAGCGGTATATGGGTTTGCGCGTAAGCTCTGAATTGTTGAAAGTCCTCTTCGCGGTCAACATAACTTACCATGGCCATTAACACAAAGCCCGCAATTACATCTGGGACTCCTCCGGGCAGGAAATTATCTAAAAACAAGCAGGCCACAACCAAAAGGATAAGCACTAAACGGAGTTGGTTATCCCATTTGGAGTAAACGTCAGTAGGCATTAAGCTTTTCCTGATATTTCTTACAAATAAAAATGCGGCCAGATATGAAAAGAAATACATAAATATGCGACGGTTTTGAGTTGCGAATTAAAGGTAACAGTTTCCGGCATACCTGAAAAGCATTTTTTATACACATGTAGCCTGATTTTAGTGTTGTAAGCTGCGGTTTTACTTTATTTTGCTCACAATTGACATTTTAGACCGTTATAAACCATGAATACAATTTGAGAATGCTATAAATTATATATTCAACCAGTTAGTTAATGAACTGCCCGCTCAGTTAAGCTATCATGACATTGCCCATATAAGAGATGTGTACGCAGCAGCTGAAGCGTTTGGCAATGCAGAAAAGATTGATAGCCAAGAACTGAATTTATTGCTTACTCCGCCGCCTATCATGATGCCAGCTTTTTGAAAGCAGCGGCCAATCATGAAGTTGAATCGTGCCTGATAGTGGAGAAACTGCTGCCGGGCTTTAACTATACGGATGAAGAAATCAGCCAGATATACCAAATGATTATGGCTACTCACCTACCCCAAACACCCAAGAGCCACCTGGATAAAATTCTTGCCGATGCAGATTTAGACTATCTGGGCCGTGACGACTTTTTTACTATCGGCAACCTGCTTTTCAAAGAACTCCAAACAGCTGGCATTTTAAAAACTGAAGATGAATGGAACATGATGCAGATACGCTTTTTAGAAAATCATCAATACTTTACTCAAACTGCCCTACAGCGCAGGCAGGCTAAAAAAGAAGCACATTTGGCTTTGCTGAAAGCTAAAATTAAGTAAGTTTGCCCTTAATGAAAGGTCTGAACTTACCAAATTGGCTTACCGACACCTTATATACCGTTATCGGCATTTTATTTTGCGGCTTTGCGCTTAAAGGTTTTTTGGTACCCAATAACTTTTTCGATGGCGGCGTAACCGGTATTTCCTTGTTAATCCATGAACTGTATGAGGTAAACATTGCCTATGTGATTGTACTGGTCAATATTCCTTTCATTATTATGGGTGCCTTCCAAGTAAACCGTAAGTTTGCATACAAAACGCTCGCGGCAGTGATAGGGTTAGGTTTATGTTTGCAGTTCATCCCTTACCCCGAAATTACATCTGACAAATTATTGGTTTCTATTTTCGGTGGTGTTTTTATGGGTATAGGCGTAGGCTTGGCCATGCGCGGTGGTTGTGCGCTGGACGGTATCGAAGTGCTGGCCCTGTACACAGGTAAACGCATTAGTTTTACCATCAGCGAAATTATATTAGGCATTAACGTTGTAATATTTTTGATTGCGGCTTATGAAGTAGGTCTGCCTACTGCTTTATATTCTATACTCACTTATTATACCGCCTCGCGTACTATTAATTTTGTCATCGAGGGTTTGGAAGAATATACAGGTGTCACCATTATTTCGGGCCAGAGCGAATTGGTGAAAGAACGCTTGGTAATGGGCCTGGGCCGTGGTATTACCGTATATAAAGGTGAGCGTGGCTTTTTGAAAAACAGCTTTGATGTCAGCCATCCGGTTGATATTGTATTTACCGTAGTTACCCGCTTTGAGGTACGCCGCCTCCGCAACATGGTACATGAGATCGATGAGAAAGCATTTGTATTTACCAGTACTATAAAAGAAGCAGCCGGCGGTGTGTTAAAACGCCGCGCACGGCATTAATAAAATTGCACCATAACGGTACCGGCCACCTTAACCCTAAGGTGGCTTTTTTATGCTTAATTTCTCACAGCATATTTGATAGAGAAGCAGGTTTCATAATAGGTTAGCATGTTGCGGTAAATCAAATTAATAGCACTCGTTGCATGATGAGTCATTTTGTTACTTCTAATTTAAATCTCATTAAGCGATTAAATACACCTATCATAAGTATTGAAAGAGCCTTTGCTTAAAGCTTGCTTAACAACTATTTAAAATTTATTTTACTGTTCGTAAACCGTATCACCCAATAACTGCCTGGGTATCGCAAAATTGTTTTATAAATAACTGAGGGCAGTTTCATTGACTTTTGCATTGTGCATTAACCGCATCAAGTCTATACACAAATTATTAATTATCAATTACTTATAATTAATTTTACTTGTTTTTTATTGTCATGCAACTAATTTTACATCAACAATTAAGAATTTATGGCCTGTAAATAAACTCACACCACAAGCCTAAACTTTTTATTTGCCCGACCAGTTACAATACCCTTACTTTGGTTTTGTTAAGTTACCGTCTGCATCTACTATGTTAAAGAAATTTTTATCGCTGCTCACCTTTTATGTTTTGTTGTTGGCTTTTAATGGATATGCGCAGCCTGCGAAAACAACCCAGGGCGGACATTCAGTAATCAGCATAAATGATAAATGGCAATTTATATTGGATTCCAATTCGCAACAGTATACTGATTTGGCGCGAGTGAAATCATGGACTAACGTTACCCTACCCCATACCTGGAATGCAGCCGATGTAATGAGCGACGAACAATCCTACTACCGGGGCATTGGCTGGTACAGAAAAAAAATCTACCTGAACCTTCCCACACAAAGCCAACAAACATTTCTGCGCTTTAACGGGGTAAACCAGCAGGCCGAAGTTTACATCAATGGTAAAAAAGCGGGCAGCCACAACGGCGGTTACACAGGGTTTTCAATTGATGTAACACCCTATTTGAAAGCCGGACAGGAGAACGAAGTTGCAGTGCGGGTTGATAATCGTTACAATGAAAACATTCCGCCCCTTACTGCTGATTTTACTTTTTTTGGCGGCATTTACCGTGATGTATTTCTGGAGACTACACCCCCGATTCACTTTGCGACTCAGGCGTATGGTGGTAATGGAGTACACATTACTACGCCTACAGTAAACTCCGGGCAAGCCGTAGTTCAGCTTGAAAACAGCCTGACCAATAGCAGCACAGAACCAAGAAAGGTGCGTGTAACTACTGCAATATATGATGTTTCGGGTAAGACAGTTACCGAACAGCGAGCTACGATAGCAGTACCCGCAGGTAAGACAATCAAAGCCATACAGAATTTAAAACCCATTGTTCAGCCTCAGTTATGGTCGCCAGAACACCCGTACTTGTACCGGGTGGTTACCCGATTAGAAAACAACAAAACCGGTGAGATATTGGATGAGGCAGTAAACCCTTTGGGCTTACGGTGGTTTACCTTTAATGCCGATAGCGGCTTTATACTCAACGGCAAACCCTGCAAACTCATTGGCACCAGCCGCCATCAGGATTATAAAGATTTAGGGAATGCCCTGCCTCAAGCCCTACACATTCGCGATGTGGAACTGCTGAAACAAATGGGGGGCAACTATTTGCGGGTGGCCCATTACCCACAAGACCCTGCTATTCTGGAAATGTGCGACAAACTGGGCATCATTGCTTCCGTAGAAATACCGGTGGTAAATGCCATTACCGAATCACCGGCATTTAGTGAAAATTGCCGTCACATGCTGCATGAAATGATTAATCAGAACTTCAATCATCCAAGTGTGGTTATTTGGGCTTACATGAATGAGGTTTTGCTCAAACCCAAATTTCAGCACGACAAACCTCGACAGCAGCAGTACTTTAACCATGTAGCTGAATTGGCCAGAAGTTTGGATAGTATCTGCCGTAAAGAGGATCCTTATCGGTATACAATGATTGCCAACCATGGCGATTTCAATTTATATAACCGCACAGGCTTAACCAGCATACCTATGGTTGTAGGCTGGAATTTGTACCAGGGCTGGTACGGAGGCGATATTAACGGTTTTGGTAAATTTCTGGATCAGCACCACCGGCAATTACCGCAAAAACCAATGTTGGTTACTGAATATGGCGCCGATGCCGATGAGCGCATCCATGCCGTACAACCTATCCGGTTTGACAAGAGCGTGGAGTATGCCACTTACTATCACGAAGTTTATTTAAAGGATATACAAAGCCGATCCTTTGTGGCAGGTGGCGCAGTTTGGAACTTGGCCGACTTTAACTCAGAAAGCCGGGAGGAAACCATGCCACACATCAATAATAAAGGCCTGCTCACCTGGGATCGTAAACTGAAAGAACCTTATTATTTTTACCAGGCTGCATTATTGAAAGAACCGTTTTTAAAAATTGCCTCCCCTGCTTTGGTTGGCGGTCCGGCTAATGCTAATGGTGTTTACCTGCAGCCGGTAACGGTGTTCAGCAATTTGAAAAGTGTTACACTTACTGCAAACGGCAAAGCTATACAGGGCGAAGCGCAGGCGCATAAGTTTATCTTTCAGGTACCTTTCAATAGCGGCAGTAACGTACTGATAGCTGCTGAAAATGATGATGGTCATGCTTACCAGGATATGCTGAAAATTACTTTTGTGGGCCAGTATAATACTTTGGATGAACAATTAGCGCAATTTAATGGAGTAAACATTTTACTTGGAGCCAAGCGATATTTTACCGATGAATTGACCCAGGAGCTTTGGCAGCCCGATCAGCCTTATCAAACCGGAGGTTGGGGGAGCATTGGCGGTCACCCCTACCAAATGGCTAACGGCCGGCAAAGTTACGGCTCTGATAAGGCCATTGCCGGAACAGACAATGACCCGGTTTACCAAACCCAGCAAACGGGTATTGAGCAGTACCGGATGGATGTGCACGACGGACAGTATGAACTTACCCTGCACTTTGCAGAACTGGAAGGCGGACGCGCTAAAGATTTGCCATATAACCTAAGCACTGGCACCACCAATCACACGGCTGCGTTTAAAGAACGTATCTTCAATGTATATGTGAATAACCAGTTAGTATTAAAAAATTTCAATTTAGCTGCTGAATACGGCTATGCTTGGGCAATAAGCAAGAAGCTGCCCATAAATATAATCGGCGGAAAAGGCATCACCATCCGCTTTGAGGCTGTAAAAGGAGAACCGGTGCTAAATGCCTTGCAGATAAGACGTGTGTTATAAATTTATATGTTGCGCCTGTTTAAATACATAATTACTTATTCTTTCACAGACATTTCCGGTTCCAGTACCAGGCTGGCCCAGCCAGTTTTAGTGCCCTTCCTTCGGTGTTTTCGTTGGTCTTCCATAGCACGCTTTACTCTTGATGCATAAGCCCAGCATGTGCTTTGCCGCAACGATAGCTTTTCGGAAAGCTGATGCGAAGAAATGTTGCCTTTGCTGTTAAACATCAAATACACCAGGTAAAAGGCTTTGATAATGGGAATGCGGGTATTATGGAAGATTGTATTTAGCAGCACCGATTCTTCATAGGCGCATTTGGTACAGCGGCGGCTGTAAGCAGCCCTTCCATTGCAGTATTTGGTGTTTTCGCAGCGCAGGCACCGGTATCCCTTAGCCCACTTTAATTCACCCAGAAATTTATAGCACGCTTCCGGATCAGGATAATTAGTGCAAAATTCCTCAAAGCTTAATTCAGCTGAAAGCGCCCTGGCATCAGTTACACTGGCAATACGAGTTTTGAGCTGGGTGTTGTCTTTTTCCAACAGTACATTCATCCTACATATTTCTTCAGCCTGTCGCTCCAGTATCAGGTTGACCTGCAGCAGGCTTTCGTTCTGCTGCTCAATGATTGCGGCTTTATTATGAATATCTTTCGCCTGTTCTACCACCTCGCGGGTGCGGTCTTGCACCTGCTGCTCCAGTTCGCGGTTAAGTGTATCTTTAAGTTCGCCGTTAATTTTCATCTGGTGTATCACTTCCTCTTTGGCCTCGTCGCTATCGCGGCGTAGAATGCGGATCTGGTCGCCAATGGAAAAGGATAAAAATATCATTTCGATTACAAAGCTGATGGTAATACTATAATGCCCGGCAGGTGCCGGCAAGAAACGTATGATGCCAAGCACATACGCTCCTTTAATTAAAAATCCCGTAAATAATACCGAATATCCCACCACAAAAAAACGAGCCGGCTTAAACCCATTTCTGTAGATGGTGATGCCGGTGTAAAATGCCAATGCCAATGGCACGAATTCCAGGTATTTCAGCATAAACATGCCGCGGTTGAAACACAGGCAGTATACAAAAAACAACGTACGCAGTAGCATAACTACGTTAATGAGACGATACAAACGTAAATGACGGGCTTTTACTTGCAGTAACTCTTGGGTGAAAATTAAGGCAAATAAGCTTACGCAATACAAGGCAATGCCGTATACATAATCATTCAATTCCGGCCATTGTGGCCACAGGTACTGGAAACCAATCCCGTCTACACTCATCTCATAAAGGCCAATACTGATGATATATAATACATAGATGAGGTATTGGCGCCGCTTTACAGCCAGGTACATTAAAAGGTTGTGAAGGCAGAAAATGATGATCATGCCATAAAAAAGCCCGTAAATCATATACTCAGATAGTGTATAGTAGATGAACCGCTTAAATGTGCGATACACGATAATAACATTTACTCTGTTTTTGGATTTGATCTTGAAATAATAGGTATGCTCTCCCGGGGAAAGATTAGTGATCAGAAACTCAAAATTCTTGTGTTTAAACAGGCGTTTGTCGAAAAGCAGGTTTTCTCCCGCATGTTCCACTCTATAGCCGCCATTCGGTTCAGGAAGGTAAGCAGTGACTTCATCAGTCGTTTGATCAAAAAACTCAAACATGCTACTGTTATAAGGCAGCTTTGCTGGGAATTTTAGCTTCACCCTGTACCAGTAAGCCCAATGGTGATTATAGTTTTTAGGATAAAAATCTTTATTGGATTTGAACCGGTTTTGATAAGCCGAACTGCTGATTTGCTGGATATTCAATTTGTCGCCGGCATCTTCCAAGTATTTAATTTCTTTGTTAACAAAAATATGCTCCAACAAATCACCGTTGATTGCAATTGGCTGTTGTGCGGCACAAATGCGGCTGCAAAGCAGCAGCAATACCACATAGTATATTACGGCCCTAATCATTCGGACAAAAATTTTATAATTGGTTTATCATCGAATTTATTGCGCTAAACCGGGCGGCTAATTGCAATAAACGTATTGGTTTATTTTTAACAAAATGTTTCAGCCGGATGCATTGAGCATTCGGCTGAAACATCACTTTACAGCTTTAAAGCTTTTATAATTCCTAACTCCAGGCCACGCAGTTCGGCTAGGCCACGCAGGCGGCCAATAGCCGAATAACCGGGATTGGTCTTTTTATGTAAATCATCCAGCATTTTGTGCCCATGATCAGGTCTGAAGGGCATGCGAAGGTGTTTACTGCCACCCGCTTTTCGCTTTTGCTGTTCTTCCAGCAAGGCTTTCATTACTTCGTACATATCCACATCGCCAGCCAAGTGGTCTGCCTCGTAAAAGCTTCCTTCAGCATCTCGCTGTGTACTGCGCAAGTGTATAAAATGGATGCGCCCGCCCAATTGCTTTACCATTGCAGGCAAATCATTGTCCGGCCGAACGCCAAAAGAGCCGGTACAAAAGGTAAGTCCGTTATTGAAACTATCTACAGCATGATATATATCCAAAATATCCTGTTCAGTACTTACCACGCGTGGCAAGCCCAGTATCGGATAAGGTGGGTCATCAGGATGAATGCACATCAATACACCTGCCTGTTCAGCTGCAGGTATCACCTGCTGTAAAAAATAAAATAGGTTGGCTTTCAACTCAGTCGGGCCAATGCCGTTGTAGCCGGCCAGCACTTCAAGAAATTGCTCCAGCGTATAACCTTCCTCAGCGCCTGGCAAACCGGCAATAATATTGCGAATCAATTTTTCTTTTTCACTTTCGCTTAACCGATCAGCATAAGCTTTAGCTTTCTCTTGAACATCTTGCGGATATAGGTCTTCGGCTCCCGGTCTTTTTAATAAAAACAATTCAAAAGCAGCGAACGCAACAGCATCAAACTTTAATGCTGTAGAACCGTCCGGCATCAGAAAATCCAAGTCGGTACGTGTCCAGTCAAGCACCGGCATAAAGTTGTAGCACACAATATCAATACCGCACGCACCCAAATTCAGTAAGGTTTGACGATAGTTTTGCAGATACCGCTGGTAATTACCGGTTCGTCGTTTAATATCTTCATGCACCGGCACACTTTCTACCACCGACCATGTTAAACCTGCGGCTTCAATAACTTCTTTGCGCTCCTGTATCTCTTCTACCGGCCAAACTTCGCCGTTAGGAATATGGTGCAGTGCCGTAACTACGCCTGTAGCCCCGGCCTGCCGTACGTCCGACAAACTTACCGGATCATTAGGCCCGTACCAGCGCCACGTTTGCTCTAAACTCATATCAAGGTGTATAGATTTTAATCATTAAACTAAAGTTTTATAACGTAAATTGGTTGTGATCGGATGATAAAAAATCCCACCGGCAAGGGCTGAAACTATCGATAAGCACTCCTGGTTCTATGCAAGTGCATTCGTGCTCGGTGTAAGGCGGCACATAATAGCCATCGCCTGCCCTGATCACTTTCTTCGCTTCGCCTATAGTAATCTCAAACACACCGCTTTCTACATAGGTAGATTGCGAATGTGGATGGCTATGCATTCTGCCCACGCTGCCTGCTTCTAACTTTACTTTTACCAGCATCAGTTTTTCATCATAGCCTAATAGTTGGCGCTGTATACCCGGGGCGGCATCCTGCCATTGGGTTTGCACTCCCTCTTGAAATAAGGCACTTGAAATCATTCGAATAGTTTTTTAATTAGTGCTGGCCTGCAACAGACCACTCAATATTACATGCAATTTCTGTTGAATTTAACATTTACAGGCAGTATTATTTACGCAAACGTTTTAGTAATAATGTGTGAATCAACAGGAACTTTGTAAGTTATTTACTGACTTGTTCAATAACGATTTATTTCAAAAAGCATTCCCTCACATCATAAATTTTAGGTTAGCAAAAGGTTAACACAGCAAAGCTATCCTCGGTTAATTGACAAAATTTATCATATATTTAAAGCATCAATTTTACCTGCTTACTTTGCATTGAGTATTGCAGGCCAAATACCAGTTATGAATTTCGAGGCGATTACTATTAAAGACATTGCGAAAGCGTTAAAGCTGTCTGTATCGACGGTATCAAAGGCACTGCGCGATAGCTATGAGATAAGCGCCGCCACCAAAAAAAGGGTAACTGATTATGCCGACGCTCATAATTACCGGCCTAACCCGATTGCACAAAGCTTGAAGAAAGGCAACAGCAAATCCATCGGTATTGTGGTATCTACTATTGATAATCATTTTTTTGCGCAGGTTATAAACGGGATTGAATCGGTTGCTTATCAGAACGGGTATAATGTAATTATCACACAAACCCACGAATCATTTGAACTGGAAGTAAACAACGTTAATCACCTCACCTACCGGTCTATTGACGGGCTGCTGATTTCCCTATCTACTGAAACGAATGATATAGAGTATTTAAAGAAATTGCATTCTCAAGGCTTGCCCATTGTTTTTTTTGATCGCATCAGCAATGAGTTGGATACCCATAAGGTGATTGCCGACAACTTTGGCGGTGCTTATGAGGGCACTGCGCACTTGCTTGAATCGGGTTATCAGCGCGTTGCCCATATCACCAGCTCAGCAAATACTTCTATTACCGGCGAGCGACTGGCCGGTTACAAAAAAGCTTTAACCAACCAAGGAATTGAGGTGGATGACGATTACATCAAATATTGCCCCCACGGCGGTAAGCTGACAGAAGAAATTGAAAATGCACTTACGGAATTATTGAGCCTGAAAGAGCGCCCCGATGCGATATTCACTGCCTCCGACCGTATCACAACCACTACGCTGGCCTTGTTGCACAAATTAAAAGTTAAAATACCGCAGGATATCGGGCTAATCGGCTTTACCAATACGGCTCAGGCCGAAGTACTGAATCCTGCCCTGAGCACTATCTATCAACCCGGTTTTGAAATAGGTAAAACCGCAACCCAAATGCTGATTGACCTAATTCAGCGCAAGCGTCCGGTTGATCATTTTGAAACACGTGTGCTGCCTACCCAACTGGTAATACGAGATTCCAGTGCAGCCAGAAATTAAGAAAGTTTACTGCCCCTTACTACAAGGAGATACCCTTCTTCTATGCCTTGAAAACATTACGAATTCGAAAACGATGTCGTAAATAAAACCGTCTTTGGATGACTTATAGCCAGACATTGCTGATATTTTTGAACACATAAGTCAGCATGTTTGAGCTGTAAACCAATTATTTCACTCACATTATTACTTTCTGTTTGAGTTATTTATCTCTGGCAGGTAATGTATTTATTGAACATTAAAGTGAAGCCGTACAAAGCAAGGTTATTTTTATTTTTTGTGCTATTTCTTCTTGCAAAACCATCTTTTGCGCAGCAAAGCATAAGGCTAAACAATGGCTGGGAATTTTTGCGCCAGGATCTGGGCAGTATCTGGGAAGCCGTACGCCCAATTACTAAAGATGGTCCTGAAACTGTGCCGCAATGGCAAAGCGTAACCCTGCCTCACTGTTTTAACGCCCGCGATGCTTATGACCCTGACTTAAATTACTACCAAGGACCGGGCTGGTACCGCACGCAAATTGAGGTAAAGAACCCCTACACCAACGGACGCACCCTACTGCACTTTGAAGGTGCCGGACAAAAGACCGAAGTCTATGTATATACGACCAAGGTTGCTTCCCATAATGGCGGGTACGACGAATGGACTGTAGATTTAACAGAAGCTATCGAAAATTTCAAAAAGACGCAAGCTTATACCCAACAATTCAAAGGTAAAATACCTGTTGAGATTCGTTGTGATAACTCGCGCGATGTGGAGAGCATACCTTCCCGACTGTCAGACTTTAACGTCTATGGAGGTATTTATCGCTACCTTAATTTAGTTTACACACCGGCTGTTTCGGTTGAGGATATATTTGCCGCTGCGAATATTAAAGATAAGACAGGTACCATCGATATTAAAGCCCGCTTTTACAATCCGCAGCAAAATCAAGCCCCATTGTGTACAATCACGCTGTACAACCCGGCTGGTAAACTTGTTCGGCAATTAAAAAATATAGCGCCTTCTGCAAATGAAAACCAGGCACTGGCAACAATTAAACTTAACAACCCGCTGCTATGGTCGCCCCAGCACCCGGTACTATATACTGTCAAGCTGAATTATACCATCAACAATCAACCTTACACCAAAACCGAAAAAGTGGGATTTCGTAGCTTTGAATTTGCTGATAAAGGTCCATTTTATTTAAACGGTCAACGCTTGTTGTTGCGCGGTACACATCGGCACGAAGATCATGCCGGTGTGGCTGCAGCCATGACCGAAGATATGATTAGGCAGGAGATGCAGCTAATTAAAAACATGGGGGCTAATTTTATCCGGCTGGGGCATTACCAACAATCACGCATTGTACTCAACCTTTGCGACAGCTTAGGGTTGCTGGTCTGGGAAGAAGAGCCTTGGTGCCGTGGTGGCCTGGGCGGCGAAACTTACCAGGCACAGGCGCAGCAAATGCTTACCCACATGATTGAGCAGCACTACAATCATCCCTCCATTATCTTATGGGGCCTGGGCAACGAAAATGACTGGGAAGGCGACTTTCCGGAATTTGACAAAGAGAAAATCAGGACATTTATGAAGTCGCAAAACGATTTGGCTCACCGATTGGACCCATCACGTAAAACCACTATACGCCGCTGCGATTTTTGTAAAGACATACCTGACGTGTATTCGCCTTCTATTTGGGCAGGCTGGTACAAAGGTGTGTATACTCAATACAAAAAGTTTACAAAAGACGAAATTCCTAAAGTAAATCATTTCTTTCATGCCGAATGGGGTGGCGATAGCCATGCCGGGCGCTTTGATGAAGCAGATGATGTTAACCCACCAGGCACCATTATCGCCCATGGCAAAGCCTACCCGGCTGATACACTACTCAAAGGCAAAACAAAGATTACTGCTGCTAAAGACGGCAACTGGACGGAAAGTTACATTTGTAACCTGTTTGATTGGCATTTAAAGGAACAAGAAACCATGCCGTCCTTAACAGGTTCTGCTTTTTGGACATTTAAAGATTTTTCCACCCCACTGCGACCAGATAACCCTATCCCTTACATGAACCAGAAAGGCGTGGTGCAAAGTGATCTAACTACAAAGGAAGCTTATTATGTGGTACAATCTTACTGGTCAGAAAAACCAATGGCCCATATTTTCGGTAATAACTGGCCTGTGCGCTGGGGTGATGAGGGCGAATTGAAAATGATAAAAGTGTACGCTAACTGCGAACAAGCCGAACTACTGGTAAATGGTAAGAGCTACGGTACGAAAATGCGCAACAGCCAAGATTATCCGGCCGCCGGCCTACGCTGGATGGTGCCCCTAAAAGAAGGTGAAAACCATTTGAAAGTTATAGCACATCGCGGCCAATCTGTGGTGATTGATACTTTGACTCAATATTACCAAACCAAAAAATGGAACAAACCGGCACAACTTCAGCTTAAAGCAATCAGCACAGCGCAAGGCATAAGCACCATAGAAGTCAAGTTAGTAGATGCTAAACAAACGCCCTGCCTTAATGCAGCCAATTGGATATATTTCTCAATAAGCGGCGATGGCATTTTGATGGACGACTTGGGAACAAGCCATGGCTCGCGTAAAATTCAGGCCGCTAACGGGCGTGCGTTGATACAGGTAAAAAACAATGGCGGCAAAAGTGTAGTAGGTGTACAATCACCTGGTTTACCAACCGCATTTGTTGAACTATGATTGTTGGTTAGTTCGTAGTTTGCTGCAATACCCGTGAGATGGCAGGTAAAAGTTTGCTGCTATTTTTACGGCTGCAGCTACCTTACCAAACTTTGTTATCTGTTGGTAACGACATTAGCTTGATTACCGGCAAATTTATTATCCGCAATTTGATTATCCGCAGGCCCCACATCCTGTGTAGTGCGTGAAGGATAGCGTTGAGTATCAAACTTACCTGTCCAATCTGCATTCTTGCTGTCACCAACCAGGATGGCGGTAGTGCAATTTTCGATTACATTGTTTTTAATGGTACAATTTGCCGCTGCAATATAAAAGCCAATTTCTTCTTTGCCTTTAGCCATTCCGTACATCAGGCGTATGCCGGTTTTTACCTGACTTATTTTGTTATGTGTTATTGTATGGCCGGTTCCGTTTATACGTAAACCGCCAATACCGCCGCTAATGGTGTTGCTATCAATCAGGCAATCGTGGCCGCCACGCATCACCAGTTCGCCTTCGCAATTTTCAAAAACGTTGTTGATGTACTGATTACCTGAGCATTTGTTGCTAATAACTTCAGGTTCGCCGTTGCATTTAACAAAGTGATTATCGCGCACGGTAGTAAGTGGGGCTATGGTGCCAAGCAGTACGGGGTCCTGCCCTATCTGCACGCATTCGCCGCCGTTCGAATTGGGCCAGGTGACGTGAGCTTTATCCTTGAACAGGTTATGATCAATCAGCGTGTGTAAAGGGTAATCCTCTTTAGTGACCTTCACCTGCACTTCCTGATTATTAAGATTTGACACAAAATTACAGTGGTCTATCCTGTTGCTTTGACCATTGCCCGATACAATGACCAAAGGCGTATATTGTATAGTTGCTTCATTTTGTGTAAAACTGCATTGCGTAATGCGACACTGTGTGCTTTTATTTAGCTCAACTAAAACGCCTGACCGCTTATCGGCTCTAATCAGCTTACAAGCGGTAAAAGTGATACCGCTTAAAGTGGTATATCTCCCTGTAAGCTTAAAGATGGTTTGAGTACTATTACCAGTAAGAATTACTTTTCCTTCCTCTTCTGCCTTAATTGTAATGAGCTGTGCTGCTGTGCCTATGGTGGGTACATCTACACTCCAGCCGGTATAAGTACCATTGGCGATGACAATGACATCGCCAGGCTGAACTGCAGCCGTTGCCATATTGAACTCTTGTTGGGTATGTATAGTATAGGTTTCAGCAAATACAGCAGCCTGGCCCAGCCATAAGAAAAGTAGTAAAGCAATGGTTTTCATGCACTAATGTACTTATTGCCATACCCTGTGATGCCGTTTACTGAATGAAAATTTACGAAAACGTTTAAGTGAAAATTGTCACTTCTGCTTGATAACTAACATTTTATCTCGGGAGATAGAGCACACCTGCTTGCTAATCAACTGTTCTTATTCATTAAAAGGGAAATAAGCTTTCGCATTGTAATAACAGATATCTTTAATAATTTTTCCGACCCATTCCACATCATCAGGCAACTCGCCGTTTTCAATGTCTTCGCCAAATAGGTTGCATAACAGGCGGCGGAAGTATTCGTGGCGTGGGAAAGACAAGAAACTGCGCGAGTCAGTTAGCATGCCCACCAGTTTACTCAGCAGCCCCATGGATGATAAGGCATTCAATTGCCGGGTCATCCCTTCCTTTTGATCCAAAAACCACCAGGCCGAGCCGAATTGTATTTTACCGGCCACACTGCCATCATTATAATTACCTACCATAGTGGCCATCAACTCATTGTCGGCCGGGTTAAGGTTATACAAAATAGTTTTAGTCAGTTGGTTTGTACTTTGCAGGCGATTCAAAAATTTGGACAAGCTCATGGCTTGTTTAAAATCACCAATAGAATCATAACCGGTATCGGGCCCCTGCAATTGAAAAGCCCTGATGTTGTTGTTACGTAATGCACCTAAGTGATATTGTTGCACCCAGCCTTTTTCATGATCCCATAAGGCAAACTCATAAAGCAATGCCGACCTGAACTTCAACGCTTCAACAGTTGTTAACTCAACCTTTGAGCGAATTTTGTTGAAGATGCCTTTTACCTCCTCATCTGTATAATCTTCGGCGTAAATATGCTCCAAACCATGGTCTGATACACAGCAGCCATTTTGGGCGAAGTAATCATGACGGCTTTTTAGGGCCTTCAGGTAATCGCTGTAATCAGCAATATGAATATCGCTTACTGCTGCCAACCGATCAATGTACTGATTCGATGCCGCAACATCATCGGGGTTCATAGCTTTATCGGGCCTGAAGGCCGGAAAAACTTTAGTGCCCCAGTTGCTCTGCTTTAATTGGCGGTGATATTCCAGGCTATCAACAGGATCATCAGTGGTACAAATCACCTTTACATTCATTTTAGACACCAAACCTTGTACCGAATATGCAGGTGTTTGCAGTTTCTCAGTGCAACTGTCATAAATCGTTCTGGCGGTTTCAGGCGACAACAGCTCATGGATGCCAAAGTAACGTTGCAATTCCAGGTGCGTCCAATGGTAAAGCGGGTTGCGTAACGTATAAGGGACAGTTGCTGCCCACTTTTCAAACTTTTCCCAATCGGTACGGTTCCCGGTAATATACTCCTCAGCAATACCATTGGCCCGCATGGCCCGCCATTTATAATGGTCGCCGCGCAGCCAAACATCAGTCAGATTTTTGAAGGTGATTTTACCGGCCATTTGTGCAGGGTCAAGGTGGCAATGGTAATCTATAATCGGCATGGCAGCGGCATAGGTATGGTACAAATGCTCGGCTGTTTTATTTCGCAGTAAAAAATTCTCGTCTAAAAAGTTTTTCATCATGTATCAGCTAACCGGTTATTTTTACCGATGATTTGAAGTTGACAGTACATAGGTTTGGCAATGGTTTGCTCGGCGGTAAATGTTGCCAGGCCGGCTAAATTTAATACTGACCCTACAGTTTACCAAACAATCCGGCTTTATTATTCACGCAATCGTTACCGCTGGCTCCTAGCCCTTGCTGTCTCAGGGATTTGCTCTGTGAAATTGAGCGTTTCGGGTACGGCTAACCACAACAACAATAAAGCACCTGCTGCAATGCAAGCCAATACAATAAAGGCTGTAGTAAAGCCGGCGGCATCTACAATGAAACCCGACATCACGTTACTCAACGAGCCGCCCAAATCTGCCACGGTAACCAATAACCCTTGGGCGAAAATTGCAGAACCTGATTCACCCATTAAGTCAGCCACCATCAGGATTGAAACCACCCCGAATATACCAGCCGCTATACCATCCAGTACCTGAACCGAAATTAGATAATACGGATTTGCGCTAACGGTGTACAACAAAGCCCTGATGGGTAAAATAGTAAACGCAATAATAAGCAGCCATTTTCGCCCTTTATGCACCTGCTTACCACAGATATAGCATACCGGTACCATCACCAGTTGCGCTACTATTACACAAGCCGAGAGGTAAAGCGATGAATTTGAGCTACGACCTAAAGAAACATCACGCCCCACCAGTGGTAATAATGCGCCATTGGCTAAATGAAAACTGAAAGCTGTAAGCAAAAAAATAAGCAGAGGTTTGTATTTAAATACCTCTTTGAATGACATTTCTTTTTTGCCATTTTCTGAAGACGGTAAAGCGGACTGCTTGATTTGATTTTGCGGAATAGACAATGCGCTAATCACACAGAAGACCGCTAAGGTAAGCAAGCAATAAAATATACCTTCGTTATGGGTATACTTGCCAACAACACCAATAAAAATTGCAGCTATTACATTACCTGCATGGTTAAAGCCTTGATTTTTGCTGATTACGCCATCAAACTCACCTTTACCAGACAACGAGGCTGCCAGCGCAATCAGCGTAGGCATATAAAATGCGGATGCGACTCCCATTATTATTTGCACGCACAGGATATACTTAAATGATGGGAAGAACGGAATAGAAAAAGATAATACCCCCAATACAATGGTGGCAATGATAATAGGGATGCGTTTATATTTGGTTTTGCCCACCACATAGCCTGCAATAGACTGTGTGATAACCGCCGAAAAACTCATGGCAGACAAAACAATGCCGATTTGCCCTGCTTTCCAGTGCTGGTTGGCGGTAAGAAAAACGGCCAGGAAGGGGCCAACACCGGTACTGATATCTGCCGCAAAAAAATTCAGCCAGTTTAAGGCTTTAATACCGGCTCTGCTTTTAGGTTCAGCCATTGCACTGTGTTGTTGTTAAGCGTAATACTTTGAACCTGGTTGAATTTAAAATGGTTTACATGGCCGCAATTAAATATA
Source organism: Mucilaginibacter koreensis (assembly GCF_054783355.1). Lineage (NCBI taxonomy): Bacteria > Pseudomonadati > Bacteroidota > Sphingobacteriia > Sphingobacteriales > Sphingobacteriaceae > Mucilaginibacter > Mucilaginibacter koreensis. The sequence goes on along the minus strand of NZ_BAAGQS010000001.1, from coordinate 905,682 downwards.
CAGCCATGTAAATCAATGTAATTTAGCTGGCAATTGAATACTTGCGGCTTGCAGCATTATTTATGTGCAATAACATATCTTCGGCAGTTTGATCCCATGACTGGTCAGCCAGGAACTCATCAACTTCGGCTAACCATTTCGATTTGTCGGTAACGGCTAACTCCTGCTCGATGGCTTGTACAAATTGCTCGGAATTTTTGGCAATATAAACCAGTTCTTGATTACCGTATGGCCTGATAACATCTTTAATAGGCGTAGAAACCACCGGCTTACCTGCTGATAAATATTCAGGCGTTTTAGTTGGACTAATGAATTGTGTAGACTCATTCATTGCAAAAGGAATAAGCGCTATATCCCAGCCGGAAAGATAGGCCGGTAATTCTTTATAACTTTTCTGACCCAGGTAATGTATGTTACTGTTTTGAGGTAACGTTGCCGGATCAATTTTTACCACCGGGCCCAGCAAAATAATTTGCCATTCGGGTTTGGCATCGGCAATTCCTTTAATCAAGTCAATATCAAAGCGCTCGTCTATAACGCCGTAAAAACCCAATTTGACGCCTTCAATATTACGCTGATCTTCTGGCTCGGCGGCCGCATTCCGGGCTGTTTGAAAATGTTCTTTTTCAATACTGCTCGGGAAAGCATGTATGTTGGCATGGCGATTCTTTTTGGCTTCGTAAAGCGAGTAACCTCCGGTAAATACTACATCAGAGCGCTGCATTAATTTTCTTTCCTGCTCTTTTAACTCTACAGGCGCATTCTTGAAGGCCGAAAGTTCATCCATGCAATCAAAGATGGTTACACGCGGGATGTGCTTTTCAGTAAACGCAAGCGCCATAGGTGAGTAATACCAAAAAGCAAAATCATCCATATCCTTACCCGCCAAAAACTGATCTATCAGAGCAGTCATTACAAAATTAACTTGCTGCGGGTTTAATCCCTGAGGTAGATGAGGAACACCAACTTTTATATTGTTTTCCTGTGTTGAGAATGATATATAAGCTTTTTCAGCGTCAAAAATAGGTTCTTCAATATAGTATACATTTAAGTAACCAGCGAAACGGGTTAACAAATGTTGGGGACGCTGAAAAACGAAATTCCAGCGTAAATGTGAAAAGCATAGTAGATTTGAAGGGCATGATTTTGATAGGGTCTTCATACGGGGTATAAATGATTTGTAAGAGATTTTGATTAATCTAACAGAAACTATACCCCGTTTTCTTTTGAGTTAAACTTTAGTATAAAAACCCACTATAATGCGTATTTATACGCAGTTATTGTATTTTCCGGTGCTAATAATCCCATAAAAAGCTTTCTTAAAAATTAAAAACTGTATAATATTTAAATCAGTGATTGTATAGGCCGGGTACCTGAAAAGGTGATACACAAATGCTAACTAAAGCATATGGCTCGCTTCTTACCAACCCCATAGATTAATAAGCAGCGGGCCATATTACACATCGCAAGTTGATCCACAAACAGGTGGAAAAGCGCGATATTCAAGAAAGTGACTTAATCCTCTGAATCAGAATTTATGTTAGTGGATTTAAGCAAGCCTGACGGTACTTTTAACTTACCCGTAGTAAAATCTATAATACCATTTACTTCATCTTCAATATCAGTAGCTTGCGTGTACACATCTCCGGCAATCGGGCGTTTACGCAGTTCCTGCTTATAGGCGGCAATATCTTTAGTACGCTCTTCCTTGCTTTGCGGGCCACCGTAATCAGCGAAACCGAAACCGCCCCATTCGCTTACCAGCAACGGCACTTGCTTACGGTAGAAGAACGGATCGCCAACAATTAACGGAAATGCCGCCACACCCACTTGCTGACCGCTTACCAGGTTATCCAGCGTTTTTTTCCACTGTTCCAGTTCCGGCGTATAAATATGTACGGTTAATAAATCGCTTTTTAAGCGGCCCTCGTGCGAGATGTGCTGCCAGCCATCATTATCAACCACTATAAACTGCGGATGAACGATTTGCATGTAATGATATTGCTCAATAATGTACTCCCGTGTTTCGGGATTCGTGGCAATATCCTGTGCCCCCCAATCCTCATTGTACAGGCTCCAGATTATTACCGACGGATGAGTTGAAATCATAGCCAGCATTCGCAGTAATTCGGCACGGTGATTGGCCCGGCTTTTAGCAGTAGAACGATGCGGGCTTGGCACCTCTACCCAAAGCAGCATCCCCAGCTTATCTGCCAAATTATATATACGCGGATCTACACCGGCAATATGGATGCGCACCAGATTACAGCCCAGTTCCTTCATGGCATACATATGCCGTTTGATCTCTTCGTAGCTGGCAATACCAGGCTGGTACAATATACCATCCAGATAAACCGATTTGTTATTCAAATATATGCAGTTACCCCGCGCTTCTATTTTACGAATACCAAAATGCGATTCAATTTTTGCGCTGTAACCATTGCTGTCCACCAATTCTGCAATCAAACGATACAAGTGCGGCGACTCTGGCGACCAGTGCTTGGCATCGGGTACTTCTATGACCAGACGCTGCTGCTTTTCCCCGGCTTCTAATAATAACTGATACTCATCAGTAGCGATAGGTGCATCAGTGGCTACATTTTGGTGGCGGTTATATACTTTCAGCTTTATGGTATAAGCACCGGGATCATGAATACGGGTGGTAAGAGTGAAACGGACAAGGTTATCTTCAATTACACTTACTACGCCTACGCGCGAACGCAGTCGGTTACGCTCCACACTTTCCAGCCATACGCTACGCACCGCGCCTGTATAGGTTTGGTACCATATACCACCGCGTTTGTATACCAATGATTCTTGTTTACCACGAGTGGTATCAGCATCCATGGTGCTGGCAATACGTACTGTAAGGCGGTTAATGGGCTGTAGTACAGCTTCGTCCAACTCATATGAAAATGAGGTATATTCCCCCACATGCATATCTTCGCCTTCAATGGTTTTTAAGGGGCGGCCATTCAGCCAAACCATGGTTTCGTAACCACAGGCACCAAAAGTAAGCTGTAGCTGCGCCCGAGGCGAACCGTCTCCATCGGCCAGCTCAGGCAACGGAAAGCTTCGTTCGTACCAAACAATTACATTATCCTGCCATGATTTACCTTCGGGCTGTGCTTTAGCCATATGTGTTTCCACACTGCCCGGCCAATTTGCAGTGCCAGGGTAATCATAACTCACAAACCAGTTTTCGGTAAGACCACGGTTATTAGGGTCTGTTGCAAATTTCCACTCTCCATCCAACAGGCTGAACGAATTAGGGCGGATAACTGCACGCGGTAAAGGGTTGATATGATCTTCTTCGTAAAATCCCTCCTCGCGGCTTTTGGTTAAACTATAATTAGGGTGATTGTCTTCTGCAATTTCCATATTTCAAAAATTCAAATACTGCATTAATACGTGTTCGAAAACGAAATGTTTAATCATTTATTACCGTAATATATACGTACAAAGCAGCGCAGCAAGTGCCTGGAAATGCAAAAAATCTATTTTACCTTCATTTACAATTATTTACATCGATTAGCGATAGTGCAAAGTGCACCATAAAGCAATTTAATCTTCTACCTCAAATTCAGTACTTAGTTTAATATCTTCGCTCGATGCGCCAATCATTACCTTAAACTTTCCGGGTTCCACTGTCCAATTCATATTTTTATCCAGTAAAGCCAGGTCATCAGGATGAAGTATGAATTTCACCGTTTTAGTTTCACCTGGCGCTAAGGGCACACGTTCGAAGCCGCGCAAATCATAATCATAAGTGGTTACACTGCTTACTACATCTTTTAAATATAATTGTACCACCTCGTCACCTTTCACCTGCCCGGTGTTGGTGATATCAACAGTTACAATCACATCACTTTGACTATGTTTTGCAAGTTGTTCAACTTTAAGATTACGGTATGCAAAGGTGGTGTAACTTAAACCGTAACCAAACGGATATAAAGCACCGTTTACGCTGGTTTTACCATAGCCGTTTGGCCCTGATGTAGGCTGGTTGGCCTGCGACGCCGGTTTGAATGGAAAGTTCAATTCAATTTGCCCGGTAGTCTTCGGAAAAGTGATGGATAACTTACCGCCCGGATTGTTATCGCCAAACAGGGTTTCTGCCACTGCCTGCCCCGCTTGCGGACCAGGGAACCAAGCTTCTAATATGGCCGGGAGATAGCGGTTTTCCCAGTTGATGGTAAGTGGCTGCCCGTTAATCATCACCATTACCACGGGTTTGCCTGTAGCTTGCAAAGCTTGCAATAACTGCAATTGGCGGCCGGGTAAATTGAGCCCGGTGCGTGACAGGCTCTCGCCCACTTGCTTTTCATCCTCTCCTACCACGGCAATCACCACATCGGCATTTTTGGCTTTGGCAACGGCGGCATCTATATCAGCCTGTTCTTGTTGAGTTAGAGGCGTGGTAATGATTTCGCTTTCGGGCCAGGTGGCATCAACTACATCGCATCCTTTGGCATAGTTTACGCTTATACCTGCACCTGCGTATTTTTGAATACCTTCCAATACGCTGGTTACTTTGTTGTGTGACGGGCCGTAGCGGCTAATGGCATAACTCTCTGCCGCAGCCAGCGGGCCGGTAACCAGTATATTTTTAAGTTTAGTTTTATTCAGAGGCAGCAGATGGTTTTCGTTTTTTAGTAACACCATTGATTCTCGGTTAAGTTGCAAGGCAAAACTTTCGTCAGCAGCAGTGTGTACAATACGGTCTGCAGCTTTAGGGTCTTGCACATAAGGGTGGTCAAACAAGCCCAACCTAAACTTTACGCGCAGTACATCGGCTACGCTCTTGTCTAATGTTTGCATGCTTACGCTCCCCTCTTTTACCAATTCGCGCAGGGGCATAATGTAAGTTTGCGGCATGGTGAAATTGGTACGTACATTAAGGCCTGCATCAATAGCCTGCTTTACTGCGCCTTTCATATCGGCGGCTACATGGTGTTTGGAATACAGAAATTCAACCGCCTCACTGTCTGATACCACATAACCAGTGAAGCCAAATTTCTGGCGCAGCAATTCGGTCAGGAAGAAATAGCTGCCGGTAATCGGCACGCCATCCCAATCATTATAGCTGCTCATCACCCCCATCGGTTGGGCATCATGAATTACTTTTTGAAAAGGATATAAATACAGCTGATACATTTCGCGTGGTGCTACATGCGGGTCGGTACGGGCATTACCATCGCGGCCGCCTTTAGGCACACTATACACCGCATAATGTTTTAAAGTGGAAGCTACGCCCTGCTCCTGAATGCCTCTTACCATTTGGGTACCCAATGCGCCGATGAGAAAAGGATTTTCCCCATAGCATTCCACCACCCTGCCCCAGCGCTGATCGCGCGCGGGGTCAAGTATAGGGGCATACACATTTGTATATCCCAGCGCTTTGGCCTCGCGGCCTACTATAGTACCGGCATGGTAGACCAACTGCTTGTTCCAGCTGCTGCCAATCCCAATAGGCGCCGGCAATGGGGTGGCGCGATCATGGTTCAGGCCGTGAATGCCCTCGTTGGTAAAATCAACCGGTATCCCCAGTCGGGTCTGCTCCACAAACCATTTTTGCACAATATTAATCGCCGAAGCATGTTTACTATACGGAAAGCTGTATTGAGTAGGTGCATCATCGGTATGTGAGGTGAGGTTGTTCAGTTCTTCATCAATATTGGCAATACCATCTTTCCAAATTTCATTTTTCCAGTTGGGCGTTGGCATCTCATCTTTCAATACCCGCTTGTAACCATACAGGGTAGCTTGCTGACAGGTCTTCTCTTCAAGGGTCATTTGCGACAGCAAATCGGCTACCCGTTTTTCTACCGGCTCTTTAGGATTTTCAAACACGTCCATCCGGCCGTTTTTATTAAAATCAATCCAGCCGGTGTAGTAGATATTTTTGTTTTGAGCGAAAAGCGAGGTGGCGCTCAAACTGATCAGTGCTGAAGTGAGTAAGATTTTTTTCAAGATGATAGATATATAATTTGATGATAACACTATAATGTAAGGGCTTAAGCTATGTGTTGCATTGTTGAAGCCTATTAGAAGACCTAATCTCATTAATTATTTAATGACATTCAAATTAAACTATCACAAACAAAACAATATACTTTTGCTTAACACTGTTAGATAAATTAAACAGCGTAAGAAATGGGCAGCAAAGAGCGTAAACAACGATTGAAAGATGAAACCAGAACCAATATTCTGGATGCTGCCCTGGCTATAGGCAAAAAGGAAGGCTGGCAGGCATTAAGTATGCGTAAAATTGCTGATGTGATTGAGTATACAGCGCCTGTAATCTATGAGTACTTCGCCAATAAGGAGGCACTGCTGCTGGAGTTAACCAAAATGGGTTATTGTATGCTGAGCCGGGAAATGACTGTAGCGCGCGACCAGCACCGTTTACCGGAAAAGCAGCTGGAGGCCATGTGGCTCACCTACTGGCATTTTGCATTTGCCAACAAAGAGCTTTACCAACTGATGTTTGGTATAGAAGTAAACTGCTGTGTATTTGACAATGAAATACCCGAATCGGAAATACCGGCTACAATGATTAGTGAGGTAATTGAACAGTTGATAGGTGAAAAAAATGCTACAGAAGACGAAATATGCCGGAGATATTATACGTTCTGGTCCGTACTTCATGGCTTAATTTCAATCAACCTGGTAAGGCAAAACGTATCTGATGATATTAACCAGCAGGTACTTAAAGATACTATAGGCGGCATTATACATGCTATCAAACGTTAGTAACCACATATTTTCTTATTATTTATAATTGGCAATTTCCGCTTATAAAACTTTTTAACATATCACTTAACACTGTTAACTTTTTTATTAATGTTAAATTTTTCAGGCAAAACCAACTTTAATTTTAAATCATCTTCACTATTCACTACAGTTTTTAACAAAATCTCAATCCTTAATACAAAAAACAAACACATGAAAGCTTCAGTATTAATTTTAATGATAGCGGTGATGTACGGTTGCTCACAGCCACCGCAGCAACCACAGGCCGTAGTGCCTGCGCTTCCGGTAATGGAAGTACAAGCCGGTAATCCCACCACTTATCAAGAGTACCCAGCATCGGTAGAAGGCGCTGTTAACGTAGAGATACGCCCGCAGGTTGACGGCACACTTGATCGCATCTTTGTTGACGAAGGTGCTTATGTAACCAAAGGTCAGCCACTGTTTAAAATTAACGACCGCCCCTATGCCGAGCGGTTGAATAATGCCAGGGCGGCGCAGCATGCAGCAGAAGGTGCTTTAGCCAACGCTCAACTTGAAGTTGAAAAACTCACCCCGCTGGTGCAAAACAAAGTTATATCAGATTATCAGCTCAAAGCTGCCAAAGCAGCCTTAACCATTGCCAAGGCCAACCTGGAGCAGGCAAAGGCTGAAGTAGGTACCGCGCAAATCAACTTGGGTTATACCTTAATTAAAGCACCCGTGAACGGATATTTAGGCCGCCTGCAAAAGAAACAAGGTAGTTTAGTAGGCCCGGCCGATCCGATAGCGCTTACCCAGTTATCAGATGTGCACGATGTACACGTGTACTTTTCACTCAGCGAGGACGAATTTGTAAGTTTTAAAGCCAATTACGCTGGTAACAACCTTCAGGAAAAAATCAAACACCTGCCGCCGGTAGAACTGATTTTATCTGATGACAGCGCTTATACTGTACCCGGCAAGGTAGATATGGTAGACGGCCAGTTTAATAGAAGCACTGCGGCCATTACTTTGCGCGCAAGTTTCCCTAATGCCGGCGGCATTTTACGCTCTGGCAATACAGGTAAGGTAAAGCTAGCATTACATCACAACAACGTTAATGTAATACCAATGGATGCCACACTTGAAATGCAGGATAAAGTGTTTGTATACACTGTTGGCGACAGCAATAAGGTAAGCAAACAACCTATAATTATTGAAGGCAAAAGCGGCAACAATTACCTCGTTAAATCGGGCGTAAAACCCGGCGACCGCATTGTAACTGCAGGCATTGACCACTTACAGGAAGGCCAGGCTATTAAACCTGAACCGGTTAAAAATGCTGCTCTTGCCTACTCATCACACTAATTCAACACTATCATGTTAAAGAAATTTATCGAACGGCCGGTACTCTCAACGGTAATATCCATATTGCTGCTGATACTGGGGGTACTTGGCCTTACTAAACTACCGCTGCAACAGTTTCCGGATATTGCGCCTCCGGCTGTACTGGTAACCGCGGTGTACCCCGGCGCTAATGCCGAAACCGTACTGCGCTCCGTAGCTCCGTCGTTAGAAGAATCCATCAACGGTGTGGAGAACATGAGTTACATGACCTCTACCGCCAGCAACGATGGTAGTTTGGCTATAACCGTTTACTTTAAGCAGGGCACCAACCCCGACCAGGCTGCGGTGAATGTACAAAACCGTGTGGCACAGGCCACCAGCCAGTTGCCTGCGGAAGTAGTGCAACAGGGTATTACCACCACCAAACAGCAAAACAGCCTGATTGGCGCTATTGGTATATATACCGAAGACCCTAAAAAGTACGACCAAACATTTATTGCCAACTACGCGCAAATCAACATTATTCCTGAAATTAAGCGTATACCCGGCGTAGGTTCGGCTACCATATTCGGCGGTGTTAAAGATTACTCGATGCGGGTATGGCTGAACCCCAGTCAAATGGCTGCCTACCAGGTGACTCCTGCCGAAGTAATGGCTGCCATACAGGATAAAAATCTGGAAGCTGCTCCCGGTAAATTTGGCGAACGCAGTACCGAAGCTTTTGAGTATATCATTAAATACAAAGGTAAACTCACCAAACCCGAGGAATATGGAAATATCACTATTAGGGCCAATACTGATGGCTCGGTGCTGCGCTTGAAAGATGTGGCCCGTGTGGAACTGGGCGCTTACTCCTATACCAGCTTAACCCACCTGAACGGTGCAGATGGTATCGGTATTGGTGTAATTCAATTGGCCGGTTCTAACGCTAACGAAATCCAGATTGCTATTGACCATTTGATGGAAAAGGTATCAAAGGATTTCCCGAAAGGTATCAAATACAACCAGTTTTACCGCACTAAAACTGCATTGGATGAATCCATTGAGCAGGTAAAACATACGCTGATTGAAGCCTTCATTTTGGTATTCATCGTAGTACTGCTTTTTTTGCAAGATTTACGCTCTACCCTCATTCCGGCAGTAGCCGTACCTGTAGCTGTAGTAGGTACTTTCTTCTTTATGAGCCTGTTCGGCTTCTCTATCAACCTGCTTACGCTGTTCGCGCTGGTACTGGCTATTGGTATTGTGGTGGATGATGCCATTGTAGTAGTTGAGGCCGTGCACGCCAAAATGGAACACGATCACTTGCCTGCACGCAGTGCTACCTTATCGGCCATGAGCGAAATCACCGGCGCTATTATTTCCATCACTTTGGTAATGGCAGCAGTGTTCTTGCCTGTAGGTTTCATGACCGGCTCAACGGGCATATTCTACCGGCAGTTTGCCTTTACCATGTCTATCGCCATTGTTATCTCTGCGGTTAACGCATTAACCCTTAGCCCGGCGCTGGCTGCACTGGTATTAAAAAGCTCACATGGTAAAACTGATGGTGAAAAGCCGAAAACTTTCAAGGAAAAATTTTCAGCTGGCTTCAATGGCGGCTTCAACAAACTAACAGAGCGTTACATTAGCGGCGTAAAATTCCTGATTGCCCGTAAATGGGTAGGCATTGCCGGTTTGGCATTAGTTACTGCGGTTACTATCTACATGGTACGCAGCACCAAATCAGGCTTCATCCCAACTGAAGATCAGGGCTTCGTAGCGATATCTATCTCTACGCCATCAGGAACATCGCTGGATAAAACTATCAAAGTGCTCAACCAGGCAGAGAAAGAATTACGTGCCTTACCTGCCGCACGCTTTGTGACTACCATTGATGGATTTAACTTGTTAACCAACTCCAACAGTCCATCAGCAGCCGTAGCCTTCGTGCTGTTAAAACCGAATGAAGAACGCGGGGCGGTGAAAGATATTAACGCCATACAGGATATCATCCGTCAAAAAATGGGTGCTATACCGGGTGGAACGTTTTTCGTATTCAGCTTCCCTACCGTACCAGGCTTTAGCAACGTAGAAGCGCTCGACTTTGTATTGCAAGATAAAACCGGCGGCACCCTGGCCAAATTCAGTGGTACTGCCAATGAGTTTATCAGTAAACTGATGCAGCGTAAAGAAATTGCCTTTGCCTTCACGCAGTTTAAAGCCGATTACCCGCAACTGCAACTGGAAGTAGATGATGAAAAAGCCAACCAGTTGGGTGTAAACGTGCGCGATATATTGCAAACCATGCAGGCCTATTTTGGTAGTGCCCAGGCATCAGATTTTAACCGGTTTGGTAAATATTACCGTGTGGTAATGCAGGCCGATGTTGCCGACCGTACCGACCCTTCGGCTATTGACCGGGTGTTTGTTAAAAACCGCAGCGGCGAAATGGTGCCGATTAAAACGCTGGTAAAATTAAAACGCGTTTATGGCTCAGAAACAGCATCACGTTACAACCTGTTCAACTCTATCAGCATTAACGCTATTCCAAAACCAGGTTATAGTTCTGGTGATGCGATTAAAGCGATTGAAGAAACCGCTAAAACTCAGCTGCCTACCGGCGTCACCTATGAATTTTCGGGCCAAACCCGCGAAGAGATCTCCTCAGGTGGACAATCAGCTATTATCTTCCTGCTGTGTTTGGTATTTGTATACTTCCTGCTGGCGGCACAGTACGAAAGTTACCTGTTGCCTTTAGCAGTTATACTTTCCATTCCTACAGGTATATTAGGTGTATTTGTGGTGCTGGGCTTTACCGGCATCGAAAATAACATTTACGTACAGGTAGCGCTCATCATGCTCATCGGCTTGCTGGCGAAGAATGCCATCCTGATTGTGGAGTTTGCCGTACAGCGCCGCCGTAACCGCGAAGGTTTGGTTACTGCTGCCATTGAAGCGGCAAGATTACGCCTGCGCCCAATCATCATGACCTCGCTGGCCTTTATTGTGGGCTTGGTGCCGATGATGACAGCTACCGGTCCATCAGCACAGGGCAACCATTCTATCAGCATCAGTGCTGCGGGTGGTATGATTAGTGGTGTAGTATTAGGCTTGTTCATCATCCCGGTACTGTTCGTCATCTTCCAGCACCTGCAGGAGCGCATCAGCGGTGTGCCAGTTAGTGTACCACATAAGGACGGCCGTAACAACGGACAACAGACCCCTGAAAACCAAACTGAACTTTCATTGCATTAATCACGCATTCATACCAAAATGAAAACTATAAAATTAAGTTACCTTATTGCAGGCGCAATGCTGTTGCTCAGCGCCTGTAAGGTTTCTAAAAATACAAAGCTGCCCGATTTAAACTTACCGAGCAGCTACCGGGCCGAAGTGAATACCGACACCAGTTCGGTTGGCCGCCTGCCCTGGAGAAGCTTTTTTACCGAAAACACGCTTCAAGCACTCATTGACAGCGCCTTAACACGCAATAATGATTTGCAGCTGGCAGTTAAGAACATTGAAGCCGCCCGCCAAACGCTGTTGCAAGCTAAATGGGGCAATGTCCCTACCGTTTCTGCAGGTGTTTCAGCGACCATCAACCGGCCATCCAACAACAGCTTAAACGGCATTAGCCTGAGCCAGTTTTTGGGCAGCAGGCACATTGAGGATTACAATGCTTCGGTAACCGTATCATGGGAAGCCGACATTTGGGGTAAAATCAGCAGCCGTAAAGCGGCAGCGCTGGCTGTTTACCTACAAACCGCCGAGGCCCGAAAAGCGGTACAAACGCAGTTAGTAGCCAATGTATCAGACGGGTATTACAACCTGTTGATGCTGGATGAGCAGTTAAACATTGCCAAAAAGAATGTATTACTGAATGATAGCACCATCCGGATTATTAAACTGCAATACAATGCCGGGCAAGCTACATTGCTGGCCTTACAACAAGCCGAAGCACAACGCTTGACAGCTGCCGGTTTGATCCCCCAGTTTGAACAGCAAATTGTAATACAGGAAAACGCACTGAGTATTCTGGCCGGAAAACTGCCCGATGCCATAGTACGCACACGCAGGCTCACTGATGTAAACGTTCCACAACAAATGGCTGCTGGGGTACCCGCGCAGTTACTGAGTTGGCGCCCGGATGTAAGAAGCGCCGAACTGGAACTTGACCGGGCCAATGCACAGGTGGGTTACACTAAGGCCAGCATGTACCCTACCCTCGCTATTACAGCGCAAGGCGGTGTCAACTCTTTTAAGGCCAGCAACTGGTTTACCATTCCGGCATCGTTATTTGGTTTAGTTACCGGTGGCATTGTACAACCTCTATTACAGCACCGCGAACTGAAAACTAATTATGAAGTAGCTAAAATCAATCGTGAAAAATCGGTAATTCAATTCCGTCAGCAGGTATTGCTGGCTGCCGGCGAGGTATCTGATGCCCTTGTGGCGATGGATAAACTGAGCCAGCAGCAGGCCATAGCGGCCAACCGGGCCAAAACATTACAGCAGGCTACACAGAATGCCAACCTATTATTCAAAAATGGTATGGCTAATTATCTGGAAGTCATCACCGCCCAAAGCAACGTGCTGCAAAGCGAATTGGAACTGGCCTCCATTAAAAAAGCCCAACTGAGCGCTGCGGTAGATTTATACCGTTCGCTGGGGGGCGGCTGGAACTAATAGCAGTTACTGCTGTAATTTCCTGCAGAGTTTCATGCCCATGAGCTAAACACAATAAAAAGGGCTCTAATCTTGAATGGTTAGAGCCCTTTTTTTGTAAGCTGATATCACTGATTGCCATTTCACTCTTCAATAGATAAACTTTTGAAATGTAAAATCGAGGGCACGCATCTCCAATTCATTTTTACTTGATTCGAGCTGTGCTTCTCCGGCATAGCGAAACATCTGCTGTTCGTAATCCCTGATTGCATCGGGGATAGAATTATATTGATCACCTGTCAGGTTCTCAGCCAAAATCAATGCATCCAACAATCCGGTATTTACGCCCTGACCCGCAAAAGGTGGCATCAAATGCGCAGCATCTCCAATTAAAGTGATGGGTAAGGGCCGGTCTGTTTTCCATGCATTATTCAAAGGCAGTTTTTTAGTGGGTAGCCCCCAAAAAAATGTAGTTGAACGCAGCAGTTGTTGATACCGCTCATCCCATTGCGAAAACCGGTTTAAAAGATAATCATGCACAGCTTCTGTATCTGTAAAATCAAAGTTTTCGGTTTCAGTCCACTCTGTAGGAGCTTTAAAAATGATGCCGTAGCTTAAAAGACCGTTATTATAAGGGTTTGCCACTAACGACATGCCTTGGTGCGCTGCCATCAACCGGTTGCCATTACACCAATTGTAAAACTCGCGGCAGTTTATTTCCGGCTGCGGAATATCTCCCTGGATGATGACGGTACCGGTATCCTCTACTTGAGCATCAGTAACATAATTCCTTATTTTAGACATGCCGCCATTGGCTACGATAACCATATCTGCGCTTGCCTCAGGCTGTTGGTGGAAATTCAACAACCATTTATCGTTTCGCACTTCGAGTGAATTAAGTCTCCTGTTCCAAACTACAGTATTTGCGGGTAAGCTATCTAACAGCATTTTTCGCAGCACATTCCTGTTAATTTCAGGATTTGTATACTGATTTTCAGGTGTAACCGGCTTTTTTGATAATATGCGGCCCTGTACATCAGCCATAATTATGCCCATAGGTATGGCTTTGGTATAATAGCTTTCCAGTAAGCCGGCTTTTTTCATAGCCAGCTGACCAGAATTGATGTGCAAATCAAGCGTGCCGCCCTGTATTCTGGCCCGTTCATTTTGATCGCGTTCGTAAACGGTTACCGATACGTCGTTTTGAGTTAGTAGTTTAGCCATAGTGAGCCCTATCGGCCCTGCACCAATAATGGCCACTTTTTTATGTTTTAAAAGCATGGTCTTGCGTTATTAATGAATTGCAAAACTCATACATTCAAAAAATCTAAGCTTGTACAAACGCGACAAAAACATCATTCATTACCAGTTGCTCTTTTTTTGCCTTGCGGGCGAAGGCCGCCGGTGTAGATCCGCTATAGCGCTTAAATTCACGGCTAAGGTGTGCCTGGTCTGTATAACCCAGTTCCGGCGCCAGCTGGGCAAGGCTGCTTTCAGGCTGTAGCCATAAGCGGTTCCGCACCTGTTCAAAACGCATCAATCCGGCTACATCTTTAACACTGTACCCTGATGCCTGTTTAAACTTCCGCTCCAGTGTACGAATGGTGGCGTCGGCTTCAGCAGCTATTTTTTTTACCGGCAGCATTCCATTGGCTTTACGCATGGCTGTACCGGCTTTGTTAACTACTGCATTGTTAATCTTTTTTGCATCCGCGTCTATTAGATACTTTTTCACCTCAATCAGCGCCTCGTTTATTCGTTTTGCCTGTATGTGTGCTTCCAGTACAGGTTGCAACGTGGCAATAGGGTGCTCAAAAACTCTTACTCCGTCTTTATCGGCCGGCAAACTCAGCAAATCAAACACAGCCCAGGGATAACACTTAATACCGATTACCTGCAACTGCCCCTTTGTGTGTAAAATTAATGGCTGATTTAACAAGCCGGTCAAAAATGGAGATGATAAAGGTTTGATCCCGTCATCCGTCTCCATACTGCACGTGCCATCCATATAAAATATGATTTCTGCGTATCCATCGGGCAACACCTCAAAACCCAACGATGGCACTTTGGCAAAATCGATGGTTGTATACCAAATATTTTTGATCGCATGTATCAGTTGATCAGGTGCCGGTATACTGAATGGCGCTTGTGACAGGGGCATTGATTTGAATAGGATAATTTTTAGACAGTAACAAAATTATTCAAAATATAAATGCGATGCAGTTATTTGATTTTTCACATTGCATTTACATTTTGACGGAAGCTTAGCTTTCAAAGAAGGATGAATGGTTTAAAGCTTTGCACGGAAATACCAATTAAAAACAAGCGCACCTTTAATAATGCAGGTGCGCTTGTTTCTTTTTCTCTATAAGTTTTTTATCCACATTTGATGTGGTATGCCATGTGTTTAATCATTTAGATATACTGACTTAAACTGCTCAGCAAATTCTTCCAATTTTACTTTGCCAGTTACCTTTGCGCCTTGCTCGAAGAAGTGCCGGGTAATTATACCGTTTCTTACCCCCTGACCCATCTCAACAATAAGCCCTACCAACTCTGGTGACATACCGACCGACACCATCCCTTGCTGCAGTTGTTCGTCAGGGATATTTGTCCAGGTTAATTCTGGCTTACCTATAGCTTGGCCAAGCACAGTTGCCAGTTCATTGCCGGTTGAAATATCGCTTACCACATATTTAACTTCAAAGCCATTGCCGATGTGCTGCAATTCCGCTGCAATGGCTGAAGAAAGATCTTCGGGGTGAGTAAGCGCTAACTTTTCCTCGCCGTTATAATTGTTGCCGAATATACCCCTGCTTTTGATAGATGGAATATCTCTCAAAAAATTCACGTAAAAGAAACCTGATCTCAAAACTGTAATATTAACCCCATCTAACTGTTTTAAGGTTTGCTCTACCTGGTGAACTCCTCTCACCGGCCCTGTCCCCTGCGGTGCATCAGCACCAACACTGCTCAACATTACTACCCGGGGTATACCGGCAGCTTTTATAGCTTCCGCACAAGCCTGCCCTGCTTCTACAATATTTTGCACAAAATTTTCACTCCCTATTGATGGAGGCATCATCACATATACTGCATCGGCACCTGAAAATGTATTGGTCAAAAATGCGGCATCGCTGATTGAACCGATGGCTGCTTTGGCACCTAACGCTTCAATTTCGTTCTTACGGTCATCTTTAGTCGTAATCACAGTAACATCGTGCCCTGCGGCTACAAGTTTTTTTACTAATGGTTTGGCTACATTTCCTAATGAGCCTGTTGTTATAATTTTCATGGTATTTATATCTTAAAAGTTTGAATTTGCGCCGGCTTAACCGGCATATGTAGTTCTTTGTATTGGAAAATAGTTAGGCTTAATCTAACGTAAGATAATCAGTATATCCTTCTTCGCCGGGCGTATATAGTGTGTTATAATCCGGCTCATTTAAGGGGGCGTTTTTTTCTATCCTCCTCATAAAATCGGGGTTGGCCAGAAAGCTTCTACCAAATGCAACCAAATCAGCCGATCCGTCCTGTAATTTGGATTCAGCCGTTTCTGGCGTAAAGCCATTACAATAAATAATGGTGTTTGAGAATGCTTTGCGGATAGTTTCGTGTGTTTCCTGGGGTATACCCGGATTATTAGATATATGCAGATAAGCAATATCCAAACGGTTAACTTCTCTGGCAAGATACGCGTAAGTTTCATGTATCTCTGCCCCATTGTAAGCAGGCATACCATTAGTGGCTAAATATGGTGAAATGCGCAAGCCAACTTTGTCTGCACCTATAGCCACTGTTATCTTCTGCACAATTTCCAATGTTAACCGGCTCCTGTTTTCAATTGAGCCGCCGTAACTATCAGTGCGGTTATTGATAAGCGGGTTTAAAGACTGATCTAACAAGTAACCGTGGGCACCATGCAATTCAACGCCATCAAATCCGGCCGCTATAGCATTTTCTGCAGCGCTTACGTGGTGGCTGATCACCTGTTGAATGCCTTCTGCATCAAGTGCTATGGGAGCCGAGTATTCGAACATGCCGTTGTCGGTGTAAACTTCTCCAGTTGCCTTTATATCTGACAGGCCAACCACCTGATAGCCATCCGGCAGGTTCGAACTATTGGCAACTCTGCCTGTATGCATTATCTGCAAAAATATTTTTGAACCATTTTCGCGTACAGCATCGGTAACCAGCTTCCACCCGTCAATTTGCTCTTTATTAAAAATACCGGGGATGCGAGGATAGCCTAAGCCTTCGGGGCTGGGTGATGTACCTTCGGTAATGATTAAACCAGCGCCTGATCGTTGCTTGTAGTAAGCGGCCATTAACGAATTGGGGATATTATTGATGGCCCGGCTCCGGGTCATAGGTGCCATAACTACATGGTTTTTTAATTGTAGTGCAGCTTTGCTGTAAGGATTAAATAACATTTTCATTTTGCGATGTATTATTGTTTACATAGCAAAGGTGGATGTTATTTCATAGCGCAAATAGCGCGAAAAGGCATAAAATCAGTCGGATACGACAATGGGGGAATTAGCTTGCGCTATCTATGATTTCGATGAAAACTTTTTAGGGGTTGCTCCATAGTGCTTTTCAAAAAGCCGACTAAAATGACTCAGGTTCGTAAAACCAAGTTCGTAACCAACTTCGGCAACAGAGCGTTTGCCTTGTTTCAATAAAAAAGCAGCTTCTTCCATGCGGGCGTGCTGAAAGTAATTGTATATGGTATCACCGAACAACTGCTTAAACAGTTGTTTTAATTTGGTTTCGCTCATGGCGGCAATAGCTGCCAATTCGGGCAATACTGGTGGGGTACTCAAGTCGTTTAATACCTCGTTACGGATATGAAGCAGCCTGGCAGCATCGGCGTTGTTAATGTTCTGATGAGCCGCGCTATCACGTTGAGCCAATTTGTGAAATAGTTGGTAAAGCAGTTCCTGTACTTTAATATGTATAAAAAACAAATTTAAACCGTTCATCATATCTACAGTACTTAGGTTTTTAAGTAACAATTTGGTTTCGGCATTCATATTCTCAAAAAAAAGAAAACTTTTGCCGCTGGTAGTGATGGTCTCTATAGTGGAATTAAGTTCGTTCAGTTTTAATAAAGCTTTAAGATATGCAGGGGTAACAGCAACCACCGCGTAATGAATTTGATGCCCCTGCGGAAAACGGATGGTTGAGTTCAGATCATTGGAGGTTACCTGTATAGCCGATTCATTGCGTTCAGTGAATTGAACATCCTGCCCATCGTTATACGCAATACCCAGCACTTGCTCATTGCTATAGAAGAAAATAGTAATTAATTCATTACCAAGTCCGGAGGCGTTGCGTTTAATAACCAGGTCCTCTTTAAGCACGTAATGATGCAAAGTTATTTTGAAATCAGCATGAAATGATAGTCGGCGGATATAACCACGGCCCAATTGTTCGGGTATTGGTAATACATCGCCTTCTATCTTTACCCCAATGTGACTGGCAAACTGACTCATAAAGTCAAAGCCCGGAGTTGCTGAAAATGAAAATATCATCTGTTAAAGATATAATTTAGCTGATGATATATTAATCTCAAAAATTGAACAATCACCTGATTGATCTAGGATAGTCGTGCTTTAATATCAACCGATTATATTTTTATTAACTTTCAAGCTCCATACAGCAGGAACCTGAAAGTTAATGACTTATAGTTATACAACGCTTATCCCTCTTTTGAAATATGCTTTGTGATGGCTTCAATGATTTCCACCGGATTTTCCTCAAACATGTAATGCCCGGTATTTTCTAAATGTATTAATTGATAATCATCTGCAATACCGGGCAAAGCATATTGATAGTACCCGTAAGAAACATTGCTGGCAATGCCTAAAACCGGCATGTTTAGCTTTGAATAACTTTTAGCATCTGCAATATCTTGATTGAATGCCTGGTACCAGGCATTGGATGCCCGAATGCGCTCCGGCTGATTGTAAACAGCCTCGTAAACGCTTCTGTCAAAGTCAGTCATTTTGCTATCATCTGTCATTACATAGTGGAAAAGCCAGTCAAGTAGATAACGAAAGCGCCCTTCCAACAATTTTTCTGGTAGTCCCTTTACCTGGTTGAAACCCATCCACCAGGTGTAGGGTTGCTGGTTGTCAATTTTTTCTCCAAAGGTTCCGGGAGATGGCATCAGTCTCATTTGCATCATACCCTCGCTTGGGTGCAGTCCATCAGCCAGTATCAGGCTTTCCACCGCATCAGTATAATTATGCGCAAGGCTTGCTGCTACCATTCCGCCAATGTCATGTCCTAATACATGCGCTTTTTCAATGCCGAGTTTTCGCATCAACTCATAAATATCGGCAGCCATTGTTTTTTTGTCGTAACCCGATACCGTTGTTGCCGAACTGCCCATACCGCGTATATCAACTACTATAACACGGAATTGCGTTGCTAACTGAGGAGCGATGGAATGATAAGAATACCAGGTTTGCGGCCAACCAGGCAGGCATATCAGCACCGGCCCGGTGCCGCCATCCACATAATGCAGCTGTGTTCCGTTAACTTCAATGTATTGGCTGCTAAAGCCCGGCCAATTTTTTATCAGTAATTCGTCTTGAAAATTAGCTTCCATTTTATGCGTGTGATTGGTCTTTTATATCTTTAAGAACATTCTCTGCCGTTTGCCAGGTTAAGCCGGGATAGCGGTCATTGTCAAGTGCGTTGTTGTGTGCCGCAAACATGCTATACAGGTATTGCATTTGCTGCCATTGCGGGTACAATTGGCTTTCACCTTCTGGGTTTTTACTTCGTATAGTTTTTATGTAGGATGCAAATTGCTCAAGAGTGCCAGCCCCTTTTAATTCAAACTGCTCATCAAATATACTTCGGGCTAATTCAGCCAGTTCATTCGGGCTGATTCTGAAACCGGCAATGTGCAGAAAGCGTGGCGCAGCATCATCCAATGCGGCTAATGCTGTATAAGCAGCGGTATCATCTATCGTTGTAAAATCAATTTGCCAGTCGGCCTTATATGCATAATAAGTAATGGTTTTACTTTTGGTATCCAACAGAGGAATGTTGTACTGTAGTACATATGCAAAAGCGCCATTGAAAATAGAGGTGGCCTTTATATCGCTGGCATCAATAATTAACTGAAATTCTTTGCGCAGATCGAAATTGCGATTATCGCCTTTTTCAAGTTGAGTAAAATCTGTACAAAAATCCGACGGTATAAATCGTGGTACCCCAGCGTGTAAAGCAGCTTCAAGTAACTGGCTTTGTGCGGTGATAATTACATCTTGCAGGCCTGCAAGTGCTGATACAACACATGATACCCCTTTACATGCGGCTGTTAGGGATGCAGCGTCTTTAAAATCAGCAGTTATAATTTCAACTCCAAGACTACGTAGTTCGTTTACCTTACCTTCGTCACTTTCGGGCCTAACCAGCGCTTTTACTTTTGCTTTCTTGCTGAGTAGATGCTTACATATTTTACCACCCAAATCGCCGGTGGCACCTGCTATTAAAATAATGTTATCCATAGTTTTAAGTATTTATAATACAAAACTACAGGCCATTTAAATGCTTAGAACTACCATTTGGTAGTTAATGAAATTAGCGCAGGTTTTTACGTATACGGCTTAAGGCATTGGGGGTAATGCCCAGATAAGATGCCATTTGCTTTACGGATATAAGCTGCATAAAGCCTGGTTTTTTTAAAAATTCCAGGTATCGTTCTTCCACCGTCATGGTTTGGAAGCGGATGATCTCATCAATCATGCGGATGGCCATTCCCTCCCACATCTTGCGGCCAAACTCCTGCCAGGCAGGTATCTGCTTGTAAAGCATTTCCATATCTATTTTACTAATGTAAAACACTTCAGCGTAGTCAACTACTTCAATGTTAAACCGTGTGGGCACTTCAGGATTCAGGCTGGAAATTTCTGTAAAAAATTCTCCGGGTTGAACAATCCATGCTGTAAGTTCGCTATCCTGATCATGATAAAATCTCAGCGCCCCGCTTTGCAAAAAATAATAATACATAGCTACCTGTCCGCGTTTCAGCAACAACTGCCCCTTGTTTAAAGCTTTACTTTTGAAGCAGTCAATAACAGTTGCCAATTCATCTTCAGTCAATTTTGTGGCTGCACGTAAATAGCCTTTTAATTCTTGCATAATTGATTTCGTCTGTTAAGATAATGAGGTATTTTACATAATTCCGTATTAGAAGTAACTTTTATTACTACCATTTTTACATTAGAATAATCTGTAAAATTTAACTCCATAAGCTAATTAGCTTAGGATATACAATATTAGTAATCGCTTTAATACATAGCGATTACTAGTATATTCACATGCATTTTACGACAAAGAATAAAACAAATCAACAATAGAATGGTCTTATAATGACTAACAGTCACTCTATGGGCACTAAAACTAAACACTTCCCAAAATTGCACAGAGAGCAGCAGATTATCAACGCAGCTAATGATGTATTGACAAGTGTTGGCGCCCGGGATTTTACAATTGATAAGGTGGTAGCTCATTTGGGCCTTGCCAAAGGAACTGTTTATAAGTATTATAAAAGCAAGGATGATGTGCTTGCAGAAGTGAGTGTTAGAGCATTAAATACATTGCTTGATTATTTTAAAGCTGCAACAGAAAAAGAGAATGATTCAATGGAAGCCTTGCGAGCTTTAATAATGGCCTTCTATAAGTATTACTTGAAATATCCAAAATACTTCGAACTTTTTATTTATATGGAAAGGCCTGACTTTAGTACCACTATTCAAAATTATTTAAATATAAGTTTAAAACTGAAAACTTATTTTTCCAACTATTTGATTCAATGCCAGTCGGCTGGCCTGATCAGAAAAGATTTAGACCCCTCCTATTGTACTTACATGATTTGGGGAAGTTGCATGGGACTGATGAATTTTATTGAAGCTAAGAAAGTATTTATAGAAGATATTGTTAAGCTTCAACGTGAAGATTTGCTTAGACTATATGCTGAAATTTTAATAAAAGGAATGAAAAGCTAAATTTTTTTATTAAAAAGTGACTAATGGTCATTTTAAAGCTTTGGATTGGAGTTTAATGTGCATAAGTACAAAACATTCAATCATGTATTTGAAAACAGAACAGATAATAAAAACTAACAACTTATGATTTTAGTAACCGGAGCAACAAGCGTTATTGGACAAAAGCTATGTCAATTACTGGCTGAAAACAACAAACCATTTCGTGCTATGTGCCGAAAAGAAGATCAATTAGAAAAACTGCGTCAACAAGGCATAAACGCGGTTTTGGGCAATTTTTCAGATTTAAATAGCTTGAGATTGGCTATGAAGGGCTGTACTTGTTTATTTTTGGTTAGTCCACCTAACGAGCAGCAATATGAATCTGAAATCAATGCCATCAATGTGGCCAAACAAGAACATATAGCTTATATAGTAAGGGTTTCTGCATCTGATGCAAATTTAAGGTCATCAGTACCCTGGGCAGAAAGTCATGCTCATATTGACCACTATCTTCGCAAATCTGGTATAGCGTGGACTATACTCAAACCTACGGCATTCATGCAAAACTTTTTAACCTTAACTAAGCCAATATCAAAAGGCTTCTTACCACAAGTTGGTGGTAAAGGATTGGTGGGGTATATTGATGCGCAGGATATAGGAAAAGTTGCTTATCATGTTTTAACACAAGAACATCACAAGAAAGCTACTTACTATCTGAATGGCCCGGAGACCTTAGAAATGAAAGAGATTGCTTTAAAAATATCAGAAGCCATTGGCAAAAGAGTACGCTACGTAAATCTGCCTTCGTTTGCTTTTCGAATTCTATTAAGAGCAACCGGGGCATCGCGATGGTTAGCTAATGGCCTCATTGAACAATATGCTGAGGTGGTTGCCAAAAATCATGATCATGATCTTGGCGAAGAAGTATTAAGACTGACCGGCCATCAACCTCATTCTTTTAGTGAGTTTGCAAAAGAAAATAAGGACAAATTTCTTACAACTGCGAATTGAAGTGACAAGAAGTTGGAGGCAGTGATCCTTCAGACCTTTTGTAAATCTTGGAGGCGGTTAGAGTTAAACAAAACAAACCATTACGCACAAAGATTTAGCTTTAAGCGTTGGCTAATATTGAGTAAAAAATGATGCCTAAACCTCATAACAAGGTGCGGTCATATAGACCGCACCTTGTTATGAGGTTGCTAATTGGTCCAGGCGTCAAATGATGCCTGCAATTCTTCTGGTGTTTCGGGTAACTGTACCCTAAGTGAGCGGTCAACACGCGCATGAATGCTTTCAACAAACGGCCTGAATAGTTCATTGTAATTTTTGAAAGCAATTCGATGATCGTGGTTAGCGTGCATCTCTTTAGCCAACAGTGTTGCGCCTTGCATGGCCAAACTGGTACCCATGCCGGTAAAAAAGCTTGGTGCATAAGCGGCATCACCAATCAAGGCTACCCTCCCGTTTGTCCAGCTCGGCATTTGTATTTGGCATGCCTCATCAAAATATAGATCATTGGCGTTAAGCATGGCATCCAGTATTTCAGGGATTTTCCAATTAGTATCATCAGCGAAAAATTCCTTTAAAATTTGTTTAGGCCGTTCCCGATCGCGGTAATGCCAATCCAGTTTAGGCGCACGGAAAACAAGGATGGCATTAGCTGCTTCTTTAAACTGAAAGATCACTGCCTGCTTGCCCAATTCACGGTAAACAATACCTGTTGATTTTGGCCGGCCGGTTTGAATATGATCTGCAGCAGCAAACGCAAAATAAACGCCCAAGAACTTTTTAAATTCATTTTCAGGGCCAAATACAAGTCTCCTGACGGTGGAATGGGTGCCATCAGCGCCGAACACATAGTGGTATGTTTTACTTTCCCCTTTTTCGAACGATACTTCCACATATTCATCATGCTGTGTCAATCCGGATATGCTATTCCCAAAAATGATTTCGACCTCATTTTTTGAAATAGCTTTATATATAATTTTCACAAGGTCGCCACGATGAATTTCAATATCCCCCAAATATTCAGGCAAACTATTGATGGCAAATTTAGCCAGTGTTTGGTCATCTGAACCCACTATCTCATCAGTATGTATAAACTCGTTAGCTTTTATTTGGTCATATAAGCCCATTTCCATGGCTACTTTCAGCGCGTCGCCGCGGACGTCAATTGGCGAGCCGGCCGTTCGTAGATTTTTGCCTAATTCTACCACTGTTACGCCATAACCATATTTATGCAACCAGTAAGCCAGCGTTAATCCTGCAAAGCTGGCTCCAGATATCAAGACTTGTTTTTTCATTGCTACAATTATTTATGCGTACATGAATTGTTTATAAAGCAAAACTAAATGTAGCTTTACAAGTAAAATACTCCATAAACTATTATTTTTAATCGAAAACATGAATACTGGTGCTGATAATAATGGCAATTCCAAAAACATAGTAGAATTCACCAATAAGGTAGGGGTAGTATTGGAAGACGTGCTGCAACACGTTCAGGTTCTGTTCTTTGAAGGATTTACTTTTTTGCCTGATATGGCCATGCACTTTGGTTCATTTTACGTAAAAAACGACTTTACACGTATAACCGGCCAATCAGACATTACAGATGGCATTGGCATCATTTTTCACAATATCTTCGAGAATGTGGATGCATTAAATAATAAGCAAAAAGCAACACTGCCCATGGAGCCGTCTTATGTACGCATCTTTCCCTACGCACTTCGCCAGTCTCTGAATTTTAATAAAAACACGAAAGTGTCTCACGTTTCTATCAGTATAAGCGCCGGGTACTTGAGGAACTTCTTAAAGGAAGAAGCAGCACATTTTAACTATTTGTTTGACAGCGCCAATAACTTTTGGATAGAGGAACTGATGACAGACGACATCCTGCGTACTGTTAACGACATCGTAAAAAGTGAAGAACCAACTTCCATGAAAAGCTTCTATTACAAAACCAAAGCGATGGAACTGCTGTACCATTTGTTCACCAACTTAAAGAAGCGCGAAAGCATCACAAATTTAAAACTTAACATAAAAGAAATCAAGGCGGTTTACCTCGTGCGCCATAAGATCGTTTCCTCCCTTAATAAGCCAAGCACTATTATTGAATTGAAACAAATTGCCGGCATGAATGAGCTCAAACTTCGAAAAATATTCACGCAGGTATTTGGGATGGGAATTTATGACTATTATCAGCACTTACGCATGAAAGAGGCAGCGCGGTTAATGCGCGAAGAGCGCTTAACAGTATCTGAAGCGGGTTACGCAATGGGATTCGAAAATCTGGGGCATTTCACTAAAGTGTTTGAAAAGCACATTGGCAAGAAACCCAAAAAGTATGTGCAAAGCGTGAAATAAATTGAATTACGTAAAATGCTTGTTTCAAATATTTTAATGTGAAAATATCGTTTAATTGTATTCGATAAGTATGTCAAAGTGCGTTATCCAGCCAGCAAAACATAATCTTACCTTTTATCTCTGGTGCTTAATCAGCTGCCTCCGCAAAATTAAACCGGGAGAGTTCATGAATTTGTGTTCTACTTTGTGATAAACGATGTACTTTACATTAGGAGTATTGTATAGCCTTACGTGATGCGCATACACTTTTAAGCTTCGGTAGTAGCCATAATTTAAATAACTTATGACGCCAACTTCGTACATCATAATTACTCGGAAACATAAGTTCAATAAAAAATTATGTTAATCCCATACACAGATTTAGCGCTCACTGTGCTGTAGCTATTCTTAACTCACTTGTTCAAAACGAAAAAAGCCGCTTTACTGCTGTAAAACGGCTTTTAATGTTGTGCGCCCACCTGGGCTCGAACCAGGGACCAAAAGATTATGAGTCTTCTACTCTAACCGACTGAGCTATAGGCGCGGTTACAGATTGCTTTCGCTTTCCGGGTGCAATTTTACATATTTGCGCCCATATCTGAAAGCAAATTATGCAAAATATTAAAAACATCATATTCGATTACGGCAACGTCATCTTCAGCATCAATTTTGAAAAAACACAGCAGGCCTGGAAAGATTTAGGTATTGCCAACGTCGAGCAGTTCTTTGGCCACTTGCAGCAGGACCCGCTTTTTGACCAGTTCGACCGCGGTCATATTAGTGCCGAAGAATTTCGCAACGGAATCCGCGAAAAAGTGGGCCGTGCAGACCTGACAGATGAGCAGATTGACGCCGCTTGGAACAGCTTACTACTTGGCGTTGCACCCGGCAATCATGAATTGCTACTTAGAGTGAAAGAGCAATACCGCACATTTTTATTAAGCAACATCAACGATATTCACTACCGCTACATTATGGATTACCTGAACCGTGAGTTTGGTTTTGATGGCAATGAGCACTTGTTTGAAAAGGTATATTACTCTCACTTCATGGGCAAACGAAAGCCTGAGCCGTCTATATTTGGGCAGGTATTGGCAGAAAATAACCTGAAGCCCGAAGAAACGCTATTTATTGATGACAGTCCGCAGCATTTGGCTGCTGCTGAAAAACTGGGCATCCACACTTTTTTAATGAAAGCTCCTGATACCCTGCAAAAGTACTTTGAACGCAACGGCCTGCTAAAGTAAAAGGCAAGCGACAAGAAACTGTGACTGGGTTTGACACCTGTTTCTTGTCGCCTGTTTATTATTTGGTGCTTTTCCGCCGTTTACGTTCTTTGATAATCAGACTTAATTCGCGGCTCATCTGGCCGGCAATTGCGGTATTCTCCTGCGCCCTGCGAAACAAGTATGGCAATACTGCCTTTACTGGTCCGTAGGGTACATATTTTGCTACATTATAGCCTGCGTTGGCAAGGTTAAAGCTCAAATTATCACTCATACCCAACAACTGCGAAAAGTACACATGAGGATTATTATGCGCTATCTGCTTTTCTTCCATCAACTGGGTAAGCAGGCGGCAGCTTTGCTCGTTGTGCGTTCCGGCTACTACAGCAATTCGGTCGATGTGTTCTATGCAAAATCGTAATGCCTGATTGTAATCGTCGTCTGTGGCTTGCTTATCAGGCTGTATGGGTGAATGATAGCCATGCTCACCGGCGCGCTTGCGTTCTTTTTCCATATAAGCACCACGTACTAACTTGGCACCGAGCATGAAGCCGCCACTTAGGGCAGCATCAAAATCCTTCTTTAATAAATCTAACCTGTCATGCCGGTAAATCTGGTAGGTATTGTATACAATTACCTTAAACTGGTTATATCGCCGCATCATTTCCAACGCCAGTTGATCAATGGTTAATTGTATCCAGCTTTCTTCGGCATCTATCATTACCGGCACACCGGCGGTAAATGCCTTTTTGCAAATATCTTCTACCCTACCCTGCACACGCTTCCATTCCTGTTCTTCTTCAGCGCTTAATAAAGTACCTGCATCTAACTTTTCCAGCAGGCAAAAGCGGCCAACACCTGTAATTTTAAAAACGGTGATGGGGATAGCCGGATCACCGGTGGCGCGGTTGATGGTACGAATGATTTCATCGCGGGTAAAATCAAAAACAGATTCTTCTTCCTCCCCCTCTACAGAATAATCCAGAATTGTACCTACACCGCCAGCATGCAGGTTTTTAATGGTGGAATCACATTCCTGTATAGTTTCGCCGCCGCAAAACTGCTTGAATATAGTAGCTTTGATGATGCCTTTGATAGGCAAACCAATGTTCATGGCGAAATTGGTAATGGGCGGACCTGCCTTTACCAGCATATTGTTGTTGATAGCTGTAAACAACCAGTAAGCACGTGTCAGGTCGGCGTTAGAAGTATGCCTGAACGCTACTTCAGTGTCTTCGAAAGATAGTGTTTGAGGTGCCCGCTTAGTAGCCGGGCCATCGGGTTTGAGCATACTGCAAAATTAGAAAATGATAAGCAGATAACTCATTATTCTTCGAATAGTTTATTTTTGCCCCTGTCATGATTGAATTTAAACTCGAAGGCGATTATATCCCGCTCATCCAATTACTTAAAGCCACCAACCTGGTGCAAACCGGCGGCGAAGCACAAATTGTAGTAACCGAAGGTGAAGTAAAATGGAATGGTGAAGTAGATTATCGCAAGCGCCTGAAAGTTGTGGCCGGAGATATTGTAGAATTCCGGGGTCAAAAAATCAAGATTGTTTAAAAATGGATATGATTCAAAGTACCGATTATTCGGTATATGTTAAAAATACTTTACAACATTTAGCCGATTTTATACAGCAAGGTCAATATTCCAAAATATTTGTACTAACTGATGAACTCACCTCAAAGCATTGTCTGCCTTTAATACAGCCTGTACTGGATAAGCTGCCGGCTTATGATTTGATTGAAATTGCCTCAGGCGAGGAAAATAAAAATATTGATTTCTGCATCGGAATCTGGAAAATGCTGGTTGATTTTGGAGCGGACCGCCATGCATTGCTCATTAATCTGGGTGGTGGTGTGATTACCGATATGGGCGGCTTTGCAGCCTCAACTTACAAACGCGGTATTGATTTCATACAAGTACCCACTACCCTGCTTTCGCAGGTGGATGCCTCGGTTGGTGGAAAGACCGGCATTGATATGGATCATATCAAAAACATCATCGGTACCTTTACTTCGCCTAAAGCGGTATTTGTGGCTCATGAGTTTTTGGAAACGTTACCCAAGCGCCAAATCTTATCTGGCTTGGCAGAAATGCTGAAACATGGCTTAATTGCCGATGCTGAGTATTGGAATAACTTGGTTGCGCTCGGCCCGAAAATGCCTGCCGAAGATTTGGTTAACCGTTCGGTGGAAATTAAAAACCGCATTGTAATGGATGACCCGCATGAGCGGGGCTTTCGTAAGGCACTCAACTTTGGGCACACCATTGGCCATGCAGTTGAAACGTATTCATTGGAAAACGATGCCAATCATTTAACTCACGGCGAAGCCATTGCCATGGGTATGATCTGCGAAGCTTGGCTATCACACAAAAAATCAACGCTGTCTGCCGAAGCTTTGGATCAAATTGTGGAAGTGATCAGGAAATGGTATCCAAAATACTATCTGGATGATACCTGCCATACCATACTTCATGGACTGATGAAAAAGGATAAAAAGAACAAAGGTGCTGAAGTAAACTGTACTTTGCTTACCCGCATCGGCGATTGTACAATTGACCATATTTGTACCGAAGAAGAACTTTGTGATAGTTTGAAATACTACGCTTCACTCTGACAATGCTAAAAATCATTAAAACAAGAAAGCCGCTAAATGCGGCTTTCTTGTTTTAATATATACTTACTTAAATCTGTTATTAAAACTTTTTAAAAACCACTACGCCATTGTGACCGCCGAAACCGAAGGTATTGCTCACTGATACATTCACGGTTTTCTCTAAAGCCTGGCCAGTTACAATCTGCACATCAGTAGGTATGGCCGGGTCAATCTCCTGGGTATTAATGGTTGGCGGTACTACATTCTCCTGAACGGATTTTATAGCTGTAATCGCCTCTATGGCTCCTGCAGCACCCAGCAAGTGACCGGTGGTTGACTTGGTTGAGCTGATATGCAGGCTTTTGCTCCCACCAAATACGGCGCTAATGGCTTTGGTTTCGCTCAAATCACCTACAGGGGTTGAGGTGGCATGGGCATTCAGGTAATTAACCGCATCAGTATTTAAACCGGCATCATGCAGGGCCGATTTCATGGCTTGGATAGCACCGGCTCCATCCGGATGAGTAGCGGTCATATGATAGGCATCGGCCGTCATGGCAGCGCCCACAACTTCTGCATAAATGTGCGCTCCACGGGCTATGGCATAATCATAATCTTCCAATACCAAAGCACCGGCTCCTTCACCCATTACAAAACCATCCCTGTGCACGTCAAAGGGCCTTGAAGCCGCTTTAGGTTCATCATTACGGGTTGACAATGCCTTTAAAGCATTATAACCTCCGATAGATGCTTCCGTTACTGGTGCATCAGAACCGCCGGATATGATGATTTTGGCTTTACCAAGTCGGATGTAGTTGTAAGCATCCATAATAGCTGTAGTTGCACTGGCACAGGCAGTAACGGGCGTATAATTAATACCCATATAGCCATGCTTGATAGAAATTAAGCCAGAAGCCATATTGACCAGCGTTTTGGGAATAAAGAAGGGATTGAAATGCGGATGATGGTCATTCGCTGCATATTCCTTTACCTGCTCTTCAAAAGTTTGAAAGCCGCCCTGCGCAGAGCCGAATATCACCCCAACATCAAAAGGCGACAGTTTGCTGAAATCAAAACCCGAATCGGCAATGGCCTGCCCGGCTGCCACCAACGCATACTGCACATAGAGGTCGCTTCTTCTGATTTCGTTTTTATCCAGAAAATCAGCCGGATTAAAATTGCGCACCTGCGCGGCAAATTTGGTTTTGAAATGGGCATTATCAAAGCGGGTAATAGGCGCGGCACCGCTGTTGCCGTTTACTACATTATACCAAAAATCGGCCAGGGTATTGCCCGCAGGCGTAATCACGCCCATACCTGTAATCACAACTCTTTTCATTATCCGTGTTGTACCTTAACTGCTTTACAAGCGGTTAATTGTGCTTTGTGTTCGTTTAAATTAATAGCGCGCCAAATATAGGTAACGTGCTTTAATTATTGAGGGAATGAATTAAGTGATTTGCAGTAACAGAAAACTGATATACGTATCATTATTTGCGGTGCCTAGCAGCAACTGATTACCTTATTCAAGTACTTGTAAAAACACAAACCTTGTCATGCTGAGGCACTCGAAGCATAGGCGCACAGGCCATTCCTATGAATGACACTACATCCGCAATACAAAAGAGTACTTTTCATGAAGCAAGTATTATCATAAAATATTTCTCAAAATTCCTGTAACAAACACCTGCGCCCAACATCTATATATCGTATTTCAGGCTGAGGTTCCACAATATACCTGATTTGCAGCACCGCGTCGCCACACCTTAAGGCGCACGTTTACAACAAAATTCAATTTATTTCTTTAAAACAATGGCTGATTTAATTTTTAATTGGTTATGGGTATTGCCTGTGCTGGCTGCCCTGTTGCTGTACAAATCTGTACTGCGTGTATTTTTCGGTATGGTAATCGTTCCTGATGACCGTATCGGTTTAGTGATCAAAAAGTTCTCGCTCTATGGGGCCGACCGGCACCTGCCCGACGGACGCATTATTGCTACCAAAGGTGAAGCTGGTATGCAGGCCAAACCGCTGGCCCCGGGCTTATACTGGCATATGTGGCCGTGGCAGTACAGCATTAATTTAGAGCCTTTTACCATCATTGAGCAAAACAAACTCGGACTGGTAAAAGCTAAAGATGGTGCGCCGCTGGACACCGGCCGTGTATTGGGCCGCCCTGTGGAGTGCGACAAGTTTCAGGATGCCGAAGCGTTTTTAGAACGCAACGGACAAAAAGGCCCGCAGGCAGCTTTCCTGACACCAGGTAGCTATCGTATCAACACCTTTTTGTTTGATATCGTGATGGTACCCATCACCCAGATTAATGAGAATAAGGTGGGCATCATTACCACGCTCGATGGTGAGCCTTTGGAAAAAGGAGATATTGCCGGTGGCTCCGTGGTAGGGCACCGCAACTATCAGGACCCAATGGCTTTTATTCATGCTGGTGGCAAAAAAGGTTTGCAGGAAGATGTAATATTGGCGGGTACCTACTACCTTAACCCGTGGTTTGTGATGGTAGAACAGGTAGATATGATGCATATCCCTATCGGTTATGTAGGCGTAGTCAACTCATTTGTTGGGCCTGAAGGTACCGATACCAGTGGCGATCATTTTAAACATGGCAATATTGTGCGCAAAGGTCAAAAAGGTGTATGGGACGAACCTTTAGACCCCGGCAAGCACCCGGTGAACATTTATACCCATGGTGTTGAGGTAGTACCTACCACCAACATTGTACTTAACTGGGCTAACAGCCGTATGGAAGCACATGAGTTGGATAAACACCTCAGCACAATCAGCGTGCGTTCGTTTGATGGTTTCACCTTTAATCTGGATGTATCACAAATCATTCACGTGCCACGCAATGAGGCCCCTAAAGTGATTGCAAGGTTTGGTAAGATGAAAAATCTGGTATCACAAGTGCTGGAGCCTACCATTGCCAACTACTTCCGTAATGCGGCACAAAAAAGCGATGTGATCGGCTTTTTAACTAACCGTTCACAACGGCAGGACGATGCCAAGGAGCATATCAGCCAGGTACTGGCAGATTATAACGTGGTAGGCGTAGATACGCTGATTGGTGACATTATACCACCAGAAGCGTTAATGAAAACCATGACTGATCGTAAACTGGCTGAAGAAGAGCGCCATACTTACGAAGTACAACGCCATGCACAAATTGAGCGTAAAGAGTTTGAAAGCGCCCGTGCCGGCGCCGATATGCAGCCCGAGATTGTAAAATCAACACGGCAGGTAGAAATTAACACCCAGATGGCCGCAGGTAAAGTTGCCGCTGCCAAAGGTGATGCCGAGGCTCGTACCATTAACGCAAAAGCAGATGCCGAAAACCGCACCATTAATGCCCGTGCCGATGCTGAAGCTAAGACTATTATTGCCAAAGCTGATGCGGCCGCTACTGAAGTAAACGGTTCCGCCGAAGCGGGAAAAATAAAAGCTATTGGTTTAGCCGAGGCCGAAGTAACCAAGCAAAAAACCGAAGCTATGGGTACCGAGCAATATGCCATCGTTCGTGTGGCCGAAGCTTTAGCTGCCAACGGCATTAAATTGGTACCTGAAATATTGGTAAACGGTGGTAAGGAAGGCGGCAATGGACTGGTAGATGCCTTAATTGGTACCGAAATGTTCAAAAAGTTGCAAAAAGAAAACGAAGCGAAAACCGAGTAATGTTTTATTAAGTTAGTTCGAAACGGCGCGCCGGGTGGTGCGCCGTTTTAATTTTAATTAGTTGATTAATATGTCTGCTTTAAAACGCTAAACGGTACGATAACAAAGCAGTACATATGAAGTAAGGGCCTGTAAATTATCGCTTGATAAAACGCGATAATTATCAAATTATTAACTAATTAATAATCTGTTTATAAATTTCATAAAAATGAAATTCACACTTGCAAAGTAATAATTGCCTGCGTAAATTGTGCATTACCTAATTATAAACTATTTATTATGACAGAGCTAATCATCATTTTAATTGTCGTTAATGTATTGCTTTTGGCCGGACGCTTGCTCGGTCTGTTCAATTTCGTTGAGCGATAATATCCAGACTTATTCTTTTTAAGCTACATAAAGCATTAAAAGAAATTATAAAAGCCGGCACTTTAGTGAGCCGGCTTTTATAGTTATAGATGCTTTTGAAACGCGCTTTTCTTAAAATTTTGAAACCTAAATCAAGCGGATTTATAATTTGAGAATTACTGACAATTTTATGCCAGTGCGGTGAGTATTGCATGGTTTTCCGAGTTGTAGCTCCATCTACTGCATTCAGCACCACGAAGCGCTGTCGCTATCTTTATTTTTAGTAACGGTTTAGTCCAATTCCATGGCGCGCAACATCAACATGGCATTCAGGTAATTTTTATATACCAACTGCTGCAAATGCTGATCAGAACATATCCACTGAAACTTGTTTTTGTATATTTTACGGGTCTGCCGCCTGAACAAGAAGGTTATTCGATAAAAATTTCTTAACAACAATTTCGGGATAATCCTTATTTATTAGTTTATGAGGAGAATGTTTAAACACTGTGTCATCATCGTTGGGTTAGTTCTATCGGCTACGGCCTGCAACTACAGTTCCACAACAAAATCAGCAACTGATACCACAGCTGCCGATTCGGCACCAAGAGACGTTACCCAGGCAGATACTGAAAAAGTAGACACCACCAATAGAAACCACGCTCCTATGCAGGGCGATGGGCACCCGCGCGGCGGAATGGAGTAAATACACTTGAAGGTATGCAATGGCACATTGGTTGTTCCGGCTTTTACTACCGGCATTGGAAAGAAATCTTCTATCCGCATAAGCTACCGCAGCGATTGTGGTTCAACTATTATCAGCAGCATTTTAGCACTGTTGAGATTAACGGTACTTTTTATAAAGCCCCTACAGCTGAAAGCCTTCGTAAATGGTATCAGGATAGCCCACCGGAATTCACATTCGCCGTAAAAGCGCCACGACTCATTACCCATTACCGCCAGTTCAACAACAGCCACGAACTCATTCGTAATTTTTATGATGCGGTACATAGCGGATTAGAAGAAAAATTGGGCGCTGTACTGTTTCAGCTACCACCCAGCTTTAGTTATTCTGAAGAACGGCTCAACCGCATTCTGCAAAATTTAGAGCACAATTATATAAATGTATTGGAACTGCGGCACGAGAGCTGGTGGCAATACCCTGTTTACCAGCGTTTGGCCGAGCAAAACATTACGTTTTGTGGCTTGAGTCATCCTACACTGCCAGATACTGTGGTACAAAACACAGGCATGCTATATTACCGTTTTCATGGTAATATGCAGCTTTACACATCTAAATACACATTGGATGAATTGAAACGTTTTGTTGATTGTGTGATACAAACCGGAGCAAAACAAGTATTCGTTTATTTTAACAATGATATTGGCGGCGCAGCGGTTGAGAATGCAAAAGAGTTAATGAAAATAGTTGCCGGTTACTAATTGCAATTAGACTGCAAATGAATAAATATCACTCAAAGAACGGCAGCATCCGTTTACACCATCTTACTTATTTTATGAGTTTAAAACAGCACTGAATTACTGAACGACAACCTTTCGTTGTTGATGAAACGAAATGTGCCGTCTCAAACAGACGGTGAAACGTCTACCATCTTTCCTGAAAATTGAGATGAATTAAACCATTACTCACTCCAACTTTCATTTCGTAACTGCTAATTATAAAATCATTTATATCAGCGATTACACCTTGAAGCAGTACCATCAAATGGATTGAGCTCAACACTACTTCATCTATGCATTAGTATAAATAAAGGTGTTGGATTATATTTGAAGCATTTTGATTAGCATAACTTCTGCAATTGTAGCATCAGGCCTTTTCTTACTGGCGCTGATAAGTGTAAAAGCCCATAAGCTAACCACCGGGGGCGGTATAACCGGCTTTTTAGTAGCTGCCACAATTTATGCAGCAGCTGGCCTGAGCGGTGTATTCATGCTGGGCGCTTTTTTCGGCCTAAGTGTGTTGGCTAGCCGTTACAAGCGAGACACCAAATTTGCCGGAACAACTCAGGATAATGCCGAGGCCCGAACATCAGGCCAGGTACTGGCCAATGCCGGCACCGCAGCCATAACGGGCCTGCTGGCTATCTTGATTCCAGAATATAAATCCCTTTTCAACCTGATGCTGGCCGGCAGTTTGGCTTCTGCAACTGCTGATACATTAGCATCTGAATTAGGCGCTGCATATAGTAAACGTTTTTATAATTGCCTTACTTTTAAAACAGACATTAAGGGGCTGGATGGAGTAATCAGTACCGAAGGCTTGCTTTTCGGAGCGGCTGGCGCTTTAATAATTGCTTTAATT
The DNA here is from genome assembly GCF_054783355.1 of Mucilaginibacter koreensis. Classification (NCBI taxonomy): domain Bacteria; kingdom Pseudomonadati; phylum Bacteroidota; class Sphingobacteriia; order Sphingobacteriales; family Sphingobacteriaceae; genus Mucilaginibacter; species Mucilaginibacter koreensis. The sequence goes on along the minus strand of NZ_BAAGQS010000001.1, from coordinate 870,434 downwards.
GCCACTTGCTCCACCCCCGCTGTATTTTTGACCAATACACTGATCATTACAATATCCGGTATCATTGGTAATTATGCCGACTCCGTATTAGGTGCGACCCTCGAACGCAAAAGCATTTTAAGCAATAACTGGGTTAATTTTTTAAGTACCGTTATTGCTGCAGCAAGTGTATGGCTGATGTTGCTGTTGAGGTTTTAATTTAAAGCAAAGCTTCAATTACCGGCCACACGGCATAAGCTATAATTTTGTAACCTTCGGCAGTGGGATGTATGCGGTCGGGCAGGTTAAGGTGAAATTGGCCGGCTACGCCTTTTAAAAAGAAAGGCACGAAAGCCATGTGATTGGCTTCTGCTACAGTTTTAAATATCGAACTAAAATCACGCACTAACTGCACGGGGATAATTGATGGCAGTTCCATCCCCATTAGCGCCATTTTTACCTGTGGATATTTAGCTTTTACCTTATCAACAATGGCCTGCAGGTTCTTTGCCGTTGTTTGCGGCGGTATGCCCCGCAAAATATCATTAGCCCCTAATTCCAAAATAAACACATCCACAGGTTGAGCCAGCCAGTAATCAATTCTGTTTAAGCCGCCCGCAGTGGTATCGCCGCTTACGCCGGCATTAATCACTTTATAATTAAATTGTGCGGCATTTATCTTCTGCTGTATGAGGGCCGGAAATGATTCTTCTGCCACGTTACGCAACCCATAACCGGCAGTCAGGCTATCCCCGAAAAATAAAACAGATTTCATGGTAAGTAAACCGTTATTAACAAGCTCGTGTTTTAATGAATACAAACACATATTCGCATTACTTAAATAAGATGTACTTTTGCTTAAACATAATACTGTTCATGCGCAACTACTTATTCTGCTTCGCAATTGTATTTTTAACCATTACAGCATGCAATCAAAAACCACTTATTGTTCAACAAGATCGGCAGATTGATATTGCATTGCAGAATGAGTTAAAAGCAATGAATTTACAGGTAATCAACGCTTTCTCCTCTCAGCAACCCGAACAGGTGTTACCCCTATGCAGTGAAGAACTGGCAAAAAAGGGGGCTAATTCTTTTTTAGCGATCATGCAGCAAGTCGGTAAAAATTTTGATGCTGCGAAGTTTCAGCTTAAAAACCAGTTTTATATTCAGCATGCTAAACCCGGCGCGAGTACAGTATTAAAGACTAGCCAAGGCAAGCGCCAATATACTTTTAGCTTTCCGGCTGCTAACGAAACCCAATTTGTAGCTGTAGGGTATTTTGACAATAAAGTGCAAGATTTAGCTTTAACCTGCATTTACGGCAAATACGGAAATCACTGGAAATTAAATGCCTTACAAGTGGGCTTGATGCGCATCAACAATAAAGATGCTGATGATTGGTTTGAACAGGCACAGCATGATTTTGCAAAGGGCTACCTGGCTACTGCGGCAAATGATATGGTGATTTGCAACCTGGTAAGCCAGCCAGCCAACAGCTTTTGGCGCTATAGCGAAGAAGAAAAGTATAAAGCTTTCGACAAGCAACTCTCGGCGGCTTTAAATCACAATTATACCTTTCCGCTTACGCTTAATGGTTTAGCATCACACCCTCAAATATTTCGCATCTTTCCTCAAGGCATGAATGAGGGTTACTTTCCAATGGTGTTATATAAATCTGGTGTAAATCTAAAAGATAGCCTGGCACTGTCAAAAGAGTGCGATGCCGTAAACCAACAAATTGGTAAAGTATTCAGTGGTTTAAAATTAGGCAACAAGTATATGTTTTACAGGGCTTATCAGAAAATACCGGCCGAAGGTGAGCAGGTAGCAAATCATGGCTTTATACGCAAGGGTGAACAATAAATTTATTTTATTAAAGGCCAATAATAAGCTTAGGAAAGCTTTTAGTATAAGTCTCTATTCTATTTCTTAATCACTTTGGGCACTAAAAAGAAATCGCCGTCCTGCTTGGGTGCGTTATTCAAAGCTTCCTCATGTGTGATTGGGTGCTTCACCACATCTTCACGCAATACATTTACTTCGTCGGTCATGTAAACCAGGGGTTCAACGCCGGTGGTATCCACTTCGTTCAGCTTATCCATAAAACTTAGGATTTCGTTCATGTCAGCAATCAGTTCTTCGCGCTCGTGCTCGGTTACTTCGAGCCGCGCTAGGTGAGCTATCTTATCAACGGTATCTTTATCAATTTTCATGGCTTTCAATTTTATGCTGAATGAGGCTGAACACGTCATCGCGCAGCTGGTCGGCATCATCCAAGGTTAAATGGGCAGTTTCTATTGGTTTATGCACATAAATGTGGCAAAAACCGGGCCTGCTGCCCCGCTCCAGGCCGGTGTCCCATAGTACCTTCCAGGTATCTAAGGAGCTTATGGGGATAATAGGTATCTTTAGTTCAATAGCCAGCCGGAAAGGCCCGTTCTTAAACTGGTGCAACTGCGGTGGGTAATCATCCGGTATCATCCCCTCTGGAAAGATAATCATGGTCATACCGCTTTGCAGCCGCTCTCCTGCCTTTTTGAAGGCGCGAAAAGAAGACATTTTACTTTCTCGGTTTACCGGGATATCAATTGTTTTAAAAAACAAGCCGGTAACCGGTTTGTGCATTAGTTCTTCTTTGCCAATAAAGCAAAAGTTATTTTTCACAATCAGGCTCATAGCCGATATATCTACATTGGAAGTATGATTGGGACAAATAATATAAGTACGGCTCCAGTCGATAGGTTCTTCGTACTTCACTTTGTAAATGATACCCGAAATGGTAGAACTGCAAAACGCGCAGATTTTGCGAAAAACATTCATAGCCGGATAGCGCTCGGGCTTGCGCGAGAAGTAATACAGAAAAGGCCAGAAAAGGTAAAAGAAAAAGCCTACGCTGTAGCGGTAGAAATGGCTGTGGGCTTTTTTCAATATCAACTTCATCGGCACCAAAAATATAAAAAATACTTACTTTCGCTGGCATGATGGAAACTGTTGTTAGCGGCATCCGGTCAACCGGAAATCTGCATTTGGGTAACTATTACGGTGCGATTCAAAATTTTATAAAAATGCAGCAGGAATATAACTGCTACTTTTTTATTGCCGATTTGCATTCGCTGACTACCCACCCCACCCCTGCCAACCTGCACGGCGCTGTAAAGCAAGTGCTGATTGAATATCTGGCGGCGGGCATCGACCCGGAGAAAGCTACCATATATATACAATCAGACGTGCCCGAAGTAGCCGAACTGTACTTGTACCTCAACATGAATGCCTACCTGGGAGAACTGGAGCGCAGCACCTCATTCAAAGATAAAGTACGCTCACAGCCTGACAATGTGAATGCCGGACTGCTTACTTATCCGGTATTGATGGCGGCTGACATTCTGATACATAAAGCCACCAAAGTACCCGTAGGTAAAGACCAGGAACAACACCTGGAAATGGCGCGCACCTTTGGTAACCGTTTTAACCGCTTGTACAATAATGAGTATTTTCCTGAACCTTATGCTTTTAATTATAGCAATAACCTGGTGAAAATTCCGGGTTTGGATGGTAAGGGTAAAATGGGAAAATCAGAAGGTGAAGGCAACGCCGTATTTTTATCAGACACCCCTGAAGTTATACGCAAAAAGGTGATGCGCGCAGTAACCGACAGCGGCCCGACTGCAGAAAATCAAACCAAACCACAAGAAATACAAAACTTGTTTGATTTGATGAATGTGGTATCATCAGCCGATACTTATGCACATTTCGATGAACTATACAACAAATGCCAGATACGCTATGGCGATATGAAGAAGCAACTGGCCGAAGATATGATTATTGCTACCGCCCCCATTCGGGACCGGATCAATGATATCGCCGGCGATGCATCTTACCTGCGCCAGGTAGCCAAGCATGGTGCCGCTAAAGCCCGTGAAAGCGCCTCACGCACCATACGCGAAATACGGGAGCTAATTGGGTTTAGGAAGTTTTAATACTCCGCCCTTGCATCAATACGCGTTATTGCGAGGAACGAAGCAATCTCTCTGCACTATGTCTCAACGCAAGTATAGAGATTGCTTCGTTCTTCGTAATGACGCGATAAGGAGCACGTAGTATTCACTGAGCTGCTTTTCTTTTTTGACTTTTTAATTTTGACTTTTAACTTTATCACATGCATATTGCTATTGTAGGAAATATAGGAGCCGGTAAAACCACCTTAACCGAGCTGCTGGCCAAAAATTACGGCTGGGAGCCGATGTATGAGGCGGTAGATAACAATCCCTACCTCGACGACTTTTATAAAGATATGAAGCGCTGGAGCTTCAACCTGCAAATTTATTTCCTCAATAGCCGCTTCCGTCAGATATCGGAAATCCAAAAAAGCAGCCGCAATGTGATTCAGGACCGCACCATTTATGAGGATGCTTACATATTTGCCGAAAACCTGTATGATATGGAGCTGATGGAGGACCGCGATTTTGAAAACTACCGAAATATTTTCGACAACATCACCTCCTTTATTAAGCCACCCGATTTACTGGTTTACCTGAAAGCTTCTATTCCAACACTGGTCAACAATATTCACAAACGTGGCCGCGAATACGAGATCGGCATCCGGCTGGATTATTTATCCAAGCTAAATGATAAATATAACAAGTGGATTGAGGGTTATAATTTAGGCAAACTGCTGATTTTAGATAAAGATAAACTTGATTTCACCGGTAACACTGAAGACTTGGCTACCATTGTGCAGCTGATAGAACGAGAGTTGCACGGTTTGTTTTAATAACAGTGGCCGGTAGCTGATACCTGTTGCCGGAAATTATATTTTTTAAATCTAAATCATCATCTAATTCAATCTTGGCCACTCGCACCAATAACTGGCTACAAACAACACCCATGAAAATCCTTGGTATCATCCCTGCCCGCTATGCCTCTACCCGTTTTCCCGGCAAGCCATTGGTAGATATTGCCGGTAAAAGCATGATACAGCGGGTATACGAGCAGGCTAAAAAGTGCCATAGCTTGAGCGAAGTAATTGTAGCCACAGATGACTACCGCATATTCAATCATGTAACTCAATTTGACGGCAAAGCCGTAATGACCGACAGCAGCCACCAAAGCGGCAGCGACCGTTGCGCCGAAATTGCCGCTGCCCACCCGGAGTATGATGTGATCATCAATATTCAGGGCGATGAGCCTTACATCGACCCGGAGCAAATTACCAAAGTTGCGGCCTGCTTTACTACCGGCGAGGTGCAGTTGGTTACACTGATTAAGAAGATAACATCGGCAGAGGAGCTGTTAAATGCCAATTCGCCCAAAGTACTTATCAATAAACAGCAAGAAGCCATTTACTTTTCGCGCTCTCCCTTGCCGCATGTTCGCGGCGCAGAGCAGAAAAATTGGCTGGAGCACTTCACCTATTTCAAACACATCGGCATCTACGGTTACCGGGCCGATATTTTGCAGCAAATTACCCGTTTGCCTGTATCAGGCCTTGAAAAAGCCGAAAGCCTGGAACAGCTGCGCTGGATTGAAAATGGCTACCGCATTAAGGTGGCTGAAACCGAGCTGGAAACGATTGCTATTGATACGCCCGAAGACTTACATAAAATACAATAACAACCTAACAAATTTCATGAACCTTTTTAAACAATTACTCCTCGCTGGTGCCTTGATAGGCACAGCAAGCCAACTCCAGGCGCAACAAAAGGATTTTGTAATACTTACAGGAACCGATACCCTGCATTGTGAAATAAACACACCATTTATGGGTAGTAAAAATTATAAAATTAATCCATCAGGCGAAAAAGTAAAGATAACACCAGAATCGGTCAAAGAATATTTTGTAGCGCGCAAAAACGTGCATGAACGGGCAGTATTTAAAAACGGCAAAAGCGAACCTATGTTTATGTCGGTTGTTGAGCGTGGCAAAATATCATTGTATGAAGTTATTTATCGCAATTACGGGGCTAATGGTATATCAAGTACTACAACCGAGTGGTATATGAGTAAAAACTCCGATACTGTAACTGCTCTTAAAACCTCCGGTTTGTTTTTTCTCAGCAAGTCGAAACAGCAAAGGATGGACAATTTCAAGGATATGATTGCTGACAACAAAGAAGTGCTTGACAAATATCTGGCTGATGACAAATTTAACTTTAAGCAATTAGCCGGTTTGGTACATCTGTACAATACAGGTAAGCCCTTGTCCAACGAGCCGGAGAAAAAAGAAGATCCGTTGAAAAAAGACGACGCTTATTAGTAAAAAACCTTTTTTAGGTGCAATAGTTTCATACCAAACATTGCACCTAAAATGACCATTAAGTACTCAGCATATATATTATCACTTATGGTAGCTGTCTGCTGCCTATCCTGCAGTCGCACTGCACCCTTAGCCATTTTCAAAAAGCTATCACCGCATGATGCTTACGGGCAACGCCTGAAAGATGCCGGGCTCGACCACACCGCCATGGGTGGTGCCTGGCTGCAAACAGCTAACCAAGCGCCTACAAAAGCTTTAAGCATTACCGTCCCTTATAAAGAAACCGGCTACTTCGCTGCTGATAAAATACAAACCTCTGTACTACGTTTTGATGCTAAGCGTGGCCAGAAACTGCATATTACGCTTAGTAAGCGGCCAGAGTTTAACTTCAATATTTACATTGATCTATTTCATGAGCAGGCAGGCGGTACACTAAAGCTGGCTACCTCGGCCGATACCGCCGGTTTACGTTTGGATTATGAGGTGTCAAAAACCGGCAGCTACCTGCTGCGCCTGCAACCCGAATTACTGCGTGGCGGCGAATATACGCTTACCATTACCGCAGGGCCATCACTCAGCTTTCCGGTAGCGGCATCAGGCCGACCGCATATTGGTAGCTTTTGGGGCGATAACCGCGATGAAGGCGGCCGGCGGCATGAGGGCATAGATATTTTTGCCACTAAACATACACCTGCCGTTGCAGCTGCCGATGGTATAGTTACCCGGGTAACCACCAACACACTTGGCGGCAAGGTAGTATTTATGCGCCCTGATGGTCGGGATTACAATACTTACTACGCTCACCTGGACAGCCAGCTGGTGCGAGACGGGCAAACCGTTCGGGCAGGTGATACGCTAGGCTTGGTAGGAAATACCGGTAATGCACATACTACGCCTTCCCACTTGCATTTTGGTATATATACTTCAGATGGCGCCGTAGACCCGCTGCCATTTGTGAACCGCGAAATCAAAGCACCGGCACCGGTTACTGCTCCGGAGAAACTGTTAAATTCAACCGCACGAACAACCGACAAAAGCACCCGCCTGCTTAATACCCCGGCGGATAACGCCAGCACTGTAGCCACGCTGCCACAGTATACGGCGTTACAGGTAGAATCGGCTACGCAGAACTGGTACAAGGTGACATTGCCCGACGGCAAATGGGGTTACTTACGAAGCAAAACTATTGCGGCTGCTTACCCGTTACGCAAGCAAGCGTTGAAGTCTGATGCGCCATTGTATGATGCGCCAGCCACTACCGCTGCCCGTAAGCTAATTTTATCGTCTGGTAGTCAAGTAAGTGTTCTGGCAGGGTTTAATAGTTTTTATTTAGTGAGTGATGCGAAAGATAACACCGGCTGGATAGAGGTAAAATGATTTTGGCGCAGACAGATGCATTCATTTTTGTCATTTTCTAAATTTATGAAAGTGCAAGCCGAAATTTTCCTATTTTTGTATCCCGTACACACACCATCAGCACCGGTATAAAACCGCTGCCCCGAGGGTGAAAAAATCACATGACTAAATATATTTTTGTTACGGGCGGCGTTTCCTCGTCGTTAGGGAAGGGTATTATTTCCGCTTCATTAGCCAAACTGCTCCAGGCGCGAGGTTACCGCGTTACCATCCAAAAGTTCGACCCTTATATCAATATCGATCCCGGAACGCTTAACCCATACGAGCATGGCGAATGTTATGTAACTGAAGATGGTGCCGAAACAGATTTGGACCTTGGCCACTATGAGCGTTTCCTAAATACCCCCACCTCGCAGGCTAACAACATTACCACCGGCCGTATCTACCAAAATGTGATTAACCGCGAACGCGAAGGTGCATTTTTAGGCAAAACTGTACAGGTGGTACCTCACATTACCGATGAAATAAAACGTAATTTTAAAATATTGGGTGAAAACGGTCAGTTTGATATCGTAATTACAGAAATTGGTGGCACTGTTGGTGATATTGAATCTTTACCTTTTATTGAGGCAGTTCGCCAATTCAGGTGGGAAGCCGGTTCAAATAATTCATTAGTAATTCACCTAACCTTAGTACCATTTTTGGCTGCAGCAGGTGAGTTAAAAACCAAACCTACCCAACACTCAGTAAAGATGCTGTTGGAGTATGGCATCCAACCGGACATACTGGTATGCCGCACCGAGCACCACTTAAACCAGGATATCCGTAAAAAAGTAGCTCAATTCTGTAACGTAAATGTAAATGCAGTTATCGAATCAATTGATGCATCTACTATTTACGATGTGCCGCTGCTGATGTTGAAGGAACAATTGGACAAAACCGTACTGGCTAAACTTAAACTTTCTACCAAGCAAGAGCCTGAATTGGAAAGCTGGAAAGACTTTTTAGGCCGATTAAAAAACCCAACTGCCGAAGTTCGCATTGGCTTGGTGGGTAAGTATGTAGAATTGCCTGATGCGTATAAATCCATCACCGAGGCTTTCATTCACGCCGGCGCTAAAAACGAGTGTAAAGTGCGGGTAGAATATATCCATTCGGAGCAGTTAACTCCCGGGAATGCCGTAGAGCGGTTAAAAGGCTTACATGGTGTACTTGTGGCTCCGGGTTTCGGCCAACGGGGTTTTGAGGGTAAAATTGAGGCTATCCGCTATGTACGCGAAAACAATATTCCATTTTTTGGTATCTGCCTGGGCATGCAGTGTGCGGTAATTGAGTTTGGCCGCCACGTATTGGGTTTGGAAGGCGCCAGCAGTACAGAAATGGATCAGGAAACTCCGCATCCGGTTATCGGAATGATGGAAGACCAGAAAAATATCACCGCTAAAGGAGGCACCATGCGCCTGGGCGCTTACGCCTGCGATTTAAAGCGCAACAGCAAGGCCGCCGCCATTTATGGCAGTCCGCACATCTCTGAGCGCCACCGCCACCGCTACGAATTCAATAACGAATACTTACATCAATATGAACAGGCTGGTATGATTCCTTCGGGTATTAACCCGCAAACCCGTTTGGTTGAGATTGTTGAGCTGAAAAATCACCCGTTTTTTGTAGGTGCACAGTTCCACCCCGAATTAAAATCAACAGTAGCAAAACCTCACCCACTTTTTGTTAACTTTGTCGCCGCTTCGTTGGCCTATGCCCGTAAGCAATAAGAGATTTGATACTTAATTAGATGGACAAAAATTCATTCACGGGACTCTTCCTGATTTTGCTGATCCTGGCAGGTTCATTTTACCTGATGAAACCTTCGGAAGCAGAGCTAAAGAAAAAACAACAGCAAGAGCACCTCGATTCATTAAAAAAAGCCGGCCTGTTAAAACCTGCTGCTGCCGTTAAAAAAACAGACACCGTTGCCAAAAGCACCGTGGTAGATTCTGCTGTATTGAAAGCACCATTCGGCGCTGCTACTTACGGGTCTGCCCAATACACTACACTTGACAATAAAGATGTACATATTGTTTTAAGCAATAAAGGTGGCCGTGTATATTCGGTTGAACTCAAAAACTTTAAAACTTATGACAAGAAACCGCTGGTGCTCTTCAGCGGCGACAATAATCAGTTTGGTTTACATTTTACAGCTGGTGGCAAGCAAATCAATACCGATCAGTTGTACTTCCAGAATGTAACTGTAGCCAATACTGCCGCAGATACTGCTACTTCGGTAACCATGCGTTTAAGCTATAGCCCTACCCAGTATGTAGATTATATTTATAAACTGAACAAAACCGGTTATAAATTAGGTTTTACCGTTCAACTCACTGGTTTGGAAAGCGTGGTGGGTAACGGAGCGCTCAATATCAATTGGGCTACCAGCCTGCATAAACAGGAGAAAGACATCACCCAGGAACGCCAGTTCTCTACCGTTTACTTCAAAAACATGAACAACGATGTAGATTATCTGGCTGAAACCAAAGACGATAAAAAGCAGGTTGCTGATCAAAAGATACAGTGGGTGTCTTTCAAACAGCATTTCTTCTCCAACGTATTGATTGCCCCTAAAGGTTTTGATAAGGTAAATGTGGCTACCACTACCAACGTCGATTCTAAAGACGTAAAGGATATGAGCGCCAGCCTGTCATTGATTGCCAACAATAGCGGCACTTACCCGATGGAGTTTTATTTCGGACCTAACCGTTTTAAAACCCTGCAAGCACAAGGTTACGATCTGGAAAAACAAATCAACCTGGGTTGGGGCCCGTTAAAACTGATCAACCGTTTTGCGGTATTACCGGTGTTTAATTTCTTGCAGCACTTTGGCTGGAATATGGGCTTAATCATTTTGGTGTTAACCATTTTGTTAAAACTGGTATTATCACCACTTACTTATAAGTCTTACTTATCAATGGCAAAAATGCGTGTGCTGAAGCCGGAGATGGATGAGATTAAAGCTAAAGTTGGTGAAGACAACCCTACCCTGTTGCAACAGGAATACATGAAGCTGTACCGTACGGCAGGTGTAAACCCCTTAGGCGGTTGTATACCACTGTTGTTACAAATGCCTATCGTAATTGCCTTCCTCCGCTTCTTCCCCAGCTTGTTTGAGCTTCGCGGCGAAAGCTTTTTGTGGATGAAAGATTTATCCACCTATGACAACGTCATTAACTTTGGCTTTCATGTACCTCTGATTGGCGATCACTTGAGTCTGATGTGTTTGTTGATGACCGCTTCTACGATCATCTACACTTACTTCAACAACCAAATTTCGGGCGCTACCGGGCAGATGAAATATATCGGTTATATCACGCCATTCATGTTCCTGAGTTACCTGAACAGCTACCCGGCCGGTTTGAACTACTATTACTTTTTGGCTAACATGCTCACCTTTGCTCAGCAGTTTTTAATTAAGCAATTGGTAGACGATAAAAAGATACATGCCCAAATTCAGGAAAACAAAAAGAAACCTGAAGAAAAAAAGAAAAAAGGCGGTTTTCAAGCCCGTTTAGAAGAAATGATGCGCCAGCAACAAATACAGCAGGCAAAGAAAAAATAACAGAGTTTACATTGAAATTAAAAGGGGTATCATTGATTTGATATCCCTTTTTTGTTAATGCTATCCGCTTTGCTTGATCGAAAAGTAACAAAAAATCAAGTACAGCCCCGTAAGGCTTTTTTGCCGCACGAAGCCTGCCCTGCAAAGGCGGTCAGCACCACAGGCATTTTAGTGTTTGCGTATGAACAGGCTATGCTTTGCCCGTTGCCAGTGCAAACACTAAAAGGCCTTTACCTTGCGCTCAGGGCCACCCCGTGCTGCCCGCCTTTCGCCCAAAGCTGAGGGGCTGATGGGAGGAGGAAGAGAATTAAGAGCAAAGAGCCAAGAATCAAGAAACAACTGGTACCAAACATACTACCACCACGTCATTGCGAGGAAGGAAGCAATCTCTATGCATCCTGTCTTAGTCAGGTGGTGAAAGATTTCTTCGTTCCTCGCAATGACGCGGTGGTGTCAAGCATTTTGTTCATTCTTAAACTTATAAATTCTGATTAAGTCAGCTCCCTTCACAGCACACCCATAGCCTTCCACCTGTGGCCTTGGCTTTTTCGGTCGCCACTACAGGCCACCTATCCACTGCACCCCTCAAAGAAAAAGTCGCAGCCACGAGTTTTCTTTTTGGTTCTTTTTCTTTAGCGGAAAAAGAAAAAGAACATCCACTAACACTTCATAACTGGCAACCCAACCTAATGAAACACTGAAACCTAAAACCAATATTTATTTTAAAGTAAAAATTTATCGCTAACCATTTTAGCATTAAGTTTTTTAGTAGCTTTGAGATGGATGTACGCCATAGTAGATATTGAAACCACCGGGGGCCATGCCAGTGCCAACGGTATTACGGAAATAGCCATTTGTATTCATGATGGGAAAAAAGTAGTGAACCGGTACCAGTCATTGGTAAACCCGGGGCGCGAAATACCAGTTTATATACAGGCCTTAACAGGCATAAATGAGGACATGGTAGCTTCGGCACCCAGCTTTAAAGATATTGCGGCCGATGTATACCACCTGTTGCACAACCAGATTTTTGTAGCGCACAACGTAAATTTCGATTACTCTTTTGTGCGTTATCATCTGGCAGCCGCCGGTTACGATTTAAACTGTAACAAGCTATGTACAGTTCGCTTGGGGCGAAAAATATTGCCGGGTATGCCTTCTTATAGTTTAGGGAAACTATGCCATCAGTTAGGCATCAGCAACAGTGGCCGTCACCGGGCTGGTGGTGATGCAGATGCCACGGCAGAATTGTTTACCATGTTGTTGGAAAATGACAAGGATAATCATATCTCCGCAGCATTAAAAACACGGTCAAAGGAACAGGTACTCCCCCCTAACCTGCACCGCAATTTCATGGATCAGTTACCCTCTACACCAGGCGTATATTATTTTCACAACCAGCATGGTAAGGTGGTGTATGTGGGCAAAGCAGTTAATATTAAAAAACGGGTAAGCAGTCATTTCAGTGGCAATAACTCGGGTGCGCAGCGGCAAGATTTTATGCGCCATATTCACCAAATTAGTTTTCAGGAATGCGGTACAGAACTAATGGCGCTGGTACTTGAAGCCGTTGAGATCAAACGCCTGTGGCCACAATTCAATCGCTCGCAAAAAAAACTGGAGTTTCCGTTTGGGCTTTACACTTATGAAGACCAGAGCGGCTATACTCGCCTGGTGGTTGACCGCCGGCGGAAGTATTCATCTCCCATCCATACCTGCAGCACACTGTTAGAAGGGCGCAATATGGTATTAAAATTAATTGATGAATTTGAGCTATGCCCTAAGCTATGTTTCATTCAGAAAAATAACGATACCTGCACTGGCAGTCGCCCAACGGCATGCGCATGCGGTGGGCACGAAAATACAGAAGCTTATAATGAACGATTACATGCAGCTCTAAATTCGTTAAAAGAAACGCTACCCACCTTTGCGCTGCGCGATGAAGGCCGTACGGCCGATGAGCACAGTTGTATGCTGATTGAAAACGGCCAGTTTTACGGCATGGGTTATATTTCCCAATACTTCCAGGCTGATAACCTGGAGCAAATTAAAACGTATTTAACCCACTACAGCAGTAACGACTATATACGCAATATGATACTGAGCCACGCAGAAGACAACCCTTGGAAAGTTATGAAGTTTGGTAGCGATGCCGCAAAATTGAATGAAATGACCAGAGTAGCATAAGGACTGAAAAGCCTGACGATAAAGTATTAATTTTTTATTTAAAAGCCGTTTTTATCATTAATCGCCGTTACAAAATTCAAAACACTTCGGTTTATTTAAACAGGTAACCATTTTTATTCTGCTCCGTATACTACGTCAATCGAAATTATTTTTTGACGATTGTAATGAGTAGCGGAATTCGTTGGGTATATAGCTTATTTGTTTTTGTTGTAGTCTTACTAACTACTTTCTCGGCAGGTGCAACTACTTATGACTGGCGCGGAAGTACGACTAGCAGCAACTGGACAACAGCTTCAAATTGGACAGCGAGCGATGGTTCATCAACATATCCAGGCCAGGTAAATGCTACCAGCAGTAACCCTGATATTGTAAGGATTGGTGTAAGCTCAACAGCTTACTCTTCTCAACCTAATATTGCTGCCGGTACAACTATCAATGTAGCATCGGTAACTTTTGGTTCTACAACCGGCGTATCTTCTATCACTGCTGTTTACGCCACCACATTGACTGTCAATGGCACTCTCAACGTATCGGGCGATATCACCGACAATGCTAATAAAACCAACAGAGAAGTAGATAATTATCTGGCGGGTAGTGGTATTATCAATTGTTCGAACATCAATGTTGGTAATACCACAAGTTTAGGCGGTAATAACAATTTTTTCTTTTCTTATGTATCAACTTTAAATATAAGCGGCAATGTCAATATATTGATTTCGCTATCAGTGCAAAACGGCAGTGGTTTCCGTTTGGAAAGCGGGAACATGTACCTTAATGGTAAAATCATAATTTCAAATTCTTTACTCAGCACATCAAGCAATGCTGCGTATTTTACTATAAATGGTCAGTACACTACCTCCTACAGCAGTGGAGTAACCTCCGGCACTAAAACAACGCCAAGTTTGTATTTGGCTTCTTCAGCGGCTTTAGCTGCTATACCTACCCCATACGCATCTATAAACTTTAACGGCTCTGGCACCAGTGGTGGTGATGTAACCGTTCGTTATACCGGCGTTTCACCAACCATTTATACCACATCAACACCAGGCTTTGGCTCCGGCGGCGGTAACATCAACACAAGCGTAGCTACCTATAACAATCTGGTGGTAGAAAGCAGCGGTACTGCAGTTGCAGGTACGGGTGCGGGTGTATTAAAAATAGATAAGGCCCTGACTACCAACAGTCCGCTCAATCTTGTCACTTATACAAATACCACCACCATTGGCACCAACTGGACCAACTCAAGCACAATAACCGGCGGTTCGGGCAGCACAGACATCAATGGCTCACTAACTAACTCAGGTACAATGACCATGGGAGCCGGAGCTATAACCATTGCCGGAAATTATACCAATTCGTCAATTTTCACCCAAGGTACCGGGTTAATCACATTTGATGGTACCACAGCCCAAACATTAACTGACAATAGCGCACAGGGTACCACATTCAGCAAGGTTACCTTTAGCGGAGCTGGGGCAAAAACAATGGCTGCAGGTGTTGGCAATTTCGCTGTATCTGGCACAGGTTTACTAACCATGGTTAGCCCGGCGGTATTAAATGCCGGTACTTCCACCGCAGCCTATCTGACATTATTGTCCACCGCAGCGTCAAGTGCAACCATAGCCAGGATGCCCAGCGGTGCATCAATTGTTGGCAATGTAAACGTGCAACGTTATATTATTGGAGGTAGTACTAAAGTAAACGGCGTATACACGGCCCGGGCTTATCGCTTGCTAACCAGCCCGGTAAATATATCATCAAGTATTAGTGGTGGCGGTAATATAAATCCGGGCTACTTAATCAGCAGTGGTATGCTGGTTAGTGGTCCGGGAGGAACCACTAACGGATTTACACAAGCGAATAATAACCCTACACTATACGTTTTTAATGAAAGTGGTACCAACAACAATACCACTTTTATTTCGGGCAAGCACCGGGGAATAACAAAAATTTACAGCACTGGTAATATTAACACATCTGATGGTGGCAATAACATACCCTTGCCAGTTGGCAACGGTTATATTGTATACTACATTGGCAACAATACCAATGCATCAGCCAAAGCTACAGCTGCCCCTACTGTTGGCCCCGAAGATATGGTAGTTACAGCTACCGGAACGCTTAACCAAAACAATGTTGCTGTAAACTTATGGTATACGCCGGCAGGTGCCACCACAACCACTACAAACAAGTTGTCTTATTCTTCTGCGCTGGGCATCAACGCAGGCTTGAATATGGTTGGCAATCCTTACGCCTCCACACTGGATTTAAATGCGGTCATTTCAGGCAATACCGGTATTACCAACTCTGTATATGAGTTGGATAATGCGAATCCCTCGCAGGGATATATTGTATACAGCACCACAGGTACTTCATCGCCAAGGGCGTCACGTTATGTAGTAAGCGGTCAGGGCTTTTTGGTAAGGGCGAACAGCGCCAACCAAACACTCACATTTACTGAAACCATGAAAGCTGAACAACTTGTGCCTTCTGTTATACTGATGGGTATTCCTAAACAAACAGATGCACTGGCTGGTTTTTACATGAAAATAGAGCAGGACAGCCTGTTGAGCACTTACTGTGGCATATACTTCAGCCCCGACTGGACTGACCAGTTTGGAAGCGAAGACGCGGTGGACATGAACAGCACTTCATCAGCTGTATTAATGTCGAGTTATACAGCTGATGGCCGTCGTGTAGCGCTAAATAAACTAAGCGACTATACCCAAGGCAAAACCATTAAATTAAATGTGAATGCTGCCAACAGTAACTTATATAAAATCAAAATTGAAAATATCAGGGGTATTGACACCCTTTACAATGTCTGGCTGCGTGATAAATACCTGAAAGATTCATTAAACATCCGCCGGTACGGTGTTTACAACTTTCGGATTAACAAAAGTGACACCGCCAGCTTTGGTGCCAACCGTTTCGAACTGGCAATCCGGCCCCGGCCACTTGCCCCTTACCAGTTGGTAAATTTTAAAGCCGAAAAGGTATCTGAAGGCATAAAAATTACCTGGAAAGCTTACAATGAAGGTACCTACACCGGATTTAATTTACAGCGGAAGGACGCAGGCAGCACTGGTTTTTATGATATCACGCAATTGCAAAGTAATGGCAACCATACTTACAGCTACATTGATCGCAATCCAGTCGCCGGGCTTAATGACTATCGTTTAGTACAGAATGATATAAACAACCATGTCAGCTATTCGATGGTGATATCAGTTGACAATACCTTATTGACAGATCAAAACTTAATGCGCATTTATCCGAACCCGGCAGTGCAAACCATTAACCTTACGGTTAAAAGCACAGAGGCGGGTAATTGTGCCGCCAATATTTACAATACCGCCGGGCAGCTCATGATGCGCCGCCAGGTAAACACCACGGTTTCAGCTTATGATGTATCGCCCCTGAAGCCGGGTACTTATATGATTCAGTTAACCCGGTCAAACGGTGAACTGATAGGGCAATCAAAATTTATTAAGAACTAAAGCAGCGAAGCTTACAAAGAGATTGAACAAGATGCCTTTCCTCATGCCGAGGCAAGGTTTAAAATGTGAGAGTGATGTGGAGTTTTATAAAAAGAAAAAAGCTATGGTTCATAGCTCTTTGCCTGTTTACATTTTTAAATAATCTGGCTGTTGCACAGGATGATCCTGATTTGCCTTGCGACAATGTGGATCCATACGCCGATTGCCCACTGGACACATGGAACTATGTATTAATAGCAACCGGCCTTGTTCTGGGCACCTGTGTATTGTACAAAAAGCAATGCCATCAGGCCGCCAAATAGCGTTTAATAATACGTAGTTTATGCGTATACCGTTTTAATTCTGCAGAGTAAATACCTTCACTATCAAAACGATCGATTTTTACTTGGCCCGAGGCATGAATGATCGTATCAGGATTCAACAATATACCTACGTGGGTAATGCGCCCCTCAACATTATCGAAAAAAGCAAGATCGCCGGTTTGAATTTCGGTAACAAAATCAACCACCTGCCCCTGGGTAGCCTGCTGGCTGGCATCACGCTTTAATTGTATACCATACATGCGGTACACCGCTTGCGTAAAACCCGAACAATCAATACCGAAATGTGTACGTCCTCCCCACTGGTATGGTGTATTCAAATAGGATGAAGCTGCTTCGGCTAAATCAGCAAAGTCATTACCAATCTCCCCTATAAGTTCATACCTCTCCTGGTTAATCGTACTTATGGTACCGTTCAAAAAGGCCAGACTACTGGTCGCCGGTAAATAGAGGACGCTATTATCGGGCGTTTTCCAAGCTTGCGTAACCGCACGATAAGTAATAACCGGAGATACCGATTGCAGTGTATGATAATCGATATGCCCTAACAGTTTCACCTGTAAACGCGCAATCCATCCTTCATATTGGTCTAAACTGGTGCGCACAAACACCCATTTCTCTTGCCATTGCAATACCTCGTAAGTTTCGCCAAATAATAATTGTGATACCTGTTCGCTGCGCTCATTACCTTCGGCGCGCATTGGTATCACAGATAATGTACAAATTCCGTATTCCATTCGGGTTGATAAAGGTGGTGCAACTTAAACAAAAAATAAGGCCAAAAAAAGAGGGAACGTATATTACACGTTCCCTCTTTCGGTAATATGTTTATCCAATATTATGCCTCAGCATGCAGCCACTCTTTCTTGGCCAGCAGTTCTTCTTCGCTTTCGCGGATGTCTTCATCATCCACACAGCAATCTACAGGGCAAACAGCAGCACATTGCGGCTCATCATGAAAACCTACACATTCGGTACACTTATCAGGTACTATATAATAGATATCATCAGATAATGCGGCCTGTGTTTCTTCAGCGTTCAGGGTGTTGCCATCACCAAAATCAATTACACCACGCAATTCGGTACCATCCGAAAAGCGCCATGCTGCACCTGCGTCATAAATGGCATTGTTTGGGCATTCAGGCTCACATGCCCCGCAGTTTATACATTCATCCGTGATTTTAATTGCCATAGTTCAATTCCTTATATTATCAGTAAATTTGCCTTCTGTTTTTGTAACCGCAAATATAACAAAAAATTGCAGCTACGGTTTAAGCTTACTTGTCATTCACATGCTAAATTCATACACTCAAAAAGTAATATCTGCGTTATCTGCCCTTGGCGAAAAACTGCGCCAACCCGATGCGGAGCTTCAGCAACTTATTGCTACCGAAGCCAACCACAATGCCTGGTTTACGCCCGAAAGTGTGGCACACGCCGTACAAGCCATAGCCCGCCAGCTAACGGCTCAACACTTAACGGCATGGTTAGACAGCTATACCCTACCTGCAGCCCATGCGCCAAAAACGGTTGGGCTCATACTGGCTGGAAATATTCCGCTGGTAGGTTTTCATGACGTGATATGCACGCTGATAGCCGGTCATTATGCGCAAATCAAAGCTTCAACTCAAGATGCGCGATTGATTTTATATGTACTTCGGCAACTGAATATCATTGATGCTGAATTGGGCAGCCACTATAGTGTAGTAAATAAACTGGAAGGGTTTGATGCGGTGATTGCTACCGGCAGTAATAATTCCTCTCGTTACTTTGATTATTATTTCGGTAAGGTGCCGCATATCATTCGTAAAAACCGCAACAGTGTTGCCTTACTTACCGGGCAGGAAACTAAAGAACAACTGGCCAGCTTAGGGCACGATATATTTGACTACTATGGCTTGGGCTGCCGTAATGTTTCCAAACTGATGGCACCAAAGGGATATATATTTGACGCTTTTTTTGAATCGATTGAATCATTCCATACCATTGCTAACCATCATAAATACCATAACAATTACGATTACAACAAAGCCATATTGCTGGTAAATCGCGAGCCGCATTTGGATAATGGCTTTTTGTTATTGAAAAAGGATGAACGTTTGACTTCTGCTTTGGCAGTAATGCATTACGAAGAATATGCCGATTTATCATCGGCGCAAGCTACATTGCAAGCGCAGGCCGACCAGATACAATGTGTGGTTACCCAGGCACCGGTTGCGTTACCCGGGCAAGTGGTTGACTTCGGTTGCAGCCAGCAGCCCGGGTTAAGTGATTATGCCGATGGTATAGATACCCTAGATTTTTTGCTGAAACTTTAAAATTTACAATAACTTTGAACAGGCATGTATATTATTAAAGTGAAAGGCGTAGCCAAAATACCCGATTATGTACAACTGCGCGACGAGCGCTTTACCCTGCTGGCTTACTTCAGGGTAGATCGCCCCGAAAAATCACTGGAAAAGATTGGTTTGGGCGATAAAGCCGAGCATATTATGAACCTGATTAAGGACCTGCCTTTCGGGCAAATTGTGAAACTTGATTTTTAATACTCCATGATAGGAAACTCTATTATAAAGCTACAGCATGTAGACGTATTTCAGCAAAAGCACCTGGTACTGTCTGACGTAAACTTGCACATTGACAAAGGTGATTTTGTGTGGCTGATTGGCCAAACCGGTTCGGGTAAAAGTAGTTTACTGAAAATTATTTATGGCGACCTGGCCATTCAAACGGGTGACGGACATGCCGGAGGTTATGATTTGAAAAAGATAGCCACAAAAGATATTCCTTTTCTGCGCCGTAAGCTGGGCATTGTATTTCAGGATTTTCAGTTGCTCACCGATCGTACCATTGAGCAAAACATGCACTTTGTAATGAGAGCCACCGGCTGGAAAGACAAAAAACTGATTGATGAGCGCACCCTTGATGTATTGGAGAAAGTTGGCCTGCGCTCCAAACTTAAAAAAATGCCGCATGAATTGTCAGGTGGTGAGCAGCAACGGGTGGTAATTGCACGCGCTTTGATCAACGACCCGGAAATCATTTTGGCAGATGAGCCTACCGGCAACCTCGATCCTGACACTTCTGAAGATATTATTATGCTGCTGAAACAAATCAGCCAGGGTGGCACTGCCGTATTGGTAGCCACGCATGATTACCATATCATCCGCACCTTCCCTTCCCGCATCATCAAATGCGAATCGGGCAAAGTACTGGAGGACGTGGAGATTTAGATTTTGGGATAAAAGACTTGGGAATAAAGGACAAAAGATGGGGGAAAACAACCTGTCTTTTGTCCTTTGTCCTTTTATTCTTCGTTGTGAAAAGCCTGTCATTCTGCCCCGACAAAACAACACTCATTTACTAAATAAACTGACACCCTGGCGTAAATATGCTTATGGCAGGGTACTTGATTTGCATTGTTGAACAATATCATTCGATATGTTCTGGAACAAAAAGAAAAAAGCGAATACCGATATGTCTGAAAATCTGAACGACCTGAATGCAGAAAACACTGCTGCAAGCGACGAGCAACACCCGCTTGCTGATGAATTAAATGTAGCTGCTGAGCAGGAAGCCACAGCACCGTCTGCCGAAAGTAAGTTAAAAGAAGATCTGGCTCAGGCCAATGATAAATATTTGCGTTTGTACGCCGAATTTGATAATTTTAGACGTCGTACCAATAAAGAGCGCGCCGAGGAGCGCCTCAGCGCGGGTAAAGATGTAATTGCTTCCTTACTGCCGGTACTTGATGATTTTGACCGCGCCGTTAAAGCTATGCAAACTTCTGAAGATGTGGCCGCAGTTAAAGAAGGCGTAGTATTGGTACAGAACAAACTGAAACACATCCTTACTCAAAAAGGATTGAAGGAAATGGAAGCTAAAGGCCAGGAGTTTGACCCTGATTTGCACGAAGCCATTACCAACATTCCTGCACCTACCGATGATTTGAAGGGAAAAGTAGTTGATGAACTGGAAAAAGGATATTACCTGAACGATAAGGTAGTTCGTTTTGCCAAAGTAGTTGTTGGAGCGTAACATTAGTGCATGGTGAGCAATAGATAGTGAGTAGTGAGTTTTGAAGGCGGTTCTAATTACCTTCTTAATTTTCAATATTCACAACTTAATGCTCACTATACCCATAAATAGAGATGGCAAAAAGAGATTATTATGATATACTTGGCGTAGCCAAGGGTGCTTCGGCGGATGAAATAAAGAAAGCCTACCGCAAGATGGCCATTAAATATCACCCGGATAAAAACCCGGGCGATAAACAGGCCGAAGATAACTTTAAAGAAGCAGCTGAAGCTTACGAAGTTTTAAGCAACCCGGAAAAGCGCCAGCGGTATGACCAGTTTGGCCATGCAGCCAACGCGCAGTCGGCCAATGGTGGCGGCTACGGCGGCGCGGGCATGAATATGGATGACATATTCAGCCAGTTTGGCGATATCTTTGGCGGCGGCAGTCCGTTTGAAGGTTTCTTTGGCGGTGGTCGTCAGGGTGGCAACGGTGGTCGCCGTGTAGCCCGTGGCAGCAATCTACGTATCAAGGTGCGTTTAACCTTGGAAGAGATAGCCAACGGTGCCGAGAAGAAAATAAAGGTAAACAAACAGGTTACCTGTAAAACCTGTGATGGCAGCGGGGCGAAGGACAAATCATCCTTCCAAACCTGTAGCACTTGTGGTGGCTCGGGTGCGGTGCGCCGTGTAACCAATACCATTTTGGGCCAGATGCAAACCACCAGCACCTGCCCTACTTGTAACGGCGAAGGCAGCGTAATTACTGCCAAATGTAATGTATGCCATGGCGATGGCGTGGTACGTGGCGAAGAAACCATTACCATCAATATTCCGGCCGGTGTGAGCGAAGGCATGCAACTGAGCATGAGCGGCAAAGGCAACGCAGCCCCACGCGGTGGTGTACCCGGCGATTTGATTATTTTAATTGAGGAAGTACCGCACGAAACCTTAAAGCGCGATGGCAACAATGTAATTTACGATTTGCACATCAGCTTTATTGATGCGGCCTTAGGGACAAGTATTGAAGTACCTACCATTGATGGCAAAGCAAAAATTAAAATAGATGCCGGCACGCAAGGCGGCAAAATATTGCGCCTCAAGGGTAAAGGTGTGCCCGAAGTAAACAGCTACCACCGTGGCGACCAGCTGGTGCACATCAACATATGGACACCAAAGGCCCTGAGCCGCGAAGAGCGCGATCTGTTGGAGAAATTGCAAAGTTCGCCCAACTTCAAACCCAATCCGGGCAAGAATGAGAAGAACTTCTTTGAGCGGATGAAAGAATATTTTGAGTAGGCATATAAGAGTTTTATAAAAAAGCCAGCTAATACATTAGCTGGCTTTTTTTATTTAAAATACATTCCGCAATGTTGTAACAAACGCCTATCTTCCGTATCTAAACCCTAATTACTCAAACAATTTAAACCCTATGCTTAGTATTCGCAATATTGTGAAGCAGTATGCCGGTCATCGCGCCCTGAGCGATGTAAGCCTCGAAGTAGGCAACGGCCAGGTGTACGGCTTGCTTGGCCCTAATGGTGCCGGCAAAACTTCCCTCATCCGCATTGTTAACCAAATTACTGCGCCAGATTCCGGAGAGAT
Organism: Mucilaginibacter koreensis; assembly: GCF_054783355.1. Lineage (NCBI taxonomy): Bacteria > Pseudomonadati > Bacteroidota > Sphingobacteriia > Sphingobacteriales > Sphingobacteriaceae > Mucilaginibacter > Mucilaginibacter koreensis. The sequence continues at coordinate 847,605 of NZ_BAAGQS010000001.1, read as the reverse complement.
TTATTTCAATGGCGAAAAGCTCAACCAATCGCACATTGAGCGCATCGGTTACATGCCTGAAGAACGCGGCTTATATAAGAAAATGCCGATTGGCGAACAACTGATTTACCTAGCCCGGTTAAAAGGGTTAAGCTACGATGAAGCAAAACGCCGCATTAAATACTGGTTTGAAAAGTTAGGCATGGAAACCTGGTGGGACAAGAAGGTAGAGGAACTATCTAAAGGTATGAGTCAGAAAGCACAGTTTGTATCTACAGTACTGCACGAGCCGGATTTGATCATATTGGATGAGCCTTTTAGCGGTTTCGACCCTGTTAATGCGGATATTATCAAAGATGAAATACTGGAATTAAATCGTAAAGGTTCTACCATCATCTTTTCTACCCATCGTATGGAATCGGTTGAAGAACTATGCGATTCTATTGCACTTATCAATTTGTCGCACAAAATATTGGACGGGCGTGTAAAAGACATCCGTAATTCGTACCGGAACAATACCTACACCATCCGCTACACCGGCAGTAAATTGGATACAGATGCTTTGCAACCTTATACCCTGCTGGATGAAATTGCCGATGATGATGCCTACCAAATGCGTGTACAATTGAATACTGGTGTGGATGCCAACCAGGTACTGCAATACCTGCTGCCCAAAGTGCAGATTGAGATGCTGAAGGAAGTGATTCCAAGCGTACACGAAATTTTTGTACAGAAAGTAAACCAAAACCAATTATAATCATGAACAAAGTTTTACTTATTATTCAGCGCGAATACTTATCACGTGTACGCAAAAAAGCTTTTTTGGTGATGACCCTATTGGTACCCGCTTTGGTGCTGATTATGTATACGGTGATGAAATACCTGTACAAAAACAGTGATGAAATGAGCACCGCCCGCGTGGTAAGGGTAATTGATGAAAGCGGCGTTTTTTACAACCACTTTACCGGCAAAAAAAACCTGCATTTTGAAAAGAGCACCGCTACCCTGGCCCAAACCAAGGCCGAGCTTAAAAAGAATGAAGATGAGTTTGCCCTGTATATTCCTAAAGATTATCAGAAACCCGATGCCATTCAGTTATATTCTACCGGCAAACCGAATTTAAATACCAGTTTGGCTATTGAGAGCCAGGTTAACAGTATTGCTACCAATTATAACATGATGCAAGCCGGTATTGATACCAATAAGCTCCGACTGGCTAAAACTAATTATGCAGTAGCTGCCAAACAGATTACCGAAACAGGTGAAGAAAATTCAAGCAGTACTACCTCCTACATTGTAGGCGTAGCCGGAGCCATATTAATTTACATGTCGCTGTTTTTATATGGTGCGCAGGTAATGCGTGGTGTAATTGAAGAAAAAACTAACCGCATTATTGAAGTAATCGTATCATCTGTAAAGCCTTTTCAGTTGATGCTTGGAAAAATTATTGGTGTCGGCTTGGTTGGTATTACACAATTTGTGTTGTGGGTCATCCTATCGTTAGGTGTCACCTACCTGTTAGGGCACGACTACAAAGGTCCGCAAAGCCCGATGATGTATTTGATGAGCAACCTTTCTGCCATTCATTTTGGTTCCATCATTGGCTACTTCTTCTTTTACTTTATTACCGGCTTTATGCTGTACAGTGCCATCTTTGCGGCAGTGGGCTCGGCAGTGGATAGCGAGACGGAAACACAGCAATTTATGTTTCCGATTACCCTGCCTTTACTGTTCACTTACATTCTGTCTGTTTCCTTTCTGGTGCAGAACCCAGATAGTCCGCTTGCGGTGTGGTTAAGCGTTATTCCGTTTACTGCGCCTGTGGCCATGATGGTGCGCTTACCCTTCCATGTACCCGAATGGCAGATCTTTTTATCAATGGCCTTAATGGTAGTGGGCTTTTTATTCACCACCTGGGTTGCTGCACGCATTTACCGTGTAGGTATTCTGATGTATGGCAAAAAGGCAAGTTACGGCGAATTAGCAAAGTGGTTCTTTTACAAAGAGTAAGCTTTCCGTTAACTTCAATTATCAAACATAAAAACGCCATTGCAACCCTATCTGCAATGGCGTTTTACTTATAGGGACTTTTTTACATGCCACACTTGTTTTTGATGGCTAATACACTAAATTTATAAAACCAATGAAAAACCGTATTGCCGTATTAGATTTAGGCACCAATACTTTTCATCTTATTATTGTTGAGGGAGCTCCGCCTCTCCTCAATATTATTAAGCATGTTACCGAAGCTGTAAAGCTGGGCGAAGGTGGTATTAACGAGGGTGTGATCAGGCCAGAGCCTTATCAACGTGGCATTGAAGCTTTACAGCGGTTTAAGACATTAATTGATGAGCATAAGCCAGATGATATTAAAGCCCTGGCTACCTCCGCAATGCGTAGTGCGGCCAACGGCAAGCAATTTATAGAGCAGGTAAATCAGCTTACCGGCATTCAAATTCAAACTATCGACGGTGATACAGAAGCGGGTTATATTTTCGAAGGTATAAAAGCAGCTGGTTGCTTAAACCACGGTAATAACTTAATTGTGGACATTGGCGGCGGTAGTGTAGAACTCATTTGGTGCAACAAAGACGAGATTTTTTGGAAGCAAAGCTTCGAAATAGGTGCCGCCCGCTTAATGGCTAAATTCCATCAGCAAGATCCTATACCTGCCGATCAGACAGCAGCTTTATTTAATTATTTAGATGAGCAATTGAAGCCTTTATACAAAGCCCTGGGGCCGCAGCATATCAACACACTCATTGGTTCATCCGGGGCTTTTGAAACTTTTGCGGAATTAGTAGAGATTGACAATGGCCAAACCCTCAATTGGAAACAGCAGATTAACTACACATTCAATACACAAAAGCTGCTTCAATTATTTGATGTACTGGCAGCATCTTCACACGAGCAACGTGCCGCAAACCCGGCTATATTGCCGGTACGTGTAGATATGATTGTAGTTGCCGGATTAATTACTAAATACTTGATGGATAAATTGCATACGGATCAGGTCTGCATGTCTGCTTACTCGTTAAAAGAAGGTGTTGTAGCGGAAATGTTAAAAGTTAAAGCAGGCTAAACTTAAATCAATCGTTTTAACTGCTGGTACACTTTCTCAGTAGGTAAGCCTACTACGTTGGTATAAGAGCCATTGATGCGCTCAATACCGGTTACCCCTACCCACTCCTGTATGCCGTAAGCACCGGCTTTGTCTAAGGGTAGATACTTTTCTACATATGTTTGTATTTCTTCATCGCTTAAATGGCGAAAGAACACTTCAGAAACATCAAAAAATTTGTTTACCTCGCCTTTATGCATAATGCATACACCGGTGATTACACGGTGCACCCGGCCCGATAATTGGCGAAGCATTTGTACAGCATGCGCTGCATCAGTTGGCTTGCCTAAAATCTGGTCGTCAATACATACAATGGTATCAGCCGTGAGCACAATCTCGTTAGTCACAGCTTCATCAAAAGCCATGGCTTTTTTTTCCGCAATATGAACGGCAATTGCTTCGGGTGTTAAACCTTCAGGGTAAGATTCGTCGACTTCCTTTAATACAATGCGAAAATCAATATCCATCTGCCGCAGCAACTCCTGGCGGCGAGGCGATTTTGAAGCTAAAATAACTGTAGGCAAGCCTTTCATAAACACAAGTAAGTTTAATAATGATTACCAGCTATAAGCCTCAGCACCCATCCATTGTTTTTGTACTTTAAGTACTTTTTCCATGATTTCGCGTACGCAGCCTTTACCACCGGCTAAAGGAGAAACATATACACTCACTGCCTTTATCTCTTCAGCTGCATCAGCAGGACAAACCGGTAAGCCTACCATCTTCATGGCTTCCAAATCGGGAATATCATCGCCCATGTATAAAACCTGTGACGGGCTGATGCCTCGCTCCTCGAGGTAAGTTTTCAGCTTTTCGGTTTTAGTGTTGCTGCCCAGATAAACATCAGTAATACCTAAGCTATTTAAGCGGTGCAATGCCACTTTAGAGCGGCTGCCCGATATAGCACATAAATTGTAACCTAACTTTACAGCCAGCTGCAATACATAGCCATCTTTGATATTGAATGCACGGCTTTGCTCACCACTTTCGGTTACAAATACAGAACCATCGGTAAGTACACCATCAACATCAAAAATAAAGGTGGTAATATCTTTTAGTTTGTCTAACATGGCAGTGTAGAAACAAGAGTCAAGAACCAGAACTAATTTATTCAAAAATAGGAAACAAAAATCCTGGCTCTAGATTTCTGCTTCCTGACTCCTTCGAAACGACTTATTGATTATCGCGCCATTCGTATACCCATGCCGATTGAATTTGCTCCAGATGGCCTTCGTTCGACTGCTCGCGTGTGTCGGTAAAGTTTGGCAGGCTGAGTACCCACTCTACCAAATCGGTAAAGCGAATACGGTATATTTTAGACTCATTAAAGTCATCACCGAACTTTTCGTAAAGCCCCATGGCGATGTCTTCGTAATCGTTCCAATGTATCGGGAGAGAAAATTTATCTTGAATCATGTTGTGAATAATGATTGGTTTTTAAAGTAGTGCACAAAATTAGTGACCCATGAATTGTGATTGGTCCGGAATGGTAACTTCAATATCACCGTCAAGCACCACACATTGGCAGCCCAAACGCGAAGTAATTCTCGGGTTTACAGCGCGGTCAATAAAGTCCTCTTCCTTATCTGATATTTCCTGGATATTATTCATGCCTTTAGTTACATACACATGGCAGGTACTGCAACCACATACACCACCGCAATTATGTTGCAGTTCGATACCGTTTTCAAGGCATACATCCAGTACAGATTCGCCTTCGGCGATAGGCAATTCAACCGGGGCATGATCCGGCTCTTCGAAATTTATTTTGATCTTAAAAATTTCCATTCCCGCAAAAGTAACAAAATTAGCTATGTGCCGTTTGCCTTTACTTCATTTTGATGATACCCTGACTTAACATCGTATAAATCAGCTGAAGTTCGGGTGTTTTCTCCAATAACTTTACGTGAGCCGCCATGGTACTTTCATCCTCACGTATGGCAGGACCAGTTTGCACCTCAGCGGGTAATGCCTCTTGTACTTTAGCCGCAGTTTCAGAAATCAATGGGCGGATCAGGTTAAAATCCAATTGATGTTGGCCAAGCAGGTTTTGAGCAATATGATATAAGTAATTAGGAAAGTTGCAGGCAAAAACGGCAGCCAGATGCAGAATTTTGCGCTGAGCAGAATCTACCTGATAAACGTTGTTACTGATGGTACGGGCCAGTTCTGTTAAACTTTCTGTAATGGTATTATCAGCTCCTTCAATACACAGAGGCACCTCCCAAAAGTTCACTTCCTTTGTTTTACTGAATGTTTGCAGCGGGTAAAATATACCTGCATTAGAATTTACTGCCAACAACTCACTCAAAGGAACAGCACCCGAAGTATGCACCATTAACCGGTTAAAATGCGCTAATTGCCCGGCAATAGCAGTAATAACATCGTCTTTGACTGCTATTATAAATAAATCTGTATTGGCGGTGATCTGGCTTAAATCATCAACGGCTTCCGCATTTACGTGATAAGCCAATAAAGACGCATGCTGCAAATTACGACTGTAAATTTGAACCAGGCGATGCCCTGCATTTTTAAACGCAGCCGCCAAATGGGTAGCTACATTACCGGAGCCGATGATGGTGATGCGCATGAGTATAAATATATGAACTTTGTCATTGCGAGGGACGAAGGAATCTCGCCCCTATACTTGTTAGATATACATACGACGAGATTGCTTCGTCCCTCGCAATGACAATATTTTATTTAAGCTACTCCAGCTTTAGCTCTTTTAACCACCGGTTTGTTTTCCGCTGTTGCCAGCTCCTTATTTCTCTTTAAAATTGACATAAAGAAGCCAATAACCATAATGATAGCACCCGACCAGAAAAAGTTGATATATGGAAAATCAACCGCGTGCATTACAATGTAAGGCCGCTTGTTTTCCGGCTGTTGATATACCATGATTTGCACCTTATGGTTTTCCGGGTTAATTTTTGAGAAACGCAGCTTCAAGCCGGCATCATCTACCTTACGGGCAAAATCGAAAGTGTTATTATCCTTAATCATAAACACCGGCTCGGAGGTGTAAGTACGGCCACCTGCATTTACTTGCAGCATGGCACCTACTGCTATGTCGTTTCCGCCCAAAGTGATATTGTTAATTTTAGGCTGCTTGTTCAAGCCTTTCAGAACCATAAAACCATCGCGGTAACGGATGGTATCGCCTACAGCAACTTCATGGGTTACGGGTTCGTTGTAATTTTTGTCGTCGTTTTCACTGTTCATGGCATGCTCTGCATCGCCATCGGCGCTGGCTTCCATTTCATCCCTTAAAGGTGCAGCCGTAACGTGTGTGTATAAATCATGAAACAGGTAGTGACGTGTATCGGGTGATGACACCAGGCCCATTTTCGGGTTAGCCTGGGCATTAGGTTTTAAAACAAACTGTTCAACCACTTTACCGGCTTTATCAAAACGTTTGTAAGCCACTTTAAAATAATGGTTGGGCGATGATAAGGAGTCGCCAATATAGGTGATCTGGTAATCGCCCATTTGCACGGGTTTGTTCCGGTACAACATCAGGTTTTCTCGTGGGTTGGCAGCCTTTTCAAAGTCCTGCACTTCGATCACCCCTGACTCATTTACGGATGCAATACGTTGGGTACCACCCGAAATTACAGCTCCCACTAATAGCAAACCAAAACCCATGTGAGCCACAGCCGAACCGGCCAATTTCAATTTACCGCTGAAGGCATCAACCAGCACTTTACCGTTTGACATTACCGAATACACAGCAGCAAACAGCAAGGTACCGTAAATAAAATGCAAGTGATATACACCGGTGGCATAGATGATAACTCCACTAATAATACCGGACACTAACAAATAAACTAATGCCCGAATGAAAAACTTGGCCGAGTTAGTGTTTTTATACTTTAAAAATTGACTGAAACCGGTAAGCAGCATAATTACAACAGCAAACGAAGCCTGAATTACATTGTAATGTTTTACCGGCTCGGTAGGCGGTGCCATATGGGTGCCAAACAGCTTATTCCACACCGGAATAGAAGTAACCAGGAATAAATGGAAGCAGGACAGCGCTAAAAATACTGAACCTACAAACAGCCAAAATTCGCGTGAATAAGTTTCTTCGTCTTTTTTGGTAATGGGCAATTCCTTCCAGCGCACTACCAGTAACCAAACGCTAATAACCAGGAAAACTACTACATCAGCCACAAGGTGTGCCGTCATCCCCAAATCAGTAAAGGCATGTACTGATGTTTCGCCCAAAATGCCGCTACGGGTAAGGAATGAGGCGTAAAGAGTAAGCACAAAACTGATGAGTACTAAAAAAGTAGCCGTAAAATACGAGTGCCCGGTATTTTTGTATACCACTAACACGTGCACAGCGCCTATCAGCGTTAACCAAGGCAATATGGAAGCATTTTCTACTGGGTCCCAAGCCCAGTAACCGCCAAAGTTAAGCGATTCATAAGCCCAAAAAGCACCCATTACAATACCGGTACCCAGTATCATAACCGAGAATAATGAGTAGGACAAAGCCGGCTGCACCCATTCTTTGAAACGGCGCTGCCATAAACCTGCAATAGCATAGGCAAACGGCACTACCATAGAGGCAAAACCCAGGAATAAAGTTGGTGGGTGAATTACCATCCAGTAGTTTTGCAGCAAGGGGTTCATGCCACTGCCATCTTTAATGAATTCCAGATAATTTGGCTGCTTGAATATCGGGCCTTCCACCGCATCCCGCAATAAAATAAATGGCGAACTGCCGATACGTAAACCAAAAAGCTCTATGCCTAACAGCATAGAAGCCAGCAGGGCTTGAGATAATGCCACAACGGTTAATACCGGAGATTCCCAAGATTTAGCTTTGGCAATAAGCACTAATCCTAAAATACCTTGCCAGAAGGTCCATAACCAAAAGCTGCCCTCCTGCCCGTTCCAAAAGCTGGAAATGATATAGTAAACAGGCAGCGTACGCGAAGAGTAGGCCCAGGCGTAATGATATTCGAAATAATTGTTAAAAATGATATAGAACAGCGATGCGCCTATGCCAACAATAGCAGCCACATTAATGTAAAAACTAACGCGGGCCATTTTACGCCATGAAGCGGCAACAGTAGCATCATTTTTATTTACCGTAGCAAAATAATAGCTCAGGGTAGAGATTAGAGACGTACCAAAAGCCAGAACGATTAAAAATTGGCCTAAGTGCCCCGGTAAGAGGTGTTCCCCTTTATAAACAGTATCCATTCAGTGTAATTACAGGCTGGCTTGTTTAGCCTTTACCTCGGTGATATTTACCTTGTCTTCGGTGTATTTAGATGGGCACTTCATTAAAATTTTTGAAGCGTGAAACTCAGCGCCCTGCATTTGTCCGGTCAACACAATTTGCTCCGAACGTTCAAAATCTTCGGGCTTGGTACCAGTAAATACTACTTTACACTCTTTGCCCTGATTATCTTTCATATAAAATGAAAAATAATTAGCGTCTTTGTGAGCATCGTAGTACAGTTCCTTTTCTTTGTTCAAATGCCCAACAATATGTAATTCGCTATTGGTTTTTATAGCATCGGTAAAAGTACCGTAAGTGCTTGTATTTGAATATGTACTAATAATTACTGCGATGGCAATTGCAATTACAATGATGCCAAATATTGAACTCTTCTTCATTAATTATTAAGTGGGTGATTTACTTTGCAAAAATACAAAACGTATAGCGAAATAGGTTTATTACAAGGGATATATATTATTTAGAATTGTTATTGATAATATAATCATAGATTTCTGTCCAACAAAAACGCCGGTACGTGTAAGGTACCGGCGTTTGTATTATTTATTGTAAGATTTATTTACGGCCACACACCCAAGTTTTTGTAGCTGATGGCTATTTTATTAATAGCACCTACAAAAGCAGCGGTACGCAGTGTATCAATTTTTTCGTTTGATGTATATACTTCACGAATCTCATGGTAAGAGCGAATCATGGTATCTTCTAAACCTGAGTTTACCAGTTCTAACTCTGATGCACCTTTTACAATAGTAGCACGCTGCATCGGCGTTAAAGCTACGCCAGTTAAACCCTCTACCATATTTACCAGGTTCAGGTTTGAATTTTCTTCGAAACGGCGGTTCATACGACCAAAGGCCACATGCGACAAGTTTTTCAGCCACTCAAAGTAAGAAACGGTTACACCACCGGCATTTGCATACATGTCCGGAACGATGATACCACCATTTTGGTAAAAAATGGTTTCAGCCTCAGGTGTAGTAGGGCCATTAGCACCTTCTACAATAATTTTGGCTTTGATGTTGCGTACGTTGGCTTCAGTAATCTGATTTTCCAGTGCAGCGGGTACCAATATATCACAATCCTGCTCCAAACCTTCGCCTGAATTTTTGAAATCTGTAGCACCCGGGTAGCCTAAGATAGAACCGGTTTGCTTGCGGTGCTGAAATACAGCTTCTACATCCAAACCATCGGCATTGTAAATAGCGCCTTCAAATTCGCAGATACCAACAATGGTAGCACCAAATTCGGCCAAAAATTTAGCTGAATAAAAACCTACGTTACCCAAACCCTGTACGATAACACGTTTGCCGGAAAGGCCTGCGGTTAAACCCAGTTTCTGCATATCCTCGCCTACACTTACACACTCGCGGGCAGCAATAGCCACACCACGACCGGTGGCTTCGCGCCGACCGGCAATACCATGCAAAGCGATAGGTTTACCGGTTACACAGCCTAAAGCATCCAGTTGTCCCGGATTCATGGTGGCGTAAGTATCGGCAATCCAGCTCATTTCGCGCTCACCTGAACCATAGTCGGGCGCAGGTACGTCAATGCTGGGGCCTATAAAATTCTTTTTAGTTAATTCTACTGTATAACGGCGGGTAATGTTCTCCAGTTCCTGCTCGGTATAAGCTTTAGGGTTGATTTTGATACCGCCTTTAGCGCCACCAAAAGGTACGTTTACAATCGCACACTTGTATGTCATCAGTGCAGCCAGTGCCATCACTTCATCTTCATTCACCATTTCACTGTAACGGATACCGCCTTTAGTTGGCGATTGGTGATGTGAGTGCTCTACACGCCAGGCATCAATTACCTCAAAACCATTACCCTTACGGATGGGGAAACGGAAACGGTAAACACTGTTGCATGATTTGATTTGGTCCAGCAAACCGGCATCATGTTGGGTAAACTGGGCGGCATAGTCGAAGTTTTTACATACATCGGCAAAAAAGTGAGTATCTAAACCATCAACCGTTTGATTATTAGCCATGTTTAAAATATTGAGTAAATAATTGGTTCTTCTTAAAACTTTGCAAAGATAAAATTACTATGCATGCATAACAAATATTTTAAGCGTTTGTTATGTTTAATGACGCTGCGCTTAAATATCCCTGTCGCGTTCCAGTTTCTTTAAACGGCGATCCATGGAAAAAAGATAGACCGCCAGGCCGGCAAACACCACCACAATAACAGCAATCACAACATAAATTTTGCCCGATTGGCGCATATCATCTGCCATCTCAACCGTAGCTGGTGCTTGTGCAAATGTGGTTATGTATGATAGCAGCAATGCTATAAAGCAGGTTAACTTTTTCATCAGCAATTATTCTGAATAATTTTTGTAATCAATTAAACGCATACGGTAACGCAGCGATGCAATCCAAACCGCAATCAGGCTCCAGGCTATAAATGATGGATACAGTACCAGGCGCATCATGTTCGAATATTTCATGTTGCCGAAACCACCATTACCCCCACTACCGGGGTGCAATGAGTCAGTTAGTTTAGGCAAAACCAATAGTAGCACAATCATTACCGGAAATGCAAAAATGTTATAAATGGCTGATATGCGGTTACGTTTCTGTTCTTCATCTATTGAGTTGCGCAAAATCAAATAAGCACAATACAACAGGAAAGCAATAGCAGCGCCGTTTTGTTTGGGATCATTGCTCCAATATTCGCCCCAGGTATACCGGGCCCATATCATGCCGGTAATGAGTCCCAATATGTAAAAGAATACGCCAGTATTGGCACATTCTACGGCTATCAGATCATACTCTACTTTACCGGTGTTCAAATACTTGATGCTGTATACAACCGATATTACAAACACGGTGAACATGGCCATCCACATGGGTACATGGTAATAAGTGTTACGGATGGTTTCGTGTACAATAGGCAGGCGCGGCACTTCAATCAAAAAGCCGGCTATCAGCGTGTAAAATATGGTAACAACCGCAAGTACCTTCCACCACGATTGATAAATGAACTTTGTCATATCTAAAAAGGATGTGCAAAGGTATATAAATTTATACAAGGCCGCATACCTTTAGCAGGTATTGTTACTTGTCTGTAGCATGTGGCGGACCGCCTTTGGGTACATAATCTAAAGGCAGCAACTCAGCGCCTTTGTTCTTTGTCCAGCTACCTTCATATAGCGTGCTGTGCGAACTGAGGATATGCCCGTTAGCATCAAAAACGGCATAGGGTTCGAGCAGGGTAATTACTGTGGTTTCGTAATTTTCCATATCTAAGGGGTGATATACATCCCTGAACAGCTCAGTTTCGTAGCGGTTTTTATAAGTCACATACAGCAAATCCCGGTAAGCCAGCACAAAGATGCCGGGCTGTGGCGTGCTTTGCATAATTTGTTCCTGAATCATGGGTAGCCTGAAAAGTTTGTCGTCCCATTTGGGCAGGTTATATTTATTGATCCAGTAATTGGCAGAATCATTATTAATTTTTACTCGCTGAAAGTAATTCATCTTTTGCTGAATCACTTTTTCGGGCGGCCGCAACGGATTGGGCTTTCTCACCAGCGTCCGTATCTCAAACCCCTCCTCTTTCATTCGGCCAGCCGCCAATGCGCGAAAAAAGTGCGTATTGTAGCCATAATAAACATCATCACGGCGCTGCTGCCATCTTTGCTTTTGCGAAGCACTGCCTGGCAAATCTTCAAACAAAGCGCGGGTACTCCACTCGGTTGTTTCATCAATACCGTTATATTTAAACTCGTTGATCAACACCTTCTCGCGGTAACCCAGGGCATAATTCTCTATTATAATAAAATCATCGGATGATGCTTCAAGCGTTTTGGTGCTTCTGTCATACACCATATACAAATCGTGCGGATTAACGATCTTGCACTTTTTGGCGTCAGCACTGGTACCCACAAAGTACTTGACAAACATCTCGTAGTTGCGCCGCCAGCCTTCAGGCGTAGTGATGACTACCCCACGCAGCTCGGTAGTTTTGGGGCTCAGTTGTATGCTTAAGTTTACAGGCGTATTACTTACCATCACCGGCTGCGAATACAAATTGTAACCTACAGAAGTAGCCACCAAATCATATTGACCGGGTTTGATACCGCTTAGGGTGAAGTAACCCTCTGAATTGGTAGCTGTGCCGTATGTAGCATTATTTAAAAATACGCTAACCTTTTCAATGGGAGCCTTACTGTCGCTGCGAGTGATACGCCCGGTAATAGTTCCGTTTTGCGCAAAAACCAAAACGGGCATCCAAAGCGTGATACATAAAAGAAGTTTAAATAGGCTTGAGGACTGCATACCTGTTTACGCAAACGAAGATAATGCATTTAGCTATGTTAAGCCATTAGAATATGATTAGGTTTATGAATTGTTGCCTAATCGCGCCACAGGTACGGGAACAGTAATAATGCGGTAGCAATCACAATAGCATTTATAGCAGCCAATATTCCAAAACTTCCGTAACTCAGGCTGCGTTCAATACCATCCATGGCGCTTTTGCTTACTTTAATTGTAATTAACAATACCGGAATGATTACAGGGAAACTTAAAATAGCCATTAAAGTGCTGCTATTACCTGCTTTAGCCGCAATAGCAGAAACCATGGTAAGTACTGTGGAAAAGCTAATGCTTCCGGCGAGCACCGCTAAAAAATAATAAAGAGTGTCATTCAAGCCGTTACTGAAAAACAGTTGATACACAATTAAAGCCATTGTGCTAAGCACTGCCATTAATAGTATATTATAAACCGTTTTGGAGATAATCACCGCCTGCGCACTCGCAATTGAGTAATAGTACAACCAGCGGTTGCGGCTTTCTTGCACAAAGCTTTTGGCAATAGCGTTTACTGATGCAAATAGCAGGATAATCCAAAACAGGGTATTCCAGATGATGGCATAACCTGAACTTTCTTTAAAACCGGGGTTGAGATTGAAAGAGATGTAGCAGACATATACAGTAGAAACCAGGTACAACAAAATACCGCTGAATGCGTATTTGGATCGCCACTCTAACAATATTTCTTTTTTAAGCAGATACCAGGTTTGCCTGAACACCATCATAAGTTGCAAATATAGTTTTAGGTTTTTTATATTATTATATTAATCTTTTACATTTAGGTATGGAAACCGCCTGTATGGCCACGCCGCTTGGCGTTGCCATTATTACCGAAAATGAAGGGTATATAACCAGTGTTAAAGTAACCGATGAGCCCGCTGAAGTACTTACCAGTACAGAAAACGCAGTGCTTAACATGGCCATCAGCCAATTGAATGAATATTTTGAGGGCAGACGCCGCGCGTTTGATTTGCCTTTAAAGCAGGCTGGTACGCCCTTTCAGCAAAGTGTGTGGCAGCATTTGATGGAGACCGGCTTTGGTGATACCTGCAGCTATACGCAACTATCGGCACAAATGAAAAATCCGCTGGCTATCAGGGCCATTGCCTCAGCCAACGGCAAAAATAATTTATGGATCATTGTGCCCTGCCACCGCATTATTGGTGCCAACGGTAGTTTAACGGGCTATGCAGGCGGCTTATGGCGAAAGCAATGGTTACTCAACCATGAAGCTACCGTTTGTGGCAAAGGGCAAATGCAGTTATCCTTATAAGAGGCAAATTTAAATCTGTTCTGCCTCAGCAGGATTCAGCATTTTTTGCATTTTCTGGTGTAGTTCATGCGCCTGAAAAGGCTTAGGCAACACATCATTCATACCGGAGGATATGGCCTGTTGCTGCTCATAATCAAAGGAGGCTGCTGATAGCGACAGGATAGGTATACTGCGCTTAGGCTCATCAAAATCAAGGCGGATTGCTTTTGCTGTTTGATAGCCGTTCATTTCGGGCATGTGGGTATCCATCAAAATCAGGTCGTAATCTTTGCTACTTAATTTTTCGAGCACCTTACGGCCATTGTCTACCACCTCAACATTTACTTCCCAGTCCCTTAATATTTTTGAAAGCATAAACTGGTTCACCAAATTATCCTCGGCTACCAGCACATTCAAATGCGGAAAAGATGTCAACTTTTTCGGAATTACCGGTTTTCCATCGTTTGCTGGCTCATGAGATATAGCGAACCAGTTGGTTACATTAAATATACTGCCTTTGCCAATCTGGCTGCTTACCGTTAGCTCCCCTCCTTTAAGTTCAACCAGCTTTTTAACAATGGTTAAACCCAGGCCGGTACCACCATATTTAATGGATGTATCGTTCTCAGCCTGCTCGAAAGATTCAAATATCTTTGACAGGCGGTCTGAAGCAATGCCAATACCCGTATCTTCAATACTGAACTTAAGTTTCACCTGATCGCGGTGTTTATGCTGTACAATTACCCTGAGTTTAACGTGGCCACGCTCTGTAAATTTTATGGCATTACTCAGCAAGTTCATCATCACCTGGTTAAAACGCAACGAATCTATCATGATGTATTGCGGCAGGTTCTCATCTACTTCCAGCAATAATTCAATATTTTTTTCGTCGGCTTTAAACTTCATTAAATCAAATACCGATTTAACAAGCTTGCGGATATCATTGGGGGTACGAATAATACTGAATTTGCCGGCTTCAATTTTAGATAAATCGAGCACATCATTAATTACACCCAGTAAAGATTGTGAAGAAACCTCCAGTAAATCGAGCATGCTGTTTTGCTGGTCGTCCATCGGCGTATTGCGCAGCAAATTGGTTAAACCTACAATGCCGTTTATAGGCGTACGCAGTTCATGGCTCATGTTGGCTAAAAAGTTTTCTTTCACTTTTTTACCATATTCAGCCGCTTCCTTAGATTTAATTAACTGCTCCTGAAAACTTTTTTGCGGCGATATGTCGCTGATGTTGATGAATATCGTCTTGGTTCGGTAAGACATGCGGCACTCTACCCAGATAATGCGTTTGCTGAAAGTTTCAAACTGGCATTCGAATGATAAAGTGTCCGTATTGTTTACGGCCATCTCATCCAATTTGGTTCTGATTTTTATCTTATCGCCTTTGGCAGCCAGATCAATAATACTTTTGCCCAGCACCTCATCGGGTTTAAAACCCAGCACCCGCTCTATGGCCGGGTTAATAGTTTCAATGCGGTAATTTTTAACATCGATGGAACAAATAATATCAGCAGAGTTTTTTACTACTAAAGCATAGTTCTTTAACTCTTCATTTTTTAAACGTATTTCTTCCTGACTGCGGGCCAGTTGAATAAAGGAATCTACCTTGGCAGAGGTAATATATGGGTCGAGTGGTTTATACAGGTAATCAACAGCGCCGGTGCCTAAGCCTTTTACGGCATATTTGGCTTCTTTAGAAATAGCGGTTACAAAAATCACCAGGATATCGCGGGTACGCGGATTAGATTTGAGCATTTCAACCAACTCAAAACCGTCCATTTCGGGCATCTGTACATCAACCAATGCAATGGCAATGGGATTTTCCCAAGCTATCCGCAGTGCTTCGTTGGGAGATGTGGTAGAAAATAATTTGATATCATTACGCTTTAGCAAAGCTTCAAGTGCAATGATATTTTCTTCTTTATCGTCTACAATCAATATGTTTACCTGGGTCATGGTAAGGGTTGAGTATTATGTTGTTAAGGTCAGCTTTGTAAAAGTTCAAATATCTCCTGGTTGCGTAAAATATATTCGCCTCCATTAATATGTATGGCGGCATTGGGCATTTCGGCCATCTCGGCATCTTCCGGATGCTGCACAATAGTTAAAGCTCCGTTGGCACGTAAGCTAAGTAAACCCTCGGCTCCATCCTGGTTAGCGCCCGAAAATAAAATGGCAGCACAGCGCTTACCATATGTGTTAGCCGCACTTTCAAATGTAACATCAATGGAGGGTTTTGAATACCAAACCGGTTCTGAAACATCAAGCCCAAATAAGCCATTACGCTCAATTAAGGTATGGTAGTTGGCCGGGGCTATGTAAACCATATCTTTACTGATGATATCTTTATCTTTAATTTCGCGCATAGATATACGGCTGTTTTCGCCGAACAGTTTTTCGATATCGCTCGAATAATTTTTTTTTCGGTGCAATATGATGATTACCGCTTTACCCAACTTTGCGGGAAATGCCTTTATAGCACGAAACATCAACTTGAAAGAACCAGCAGACCCTCCCAGCAGCAAAACATCGGCTTGCTTATATCGGTCGATTATGGATTGATCAATTGCCAATTTTTTGGTAGATATTTTCCTTACTATTAATTGTTTTAAACCTCGATTTAAAATAATCAGATCGTATTGCTTCTTTGCTGCCCAAGCACAAAAAGCCGAGCGGGCAAAGGCTTTTGTAAAACAAGTTCAGGATGCGCTCCTGCAATTCAATTTCGAAATAGATAAAAACATTACGGCAGCTGATGAGCTGAAATTCGTTAAAAATGTTGTCCGAAATGAGGTTATGCACCGAGAAGAGTGTGTTTTGCTTCAGCTCAGAATGTATGGTAGCGGCATCATACATGATGGTAAAATAATCAGACAACGAGCCCGGCAAACCGGTGAGGGCATAGTTTTCTGCATAACTTTTAATTTTACGCAGATTGTATATTCCCTTTTTGGCTTCCTGCAATACATCGGTGTTAATATCGGTGCCGTATATAAACGATTTTTTGCTTAACCCTGCCTGGTTCATCAGTATAGACAAGGAATATACCTCCTCACCAGATGAACAGCCCGCACTCCACATTTTAATGTGCTGATAGCTGGATAGGTAAGGCAACACTTGAGTATTAATCGCTTTATAAAAATTAGGATCACGGAACATTTCTGTAACGTTCACCGTAATTTCTTCTAAAAATGGCTGAAAGTATTCGTGATCGTTGATCAGCAAATGTTTCAAATCATAATACGTCAGCTTTTTAAGCTGCATAATGCGTACCAGTCTCCTACTGAGGGAGGCTTTGGAATACTCAGAAAAATCGAAGCCATGTACTTTCTTTATGACATCGGTTAACTCAGCAATTTGAGATGGTGTAATGGTATAAGCAGAAGTTTGCACACTACTCATATTCAATTCCCGAGCCAAAGTTGCATTAATGAGATCAAACGGTCCATATCTACCGGCTTGGTAATGTAATCATTAGCGCCTGCAGCCATACATTTCTCCCTATCATCCTTCATGGCCTTGGCCGTTAAGGCTATTACCGGCAGCTTGGCCCATTTGCTTTGCTTACGGATGTGGCGTGTAGCTTCATAACCGTCCATTTTAGGCATCATTATATCCATCAGTACAATATCTACATCAGGGGTTTCATCCAGCTTGGTAATGGCCTCTTCCCCATCGTTGGCTATCTCTACCTTCAGGTCATACGTTTGCAGGGCGCTGCTTAGGGCAAAGATGTTGCGCATATCATCGTCTACAATCAGTACCTTCTTGTTTTTAAGGATATCTTTACGGTTGGTAACGCCAACTTTAGGTTTTGCCGCACCTGCATTACCTGCCGCCGGAGCCGGCTGCGGTGCCGGGCTGGTGCTGATTTTGTGCAGGAATAAATTTACCTCATCAATCAGCCTGTCGGCAGATTTATTGGTTTTCATCACCATAGCGTTGGCATATTGCATTAAGCGGCTTACAGCCGTTTTATCAAGCTCCATAGCGGTATTTACAATTACCGGCAGGGCAGCAAAACGGTCAACCTCTTTAATTTGGTCTAATAAATCCAACCCCGAGATATCGGGCAGATTTAAATCCAGAATCACGCACTGGTATTCATTTTTATTTAAAAGCTTCAATGCCTCATCACCGGTATAGGCTTGGTCAACGGTAATGCCTTGCTTTTGCATCAGGTCCTTAAGCGCCTGGCTTTGAGCTTCATGGTCTTCAACCAGCAATATCTGCTTAAACTCTGTGCCGCTCTGCTTCATGATATCGCCGAACAGTTTGTCCAATGTTTCGGTATTGATCGGCTTTTTCATAAAACTGATAGCCCCCTCTTTGCGTACCCGGTTTTCTGCCGCTTCACCGGCCGACATTAAATGTACCGGGATGTGCATGGTAGCTTCATCCTTTTTCAGCTCCTTTAATATCTGCCAGCCATCTTTACCGGGCAGCATAATATCAAGAATAACCGCATCGGGCATGTGCTGCTTTACAATCTCGGGGGCATTGGTACCCTCGCTTACCACTACCGATTGATAACCATGCTCGGAAGCGTAATCCTTTAAAATATCGGCGAAGTTTTTATCATCTTCTACAATTACCACCAGCGGCTCGCGGTTATCGTCGGGATTACGTATTACGGCTGATGCCGGTTTCAGGAAAGCAGGCTCCTGGTTGAAATTTTCAACAGTAGGTACATCTTCCTCAGTTTTGCCTGCATGTTCCATTTTCAATGGAATGGTAAGCGTAAACTCACTGCCTTGCTCCGGCTTGCTGCTAAGCGTTATTTTTCCGCCCAATAGTGCTGCAAGTTCGCGGCTGATGGACAAGCCCAGGCCAGTACCACCATATTTGCGGCTGGTAGAACCATCAGCTTGCTGGAAAGCTTCAAAAATCAGTTTCTGCTTGGCCTCCGGTATACCAATACCCGAATCCTTCACATGGAAGCTGATGGTATCTGGTTTATCGCCTGCGGTTACATTGACTGCAATGCTGCCCTGCTCAGGGGTAAATTTAAAGGCGTTTGATAACAGGTTTTTAATGACCTGCTCTACCCTTACTTTATCTGTATATATCGTTGAAGCTACGTCGGTAATACTATTGGTAAAATTGATTTTTTTGTTGCGGGCCATTTCAGCAAACAGCATTTCCACATCTTTAACAATTTCAGTCACCTTCACGGTCTCAAACTGCATATCCATCTTGCCCGATTCAATTTTGGACAGATCAAGGATATCATTAATCAGCGTGAGCAAATCATTACCGGCGTTAAAAATTACACTGGCGTATTTAATCTGGTCGTCGCTCAAATTATCGGTTTTGTTATCTTTCAGGATACGGGCCAGTACCAGGATACTGTTCAATGGCGTGCGCAACTCATGGCTCATGTTAGCCAAGAACTCCGATTTATAACGGCCTGTGGTTTCCAGTTCTGTAGCCTTTACCGTAATGGCAGCCCGCGCCTCTTCAATAGCCTGGTTTTTTTCTTCCAGCAGGCTGGCTTTTTCTTCCAGTTCGGCATTGATGGTGCGAAGTTCTTCCTGTTGTACACGCAGTTCTTCTTCAGAGGCTTGCAACATTTCGGTTTTGCTGAGCAATTCCTCATTGGTTACGCGCATTTCTTCTTGTTGCGCCTCCAGTTCTTCGGCCTGTTGCTGTACTTCCTCAAACAAATCGTGCATTATGGTGCGGGCCTGCGCAGTGTTAATGGCTACACCAATATCATTGGCCGTTGCATTAATATAATCGCGCTGTATTGGAGTAAGCTCTTGTTGAAAAGCCACCTCCATAACACCTTTCAACTTTTTATCGAAAAAGAAAGGCACAATCATAATCTCAGCCAGTTCCTGGCTGATGACCGAAGTTTGCAATTCCAGTTTCTCATTTAAACGGCCTTTAATAATTGCTGTTTGCTGATCTTTTGCAACCTGGCCTACCCAGCCTTCGCTTTGCTGTATGCGTTGTTTTACTTCACCTATGTTATGAAATGCATAGTAAGCATACAAATCCAGGTAATGCTCATCATCATTATACAAATAAATGGTTCCGGTTATGGCACCTGTATAGCGGCATATTTCGGTAAGTATATTGTTGGTGAGCTCTTTTTCACTTTGCTGTCCCTGCAATTTTTCATTTAAAGCGCCTGTACCGGTAAGCAGCCAGTTTTTGTTCTCATTTTCGCCTAATACTTGCTCTAACGAAGTATTGGCTTGCTTAATTTCTTCTTCAATGCGTTTTTGTTCGGCAAAGGTTTTCTGAATGTAAATGAAAAGGATGATGATGATAATCAAAAAGATTAGCGATCCGATTACAATGGTAGCAATGGTATAGGTTGATGCATCTTCGGTATGCGCTTTACGCTCTTTTAATAAATCGCTTTCATGCTGGTTAATCAGGTCAATATTACGCCTGATTCTGTCCATTTGAGCTTTTCCATTAAGCAGCATATTACGCTGCACCATATAAGCCAATCCATTAGCATTGTAAGTATCAATATTAGTTTTTAAAAGGACCAGTTGGGTATTAGTCAGCGTTTCCAGTGAATCAATATATCGCTGCTGAACCGGATTATCCTGTGTAAGGGTTTCTAAAGTGGTTAAGTTTTGGGTAATACGCGGAATAGCAGCATTGTAAGGATCTAAAAATGCCGGTTTGCCGGTAGCCGCATAACCACGCATACCTGTTTCTGCATCAATCAGGTATTGCAAAACGTTGTGTGATGCTTTGATGACCTGCTGACTATGATCTACCCATTTTTGATCATCCTGAAGCTGACTGATGCTGCGGTAAGAAAAAATACCGACTATGAATACCAGTACAATGGCAAAAGCAAAACCCGTCATTACCTGCTGACGGAAGGATAATTTAAACATTATAATTGTTTTACGAAGATATCAGATGTAAAAAGCATAGGCGCAAACCGCCCGACAGACAGTTGACGCCTATGCAAAAATATAATAATACCCTATATTTTAGCGTATTGTAGTTCTTTTAGTATCGAAAGTTGTAAGAACACTTAATAAAGCGCCTGAGAACAATACAAACCAGCCCCAAGAAAATTTCAGCTGCCTCGTCATATATCCGGCAACACCTTTAAAGGGTATAAAACTGAAAGTATTGTTCACTTTAAGCACCGCAGCAACGTATAATAAAATCACCAGGAGCAAACTTAAACGGGCTATCATTTTAGCCGATTTGGTACGCCCCATTACCACGGTAATGATCCCAGCTGCAGCAACCAGCAGCAATACAAAGCCGTAAGGTTTATTCAGCTGGTAAACATTCCAGTGCAATAACCTAAAGGGGCTGATGAGTGGGCAATACGTACCCGCAGCCAGGATAATAAAGCTTACAAAAGCAACAAAAGTTCTGGGGCGCATGGTACTTATTGTTGGGTGATTTCCATTTTATCGGCAAAGTGGGCGCAGTAATCACGCAGGTCTTCCACAATGTTTTTTTCGCCGGTGGCACGCAAAAAGCTGTCGCCCATGGTTTGCAGGGTTTCATAAAAGAAACGCTTCATTTCATCCACTGGCATGTCTTTGGTCCAAAGGTCAATCCGCAGGGTGTTACGGTAATTGTGATCCCACAGGGCCAGCATCATTGACTTCACCGGCAAGGCTTCCTTATTTTGCGAGTCGGTGGATTCCCACAGTATGTTTTGCGGAACGTTATTATCGTCTAATTCAATGGTCAGTTTTATTTCAGCAGTTTTCATTCAGTAATATTAAATCATTTATGGGCAGCCAACAGGTACAGAACGGCTGTAAACACAATAAAGCTCAGTTCAACTATCCAGAGGCGTTTAGTTTCGGTAAAAAAATAGCGGAAGGTGGCATCCAAGAAGAAGGCAGCAACAGCCAGCACTATATAAACAATGGCAATAGTACCACCCCACTGTAGGGTTTTGCTGCCTGCCACCAGCGATGCTTTGGTATACCAACTGACAAAAGCCATCACTACAAAAAATGCGGTGGCAAAGTTAAGTGGGGTAAGCTTTAATTTCATCTGTGCTTTTTAGAAAACGATTTTGAGTTTTTTGAATTGAATTTTCCTTTACCTCCGGTGGCAGGTTTCGCCTTTCCCTTGGTGGTGCTCTTCATGTTAGAAGCTTTCTTTTCATGAAAGGCGCCCTTAAATTCAGGGTTTTCTTTTCGTTTTTGCAGGTCAATCTCTTTGGCCTGGTCCTGCCGCTCTTCGTAAGGTGTTTCTTCTATAAACACAGTTTCGGGCATTGGGCAAACCGGGATGGGATTGCGTATCAGTTTCTCAATTTTATGAATACGATACTCTTCAGCAGGGTTACAGAAGGTAATGGCCACACCCGATTGAAAAGCCCGGCCGGTACGGCCTATGCGGTGTACATAATCTTCGATCACTACCGGCACATCAAAGTTGATGACGTGGCTTACGTTGCTTACGTCGATACCGCGTGAGGCCACATCTGTTGCTACCAGTATCTTAATTTCATCCGCTTTAAAAGCATTAATAGAATTGATACGGGTATTTTGCCCTTTGTTGGCATGTAAAACTTTTACCTGCTTATCATCATACCGCCTCACTAAAAACTTATATACGCTTTCTGCCGAGGCTCGGGTGATGCAGAAGATAATCAGTTTGGTAATACCCTGCTCCTCTTCATCAAGCAAGTATTTCAGCAGGTTGATTTTGGTTTTGATGTTGGGCACATAATACAAGCTCTGCTTAACGGTTTGCGCCGGAGTAGCCTGCGGCGTAACTTCCACCATGGTAGGGAACTCCAAAAAGTTGGCCGACAGCTGCTGCACTTTATCAGACATGGTAGCCGAGAACAGTAAATTTTGCCGTTTACGCGGCACAACTTCAAGTATGCGATTGATTTGCGGCATAAAACCCATATCCATCATCTTGTCGGCCTCGTCAAGCACCAGTACCTGTAGCGGCTTGGTAATAATGTGCCCGACCAGGTACAAATCCATAAAGCGGCCAGGTGTAGCTACAATAATATCTACCCCTTTTTTAATGGACTCGATTTGTGTTTTAGGCCCTAAACCACCGTACAATACCACAGTACGCAAATCTGTGTATTTGGCGTAAATGGCAATATTCTCTTGAATTTGCATGGCCAGCTCGCGGGTGGGCGCTATAATTAATGCACGGGCATGCTCGCCCTGCGCATATTTCAGCTTCATAATGAGCGGCAATACATAAGCGGCGGTTTTGCCCGTACCGGTTTGTGCAATGCCCATTACATCCTGCCCGTTTAACACCGGCGGTATGGCCTTTTGCTGTATAGGTGTAGGCTCGGCATAACCGGCATCGGCAATGGCATTCAGTACCTGCCGGTTAAATCCAAAATCATCAAAAGTAACTGCCATGGCGGCAAAGGTAAGATTTTTGTTTGGGAATGGACGGATGAGCGGGGAGCAAGGGAATTGAACACTGCTTAAGCAGTTCAATTATCGTCTTTGGTGAAAAAAAGTTTCAAATAGAACTTATAATCATCTATCAGCAATAATAAAGTTAAAAGCGTGTAGACCATTACATTGTATTTAACTTCA
Source organism: Mucilaginibacter koreensis (assembly GCF_054783355.1). Taxonomy (NCBI): domain Bacteria; kingdom Pseudomonadati; phylum Bacteroidota; class Sphingobacteriia; order Sphingobacteriales; family Sphingobacteriaceae; genus Mucilaginibacter; species Mucilaginibacter koreensis. The sequence goes on along the minus strand of NZ_BAAGQS010000001.1, from coordinate 824,123 downwards.
GGAAAATCAAAGCAAAAATCCATTACAGTAATATTGACACCCAAACCAAAAATCATCATGGTTCCTAATCGCTTTGTTAATTTCGGAAACATCAGCAGGCCGGCAAGAAGTTCGGTTACACCAATAAATTTTGCATAAAACTGCGAGTATCCGAAGAAATACCAAACCAGTGTAACAGGATCAATATCGTTGATATCACCGTGCAGATTCAGTTTAGCCAGTTGTATCCCCAAAAGCTTGACTACTCCGTAAACAATGAAAATTGTACCAAGTAATATACGTATGATGAAAGTGAGTTTTTTGTTGAATAACATTTTAGATCAATGTACAGGTAAGACAACTGACTACTAAACTAATTACAAAAATCTTTCACATTCACCCGATTAGAAATTGAATAACATCTATCGGCTTTAATTATTTATTTACTGTTAACTTTACCCCTATGTCTTCCATCCTGATTAAAGCAGCTACCATAGTTAACGAGAACCGCCAGTTTATAGGTGATGTATTAATAAAAGACGGTTTGATTGACCGTATTGATACCACTATTGATGCACATGCCGATCAAATCATCAACGCCGAAGGCCTGCACCTGTTGCCTGGTTGCATTGACGACCAGGTACATTTCCGCGAACCCGGCCTTACTTATAAAGGTGACATTTACACCGAATCTCGTGCAGCAGTAGCCGGCGGTATTACCTCATTTATGGAAATGCCGAATACAGTGCCTAACACACTTACGCAGGAACTATTAGAAGAAAAATATCAAATAGCGGCGCAAAAATCAGTAGCCAACTACTCTTTTTACATGGGTGCTTCTAATGACAATCTGGACGAAGTATTGAAAACTGATACACGGAATGTTTGTGGTATTAAGGTATTTATGGGCTCTTCAACCGGCAATATGCTGGTAGATAACCGGGAAACATTAGAAAAGCTTTTTGCACAATCGCCTATGCTGATTGCCACGCATTGTGAGGATGAAGCCACCATCCGCCGTAATTTAGCCCTTTACAAAGAGCGATATGGTGATGCGATACCAGTAAGCTGTCATCCCGAAATTCGGAGCGAAGAAGCTTGTTACCTTTCTTCTTATATGGCGGTTGAGCTGGCTAAGAAGCATAACACCCGTTTACACATCCTGCATATTTCTACCGCCAAAGAAACTTCGCTGTTTGAAGTAAAACTTCTGGCCGAAAAACGTATCACTGCCGAGGCTTGCGTACACCACCTGTGGTTCAATGATGCTGATTATGCTACCAAAGGCAATTTCATCAAATGGAACCCTGCCATTAAAACCGCGTATGATCAGCAAGGAATTTTGCAAGCCTTATTAGATGGACGTATTGATGTAATTGCTACCGACCATGCCCCGCATACTTTGCAGGAAAAAGAGCAGCCCTACTTGCAGGCTCCATCCGGCGGCCCATTGGTGCAACACGCTTTACCGGCCATGCTGGAACTCTATCATCAAAATAAAATTACCCTCGAACAAGTAGTTGAAAAAATGGCGCACAACGTAGCTATTTGTTTTCAGGTTGAAAAGCGGGGCTTCATCCGCGAAGGCTATTGGGCTGATTTAGTGCTGCTAGATTTGAACCACACCCAAACAGTTGAACGCAGTAACATCCGCTATAAATGCGGCTGGAGTCCGTTTGAGGGCACTGCGTTTTCGTCATCAGTTACTCATACTATAGTATCGGGTAATCTGGTTTACAGCAATCAACAGGTTATAGATACGCATACAGGTAAGCGAATGCAATTTGTGAGATAACCCAAGACTCAATTGTAAATTTAAAGTTAACAATGTAGCTATTAAAGCTAAATCTGTTACCTTAGGCGCATATGTTTAACCGCCGAAATTTTATCAAACTGTCTGCTGCCGGGGCTTCTTTCAGTGCCCTGGCCAAAACCACTTTTGCCAAATCTTTTTCGGGCTTACTGCCTGTGGCTGGCGGCCCCATTGTTATTTCTACCTGGGGCTTTGGCGTAGCTGCTAACCAAGGCGCATGGAAAGTGCTCAAAAATGGCGGCCGTGCGCTTGACGCTGTAGAAGCCGGTGTACGTGTAACTGAAAGCGATTTAAGTAATCATACAGTTGGTCCCGGCGGCTACCCCGACCGCGACGGGCATGTAACTTTGGATGCCTGCATTATGGATGAGTTTGGCAACTGCGGCTCCGTGGCAGCTATGGAGTTTATTGATCACCCCATATCGGTAGCCCGTTTGGTGATGGAAAAAACCCCACACGTAATGCTGGTGGGCGAAGGTGCCACACAGTTTGCCGTGCAGCAAGGATTTAAGGCACATAAATTATTAACGCCTGAATCTGAAAAAGCCTGGAAGGAATGGCTGAAGACGGCAAAATATGCGCCGATCATTAACATTGAAAACTCAAAGGGCATTCCCGGCAGCGAGTATAACCATGATACTATTGGTATGCTGGCGCTGGATGCAAAAGGTAACCTTTCGGGTGCCTGCACTACCAGCGGCATGGCCTGGAAAATGCGTGGCCGCGTGGGCGACAGTCCTATTATTGGGGCTGGCTTATATGTAGATAATGAAGTAGGCGGCGCTACCTCTACGGGTGTAGGCGAAGAAGTGATTCGTAACGTGGGCAGCTTTTTAGTGGTTGAACTGATGCGTCAGGGCTATAAACCAGAAGACGCCTGCCGCGAAGCCGTAAACCGCATTATTAAAAAGAAACCGGATACGGCTAAACAGATACAGGTAGGCTTTCTGGCTTTAAATAAAAAAGGTGAATACGGTGCTTATGCTATACAATCGGGCTTTAATTTTGCAGTTTGCAATCAGCAAAAGCAGGATTTACTGGTGAATGGCAAAAGTGCTTACCACGGTTAAACCTTACAACTTTTATACTCCAAACTTGTTTAGGGTATTGAATTCAACTCCTTATCACTATTATGATTACACTCGAAGTTTGTGCCAATTCGGTTAACTCTGCACTTGCCGCCCAGGCAGGCGGCGCTGTGCGGGTAGAGCTTTGCAATAACTTGCATGAGGGCGGTACTACGCCATCGCCCGGCCAGATTATCGTGGCAAGGCAATTACTCAATATTAAACAATATGTTTTGATCCGTCCGCGCGGTGGTGACTTTCTATATGGTGATATTGAACTGGAGATGATGCTGGCTGATATTGAGTTTTGCATTACTGCCGGATGTGATGGTATTGTAATTGGTGCATTGAATGCTGATGGTACTATTAATAAGGAAGCTTGCCGCCGGTTAATCGAACCCGCTTTGAAAGCCGGCCTGGGTGTTACCTTCCATCGTGCTTTTGACATGACGGCTGATATCTATCAAGCGCTTGATGATGTCATCGATTTGGGTTGTGAACGTGTTTTGACATCAGGCGGCAAAACCACTGCTATGGAAGGTGCCAGCGTGATCAATCATTTAGTACAACAAGCCGCAGGCCGCATCAGTATTATGCCGGGCGGCGGTATCAGCGAGCATAATGTGAACAGCCTGGTGCGCTTTACAGGGGTAAATGAAGTACATGCCTCAGCCCGCACCTACCGCAACAGTGCGATGCAATATCATAATACCCATATCATGATGGGTGGCCACGCCGGTGTTAACGAATATAAAATTGATGAAACTGATAGCGAACGGGTGAAACAATTAATTGAGTTGGCTAACTAGCCGGCTGCCGGGCATCAATGAAATCTTCCGCTATATCACCTTTTACCGCATATAGAAGTCTTCAGCAGTTAGTAAGAAAAGTTTATTATGAACTGCTCTTTGTCATGCTGAAGCACTCGAAGTATGGGCGTACAGGCTGCACACATGAGCGTTTCTGCATTCTACCCTTCGAGTGCCTCAGGGTGACAAGGGTAGGACTTAATATTAGGAAGAGACTTACCCTACTGTCGAAGTGACAACTTCAGTATATTTATCTCACTCAAAACGAAGTCAGCGGCACAATCAATGATATACGGTGATGATCGTACCCGCCGAACAAATCTTCGTCCAGCAAATAACTGTATCGCAGCCCAAAACTTACTGATGCCTGGTTGAACCATTTGGTATCAAAATATAACTCGGCACCTGCCGTACGGAAGTTAGCTTTTACAAACTGATTACGGTTGTTTTCATAAGAACCTCTGGTGGCATCAAAAAACAAGTTTGCCCTTACCCTGAGCAGGTAAATCAGGTTGGCAAAACCGGCGTCGGGGTACAGCAAAGGTAAGTGATAGTTCACCCCTACCTTGCTCATTTCATATAAATTTGCAGCGGTATAACCTCTGGAAAAAGGAAAGTTGTTGGTATAAATATTATTAGCATGATCTCGCCCCTGCCAGGCTGCGTTGATTACGAAGCTGTGATTGGCCGACAAGCCCGGAAAATAGAAATTACCGCTGGCCATAAACTGGCGGGCGTTGATACTGCTAATTGTACCCCGGTAATTCACTGTGATATTTTGTGCCCAATGCGGATATATGTTTTGCCGTGCCTGCTGCACCCGGTTGCTGAAGCTGATGGTATTGTCAGAATAAGTATATGAACCATAACGGAACAGCGCCTGATAGCGGCTGTCCACATCAAGCGCACTATATACTAAACTGCTTTCTAAGTTCAAGCCAGTAACAAACTGCCCTTTTGATAAGGTTAAGGGAATGATAACACCACCCTGAATTGACTTCTCGTTCCAATAGATATTTTGATTTAAGCGGGTGGAGAAGCCGCGGCGATCAAAAGTATAGCCGGCGCTGCCAAACACATAAGGGAACCAGGCACCGTAAGCAGCGCTAAAGCTGATTTTTTTGTATTGCTCGTTGCGGTTGTAAGTAAAATCCAGATTGGTAACAAACGTATTTAATATATTCTGCCCCTGTAGAGATACCGTATAATCCGGGTCATCAAAATACGGAATGAGGCTGTGAAAATTGAAAGGGTGCGTAAATTTAGGGTATTTCTTTTCGGGTAAGGCCTTGGTAAATGAGGTATCATCAGCTATGTGCGCTGCCGGATCGTTGCTTAGGTTAGTAATACCAAAATCAGTTAGCGGCTGCACGGAGTTTACTTTCTTCCATTTTATATCGCTTTGTTTCAAACTATGCAGTTGATAGCCCGCAACGCTGGGGCTTACCCATGCAATATCCTGGGCAGACACTGCGGGCTGATAATTACCTAATGAGGCTTCCAGAGAATCGTTGCTTAACTGATATAAATGTTTATCATTTATAGTCAAAGCATATAGGCGGTCATTATTACCTGCCGTAGCTGTAAAGTAAACAGTATCCCGCTTCACAACCGGAAAGGCAACAGGAGTAAATGCCGGTGTTGTTAACTCCTCTATGCTACCAGTATTGATATCAATAAGCGCCAGCATCATCTCGCCGGTTGGTTTACGCACAGCTGATACTACCTGTGTAGCATTATAAAATTTAGGGTACGTATAAATTACCTGCGTTGCATTTGGTATCTCTTTTAACAACCTGCCGGTTTCACCATTAAGCAAATGCAAATAACTTTTACCTGAAGGCCCAATTTTTACTGCTACTATGGTATCACCACCCAAACTATATGACGGTGCAAAATATTTGGTTTTGCGGGTAATGCGCCGCTGTTTTCCGGTGGCAACATCAATTTCAATCAGTTCATTATAATCACGGTTGCCCCAGCGCAGGTCGGGCCGGTAGCTGGTGTAAAGCAACCTACCATGCGCATAACTAAAATAGTCATCCAACACCACGTCACTAACCCGTATCGTACGCTCCTTGCCATCATAGTTAATTACAAACACCGGCCGGCTACGGTAAGTTGATTTTTTATAAATCAGTGTATGCGCATCGGCAAAAACAGGGTACTCCAGATTTGCCTCGAAATGCTTTTTGTTCAATGCTGCATTTGCACTTTGCTGAGCGGGGCTAACCAGTTGCTCCTTAAAATAATTAATACCCAAGGCAGTAAATTGCTTAAAGGTTTGCCCACTGTATTTTTTAACGGTATGTTGCAACGGAAAGAACGGACTTTCAAAAGAAGCGGCATCCTGCCCTACCCTGCCCCAAAAGTTGCTGCCATATTGTTCTCGCCCGTAAGCCACCAGCATATAACCTAAAGGATAATGATTGGGCACCACGTCACGGTATGATCCGTTGCGCAGTTTCATATAGCTGTAATCCTTACCAGCAGCCCAAAGGCTTCGAAAATCATTAAAAAAATAAGGCAGGCGGCCACGTCCCTGGCGGCTCACCAGGGTTTCGTTGTATACGGCGTCACCTTCAAACAACCAGTCGGGAACGGACAATGCACTACCCAAGGCCTGACCGCCTTCGCCAAAAACCAGGTGCAATGCGCGGGTGAGGCCCACATCAAAATTGTTGTATTGCTGTACATGCCTGAACTCGTGCATCGCCAGCTGCCCGGCAAAGGGCAGACTGCCCAACTCAAAACTATTTTGCTCCGGCGTTAAATAAAACTCACTTCTGAAGGGTGCTAAACCCACATACCCGTTACTTACCAGTGTCTGGTTCTGCAGCACAATGTTTACCAGCTTTTGTCGCTTGCCCAGAGTAGGCTTTACTACTGGATTGATGCGGTTAATAATATTGGCTACCTGGAAAGCTGTAGTATCAATCCCCTTCGGGAAAATAATGCGTGCCGAAGGCGTGTTTATCTGCTGCCACTTCACCGATGGCGGGTTACTGCCAAACTGCCCTTTAGCCTGTTTTGTAAATAAAAAAAACATCAGTAACAAGCTAAGGCAAAAACTGGAAGCAGAACGAACAGTGGATAACATTGGGGTGAAAATAACAATTGCCGGTCAGTAAACAAAGCGCTGTTCAATTCACACTGGCATGACACGTACTCAAGCAAAACTGTGTACTTTTGCCCTTTGTTAAATTTGCATCATGGCTAAAGTTTCCATTAACCTGGCTACAGGTTCGTTACAGAAGGAGGATATCATTGTAGGTATTGATTTAGGCACCACCAATTCTTTGGTGGCTTTCATCAATCCCGACAAGCAGGCACAGGTAATTAATGATACCGGTAAAGGTGTGCTGGTGCCTTCTGTAATACACTTTGGCTCTACCGGCGATGTAACTGTAGGTAACGATGCCCGCAACCTGCTGGTGACCGACCCGCGCAATACTGTGTTTTCAGTAAAGCGTCTGCTGGGCCGTTCCTATCATGATATTGCGGATTACAAAAACTTCTTTTCGTATAAAATTATTGACGATGATACCGAAAGCCTGGTAAAAATTAACGTTAACGATAAATTTTATACACCTATCGAGCTTTCGGCGCTGATATTAAAAGAACTGAAAGAGCGGGCTGAACATGCTTTGAAAACGCCGGTCACCCGTGCGGTAATCACTGTGCCGGCCTATTTTAATGATTCGCAACGCCAGGCTACACGTGATGCCGGTAAACTGGCCGGGCTGGATGTATTGCGTATTGTAAATGAACCCACCGCGGCAAGTTTGGCTTACGGCATTGGCTTAAACCCTGAAGAGAGCAAAACCATTGCGGTATATGATTTAGGCGGCGGTACTTTTGATGTTTCCATCCTGCAAATTCAGAATGGTATTTTTGAAGTACTGGCCACAAACGGTAACACGTTTTTAGGAGGTGATGATTTTGACCGCCTGATTGTCAATTACTGGATTGAGCAAAACCAAATTAACCCTGCCGACCTGGCCGAAAACCGGGAATTGGCTCAAACCCTGCGCCTGAAGGCTGAAGAAGCAAAAAAAGCTTTTGCACACCAAAGTTTATTTAACGAAAAGCAGGGCGACATTTGGTTTACCATTGACCGTAACACTTTTGAGCACCTCATTAGCCCCAAAGTACAGGAAACTATTAATGCCTGCCAAAATGCTTTAAACGATGCCGGCTTAACTGTTGCCAATATTGATGAAGTGGTAATGGTGGGTGGCTCCACCCGTACCGCATTGGTAAAACGCAAAGTAGCCGAATTCTTCGGGCGCGAAGTGCACGATGATGTGAATCCCGATGAAGTGGTAGCTTTGGGTGCTGCCATTCAGGCCGATGTACTGGCCGGCAACCGTAAAGATGTGCTGCTGCTGGATGTTACCCCCCTGTCATTAGGTATTGAAACCATGGGCGGACTGATGGATGTCATCATTCCGCGCAACTCTAAAGTACCCACCAAGGCCGGAAGGCAGTATACGACCTCTATTGACGGGCAGGTGAACATGAAAATATCTGTTTACCAGGGTGAGCGCGATTTGGTGAAAGAAAACCGCCGATTGGCCGAGTTTGAATTAAAAGGCATTCCGGCTATGCCTGCTGGCTTGCCTAAAGTAGATATTAATTTTTTGCTGAACGCCGATGGAATTTTAAAAATTCAAGCTATTGAACTGCGCTCGGGCGTGAAACAGGAGGTAGATGTAAAACCGGCTTATGGCATTACCGACGAGCAGGTAGAGCAAATGCTGATGGATAGCATTACCCACGCCAAGGATGACGTAGCCCAGCGTATGCTGATTGAGGCCCGCACCGAGGGAGAACAAATGGTATACACGGCAGAACGCTTTGTTGAAAAAAATAAAGATTTTCTGTCGATACCCGAAATTGCTGAAACGCAGCAATACATTAATGCCCTAAAGGAGGCATTAACCAGTGGCGAAAAAGATTTGATATTAAAGAAGGTAGACGAACTGAACAACTATACCCGCCCCTTTGCCGAGCGCGTAATGGATATGGCCATTGGCCAGGCCATGAAGGGAAAAAGCATAGAGTAGGCATTGCCGGTTTGCTGACTCTTTGTTAGCTTTGAGCATGACTAAACCTATACGATATTGCAGCATTACAGGGGTAATGCTGCTTTTTTGTTTAATGAGCTTATCTTCTGTGGCTCAAAACTTCAACTATGTTGCCGCCTCCAGAAGCGTGGTTAACAACAGAATGATGCAATTTCAAATGCGACAGATGATGAACAATACCATGGACCATCAGCATTGCCAGAGGTGATTATGAAGGTACTTTTGAGCCTAAACTAACCACAGACAGCTGTTGGATGTTTAAGGTGATTGACGGGGATATCAAGGTGTATTCAAACGCACTGGCGATTGTGGGAATACAAAAGCAGGATGGCCCCATTCAACCTTTTAGTTTAGTCAACCTGCAGGCTATGGTGCAGGATGACCCCAAAGCGGTTAAGTTTTTTGAAAAGAAAAATTACCTGAAGGCCATCACCAAATACAACAGCGATCATGAAAAGCCTGAGATTGCTACCAATCATGGCGGTTGAATCATGTGATATTTTAATAAACAATAAAGGGTGGCTCATGGAGCCACCCTTTATTGTTTCAACAGTTTATACTTTACTTACCTGCTGCCGCATTAATAGCTTCCTGCTCTTTTAAGCTGGCAATATTGTTACTACTGCTGAATTTATCAGTTTGCTCGGCAAAGCTGTCCAACAGGCCGGAGATAGCATCCAGGTTATCGGCTACGCGCTGGTGCATATCAGGCAAATCTTTTTCCAGGCGCTTGTCGCCCAAATCTATATTATCCACTTCTATCTTACCCAGTTTTTGAATAATAGCTTGCTGACTGTTGCGCAGGTCTTCTAACTCGTGCACAATCTTTTCCATTAAATCAAACTTTTTAATCTTGTCCATAACTTTTTAAGTTGTTGTTATATAAACAACTCCATAATTATTTTTTTGTTTAAATCTTGCTTTTAACAACTATAACTAATAATTTAGTTATATGAAAGGCATCTATCTCTGCTTCCTCTTTATTATTACAGCAATGGTCAGTCGGGCGCAGGTTGCACCTAAAGTTGACAATAGCAGGCTAATTGACTATTACCAAACGCAGCGTTATGCAGAAGCACTGACTTATCTTAAAAGCGTATACCCCGAACCGGTTACCGATGTGCAGGCTTTATCTCAACTGGCTTATTCTTCACGTATGTCGAACCACCTGAACGATGCTGATGTGTATTACCAGCGCATTTATAACAGCGACTCAACCAACATGGGAGCCTTATATAATTTGGCTTCTATTAATGTAAGACGAGGAAATGTAATAAAAGCCAAATTTTATTTCCAACAGATTGTGGCCAGAGATACTGTAAACTTTTTAGCCTACAAACAACTGGCTAAACTCAGCTTTGGCGAAAATGATATACCGAGATATATTACTTACCTGCAAAAAGCCAATAAGCTTGACCCTGCCGAGCCGGACGTGGCCTCAGACCTCAGCAACATTTATGTAAGCATGAATTTGTTGCCACAAGCCGAAAAAGTGCTGGGTACCGCTATCGCCGTCGATTCCTCTGATATTTCCATTTTACAGAGTTACATCAAGCTTACCTATGCTCAAAAAAAATGGAAAGAAACGCTGAAGACCTGTACTCAACTGGTACAATTGGGCGACCGCTCCAACAAAACGCTTACCCGCATGGGAGAATCTTATTACCACCTGAAGGATTATGCCTGTGGCGCCGAAACTTTAGTAAGCATGGGTGAAGAGCTGCAAACCGAAACCTCTTATTATTTTACAGCTATGTGCTATAAAAAGCTGAATGATAAGAATATGGCTATTAAGTATCTGTCAAAAACAATTGAGGAGAGCATCTCCCCTTCCATCACTACCTACTACGGTGAACTGGCCGGAACTTATCAAACGCAAAAAAAGTATCCTAAATCGGTAGCAGCCTATCAGCGCGGTTTAAGCTTTGATGCCGACCCGCTGTTGTACTATTCATTAGCCTCACTTTACGATGAAATGAAAGATAAAAGCAATGCTATTAAATATTACAAAAAGTATCTGGGTACCAAACCGGATGCAAAACAGCTTACTTATATAAATTTCACTAAAGGCAGGCTGGCGCAATTAACGAATTAAGAGGCAACAGACATCCCTAACTTTTAAAGGCAAAAGAAAATATACCGCTTACTGTTTGAGGTTACCTGTTCATCAGCCGGGCCACATACTTACCAATAATATCAAACTCCAGGTTCACAACAGATCCTTCGCGCACCTGCTGCAGGTTGGTATGCTCATAAGTGTAAGGAATAATCGCTACTGAAAAGCTGTTTGCATTTGAGTTAACTACGGTTAAACTGATGCCGTTAATACAAATAGAACCTTTTTCTACCGTAACGTTGCCACGGCTGGCATCATATTCAAAAGTATATTCCCAGCTGCCCTCCAGCTCGGTGTATTTGGTGCATACAGCAGTTTGATCTACGTGGCCCTGCACAATGTGTCCGTCTAAACGGGCATTCATTTGCATACAACGCTCCAGGTTTACCAGGGCGCCCACTTTCAGGTTGCCAATGTTGGTTTTGTTCAAGGTTTCCTCAATGGCAGTTACCGTATGCTGATTATTTTGCAAGCCCACCACCGTAAGGCATACCCCATTATGCGCTACCGACTGATCGATCTTTAATTCCCCGGCAATGGCCGATTCAACAGTAATATGCAAATTGCCCTGCTCTGACTGCAAATGGGTAACTTTTCCTAAAGTTTCAATAATTCCGGTAAACATATATAGTGTGGTATAAGTAGGATATAAATGTATGCCGCAAAACTAAAACTATTGATCGAAGTTTTCTTCATACCAACATCATAACCTGCATGCCCCGTTACAGCGCCGGAATTTTATTATACCGAATAATCAGCAGCCAAATCGAAGTTTTCCTGGTACACCCCGGCGGTCCTTATTTTAAAGATAAAGATGCCGGTGCCTGGACGGTGCCCAAAGGCGAATACCCGCCGGAGGAAGAACCATTAGCTGCCGCACAACGCGAATTTGCAGAAGAAACAGGCACTGTGATCACAGGCCAGTTTCGGCCGTTGACACCTATTAAGCAGAAAGGTGGAAAGGTAGTAAGCGCCTGGGCTGTTGAGGGTAATATTGATGCAGATACAGTAGTGAGCAATACCTTTAAAATGGAGTATCCTTATAAATCGGGCAGATGGATTAGTGTACCGGAGGTTGACCGGGCCGCCTGGTTTGATTTAGCTAATGCGCGCGAAAAAGTAAATCCGGCACAAGTAAATTTTTTGGATGAATTGGAGAAGATATTAAATTAGGCGCTCATTATATTTCCCATTTCGACTGCAATGGGAGATATTCTTCATTTTATTAAAGCTAATCCCCTTTATGTCATTGCCATGCGCGGCAACAGCACGCTATATAAAATAAAGATGCTTGGTGCCATTGCCTAGTCGTTCCTTCTCCTCGCCATAACAAATTTTGTGTACTTAAACTACTGACACCAACATGCCACTGCTGCGTGGTGCTGCGGGTGCTGCGCACTGCTTCAGGGTGCTGCGCCTGCTGCACCTGCTGCCCCCGCTGCACGCAGCACCTTGCAACAGGTGCAACAAGCTGTATATTTCATTTTAATTTATAAAGTTCTCCTTCTTTCAATCCAGTTACTATTTACAGCAGAATTTATACTGCTTATACTGGCTTGCTTCTTATTGCTTAATAATTGCTCGGCAATCAGCGCTGCAATAAACGCCTCATCTTCATGCTCCTCATTGAATACCTCGGGCGTAAAATATTTCTTTACAAAGTGCGTGTCAAACTGCCCGGAAGTAAAAGCCGGGTGCTGCATCACAAATTTACCAAAGCCCAAAGTGGTTTGAATACCGGTAATCTCATACTCCTCAATCGCCCGGGTCATTCGTTCAATGGCTTCTTCACGGTTATGCCCGTAGGTTACCAGTTTAGCAATCATAGGGTCATAATAGATAGGAATTTCCATGCCCTGTTCAAAGCCATCATCCACCCGAACGCCGGGGCCTTTAGGGGTTACGTAGGTTTGCAGGGTGCCAATGTCGGGTAAAAAGTTGTTGGCCGGGTCTTCGGCATATACCCGCAGCTCGATAGCATGGCCCTGTATGGTTAAATCTTCCTGTTTGAAACTAATAGCCTCACCTCTGGCAATTTTAATCTGTTCTTTCACTAAATCAATACCGGTAATGAGTTCCGTTACCGGGTGCTCTACCTGCAGGCGGGTATTCATTTCCAGAAAGTAATAATTCAGTTGCTCATCTAAAATAAATTCTACGGTACCAGCGCCGGTATAATTTACTGAGCGGGCCACATTCACCGCATCTTTACCCATTCGCTCTCGTATTTCGGCCGTTAACACTGACGAGGGGGCTTCTTCCACCACCTTCTGGTGCCGGCGCTGCACCGAGCATTCACGTTCGAACAGGTGCACAATATTGCCATGCGTATCGCCCAACACTTGTATTTCAATATGGCGGGGAGATGAAACGTAACGTTCGATAAATACAGAGCCATCGCCAAAAGCTGAAGTAGCTTCTGATACGGCTAATTGCATTTGCTCTTCAAAATCATCCGGCTGTTCTACAATGCGCATGCCTTTACCGCCACCGCCGGCAGCGGCTTTGATGAGGATGGGGAACCCCACTTCTATAGCCTTGCGTTTGGCTTCAGGCACATCAGTAATGGCCTTCTCTGTGCCCGGCACCATCGGTATCTGGTACTTCAGTGCAGCCGCTTTGGCCGACAGCTTATTGCCCATAATTTCCATCGCCTCTGGCGAAGGGCCGATTAGTATCAGGCCTGCCTCGCGTACCGCTTGGGCAAAGGCCGGATTCTCTGATAAAAACCCATAGCCCGGATGTATGGCCTCAGCGCCGGTTTTGCGGCAGGCCTCTATTATTTTATCGATTACGAGATAGGATTGACTGGAAGGCGCTTCACCAATAAATACCGCTTCGTCAGCATAACGTACGTGAAGGGCGTTACGGTCGGCGGCCGAATACACGGCTACGGTTTGTATACCCATCTCACGCGCCGAACGCATTACCCGAATTGCAATTTCGCCACGATTGGCTACCAGAATTTTTTTCATCGTGCACCAAAGTAATAAGATTTTGCAAGTTTTGATAACACAACAGCTTTGTTGGGCAATAATTGTACATTTATAACTCAACCTAACGCACATATGAAAACTGCAGTACAAACACCCGATCCAGTACTGGCTACGCCAGTTAAAAAACGAATTGATTCAATTGATGTACTACGTGGGTTAGTGATGGTGCTGATGGCCTTAGATCATACCCGGGATTTTTGCAGCCGCGATACATTTGACGCTTCCAATTTAACACAGGCCTCTACCCCTGCTTTTCTCACCCGATTTATTACCCACTTCTGTGCAGCCTGTTTTGTGTTTCTGGCCGGAACAGGAGCTTATCTGTTATTAAAGCGGGGGAAAACTAAAAGGCAGGCAGCGGAATTTTTAATTAGTCGCGGCCTGTGGCTTATTTTGCTTGAGTTTACGGTGCTTACCTTCGGCTTTACCTTGCAATTACCATTCACTTTCGGCTTTATGCAGGTGATATGGGCAATTGGTGTAAGCATGATTGTTTTAGCCGGACTTGTCTACCTGCCTATGCCTGTAATTGCAGCGTTTGCATTCATATTAATTGCCGGGCACAATTTGCTGGACGGAATAAGTACCGAATCATTACCTCAGGGTTGGCAGGTATGGTGGCAGTTATTACACAACGGCGGACGGACGCAAACCTGGTTCGGTATGAAACTTTGGATCATTTACCCGCTTATTCCCTGGGTGGGTGTAATGGCGGCAGGGTATTGTTTCGGAATAGTGTACAAAATGGATGCACAGCGCCGTCGTAAATTACTGCTAAGTATAGGCTCAGGTATGATACTGCTGTTTATTGTACTTCGTTCGGGCAATTTTTACGGCGATTCACGCTTTTGGCAACCGCAGGAAAATATGTTGCGCTCAACGTTATCCTTTATCAATGTACAAAAATATCCGCCCTCTTTATTGTATGTGCTGGTTACCCTCGGCCCGGCACTCATCTTTTTGGCCTTAGTTGAACCTATTCACAATAAGTTAACCCGGATAATGGTAGTGTTCGGGCGTGTACCTTTGTTCTATTACTTGCTGCACATTTACTTGTTGCGCATCTTTTCAGGAGCCTTGCTGCTGTACTCGCAAGCCTTGCATACACCGTATGGTGTAGGTTTGGGTATGGTGTATGTATTGTGGTTACTGGCGGTAATTATCTTATATTTTCCCTGCCGCTGGTTTATGCGCATAAGGGCTAAACGAAATGACTGGTGGTTAAGTTATTTGTAAACAACAAAACACCTGTAAAAATAGAGCCCCGGCATTAGGCCGGGGCTTTATTGTTAATTACCCTGCGTAGGAGGCGCTTGCTGACCGCCCTGTGGCGTACCGGCAGGCGGCATACCACCCGCAGGAGGACCCTGGCGGCGTTGTGGAGCCGGAGGTACAGTTACTTCAGGGTGGGCTTTGCCGTTGTGGCAGGTGTAGCAGTTTACACCGGCTTTTACCACCATTCCTAATGAATCTTTACCGGCTTTAAAATATTTTTTGTTGATGTTTGATTCCATTTTGTACATCAGGCGAGCCATATTTTTTTCTGGCTTGGCATCGCTGGCCCAGTCCATCTTTTTGGTTTCAGGATTAGGCGCATGGCAGAAGTTGCAACGTACGCCTAACGAATGTGCCCACTCGCTCATAATGCCTTCAATTTGCTCATGAGTAAGATTTTTAGGTAACACTTTTAAGTTAACGGCTTTCTTTTCTTCCTCCTGTTGCGGCTGCTGCATTGAGGTTAAACCTATGAACGCCACACCCGACATTAAGCCAAGCGTAACCAATAGTTTTTTGTTGAATTGCATCGGGTAATAGTTAAAATTAAAGCGTGAATATAATCATTCAGACATTAACATGACAAAAGTATTTTAAATGTTACAACTTTAAATTCATGAACATTGAACTTTTACAGTCATAATTATAAATAGCAATCAAAATCTTTCACCAACGCTTCACTAATTTCCCACAACTTGTTTCGGGCGGAAACATTGTCTGCCATCAATGATGTTTTGGCCGGTTGCTTTTTGTTGAAGTATTTGCCACTGAGTTTAGGGCTGAGTTTAGTTTCTCCGGCCAAGTAGATTGACGTTTCGGCTCCCCTTTCCGGCGTAATCATAAATGGTTTGATCAGCCACATTAAAACACTGCTGATACCGCCCAATTCACTTCCGAAGTTGGATTTCACCACACCCGGATGCACGGCGTATGAAGTAATGCCTTTAGATCCATAACGCTCATTAAGCGATTTTGTAAAGTAAATATTAAAAAGCTTTGCTTGTCCGTAAGCCTTTAAAGCAGAATAGTCATACTCAAATTGAAGATTTTTGAATACGGGTCTGCCCATCTTGTGCGCTGCAGAACTTAAATTGATAATACGTGCCTGCCCACGTTCCAATAATGGCATTAACGCATTTGTAAGCAAAAAATGTCCTAAGTGATTAAGAGCAAAAGTTAGCTCAACTCCATCCTTACTCAGTTGGCGGTTGGGCACAATCCCACCGGCATTATTAATTAACGTATTAATAGCAAACAGCTTTCCCCTCAGCTCGCTGGCAGCGGTACAAACCGTTTTCATATCGGTTAAATCGCAATAAATTATATATATATATTGATTACCTGTTGCACTAATGATTTCCTGCTGCAACTGTTCACCTTTTTCAACATTACGCACCAGAAGGTAAAGCGCATGATCTTTTTTGGCAAGCGCTATAGCAGTGGCTTTTCCAATTCCTGATGTAGCGCCAGTAATTACGGTAGTTCTGAAAGGCATGATATAATTCTTTGATGCAATACTACAAAAGAAAGCCTGATTTGATTGCCGGAATTTATAGCACTACAAAATACCACAGCAAGGGCAACTGAAAATATTTTGTTAAATTTTGTTAAAAGATTTGCACTTATACGAAACATTCGTAGATTTACGAAGTTATCGTAGATATGGAAAAATTAACACAACAGGAAGAGGAAGCTATGCAGGCTGTATGGCAGGTGAACGGTGGTTTTATTAAAGACTTTTTAGATGCCATGAATGAGCCGCAGCCCCCCTACACTACCTTAGCTTCTACTATAAAAAACCTGGAGAAAAAAGGGTTTGTAAGAAGCGAGAAGATAGGAAACTCTTACCGCTACCATGCGGCCCTGCCCGAAGCAGAATATAAGAAGAAGTTTATGAGCGGCTTTGTCAATAACTATTTTCAAAACTCCTATAAAGACTTGGTTGCTTTTTTTGCCAAAGAAAAGAAGATCAGCGCTGATGAATTGCAAGAGATCATTAACCTTATAGAACGGAAAAAACCTTAATACTTCCCCTATGCCTGCCTTGTTTGAATACCTGCTTAAAGCTAATATCAGTTTGCTGCTGTTTTGCGCCGGTTATTATCTGGTACTGCGCCGTTTAACCTTTTATAGTTTAAACCGGGTATATTTAATTTGCGCTATTTTATTCTCGGCACTATACCCGCTGGTTGACCTCTCGGCTTTTGTGCAACGGCACCAGCAGCTGGCCCAACCTGTACAAGCTGTACAAGTTATTATAATTAACTGGCAAACAAATGGGGCTGCAGTACAGCCAGTTCAGCATACCGATTGGTGGCTGATAGGTAAAGTAATATTTTTATTAGGCATTGGTTGTATGCTTATCAGGCTCTTGGTACAACTCACCGCCTTGTTCAGGCTAACCCGCAAGGCAAAAGAGAAAACACTATATAACTACCGAATTAAAGCCATTAATCAGCGCATCAATCCTTTTTCTTTCTGGCAAAGTATTTACATCAACCCCGAACATCACGAACCTGAACAGCTGAAAGCCATACTGGCGCATGAGCAAGTGCATATTACGGGCTGGCATACCTTGGATATCTTACTGGCCGAACTGAGTCTGATTGTATACTGGTTTAACCCCGGTGTGTGGCTAATGAAACGCGCCATAGCCGAAAACATTGAGTTTATCACTGACCGAACTATATTACAGCAAGGCATTGACAGCAAAGCCTACCAGTACAGCCTATTACACGTGGCTTTAACCGCCGGCTCTCCAGCCATGGTGAACCACTTCAATATCTCCAAACTAAAAAAGCGTATCATTATGATGAACAGTGAAAAGTCCTCGAGAGCGAAGCTAACCCGCTATGTGTTTGTGGCACCTCTGGCTGCCGGCTTACTGTTGTGTTTTACTTTCTCGAAAGCCAACGTGGCGGTCAAAACACGCAACACTATTAAGCACATGACCATCAACTTTGCAGATCAAGTAAATGCACAGATTATGGGCGCAGTAAAGGTGACTAAGACTTTACCCACTGCTGATTCAGGCAAACGGAACACTCCAAATATGAGTGTGAATGCAGCCAGCCGGCTACCTTTAAGTATGCCTATAGCCCTGCCAATAGATACTAATCCGCATAAAACCGGGGTGCTTACCAGCCTTCGCTTTAATGAAGCCAGTATTGATACCACACAGTACCTGGTAGATGGTAAAAGTGTAGGTCAGCAAGCTCTAAAAATACACCCCGACGATATTGCATCAGTTGACATCATAGAAGGAAAGCGGCTTGAAAATTTATCACCTGCCATTAATCCTCATAAAAAGGTAGTGGTGATTACCACAAAGCATTCGCCTGATGGCTTAAAATTCAGAAGCTCGATTGATGGTATTGGGCCTTTAAAGCTGAACACTACTACTAAACCAATGGTAACACTAAATACAATAAGATACAGTTTTGATATGCCTTCTGCTGCCAATGCCGATACCATTATATTGGGTCCTAAAGGCACTGAGGTACGCATGGATAAGAACAGAAACAACAATGTGATTGTTGTTAACCCAAACGCAAAAGGTGGAAAGAGCAGTATGATTATCAATCGTACTGATTTCAGCCAGTTCAGCAACAGCCAAAACTTATATATTACAGTAGATGGAAAAGAAGTAACCACCCAGATACTGCAAAGTTTAAGACCGCAAAATATAGGTAACATCAACTTCATGACTGCCGCAGTGGCAACCAAACGTTTTGGATCTAAAGCCAAAAATGGTGCCCTTTTAGTTACCACCAAAATTCCGTCGTATGCTTATGTAACCGATCATGTTAATGCCGTAACATTTAATACGGCTATTAAAACTCAGGTTCCGGACGTTAAGGGAATTGCTGGCAGTCAAACGGCTGATGTGATTTATTTGAGCCCGCCAAATGATGTAACCAAAACGCTAACCGTAGTGAACGGAAATGTGGTGAATTACCGCGCCGACCAGCTTAATCCCAACGAAATTAAAACCGTAAATGTAATCGGAAAAGAGGCCGCTACTTCTTTGTATGGCCCTAAAGGTGAGCATGGCGCTATATTGATTACCACTAAAGATGGAAATGTACTCAAATTTACCGGTAAAGGAGCGCTGACCAGTTCCAATAACCATCGGATAATGATTGTGAACAAAGGAACCAAAGTTGACTCATTATTAAACCCAACTACAAAAACGTTTACCCTTCGTTACACCACCGACCGCAAACAAATCAATACGGATAAAGCTTACATCGTGATTGATGGCAAAGCTGCAACTATGGATGATTACAAAAAGCTTAAAGGCGACTCCATTAAAACCATAAGCATTTTGAAAGACTCCGTTTCCACTTCTTTATATGGTGGCAAAGGAAAAGACGGTGTCATTATTATTACAACAAAAAAACCTTAAACAGCACACACCCGTTCTTTATTGCGTTAATTAATAGTTTTACGATTAACTGGCTTCGGCCAGTTTTTCATTTTCCAGAATGTTGAGCAACGCTTTCTCGGCCAGGTTCAGCTCCGAAACTTTTTCTTCCTGATCTTCGTCCAAGCCGCTGATGTATTTAAACAACGTACCCTCCTCGTAACTTTTGATAATGGTGGGGTGCACGTAATACTTTTTGCAAACCGTACGTGTATTACCCAGGTTAACCGCTACTTCATCCAACACGCTGATCACCTTCTTGCGGCATTCGGTTTGGTTCTCATACTCGCCTGCCTCTTTAAATGCAAATAATGCGCTCACGCTGCCGGCCCAGGTACGGAAATCTTTCGCTGTAAAATCTTCGCCGGTGATAGTTTTCAGGTAGGTATTGATATCACCTGAATCTACAGTGTGGCGCTCCCCTTCATCATCGTAATACTGAAAAAGCTCTTTACCCGGTATATCTTTACATTGTTTAACCAGCCTTGCCAAACGCGGACTTTGAAGTTTAATATTATGATATACACCTTTTTTGCCCTTAAACTCAAACTTCAGTTTCGAACCTTCAATTTTCACATGCTTGTTCAACAGCGTGGTTAAGCCGTAATGCCCATATAGTTTTTTGTAAGATTCATTTCCGATGCGAATGCTGGTCAGCTCCATTAACCGCACCACCAGGGCCACAACTTTATCATGATCGAAATTGCGGTGGGCCAAATCCTTTTCCACTTGCTCGCGTATGGCTGGCAAATGCGCTGCAAATGCCTGAAGGCGGTGATATTTGGATTGGTTGCGTATACGGTTCCACTCGGCATGGTACCGGTACTGCTTGCGGCCGGCAGCATCAGTACCGGTAAATTGCAGGTGGCTGTTTTCGTGCGGAGATATCCATACCTTGGTATAAGCTGGTGGAATGACCAGTTTGTTAAACCGTTCGATCAATTCCTTATCGGTTACTTTTTCACCCTGCGCATCATAATAAGCATATCCTTTACCGGCTGGTTTGCGGGTATAACCGGGGCTACTATCTGTTACATAGCGCAACCCTACGGCTTTGGCCGTTATCTTTGGATCGCGGCCAATTTTTTCAAGCTTTTTTTCGAGGCGGTTCATAATATTAATGAGTAAACAAGCAGCGATAACTTAAGTTTTATTCCATACTAACCATAGTTATAAACAATTACGCTGCTTGCCGGGTTGCTAACATCAAACAAACGCAACCATGAAATACAACTTTTTAGGCTCTACCGGTTTGCTGGTATCTGAAATTTGCTTCGGCACCATGACCTTCGGCGGCAAAGGCATGTGGGAAGCCATTGGCCGTATACAACAACAGGAAGTGAACGAGTTGATGAAGACTGTTGTGGATAGTGGTATTAATTTTATTGATACGGCCAACGTCTACTCAATTGGTGAATCGGAAAAACTGCTAGGACAATCCATCAAAGATTTAGGCCTTAACCGTAACGAGCTGGTGATTGCTACTAAGGTACGCGGCAAAATGAGCGATGCGGTAAATGACATCGGCTTATCACGTTACCACATTTTCAACTCCGTAGATGCAAGTTTGCAGCGGCTGCAAATGGATCATATAGATATTCTGTATGTGCATGGCGTTGACCGCCGCACGCCGGTTGAAGAAACCATGCGGGCACTGAATGATATTGTACTTACCGGCAAGGTACGTTATATAGCCGTGTGTAACTGGCCGGCCTGGATGGTGATGAAAGCTATAGGAATTGCCGAAAAGCAAGGGTGGAACAAATTTGTAGGCTTACAATATTTTTATTCCCTATCCGGCCGCGATATTGAGCGCGAAATATTACCGCTGGCTGCCGACCAAAACCTGGCCGTAATGCCCTGGAGCCCATTGGCCGGTGGTTTTCTATCAGGCAAATATACCCGCAATAACGAAAAGGCCGGTGATTCGCGCCGTGATGAGTTCGATTTTCCGCCGATCAATAAGGAAAAGGCTTATGACATTGTAGATGTACTGGCCGGTTTAAGTAAACAGCACAATGCCTCAGTGGCGCAACTGGCATTGGCCTGGGTAAGGCAACAGCCCAGTGTGACCAGTACCATCATCGGTGCCAAAAAACCGGAACAGTTGCGCGACAATATCAAATCAACAGAATTTATTTTATCTGCCGATGACCTGAAGCGTATAGACGAAGTAAGCGCCCTCGGACAAGAGTACCCCGGCTGGATGGTAGATTTTCAGGGAAGAGATAGGTAGGTTTGATTTCGGATTTCGGAGGTTCGATTTCGGAATTTTATTTGGATACTTTAAAGTAAAGTCATTGCGGGGTACGGGAACCATCTCTATACACCTGATTGAGACATGGTGTATAGAGATGGCGCCCGTACCCCGCAATGACGTGGTGGTAAATATATCCGATATTGAACCTCCGAAATCCGAAATTTCTATTTTAATTTTTTTAACACACTCACCGTGTACTCCACTTGATCAGGATGCACATCCAGATGAGTTACAAAGCGGATGCGTTGCCTGTCGGTGCTGCTGCATTTAATACCATGGGCAGCCAGTTCCTGCACTACTTCGGCAGCCGGTTTCACCGTATCAAATAATACAATATTGGTTTCTACCGGTACCACACCGGTCACCCAATTGCACTGTGCCAATTCATCGGCCAGGATGCGGGCATGAGCATGATCTGTCTTCAAGCGCTCCACATGATGATCGAGTGCATAAGAGGCAGCCGCAGCCAGGAAACCGGCCTGGCGCATACCGCCGCCTAATACCTTCCGTATACGGCGGGCCATTGTAATAGTCGCTTTATCAGCCAGTAACACCGAACCTACGGGTGCACCTAAACCTTTAGACAAGCAAACCGAAATACCGTTAAAGTATTTGCCATATTCTTCGGCCTTATCACCTGTGTGAGCTAATGCGTTAAAAATGCGGGCGCCGTCCAGATGCAAAGTAAGATTAGTACGACGGCATAACTCGGCTATAGGTGCAATATCCTTCAGGTAATAGCAGCTACCGCCGCCTTTGTTCACGGTGTTTTCGAGCACCACCAGGCTGGTATGCGGATAGTGGATATTTTCGGCATTAATTTCAGGCTCAATCATTTCGGCAGTAATACGGCCCCGTTCACCGTTGAGTAAACGGGTAGATACTGCTGAGTTGAAGGCAATGCCTCCACCTTCATAACGGTATACGTGTGCGGTTTGGTCGGCAATCAGCTCATCCAGCGGTTGGGTAAAGCACTTAATAGCAATCTGGTTGGTCATGGTACCTGATGGGCAAAAGATGCCGGCCTCCATGCCAAACATACGGGCCGCTTTTTCTTCTAGGGCATTTATGCTTTCGTCTTCCCCAAACACATCATCTCCTACTTTGGCGCTCCACATCGCCTCCAGCATGCCGGGCGTGGGTTTGGTAATCGTATCGCTGCGTAAATCAACAGTCATCATCAATCTTGTGTAGTTTTATTTATAAATTAGCTTCCTCAAATATCTAAATCTTATGTACAGAATTTTACTAATTATCGCATTTTTAAGCGTTAGTTTCAAATCACAGGCACAAATTTTCAGTGACTGGCAGCCAGGCAGCTATTACGATTCAACCAACGCTAAACATTCCGGCTTTATTGCTAAACCCGCTAACGAGAAATACCTGCTTTATTCAATAGGCAGTGCCATCAAATTCAGACCAACAATGGATGCGGAAAATCAAAAAATTCAGGCTGAGAACATTAAAAGCATTGTTATTGGCGTTGATAGCTTTGTAGTGTCTCACGAAGAAGATTTACATAAAACTCCTTTTGTAAAAGTGTTGCTGAATAAGCCAACCAAATTATATGGCATTGCACAAAAGAAATATATAGGAAGCAAATACAGTTTACTCAACTTGGCATCTAACGGTGGCTTGAGTTATAACAATAATGTTTACTACACTGGCCCTGATGCTGATCACCTAACTAAAATGAAGCGTGGCGATTTCAAAAAGGTAATGAGTGAACTACTAAGTGACAATACAGTACTGGTAAAGGAAATTAAAGTGGGAAATTTCAGTTATAGTGAAATGGAAGACTTAATAGAGTCTTATAAAACTGGTGTTATTAAACATACAACAACTTCTACGGAAGAAGGAACAGAAAATTAAATTTATGCGGATTGCCCTTTTATTTTTGTTAATCTCAAGTTCATTTGCGGTAAAGGCGCAAAGTAAAAAATTCATTCCCGGCCATTTCGAAGATGTGAAAGGCAACAAAATGACCGGCTTGATTCAAAGCGCACCTTCAGGTAAAGGCCCGGTAAAAGGGCAGGCCTTTATTGTTTTTAAAGAAGATGACAAAGCCAACAAAATAGAACTTGCCGCCAGTGATTTGCGCTACTTTGTAGCTGGCCGCGATAGCTTTGTGGTAGCACCTGCCCCCATGAATGCCAACTGGAGCAAAAATGAGCTGGATTTCATTCAAGTGCTTGCCGATGAGCCTTTAAAAATCTATGTACTGCGCGGTACCGGAGGTGGTGGCTTTGGCATCAGTCCGGGCATATCGGCAGGTATTGGCGGTGGCAGCTTTGGTGGCTACGGCGGTGGCGGCGTAGGCATATCGTTTGGCGGTGGTCAGGGTGGCCGCTCTAAAACCACTTACTACTTTGGTGCCTCTCCCTCTGAGCTTACGCAAATTACAAATGATAACTTTATAGACTTAATGAGCGATATTATGGCCGATGAACCGCAGGTAGTACAACAAATACAAGCCGGCAAATATTCATTGAACAAAACAGAGGCATTGATTGCCAATTATTATTACGTTAAAAATCAGCAGAAGGCCGGCAAATAAACTTACATAACATGAATAAAAAGGCTCATCTGTTTTTACAGATGAGCCTTTTGTTTAACTGAGGCTTTTCTTTACAATTGCTGCGCAATTACAAAACCACAGGCCCAGGCCCACTGAAAATTGTATCCCCCCAGCCAGCCGGTTACGTCAACACATTCGCCGCCGAAGTATAAGCCAGGTACTTTTTTTGCTTCCAATGTTTTAGAAGATAATTCGGCAGTATCAATACCACCGCGCATTACCTCAGCTTTATCGTAGCCTTTGTCTCCTGCCGGTTTTACTTTAAATTCGTGAATAACTTGTTCAATCCAATTAATGTCTGCTTTACTGAGCGAGGCCAGGTTCTTTTCAACCGGTAGCTGATAACCCAAGGCTTCGGCAAACTTACGTGTGAAAAGCGGTGCCAGCAGATTGAGCAATGTCTTTTTAGGACTCACAACCCGCTCACCTTCTATTAACTCAACAATGTTTTTCTTTGGTAATAAATCAATGTAGATATATTCACTCGGCTGCCAGTAAGAAGATATTTGCAAAATAGCAGGGCCGCTTAACCCCCAATGGGTAAACAATATATTTTCTTCGAAACTGATACGATCATTCCATACCCTGCTAAAGATACTGTTGCCCGAGAGTTGCTGGTACCAGGTTTGATCTTTACCCGTAATGGTTAACGGCACCAATGCAGGTGCAGTTGGCCTGATGTTTAGATTAAATTTTTTGGCCAAACGTAAAGCAAAATCAGAGGCACCTAATTTTTGTACCGGCAAGCCACCGGTAGTCACCACTACTTTGGGAGCCTGCAATTGCTGCTGCCGGCCGTTGCGTTCGAAAACAACCGTGAAACCACCGCCAGCATTTTGATCTACTTGCTTCACCAGGCATTCCAGCCATATTTCTTGCCCCAGTTGCTCGCAGGCATCGGTAAATACTTTAACCACATCACGCGCTTTATCCGTTACCGGAAAAAGCTGACCCAGTGTTTTCTCTTTCCCTTCTATGCCATAAACACTAAAAAAATTTAGGGTGTCTTCAACCGTCCACTGCGCGAAGGCTGATTTAGAGAAGTGCAGATTTGCCGAAACAAACTGCTCGGGCGTGGTATACAGATTTGTGTAATTACAACGGCCGCCACCACTAATTAATATTTTAGCACCGGGACGGTTATTGCCTTCCAAAATCAAGGTACGTTTGCCCAATAATCCGGCCTGTGCTGCGCACATTAATCCGCAGGCACCGGCACCTATTATTATTGCATCAAACTGGGTTGGATTTGTTAAATTTGCAGCCATGAGCGAGGTTTCGCAAATATCAGAATTTGGAAAGATATTTATCTTTCTGATTACCGGTTTTATATTGGTAGGCGTTACCATGTTTATGGCCCGCCTTATTTCGCCTAACAACCCTACGCCCGAGAAGCTGACCACTTATGAATGCGGTGAAGAACCGGAAGGTTCGGCCTGGCTGCCTTTCAACACCCGCTTTTATGTAATTGCCCTGGTGTTTTTGCTATTTGATGTGGAAATGGTTTTCATTTTTCCATGGGCTACGGTATTTGCCGATAAAACTATTATTGCCCAAGAACCGCGCTGGGGTACTTTTAGTTTGATTGAAATGTTTGCGTTTGTTACCATCCTGATTTTAGGTTTGGTGTATGTATGGCGCAAAGGGGATTTAGAATGGATTAAGCCTGTGGCGAAAGTGGCTAAAACGGATGTTAAAATTCCGCTTAGTGTATACGAACAGTTAAATGCAGAACAAAGCGTTTATGCTGTAAGGCTATTTTCTACAACAACTACACCACCTGAAGCGGCTTCGGCGGCAACTACAGCAGAAATTGCCGCTAATCCGGCTGCTGCAAAAAAACCGATGTTTAAACCAGCTTTTAAAAAACCAGCCCCGTGAGTATGGAGAAGATGAATGAAGAAGGCGGCATAGTTGTCACCAAGCTGAATGATTTATTGAACTGGGCACGCCTCTCATCGGTTTGGCCGCTGAGCTTTGGTATTGCCTGCTGCGCCATTGAGATGATGGGCATGTATGCCAGTACTTATGATGTTGACCGCCTGGGTGTTTTCCCCCGCCCCTCTGCGCGGCAGGCGGATGTAATTATTATCGCCGGCACGGTTACCTTTAAAATGGCAGAGCGTATTAAACGCTTGTATGAGCAAATGCCCGATCCCAAATACGTAATTTCGATGGGCTCATGCTCCAACTGCGGTGGCCCTTACTGGCAGCATGGTTACCACGTAGTTAAGGGCGTTGACCGTGTGATACCCGTTGATGTATATGTGCAAGGCTGCCCCCCACGCCCCGAAGCCTTAATTGGCGCTATAATGGAGCTACAAAAAAAGATTGAAGGCGAAGCGCTGATTACAATTTAATTATTAAGCTCTGCGCCGCCTGATATCATTATTCTTTGCCGATACAACTTGCTTTAAGACTTCCAGTAGCAGCCAGGCGTTCCAATCCCGACCGTAATACAAAAATTTGCGCTGGTAATTACCGTGCCTGCTATGCAATACAAAATACCGGTTGTAAGCGTTAACTTCCAGTGTTGTCCAGTTCAGTACCGGCTGATTGTCCCAACTTATGCCATTTGTATAGATTTTCACATCGCTAACTTCAAATACCTGCCCGATGGAATGCAGTTCGAGGTAATAATTGAGCACGCGCCTGAAATGAAAGTTATATAACTGCTGGTATACTTCAGACCATAATTGTTCATACAGCTTTCTTTTTATTTTGTATAAACTATTGAGTCTGATCATGTGCACCTCGCCCGTTTCGGTTTTTAACTCAATGCAATACTGCCGACCAACCGTGCAATAGACCCCGGAAATTGGAGTGACTTTTAAACGGAGGGCTGCCAGATTTTCCCATAGAACATTTGCAGTTACTTTTGAATACCCTTTATGCAGTGTTAAGCCATCATCATCAAACACCAACTGCCGTGCTACTTTTTTACCAAGCAAATACGGTATATTAATAAGTGCAGTGTTCATAAAACAATATATTTATACAAGTTGCCAGACAATTAATTACTCACAGGCGCTAATGTGTTTTGCATACGCCGCCGGTATATTGTAATTAAGCACGCTACGGCAATAAAGCATCCGCAAGCGATACCCAAATGAGGCGCTGCAATAAACGTTAAAGCCCAGCCTGATACATAAGAACCCAGCACATCGCAAAAATTCACCATTGCCATATAGGTAGTAAACTGCGATCCCTCTACTTTTTGCCTGCAAAGTGCCATCAGTACCGGCATAGCCGCTACACTGAACATGGGGTCCGCAAAGTTCCATAAAATCAGCCCGGCTACCGTAACCGGCCGGTGTACCCATAAAAAACCGAGACTGTTAAATACAATCAAAAAAGTACATAGCACCAGCATTACTTTCAACTGCAAACGTTCGGGCCCAATCTTATCGGCCACTATGCCTCCGGTTATGGTCACCAGCACCGTAGCCAGAGTTCCCCAGCCACCCTGCAATACCGATATCTCCTGATCGGCCCAATGCAGGTTATGTATAGTATAGTAAGAGAAGGAACGTATAAAAATACTGGCGCAGGTATATACCAGGGCAATAATGGCGAAAGTTTGCAGGTTGCTGCGCTCGGCAATGCCTGTGTATAACTCCTTAAATAACCATGATAGGCTTGGATTTTCGTCAGGATGTGTACTATCCGAACGAACAGACTTACCAAATTTGGGTATTAACTGATCGGCATTATCCAACTTAATAAAAAAGGTTAGTACCGTCATCACCAATAGTAGTGCTGATTGAACCGAAGCCGCCATGCGGAAGCCATAATGGTGTAACACAGTAGATAGGCCGGCCGAACCAATAGCAATTCCCAGCAAATAACCACCACGCATAAAAGCGTTTACACGGCCACGTTCATGATCGGGCACTATGGCGATGGCAATGGCATCTACACTGGCATCCTGAACGGAGGCGAATATACTATGCGTGAAAAATACAGCCGACATGAGGCCCACCTGCTGAGCCGGATCATGTACCAGTAATAAACTCAGTGAAGCCAAAAAAGCAACCAATTGGGTAAGCACTACCCACTGTTTACGATGCCCGATAACTGAATATTGGTAACGGTCAATAATCGGCCCCCAAACAAACTGCACAATCCAGGGAATGCCAACAATGGCTACAAATGTACCGATGGCTTTCGAACTCAAGCCCTGACCGGCTAAATAATTAGCCATCGCAGTTAAAGCAAACCCTGAGGGTATGCCCTGCATAATGTATAAATACAAAAAGGTAAAATACCGTAACCCGGTACTTTCCTTTAATACTGGTAAACGAACTGGCAAAGTAGGTAGATGTTATTGATTAGGTATAAGCAAGATAGCTATTTAAAAACACCTTGCTAAGTTTTGATTACACCTTTTAGTTGTATAAAACAAAATATCAACCTAAACAAAAAGGGTTAGCTTTTTGAAGCTAACCCTTGCATATCTAAAAACGGCAGATGCTTATTGGCCTTGAGCCAATGAGTAACCCATCTTATCACCAAATTTCATCAGAAACTCAACTGAACATACTTTAACCGCATCAGATACATCAGCTGCAATAGCAAGTGCATCTTTTTGAGATAAAGTAACACCTTCAGTTTTCTCAAAACGTATGCGGTACTGATTTACCAGTTCGGTATAAATAGAGCCTGTTGGCCAAACCTGGGTACCCCGGTTTGAAATCATAATCAATTTAAACTTATCATTCAGCTTGCTTTGCGCCAGTGCTGCCAACTCAGCAGGCTGGCCGGTATATTCCACAAATACATCAACGCCCTGAATAGTTTCCTCAATGTCGGGTTCGCTGACAGTAATTTTGTTTTGAGCGGGGTGGTGTTCAATATTGGTATGGCACTCAAAATTGGGTTGAGAAAATGCACCGCCCGAACTTGGATGTTTACCCAGATTGGTAATAATGCAATCGGCAAACTCTGTGGTGTTCAACGATGGCGTACTCCGGTCGCCGAAGTCGCCGGTGTGCATACCTTTTTCCAAAGTATATAGCAATGCGTTTTCAATGGTAGCTGCGTTGGCAGTGAAACCTAAATAGCGCAACATAGAGATGCCAGATAATAGCAATGCAGTTGGGTTAGCAATATTTCGACCTGCAATATCAGGTGCGGTACCATGCACTGCTTCAAAAATTGAGATATTATCACCAATATTGGCCGATGGTGCGAAACCTAAACCACCTACCAAACCGGCACAAAGGTCAGATACAATATCTCCCTGCAGGTTGGTCAATACAATTACCTGGAACATTTCCGGGTGCGATACCAGTTTCATGCACAGGTCATCTACAATAATATCTGTAGCTTGCAGATCAGGGTATTCTTTGGCGATGGCATAAAACGTTTCTAAAAACAGGCCATCGGTCAGTTTCATAATATTGGCTTTGTGACCGCAGGCTACTTTTTTGTAACCCTTACGGCGGGCCATTTCAAAAGTGTAGCGAATTACCTGTGCTGAGCCTGGACGGGTAATGATACGGCGGGCTACAGCCACGTCGTTAGTCATCATGTGCTCAATGCCGCCATAAGTGTCCTCAATGTTCTCACGAACAATTGTCATGTTGATAGGAATACCCGCTTTTGAAAACACAGTTTGCACACCATTCAATGAACGGAAGTCGCGCTGATTGGCATACGTATTCCAAACCTTACGGGCAGTTACATTGATACTTTTAACGCCTTTTCCTTTTGGGGTTTCCATCGGGCCTTTAAACAATACGCCCAAAGTTTCAATCGTATCTTTAGCTTGTTCGGTCATACCGGTAGAGTGGCCGGCATCGAAATATGATTTGCCCATTTCTACAAATTCGTAATCGAGGGCAACTTCGTTAGCTTCAAAGATTCGCAGCACGGCATCCATAATTTCTGGACCGATACCATCACCTTTAGCTACAGCAATTTTGGTCTTCATTCAAAAAACTGTTTTTATGGTAAACAAAGCGCAAATATACCCTTTTTTAAGCGCTCTTTTGAAGCTAATTATATTTAAAGTAAGGGTATGATGCTTTAATTATTGGTTTATTTATGATGCAAACAGGGCAACAACAGCATTGTTGTAAATTTTGAGTTAAACATCTTTTTTAAGTATTCTTCAAATACTCACCATACCGGAACAGCCTTTTTAAATACTGTTTAGGCTTTTTGAAACATTTAAAGTAAAATTGCATATCCAAATATGAAAGCATTTTACGGCGATTTACGCTTAGGTATTCTGGGCGGCGGCCAGTTGGGCCGTATGCTGATACAGCAGGCCATCAATTACAATGTAACTGTTAAGGTATTAGACCCTGACAAGGAGGCACCCTGCCGCAAGTTGTGCGATGAATTTGTAACCGGCTCATTAAGCGATTATGAAACCGTATATAACTTTGGCAAAAAGGTGGATTTGCTCACCATTGAAATTGAAAAAGTAAATGTAGATGCTTTAGAGCAACTGGAGCGCGAAGGTGTAGAAGTATACCCTCAGCCACGTGTTATCCGGCTTATTCAGGATAAAGGGCTGCAAAAGCAGTTTTTTAAGGAGAATGATATTCCTACTGCCGAATTTCAAATTATATCTTCTGCCGAACAACTTAAAAATTCATCTATCCCGTTTCCTTATATCCAAAAGCTGCGGCGCGATGGATATGATGGTAAAGGCGTTTACAAAGTGGTAGATGAAAATGACCTCGCAGGTGCGTTTACCGCGCCAAGCCTGATTGAGCGTTGGGTTGATTTCGAAAAAGAAATTGCTGTCATCGTAGCGCGCAATGAACGGGGCGAGGTAAGTACCTTTCCGTTGGTAGAAATGGAATTCAACCCTGAAGCTAATTTGGTAGAATTTTTAATTTCACCTTCTACCCTGCCCTTCGAAGTGCAGCAGGAAGCTACGGCCATAGCCAAAAAGATTGCCGAAGACCTGCGTATTGTGGGGCTGCTGGCGGTTGAGATGTTTTTAGACAAAGAAGGCCGCATATTGGTAAACGAATTGGCTCCGCGCCCGCACAACAGTGGCCACCAGACCATTGAAGGCAACGTGGTATCGCAATTTGAGCAGCACCTTCGGGCTATCTTCAATCAGCCTTTAGGTAATACCGAAAGCCTGTCGAACGCTATTATGATCAATTTGCTGGGTGAGGCGGGCTACGAAGGGCCTGCTGTTTACCAGGGAATTGAAAAAGTACTGAAATGCCCCGGCGTATATATTCACCTCTATGGCAAAACACTTACCAAACCTTTCCGCAAAATGGGGCATGTGACCATTGTAGATGCCGACCGCGAGAAAGCCATTGAACGGGCACGAATGGTGCAGCAGACCTTAAAGGTAGTGAGTTAAGATATTTTACTTTGTCATTGCGAGCGACAGCGTGGCAACCGCTTGCTATACCGAGGCGCAGATGCCTCCGTGCGGTTGCTACGCTATCGCTCGCAATGACAGATTTATAATCGAGTTATATTTATGGAACAAACAATAAAGGCCGGCATTATTATGGGCAGTAAATCAGACCTGCCGGTGATGCAGGCCGCCGCCGATGTGCTGAAACAATTAGGCGTGGCCTATGAACTTACCGTAGTTTCGGCCCACCGTACCCCCGAGCGCATGTTCAGCTATGCCAAGTCAGCCGCCGACCGCGGATTGAAAGTAATCATCGCCGGTGCCGGCGGTGCGGCACACTTACCGGGTATGGTGGCTTCACTTACGCATTTGCCTGTTATTGGCGTTCCGGTAAAATCAAGTAATTCAATCGACGGATGGGATTCGCTGCTTTCTATCGTGCAGATGCCTAATGGCATTCCGGTAGCAACGGTAGCTGTAAATGCGGCGCAAAATGCTGGTATTTTAGCAGCGCAGATTTTATCCACCGGCGATGAATATCTGACGCAGAATCTGATTGCATTTAAAGCTGAACTGGCGAAGAAAGTAGAAGAATCAGCAACGGCGCTG
Source organism: Mucilaginibacter koreensis (assembly GCF_054783355.1). Taxonomy (NCBI): domain Bacteria; kingdom Pseudomonadati; phylum Bacteroidota; class Sphingobacteriia; order Sphingobacteriales; family Sphingobacteriaceae; genus Mucilaginibacter; species Mucilaginibacter koreensis. The sequence goes on along the minus strand of NZ_BAAGQS010000001.1, from coordinate 791,766 downwards.
AAAGGTGAAGGCTACGAAAACGGGTTTGATACGTTTTAGGCTACAATTTGTCATTGCGAGCGATAGCGTTGCAATCGCACTGAGGCATCTGCGCCTCTGTATAGCAAGCGGTTGCCACGCTATCGCTCGCAATGACAATGCTTAATACCTGCCATCTTTCTATTCTTTAAATTACCATCTCCCGTACTTCGCCCTCAATTACTAACCTTCCAGCAGTAGCATTCTTTACCTGTTCTACGCTTACGCCTGGTGCCAGTTCAATGAGTTGAAAACCGCCTTGGGGCAGCACATCTAAAACTGCCAATTCTGTTACAATCTTTTTCACGCAATTTACGCCGGTAAGCGGCAAGGTGCATTGAGGCAATAGCTTGGACTCTCCGGCTTTGTTGACATGCTGCATGGCCACGATGATGTTCTCGGCAGAAGCCACCAGATCCATAGCGCCCCCCATACCCTTAACCATTTTGCCAGGTATTTTCCAGTTGGCAATATCACCGTTTTCAGAAACTTCCATAGCGCCCAGAATAGTGAGATTGACCTTTCGTGCCCGGATCATGCCAAAACTCATGGCTGAATCAAAAATTGCTGAACCCGGTAAGGTGGTAATGGTTTGCTTACCGGCGTTTATGGTATCGGCATCCTCTTCGCCTTCACAAGGAAAAGGCCCCATGCCCAATAAGCCGTTTTCTGATTGCAGTACTACATCCATACCCTCAGGTATATAATTGGCTACCAGCGTGGGTATGCCGATGCCCAGGTTTACGTAATATCCGTCTTTTATTTCACGCGCTATGCGCTTGGCAATGCCTTGCTTATCTAACATCTTTTACCTCTTTATTCGTGCTTTCTAACGGTGCGGTGTTCAATACGCTTTTCGTACTTTTCGCCCTGAAAAATGCGGTGCACATAAATGCCGGGCGTATGAATTTGGTCGGGGTCTAACTCTCCTGCCGGTACCAATTCTTCAACTTCAGCAATGGTAATTTTACCTGCCATAGCCATCACAGGATTAAAATTACGTGCAGTTGAACGGTAGATGAGGTTACCCTGCGTATCACCTTTCCAAGCCTTTACCAGTGCAAAATCAGCATCGAAAGCCATTTCCATCAGGTAATCTTTGCCGTTAAAGTTGCGAACTTCTTTACCTTCGGCTATCTCAGTACCCACACCTGCCGGGGTAAAAATTGCCGGCATACCGTAGCCTGCAGCCATGCACCGTGTGGCTAAGGTACCTTGAGGAATAAGCTCTACTTCCAGTTCGCCGCTCAGCAACTGGCGCTCAAACTCCGCATTTTCACCCACATAAGAAGATATCATTTTTTTAACCTGCCGCTGCTGAAGCATCAGGCCGATACCGAAATCATCTACCCCGGCATTATTGGAAATGCAGGTTAAATCTTTTACTCTTTTTTTTACCAATGCAGCAATACAGTTTTCGGGTATACCACACAGGCCGAAGCCGCCAAGCATCAGGGTCACGCCATTGTGAATATCACTGATGGCGGTTTCAGCATCAGTTACTACTTTATTCATTAGGTATATAATTGGTTGGCGGCTAATGTACAAATTTTATTAAATACTATGCATGCATAGTATTGTTTTTATCAGTTACCCTTCAACCCACTGTTTCAAATTCATTTGCTGACAAACATTTTCTCCATCCTTTCGGTTCTATAAACAACATCTAATACATAGCACCTATGATACCTGACGATAAAGAACCATACGACGAAGAACCTACCCAGGATTACCCACACCATACCGAGCAGACTTCTAACCCGCCGGTATCGGTTACCCAGGTAGATGATAATGAGGTAGAAGAAAAGGATTTAAAGCGTTCTTACCTTTTTGGAGATAGTAACGACAAAGACCCTGACAATAAAGGTTATGAAAGCCACGGTATGGGCGGCCAGAATTTTGGCGAGCCAAACGTAACCCGCTCGGGTGATGATGCGGCCAATACCTCGCAGAATGCAGGTTACGACAACGACTACTTTAAGCGTACAGAGCCGTTAGAAGAACACCCCGAAAACAATAATTTTAAACCAGCCGAACAAGCCGGCGCAGCAAATACAAATATGGGACAAGGAGAAAAAGGCCAGGATGATACCGGCTACAGAGAAGCACCAGAACAAGAAAAAGTAGGTGGTGGTGAACCACAAGTTGACAGCAGCACCAACCCCAACGGTAATGGCGGACAAGAAACCCAAACCGGTACTGCTGACAACGATGGAACCAGCGGCCAAAAAGTAGATGGTGAGTTACAGACAAAAGGTAACGGCCAAATTACCGAAGACAATCAAAACGATGGTAAAGCTGATTATAAGCCCGAAAATGAACGCGGCCCCGATTACGGCAGCAACAGCCCCGAACAAGACGGCAGTAAAGTAACCGGCGGCGAATAGCCAATAATCATGTTCAGTAAATAAGGCGTTCAATAGTTAATATTGAACGCCTTATTTATAATGATTAAAAATAACTTATCTTTGCAGACGTTATTAGTAGCAGATGAGTTGTGGTATAGACGAAAAACTAATTCAATATATAACTGAGGCAGCATTTAGCGGCACACCACTAAAGAGCCTTAGCCCTACCGATTTTGCAGCATTCAAAAAGTGCTGCAAAAAATATAAGCGCGGAAAGCGTTGTAAAAGCTGCCCTAAACGGTAAGGTTCGCAGTAATTAATTCTAATTAATTTTTCTGATAATATCGTCATTGCGAAGAAGTAAGCAATCTTGCTGTCAGCACATTGTATAATGCTTGACTACGAGGCTGCTTCGTTCCTCACATTGAAAAAGCCTATCTTATTTTAAATACACATAGGTTACACCATCTCCCCCCCTGTCAGCGTGCTCATCTTCCATGTGGCTTACCTGGTCATATTTGCGCATGTAATCGCGGATGAGGCGGCGCAAAATACCATCACCCTTACCATGCAGAATTTTTAGATTACTCACGCCCATCATCAGGCCACGGTCCAGCATTTTTTCAATGGCATGTAAGGCATCTTCGCCGCGCATACCACGCACATCTATCTCCGGACTAAAACTGGCCACATCACTGGTAGAGCCCGAGAAGCTGCGGCGTACATCTTTGGGTACTTCCTTTTTATCTATCTTCTCTACCCGCTTGCGCTTTGCCACAGTACGCAATTCGCCCATAGCAATAATCACATTATCCTTGGCTACCTCCAGTACCTGCCCGGTAGTACCACTGTCTACCAACCGAACCCAATCGCCTGCACGAATTTCATCATCTTTGGCAGCTAACACTGGTTTCGGTTCTGGCTTTACTTTGTTCTTCTGCAGTTCCTGCTGCAGGTTGTTACGCAACTGCCGGGTTACCTCTTTATCGGCATTACTGCTTTTTATCTCGGCAATAGTATTCTCAACCAGTTTATTGGCATTGGTAATGATGCTTTGTGCCTGCTGCTTGGCTTCGCGCATCAAGGCTCTTTTGTTTTCTTCAAGATAGGTTTTGAGTTGCTCGTTCTCTTTCAACAGTTCATTAACCCGTCGTTGTTGGCGCTCAATCTGAACTTTGCTGTCGTAAATCTCTTTCTTTTCACGCTCGAGATCCACCAACAGTGTATCAACCTTTTTCTGGTTGGTACCTATTTTATTTTTGGCCAGATTGAGTACCTGCGAAGGCAGGCCTATTTTTTGTGCAATCTCAAATGCATATGAGCTGCCAGGCTTACCTACCTCCAATATATAAAGGGGCTTCATATTTACGTTATCAAACAACATCGAAGCATTTTCCAGCCCCTCGGCATTGCTGGCGAATACCTTAAGATTGGAGTAGTGCGTAGTGACCATCCCCCTTACTTTTTTATGATTGAGCGATTCAAGTACGGCTTCGGCTATAGGGCCACCGAATTGCGGATCGGTACCTGTACCGAACTCGTCAATCAATATCATAGTTTTAGCATTGGCCTGCTCCACAAAATTTTTCATCTTGGAGAGGTGCGCACTGTAGGTACTCAAATCGCTTTCAATAGACTGGTCGTCGCCGATATCTACAAATATTTGTTTGAAAACCCCTACAGTGCTATGCTCATCAGCCGGAATTAATAAACCAGCCTGTGCCATAAGCTGCAATAAGCCCACCGTTTTCATACAAACCGATTTACCGCCAGCATTTGGCCCTGATACCACAATAATTCGGGTACTTTCGTCCATCTGCACATTTAATGGTACTACCGTTTTCTGCTCCTTTTTAAAACTTAGATACAATAAAGGATGTCGCGCATTAGTCAAATGGAAGCGTGGTTCGTTTACTACCTGTGGCATGTTGCCTTCAATATCAATAGCGAATAAAGCTTTGGCACGTACAAAATCCAGTTTGGTTAACAAGCTGTGGTATGAGAGTAGCAATGGCGCATAAGGGCGCAATTCGTCGGTAAGCGCCGTCAGGATGCGAATAATCTCGCGCCTGCGCTCAAACTCCAAATCGCGCACACGGTTATTCAGCGTGAATACTTCTTCAGGCTCAATATACACCGTTTGCCCTGTGGCCGATTCATCATGAATAAAGCCGCGCAACTTTCGCTTGTTTTCGGCCAGAACGGGGATACACAACCTACCATCGCGAATGGTTAAAGTACCGTCGGCAGTCCAGCCGTTGGCTGATGCGTTCTTAAATATTTGGTCTATTTTTTTGCGGGCTTCCTGCTCAGAGCGGGCAATACTGTCAGTAATATCCGCTAACGCCCTTGAAGCATTCGGACGGATTTTGCCTTTTTCGTTAATTACCTGGTCAATCTTTTTTACGATGGCCTTCTCAATTGGTAAATTTTCAAAGAGGGCTTCCAGATTAGGGTACCGGCCCTCGCGCTCATTGAAATAACCGATCACCGCAAACACAGTACTAAGTGAAGCATGTACCTGAAAAAATTCTTCTTCAGATAGAAATGCGCCTTCAATGCGTGCTTTATTAGCCAGCGTTTTTATATCAAACAACTGGTGTATAGGCAGCGCCGTATCATGCGTAAGTATCGTTTTAAACTCATTGGCCTGATTCAGAAACTTGCGTATCTGGTCATAATTGTTCATTACCTGTATACGGTCTACCATTTGCTCACCCATCGGGCTCAGGCAATGGGCACGTATCAGTTCCTTTACCTCGGTAAATCCCAGCTTATCAGTACTATTTGGCGGGTAAAGCATTTTTAGGGTCAGTTGTGGGGTTAATTTGTTTATCTTTCTCTTCGAGGTTTTGTACCACTTGGGTATAAATGTCATCCAGCTTATCCGGGTGCTTGCTGTAATATTGCAGGCTCTTCTTAAACTGTACCGAATCTGTTTGGTGTTGTTTAAACACCCGCGTATAGCGGTCTAATGCATATTTGTACAGCGTGTCTGGCGTTTGATTGGGCATGCTGTAAATACTGCCGTCAACCAAATGTACATCGGTAAGCACGCCTGCCATTTCATTAGGCTGTATAATTTCGGGCGGTACTTTTTTGCCGCCACAGGCCGACAAAAAAAGCATCAGCAAAAAAAACAAGTTACTATAGTTACGCATTCTGTAATTTAGCGGCGCTTCAAAATTGAAGCAATTAGCAAATTTACGCATTAAATGAGTATTGCAGATAATATAACTCAACTGAAAAACGAGCTCGATCGTATCAACGTAACCTTTGTTGCGGTATCAAAAACCAAGCCTGTTGAAGATGTACAAGAGGCTTATGATGCAGGCCAGCGCATATTTGGTGAAAATACAGTACAGGAACTGGTAGAAAAGCACGAGAAACTACCCCAGGACATTCAGTGGCATTTATTGGGCCATTTGCAAAGCAATAAAGTAAAATATATAGCCCCGTTTATCAGCCTTATACAATCGGTAGATAGCCTGAAGCTGTTGCAGGAGATTGATAAACACGCTGCCAAAAATAACCGGGTGATTGACTGCCTGCTTCAAATTTACATTGCCGATGAAGAAACCAAGTTTGGGCTAGGTTTTGACGAAGCCATAGAGTTGTTGCGCAGCGAAGGGTTTGCTGTTTTGAAACATGTACGCATTCGCGGCTTGATGGGCATTGCCACCAACACGGATAATGAGAAGCAGATTAAAGAAGAGTTTTATGAGCTGGACACCTTTTTCCAGGGCTTAAAAGAAAGCTATTTTAAAGGCCAGTCCACATTTGACGAATTATCAATGGGCATGTCATCAGACTATAAAGTGGCCATTGAACAGGGCAGTACCATGGTGCGCCTGGGCAGCAGCGTGTTTGGCAAAAGGGTAATTAAACACTGGAAAAACAATTAAGCAATGGCTGTACATTTAAGAGTAGCCCGGAAAGAAGATTGCCCCCGCCTGCTGGAACTGATACAGGAACTGGCTGCCTACGAAAAGGCACCGCTGGAAGTAAGCGTAACATTACAAGAGTTTGAAGATGCAGGCTTTGGTCAGCGCCCGGTTTGGAAAGCATTTGTAACCGAAGTGGATGGTGTAATTGCAGGTTTTGCGCTTTACTATATTCGCTACTCCACCTGGAAAGGCTGCCGCCTGTACCTTGAAGACTTAATTGTTACAGAAAGTATGCGGGGCAAAGGTTTGGGCAAATTACTATTTAACCGCCTGATACAAGAAGCGCAGGAACTTGGCTTTAACGGCATGACCTGGCAGGTATTGGATTGGAACGAGCCCGCCATTAATTTTTACCATAAATATGAGGCGAACATTGAACCGGGTTGGTTAAACGCCTCATTGTCTAAACAACAATTATCAGACTTTAAGCTATGAAATTATACCATCTGCCTTTGAGTTTAATCTCACTTTGTTTGTTCGCCTGTAACTACTCCAAACCACCTAACAGGATAGCAAGCTCGGATGTTAAAACAGATACACTTACCTATCAATATAAAACCATTAAACAGCGCGCCGGCGATTGCGGAAGCAAGCCTGATAGTACCTGTACTTCAGCGGTGATTACCTATCCGTTTTTTGAGGGACAAATGGCTTTGAATGACACCATTAACCAACGGCTGAGTAAGATGTTTGGCGGCGATTATCGCTTAAAGGCAACCAACATACAAGATGCGGCTACCCGGCTGATAAAATTGTACAACCAGGACAAAAAGCAAGGCAGCATTCAAGGCTCAATGTATTATACGCTGGATAGCCACGCACGCGTAATTGACCAGGATTCTACCCTGCTCGCCATTGAGTTATCCGGTTATTATTATGAAGGCGGCGCGCATGGCATGACAATCACCAACTTTTTGAACTGGGACACCAAGAACAAAAAGCCACTGGGTTTGGATGATATTTTTGTAAGCGGATACCAGCCGAAACTCACTCAAATTGCTGATACTATATTCAGGAAGGAGGAATTGTTATCGCCAACGGCGAGCTTGGCTCATGATTACTTTTTCAAAGATGCCAAATTCAGCCTGAACGATAACTTTGTAGTAACCCCAACCGGCATTAAATTTTTGTACAACGCGTATGAGATCAAACCTTATGCTGCGGGTCAAACCTCAATTGAGATACCGTATAATAAATTAAAAAAACTAATAAAGCCTGATTCACCGGCTGCTATATATGTACGATAATGCAGGTATTTAAATTTGGAGGCGCATCAGTAAAAGATGCGGCCGGTGTCATTAATCTGGCCGAAATTATAAAACTGTACCCGCAAGAACAATTGCTGGTCGTAGTGTCTGCCATGGGTAAAACCACTAATGCACTTGAAAAGTTAACAGATGCTTACGTTACCCAGGCCGGCAATACAACTGCATTGTTTCAGGAAATTAAAGATTACCATCTAAACATTGTTAGTGAGTTATTTGCAGACCTTCACCCGGTATTTGATGAACTTGAAAATACCTTTGTAGAAATTGATTGGATGCTGGAAGATGAGCCGCATGATGATTATGATTTTATATATGATCAGTTGGTATCCATCGGTGAGTTGTTATCCACCCGTATTGTAAATGCGTATTTGAACCAAAGTGGTATAACAAGCCGCTGGATGGATGTACGCGGCTACGTGCATACCGATAATACCTATCGCGAAGGTGTAGTGGATTGGGACAAAACCTGCACCTCCATTCAACAGGATATACCAGCTATGCTTGAACAAGGCGTAGTAGTTACCCAAGGCTTTTTGGGCGGAACTTCTGAGAACTTTACTACTACTTTGGGCCGTGAGGGTTCAGATTATACCGCCTCAATTTTTGCAGCCTGCTTACAAGCTTCGGCTGTTACTACCTGGAAGGATGTGCCCGGCGTACTCAATGCCGACCCCAAATACTTTTCAGATACCATTAAATTTGATGCGCTGAGTTACAACGAAGCCATTGAAATGACGTATTATGGCGCTACCATCATCCACCCCAAAACGATTAAGCCATTATCTGATGCCGGCATTCCGCTGCTGGTTAAATCATTCGCTCAACCTACTGAACTAGGCACACGCATTGAGGGCAATCAATATATTAAATTCGAAAAACCGGTAATTATTTTAAAGCAGAACCAGGTTTTGCTTTCGATTACTGCCCGTAACCAGGCGTTTGTATCTGAGCAGCATTTGAGCACTTTAACCGGCCTGCTGGCTAAACACCATCTTAAAATTAATGCCCTGCAGTTATCGGCGCTTAGCATTAGTGTTTGCTTTGATGACCATGCTACCCGGTTAAAAGCGCTGTTGAACGACCTGCAAATTGATTTTAATTGCCGCTATAACCAGAGTTTACAATTAATTACTTTAAGGCATTACCAACCCGAAACACTTACTCAATTTACTTCAGGCAAAACAGTATTGCTTGAGCAACTAAGCCGGAGTACGGCGCAAATGGTACTTAAATAACACAAAGGCATCCGCTATGAGCAGGATGCCTTTTCTTTGTAACAATCAGGTTTTGCATATTTATTATTAATTGAATTTCAGTAGCTTTACTGTTAACCAATTCTAAATATGATCAACCTTCGTTTCTCGTCTGCCATGGGCGTTGCCCTATTGGCTGCATTTTGTTTTACTGCAAAGGCACAGCAAAAACCGGTAGGTATTTTTGATGGCCAGAGTGATATAGGCACTTTGGCTAAACCCGGCACATCTGCTTTCACCCCGAAAAACCGTCATTATGTAATTTCCAGTTCAGGACAGAATGTATGGGCCACGCATGACGATTTCCATTTGGTATGGAAGAAGATGAAAGGCGACTTTTTGCTGTACAGCCGTGTATCCTTCCAGGGCAAAGGCGTCGACCCGCACCGCAAAGCCGGCTGGATGGTGCGAAAATCAATGGAAAGCAATTCGGCTCATGTGAGTGCCGTTGAACATGGCAGCGGCTTAACCTCTTTGCAGTACCGCGAACGGGATGGCGCAGAAACGCAGGAGAAGCAATTTTCGCTTGAACATGCTGATGTATTGCAGTTGGAACGTACCGGTAACACATTTACCATGCGGGCAGCGCAATTTGGTAAGCCCTTTGTGGTGCAGCAAGTACAAAATGTTGATTTAGGCGATGATGTTTACGTAGGCATATTTGTTTGCGCGCATAATCCAAATGTTACCGAGACTGGTATGTTTGATGATGTAAGCATTACCATCCCTTACAACGGCGTATCAAGTTCAAATACACCAATGAATTTGGGCAGTAATCTCGAAATCTTAGATATTGCTACCGGCCACCGTGAGATTATTTATAAAGTTCCCAACTCAATACAGGCACCAAACTGGACACCCGACGGTAAAACTTTGATTTACAACGATGGCAAAGGTCTGATGTATCGTTTTGATTTAGCCAGCCGTAAGCCGCAGTTACTCAACACCGGCGAAGTGCAACACAACAACAATGACCACGTACTATCTTTTGACGGCAAGCAGATTGGCTTAAGTAACTTTGTGAAAGAACTGGGTGGCTCTATCATTTATACAGTACCGGTAACCGGAGGTATACCAAAACAAGTTACCCCTCGTGGCCCCTCCTATCTGCATGGCTGGTCGCCGGATGGTAGGAGTTTGGTATTTTGCGGAGAGCGTAACGGCAACTTTGATGTGTACCGGGTGCCTGTAAACGGTGGCCCCGAAGAGCGTTTGACTACTACCGAAGGCTTGGACGATGGCCCCGAATACACTCCGGATGGCAAATACATTTATTTCAATTCTGTACGTTCAGGGTTGATGCAAATCTGGCGTATGCACCCGGATGGTAGTCATCAAGAGCAAATCACCAAAGATGATTACAACAACTGGTTTGCCCACATTTCGCCCGACGGCAAATGGATAGTGTATCTTTCTTTTCTAAAAGAAGAGGTTAAGCCAGGCGATCACCCGCCTTACAAGCATGTATACATCCGTATGCTGCCAATGAATGGTGAAGGCGAACCTAAAGTGCTGGCTTATGTGTTTGGTGGTCAGGGCAGTATCAACACCCCTTCATGGTCACCGGATGGCAAACATATTGCTTTTATCAGCAATACAGATATGAGCGGAAAATAAATCCTTCTCATTGAACATTGTCATTGCGAGCGATAGCGTAGCAACGGCTTGCTGTACAGAGGCCAGATGCCTCCGTGCGATTGCCACGCTATCGCCTGCAATGACATTTTTTTGAAAACTTATCTGAGGCCTGCCTTTTTCCTCACTGCAAAATAATTTATCAGTAAAGCTCCGGTAATAATTAATAGCCCGAAAAATTCGCGTGTGCTTTCGATCCAGGGTTTGGTAGCTTTCATGGTTTCGGCGATGCCGGGCGTATGGTAGCGGATGATCCAGTCGAGCACGCCATCCTGATAAAAGAAAATAATGGTTGCGTAAACCAAATAAAAAGCACAAAGCGCCAGATATATTTTCGGGTAATACTTACCGAATACCACCAGCAAACAGCAAATAGATACCGCCAGGTAAATACTCACCCACAACCAGGCATCGGGGTCGTTCAAGTTTACATAGCCAAAACCCATAAAGGCGATAAAAAACAAAACGTTAAGCAGTCGGAGCAACATATTGATGATTTAAGGTCAAGGTTAGCAAACGGGTTCAATAAATGCAAATGTTCAGGTTACAGCAATGCATCAAAATCTTACCAGCGTTAAACTCTACTGCTTTGGCCTATTACAAATGCCTTATGTACAAGCTCAAAACACTTTCTGGGTAAGCAATAATTTATAACAATCCGGTTACAATTTTCGTTTAACGCACAACATTTATACGATTTTTTGCACGTATTTTTGTGTCCCTGATTTATTTAAACTGTTAAACCCCGAACCAAGCATCCGGAGATAGATGGATGCTTTTGACTATGAATTTACGTACTTCAAAAAACTTAACCAGTCAGCAGGTAAATGCCGGCCTGAAACTGGTAATGGCCGATGGCTTAATGGCCGAGGCCATGGTAGTGTTCACCAGCGGTACTTTTTTAACCGCAATGGCCATCCACATGGGCGCTACCAACTTTCATATTGGTATGTTATCGGCGTTGCCCACTTTCACTACTGTTTTTCAATTGTTATCCGTTTGGCTGGTAAGGCGTTTCAAAAACCGCCGGGTGGTAGCAGCCCTTTTTAACTTGCTGGCCCGAATCCCTATTGTAGCTATCGGTTTAATTCCATTTCTATTTAGCGGTACTACCAGCTTGCAGGTGTTGTTTATCATGTTGTTTTTCCAGCATATCTTCGGTGATATAGCCGGTGCCAGCTGGTACTCATGGATGAAGGATTTGATTCCATCTGATACGATGGGTGCTTACTTTTCTCGCCGTACGCGGTTATCGCAAATATTAAACATTACGCTGAGTTTAGCTACCGCCTTGTGCATGGACTATATCAAAGCCCATTACCCTTCGAGCGAACAACTGGCTTACAATGTGATGTTCTTAATTGGCGGCAGCCTGGGCTTAATTAGTGTTGGCTTGTTGCTGGGTACCCCCGAACCGCAGCCACAGCCGATGGAAGACAAGCTGATGCAGCTGGTAAGTAAACCGTTAAAGAACAAAAATTTTAAGAAGCTGGTTTTCTTTAACTCCTTTTGGGCCTTTGCCTTAAATTTGGCTACCCCGTTTTTTTCAGTTTATATGATGAAAACCATCGGCCTGCCCTTATCATACATCATTGGCTTGGGTATTTTGGGGCAGATCAGTGGTATTTTTTCGCTTAAACTTTGGGGTAAATACTCCGACTGGTTTAGCAATAAAACCATCATCAGCATTTGTGCACCCTTGTATGTAGCCTGTATTATTGGCTTTGCGTTTACCGCCATGCCCGATAACCGGATGATGACCTTACTGATGTTATTAGCCATACATATCGTCAGTGGCAGCGCTGTAGCAGGCATAAACCTGGCATTAACCAATATTGGTATCAAACTGGCACCACAGCATGAGGCTATTGCCTATATCTCTATTAAAAATATGTTTGTGGCTGCTTGCTCTACCATTGCACCGTTAATTGGCGGTTTGGCAGCCGACTTTTTTGCGACCCACCCATTTGTTTGGAATATGCAGTTTGGCAGCAGCCACGGCATGTTAAACTTAACGCTCCTCCACCTGCAGGGCTGGAACTATTTCTTTGTAATTGGAGGTTTATTGGCACTGATGTCGCTCAAATTTTTAGGCCGTATACAAGAAGAAGGTGAAGTTGATCGCGACCGCGTGGTCATCCACATGCGTGTACAGGCCCGCCACCGTATGCGCAAGAACTTAGGCCGCGATATGGCTGAACGTATCTATCAGCCATCGGCCGTAGTGAAGAGAAAATTGAAAACATACCGGGCGCAGCAAATGCTCAAGCGCTCTGCATAAAGGTTGGTTCGCTCTCAACCTTGTCATTTCGATTGTAAGGAGAAATCTTCTTCCAGCGATGAGTCTTCAGCAGACTGGCTTGATGAAGTAGATTTCCCCTTACAGTCGAAATGACTTTTTGTAATATTTACGGCTTTACGTAGAAGGGAAGATTAGCCGTAGCTATGTTGTTATGGCCGTCAGTTACATAAACAAATAAGCGGTATGCGCCCTCTTTTTCCGGTGCTTTTAATTCGCTTTGCTGCCCTGCCTTTGTGATTAATCCTTGTATAGGCTGAGGCCTTGATTCGTGATCGCCGCCTTGTTTTAAATCTGTACTTTCAGGTAACAATTCCCAGCGGGTGGTAAGCGCATCATGGTCGGGATCCTGCACGCCTAACACAACCGGGTAAGACTTTCCGGGTTGCAAATAAACGCCGTCAGTAGCCTTTTTACCATCCACTAAAAATGAGGATAAATGCGGCGCCTTATTTTTGGGATAGCTACCGGTCCACAAATATTGCATTACATCCACCACTTCAGACTCTTCGCCGGCCTCGGTAAACAAGCCGTACCATGTGGGTGTACGCTCCTGCTTTTGCCCCCATAAAAATACATACGAACCCACGCAGTGCTTATCCTGTTTTATGGAAGCTTCGTAACGGCTTTTGTATACTGCCGCTTTCTCGCTGCTGGTTTCCTCTACCGATGCTTTCCATGGTGTTTGCGGGCCTTCCCAGTGCCCGGTTGGGCCCCACTCTGTTACCATATACGCTTTTTCCCACCCGGCGTTGCGCAGTTGCTGGGGCACGCTAGCCAAACCGCCATATACTTGTACCGATAGCAAATCAATAGCCGGACAGCGTTCCTTAATGTAAGCCACGACCTGATTATTGACGCCAGCAAGCATAGTAGTTACCGGGTGATTGGGATCTTCCCGGTGAATCATCTCGGCAATTTCGTTTACAGCGTTCCACACTTTCGGGTTTTTATAATCCAAATTCAGTTCGTTGCCAATGCCCCAAATCAATAATGCCGGTGCATTGCGGTATTTAATCACTTCCTGGCGCAAATGTTCTAATTGCTGATGCACCGCAGCAGTATCGTCATAGTTGAAACCATGGCGCTCGCGGGCTACATCCAAACCCATAGTTACAGTCAGGCCTAATTTCTGAGCATCATCCAATACCTTTTGTCCTCCACGGGTGCCCCATGTCCGTATGGAATTGCCGCCATATTTCACCAGGCGATCAGTATAGCTGGTACCACCTGCGCCTTTAACAAAATAGGGTTTGTTATTCCGAATCAGTGTATAACCATCCTTAGTAGCTTGTACCTTTACTTTTACCGGTTGTGCCATGGCAACCACACATATTCCCTGCAGTATCAGGCAGCTGATAAGATTTTTTAACTTCATAGATATACGAAAGTGCCAATATCAAGATAATACCTGTGCCAGCAAAATGCCCGTAGTATTTGTAATTGATTATTTACGCACCAGCATTTAAAATGAATTTTCAATACTTTGGTTATAAATTTTATCAGCAAACAAGAACAATACATTCATGATGAGTATTAGAATCATTGAAAAATATTTAAACAATGGCACGCATATTCATTACCGGCTCAGCCGACGGTTTGGGCCAGATGGCTGCTCAAATATTAGTTAATGAGGGGCACGAAGTGGTATTACATGCCCGTAACCAGCAACGCACAAAGGAAGCGCTGGCCGCCGTTCCCGGAGCGGCAAACGCTATTGCCGGAGACTTGTCAAGCATTGCTGAAACCCGCAAAGTAGCCGAAGAGGCTAACCGCCTCGGTCGCTTTGACGCTGTAATACATAATGCAGGTATAGGCTACCGGGAGCCAGCCAAAAACAATACAATAGATGGACTGCCTCTGGTATTTGCCGTTAACGCCTTGGCACCTTATTTACTCACCTGCCTGATGGAGCGCCCCGACCGTCTGATTTATGTAAGTTCGGGCCTGCACCGTGATGGCGACACCAGCTTGAAAGACTTAACCTGGGATACCCGCCGTTGGAGCGGGTTCAATGCTTATGCAGACTCCAAGTTACATGATGTTTTATTGGCGTTTGCCGTAGCCCGCAATTGGCCTCAGGTATACAGCAACGCTTTAGAACCCGGCTGGGTAGCTACAAAAATGGGTGGCTCAGGTGCGCCCGACAGTTTAGAGGAAGCGCCTAAAACTCAAACCTGGCTGGCCACCAGCAACGATGCCGCAGCGCTGGTAAGCGGAAAATACTTCTATCACCAAAAACAACAGGAGTTTTTGAAAGCTGCCGCTGATGTTGCCCTACAAAATAAGTTTTTAGCTGAATGTGAACGAATATCAGGTGTGAAGTTGCCGGCTTAAGTTAGTTAAGGCGTGGTAGTTGCCAAATTGCCTACTTTTTACAAATACTGTCAACCGTATGTTAGATTTAGCTGTTGCCATAAAGTATGCAATGTAAATCCGGTTAAAATATCTAACTCTGCATTTTGATTAAATTGTACAGCATTGGCGGCAGGCAATATGAATGAGAAATTTTACAGGCACTTATTTGAAAAGCAACTTAGCGCGCAGCGCATGGCACCCAACAACGCCATTGCCGACTGGGCTTTAGCTGTAATGCACCTGTTTTACCCTGAGCAAACAGTAAAATCTTTTTGTAAGGTTACCGATGTACAAGCAGAAGCTACACGACTGGAAGCCACGTTGGCCGAGATGATCAACACTTTAAACAGCTTTTCTAAAGCAGATGCCGCCGATTTGGCTACCTTATTTTTTAACCGCCTGCCTGAGTTGTACCATACGCTGAATACAGACATGCAGGCCATTTACGAAGGCGATCCTGCTGCGCGCAGCGAGTTTGAGGTGATTCGTACCTATCCCGGTTTTTATGCTATTTTCTTTTACCGCATTGCACATACCCTTGCTTTGCTGGGCGTCCCCCTCATTCCGCGCATTTTAACCGAGCATGCACATTCAGTAACCGGCATTGACATCCATCCGTCGGCCAGCATTGGCGAATATTTTCATATCGATCATGGTACCGGTATTGTTATTGGTGAAACGTGTACTATTGGCAAGCATGTAAAAATGTACCAGGGGGTTACTTTGGGTGCTTTAAGCGTACACAAGTTTATGGCCGATACCAAACGGCATCCTACCGTGCAGGATGATGTGGTAATTTATTCAGGCGCTACCATTTTAGGCGGCGATACCGTGATTGGCCATAACAGTACTATTGGCGGTAATGTATGGCTTACAAAAAGTGTAGCGCCCTACTCTACGGTTTATCACAACCCTACCATCACAGTACAAAACATAAATACAACTCCATAAATATAGCATACTATGGCAGGCATAATTGATTTGGTGGGTAACACCCCCATGGTAGAAATTACCCGGCTCAACTCGAACCCTAACGTTCGTATTTTTGCCAAACTGGAAGGCAATAATCCCGGCGGTAGCGTAAAAGACCGCGCGGCGTTGAACATGATACGCAGCGCTATGGAACGCGGCGAGATTAAAACAGGCACAAAACTGGTAGAAGCTACCAGCGGCAATACCGGCATTGCGCTGGCCATGATTGCCCGGTTATTTGACCTGGAAATCGAATTGGTGATGCCCGCCAACTCTACCCGCGAACGCACCCTTACGATGGAAGCCTTCGGCGCTAAGGTAACTTTATTGGAGAGCATTGAAGCCTGCCGCGATTATGCAGAGAACAAAGGCGCATCTGATGGTTATTTCCTGCTCAACCAGTTTGCTAACAAAGATAATTACCTGTCGCATTATAAATCTACCGGGCCCGAGATGTGGCGCGATACCGACGGGCAAATTACTCACTTTGTAAGCGCTATGGGTACCACTGGCACCATTATGGGTTGCTCCAAATTTTTGAAAGAAAAGAACCCGGACATACAAATCGTCGGCTGCCAGCCTACCGAAAACTCATCTATCCCGGGCATTCGCCGCTGGCCGGCCGCTTACCTGCCCAAAATATTTGACCCGAGCCGGGTTGACCGTATTATGGATATTGAAGAAGCAGATGCCGTACACATGGCCCGACAGTTAGCCAAAGTGGAAGGCATATTTGCCGGCATGAGCAGCGGCGGCGCCTGCTCTGCCGCAATAAAACTGGCTCAGGAACTTACGGAGGGAACCATCGTATTCATCGCCTGCGACCGCGGCGACCGGTATTTGAGCAGTGAGTTGTTTGGGTGATTGCCCATATTTTGTCATTGCGAGGAACGAAGCAATCTCGTAGCTTTTCCTCTTCGCTATGCTAACGACTAGATTGCTTCGTTCCTCGCAATGACAAAGCTGGATAAGGAAACCCCCAACTTGAACCTTACGCAGCTGCCTGAGTTAAATTCTTTTGCTGCATGGTGGTTTGTATCAGCGTTTTCAGCTTGGTTTTATAATCCTCCTGCAGCCATTCCAGATAATTTTTAGTCACTTTACCCAGGCACTTGCCGTACTGCTTTACACGCCATTCAATCTCTTTGTTTAATTCTTCGGCTAAGGCCATGGCATCGGCAATCATATCGCTATTATCTACGCACATGGCAACATGTTGTTGTATGGAGTCGGCAATTACGGTGCTGGCTTTTTGCTCGTTTTCAAGGGCTTCATGATAGGCCTTTTGTACATCGAAAGAGATTTCTAGGCTGTTCGGAAATTTCGAACGCAGTTCGGAGGGCATTGCGTGTGCTTCGTGGCTCAACTGGGCATGTATCTTTTCGCAATAAGCTTCCGGATGGTCGAATATATCCTGCCAATCTACAGGTTTGCTCCAATCGCCAAAGCGATCCACATTATTGCCTAAGTCAATAATGGTAAATGCCTTCTTCTTGGGCAAACGACGTGAGCCCCTGCCGATCATTTGATGATATAAGGTTAATGAGGTAGTGGCCCGGTTTAAGATTACCGTTTTTACGGTAGGTTCATCAAAACCTGTGGTTAGGATAGATACAGAAGTTAATATTGCATTGGGTGTATTCTTCAGCCATTTCAATATCTCCTCGCGCTCTGCACAAGGGGTGTTGTTATCCAAATGCCGTATCGGGTAACCGGCATCAGTGAACATCTGGCATACGGCTTTTGAGGCGAATATGCCATTGTTAAATATTAAGGTCTTTTTATTCTTGGCATGTTCCTCGTAGGCATGCAGCAGCAATTCAAGCATGGCCGGAGATGAATATAGCTCATCAGATGTGCTCACCGTAAAATCTCCGTGTGCGCCGGTGGTTTTTAAAGTGTTCAGCTCCACGTCATACCGCCAGGTGGCAGGCTGCGCCAAGTAACCCTGCTCAATCAATGAACTGATGCTTGCTCCAACAATCAGTTCATGATAATTATCGCGCATGGGCGATTCAAAGTCTGAACTGAATGGCGTAGCCGTAACACCGATGATACGGGCATTACAGAACTTATCCAGCAGTTTCTGAAACGAGTTGTGATGCGCCTCATCAATAATTACTAAACCTACTTGGTCGGTATCAATCTGGCCCTCCTGTATACGGTTGTTCAGGGTTTCTACCATTGCCACGTAGCAACTGTAATCGCTTTTCCGGCTTACCCGCTTTACTGCACTGTTAATGATGTTATTTTTAATACCAAAGCTTTTCAAGGTACTGGATGTTTGCCTGCACAGCTCAATGCGGTGTGTTAATATCATTACTTTCTGTGAATGCTGGCTGATAAAGCGCTTGGCGATTTCAGAAAATATCACCGTTTTGCCGCCACCGGTAGGCAACTGGTATAACAGTCGATGCTCCTGGGGTGTGGTGTTTAATTTATCAAATAAGGTATTGATGTCGGCTTCCTGATAGTCATATAATTTAGCCGGGCGTTTGGTATTGGTGCTTTCCATAATCCTTCTCTTCTTGTCGTGGTAGCAGCTGTTAATTGGTGATGAGCTGCTGATAAATCGTAGCAACAACATAGCCAAATCGACATTTAAGGGAGGATGTGGAAAAGTAAATGAAGTGGTTAAATATGATATAACTTTTTCATGACAAGTTGATAAATATTAGTCACTTCGAAGGTTCTGATTGTATCTCTCAACTCATTTTTTGTATTTAAAAGAGTACAGTTATATCTTTATATCATCACAAACACCTCCATTAGCGAAAATATTTGAAATCGACACCAATGGATGTAATAAAAGCGAAACAGTGAAGTTTTGATTCCATGTAAGGCTCTATGAAAATATCATTCGACTTAGATGACACTATAATTCCCGGAAGCAAAACCTTTGAAACTGAACAGCAAACTCTTTTACAAAAATTGTTAGGTACCGAAATCATCCGAAAAGGAACTATCGAACTTTTTAAGCAATATCAATCAAATCCGACATTTGGCAGCAATCAGCAGTAGTGGCATTCAATCTTCAAAATACCCTTTAGCTTTTAACATTGACTTACATGTTGATGATTCAAAAGGAGTTGAGATGGAAGGGCAGCGTTACGGATTTTGCACTGTAATAGTTGATGAACAACAAGCAGAATGGGGTAACTTCATATTAAGCAGCCTCGATAATTTTTATCCCAACAAAAAAGCCTCTCATTTTAATGAGAGGCTTTCGGGTAAGTAATGGGGCTCGAACCCACGACCCCCAGAACCACAATCTGGTGCTCTAACCAACTGAGCTATACCTACCGTATATTTGGGACTGCAAAAATAGGAAACTCCTGAATTTATGCAAGACTTTTTTGAAACTTTATACTTATCGCCTCTGATGTAATTTGGCTATACTTGCCGCTCCAAAATTGAGATGATAGAAATTTTTACAGATGGCGCTTCAAGCGGCAACCCAGGGCCGGGTGGTTATGGTACCATATTGCGCTCCGGCCAGCATTATAAAGAGCTATCGGCCGGCTTTCGCAAAACCACCAATAACCGTATGGAACTCCTGGCGGTCATCGTTGGTCTTGAAGCATTGAAAAGCCCCAACCAGCAGGTGACCATCTATTCCGACTCTAAATATGTGGTGGATGCTATTGAAAAGCGCTGGGTGCACGGCTGGCTGCAAAAAGGATTTGCCGGTAAAAAAAACAAAGATTTATGGCTGCGCTACCTGCAGGTAAGCAAATTGCACAACATCCGTTTTGTTTGGATTAAAGGCCATGCCGGCCACCCCGAAAACGAGCGCTGCGACCGCCTGGCGGTAGCTGCCGCCAAGCAACCACAGCTATTAATTGACAGCGTATTTGAAACCGGAAACGCTTAATTATTTTTGATAGGCGCACCCTTGTGTGCCAGTTCTATCACCTGCAGGTTTTTAATCTGTTTGCCATCAATTTCAAAACGCATCAGGGTTTGTACTTTGTGCCAGCCCTGCTTGCCTGCGGCGCCGGGGTTAAGGTGAAGGCATTTAATTTTTTCATCAAATATCACTTTCAGGATATGTGAATGCCCGGTAATGAATAACTGCGGCGGGTTGGTATAAATTTCCGGCTTTACGGCTGCATTGTACCGGCCGGGATAACCGCCGATATGTGTCATCCATACATCCACATCCTCACACTTAAAGCGCAGGTTAAGCGGAAAATCTTTGCGAATGCCGGTTCCATCAATATTGCCATATACACCTTTTAAGGGTTTAAATGCCGCTAAGCGGTCGGCCACATTTCCCCCAAAATCCCCGGCATGCCATATTTCGTCGCAATCGGCAAAATGGGTGAACACAGCATCGTCAAGGTAGCCGTGGGTATCAGATATAAGGCCGATTTTAGTCATGGTGAAGCAAAGGACGGAAAGATGTGGGAAAAGGATGAAAATTATTGAAATACTATTTATTTTTTTAAAGCAGCATACCCACACATCATTGCGAAGTACGAAGCAATCTCTCTGCTTTGTGCCTCGATTAGGCGTATAGAGATTGCTCGTACCTCGCAATGAAGTGCTGAATAACAAGCAGTATAGGAAATTAAAATATTGTCAAAAAATTTTTAAGCAAGGTTTGATATAACTGTGAATACACTTTTGGCTCATTATAAATATGCAAATCCTCAGTGATTATCTCACCCCTGCGCTTGCCCAAAGCCAATACCTCACGGTGCGGAATGCTATCAGGATAGGAACCGATGAGCACCGAGTGCTGAAGGTATAACTGTACCCCAGAAGATAGTTCTTTCACCAATGCCGCAGTATTTACAGGTAATATCAGCCAACATTGCCCTTCATCGCTCAAATGACTTACAACCTGTTGTATCAGCGTAAAAAAGAATTGTTCATCCGCATGTTTAGCTACAGATTTTTGCGTGTGTGGCGATTTTAAAGATTGTATATAAAAAGGTGGGTTGCTTACAATCAAATCATATTCTTTATCCGGGTGCTGATTAAGATATATTTGATAATCGCCTGGATGTAATTGCAACCGTTCGGCGTAGGGCGAATGCGCAAAGTTTTGGTAAGCCGTTTGGGCAGCCAGTTCGTCAATTTCAACGGCATCAATAGTGGCCTCCGGAAAACGTTGTGCTAACATGAGCGCAATAACACCAGTGCCAGTGCCGATGTCTAAAATGGTGCTTGGTTGTTCATTGCCAACCAATGCACCCAGCAGTACCCCATCGGTGTTCACCTTCATGGCACAGCCGGTTTGGTTGACAGCAAACTGTTTAAAGCGAAATATATCGCCCATGCTTATCTTTCGTAAAACTCTAATGGCAGGCCGTCGGGGTCGGCAAAAAAGGTAAAGCGTTTGCCGGTAAGCGGATCAATGCGGATAGATTCCACTACTACGCCTTTTTGTGTAAGATGTTCAACGGCCTCTTCTACGCTATCTACTTCAAAGGCCAGATGGCGCAGACCGGCAGCTTCGGGCCCTGATGGGCGCAAAGGCGGATCAGGAAAAGAAAAAAGCTCGATCTGGTATTGCCATGCAACTTCCAGATCAAGCTTATATGATTTACGTTCTTCGCGAAAAAATTCCTGAACCACCCGCAGACCTAATACTTCGGTATAAAAAGCTTTCGACTTCTGATAGTCTGAGCATATGATAGCTACGTGATGAATGCGGTTCAGTTTTAACATTATTCGCCTAAGGTTACGTGCAGTACGTTATCGTAAGTTAATTTCACATCGGTTACGTGGCCGAACAGTTCTTCATCTACATGGAAGAAACCGTTGGTTACTGTACCTAGCAATGAAAACTCTACTTCGCTGGTCGCCATCATTTCTACAAAGCGGTCCTGCTCCTCTGGTGATACACTTACCACTACCCTGCCCTGCGCTTCGCCGAAAAGGAAGGCATCCTTGCGGATTTCTGCATCGGTGGCAATGTCAAAGCCCAAACCATTTGGCATGGCAGATTCGGTTAAGGCAATATATAAACCACCATCGGCTACATCATGCGCCGAAACGATGGCTTTATGCTGAATCAGTTCTTTCACGGTTTGCTGCATGGCATATTCCTTATCCAGATCAAAATAAGGTGCCGGGGCTGCCTGAATTTTGTGATAAGAAGCCAGGTATTGAGAAGAAGCAATATCATTCACCGATTCGCCAATCAGGTAAATAAAATCACCTGGTTGTTTAAAATCAGAAGTCATGATATTTTCAATGTCATCCATTACACCCAGCATACCAATGGTTGGCGTCGGGAATACCGGGCCTTCGTCTGACGACTGGTTATAGAAGCTCACATTACCGCCGGTTACCGGGGTTCCAAACTTGGTACAGGCTTCGCCCATTCCTTTAATGGCGCCCACAAATTGCCAGTATACTTCGGGCACATAAGGGTTGCCAAAATTTAAGCAGTTGGTAATAGCTACCGGCTCACCGCCTGCACAGGTAATGTTACGTGCAGCTTCGGCTACGGCAATAGCACAGCCCTTTTGCGGGTCGGCGTATACATAGCGGGAGTTACAGTCTACGGTAAGCACAATGGCTTTATCTGTGCCTTTAACGGCCACTACTGCCGCATCGCTGGGGCGATTGGTGGTCATGCTAGCGGTACCTACCATGGAATCATACTGGTCGGTTACCCAACGCTTGGAGGCAATGTTAGGGTGAGCAATTAAATGCTCTGCCACATCTACCAGGTTTTCGGGTACCGGCACATTATCTATGCTGAAGGCTTGGTTTTGCTGATAGTATGCCGGTTCGCGATATTCGCGCTCGTATACCGGGGCACCACCGCCTAACACCAGGTCATCGGCAGGTACATCGGCCACCAGTTCGCCGTTCATGTAATATTCAAGGCGCTTGGTATCGGTTACCTCGCCTATCTGTACACAATTTAAATCCCATTTATCAAATACGGCCTGTACATCCGCTTCGCGGCCTTTCTCCACCACAATCAGCATCCGCTCCTGTGATTCAGACAGCAAGATTTCGTAAGGCTTCATGTTGTCCTGGCGGGTAGGTACTTTATCCAGATAGATCACCATACCGTGCTCACCCTTGGCCGACATTTCGGAGTTGGAGCAAATGATACCGGCTGCGCCCATATCCTGCATACCAATTACGGCACCAGTTTTAATCACTTCAAGGGTAGCTTCCAGTAACAATTTTTCCTGGAAAGGGTCGCCTACCTGTACGGCAGGCAAATCGTTTACCGAATCTTCGGTGATATCTTTAGAGGCAAATGCCGCACCGTGTATACCGTCTTTACCTGTGGATGAACCCACAATATATACCGGGTTGCCCACACCGTATGAGGTAGCTGATACCGTTTCGCCAGCCTTAACAATCCCGGCCGACATAGCGTTGACCAATGGGTTTACATTATAGCATTCATCGAAAAACAATTCGCCACCTACGGTGGGAATGCCGAAAGCATTACCATAATCGCCGATGCCTTTTACCACACCTTTAATCAACCACTTGGTCCGCTCGTTGTTCAAATCGCCAAAACGCAGGGAATTAAGCTGCGCGATGGGGCGTGCACCCATGGTAAAGATATCACGGTTGATACCGCCCACGCCTGTAGCTGCACCCTGGTAAGGCTCCAGCGCCGAAGGGTGGTTGTGCGATTCAATTTTAAAGGCACAGCCTATGCCATCGCCTAAATCTACCAGGCCGGCATTTTCCTCACCTGCTTTGGCCAGCATGCGTGCGCCATCGCGCGGCAGGGTTTTAAGCCATTTGATAGAGTTTTTGTACGAGCAGTGCTCGCTCCACATCACCGAGAAAATAGAAAGTTCGGTAAAGTTGGGGGTACGCTGTAAAATTTCTTTGATGCGATCAAATTCTTCGGGCCGCAGGCCTAAATCTTTGGCAGTTTCAACGGTAGTTAATTCGTTTTGCTCCACTATAGTTGCTTTTAGGGATGAAAAGACGCCCAAAATTAGAAAATTAGCGCTAAAGCCCGTAAGGTAAAGCACATTAATTTGAACATTCAATAATTCAGGTGTTTCAGGTGTTACGCCGAACATCTGAAACAGTGGCATAAACATGTCAGTACTTGTACGGTTGATGCATTTTTACAGGTATTGTGATTTAAAGCCTGAGTAACCCGGACCGCCCTTGATACGTCGGATCTCCAAAAATTATTTTTTTAGTGCGCAAAAAGGCTGCGCAGTTGTTGTACTATTTTGCAGCATTAGCAAAACAGGATAATATTTGTTCTCCTTTCGGGAGGATTTAACGATAGCGCAATATGGAAAAGATCAGCAATGGTGAAATCATCAACCTGGGCATTGAGGATTTGGATGTAGTCATCTTGTTCAGCAGGGTAGCCAACGGCTTGCTCAAACACAAGGTGATGGATAAGCCCACCCTAATGGCGCACCTCGAAGCCCTGATGAACAACCCTGAACCCTACGCGCAGCAAAACGGCGGCAAGTTTAAAAACGTTGCCGACCGCGTGATTGAACTGCGCAAAGAGGGTAAACTGATAAAACAGGTCAGCTCGATGCAGGAGCTGAAAAAGGAAACCGCCAGCTTCCCTGTTTATGGCGCCGAACATATTGAGGCCGGGGCACTGGCGCAAATGCGTACGGCCATACAATTGCCCATCTCGGTAGCCGGGGCGCTGATGCCCGATGCCCACCAGGGTTAC
The DNA here is from genome assembly GCF_054783355.1 of Mucilaginibacter koreensis. NCBI lineage: Bacteria > Pseudomonadati > Bacteroidota > Sphingobacteriia > Sphingobacteriales > Sphingobacteriaceae > Mucilaginibacter > Mucilaginibacter koreensis. The sequence continues at coordinate 767,018 of NZ_BAAGQS010000001.1, read as the reverse complement.
GGCCTGCCTATTGGCGGCGTGCTGGCCACTACGGCCGATACCATTATCCCCTACGCCGTGGGTGTAGATATTGCCTGCCGTATGTGCCTCAGCATTTTTGATTTGCCGTCTGGTACCATAGACGATAAAACGGATAACCTGAAAAGCCTGCTGCTGAAACACACCCATTTTGGCATGGGCAGCGAGAGCAAAAAGCACGACGATACCAGCCTGTTTGACCGCCCAGACTGGAATGCCATTAAACAGGTGCGTTTACTGAAGGATAAAGCTTACAAGCAACTGGGCACCTCGGGCACCGGCAACCACTTTGTGGAATGGGGCGAACTCAACGTACACGAAGGCGCTTTGGAAGGCGTACCGGCGGGTAATTACCTGGCGCTGCTCTCCCACTCCGGCTCGCGCGGATTTGGGGCGGGCATTGCGGGCTATTACTCCAACCTGGCCATGACCAAAACCCAGCTGCCCCATGAGGCGCGCCACCTGGCCTGGCTGGATTTGCAAAGCAACGAGGGACAAGAGTACTGGCTGGCCATGAACCTGGCCGGCGACTATGCCAGCGCCAACCACCACGAGATACACAACAAGATAGCCCGGGCCATGCAACTGCAGCCCCTGCTGCGTATAGAAAACCACCACAACTTTGCCTGGAAGGAGCAACTGGCCGACGGCACCGAGGTAATGGTGCACCGCAAAGGCGCTACCCCGGCCGGCAAAGGCGTACTGGGCATTATACCCGGCAGCATGAGCACGCCCGGCTTTGTGGTACGCGGCAAAGGCGACCCGGCCAGCATCAACTCCGCCAGCCACGGTGCGGGGCGTTTAATGAGCCGAAGCGCCGCCTTTAAAACCGTAAAGCGCGATTTGGTGCAAGCCGAACTGCTGGATAAGAAAATTACCCTGCTTGGCTCCGACCTGGACGAAGCCCCCATGGTATACAAAAACATCCACGCCGTAATGGAAGCCCAGCACGATTTGGTGGAAGTACTGGCGAAGTTTCAGCCGAGGATTGTAAGAATGGCAGATCCGAAGGAGAGGCCGGAGGATTAGCGGAGAAAATGACAATTTAAACGCTTAATCTTCTTTGTATTTATCATTTGATATATCAGCATTCCAAAGCGTTCTTATGTAGTAAATTTCTTCAGTAGTAATGAGAGATGTTCCTGATAAAATTTCAGTTTTCAACAGTCGATCTAGGATTTCACTTCTCGCTTTAAGCGTGAATGGCCCTAAACCAACTAGGCCATTACGTCGAGTTTTACATCGATATTCAGGCAGGTTTCTAACAAAACTTAACCAATTTCGAAAATCTAACAATGGTTTTAGATCCACATACCCTTGTTTTACTAGATTTGTCACAGCCTTATCTTCTTTTACGACTGTACAAGTCCAACAACCAAATCTTCCTTTACCACATGGAGAATCCTTTGGATCTTTGATGATAGGACATTCAGCACTTGCATTCTTATATATTTTACTTAATTCTTTCACATCGATGCTATGTGGATATACATTATAAATTAATGTATTCCACACATCTGTAATATCATAATTTATAATTGGAGTAAATATCAAAGATTTAGCATTTCCTTTTTGCTTAAGAAAAAACTCATCCCCTGTCTTATGCTTATCTATAGTGTGGTTCCTTTTGCTACTTTCACCTTTTCTTACTCCCAATAATATCGTGTGCGCTTCTTGAGCATGAGCTTTTATAATAGCTTGAATAGGTTTAATTCTCAATCGGTCAGTACACCATCTAAATTTATTAGAAGGAGGTGGATATCCCCTTCCTATTACTTTACTGAAATAAGTATCTTGAATTACAGGTTTGGCTATTTTTACTGTGAATGGTAGGTTAAATTTATCAGCTTCTAATTGAAACGCATTTAATGTTTTTGCAACATATTTAGATAAAACTGGTATTTCCACACCTGTATCACAATATATCACATTTATATTTTTCTTGGGGAGATTTACTTCTTTTAATCCACAGAAAACAAGTTTTAGTAGAGCGGATGAATCTTTACCACCACTGTAACCAATGTACCATGGTTGATCATCTTGTAAATAATACTGTTTGATAAGTTCAATTGTATTGTAGTTTCTTTTAGCTAAACCATTCAAAGATTTGTCACAAAATATCATTTAATTTATTTTTTAGTTCAGCTTTAAAAAGCTGAATTATGCTATCAATTTGTTCATTGGAATACATTAAATGCCTTTTTGTGAGTGAACGGAAAGCGGCATAAGAAACCATACAAACAACAATTAAAATCCACCCATATAACATTAGAACTTTAATTTTTAAAATTATGCTAATAGTAATACTAGCAGCACCAAAAAAGCAAGTGATTATTGAAGTGTCCAGGAATGTTGTCCAAATTAATCCATTGAACTTAACATTTTGGGACTGTGTGGTAAGAGAAGGATGACTATCGACAAAGTGGTAGAATATTCTCATTATTCTACTCTTATCAGATTTCAAACTGGCCTGCTGCTGTAAAGTATAATCATTTATAAAGGTGTCTACCAATCTATCTTTAATATTTTCTTGCACTTTATGTAATTCTGATTTCCAGAATACATATCTTATATTTGAAACATAATATAATACTCCAATCAAAGATGGCATTGTTATCAACGGGATTAAATCGTTCCAATCTTTGATAGATGAAATAAAATTGTTTAAATCATATATTTTTAAAATTTTTATTGGATAAAAAATTGCTAATAAACTTATTAAACCCGGAATAATTAAACGAAGATTTTTTAATGTGGATTGATCCATTTATGTCGATACTATATTATGAATTACTTTAAATGTAAATATATAATGTATATTATTTAAATACTAATACCATACTGGTTTAAGTCTTCCGCAGGCCGACTTAAATGTACCCCAGAAACAAGGACTCCCGTCCGCCATATGAGCAGTAAAGTAACCACTTTCATACTCGCTTAGGCATAAACGCAGCTATAGCAATAATCCCAAAATTAATGCTTTATCACGCACGAGAGTGCTGGGTAATATATGAGAATTTAAGCCGCCCTGTATAAGACTTAAATCAGCAGCAGGCATTGCAAGTTAGTTTTTAAGCTTTAACCAAAACCGATCTGTAACCCAAAAACCAAGGATGGTAGCAAGCGGCACCAACAGGCATACCGAGTATACCGAAATGTGATGCGAAGTCGGATCAGTGGCAGACCAGCCCGCAGCGCCGTAAAACCCGAAAACTGCAAAAGCGGTAAGCAGCACCATGATAGCCCGCCGGCCTGCAGAAGCAGGAAAAAGCCAATGTAAAGCTTGTGGTGCAAAAGAAAACAAGAGGTGAATTAAAATCAGCAAAAACGGAATGCCCAGCAGCAGCATTACCCACCAGGGCGAACAGTTAAAGCCCGTAATCAGCGTATGCATATCTCCTGTATAGGCAAATGTTCTTACCGGCACATAATCTATCAGGTTCCCTACACTGGCCACGCATAACCAGTAAAAAAACAAAGCCCAGGTGTATGAACCCTGTTGTTTTGCATAGCGATATCCCCAAAGGCTTAAAGGATAGGTGAACAAAAAATTGCCGAAAAACAAACCGGCTAAAGCAATTATACCCGCCTGGTAATGGCGCCCGCTGGCAAATATGGGCGCATAATCTACGTTTTCGTCAATATCAAATTGCGCCAGCAAATTACTTATGCTCACATGACCGTAATTTAAAGCAAGCGGGTTACTTTTCCAACCCAACAGCCAGGCCGTAATGGCATGCGCATATTCATGCGGAAAAAATGCAAGCGCATGAGCAAGCCACAACATAAATACGGTAATCAAAGCAAAAAGTACCCAATTTCGTGCGGGGCCCCATTGTAAAGTATAATTTTTCTGGCTGTTCATTTGTGTGTACCAATATACATTTTTCCCTTCAATCTGGCTTTCGGTTAACAGGGATGCCATTAAAGCGATAGCTATTGGCGCTATCATTTACAACAGCACGCGCTTACACTCGTGCCTTTTTTATTCAGAAACATAATCCACCATCCCTTACCTTTGCCCTCATCATGAAAGAACAACTCACCAACCTGTTAGCCGGCTTAAAAACACAGTCCGTTCCGTTTGCGGAGGTGCTGCAATTTATAGATACCTATTACCAGCATCAGCCTACGGCCTTTAAAAACGGCGAGGCCTACAACGAGGCTACCCAGAACCAAGGCAGCGCCAGGGTGTTTGCCTTTGCCCAGCTCCACCACCTCAGCGCTGAAGATACCCTGCTTTTATTTGCTGAGCACTACCAGGCCGTATTGCAACACCCCGAAAGCACCGACCACCAAAACATCCGCCAATTTATGGCCCACGGCTGGGCGGGCATTGCGTTTGAAGGTGAGGCGTTGAAAGCGAAGTAAGGTTTATGTATAAAACTTTGTCATTGCGAGGAACGAAGCAATCTCGTTGTATACAGGGCGAAGATGCACAGCTACGAGATTGCTTCGTTCCTCGCAATGACAAAAGTGGTTAACTCCAGAATAATGTAATGTGATGCAAAAGATTATCAAGTGCCTACCCAGATTAAGCAGCCAGTTATTTGATGTTCAATGTAGATTTTCGCTTGCTCAAAAAGTTATAAATACCTGCTGTAAGCAGGCTCAGCAAAGCACCATAAAGCATTACGAATATCACAGTTGCCGCCCACACTGCAGCACTTGGGTGATTATTTACGGCACCCGTATTTGCTTGTAACAATTGCGAAATTTTCCAACCAACAGTTGCATCAAATAAACCAAGCAGGGCCGTATAAATTACCGCAGCTTTTAATCTGCCAACTTTGTTTTCAAACAAGGCCAATGTGGTATACACCCCAATTGATACAGGCATGATAAAAGCGTAATTGAAGTAGAATTGCCGGGAGGCCAGTGAGCCCAAAGCGTCAACAAGAGCAATAATAACGCAGGCGTTCAGTAAGTATCTAAGTTTAATATTCAAAGGTGTAGGCTAAAGCAGTCCGTATGCCAAACCTATGCAATGTAATATGCATTGTCAATGCGCAGTTAAAGATTTATTGATAACTTACTACCCTTAAGATCAAATACATCAAATCATGATGCCCGCCGCCTACAAACCCGAAAATTACAACTCCCTATCCCCCTACCTCATTGTGGATGATGCCCAGCGACTGGTAGACCTGTTAAAAGCCGTTTTTAACGCCACCGAACTGCGCCGGTTCGATCATGAGAACGGCACCATTGCACATATCGAGCTGCAACTGGATGACACCGTTCTGATGTTGAGCAACAGCACCGAAAACTACGTCGCCAACACCACCATGCTACACTTTTACGTGCCCGATGTATTTGCCGCTTTCAACGCAGCCATCGCCCAGGGCTGCCAGGTGATAGAAACCCCGGCAAACAAACCCGGCGACCCGGACACCCGCGGCGCTTTTATGGATTTTGCCGGTAATTACTGGGCCGTAAGCACCCAAACCAGCTAAACGTTTAGCGAAGTTATCGGCCCGATAAAAAACCGACTTCCTTTTTCTCCTGTATCTCAATGGCAAAGCCATCCAGGTACAACTGGTCGTTTACGTATTTAGGCCGCAAGGTGCGCTCGTCTACTTTAAAATGCTGTGGCTTTAGTTGCTCGTTAATTTGCTCGATGATGTCCTGGCTGATAAAGCTGCCGGTGGTACGCAACTGGCCCTCTGCTGGCTGTAAGGTTACGCCTTCTACTTTATAGGAGAAGCCAATGGTGCTGGTTTTGCTCATGGTATTGCTATTGATGTATGGCAGGCAAGGTAAATATAAAAACAGAACATTGTTGCTACGCCTCAGGTTTGGCCTAATTCTTACCTTCGCCAAACAAAGCGGCCTGAAGTTTTTTTATTGTGTACCGCACACCTTGTGCTTTTGTGAACGCGGCCCGGCTTCCCGCCTGGCCAACAAACGTATACTGCATGATTTACCGTAACTGTTTTTCCTACATTCGCCACTCCCTTATCTTCAAACATACCCTGTACTTTGCATTGCTGCTGCTTTGCCTGTTTGGTTCTGTTCCCGCTTTGGCGCAAAGCAAAATAGAACTCAAAAATGACTCAGGCGTTCCGCTACCCGATACTTTGCTTTTCAAACTGCAAAAGGCGCAGGCTGCCATTACCGAAATTAATGCGGCCAGTAAGAAAGGCTATGGCTCGGGGCAGATCACCATCGACCTGAAGGACATCCGCAGCAGCGTGAATCCTATTAAAACTGACCTCAGTGTTTCCAAAAAAGTAATTGATACCAAAACGCTGCAAGGTTACCAGCTCATCCTGAACAACTCACAAGAGCGGCTCACCAACTGGCGCAACACGTTGTCAAAATCCAGCAACGAGTTGCAGCGCATGTCAAAAGAAGTGGTTGATCTCAGCAGCGATTCTGTACTGGCTGTGAACAGCGGCGATACTACGCAAAAGCAGCTGTATACCCGCCAGCTGGTAGACATCAAACTACGGCTGCAAAATGCAGGAAAATCAGTTACCGCCAGCCTCGATACGGTAAGCCGCTTGCTTGCCGATGTATCAGCCGTGTACCTGGATGTGGCCGATTTGCAGGCCAATATTGTGGAGCGCCTCAAAACCTCAGGCCAGAGCGCTTTGGGGCGCGAGTCGCCTTACATATGGGCCGCCCCAAGGCAGGAAGCGCGCGGCAGCAGCGTAGGTGAGCTCATCAGCGCTTCATACGAGGGGCAGAATAAAATATTGGGCTATTTCCTGAAATCCACCTGGGATAACCGCACGCTGCTGATCTTATTCGGCGCAGCTTTCTTTTTATGGGTGTACCTCAATTACCGCAATGCAAAAAAGCCCGATAACCAACAAACCCTGGGTCAGCTGGAGTTTAAATACATCCGCCCTATCCCTATACTGGCTACGCTGATTGTGATACTCAACCTCACCCCGCTATTCGAGCCGGATGCGCCCTCACTGTACATTGAGCTGATTGAGTTTGCCCTGCTGATACTGCTCACCATTGATTTTTGGAAGAAACTGCCTCAAAAAGATCTGCGTTACTGGCTATTCATCGTACTGCTATATGTGGTTACCGTGCTCACCAATGCCGCCGTGCACACAGCCGTCTACATGCGTTTGTGGTTAATGGCATTAAACGTAGCTTCCCTGTATATTGGCGTACGGTTCTATAAAAAGCTGAAGGAGGTCAACATTTCGCAAAAGTTTGTGCGCCCGGTGCTGATCATCTTTTTACTGCTCAACTTCTTTTCCATTGTATCCAACATCTTCGGGCGTATCAGTTTGGCTAAGGTATACAGTGTTACAGCAATCATCGGCCTTACACAAATCATCGGATTGGCCATCTTTATCCAGATATTTACTGATGCGCTGGAGTTACAAATCAAAGTGAGCTCCTGCGGCGGCGGACTGTTTTCGCGCCTCAACATCGGCAATACACGGGCTTCGTTTAAAAAGGCACTTTCGGTTGTGGCAGTCATTTTGTGGGTGCTGGTGTTTTTAATTAACCTGAGCATTGCCGGTGGTGTGTTTGCTTTTATTCAGCACATTCTAGCTAAACCGCGCACTTTTGGCAGCGTTACCTTTACATTGAATAATGTATTGTTCTTTGCGGTTATTGTCTACATCTCCAACGTATTGCAAAAAAATGTGGGTGTGTTGTTCGGTGAAAAAACGGTGGATTTCTCCAGCAGCCAGGTAGAGCACAAGAGTTCCAAATTAACGCTGATTCGGCTGGTGATTGCCATTATCGGCATTTTGCTGGCGGTAACGGCTTCGGGTATACCGCTGGATAAACTGACCGTAGTGTTAGGTGCTTTGAGTGTGGGCATTGGTTTGGGCATGCAAAACATCGTCAACAATTTTGTGTCGGGCATTATCCTGATTTTTGAAAAGCCTTTCCAGATTGGCGATTATGTGGAACTGGCCGATAAGAAAGGCAAGATACAGGATATTGGCATCCGCTCCAGCCGTATGCTCACGCAGCAGGGCTCGGAGGTGATTATCCCTAACGGGGATTTACTCTCCAACCGCCTGGTGAACTGGACGCTGAACTCGGCTTATGTGAAATCGGAGCTGCTTTTTAAGGTGAATATTGCTACCGATATTGATGCGATCAGTAAAATTATTGAAGAAGAGATTGACAAGCTGGATGATACCGTGAAGAATATGCCGCCGGAGGTATTGATTAACTCCGTAGCCGGCGATGCCGTTGAACTGCGGGTACTGGTATGGATTAGCAATATCTACGTAGAGTCGGCCTTCAAGAACCGGCTGTTCAGGCAGCTGATTACCAGGTTAACTGAGGCACAAATGAAGATTATGTAGGCCAACAAGGCAACAAATTTTACTATAGATTAATTACGGCATAACATTTGGTGCACTTACCTGCCACCGCAACAGGTTTTCAACAAAGGCATAATTGCGGAGGCCTATAAAACTGATAAACCTATGTTAGTAGCCACGCCCACCAAAGAAGAGTTTGTATTGGAGATACACCAGCGCCTGAGCGATGTATACGGCCGCCAGATCAAGTACTTTCATGACCTGGACCCTCTGAGCGAGCTGGTGTCGGCACTACTATCACACCGGACCAAGAACCGCGACTCGGGGCAGGCGTTTAAGAACTTGATGGAGATATTTGGTACCTGGGAGGCCGTTCGTGATGCCCCTACCGCCGAGGTGGAAGCAGCCATTAAACCCTGCACCTGGCCCGAGCAAAAGGCGCCCCGCATACAGCAGGTGCTGCGCCTGGTGACCGAGCGTTGCGGCGACCTATCTCTCAACTTTTTGCAGGATATGCCCGTGGCCGATGCCCGTAAATGGCTGGAAGAAATGAACGGCGTAGGCCCCAAAACCAGCGCGGCGGTACTCTCCTTTAGTAACCTGCGGGCCAAGGCACTGCCGGTAGACTCGCACCACTTTAGGGTGGCGGCACGTTTAGGTATTATTGATGCCAAAATTGGCGAGGCTAAAGCCCATAAGGTATTGGAGGACCTGTTGCCGCCCGATTTTACCGCCCAGGAAATGTACGACAACCACCAGGTAATGATGCGCCACGGCCAGCAAATATGCCACCATTACAAACCGGAATGCACAAAATGTGTGCTGCTGGATTTATGCCCTACCGGGCAGAAACTGGTGAGTAAGTGACACTACCGTGCCAGTGTTCACGTTCATGTGTCGTGAACGCTCGTGAACGCTTTTTATGACGTTTAAGTAGGTGAAATTTAACTGATTAGAATTTAAATTCTATTTAAGATGTTGATATTTAAATCAATACATCACTATCTTAAATTTTATTCATAATTAAACTTGGTGAGCGTGAACACCCGTGAACACCCGTGAACGTTCATGAACACTTTTCTTGCGCTCGTTTGAATCGAGACGCTTGCCTCTGTTCGGCGTTTGTAACGCCCCTCTACACTCATACAATCGCGTTGCAAACGCTCAACAGAGTACTCACTCGTTGCAAACGAGCGCGAGTGAAGAGCATTTGTACCTTCCCTTGCAGCAGCTGTTAAACATTTCAAATCTTAAATTGATGTACATACATTCAAAAAAGAAGGTAAGTGAAGGTAAGATTTAATAAATTTATACCGAATCATTTGGTTTAAGTTGTATTTAAAAGATTTGAAACACATGAGTGAGTTTTCCAAGTGTTAATTTATATGTAATTCAGCTCCTCATGTCCATTTAGCAATGACTCATTGAGAAAAGTAATGTTTTGATTTCCTATGAAGCTAATCACAATTTTGGAAGAACAAGGTTTTGCAGAAACTGAAATGACAGATATTGAATACATTAATTTTGCTCAAAGATTAGGAACTATAATTCCGAGTAGAATTGATGGCCCCTTAATAGATACTCTCATTCCTAAAGATACAATACTGGCGAATAAACCTTCTCTTTCAATGCGATATGGTTTAGGTGCATTTCCATATCATACAGATGGGGCATATTTAAGAGTTCCTCCTAAATATATTATGTTTAGATATGAAGCAGGTATAGATAGCCCTACACCCACAATAATTAACCCTATATTAAAGTATACTTGTGAGAGCGAATTAAAACCATTAGAAAGAGAATTTTGGTTTGTTAGGGGAAGAAATCTTGATTTTTATTCTCCTATCATAACTGCTAATAAAGAGCATACGAGGCTCTTTATGCGATATGATATTAACTGTATGATATCCAGAAAAGAAACCTCAGTTTTAGAAGATATCATTAATTCAACACGTTTCAAACAAAAAGAAGTCGCTATAGACTGGTTTCCTAAAAAAGTACTAATCATAAACAACTGGGAAACCTTGCACAAAAGACCTAGTGTTAAGATAGAGGAACAATCAAAAAGATGTTTAAAACGAATATTAATAAATGAAAGAAAATATTGAAACCGTCTGGGACTTTGATTTACTGTGGAATAAATGTCAAGTCTATGCAGAAAAGGCAATGAGTGAACAGAGAGAAAGCCCAATGTTTGGTTTTTGGAGTGCGCTTGTTATAGAGTTTTTAGGTAGGTGTACCCTTTCAAGTGTACATCCAGTTCTATTAGCTGATCCTCGTGAAGGTGAAAACATCTTATACACATTCGGATACAAAAAGGTAAGTGGTCCACCGAAATCTATTGTAGCGAAAACAGTGTTTGACAGATGCACTCAATTAGTAACAGGTTTCACAAGAATTGAACTTGATAATTGCTTGAAATTGATCGAAAAGCGAAATGAGGAATTGCATTCAGGCTCTGCTGCGTTTCTTTCGTATCCAATTAAGTTGTGGTTGGCGGATTACTATAAGGCGTGCGAAATCCTATTAGCTTTTTTTGGAAAAACGCTAATAGATTTGTTTGGGCATGATGAAGCTCACGGCGCAATAGAAATGATAACCAAATCGAATAATGCGTTAATTGAGGAAGTAAAGAAAAAAATAAAGAGATCCCAATTGTTTTTTGAAGGATTAACACCTGAAGACAAATTGCTTACAATTGAAAATGGAGTTTCAAAAGCAAGAGCCTACAATGGCGATTACTTCAAACTTGAAAAATGCACTGTTTGCCCAGCTGATGGCGTTTTATCCGGAAAAGTAATATCTATTTCTGAAGATAGGTTCGTGGAAGGTAATATTACATATGATAAGATAATTTTACCTACTAAATTTATTTGCTACAGTTGTGATCTTAAATTAAATAGTCATCAGGAATTAAGTTTGGCTGGCTATGGAGGTCAATTTACTCAAACTGCAATTTATGACCCAGCTGAATATTATGGTATTGACGCGCATGAGCTACCAATTGACAACAGCTGGGACTATGGAAATGACTAAGGAATTAATTTCGATTATAGCTGACAATCAATTCAAATTTTTATTAATTAAAATGTTAATACTTTTACTATAACTGTAGTAAGTACTAGGTTGGGAATTAGCTTAATTACAAAGATCAATAATAAATACTAAAAAAAGCCGCCCCATCATCACTGACAAGGCGGCTTTTCTATTCGAGCAAAAACCTAAATTAATACCCGAACAACTGGGTTAAGTTCAGTTTGGTGAGGTCACCGTATTTTTTCAGGTCGTTGTCAGTTACGCGTTTTTCGGAGGCTACCACGCAGTAAGTGAAAGGCTTGCTTTTGATCTCGGCATCGTGGAAGGCTTTGATATCGGCATAGCTTAGCTTGTCAACCGCGGCGTAGGTATTCTTACGATCATCGTAATCCAGGCCGTGGCGCTGGGCGTTCAGGTAGCTGAACAGGATATCGTCCTGCATCACCCTATCTGTTTCTAACGATTTGCGGATGTTTTCGCGCGCCACCGTTACCACTTTTTCAGATTCCGGCAAATCGGTCAGCAGCTCATTCATGCCGGCAATGGCTTCGTTAAATTTATCGGCTTGGGTGCCTACGTAGGCTACAAAGTAGTTGGGGTCTTCCTTTTTGGCCGGAGCCTGGTAAAAGGCGTAGGTGGAGTAAGCCAAAGCTTTAGACTCGCGTATGGTTTGAAACACAATACTGCTCATTCCGCCACCAAAGTAGTTGTTGTACAGCTCAATAGTAGGCGTTTTGGCAGCATCGTAAGGGGCCTCGTTGCGTACCCAGTTGATTTCCGCCTGTACCATATCATAGTCGGCAAACAATACGCGGGTTTTCTCCGGGTTGCTGCGGGTAAACACGGTAGCTGTAGGGTATGGCGAAAACTGATTAGGCTTGCGGTGCAGCACAGTCAACGTAGAAGCCGCCTGTGTAGCCGTTTGCGGACCGTAGTACAAAATGGTATGCTTGTACTGCGCCATGCTGTGCAGCAGGTTCACCAAATCTTCAGCCTTCAGGTTGTCCAATTCCTCATTAGTCAATACGTTGTTGAACGGATTCTTCTCGCCGTACTGCGCGTAGCTCATCAAACCTGCCATAATAGCGGCCTTGTTCAGTTTGGCGTTATCGCGCGATTTCTTTAAGCGGGCCTTCAAACCAGCCAGCGCCTGCTCATCGGGCTTGCAATTGGCAATCAGGTCTTCGTACAGCGATAATGCCTCGTTGAAGTTTTCCTGCAAACCATTAATGCTTACCGTAGTAATCTCAGTACCGGCGTTGATGTTATACGAAGCCGCCAGCTTATAAAAAGCCTTGCTGAAATCTTCGGCGCTCATTTTATCGGTGCCTAAAAATTGCAGGTACTGGGCGGCAATAGGCAGCAGTTTGCTGTTGTAGCTACCCATATCGTAACGGTAATACAGGCGGAACAGGCTGTTATCCTTGTTTTGCACGGCCAGCACATCTACCGGGCCGGCTTTGGCATGCTGTATATCGCGGGCGTAATCCAGCCATTGCGGCAATACCGGGTTGCTCGGCATGTCGTTGATGGACTTCAGGAAAGCCGACTGTGCATCGCGGTTGACCGCCACCGGGGTAATGGTCGGCTTATCTACTTTCACAATGCTCTTGTCTTCGGCCTGGTGCTTGTATACAATTACATAATCGTTATCGGTTAAATACTTGTTGGCAAATGCCACAATTTGCGCCTTGGTGATTTTCGAAAGCTCATCTACATCGGCCACGCGGTTGCGCCAGTCTACGCCAGAAGTAAAAGCGTCCATCAGGTTACCGGCACGGTTGCCATAATTTTCGTTTTGCAGGATGATGTTCTTTTTATCGTTATTCACGATGGATGGAATCAAATCATCCGAAAACTCACCTTTACGAAGCTTGGTAATTTCGGCCAGCATCAGTGCCCGCACTTCGTCCAGTGACTGGCCTTTTACCGGGTTGCCCTGCAAAATCAATACGCTGTAATCCTTCAGGTTTTCGGCACTGGCTCGGGCGCTCAGTAATTTTTGCTTTTTGGTCAAATCCAAATCGAACAAACCGGCTTTACCGTTGGTGAGGATATCGCCTACCAAATTCAGCATTTGTGCATCGTGCGTATTAGCACCAGGGAAACGGAAACCGATAGTCAAATTCTCCGGTGTAGGGCCGTTCACGTCGCGCTGTATCGGGCTGGTAATTGGCTTTTCGGGGCCGAAGGTATAGGCAGGCACCGGCTTATTCTTCATGTACCCGAAATGCTGATCCACCTTCTTGATCATCACATCCGGGTTAAAATCGCCCGACATGATGATGCCCATGTTGTTAGGCACATAGTAAGTATAGTAATAATTGCGGATGGCTTTCAGCGACGGATTTTTCAGGTGCTCTACCGTACCAATGGTGGTTTGCTTGCCGTAATTGTTGTTCGGGAACATAGCGGCAAACAAAGCTTCCTGCACTTTGCGGGGGTCGCTGTCGAGGCCACGATTCTTCTCCTCATACACGGCTTCCAATTCGGTATGGAAAATACGGAACACCGGCTCGCGGAAACGCTCGGCCTGCAAGGTTAAAAACTTATCAACCGATGAGTTGGGGATGTCTTCAGTATAAACGGTTTGCTCAAATGAGGTAAAGGCATTACTGCCCTGTGCCCCCATTGAGGCCATCATCTTATCATACTCGTTGGCAATGGCAAATTTGGCCGCCTCGCCCGAGGTTTGGTCAATCTGCTTGTAGATAGCTTTGCGCTTCTCCTCGTCTTTGGTAGAGTTGTATTGCTCGTAAAGGTTATCAATTTTATCCAGCAGGGGTTTTTCCTTTTGCCAGTCTAAAGAACCGTATTTGTTGGTACCCTTAAACATCATGTGTTCCAGGTAATGCGCCAAACCGGTATGGTCGGCCGGGTCGGTTTTGCTGCCTGCCTTTACGGCAATGTAAGTTTGAATACGGGGTTGCTTAGGGGTTGGGCTTAGGATAACGGTCATGCCGTTTTTGAGGGTGTAGAAGCGGGCATGGGTAGGGTCGCCGGTGACATACTTGTAGGTATAGCCATTAGCGGTAGCCTGCTTCCAGGCGTAAGTGGTTTGCGCAACGGCGGCCGTAAAGCTGCCCACGCTGGCACATACGCCCAGCATCAATAGTTTAAAGTTCATGTTACTTAAAGGTTTAAAGGCTAAATATATAGAATAAACAGCAGGTGTCAATTAAAAACTGAGTTACACCATAAACAACAAAAGCCTGCGCATTGCGCGCAGGCTTTCCATCAAACAATTATTGCTTTATTTAACTAAAACAACACCCCTATGACGCAGCCGGGTAGCTAAATGCTACACCAGTACTAAAATTTATTTTAATATCAATACCGGTTGTTTGGCTTGGGCCGATAAACCGTCGGTAATACTACGGTGGGTAAGGCTGTATAAAAAGCTGTGTTTGCCCGGCAAAGCGATAATCATCTGCGCCTGGTGCTGGCTGGAAAATCCGGTAATAGCGTTCAAGGCATTACGGTTGTTCACGTAATGCAACTGGTAATCATAATTGCGCAACAACTGCTGCAGGTGATTCTCTATCTGGCTGCGCTCCTGGTAATTGGTGGCAGGCTCTTTGGTCGTATTTACGCTGAGTACCAATATTTGAGGTTTCAGCCAATCGTAACGCTTTTCGAGTGCCTGCAGGGCCTTGGTTTTCAATATAGTTTTGTAATCATTGGCCAGCACCACACGTTTAACAGGCTCATAAACATAACCACTGGGCACAACCAATACTGATATAGTGCTGGTGCGGGCAATACCAATGGCCTGCTCTCCAATATAACTTTCATCTACATAACGGTTACCATCACTGCCGATGATCATCAAGTCGGGCTCCTCCTGAGCAATCATCCCCTGGATGGCCCGCAACAGTGGTTGCCGGCTAATGGCGGTTTTTACTTTAATATCGCTACCTACGTGCTGCTGCAGTCGGCTGGCAATCTCGGTTACGTGTAACTCGGTTTGATGGCGTTCCTGCCGGCTGTATTCACCGTTTACCTGTACATAATCAATGGAAGGTAACATCTCGGCATACATAGAAGTATAGCACGATTTGAGCAGGATAATACGGCCTACGGGCGCATCTTTACAAAAAGCGGTTACATAATTCAAAGTATGATCTGAGGTGGTTGAGAAATCAACCGGAACGAGTAGCGTCTTCATAAGCAGGTTGAGTTAATTGGTTATAATATATAACGCTTAACTCTACACTAATGTTATGAAAGGTTAGCGGTCATTTTGCTGATGAGTTTAAGGATGGACTGCATTTCATCTACCGAAATTTCGTTAGAGGCCACGCTATACATTTCGTTCACCCAGGGGTGCAGCTGCTCGCGCAGTTGCTGTGCTTCGGGAGTCAGAAAAATTAGTTTATTACGCCGGTCATTATCATCCTCTACACGGGTAACCAAGTTACGTTTCACCAGGTTATCGATGAGATAAGTAATGCTCGATTTATCTTTCAACGTCAGGTCTGCAATTTCCTGCTGGTTCATGCCGTTCTTTTTCCACAGGTAACCTAGCACTTCCAGCATTTCGAAGCTAAGGTTGATTTGGTGCTCCTTAAACTTTTGGTGAATAAATTGGCGAAGCTTATTCCTGAATTCGGTAATCGCTTTACCCAGCTCTATGCCCAGGTCGGTTTTAGTATCGGCTAACATGACGTTTAACTGTAATTAAATATGAGCGTTAGTGAGCAGCATCAGCTAAACTGACTTTATTTTTGGCGGTCTTTACAAAAATCAGCACAATAGGTACGAAGATAAGGAACATCACCCCTACCCATAAAAATACGTCCATATATGACAGTAAGGTGGCTTGCTGATTTACGGTGCCATCCAACATGGTATAAGCCATTTGCCGGGCCCGGCCCGCATCCATGCCTTTAGCCTGCATACCTGCGGCAAGTTGAGCCACGCGCTGCTGTACATTTAAGCTGTTGTAATCTAAGTGGCTCACTAGATTACTGCGGTGATATTCTGATTGCCGCGATACAAATGTTGAGATCAAAGCCACACCAAAAGAACCGCCCAACTGCCGCATCATGCCCGAAAATGCGGCACCCTGCCCTATTTCTTTACCTTTGAGTGTAGATAACGACATGGTACTGATAGGCACCGAAAGCATGCCCAAACCAAAGCCCCGGATGATGAGCGGCCAAAAGAAATCACCGGCACTGGTGTAGCTGGTAATCACGCCATAGCACATATAACTGTAAATAAAGAAAATGCACATCCCTATGGCAATCAGATACTTTTGCGGTACGCCCCGCTGTATGAGCTGTGCCACCAGGGGCATCATAAAGGCCACAAATAATGTACTGGGCAATTGCAACATGCCCGATTGCTGGGCTGTCCACCCCAGCAATGATTGTGTATACAAGGGAATGATAAAAGTAGAACCAAACAAACCAAAGCCCATGATAAAGGATAGCATAACCCCGATACGGAGGTTACCGTTTTTGAGCACTCGCAATTCAACTATCGGGTGCTCATAGTCCAATTCCCTCCATATAAAGAGCAGAATACCTAGCACTGCTGTAACGGTTAAGGCAATAATTAAACCACTGCTGAACCAGTCTTCTTCCTGGCCTTTTTCAAGCACGTACTGCAGGGATGATACCCCTATGGCCAATAAGGCAATACCCCACCAGTCTACCTGGCTCACTGGCTGCTTTTGCTCATATTGCGGACTCTTTACGTATTGCAAAGTCAATAATGTAGCAATAATACCTACCGGAACGTTGATATAAAAAATGAACGGCCACGAAAAGTTGTCTACAATATAACCACCCAGTGGCGGGCCCAATGTAGGGCCCACAATGATGCCCAATGTGTAAATAGCTTGTGCCATAGCCCGCTTTTCGGCCGGCCAGCTTTCTGTGATGATGGTTTGAGAAGTTACCAGCAGCGCACCGCCACCCATACCCTGAATGAAGCGAAAAATCACCAATTCCCAGATATTGGTGGCATTACCGCACAAGAACGAACATACTGTAAAAATGACAACTGAAGCCGCAAAATAATTGCGCCGGCCAAACTGCTGAGATAAAAAGCTGGTCATGGGTACGATGATCACATTGGCCAATGAGTAGGCGGTAATTACCCAACTGATTTCATTGATGGTAGCCCCTAACTCACCCTTCATATTATTGAGGGCTACGTTAACAATGGTGGTATCAATAATTTCGAGCAGGGCACAAAATACCGCTGTAACGGTAATAATGGTACGCCTGAAGCCATATTCTACCAATGAACCCGGTGCTGTTATTGCTGTAGCCATAAGTAAGTACTATACAAAGTTAAACACCCAATGGTTTGATATCAAACTAATCTATAGTTAATTAATTTCTCGTTGTAAGTGTTATCTAAGAGTACAGAAGAAAATGCACAGCAATAAACAGACACTGTCATGCTGAGGCACTCGAAACATAGGTGCATAGGCCGCACCGATGAACGACTCTGCTGCTACCATTCAACGGTTGGTATGAGTAAAATAAGAGAGCCAAACCATGCGTATAGAGTCTTTGCTATCGCTCAGTATGACATATTAATTTATCATTTATGCCTTTACATCCAGCTTACGTATCTGCGCTTTGTAAGCTGATGGCAGTATGGCTTCTTTAATCAGCCAGTCGAACTTAATGAGGCGGCTGAGGCGATATAATTGGATAACCGGCTTAAGCAAGGGGAAGCCATTTAGCTGTAGGTATTGCCGTACGGTTTGTGATACCACCAGCACCTGTACCTGTTTGAGCAGCCAGTAACGGATAAAACCCAAATGTTTACGGTATTGTTGATAAAGGTCAACAGTGAAATCGCTTTTATACAAATTATCCTGCAAGTGTGCTTCGCGCATGGTTACCCAGGCCGGGTAAGTTTGCGGTAAACCGCTGATGTCCATGCGGACGCCTACTTTGTAAAAGGTATCGAACACCTCGGTTTTTTCAGCATCACTGAGTTTGTGTTCTAAGAGTTCGTACGAGCGGATGGAGTAGTCAATCAACATAAAGAGCACATCACGGTAAGCCCAATCAGGTATCTGTGCACCACGGGCCGCCTCTACGCCCTGGTGAATAGCGGTGATGCGGTCAATGGCAACATGAGCTCCTTCCTCGGTAGAAAAAACAATCTGCCGGGCGTACTCCACAGTGGAAAATAATCGACCCAAGGGGTCAGCCGGTAATTGGCCGGTGAAGTACAACCAATCTACCGCTTTGTTTAATGCAAACTCGGCGGCGGCCCCGGCAAAAATGAAAAGTATGGTATCGGCCTTTCCCCAAATTTCGCGAACAATCGAATTGGGATGGGTGAAGTATTTCATAGTGATTATACAGTTTTTTAATTTCTCAGCTTGTCATTTCGACCGCAGGAAGAAATCTTCTTCGAGCGATAAGTATATCGTAAACAGGCTAAATGAAGAAGATTTCTCCCTGCGGTCGAAATGACAAGAGTATTTGTTTTTTACATTACCTTTTTCAAATTTCCGGCCATTGCCTCTATGATTATTATGGTGATAACGCCCAAAGTATAAGCCAGCATATCAATCCATTCAAATGAGTAGCCCATAATCAGTTTGGCGGAATCGGAGTTGCCCAGGCCCAGTAAGGCGATCAGGTGATAGTACTGCGACACCTCAATGAGATAAGCAAACAGTAGCGTACCTACTGCCACAGGCAGCACCGGCCAGTTAAAAAAGCTTTTAATGAAACAGTAAATCAGGATAACTACCAGGTAGTCGCCGCCGTAAGGGCGGATGATAGCATCTGTCAGATAAGCGCCGATGAGTACCTCGGTGATAAATAAAATAATGGTGAAAACGAAATACACCGGGTTAAACTTAAATTTCATGGTTGTGGGTTAAGGTGATATTGATGAGCCGGTATTTCCAGCTTTTTGATATGATGATACGCAATGAACAGCGGAACGCAGCCAATGATTCCGAATGAGCAATCTACCCACTGCCAGAATACCGGAATACCACGAATGCTGCCAGCCACAAAAGCCAGCGGCAAAATAAACGCACAGGCTATCAAACCAAACTGGATGACCCACACATTCTTAACCGGGTCTTTTAAAGGGCCGATAAACAACAATGCCAGCATTAGGTGGGCAAAGGCCAGCCAATCGGTGCCATAGCTTAAATAAGGATAATTCAAATTTACCTGATGAATGGCTTGGTACACTTGCTCGAACCACGCCTGCATACCTGAAGGGAAAGCGCCTGCATGGGTATTGAGCCAGTGAAGTTCGGTTTCGAGCGGAAATGCCGTAACGCCGCTTAATGCCAGGCCGGTAATCATTATCCATACACAAATGCGTATGATTTTAAGCCGCCGGGTTGAGGTTGGATACTGATAAAAGGTGTTCATGATAGGTAAAGGTTTGAGTTTCTGCTAACAGCTTGATAGTTTGGTTGCGTTGCTGTAGAAGTTTTTTAAGGTATGGCTTCAAAATTAGTTTGTTTACCACCCTGCCAAGCCAACCCAAAGGTGAGCGGAACACAAATTCATCTGTCATTACCGTTTCTCCGGCTGCTGCTTTAAAATAATGGTAATGACGCATCATCTTGAACGGGCCACTTACCATCTGATCGGCAAAAAAGGATGGGGCCTGTAATTCAGTAACCCTAACCTGCATGGTAAATGGAATACCGAAGTGACGGGCTTTCCAGGTTACAGTTTCATTCAGCTTCATTAACCCAGAAGTAATGCCTGCGACAGCACGCTCATGGTGCGCCTGCATAGATTGCAGATGCACATTAATACTTCGGGACAGGTTAAAGCAGGTTTCGAGCGGTGCTTTAATATGGGTGGTGAGTTTGATAATAGACATAATTTGAGTTTCTATTTATGCAAAATATCTTTTAACGCCCCGTCAATTAATGGATGGGTAAACCGGTAACCGGCATTTGTTAAACGGGTGGGTACCACCCAGCGGCTTTTCAAAATCAGTTCGGTTTCTGTACCAATGAGTAGGGCCCCTATCTCCAGCATCCATTTGGGGGCAGGTAAACCCAATGGTGCACCAGCCAACCGGCGCAGGTTCTGCATTAATACTTTGTTTTGTACCGGCATTGGGGCTGTGCAATTGTATACGCCTTCTGCTTCAGGATGCTGTAGTAGCCATTCGGTTATGCAGGCGGCATCATGTTCATGTATCCAGGCCACATATTGTTTGCCATTGCCTTGTTTGCCACCCAAACCAAATTTCACCAGATTGTGCAGGCGTGGAAATACCCCATCACTTTCACCCAGTACAATACCCATACGCAGCGCTACTTTGGGGGTATTCGGCGTATGCGCATCAAAAAATACTTTCTCCCACTGGCGACATATATTTACAGAAAAGCCTTCGCCAATTTCGCCATGCGCTTCATCCTGCGGACGGTCTTCGGCATGTCGGTAAATAGTGGCTGAGGTTACGTTGATCCACAATTTAGGCGCTTGTTTTAATTGAGCAATTACTTTGCCTAATAAGCCGGTCGGCTCCAGTCTTGAGTCCAGTATTTCCCGTTTGTTTTCGGGTGTATAACGGCAGTTTACATTTTTACCGCAAAGGTTAATCAACATATCAGCCCCTTCCATTTCAGCAGCCCAGGCGCCTATCGTCCGGCCATCCCAAACCAAGGTTTTAACATTGCCTTCAGCAGTTTTAGGCTTTCGGCTTAAAATAATGATCTGCTTTGCTTTATCGCTATAATAATGGCTTAATACTGTTCCTAAATAGCCGTTGCCACCTGCCAGTATAATTTTTTGATATTTCATGATCGTTTAGTTTAACAAATAAATCAGCATTAAAACGCCTAAGCGGTACGCCACCCAACTCAAGGTAAGCGCCCAACCCAAACCGAGCAAACGGCTGCGGCGGATGTGTTCCAGAAACATCAAGCCGGCAACTGCCATAAAATAGCCGATGTATACAAATACCGGTAATTGCACAAAGTGTGCTACCAATAAAGCTGGTAATAACAGTAAAGCTCCACCAAAAGAGATGGTCATCATATTGCCCAAGTAATCCCAGCATTTGTTTGGAACTAACAGGCTTATAAGTATACCTTGAAACAAGATTTGCCCACCGCAAATCAAATACTCGCGGTATGGATTACCAACTGGCACCATGGGGGTTAATAAGTGGGCATAAGCAGTGAGTGTACAGCCTACCACCAGCCAAGTAAATGTCAAATACAGTAACCGATAATTTAAGCGGAAAGAGGGTTGCAAGACATTTGCCTCCTGATTAGTAGCAGGCATAATTACCCTGCGGTTGTAAGAGATAAAGGCGTAAACCCTGGTCATCAACCATAAAAATGCAGCGTTATTGAACAGCGGGTTTAGTATAGGGAAGGAGCTGCTAAAAATTTTAAACAAGCTTTTAATGCCATAAGTCACCTCCCCTGTTGCCGTGTTTACCAATGCAATTTCATTTACGGCACGCTGGCGGTCAACTACGGGGCACGCAACTTCGGGCATATGCTGATAATCAGCCCGGCCATTACTGTCCAGCATACCTGCGTTCACGAAAACCTGGGTAGATACCCGGCACAGCGGACATTCGGCATCGTATAAAATGAGGTGTTGGGCTAAGGTCTTCATGGCATTTTTATTTGTTTTATACTATTTGAATTTTCAATAAAATATGAAAATTAAGATCAAAAAATATATGCTTACTTAAATATTTTAAAAATTGAACCCCAAAACCAGCTTTCTTCTGCCTTAATCATGGTTTCTAAAGTACGGTTCACGTTTTTAGCTAATTTATTGATATCAGTTAATGACTTTTTGAAAGTTTTGTATGCCGGATCTTTTTCGTCGCCTTCAATGTTGGCAACCTCATTCAGCACCTTCAGTACCGGGTCAAGCTCGCGCTTTTTACGTTCCTTGGCTACCTGGCGGGCAATGTTCCAGGTGTCTTTATCGGCAAAGAAATATTCTTTCCGCTCGCCAGCTCTGTGTTGCTTTTCCACCAGGCCCCAGTCTATGAGATCGCGCAGCGTCATGTTAGCGTTACCACGCGATATACTCAACTGCTCCATTACCTCTTCAGTAGTCAACGCCTCGGGCGATACCAGCAGCAGGGCATGTACCTGAGCCATGGTGCGGTTAATCCCCCACTCCGACCCCAGTTTACCCCAGGCTTCAATAAACTTTTGTTTTGCTTCTGGCAGTTGCATATACAAAGGTAAACAACTTTTCAAACTTTCAAAATGTTTTGAAAGTTTGAATGAAATTTATTTTGCGAAAGTGTTGATTAATTGATTGTCGTTACAATTAGCACATTGCTCCTATTGGTAATCACAAAAAAGGCGATGATGTGTAATACAGTGCCTTTCATCAAAAAAACGTAAGGCAGTACTTTAAAGTACAGAAATTACTGTAACTCCTCATCGGGCAGATGATCATCATCTTCAGGGTCAGGCTCGCCTAAATCGTCTGCGGCTTGTATTTCGTGCAAGTCGTTCTCATCACTCATTTCATCCTCAAACTGCTCATCATCATCGTCATCAACCATATCATAGTCGTCATCGCCACCAGAGTGATTAACAGGATAATCATACAATGTGTTACTAAACAGGTGTTGCTGAAGCTCTACAGCTTCAAATGCAGTAATGAGTATCATAGGAGGTATTAGTTTGATGGTTTATACAAATATAATACAGCGTGCCCTGTAAATAGTTTAAGATTGAAGCTGCATTTTGTAATAAAAAAACAACTATTTACGTTTATCAGGGCCATTGTAACAAGCTTGGTACTCAAATAGCCTATATACAACGTTAAATCAAACTTGAACCCGCTATTGATTTGATTTATCTATTTGATTACAATCGAAACTTCAAATAATTACACTTAATTTTCTTTTCTGTAGTTAAGTTTATTAATAGCGATGGCAGCGCTGATTAAACCCAAATGCGTAAAACCTTGAGGAAAATTACCCAGCTGTTCTCCCCTCTTGCTCAACTGCTCTGAAAACAGCCGAAGCGGGTTGCCATAACCAAGTAGCTTGGCAAATACCTCGTTGGCTTTTTCTGCCTGCCCTGATTTGGCCAGGCATTCGGCATACCAAAATGAGCAAATCGTAAAAGTACCCTCTTCACCATCCAGGCCGTCTCCGTCGTCGTCATTATTTAGATAGCGATAAATCAACACATCAAGCTTCAACTCGCGTTCCACCGCTTCGAGTGTTTTGAGCCAGCGTTCATCAGTTGGTGTCATGTAGCGCACCAAGGGCATCAGCAATACCGAGGCATCCAGTTTATCAGATCCTTTGGCTTGCACAAACGACTGCTTGTCTTCATTCCAGAAGTTTTCGTAGATGTCGATATAAATTTTGTTGCGCGCGGTGTGCCAGCGCTCCAACGGATAAGGAAACGAGCGATGATCGGCTATTTTAATGGCGCGGTCAACTGCTACCCAGCACATCAGCCTTGAGTGCAAAAATTCCTTCTTATCGCCCCTCACCTCCCAAATGCCGTGGTCGGCATCTTGCCAGTGGTCTATCACATACTCTACCTGGCGGGCCAGGCTCTTCCAAAAGTTGTACGTAATCTGCCCGCCATATTTATTGTACAGGTAAATGGTATCTATCAGCTCGCCATAAATATCCATTTGCTTTTGCCCTTTCGCCCCGTTGCCAATCAGTACCGGCTTCGAATTTTTATAACCCGAAAAATGCTCCAGCTCCTCTTCATCAGGTATGGCTTTACCATCCCAGGTATACAGCAGGTGCATATCATCTTCAATACAATGGCCCTCAATCCATTTCATGAAACATTCAGCATCATGCATAAAACCGAGCTGCAGAAAGATGTACATGGTAAACGAGGCGTCGCGTATCCAGGCATAACGATAATCCCAATTGCGCTTCCCTCCCAATATTTCGGGTAAGCCAAAAGTTGCCGCAGCTATAACTGAACCCTGCTTGTAAGAGGTGAGCAATTTTAAGGTTATAGAGGAGCGCCGAACCGTTTCTACCCAGCGCCCTGTAAAATTACACTGGTTAATCCAGTTGCGCCAGTAGGTATAAGTATCGGTATAACACTTGAGGCAAAACTCGTGGTATTGGTGTGCAAAACTGCTGCCCTCAATATTGTTCTGCAACACAAAGCAAATAGTTTCGCCCTGCTTAAGTGAAAAGCTGGTATTGATGTCATCGCCATCCAATTGCAAGGGTATATCTGTCCACAAATGCAACTGGTTTTCGCCGCTTTCAAAAACGATGCGGTTATCGGCAGCTACGGTTGCCGTATGCTGATCCCTGGCATAGTTAAAGCGTGGCCGGCACACTAAATTGAACGTTAAATCACCGCGTATAGCTGTTACCTTACGTACTATCGTCATTACACCACCATCTTCATCTACCGGCATAAAGTCGGTGAGTTCAGCCATTCCTGCCTCAGAAAAAAAGCGGGTAAGCAGGATAGCCGAGTCTGTGAGGTACAATTGCTTGTACGTCAAATCCTCCAGATCAGGCCTGATGTAAAACTGGCCGCCTGTTTCGTTATCCAGTAAGGCGCCGAAAACCGTAGGCGAATCATACCAGGGCAGGCACATATAATCTATAGAACCCTGGTTTGATACCAGTGCCACTGTATGCAGGTTACCTATAATACCATAATCTTCTATGCGGTTGTAGGATTGTTCGGTCATGTACTAAAATTTATTTGAAGCGCAGCAAAAATTATTACTTGTTACAACAACTACAAGCCGGTTTGTTTTGCTATAATAAGTCAAGCCTGTATTGTATAATTACAATTTGGATTAAACCATCCATCTAATTTTAGATCATATATTAAAACAAAATAGCTGTTTTAAATATTTTGGTTTCACATCTATTTAATAACAGTTGTTCTTTATCAACTTAAAAAACAAAAACTATGAAAAGGATACTTTTTGCGTTCAGCATTATTTTTGCATTAATGATTTCGGCCAATGACAGTATGGCCCAAACCCGCCGCAGAGGCATGAGTTCACAAGCTAAAGGTGCACTGATTGGCGGTGGCGCCGGTGCAATTGCCGGTGGTTTAATTGGTAAAAACGTAGGTGGTGCCGTATTGGGTGCTGCAGTTGGTGCCGGTGGTGGTTACGTGGTAGGTAACGAAATTCGCCGCAAAAAAGTGAAACAGCGTCGTGCTTATTACCGTGCACACCATTATCGTCGTACTTATGTACGCCATCATTAATTAATATAAATACCGGATTTATAAAAACGGAAAGCCTGTAGTAAGAGTTATACTACAGGCTTTATTATTACACATCTATCTTATATTATGGCTAACGTACAAATACTCAACAAAGAAACGCTCTCTGAACGTAAATACCCGCTCAAATACATCACCTATCAAAAATTTATGAAAAACGGTGAAGCGGTTGATATGGAAGCCGAAGTATATTACCGGCCCGATGCTACCGCCATACTGCTGTATAACCAGGAACAGCAAACTTTTTTGCTTACACAGCAATTCAGGATGCCTGCTTATTTAAACAGCAGCGATACCGGCCTGCTTACCGAAGCTTGCGCCGGTTTGATTGACGAGGGAGAAACCCCCGAAGAGGCGGCCATCAGGGAAGCTGAAGAAGAATTGGGTTACAAAGTTAAAGAGCCGGTTTTTGCAGGAAAAATTTATACTTCAGCCGGGGGCATTACCGAATTACTGCACCTGTACACGGCAGCCTACACCGAAGCCGACAAGGTATCGGAAGGCGGCGGCGCCGAAGGTGAAAATGAAGATATTACCCTGATTCATCTTAGTTATACTGATGCCAAGCGCATGTTGCAACAGGGCGAAATTATAGATGCCAAAACCATGTTGTTGTTGCAGCATTTCTTCTTGTTTATACAACCTTGATTATAATTTGAATATATGCTTATATTTAGCCATCACCCAATTAAGGCCTGCCCTATATTTTAATTTTTGCTGTTGAGATTTACGTTAGCTGTACTTCTGTTTTTTTGTTCAGGGATGATCTGTTGTTTAGCGCAGGGTGCCCGCCAACCTGCTGCGCCCGACCGCCTGCCCGACTCGTTGGATAAAAGCCGGCCCGATACGGTTAACCAGAAGGATTTAATTGATATTTTTCGATCTGTATTTGATGTACGAAAAACCCGCGTGAAGGCCGAGCCGGGTAAAACCATTTACTTTTCATTTCTGCCCACGGCCTCTACCATACCCGGTGGCGGGAGGGCGCTCATTACCTCTACCACTGCAGGCTTTTATTTGGGCAACCGCAAAACCACCAACTTATCCAGTATTTCGTTTTCACCTTACTGGAATTTTCATCAACGCTACGGTATACCTATACGTTCAAACATCTGGCTTAAAGACAATAAATGGTTTATCAGCGGCGATAGCCGCTTTATGGTATACCCACAATATACCTGGGGCTTAGGCGGACGGCCACGCCCCGACGAAAAGTTATTAGTTGATTATAGTTATATCCGCTTATATCAAAGCATTTTGCGCCGTATTAAACCTTATCTGCTATTAGGTATAGGTTATGATATTGATTACCGCATCAACATCCAATCGCAAACGCCCACCGATAATCTGGCAGAATTTAGTGGCTACGATTTAGGTACCCGCCACGGCCAAAATTCTTTCTCAGCAGGGCCGACTTTAAATTTACTGTACGATACGCGCAACAACTCCCTCAACCCTTTGCCTGGCTGCTACGCCAATATTATTTACCGCTATAATTCGCCTATGTTTGGCAGCAGCCGCAAATGGGAGTCATTATATCTGGATATACGCAAATACATTTCTTTCAGCCATTCGCGGCAACAAAATACGCTTGCACTCTGGGCCTATTTTTGGACTACCCTGGATAGCGGCGCCCCCTACCTGGATTTACCAAGCATCGGCTGGGACCCTTTTAACCGCTCGGGCCGGGGCTTTGACCAAAACCGTTACCGGGGCCGGGGCCTGATTGATGTTGAAGCCGAATACCGCCGTGATATTACCCGCAACGGCTTACTGGGTTTTGTGGTATTTGCCAATGCTAATTCAGTAACCGAGCCGGTAACCGGTCAGTATAAATATGTACACCCGGCTGCAGGTGCAGGCTTACGTATAAAATTTAATAAAGGCTCGAACACCAACATCGGTTTTGACTTTGCCCGCAGCCGCAATAACTCTGCTTTCAACCTGTCCATAGGTGAAGCATTTTAAACACAATTGATTGATTTAAACCAACTATTTTTCCACAGTACTGATTGTTATTTATATCCATATTGTTAATATACAATATACTGACATACAGTAATTTAAAAAATATTCAAGATTTACACTTGGTGTTCAATGCGACGCTAAACCGGCTTTTGCACAATTATTGCATTGTTTCATGCATCTTGCTGTAGCCCCTCCAACAAACATTTTAATTGCTTATAAATTTAATTCAAACATATATTGAATATATACTACCATACCTATGAATAGAACTGTACTACCCGGCACCGCATATCCGCAGGGTGCCACCTATGACGGCAAAGGCGTAAATTTCGCTTTGTATGCCGCCCATGCTACTAAAGTGGAATTATGCTTGTTCGATGAAGAAAAAGACGCGAAGGAAACAGAAGCAATTACTATTACCGAGTGCTCGCACCAGGTTTGGCATATTTACCTGCCCGATGTAAAGCCCGGACAATTGTACGGCTATCGTGTACATGGCCCTTATGAGCCGCATGAAGGTAAACGCTATAATGCCAACAAACTGCTCATTGACCCTTATGCAAAAGCAATTGCCGGAACCATTGACTGGAACGATACCCTTTTTGGTTATGATTTGAACAGTGATGGCAAAGATCTGAGCTTCAGCGAAAGCGACAGTGCGCCGTTCATCCCCAAATCAGTGGTTATTGATAATGAGTACGATTGGGACAATGATAAATCGCCAAGCCTCGAATTGCACGAGAGCATTATTTACGAAGCCCATGTTAAGGGGTTCACTAAACTGAATCCGGAAATTCCGGAAGAAATCAGGGGAACTTACGCCGGCATTGCACACCCAGCCAGCATTAAATATTTACAGGAACTGGGTATAACCGCTATTGAACTACTGCCTGTGCATCATTTTGTAACCGACCAGCATTTGCTGGATAAAGGTTTGACCAATTATTGGGGTTACAATACCATCGGCTTTTTAGCGCCTGATGTACGCTATTCAAGCAGCGGCGTAACCGGTGGACAGGTTACCGAATTTAAAGATATGGTGAAAGCCTTGCATAAAGCAGGTATTGAAGTGATACTGGATGTGGTATACAACCATACCGCCGAAGGTAATGAACTGGGCCCAACCCTATCTTTTAAAGGAATTGATAACGAAGATTACTATCGCCTAAGCGACGAGAATAAGCGCTATTATGTAGATTATACAGGTACCGGAAATACTTTAAATGCCAACCTGCCCAGTGTGCTGCGCCTCATTATGGACAGCCTGCGCTACTGGATTACAGAAATGCACGTTGATGGTTTCCGGTTTGATTTGGCTTCAGCTTTGGCCCGCGAACTGCGGGATGTTAACCGTTTGAGCTCTTTCTTTGAAATTATATACCAAGATCCCATCATCTCACAGGTAAAATTGATTGCAGAGCCCTGGGATGTAGGCGAAGGTGGTTACCAGGTAGGCAAGTTTCCACATGGATGGGCTGAGTGGAACGGTAAGTACCGAGATAACATACGCAACTACTGGCGCGGTGCCGACAGCGAACTGGCCGAATTTGCCCAGCGCTTTACAGGCAGCGCCGATTTATACCAGGAAGATGCCCGCAGCCCTACAGCCAGCATTAACTTCATTACTGCCCACGATGGCTTTACTTTAAACGACCTGGTATCGTACAACGATAAGCACAACGATGCCAACGGCGAGGATAATAACGACGGAGATAATGATAACCGCTCGTGCAATTATGGCGCAGAAGGGCCAACTGACGACCCGGAAATTAACGCCATCCGCGAGCGGCAGAAAAAGAACTTTTTAGCTACGCTGTTCTTGTCGCAGGGCGTGCCCATGCTGGTGGCCGGTGATGAGCTGGGTCGCACACAGCAAGGTAATAACAATGCCTACTGCCAGGACAATGAAATATCATGGATTGACTGGGAAAACGCTGATCAGGAATTGATCGAATTCACCAAAAAAGTCATAAAAATACGTAAAGAACACGCTTCATTCTGCCGCCGCCGCTGGTTTAAGGGTGCCGAAACCGAAGGCGAGGTGGAGGATGTAGCCTGGTTTTTACCTGAAGGCCAGCAAATGGATGATGAACACTGGAACCATGATTTTGCCAAATCTATGGCCGTATTCATCAACGGTGAAAAGCTGCGCATGCATGATTTTAAAGGTGAAGAGGTTGTGGATGACCGGTTCTATGTCATCTTCAACGCCCATTACGAGCCGATTGAATATCAATTACCTGATGGCCCTTACGCCAAAGAATGGCACAAGCTGTTAGATACCGCCAAAGATGATTTATCAGATCATGAAGTATGCAAGGCAGGTGAAAAAATAAAAGTATTAGGCCGAACTGTTGTTGTTTTAACTTACCCGGTAAACCAAAATGAGCATCCAAAAACTTATCTCCCGGAGGCCGGGGCTGTGCATCAACAATAACGGCGAAGCAGAAATTCTGGTTTGGGCACCTGAAGCCCAAACCGCAGGTATCAAATTGTGCAGCACCAAACAGGTGCTGCCTTTGCAGCAACTAGAATATGGCTACTGGACGTTGACTACACCTTTGCTGAAAGCCGGCGACTGGTACAAAGTGGTTATAAACGACAAGGAATTCCTGCCCGACCCAGCATCATTGAGCCAGCCAGAGGGCGTACATGGCGCATCGGTTGTGGTAAATTTGAATAGCTTTAAGTGGACGGACGACAGCTGGAAAAATATTCCGCTGGCCGACTACCTGCTGTATGAACTACATACCGGCACATTTAGCCCCGAAGGCACCTTTGCGGGCATCGAGAAAAAGCTGGATTATCTGTTAGAATTAGGCATTACCGCTATTGAAATTATGCCTATAGCCCAGTTTCCGGGTAACCGCAACTGGGGTTACGATGGGGTTTACCCCTATGCCGTGCAGGATTCTTATGGCGGTGCACAAGGCTTGCAGCAATTGGTAAATGCCTGCCACAACAAAGGTATAGCTGTGGTGCTTGATGTGGTGTATAACCATGTAGGCCCCGAGGGCAATTACCTCAACAGCTTTGGCAAATACTTTACCGATAAATATCATACCCCTTGGGGCAATGCTATAAATGTAGATGATGAGTGGAGCGATGGTGTAAGGCAATACATCATTCAAAACGCGTTAATGTGGTTTCGTGATTTCCATGTAGATGCTCTGCGGCTGGATGCAGTACATGCCATTAAAGATTTTGGAGCTGAGCATATTCTCAGTCAGTTAAAAACTGAAGTTGACCAGCTTATCCAGCAAACCGGGCGGCCGCATTACCTCATTGTGGAGTGCGATTTAAACGACCCGCGTTTCATCAACCCACAAAGTAAAAACGGATTGGGTATGGACGCCCAATGGATTGATGAGTTTCACCATGCCCTGCGCATTACTGCAGGCGGCGACCGAAGCGGGTACTACGAAGATTTTAACGGTATAGCCGATTTGGCAAAAGCATACCAGGATGCTTATGTGTATAGCGGCCAGTACTCATCACACCGCCGTAAACTATTCGGCGGACAAGCTACTGAAAACGGCGGTCAGCAATTTATCGTATTCTCGCAAAACCATGATCAGGTGGGTAACCGCATGCTAGGGGAACGCAGCAGCCAGTTGTTCAGCTTTGAAATGCAAAAGCTGATGGCCGGTGCAGTACTGGTTGCCCCTTACCTCCCGATGCTGTTTATGGGCGAAGAGTGGAGCGAGCCTCACCCCTTTTTGTACTTCGTGAGCCATACCGACCCCCAACTGGCCGAAGCCGTACGTAAAGGCCGAAAACAGGAGTTTGCTGCTTTCCATGCAGAAGGCGAAGCACCTGACCCGATGGATGAAGAAACTTTCAACCAATCTAAACTGCAATGGAATTTGGTAAATGAAGGCCAGCACCAGGTGATGTTCAACTTTTATAAAACCTTGATCACCTTGCGTAAGCAGACCCCTGCCCTGCATGTGCTCGATCGTAACAGTTTAAAAGTAAGTTGCGATGAACAGGCCCAAACCCTTATTCTGCAACGTTGGCATAAGGACAATAAGGTAACTATAGCCATGAATTTTTCTGACCAGCCGCAACAAGTTGATTTGCCCAACATAAAAGCAGAATGGAAGCTATTAATGGCTTCAGCCGATGTACAATGGAACGGGCCGGGGTTCAATTCAAATAACGCCGGAGGAATTTTTGACTTATCCTCGCAATCATTTTGCATCTACGGCGGTTAACAAACCATTAAATTGTGTCATTTCGACCATAGGGAGAAATCTTCGTCATAAGATACATCTACAACAGATAGGCTTCTCGAGGAAGATTTCTCTTTACAGTCGAGATGACAGTTTTTATAAAAATCGTATACTTTAAAAATCTACTACAACCAGCATATGTACAATCCGGTAGCGACCTATCGCCTGCAGTTTCATCAAAAATTTACCTTTGCTGAATTTGAGCAAATCATTGGTTACTTGCAGCAATTGGGTGTAAGTACTATTTACGCCTCGCCGGTGTTTGAGGCCGATCCCGGAAGTACGCACGGATATGATGGCGTAAATCCGCACCGTATTAATCCCGAAATTGGCACTGAAGACCAACTGTTACAAATCAGCGCCCGGCTTAAAGAACAACAGATAGGCTGGCTACAGGATATTGTGCCTAACCACATGGGCTACAGTCAGCACAATCCCTGGCTGATGGATGTGCTGGAAAAAGGCAGCCAGTCCGCCTATGCCACTTTTTTTGAAAGTGCCCGCACTAGTACTTTGTTCAAAGACGAGCGCCTGATGGTCCCCTTTTTGGGTAGCCCGCTGGAACAGGTGATTCAGGGCGGTGAGCTAACTATTGCTTATATGGATGGCAGGCTGGTGTTAAAATATTACGACAGCTATTGGCCTTTAAGCCCTAAAAGTTATCCACGCATTTTCGGCTCGGCGAAAACTAAAAACAGCCAGTTACAAGATTTGCTTAACAGCTTTGATAACGCGCAAAGCAGTACCGACACTTTCGCACAAAAATGGGATGAATTCAGAGCCAATCTTCAGGCTTTTACTGCTGACAAAAAAGGCAAAGAATACATTAACCGTTCACTTAAAGCCGTTAACAACAGTCCGGATTTATTGACCGAGATTGCAGACGAGCAAGCTTACCGCCTATGCAGCTACGAGGAAACCGATCAACGCATTAACTTCCGCCGTTTTTTTACGGTTAATAGTTTAATTTGCCTTAATATACAAGATAAGGCCGTATTCAACGAGTTTCATCAATACATAAAAACACTTACCGATCAGGGCATTTTTCAGGGGTTACGCATTGACCATATTGATGGTTTGTATGATCCTGAACAATACCTTAACCGCCTTCGTCAGTTAGCTGGCCCTGAAACTTACATTGTTACCGAAAAGATTTTGGAACAAGGCGAAGATATGCCGCATGAATGGCCGGTGCAGGGCAATACCGGTTATGATTTTTTAGCACAGGTGAATAACCTGTTTACAAATACCGGTGCCGAAAAGCATTTCACCCGGTTCTATCAGCAATTGGTAAACGATGACACACCGGTTGAAGAACAGATTTTACAAAAGAAGGCTCACATTTTAAAAGAGCACATGGGCGGCGAACTGGACAATTTGTGCCAGCTGTTTTATCAACTCAAATTAGGCGATAAAAAGTTACTGACTGATATTTCTTCAGAGCAATTGAAAGAAGCCATTGGTCAATTGCTCATTCATTGCCCGGTGTACAGATACTATGGCAACCAAATGCCGCTGAAGCATGAAGATGAACAAACACTCAAAAAATTAATTCATACCGCTGCAAGTGCTCATCCGGAACTAACATCAGCCTTTGACTTGATTTCAGAGGTAGTACTCCGCAAACCACAGCATGCCAAGGCTGATTACAATAAACGGGCGCTGCAATTTTACCAGCGCCTAATGCAATTTAGCGGGCCGCTGATGGCAAAGGGGGTTGAAGATACCCTGATGTATACTTACAACCGCTTTATCGGTCATAATGAGGTTGGCGATGCGCCCGCAGCATTCGGCAGCGGCATCAAGGAATTTCACCAGTTGATGAAGGAGCGCCAGAAATATTGGCCGCTATCCATTAACGGCACCTCTACACATGATACCAAACGCGGCGAAGATGTACGCGCCCGCCTGAATGTGTTAACTGACCTGCCCGCAGAATGGCTGCAGGCTGTACGCCATTGGCAGGAATTAAATGCAGATCTCAAACAAGATACCGCACCCGATGCCAATGATGAATATTTCATTTACCAAACCCTAACCGGCGTGTATGCCATGCCGGGCCAGTATGAAGACGACATCAGTACACGGTTATCTGAATATTTAACCAAAGCCTTGCGCGAAGCCAAAGTAAATACCACTTGGACCGATAACAACGAAACGTATGAGCAGGCGGCACTTAACTTTGCAACTGGTTTGCTGAATAAAAACCGGGAGTTCTGGGCATCATTCAGCCAATTTCAACAGCGCATAGCCGATTATGGCATCATTAATTCACTGGCACAAGTGCTGTTAAAGTTTACCTGCCCGGGCGTGCCAGATGTATATCAGGGATGCGAACTTTGGGATTTAAGCCTAGTAGACCCCGATAACCGCCGCCCGGTGGATTATAAATTACGCAACCAGTTACTGCAACAGTTAAACGAAGATAACCAGGAGCCAGAGGATTTAATCAATCAACTATGGAGCAACCGTTACAACGGGCAAATTAAACTTTGGTTTACTCAGCTGCTGTTTAAGCAGCGGCAGCAATCTGCCGAGTTATTCACTAAAGGTCATTATCTGCCTTTAAAGGTAAAAGGCACGTATGCAGATCACATTGTAGCCTTCGCCCGCCGGTATCATGCAGAGTGGGCAGTGGTGATTGTTCCTGTTGGCTTAGCCCAAGTTGCAGCGCCATCTGCGTTAACTGAAATAAATTGGAAAGATACCTGCATTGTACTACCCGAAGAAGCGCCCGCTCAGTGGCAACATCAGTTAGTGAATACCCAGGGCAGCATTAACCAGTCCGAATTACAAGTACAAGACGTGTTGGGCAGGCTGCCGATGGCTTTACTAAAATTATACCACCAGCCCGAAAACAAACGCAGCGCCGGTATTCTAATGCATATTACTTCGCTTCCCTCAGCTTATGGCATTGGAGATATTGGCCCGGGGGCACGCCGCTTTGCCCGCTTTTTAAGCAAGGCTGGGCAAAGCATCTGGCAGCTGCTGCCACTTAACCCGGTGAGTGCCGACCAGCAGTTCTCACCTTACAGTTCGGCCTGTAGCATGGCGGGTAATATATTATTGATTAGTCCGGATGAACTGGCTAAACAAGGCTTACTTACAGCCAATGAACTGGAACAGCACGGGTTGCCCTTAAATGATAAAGTTGATTTTGAAAAGGTAACTGCCAGCAAAGAGGCGCTGTTTACCAAAGCCTATCACCGGTATCTGGAAGATACGCCTGCAGGCATGCAGCAGCAGTTTGAAGCGTTTACCCAACGCGAAGCCTACTGGCTGAATGACTTTGCGCTGTATACCGTTATCCGCGAGCAGCAAAACAGTCAACCCTGGTACCAGTGGCCCGACGACTTAAAATTACGAAAACCGGCAGCCATTAACCGCTTTACCAAAGCCAACCAAGCCGCTTTAAATAAGGTAAAATGGCTGCAATTTCAATTTACACAACAGTGGCACCAATTAAAAGAATACTGCCACACCTACCGCATTCGGCTGTTTGGTGATTTACCATTTTATGTCAGCTATGACTCGGCCGATGTGTGGGCCAACCGTAACATCTTTAGTATTGATAACCAGGGTAACCGCATAGGTGTAGCCGGCGTTCCGCCAGATTATTTTAATGCTGATGGGCAACTGTGGGGGATGCCGGTATACAATTGGAACCAGTTGAAAGCCACGGGCTACCAATGGTGGATAAACCGCCTGCGCAAAAACATGGAACTATTCGATTTGCTTCGTTTAGATCATTTCAGGGCATTTGAGGCTTATTGGCAAGTGCCGGCCAATGAAACCACCGCCCGCAACGGCGAATGGAAAACCGGGCCGGGCAGCGGGTTCTTTTCCGCTATCAA
Source organism: Mucilaginibacter koreensis (assembly GCF_054783355.1). Taxonomy (NCBI): domain Bacteria; kingdom Pseudomonadati; phylum Bacteroidota; class Sphingobacteriia; order Sphingobacteriales; family Sphingobacteriaceae; genus Mucilaginibacter; species Mucilaginibacter koreensis. The sequence goes on along the minus strand of NZ_BAAGQS010000001.1, from coordinate 731,452 downwards.
ATCAGCCTTAAGCGAATTACCCTTTATAGCTGAGGATTTGGGTGATGTTGACGAAAAAGTTTTTGCGCTGCGCGATGAATTTGGCCTACCTGGCATGAAGGTATTACAGTTTGCCTTTGGCGATACAATGCCATCATCCCTGTACATTCCGCATAATTACGAACCTGATTATTTTGTATATACCGGAACCCATGATAATAACACTTCGGTAGGCTGGTACCGGCAGGATGCGGATAAAAACGTGAAACGGCAACTGGAAGAATATATCGGGCAAAAGGTATCGGCCAAAAATATTCACAAAGTGCTGGCACGAATGGCTTACGCATCGGCGGCAGAAGTTGCCATACTTCCGGTACAGGATATATTAGGATTAGATGAACAGGCCAGAATTAATAATCCGGCTTCCGAAGAGAACAATTGGCTGTGGCGCCTGTCGGAAAAGCGGTTAAGCAAGAAACTGGCGGCAAAGCTGCTCAATTGGGTGAAGCTATACCACCGACTTTGATTTGGATAAGCTGTTCTATACAGCTTAATCTTTTCTGCCGCTTTTTTGCCTGAACACCAGAAACAACGCAAGCGCAATAAAACCAACAAAAAGTGCGATACCTAAAATGGGAGGAAACATAATTTTATTTTTTAGTTATAGTTAAATCAACAGGCCTGGGCAAGGTTTGTTTATCGGTTATTTCCCAAAAGCCCCATAATGCGTTAATAGCCCAAACGTTATCAAATTTTAAATCCTCTTACTGTCGCTTATTTTGTTGGCTTCTTCCCGCTCTTTCTGTTTTCCTTGCTTTATGGTTTGCCTGATAATCAGAAAAACGGCAAGTACCATTATAAGTCCTACAATTCCGGTGGCGATGGGTAATGTCATGACGAGTAATTTTTAACTGGTTCGCTAATTATTACAACGTGTGTTTTAAAGCATTGTTCTGCGGTATAACAATACAAGTAATAGATGTGATGTACATACAAACCCTCTTGCCGGTTTGGGGTTTTATAATGATAAAAATTGTTTTTTGATGGAAGATTTTGATATTACTTTAGCCCTTAACAGCCAGCAATTACCCGCACGCGTACATCCTTATGAGCAGGATGATAAAACTTATTATGAAGTAGTGACTGATAATTTTACGCTCACTTTGTTCAAAGACACAATGTTTACGTGGGCAACGGAAGGTAGCAGCAGCCTGGATGCTGATGACATACAGAGCATCGGCGAACAGTTGTTATTGAGATAGATTAATGCTATGTTGCACAGAAATGAGCTTTAAATATTTGCTATCAACCCTGTTTCTTCTTTGTAGCATTTGTGCATACGCACAAGAGGCCACCACACAGGTAGAAGATAAAATTACCCCGGAAGTAAGTATTAAATACCACGTACTTAGTGCCAATAAGAAAGTGATGCAAGGCTTATATCAGGCTTTTTACAAAAAAAATACACCCGTTGCCAGCGGCCTGTATGAACATAATGAGAAAGCCGGCACATGGCATTTTTTTGATAAAACCGGTAAGTTAATGCAGCATTACAATTACACTAAACATTTGCTGACTTACGAGGCACCTGACGACAGTACTTCAGGAATAAAGTATGTAGTAGATGAAGACTTTAAGCAAAGCGATACAATTACAAAACCCATTCGCATTGGAGGCCGGTATTTCGGGTATCTGCCCTACCTAAACCTTTTCAGGCTTCCTAAAGATTTATACGATTTTGCTTATGTTTCCGGATATGGAGAACCCACTGTGTACTTAGAATTTCTAATTAGTCCGGCAGGAAGATTGGCCGATTACAGGGTGCATATCAAATCTTATGTATACGGAGAAAAAGTGCTGGCTGTAAAGATCGACCAGCTGAGCGATGATGACAAAAGCTTCTACCCTGCTACATTAAACGGCAGGGAAATTTCGTGCCGAATATTACTGAGTTGCAAACTCAAAGGCTCAAATCTGGAATTATAAAGACATTAAAAGCAAAAAACCGGATAATATCCGGTTTTTTGCTTTTATAATTAGTGCTGGTGATGACCATCAGGACCATGTGCGTGGCCGTGCTGTAACTCCTCAGGGTTAGCCGGGCGAACGTTAATGATCTGGCCTTTGAAATGCAGTTCCTGACCAGCCATTGGGTGATTTAAGTCTACCACCACACCATCTTCGGCAATAGATACTACCTGGCCCTGGAAACGGTTGCCTTGATTATCCTGCAAAGGCAATACGGCGCCAATTTCGGGCATTTCAGTACCCTGAAACATTTCTTTAGGCAAGCTGGCTACTGCCTCATCGCTATATTCGCCATAAGCATCTTCGGCAGCTAAACGGAAATCATAGCTATCACCTGTTGATAATGTACTTAAGTTTTCTTCAAATTTAGGCAGCATCTGACCAGCGCCATATAAAAACGTAAGGGGCTGCTCTTGTGTAGCACTTTCTACATGCGATTCGCCGCCTTCGGGGTTGTTTACATACAAATCGTAGGTTAATGACACTACGTGATTGGGTTGTACTTTCATCGGGTTGTTTTTAAGTATAATAAGCCTTCAGGCTTTAATTTGTTTTAAGGCATCAGCAACAGAGGTCAGCGGCAGGCCGCAGGTTTTGTCCTTACACACAAAAATACGGCTCTCCTGAGTAATGCGCTGCTGCAGCAAAGGTAAACTTTCCTGCATACCGCCCAATATTATTTTATTGGGTACATATTGCTGTTCCATCTCCCAGCGCAAAGTTTCAGCTTCGGGCCCGGTAACTGCTACTTCGTTGATTCCGGCAATTTCTAACAGCAGTAAGTTGGCCCAATTAGAATACGCAGAACCATATTTAGCCATATAAGGCATCAAATTGCGCAGCAATTGGGCAGCTATATCTTCAAACTGCTGATCGGCATAAAACAGGCTCAACTTTTTCAAATTAGTAGCCATTACTGAATTGGATGAAGGAATCACTCCATCCATTATTTCACTTTTACGGGCAATCAACTGCTTATCATCTTCGGCGGTGTAAAAGAACATGCCTTCGGTACCACTATAGTAGTGGGCAATGGCTTGTTCAGTTAGTTGTTTGGCTAAATTGAGCCATGCTATATCAAACGTAACTTCATACAGGGCAATAAAACCATCAATCACATTGGCATAATCATCCAAAAAAGCAATATGCGGGCCGCTTTGCTGGTTGGCTCCGGGTTTGTAAATCCGGATTAAACGCTGATTGGGCGTAATCATGTTCGCTTGTAAAAATCTGGCATTCTTTAATGCCAGTTCTAAATACTGAGGTTCATCAAAAGCACGGTAGGCATCGCATAATCCTTTTAACATTAAGCCGTTCCATGAAGCCAGTATCTTATTATCCAAACCCGGCCTGATGCGCTTGCTGCGGTAATTGAACACTGTTTCGCGGCTGGTGTGGATGATATTTCGCAGCTCGGACAGGCTGAGGTTATACTGTTTGGCCAGCAATTCGTCGCTCTCTTTGCGGTACAGCACATTGGTTTCTTCCTCTTCCCAGTTGCCTTCATCAGTTACATGGTAGTAAGCATTGAAAAGAGCTGCATTTTCACCCAATAAGTCATCCAGTTCGGTTTTGTTAAAGGTGTAAAACTTGCCCTCTACTCCTTCGCTGTCAGCATCAAGGGCAGAATAAAAGCCACCATCAACCGACATTAATTCGCGTTCTAAAAAAGCTACCGTTTCTTTTACCACCTGCTGGTACAACTCATTTTGCTGCCACGTATAAGCTTCGGCGTAGAGGCTTACCAACTGGCCGTTATCGTACAGCATTTTTTCAAAATGCGGCACGTGCCAGCGGCCATCTACCGAATACCGGGCAAAGCCGCCGCCTATATGGTCGTAAATACCACCATAAGCCATTTTGTGCAAGGTAAGTTTTACGGCCAGCGTAATACTTTCATCCTGCATTAAGTGCGCATAACGCATTAAAAACTGCCAGTTGTTGGGCATCGGAAATTTGGGGGCACGGCCTGTACCACCTTCATTCATGTCAAAATGCTTCTTCCAATTGGTTACAATCAGTTCCAAATCGGCTTTCTTATACTCGGATTGATGCTCAATAAAATTGACCGATTCATATTGTTTGATACCATCCGTTAATCGTACAGCATAATCTTCTGCCTCCTGCGGCTTCTGTTGATAGAAATCGGCCAGGTTGAATAGCAGGCTTACCCAATCATTTTTCGGAAAGTAGGTGCCGCCGTAAATAGGTCGCTGGTCGGGCAAACAAATGCAGTTGAGCGGCCAGCCGCCACGGCCGGTCATTAATTGTACGGCGCTCATATAAATCTGGTCTACATCGGGGCGCTCCTCACGATCCACTTTAATGCATACAAAATGTTCATTCATCACGGCGGCAACACCTTGGTCTTCAAAACTTTCGTGCTCCATAACATGGCACCAGTGGCAGGCCGAGTAGCCGATGCTTACCAGTATCAGTTTGTTTTCGTCTTTAGCTTTTTGTAAAGCTTCCGGCCCCCAAGGGTACCAATCGACCGGGTTATTGGCATGTTGCAGTAAATAAGGGGATGAAGATTGAGCGAGACGATTCATGTAGGCAGATGATTACTTTTGGTTATAAAGATGCAAACTTATAATTGTTTGCAGTAACTCAACAACAAAGTGCCCTTATGTATTCATTATCGGTTGAAAATTTGTTTCACCTGGTGTTTCTTATACAGCAACCAAATCACAAAAAATAAAATAAAGGGGCCGCTAGCCAGCCAAAATAAAAGCTTTTTTGCCTCTATTTTAACACATTCCATATTTAAGTAATGCATATTGTCCGCCATGATATCAATAACCGATTGATGGTCGGCTGGTAACAAAAGCCCCCCTCTTTTCATTAAGCGCAAATAAACAGTTTGATGGGGCCGCACTTTCTTTTGAAAAGCACCATAATCAAAACAACCCACTTCATGACCTCCGATCACAAAACGTTCTTTCGTATTAAGCAGGTAAATATAATATGAGTAATTTCCCCGGTATTTTCGCTGTTTTATAGTGGCAAGTTTACCAGTAAGTATTATTGTATTGATGTTATCTGCTGCGAGGATTTGTATGGTATCAGCCATAATAATCACATACCCCAAAAGTAAAATAGTAACGCCCAACAACTGAAAAAAGCGGTTAATCATATTATTTGACTAAAACATCGAAAACATACCTTATTGTTCTTTTCAGAGCTGAAATTTTAATCCCAAAAACATTAGTAATTCATTAAGTTAAAAACCTTAATTTCGCGGGCATTGATATGGGAGAGAATTTGAATTATTTAGCAGGTCTGAATCCGGCTCAGCGCGATGCGGTAGAGCAAACTGAGGGGCCGGTAATGATTATAGCCGGTGCTGGTTCGGGCAAAACCAGAGTAATTACTTACCGGGTAGCGCACCTGGTGCGTAAAGGGGTTGATCCTTTTAACATCCTGGTGCTTACTTTTACCAATAAAGCTGCCCGCGAAATGCGAGATCGTATCACGCAGGTAGTAGGCACCGAAGCCAAGAATATATGGATGGGTACCTTCCACTCGGTATTTGCCAAAATATTGCGTGTGGAGGCCAGCAAACTGGGGTACCCCAGCAACTTTACCATTTATGATACCGACGACAGCAAGAGCGTACTGCGCGCAGTGCTGAAGGAGATGAACCTGGATGACAAGTTGTACAACCCTAACTTTGTATACAACCGCATTTCAGCTTCTAAAAACAACCTCATTTCGTGGCAGGAGTACCAGCAGAATGCGGCTATCCAGACTGATGATTTTTCATCGGGCCGGGGGAATTTGGGCAAAGTATATGAGATGTATGCTACCCGATGCTACCGTGCCGGGGCGATGGATTTTGACGATTTGCTGTTTAAAACCAATGAGCTTTTACGCAATTATCCTGAGGTATTGAACAAATACCAGCACAAATTCAGGTACCTGATGGTGGATGAGTATCAAGATACCAACTTTTCGCAATACCTGATTGTGAAACGCCTGGCTGCTGTTAACGAAAACCTCTGTGTGGTGGGTGATGATGCCCAAAGTATCTATGCCTTCCGTGGAGCTAACATTCAGAACATCCTAAATTTTGAGAAGGATTATCCCGATCTGAAAGTATTTAAGCTGGAGCAAAACTACCGTTCTACACAAAACATTGTAAACGTTGCCAACAGCATTATTGCCAATAATAAGGACCAGCTTAAAAAAGATGTTTTTTCGGAAAAGGAAAGTGGAGATAAAATTAAAGTAAGCCGCTCTTTTAGTGATAACGAGGAAGGCAAAACCGTAGCCGAGTCCATTATGCAGGAGCGCACTACCAAAGGACTTAAATGGCATGATTTTGCTATTTTGTACCGCACTAACGCGCAATCGCGTTCCATGGAAGAGGCATTACGTAAGCTCAATATTCCGTATAAAATATACGGCGGTCTCTCCTTCTATCAGCGTAAAGAGATTAAGGATTTAATTGCTTACTTCAGGCTCACTTTTAACCCAAATGATGAGGAAGCTCTTAAAAGGGTAATTAATTATCCGCGCCGTGGGATTGGCGACACTACTGTTGACCGACTTATTTTGGCTGCCGGTCAAAATAATACGACCCTTTGGGATGTAGTTACCAACCCTTCGCATTACCTGGATAGCCGCAGTGCTACAGCTGTGGGAAATTTCAGTAACATGATACAAAGCTTCCAAGTTTTGGCGCAGCAAAGCCCGGCTTATGATGCAGCTTTGCACATCGCCCAGCATTCGGGCTTGTTAAAAGATTTGTATGAGGATAAGTCTGTAGAAGGCTTAAACCGATACGAGAACATCCAAGAATTGCTTAACGGTATTAAAGAGTTCTCAGAACGTGAAGATTTGGAAGAAAAAGGCTTGGATGTATTTATGCAGGATGTAGCCTTATTGACTAACGATGACAACGACAAAAACAAAGATGCTGATACCGTATCATTAATGACCATCCACTCATCCAAAGGCCTGGAGTTTCCGCAGGTATTTGTGGTTGGATTGGAAGAGAATCTGTTCCCTTCCCAAATGTCATTAAACTCGCGCAGTGATTTGGAAGAAGAGCGGCGTTTGTTTTACGTGGCTGTTACCCGTGCAGAGTATAAACTAACTTTAAGTTATGCAACCTCGCGCTTTAAATTCGGCACCCTTATTAACTGTGAGCCGAGCCGCTTTTTAGATGAAATTGATGCCAAGTATCTCGAGCTTGATTTTACTGCCAAGCCTGCTGCAGGCAGCAACCCGTTCTTTGATCAGGAACGCACCGCCTGGAGCCGCAACCAAGATAGCTTCTCTAAACCGAAGCCACAAGTAAAAACTACTTCGCTGCTGGCTAAAGCACATGTGCCTTCTGCAAACTTTGCACCTTCTGATACCGGCAATTTACAGGTTGGCCAGGAAGTAGAGCACGAGCGTTTTGGTTATGGCAAAGTAGTAAGTCTTGATGGCAAAAAGCCGGATGTAAAAGCCACTATATTTTTTAAGGAAATCGGACAGAAACAACTGCTGCTCAAATTCGCTAAACTGCGTATTGTGAGCGGCCAACCCGAGTAAAGACTTATAAATATTGAACGTACAAGGCCAGGGCTTTATAGCCCTGGCCTTTTTGTGTTAAGTTTTTGTAAATAAATGGTGCAACAATTACCCAAGTTATGGGGAAACGTCACCCCAAACCTTGCCTCATTTTTTAATTAATTGCTTAAAAAGCAGCATTTAAGGCATAGTTAAGCATTGGCACTGGGTTTGCACTTACTTAAATACCCCTTTTTCCCTAAATTAATTAAGATTAAACGATGAGTGATGTATTAACCCAAAACAAAGCCAACAAACAGGTAGGCAAAAATATCAGGATGATCCGGCATAAGTATGGATGGAGTCAGGAGCAGGTAGCCGGACGTCTTGGTATTTCTATACCTGCTTTGTCGAAAATTGAAACCGGTGTTACCGATGTCAATCTTTCGCGCCTTGAACAGATTGCGGCAATATTTGAAATGAATGTAACCAATTTGCTAATGCCTGAAGAGAATGTAGCGCAAATGGAACCTGCCGCTGGTGTTAACAGCGCTGCCCAAAAGAAACTTGCCGAACGCGAAAATGAAATTGCCTCTTTACAAAAAAAGGTAATTGAATTGTACGAGGAACTATACATTAAGAAATCACTTGCTGTATAATTACCTTATAATAAGTGTTTAAAATTATTGACACTTCTTCTCTAATTACATCTCTCCCTGCATAATACACGATTATTATACTTAGCACAAGATATACTTTGAGTTAAGTATAATAACGTTTATGTAATTTATAGGCTATAAATTACCCAATACACAAAAATTATTTTTCTGACCCTAAATAGCCATTTTGGAGTAATAATTGTTCAATCACTGTTGCATTAAATCTACCAGTGATGTCAAACTACTTTGTTTCTTTAACCCGGAATGCTGCACCTAAAAATGGCAGCACTATACATGATCCGTCTACAAAGCTTAAAGTAAAGGTAGTGGATCTTTTAAAATCCAAATTTGTTCCTCAAAAGGGCGAAGTGAGCTTTTTTGTAACCGCAGGTAACGAAACGCTGGCTTTTGAGACCAAAGGCTACAAGCACCACAGGCAATTGCTTATTTTACACATGGTGGCCTGGTATTGCATGTACCTGGGCCTGATGGAAGCGCAGATACACTCCAGTTTACCTTCTATTTACAGGTAGCTAATTACTGCTAACAAACTTTATAGTACCTTATTTTCGCTATCGTGAAGCATATCGCTGATATCAATGATTTTTTCATCAATATCAGTAACGCACTTATCCATCATATTAAGGCATTCACGTTGGCTTAACAGGCTTTCCTTTTCCAAGTTGAGCAATCCCTTTAATGTGGCAATAGGTCCGCGTATCTGGTGCGAAAGATAGGACGAGTATTCTGATAAGCGCGCATTCTTATCCTGTAAATCTTTGGTGCGCTCATCAATAATTTCTTCGAGATGATGATTGATACGATCTAAATTATCCTTCTGATAATTCACCTCAGCGTTCAAGTCAGTCAAACGCTTATTAGTTTCTGCTTTGCGTTTAATGTTACCAACTAACAAAGCTATCACTACAATAAGCAAACCTGCTACTATAGTTGCAGCAATAAAGCGGTAACGGTTATAACTTTGACGCTGCAGTTCCAACAAGGTTTTTTGCTGCAAATCCTGCTGTTTAAACTGTTCCTGCAATAAGGTAAGCTTGGTTGAACTGTTTGATCGGTTATCTATACTATCCTTTTTGTATATCTCTCGCAGATAATACACAGCTGCCTTATAGTTCTGACGTTTAAATTCCATTTCGTAAGCTGTAATCAGGTAATCGTACAACAGCTTAGTGTTTCTTGTTAACTCAGCATATGATCGACCTTCGTTTAAAGCCTTTTCAGCCTCAGTAAAGTTCTTTTCGGCAGCGTATAGCGCTGTAAGCGTCAAATTCACACCAGCCACAATAGTATTCATATCATGCACCTTGGCTTGGTCATGCGCATAAGTAAGCAACCGTTTAGCTTCAGCAAAATCCTGGGTTTTAAAATAAATCACCCCTTCATTTCTCCAGCTTTGCACTAAATCAGCTGTATCCTTAAGTTCGGTAAAAATACGCTCACTTACTTTATAGGCTTTTATAGCGCTGGTAAATTGTTTTTTACGGTAATACACATTACCCATATTCAAATTTAGGGCAGCAATGAGTTTACTATTATTAAGCCGTGTGGCTAAAGTGAGTGCCTGGTCGAAGAACTGGAGCGCTTTATCAAAGTCTATTTCTTGATACTCATTACCAATGTTATTATACACTTTAGCTTCGCCCGCCATGTTTTTTGCAGCTTTGAAATAATTAAGAGCTATCAAGTAATTATGAATGGCTTTATCAGGTTGGTTAAGTGTAGAATTTCCAATCCCAACCAAGCGGTATGCCTCCGCCCTCCCGTTATTGTAATTTAACCTATTGGCCAGAGCTAAAGCCTGCTGCGCATAAATCAAAGTTTGATCCGCATTATCACGATAGTTGTTGTAAGCTAACTTATTCAGCCTGTTTACTTCGTTGGTGTCATTCGCAGCAACATCGGGCATCACGTCCGCGTACACATACAGAACTCCAAAGCATAGCATCAGCACTAAGTACAGTTTTTTCATTGATGTGGTAATACGCTCAATATTAATTAAAGTTATAATATAAAAAAAATTATGCATCATTCTTTAAAAAAAGCGTAGCTCAAAAAAATTTCAACTTTTTTTTGGGAATTAAAAAACCATAATTACATTTGTAGTGTTAATTCAAATAAACATTACAACACATTAGCTTGTAACTTTTTATGAAAAAAATATTAGCAATAATTACCCTAATCGCATCAACGGTTGCAATGACTTCTTGCAGCAAAGAAAATGTACAGCCTAAAATGGACAAAAGCGACGTAGGCACCGTTCAAATTGCCGACAAAAGCGACGTGGGCATCGTTCAGTAAGCACTTTATTTTAATAGAATCATTACATACAAATTAATTAGTTATTAACATCCATATTATAATCACATGAAAAAGCTATTTACTATCGCCTTAATTTCAGTTTCTACTTTTGCAATGACCTCTTGCAGCAAAGAAAACGTACAGCCTAAATTGGACAAAAGCGACGTAGGCACCGTTCAAGTTGCAGGCGACAAAAGCGACGTAGGTACCGTTCAGGTAGCAGGCGACAAAAGCGATGTAGGCACTGTACAAGTTGCAGGTGACAAGAGTGATGTAGGTACAGTTCAGTTTAACTCTACTACTACAACTACTACAACAACTACTAAAGCCAAGTCAAAATAATTATCTCAATTATTTCTCTGAGGTCCTGTTTAATACATAATCACCTATATTCCATATAGTCATGAAAAAAGCACTTATTGCAGCTGCAATTATCTTAACTTCAGGTGTTACCGCATTATCGGTTACTAAAAAGAGTACTGCAGCAAAGCCGCCGGTTAATGCCAGCACTTTAAAAGCTGATTTTGCAGAAAGAAGCACAAGTAGCGCTAAAAGTGATTTAGGAACAATACAATAGTAAAAGCTATACTCTTCGGTTTGCAAAGCTTGTTTTTAAGTTTTGCAAACCGAAATATTATTGACACGAGTCAATAACTTATTAAAGCTGCACACTACTATTGTTTATTATACTGTATTGAATAAATTAATACACCGGCTTATCAGTTTTTAGCAACAGATAAAGCTGTTGTGATTCTCTCCTATCAATTCAAAAGGCCCTAAACAAAAGGTAGGCTTCACATTTGATATAAATGATATGCTAACTGCAAAAAAATACTGGTGCGCGTTGTAAATAAGGTTATTTCATAGGCAATTATCTCTTGATTAAAATGGTAAAAGCTTTGAAATTAATTAGCTACTGGCCTAACAATAAGCATTGATAATTAATTTCAGTTCTTCAATTCATTAATACACCACCTAATCTTACCACACTACCCTCTCTGATATAACTGCTTTATAGCAAATGATATATCAACCACAGTTTAGGTTATTACAAAAATATTATTTTAATATTAGTTAACATTTGCTGTTTCTATATTTATTCTCCATATATCCGTAAAGTTTTCCACACTAATTGGTTACCTGTTTTGTCGTCTAACATCTGGCTGATTCCATGTTTAAAAAATTCGGCTTTTTAGTGCAAGGCGGTATAGCATTTATATATTTGCAGGTAAACATATGTACTTATGGATACCATTAAAAATTATGTAGAAGCAAACAAACAGCGCATGCTGGACGAATTGTTTGATTTGTTGCGCTTTCCATCAGTAAGCGCCGACCCTAAATATAAAGCTGACGTACTTAAAGCTGCCGACTATGTAGCTGCACGCCTGAAAGATGCCGGTGCAGAAAATGTGGAAGTGTGCCAAACTGCCGGCTATCCTATTGTATATGGCGAAAAGATTATTGATCAAAGCAAACCTACCGTGCTGGTGTACGGGCATTACGATGTACAGCCGCCCGATCCGCTGGACTTGTGGGTAAGTCCGCCATTTGAACCAACCATACGTGACGGAAAAATATATGCCCGTGGTGCCTGCGATGATAAAGGCCAGTTTTACATGCACATTAAGGCTTTCGAGTTAATGATGCAAACCAATACTCTTTCCTGCAACGTTAAATTTATGATTGAGGGTGAAGAGGAAGTCGGCTCCGACAATTTGGGCACCTTTGTAAAGGAAAACAAAAACCGCCTGAAAGCTGATGTGGTGCTGATTTCGGATACCTCAATGCTGAGCATGAAAAACCCATCTTTAGAAACAGGTTTACGCGGTTTATCTTACCTCGAAGTTGAAGTAACCGGCCCCAACCGCGATTTGCATTCGGGCGTATACGGCGGTGCAGTTGCCAATCCGGCAACCATACTGGCTAAACTAATTGCTTCCCTGCACGATGAAAATAACCATATCGCCATCCCGGGTTTTTACGATGATGTAATTGAATTGAGCCAGCAAGAACGTGATGCCTTAAACGCTGCGCCTTATAATGAAGAAGAGTATAAGCAAGACCTGGATATTAATGATGTTTGGGGCGAGAAGGGTTATTCTACCTTAGAGCGTACAGGAACCCGACCTACTCTTGAGGTAAACGGTATCTGGGGTGGCTACATAGGTGAAGGCGCCAAAACGGTGTTGCCATCAAAAGCCAATGCCAAAATATCCATGCGTTTGGTGCCAAACCAGAGTTCGCAAAAAATCACTCAATTGTTTACCGAGCACTTTACCAAGATTGCACCGCCTTACATTAAAGTGAAAGTAACCCCGCATCATGGTGGCGAGCCGGTGGTTACACCAACAGATAGTGTTGCTTACCGCGCAGCACAACAGGCAATTACCGAATCCTTCGGGAAAGAGCCTATACCTACACGTGGCGGTGGCAGCATCCCAATTGTAGCGCTTTTTGAGGCAGAGCTGGGTATTAAAACTGTATTGATGGGCTTCGGACTGGACAGTGATGCCTTGCATTCGCCTAACGAAAAATACGATTTGTTTAATTATTATAAGGGTATTGAAACCATTCCGTTGTTTTACAAACATTTTAATGAGTTGAGCAACAGCAATAAATAAACTTAAAGTTAATTTATTTTCAATAAATACATGTTTTGGCACAGTAGCTGTACTGATACAGATGTAATTGTTTAGTATCAACTTTATTAAAACATCTATCATGGCAACTACAAAATCAAATTCAAAAAGCGAAGCCTCAAAAGAAATGAAAGACCCAAAAGCTTCAAAACTGCAGAAAAGTGAAGCCGCCAAAGAAATGAGCAGCGGTAATAAGAAAAAGAAGTAAAATTCTTTCAGGATAATAAACAGCAAAGCCGGTGATGACTATTACCGGCTTTGCTGTTTTAAAGCTAATGGTATTATCTTAAGCAATCTTATCTCTTATTTGTGAACTGATGTTGTCATGCCGAGGCCCTCGAAGCATGGTTGCAGAAATCCTACGATGTTAAACCTGTGCACCCATGCTTCGAGGGCCTCAGCATGACAGCGGGTGGTGAATTACTATATAGTCAATCCGTTACAACAAAGTATTACAAGTAAATCGCAGTTTAAGGTTCGCAGCAATTTAACATCCATTGTAACATTTACTTTAACACGAACAATCAACTCTATTAATCCTGCATTTCCGCGCAAACCCTTATTTTTACCAAATGATGCAATGGGAAAAACTGCTTTCGGCCAAGCGCTGGAGTGCTGAAAACTACACGGCTATTGATGAAGATGAGGCCCGCTCACAGTTTCAGCGCGATTATGACCGTTTAATATTTTCTTCTCCATTCCGCCGGCTGCAAAACAAAACACAGGTGTTTCCCTTGCCTGGTAGTGTGTTTGTACACAACCGGTTAACGCACAGTTTGGAAGTAGCCAGCGTAGGCCGCTCATTAGGGCGCATATTTTACAACGCTTTAAAAAAGCAGGAACCCGATTTGGATGAACGGCTGCCGCTCATCAGCGAAGTGGGCAATATTGTGGCCTCCGCCTGCCTGGCGCACGATATGGGTAACCCGGCCTTCGGGCATTCGGGCGAAGCTGCTATCTCTTACTATTTCAGTAACGGGCCCGGCATCAAATACAAAGCTGAGTTAACCGACGGGCAGTGGGAGGATCTGATTCATTTTGAAGGTAATGCCAACGCATTACGAATACTTACCCATCCTTTTACCGGCAAAGGCAACGGCGCGTTTGCTTTAACTTACAGCACTTTAGCTTCGATCGTTAAATACCCTTGCGAAGCACTGGCCGGGCACCAAAAAGGCAATATTCATCAAAAAAAGTACGGTTGGTTTCAGTCGGAAGAAGGCACATTTAAAAAGGTAGCCGAAGAGCTGGGAATGCTACAAACCGGAGATCACCCTTTGGTTTACAAACGCCACCCCTTAGTTTATTTGGTTGAAGCGGCAGATGATATCTGCTATAATATTATTGATTTAGAAGATGCACATCGCCTTAAAATACTTACTTACGAACAAATAGAAGCCCTACTGCTCCCACTCTGTAACAGCAGCAGCGGCACCCTGGCCGACCGGCTAAAAACCGATTACAGCGATGAAGATGCGAAAGTAGGTTTGTTACGGGCCCGTGCCATCAATACCATTACCCAAGCCTGCGCCCAGCTATTTTTAGACTATCAGGAAGCATTATTAAAAGGCGAATTTGATAAGGCATTAACTGATGCCCTGCCCGAGCCATTGTTAACCGCATGGAAAGCTATTGAAAAAATCTCGATTGAAAAGATCTATAACTATTCATCCGTAGTGCAGATTGAAATAGCCGGCTACAAAGTGATGGGCGGCTTGTTGGAAGAATTTATCCCTGCACTTATTGAAAACAACAGTAAGTACCATAAAAAGCTGGTGGCTTTAATTCCAAAGCAATTCATCAGTACGGATGACAGCCTATACGCCAAAATACAAAGCGTACTGGACTTTGTATCAGGAATGACGGACTTATACGCGGTTGAGCTCTACAAGCACATCAAAGGCATCGAGTTTCCGTCTATCCGATAGTCCAGCGCTCGCATTGAGCCAAATATTCTTCTCTGGCATCGGCACCTATACCGGGCGTATCATCAATAGTAAGATGGAAACCCTGATATTGAACGCCGCCTAAGCATGGGTCGGCCCGATGGCCCAGCATACAGGTGTCCATATCGTAAAATTTAATATTGGGCATAGCCATGGCAAAATGCAGTTGGGCGCTTAGGGCAATGCGGCTCTCCAGCATACCGCCCATCATACAGGGCACCTGATAGCTGGCCGCCAAATCCTGAATTTTCATAGCTTCGTTGATACCTCCCGATTTGGCGAACTTAATATTAATATAATCGCAGGAACCGGTGGTGAGTTGCTGCCGGGCATCATGGTGATTGTACACGCTTTCATCGGCCATAATAGGCACTGGCGATAAACTACGCAGTTCTGGCAGGCGATGATTGTTCCAGGTACGCAGTGGCTGCTCGCAAAACTGCACATCAAACTTCGATATACCTTGCAAAGCCAGTACGGCTTCTTCAAAGCTCCAACCCTGGTTGGCATCTACCCTGAGTTTCAACTCCGGCCCTACCGCCAGCCTGATTTGCCGGATCCGTTCTACATCCATTACTGCATCCATACCCAATTTTACCTTTATTACTGAAGCGCCCTGTTGTGAAAAGGCCAATGCTTTTTCAGCCATCAGTTCGGGCGCATAAATACCCACAGTAATATCCGTTTCTATATCCTTTCGGCGGCCGCCCAAAAACTGGTACAGAGGCTGGTTAGCATTTTTAGCAGCAATATCATACAATGCCATATCAAAAGCACTCTTAATGGTGTTGTTGAAAGCAGCGGCATCATGCAGTTCTTGTAAGCGGTGTTCTATTTCAAGTGGGTTGGTACCTATCCATAGTTTAGCAAAATCACGTGCCATAGCCAGGCAGGTATCCTGCGTTTCGCCGGTAATCATAGGGAAGGCCGAACATTCGCCCACGCCATAAAAGCCTGCATCGGTATGTACCCGGATGAAGGTATTTTGTGCCGAATCCATAGTGCCGGTAGCAATGGTAAAGGGTTCCATGGGGATACTGAAACGGTAGATGTCGATGTGGGTAATTTGCATAAAATTAAAATTGAGGCAAAATATTAAACAATACAATTGAAGATACATAAATGTGTACCATAAATATTCTTTTGCAGCTTCAACACAATTAGCTTATATTTGCGTTACCGCTTTAATAAAATAGCATTTACTATCCTGTTTTGTCTCTTTTGCTGTGCTAAACAGCTGCAATAAATAAAAGAGCGAATAAAACTTATTTTATAAATACAATACATGGCATTAGAAACTACGCCAATTTTCGATTATAACTCTACGCGGGGTAAACTCATCCTTTCTGAATACGGTCGCAATGTGCAAAACATGGTGGCATATATTGTGAAACTGCCTACCAAGGAAGAACGTAATCGCTACGCCCAGGTAGTAATTGACCTGATGGGTTTTTTAAACCCGCACCTGCGCGATGTGGCCGACTTTAAACACAAGCTTTGGGATCACCTTTATATTATCTCTAATTATAGCATTGATGTAGATGCGCCCTACCCGAAGCCTGAACCCGAAGCGGCGCTGTTTAAGCCGGAGCCTTTGAAGTACCCCAACCAACGCATCAGGTACAAGCACTACGGCAAAACCATCGAGCTGATGATTGAAAAGGCCAAAAGTATTGACGAGCCGGTACGTAAGCAGCACATGGTACAATCGATAGCCAACTTCATGAAAATGGCTTATGTGCAATGGAACAAGGATTCGGTAAGCGATGAAAGTATTCTTTCTGACTTGTATGAACTTTCGCGCGGGGAGCTTAAACTGGAGGAAAATATCAACCTCAATAAAGTAGAATATCGCACCCCGGTACCTACCAATAACAACCAACGCGGCCGCAGCAACAACAATCCGCGGGGCAGCAACCAGAATATGCAAAACCGCAATAACAACCAGCGGAATAACAACAACCAGAATCGTAATCAAAACCAGCGGAATAACAACCAAAACCGCCAGCGGCCACAATAAGCTTACTGTTTACAAAATTTATTGGGTAATTATCAATTGCGTACCTGCGCTATGTAATTACCCTTTTTTGTTTTGCTGCAAAGGGTATAGTTTATAGCACTATTCGGCATGTACTATTCGCAATGTGCAATTTTTGTACAATCTTTGCAGCCAATTAAGCTTTGGCTTTGTTATAAATTATTAAACCGACGATATGAAGAATGCATTTGAAATTGTAGGCGGCAAACCGCTAAAAGGTGAAATTGTACCACAGGGAGCGAAGAACGAAGCCTTACAAATTATTTCAGCTGTATTATTAACACCCGAAAAGATGACCATCAGCAATGTACCTGATATTCAGGACGTAAATAAGCTGATTGAATTACTGGGCGATATGGGCGTAACCGTGGAACGCTTAAGTCCTGATACCTATACTTTTGAAGCTAAAAATATCAACCTGGATTTCTTCCGGTCAGATGAGTTTAAAGCCAAAGGCAGCGGTTTGCGTGGCTCCATCATGATAGTAGGCCCTTTGCTGGCACGCTTTGGTAAAGCTGCCATCCCAAAACCAGGTGGCGATAAAATTGGCCGTCGCCGTTTAGATACGCACTTCTTGGGTTTTGAAAAACTTGGCGCTAAATTTAACTACGACCCAACAGAGGGCTTTTTCAACGTAGATGCCTCAGACTTACAAGGCACTTACATATTGCTGGATGAAGCTTCGGTAACCGGTACTGCAAATATTGTAATGGCTGCTGTGTTAGCTAAAGGAACTACTACTATTTATAACGCAGCCTGTGAGCCTTACCTGCAGCAACTCTGCAAAATGCTGAACCGCATGGGCGCCAACATCAGCGGTATTGGCTCTAACCTGCTTACCATTGAGGGGGTAACCGAACTAAAAGGAACTGAGCACCGGATGCTGCCGGATATGATTGAGATTGGCTCTTTCATTGGCTTGGCTGCCATGACCGGTTCTGAGATTACCATTAAAAATGTACAATATAAGGAGCTGGGTATTATTCCTGACACCTTCCGCCGTTTAGGTATTAAGCTGGAACTGCGTGGTGACGATATTTATATCCCCGCACAAGAGCATTACGAGATTGAAACCTTTATTGATGGTTCCATCATGACCATTGCTGATGCGCCATGGCCGGGCTTCACCCCCGATTTGCTGAGCATCGTACTGGTGGTAGCCACCCAAGCCAAAGGCTCAGTATTAATTCACCAAAAAATGTTTGAGAGCCGCCTGTTCTTTGTGGATAAACTGCTGGATATGGGCGCTCAAATCATCCTGTGCGATCCGCACCGTGCTTCCGTAATCGGTTTAGATAAACAAACCCAGCTGCGCGGTATTTCCATGACCTCGCCTGACATTCGCGCCGGTGTATCATTATTGATTGCAGCACTGTCTGCCAAGGGCAAATCCACCATTTACAACATCGAGCAAATTGAGCGTGGTTATCAGCATATTGATGCCCGCCTGAAAGCCTTGGGTGCCGATATTACAAGAATATAGTTAACCTTTAACAATCATTTTGTAAAAGCACCGGCCAAACCCCGGTGCTTTTTTTGTACCTTCAAATTCAACCTGTCATGCCCCGCTTACCCAACCCCTTCCGTATTTATGCCAGCACCTACAACGGTTTATCAGCCAACAGCTGGCACCTGTCATTAGTAATGCTTATTAACCGGAGCGGTACGATGGTCATTCCGTTCATGACTATTTATTGTACCCAGCAATTGCACTTCAGCATTACACAAGCCGGTTATATTATGGCCTTGTTTGGTGCAGGCTCAATTGCGGGTGCTTTTTTGGGTGGCAGGCTTACAGATAAGTTAGGTTTTTACAGCGTGCAGCTAATGGCATTAATTAGCGGCGGCTTGTTATATATGCTGTTAGGCTATCAAAAAACATTCGCTACCCTTGGCATAGGCACCTTTATATTAAGCGTATGTAATGAGGCCTTTCGCCCTGCTAACTCAGCAGCCATAGCGCATTATAGTTCGCCTGAGACCACTACGCGCTCCTATTCATTAAACCGGTTGGCTATTAATTTAGGCTGGGCTTTCGGCGGTGCGGTGGGTGGCTTTTTGGCAGCCATTGATTATCACCTGTTGTTTTGGGTAGATGGCTGTACCAATCTGTTTGCCGCATTGATTTTGATAAAAGTATTACCCTTTTCTGCTGTAAAAACAATAAAAACCCAGGTCAAAGCCATTGCTGATGAAATGCGCTCTCCTTATCAGGATCGCACTTACCTCATGTTCATTGCATTAATCGTTTTATATGCAGCCTGCTTTTTCCAGATGTTCACCCTGCAACCTGAATTTTTTAAAACACAATGGCATTTAAGCGAGCGTGTCATCGGTGCATTAATGGGTTTCAACGGTTTGCTTATCGCCTTAATTGAAATGCCGCTGGTGTATTATATGGATGGCAAGAAACATCCGCTGATTTACATTGCCTTGGGCACAGTGGTAATTGGTATTGGTTATGCAGTACAAAATGTATTGCCCGCAGGCATTGTAGTTGCTGTTATAAGTATTATCCTGCTTTCAGTGGGCGAGATCATCAGTATGCCTTTTATGAACTCATTTTGGGTAGCGCGCACTACCCCTGCCAACCGTGGGCAGTATGCTGCGTTATATACCATGGCGTGGTCATTGGCCCCCATAGTGGCACCTACCATTGGCAGTCAGCTGGTACTGCATGCAAGTTACAGTGCGCTTTGGTATGTTGTAGGTACTGCTTGCTGCGCTGGCGCATTAGGAACATTAGCTTTATACCGAAGCATCAGTAAAACAAAGGTAGCTTCAAGTTTAAGCTGAGGATTGTTGTCACCAATGAAACCCTGGCTCTTTACAGTTGTTAAGTCAGCTTAACCCCACAAATAAAATGATAAAAGCGATTATTACCGACCTCGACAACACCATATACCCCGTAAACTCTATTGGCGACCGCCTTTTTGCACCTTTGATTGATTTGTTGGAAGAACATAAGAATGAAATTGGGGAAGACGCTATTCAGGAAATTAAAAAAGAAATCATGAAAAAGCCTTTTCAGCAGGTGGCAGATAAACATGGTGTATCGCCGGAGTTGAAGCAGCAAGGCATCGACCTGTTAAACAATTTAGCTTACGATCAACCTATGCAGGCTTATGCGGATTATCACTTCATGCAGCAGGTTAAAGCACAAAAGTTTTTAGTGACCATGGGGTTCACCAAAATGCAGGAAAGCAAATTCGATATGTTGAACTTAAGAGCAGACTATCAGGAAACCATTGTAGTTGACCCCGAAAAAACTGATAAAAAGAAGCTGGATGCCTTCAAAGAAATCATCACCAAATACAACCTGAAACCTGAAGAAGTATTAGTTGTGGGTGATGATGTAGAATCTGAAATTAAAGCCGGGAAAGATTTAGGGATGCCCACCTACCTGCGCGATGAAAAAGGCGACTATCCTGCCGGCACAGCCACCTACCAGTACCCTACGCTCGAACACATGAGCGAATTATTCCAATAACTGACTAAGCGCCGGGTTAAGCCCGGCGGCTTTTAAAATTTTTACAGTAACCAACAATTGCCCAAAATGGCGCATGGTATGCTCGGCAGCATGCGTATATAGCCCCATTACGGTAGAGGGCAGCTGCGCACGCCCTACCCCCCGCGCCTCGGTAAGCGTATTTGTATCCGTTTGTTGTAATTGTGCAATCGCTTTATCCACCTGTTTGTTAAATTGGTTGACAAAATCCTGTGATACTCCAGCAGTGGCTTCCGGTTTACCTTCAGCCTTCAAATAAATTAGTTGGTCTTCGTTCAAAGCTTCGCCCTTTGCATAAGTAAACAAACGATCCAACACCCCGCTCAAATGCTGCAAATGGAAGGCGGGTGAAGCCAGCCCAGCGGGTTTCAGCCATAATAAGTGCTCGGGAAAATCTTGCATCAGGGCAACGATTTCTTCACGTGCCTGCTGCAGTGCAAAAGCTATTGGTTGTAATAGGGCCGGTATTTGGGGCTGAGGGCCGCGCATCCAAACTTCGGGTAACTGGGATTCAGTCATGATTTAAATTCGCTTTTTAAAATTGATTGTGCCTACAATAATATACAACAAAATAAAGGTGGCAATGTCGTTAGTTACATAAAAATATCATTTGTGTAAGAGCTTTAGCTTACATTTTTGATTACAACCTAAAGGTGTGCATACAATTTAAGCAGTGGTATAAGTATTGCATTCTGATGTGCACATGAATATTTACGCTATGAAAATGAATATACTTTCCCGAAGCCGTGTACTGCTTTCACTTAGCCTGGCGCTGGTTACCCTGGCCCTGCTGATGCAAAGCTGTCGTAAAAAGAGCCGCTCTGACATGGGCGAAGCCTTGTACAAAATCAGTAAAAATAAGGTGTATAAAAAGATAACACCTGAAGAATACGAACCGGTATTTAAAGAAGTACTGGAGCAAGAAAAAGGCACGCTCACTAATCCGAATCAGATTACTGCCTTTTACGAAGCCAATGAGAATGACCCGGTTTTTGTAATGGACCACTTGAAAAATAATGATTTACGCAGCCTGGCAGATTATTGCCAGCGCGCCGGTCAGCATGGCCTCAACCCTGAGCAATTCAAAGGTGATGAAATGATGGCACTGGTCAACAAAATTACCAGCAAATCAGCCATCAAATCACCAAAAGAGGCTTACGAAGTTATGGCTCATTTAGAACTATTAGCGGCCAACTCACTGGTTGATTATGCCAACGCACTGGAGTATGGAGTAATTAGCCCGCGTAAAATCTACGCCCGTTATTATACTAAAACCCTGCGCCCTGATAGCGCCTCCATGAACGCGGCACTAAATGCTACCAACATTAAATCATTTTTGGATAGCATTCAGCCTAAAAGTGCGCAGTATGTGGCCTTACAAAAGGCACTGGCCAGCGGCGTGTTGGCACCAGGCATGAGCAAAGAAGAAACCGAGCGCACCATACGTGTAAACCTGGAACGCCTGCGCTGGAAGAATAAACCTGATGCTGCCAAGTATGTAGTTGTAAACATTCCGGATTATCGCTTGGATGTGATGGAAAATGGTAAATCTACCATGAACATGAAAGTTTGTGTAGGTCAGGGTCGCAATATGGATAATGAAATCACCCTGGCTGAATACAATGAAGGCAGCGACAAAGACCGCCCCTTCTCTCGCGAAACCCCGCAATTGAACAGCATGATTAATGTAGCTCAGGTCAATCCGGTTTGGAATATTCCGGAAAGCATTGCCAACAACGAAATCATTAAACATGCCGCCAGCGATCCTTACTACCTGTCGAATCAAAATATTGACGTTTATAAAGGCGGTAAAAAGGTAGAAGATACTGAAACCATTGACTGGGGTTCAGCCAGTGCCAGTGAATATTCATTTAAACAGCAGCCCGGTGATGGTAACGCTTTAGGTAAAATTAAATTCCTGTTCCCAAATAACAGTAGTGTTTATTTACACGATACCCCAGCCAAAGGCGCTTTCAATTTATCGATGCGTGCCGTAAGCCATGGCTGTGTACGTGTAGAGCGCCCCTTAGATTTAGCGCATGCCTTATTTGGCGATGGACAGAAATATCAAACCATTGAGCAGGATATGGGAAAAGATAACCCCGAGCCGCAAAATTTAACTTTGCCTAAAAAGGTGCCGGTATACATCACCTACATGACTTGTTGGCTGGACCCGGCAACGAATGTTATCCAGTTTAGGAAAGATGTATATGGTTTGGACATGGTGTTATTTGCCCACATGCAAAAACATAAAATTACCAAAGAGCAACACGCCATATAACAAACAAGGGCCCTGTATTTATAAATACAGGGCCCTTGTTTTATTAAGAGGATATAAAATAGATTTATATAGTAGCTAACTTCTCTTTTGAAGGTGTTAAAGCAAAATTAGCAGCGGCATCGGCATTCAAATATTTTGAAGTATAACGCTGATCATTACCGTTAATAAACAACACTGATTTACCTTTAATGATATCAATTACCTGGTTAGATACCAGTGGCGATACCGCAGGGCAACCAAAACTGCGGCCAATGCGGCCTAATTGAGCAATAGTTTTTTCACACACATAATCAGCAGCATGTACCACGATATCGCGAGCACGGGCTTTATCATTAAAACCGGCATCCATACCATTCAAGTGTAAAGAACGGCCGTGTTTACCGTAATAAATATCATCGGTAATATAAAAACCTAAACTGCTCTGATGTGATTCTGCAGTGTTTGAAAACTGGCTGGCCATATCATCACCACTACCCTGTCCATGGGCTACCCAGGTATTTACCAATAACTTTTTCTTCATCAAATCTACAATCCACATCCGTTTGGTGCGGCTTGATTTGGTAAAATCTACCACAGTTACTACCGAACTGTTGGCCGGCAACTTGCCATCCATTTTCAGGTTGTAATAACCGGTTACTGCTTTTTGAAATACAGCTACATCTAAACTGGCTTCAGCTAACTGAGCAGTTTGATAAACGCTGTCTATATATTGATTAAATAAGTCTTTTTGTGAAGTTGCTACTTTAAAAGCAGCTTGTTGAAGCTTTTGTGTTTTTTTTGCAACTACCGTTTCACGGCTGAATACTGAGATAAAAGCGATAATCAGTAAACTTGCAATCCACCAAATGTTTTTCTTCATATTTCCGTTGAGAATTTAATTCTAAATTAAGAACAAAATAAAAAGGTCAGCGGGCTTAAGTTAGAAGGGCCTATAATTGCTTTGTGATTGTATAACAAATATACACATAAAAGTGGCTTTGTCAAGTCATCTGATTATCATTATAGTTAATCAATAGACTATATCGAGTATTAAATTTCCTGAAAGTTAATTCTGAACAGCCAGTAATTCCACACTCGCTACTTTAAAAAACAAGAAACGTCATTGCGAGAACGAAGCAATTTCTATGCGCTGTTTGGTTAGGCACATAAAGATTGCTTCGTTCTCGCAATGACGTAATAAATATCAAAGATTTGCCGGATAATATAAATTAACTTTTAAAGTCAATTATTCCACCCAATTCACCTTTTCTTCGAGCGGTGTTTTACGCTTACCTTCGGGCTGGTCATCAGTGTAACCTAAATAAAATACACCCATTACTTGATCTTCTTCACCCAGGCCTAAATAAGCTTTCATGGCTGGTTTAAGCGTTTGTCCGCCTGTGCCCCAGTAAACCGCAATACCGGCAGCAGTAGCGCCTAAAAGCAGGTTTTCAATAGCACAAGATGTAGCTACTATTTCTTCGAATTGCGGAATGTTAGGATTGGTACCACGTTTGGTATAAGCCACGATAATGTGAGAGGCTTTATCGCCCATGCTCATCAAGTTTTGATGTACAGCAGGTTTAAAATTCTCTTCTGCTGTATTTTGCTGATACATTTCTGCATGTTTATGGCAAAAAGCTGTGGGTTGCTCATATACTACAAAGCGCCAGGGCTCGGTTGAACCATGGTTGGGCGCCCAGTCGGCCAGGGCAATCAAAGCTTCAATATCTGCTTTGGCAATCTTTTGGCCATTCATGGTTGCCGGTTTGATGTTGCGGCGTGACTTGATAGTTTGGGCTATCGCGTTAAATTGTTCATTCATAAAAAAAGCGCCTGTTTTGGCAGGCGCTAAATTAGGGAATATGTGGTAGCTATGCTATACCAATTAATACATTGAGGGAAATTTGGCCGGATTGGCCTCGTGCATCATCGCGTATACTGTTTCTATTACATCCTCGGTAGATGGCTTACAGAAGTAATCACCATCAGAGCCATAAGGTGGACGGTGCTCATAGGCACATAAGGTACGCGGCTCGGCATCCAGGTAATAATAGCCCTTCTGCTGCTCCAGCACTTTTTGCAAAATATAAGCGGAACTTCCGCCCGGAATGTCCTCATCTATAATCAGCAGTTTATTGGTTTTTTGCAGGGAGGCAGCACATAGCTGTTCCCGGTCAAACGGATACAGGGTTTGCGGATCAATTACTTCTATGTTGATGCCTATCTCCTTTAATTCCTGTGCAGCTTCCATCACAATACGCAAGGTTGAACCATAAGAAATTACAGTTACATCGGTACCTTCCTGCATAATTTCTGCTTTGCCTAAAGGCACTGTGAAATCGGCTACGTTGGTCGGTAATTTTTCTTTCAGGCGGTAACCGTTCAGGCATTCAATCACTATAGCAGGCTCATCACCTTGTAACAACGTATTGTACATGCCTGCAGCCTGGGTCATATCACGCGGTACGCAGATATGAACGCCACGCATAGTATTTAAAAGTACGCCAAGTGGAGAACCAGAGTGCCAGATGCCCTCTAAGCGGTGGCCCCGTGTACGCACAATCAGCGGTGCTTTTTGTCCGCCTCGTGTACGATAGCTTAAGGTGGCCAGATCATCGCTCAACACGGTGATAGCATATAAAAGGTAATCAAGGTACTGTATTTCGGCGATTGGGCGCAGGCCACGCATGGCTAAGCCTAAACCCTGCCCAATAATGGTAGCCTCACGGATGCCGGTATCGGTAATGCGCAGGTTACCATATTTGGCCTGCAAACCGGCAAAGCCCTGGTTTACATCACCGATAGCGCCCACGTCTTCACCGAAAGCTACTAAAGCCTGGTTGCGGCCAAACTGCAGGTCGAAGCAGGTATTTAATACTTCCCGGCCGTCCATCAATTTGCTGTCTGTACCATATTCAGGTTTAACCTCAGCTACGTTTAAAGGTGATTGTGGCGTATCGGTAAATAATTTTGAATTGAAGCGTTCATCATTATCAGCCGCCTGCTGTTTCAACCACTGAATTAATGGTTCACGTTGAGCCTTAGCATCAGCAACCGTTAAGCGCAAGGCTTTCCGGGCTGCAACCATTACCTCTCGGCGACTGGGGTCTAAAAAATTATTTAATTCGGTGCCTATTTTATATAACTCATCAGCTGCCGATGCTGTACCTGCCAATTCGTTAATCAGTTGAACCGCCTGTTTTAATTCAGATTTTATTTCGCTCGCCAAGTCATCCCAAGCTTCACGCTGGGCTTCGCGTACAGTTTTTTTGGCCGTTGCCTCTAAAGCATCCATTTCCTCATCGGTAGCAATGACTGATTTTACCATCCAGCGGCGCATCTGCAAGAGGCAATCATGCTCTGCCTCCCAATTTAAACGCTCTTTAGTTTTATAACGCTCGTGCGAACCCGAGGTAGAATGGCCTTGCGGCTGCGTCATTTCTACTACATGTATCAGTACCGGCACATGCTCGGTACGGCATAATTCAACAGCACGCTCGTAGGTTTCACATAAAGCTACATAATCCCATCCGCGTACTTTAAATATTTCATATCCGTTGGTACCGGGCTCACGCTGGAAACCTTTCAACACTTCAGATATATCCTCTTTAGTAGTTTGCAAACTGGCAGGTACAGATATGGCATAGGCATCATCCCACACAGAAATAGCCATAGGCACCTGCAATACACCCGCTGCATTGAAAGCCTCAAAGAACAAGCCTTCTGAAGTAGAACCATTACCAATAGTGCCAAAGGCCACCTCATTACCATTTACCGAAAACTGCTTCATATCAACCAAACCGGGGTTTTGGCGATATAACTTCGAAGCGTAAGCCAAGCCTAATAAACGCGGCATATGACCGCCGGTGGTAGATATATCTGCCGAGCAGTTCATACTTTCGGCTTGATTTACCCAGGTACCATCAGTATTGGCATAACGGGTGGCGTAATGGCAATTCATTTGCCGGCCGGCAGATGCAGGGTCTTTTTCAATATCGGGGTTGGCATACAGCTGCGCGAAAAACTCTTTAAGCGTACTCATACCGGTCGCAAACATAAAAGTTTGGTCACGGTAATACCCAGCGCGCCAATCGCCCGCCTTAAAGGCTTTGGCCATTGCAATTTGCGCTACTTCTTTGCCATCGCCAAAAATGCCGAATTTGGCTTTACCGGTAAGCACTTCACGACGGCCCAGCAAAGCAGCCTGCCGACTTTCAAAGCCTACTCGGTAATCATTAATTACAATTTGTTTGAAATCATCAAAACTCAACTCAGAAGGATTGAACCCTCCGGTTGCCTGTGTTGCGGCTTCAGGCATATATAATTTTGTTTTTGCGGTAAAAGTATAAAATTCTGTTCGGTAATTGGTAGACCGGCTATATAGAATAACTTGTCAGGGTGCTATTTTGATTTTGCATAATTAAAATTATATTTGTGTAATAAAAATAAGAACATGAAAAAATTGCTGATATTGTGCATGGTTGTTTTGGGTTTTGCCTTTAAAGCCTCTGCACAGGACGACAACAAAGCTGAGTTTAAATTCAACGAAGAGAAACACGACTTTGGTAAGATTGCACAAGGCAAACCGGTTACCACCGTTTTTGACTTCGTAAACGTTGGCCAGGAACCACTGATTTTAACTGAAGTAAAACCTACCTGCGGTTGCACCATTGCTGATTACACCAAAACCCCGGTTAAAAAAGGTGAACATGGCAGCATTAAAATCACTTACAACGCCGCTGTAGCGCAGCCGTTTAACAAAACCATTATTGTAACATCTAATTCAAAAACACCTACAAAATACTTAAACATTGTAGGCGAGGTTGTTGCAGCCAACACACGCTAAGTAATATTTTTACTACACATACTGTAAGGGAGATGCTGATAAGGCATCTCCCTTTCTTTTTACCAGAAATTATTAATTTTGTAACCTATGCCACAAATTTCATTGAAAGGGCAGCACATGCCTGCTTCGCCTATACGTAAGCTTACCCCATTTGCTGATAAAGCCAAAAACGAAGGTAAAAAAGTATATCACCTCAACATTGGCCAGCCTGATATTGAAACGCCCGAAGGCATGCTCAATGCCATTAAAAACATCAATTTTAAAGTATGGGCTTATACAGCGTCAGAAGGTACCCTCTCCTACCGCAAAAAGCTGGTAGAGTATTACAATAAGCTTAATTATGGCATTGCCCCGGAGAACATTATTGTAACCACCGGTGGCTCAGAGGCGATTACCATTGCCATGATGACCTGCCTGGACCCAGGTGATGAAGTGATAATTCCCGAACCGTTTTATGCCAATTACAACGGTTTTGCCTGCCAGAGCGATATTGTGGTAAAACCAATCCTTTCTTATATAGAAAACGGATTTGCCTTACCCGAAATCAGCGAGTTTGAGAAACTGATTACTGACAAAACCAAGGCCATTATTATCTGCAACCCTAATAATCCTACGGGGTACTTATATTCTCAGCAAGAAATGGAAGCTTTGAAGCAACTGGTTCTGAAATATGATTTATACCTGTTTGCTGATGAGGCTTACCGTGAGTTTTGCTATGACGGCCGCGATTTCATTTCGCCCATGCACTTAGCAGGCCTGGAAGAAAATGTAATTGTAATGGATACGGTAAGTAAACGGTATAGCGCCTGTGGTGCCCGCTTGGGTTGCCTGATTACTAAAAACAAACAAGTGTTATCTACCGCCCTTAAATTTGCACAGGCGCGTTTGAGCCCAGGTATGCTGGAGCAAATTGCCGGCGAAGCCGCTGTAGATACCCCAGATAGTTATTTTGAAACAGTCAGTATTGAATATACCCACCGACGTAATCTGTTAGTAAATGCCCTTAATCAGATGGAAGGCGTATTTTGCCCTAACCCTGGCGGCGCATTTTATGTAGTGGCCCGTTTTCCTATTGACAATGCGGACAAATTTTGCCAGTGGATGTTGGAAGAATTCAGCCATGAGAATGAAACCGTAATGATGGCACCGGCCACGGGTTTCTACAGTACTGCTGGCGCCGGTATTAACGAAGTACGCATGGCATACGTATTAAATGCATACGATTTACAACGTGCCATGCTCTGTTTAAATCAAGCACTACGGCAATACCCCGGCCGAGTAGAAAACTCTGCTTTAACTGAAAACACAGTGCAATCTTAGTCAACCGGCCATTATTGGCAGTACTTTATTTCTATATGTTCGCTATGTAAATAGAGTACTGTCAATAATTCATTGCTGGCAGGTCAAACAAGTCTGGCTCAAATTTTGTATCTTTGTAAAGATATCACCTGCTGGCATCTGCCAACACCAACAATATGGGGTCGACCGGAATTGACAGGATGGAGATAAGTAAGTAAGCATGCAGCGCGTTGTGTGAATTAGCGCTATAATCTGAACGCTCAAACTTTCAAATGGCGAAAATAACTACGCCTTAGCTGCCTAATTTAGAATTAGCATAGCTTTTGTCCCGCCGGTGTTCCGTTTTGTTGAACCGGTATATGGGGCATCGATAAACAAAACTGGCTTGCTTAAGGTGTGATAAGCGAGCAAGATAAAGCACCTACGGAAGACGGTACAGGTGAGTAACTGACCTTCCCCTTCCCGACAACCGAACAGTACTAAGCATGTAGAAAGCTTACCTTATACCATGTTTGGACGAGGGTTCGAATCCCTCCGGCTCCACTAAGTAGGTATCAAAAACCACTAAAACCCTTCAAACGCTATGTTTGAGGGGTTTTTTGTTACATTTTGGTTTGATTTGCTCACCGTTGAACGTCCATTTTGGTGACTATTCTGGTGAGCAGGTCACTTTACACTAAGCTGCTCACCAGAAGGTATTAAAATGTCTGACTATCAACATGTTCAGCGAGTGAACATCTTGTTTAAACTATGCTGCGAAGTTAATTTTGTTTAACTTTTAACAGCTTTTTTTTATGACTAAAAATGTCGCTATTCTCTTTTATCTGAAAAAGAGAGCAAATGCCAAAGAGCAGAAAGTTCCGGTTTACATGAGGATTACTGTGGACGGACAACGTGTTGAACTTGCAACCGGTGAAAGAATTGAGCCCAAATTATGGGATCCAAGTGAAGGACGAGCCAAAGGAAGGACGCCTGAGATAGAGGAAGTCAATTCAACTCTAAACAGATTGGAGATGAAAATTAATGACACGGCCCGCTATCTCAAGGATTACGATGAAGAGATTACAGCAGAGAAAATCAAAAATCGGTATTTAGGTAAAATTGAAAAACCGATGATGTTAGTGGAGGTCTTTCAAGAGCATAACCGAAAAGTGATGGCTCTGGTCAACCGAGAGTTTGCTCCCGCAACCGCAACCCGATATGAAACAACATTAAAACATACCATTGATTTTATGCAATGGAAGTACAAAAAGAAAGACATCCGGGTTAAACAGATAGACCACCATTTCATTACCGAATTTGAGTTTTACCTCCGGTCTGTCAGAAAGTGCAATAACAACTCGGCATTTAAATACATCAAAAACTTTGGGAAGATTGTCCGTATCTGTTTAGCCAACGGGTGGATAACAGTTAACCCATTCTTAAATTACAAGATTCGAATCAAAAAAGTTGACCGCCCTTTCCTTTCAAAAGAAGAGCTTGACTTGATGGCTTTTAAAAAGTTTGTGAGTACCAGGTTGGATCAGGTTAGGGACATTTTCTTATTCAGCTGCTATACCGGCTTGGCATATGTGGACGTACAAAAGCTAAAGCGTTCAGAGATCGTTCGCGGTTTCGATGGCGAGCAATGGATCTTTACCAGCCGTCAAAAAACTGACACCCCATCACGAATTCCTTTATTACCTTATGCACTATCCGTCATTGAGAAATATCGGGATCATCCACAATGCGAAATTGAGGATCGGTTATTACCGATATTGAGCAATCAGAAAATGAATGCTTACTTGAAGGAAATAGCAGACCTATGCGGTATTGATAAAGATTTAACCTTTCATATTGCTAGGCACACATTTGCTACCACCGTCACCTTGTTAAACGGTGTGCCTATTGAAAGCGTATCTAAAATGCTTGGACATACTAATATCAAAACAACTCAGCACTATGCTCGGATTTTAGATCTAAAGGTTGGTGAAGATATGGGAGCACTACGAAAGAAGCTGCAAACCAGCTAGCACGATAAAACAACACGACATTTGATGTTCCATTTTGGAACATCAAATAACTTTCAGCTTGGCAGCACAGATAAAAATCAAAAACGCTAGAGCTAAAACTTAAAATCATCTTAAAACAGTAAAAATGGAAGAACTTAGCACGCGCGATCAGGAGATTGCTGAAAAAATATTTCTTATCAGAGGAATTAAAGTGATGTTGGACAAGGATTTGGCCCAAATGTATGGAACTATGCCAAAACGTTTAAGACAACAGGTTAAACGTAACCTTGATCGTTTTCCACAGCATTTCATGTTTCAACTTTCTGATAAAGAAGTAGACTTTATGGTATCGCAAAATGCGATACCTTCACGCCAGTCATTAGGCGGGTCTTTGCCTTACGCTTTTAGTGAACACGGAATTCTAATGCTTGCAAACGTGATTAAGAGTCAACAGGCAATAGCGATGAGTATTAAAATCATTGAGGTGTTTGTTAAATTCCGAGAAATGCTCATCTCTCAAAAAGATTTGCTGCTTAAATTTGAGCAGTTAGAGAAATTAGTCGTTCAGCACGACGATGATATTCAATCTATCTTTCAAGCGCTAAAGCAAATAATACAGCAGAAGAATGAACCAAGGGAGCCAGTAGGGTTCAAATTAAAGAGATAGTTAGCTTTGACATTTGCGTTATATTAAGGGGTCACAAATTGTGACCCCTTAATATTTTTGAATCAACAGCTTTAATTATTAAAAGGATAATTTATATTTAATTAAAATATGGCAAAGCGGATTAAGACAGAAGAGCAATATCAAGACGCCTTAGCTCGTCTGTATGACTTGATGCAGAGTGATGTAAAAGAAGGATCAGAAGCGTCAGAAGAAATGGAGGCATTGAGTGTACTGATTAAAGAGTATGAGTTGGCGCATTATCCACTAACAAAAAATCATTAGATCCATATTATGAAAATTTATGCTACAGGCGACGGTATTAATCTTCACAATCCTGACCACTCAGTTCACGTCGAATTGGCAAGAATTGTTGGTTTGATTGATTTAGGTATTAATAATGGCGATAACAGCTACGGTTGGAGTGGAATAAAAGCAGTAGCAAATTTTCATGAGGCCCTATTTATTTTAGACTTTCTAGAAACTGTACGCTTGGAAACCAATGATGACGTATTGATAACCGAAGGTGACAAATGCTGGTGGCCAACTTTAGGAGAGGCAGAAAAATATGATTTATATATTTTCAACCTCTCCTCGCTTAAGTGAATAAGTGGTCTAATAGGGCTATCACTTATTGGACATTAAAACTTGTACCTATATGTAGTAACTACCAAATAATGGTAGTTACTGGTTTATTTATTCTTTTAATAATCTCATCATTAAATCTTTTCCTTCACAAAAGAAGAAACAGTTAAGCGGTGAACTCCCAAAATTCTCCCGATAGCACTATAAGATATCTTTTTATTCATTAGCGATTTGATATCGTCCTCTTTACCGGAAAGTTTACGAACTTGGGATTTACTACCTTTAGGTCTTCCTAGAATTTGCCCTTCGGCCTTTCTACGGGCGAGTGATTCTTTAGTGCGTTGGGAAATTAAATTGCGTTCAATTTCTGCAGATAGCCCAAAAGCAAAAGCAAGAACCTTAGAATTGATATTATTTCCTAATTCATAGTTCTCTTTAATAGTATATACCATGATATCCTTTTCCATGCAGTCATGAAGGATTTTCATAATTTGCATTAAATTTCTGCCTAGACGAGATAGCTCTGACACAAACAACACATCTCCTTTTTGCATTCGCTGCAACAAAGCGCCGAACTTTCGAACCTCTAATTTTTTTGTTGAGCTAATGGTTTCCTCAATCCACTCGTCTATTATGACTTCCTTTTTAGATGTAAAGTTTTGAATCTCAAACTTTTGATTATCTGTAGTTTGTTTGTCCGTGCTAATGCGGATATAGCCGTAATTCATAATTGTATAAGTTTTTAAAGTAATTTATTTAAACAGGACAAGTATAAACTAAGCCACTAATAGTATTAGCTACAGCACTTATTTCTGAAGAATAAGGAGCGATTATATTCGACAATTTCATTCTATACAAGATGGGTTCTCTATGGAAGCAGGATGGGCTATCCTTACGATACAGGAGGCTAGAATAAAGGACAAAATTCTGGCCGCTGGGACTCCATTGAAAGATTGGAATATTCAAATGTATCGAGGCGTTCTTACAGGATGTAATGAAGCGTTTATAATTGATTCTGATACTAAGAATAGACTAGTTAATGAATCGTCAAAAAATGCAGAAATTATACGTCCAATTATTCGCGGCAGGGATACGTTTAAATTTCACGCGAATTATTCAACTGATTCGTTATTATTTATACCATGGCACTTTCCTTTCCACACAGATGAAAATATAAAAAAAGCATCTTTAGAAGCAGAGGAAAGCTTTAAAAATGAATACAATGCAGTGTACCGCCATCTAGAAAATTATAAGGATTTATTAAAAAAACGTAACAAAGCGGAAACCGGTATAAGGTATGAATGGTACGCTTTACAAAGATTTGGCTCCAATTATTGGGCAGATTTTGAAAAACCCAAAATATTATGGAAAAGAGTTGGTTCTGCGTTAAGATTTTCCTATGATACCACAGGCGCTTATTGTTTGGACACAGTTTGTTTTGCAATCGGTAGGGATTTGAAATTTATAGTTGGGTATTTAAATTCATCCGTTAGTAAAATGGAATTATTAAAAAATTCCCCGCAAACCGGCACAGGCGATGTTATCGTAAGTGTTCAAGCATTAGAGCCTCACTTAGTTCCCAAACCTTCTCATATTCAGCAAAAGGCAGTTGAGGGGCTTGTAGATCAGTGCATCGAAACCTTGAACCTGAAAAACGGCTCTGATATATCACAATTAGAACAACAAATCGATGAAATATTTTTTGAACTTTATGGTTTTGACTTGGAAGAACGGGAGTATATAAAGTCATTTAATAAAATTTCAACGCCTGAAACTTGATATAATGGCTATTTCTTCGTCTGTTAAGTTGCAGAGTTCAAATATTAAATTGTCCATCAAAGATCTACATTCAATCACTTCATTGTCTTTTGATGTTTCGCCTGTTAAAATTTC
This sequence comes from Mucilaginibacter koreensis, assembly GCF_054783355.1. NCBI lineage: Bacteria > Pseudomonadati > Bacteroidota > Sphingobacteriia > Sphingobacteriales > Sphingobacteriaceae > Mucilaginibacter > Mucilaginibacter koreensis. The sequence continues at coordinate 697,290 of NZ_BAAGQS010000001.1, read as the reverse complement.
AGAAATTTCTTTCAACCGCGTCATCTGCTCACCGTTGGGTACGGGGATTGGAAGATTCTCAATATATACCTTCTTCCATCTATTCGTTCCAACACCTGAGGTTGTTGTAATTTTATCAAAATACCAATCAGCTACTTTGGAATTTAAAAAAGTCACAAGATATTCTAAATTAGGGCCAGTCATAAAAAAAGCAGTCGCCTCTACAAAATAACCAGCTTTATCTAGAGCAAATTTCGGTTCGTCAGATAACTCAATCCATATTATTTTCGGCTTCTCAAATTCGTCTAAATAGGCACAATTCCTTAAGTTAGACCAGTGCTGCCCCTTATCGTAACGGTTCCGTAGTTCACTTTCCTTTTTTAATAACTCCTTATATATTTCCGGGTAGTCCGATTCGAGGTCAATGCGTTCTTCGCGAGCTGTTCCATTATGAGAATGTATAAGCCATTTGTCCGCAAACTTTACTTTAAATTTCTTTACATCCCTGCCGCGAATAATTGGACGTATAATTTCATCTGCTTTAGGACATTTTTTCAGCAGTTCAGACCGCTTTTCTTTATCAATTATAAAAGCCTCATTTAATCCCGTTTTAATGCCAAAATTGATTTTCACATTCCAACTTTTTAGTGCCGTTCCAAATGTTTCAATCTTCTTTTTAATACCGGCTTCAATTGCAGATAAAATGACCCAGCCTTCATCTGGCTTTAAGTTACTTTGACTGTATATAGTTTGTCGAATAAAATCGCTCATTTTTTCTAGACTACCGATGCTCTTATTTAACAAACATGTTTGTGTCTCTCCTTGATAACTGGCTTTTTGGGATATCAAGATGTTTGTATCTACGGTGGCAGAATCGAAGACTTGGTATCCACCAAAGTCTACTAATAGTAAAGGGTTTGTTTCTTCTAAGAAAAACTTACGTGTTGCGACTCCATAGTTTGCCCGCATCCATTTATTTGAGGTGATAAATCCGAAATAGTAATTTTGTTTTAAAAGCTTTATTGCCTGTTCATAAAATAGGCAGTAAATATCACCTGTGCGCACAAAAGTCGAATATTTACCTTTTTCGAGGGCATCTGCGTCAGCTCCCATCTTTTGCAATTGTATGTAAGGTGGATTCCCAATGATCACTTCAAAGCCTTCAAAGTCCCCTTTTTCATTTAGGACTTCGGGAAACTCGAAACGCCACTCAAATGCATTACGGTAGATTGCATTGTTTTCGATCTCAGAAATTTCATTCTCAATTTTCTCGATATTTTGAGCCAGCTTTTTTACCTCAGATTCCATCTCTTTCTCAGTTCGCTTCTTTCCAAAGAGATCAAGATTATTTTGAGCAAGTGCCAACTGTCCTCTTACCTCTGACAGGCGTTTACGTCTGGGATCTCGACGACTTACTGTTTCATGAAACTGTTCTTTTATAGTCTTTATGAAATTTTGTAGTTCAGCCTTAGCTTCTTTGTTTGGGGCATTTTTATAAGACTCGACAGCTAAACGATAGTCATTAACCCCAAATTTCTGTTTTTTAAATACGTCTGAAAGATCTTCCGTCAATGAATACTTGTTCAGCAAAGAATTACCATGCTTAATATTAATATCAATGTTAGGTAACGTTTCAAGCTGTGTGTAATTCTCCTCCGACCTATAATAAGCGTGCTTAAGTAATTCTATCCACAGCCTTAGTTGGCATATTTTAACTGAATTAGGATTAATGTCTACACCAAATAAACTACCCTCAATTATTTTTCTTTTCTCATCAAATAAAGTTTGTTGAATTCTTTGAATCTCAGGGGCTATTTGAAAGCCGCCAGATGTGGTATTATTGACAGCATAGTCAAAAAAAGTTTGTGTCCTGTGGTAAGTAATAACTAATTCGTCGTTTGCAATACTAACATCAATATCACTCAACCGATTTCCTTCATTGTCTGCTAAAATCCCAAGTTCTGCTTTGATAGAGATAAGCTCGTTTAAACTGGAAACAAGAAAGTGGCCTGATCCTACTGCTGGATCTGCGATGCGAATCGATTCGATTACTTTATTAAATTCTAGAATATCTTTCCTGTTTCTTTTATCTGAAATGTAGTTTTTAACATCTTCTAACGTCTCACAAAGCCATCCATAGGTATCATTAAACTTTTGAACTACGGCTTTTCGTATGGTTTCATGACACATAAACATAGTCACTGCTCCTGGCGTATATATTGACCCATCCCTGTAACCATTAATTTTCTCGAAAACCAAGCCTAAGACAGCAGCGTTGATGATTGTTTTATTTTCCTCCTGCACCTCTTCTTTACCAACAGAAGAAAAGTCATAAGCATCAAGAAATGCAAAGAAGTAATGAAGCGTATTCATTGATTTTACCTCCTTTACACCTTTCTGCTTCTTTTTATTTAGGATTGAAAAGGAATACAGATCGATATCGAGGTTGTCATCTAATCCATTAATCTTAATAGAAACATCCTCCAAGGCAGATATTTCGAATAGAGAGCTATTTAAATATGGGATATGACTATACTTTTGTTGAATGAGAGCTGTTCGTTCGTTGCTTTGTCGAGCGAGTACCTGAAAAAATAATTTATATAACTCATCATAGTCTCTAATCGTTTGGACATTAAGGAAACGGAATTTTGAGTTATCGTTATGATACTTCAATAACTGTGCTTCAAGCAATTTAAGAAACAGTATTCTGTTGACCCAAGTGATGCAAAGTTCAAGTGCCAAATTGAACAACTGCTCTTCATAATTTTTTCCTGTTAGAAATCTGTTAGAAACCTTTCTTACCGTACCTTCAACTTCTAAAATGTTTATCGCATTTTCAAGTAATGATCCGGGATGCCGTTTAACTTCAGGTAAACGCTGTATAATTTTTCTACCGCTTTCTTTTGTTTCCTCAAGACCAATTATATGTAGAAGTTCTTTGAAGAAGCCGGTATCAAGCGAATTACTATCATTGATAAACGGCAGTTTTAACAGGTTAACGGGTGTGAAGAACTTATAAAGAGGTATAAGCTGGTTATCATCTTTTTCCCGGTCACTATTTAAGTATTTATTATACTCTCTGATATCAACATGAGTAAACGAAAATTCCTTATCAAGCTCATGCAAAAACGGCTTAACAATTTCCTTGTAAAATAAATCAGTCTTAGAACTTACCTTTTGGCCAGCCTCCCATTCCTTGTATGCTTTCTGTAATTGACTATTTTGTGCAAACGCTTTTTCGAATAAAGAAGCGTCAAATACAAACCATTCGTAAATGTTGGTAATGACTAAGTGGGTAAGTGATATGTTTTTGTTATTAAAGCGTTCTCGTAAGAAATAAAGGATGAGTTCATGCATTGCTTTTGCATTCAAATTATCCTTTGTGATCATATCCGCCTTATTGCCAGGCTTTTTAACTTCAAATAGTACCCCAACAGGTGATTTGGCATCCTTATCCAAATGGATTACTAAATCTGCACGTTCCTTAGTGGCAATCAAATGGTTATCTTTATAATAGGTAGATTTTAGGAAATCAGCTAAATGCCCCTTAACATTTTCCTCGCTTTCTTTTTCGTCTATTCGGCTTAATAGCTTTAAGAAATTGCTTTTAAATTCGTCCAAATCTTCACGACGAGGTTTGATTAACCGATACGCCTTATTTAAACTTTGAACTAGGGTGATAAAGGAAATAGTCATTAGCTGAAAATATATCGAATTTAAAGGTATTATTTTATTAGACAATAAAAATTTTCGATTGCACTTATTAGCGTTTGAATTCCCGTTTGCTGCACACACGAGGTCATTGCACCGCTTAAACAACCGGAGCCGTAAGCAGGGAAATTGTCAAGGGCAACGGCGATAGCCGTTGTTTATGTACCCTTGACAATTTCCCTGCGCGGGTATTTTTATGGTGGCGGTGCGGTGACCGTTACTGTTATGTGCGCTGGAAAGCAGGCGTGTATGAGAAACGAATACTTGCCTGCGTGCGGCGGCGAGGCTGGCTGCGGAATGGAACCCGGCGCGAAGCGCATGGTGTAATGCAGCAACCTGCCGCAGCCGCATGGTGTTCAATTTCCATTACATTGAATACCCTTGACTTTGATCATTATCATGCCCATAGCCGCGACCTCTTTTCCTTTTCCGACGCTGGTGGTCATCCTGCGCAGGTGCCCCGCCTATATATTGACCTCCTTTTAACAAAGTATCTACTAGGCCAGTACCATGACTGTGGCCTTGCCCAGTGAAAACTTTGTTAGCCTGCTCAATCCGGTATAGTTCTTTGACTTCCTCTTTCTGCTCATAAGTACCATGTTTAAGCGTGTTGGCATACTTAAATGACTCCTTAACCTCCCGGTCATAATTAAACATGCGATCAAATAAAGCTTCGGATAATTGCTTAAACTCAACCCGGTCAAATTGACCGACCTTCTGGCTGTGGGCAGCATTCTTCCCTTTCGAGTTATTGAGCGGGCTGAGCTTAATGCTGTTACTCGCATCCTTGCGGCTAACGATGATTTGAATGTGCATCTTTTCACCAGGTTTAATATCGCCTTTTACTGCTCTGCCTTTGCGTACCTCCAGGTCTTTATAAGAATAGTAACGGTTCTGCTCCAGCTTGCCGAAATAAACCAGGTCTTTGTTGCCATCGATACCACTACGCTTGAAGTTCTTAGCATAAGTATCCATAACTAAATTGGCATAGTCTTTCAGGTAAGCTTTTGCGCCTTCTGTTCCATATTGTTCCTTCAGATACAGCAACTCCTTTTCGCTCGGACTGATATTGATCAGGAAGAACTTGGCGTCGTCCTTCGAAAGCTTGGCAACATTATTATCGATGCTCTGCCTGACCTCATAAGGCTGGATGTTATCCCGGCCATGGCTAAACCATTGTTCCGGCTGATGATACTGATCCAGCTTTTCAGCCAGCCGGTTTTCTTTTTCGAGATAGGCGACTAACTGGCTACTGCTGCCCTTGTTATTGCCGGTCTCGCTCTTGGTGATGTTGATATGCATACTCGTTACTCTTTAACTATAGTCGCTCTGTGGATTTGATCATCTATAGGTTATTTACCTGTTCCCTGGTAAAGCGCGTCAGTTCCTCTTTATCTGCCTGCTTACTGAGCATGGTCATTTTCTCCCGCTCTGTCATGTAATGTTCCAATATGCCGCTGAAACGTTTCTTCAATTTATTCTTATCAAGTTGTGCAGTATCCAACTTACTTAGGTAATCGACGACTTTGCCAATAGCCAATACTTGCCCATCATAAGATTCTTTTTGCTGTTTATTATGAGCAATGATCTGCTTGTTGAAATACTCAATGATCTGTCTTTGCGAAGCACCCAGCCTCTCACCGTCTTTCTTGATGGGTATCAACAAGTCTTGCTCCTGCGTTTTAATAAATGCCACAATATTATCGGTCTTTCGGTTAATCGCATTCTTTAGCAAATCGTCGTTCAGGTCTCTTGGATCTTTCTTGGTCTTGTAGAAATAATCTACCATGTAGGTAAACAGATCCAGCTTTGACAAGCCGCATTTATTAGCGACAGCTTGCAGCTTGTTATCTGTTTTCTCTGAAAACCTTATCGTTTTGTTATTTTCATTTGTCGCCATCATTCACACATTTTCATTGTCCGGTATACCGCTTGGTATACTGTTTTCCTTTTTTATAGCAGAAAGCGGGGGGCAAAGTATACCATCGGTATACGCAAAACCGCCTCAGCCCCGCAGGGCGAGCGGAAAAAGTCGGGTGCGCCCGACTTCCGCTCGCTCCCCCCCGCTTTCGCGAAGGGACATAAGATATCTCGATAGGTTGATCCATAGATCGGTCGATACTGAGATATTCCTTTTCATCATGTTCTTAAGATTTGCCAATCAGCAGGCCAGCAAACCTGACTGCCGAGCTTGGGATGGTAAGACGGTTGGTAGCTGATATAACCGTAAGCATCCAGTTCCCTGATACACTTATGGTAAGTCGCTATCGACGCAATTTTACTATAAGCCATCAGTGCCTTACGCGTAATGGCAAAAGGACTGGCAAAGCCGTTGCGCTGCCAGTGGACAAAGAGTCCTGTAAACAGGCTGACATGCGTCGCACTTAGCCGCTCGTCCTTACTCATTTGGCAAAGCAGTTTCGCGTAACCAGCAAGTGCCGGTGTTGAAATGGCTGTCTTCATTTGACGCCTCCTTCCAGCAGCTTGTTAATATCTTCCAGCTTATAGTAGATGATGCTGCCAATGCGGGTAAAGCTGAGCGTGCCATTGATCCGCAGATTCTGTAAAGTACCGGGTGAGATCTTCAGCAGCTTTCTGACCTCTTTGCTTTTAAGCCATTTCTTAGACGCGCCCTGCCCGTCGAGTTGTATAAGCTTTTTGATCTCTGTTAGGAGCCTACCTTCAAACTCCCTTAAATCTTCTTTGGTGATGATCTCTAAATTCATTCTGCCCTTCGTGTTTTGAGTTAATCATTAAACCGGTTCAAGGGGACGATCATTTGGATTCCCTTGAACGCAATGGTTCAAAAGTCGGGGGCAAAAGGGCTAAATGAATGACCAATGATGGCGTTTGGTCAGATTTGAAGCGTAAACGCTATTCCTTGTCCGTAGGGGTTATTTTGAAAAGCTTATCTTCTTCAGCGATGTCAATATACTTGGCTGGTTTGTCGTCTTTATTAGCCGGGAAATAGTTATGTGCGGTATCAATAGAGATGTTTTTATCGCCGTGTTTGAAGTACTTGGCGATCATTTTATACCACGGGCTTTGCCCTTGCGAGCGGGCCAGCTTATTACCATTAGATAGTTTCAGCTCTTGTATCTGGTGTATCAGATCCATAAATACAACCAAACCGCCTTTGCTAAGTACGATCTTTTCACTGGCATCATACTTAGTCGCTTCTTTCAGTTGCGCTTCCAGCATTTCGATTTTAGCGTTTAACCTATCTATCTCCCGGTCTTTCTCGGCTATTACTGATTCTATTGGTTCAAGCTTATGCCAGCGGTCAATGGTTTTCAGAAAGGCTAAGAATGCTTCCAACTTCTTTACGCTGGCCATGTGATCGGGATAACTGGAGGAAAAAGGGCTTTTCTTTTTATAATGATCGATGCGATTGATCACTATATCCGTCACATGATTGAAATACTGTTCTTCCTGATCAGGATGGCTTATTGAAAAATAATCAAAATGGAAGTAATAATACGGGCCGTATTCATCTTCCTCTAAATCATAAAGTTTCTTTAAAAAGAAGTTGTCGGCTAGCCCTTTGTTCTGGATGATGGCATTGCCTATCTCGAAACGGTTTGGTGAAAAGTCGAAAGGATCTCGGAATTTGAAATATAGGCTTGGGCTAGACATAGGAAAAACGTTTATTAGAAAACGCTTAGTCCAAAAGATGGTTTTGTATGCTCAAATTAACATTGTCGGTAATTCGATAATAAATAGTTATCTGTTCTTGATTATCATTTAATTTTGTTTCGGTGTCAAAAAACTAGATATTGTGCTTTGCACGTGGGAACTACTTTGCGCTACTTCGGAAGTTAGGATGAACCTATCGTCCATACAAATGCCGGAATGTGCTATACGAAGCTATAAATCGCCTATAGATAAGACATTCTTTCTTGTGCGAAGAAACTGCATTAATTATATCTTGCGCTCACCTGGGCAACACTCATATTTCTATTTCGTGCAAAATTTCAATTGCTTACGATGAATTCATCAGGCCATGGTCGCCGTTTTAGTGTTTCACCTCTCTAATGGTACAAAAATACCGATATAGACCCGAAAATACTAAAAAAATCCGGATGGTTTTGACCGGGTAACTGTTTTGGGCTCAACCAAGCGCATACAAGGGTGTCGTCAAAATCGTTACATTGATATATTACTTTTATTTAGCTTAGTTTCTAGAAATCTATATCATGACGTTAGTAATTGTTAAGAGAGATGGCGAGAGAGTTTCATTTAGTGCTGATTCAAGGATTTCCTTTGGAGACGCAGGTCACATGGATAAAGGCATCAAGTTGTTCGCTGTTCCGTTTAGAATAAAAGAGCCTGCAAGTTCAAAAGCTGACTTCGATAAATGGGCCTACGAAACTCAATTTGGCCTCGCTGTAGTGGGAAGTTCAATAAACGCCTACTCAGTCAAAGATGCAATTAGTGAAGTTTTGAATAACATAACTGTGATGACAAATCTATCCGATTTGTCAATTCCTTCAATCGGTGCTTTGGTATTTAAAGTTTACAAGGAGGTTTCAGAAGAACTTGTGCCAATCCTTCAAAAAAACGGACTTAGTGAGATCATACTCGGAGGATATTGTCTGCATGAGAAAAGAGTCAGAATAATGAGGTTCTTTGCAACGATTAACCCCGACAGCATAACCTATGACTTCGAAGAAATATTGACTGAAGATGGCTTATTGTTTTTTGGCTCCGGTAGTAAATTAGGAGAAGAGGTTTCTGAAAACGAACCCGGATTGACTCCGCTGCAAATCATCAAAAAAGTCATATTGTCTGAGAAAGATAAGGCAGTTGGCGGAGCACTGCAGTTTGGGTCATTCAATAATGAGATTTTCAAAATCAGCGGTATAATAGAGCGTCAATTTGACAAGGAAGGGAAAATTTTAAAAGAGACAAAATATCGACGAGGATTTATTATTCAAAACGATATACAGGAAGCTTTGAAGCCCCCCTATCTTTACATCTCTTACGGTTATCAACGCGTGGATTTTACTTTAGATAACGAATAGATAACGCATCATAAATGCAACTAAAAACTTTAGGACATGGCAGATGGAATAACACACCATATTTCGGATAAAAGAAAGGCAAAACTACTGATCTATGAAGTTGAAGATCTCAATGAAGATATTGCTATGCAAGAGATCGCCACACTCAGAATTGGCAAATCAACGATTAGTTTCGATATGCCGAATGCCACTGCAATGTATCTAAACGCATCCGATCGCGAATTGAAACTCGCAAAGTCAATTTATAAAAATCTAATCGAACCAAAGCTCTCAACTCGAACTCTTTACGTTTTGGCCAACGACGAAATAACCCAGATATATGATTACTTTGAGCATGTAAAGGTTGCTATTATCATGGCTTACACTGCTGTCGAATGCTTATGTAATGCGTTGATACCACCGGGATATAGCTACACTGAAAAAGGAAAAGATGGTGAGAGAATATGGGATGTAAAAGAAGTTCAGCGGTGGAAATCCACGACACAAAAGCTCAGGCAAATTTTACCAAACGCTTTAAAAATGAAGGACCCCGGCCAATTCAAATCATACTCAACGTTCAGCAAATTAGAGGATATCAGAAATGAGGTCATTCACACCCGAAATGTCGCGCCGAAAGATATAAAAACTGAAGATAGAATCGATTACCAACTATTACAGCCGCGAATATTTAAGCTCGTTGACTCAGCAAGGTCGTTGATCAAAGAAATGCACGCTGCCCTGCCATATAACAAGGAAATGCCAATGCTTTACGAGACGGAAAATGTTGCAAAGGTTAAGTTAAAAACATGGGATGACCTCGGAGCTGTCAAAACCGGCGAAAGGAACGGCCCGACCAAATAAATTGCTGATTTGTTCATTAATACTGGAAATCAGGATTTGGAACTGTTTATTATGCTTAGAAACCACATCTAACAACCCAAAAAATCGCAAAAAAGTCATGGCGGAAGAATACGAACTTGATTGGAAGGAATACGAAGCTATTACCAAATATATCTACACTTCACTTGGAAAACGCGATGGAATTAAAATAATTGGTTATGGCCAGAATTGTAAAATTAAAGGAAAATCCACGATTGAACATCAGGTTGACGTCTTAACTGAACAATTCGACGGTCAGAAAAGGTTACTCACCGCTATAGAATGTAAGTACTGGAATAAAAAAGTTGATGAAGATGTCGTTATGAAGCTGGCTGGTATCATGGAGGATTCAGATATAACAAGTGGCATTATAGTTTGCAAGTCTGGATATACGCCAAATACCCTTACCTACGCTGCTTACAAAGGCATAAAGCTTGTTGAATTGTGGGAGGCCGGTGAAAATGATAACGCGTACAACAAGACTTTTGAGCTCGGTACCCTGAATATTAACATCGGTGCCATTGTCTCTCGTGGCGTTGTTACCAGCGTAGATTTTGGTGATAAGAGGATTGACGTCGCGAATGAAGAAGAAATGTTCGCCATGCACAACGTAATACTTCATGATCTTAATGGAAACACCATTTCACTAAGTAAATTTCTGGGGGAATTTTCCAAAGAGAGACAAAGACGGGGCGAGCTATTAAAAACAATGACGATAGATTATCCTCTCAACCGGAAACTGCTTTTGAAACACGATGAAGGGGAAACGTCTTTTCAACGGATATCCATCACGGGACACTTTGCAAAACTTGATAAAAGCTCAAAAAGGTCATTTGCACTAACTGATCAGGTTTGGATGATCATGAAAGAACTATTTGATAAAAGGCATTTGGCATTGTCAAAAAGCGGTTTAATTTGGAACCTGTCACATCCTGGTTAGGATAACCTCGCAATCTGTTCTCGTATCTTTTTTTTCTGAAAGCTTCATCTAACCATTATCTGGGCAACGCGTCTGATTATGTAATTGATCTTATCATGTTAAGCACAGTATTTTCCTCTTCGAATGTTGCAGCTTGAATGTAATAGTCGCTAACCAAATCTTTTTCGTACCAACGGAGGTGAACCAATTCCGGTTTAATGGCGATAAGTTTAACAATCAAAGACTCATAGCTACTCAGCGAAAACAGCATCAGGTCATAACTTTGTACTGCGATTTGCCTTATGAGCTGGGTTACAAAACGTTCGACCATTTCTGGTCGTTCTCTCGTTTTACTCAATACCGATTCTTTGAGCAAACTTATGCACTTGGTTATTAATTTCTTAGGATCATAAGTAACAACGTTAGTGAAGTCTTTGGCTTCGACATCTGCATAATCACTCCAACTCTTGGTGTTGCCCATAAATGCAAAGAATTGATCTGCTGCTTTCTTAGACCCCAACTTTAGTGCAGATTTGATAAGTCGCCATTTTAAACGGGACTCGTTTTTATTTTTTTGAATTGACCTTTCAATCAAATTAAGACATTCTGATCGATCCCAAATGATGTTCCCGCTAACAATTTCGTTGAAAACTGGCTTAAATAATTCCCAATGCCAGGGAGCTGTAATGGTTGTCAACTCCTTTAGTTCGTTTACGAGAATGACCGGATCAATGTCAAGCATATTCAAGGTAATCACAATTGACTCTTTAACATCTGTAGGGGTTGATTTTTTCCGCAAATGATCGATCAGTAATGGTATAGCCTCAACTATCTGTAAGTAATTGCAAATGCTACAGTGAGTTTCAAGTACTATTGGTACTGGGAAATCTTTTGTTAAGTTGACAAGAATACGCTGTTTGAAAGCATCGACGTCTTCGACTTTGTCAATGACCTTTAAAAATAAATAGTCTTTTTTAACCGGCGAAGGCTTCAACTGACTGAAACCACTTGTGTCAGAGATTGGTATGTCAAAGAGTACGTCTTGCGGCAGCACTATAAAATCAGCCATGAATAGACCACGTATTTGCCTTGCTCCATTCGTTGTTGTATATCCACCATTATCAAGTTTCTTCAAAGATTTTTTAAAATCTATTTCCGATAACAATACATTAGTTACATATAGTTGCATCCAATTAGACCAAAATTCAGGTATCACCTTTTTCATTTCCAACGCAAACTTGGTCAGTTGGGTAAATACGTAGTAATCCCAATTCCACTCATCAATCCATTCAACAAAAGCGTTGTAGCCAGTAATACGCCCGCGTTCGATCATTCGAAAAATAATATTATTGGTAACGATCTTTTTAATCTCAGCTTTCTCACTATACTCGAGATTAAACCAATCATCTTCAAAATCTTTGAGTCGTGCTACTTCCTTGAAAATCATTGCGGCTTCTGCAAGAAAAATTTCTTTACCTTTTAATAGCTCGAAATCTCTCGCAGTTCGCCGTTCATTCAACTCGTGCCAATTAACTTGTGTTTCGACAACAGGTTTAAAGAAATCAGGTATCAACAAATTCACTTGATCTTTAAGGTAGTTGAATAGGTCGAATCGTTTAAAGTAATGAATAAAGTTACCGGTTAATCTTATAGAATCTTGAGGTATCAGCCCAGAACGAACTTTTTCTATCAAAAGATCTATGATCGTTGGATTTGCAAGGTCTGCACCGATCGAGCTTCGGTACAAAACGGTATCTTCTTTCTTCAGCAATTCAAAAAATGCCCTTTCAATTGTATCAGTGTTAATAAAGAATAAGGCAAGATTTCCCCATTTACCTTCAGAAAGATTGCGGTGTATAGCGTGAACAAACTCCATATACTCGTCCAATATGACGTCATTTTTAGTTTGCTTATATAGTGTGGCAAGTTTCAGGTTGATTTGTTGAATGACCATTCGTTCCGACGGATCGTAAAGACCGTCTAATAGAATTCCTAATAATTCTATGTTAGTTTTTGCGAAGGCTAACCATTTAACTCCAGTAATTGGATTGAGTAAGTTAAGGACGATTTCGAGAAAATCATTCCCTAACTGGGAATAAGTATTGCTGTCAGTTCGGAAAAGTAAGTCAGCGCTTTCTAAAATGTAGTCAAAATACTTTCCATCCCCACCAATTCTGATCATTTTGAGAATGTTCTCACGGACAATCTTGGTGTTTCTGTTGGGGCATTTCTTAACGCACAAGTTTATATCAGCATTGTCAACGAAGAGATGGCGAACCATGACATCAATCGCCATGTCATGGACTGCCGGCGTTTCCTGAGATTTAATGATATTCTTTAGTAAGAGGTGAAGATATTTTCGTTCTTTTCCTATAATAGAACTTGTATTGAGATCCCTCAATATCTCTAACAAGCAAAGTCTATGGATAGCCGAACTTGACGGATCTTCAAGCTCTTCAAAGAGGAAATTCAGAATTGTTGGACTGTGTAGAACATAGGCTAATAGCTCTTCTACTTCGTACTTTCCACGAAGGTAATTTATCCCTTCCCGTTTACCCTCCAGCACCAAGTACCTAAATATCTCGAAACGCGTATTTGAGTCAATCTTATCCTTCTCAAACTTCAACAAAAGTTCGGCATTATGACTTTTCAAGGTATTGAAGAAATTGAGATATAGTTCACTATCCTTATCCATCAAAGTAAATAGATAATTAGCCGTATTAACCAGCCTGGGCTTAAGAATCAAGAAGGCCGGTTCATGGAAAAGAAGTTGTCTTAGTTCTAACCAGCTTAAACTACTTAAATATGCGGCAGTAAGAAATTCTTGAAAGTTATTATGTTCAAAATAGATAGATAATGTATTGTCATTCTCTTCACAACTAAATAGTGAGCAATATCTGATCTCAGAAATATTCAGATCGGTTAGCTCGGTCAGTTGGCTTTCCGGAAAAGAATTTCTGCCTGTCAATGTCAGATAGACCGCTAATTTTTTCCCAAGAAGTAAAAAGCGATCGGCTGATGGCATTGATGGAAACTTGAAACGATCTTGCTCCATCTTTAAAGTTATGATCTGTGCTATCGCATCAGCCCGGTCATCAGGGAATTTAAGGGACGCATGTTGGTATAAATCGACTAAGTTTTTGAGGTAAAAAGGATTACTGAGGAGATCGCTCAGACGTCTGTCAACACAAAGATCCAGAAATCGCTTGATTTGAATACTGGAATTGCCTCGATCTGCTATATATTTCTCAATTTCCCGTTGATCGAGAGGTTTGAGATATTGCGGCTTTAAAACACTATTCTCGTCAACGCCATCTCCAACAGAACGCAGAGAAAAGCTATTACGCACAGTCGCCAAAATATTTGCTGCTTCATACTCTTGCAAAAACAGATTGAACTGCGAGATGAAGGTGTCCAGGTGAATATTCGGAACCTCATCTAATCCATCGAAAAGCAAAAAAAGCCTTGACCTGGGTATTGATTTCCAAAATTCATAGAATGCGCCAATTAATTTTTCCAGGTCGCCCTGGTACAATTTGAGGCGAATGATGACCGGATAATACCTGCCTGGCTTACTATAAAGATTTGCGAGATGTTCCAGCTCTTTACTTTTCCCAAGTCCCGCATCTGATCGAATCATCACTCTTGCAGGCTTATTATCCGCATGAAGCTCTTTGATATAGTCGGTCAACGGCTCTGCGTCGTAAAACCTATATCCTAAACTCTCTTTAGATTTTTCGGGATTTGTCAAACTTCGAGGGATGTAGTCCCGTACCTCACTATAAATTTTCTTTTCGGGTAAGATGACAAGGTTTGCCAAATAGGGTTGATATATTTCAGGTTTAATAAAACCTTTAACCCATTGTTCTCCAAAAAACTCATATACAATCTCAACTTCATTTTTCAAAAGTTCAGATAGTTCGATACTGCCTAATTTATTCAGCTTTATGCCTACCTCATGTAAAACTTTGCGTTGACGTTCCATTTCCTCGACAAAGGAGGTTTCAATCAATTCATTTGAAGAAAATAGAATAAATTCTGAAGTTTTTGCGTACCATTTTTCCTGATGCTTTTCGTCCTGAAAAACTTTGATAGCATCTGCAAGGTCGGTGCCCAAGAACTCGTTTACCCGTTTACACTGATAAAGTATATAATCATCATCTTCCCCGGTAACCAAAATATCGAGCCCGAACTGCTTTTGACCTGGCTTTCCATAAAGCGTACAGCGTTCCATGCCATAGTTCCTATAGCAATATTTAAGGCATAATTGCTCAAATCTGCGTGGAGGGAGATCTTTGAATGGTAACTGATCAAAATTATACTTCGCCGGAGGAGTAATGGCGAAATCTTCATAGTCGGCTAAGAATTCTTTTTGATTTATTTCTTGATAATTTTCTGGCATAATCGGTAAGGTTAAGGTCGGCATTTTTATCAATATTTTGGAGATAGAGACATCGAAAGACAGATTTAGTGCTTTTTAAAGCATTATCTTTAATCAATTATAAATGCTAAATGGATCAACAGTATCACGCGGTTTTAACCTATTCCGCATTCTATCCTCAAAATGACATCCCCGAAAAAAACGTTGAGCGATTAGACGGGTTGAATCGAGACGTTGTATTTAATTTGTTCTGCCGTTTAAAAATGACGCTATCCCGAAGCAGTGAGCGAGATATTAATAATCCCTTCATCAATTGGTTTGTTTCTAAACTGCCGGATTCACATGGTGAACGGTTCCGACATTTAGTATTCGATGGCTTCCCTAAGCATTTTCTAACTACGCCTTTAATTGTAAACCAAATCCTGGTTGACCTATTCCAGAAAACTGAAACGAGTTTGGAGCCTATGTATGAGCGTCCTGATTACATCGCTTTGGCCGTATTGGAAACGATAATGATCTATAATGAGCATCATTTTCGACAAATCGGTATTGGTGAAAAATCTGATACCCATGATCTTCTATGGCAAATAATGATGATGCAGGATATGAACGGCGCCAATTCTTCGAGCTTTGTTCGTACTGGTGGGATGAAGCAAGCCATTTTTATAGACTTTTTGGAACAAATTACAGGGACTGGTTATCCGGCGTTTGAAAAAGCGATTTGCGAAATGCTTGGAATTAACAAACTGGGCGATGTTAGCTTGCTATACCTAGCTTTACAGATCGAGCAAGATAAACGAATTCAAACAAGCGATCCTTTGATCTGCATCCCGCCGGAGGATCCCATCCATCAAACACTTTACAATTTGAATTTGGTATTAGAGCCTGGAAAAAACGATGTTGCCTTTTCAGTCTTTGATATCATGATGAAACCATTTATCCGTTTGTCAAATGGCAATTTGAGTTTCACAGGAACTCATGATCTATCGTTGATCTCTGAGTTGGGTTGGGGCTATTTTCTGTTTAAAGAGGGATCGTTGTCGTCTTACATCCCACAGTTTTCAAAGTCGAGCTTCCAGGCTTTTTTTGGCTACTATGTGGAGAAATTTCTGTTAGGAAAAGTGTTCCAATCATTTCATCAAAAAGGATATAGAGTGATCCCATCAGACGACAAAAAAACGCCGGATATGACGCTCATTTTAAACGAGACCGATATTTTCATTATAGAGATCAAGACATCGACGGTTCATTATAAAGATTGGCAGGAACAGAATCTGAATGCTTTTAAAAAGTACCTGAACGATAATTTTATAAGCGATAAAAAAGGAGTTGTTCAATTACATAAATGTCTTCAACATCTTTCTGACCATCCAAAGGAATTATTTGAGATTAGCATCCCGTTAAAAAAATTGAAAATTTATCCAATAATAATTTATTCTGAACCACACGCAGGTGTAGTAGCTGTCAATGATTTCATCATCAATAATGGCCCTGAGCTCTCAATTGAGCTCTCATCAAAATTCAAAGCCATTTTGCCGGTGACGATGATCAGTTGTGATTTTTTTCTCGAGAATAGCAAATTGCTGAGTAAGAATAAGAGGCTTTTAAAGGATGCGATACTACGCTACCACAAAGGAACCCGGGAAAGGAAAAAGCAGTGGTTAAAGGTCAATTCTACTGCCAATTTTAGCAAGGCAATGGCCGATTTCGACAATTATAGTATTGGATTCGAAGGGATTTATAAAGAAGATCAACTGGCGATCGCAGACCAAATCAAAGCCATTTTTAACCAAACAAAATAGACGCAGCATATTCAAACGAACCTTTTATAAAAGACCAAAATCTCATCAACAATATGAACGACGCTGCAAGCATCCTAAATTTAAATTTCAATGCCGACCACAGACTCGGTCAAATACAATTAACAATTGAGAGAAAGTTAGCAGATATCAATTTAAGCGAAAGCGAGCGAGAGTTAATGACCTACTTAGAGGCGGTCTTAAAACTTGATCTTTTGAATGGTAACAGTAAAGTAAAGGATATCAATGAACATCGGCCCGGACAGGAAACGTTGGCTGTACTTACGGAAATAACCCCCCAAATTATCAATCCAATCATCCGGGCGTATTTCTATGACATTTTGCAGATCAATAGGAAGGATAAGTTCAGTAATGCTAAAAGATCAATTGAAGCTTACTTGTCACTAACTGCGGAACATGAAAGTTTGAGTGAAAAAAGGGATGTCTACATCCGGATTTTAAGGATTTTATCCGGTTTAGGTAAAGGGAGGACAGCTCTTTTGGAAGAGATCGCAAATCCGATCTGGCAGGACACAATGGACGCAGATATGATGGGTGATTGTTATTCCATTACGAAGTTAAGTGAAGAAATGATTCCCCTTCTTATGGACCAGGAGAAGTATGAATTGTTAACTAATAAAATAAAGCTTGCTGTTCAGCCATTTTTGAGCCTAAGAGAATTTAGGCATTACCGCGAATGCAACCATGTGCTGGCGTTATTATTACCTAACGATTCTTTGACATTCGGGACAGAAGTTGCGAGAGGCTATATTATGGAGGCGGATGAATACCATTCACGGGGTAACGCTCTACTATTTTCGGTAGCTGAGTTATACAAGAAAGGCATTCGAGTTTTCAGCCAATTGAAGATAAAGAGTTCTGAAACTGAGGGACTTCGAACAAAGATGGTCGAGATTCTAAAATTGGCGGCGCAGCAACAGGAAAAAATCGGCCAGTTGCCACCAATACCATTGAAGAAATTAGAATTTGAGATTCCTGACTTTCAACATGTGTTTCAGGGAATATATTGGCTCATCGATCGAGAATTTCCTGTTAAGCAGAAATTCGTCGATGATTTGAAAGATAAAACTGAGGAGTATTTATTTCTCAAGTTCATGGGATCAACTATGACCGATGAAGAAGGAAACACTGTCGCAGTAAGCCCCGATAATGCTGATCTTATTTACAGAGATGCGGCGATGACGAGAGACATACATTGTAAAACATTACTGCGACCGGCTTACGATAAATTTACCGATAAGTTCGCGATAAGCGAGACGGAGATATTTTGGCTGATTGAGAAAAGCAAATTTGTTCCTGAAGACCGAATAGATATTTTCACCCACGGGCTATACCATGGCTTTTGCGGAAATTTTGCCGTCGCGGTTCAATTGTTGATTCCGCAGATCGAAAACGGGTTGCGGCATGTACTCAAAACGCATGGAATAATTACAAAGAAAATTTTGGAAGATATTCAAACTGAGAATAGCCTGGCGTTCTTTTTTAGTCATTTGAAAGAGATTCTTACAGAAGATCTACTATTTGACCTGGAAGGATTGCTAAATGAATCGTTTGGCAACAACATTAGAAACTTGGTAGCCCACGGTAAATATAGCACCTCACGTTTTTTCGCTCCTGCTGGATTTTACACATGGTGGCTTGCATTAAAATTAAGCCTGCAACTTGACAAGTATCTTTTAAAACAATCTGTCTAACTCAGTTTTTAATTGAAACGCCTCCTGTTTATATCACTAATTCCATCAGCTTGTAAACAGGGGGCAAGGGCGACATCCAAATGCAGAAGACAGACTTACTAATGCGCTTGAACGATTACCGAATATTAATAATGATCTTATCTGGGGTTTTGCCTGTATTGGACTTGAATTGTCGGCGGAGCAATTCGGCTTTAATTTTGATAAGCTGCCGTTGACCAATTCTAAAAGATCGCAGTACTACAATTATATTGAACAGAATAAGAGCCGAGTTTAACCGTTTATATAGGTTATTCCCCTTTATTTTTCATTTCAAAATTTATACGCATAGCAAAGGGCTTTGAGACCGGGTCAGAAAGATCGGTAAATGTAGCATAGCTCTTTAACAACGTGTAGTGTTTAAATTTGTCAAAGAAAACCTGATAAGTTTCCTGAGTAATAAAGCCTTTATCGTCCTTGTCTGAGAATGGAATAATGAAGCAGTATTTACTCAAAGCGAAGTGTAACTCTGCAACCGCGAATGGGAATTCCATTTTTTCGCTTGTCCTGATGTATAGCGTAATAGTTGGTTGGTCAATAATCGTATCAAAGAAGAATACTGCGACGGGCGGCAATTTATCGGCGTCGAAGTCTGCGTTGATCCACTTTATCGTTTTTGTAAAATGCTTTAAATAACTACTATCAATTACGCTCAGTGCATACTTGACGAGCGTCCTGTAAATATTTTGTTTGGCGACTTCCTTATTGCTTTCCAAGGTAATTTCCCCGGGCATATCCACCCCCCGACGTTCTTCCGGATCGCCATTATTATTACTATCATAATAATGTAGTTCTAATTTCTCATCGCGAAAGATCTTAAAGTTTTTTCCCTCGTAGTTTTTTGCACCACCCTTGCCTTTAATGCCGTAAATGGCTCTATTAAGAGCAAAGTATTCGATCAAATCCGGTTCAATGGTTGTAGCAAATTTCTGATTGCAATCGTCGCATTCTTCTGTGAGCACTAAGGTTTTATTTCCCAGTGCTTCCGATATGGCATGGGCTTTTTTGGTAAAAGTAACTTCCGGCATGCTCTTACCACAAAATCGACAAACCCTGTTTGCCTTAATTGGTTCTCCGATTGTCTGACGTTTAGCGCCATAAGGAAATAATAGGTAATCTTCCATTAGGTCTTTAAACATATCATTAGTCTGAGCGCTAAGCTGAATGTATCTTTCCTCATCACCCTCCGCAACCAAATAATTATGCAAAGCAATACTTTGCTGTTGTGTAGGTTTGATTTGAGGTATGATAAATAACTGGTCCCCATTTGACAGGCGGCTAATAAAAGATTCTACTCCATTAAGCACTTTCAATTTTGCTTCATGTTGGCTTACAAATGCACGCAAATTACTTCGCATTTCATCCGTCACCACCGTTAATGAAGTGATCGTTCGGGCTTCATAATCAAGCACGCCGGGAAAAATGCCCAAAAACGCCTGAAAAAAATTGTGAATATTGTTTGGATTACGGGTAGCGAGCTTAAATCCAAATGACTCATTCAAGGATTTAAGCAAAAACTCCAACTTAAACTTTTCAGGTTCTGACTTGCTTTCAGTGCTATTTTTATCGGCCATGTCTATTGATTTTGATCAATTAGTTTTCAGGATTTGGCTGAGGCATGATTGCTGCAACATTTGAGGCGAATATTGGATTATCTTTAATATCCGGCAAATCATTCTCCTCAAAGTACGCACGCGAAAAGACTTCGAACCGGGTGAGGCTATTATCAGGTTGATCGACATATTTGCCGAATTCATCAAACAGTTTAAAGATGTCAATCAACTCCCCTGCTAAGTATTGTTCGTGTACCTCAAAATAATTAAGGTTAACAAAGCACACATCATTGATATGTAGGTTTACCCAAGTGTCTTGTTCCAACAATTTGCGGAATTCGAGTCTGAACTTTTTATTAATGCCATCATGGCCAAACGAGCGATCTGTATAAACAATTACCGGATAGATATCGGTCTTAGAAGTGCGATCTAAGCTATCATTAACGACGTCTGTTGTCTCAAGATATTTGACAGCATTATAAAGTTGGGTAATGCCCTTTGGGCTATTGGACTGATTAGCCATAAATTTCTTATTCAGTTCTAAATCGATCGCTGCTGAATCAGCATTTTCTTTAATATCAGCGTTCAATAGCACATCTTTGAACTCTATCAACAGCACCTTATTGACCTTCCTAGCGTAATGATCGCAAAGTTCGCCGCCGTCGATTTTGACAGCCTCATCTCCGTTTAAATTCTTGAATGTGGGGAAGCACCTTAACATTAATGCTCGGAAATATATATCCTCCATAAACTCCTTTCCTTTTACGGAAAGAAAATTACCCCGATAACCGTTTGTTTTAAGGAAGGTGTTGAAACTAAAAAGCTGACCTTTGTAAAGTTTGTCGTTCAAAAAGTTGATGTCCAGTATCAAATATTCTGTAGGCCCAATCTTAAATAATGGTTGTTGCCTTATTGCCGTAAAACTTTTATCGGACTTATAATTTTGCAGTTGACCGTTGATCGCCAATGTGTCAATGAAAGCGATATTGGTAAGTGGCAATAGCTGGGAAAATGAAATCTGCGCTCTGCGATCACCAACAGGACCGTCAATTTCCGCCTGAGCCCAAACCGTCAGCGTATTATAAAAGAGGTCTTTATAATCTTTTACCTGTAAGGAATTATAGTAGCCTTGAACGTAAGGTCTATATACCGTAGAGCTTTCTAAATATTTAAAAAGCTCTACGCCTCTGTTAAGTTGGTTGCTAAAATCCAGATTCGATTCGTAATCGCGCTGGTAAATGAAGTGAGGAAGAAAAATGTCCTCCAATTTGTCCAGTTCAACAGCGGACTGAATTTCTTCCTGAGTTACGGTGAAACGGTTATTGGTTATGCTATTGATAATCAGATAAGCTTTAAGGATATTCTCTGTTTCTATTTCGGAGAGCCTTTGCACGGGACCGTCAACAAAGTTTTCAAAGATCAAATCAAAGAACAATAATGTGGAATGTTCCCAAAAGACCGCTGGCCATTGCCCGTCGGCTTCGACCTGGTTTATGGCTACTAAGAATCGCTGCGAAAATTCAATGTTTGTAAATGAAAGGAAGCTTTTCAGCATTTTGAGCTGTAGTGCCTTCCCTTCCGGCCCTGGTTGTGCCAGATACATGTACAAATTTATGTGGGCAAATTTGTATAGAATGGTGGCGGAATTGATCCCTGCGATCAGTTGTTTAGCTTCTTCTTGCGTACCATCTGTTCCAAATAATTCTTTATAGCTTATTAATACATTTAGATATTTCGGTGTCTGCATCTTATGACAATTGGTTTAAGTCAATCAAATATAATGGTTGGCATTGGTTCTAAATGACGACCTAATAAAAATTACAAATAGCTTAACTTTGCTAAGTTTTTACCTTTTTATTCACCATGGATAAAAGTCAAGAAAAAATCAAAGCGGCTAAAAACGAAGAGGGCATTTACGACAAAAGGTATGTTCCTCTCACTAAAGAATATTTGAAAAACCCTGCTAAAACTGCCAATCTCAAAGATGTAATTGATGGCAGCATTTCACTTGTCGATGCCGATGCCATTACTAATTATTCCGGCGACTTAAGCAAAGCATTAAACAGAGCAATAAGAGGTAATTACCTTGACTTAACAGTTAAGGTTGCAGCCTATGACAAAGCGCTGCTGAAAGCTTTACAATCAGTTCCTCCTTATAATGATCAAACTGTTTACCGGATGACGAAATACGTGGAAGATATAAATTCCTATAAAACCTATTTTGAAAGTAAAAAGGGAAAGGTATTAATCGATCCCTGCTACATGTCGACTTCCAAGGATGAATGGATTTCTGAAAAATTAATCTACGGGATCAAAACGCTCAAATCGGAAAGTAATGCCCGTGATATATCGAGATCAACAAACAATGCCATAGAGAACGAAGTGTTATTTATTAAAGGCACAAAGTTGCTAATAAAGTCAATTGTAGAAAAAGATGACCGGCTAATTGTTGAAATGGAGGAGACGACAGAAGAGGCTGACGAAGTCTTAAACTATAATCGCAATTTAAAGATCGCCAATCAGAAAGAAAAACCAGGTTTGTTTGATTGACAGGTACTATTTCCCTTTACGCTGTTTCCTTGTAGGCGGTTGTTTGATAAGCTCAAAATCAAAATCCGAAAGTTCTTTCGCGTAAACTTTTAAAGCGGGAGCAATTTGAGCTGTATTGCTGATTGAAGTGTTAGTAAAATTCCTTTTTCTATAGTCCCAATCCGTTTAAAGCAAAGCGAGTTCTGTCGACGCTGTCCTCAAACGATACAATTTTCTTTCTTATCTCTGTAATTTTTGCGCAAACCTGCCCTTCAAATTATTGGTTTACGAATGGCTGATGAAATCTTTGCACGAACGAGCAGGCTTGCCAACAAGCACATACAAACTTAGCTGAAATAATCTATCAAATGCTAGTAAACTTCAATGTATAAGTACGATCAAAACGCTATCCCGCATTCTCTTTTATATGTCACATATAAGTTTGCGCAAACGTTTTGGGGGCGTCGAGCTGATGGAACTGGCTGCCGATAAACACTTTACCATTATACGCGTACATCGGACCGGGAAATGCTGCCGTGCCAACCGGGATGACCAATTCGGGTGCGTCATTCGCGAGCGGGAGGCAACACCCTGTATTTCTCCGCAGAGCTTGAAGAGTTTTATGCAGGTTCCATTAGATCCTGCAAACACCAACATTGATCTTCAGCGCGTTACGCCAGTGAGTTGGTAACTACCTCTCGGCGCATTGATTGGCTATTGATCAAATTGGGAATCTGCAATATCAAAAGCGGGTTCAAGGGCTCCGCCTGGCGGAGCCGCCAGCAAGATTATCACGAGTAATATTATTGACAAAAATTACATGGGGATATCTTTGGTTATTTTGCTTTAAGTTTTCAGCAACAAAAAGCTGTTCAAGGCAACGGATTCTTAGACACAATTTTGCCATATTTAATTAAAGTCGAATAATGGATAACTAAACATTATCAATGATTGGCTTATTGCACATTACACTAATTGTTATTTTGGAATAAATTGTACCATCGCAATTTATTACTACCTTTATACAAGTCATTAAAATTCAAGCAGTTGTAAAATATTTGTAAAAATCCGAAATTAACAGCCGTGCAAACTTATAAAAACCGAAAAGTTGATGTTAAATAGATAAGTTTATTTTGCATTCATCTAACTGATTCAAAGATCAAAACGTTTAAATTTGCACAATTCATTGATAGTTCTTATCTTTATTCAATACACTAAGTAGCATAATTTAGGGGTCAATTAGTGGCCATTTGGTGAGCACCCGGTGAGCAGGGCTATATACCAACAAATAGATATCGAATAAGAGCCTGTAACGCTATTTTTAGCGTTCCCTCCGGCTCCACTAATTTACGAATAGAAAGCCTCATTATATATTTAATTGAGGCTTTTTGCTTATATTAGTATCAGTTTTTATCTTCTTCAAGATGAACTTACGATGAGGCCGAAGTGCTTTGTTAGTTTCTTATATTTTACAAACAAACTAATTCTACGTCTTTACACAGACTACATTTTTTCGCAAATGCAACAATTAACGAGTTGTTTGCAAATACTCTTTCACTTATTGGACAGCCTTGTAGTTAATAACTCTCTGAGCAATTAACAACCAAACAAGAATAAAAATTAATAAGAGCTTTACTATTAAAATCTTTAATAGTAAAGGGTATTGATTCTCAGGATTGCTTTGTACTGCTTGTTCAATATTGGTATCTTTACATGATAAAGTATCTCAACTCCTTGATCCTTCAGTATGTCTGTCCAGAAAGCGTTAATTTTTATCAGTCAATATCGTGAGAATGATAAGTTATCAGTTCAATTGATATCCTTAAGTGATGTATTGATACATGCATTTAGCAATGGTTACGAGTTCTCATTAATTGATTTAGAAAAAGCCTTTATGATTGATTGGAAGATGCGATGGGTCAAATATAAAGCGAATGCAAAAACAACTGATGCAGACAGAAGTAAAATCGATTGATCAGTTAAAATCGACCTATAGTACCGAGCAGGTACTAATCATTCTGTTATCAAGATTATACTTCGGTATTCAGCAAGCAAATCATATACATGCTTATTTGAAGTGTACTACAGTCAATTGGCCTGCATTTTACCGTATTGTATGTATAAACAACATCAGGGGTTTTATATATGATGTTGTAATCAACCATCATGTTCAAATAGATAGCTTAATTTTTAACCAGTTAAAAATTGACGCCAGGGTAATTACGCAGAAAAGTTTTTATCAGTTCAAGCTTACACGGCAATTACTTAATGATTTTAAGTCGCTGTCCATTACGGTTATTCCTTATAAAGGAAGCATGCTTGCCAATAATTACTATAAAAATCCATTTTTAAGGGAGAGCTCTGATATTGATTTTCTTGTAAAGGTTGACGATGTCTGCCGCATACGCAGTTATTTAAAACAGAATGGTTATAAACCTAAATTTGATGCAGCCGATAAATATTTACCTTATCTAATTGAAAATTACAAAGAGCTTTCTTTTACCCCCCCTCTTCATACATCAGGATTGAATTGCTCGGTAGAGATTCAATGGCGTTTGTTGGAAAGTTATTTCGGTAATTTTCCAGACTATAATTTTTTTGCCAAAGCATTACGCTGGCAAACTGAGCCTGATGAGATCGGCCTGACCGAAACTTATGATTTTATTTGTACCGCCTCTCATCATCTTATTAAAGAACCTTTATGGAAATTTAAATACTTGATTGATTTGGCATGCATGATACAAACTGCTGGTAACCGATACACCTGGGATGTAATTACTGGCATATTTAAAACATATGGCTATGAGAAGTTCCTGTATTCGGGATTAACAGCCCTTTCGGAAATTTTAGGAATTAATTTCAGTTGTAAAACGTATTCACCAACTTTATACCAGTTATTTCTTATTGAAAAGTATCCGCAAAATTATAACAGGAGTTACCTGCAATTGCTTAAAGTAATTAACTCACACCAAACTTTTAGTCAAAGTTTAAATTTTAATACAAAAGCCCTGTTAAGTATCTTTAAACCCAATTTAAATGATTTAAAGCTTAATCTGCCGGCTTGGGCAGTACCTTTACTGGTACTTACAAAACCTTTCAGAATACTGTATGAACAATCAAATGCCGACCGCAAAAACGATTAAAGAATCTTGTTATAGCGGTTCAGTGCCTCTAGGCATAAACTTGTAGTCAGTTCTTCTGAACCCCACCCTACGGATTGGGCTGCATCGCTGTAATAAAAGCGTCTTCTTACCCAACTGCCATTACTCGCTTGATTTTGTATGATATATTGTATTGAACTTGCTAGCACCTCATTGTAAGAATTAAAATTATATAAAGTGCAAAGTGCAAGGCAAGTGTCCAAAATGCTGTTACCTATGCAGCCATCGGGGTTAATAGATTTCAAAATCCGGTTAATGATCGGCTGCCTTATTGCTTCCAGTTTATCAATGCCTTTTTTATAGTTTCTCGACATAAAATAATATACCGTAAAAACGTTACGGTACCATTTATCACAATCTGCTTCCTGCCGCTGTTGGATAATGCTGATCAGGAAATCAATTATGGGCTGAGTGTTGAAAGAGTCGCCTAAGTAATACAATGCATTAGCATTTACAACCGCATCAACATCTTTTCGGCTGCAGCTATATGTATTCCAAAATTTAAATGAAGCAATTGGCATTGCCAGTTCCTTTAAAACTAAGCGGAGATAAGTGGCGTTAAAATTTAAGTTAGCCCTTAAAGTAAACCAAGTGTAGAGTAGCCCATTGGGTTCAACATTACTAAGTATAGCATTTTTGTTGGGTGGTAAGCTTACTTGCATGGCGCTTAAAAAAGCAGAGGCACAAACTGTATCATCTATATCGCAAGGGCTTACTTTATACAGGGGGTGCCCTTGGACGTAATGCTTCCATACGCTGCCCTGCTCTCTATGTTGCATCAAAAACCGGGCAATGTTGTTTAACATAGCCTCAATTTTGGGGTGTTCCTTAATAGATAGTAGCGCATTTCCGATGAGTATTGATGGGAATATA
Organism: Mucilaginibacter koreensis; assembly: GCF_054783355.1. Classification (NCBI taxonomy): domain Bacteria; kingdom Pseudomonadati; phylum Bacteroidota; class Sphingobacteriia; order Sphingobacteriales; family Sphingobacteriaceae; genus Mucilaginibacter; species Mucilaginibacter koreensis. The sequence continues at coordinate 670,752 of NZ_BAAGQS010000001.1, read as the reverse complement.
ATCTTATCTTCAATGCACCATAATTTTGAAGGCTTACCAAAGCCAAACATAGGTTCATTGTTAGAAACGTAACAAGTAAAGCTACCATCAGGTAGCTGACTGGCTGCAAGAAACCCAATGCCTTTTTTAATACTTGCAGTAATATGATCAGTTAGGTTCAACGGTATGTGTATTTAACTTCATCCACAAATTACCAAAGCCGAGGTAAGCCTTTGCTTCTAATTGGTGCCCGGGCTGATAGCTAAGCTTAATATGTGATATTAGTTTGCGCAGGTAAGTAAATTCGTGCTCGGGCCGATGCAAGGTTTCTACCCAAAGGTGCTCGGGCCAGGATGCAATGTCACCAGGAAAAATATCCTGAGTCCAATTGAGCACGGCTTCTACTTTTTCAGCCTCACATAACCCCATTATTGTTAGTTCTTCCAAAAACTTTTCAAGAGCAGTTATACTCAGCAACTGATCATTCCAAAAGCATTCAAAACCAACTTTTGGATAAATGTCTGCGCCAATGTCCAGGCACAAGGTAACACGGTCAGCATAATTATGAACCCAGTCAATCCATGATTTCAATTCTGGTGTTATATAAGCATAACCGATCTGCTGTAAAAAGTATATGATTTCATGTGCGGGTATTCTTTTCACGTTAACCCGCAACACATCAATATCCCGCGAAAATAAAATTCCGAGATAGGCTACAAACGCTCCATCCGGACAAGCAGCAATAATTTTATCGAGCAGCGGGTAATAACTGCGCCCGGAGCCGGCTATGTTATTTAACATAGATAAATAGTGCTGTTTGTGGCCAGAAGAAGATAACTTTTGCTCAAGGGAAAAGAAAAGCAACGGCACTTGGTAGCCCGATGGCAGCACATCCAGTTCCAGATAAATTTCGTCGATATATTGGTGATAAGTAGTTGAACTATCGGCCCAGTGCTCAAAAAAATTAATTAATCCGGCCTGTTCTGCCGCCTCAATTTTAATTTCTTCTTTCACCCAGTGCACCAGATTGTCTAAGTCGTCTTCATCTCGGCGCAGGCATAGTTGTAAATCTACCTGTTGTTGCCTGTTCAAACGGCATTCTATTCCTAACCTGGTAATTGGCGGTAGTAATTGGGCGGCTCCTTTCAATAGGTCCAGTTGCGTGGCAGAAACCAAAGCTTCAGGCAACACACCAAAGAAGCCTTCGATCGCTTGTGCAAGTGAGTAAGGTTTAGCAGGCAGGCTCATTGTGGGTAATAACAGTGTTTAAAACAGCTTGGTATACTTCATTTATTCTTGTAATATCATCAGGTGCATAAACTGCATATATAGGTACGTGATCTAGCAGGGTTTTAACTGAATTAAAATACAGTTGAAGATACTTTTTTGAATTTAAACCCGGCAGCATAATTTCATTCATCAGCAGTGTAAAAGCGCTTCCCGATAGTGGCCTGCCAAGTAGGTGCTGTGGCGCGTGTTCGCGAGGCTGCAGCAAATATACAGCGGCCAAAGGCAGCGGTTTGTGACTTTGCATATTATCATTGCTTCCAAAATAATATTTACCATCCATGTGCCGGTCAGGTGTATGGGGTGCATAATTATCTGCATATGTAAAAACACTTTTCAGCTGGTTTGCCGGCAACTGCAAAGCGGCAACGGTAGCTTCCGTTACTTTTAATAGCTGCTCTCCCTGTTCAACATCAAAACCGTTGAGGTGCTGTACAAGTACTCCGTAATCATCACACCAAACCGGCCAGCCTTGCAAACTAAAATAAGCAGATAGCGTTGACTTCCCGGCTCCTTTACGACCTAAAAAAAGTATAATTTTATTGTTTATCCGTATACCCGCCGTATGAAGGCAAAAATAGCCCTGCTGCTGCAGGCAATATTTGGTGATACTGCCCCTGATTAATGCTTGTATAGTTTCAGGGGAAGCGGCTTCCGTGAAGGTGTATTGTACCAATTTGCCATTTGCTGATATTAAGAAGTTTGCTTTATCCGTCAAATCAAAATATTCAAATAGCATGCAAGTATCACCTGTGTCAGCAATGCCTGCAAACGCCTTTTCACCATCACCATTTACGGAGGTGCTACTACTTAGTAAGTTAAATGAAAATGTATTAGTTAGCTTTTTGAACTCAGCATTAGTTACTTGTGTAAAGCTGATATTGTACTGCATAAGTTATTTGATTGACTGCAGGCAGTTCAATACTACCTTATATCGTTGCTGTGTGGTGTAAAGATTTGCTTGTAAGCAAAATGAGGGGGAAGAGAAACGATCATCTCCCTCATTCTGGGAAAAAACTTGAAAAAGTTTTTTTGCATGTAATCTTTAGGAATTGTAGCTGCCAACACCGGCACTGTCAAAACCGTTTGGAGATTGTACCGGGCCAGTATTGGTAACTTCGCCAATTTTACCTAGATCTTTTAAAACAGGCGATTGATAAACTTTCTTTGTGCTGTTTTCTGTTTGCATAAATAAATTGTTTTAAGAGTGTTTTTTATAATTATTTAGTTAAAACAAATATATCACAAATTGTTCCAGGTTAAAATATTAGTTAAAGTATTGATTTTTAAGTAATCTGCTTTTTTCAAATTTGCCGGATCATTTATTACTTCCAGTAGGGCAGGAATATCAATGATAGATTCCAGATAGGTTGGTGGGGATTGCAAGTGTTTATTCAGTAACTCAACAATACCATCATTTTTAAGCTGTTGCAATGGCGACGTACTGTAAGCTAACGTTTTCTGCCGTTGTAAAACTTCTATTGGCAAATAAGGCATCATAGCCAGCCGCATGAGTAACTTATTATACAATAAATGCGGTGGTACACTCTGTATAAAATTAAATAAATCAAGCGAAAAGAAAGGTTGCCTAAATTTCATCTGTAAACCGCTAAAACCAGGGTGACTGATTTCGAACAAAAAAGACCAAAACGGATGTGTGAACATGCCACTTGATAAACGTTGGGGCGAGGCCATAAGCGCTTTTTTACGTGCAAGATAATCTTCTGTAAAAAAGCCAGGTTTAAACCAGGCAGGTACCGCAATGAGCCTTGTCTGCTCGGTTCTCATGTGCTTTTTTATAAAGCTGGTTAAATGCAAAGGTGGGAGCCGCCCGTGGGTTTTTACAAAATTATAGCTGTTGGTTACCAATCGGCCTAATTGTAAACTTTTGATGTGTTGCAGCCATAAAGCCGGCTGGTACTCAAATAGTGGATCGCCTCCGAAACCACATAAGGTGATTCTTGACGCGTTAAGGGTATCGGCAATCATACCACCTTCAGGCGCCGCTACAGTTGCCTCAGCCGGTTCAGGAAACCACGTGGCCTGAGACAACGAACCTTTATTTTTCTCATTGTCGGCCAGATAATGCTTGATGGGAATAACCAAATGTCGGGCAATGCGCTCAGAAAAAAAACCTTCGCTTTCTATTACTGGCAACCCTAAAGTATAATTATAGGCAGTTAACTGAAAATTATCACCATAGCTGTCAGCCATTACCTTTTTACTCACCGCAGTTATAGATGAACTGTCCATGCCCCCGCTTAAATGGCAGGAAATACGCCGGTTACGAATACGGTCAGTTACTGATTGCTTAAACAGCTCTTGGAATTTGTGAGCATAAACTTCGGCAGTAGTGTCAGGTAATGGCGCTGTGCTTTGTGGTAACTGCCAATAAGGGCTGATTGTAAATTTGCCGTGGTGTTTATATACAAGCTGATGCGCAGGCGGAAGTTTATAAATGTCTTTATACACTGTATGCTCAAAACTTTGATTTCTTCCGGCAAAAAAATAATCCAGTAGTACCTGGTGTTGCAGATCCTGCATCAGGCCGGGTACATGCTTTAGCGCCCGGTAGTAGTTGGTAAAGAAAAACCCATGCTCATTTTGGGCATAGTACAGTGGAATAATACCGAAGTGGTCGCGGGCGCAAAATAGGGTTTCAGTCTGCTCATCCCATATCGCAAACGCAAAGTCACCACTCAGGTACTGCATCATTTTTTCGCCCCAGTGCATGTAGGCATATAGTACTATATAGGTATCAGGCGTGCAGGTGTCAATGGCATTAAAGTGCTGGCAAAGCTGCCCGATTAAGCGTTCACGGTTGTCCAGCCGCACATCGCCGGTAATATAGATTTGCTGGTTAACAGTAAATGGCTGCTGCTCACTTTCAGTATCATCAGCTACCCGGAGCCAGCCAAACCGCATATCAGCGTTGGCACTTTTCCAGTTACCTAAATAATCATTACAGCATGAAGCGATTTCTTGCTGGCAGTTATCTAACAGTGCGCTACTAGAGGTTTGAAGGTTCGGGGAAATTAAGCCAATGAATCCGCTCATTTGAATTTCAATGCTGATTGCAATTTGTCAGAAGGTAATACAAAGTAGTTACCGGTGTTTACAGGATGGTCGTTTAATATGATACCTTTTCGCTCCAGCCAAGCGTGTGCATCAAATATTCCTTTTTCAATATTAACACCGATGCGCAAATCTGTACTTACTCCCCGACGGAGTAATGCGTACTGCATAGCCAGCGAACGTGAAAGGCACCGACCCTTTAAAAAAGGCTGTACTTTAATTTCGTTGAACACAGTTGCGTAGCGATCAAGAATTATGAAAGCCGCATCAGCATCAGGCTGTGCAGCAGCAGCAGTAAAAAAGCGGTTTAAAACAGCTTTTGTCTTTTGCAGTCCGACAGTAAGTAGCCCCACCTCAATTAACATCACCAAAAGGCGGCTTTTGTAAACCGAATGCCGGTAGCACTTTAAAGATTGACTTAATAAATTAAAATCTGCTCTCTTGTACATCAACTTACATTAATTAGCTTATTTTTAACAAGGTCTTCAATTAAGCGTGTCATATCTTCTTGCAGCAACTCTTCACTTACTTCATATTCCTGCATCAGTAGCCGGATTACTTTATCAACTTCATGATGTTCGGCCAGTAGTTCCCAAAAGCGCTTGCCGGTTTCATCCAGTTCATAAAAATGTTCGGTGCTTAAATTCATTACCACAAGTTTATCACCCAGTTTCTGGGTCAAAGTATCCTCCAAAATAACAACACTCTTTTCTTTTATATTCATAGTTGCAGATTTATTATTGGCTGAATTAAATTGCTGTATAGTATATGAACTCAAATATCTATGAGTGAGTTTCAAGAAAATAAATTATATAAATAATGTTCAATCATTGAGACATTTTACAGCTAAAGCAGTTTAGGCTAAGATCTGGAATGGAGTTAAAAATATTCAACAAATCTCTGTATATAACTCGTTTTTAATTAAATAAAAATTATTGTCTATAATCTATATTTACTTACAATTCTATCTAAAAATAGGAATGGGAGATTTATTAATTACTATATTAAAACGTATAAGCTGCTTCGGAAGCTAAATAATTTAAGCAGTTCAGAAGCAGATTTCTATTACATTAGCCCTTAATGCATTAATTGTTTTACTGAAAATCAATCAAGCAGTTGCTCTTTGGTAGATGCTTTATTCGTAGCACTTTGTCTTGTGCCTGAGAATGGCGGTGTAAACATTCTCTTTTTCCTGGCTCAATATTGCAGCTTTAAATGCCTATCCATTTAAACCGGTTGGCTCATTCAAGAAGTACCCCGATGCTGTTTTACGGTATTCCGGTTGGTTGCATACCCCATTTACCCAACTGGCTATATTATTGATGCTTTGGTAGTAGATGAATTTAAAGGTTCAATATTGTCATTCATCTATGATATTGCAAGGCTAAGCCCACTGAACATTTATATACACTCGGAAAAAATCTGCCTTTGGCTTTTGCCTACATATAAAAAAGCAATACACTTCTTTCTTTGCTGCTTATCGCAATTATTATAAGAATACGTTATTTTTCATTTTATTACGAATGCGATATGCTTTTTACGTAAGATTTCAGTTTTGTAATATCAGGATATATAGCAATTCGATGGCTTCTTACCATGTAAGGTGCAACGAGTGCTTTATTACCTGTTTGTACACGGATAGCATCTGATGGCTTAGCAGGCATATGACAATCAATACAATTGTTTAATATTGCGCTTCCAAGCTTAGGAAGCATTTTACAAAATTTGTGGTCTGTAGTGCTATGGCATTGCATACAGCGTTTCGAATACATAGCTAAATTATCACGTTCTTGCTGGTGGGTGTTATGACAGGTAGCACAATCCATACTGCTCTTGATAAAGCAGGCACTGGCGGCAAGCATTTGGGTTTGATTGCCATGCACATCCAAAGTGGCTGGATTAGTGTGTTGCTGTACAAAATCCGGCTCCTGATAGGTGGCTAGAGTATCGCCGGGTTTAAAATAAAAAGTAGATTTGTACATTGCGCCTTTATTACCCGAATGACAAACCGCACACATATCAACTTTTTGCGCTCTGGTAAGTTTACTGTAACGCGCAATGTACATCCCATTCTTTAAACCGGGATAGGCATTGTGGTAATTCACGTGATTAGCAGCAGGGCCATGGCAACGTTCACAGTCGATGTTTAATATTAACGAGCTTTTATTGTATTTCGTAGAAGAATGCATGGTATACGTTTGTGTTGAAGCTTCGCTTACAAATGAGCTATGGCACTCGAAGCAGCGCTTAACAATCATACGACTATAATTGGGTTGACCGGCTGCATACCCAGGACTATTAGTCCATTGATGTAAACGTTTGAAGTAAGAGACTGGTAATTCGTAAAGCTCATTTCCTTTCCAATATAAATAAGTTTCCGCCTTTACGCCTCCAAAAACTAAATCTATTCGCTCAGTATGCAGGCGCTTGCCATCCCTATAAGCAGCTTGATAAAATCCTGATTTGCACTTCTGCATTACAACTTCAAAACCGTCATTATATAAAACACTATTATTGCCCGCCTCAAAGCTACCACTCACTGATTTACTGCTTGCCAGTTGTACAGATTGAAAATGCGCTGTATGTAAATAATTCGAGTAAATATCCTTGTGGCATTGTATGCAGGTTTTTGAACCTGCATACAATATACCACGCGGATCTTTAGATGGAAGGTCTGTAAAACATTGCGAAAAAATTAACATGACAGGCAACATAAATATTGCTGCATATAATATTAATCTGCCTTTATTCATGTAAACTAAGGTAATCTAACACAAGTAATTTATTCTTATAGAGCCTTTAGTGTTACCAGATAAATGTAGCTACAGCACCGGCATTCAATACCGGGCTTACCAATTTGTTATTGAACTTAATATTAAAATTCTGTGAAGTAGAGCTGTTATTCAATACAATTAGTACTTTTTTTCCATCTGGCGTTTTAAATGCCACATTAGGTAAATTACTAATTACTGTTGAGGCAATACGCACAGAACCTGGCCGAACGAATTTGGAAGCATGGGCAATTATATAATATGATACATTACGACTTGTATTATTATTTGAAATAGTAAGTGCTCCTTGGCAGGTAGTGCATCCGCCGTTGGTATGAGGACCTGTATTTGCATCAGCAGCCAGGTTCCATTCAATTACATTGCGGCTCCAGTTACGCGTAGCGCCAATAATGAGATTATTAATGTGCCATTGCAAATCACCACTAAAGCTGCCTGTTGATGATGTCCACTGTTCAGTAAAGTAAATGTTTTTATTTGGAAAGGCACTGTGCAGAGGTGCAAGCGCATCTATTGTACCTACGTACAAATGAAAAGCAGAACCATCCACGTATTGACTAGTCACCGGATCGCTCAATAAAATTATTGGGTAATCTATCCGATCAGTATTATGATCGTAACAGATTATTTTGGTATTTATACCTGCATTTCTAAATGCCGGCCCTAAATTATTTTTTATGAAGGAGTTCTGCTCATCAGCCTGCATCACCATAGCCGGATTATTAGTAGGATTTAAGGGCTCATTCTGTGGTGTAATTGCATCGATGGTTATGCCTTCCGCCTTCATGGCCTGGATATATTTTACAAAATATTGTGCGTAGACTCCATAATATTGTGTTTTCAAGCTTCCGCCTGAATAACTTCCATTACTTTTCATCCAGGTCGGAGCAGTCCAGGGACATGCTAAAATTTTAATGGAAGGATTGAGCGCAATGATCTTTTTTAATACGGGAATTAAATCGGCTCGCTCTTTATCAATATTAAAATAATTCAGATTAGGATCTTCATTAACTGTTGCCGGCAGCTCATCATAAGTAAAAGCTGTAGCACTTAAATCAGATGCTCCAATACTTATCCGAAGATAACTGATGCCAATATAAGTGCTGTCTGTTGTGAACAGTTCTTTCAATAAGTTGTTCTGCTGGTCGGCACTCAAACTGTTGATTAAACTGGCGCTCCCTCCCGTTAAAGTAAATCCGAATCCATCAATACTTTGGTATGTTTGGGTGGTATCTACTACAATAGTTGGATTATTGTTTACTTCCGTTGAAAAATTTAAGCCTACATTTTGTTTAGCAAATTGTACTGTCCGATCAGGCATCGTAAGCCACAACGCCACATCAGATTTACCAGTGGTAACCGGTGGTTTATTTTGACTGATTGGTTGTTCATTATTGCTATCACCTTTCTTTTTACAACCGAACTGCACCAGTATCAATACGATCAATAAATTTAAAATTAGCCCCGGTTTATGTGTATATTTCATAGGAAAATGTTTGAGATGAGAAAAAGGTAAAAACAGGATTTGAAATGATACAAAATCGTAATTATTATTTGTCGTTGGGTAGCTTTTGCGGGTTATAGTAATTTGCATCAACAGCTGCTGGGTGATGCCTCAAAGGCTGAATATTGAAGAGCAGCCATCTGGTACTATTTTTAATACCAATAGCTTGAAATCTACACGCTTGCTACTATATTTTAAATACCTGCGATTAGTTTGTGAGCATCTTGTAATAATGAACGTAATCAATCTGCATTGCAACAGGAAAAATTTTATCATCAACTCCTTTGACACCACCCCAATCTCCGCCTACAGCTAAATTGAGCATTATATGAAAAGGCTTATCAAAAGGCCAGGTTGCAAATGAGCCTTTTCCATCATTCAAAAAGGTAAAAACAATTTGATCATCATAATAGCCTTTTATGCTTTCAGGTGTCCAATCCATACGGTATAAATGGTATTCTGCCATGGCACTTGGAATATAAGCTGTGCTTGTCTTCGAATTTGTAGCATAGTTGGCTTGATCATGAATACTGAAGTGAACGTTACCCGGATCATACCCAACATGTTCCATAATATCTATCTCTCCTGAATTGGGCCAGCTGCCATAAGCATAATCGTTAGGCAACATCCAAATGGCGGGCCATGTACCTAAACCTGCAGGAATTTTTGCCCTTACTTCAACACGACCATATAACAAATTAGCAGGCGCTTTTGAAACCATACGGGCAGATGTATAATTCATGCCCGCCATAGGTTCTTTCTTTGCTATGATATTCAACATACCATTTCTAACCACAGCATTATCGGTTGTATTAGTATAGTATTGTAACTCGTGGTTTCCCCATCCGCTGCCACCTACATCATAACCCCACTTGGAAGCGTCGGGTGCGCCATCTGCATTAAAATCATCCGACCAGGATGGGGTACTTTCGAAAGTGTAATTTTTGGGTGCTTGTTGAATTGGCACAAAATCGGGTAGTGTATCGCTCGTCTTTTTTGAGCATGATAAAACACTTAATATAATAGCGGAACCTGTAATTAGTATTGTTATCTTCATTTACAAAAAAATAAAAGCCGCCTGCTTTGCAGGCGGCTTGTGAAATATAATTAATTTACTCCCCTAAGCTCAACATTGCTAAAGGATATTCCAGTAGTTCCTAAATTAGCACCACCGCTTTTAATCACTAAGTATACTACACCAGAATTTTTGAAAGTAATTGTATTTCCTGGACCGTCACAACTTAAAGAAGATAATTTGCCGCTAAAATTGGACTTTCCGCAACCTGACCATGTGTTTAACGAAATCAGTTTACCCCCTGAGCTATAATCCTGGCCATCTTTTGGTACATCAGTACCTACATAAACTTCAAACCAGGTATCAGTTGCACCGCTTCCTGAAACAACCATATCCACTTTGTATTTTTGGCCTGCAACCACGTTGATTGGTTGATAAACAGCAGCATGACCACTATTTCCGCCAATGGCAACCATTTTACCATTAGTCATAGTCATTGTTACACCTGGTGAGATAGTAATATGTTTCCAGTAAGCATCATCACCGGTTTGCATTTTTGCGCCTAAAACCAGATTGCCTGATTTTGGGTCAGAGTTGGCTATGGTGATATCTTTTGAAGACGTTTTTACTGTACCTCCTGCTCCTGAAACGGATAGTGTCACTGTATATTTGCCAGCATCAGGGAAAAACGCGGTATCAATTGAACTTCCTTTGTTTGAGCCACCACCATCACCTAAATCCCACTTGTAGCTGGTTACGCCCGCTTCATCTGCTTTTAAAATATAGTAATTAGGCTTATTAGCTAATGGGGTAGCAGTGAATGAAGATGAAAGGTTCGGTGCATCCAAACCATTACCGTTACCAAATTTTTCAGGTTTACAACCGGCATAAATGCCGGCTGTAAGCGCACATGCTAATAATGCACATGCTTGTTTCTTTCTAAGTTTCATATTTTAAAATACATTAATTAACTAAGGTAAATTATAATGTTCCTCCCCACTCTTTGCTTTGCTTTATTTGTGTGTTATTTAGCTCAGACATAGGTATAGGTAATATCTCGTTTTTGCCGGCTACAAATCCTCTTGATCTAAGTACATTTGCAGCATCACCCCATCTTACTAAATCAAACCATCTGTGGCCTTCACCCGCCAGTTCGGCGCGTCTTTCACTTTTAATGGCATCCAAAGTTGCTGGTAATGCATGGGTAGTACCGTCTCTATAAGCACGTGTATGAACAGCAGTCATTAAAGCAGCAGCGCGGCTCATATCGCCTCCGCCTTTAATTATAGCTTCTGCTTCCATCAGGTACGTATCTGCCAGGCGGATTTCATAAATGTTTTGAGGGTAATTTAACACTGCATCTCCACCTCCGGTTGTTTTGTCGGCAGTATGACCGGCAAATTTGTTGATAAAGTAGCCTGTATTCATGTAGCCTGGTGTATAATTAGCAATACCCGCTTTTTTCAAACTATCCAAGTTAGCCACAGTAGCAGCATTACGCGGATCATTGTGAATAAAGTTAAAGAAATCAACAGTAAAAGGCAAAAAGCTGTAACCCGCAATATAATCGGGCGCTCCTGCTTTAAGTTGTGTGTAATCACGCGGGTTTACCATTACATTCAGTATGTTGCCTTCAGTACATGCAGTACATCCCCAGTTACCTCCTGATTGCGAAGAGTGAGCTACTTCAAGAATAGATTCGCTATTAAATTTATTTTTCGTTTTCCACAAATCTGCAAAGTTGCTTTGCAATTGATAGCCATAAGTAGCATTTAACTGCCCCGGGGTACCATTTACTTCTTTAAGTTCAGTTGCAGCATTAGCCCATTTTTGTTCATATAAGTAAACTTTACCTAATAGCGCATGCGCAGCACCTTTTGTTATTCTGCCACCATCAGTTGTAACATTAACTGTATTAGGCAGATTAGACTCAGCGATAGCATCTTTTAAATCCTGCTCTATCTGAGCATATACAGCTGCAGGTGTAGCTTGCGGCACATTAAACACTTGGTCGGCTGCTACTGGCGTAGTTAACAATGGTACATTTTTGAACAGCCTAACAAGGTCAAAATAAAAATATGCCCTAAGCGCTTTAGCCTCGGCTGCATATCTCTTCTTAGTATTTTCGTCCATTGGAACGCTGGGAAGTTTTGACAGCAAAAAGTTTGCCCTAAACACACCTGAAAAACCAGCCCGCCATAATTCGTTAGACGGACCTTGAGCAGAATTCAATGTATAATTAGACATTACTTGCAAATCGGTAACATCTGTCGCACTACCACCACCAGCATAATGGTCATCAGAGGCGGCATCCATAGCACCTTCTTTGGTTACCAAACCTCCGCCCTGCCAGCCTACCACATCATATATAGCTATCAAGCCATTAAAAGCTTCTGTTTGGTTTGTGTAATAGTTTGACTCCAAATCAGTGCCTTTAGGTTTTACGTCTAAAAAGCTGCGTTTGCAGGAAACTACTGCAACTGTTCCTGCTACAGCACAAATTGATAAATATTTTATATGTCTTTTCATTATTTAATTATTAAAATCCTACACTTAAACCAACCAGGAAGGTACGCGCCTGAGGATAATAACCACGGTCAACACTGCCGCTGATATCAGGATCGTATCCGTCATATTTAGTTAACGTAATTAAGTTTTCGCCGCTCACATACACACGTGCTCTCTGCATGCCAACATGGCCAATTAATGATTTAGGCAAAGTATAACCTAACTGGATAGTTTTGAAGCGCAGGTATGAGCCATTTTCAAGATAAAAGCTTGAGTTTCTGTTAAAGTTACCATCCGGGTCGCCATCTACCAATATCGGGTAAGTATTAGAAGTACCCGGGCCTGTCCATCTGGTTAACGCTCTGGTGTTATAATTAGCATTGGTGATATCCAAACGACGCAAGCCCTGGAATATTTTATTACCTGCCTGACCTTGTGCGAACACTAAAAAGTCGAAGTTATTATATGCTGCCGTGAAAGTAAAACCAAACTGCCATGATGGGAATGGATTACCAATATAATTACGGTCGGCATCAGTAATCTGACCATCTCCGTTTATGTCAGCAAACTTAAAATCACCTGGTCGTGCGTTAGGTTGTATCCGGGTACCTTTGCTTGAAACGTACGTATTAATATCCGACTGAGTTTGGAAAATACCCAAGTTTTCATATCCAAAAAATGCGCCATAGGGCTGGCCAACAGTAGTTCTGGTTATGCCACCCTGAATGTTTTGGAAACCAGCACCATCTAAGTATTGCTGAGCATTACCCAAATAGGTAACTTCGTTCTTCAGGTGGCTCACGTTACCGTCAAAACCAAGTTTAAATTTACCAACATTACGGTGATAACCTATAGACAATTCCTGGCCGGAATTGCTCATATCGCCTACGTTGGCTGCCGGGTTAGAAATTGCGCCTGTGTAAAACGGAATAGGCGGATTTTGAAGAATTCCTGTAGTTTTCTTCTTAAACCACTCTAAGGTAATCGTAAAGTCATTGAATAAAACCGCATCTATACCAATGTTGGTTTGAGCCGTTTGTTCCCACTTCAGGTTAGGATTAGATGGTGCGTTGGGGCTGTAACCAATTAAATAGGTATCTCCTGTTCCAAAGCTGTAATTACGGCCACTACCAATTGTAGAAAGGAACGCATTATCAGCAATCGCATCACTACCAACTACGCCATAGCCACCTCTTACTTTCAAGAAATCAACCACTTTGTTTTCTGGCCAGAAACTTTCTTTGGTAGGTACCCATCCCAATGAGAACGATGGGAAGTTACCATACTTATAATTTGCACCAAATCTTGATGATCCGTCTCTTCTAATAATACCTTGAAAAATGTATTTTTCCTGGTAGTCATAATTTAAACGTGCAAACAATGAGCTCACATGGTGCTCTTGGCCTTCGCTACCATTAGCTATTCTTTGCGTAGCTGGTATGTTATAGTTTAATGAAGCATCATTAAAGGTATTAACCGGTAAATTGTAATAAACTGCTCCTGTACTATAACTGTTATTGTCACTGTAAGCGCCCTGACCTAACAATACGTTAAGGTTGTGCTTACCGAACGTTTTGGTATAGGAAACAGTATTTTCTAAATTCCAGTTAGTTAAGCGGGTAGATTGACGATTGTAATTATTTTGCGAAGTAATGGTCGATGAGTTTAGATAAGACACCGGTGTAAATGCTTCGCTACCATAAAATGAAAGTTTTGTACCCAGTGTAGAACGGAACTTTAAACCTTTGATGGGTTCAACTTCTGCATATGCATTACCCACTATGTTATGTGCCCAATTATAATTACCTAAACGGGTTTGAATGTAAGCCAGCGGATTGTTAATTTCCTGGCCAACATTGCTTGAAATTGCATATGGGTAACCTTGTGCATTGCGTACAATTCCGGTATTATTGTATGGGCTTTGTGATGCAGCATTTGCATCTGTTATTAAAACAGGAGTTGTAGGATCAAGATTAATAGCTGAACTTAAAGGACCACCAAATTCACTGTTGGTATTTCCAACTGCTAAGGTTTTGTTATAAGTATAACCTATATTTTCACCAAAAGTTAACCATTTAGCTGGTTTGTAGGTTTCATTAACCCTGAAGTTTATCCTTTTGTATTGTGAAATTGGAGAGGCAACTATACCCTTTTGATCTAAATAGCCAAAAGATGTGTAAAAAGTAGATTTATCGCCACCACCGCTAACGCTCAACTCATGATTTTGCTTAATTGCACTATTGTTAAAAATTTGCGATTGCCAATCGGTGCCCTGTCCTAATGACGCTGGATTAGCGAATTTAACGGCACCTCCGGCATTTACGCTTGACTCATTACGCAGTGTAGCATACTGGGTAGCGTTCAACAAATCAAGCTTACGGGCTGGTGCTTGTGTACCTACCCAACCGGAATAATTGATTTGCAAACGGCCTGACTGACCTTTTTTAGTAGTTACTAAAATTACACCCGCAGCAGCACGTGTACCATAAATAGCTTGCGAAGCAGCGTCTTTTAATACTTCTATAGATTGAATATCTGATTGGTTAAGGTAACCAATACCACCGTTGTCTACTACTACACCATCAACTACCCATAGCGGATCGTTATTGTTAAATGATGTAATACCACGAACGCGAACTGAGCCACCATCACCTGGCTGACCACTGCTGGTACCAACGGTTACCCCTGCGGTGCGGCCCTGAAGTATTTGCTCAATACGAGTAACTGGCTGATCTTCGAACTCCTTTGCGGTTACGCCTGCTATTGCACCGGTGGTAACACTTTTACGCTGTGTTCCGTAACCAACCACAACAACGTCATTCAAGCTATTGGTAGTTTCGGTTAATGTAACATTAACCACAGATTGATCTCCTACTGCCACAGCTTGATTGGTAAATCCTACAAATGAAAATATCAATGTTGCATTTGGAGGTGTAGAAATTTTGTATTTGCCATTGATATCTGTAGCTGCAGCGCTTGAAGTTCCGCGCACACGCACAGTTACCCCCGGAAGAGACTGACCAGACTTATCAGTGACTGTACCGGTAATGGTGCTTTGCGCACTGGCTATACCAATACAGCCAAGTAGTAAAAAGAAAAAGAGAGTAAGTTTCCTTCTCATGGATTAAAATTAAATTGATTGTGAATTTGAAAAATTATTATTGTTAATAATGCTATTACAGCATAGCGCAAGAGCAATAAAAGTTTATCTTATGTTTTTACATGCATAATTTAAAAGTTTAAAATGATTTACCTTTTGTTTGTCTGCCTGAAGTGCCAGGCAGTAATTGGTTGCGCAAATGTATATAATTAAGGCCTAATCATATAAGAGATTATATAACCAGTTGTAAATAAGACTTTTACAAATTTGCCAATATATTTAATGGACAAGAGCAAAATTTGTTATTTAATTAATAGTCAATACTTTATGTCTTTAAAAAGCATCTAGGAAATAAATTAACGCTCTTAATTAACTTTAGAAATTAAGTTAAATACAATAGGTTTTTAGTTGTTTTTTCTTTAAAAAAACCGCCATTGATATCTGTTATTTTTTTGAATCATGAGAGGGAAGGTTGTTCTTTTTTCCTGGTTCACCCGGTATTATTTACCCCCCAAGAATTGGTAAGATTTTGAAATGCTTTGGTGGAAGTTTTGAACAATGCCCTGCTGAAATCGAAACAGATTCCGATATATACGAAGGCAACAAGGTGCTGCTTCCTTTGGGCCCGTCGATGGTGGTTTAAAACACAATCCAATCCGGTGCAAAACGGAAAATTCATTAAATTGACAGATCAACAGAGAGGATGACCATTAATCATGCGCTACTGAAAATTCAGAAGCCCATGAATCTCAAGCCGGCCTTAAATAAGTCGGTCATTACAATGCCCCTACCGAAAAATCAGAAAGTCAAAAACATGTAGACGTACGTGTACAAGCCTCCAAAAGTTTAATTATATTAATAATTGACCAAATGCAACGTGGCGAAATTACTCTGTATCATTATTTAAGTTACAGTTTGCCACACCAATTATTGCCTATGCAACAATTTGATCCAAGAGAAAAATTCGGATGAAATCAGAACTTTTCGTTCAAGTTGCGTATAAAAAATACCGGACAGCGAATGATGAAAGGTTTTAAATTGTTGTTAGTTTTAAATGACGCTTCGTACAAGTGAGTCAGGAAAGCAACTTTAGTATAGACACCGAAGATTTTAGAACTGATGCATTTCGCTACAGCAACATTTTCCGTTTACCTTAGATCAAGCCAGTTGAAAAACACAGGTACACCTATCTTGATAAAGAATTACCTAAGCAGATAGTTAATAATGTAGCTTTTTCTTTTTCAAATAAGCAAGCAACTCTTTGGGCCTATCGGTCTGAATGATGGTTGCTCCACGTGCAATAATCCAGTCCCAGCTGTTTTTCACATCTCCGTTTTCAACGGCGCGGTCATCATCATGCCCTGCATTCAAACTTGGCCATAAGGAGTTAATCCATACTTTTGAGCCGTGTGCCCTGATGAAACTTGTATTGGTTAGTATTGCCGAAGTATCCGTTTTAAAATTCATTTCAAACGCTACCGTCTTCATGTGCTGCTGGTAGGTAGTGATGATTTGCCGGGCATCGGGTTGATCTAAGTTTACAATAGGCATGTAGGCAATGCTGTCTAACAGTTCCGGGTAACGTTTGCTTATCTCTTCATAAGGTGCTTCGGCTTTGAATATGGCTTGCCTTAATGTTCCGGTTTGCTTCAATATCTGATAGGCCTCGGGGTAATAATTATAGCTCTTGTCTAAATTAATCAACGCTTTGCCTTTAGCCAGTTGCATCACTTCAAACAGCGTTGGTATTGAATTTTGTGTTACCCGGCCCAAGCCGTTGCGAAGATGAAACTTTTTCAGTTCCTCCCAAGTATAGTTAGATGGTTTCCCTTTGCCATCGGTAGTACGGTCAATGGTGGCATCGTGCATAATTACAATAACGCCGTCTTTAGTTCTGTTTAAATCCAGTTCAATAATATCTACCCCCATAGTAATAGCACTTTTAAAACCCGGTAATGAGTTTTCAGGCGCGTTGCGCCAGTCGCCCCGGTGGGCGGCAACCATTACATGCTTATCGTTGGGGTTGTGCAGCTGAGCAACTAAGCTGTCTGCATGGCTTTTGCGCTGTGCATACAAATTACTTATACCTGCTGAAAGCAACAAAAGCACAGTTAAAAATTTAAATTTCATTGTTGTTATAGCTTCTATTTTGCATCGATACTTGATATCCACTGTTGGGTAGTTCCCCAGCTTTTATTCGGCTTTGGGCCTGCTGTGATAACCAGCATGCCACCTGTGGTAACCTCTTTGTGGCTGAGCCAGTTGCGGTCGAGTGGCTTGCCGTTGAGCGTAGCAGATTGAATGTATTTATGATTAGCCGCAAAGTTTTTTACCTGTATAATAAAGGTTTTACCACCTTCGGGGTTAAACTTCACTTCCTTGAACAAAGGCACGTTCAGATAGTATACCGGCCAGCCCACACAAGCGGGTGAAATACCGCAAGCGGCAAACACATACCAGGCCGACATAGCACCCGCATCGTCATCCATGGTGCGCACATAGGTATCGGGCTTGTTTTGGTAAATAACGCCCACAAAAGGATCAATGCCCCGGCTATTGTCATTGAAGTAATATTGCACTACCGTATCTGCCGCATACTTATGCACCAGGGCTTGCGATTTCCAGGGCTGAGACGTAAAGTTGTACATCAGCGGCGCTTGTATGTCAGGCTCGTTGGCATGGTTGTAATAATCGTTGTCAAAGAAAGTATCCAACTGTTGCAGGTAAGCCTGCTCACCGCCGGTTAAGGCGATTAATCCTTTTACGTCAAACGGTACCAGCCATCGGTATTGCCATACGGTACCCTGGTACATACCCCGTGCAGAAACACGGTCAACATCGGGCTTGCTTAAATCTTTAAAATCCTTATTCCAGTAAGATTGATAATCAGCGGCTTTTTGCAAATACTCACGGCTTAATGTAGTGTTGCCGCTTATCGCCAGTATCTGGGATAGCGCCCAGGTATCGTAGCTCGATTCCAAAGCTTTATCGGGGTGGGAAAAATCCAAGCGGTTTACCTCGGCAATAAGCGAATCAGTAATCTGGCTGAAGTTCATTTTATAGCCTTTGCGGTAAGCATCCAACAGTACAACAATGGCATGTTCGGTACGCACAGTGTTAGACGGTTCATGCTGCGTGGCATAATCCTTTTTGCCATAAGTATATAATTGGGCAATTGAATTCATCATGCCCTGATACCGGTCAGGAAAAAGCAATGATAGCAGCGGCAGCTGGGTACGGTAATTATCCCATACAGCCCAGCCGTTATAAACTGCGGTGTTGGTGTGCTGTAAGTTGCCGTTGGTAGCCCGGTAAGTACCATCAGGCTCAGATACCACATACGGCGATTGCACAGTGCGGTAAAGCATGGAATAGAACAGCTTTTCTTGCTCGGCACTGCCTTTAACTTGTATTGCACCAAGCACTTGGTTCCATCCTTGCTCGCTTTTTGCTTTTAGCTGTGCGTAACTGTTAATGTTTAAAGAATTACGGGCATGCGCTACATCAACAGAAGAAAACGCAATATGCAGTTGCACCTGAGTGCTTGTTTTAATTTTATTTTTTGCCAGAAGCCAATGCTCATTAACGGCATCGAACTCAACCGGCTGCTCAAACCTGATGGCATAATAAACGCGGTAAGTACCCACATTGCAGGTAGTACGCGAGTCAATCCAACCGCTAATTTCGTTGCCTTGTATTTGGTGCTCTTCGGCTACAAAACGGTTAGCGAGCGTATGGCTTAAATCAAGCATAAAGCATTTTTGAACACCTGCGGGAAAAGTATAATTTTCTGTACCGGAGTTTCTTTCAACGGCAAATTCTGCCTTTATGCCATTGGTGAAACCCACCTGATAAAACCCGGGCCCGGCGCTTTCTGTAGCTTTAAGTAAAGCTGTTGCAGAATCGGTACCGATAAAGGGTTTGATCAATATATTACCTCCACTGCCCTGGCAACCTACGCCTTCAAAGCGGTTATGGGTAAAGCCCAGAAACATTTTGGCTTTATGCTCGTACCCCATGTGCAAATTAGGATAGGTTTGCGGCCCGATGCTGAGCATACTAAAGGGATAAGAAGCAGCCGGCGACATTTGCCCGTGATCACCCGAGGAGCCTACGAATACATTAACCTGTTTGGCCGGCTGTGCTGCCGCCAGGGCGGAAACAAATAATAACAAAAGGGCAGATAAATACTTCATAAGCCTAAATAAAAGAAAAAGGAGGAACAACTGTTCCTCCTTAAACAGGTTTGAAACAAATTAATAACCCGGGTTCTGATACATCTTTTCCGGATTAAGTTTATACTCATCAAATGGTATAGGATAATAACGGTCTTTACTGCTAAAGTTACTTACTTTGGCAATACCATAATCAGCCTGGCTCTTGCTTCTAAAATAGCTTATCAGTTCATCGGTAGTAAAGGTACGCAGCAAATCAAACCAGCGATGATGTTCAAAAGCCAGTTCCACACGGCGTTCGTGCAAAATGGCCAGCTTTAAAGTAGGATATTTGCTGCTGTAGCCAGCGTTTGCCATAGATACGGCATAGCTTGGCATACCTGCCCTGGCACGTACCATATCTAAATACTGTATGGCGCTGCCGGTATCACCTAAGTAATTACTTACTTCGGCCAGCATCAGTATTACATCAGCATAACGAATTAAAATCCAATCGTTACCGCCATAACCCAAATTTGATGCTGCGGCGCTGTTGTCCCTGAACTTGGTGATGAAGTAATCCTTCACAATAGGATCATTGGCATATTTAACAGAATAAGCCATGCGCGGATCGCCGGTTTCATAATCCTTAATTAAATCCGGCTTTACATTGCCGCCCACTCCCGAAGATACAATTAAAGAATTAATGGTTTCACCTTTTGCCTGGTTGTTGGCTGCCACAGAAGAACTATAGGTAGGATCACCCTGCTTGTTCACAATTTGAAAAATCAGTTCGGGGCAGGTTGACTTTTTGGTTACATCAAAAACATCAGAATAAGGGATGCTGCTTAATGTGCCAAAATTTTTCATGTTGTAAGCATTTAACAAATAGGTTTTGGCATTATTTAAATTGGCCTGGCGGTTAGCCTGATCAAGCATGGTGGCCATGGTTAAATATACCTGGCCTAAAGTGGCATTAATTGCGGCCTTGGAGGTACGGCCAATGCCAGCACCGGTTTGCAGGTTAGGCAGATTGCTGTTTAAAGCATCTTTTAAGTCAGCTACAATTTGTGCATATACGGTAGCCTGCTTTTCGCGGTAAGTAGCTGAGGTTACCTCATCTACTGTTGAAAAGTTGGTAGTTACCAGCGGCACATCGCCCCAAAGGCGCACCAGATGAAAATACATTAATGCCCTTAAAAATTTAGCTTCTGCAATGTACTGCTGCTTTTGATTTGGGTCGGTAAACGGCACCTGGTCAATGTTCGATAACAGCACGTTAGCTCTCGAAATGGTACCATACAAAGAAACCCAATGGCTTTTTAAGTAAGTGTTGCTGGGCAGTAACGAAAAATCATTGAATTGAAACGGCTCACCTGCGTTCGACTGGTTATCGTTACGGCCGGTGTCATCTGAGCGTTCATCTGTCCAGAGGCCGCTGTTTTCGCCAATGTTATTGCTGCTGCGCAGCGATTGGTAGATACCATTTACGGCAGTAAGTACATCGCTCGGCGTGGTTAATGCAGCTGCAAGGGTTACCTGGTTACGCGGAACCTGATCTAATGCGCCTTTTCTGCACGCAGTACCTGCAACAACCAGGGCGGTAAAGCAGGTAATAGTCAATATCTTCTTTTTCATTTCGTTTTCTTTAATTGATGATTTAGAAAGTTACCCTTAAACCTAAGTTGTACGAACGCACCAACGGGTATACACCATAATCAATACCCGGAGCCAGGTTGGCAGGTTGGGTGTTGTTTGAAGCACCTGAGCTGTAGTTATAATCCACCTCGGGGTTGTAGCCTTTGTATTTGGTAATGGTAAATGCATTAACTACGCTGGCAAAAATCCGGGCATTGGTAATACCCAATTTACCGTTCAATAATTTAGGAAGGGTATAGCCCAAAGTAATATTGGTACAGCGTAAGAAAGAGCCATCTTGTAAGTAGAAATTAGACAAGCGCGTGCTGTTGCTTTGCGTACCCGCGCGCGAAGCCCGGTAAACAGTACCATCGCCAGGTGCATCTGCATTGCGGTAGCGGTTGGCTACATCTGCATACTGGTTGCCCGAGCCTTCCATGTTGTACAGATAATAATCCTGGCCATCAAGCACTTTGTTGCCATGTGAGCCGTTGAACGAGGCGCTGAAATCCAGTTTTTTATAAGTAGAATTTAAGGCAAAACCATACGTGAATTTAGGGTAAGGAGTGCCGATAACGGTTTTATCGTTATCATTTACAACACCATCACCATTGGTATCTACAAACCATAAATCGCCTACGTGCAGCGGGTTGGATTGCGAGGCCGAAGGGGCCAGCTTGCCAATGTTTTCGGGGGTAACCATGCCACCTACTTTAAAACCGTAGAACATACCCACAGGCTGGCCTTGCTGGGTAATATTAGTAAGGTACGAGCGCTCTGCGCCGTTAACAATAATGGTATTGTTGCCGCTCAGCTTGGTTACCATGTTGCGGTTGAGAGAAATATTGCCGCTCAGGTTAAACGTAAAATCTTTAGCATTCACAACACGGCCATCCAACTGGAAATCCAAGCCCTTGTTACGGATTTGCGAATTGCGTAAATTGGTAAGTACTGTAGTACTGCCCGATATAGCCGAAATAGGCTGGCGGTATAATATATCCTGCGAGTTACTCAGGTAATAGTTTACAATAAACGAGAGCCTGCCTTTTAATACGCCTATATCTGCACCAAAATTGTACTGTGATGTTGATTCCCAGCTTAAACTTTGATCTGCAATGCCCAGCGGATAAATTGCAGAGGCCACTGCACTGCTGTTACCGAATACCACACCGGTAGGGTTCGAATAGTATTGATAATAACCATAATCGCTGATGTTATAGTTGCCGCTTTTACCCCAGCTGGCCCGTAATTTAACTGTAGACTGCTCGCCCAGCAAGTTGTTATAGAACGGCTCCTCGGATAACGTCCAACCGGCAGCTACCGACGGAAAATAACCGAATTTATTTTTAGGGCCAAAGCGGGAAGCGCCATCTGCACGAAAAGAAGCCGTTAAATAGTATTTACTGGCATAATTGTAATTGATACGGCCTAGGTATGAAAACAGGGTGGTAGTTATTTTTCCTGTATTGTTGTTCAATGTAAAAAACGACGGATCGGCTCCCTTGCCTGTAATTTCTGGTTGTTTATCATTTTGAAAACCCCGTGCTGTAACACTTATAATATCGGTATTTGTGCGTTGTACGGTATTACCTGCTAAGGCATCAATATGGTGTTTGCCGAAGTTTTTATTGTAGTTTAATGTAAACTCAGCCAACAGATCGTTAACGCTGGTGGTAGTGGCTACTGCATTGGCAGCTGCAATAGAAGCTGCCGAACCCGGAGGGTTTGCACCGCTGCTTAGCGTAGTAGGCAAGTAATACTCATACTTCTCATTATAGTTTTGCGTACCCAGATTTGCCTTAAAAATCAATTCAGGCAAAATTTTGTAGCTGGCATTGGCATTAATGGTAGTACGATAACCTTTACGGGTAATTTTGGTACGGGTAGCCAGTGCCACCGGGTTTTCAATACTCTGATAACCGTAAGCTGATGATTGTGCTGCTGCAGCATTGGTAGCTAAACTGCCATCGGCATTATAAGCCGGAAAGAAAGGCATATAAATTAAAGCCCCTAATACAGGTCCATGGTCAAAGCGGCCTTCTTGTATTTCCTTATTATAGTTCTGCGTATAACCGATGTTGGCAGCTACATGCAGGCGGCTGTTTACATCGGCTTCAATATTTGACCTGAAATTGTAACGCTCTTGGCCCGAAGTCAGGATGATACCATCCTGGTTTTGATAACCACCACTTACATAGTATCGGATATCTTTAGAGCCGCCCGAAAACGATAAGGTATGGCGCTGGTAAAAAGCGTTGTGATACAATTCATCCTGCCAGTCGGTATTTACCGTTTGATGAATAAGGCTTTGCGTTGCAAAATCATACAGATAAGGCGGAATGCTCACACTGCTGGCATTGCCTACATTGGCAATACGGGTGGCATTATTGTCTGAATACATGGAGTTGTTCCATGTTTTGCCCGAGTTGGTCCATAAATCATAATAGGCGTTGTTGCGGCCATCAATTACCAGCTGCGCAAACTGGTCGGCATCTAGCAGCTTTACTTTTTTGGCCAGCTGGCTAAAGCCGGTTTGCACGTCATATTCAAACTTGCCTTTGCCTTCTTTACCGCGTTTGGTAGTAATGATAACTACACCACCCGCAGCCCGCGAACCATAAATGGCAGCAGAAGCCGCATCTTTCAGAATGTCAATTGATTCCACATCTTCCGGGTTGATGTATACATCATTACCCGCCGGGTAACCGTCAATTACATACAGCGGATCGGAATTGGCAATAAAGGAGCCAATGCCCCGAACCCGTATTTTAGTAGACTGATAAGGCGCACCGCTGGTTTGCGATACCTGTACACCGGCAACTTTACCTACCAGGGCCTGCCCTAAAGTAGGTGCAGTAAGGTTAAGCTCATTGGCTTTAACGCTGGAGATGGCACCGGTAACATCACTTTTACGCAGGGTTTGGTAACCAATAGCCACTACCTCATTCAGTAAATTTGATTGTGGCTTGAGTTTAACATTAACAGGGGTGGCCTGTGAGGTGCTTACCTCTTGGGTAATGTAACCCACAAAGCTGAATACCAGTGTAGTACCTTCTTCAATATTAATACTGTATTTACCGTTTATATCGGTAGTAGTACCTTTTGCGCGGTTGTTTTTATCGTAAATGCTTACACCTGGTAAGGGTTCGTTATTGTCATCGGTAACCGTGCCTGATACTATTTTGAAAGGTGATGTTGCAGCAAAAGCGCTTGAGTGCACATTAGCTATCCCAACTATAAACAAGACGAGAAAAAGGTTAAATTTTGTTAAAAGGGCAGGTAAAAGATTAGGAGTAATCTTTTTATTCATAAGTTTAATTTTTGATTGTTAAAACTGTAAAGCAGGCGACCGCTTTGTGAGTTATTGGCAATTGATTTCAGAGCCGGAAAATGTTGGCGCATTTTTCGGCTTTTTTGTGTACACAATTGAAATATGTGGTAGCTTATTTACATAGGCACTTGGGTTAATAGCGGATGGAACCAGACAGTAATTTAAAGGATTGTTAAAATGAACATCTGTTGTATAAGTACTTGCCAACAGCAGCGCTAAATAGTTATGATATTGGCAACAAAAGTATAGGCGCAACCTTAAGCCAATAGTACAACTGTATTAAGTTTATATTAAGCACAAACAACAAAGGCACCACGTATTGTGATGCCTTTTTAAATGATGGAAACAAGCCCGTTGTAGCTACCAGTTGGTACTCATATAATTCACATTGTTTTTGCGCGATGAGGTTACTGCTATACCTTGTTTGCTGTTATTTAATAAGGAAAAGCCTTCCAGTTCATCCTGGCGGCTATTGATGTCAATTTCGTCGGCTGCCTGCATTTTACCTGAACTTATTGATTTTTCTAAATCTACATAGGTAAACCGCCACTTACGCCCTTCTATCTGGTTTTGTATCAATACCAGCATACCTTTATCAGCTACCCAGTGTAAGTTTTGCACCCAGGGCATACAACTGAACTTTTTAACCAGCACACCGGGATCGCTCGTTTTTTTACATACTTTTAATTTTTCCGGGTCATATAGGCGTACTTCGTTATTGGTGCCACCATAATCGGCAGTGGCTACATACCATTTATGCTTGTATTGTACATACTCGGGCCGGGTGCCTTGTATACAAGCATCGTCTTCAATGGTGTTGAGTAAATTTCCATCAAGTGTGCCTGTTTTTTGCAGCCCCTGCCAATCAACACAGTAAATAACAGCCCGCCATTTGGTGCCTTCAGTATTCAAGCGGATAGAATTGCCTATAAATACCGGGGCATTGCCATGGCAGGCTATACCGGTAGGATGGTTAATTACATCCTGCCCGTTTTGGGTCAGCTTCATTTCGTGGTGCTGGTCAACCAGGCTGTCGTTAACCCATTTGAACTCCCGTATGATACCCACTTCGCGGTCGCCATATAGAAATACTTTACCTTTCTGATAAGATATACCCTGGCAGGCACCCAGCGAATCTATAGTTGTTTCGCGGGTTAATGCCATGTTTGTGGCTTTGTGTGTAAATGCATAGCCTAACAAAGCCAGTGCAATTACACCTGTTAATAGTTTATACTTCATACTGGTTATAGATTGCTACTAAGGATCGAGCGGTTCATAAGGATTAATCTGGAAGGCATCTATTATCGGGTAAAACTCTACCCCGGTATCATCAACAGATTTGCCTAAACGGTAAGGCACATATTTTAACTCCCGCTCACAGCGCGCTGCCATATTGATAATGCCGTTATGCTGCAATCTGTCGGTTACAGCCAATACAGGTTTATCAGTAGGGATATGATAACGATAAATTAAACGCACTGCATTGCGCATATTGGTGGTGGTATGCCTGGCATGGGGTTCAACAATTAGCGCCTGTTCAGGAATGTGCAGTACTTTAATCATGTAGGCTTTCATTTCTTCGGCCTCGTTATATTTTGTTTTATAAGGATGCGCATTACCGCCCGAAACAATGATGAATGGCGCTAACTTTTGCTGGTAGCTTTGTGCAGCCAGCCGGCAGCGGAGCATACCTTCGGCACTAAGGGGCGTGGTTAAGTCATCCGGGCCGGCGCCCAGCACCAGCAGGGCAGTATAAGGATATTGCTTCCAATTGGTGCGGGCTACCTGGTTAACAGCAGCTTTGTTGATAGTAGCAGCCATCGGCTCATAATGAGCCGGATCCTGCCTTTCATTGAGTTGCAGAAATAATAATGCGGCTCTTAAAGGCGATTGAAAAAACAGGCGGTCGGCCTTTGAATCGCCCGATAAAACCGTTACAGCATCATACACCAAAGGGAAATATCCCTTGCGTTTAGTGTTAAAACTTATAGAATCAATAAGCGGATAATTAGGCTTCTTCCCACCGGCATATACATCAATGGTGTAGTTAATTCCTGCGGCATCCTGTTCCCATGCCTTTACCAGAAAATCAGCCGGGGCAGAACTTTTGTAAAGGTAATATGCCGCTGAAGGAATGAGTTGTGTTTGTACCAGTTTACCCAGCGCATTGCCGGGCTGATAAAGCTTAGCCAACCGGCTGCTTACCTGCTTGATTTCGCTATCGGTAAACTTCATGCTTTCCACCAGGCATCCAGCCTCTTTGCAACTGCTAATCGCATTTTGCAAGTTGGTACGTTTTAATTGAGTCAGGCTGTTTAATGATGTATCTGTTGTGAGCAGTTGTTTTACCGCAGTATTCTGTTCAATCAAATACAACAGGTAATAATTTTTCATCGTTATCCACTCATCGGCTGAAGAGGGAGATTTCACCGCTGATGTGTTATTATATTGAGATAATGCCAAATTGGACGAAATCAGCAATAGTAAAGCGGAATATATTAATCTTTTCATAAATAATAATCTCAACAAAAAACATAAATAAGCATGAACTAAATATCAAATCAACATTAATATTTGGATTTATTTAATACTTTCTTAAACTCCGATAGTAATTGTGATTTGTAAAATTTACAACATTGCGCTTGTTGGCTTTATTATTTAAAGGCAACTCACTAATTTAAATAATTATCACTATACTGCTTTGTTATCTAAAGTTACGTGCTTTGGGCAACACTTCCCCAACAGCATTTTCCCGTACCTGTGTCCGCTTGTTATCCACCTGAAATGGCATTTCTGTACCTTTGGCAAGTGCTTGGCTGAACATACCAGTGAGATCATGGCAGCTATTAACAATCACATGAACAACTTGCCCTTCACGTTGTAACCAGCCTTCGACCATCAGCAGCTTAGCCCCGAGTATTTCTTTTCGGTAAATATCAAATAGCTTTTCGAATAATACTAAGTTGGCCGTGCCGGTTTCATCCTCAATGGTTATAAAGCATACGCCGCCTGCCGTACCAGGGCGCTGGCGGGAGAGCACTACACCTGCTGCTTTAATTTTAGTACCAGCTTTTGTATTAGTAATCTCTTCACTGGAAAGTATGTTTAAACGTGAAAGCTGCTGACGAATAAAGCTTATCGGATGTGCTTTTAGGGATAGCGATAATGATGCATAATCCTGCATCACTTGTTCTGCCGGATGCATGAAAGGCAACTGGATTTGTGCTTCTGTTGCATTTTCTGAAGGTTGATCTTTAAACAAACCCAGTGGCGTATCCTGCAAAGCGGCCACCTCCCATAGTGCCTGCCTTCGACTTAACTTCATAGAACCAAATGCATCCGCATCTGCCAGCTTTTCCAGGGTCGCTTGTGATACCCCGACGCTGTGCAGCTCTGCAATGGTTTGATAAGGCTGGCCCCTGTTGGCAATTAAGGTGATGATATCCTGATCACGTACCCCTCTCACCTGCCGGAAGCCTATACGCACTGGAGCATAATAGGCAATTCGTTTCTCCAAAGTGTAATCCCATTCAGAATAGTTGACATCTACAGGCCTAAACTCCACTCCATGTTTGCGGGCATCAATAATAATCTGTGCCGGATGGTAAAAACCCATTGGCTGACTGTTCAATAATGCAACTGCGAATACATCCGGATAATAACACTTTAACCATAGCGATACATAAACTAGCAAGGCAAAGCTGGCTGCATGGCTCTCCGGAAAACCATAGCTGCCAAAACCTTCTAACTGTTTGAAGATGCGCTGGGCAAATTCTTCGGTATAACCCCGCTCAAGCATACCATTTATTAGCTTTTCCTGAAACTTATTGACCAGCCCTTTAAATTTAAAGGTGGCCATACTTCTGCGAAGTTCATCTGCCTCTGCCGGTGTAAAACCTGCAGCTACTATGGCTATCTTCATGGCCTGCTCTTGAAATAATGGTACGCCTAATGTGCGGTTCAATATAGCTTCTAATTCGGGCGATGGATATTCTACCGGCTCTTCACCATTACGCCTTAGTATATAAGGATGCACCATATCACCTTGAATCGGGCCTGGCCTTACAATAGCAACTTCAACTACCAAGTCATAAAACTTTTTAGGTTTTAAACGGGGTAGCATAGCCTGCTGTGCACGGCTTTCGATCTGGAATACACCAATGGTATCGGCACGGCTAGCCATCTGGTAAACACCCGGGTCATCCTGCGGTACGGTGGCCAGTGTTAGCGGATGATTGTAATACTGTTCGCACAATTTAAAAGCTTTACTGATGCAGGTGAGCATACCCAAGGCCAAAACATCTACTTTTAAAAAGCCTAAAACATCAATATCATCCTTATTCCATTCAATGTTGGTACGGTTGACCATACGTGCATTCATGATCGGGCACAAATCTGAGAGCTTACCTTGGGTTACCACAAAGCCGCCTGTGTGCTGCCCCAACTGACGCGGAAAGCCTAGCATCTGAGCTGTTAGCTCAATTACTTTTTTGAGCAATGGTTCATCAGGGCTGAGGCCTTGCTCTACCAGCCGCCTGGCATCAAACCATTCATCTGTATGCTCCCAAATAGCAGCAGACAAACGGTTCACCGTATCTACGGATAATCCCATTGCTTTACCCACATCACGTATCGCGCCCTTTTGCCGTTGCTGCGTAACAGTAGCTACAATGGCAGCCCTGTCCCTGCCGTACTTATTATAAATATATTGTATCACCTCTTCCCTACGCTCATGCTCAAAGTCCACATCAATATCAGGCGGCTCGTTACGGGCTGAGGAAACGAAGCGCTCAAAGAGCAGGTCAAACTTGGAAGGGTCAACAGAGGTTATACCTAAACAAAAGCATACCGCAGAGTTAGCAGCAGAGCCTCGCCCCTGGCACAGGATGCCTTGTTCGCGGGCGAAGCGAACAATGTCATACACAAAAAGAAAATAATTAGCATAGCTCATCTCCTCGACAAACTTCAACTCATGGTGCAGTGTACTTTCAACCTTTTCCGGAATTGTGCTACCAAAATGTTCCCTGGCACCTTTCCAGGTTAAGTACTTCAGTTCTTCCAGCGGTGTACGGCCCGTATTGCAAATTTCTTCAGGATAAATATATTTCAGTTCATCCAACGAGAACGTGCAGACATTCGCAATGGCATCAGTACAGGCCAAGGCGGCTGGATACTGCTTGAACAGGCGCTGCATTTCAATAACTGG
Source organism: Mucilaginibacter koreensis (assembly GCF_054783355.1). Classification (NCBI taxonomy): domain Bacteria; kingdom Pseudomonadati; phylum Bacteroidota; class Sphingobacteriia; order Sphingobacteriales; family Sphingobacteriaceae; genus Mucilaginibacter; species Mucilaginibacter koreensis. Next base: position 641,166 of record NZ_BAAGQS010000001.1, on the reverse strand, counting down.
TTTCAGATAACGCTCTGCGTTAGGATATAACAGGAAGCCAGCACGGTCAATTGTGCATTTCTCCCGAACACAAGTCAGTACATCTTGCAACTCTCTTCGCTCGGGCACATGGTAATATGCATCGTTGGTAGCTATTATAGGTATATCCAACCTTTTGGACAACTGCGATAAGCGAAATAAACGCTTATGGTCATTGGCCTGATAAGTGCGGTTTGCACTTAAATACAACTGGGCTTTAAATTTTTGCCGATACTCTTTGATTGCGCTGATAAAGTTTTGCTCAAAATCAAATGCATCATTCAGGCCTGCAGGTGGAACCACCACAAAGCAGATACCGGATTGGTGCTGATACACATCTTCCTTGTATAGATGACATTCTCCTTTTTCGGCTCTCAAATTGCCCAACGTCAGCAAAGCAGATAACCTGCTGTAAGCAGCTTTATTTGTGGGATAAGCCAACAAGGCCGGGCCATCTATCAGGTTCAATCTACAGGCGGGAATGAATTGTATACCTTGCTTCTTGGCTTCTGCATGGCCGCGTACAATCCCTGCCATGCTGTTATAATCGGTGATAGCAATCGCCTTATACCCTAATGCGGCAGCCTGCCTCACTAGTTCCTCCGGATGAGAGGCACCACGCAGAAAGCTAAAATTACTAGTGGCTTGTAATTCGCTATATAACATTGTCAGCGTTGAATTAAGCAAAGAAGCCATGTAAAAACCATTGATGTGGAGCTGCTGCATAATGACCTGAGCGGAATAGCCAGTAACGCCTGCCGGCATCATCTTCTACTACATAATAATCGCGATGCTCTCCCTGATTGAGCCACCATTCCCGCTCAATGCGTTCGGGACCATCCGCTTTCTTTATATAATGCACTATATTTTGATAACGAAACAGCATTGGCGGATCATCCGGTATAGGGGCGCTGACCTCTATGGGCTGCGGACGCAACAAAAGCTGTGTGGGACGTGGCTTATCAGTTGGCCAATTGTTTACCGGCACTTCTAACAATGACACAGTGCTTTTCACCGACCATTCGGGCCAGTGGTGCTGCTGGGGAAGATAACGGTGTACTCGTTTAGCACCCAATTTGCCCGAGATACGGTCTAAAAGTTCAGCTACGCCATTGTCATTTAAACCCGATCTCTCTATCCATAAGTGTTCCTGTTGCACTTCTACCTTCTCTGCCTCGGTAACATCCATCACAAACAGCTCAATGCCAAATGCCGGTTCGATGGAAGGAATTTGCAGTTCAAATAATGTCATCAAATGCGCTGCCTGATGAGAAGCTTTACGGGTTCCAATATTTACTTGTTCTATCTTGCCATCTACACGGTAGCATTTTAATGTAGCAGCACGTACCCCTTTACCTTCCTGTTCCAGCCTTTGGCAAAGCATAGCTAATAACTGCTCAATAGCAATCTCAATTCCAATAACCGTATAAATGGGCTCCAGACAAGGCAGACGTTCTTGATAAGGTTGCTGAGGTTGCAAAGGTTGCAGGCGCTCAGTTCTGATGCCCAACGCCTGGTCTAACCGAAGCTGTAAGCCCTCACCGAAACGTCTCCTAAGATTGGAACGAGGAATATCTATAAAGGTATGGACAGCAGTAAGCCCCAGCTTATGTAGGCGATCCAGCACAATGCCGTCCAATCGCAAAGCCGCAGGCGGCAAATGTAATATGGCAGCTCTTTCCTGCCGTGGTGCAATGATTTTGTTCTGCTGGCCGAAACGTGCATTAGCCCATGCTGCCCCAATGGTACTGGCAATAGCTGCCTTAACTACATACCCTTTACTTTTGAGCCTGCTGGTAACTTCTGTTATATAATTGTGCTCACCACCCCATAAATGGGTACAGCCGCTGATGTTGAAAGTTAATCCGTTAGGTGGATCAATGGCGATTATGGGCGTATAGATGATAGACCACTCACCAAGGGCGGTTAATAGCTTAGTTTCTCTTTCCTGTTTATCATTAAAAACCTGTAAACCGGTAACTATTGCTTTTGCATCGGCCAGAAGTGTACCTGCCTTAATACCTTGCTTTGCTGCAACTAAATTAACAGCGGAAATAATCATTTTTCCCCGTTCCGGCAATGCAAATACAATAGGAGAACCCGCCAGTTCCGGCTTACGAAGCGTGAGCCAGTCGGTAATCAGGTAGGGAAAACATAAAGACATAAAGCGCTGCTCCATCTGCTCATCCTACCTTTCTGTTCATGTGTTTTACTGTATTTTGTTGTTCCGCAATTACGGTAAATATACCGGATGACCATTCGACCATCCACTTACCTGGCGTGCCATTACGAACCTTTAGCAACTCCACTTCCCATCGTGGTAACCCCACACCTGGCATTCCTTGCAATGGCTTGCTGGGCATGGGGGTAATTTGCCACCTGGCGGCACATAAAGATGCGCGGTTACCCTGCACACAGTTGCGCAACAGGAAACAGGTAGAATGGTGCTGCTCTGCGGCCAATTGCAGCCTGCGGGTCTGTGCAACTGTAAATGTTGCTATTTCGGTAATTACTGCAGTAATTCCACGGCACTTCAATCCTTCTTCGGTAGCCCATAATACATCCCGTTCGGTTGCCGCATCTACAAACAGGACATGATCAGGTTGAATGCCAAACATGGCTAATGCAGGTGGAAACAGCTGCCTGGAGGTGCTAATCCAGAGACATAGGCCGTTATCTTTAATTAATGAAGCCAGCAAACCTGCAATAAAGCCACCGCAAGCCGCACGGTGTTCCTGCTCGGCACAAACGAATTCATGCAAGGCACCTATAGGAAACAAGGCATTTGGGAAAGCCTTTTCTATAACCTCTAATCCGGTTAAATGACTATGGTTTATTTTTGGTATATATATACCCTGCCACTCAAGGATATCGGCTTGTAGTTGTTGTATGATGCTTTGTTTGGCTTCAAGCATAAGCATAGTGCGTTAACTGTGATAGAGATGATTTCATGTTTGCGGTGATTGATACACTACAAATTTATGCTAAAAAATTTAGCAAACGCAAGGATTAATGCTGCTTTTGAAAGAAATTCGGTATTAATCTATAAATAGCAACCCTTAATGAGGCGCTATTTAACTTCACATTTATTGTTGAATTCAAAAATATACCAATTAAATGAGGTAGAATGGTTAAGGTTACCAGTTACCAACTTTTGAAATAAGTCATAAAATTTAATTCAAACAGCTTTATATGACTTTGGGCGGGATTGACAGCTAACTTAAAAACAATTGAAATTTCGATTACCGATTTAGATTATGTGACCACATGCGCCATCTATGGTAGCTTACAGATATTTATGAAAAAGATAGCAAAAAGTTGCTGGTATGACGGTGTTACAATATAGGAACAATTGCATTAAAGGGAAATATGTGAGTGAAGTGATGTATGCGCTGATGATTAGCATTTACATTAGAGTTATGGTGTACTACATTATTCACTATGAAAAAGCTAACATTTAATATAGGAGGTCAAATAATAACATCACTCCATACTTTTACGATTGAAGATTCTGAATTTACAACAAAAATAAATCTACGGATGATTAATGAAATATTGGATGACATTTTTGTTGATATAGCTCCAATACAACACGGAAAAAATATCAAATGTGAAATTAGTAGATGAAAGGATGTTCTTTCGATATTTAGGTGGAAAATTTTTTCGCTATTAAAACTATTTTTAGTGGCAAGCCTGGGTTGGGATTCCTCACTGTATACCATGAAACGCCATTAGCACAGAAGAGTATCTCTAACATTGAAGATTTTTATATAATCACAGATAAACACAGTGATCTACGAATAACCAACTTTTCTTCTGCACCAACGAATGCAATATTGCAACAACTTACTAACTCGAAATTGGTGCCAATTTATGAGACAATGTAGCAGAAGCTTTTGTTAGACATTTTGATGAAAGAATGCTCAAAAATAACTTTAAGATCAATTCTATTAAATAGAATTAATACCGCCAACGGGTTAATGTAATATACTTTTCTCAAGGTTGCTTGAAAAATATCTTTTGCGGAACCAAAAAGCGAGATTAACAAGGGCGATCAGCGCAGGCACTTCTACCAATGGACCTATCACACCTGCAAAAGCCTCGCCTGAATTGATGCCAAATACACCGATGGCAACGGCTATTGCCAACTCGAAGTTGTTACCAGTAGCGGTAAAGGCAATTGAGGTGCTGCGGCTGTAATCGGCACCAAATGATTTGCCGATAAAAAAGCTGATAACAAACATGATGGCGAAATAAATTACCAAAGGTATTGCAATACGCACCACATCAAATGGTATCTGTACAATCAGATTGCCCTTCAGGCTGAACATGACCACAATGGTAAAAAGCAAAGCAATCAGCGTAACAGGCGAAATAAACGGTACATACTGGGTTTGAAACCATTCCTCGCCTTTCAATTGGATAAGCGCATATTGGGAAATTACACCAGCAGCAAAAGGGATACCCAAATAAATGCCTACAGATTTGGCTATTTCGCCAATGGTAATGTTTACTGCTAATCCTTCCATACCAAATAGTGGTGGCAGAAAAGTGATAAAAACATAGGCGTAAACACTATACAACAACACTTGAAAAATGCTGTTCATAGCGATAAGTCCTGCGGCGTATTCACGGTTGCCCTCGGCCAGTTCATTCCAAACAACCACCATTGCGATACAACGGGCAAGGCCGATCAGAATCAAGCCCACCATATAATCAGGATGGTCGCGCAATAATGTGATAGCAAGGACAAACATTAGTATCGGGCCGATGATCCAGTTTAAAACCAGTGAGGCCGTTAATACCCTGGTGTTTTTAAATACCTCACCCATATTCTCGTATTTCACTTTGGCAAGCGGTGGGTACATCATCAGGATCAAACCAACGGCAAGCGGAATGTTGGTAGTACCGCTTGAATAGGAATTAATAAAACCGGCGGTTGATGGCACAAAGTAACCGAGTGCTATACCGATACCCATGGCCAAGAAAATCCATAGTGTAAGATACCGGTCAACGAACCCTAATCTTTTTCGTTCGGACGCGGGAGCACAATGATTTACTGACATAGGTTTAGCTTAAATGTTGATTGATAAACGTCGCCGAATAATTTTTAATCAAGTCGCGCACACGTTTGAATTCATCCATGATGCCTGCTTCACTTCCCGTCGCTTTGGCAGGATCAGGAAAATTTTGATGGAAGCGCTCAACTCTGCCAGGAAAAAATGGACAAGCTTCATTTGCATTATCACAAACCGTGATTACCATATCAAAAGAGATATTGCTGTATTCATCAACATGGTTGGAAGTATGGCGTGATATATCAATATGATCTTCGGCCATCACCTGAATAGCTTTCGGATTAACGCCATGCGTTTCAATCCCTGCGCTATAGATATTCGCCTTATCGGCTGCATAAAACCGTAAATATCCTTCTGCAATTTGACTACGGCAGCTATTGCCGGTGCATAAAACTAAAATGTTTTTTTTCATCTTTATATATTTGTTAGCAGCAACCGCTTCCGGGAGTGCAGGTATTTTCTTTTGCAGCGAGATTAATCAATTGCATTTTCAGTTTTTCAGTGCTTGCAGGGGTACAGCATTCCTCCCCCTTGTTGTTAGTGCCGCAGCTTCCACCCCTGGTAATGGCTTTGCACTGCACCGCGTCAGGACGGAGATCAACTAATAAGCTTTCACCGTTTACGGCAAGCTCATTCGGGAACATCTGGCGGGTATCAAATTCGGAATTGCCAAACTCTATTTTAACAATGCCGTTCGGATTCAATGGCAGCCTCTGTTCCACGATAGCGATAATGGAAAGCGCCTTACTCACTTTCATACAATGTTCCTGATGTTGGTTCTCCGGCACCCAAAGTTGTACAACGATCTCTGTCCAAGCGTTCATTACACCTCCACAATCCACTGATGTGATTGGGGCCTGTCTAATCTCTGTGATATGGTAAGCTGCATCCACTAATTTGCCATCGGCATATCGGAATTGCAGGTTAAGATCAGGATATTGCCAAAGTATTTCCTTAAAGCATTGCCAGTTCATGGTGTTTGCAGTATTCACGTTAGTTTTCATTACATTATTGCAATATTGCGATTAATACATTCAAATTTTTTTAGCAGCAATTAGGTTCTTTGTAAGTAGCGAAAAAATATCCTAATTCTTTTTGCAGTTTTGCCCAAGCCTTTGGTTCTATGCAATAGCAAACACTAACCCCCTCTATAGTACCTTGTATCAGTCCTGCATTTTTTAACTCTTTCAGGTGCTGTGAGATAGTTGCTTGAGCCAATCCTAATTCTTCAACAAGATCACCGCAGATGCAGGCATTCGCTTTTACAATATGTTGAAGGATGGCAATACGGGCGGGATGTGCCATGGCCTTCAGCATGGTAGCCAGCCTATTCTGCTCTTCGGTAAATATTTCTGTTTTGGTTAAGCCCATAATTATATTGCAATATTACAATTAATTTCACTCCATTAATAATTAAATTTTCGATGGTTGAGGCATTCAAAAACCTATTGATATAATTAATAAGCAAGTAATCATTTTTGGATTAACTTTTTTTATAGGCTGAACTTTCATATTCAAGGTCCGTCGTAAAACCAGGTCGGGGTCAATGGTAAAACAACATGTGGAACTTATTCCTCTGCAAATTAAATTTATATGTAGTAAAGTTTTGTACCTTAGGGGTATTTAATGCCTAAGCTTTAAGGCGTCCCGAAATGTGATTTCTTACTGGCGCCACCAGTTTTTCAATGGTTGCATCTCGTATTAATTAAAGTGAATTCTATGATCAATGATCAGATAATTATGGATTGCAGGAACTGTAATGCACCAATCGTAAGTAAATTTTGCCCCGAATGTGGGCAGCCAGCAGTGATAAAGCGAATCAATAGCCACTACATCATTCACGAGATAGAACATCTGCTGCACTTTGAAAAAGGAATCTTGTATACGGTTAAGGAGTTGTTGTTAAGACCAGGCCAAAGTGTGCGGCACTTTATAGAAGAAAACCGCAGCAGGCTTGTCAAACCGATCATATTCATCATTGTAACTTCACTAATATATACAGTTATCAATCACTTTTTTCATATAGAGGAGGAATACATTCAATTTGAGGGCAGTCAAATGCCTGCTACCAGTGCAATGATCAATTGGTTTCAGACACATTACGGCTATGCCAATATCATGATGGGCATGATGATCGCTATGTGGACAAAATTATTTTTCCGGAAATATGGTTACAACTTTTACGAAATACTTATTCTCCTTTGTTTTGTGATGGGTATTGGTATGTTGATCTTTGCATTAGTTGCTTTGTTTCAGGGCGTAACACATGTAGAACTTATGCCCATAGCCGGAGTTATAGGAATTGCTTACTGTTCATGGGCAATTGGTCAATTTTTCGAAAAGAAGGCCGCTAATTATTTAAAAGCGTTTTTTGCCTATATACTGGGGATGATCTCTTTTATAGCTGTCACAGCAATTGTTGGCGCTTCTACAGATTTGATTTTTAAACATTGATCGGCTAGTGCCAGCATAACCGACCTGAAATTTCCAATTAATGCGTTTAGCCATCAATGCCAGCAAATAACACCCTTAACATCACCGAGACACATTTAGATATCGCTTTAAACCAGCTAGAAGTAAGTTTTTGGAAACTGGATATTACCATGCTTACGATGGACTGTACGCCGCAATGCAAAATCAATGTTGGCGCAGCTGACTTATCTGAAGCTTTAAGCTATGGCAAACTTATTGAACTGATTATGCCTGAGGATAGTCGAAGAAGTAGGCTAACGTTAAAATGCATTACCGTCTGACGATGGGAAAATTTCTCTCAATAGAAGGTTCGTCATCCGGATGGGCAGCCTGCACTGGTTTGAAACCGACGGATATAACTGAATTTATACTTTATAATATATATATCCGAGGCAACGTTTTTTGAACAACAAAACAACTGTCAAACATTCTGTTAGCTTTGCGGTTTGATTAAGGAATTTATAAACACTCCTCTTGTTTTTGCAGACCCATCATAATACTAAATATTGAAGAGGTAATTTTATTATACTATATCCGCCTAAGCGCCGTGCATTATGTTACGCAAACCTTATTTAAGGAAGCATCCATGAAAACTCTCAAGGATCCTATATTTCAAGCCTTATTCAATTCTCCTGTACCAAGAATTATTGTGCGTGCGGATGCGCCTGTTTTCACAATAGTGGTAAGTAACGATGCTCATAAAGCAGCTACAAACCTGATTGGAAAAGATATATCGGGTAAGTCAGTTTGGGAGACATTTGACCCTGCAGAAGCGGGTGGTGACGGCGGAATACTGCTTCTTGATGCTTTATCTACAGCTCAACAAACAAATAGCACTGTATTGATGCCCCCTTTCAGGTACGATATGGGAGCGCCAGCGGGCGATGGTATGGTTGAAAAGTGGTGGCAATTAGAGATTATGCCTATTGGCGGTGACTTGATTGCTCCCGCTTTTTTGCTTACTACAACCAATGATATCACAGAACAGATTTTCAGAGAACGTAGTAATGAGGCGACCAAAAATACATTGACGCAAATAAACATTTCGCTTGAGGAACAGGTGAGCAGCAGAACCAAAGAGTTACAGGCTGCCTATGAGCAGGTGAGTCTTTCAAAGCATGCCGCCCAACTTGGCACATTTGATATGGACCTGAAAAAGGGAACGATGGAATGGGACAGCCGTTGCCGCGAACTATTTGGAATAAGCCACAATGCAGAAGTTACCTACGAACACGATTTTTTAACCGGCCTCTATCCTGGTGATAAAGAACGAGTGGAAAAGCTGATTAGTAATCTTTTTGACCCTATGCTGAGCAATGGAGATTATGACGTGGAATACCGAACCATAGGCGTTGCAGATGGCAGGGTCAGGTGGATCAGAGCAAAAGGGAAAGTTTACTTTGATGAAAGAAACGAACCTCAGCGTTTCATCGGCTCAGTATTGGATATAACCGATAAAAAAACGAAGAAGAGCTTAGAAATGGGTTTATCAGTATGGCCAGCCATGAACTGAAAACGCCGCTTACCTCATTAAAAGGCTTTTTACAGGTTTTAGGAAAAAGAAAAAGTATAGAGAATGATGACTTTTGCCGTAACATTCTTAAGAGCTCTGAGCGGCAGGTTTTTAAAATGCAAAATATTATCAACGGCTTTTTAAACATGTCACGATTAGAAAGCGGTAAACTTCAATTGAATTTACAGTCAATAAATTTGTTAGAAACCATTACAACCACCATTGAGGAATTTCGTTTACTGCAACCTGGTGTAAACATATCTTTTGAGCCGGGTGAAACTGTTGTGTTAAATTTAGATAAAGAAAAAATTGAGCATGTTCTGATCAACCTCTTTAGCAATGCTGTAAAGTATTCAAAAAAAGATTCGGCCATATTCGTAGGCTATCAATCAGATTCAAATATCGTTACCATTTACGTTAAAGATCAAGGTATAGGCATAAAGGAGAATGAAATAGACAAAATTTTTGAGCGCTTTTACAGATCTCAGGAAGCGAAAGATAAGCATATTGCCGGATTTGGAATCGGCCTTTATTTGTGCCATGAGATTATTAACTTACACAATGGCCGGATTGATGTGGTTAGCACGCCTGGTGAAGGATCAAATTTCGTTATTACATTACCTTTGAATTTATAAGTCGCCGGTTAAAATCCTTAAGTCACTTGCTTAGCACCTTATGTTTGGCAGCCCATATTTCCAACTACCGAATCACCGGCTTCAACTGGTAGCCAAGTAAACTCATATTCAACTCTTACCGGTACCTCTACATATACCGGTCGTTTAATCACGTTGAATTCTTCCAACTTTCGCAGGCTAAAGCAAGCATTTGATCTGTAACATTTGGCAGTAAGCTTTATAAGTCGCTAAACCTCACGCCTTTTTGTTGACGAAGTTTATGGAAGTTTCTTTAATCTTGGCCATGCGCATTTAGTTTTGGCAGAAATATACCTAATTACCATTTTCACTGACCATTCCCCAACTGTATACACTGCTCGGATTTAGTCCTGATTCACAAAGGCTTTCAGTTCTGCCATTTTACCGTCTCGAAATTTCCAGACATCGCACACCGAATATGTTATTATCATTCCTTCCTTTATCATTCAATTTAATCCAGGCAATTGCGATAAGTCTTTCACAGCTGATCTTAACAGTTCACAAAAATAAACCGTAATTTTTCAATAACTATCTCCCACACCAACTGGCGATTAGTAGTAACTATAAATAATGATGGTAAGCATGTAAGGCGTAAAATGTTGCCAAACGTTCAAAGAATTTAAAACTTTCCTTAAGAGGAATTTTAATTACTGCTTATACTTTTCCAACTTACGGGTTTCTTTACGCAATACTTGTTATTGCTATCTTGCAGGCATAAACCCTCCATGCAAGAATTAAAATTATTTCTAACCTAACTGTAATAATTACTGGAGATGACCTGACAACTATCCTCAGTTACTTTAAACCAAAGTCATTATGCAAAGGGCAACTCTTATTGAAATGCGGTCAGATAGTTACGCATTATTATTTTCTGAAAAGTGGTGGATTGCGTTTCTATTATGACCAAGATCGAGAACTTACTGCCTGGATTGTTCAGCCCGGTGAGTTTTTTACTGAAATTTCGAGCTTAAACCCAGAGGTTCCAACCCGGTTCAACATCGAGGCAGTTGAGCCTGCCGAATTCTATTGCATCAGCAAAAAAGAAATGGAAATGCTTTACAGGCAAATACCCGCTTGGCAAGAATTCGGCCGCAAAACCTGGGAAAATATGGCCATTCGCATGATTAATGAAATTATCCGTTTCCAGACGATGACAGTTGAGGAGCGGTACTTGGAATTTTTAAAAAAGCCAGGCTTTATGCAACTTGTGTCTGTAAAACAAATAGCCTCATACCTCGGCATAACACCCAATGCCTTAAGTCGCATACGTAAAAACCTGCGTTAAATTTCATTAACTACCAAATGGTAGTTTCAGGCTTTTGATTGGATAATAGCTTTGTATCATAAATACTAAAGACTATGAAAAAAAATCATTTTAGTTGCAGGTGCTACCGGTGATTTGGGTGGTAAAATATGTAAACACTTACTAAAAAAAGAGGTTAATGTAAGAGTCCTGGTTAGGAAAGAAAGTGACGAAGCAAAGGTAAAGGAGCTGCGCAAGATTGGAGTAGAAGTTGTAACCGCAGATTTTGCAGATGAGCACTCGTTAATTGCTGCTTGTGAGGGGAGTTCCTGTGTGGTATCGGTACTGGCGGGCCTACACAAAGTTATTGTGACCGCACAAAGCCAACTGTTGCATGCCGCTATCCAGGCAGGCGTATCACGATTTATTCCGTCGGATTTTTGTACTGACTTTACCCAACTAAAAGCAGGTGATAACAGGCATTTCGACCTGCGAAAGGAGTTTCAATCCATCATGGAAACCAGCAACATCAAGGCCACATCTGTTTTCAATGGAGCTTTCGCTCATGTGTTACAATATAACATCCCACTGTTAGACACCAAGGATAAGAATATTAATTACTATCTAGGCTAGCGCGACTGGCAGATAGACTTTACCACCATAGACGACGATGCGCCACGCTTTCTGCGCATTGCCAGCTTTAGGGTAAGTCCGAATGAATTAGCTGAATTGACCAAACGCATTTTTAATGAGCAATTTGAATTAAAAGAACAGGGATCTTTAGAACAAATCAACTCTACCCTCAATGGCAGCAAATGCAATACCTGTACAGCATGTTTGCAGCACACCATCATACGCTTGACAATGATCGCTATACAGGCCTGACATGGCAAACGGCAGAACAAACACTCGAACAAATCTAAATCAATCGAATGCATAACATAGAGACTAAATACCAAGACGAACAACTTATAAAGAGTTGGCCGGGCTTCGCCAGTCACCACATTGAGGTAAACGGAACACAATTGCATTATGTAGACGGCGGGACAGGCCCTGTAATAGTGTGCCTGCCTGGCTGGCCACAAACTTGGTACTCTTATCACACTATTGCGCCCAAATTAGCAGAGCAATATCGGGTGATAGTGGTTGATATACGCGGTATGGGCAGTTCGGCAACGCCGACATTAGGATATGACAAAAAAACAATGGCTACTGATGTATATGAACTAATGTCAAAATTAGGAATTGCAACAACTCACCTTTTGGGGCATGACATAGGCGGTATGGTGGCGGCGAGTATGGCGTATAATTTTCCAGAAGTGGTTAAAGCCTGATTTTGGCAGATGGGCTACATCCGAATGAGGGGATGATGCAAGTGAAGTTAATGCCGCCCGGTACTTTTCGCGAAAAGATAGATAATCAACAACCGTACACTTGGTGGATGGGATTTAACCAAGTAAAAGGTCTACCGGAAATTTTACTTCAAGGACGTTATCGTGCCCTGCTGGACTGGCTTTTTAATTATGTGATGGTAGATGACAGCAAAATGCCTGATTTTGATAAAAGTTGTTATGCAGCTGTTTATAATCAGCCAGAAAGAATACGCGCATCCAACGCATGGTACCAGGCATTTAACCAAGATATTGAAGACGCTAAAACATATTCAAAATTAAAGATGCCTGTTTTAGGTATTGCCAGCAATGTATCTTTCGGTTACTATCAATACGCCTTGCCCGCTGTTGCAGATTGCTATAAATTGCTGCACCTGGAAAAGACCGGCCATTATATGTTTGAAGAAAATCCGGAAGCTGTAATTGAAGCTATTATTGAACATATTTTGGAAAACAGCGAAATTTAACTTCAAGATGGGAAGCCATCGAATACACTTACCAATAAATAAGCCCTTAAAGTTTGAAATTAAGGGCTTATTTATCTTCAGTTTTAATTAAAGATTTATAAATTTTTTAAAATCGAATTGCTGCCATAAATCGATATGCTTATTAATATCATTACATGTTTTATCCATTATTTGACACTTTAACATAACTTTTATCAATAGAAGAATTGCGTATGTTCAATTCGGTTGGTAAAATTACACTATGTATTTTATGCTCAGTAGCCGGGTGCATCAGCCTTTGTACCATTATAGAAATGATTTCGTTGGCAATTTTATCAATGGGTTGCGCAATAGCTGTAACGGGAGGGTGATGTAATTGAAATACCTCGTAGTCATCAAACGATATTACAGCTATATCATTCGGTATAGACAAACCTAAATCCCGTATCACCCGTAAGCCGCATGCCCCCAAATGATTCGTTCCAAAAAGCACCGCATCTAAAAAAGGGTGCTTTTTCATGAAAGAAAGTATAGGTTTAATTATCAAAGAATTATCCGGTTGATAAACGATCTCCTTAATAAAACATTTAAGATTATGCTCATTCATGGCCATTTTATAGCCCTGCATGCGCTGCTGCAACTGGGTTTGGGCTGAGGTGAAGCTAACAAAACCAATATTTTTGAACTGCCCCTGGCTAATTAAATGCTTGGTTGCATTATAAGTGCTGAAAAAGTTATCAACTACCACATAATCCGTAGCAATATTAGCCAGATAACGGTCGAACAGCACCACTGGGAAACCTTCAGCAATCAGTTCAGCAATATCCTCTTCAATGCCTTCAGGGGGTGCAATAATGTAGCCGTCCACATGCCTGTCCCTAAACATCTGGATCATTTCGCGGGTTTTATCTGTTTTATTATCAGTGCTGCAATAAGTCAGCTTAAAACCGTTTTCGTAAGCTTTATCTTCAATAAGGCGGGCAATATTGGCAAAAAACGGGTTCGAAATATCTTCTACCATCAGCCCAATTGTGTTTGACTTGCCTGTGCGTAAGCTTTTAGCCAGCGAGTTTGGCTTATACCCTACCTCTTTAACAAATTTAAGTACCTTCTCTACTACTTCGTTGCTGATACGCTTTTCCTGCGCGCGGCCATTTAAAATAAAGGAGACAGTAGTTTTAGAAATATTGAGCTGATTTGCAATATCAACGATAGATAACTTTTTGTTCACAGGTATTATTTAAGATGTTCGGGAAAGTAAGGTACAATTAATTTCGCCAAATTCGATTTAGCTAAATTATTTCTGCGGATTTAAATAGCGGTAACTTAATGCAAAAGCAGCAATAACCAAGTAACAAACAATAGGCAAATAGTAGGCACGGGCAACACTTTCATTGGCAACAAGTCCCATCAAAGGTGGAAATATTGCCCCTCCTACTACACCCATCACAATATACGATGAAGCCTGTTGCGTTTTTTTTCCTAAATCTTTTAAACCTAAACTAAATATGGTAGGAAACATGATACTGAAAAAGAAGTTAATCATGATGAGTGCCGCAAATGACAGCCAGCCATAAGATTGGGCCACCAATACACACATCACAATATTGGCTATAGCGAAAACGCACAACAAGGTTTGCGGCTGAATATAACGCATAAGTAAAGTACCTGCAAAGCGGCCTACCATCATCATAAAAATACTTAATGCGAAAAAGTAACCCGATTTTTCATCAGATAAGTGCATTACTTCGTGACCATAGTTAATAAAATAGGCCCAAGTGCCGCCTTGTGCAGCCACATTGAATAATTGTGCCACTACAGCAAACACAAAATGCCTGCGTTTAAACAGGCTATTATCTGCCGAATAACCTTCAGAAGCCACCTCATATGTATCTAAGGCTACTATTCGAGTTTGAGAGTGGATGTTTACCTTGAGAAACGAAAAGCCTGCGGCAATGAGCATAATAACAATACCGATGATAAAGTACAGGTTTTTTACCGGTATTAAATCAAGCGCATGTTCCTGATCGCTCCGCAACACGAAATGACTGATAACAATTGGGCCAATGATGCCTCCCAGGCTGTTAAATGCCTGAGCCAGATTCATACGCTGGTCGCTGGTGCGCTCGTCGCCCAGCATAGCAATAAATGGGTGAGCAACGGCTTCGAGGGTGGCTAATCCACACGCCAATACAAACAACGCAACCCTAAAAAAGCCAAATGAAGCTTGATTAGAAGCCGGAATAAACAGAAAAGCGCCAATGGCATATAAGCCTAAACCCAAAAGTACACCGCTTTTATACCCATAGCGTTTCATGAACAAACCAGCCGGTATACCCATAACAGCATAAGCCCCAAACATGGAAAGCTGTACCAAGCCCGAAGATGCTTTAGAAATATGCAATACGTTCTGAAAATGCCGGTTCAAACCATCGCCCATGGTATGGGCCAGGCCCCACAGCATGAACAGTGAAACCACGAAAATAAATACCACCGTATAGCGCTTGTCTATAAATTGGGGCTTTGCATCCATTACAATTAATTAAGGGGTTTGTAAATTGGGTGCCGAAAAGTAGTAAAATTTATAAATCTCTTAAAATTACTTCGATATATAAAAGCTATATGGTGCTTCGCTAACGGAAAGAAGGCGGTTGCTCTTTAGTGGCCCATGTGGTGTTTGGCACACTTGAAAGCTGATATTGCAGCTGCCCGCCATTCTTTATGATTGAATAAGGCAGCCAGGTATTTTCCCATTTTTTGCCGTTTAACATCAGTTGAGCGATGTAAGGCTTTTTGTCAGATCCACCTTTAATGGTTAACCATTTGCCGCTGCCCAATTGCAGCCTAATCTCATTAAAACCCGGGCTGTTCAGCGAAAAGCCGCCGTAACCAGGCACTATGGGATATAAGCCTATATTAGCAAATACATACCAGGCACCCATGGCCCCCAAATCATCATTACCGGGCAAGCCACCAGGGCGGTTAGTATATTGTTCTTTTATAATACGGCGAACTACTTCTTGGGTTTTGTATGGTGCACCAGCCCAGTTGTACACCCAAGGCACTTCAAAATCGGGTTCGTTACCGGCGGCAAACCAAGTTTGGCCATAATTGGCATTTAATTTTACAAAAAAGCTGTCCAGGCGGGCTTCGGCTGCATGCTTCCCTCCTATGGTATCAATCAGGCCTTTCAAATCAAAAGGAACCATCCAGAAATAATTTTTATAACCGGCTTCGCGCCAGTCCTCATCCTGTCGTTTCCAGCTGCCATCTGCACGACGCGACTGCAGCCAGCCAGTGGCAGGATTGTACAAATTTTTCCAGGATTGGGCACGGTTGAGATAAGTAAGGGCCAGGGTTTTGTCACCAGTAGTTTGCAGAATAAACTGGCCGATGGCAAAGTCGGCAGAGTTGTATTCTAAACTCATAGAAGCATCAGCATAACCCTTTTGCAAATATTGGGCTAATTGCGGCCGGGTCAATATATCTTGAGATTTGGCATTGGGGTCATCGGCTCCCCGGCGCATCACCTCAAGCGCAGCTTTAGTATTAAAATTTCGTACGCCAAAGGCATAGGCATTAGCCACCAAAATACTGGTCGGGTCGCCCTGCATAATGCCGGTTTCCACATCGGCCATTACCCAACGTGGAAAGCCACCGCCAGATTGCTGTGCAAAGGTGATGATAGAGTTCATCATATCACCTGTTTCCTTCGGTGCCAGTAAACTCATCAATTGTACCTGGGTACGGTAAGTATCCCAATTACTAAAAGCAGTGTAATAGTTGAAGCCTTTGGCGGTATGCATTTTGCGATCGCCGCCTATATACTGCCCGTTTACATCACTAAATAAACTGGGATGAGCCAGGGCATGATACAGGTGGGTATAAAACTGAGTGGTATGATCTGCAGTACTGCCGCTCACCTGAATTTTAGCTAAATAATGGTTCCATGCAGCTATGGCATTGTTCTTCACCTGCTCAAACTGCCAGCCTGCATTTTCAGCTTTCAAATTTTGGCGGGCATTACCTAATGAAACGTATGAAATGGCAAATTTATAACGGATAACTTTGTTGGCAGCTACATTAAAAGTTAAATATGCGCCAGAGTTAGCCCCATTGCTATTTTTGTCAGAACTTAGCTTTTTATCCTTCCATGTACCGGCATTTACCGGCCGGGTATCAAAGGCGGCTACAAAGTAAACTTTGTAATTGGTTTTAATTTGCGGACTGCAAAACGAGCCGCCATCGGCGTACCCCTCAAGAGTGTTAGCACCTGTAAACTTGATTTCTGCCTCGCTTAACTGCGTAGCATTTACACCCGAACCAATAATAATAGTAGCCAGCTTTTGACCAGCGGGATAAGTATACTGCGCCATGCCTGTACGCTTAGTGGTGGTTAATTCGCACAGAATATTGTTATTCAATTGGGTTTTGTAATACCCGGCAATGGTAGTTTTATCATAATAACCAGGCTTAAAGCCCGACATGTCATCAGGCGACTTAGTCAATGCACCGGTAAGCGGCAAGGTTGGGAAGTTACCCATGTGATCGCAACCTGCGCCGCTTAGCTGATTTACCACAAATCCTTTGTCTTCGTTAAAAAAGGTGGGAGTAAATTGTACCATCCCAAATGGCACCATAGCCCCCGGAAAAGTATAACCAGCTTCAAGATACCGCTCTGCAGTGCCAAACCCTTTGCCTTTGGTGCCAATTAATGTATTTACTTTTGCTGCGTAAGATGTTTGCTGAGCGCGAACCTGAACCATTGCCGCCAGCATCAATCCTGTGAATATAATTTTTTTCATGATGATTATCTGATGGTATTTGATAGTGAAAAGGGACGGTCTTCAGCTGTTAGTCCACGTGTTAAAGCAGGCTTGTTTCCCATTACAAAATGCAAGGTACCACCTTTCATGATATCCGCATAAGTAATCCAGTGATGGGTAAAGGGTTTACCATTTAAAGTTGCCGATTGAATGTACACGTTTTGCTTATTGTTGTGCTCGGCCTCAATGATAAACTTCTTCCCATTTTCGAGCGAGATAGTCATTTTGTTAAATACCGGGCTGCCAATTACATATTGGTCGGTACCGGGGCAAACACTATAAATGCCGGCCGCACTCAGCACATACCACGATGACATTTGCCCTTCGTCCTCATCACCGGGATAACCATTCTCTGTGGCATTATACATTTTATCCATTACCTCGCGCAAATGCTGCTGTGCCTTCCAGGGTTGTCCGGCATAATTATACATATACAACATATGATGAATAGGCTCATTGCCTTGTGCATACTGGCCCATCTTAAATTCTGCCATTTCGGTCATTTCATGAATTACCTGCCCATAACCACCAACCTTGATGGTGCCGGGTGTAGTGAACACCGCATCAAGCTTATCTGTAAAGCTTTTATCGCCGCCCATTAAATTAATCAGCCCTTGGGTGTCATGAAACACTGACCATGTCCAGTGCCAGGCGTTACCTTCGGTATAGGGGCCGCCCCAATCCAGTGGGTCGAAGGGCTCAATCCAGTTACCGGTGGCATCTTTAGCCCGCATAAAGCCGGTTTTGGCGTCGAACAGATTTTTGTAATTGTACATCTGTCGGCCAAACACGTTTTCATAAAAAGGCTGATTGGTGAGCTGTGCCAGCTGGTAGCCACAAAAATCGTCATAAGCAAATTCGAGTGTCCAGGCGGTTGAACCCAGCGTTTGAGGAGTGAATGGCACATAGCCATTGGCATAGTACTCCTTCCAGCCGGGCCTGCCATTAGCGCTTCCCCAAGGGCCTTTATTGGTAGCCTCATGATAGTAAGCTTCGAGCGCACGTTTGGGGTCGAAAGTATGTATACCTTTTACCCAAGCATCAGTAAGTAAAGAGATAGCATGATTACCCAGCATCCCTCCCGTTTCGGACGGAAAAGACCAGGACGGCAACCAGCCGCACTGCTGCTGGGCATCCAACAGCGCCTGTACGTATCGCCCCTGCATGGTAGGATGCAGCAATGTATTTAAAGGAAATTGTGCCCTGAAGGTATCCCAAAAACCATTATCAGTATACATGTAGCCTTCATGTACTTTACCATCGTACGGGCTATAATAATGGGGCTTACCATCTTTACCATATTCAAAAAACTGATGTGAAAACAGGTTGGCACGGTACAGGCAGGAATAAAAGGTTGCCTTTTCTTCTTCGGTGCCGCCTTCAACTGCCATGCGGCCCAACAGTTTGTTCCATACCTGGTCTGCTGCCTTACGGGTTTCATCAAAATTGCGGTATTTGCCTAACTCCTTGTTAAATGTAATTTCAGCCTGTTCGGGGCTGATGTAAGAAGAGGCTACCTTTGCCTGTACCACAGCTCCATCTTTAAATTTTAAATAAGCGCCTATCCCCTCTCCTTCATCAGTTAAATTCTGCTGCTTAAGCTGGTCATGCTTATTCTCCCAGGTACCATAAGCTTTAAAAGGCTGGTCGAACACAATCACAAAATAGTTTTTGAATCCCTGTGGTACCCAGCGGGCATTGTTTACATAACCCACAATTTTTCGTTCTGATGGTATGATTTTTACCATACTCATTTTGGTATAGCCATCTAACACCAGGTAACTCCTTTTGGCTTTGGGAAAAGAAAAGCGGAGATGTGCGCCCCGCTCCGTTGGTGTCATTTCTGTAGTGATATTATTGTTCAGTTTTACCCGGTAATAACTGGGTTGCGCAATTTCGTTATCATGAGAAAATGTGGCCGCACGTGCATCTTCGTTAACCGTTAATGCACCGGTAACGGGCATCAATGAAAATACCGCATAGTCATTTACCCATGAGCTGCACTGGTGCGACTGCTGAAACCCGCGAATGCTGTGCACAAAGTACTGATACTTCCAGCCATCGCCGTTTTTACCGGTTTGAGCCGTCCAGGTGTTCATACCGAATGGTAAAGCAGTAGCAGGGTAAGTATTGCCATAGGAGAACTCATATTTGGTATTGGTACCCTGCGTTGTATTTACATACTTAACCAGATTGGCTTCTTGTGCAAATAACGTATATGACATCAGCATTGTACACAAGCCGGTAACTAATAAGGGCTTAAATTTCATGGAGTATATAATTGGTAAACGTATTGGCTAATCGCTTTCAGAACAGTTAACGCATTGATTTTATTAAAGAATTACGCTTATGATAAACTCATAAAAAATCGGGGAACTCTGACCGAATCCCCCGATAACCAATCAAAATCCAAAAGTAACAATCAACTGCTAAATCGTTTTACTAATTTGAGACTAAAAATTTACATCTGCAAGAAATTACTATAATTTATTGAAATTTTATTTTGATAAACCGCGGACGGTACAAATGCGGATTTTTGTTGAGGTCTTTAATAAAATCAACAGAGTTGATATTATAACTAATGAGCAGTTCGCCGCGTGATGATAAGCTGGGATGTGCTTTGGCGTTATACACTACATACGTCTTATCTTCCAAATCTTTACTGCAATCCCATAAATGAATAACCGGTCCGAAAGGCCCGGCCGGGCTGGCACCTAAACGCATGCCAACCATCTTCCCCATTCCGCCTTCCTGAAATACTAAAGCATATCTTCCGTCGGGCAGTGCACTGATGCTTAGTTCATTAGATACGCCATCAGTAACAGCAACGGCTTTATGCATATCAGCATTCCAGCTTTTGCCGTCCCAAAATGTCCATTTATTAAACGTTTCAAAATTTGCAGGTTTTACTCTGGCTACCAGTAATTGCTTGGCCAAGCCCAGCACACCGTATACATAAATATAGCCGTCGGGCGCAGGGGCACCGGCTTTTATAGTATTTACATAAATACCTGCGCCAAAAGAACCTATTTC
The DNA here is from genome assembly GCF_054783355.1 of Mucilaginibacter koreensis. Taxonomy (NCBI): domain Bacteria; kingdom Pseudomonadati; phylum Bacteroidota; class Sphingobacteriia; order Sphingobacteriales; family Sphingobacteriaceae; genus Mucilaginibacter; species Mucilaginibacter koreensis. The sequence goes on along the minus strand of NZ_BAAGQS010000001.1, from coordinate 620,493 downwards.
TTTATTTACCTCCAGGTAAAACGGCGTATCCATTTGCTGCTGTGTAGTGAACGGCGGCTTTGCACCGGCGGCTATCTTAATAAGGGTATTTCCTACCTCCCTGAAACCAAAAGCATCACTGTTTACATTGCGTACGCGGTAGCCAAATATATAAACGGCGTTGTTATAATCGGCATTTACAAAGCCATCGCCCAGCCAGTAATAATCGCCCGCCTTAGTTTCGGGCGTGTGTGGTATAAAAACTGATTCGGGTGCATGTTCCTTATTCTGAGCCCAATAAAATTTCATATTGGTGCTCAGTGGCCGGTTGCCGGTGAGATAGGCTACCGAATTATGTATCATTTTGTAACCGGGCAGCATGCTGCTATCGGTTACCTGGCCAATCATGCTATCGCTGAAAATGAAAAGTGTTTTACCCTTATTATCAGCAGTTTGGTGTTCTTTTCCGTTTAAGGGGATGGTGTAAATGCCATCGCCGCCAAACCAGCCATTGTAACGCTTAAAAAGTGCCGACCATTCTGGGGCCTGCTCAACCTTAAATTTAAGCTGTGTTAAGTTTACCGGTTTTTTATTGCGGATGTTTTGGGCATTGAGATTATCACCCAACAGCAGGAACAGAACTGCGGCAATTGCCCTTGCAGCGATATAATGTAGTTGTAAGCTTTTCATTAAAAATCAATAGTAATCAAAATTACACCGCCGGAAGTTTTTTATGAAAACTTTTATGTTTGACGGCCCGGTACAAAAAGCCGGATATACCGCCTATGATGAGCAGCAGACCAATAATTTGAGCTTGTGTAAGTAATAAACTACCGAACGTATAGCGGTGATTCACCCGGATAAACTCTATTATAAAGCGCTCACTTCCATTTAATATTAAATAGATAAAAAACATAAATCCAGGGGTAATAATTTTTTCCCTGAGTACCCACATCAGCAAAAAGAAGCCGATGCAAAGTACAGCTTCGTAAAAAGACGTAGGATAAACCCCTTGCAAAAGCTGATTACAATAATTGCCGGTGCAATCCGGTAGAGTAGCACCGGCATTGATAGCATTATGCGGAAAGCGAAATGACCACATCCAATTTGGTACCCATGATAAAACTTTAGGCTTTATATGTGTATTAACAATACCCCAATCGCCATCGCCAGATAACTGGCAGCCGATGCGGCCTACCCCATAAGCAAGCATCATTCCCGGCGAGCCAATATCGGCCAGATGTATGAGTTTCATACCATGTTTATGCCCGATATATAAGTAAGTAAGTGCACCAAAAAGCAACCCGCCATAATACGCAAAACCGGTACTGTTAAATAAGGCGCCTAGAGGGTTATACTTAAATAAATCCCAATGCTCAATCACATCAAACAGCTTGGAACCAATTACGCCAGCTATGCCCACCGCTATAACAATACGCCCCATAAGTTGGTAAGGATGGATGTCCTTTTCAATTAAATGTGGCTCTGGCAGCCTTTTTTTATTTTGCCCATAATATACCCAAAATGCGAAGCCTAAGCCAACAATTAAACCTAACCACCAATTGCCCTGACCTGATAAAATATAAGCACGCGGATTGTGCTGAAATATGGCGTTTTGCCATACCACCCCTCCTGCTTTATAACCTAACACAAAGCCTAATAAAAAATTAGCTGTTAAATCGGCCAATGAAGCAGGTTTGCCGATAATGACTTTTTTAGCAAAAGCGTGAATTTTTCCGTTAGCCTCATAGCGTTTGAACTCCGCAGTGAATACCTGATAGGCGGCCAAAAAAGCCAGCGCCACAAAAAAGCCGAATGTTTGTACCGGAAATGGCAGCCCAAGGTGGAACAGGTAGGCCAGCAAGTCATTAATGGTAGGAAACATACACTAATGTATCAGGTTGAAGACAAGAAAGCAATGATAGTTTAACAAAAAAGGCTAACGCCTTAACGGGTTAGCCTTTTTTGTAATAATTAAGTTAGAAGCCAATTTGTACCCCTAAGTTCATTACACGCTGGTTGATGTAAGCATCACCGGCAGTATTGGTAGAAATTTCGGGATCCTGCTGATATTTACGATAGTTATCAAAAGTAAACAAGTTGTAAGCACTAAAATACAAACGGGCATTATGAATATGAAAAGGCAGCAATTTAGTGGGCAGCTGGTAGCCTACATCAATTGTTTTGATACGCACATAATGAGCGTTAATTAACCAAAAATCAGACAAATAGGCGCTTGGACTGTTTATTGAACTCCGGTCTCTGGTTAAACGCGGGAAAGTAGCATCAGTACTGTTCTCAGGTGTCCAGCGCTCCAGGTGAATAGGCTGAAACTGGCTTTGGAACGGCTCGATACCCGTACCCACAATAGCGAAACTGTAATTGAATGCACCTTGCAGCAATACACTAATGCTAAAGCCTTTGTAAATAGCCTGGAAGTTTAAACCCAAAGTAGTGTTTGGTAAATTAGGATGACCGATTGGCATTTTATCAAAATCATTAATAATACCATCGCCGTTTAAATCTTGATATTTCAAATCACCTGGTTGTGGAAAGGCATTAACCGGTATGGCAACCGGATTGCCTGCATTAGAACCGTTATGCCCGGCTTGATATGCTTTGATAGCATCTATATCCGCTGCAGAATAAAAGCCTAAATAATGATAGCCAAAGGGCTGATTGATGGGCTGCCCGGTTACCGCTAAATTAGCGTAGGCCGGCCTTGGCTCATCATAAAATAAAATTTTGTTCTTGGCATAAGAGAATACAAATGAAGTATTGAACTGTAGCTTCCCAAAGTTATCGTGATAACTGATTTGCCCGTCGAAACCATGATTAAGTGTGCGGCCTATGTTTACAGGCGGCAAACCTACACCTAAAATCAGGGGTACGCTGCCAGGGGTAATCAACTGATCATACCTGATGTCATGAAAGTAATCAATGGTGGCCGAAAGTTTATCATGCAACAGGTTCATATCCAAGCCAATGTCCAGCTTTTTCGATTTTTCCCAAACTACATTAGTGTTGCTTAAAGTACCTTCATAGTAAGAGTTATAATTTTGTATCGTTTGTCCAAAATTATAGCCTCCGCCAGGAATATATACCTGGTTATATACATAACGGTCACCAGGCGCTGCGTCAGATCCTACCAAACCGTAGCTGGCCCGTAATTTAAACAAGCTGAAACCGGGCAGTAACTTTGAGAAAAAATTCTCCTTTACCAAGTTATATCCTACACTCACAGCCGGGAAAGTACCAAAGCGATGATTGGCAGCAAAGCGGTCGGTACCATTGTAAGCTATATTAAACTCTACCAAATATTTTTGCTTGTAGTCATATCCTGCTTTACCTGAAAAGCCCCTGAACTTTTGAGGAACACCAGTTTGTGCAGGATCCAGGGTTGGAAAAATAACAGAATTGGCGAAATAAGTTTGTGACTGCTGATTAAATAATGCAAGACCACTAAAGTGATGTGCATTGTTAAAAGTGCGGTCGTAATTAGCGTATAATTGTACGTTGTAATTATTAGTATTTAAGTCTGTATTACCGGTTAATGCATAGGTTTGGTATACATAAGTAGCACCGGGGCGCAGCGAATAACTGTTATTGGTGGGGTCATAATGATAAGCTGGTATACCACCATTAAAAATCTGTTTGGTAAACTGCTCAATGCTTGAATAGGCTACACGTGCAGTGGCTGATAAACCTTCAGTGATAGAATTCAGTCGCTCTGTGGCTCCAAACAGCACGTTAAAGTCGGTTCTTCTGGCATGCTGATATCCCCCGGTAGCCAATCGTGCATTAAGTGTTGGTAAACGGTCAGGATTAAAATCTGTTGGGTAAGCATAAGAATAAGTGCCGTTAGGATTAATGTAAGGTGCTGAAAAAGGTGTGATTTTGGTGAAGTTATACACCTCTCCAACCGCGTTTTGATTATAAGGCTGGTTCAGGTCTGAAAAGCGAGTACTCACATCCAAGCGTAAATCCAGGTTTTTATTCGCTTTTAAGTCCAGGTTAGAGCGGAAATTATATCTCTTGAAATAATAGTTGGTATTTACCAAACTTTGCGGATCAGCAAAATCTTTCACCAAACCGTTTTGGCTAAGTGCCCCACCTGAAATAAAATACTTAAGCGCATTGGTACCGCCCGAAATATCCAGATTGGTATTAGCTTGGTAAGAATACTTTTTAAAAATTGCATCATACCAATTTACATTCGGATGTCCGTACGGGTCATTACTGCTTTTAAAGGCATCCAAATCCTGTTGCGTAAAATAAGGTGCGTTACCATCATTGCGGTAAGCTTCATTAATTAATACTGCTGTATTATAGGAGTCTAAAAACCTAGGCGTTTTAGTAGGTGCCTGTATACCGTTCTCAACGCGCAGGTTAACCTGTGGTGCACCACCCTTACCGCGGCGGGTGGTTACCACCAACACGCCGTTGGCACCTTTAATGCCATATATGGCAGTACTTGAAGCATCTTTAAGGATGGATATATTCTCAATCTCATTCACGTTAATTTGCTGCAACTGCTCATAGCTGTATTCAATATCATCAACAATAATGAGCGGACGGTTACCAATAGGGTTCAGAGAACTTACCCCGCGAATAAAAAAGTCAGAAGCATCGCGACCGGGCTGACCTGAGCTTTGCTGCGAAAAGAAACCCGGCAACTTACCTGATAAAGCATTTTGAACGTTGGCCGTAGGTACAGTACGGATATCTGCAGCCGAAATTGAACTCACAGCCCCCGTGTTGGTGATACGTTTTTTGGTACCGTAAGCAACTACCGAAACTTCATCTAAACCATTGCTGTTGGTTTGCAGAATGATATCTAAAGGTTTATCAGACTTTACCGGAATTTCCTGCTGGATATAACCGATAAAACGTACGATAACTGCATTGGACTGCCCCCTGAGCGTTAATTGAAATTTGCCATTTGTACTGGTTACCGCACCGTTTGAGGGTACACCTTTTTCGATGACAGATGCACCGGGCAATGCTCCGGTTAAATCGCGTACCGTACCGGTTACTACTCTGCCCTGGGCAAAAGATGCATAAGGCAGCATCAGCCATATGAATAGAAAGAAAAGTATAAGTCTTCTCATTGTATCTTGGTTATAAGGTTCAATACTGTTTGTTGTAACTACCATCCCGGGTTTTGCTTCATGTTGGGGTTTTTCAACACTTCATCGTATGGTATAGGATAGAGGTACATTTTGGGAGCCTGAAATTTGGTAGCAAGCGCAGTTACATAATTATAAGTAAGGCTTGAGCCTGTAAGCGTTATAGATACACCTGTGCCGGGCTGGTTCATCACTGTTTCAGCTATCTTCCAGCGGCGGATGTCCCAGTAACGGCTTTCTTCAAAGGCCATTTCAATGCGGCGCTCATTTTGAATAACGGCACGCATTTCGGCCTGTGTCATACCGGCTTTTAAACCGTATAAGCCAGTGCCTGCTTGTATCCCTGCCCGCTGCCTGAGGCTGGTGAGTACCTGGTAAACTTCGCTGGTTGGGCCTACGGCTTCATTTTGCGCTTCGGCATAGCCAAGCAATATATCAGCATAGCGTAGTATCAGCCAGTCTTCGTTATGGTTGCTGTAATTGTTTACGTTTTCGAAATTGCCCATAAACTTACGCATATAGTAACCGGTACGGGTTTGCTGCAATGTGCCATTTGGCTTGCTTTGTCCACCCTCATAGGTTTGCAACTGCGTGTTAAGCCACTGTACGCCGTTATATAAAATATTATTGCTCAGGCGCGGATCGCGGTTGGCGTAAGGGTTGTTGATGTTGTATCCTGATGCTGGATCAGTGATGGCTAATCCGTTATTCATCGGGAAAGCATTCACTAAGTCCTGCGATGGGCTGGTTTGCCCTTTGCCAGTAGCTCCGGTAAACCCTACCGGGCCATTTGTGGTTTCAATATTATAACCAAAATCTCCCTGCCTGAAAAATATGATTTCCGTATTATTTTGGGTCAAGAAGATATCTTTATAGTTGGTTACAAGTTTATAGACGTTTAAGTTCATCACATCTTTAGCTGCTGCTGCAGCTTGTGCCCAGCGGGCGGCATTGTAACTGGTATAGCCTGTAAGGGGGTTACTGGCATCAATATTTCCGCCATTAAACAATGGGCTGGCAGCATACAACAGCACTCGTGCTTTTAAAGCCATTGCTGCTCCTCTGGTAGCCCTATGACTATCAGCATTCGGAAAATCAAGCGGAACAGTTAACAAAGTATCCTTAATGGCATCACATTCGTTTACAATGTAAGTGATGCAATCAGCAAAAGAATTTCGGGGCAGTGTTACATCATCGTTCAGAGTGAATACTTTATTGCCCAGCAACGGCACACCACCGTAACGCTTTACCAGTTCAAAGTAAAACATAGCCCTTAAAAAACGGGCTTCGTTCTTCCATAAATATTTAATGGAGTATCCTTTGTATTTGGCCAGTACGGGTACAACATCAATATTATTGATGAACTCATTAGAACTACGTATGCCTTGATAATAATAAGCCCACAAATTCTCATCAGCAGGTAAGGTGTAAGAGTTGTAAGCCCCCGTTGCCAGTACAGTTACACTATTGGTTGAACTTGAAGCCGATGACATGGCATCATCAGAGGCGGCGTCCAGGTAATCGCCGGTTACACGGTTATGGCCGTTTTTTAATTTTCCGTAGATGCCATACAAAAAGGCCTGCGCGTTAACCCCGGCAGAGTCCTTCGGGTCAAATACGTAATTGATGGTTACTTTATCTACCGGGAATTGCTCATACTTTTTACAGCCGGCTACCAGTATCACCATGCCTATAATGGCTGCAATTGCACTGTTATATCTTTTCATGTTATTCATGTTTAAATCAGCCATAAGGTTTATAGCTTAATATTGATACCTGCATTAAATACCCGTTGTATCGGATAGGCTATGCCGTAAACTTCAGGGTCAACACCTTTATAGCCATAAAGCGTAAGTAAGTTCTCGCCATTGGCAAACACTCTTATACCTGATATTTTGAGTTTACGAACCCATTGAAACGGTAGGTTATACCCGATCTCCGCATTTTTTAGGCGGAAATAATCGCCTGAGCGGATATAAAGTGAAGAGTAAGCAGTGTTATTGGCATTGCCTAAAGATGAGCGGGGCTGTGTGGCCGTACCGGCGGTTTCAGGTGTCCACCGGGCATTTATTAAATCATAACCCTGTCCGCTGTAATTGAGGAAGCCTACGGCAGAAAAACCGTTTGCCAGCACATTGTTAAATAATATATCGCGGTTATTTACCCCTTGTAAAATTACGCTCAGGCTGATTCCCTTATAATTGAAACCCAAGGTTGTGCCGTAAAAGAATAAAGGCTTGGTGTTACCTATAGGAGCGATATCAAACTGGTTGATCACGCCATCATTATTTAAGTCAGCATATTTTACGTCGCCGGCTTGTGCACTGTAACCAACCGTAGTCGGGCTTGTGGCAGCTTCCTGGGCGGTTTGGAAAATACCAGTGGCCCGGTATCCGAAAATAGCGCCAACTGGCTGCCCGGTGTGCCTTGTCCAGGGGAATGGATTCAACGGTTCATCACTAAAAACAGCTTTGCTGCTTTGCAGCGATGCATTGCCTGAAATGAAGTAGTTGAAATTACCGGCATTGTTCTGATAAGTTAAGGTTAACTCCCCACCCTTATACAAGTTGATGCCAATGTTTTCATAAGGATAGCCGGTACCCAACAAAGCTATACTTGCGCCACGTACCTGTAACAGGTTCGAGTATCGGTCATGATAATAATCAGCTGTAATTTTTAAATGGTCGTGGAATAATGCAATGTCGGCTCCGATATCCAGCTTATGACCTTTCTCCCAACTGATGTTGGGGTTGGCAAGTGCATTTTCAATATAGCTTTGCACATTGCTGCGACTTACACCTGTAGTATAAGCGTAGCCATTGCTGTTTGAATACGTTTGCAAAAAGTTATAATAACCGAAGGCATCAACGTTGGCATTACCGGTTTGTCCGTAGGTAACGCGCCACTTCCAGCCGTTTAACCAGCTGATGTTGTCTTTAATAAAGTTCTCACGAGCCATTTGCCAGCCTAAACCGCCTGCATAAAAAATACCGAATTGATGCCCTGGCGGGTAGCGGTTGTAACCGCTGTTATTTACTGCAGCTTCTACAAAGTATTTACCATCATAATTATAGGCACCTTTTAAGGCGCGGTTAGTAGTTACCTGCGATAAATCGTAATTTAATACTACTGAGCGGTAATCATACAAAAACAAACCGCTTACATTGTGTTTGCCAAAGCTTCTGTCATAATTCACGGTGCCCTGCGCATAAGCAAATCTGGCGCTTGATACCGTGTTAAAAACATTGGCCTGCGACACCGCAACACCTACCGGTGAATAGGCATTCTCTCCGGCCAGCAGGAAAGTATTGTTCTGCAACGAGCGGTTGATAAAACTACCTGATGAGAAAGCCAGGTTGCCTTTACCTTTTACCGACAAGCCCGGCGTTACACTGCTTAAATCATAATTTAAATCCAGGTTAGCCAGCACATCATTAGTATTAGTGCGCTGGTAACCCGAAAATTGCGTTTGTGATAGGAGGTTGTTGGTGTATAGTGTGGTACCACCAAATGAATTGTTGGGGTTATAAACAGGATACGCATTGTTAGGCGTGGTGTACAGCGTGTTTAAAATAGAGGCATAGCCATAACCGGGCTGTGTAAACTGCTGTATACGGCCGAACAGTTGCAGATCTACCGTGAAGTTTTTGGTTACATTCACACTTAAATCCGAGTTGATCATGTATCTGCTCAAATCGTTATTGGTGTTATAAGGTGATGATGCAGCCGTTTTGAACATACCGGCCTGGTCGAGATAATTCAGTGAAATAGTATAGCGTGCCACCTGGGTGCCACCGTTTACGTTAAGCCGGTAACTGGTGAGCGGTGAATAATTGCGTAGTAAAGTTTTAAACCAGTTTACATCCGGATGTCCGTAAGGATTAGTATGGTTGCGGTAGGCATTGAAATCGGCACTGCTGTAGATAGGCGGCCTGCCATCATTCTGCAAAGCCTCATTATACAGGTAAGCATATTGGTAGGCTGGCAATGGGTTGGGCAAGCCTAATGGCTGCTGCAAAGCAGTTTGCGCAGTAAATGAAATACGAGGTTTACCAATTTCGGGCCGCTTGGTGGTCACCAGCAATACACCTCTTGAACTGTTGTTGCCCAGTAGCATGGTTGATAACGCATCCTTCAATACAGATATAGATTCAATACTCTCCGGGTCTATAGAGGAAATTTCTCGCTGTACGTTGTCAATTACCGTGATGGGCGTTTGGCCGCGCAGGCTCAGCATAATTTCTGTATTATCATCGGCCGAGTAGTTATTGTGCTGTACTACGTTGCCAATAAAATCTGCCTGGGTTTGGCCTGCAGTACGAGGTGCAGCAAAGCCGCTGTACTGCTGTGTATATAAACCTGCCAGTTGCCCCGGTAATGCATACGTGTATAAAGTGGCGGGCGTTGTAGTTAATTGGCTGGTATATAATGTTGAAATTGAACCTAAGGTATTAGCCGGGTTAGCCGTGCCATAAAGCACATGAATACGATCCGGTGCTTTTAGGTAAGATGCAATCAGGCGTACCAGCAAAGTATCCTGCCGCTGCACGTTTACCTCACGCACATAAAAGTTTTTATGGCTAAACACCAATACTTCGTTGGTATTTACTTTAACTGAAAAACGGCCGTCAGCATCAGTAACCGTTGAATCCGCACGTTGCTTTACAACCACTTTCACTCCTTTCAAGGGTACACCGTATTCGTCTACTACAGTGCCGGCAAGGCCATCGGTGTAAGGCGCTGTTTTGGAGGTGGTATCCTGCATGGCTGCATACCCGTTCGTCATCACAAAAAATGTGAATATACAAACAAGGGTAAAACATTTATTTAAGTAGCTGTAAGCCATATATTCAGAAGTTTAAGTTATTGTTTACAGAAGAAAATCGTTTTAGCAATTTTCCTGGTTATTTAGGTTGAATAAATTATGCTTTAATTAACTGCATTTGAAGGTGTATACAAACGGACTTAATGTATTTCCATACCCCACTTTGGCTGTGCCAGCCTGATTGGTAATGAAATATTCCATTTTCACAATCGTTTGCGCATCCGAAATGCCGAAGAATGACCGCGGCCAGAAAGTAAGCTGGTATTTGTTACTGCCGGCAGGTGATTGCACCATGCGTGTTCTATCAGTTTGCTCGCAAACGGTAACCGTTTTGCCATCATTGGTATATGCAGTAGCGCATAAGTACACGCTTTGTGAACCCGATACCGGCGTATTTACTATAGTACCATCATAAGTTAAGGTTACAAAATCATTATCCAACGATTTTGGTGGGTTGATGGTAGTTAACTGCGGGTTGCAAAAATCCACCACATCGCCAGAACCGCCGGTAAGCTGAAAGCAAGGCGTAAACATAGAGCTGTAATAGGTACCGTTGTTATCACTGGTAAAACCATTACCGCTATCAGAAATACAGTAACCCAGTTTCACCAAAGTGTTATTATTGTCGGCACCTACTTTTATTCTAATATTCAAGTCGCCATTAATGGTTTCCCCTCCGCTGTGGTTGAATGATTTATCAGATTGGTAGGCTACCCACTCCATATCATCAATCAGGTTCCCTCCTATTCCGAAGGTTTTTTTCATATAATCCGGCCAATTTAAACCGCCGCCGTTTTTGGCAATCACGGTATTAGGAATTAGAGTCATGGTGCCATTACCGCGGGGACTGGTGTAGGTAATTGTAGTATTTTTTGACGCCTGCCATCCCTTAGGTACCAGAAAACCGAATATCAGGTAATCGGGTCCACCATCACCTACAGTTGGAATGCTGATGTGTACTGTGATGGGCACGGTTGAACCTACAGTAGCGGTAGATGGCTGGTCAACACTGTTGATCACTTCGCCACAGCAGGCCAGTATAATGCCCAGCAGAATGAAAGCACAGGTCTTCCACAAGTTTTTTCCTTTTATATGTAGAGGTATTCTCATATAGTTAAGTTTGATACGGTATTGTGATTAATTACTGGCTTTTTGAAAAACGTACACATAGTTGTTATTAGCGCAACCAGGGCTGAACGTAATGCTCAACTGCCGTACACCATTTACAATAGGATAAGTAAAAGATGTGGCTACAGCTTTACCCCCATTTGCAGTAAAAGCAATTTGAAAAGGATACTGCGGATCATCCAGCGAATAACTTCCATCCTGGTTTACCAGAAAAGGCAGCTTATCAAGCAGCGTATACTTTCCGGCATCAAAACTGACCCTGAACTTACTGAAATCAACCAGTTTGGTGATATCAGTACCGTTACGGGTAGCTTTAATTACCTGCCATTTGCCACTGATATCTTTAGCAGGCTCCTGTGCAGGGATAATTTTTTCTGTTTTGCAGGCGCTAACACTAATGATGATGCACACCAAAGTGAGCAAAAAGGCTTGCCCTATTACATTTTTAACTTTCATATTGTTAAAACTTTTTAATATCCGGGGTTTTGTATTAAATCGGCCGACTTTGCCACCTCGCTCTGCGGGAAAGGCCAGAGATACATGGCAGTATTGAAATTGCGTTTACGTACCACAAACGGTGTATAAGTTACCGTGCCACCACTGCGAAGCACTTCCATACCCATACTTGTAATGTTCTCCGTTTGGTCGGCTATCCGCCAGCGGCGCACATCCCAAAAGCGGTGTTCCTCGAAAGCCAGTTCAATACGGCGCTCGTTTTGAATTGCTTGCCGCATAGCTGCCTGGCTTAAACCGGCAGGCAACTTATAGGGGTTTAGACCAGCACGCTGCCTTACTTTTTCCACAGCATCATACACTAAAGAAGTTGGGCCGTCGTATTCATTAGCGGCTTCTGCATAGTTCAGTAGTATTTCCGCATAGCGCATTAACGGCCAGCAACGGTTGGTTGGATGTGTAAAATCATTCGCTACAGCAGCCGGATCCAGCATTTTGTTGGTATAATAACCGGTACGGGTACCTGCACGCACTGCATCAGGACCCGAAGTACGTACACCATTGCGCTCATCTATATAAATATTTACAGGCGAAAGGCCAGAAGACAGTCGGTTTTGCAACTGCGTTTGATCATGAATAATCGAATAATCTAAACGGGGGTCGCGGTTGGCATACGGGTTTTTAGGATCATAATTAGAGGCCGGGTCTGTAATAGGCAATCCATTACTCATCGGAAATGCATCTACCAATCCCTGCAGCGGAAACGCACCGCCAGTACCCGTACGTGACGGCGGATCCCACAGGTTTTCAAAATCGGCATTTGATGGACGCATTAAAGCAAATATGTACTCGCTGTTATAGCGCAGAGTAAACAACATCTGGAAGCCCTTACCGGGTGCACTGTTATCTGAATACAGGCTGTACGCTCCCGAACTGATAATGGCTGCAGCGGCATCTTCCGCCAGTTTCCACCGTTGTTTATCATAGGTAGGATAACCAACCAAGACACCTACCTTATTATCGGTAGCCAAAGGTTTTTCGTTAAACAACGGGCTGGCAGCGTACAACAGTACCCTTGATTTTAATGCCATACAAGCGCCCTTTGAGGCACGGCCATAACTTAAGCCGGATTGCACCATTGGCAAATCCTGGGCAGCGGCATCACATTCTGAGATGATATACTTAACGCAATCAGCATACGTGTTCCTGCCGGCCGGTATCTGGTCTGTATAGTTATACAAACTATCGCCTACCAAATGAATACCGCCATAGTGTTTCAATAAAATAGCATAGTACCAGGCGCGTAAAAATCGGGCTTCAGCTTTATACTGTGTTTTGGAAAATGCCCTGATTGGTGCACTCGGCAAATTTTTCAGAAATTGATTTACTGACCTGATATTGCTGTAGCAATTAACATATACATCATTGGTAACTACAGCAGAATTGATGGTACCCGTAGCAAAACTTAACGCTGTTGAACCATTGGTATTAAATACCTCCGCCTCATCAGACGCAGCATCTATACCCCCAACCCCAAAACGGCTGGGACTGAAGCTTACGCCGATGTTTGAATAAATATTTGACAGAAAACCTACCGTATTAGCACTATCGGTAAATACAGTGTTTTCAGACAGGTTAGTGGTTTGTGTTTGCGCCAGAAAGCCCTCCTTTTTACAGGACATGACAAGCACAAAACACGTTACACCTAAAATACAAGCGTAAAGTTTTTTCATATGATAACGTTTACAATAGTCATCTACAGTTTTTATTTATTGATGCCGCTTCAAGCGGCCAGGGCAAAGAAATTGCCTTGTTATAATTGGTTGCGCCACTTTGATAGCAGCTAAGTAATTAAGTGCTAATTTAAGTTATAAAAACGATTTAGCAAATATTTTTTATTGCTTTATCACTTTTTTATAATCTACAAAAAACGCATTGTTATTTTAGAATATTAATATTCAATTTAGCTGCGAACTATCAGTTTGTTAAAGGTTGCTGGTTAAAGTACCGGCTAAAAAATAGGGCCTGGTACACAATAGAATTAGCCCAGTAATCCCAGGAGTGCCCTCCATTGCGTACGGTAAAATCATGCGGTATCTTTTTCTCGACCATTTTTTGATGCATAGCCAAGTTAGAAGCATAAAAACCATCACTATAACCGCAATCAAATATCAGTTTCAGGCCATCAGGTTTTATACTATCAAGCATATTGGTTACACTACTCTCCTTCCAGCGCTGCGGGTTGCTTTCATAATCGCCCAGCACCTGGCTAATTCCAAAATTTTTAGAAAAAGGCGCTAAATCTACACAGCCGCTCATGCTGCCTGCGGCTCCATACACATTCTGGTGGCGGATAGCCAGATAAAAAGCGCCATGCCCGCCCATACTCAGGCCGGTGATGGCACGGCCGGTCCGGTTGGCAATGGTAGTATAATGCTGGTCAATATATGATACTAACTCCTTATAGATATAAGTTTCGTATTTCCAATCATTGTTTATGGGGCTGTCAAAGTACCAGCTCGCAAAGTTTCCGTCGGGGCACACAATAATCATGTGGTACCGGTCGGCCAGTTGAGCCACGCTGGGGGCTTTGCTTATCCAGTCTGCGTAGTTACCGCTGAAACCATGCAACAAGTATAATACAGGGTATTGTACTTGCTTTTTATAATCGTCGGGGCGTATAACTACAGCTTTTATATCCTTATGCATGCTGTTACTATGGGTAAGCACTGTATCAACTTTAGCCGCGCTGGCCTTTAAACCAAAGGCCAGCAGCCCAATGAACATCAGCTTTGATAAGGTAGAGATTTTGAACATGAGAGTACTGGTGAAATAAGGAATTTACTTTTGGCGGGTAATTACAATACGGCGGTTTTGCGGCTTGTTAATGGTGTACATTTGCGCAACAAGTACATCCATTTCTTTTTGCCAGGCATCGCGTACCGGTTTAAAACGGGCACGGGTAAAATTGTCCATATTACCGTTTACAAACGGATCTTTTGGTGCCGCTTTACGGATGCTGTCCATTGCGGCATTATTATCGGCGAACAACAGGTTTTTACCCCGTAAAAAGTCATACTCCATCCAGGTATACATCCGGAAACGGCGCTCAATTTCCCAACGTTCCTCATTTAACTCCCTGATTTGTACCGCCTGCTGATATTGGGGCGTAGTCACAATCTCGGCCATGTTGATGCCATCGCCTAACTGTTTACCTGTCCAATGTCCAATGGCTTCACCATCGATGCTAACTGTGTAGTTATCAACTGATAAACCTTTTACTTTTAAAATTTCCTGATTGAATTCTTTAGTCCAGGGTATCAGCTTTAATGCTTCCGCCTGACTAATGTGGTTTCCCCAACCTCTGGCAACAGTATCTAACGGATAAGGTAATGATTGCGCCAGGTAGTTAAAACTTACTGCATCCGCATTTCCGGCCACATTGGTTATGGTGCAATTTGTGGCTTTGTTTATCTTTTTACTGGCGGCATTCACTTCAATATCGGCTACCTGATGATTAGCCAAGCCCTGATCTTTTAAAAACAGATAAGCCATTACCATGTGCCCGTTGTTATCCGGGTGTATGCGGTCATTAGGTGTTAAGCTGAATACCGAATCTTTGGCTTGCCCCTGCTTGTTCATTGCACGCATAGGGTGATAAAAATCTACCACACCCCAGCCATTTCTTTTGGCCGCAGCTTCCTGAAAATCTACTACTTTTGATAATGCCTCGGCTTTACCGGGATAAATATTATTTTTGGTGAACTTACTGCTTTCATCATAAGGCGAACCCAAAATAAATATTTTACGAATGT
Organism: Mucilaginibacter koreensis; assembly: GCF_054783355.1. Classification (NCBI taxonomy): domain Bacteria; kingdom Pseudomonadati; phylum Bacteroidota; class Sphingobacteriia; order Sphingobacteriales; family Sphingobacteriaceae; genus Mucilaginibacter; species Mucilaginibacter koreensis. The sequence continues at coordinate 605,164 of NZ_BAAGQS010000001.1, read as the reverse complement.
CAGTACGAGCTTTTAGCTTCTCCTCTATCTTGCTGTAAAAATTATAAGAAGTGCTTAATTTTTTTGCTGCAATTTCCTGTGCATCGGGCTTATACCATTCAAAGTAACCGGTATCGTTCATTCCCCAGGTTAAGGTGATAACGTTGGGGTTTTTAGCCAGCACATCGGCGTCAAACCGGTTATAAATTTGCTCGGCTACATCGCCGCCAACACCGGTGTTATAGCAGGTAATTCGCATGTTAGGAAAATGGGTCATGTAATACAACCAGATATACGAGTGGTAATGCCCACCGTCGGTAATGCTGTTGCCTACAAAAGCAATGCGGTCGCCACTTTTAAACGGTGCTATAGTTTGTGCTTTGCTTAAATATGCGCTGCCTAAAGCTGTAGCCAGTAGAACAAGTTTTTTGAAATGCATAAATTATTCGGATGATAGTTTTAAATCAATTATTAGTACCCCAATTCTTATTAGGCTGATTGCCCATTACCAATTCGAGTTTGCCGCCATTGGCAATGTCTTTAAAATCTAAATAACATTTGCTGTAAGGCTTGCCATTAAGACGGGCACTTTGGATGTAAATATTTTCGGCGCTGTTTTTATGGGCAATGATGGTAAATGTGCTGCCCTTGGCATAAGCCGGATCAAGCTGGTAAGTGATTTGATTAAAAACCGGACTGGTGATTTCCTGCCGGGTATCACCGGGACAAACCGGGTGCAAGCCACTGGCTGCCAAAATGTACCAAGCCGACATTTGGCCCACATCCTCGTTACCCACCAAACCTTCTACCGAGTTATGATAAGCCCGGCGGCATATTTCACGCGTCCATTTTTGGGTGAGCCAGGGTCGGTTCAGGCGGTTATACAAAAATGGCACATGATGTACCGGTTCGTTAGCGTGGTTATAATAATCATTCCACATCATGTTTTCGGGCGTTTTGGCAAAGAGGTGATCCAAATCGGCTAATACTTTAGCTTCACCGCCCATTAACTCTACCATACCTTTAATATCGTGGGGTACAAACCAGCCTTGCTGGTAAGGATTAGTTTCAAAAGTTCCGTACCATTGTGTAAGCCGGCCTGAGTCTGGCCAGGCTACCCACTTGCCGCTGCTATCGCGCGGGCGAAACCAGCCTTTATCATGATCGAATATGTTTTTGTAGCTTAAACTACGTTTGGCATAGGTTTGCACATCTTCAGGATGGTTGAGCGATTTGGCCAGTTGCGATACGCACCACTCGGTATAACCATACTCCAGTGTGTATGCAATACTTATAGGCTGAGGGGTATAGCCGCGTTCGCCATTACCAAAACGTTCTACCGAACCTTTAGAGAGCTGGTAAGCATTATTTACATCATAATTGCGAATACCTTTGGCGTAGGCATCAGTAATTACAGATACCGCCGGGTTACCAAACATGCAGCCACTATAAGCATTCAGCAGTTCCCATCGTTCAAGATAATTTTTGTGCTTTTCATCGGCCAAAGTAACCAGCGAATTGATCATATCATTCACTAAAGAAGGATTGACGATGGTTTGCAGTGGCATCTGACTTCTGAATACATCCCACCCGCTGAATATGGTACGCTTTTTAAACCGAGAATTGGTTTTGATGCTGCCATCGCCTGCCGTATAACGCCCATCTACATCGTTTACAATACGGGGATCAATCATGGTGTGGTACATGGCGGTATAAAAAACAGCATTTTGCTCGGGCGTTCCGCCCAGCACTTTTACTTTATTTAAAGCTGCATCCCACAAATGAACCGCGCGCTGGCGGGCGGCATCGAAGTTCCAGTCTTTAATTTCGGCTTGCAGGTTTTTACGCGCGCCAGCCATATCAACGTATGATATACCCGCTTTCATCAGTACCTGCTCACCGGCGCGGGTAGCAAATGAGGTATAAAAGCCCAAATGCTTGCCTTGCTTTAATTTAGTATTCTTAAATATTTCAGCATTAGCCACCTTAGCTTGGTAGCGGTCGCTTTCCACATCTTCACGCTTGCGGCTCCAGCTATCGGGTATATCGGCGCTCCAAACGCCATAATTTTTTAAAGGCTTGCTGAATTGTGCGTAGAAGTAAACGGTATAATCGGCATGACCGTCACCATTGCCCCAGCCGCCACCTTTGGGCGTGCATTTCATCCAGCCTTCAATGGTATGACCATCTACCACTTTTACATATTGCAGTGTTGACGTACCTCCTACTCTATGGGCCAGGTCAATTTGTATTCTTGATTCAGCGTTTTCAGGAAAAGTAAAACGCAGCATACCGCTGTGGGGGGCAGCTGTCATCTCCGCTTTGATGTTATAGTCAGTTAACTGTGCACTGTAATACCCGGCTGAGGTCTTCTCGCTGCTTTTTAAATAAGCTGATCGGTAGCCGGGCGTACTGCGGTCCAGTTTACCGGCTGCTGTTTTTAGTTTGCCTGTGGTAGGCATTACTAAAAAGTTCCCCATATCGCCAAACCAGCCAATGCCGCTCATTTGGGTAAAAGCAAAACCTTCTATGCTGGTATGCTCATAACTGTAGCCAGAACCGTTATCGCCACCGGTAATGGTATTGGGGCTTACCTGTACCATACCGTAAGGCGTAGTAGCCCCCGGAAAGGTTTTACCCAAACCATGATAAATACCTGCTGCCGATGCACTGCTACTGGCCCCAATAAGCGGGTTTACATATGCAGATAATGATTGCGCTTTACTGCTTACAGTAAACAACAGCAACACAAACGGATATAGCAAACCCCACCGGTAGCGCATTTTAGTATTAAGCTTTTTAATTGATGTAACGATAATGCAGTGTGATATACTACTGCGAATTGGCTGTTGCAAATTAATTAATAAAATCGTTTTAGCAAACACGCATTAAAAATATTTAAGGGCATAAAGTATGGCCTGTTATTTGAACTTAACGTTGGTAAACTTTATAGTACGCAAACCAAATTTTGGTATGCTTAACTGCACGGCATTATCTTTTTTATACAACACTTCCCGCTCTTTACCTTCAAGCGTTTCCACTATTGCTTTATCAAATTTGAAATTAGCTTTCAGGAATTGAGCTCCGGTTTGACCTTCTGCATTGAACACACGGATGGTAAAATTGCCACCGGTTGCTTTTGCAGCAGTTAAGCTTAAACCACCTGATGGGTTGGCGATGATTGAAATTTGCGGCATTACTTTATCTAACTTACTTAAGCTGGCCACTAAGGGTTCGTTCCATTGTGCTGAACCTGACCATATTTTAGCCTGCGTCCAGTTACCGGCGTGTGGCATTAGCGCATAGCGGATATGGGTAGGTCCATCCAGGGTGTAATTGCGCCCCCATAAGCCCATGCCTGAGTATTGCAAGTTTAGTCCCAACGGAAAATCTTCGCCATGAGCGTAACTGGTAGTATGGTCAGTAAATAACGCCATGCCGTATTGCTGGTTATGGTCGGTTACATCAACCCAGTTGAGTAACACGTTATTTTTAATACTATCCCAAGTGCTGAAAAAAGTATTTTTCAAACGGCTTTCGGTTACATCAAACGGCGAATTTTTAGCCACATGCTGGCCTTTCAGGTTTAAAGGAAACAAGGCCAGCAATTTATTGCGGTCATCATAAAATGGTTTGTGATAGCTCTTCCAGTCGTAGGTTCCTTTAGGTGTATTTTCCCCAATGCCGGTGTTCTTTTTCCAGTCCAGCGTCAAGTCCATATCAATTACTGGCTGCTGGTTGGTGAGGGTAATTAACTCCGTCCAGTTTGTACCATTAATTTGTCCGCTTACCTGTAATTTTACCCGTACTGGTCCATTTTCTATAATTTGGACATCGGCCGGCTGGTCGGCAGAGTTTTTGAATCCACCATCCTGATAGAAGTTGCCTCTGAAAGCATTAAACTTTAACTGGTTATTTTGATCTACAAACTCTTTATGCAGCTTTTTAGCATAAAGGCTACTGATGCTTCCCCCCTTTTTAGGATCAATTACCACGCTATACAAATCAGTTTGTACCTGGTAGTTTCCATTACTTAATTTTTGGACACATGCGCCACGCCCTGCTATTTTTCCAGTGGCGGACACCAAACGAAACTGACGAGAGCCAAATCCGGGCATCACGGCGTTAAAAGCAACAGCCTTGCGGCCTGATGAATCTTTTACCAGCTGCGCCTGGATATTTTTTCCTTTGTCATCAACTACCCTCAGCGCATTATTCAAAAAATTATCTGGCAGTGCCACCGTTACAAGGGCTTGTCTGGTTTGTAACTGGGTGTTGTATACGGTTACTAGCAAGTATTGAGCTTGATTTTCAGATTGAGGATGTACAAAAGCAGTAACCAAGCTATCGGCAATATGGTTGGTATGATTCGTCCAGCCAACCACCTTATCAGCCCAGGTATTGCCGCGGCTGCCATTGTAAGGCACAATCCAGCAATCATGATGCTGCGAAAGCATTAGTGTGCGCCATGCACTATCTAAAGCGGCCTGCGGCCAGGTTTGTTGCTTACCTAAGTTTATTAATGTCAATAGCTTTTCTGCACCCAATAACTTGTTTTCTGATGTACGCACCTGCTGGGCAATGCGCTGCGTAACTTGCGAGCCCCATACCAGGCTTACCGCAATGTCTTCCTGACTTACTTTCCACACAGGTTTTGGGTCGTGTTTAATCAGGTTGAAATAATCGCGCCAGGTTACATATTGGTTCTGGGTTTGCGGTTGGTCGCCACCGCCTAAAAAAGGGCCGTTTTTCCAGCCGGCATCCTGCAAGGTCATACCCACCGGGGAATGTATCCCATAAGCAAATGCAGCTTTAATATAATCCGGTGAGTTATTCCAGGCATTAGTTTGCCAGGTTGATTCGCGTAGTAGATTTTCAGTTGCATAACGGGGTACGGTGAGTATCTGGCTGCCATCAGGCCCCTGCCAGTTCACCAGCTCGCCGCCGTGCGCTGCAGTATACCCCCCAAAACAGGTGTTTGGGTTTTTTAAAGAAGCATACCTAATACCAAATGATTGCAGCAATTGCGGCAATGCACTGGTAAAACAAGGCTCTTCTGACGAATAGGTGGTAAATGCAATACCCGGAAAATGCTGACGCAGCATTTGCATACCATAGCTCAACTGCCTGATGATACTTTCACCATCAACAGTGTACATATAACTCTGTGCATACGATGGGTTAACATACTCTATACGGCCTTTGTATTCGGGGCCTGAAATCATGCTTTTGAATTCCTGGTAAGCCGCAGGGTCTACTTTGGCAGCACGCGCCCATGTTTCGGGTTCTATCTCAAGGTTAATTTTCCAGTACGGATGCTTTTTCAGCATATCAACCATAAAACGGGTATTCCAATCGGGGTAATGCCCCCATACCCCACCGTGGTAGCCATCTATATAATAGGTATTTTGTGCTTTACATACACCTGTACTTATGAAGCAGATGCAAAGCATACCTATAAAGCACCGGGTGAAAAAACGAAATCGGAACTGTGCCTTTTGCATGTGATAAGGTTTATGGTTTTACTGCTTCTACAGTAAAATGATGAGGTTGAGGTTGATTGATGCGGTATAGCTCGTTGGTAAGCAGTGCTATCTCCTTTTGCCAGGCATCGCGCACACTTTTAAACCGGGCTTTACGGTAAGTGGGCAGGGTGACCGCTACAAAGAAGTCTTTCTTGGCATATTTTTCCAATGAATCTGCTGTCGGCTCCTGATCATTATACAACAAGCCCTTTGGTTTCAATATAGAGTAGTGCAACCAGTAATACTCACGCAAACGCCGCTCCAGCTGCCAGCGTTCTTCATTGAGGTGCATTACTGCCAAGGCCTGCTGGTATTGTGGTGTGGAAGCGTATAAAGCAAGATTTATCCCCTGCTGAAATTGGTTACCGTTCCATTTACCTATGCTGATACCATCTATTCTGAGTTCATAGTTTTGTGACGCTTTCAGGCCCGACAACTTTAAATCTTCCTGATTAAATTCTTTTACAAATGGAATTAATTTCATGGCGTCCGCCTGTGAGCGGGCCTGCCTGCCGTTACCTTGCCGCACCGTATCTGTTGGATAAGGTAAGGCCTTAGCCAGATAATCGAAACTAAGATCTGATGAACCAACCTTCAAATTACTGACTGTACAGTTCTCTGTTTGTACAGCTTTAGTGCCTGCGTTGATGTTTAGGGCTGCTACTTTTTTGCCGCTAAATCCTTGTGCCTTTAAGAAGGCATAAGCCATCACCATGTGCCCGTCATTGGTTGGATGAATACGGTCGGTGCCTTGCAGGGTAAAAAGCGAATCGGTTTGCTGTTGGGCTTTATTTACAGTAAGCATAGGCTGATTAAAATCTACAAAGCTCCAGTGGTGTGCTTTAGCCGCCTGCTGCTGAAATGCAGCTATTTTAAGCATGGCCTCGTTTTTTCCGGTTAAGGCGCGGGTTTTAATTTTGGAGGTTTCATCATAGGGTGATGAACCAATCATGATGATGTTGGCATTTTGATAAGCCAAAAGTTTACGTTCGATGTTCTGAAAGCTGTAATAAGCGGTTTCTATCTTTTCGTTGTATACAGCATCAGCCTGCGGGCCGGTTAAATATTGGTAACCGGTATCGTTCATGCCGAAGGTGAGCGCAATTACATTAGGATGTTTCGCAAATACATCGTCTTCCAGGCGCTCATCTATCTGCCGGGCTACATCCCCTCCAATACCTGAATTGTAGATTTGTATGCGCATGCCCGGAAAGCGAGTGAGGTAATATAACCAGATATACGAGTGATAGTGACCGCCATCGGTAATGCTATTACCGGTAAACACCACCCTATCGCCGGCTTTGAAACGCGGCACGGTTTGAGCGTGCGCATTAACAGACAACACGGCACTGGCAATGGTGCCGAAAGCAAAAAGTTTAGATAGAAACCGCTTCATGGATAATAATTAAAGCGTGATGGATTAGTGTTTGTGCAGCGTTTGCTGTATGGCCTGCTCGGCTAATGGTTCCATAATTTTATAGCCTGCAAGGTTAGGATGCACACCATCTGTTGATAAACCATCCCGCATTCCCTGAACATCATTTACCATAGCCGAATAATAATTGATGTAGCTGAATCCGTTTTGTTTGGCATACCCGGCCAGCATAGCGTTTAATTCAGCCACCTTCGCCCTGGGGTTAATATCAGGCCGCCACGGAAAGCTGTAAGCAGGCAAAACCGACGAGAGTATTACCCGTATATGATTGGCCTTAGCCAGTTCGGCCATCGATACAATATTGCCGAATACATCGGTAAGCCTTGAGGGGCCAGTATTTTCTGCGATGTCATTAATACCGGCTAAAATTACTACTGCTGACGGTTTCAGGTTGATTACATCTTCGCGAAAGCGTACCAGCATTTGCGGTGTAGTTTGGCCGCCAATACCGCGGTTAATGTAACCATGTGACTTAAAATATTCAGGGTCAATGTTCATCCAACCCTCGGTGATAGAATTTCCAATAAATACCACCCGTTTCTCGCCGACAGTTGGGGCTGGTAAGCGATCGTTGTCCGTCTGATAGCGGCTTATCCATGCCCAGTCTTTATGGTAACGCTCTTCTACCGCTTTCTGAAAATTAGCCCAGGCTTCCGCTTTTTGCTTTTCGGCAATTTTAATTGAATCATCAGCTGTAGTAGTTCTTTGCTGTGCAAAAACACTTTGTGTAGCCAGCAAGAAAGATATAAGCAGCATAACTATATATGAGCAGAGATATTTCATGGTGTATTTGACTGCTGGTATTATTGGTTTGATAGGTAATTGTATGTAATATGAGTTGAACTTGTCATTTATGGTTTATAAGGTAATTAGCCTTCATTTATCTCTTGATTAATAATTGGTAGGTTTAATTTGCCGATAATGTTGTAGCTGCTTCACTGTTATAAGGTGTGAGCTTTAAATGATAGGGTTTCTTTAAAAGCATAGGATTTACTTCCACTTGCAATGTTCTATGCTCTCCTTGCATTAGGGAGAAGTAACCGTCATTAAATATTGCCGGCAGTATCTGCTCGCCTTTGTCGTCCAGTAGTTGCGCCCTAACGCCGAATGCCGCTGCCTGGGTTGAGGTGTTGGTGACGGTATAAGTAATGATTTGATTTACCCCGTTGCTGGCCTTACTTTGTACAGGCCGGCCTACTTTTAGTGCCGAACCCACTGAAGGCATTTGATTAAGTGCAGTATAATTCAAATAGGTATTACCCACCCAATAAAAGTTTTCCGAAAGCAGCTTTCCGACTTTGCTGTATAGCATTAACTTCAAAAAGTGGACATCTGATAATTTAGGCCTACTATCCTGTTTTTCAAATACCGCAAACGCTTCTTTAATGTTGTTGGCAGCTGCATTAACTGTTTTCCTGATAGTAAAAGCCGGAACCGGTTTACCGTCGCTGTTGTATACCTGCGCTACAGCAACCGCGCCGTTAAGGGCAGTAGACTGGTTGTTGATCACCTTAACCGAGTTGGTGGCAGGGTTCCATTGTATATGTACACGTTCGCAGGCCGACTTTGCACCAAAATAGGCGCCGGTTAAATCATAATAGTAATCATAGGTTTGCCAAATCATACTAGGGTAGGCCGATTGACTCATCCAAATTAACAGGCCTGAGGCATCTTTCCACATGTGGTCATTCCAGGCTTCGAACATGGCCTTGGTGGTTTCCACGTTCATTAACTGTGCCTTGCGACAAAAATCTTCAATGGAAGCAGATTTGCCGTAACTGCCGGCAATGTCATTAATGTATTTAACCGGCTGTGCACCACCGCCTAATGCTCCGTCTGTGCTAAAATAGTGGCGGGCCCACATATTGGTTTTACTGTTTACCGCTTCGGGCGTGGGTGGTACCCAATAGTCTTTCGGCATAAATTTTTTGAAGCTTTCAATGTTTACAAAAGCTGCTGCGCCCAGTTCACTGCGCATGCCATAACTGTTGTTGGAAAACAAATAGCCATTATGCGGATCGGTAAAGTATGTTTTAGGGTCAACATTGCCCCATATACCGCTGCCCGACAAATTACGGCTGCCGCCATGGATAGAAAAATTTGGATTAGTGACCCCGGCGTTCGAGCGCGGCAGATACAAGCGAGTGTCTTCATCATTCTCGGCAATGGCCAGTTTGATAGCTTTGCTGATAGGACCATTCGGATCTCCACCGGGTACCCCTTCATTGGCGCCGCACCAAATAACGATGGATGGATGATTTCGGAAACGCTTAACTTTTTCAATGGCGTTTGCTTTAAACATATCCAGGCTATCAATTGCGCCAAAATTGTTCAGCCAGAAATCATCCCACACCATTATTCCGTATTTATCGCAATACCGGTAAAAAGCGTCATCAGTCACCTCCCCTGTCCAGTTCCTGATCATGTTGAAATTCATTTCTTTATGTAATCGGATACGGGTATCGTAATCCTCCCCCCTTACCTTCAGCATATAGTCAGACATTCCCCAGTTACCACCTTTTACCATTACTTGCACATCGTTAACATATAGCCGCATTGGTCCGTTAAGTGATGTGGTATCGGCAGTAACTTTACGAATACCAAAACTTTGCTTTACCTTATCTGATATACCTGAGCTATTCACATCAAATGCTATAGTGCTGGTGTACAAATGCTGCGTGCCATCGGCTTTGCCTCCATAACCGTTAGGCCACCATAACTTCGGGTTCTTGATCATTAACTGCGGGTAAACTTCAGGCGTTAATTTTACAAGCTGAGTGCTACCACCCTGTATGGTAATGCTGTTACTTGCTACCTTAATATTGCCCGGCTGAATTACCGCTCTGATGATACCGGTAATTGCTGAAGCGCTGGCGTTATGCAGCTTAACGTTTATGGTAAGTTTCGCCAGTTGATGATTTGGCAAATCAGTATGTACGTAAGGATCTTCAATGCTCACCGGGCCGGTTGTGCTTAGGGCTACCGTATCGGTAATACCGGAGTTGAGCCCGGGCACTGCCGGCATCCAATCCCAACTACCGCTGGATAAATAGGTTGGGCTTTCCCAGTTGGCTAAACCATGGTTATGCTCCGGGTCATCGCGCGGCGGTATGGTTAATACCATAATAACATTAGGTTTACCGATGTGCAGGTAATTAGTCACATCATAAATGCCGCGCTGCATAAAGCCACGAAGCGTGCCTAAATGGTGCCCGTTAAAATAAACTTCTCCCCTTTTATTAATGCCGTTGAACTTTAACCACAATCTTTTTCCTTTGGCTAATGGTGGAGTGTTAAATACGGTGCGGTACCAAAACGGACGGTTGTATTTGGCTTTATCAACCATATATATATTCTCAGCATAATCAGGGTTCTTTTCTTTGCCGGCAGCTACATAAGCATAGAATACGGTACCAGGAACAATGGCAGGCGTCCACTTAGCTGTATTAAGGCCAGGGGTAGATAGCAGTGCTATATCACCCTGAACTTCAGCCTGAGGCATAACCTTCCAACTTAAACTAATACGCTTGCTTTGCGCATTGATAGGTTGCGGCCAATGGCATGAAATAATAAGTAAAAAGCACAAGGCCTTCCAGGTGTAAGACATAACCGGTTTATAAGGAATGTTTTAGAAGTACAATTATGCTAAATCGTTTTACTATATGCAAATATTTTTTCCTGATTTAACTCCTATATAAATTTTGGAAACAGAATCTTATTTGCTATAGAACAGGAACAGCTAAAACTTGCTACTTTTTTCACAAACTTTGCATGCACTTTTAACACACTAATTGACTGTTAAATTTTAAAAGTATTGGCTCCCGCTTTTAATGTATAGTTCTTGTTCTTCCAAACAAATACTCCTGATGTTTTTGGTGGCAGAACAATGCGGATATCCCATTTACCATTCTTCAGTGCATAGGCGGCCTCTACTTTCCCGTTAGGGTGAGGTATGGAGCCGCTTAAGTGGGTAAGGGTGCCTAAATGCGGCTGCACTTTAATTTGAGTAAAACCGGGTGCATAGCTGTCAATACCTAACAGGGTTCGATAAAATTCGATGTTGGGGCTTGCTCCCCAGGCATGGCAATCTGAACGGCTGGTTTGCACATCAGGCTCTTCGGCCCAGGTGGTTAAGCCCAGTTTAATATTTTCGCGCCAAACATCCAGCCACGACAGGTAATCATCACCCATACCGGCTTTTACCAAAGCCATGTGCATATAGTATTTAAAATAGATAGAACATTGTGTAAGGCTATGATCTGCCAGTATCTTTTGTCCTAACTGTCGGTACTGGCCTTCGTTGGCTACACCTGTTAATATAGCTAAAGCATTGGTATGCTGCGAAAAGGTATTTTTTTCTGCAGTTTCAGCATAAAGCTGTTTCGCCTCACTCCAGTATTTACGTTGTATAGTTTGCTTTAATTTCAGCGCTTGCTCCTGGTACAATTTGGCATAAGCCGGCATACCTAAACTGGTTTCCATAGCCGCGGCCCACTGGTATGCCCATAATAATTGCAAATCGAACACTGCCGAGCTACCGTCTTTCCCTTTGGGTGGACCGCCGAAGTTCCAGCCGTTATCGCCTGCCCAGTCAACAAATGTCCAATAAGGCACATATTTTAGAGAGCCATCAGGTTGTTGATAGTTGCTGAAGAAATTCAAGATGGCCCGCGTACCGGCCAATTTACGTTTAACAAATATGGGATCGTTACGGTACATCCAGTAGTCATGCAGCATACCGATATACCACAATGAGAAGCCGGGGATAATTTGCGTATCATGCGTAGGCCAACGACTTTGTGTTACCCCCTCTGACGACCTGGATTGATCAATAAGGCTGATGGCATGCCGTGCCAGGCTATCATCACCAGCATTGTAATAAGAAACCATAGCCTGTATGCGCGTATCTCCTATGTACTGCAGCTGTTCATAAAAAGGACAATCAAAATAAGTTTCCATGGCACACAGCCTTGCCGTACGCCAGCCAATATCCAGCATGGTTTTCATCTCCGCATTATTGGTATTGAGAACGGCTCGTTGTTTGAACGGATAGCCTGTAAAAGTGCCGTACAAATCATCAATCACTAAAGGATCATCTTTGGTTTGTATAGTTAAGAGCAGGTACCGGAAACTTCGCCAATAAAGGGTAGTAAACGTTTGCCCTGCTTTGCCGTTAGATAATATACTATCCTGCACACCCACAAAGTCTTTACCCTTTATCTCGTTACGATTTCCTTTACGCCTGCCATTTTTTGCCAGGTTATCAAAAAGCGATTCGGCATAGCGCATTGAAATTCCCGAATGTGCTCCTCCGCTAAAATTGAGTGTGATGTAGGCATTCGTTTCATAATTTTGGTCTAATAATAAAGTAGCTGTAGTATGTGGCGCAATGGTAACAGCAGTTTTTTTACCAGGGAAACTTTGGGGTACATCAATACCTTTTTCCTCGCGGAGTGTGGGGATGCGCTGGTAAGTAAGTTCCATTTGCGGCAGCGGCGACGGTACCAGCATCCAGCCAAACCCATCGGAATTACCCTTGGGCTGCCCCTGAAATAAATTGGCTGCCATGGGCCAGGCGGCATCATCGAAGCCGGGCATGTTCCAGTCGCTTATGGTTTGGTTCATATCTACCAGCTGGCCTTTTATAGCAGCAAAAAAGAAACCTGGTATGGGCTGAAAAGCTTTATCGGCAATACAGCGCCAGGTGTCATTAGTATTCAATACCTCTTCGGCTGGCGATGCGCCCTGAACGATAAAAGCGGTTCGAACAGTAATTTGGGCCTCTGGTCGGTATTGCGCCTCGTTGAAAACCATCGCTGCAACGGTATTTTTGCCTGCAGCCAGATATGGTGCAATATCCACTGTTTCGTAATTCCAGTAAAAGTTATCGCCCCGTGCTGGACCTAATGATACCAGTTTACCGTTTACATATAATTTATACCGGTTGTCGGCAGAAACATAAATTTTAAATGAAGCTGGCTTGGTAGGCAATTTCACTTGTTTTCTGAAATAATAAACCCCATAATGATCACCGCCATCCCCCGCGGCAGCGATCCAGTTGGCATGCCAGGTTGTTGATACAGATTGCTGAAGCACCGCAGCTTCAGAATTCTGACTATACAGAATCGAGCTAAAAATTATTGATAATGCCAGAAGTAATCTCATTGCGCAAGCTTATTATAATTGGTTACGCAATATAGTCAATAAATCGATTTAGCAAAAGTTGTTTTGATAAATTTTGTCTACTAGTAATGATTGAGTTTGAAACTTCAAAAACAAAAAAGGCAAAGCGTTAAACGCTTTGCCTTTAGAAAAACTCTTGTATTGAATTAGTTTTTGTTAACAACGTCCCACCACAAACGGGTACCGCCATTGTCGGGGCCATTTAGCAGGGAGACTGCTTTGGTTACCTCGGCTTGGTTGTTGCTGTATTCGTCTTGTGAAAAAGGTATACGGCGAATAAAAGTATTTGTATTAATAGTTCCTTGGCTATTATTCACCACAACTGGCATCAGTACTGGGTAATTTGTTCTTCTGAACTCTGCCCATGCCTCTTCACCATCAGGCCATAAGCCTAACCATTTTTGGGTGATAATGCGCTCCAACTTTTGTTGATAGGTAGCTGCCTCATCCCATTTTACAGTAATTTTACTTAGGTAAGGTGAACCTGCAGGTACATTGTTTGCGCTGTTTGCTAAATCAACGTAAGGCGCTTCTGTACTGGTATTATCATTCAAGTAATTTCCGATAGGTACTCCATTGGTTTCGAATGACAAACTTATACCTTGATTATAAAAATTTGCAGCTGTACCACCCACGTTCCAACCGCGTAATGCGCCTTCGGCACGCAAAAATGCAACTTCAGCGGCAGTCATTAACTGAATTGGTGTAGTTGCACCATTAGGAAAATTCAGTAAACTGGCCTTTGCATATTGGGATTTTGAGCTAATGGCTATACCGTTACGTATACCACGGTATTGCCCATCACTGTTAGGTACAAAATAAGCTGCTAATCGTGGATCATTATATCCTTTAAGATAAGCTTCCATAGGAGCTCCCATTTGAATATCACCATATTCATAAGTAATTGACCATAGTGAGTTTTTAAAGGTAACACCATTAGTCGCATTTACAAAAGCATTGTCAGCTTTTGTAGTTAAAAAGCCATAGGGATTTGCGGCTGCCTCTTCAGCTTTTGCCTTTGCTAACGCAGGGTTTACCATAGAAATACGAATGGCAAGGCGCAGTTTCAAAGAGTTGGCAAATTTTATCCATTCCTTGTAATCGCCTTTGTAAATCAAATCGTATGGAGCTAAAGGCATAGCCGTCGGATTAGCATTCACAAAATCAGTCAGCGTTTTTATTGCAAAATCTAATTCTGTAAAAAATTGGTTGTAAACTGCTTCCTGACTATCATAGGGCACCGAGAAAGCACTTGTGCCAAACTTTGAATATACAATAGGTCCGTAAACATCGGTTACCCGGTGCATACCCTCAACTTTCAATATGTTGCCTATAGCATAGAAATCAGGTCTTGACGTTGCTGCATTTTGTTTTATCTGACTCCAATTGCTCATTATACTTTCGTATCCAACATTAAAAGGAGCAGTGTTCCAACCAGGTATCAGCCCATAATTAGTGTTATTAACACCGCCCGCAAAAGGAGTGTTAGACATCATGTACCCTGAATAAATATCAGCATTTAGATTTTGCTGTAATTGATACAGGTAATTAGTAGTACTGAATATTGAGGTTTGCATAGGAAGCAAAAACGCGCCTAAACCCTCACCATCAATTTTGAGCAAATCATTGTTGGCATTATAGCGATTGGTATTATACTCTTCAAACTTTTTGGTACAAGCTGATTGGGAGAGTATAGCACCTAAGCCCAAAGCAAATATTGCTTTAGATACTTTATTGTGCTGTAATATCTTCTTCATAAACTTTATTGAATTAATGTTAAAAATTAAAACTGGGCACTAATTTTAAACCCGATACTTCTTAAGCTTGGCAAGTTAAATACATCTAAGCCCTGTAAATTATTTGCTGTTGAAAGGGTAACATCCGGATCAAATGGCGCATTGTTTTTGATCATCCACAAGTTACGTGCAATAACCGATAAACCGACGTTTTTAACTTTGTTATTAAAGAAAGATGTTGGCAAAGTGTATCCGAATAATAATTCACGCAGGCGGATATTAGTAGCACTGTACACATACTCCGATGCAACGCCCCCGCGGCCGCCTACAACAGCATAATACGCTTTAGTGTCAACTTTCCTGCCATTAACTGTTACCCCACCATTGTCGCGGGCATCGGCAGATGCCTGTGATACACCATTCTCATCAAGTACAGCTTGGGTTAAAGAAACTACCTGACCTCCAAAACGACCATCAACTAAAAAGCTCATTCTAAAGTTTTTATAATTGAACTCATTTTGAATACCAGCATTAAAGCGGGCATTGTAATTACCCACTTTTACAGGATCATTGCCTCTAACTGGTATGCCTGTTACAGGATCTACAATGTAAGCACCATTTGCATCCTTTTGCAAAGGTTGTGCATAAATGTCACCGAAAGAGCCGCCTTTTTGTACACGAAGATTAAATACATCTGTTGAAAGATTTACATAATCAGGATTGGTAGTGACGCCTGTTGTTGGATCAGTATAATTAAACACTTCCAATACCCGGTTCCTATTAATAGAGAAATTAAAGCTCGGTCTCCAGGTGAAACTATCAAATTTCGCATTGTAGCTTATAGTACCATCAATACCCTTATTTCTTATATTACCACCGTTAATAAAACGTGTTTTATAGTTAGATCCCCTTGGAGCTTGTACTTCATATATTTGGTTGCGGCTATTTGACTGGTACAAGTTTAAATTAAGTGTCAAATTATCATTGAAAAATCTTGCATCTAAACCTATTTCGTAGGAGCGTGTTTTTTCTGGCTGCAAATCTAAAAATGGAGCTGTAGTGTTAGCGGTCACTGTTCCGTTTATAACCGGAAAAGATGGATTGGTTGCGTAGAATATACTGGTTCCATTACCTACATTGGAAAAGTTGGCTCTTAATTTTGCAAATGAAATTGTTTCCGGTAAGCTAAAAATTTTACTCAATACTGCGTTTAAGCCTACAGACGGGTAGAAAAAATTATTTTTTGGAGTAAATGCCAAACTTGAATCCCAATCATTCCGACCAGTTACATCTAGAAACAGCATTTCGTTATACCCTAAAGATGCAGTACCAAAAATAGATTGAATTTGGCGGCGGTTTGAATATTGAGTGGGCTGAGCTATTCCATAGTTTATATTCGATATGGAAAATACGTTGGCATAGTTTAATAAGTTAGCATCAATATTGGAACCGGTTACTAAATTATCCTGAATGCTTGTACCCACATTAGCTGTAAATGTGAATTTATTCGAAAGCTTCCGGTTGACGTTTGCTATGAAATCAGCATAAATTTGATTATTCCGACTTGGGCTATATTGATAACTGCCCTTACTTCCTACCAATACTGTTGTTGTTCCTGCATAGCGTTCTGCTTCGTAAATATCACTGCTATTGTCAACCTTTAAACGGGTTTGCAAGTTTAACCAATCAGTAACGTTATATTTCAAACTTACAGTACCCAGAAACCGGTTTAAACGATCCTGATTGATATTACGATTAGCAATCCAATATGGGTTCTGACTTGCTACATCTTGAATGCCAAATGGCCAGTTTTGTGTGTTCACCTGCCGTATTGGGTCGTACACTTCATAATTGTTCTTGTAAGGCGTAAAATCGACCCCACGTGGGAACAGATATGTTGATACTAAAGTGTTATAATAAAACCCTTGGTACGGGCGGTTGTAAACATTTTGCGCAATGTAATTTGCCGATACATCTAAAGTTAATTTATCTTTAAAGAACTGACTAGTGTTACGCGCACTGAAGTTATACTTATCTAACTTATTACCAGGTATGATTCCACTTGAATTAGTGCTTTCAAATGAAAAGTAACTTTGATTGGTAGCAGTACCAGTTTGTAACGATATGCCATTAATAAAAGTTTTTCCAGTATTGAAGAATGAACGCGGATCGTAACTTGGGGTGGTAATTTTGGGTCCCCAGCTATCGCTAGCATTTGGATCCGTCTGCCCATAAGTTGTTTGCAACTTAGGCATAATGAACGGTGAATCAAATGTAGTGTTTGAATTTACACTGATAGTGGTTTTTCCGGCTGTTCCTTTTTTGGTCGTAATTAAAATTACACCATTAGCACCTTGGCTACCGTATAAGGCCGCTGAAGATGAGCCTGGAAGTACAGTGATGCTTTCGATATCATCTGGATTCAGGTTTTGAATGGCATCACCCCTATCCTGCCCACCGAAAACACCGCCTATTTGTGCACTGTTATTACGCGGCATAGGTATACCATCAATTACATACAAGGCATTATTATCACCATTAACTGATTTGTTACCACGCAAAACCACTTTTGTTGAACCGCCCACGCCCGAAGAGCTGCGGGTAATTTGGGCGCCGGCTACTTTGCCTGACAAACTGTTTACCAAACTGGCATCAGGTACACGGCTTACTTCGTTACCGCCAATGGTTTGTACACCATAGGTTAATGAGCGTGATTCGCGGCGAATACCTAATGCTGTTACCACAACCTCGTTGAGGTTTTTGCTTGAAGGCACCAAGTTGATAGTTACTGAACTACGGCCATTTAACGCTATGGTTTGTGTTTCATAGCCAATGAATGATACTACCAAAGTGGCATTGGCATCAGCATTTATAGTAAAAAAGCCATCTACATTAGTAGAGGTGGCAACTTGCGTACCCTGTACTTTAATGGTTACACCAGGCAAAGGCTGGCCTTTTTCGTCGAGCACTTTACCGTTAACGGAGGCAAAATTGGCATTTTTGCTCAACGGAATAATTGGCGATGCAACTGTAGCATTCGTGTACGGATTAGTTCCGGCTACAGCCTGCAGACTAAACATGGCAGTAAGAGCACAGGTTACTTTTGCAGCAAGTAATGCTTTTTGCAGCCAGTACCTATCCTTTACACCCTGAGGGTGTTCAAAAAATTTCATAGTTATTGGTTGAATGTGAATGGTTAAATAGCAAAGTCTCAGTATTTATAGAGATTGCATAATCAGATAAACAATAATCATTTTCAACAGAAACTACCAATCGGGCAATTTTCAGTTTATGTGTTTAAACGTATAGTTTTATCCCATAAGCTATTCGATTTTAATAATTGAGTTAATATTATGGATATTTTGTTGTTTGAAAATTGATGAACTAACACCTTTAACCCGCTGTTCTGTTGGTTGATTGAAGCGTTTTCCTGCGCCAACAAAGCAATTGTTTTCATTGGTTTATACAGTATGCAAAGTAGTAAGTATTTATCTTAGTTTAAATATGTTTGTTAAAATAAAAACGTTTTTTTATTACTTTTTAAAAATTTAAATAAGATTGTACAAATGAAATTTAAGGGATTCATTAATTTCACAACTATTAAACTCCGAATTATTTAAACAAAAAATATTATTTTCAAATTTTCATTTAAAAAAATGTATTAAAACTGTTTTTTAATTGAAGATTTCTAAACATACAAAAAAATATCAGTGTATTCGTAACACTAACCTATTCACGGGGAAAAATCAATCCTATTAGTGAGTATAACAATGCCGATAGTGCCTGATTCATTTGTCAAGTTTATTTATGAATTTGATCTTGTTCCCGATAGTAAGAAGCAAAGATATTCAACTTCGCACTGCTGCATCGTTCACAAACATCATAAAAAGAAGAACTTCAGCCGTTAAAAGATTAACTAAAGCGAAACCGCTGCTGATCAAGCCATCATTCGTCACTATATATTAAATTAAAACAGGCCGGTATTGATGTATTCACACTATACCGGCCTGCTGTTGGTTTGTATCCAAAAATTTTATAACATTCTTGAACGGGGGCGGTCTTTTAACGCTTTTCCATAAGTAGCGCTCGGCTGGCTACCCATTTCGAAAACCAACTCGCCTCCTTTTTTGAATTCGGCAAAAGGGATATAAGATTTGGTATAAGGTTTGCCATTAAGCGTAATGCGCTGAATGTAAATATTTTTGTCGCTATTGTTTCTGGCAATTAAACGCATGGTTTTATGATCAGCAAGTTTCAGCGTAGCTTCATCAAACAGCGGGCTGCCAAATACCAGATTTCCATTTGCAGGATTTACCTGGTAAAAACCAAGCGATGATAATACATACCAAGCCGACATCTGCCCTACATCTTCATTACCAATTATACCGTCATATTTATCGGTATAAAAGTTTTTCATGATAAACCTTACCTTCTCGGCCGTTTTCTCCGGGTGACCGGCATATACGTATAAGTAAGTAGTGTGATGACCGGGCTCATTGCCATGCGCATACTGCCCGATAAGGCCCGAAATATCCGGCGATTTATCTTTACCCATATCACCCTGAACCACAAACAGCGAATCCAGCTTTTTGGTAAACTTCTGCTCACCACCCAGCAAAGTAATCAGGCCTTCTACATCCTGCGGTGCCAGCCAGGTATACTGCCAGCCGTTGCCCTCAGTAAAATCTCCCCGCTCGTGTATAGAGGTGAAGGGGTTGTAGGGAGCACGCCATTGGTTTTGCGACAAACGCCCACGCATAAACCCAACTTTAGGGTCGTAATAGTTTTTGTAATACAAGCCTCGTTTGTTAAAGTAGGCATAATCTTCCTGCTTGCCTAACTTTAAGGCTACCTGTCCCAGGCACCAGTCATCAATGGCATATTCCATTCCCATTGAAACCGAGTTAGCGGTACTATCAGCCGGGATAAAGCCCAACTGCTTTACATATTTGATGCCCAGCGTATCACGCATGGCGGTTTTTTTCATAGCCTCATAAGCCAGATTCACATCAAAGCCTTTGTAACCTTTTAAAATGGCATCGGCCACTACAGGTACGCCGCTATAACCCACCATACAGTAATTATCATTAGCCATTAAATGCCACATGGGCAGGCTGCCTTGCTGCTTGTATATGGCCAGCATGGTGTTAATAATATCGCTCATGCGCTCTGGTTGCAGAAGCGTATACAGCGGATGTGCTGCCCGGTAGGTATCCCACAGTGAGAATGTGGTGAGGTTGTTGAACCCTTCCTTTGAATGCACTTTTTTATCGGTTCCCCAGTAATCGCCGTTGGCATCATTAAATGCAGATGGCGCAATCATGGTATGATAGAAAGCAGTGTAGAAGATACGCTTCTTGGTTTCATCTGCTGTTTTAAGCTGTACCTTTTCCAATTCATGCTCCCAGGCTGCATCAGCCGCCTGCGCTACTTGTTCAAAATTCCAGCCCGGCAGTTCGGCTTTAATATTAGCATAAGCATTGGCACTACTTACCGGTGATATGCCTACTTTTACCAGTACCTTTTCACCTGCACGCGTGTCAAAATTCACCACGCCTTTAACTTTTACGTCCTCTAAACTATTTCCTGACTTTACTGCTGTGCTGTCATACACCGCAAAGCTTTTTATGCGTTTTGAAAATATGGCCGTAAAATAAATGCGTTGGTCAACAGCCCAGCCGGTGGAATAACGGTAGCCTGCTATGGTGCTATCGTTCACCTGCTGTACAAACGTTTTGGTAGGCCGGTCCCAGCCTAAGCCTTCCTGCAAATCAATAACAACGTGCGCCTGGTCCGACTGCGGGAAAGTGTATTCATGTAAACCTACGCGCTTGGTAGTGGTTAAACGCACGCCAATATTGTAGCGTTTAAGCTTTACGGCATAGTAGCCGGGGCGGGCAGTTTCTTCTTTATGGCTAAAAAGTGATACATAACCACTTTGCATATTTTTTACACTACCCTTCATTACTTTAACCGGGCCGGTGGTGGGCATAAATGAAATATCGCCTAGGTCGCCTATACCGGTACCACTCAGGTGAGTGTGCTGAAAGCCAATAATGGTAGAATCAGAAATATGATACCCAGAGCACCAGTCCCAGCCTTCTGATATATTTGTTGGGCCCAGTTGTACCGCGCCGAAGGGCACATTGGCCCCTAAAAATACATGCCCATGAAAACCGGTACCAATAAAGGGATCAATATAGCGGGTAAGCTTTGCCCCCGAATGTTGCTGTCCATAGGCCAGTGAACCGCCAAACAGCGCAGCCGCCGCAGTCAACAGGATTTTTTTACTTTTTTTGTTAAAGAAACCTCTCATATAATTATTTAGTACAGTGCTTATTTAGTTAATTATTAGTGTGGATAATAAACTTTTCATATACCCTTTTATTCGCAACTACTATCTATCCTTATATGCTCATTAGTATAAGCAAAGCATATTTTCAGAATGGTTGCAACTTTTATAACTCATTAATAGAACGATAAAAAAGCTATTATCATTATTTCTGATGCCTTAAGCTGTTTTCCGTGCCCATATGTAAGCTGTTTAATATTTCGTCTGATGGGCTGCCGAATAACGATACACCCGCTGCTCCATTTTGTAATGCAATTTCTACACCTTGCTGCAGTTCTGCTGCGTCTTTAAAATCGGGCAGATAAAGGCCGGCATACAAAGGAAAGCGGCCGCTCAGAAAATGCACGCCTTCTGCCACGGCATCACCTATCCAGCCTATATTTTCTCTATAAAAGCCATGATATATCATTGGGCAGATACCGGTCAGGTTCCAGTTGGTCCAGTCTTGCCGTACATTGCGGCGGGCCACTTCCGGAGTAGGAAATACGGCCGCTGTGATGGCCTTTTTATGATTAGCGGCTACTTGCGATAACTTATTTACCACATTGGTAATGGCATGGTAGCGGTATAGCCGCCACGATAAACTGGCCTCCGGATATTGAATATCATTTAGCTCAGTCCCTTTCCAGGCTTTAAAACCACTTCGGCATACATCGCAGTAGCAATAATCGTATTCAGGTAGTTCACGAGTTTGCTCGATATTGTATTTACTCCATAAATTAACCGGCAAAATCACATCGCAGAAACGAACATAATCCAGGTGAATACCATCTACATAATCCTTATCCAATATAGTGTTTACCTGATCTTGCAAATAGCTCTGTACCTCGGGCTTTGAAGGGCATAGCCAGCGGTAATAATTAACATAAGGCGGCTTATCAGCGCAAGACTCGCCTTTGCGGTTAATGGCATACCATTCGGGGTGCGAACTGAGTAAACTTTGTTCTCCCCTATTCATCGTCCACATCCAGCGGTGGGTTTCCAAACCCTGCGCTTTAGCTGCCCTGAAGTGCTTTTCGCTATCGTTCTCAAAAAACATTCCGCGCACGCCTGCATCATAATACTTTTTGTAACGCTCGGCCAGTTGTGCTTCTGTGTCTTTTGCATCCGGATTGTTCCACACCCAGTGCTTATACTTTATTCTTTTCGCCGCCATTTCTGCACGGGCTATGTTTGGCAACACTGCAGCTGTGGCGCCCAGCAGCCCGGTAGCTACAAAGTTTCGTCTGTTGATCATGGCTTATGTTCTATGGTTTTTATCAGTCCGTCTTCGTTAATACTTACTGCGCTACCAGCTTCGTCAAAAATATTAATATTAAACTGCCGGTTGGTAGCTTCCATTTGTAAAGTATTTGTTGCGCCATTAACCGTTATAATGGCCGGTAAGTCTAAATCATGCAGGTTGCCGGCGTAATGGCCACTTTTTTTCTGATATTCTTTTTGCAGATAATAGGCCAGCCATAAGTAACGCTTTTGCTTTTCGGCATAAGGCAATTCAAACACGGCATCGTTTTTACGTGTAAATTGCAGGTACCCCCAGCGCTCGGGATAATGCATGTTCACCAACCCCTGTACAGACCATACCCAGTTATCTTCGGGAAAATTGCGTCCTTTATCATCTTTTATTTTTTCAACCTTGCCATTAATAAGCTTGGTTTTCCATTCTACACGTGAGAAATTGATACGCCAGATGGTGCCCTCGGCCGGTGCCTTATAGGCAAAGCCCATACGCAGTTCTTTTAAAGGTATGGCCATTTCTACCGTCCAGCCTTTGTCGGTGTCTTTTAATTTATTCAGCGTACCTTGTACTTTAACACCTGATTTTAATCCGTTTACGTTCCAGCCAATTAAGGCATCACCACCGTTACGGTAGGGTTTGGTTAAAAACAAATCGAATATTTTATTCAGTGCGTTAACCTCAATTTCAAAATATTGATGTGTATCATTATCCGGATCAATAAATATTTCAAAATCGTTATCCAGGTAAATAATATCATCATGGTGCTGTTGTTTGGCCCATACCTGCGGCTCCTGCATTTGCGCTGCCACAAACAGCAAGGAATCATTCCACAGCATTTTTACCTGGGTACGAAAGCGGGGCTTTGGCTTTAAAGCACCTTCTATATCTACAAAATCATTCGTCCATACAGCTTTGGCCCATGCATTTTCGTTAAGGCGCCCATCCATAGTTAACATCTCATTGGTATGCTGCACAATATAATGCTCAGGCATAGTGAACAATGACTGTAACTGACCGGGAATTTGCTGCGCAACAGCGGTGCTTATACCCAAGGCATACAACACTATTAAGCCAGTTAAATATGTTTTATATAATGTCCTTTTCATTTATGCTATCGGTTTGATATAACCCCAACTTCGGCCGCTGTAGCATCTTTACCTGAAAGCACATGCCAAGCCCTTAAAACAAAGTAACGTGCTATAACTTGTTGTTGTAATTGAACTACCTGTTCAACAGGGTTGGCTTTGATATTGGAAAACTCACCTTGCGCCACTTGTTTCCAATTGACACCATCGGTACTGACAGAGAACGCATACTGATCAACGACGCCTGCGGATTGACCGTCTTGCCGTGGCAGGTAGACGAACGCACTGATGGATTGTGATTGCCCCATGTCAACAATTAAATCAGCAGGCAACGCCCCGGCTGTTGTATCAAAAGATTTTGATTCCCAAATGGTGCCCGCATCTTCATCGATAGCCTTTTGGGCATTGGCGGATGTATCGCCCACCACCTTCCAGGCGCTTTTGCTCAAGCCAAAATGTAAAGTAACAACGCTGCTTTGCTTACCATTTAAATTTACTAAAGCTTTAACCATACCACCACCCTGAAATGATACTGGCTGATGATAAACAGGTGATTGGGCCGTCGGTATACTGCCATCGGTAGTGTAATGAATAATTGCTTCTTTTAAATCAGTAATTATGTTCAACAAACCTTGTTGATCGCGGCTTATTTTGGGTGCAGTTAAGATAACAGGCTCACGATACAAGCCAAAGTCGCTTAAAGCAATACATACCGGGGATTTAAGAATGCGCAGGCGCACTCGCCTGGTTGTTACCGGTTTTGGCAACCTGATTAACCGGTTGGCACCAATACTGGTTGCTTCGGCTATTTGCTGCCAGGCGCCATTTTGCCATGCATCCACTGCGAAAGCCTCAATGCGTTGACCGAGCTTTATATTTTCGCGCAGGCGGATGATATTAAAGGTTTTTGTGGATGATAACTGCAGGGTAAGTTTTGGAGTGGTTATTTGATTATCAGTTGCCCAATAGCTGTAACGATTATCATCAAGCAATGCCTGGGGGCCAAATTTTACGGCGTTATTTCCGCGCACATTACTGGTCGAAATTTTAGCGCCTTTAGTCAGGTTAACGGCAAACGTTTCGCGCAGCAACCGGCCGAACTCACGCAATGTGTTTACATCTTCATCATCGAGCAAACCCTGCGGGTTAGGTGATAAACCCAGATCCAGGTTAGCGCCACGACCTACACTTTTATAATATAAATCGAGCAATTGTGAAGGCGATTTAACCTTTCCGTTCTGACTGGCATGATAAAACCAGCCGGGCCGCAACGAGACGTCGCATTCGGCGGGCATCCAGTGCTTACCGTTGCGTGTACCTTCTACGCCTAGCTCATATTGGGTGTAGCCATTGGCTGGTAGGTGGCCTGCTTCGGGCGCAACAGGATCATAAGTAGCCCAACTGGTTTCACCGGCGTGGCCTTCTTCATTACCTACCCAACGCACATCGGGCCCCACATCGCCAAATATGACGGCCGATGGCTGAAGCCTGCGCACCAAGGCCCAGGTAGTATCCCAGCCGTAATAAGTGGTGCGGTCTATCTTACGCACCTCACGGGTTCCACCATAATAGCCGTCGCCACCATTAGCGCCATCATGCCAGGAAATAAAGAGCTTACCATAGTTACTGTATAACTCCTGCAATTGCTTACGGTAGATGCTCACATATTCAGGTTTTCCGTACAGAGGGCTGTTGCGGTCCCATGGAGAACAATATAAGCCCAGCTGCATTCCCAGCTGCCGGCAGGCCTGTCGGTATTCTTTTATCATATCGCCCTTGCCACCACGCCAGTTGCTTTTACTAATGTTGTGCATGGTGGTTTTAGTAGGCCACAGGCACAAGCCATCATGGTGTTTGGCCACAATAACCACGCCTTTAAAACCACCGGCTTTAGCAGCCCCTACAATTTGGGCCGCATTAAATTTTGTTGGATTTATCAGCCTGGGGTCTTCGTCACCATACCCCCACTCCTTGTTGGTATAAGTATCCACTCCGAAGTGAACCAGGCAATACATCTCCATTTCGTGCCAGTTTAACTGGGCAGCTGAGGGCACTGCACCAAAAGGCTTAGGGGCGGTTTGTGCAAAACCGACTAAGGTATTGAGCAACAATACTACTGTTGTAACTACTATTGTGTACCGCATATCAATAATTTAACAGCTGCATCTGGCTAAATAAATTTCAGGCAGAGAGATTACCGGCATAAATTCAGTAACAGCAAAAAGACTTGATACAATTGAGTATGGCATTTACCGTTTTTTTCATAGAAAATATAGCACTGGCCAAGAGCCTGTTTTATTAAACGCAAAAAAGAAAGGCCGGCACAAATTATTGATGGCCGGCCCTGTTGTTTTTTAGAAATGGTACCTGACAAAGGCTTCCATTGCGGCGTACTCAGCCATGCCGAGTTCATCGTAGTAAACTGCGGTTTGGCGGTTGCGGTCTTCGGCACGCACCCAGAATTCGCGGGCATCGCCCCCGGCAAATACCGGCCGGTCTTTTTGCGACTGGTGCTTGAATATAGCATCGCGCTTGCGCAGTACCTCCTGCGGCGAAAGCGGTACGGCCATTTCAATCTCATAAGGTTCAAACTCGTGCCAGGCACCGCGATACAGCCACATCCAGCAGTCTTTTACCCAATCTTCAGTAGCTTTTAACCTTTTCAGGGCCTCTAATACAATATTAAAGCACACCAGGTGGGTACCGTGCGGGTCGGCAAAATCGCCGGCGCAAAATACTTGGTGCGGTTTTACTTTCTGCAACAGCTCAATAGTAAGCTGAATATCGGCTTCGCTCACTGCATTCTTTTGTGTTTTGCCGGTTTCGTAAAAAGGCAGTGCCATAAAATGGATATGGTCATCCTGCAAGCCTGCAAAGCGGGCACCGGCGATAGCCTCCGTTTTGCGGATGAAACCTTTTACGTTACGTATCTCCTGGGTATCAATTTCATTGGGCTGCTTTTTAGCCATAAAGGCACGCATATTTTCATATACTTTTTGCAGTTCGGTAACGTCTTTGCCCAAGCTCTTGTCAAAATCCATACTAAACTCCACGAAGCGCAGCACATCATCATCCCAAACGGCGGTATTACCCGAGGTTTGGTATGCCACATGCACATCATGCCCCTGGTCAACCAGGCGGATAAAAGTACCACCCATAGAAATCACGTCATCATCGGGGTGCGGAGAAAATACGATAGAGCGTTTTACTGCCGGGTTGGCGCGCTCGGGGCGCTGTGAGTCATCGGCATTAGGCTTACCACCCGGCCACCCGGTAATGGTATGCTGTACCTGGTTAAAAATGTCAATATTGATGTTATATACCGGGCCTTGCGCCGTAGCCAGCTGTGCCATGCCGTGGTTGTTATAATCATCTTCAGTAAGCTTCAATATTGGCTTTTTTACGGTGAAGGCCAGCCATAATACAGCCTTCTTTTTTAGCGCATTATCCCAAACGCAATCTTTTACCAGCCAAGGGGTGTCAAACCGGGTAAGGTCTGAAGCGGCTTCCTGGTCGAGTACAAACTCAACATTATCGGATAGCTGCAGGAATGTGGCTGGCACATCACCCGATATTTCGCCTTCTACTGCTTTTTGAATGATGGGCGCTTTTTTGGCGCTCCAGGCCATCAGCACAATTTCTCGGGCCTTAAATATGGTACCAATACCCATGGTAATGGCCTTGGTAGGCACGTTCTGCTTCCCGCCAAAATCTCGGGCGGCATCACTTCGGGTCAGGTCATCCAGGGTTACCAGGCGGGTACCCGAGTTGGGAGCCGATCCAGGCTCATTGAAACCAATGTGACCGGTACGGCCGATACCCAGAATTTGCAGGTCTAACCCACCCAGTTCTTCAATTTGCTGCTCATAGCGCAGGCAAAAGCCGGCAATTTCATCCAGTGGCAATGTACCGTCGGGTATATGAATGTTGGCCCGGTCAATATCAATATGATTGAACAGGTTTTCGTTCATAAAAGTTACATAGCTCTGTGCAGCGTTGGGCTGCATAGGGTAGTACTCATCCAGGTTAAAGGTAATCACATCCTTAAAACTCAAACCTTCTTCGCGGTGCAGGCGTACCAGCTCATTGTACACTGCAATGGGGGTAACGCCGGTAGCTAAACCCAGTACCGTTTTTTCGCCGCGCGCCTGGCGCGAAGTAATTAAACCGGCAATGCGGCGCGCTACTTGCAGCGATGCTTCCTGCTGGTTGGGATATACCGTTACCGGCAATTTTTCGTACCGGGTCTCCTCCAATAAATTTAATCTGGCCATGCTTATATAGAGTTTTTGGTTAAATAGTTATACATTATTAATTACTGCCGGCAATAGGTACAAAAGCTTCGGGCATATTCCAGCCGCTGATGCTCAATACTTTTTTACTATTCTCAACTTCAGCACCGTAGCTGATGGTTATTATTTTGCGCTCACCCGGTAATACCGATATATAATTATCATTGTAAAACACTGGTAACAGCCGCTGCCTGGTCTGCTCATTTACTACCGAAAGGCGGTTAAAGAAAGCTACAGACGCTCCCGCCGGATTGCTCAGCGTTACCTCTACCTGGCCTGCGGCAAGCTTGCGGGCGCTTACCGTAAGTTTTGACACGGGCATTTTTCTCAAACCCGAATAATTGCCTTTTGCGTCGGGTAACCAGTAAAGGTTTTCGTCCAGCAGCTTTTTGTTTTGATCCATGAGCTGCAATACCAAAAAAGTACCCTCTTCTTTAGCCAAGGCATCCACTGATGGCTTTATGGGCAAAAAATCTTTTGATGATGATGGCTGTGCCTCAATAAATACCTGTGTAAGTAAGCTGTCTTTACCTGTGGCTGTATAGGCTTTAACTACCAGCATTAAATCGCGGTGGGTTTCAAAGGTATTGTTTACAACGGCTACCATACCGGTATAAGGGTTATACATGGCATGCAACGGAGCGCTGCCATTGTGCAGGCCATATAAACAAGCATTGGGGTCCAGGTAATAATCATACATCTGGCCGCGCAGGGCAGTCCATGGGTTTTGTGTTTTCCATATAATCACACCGGTGTACCAATCCCACATGTGTGAACTAAAGCCTTCCATCAGGGCCCGGTACTGATCATAATTAATTAACTGTGCCTTGTTGCCGAAATCGCGGGCGTCCCTGGGTTTGCCATACGGCTCCATAGCAGCACCATAGCCGATGTATTTATGATAATCCCAAACCGAATCGGTTTTCTCTTTACCGCTGCGCTCATCATATTCGGGAGCGACTAGGTTTTCCTTAGGCATAAACCGCTTCAGCGACTCATAATCGCCCACCCCTATTGAGCCAATTTCGGAGTTGAATGGGTAAGTTTGATGCTGCCAAAAGGTAGATAACGGCTGAATACCATAAGGACCGTCGCCGTTGCCGCCCAGTTTGTTGAGCGACATCTCATCGGAGTTAGAATAATCTACAAACCAGCGGGTACCGTCCAGTTTGGGCATAATGGAATCGCGCAGCGGAATTAAAATATCTTCGGGAGGGGTAATTTCATTGCCACCACACCATATGGCCAGTGAAGGATGATTACGCACCAGTTTAATCTGATCTGCTGCCGACTGCAGGAAGAGCTGATGGTTATCGGGATAATTACGACGTGTCCACTGGTCGTCCTTTTTCATTGGGTCGAGCCATTTGCCATTGGCATCACCAGAAATCCAAAAATCCTGAAAAACCAGCATCCCGTACTTATCACAGGCATTGTAGAACTCAGGGCGTTCAATTAAGGCGCCACCCCAAACCCTAATGAGGTTAAGGTTCATATCCTTATGAAAACGCACTTCGGCATCATAACGGGCATCCGAAAAGCGGAGCATTGCATCAGAGATAATCCAGTTACCGCCTTTAATAAATATTTTTTGGCCGTTTACAGCAATTTGCCGGCTATGGGTTTGATTGTTCCAGGTGGTTTGAATTTCTCTTATGCCCACCTGTACCGTTTCCTGATCTGATATTTTGTTGTTAACCAGGAACTGAAAATTTGAAGCATACAAATAAGCTGCGCCATAACCGTTTGGCCACCACAACCTGGGGTTATTTAAGGTTAAATTGGCCAAGGCAACCTGCGTAACAGAGTTAGCATTCAGGGTAACTTTTTTTGAAACGCTGATACCGTTTATTTTAAATTGCAAGGTGCCCGTAACTGGCTGGTTTAATGCATTACGCAATTCGGCAGAAGTTTTTAAAATAGCCGGTTGCTGTACACCATTTACCTTACGCACGCCCGGAATCAAAGTAATAACATGGGGGTTTTGTATGTCAACCGGACCGGTAGTTTCTAAAGTTACTTTATCCCATATACCGGTGTTGCGGTCACGTATGGGCTGTATCCAATCCCAGCCGGCGGTATATTGCAAACCTACATTTTTGGCAATTCGCCCGTCGCCGCCCTGCCCTCCGTTAGGGTTGCCGGGTTCATCGGGCGGATATACAATTACAGCCAAGCGGTTGCGCCCGTTTTTATTTAGCAGCGCGGTTACATTATACTGTCGGCGCATAAACATACCTTTCTGCAGTTCTTTATTTACCTGCTGCCCGTTTACATACAGATTAAAGCTGTAGTTAACTCCCCTGAAGTTGAGGTACACTTGCTGGTTGGCAGCAGTAAGGGGGGTGTTAAATTCTTTAATAAACCAGTAAGTATAATAATTACGCCCGGTGTAATAAATATCTTTAATGTACTTGTTGTTCATCCCGTAAAACGGGTCGGGCACTTTATGGTTGGCTAATAAAGTAGTAAGTACCGTACCCGGAACCACAGCAGGTTGCCAGCGCTCTGCTTTATAACCCGGGGAAGAGATAATTTCTCCGGTTTCCTTAATGTCACTTATGGGTGCACATTTCCAGCCTGTGTTAAGTTCAGTTTGTTGCTGGGCATACGTATCAAAACTAAGCAGCAGGCCGAACAGTACCAGGTAAACAAAGCCAAATATTTTCACAGGAGTAACTGAGGAGGTAATTGTAAATTGACGGCTATGGCTCTGCATACTGCTTTTCTTATTATTTATGTGTTCAAATAAAGAAAATAATAAACAATTCATCCGGGTCCTGTAGTTGCTAATTGCTGTTTATACCTGTTCTAACTCTTCAATTTTTTCGCGCAAACTCTTTCCTATATGTTCAATCACCAATACTGCCCCTCCTATCAACTGCGCGTGGTCGGCAAGATCGGAGACCACGAGCTGAGTTTCGGCAGATAACCGGGGTATGCAATGCTCGTTGATAGCCTGCTGAATAGGTGCCAGCCACAACCGCCCCATCCTACTGCCCTTTCCGCTCAGTGCAATCAGCCCGGGGTTCATGATATGGATTAAAATCGCCAAACATTGGCCCACATGGTACGCAGCTTCAGAAATCAGCCTTACGGCCAGCATGTCGCCTTTGGTAGCTTCGTTGATAAGTGAATGCGTATCTATCTTTTTGTAATTGGCTAAACTGCTGTTTTGCCCCTGCCTTAACTCATCATAAGCCTTAATAATAATGGCTTGCAGCGAGGCTTCAGTTTCTAAGCAACCATGTTTGCCACAGGCACATAGCTTTCCGTTCTTTATCAGCGGTAGGTGGCTGAACTCCCCTGCCAGGCCGGTATGCCCTCTGAAAATTTCACCGTTTACAATCATACCCAAGCCAATTCCCCAGCTCAGGTTCACAATCATGGCATCATCCTGACTGGTAGCCACACCAAACTTTTGCTCGGCCAGTGCAATGGCGGTCGAATCGTTTTCTATAAACAGCGGCAGGTCAATTCCCCTCTGCATATGCTTTACCAGTGATGTACCTTCAACCGGCAGAAAAGAATAATTGATACCTTTTTTTACATCAACAAAGCCGGGCATGGTAATACCTATACCTAAAATTTCTGATCTGGGTATGCCACTATCATTTATAAACTGATTAATAATACCAATCAGATTATCAACACTGAAACTATTTAAATCGATATCGTAGCTCACCACCTGCTTTGTAAACTCGTTATAATTATCGAGCAGGGCCAGTTCAATATTGAACCGGTCTATAGCTACCGAAACTGTATAGAATAAATTAGCAGCAAGTGAGTACTGCAGCGGTTTCCTTCCTCCGCTCGAAATGGCGTAGCCTTTTTCTATCACCACGCCCGAGGCAATTAAATCAGCAAGTAATTTAATTGTATGAGGAATACTTTTATTAATTTGATTACTGATTTCTGAACTGGTAAGCGTTTTACGGTAATATAAATATTGTATAGCTTTAGCAGTTGCCGGATCAGTAAGGGAAACAAATTGCTTTACGGGCACGGTCTATCAAGTGGTTTTTTCAAATTTATAAATCTTTTTTAATTTTTTATAAAGTCTATAGTTTTTAACTAATTTTCTACTAAAGTTTATTTCGCAGTATGCACCTGTAGTATTATATGATTTTGTCTTTTTCCTTTAACCGTTCTGCTTTTATTAAGCTGACACTCAGCTTTGTATTATTCATCATCAACTTTATGTATGCTGATGCCCAACCGCGGTCCTTGTTTTATGATGAACAATTAAGTATTGATGCACGTGTACAAGCTATGCTCAAGGCACTTACGCTTGAAGAAAAAGTATCATTGTTGGGATATAGAAGCAAAGCGGTTGAAAGGCTGGGCATTCCGGCCTATAACTGGTGGAATGAAGGCCTACATGGTGTGGCCCGTGCAGGCGAGGCCACCGTGTTTCCGCAAGCCATTGGTATGGCCGCCACATTTAATGATGATTTGGTAAAGCAAATAGGCACTGTAATTTCTACAGAAGCAAGGGCCAAGTATAATTTAGCAAGGCTTTCGGGCCTCCACATGCAATACATGGGCCTAACTTACTGGTCGCCCAATATCAATATATTCAGAGATCCCCGCTGGGGCCGTGGGCAGGAAACTTACGGCGAAGATCCCTTTCTTACTTCGCGGATGGGCGTGGCCTATGTTAATGGCATGCAGGGTACCGACCCTTTGCACCTGAAAGTGGCCGCTACGGCCAAACACTTTGTAGCCCATAGCGGTCCCGAAGCAACGCGTGATGAATTCAATGCCATTACCGATGAAAAGGATTTACGCGACACCTACTTGCAAGCCTTTAATGCGCTCGTAAAAAACAACGTAGCTTCAGTAATGACCGCCTACAACCGGGTAAACGGCGAGCCTAACTCTACAAGTAACGCTTACCTGAAAAATATTTTATTGAAGGAGTGGGGTTTCAAGGGTTATGTAGTCACCGATTGCGGTGCACTGGATGATATTTATTTGCGGCACAAAGTACTGCCCAACCGCACTGCCGTGGCAGCAGCGGCTATTAAAGCCGGCATAAATCTGGATTGCTCTTCTATACTACAAACAGATGTGATTAATGCCATTAAACAAGGGTTGCTCACCGAAATGGAGGTAGACCAGGCGCTTACTCCAACCCTGCGTACCCAGTTTAAACTTGGCTTTTATGACAACCCACAGCATAGCCCGTATTTTAGTTACGGGGCGGATAGCATTAGCAATGCTGCACATGAAGTGCTGGCCCGAAGGGCGGCACAACAAAGTATGGTTCTGCTTAAGAACGACAATCATCTCCTGCCTTTCCCTGCCGGTAAATACAGCAGCATTACAATGCTGGGCACTAATGCAGCCTCATTGGATGCCATGATGGGAAGTTATCATGGCGTAAGCAGTAAGGTGGTTGATTTTGTTTCGGGCATTACAGCAGCAGTAAGCAAGGCTACCCGTGTGGAGTACGATTTAGGTTCAAACTATACGGATACTACGCATTTTGGCGGTATCTGGGCCGCCGGCAATAGTGATGTAACAATTGCTGTCATAGGCCTTTCACCGGTGCTGGAAGGTGAAGCCGGTGATGCTTTCCTCTCAACTACCGGCGGCGATAAGGCCAACCTGGAATTGCCGGCCGGTAACATCGCCTTTGTGAAGGCGCTGCGCAAAGCAAACCCTAAAAAACCTGTAGTTGCAGTTATAACCGGTGGCAGTGCAATTAATTTAAGTACGATTGAACCTTACGTTGATGCTATCATCATGGCCTGGTATCCAGGTCAGCAGGCCGGCAATGCACTGGCCGATATTTTGTTCGGCAAAATTTCACCCTCAGGACACTTGCCGGTTACATTTTACCGCTCGATAAGTGATTTGCCTGCCTATGACGATTACCGCATGCAGGGCCGTACCTACCGTTATTTTAACGGCGCGGTACAATATCCATTTGGTTACGGTTTAAGCTACACTACCTTTAATTATGCCTGGAAACATCAGCCAAGCACCATTTACCGGTTAAAAGATACCATAAGAGTTACCATTGCCGTTCATAATACCGGTGAAACTGATGGTGACGAAGTAGTTCAGGCCTATATAAAATACCCAGCGGCAGAGCGGATGCCGCTTAAAGAATTGAAAGCTTTTAAACGCCTCAGTATACATAAGGGAACTTCTGAGGAAACAGCGTTGTATATTCCGGTTGCAGAACTACGTAAATGGGATTTGAAAACACACCGCTGGAAATTGTATCAGGGTACTTACCAGTTGCAATTAGGTAGCCACTCGGCCGATGAGAAGTTGACAGCTTCTTTTACGATCAAATAATAGAGACAACTTACTCATTGAACAGATGCGACAGTTTTTAATTATTTTTAATGAAATCTATAAAAGTACTCTCTTTTTTTATCTGCTTATCGCTTTGCACTTCTGCGCAGGTACTGCGCAAACGTACCACGCTGTTGATGGGCGGCCGATTTGATATTACGCTGGTTGCCCGCGACTCGCTTACTGCCGAGCAGAACATCGACACTGTAATTAAAGAGATTACCCGCATTGAAAATCTGATTTCAGATTGGCGGCCTAATACCCAGATTTCAGAAGTGAACCGCAATGCCGGCATCAGGCCGGTGAAGGTGGATGCTGAAGTATTTGCCCTTGCCGAGCGTGCCTTGCGCCTTTCTACAATTACTCACGGTGCGTTTGATATCAGCTTCGCTGCCATGGACCGGATATGGAAGTTTGATGGCAGCATGATGCAAATGCCTACCCCGAAGGCAATTAAAAAATCTGTAGAAAAAGTGGGTTATCGGAATATTATTCTTGATAAAAGTAACTCTACTATATTTTTAAAGCTGAAAGGCATGAAAATAGGCTTTGGCGCCTTAGGTGAGGGCTATGCCGCCGATCGTTGCCGCCAAATGATGCTGGCCCGCGGCATTAAAGCCGGCATCGTGAACGGTTCGGGTGATATGAGCACCTGGGGACGGCAGCCCAACGGCAGCCCCTGGCAGGTAGGCATCACCAACCCTTTACACCGCGACAGTCTGTTTACTGTTTTGCCACTGCACAAAAGCGCCGTAGTTACGTCGGGCAGTTATGAGAAATTTGTGGTATTTAACGGCAAACGCTATTCACATATCATTAACCCGGCCACTGGTTATCCCGCTACAGGTTTGTGCAGTGTGACGGTAATAGGCCCCAGTGCCGAAAGGGCCAATTCTTTCAGTACCTCCATGATGGTGCTGGGCAAAGAAGCTGCCCTTCAATTCATCAAACAATTTCCGGAGTATAGTTATATACTGATCACCGATAAAGGATACATCTACTCCTCTACAGATTTGCACCTGAAGCAGCGCAGGTTGAGGTAAACCCCACTTAATAACAATCCATCAGAATTTGTCCGTGCGACTGATAATAGCTTAATTCTTTGCCGGTTTTGTGCATGCAAATGGTTTCCAGCAAAGTAAGCACATCCTTTTGCATAGACAGCGAGCCACATAACATCATTACACCACCATCCTTCAGCACCTGAGCTACAAAATTTGCATCCCTTGCAATTAATGTGCTAATGTATTGGCGGTTACCCTCGCGCGATAAGGCAACCTGGTAGCCGGCAAGCTTTTGTACCGCTTGGTGCTGATCCAAAAATTCTTGATAATTTGAAAAAGATGCGCTGGTGCGAAATCCACAATATAAATGACAAGGCACAGTACTTTCGTTCTGACTAATCATACCCAAATACGGCGCAATACCGGTACCGTTGGAAACCATAATGACTTGAGTAGCCTTTTGCGGAAAATGAAAATGATTATTGTTTACTATTCTGGCCTTTAAAGTATCGCCCGGTTTCAAACCATGCAAAAAACCAGAGCCCAAGCCGTTAGGATGCAGCCTCACGCTTAGTCTGATTTGGTTTTCTATCAAGCCAATAGAATACAGCCGCTCGCGATAATCGTTCTGCGGATAGACTGCTAATAAATCCCCTGAGGTTACTTTTAACTTCTTTTGTGATTGCAAACTCAGGCCGAAGGTGCCTTCTACACTGTTGGCGGCCGTGGTGTGGGCAACGGTTAGGGTTTCCAGTCGCATGGGTTTGGCCGACTGCATTTCGGCCAGTGCATCAATCACCACCCCACTCCTGCTCGACCAGGCCTCGGCCCATAAACGAAATTCTTCGCGCGATTTATCATTCACGGTATGAATATCGGTTAAAGCCACTGCCCAGGGTTGCTGGGCCATCAGGGCATTCACCTCAAAAGCGAACTTGCAAAAATCGGGGTAAGCATGTGAACCGAAACCTATGGTTGAATACGTAATTTTTTGTTGCTGAACATACTTTGCCAACAGTGACGGAAACTTACGCGCGTTGGCCGGGGCATCGCCCAAGCCGTAGGTAGAGGTGCAGATAATCAGGTGATCAGCTTTGGGATATAAAGTATAATCGTTCAATTGTGAAATGAATGATTTTTCGCCCTGTTTTAATAATTGCCGGTGTATAGCCTGTGCAAAGCCAAAGGTGCTGCCGTTTTCGGAGCCTACCAACATCACAAAACGGGCTTCGTTAGCCGTGTATTTATTTTTAGTACGATTGGAGATACGTTTCCAGGTAATTACAAAACCCGAGTAGATAAAGAACAGGATATTTGCTGAAGCTATAGCCAATATCACTGCCCAGATGGCATTGGTACGGCCAGTATGCAGGTTCAGACTTAAATTAGTGAGTAGTAAAGTTGTGGGGTATTTAACTTCGCTTAAAATATCTCCGGTTACCTGGTTTACGGTCAGCTCACGGTCAGTAAGTTTCAGGGTATAATAATCCTCTACATCCTCCGAAAACGGAAACTCGATGCTTTGTACCTGTGCCAGTTTGGTATTTTTAAAAATGGCAATGTCGGTCAGCTTTCTTTCGGGCTTTTCGCGTATGGCATCAAAGTCAACCTTCGAAGTAATTTTTGGGTCGGCAATAATGCCGAACTTATTAAGCGACAGGTAAGTTCCTGTCAAAGCAATAATAATGATGGGAATGAGCGATAAGCGCCCTAATACCACATGATAATATTGCGCAAAGCCATCGCGTGCTATTTTGCCGAAGAAACGTTTCAGGCTGCGCTGACGCTGCAGGATGAGCAAAGTACCGGATATGGCAATCAGCAATAATAAAAATGCGGTAAGCCCAATGAAGAAACGCCCTGTCTCATGCAAAAACAGCGAACGATGCAGTGAAGTAACCCATTGAAAGAACTCATTTTTAGGGCCGGGATGACCTAAAATTTTACCTGTACGCGGGTCTATATAGGCCAGCATGTTTTTGCCCTGTGCATCACTACCTTTAAGCTGAACAAACTGGTTGGCATCTACCGTAAGTTCACTTACGCCGGGGTATTGCTTCTTGATTACGGGCAGTGCTTCGGACAGGGTAATCTCATTAAAACCATCGGTACGATAAGCCTGAACTTTTTGGGTAAGTGGTTCAAAAGCCAGGATGATGCCGGTAACCGAGGCAAGCGTGAGGAGTAGAAAAGAAGATACAGCCAAAGCTAAGTGGCTGTACCTCCAGACGGAAATAGTCATGATATGTTCGGCAAACCTTAATTAGCGCTAAAGCGCACATAACGAATAAAACCGGTGCCCTCATTTTTAGCGGCCAGCGTTTCGGTGGTGAGCGGAATTTCTATATCTTTTATATAGTAGTTTTTATCCTCAACGGCGCTTTCAAACCGCAGCTTATAACCGGCGTTGATTTTTGAAGTTTTAATTTCGATCACGTTCACGCTGCGGTCGCCCCCGGTAACTGAGGCCCCGGTGATGGCGCTGATATTGGATGGCTTTTTAGCGTAAAATTTATGCCACTCTTTTAATGATTTATACCATTTTTTATCAGAGCCCAACACGTACAGCGTTTTATCATAATCGCCTTTGGGGTTCACCAGCGAGATGACGATGTATGCGCCTTCGCCCATGTAGTTGGTCATCTGTATCATGCATCGGTATTTGCTGGTAGCGCCCTGAGCAAACGATGCAGATTTAATTGTAAAAGCAAAAGCGAGTAACAGGAATGCAATTTTATATATTTTAGACATACATGTGTTATTTAAGGAAATTAACAGACACATTGCTTTTAGTTAACGACTCATTTTCGCTGGCCAGGTCAAAAGCAGTTTCTTTAAAATTGGTAGTGAGTTCTTTGCTGGCACCGATGGAGATCAGGTACTTCATCAGTTCATCGTTTTTAGAAATCATGGCGGCTTTGTGCAGGGCAGTTAAACCCTCTTTGTTTTTAGCGTTTACATCTATCCCCAGCGGCTGCAAACGCTGAAGCAGCACCAGGTTATTTTTCACCACCGCATCATGATACAAAGTATTACCATTGGGCTGGGCAGCTTTTACATCAAAGCCTTTGGCTTGTAACATTTGCAGCTTAGCGCTGAAATCATCCGTTTTAGCGCCTTCTGCACCCGGGCCACGTCCGCTACGGTAAGATTGTACCAAATAATAGCCCAAGTTATTGCCGCTATGATCGGCAAGGTTTACAGATGCACCTTTGTTGATGAGGTAACCTACCATTTCGGGCGAATTACTTTGTACCGCCATGGCCAAAGCAGTAACACCTTTTTGGTTAGGAAGGTTAATGTTTTTCACTTTGGGCAGTAGCATGGCCAGTACCGCTGTATCGCGGTTGGCTGCTGCGGCGTACATAAATGGCGTGTTGCCTTCGTCATCCGTATTGTTTACATCTACACCGGCAGCAATGAAGTGCTGAATAATTTCGCCCTGATTTTGTTTGCGCACCAGGTAGTGCAATACATTTTCGCCGCTTTTGCTGGTTACGGTTGGCTTAATGCCCAAACCTTCCAGGTACTGATACACCGCCAGATTAGCGCCCGAAGCCGCACCGCCCGGCCCTCTGCGACCGCCGGATTGCGCCGCCATCAAGATAGCCGTTGGGTTTACCGGTACACCTTTTTGCAGTACGGCTTTCATTAAATCCATATTGCCGCTTCTGGCTGCATAGCTGAAGGCGTTGTTACCTGCTGCATCGGTGCTTTTCAAATCCAGGCCCTTGCCAGTAAAATATTGGGTAAGTGTTAAATCTTTATCATTGCTGATGGCCAGCAATAATGCATTTGCACCATCTTGGTTTACTTCCTTTTTGAGGTTAACGCCATGCGCTGACAGCACATCGTACACCTGTGTGTTTTGCTGGCCGCCACCGGCGGCAAACGTGAGCGGTGTAGCACCATGACTGTCTACTACGCTGGCTTTTGCCCCTTTGCTGAACAGGTATTCCATCACCTCCGTATTGCCACGCATGGCTGCCCAGTGCAGGTAAGTACGCCCATCGTGCGTTAATTTATCGGGGCTGTTGCCGGGTTGATCTAACAAATATTTGATAGTGGCGGTAGGCGCCTGTGTGTTGATAGCCAACACTACTGGATCAAAGCTATTGGAATTGAGCTGTGATGGATTACTGCCTTTATCCACTTCCGCTTTTACTTGAGATACA
Organism: Mucilaginibacter koreensis; assembly: GCF_054783355.1. Classification (NCBI taxonomy): domain Bacteria; kingdom Pseudomonadati; phylum Bacteroidota; class Sphingobacteriia; order Sphingobacteriales; family Sphingobacteriaceae; genus Mucilaginibacter; species Mucilaginibacter koreensis. The sequence goes on along the minus strand of NZ_BAAGQS010000001.1, from coordinate 565,846 downwards.
TCAGGTTTATTTTGCCAAAAGGATTGATCTAATAATGTATTGGTTTGCCCGTGTGCAGCAAAGGTGATAAAGGTGGAAAGTGCTATAAATATTCTTTTCATCTGTAACGGAATGGAAGCCTTTAAGTGAGAACTTATGAACAACGCCGCTAAATTAATAAGAATAAGTCTAAATAAAAATATGTGCGATTGTATAAATAAAGTTACGGATGTTAAAAGAACATTTATGTTTTGATAATAAGGATGAATGATGGCACTCACAAGCTGCGAGCTTATTAGCTTCTGCTTAAGAGTCCGCGCTTGAGCACTCTATATTGCTTTGCTACATATTACTTAAGCGTGGACTCTTAAGACAGTGGTACAAAGACAGTACTGTGATAACGCACGGATTACTGGGTAGTATGGACTAAGTTTAAGTCCTCCTGCGGAAGACTTAAACCAGTACAAGAAGAATATAAGTTAACAAATTACCTCTTGATGGCGCGAATTTTAATTTGTGATTTATGATTTAATATAATAGCCGCTTATTGAGACACGAATTGCAAACTCGTGCCAGCAAACGAGCTAAAACTATAACGACAATCAGTTAACGGTCCCTATTCAAATTGAAGAATTCTTTGAAAGACACACTATTAATATCAATATAGCCATCCCCGTTCTTTGAAACACGTGTCGCATAAACAGAGGAACTAGGTATCATAGTAGCATTATCCTGTTTTTCCTTTCTAATGCTGTTGATTTCCCAATTTTTGACAAGCTTAATCATATACTTTGTATATCTTAAGCTGTCTGTATAAGAAAATATTCCCTGATGGTAGCTGTAGTTTACCTTATTATTTTTATCCCAAACCAAACCATAAAACGTTTCGTTTTCCAGTTCATAACTTTCTAAAAAGAAAACTTCCTTTGCTGTATTTATAAAAGACAACTTTCCTAATTCATATAACTTTAATCGAACATCATTAAATCTATCTTTCCCAGGTCTCCTAACTCCTTCCCTCAATTGATAAGCGCTAATCTTCTTTGATATTTTCGTAAACGACTGAGCATTAACAATGAACCCCAACAATAATAGTAAACATGAAAAAACTATACTTCTTTTCATAATATTTAGTGGATAAATAAGTGTAGTGGATTGCCCACATACTGGTGTAAGTTTAGCGAGACATAGCTTAAATCCCAAATGTGGTAAGCTTTCAGTTTATCAAACATTACAATTTCCTGTGTCATTTCGACTGTAGGGAGAAATCTTCTTCATCAAGCCAGTCTGCAGTATACCTATCGCTCGAAGAAGATTTCTCCCTACGGTCGAAATGACAAGTTGAATAATTACCAGTGTTCACGGTTTGGCAACCCAAGTGTTCATGAACGTTCACAGGTGTTCACGCCTGTTCACGAGCGTTCACGCTCTTACTTATTAACTATGAGTACAATTTTACAATTGCGCACATTTAGCTTATTATCAGTTATTTACGGTAATATTCATTTTTATTCAGTTAATTTTCACCCACTTAAACGTCATAAAAAGCGTTCACGAGCGTTCACGACACGTGAACGTGAACACCCGTGAAATGTGGTTGTCATTATACTACTTCAGGTGCTCCTTAAAGAACTCTATCGTCCGGCTCCAGGCCAAATCGGCAGCCGCCTTGTCATACCTCGGCGTAGTATTGTTATGGAAGCCGTGGTTGGCGCCTTCGTAAATAAAGGCTTGGTACTTTTTGCCGTTCTCTTTCAAAGCAGCCTCATAAGGCGGCCAGCCGGCGGTAATGCGGGTATCTAATGAGGCATAGTGCAGCATAAGCGGCGCGTTTATTTTGGGCACGTCGGTTAAGGCAGGCTGACTGCCATAGAAAGGCACAGCTGCGGCCAGGTCGGGTACGCGCACAGCCATCATATTGGCGATGCCGCCACCGTAGCAAAAGCCCACTACGCCTACTTTGCCATTGCAGTCCTTATCGTGCTTCAGGTAATTATAGGCGTCTATAAAATCTTCCTCCATCTCGCCTTTGTCGCGCTTGGCTTGCATAGCGCGGCCTTCGTCGTCATTGCCCGGGTAGCCACCCAGCGGGCTAAGCGCATCGGGTGCCAGGGTAATGAAGCCAGCCAGTGCAGCACGGCGGGCTACATCTTCAATGTAGGGGTTTAGGCCGCGGTTCTCGTGTACAACAATAATACCGCCCAGTTTCTGTTTGGCGTCAGCCGGTTCAGAGAGCAGGCCTTTGATGTTGCCGCCGCCTTTGGGCGAGGCATAGGTAATATACTCCGATTTCAAGCGCGGGTCATCAGCCTTAATCTCCACATTGCTTTTATAATCAGGCATTAAAAAGCTCATCAATGCCGGCACGGTTAAACCGCCTACAGCATACAGAGATAACTTCTGAACAAAGTCACGCCGGTCGAGCCGGTTGTGGGCGTAATCATCATACAGGTCGAATACTTCCTGCTTTACATCTTCCTTATTAATCGGGTTCATGATAGAGGGGTTTGCTCAAATGTAATGATTATCAACCGGTATATTAAAGCTGATATTGTACTGCCCTTAAGCTAACAGCCCTGTTACATACCATCTTTGCTTTTTATGTAGAAAGTTAATTAACTTGCCCATCAGTTTCAATCTGCATTGACTATCATATTACTTCATCAGCATGAATAAATTTTTACTTACGGCTATTCCTGTGGCTTGGGCTATGGCCGTGCAGGCGCAGCAACAACCCGCTCTCACCGCAACCGACTACGCCCGCGCCGAACGCTTTCTCAGCTACGGCACCGAACCCTTTGTTGACCATGCCGGCGTACGTCCCAACTGGTTAGCCAACGGTAACTTCTGGTACCGCGATTTGACTCCGCAGGGCGGCGAATTCATTTTCGTCAACACCGCCAAGGGCACCCGACAGCCGGCTTTCGACCATCAAAAGCTGGCAGCAGCACTATCATCGGCTACGGGTACAACTTACCAGGCCGGCATGCTGCCTTTTCAAACCATTAGTTATACTACAGATGACAAAGGCATTGTTTTTCGGGTAGAAGGCAAGCAGTATAAATATGATTTACAAAGCAACCAGTTAACAGCTGATGACTCGGCTGTACAAACCGGCCGCACAGGCATGGCCGGCCGCCGTGCACGGGGCGGTAACGAAGTGCTGTCGCCCGATGGCAAAAAGGCAGCTTTTATAAAAGATTACAACCTGTGGGTGCGCGATGTAGCCAGCGGCAAGCAAACCCAGCTGACTACTGATGGTATTAAAGATTTTGGTTACGCTACTGATAATGCGGGCTGGTCGCACAGTGATGCAGCAGTGCTGCGCTGGTCACCTGACTCACGCAAAATTGCCACCTTCAAGCAAGATCAGCGCAATGTGGGCGAAATGTACCTGGTGAGCACCAACGTTGGGCATAACCAACTACACGCCTGGAAGTATGCGCTGCCCGGCGACAGCACCATTGCCATGATACACCGGGTAATTATTGAGGTAGACAACCCAAAGGTAATTGCCCTGCAAGTACCTGCCGACCCTCACCGGGCCACACTGAGCGATGATATTTCGAGCAGCGGTACTTTTGATGATGTGGACTGGAATGCTGATGCCTCCCAACTGGCCTTCGTATCTACCTCGCGCGACCATAAACAAGAAAAGTTCCGCATTGCAGATGCGGCCACCGGTAAGGTGCGCGAAGTGTTTCAGGAAACTGTGCCCACCCAATTTGAATCGGGCTGGGGTGCTATCAACTGGCGCTATCTGGCTAAGAGCAACGAAATCATTTGGTTTTCGGAGCGCGATAATTACGGGCACTTATACCTGTATAATGCGGCTACCGGCAAAGTAAAAAATCAGATTACCAAGGGCAACTACGTAGTTACCCAACTGGTAAAAGTTGACGAAAAAAACCGGACGCTGTATTTTATAGCCGATGGTTTAGAAAAAGAGAACCCTTACTTCAGCCAGTTGTGCAGTGTAGGCTTTGATGGTAAACATTTTAAGGTACTAACGCCCGAAGCCGGCAACCACCAGGTAAGCTGGTCGCCAAACCAAGATTTCATTATTGATACTTACTCCAAGCCTGATGTGCCGCCGGTTACCGTATTGCGCAATTTAAATGGCAAATTGCTCACCACCCTGCAAAAAGCAGATGTATCGCGCCTGGCCGCTACTGGTTGGAAACCCGTTACACCATTCAATGTAAAGGCGCACGATGGTAAAACCGATATTTATGGTCTGATGTTTACCCCTACCCACCTCGACCCGAATAAAAAATACCCGGTGATTGATTACATCTATCCAGGTCCGCAGGGCGGCAGCGTGGGTAGCTGGTCTTTCGCTGCTTCGCGCGGCGATCACCAAGCGCTGGCCGAACTGGGTTTTGTAGTAGTGGTATTGGAAGGCACCAGCAATCCATTGCGCTCCAAAAGCTTTCATGATATGAGCTATGGCGATATGTCTGAAAATACCCTGCCTGATCAAATTACCGGCATCCGCCAGTTAGCACAACGTTTTGGTTATTTAGATACCGCGCGTGTGGGCATCTGGGGCCATTCCGGCGGTGGCTTTGCTACCGCGGCAGCCATGTTCCGTTACCCAGACTTCTTTAAGGTAGGTATTTCGGAATCAGGCAACCATGAGAACCGCAATTATGAGGATGACTGGGGCGAACGCTATGATGGTCTGATCAGCATGTCGGACTACGATAAGCAGGCCAACCAAAATTATGCTAAAAACCTGAAAGGTAAACTGATGTTGGCTCATGGCCTGATGGACGACAACGTTCCGCCGCAAAACACTTTGCTGGTAGTTGAAGCGCTGGAGAAAGCCAATAAAGATTATGATTTAGTGATATTTCCTAATAGTGCACACGGTTACGGGCAGTACTCCTATTACATGATGCGCCGCCGCTGGGATTATTTCGTAAAGAATTTACTGGGCGCCGAACCACCCAAAGAATACCAGCTAAAACCAAAAGCCGACCCGCGTAATCCAACTCCGGGCAGGTAGAATAAATTGCAGACATTTAAAAGGCGGATAATAAATCATTATCCGCCTTTTCTTTGTGACACTTTTTCAGGATTTGTCTTATTAGAAGCTTGCGTTTTAAGCAATATAACGCATTGCTGAATATCTGAGTAAAATACCGTACAAACCACTTTTATTTAAAGTAATTATACGCTAAATAAATACTAAGCTTAGTAGTAAGTTTGAATTTTAGATATAAAAATCTAAAAAAATGCATCTTTTATCTGTAACTATCCGTTAAAAAAGACAAACTGGTCCTCATCATACACTAATCCGCCATGAAAACTTACACCCGCACCCGCAATTACTCCATAATGTTCCAATACGGGCGTAATGAATACCGGCTTTCTGTTCAGGAAGTAGCCGATGAGCAGGATAACAGTACTTACCACATTTCTTCAGTTCCGTTTAAAGGCACGCTCATTCAGCTGAACAAGCAATGGCAGATGATAAGCGAGCACCGTATTTCAGAGCGCTTTAAAAAGCAACTGGTTAAAGAAATTCATTTCCACCGGCAGGTACTTGGCTTGTTAGACAAGGCCGTACTCAATACCTCCGTACTGCTTTAAGTGCGATATAACTTAGCTTTTTATTTTAAAATCACCTTGGTTGCACCGTAGCCAAACTTCTCTTTGCGTGCATCCATAAACGTTTTCACTTTTTGATTTCTACCCAATTGCTTCTGCAGCTCGTTACGCAATATGCCGTTACCTGCGCCGTGTATAAATGTAATTTCGGGCAGTTGGTGCACAATAGCTGCATCTAAAGCTTTTTTGAAATAAGTAAGCTGCAGGTTCAATATTTCGCTTCCATTCAACTGCTCATAATCGGGATTCAACTTTTCGATATGTAAATCCACCTCGCTTTGCGGCTTTTTTACTTCAATTTTTTCAACCGCAGGTTTGAAAAAGCTTTCCTTTAATTGCTGCGGGTCAATGGTGAGTTCCGGTTCATCCAAGCGGATCAGCCAGCCGGCCTCGTTGAGCAGGGGAAGTGTCTTTTTAGTATCGGCAAAATCCTTGGCTCTAAATTTTTCTGTAAATGTTAACGGCTGCGGTTGGGTTGCCAGTTGGGCAGCATACAACAAAACTTGTAAAGTAAACTGGGGCCACAATTGTATATCGGCTAATTGGGCCGAGTATACTTTGGTAAAGGTTTTAGGTGCAATGGTACCGGCATACTCTCCTTTAACCTGTTTATCTTTTTGGCTGTACAGCGCAGTAAGCAGCTGGTAAGAAGTTTCGTTAATCAGGTAAAAGTGTACAACAGAGCTGGCCTTTTTATCAGGCGCTACGCCCAAGTAAATACCCTTTTCCTGAAAAGCGCTTGCTACAGTATTTGCAGCTGTGATGACAGACGAACCCGCTCCGGCAGCATTTTGCTGCGCCTGATGGCCATGCACAAAAGTAACCTTGCTGGCCAGTACCGGTATTTCAAAGTCGTCGTTACCGGTTACCCCTATCATCTGCTCATCTATTATGCGGGTTACATAACCCTCATAATTTTCATCTACAAAGCGTACAAAATCGCCTAATTTATATTTCATAGTGTTTGTGTTCTGGCACAAAGGTACACAATTGAACAAGGAGGATGGTTTCTCCTCTACACCAATAACCACTTCTCATTACTTAACATTGTACTAATATTGACATCAGAATTATTTAACATCTCATTTCAAACACTTAAATTTGCCCACCCTAATTTTAAGATGCAAGTGCAACGTACTTATACCCTTACTTTAAAGCAGAACTGGAAAAGCGTTTGGAATTCCTCTCTGCACCGCTTACTCACCATTTGGGGTTCAGTGCTGCTGGCTATTGTGCTGAGCATACTGCCGCACTTTTTTCAAACCATTGAGCAGCGTAACGGCGGTATCCGTATCAATGACTGGGTGCTGAACGCTCTGCCGGCCATCAATGTATCTACTTATATTTTTTTAATTATATGGGGATTGGGCGCTTTAACTACTTTTAGGGCCATTGGCAAGCCTATTATCTATACCAAATATATCTGGCTTTATAGTTTTGTGGTGATTAGCCGCATGCTGACCATCACCCTGGTTCCGCTGGTGCCGCCTGCCCGGCTGGTTGAATTGATAGATCCGCTAACCGGAATATTTTACGGCCATACTGTAGTAACGAAAGATTTGTTCTATTCCGGGCATGTAAGCACTATTATGTGTATGGTGCTCTGTCTCGAAAAGAAAAGTGATAAATGGCTGGCCGCTATTGGTGCAGTTATAGTGGGTGTTTTGCTGCTTATACAGCACGTACATTACACTATTGATGTAATAGCAGCACCGCTTATTGTTTACGCGCTGTTTAAATTAACGCAAAACCTGTTTTTCAAATAATTTCAGCAATTCAAGCTGAATTAATATACACGAAGCCGGAACTTATGAGTTCCGGCTTTTTTGTTATGCTTTAACCGAAACAATGCTATAAACTCACAGTTAATTAAATTACAAATTTAAGCAGACAGTGATGGGTAAGACAGTAAGCGATTTCATGATAGAGCGTATGTATGCCTGGGGCATCAACCGGGTATTCGGTTACCCTGGAGACGGCATTAATGGTGTAATGGGTGCTTTGCGCCGGGCCGAAGATAAAATAGATTTTATTCAAGTATCGCATGAGGAAAACGCGGCTTTTATGGCTTGCGGACATGCGAAATTTACCGGCGAGGTAGGGGTTTGCATTTCTACCTCGGGCCCAGGCGCTATTCATATGCTCAACGGCTTATATGATGCCAAGCTTGATCATCAGCCGGTGGTGGCTATCTTAGGGCAGCAGGCGCGTATGTCTTTAGGCGGCGAGTACCAGCAGGAAGTTGATTTGGTAAGCTTGTTCAAAGATGTAGCGCACCATTTTGTACACATGGTAACCGAGCCCAACCAGGTACGCCACGTAATTGACCGCGCCATACGTATTGCCAAAGCCGAGCGTACCGTTACCTGTGTAATTTTACCTAACGATGTACAGGAACTTGCAGCCGTTGAAGAACCGCCGCATAAACATGGCAGTGTACATACCGGCATTGGCCATACGCTTGAAAAACCGGTACCACCACAAAGCGAACTGCACAAAGCCGCTGCTGTATTGAACGAAGGCAAAAAAGTAGCCATACTGGCTGGTATCGGCGCTGCCGGTGCGCCCGAAGAATTAAAGCAAATTGCCGAGCTGCTGGGCGCCGGCATAGCCAAAGCACTTTTAGGCCGTGCCATTTTGCCTGATGACCTGCCCTATGTTACCGGCGCCGTTGGCCTGCTGGGCACCAACGCCAGTTGGGAATTGATGAGCGACTGTGACACCCTGCTCATGATTGGCACTGGCTTCCCTTACTCTGAGTTTTTGCCCAAAGAAGGCCAGGCCCGTGCCGTGCAAATTGACATTGACCCTAAAATGGTAAGCCTGCGCTACCCTACTGAGGTAAATCTGGTGGGCGACAGTCAGGCCACTTTGCAGGCCTTGATACCGTTGATTGAACGCAAGCAGGACCGCTCATGGCGAGAGAAAATAGAAAAAGATGTATCCGACTGGTGGAAAGTGGTAGAAGCCAAAGCCGAGGTAACCGCCAAACCTTTGAACCCGCAAAAAGTGGTACAGGAATTATCCGCCCGCCTGCCCGACCGTTGCATTGTGACAGCTGATTCTGGCTCATCCGCCAGCTGGTTTGCCCGAAATCTGAAATTCAGAGAAGGCATGATGGCCTCATTATCGGGCACGCTGGCTACCATGTGCCCGGCGGTGCCTTATATTACCGCTGCCAAATTTGCCCACCCTGACCGTATCCCGATTGGCATTATTGGTGATGGCGCCATGCAAATGCTGGGCATCAACGGTATGATTACCATTGCCAAATACTGGAAAAGCTGGAAAAACCCGCGCATGGTTATACTGGTACTCAACAACCAGGATTTGAACATGGTGACCTGGGAGCAACGCGTAGTGAACGGCGACCCTGAATTTACCGGCTCACAAAACCTCATAGATTTCCATTATGCGCAATATGCCGAGCTGTTGGGATTGAAAGGTATTAAGATTGATAAGGTAGAGGAAATTGGCCCTGCCTGGGATGCTGCCTTAACCGCAGACCGGCCGGTATTGATTGAAGCCATGGTTGACCCTTCTGTTCCACCGCTGCCACCGCATATTACGGCAGAGCAAATGGTAAAATTCAGTAAAGCCATGTTGCAAGGCGACGCTAAGGAATTCGGCATCATCAGGCAAACATTTAAAGATATGCTGCAAGAAGTGTTACATTGATTATATGAATTGGATGTGCGGGAAATATTAAAAGAATAGATTTATAGTTTTTCCTGCACATCTGCTTCTAAAAACTAAAATGTTACATTTAAATAACGCTTTAGCCCTGCATTTCTCATAAAATTTAGCAAACTTTAGCCCGCAAATTCTTCCTGTGGCTTAAGTGTTGGCAAAATCAAACAACAAATCTGCCGGTAAAACGGTTATAGGATAGATTTCGGATGCTATCCATATATCAATGGCATCCTTAGCTTTCTAAACGCAAATGAGTACAACAAATTCAACTACGCAAACCGACATTGTATTGATTGGGGCAGGCATCATGAGCGCTACCTTAGGCGTATTGCTTAAAGAACTTCAGCCTGATTTAACTATTGATATTTATGAGCGGTTGGATGAGATTGCCGCTGAAAGTTCAGACGCTATGAACAACGCAGGCACGGGTCATTCCGCGTTTTGCGAACTGAACTACACCCCCGAGTTGCCTGATGGCACCATTGATATCACCAAAGCCATTAAAATTGCAGAACAATTTGAAGTATCAAAACAGTTTTGGTCATTTTTAATCGAAAAAGGTTTTATCAAATCGCCCAAAGATTTCATTAACCCTATCCCGCACATGAGTTTTGTGTGGGGTGAAGATAACGTAACTTACCTTAAAAAACGCTTTGAAGCGCTGGTACAGCACCACTTATTTAAAGAGATGCAGTACAGTGACAACAAAGATCAGTTGAAAGCCTGGATTCCGTTGGTGATGAATGGCCGTGATGCCGGTGAACATGTATCGGCCACGCGTATGGATTTAGGTACTGATGTTAACTTTGGTTCACTAACTCAATTGTTGCTGGCTTATTTAAAGAAGCAACCAGGCGTTAATATTTACCTGAGCCATAATGTGAGCAACCTTTGGCGCAACAAAGACCAAAGCTGGCGGGTAAGTGTTAAAAATAAAAAGACTAACGAACGCCGCCGTTTAAATGCCAAGTTTGTATTTATTGGCGCCGGTGGTGGTGCATTGCCGCTGCTGCAAAAATCAGGCATCCCGGAGAGCAAAGGCTTTGGCGGCTTCCCGGTAAGCGGGCAGTGGTTGGTATGCCATAATGAGCAGGTGATACAACAGCACCAGGCTAAGGTATATGGCAAGGCCTCGGTTGGTTCGCCCCCAATGTCTGTTCCGCACCTAGATACCCGGATGATTAATGGTAAACGGGCGCTGCTTTTCGGCCCATATGCCGGTTTCTCTACCCGTTTCCTCAAACACGGTTCTTTAAGCGATTTGTTTACTTCGGTTCAGGCAGATAATATTTACCCACTGATAAAAGCTGGCGTGGATAATATTCCATTAACTAAATATTTAATCAGCCAGGTAATGCAATCGCCGGATGACCGTTTGGCGGCACTTCGCGAGTATTTCCCTGAGGCTAAGAAAGAGGATTGGGACTTAGACATTGCCGGCCAGCGCGTGCAGGTGATTAAAAGCGATGCCAAGCGAGGCGGTGTGCTGGAGTTTGGTACCGAAGTAGTTACCGCAGCCGATGGCAGTGTATCTGCCCTGCTGGGTGCCTCGCCAGGCGCTTCTACTTCTGTGCCGATCATGATTCACCTGATTGAGCGCTGCTTTAAAGATAAAGCACAATCACCTGAATGGCAGGCAAAGCTGAAGCAAATGATCCCGTCATACGGCCAGTCATTAGCTAAAAATGCTGAATTAAGTGAGCAGGTAAGAAACCATACGACTGAAGTATTGCAGTTAGGATAACTAGTATTAAAATTATCCATTACGTCGTTTCTCCCTACGGTCGAAATGACCAGGACTTTTGAAAATACTTAGCACAAAAACGCCCCTTGTAAATATATTTACAAGGGGCGTTTTTGTATATAAACCTCATTACCGTGATACCGTGGATAACACCGCTACAATTTTAGGTGAGTTGCGGAAAGTTTGTTTCAGCTTCAACCGCTCAATCAAATCAAATCTTTTACAGAGATATAGGGTTATAAGTATCAGCATATAGTTAGGCTTGTTCTGTCACAAGTTTATTACGCTAATCTAACTGTTTTTGTTATAAAAAGTTTCGTTAGAAGAATTTTTATTTCAAAACCATTGTACAAATACAAGGCTTCAAACTTACTATGCATGCATAGTAAAATATAATTATTTATGTTACCTTGCCATCATCAATTAGTACACCTATGAACATTGATTTCGACCGCAACGAAGACATTAATAAACAGTTACTGTTCCAGCTAAGAGCCAAATTTCAGGAAGTTTCGCAGGGCGGAGGTGCTAAGGCTGCGGCCAAACAAAAAGATAAGGGTAAAATGTTAGCGCGTGAGCGCGTTGCCTATCTGCTTGATAAAGACCGTCCGCAACTGGAAATCGGTGCTTTTGCGGGCGATGGCATGTACGCCGAACATGGCGGCTGCCCATCGGGCGGTGTGGTTTGCGTAATGGGCTATGTTGCCGGTCGGCAGTGCATGGTGGTCGCTAACGATGCCACAGTAAAAGCAGGTGCCTGGTTTCCGATTACGGCTAAGAAAAATCTGCGAGCCCAAGAAATTGCGATGGAAAACCGCTTGCCCATTATTTACCTGGTGGATTCGGCCGGGGTATATTTGCCCTTGCAGGATGAGATATTTCCGGATAAAGAACACTTTGGCCGCATCTTTCGAAACAATGCCTTAATGAGTAGCAGCGGCATCATCCAAATTGCCGCCATTATGGGTGCCTGTGTAGCCGGTGGTGCTTACCTGCCCATTATGAGTGATGAAGCCATGATTGTGGACGGTACGGGCTCGGTTTTTCTGGCAGGTTCTTACCTGGTAAAATCGGCCATTGGCGAGGATGTAGATAATGAAACTTTGGGTGGTGCATCAACGCATTGTGAAATCTCGGGGGTTACTGATTACAAGCAGCCTAATGATCAGGCCTGTTTGGACAGTATCCGCAATATCATGAGTATGACCGGCGATTATACCAAAGCCGGTTTCGATCGCATCGCTCCTTCCCAACCCAAGTTTAACGAACAGGAACTGTATGGCATACTGCCTGATAACCGCGAAAAGCAATACGACATGATGGACATCATTATGCGGTTGGTTGACGATTCGGCTTTTGAAGAATACAAAGCTGGTTACGGGCAATCCATTGTGTGCGGCTTAGGCCGGATTGATGGCTGGGCTGTAGGCATTGTGGCTAACCAACGCAAGGTCATCAAATCAAAAAAAGGCGAAATGCAGTTTGGCGGGGTCATTTACTCTGATTCAGCAGATAAAGCCACGCGCTTCATCATGAATTGTAATCAAAAAAAGATACCACTAGTGTTTTTACAGGATGTAACCGGTTTTATGGTAGGCAGCCGCTCAGAGCAGGGCGGCATCATAAAAGACGGAGCCAAAATGGTAAATGCTGTGGCCAACTCAGTGGTGCCCAAATTTACTATTGTTATAGGCAACTCATACGGAGCAGGTAACTATGCCATGTGTGGCAAAGCTTACGATCCACGCTTGATTTATGCCTGGCCTACCGCTAAAATTGCTGTGATGGGCGGCGCACAAGCCGCTAAAACCTTAATGCAGATACAAGCCGCAGGTTTAAAAGCCAAAGGCGAGGAAGTATCACCCGAAAAAGAAGCGGAGCTGCTGAAGCAAATTACCGACAACTACAACCGCCAAACCGCCCCTTATCATGCCGCTGCCCGCCTGTGGGTTGATGGCGTGATTGATCCGTTAGAAACCCGCAAAGCCATCTCTATGGGCATAGAAGCAGCTAACCATGCACCTATTGAAAAGGCGTTTAATGTAGGGGTGATTCAAACGTAAGATTTGTATCGAAACAAAGTGGAGCAATAGCTGCACTTGATTGCAAAAATATTTCTATTACGTCATTGCGAGGAACGAAGCAATCTCTCTGCGCCTTATTATGTCAGAGTACGGAGAGATTGCTTCGTTCCTCGCAATGACGTAGCGAAGGTTTGGCTAATCAATTTTAATTACAATGCACTTACGTCCAGTACAACACCTTTGCATTCGGGAAACGTTGCTTTACCTGCTGCTCGAAGTAGCGGCGCAGGTCTAACATCATTTCTTTGGTGTATACGTACTTAATGCCGCCAAATTTGTTTCGTTTGGTGGCACGTGTGCTTTCTTCCAAATCCAAACTGGTATTTGGGTACCACTCCAATAATACATCTTTAGAGCCAGGTGTAAAGCGGTGACTGATGAGCTCAAAAGTCAAATCGCAATCAAAATTTAAATTCTGCTCCAATTGATTAAACAATTGATCGTACTCTTGCTCCCAATTCGGGATAGGCATAATGGGTGCCAGTACCACACCTATAGGATAACCGCCTCCACCCTGTGCTTTGGGCAGGGCCATTTTGCGCAATGCCTTAATACGGGCATCCACTTTGGGAGTTCCCCCCTCTAAACGGCGGGCTACGGCATCCGCATTTAGGCTGCAACGGAAACGGGTATGGCCGTTATGCTGCAGGCTGAGCAAGGGCTCAACCGCATCAAACTTGGTGACAAACCGCAGGTGGCTCATGGGACGGGTGCCAAAATATTTAATGGTTTCCTGCAAGCCACCGGTTAAGTGCTCTAAACTCAATGGGTCGGTATAACAGCTGGCCTCAAAGCTGGTCACCTCGGTTAAGCGCTCAAAGCGGGCTGTACTTTCCAGAATATCGGGCAGATTGGCAAACACCCGGATGGCTGGCGGCCCCTGCAAGCTGCCTGCCAAGTAACAGTATTGGCAATGTGCCGGGCAGCCTTCGGCCAGATGAAACTGCCAGTCGGCCGATGGTGGTATAGGCCTCAAGTTAAACGCGCTTTTGGGAGCATTCACAATAGCCAGCGTATTTTTCGCAATCTTGTACGTTTCGCGCTCGGTTTCGCCGCGCAGGCCGGTAATACGGTTGTTTTTGAGTATCTCAGGAGTTAAACCCAAGTTAGTTACCCGCTGGTAAATGCGCTGCCCGTAGGGTTGCTCAATGGCATCGGCTGTAAACACTACTCGTTTCGGCATCCAAGGTTTAAACGTTTTGGCGTTCTCACCTTGCAATACTTTCGCTTCTTCATCAATCTGGTTCAGTACCGTTAGTAACTCCATGTAAGTATGTATACAATATGCGTTCCACGATTGGCTACTGACATATCAACCACTTACATTTATCTGATTATCAATTCTTTACAAACACACATTTCGTCATTACAGTACCATATTAATTACTTTCAGCTTTTAGATAGAGCGTTACTCAAATAGCGGCTTTTGCTTAAAAAATTTAACCTGTGCTCCAGCTCAGTCAAGATGGTGATTGCAAGAGATTGTGTAGCAACCGTACAAAGGCCTGTTCGCCTTGTATTATATGCAATTAACATACTCTCGCTCGCAATAACAATATTATAACAAGTTGGTATTTGAACGCATTTAACTAATTAATCTAGCAGTTGCCGCATTGGGGCCACTTCAATAATCAGCACATCCGTTTTTGTTTTTTTGCCTTAACTTTGCACACCGGTTGGCAGGCCCACCGGTGGATGTTTCATGAAGATATTAGTTACCGGTACGGCCGGATTTATCGGCTTTTACGTAGCCCAAAAACTGGCTGAGCTTAACTACGAAGTAGTAGGTGTAGATAGCATTAATAATTACTATGACGTTAATTTAAAATACGCCCGGCTCACAGCTGCAGGTTTTGATACCAATAACCTGGTAGACCACCAGCCTATTTGCAGCACCATACATACCAATCATTGTTTTATCCGCTTGGATATTTCGGACCGGCAGCAAATGGAACGCCTGTTTAGCGAACATCACTTTGATATGGTTTGCCACCTGGCCGCACAAGCCGGGGTACGTTATTCTATCACCAACCCGCATGACTATGCGCTGAGTAATTTATCCGGTTTTCTGAACATACTGGAAGGCTGCCGCAGTGTACAGATCAAACATCTGGTATATGCCAGCAGCTCGAGCGTATACGGTTTAAATGGCAATGCGCCATTTTCGGTACACCATGGCGCCGACCACCCGGTCAGCTTGTATGCCGCCAGTAAAAAAAGCAACGAGATGATGGCACACAGTTACAGCCATCTGTATAATATCCCCACCACAGGACTGCGCTTTTTTACCGTGTATGGCCCCTGGGGCCGGCCCGATATGGCCTATTTTAAATTTGCGGAGGCCATTATTAATAACCGGCCTATTGATGTATATAACAATGGCGATATGCAGCGTGATTTCACGTATGTGGACGATATTGTAGAAGGCATCATCAGGGTACTGGCCGAACCTGCCCAACCTAACCCGCAATGGGATAGTCAGCACCCTGATCCCGCTACTTCCAGTGCCCCTTACCGCTTGTACAACATCGGCAACTCCTCACCAGTAAAACTGATGAATTTCATTGAGGCGCTTGAAAATGCCATTAGAAAAAAAGCCATCAAAAATATGCTGCCCATGCAGGCGGGAGATGTATTATCAACCGATGCCGACATGAGTGATTTGGAGCAGAACTTTGGCTACCAGCCACAAACCGATATCCAATCAGGTATAAATAAATTTATTGACTGGTATAAAAATTACTATAAATAGCGGTGAAAGTCTTACATCAAACGTTATAAAGCCGGTGAATCAACAGTTGCGACATTGGCTTGTACAGCATTCGCGTATTTTCTTATTTTTGCTCATTAAAATAACTCCATCTATGGAGATGAAGAAGCTTTAACTTCTTCAAAAGCTTTAAATTACTCAATGGATATATCAGTTGTCATCCCCCTGTTTAATGAAGTGGAATCGCTGCCGGAGCTGACCTCGTGGATCAGTAAGGTAATGCACGAGCACCACTTTAGCTATGAAGTGATACTGGTGGACGATGGCAGCAGTGACGGCTCGTGGGATATGATTTGCAAATTGCAAAAAGGTAATACTTCCATTCGGGGTATTAAGTTTCGCCGCAATTATGGTAAGTCAGCTGCATTGAATACTGGCTTTGAAGAGGCGCAGGGCAACGTTATTATCACCATGGATGCCGATTTACAGGATAGCCCGGATGAAATACCGGAACTATACCGTCGCATTACAGAAGAAAAATACGATTTGATTTCGGGTTGGAAAGCCAAGCGATATGACCCGCTGAGCAAAACCATCCCGACTAAATTATTTAATGCAGCTACCCGCAAAATGTCGGGCATTGATAACCTGCACGATTTTAATTGCGGACTGAAAGCTTACCGCAAGGCCGTTGTAAAAAATATTGAAGTGTATGGCGAAATGCACCGCTATATACCGGTAATAGCTAAATGGGCAGGCTTTACCAAAATTGGCGAACAGGTGGTTGAGCACCGCGCCCGTAAATACGGCACCACCAAATTTGGCATGAGCCGCTTTGTCAACGGCTTTCTGGATTTGCTGTCCATCTTTTTTGTAGGCAAATTTGGCAAGAAACCGATGCACTTTTTCGGCACTATGGGTGTCATCAGCTTTATGCTGGGGTTAATTGCTGCCGTGTGGATTATGGTAGAAAAGCTGATCCACATTGCCCACAACGAAAAGTACCGTGATGCCACCGAGCAGCCCCTGTTCTACTTGGCACTGGTAGCCATTATTGTTGGCTCGCAACTGTTTTTAACCGGCTTTGTGGCAGAGCTGGTATCGCGCAGCGCAAGTGAACGCAACAAGTACCAAATTGAGGAAGTGATTTAATTTCGGATGTTCGGATGTTCGATTTCGGAGTTGTGTAACTGATTTAACTTCGGATATAAAAATTTGAAATTTGACTGAATCAAAATATTAACCATCAAAAATCCTAAATTCCGAAATCGAACATCCGAAATCCGAAATCTACCTCCCTATGTTTTTCTCCATTATCATCCCCCTATATAACCGCCCCCAGGAGATTAAAGAGTTGCTGGAAACGCTTACACGGCAAACCTATACCAACTTCGAGGTACTGGTACTGGAGGATGGTTCGGTAAAAGATGCGGCAGATATTGTTCAAAGTTTTGCGGGTAAGCTAAACATCAGCTATTATGTGAAGCCCAATGAGGGCCAGGGCTTTACCCGTAACTTCGGTTTTGCCCGTGCTAAAGGCGATTACTTCATCGTTTTCGATTCAGATTGCCTCATACCGGAGAATTACCTCGAAGTAGTGAACCAACACCTGAGCGCTGATTGGCTGGATGCCTACGGTGGCCCGGACGATGCACACCCCTCCTTCACCCCCATCCAGCGTGCCATCAGCTATGCCATGACTTCACCTTTTACCACCGGTGGCATTCGCGGCAATAAAAAAAATATGGGCGGGCAGTTTCATCCGCGCAGTTTTAATATGGGCATCTCGCGGCAGGTATGGGAGCAGGTGGGCGGCTTTATTATTACCCGCCTGGGCGAAGATATTGAATACAGCATCCGCATACATTCCAAAGGCTTCAAAATCGGATTGATACCAGAGGCAAAAGTATATCATAAACGTCGCACCAGCTTTTCGCAGTTTTATAAACAACTGCATTTTTTTGGCCGCGCACGTATCAACATTTCTACTTTCTTTCCAAAGGAACTGAAAGCTGTACACTTCTTTCCGGCAGCGTTTACACTCTTTGTGCTGTTCACCTTAATAGCTAATATATTTAACTGGAGCATAGCGCTGCTGTGCAATATTTTACTGCTGGTTTATGTACTGATGATATTTTTTCATGCACTCATGAAAAACAAATCGGTAAAAGTTGCATTTTTGAGTATCATTGCTGCCTTAATACAACTGATGGCCTACGGCCTTGGCTTTATGCAGGATTTTTGGAAACGTATCATTTTGAAACAACCTTCTTACTAAGATGTACCATCCCTTTACGATAGGCGAAACGATTAAAAAAGCATGGGATGTAATCAAGAAAAATTACATCGTACTCATTGTATTTACGATGATTACTTTCTTTTGTAATGTTGCCATCAAGTTTGTTAGTGACAGTTTTTATTATGAAAGCGCTTCGGCATCAGTCATACTTCGGCTGTTCATTATGCTGCTGGAAGCCTATTTAACACTTTCCTTTTATAAGCTGTTGCTTACTTTAATTGATAAAGAGTATTATGAATTTTCATTTAAAGACATTGTTCCGTCTTTTAAAATGGCGCTTAATGCAGTAACAATCGGTGTTATCTTTATTTTTATTATCGGTACGGTTTTGTTTCTCAACTCACGTTTGGCAATAAGCGAGGAGGTGTTTTCTTACATCTATGCCATTCAAACTGCCCTTGCATTGTACCTAAGCATACGACTTATATTTTGCTTATGCTTTATTGTGGATGATGATTCCGGGCCTATAGAATCACTCCGTCAAAGCTTTTCAGTTACCCGCGGTACGGTTTTAAAATTAGTAGCGCTGCTGCTGATTATTATCTTTTTCGTTGCCTTAATCCTTTTGGTCATTAACGCCATTATTACCGCGCTGGTTGCTGAAGATAGCCCGGTGAAAGAATATATGATTGAGTTTGGCGCTATCCTTTGGTTTGCCGTTGCCTTTCCTACGGTGCAGGTAATGATTATTACCACTTACCGCAAACTAGTATACAGCCACCAGGATGTGGATGACGACGTTTCAGAAACCCTGTAAATCGTATGGGAGTTAAAGCCTTTTTCAGCAAGCTGTTTGCCCGCATGGTGCAATCCGAATTACAGCATATGCGCAATAATGGCGTAGCGCTGCAGCAAAAGACATTTCAAAAGCTGATAGATCAGGCAAAAAATACTGCTTTTGGCAAAGATCACCGGTTTGAAACTATCAAAACCTATACGGATTTTAAACAACAGGTTCCGGTACGCGATTACGAGGACCTGCGTTCTTATATTGACCGCGTAACAGCTGGCGAGCCTGATGTGCTGTGGCCGGGCAAGCCTGCCTATCTCGCTAAAACTTCTGGCACTACTTCGGGGGTAAAATATATTCCTATTTCGAAAGAAAGCATGCCCGAGCATATTAAGGCCGCCCGCAATGCCTTGCTCAGCTATATTTACGAAACGGGCAATGTCGATTTTGTAGATGGCAAACTCATTTTTCTTCAAGGCAGTCCTGTTTTGAGCGAAAAGAACGGTATCGCCACCGGCCGCTTATCAGGCATTGTGGCTCACCATGTACCGGGATACCTACAAAAAAACCGACTACCCAGTTATGAAACCAATTGCATTGAAGACTGGGAAGAGAAAGTGAATGCCATTGTAGAGGAAACTTACGACCAAGACATGCGCCTCATCTCTGGCATACCGCCCTGGTGCCAAATGTATTTTGACCGCTTATCGGCCAAAAACAACGGTAAAAAAATCAAAGACATTTTCCCCAATTTTAAGCTGTTTGTATACGGCGGTGTTAACTTCGAGCCTTATCGTAAACGGCTTGAAGACAGCATCGGCTTTGCCATTGATTCGATTGAAACCTACCCGGCATCAGAAGGCTTTATCGCCTTTCAGGATAAACAGCAGGATAAAAGTTTGTTATTGTTGGTGGATGCAGGCATATTTTACGAGTTTATCCCGGTAAATGAGTTTTATGATGCTAACCCTACCCGCTTAAGCTTGGCCGAGGTAGAGTTGAATGTAAATTATGCGCTGATTTTGAATACCAATGCCGGCCTGTGGGGGTATAGCATTGGCGATACGGTGAAGTTCACTTCGATTAATCCTTATAAAATTGTAGTTACCGGGCGCATCAAACATTACATTTCGGCCTTTGGCGAGCATGTGATTGGCGAAGAGGTAGAACATGCTTTGTTAAGCGTAGCCAAACAACAGGGCGTAGATATTGTGGAATTTACTGTAGCGCCGCAAGTAAATGCGCCGCAGGGCGAACTCCCCTATCACGAATGGTTTGTAGAGTTTGGCCAAGTCCCTGCTGATATGAAAGCCTTTGCCTTACAAGTAGATAAAGCACTACAACAAAAAAATATTTACTATTTTGATTTGATTGAAGGGAACATTTTGCAGCCTTTAATTGTCAGAAGTTTACAGAAGGACACTTTTATTGACTATATGCGATCTCAAGGAAAACTGGGCGGACAAAATAAGGTGCCGCGTCTATCCAACGATCGTAAAATTGCAGATGCCCTTCAGCATTATATCAGTAAGTAAACTTAACCGACAATGTTATGAGTAAGTTCCGCATCGTGTTAGTTGTATTCACTTTATGGTGTTTTACCGGTTTGGCACAGGTTCGGCACGAAACCATGAAGTTTAACTGGCCGGCCGAATACAACTGGAAGATGATCTCGAATCAGAATACGGCCAATGCGCAAATGGTAGAAGTAGTACCGGGCAATCAGTCGGCCACCAATTGGAGCATTCTGGGCACTTCCATGATTTACAAAACCACACGTAACGCCAATCTGCAAAGCATAGCCCAAATGACCTACCAGCAAATGCTGAAGAGGGCGCCATTAGCGCAGTTGCATATTTATGAGCAGGATGCGGTTAAACACTACATTATTTTCAAAATAGAATCGCCCAGTTTTAACAACCGTAAAGCACCCGAGTCGCAGCTATACTATTTTGTGCAAGGGCAAAGCGCCTTATTTTGTAATTTTGTAGCTATTAAAGAACCAAAAATTTCCTTAGCTTTCGTAAATAAATGGATACCGATATTAAAGACCGGTCGGTTGGTCTATAATTAATTTTTTAGCACTTCATCATTGAATCAACCTTGTAAAAATATAGCGGTGCTGGGTTCTACCGGCAGCATCGGCACCCAAACCTTAGAAGTAATACAGGAAAACCCTGCCTTGTTTAAAGCCTGGCTGCTTACAGCGCAGAGCAATGCCTATCTGCTAATTCAACAAGCTTTGCAGTTTAAGCCGGCCTATGTAGTGATTTGCGATGAAAGTAAATACGCTGAAGTGAAGCAGGCGCTGGCCCATACCCAAACGCAGGTAAAAGCAGGCCACAGCGCCATTGTAGAGTTAGTTACCGCTGCTGAACTTGATATCGTGCTCACCGCAATGGTGGGCTTTTCGGGCTTGGAACCTACCATTGCCGCTGTTAAAGCCGGTAAAGACATTGCCCTGGCCAATAAGGAAACCCTGGTAGTAGCCGGTGAACTGGTTACCGCCTTGGCGAAACAGCACCAGGTGAAATTGCTGCCGGTTGATTCCGAGCATTCGGCCATTTTTCAATGCCTGGTTGGCGAAGCTCCGGGCAGCGTAGAAAAGTTGATTCTGACCGCGTCGGGCGGCCCCTTCCGGGGTAAAGACCTAAGCTTTTTAGCTGATGTAACCCGGGTACAGGCACTTAAACACCCCAACTGGGTAATGGGAGCTAAAATTACGATAGATTCCGCCTCGTTGATGAATAAAGGACTGGAAGTAATTGAGGCGCGCTGGTTGTTTGATGTACAGGCCGATGATATTGAGGTGGTGGTACACCCGCAATCTATCGTCCACTCATTGGTGCAGTTTACCGATGGATCGCTGAAAGCTCAGCTGGGTTTACCCGATATGAAGCTGCCCATCCAGTATGCCCTTTCCTACCCCGACCGTTTGGCGAATCAATACAAGCGGTTTAGTTTTATGGATTACCCGACGCTTACCTTTGAGCAGCCGGATTTGGAAACTTTTCGTAACCTTTCCTTAGCTTATCATGCACTGCGTAAAGGTGGCAACATGCCTTGCATTGTAAATGCAGCTAACGAAATTGCGGTGGCGGCTTTCCTGAAAGATGAGGTTGGCTTTTTAGACATGAGCGATGTAATAGCCGAGTGCATGGAACAAATGCCGTACCTTCATACACCTTCGTTAGAAGATTATTTGAATACCGATAAAGAAACCCGCATATTAGCACAAAATTTAATTACCAAAATGCCGTTAAAGGCATAGCAATATTGTATAGTTAACGAATGGACGTATTAGTAATGGCAGGCCAGTTAATTCTGGGCCTATCTATTTTAGTGATTTTGCACGAGCTGGGGCATTTTTTAGCTGCCCGCGCCTTTGGCATTAAGGTGGAAAAATTCTACCTGTTTTTTGATGCCTGGAACATCAGCCTGTTTAAATATACTTATAAAGGTGTAGAGTATGGCATTGGCTGGCTGCCTTTAGGCGGCTATGTAAAAATTGCCGGTATGATTGATGAAAGCATGGATACCGAGCAAATGGCTGGCCCTCCGCAACCCTGGGAGTTTCGGGCCAAACCAGCTTGGCAGCGCCTGATTGTGATGCTGGGCGGTGTAACCGTGAATATTATTTTAGGCATTCTGATATTTTGGATTCTTACCATTAAGTACGGTGAAAGTTATATACCGAACAACGAGATCAGGCATGGCATTGTACCCGGCACCATTGGCCGTCAGATTGGCCTGCAACCCGGCGACCAGGTATTGGCTATTAACGGCCAGAAAGTAGTACGCTTTGAAGACCTATTCAGCTCAAAAGTTTTAATGGGCAATGGCGTACTTACTGTTAAGCGCGGCGAAAAAACAATTAACATCACCGTGCCGTCAACTATATTAAATGATGTATCAGACAAAGGCCCTGAGCAGTTTATTGAGCGCCTGCCCCGTATTAAGTTTGCCGTGGCCCGCGTAGAGCCCAACACCGGTGCAGCCAATGCAGGCATACAAAAAGGCGACAGCATTTTATCCATCAACGGCCAGCCTATTCATTATTATGATGAGTATCAGCAAACGGTAGTTAAGTTTAAAAATAAAGATATTCCTATCGGCATTAAGCGTAATAATGTGCCAATGCAAATTACGGCACACATCAATGCACAAGGTCAGTTTGGTATTTATCCGCAAGATGACCTGCCAAAAGAGAAGACGATTAATTATGGCTTCTTCCAATCATTACCCGAAGGTGCTTCAAAAGCTTGGGGTATGTTCAGTGCCAATGCACAGGGATTGGGTAAAATGTTAACCGGGCAGGTAAAACCGCAAAAAGCCTTATCAAGCCCTATTGGCATCGCTATTTTGTTTGGTAATCACTTTGATTGGTTCCGTTTCTGGAGCTTGGTAGGGTTGCTTTCTATGGCCTTAGCGCTGATGAACCTGCTGCCTATCCCGGCGTTGGACGGTGGCCATGCCCTATTCCTCATCATCGAGATGATTAAAGGCAAACCACTAAGCGATAAATTTTTGGAGCGTGCCCAGATTGTAGGCTTCGTGGTACTGATTACCCTGATGGTATTCGTATTCGGCAACGATATTATGAAGCACATTGTGAACAAGCACTAAGTAGATTATACTCTGATAAAAAAGGGGCAGCTTGTAATTAAGCTGCCCCTTTGTATTTTACTAAAGTGTGCTGTTTCAATAAGCAGCATACTCCACTTGTCATTGCGAGCGATAGCGTGACAATCGCTTGTAGGCACCTGCGCCTGAAGAAGCATTAGCCACTTTATACAACAAGCAATTGCCACGCTATCGCTCGCAATGACTTTTTTTACTGACACCTTTATGACACTGCTGCATAGTGCTGCTCATGCTGCACTACTCCTCACAGCGCTTCATATCACATAACAAAGGCGGTTAATTTTCATCAACCGCCTTTACTTTATTGTTATTCAAATTTTAATATTCATCTTCTGTCCGCTGCTGTCTGTACACTGGCGGCTCACGCTTTAACAAAGCCGCAAAAATAAGCGAGACAACGAACACCAACAATACGGAGGTGATCAAATAGCTCAGCACTGTACTCACGGTAATGGTATAACCCTGACTCAGGCTATCGCGCATGTTTTTAATGGTAGCCTGTGCTTCCTTGTTGGGCACCTTGGTCATGCGTTGGGCCTGCTCATAAATATTAATGGTATTCTCTCCTGCCTGCCTTACGGTTGCCGGGCTAACCACATGTGCAAAAGTAATATCATAACCAATGTAATTAATCAGCGAAGCCATATAGAACATAAAAAACACACCGGTAGTTGCTTGTTTTAGGTTCCAGTAGCCGCCCAGCGTTCTACGGAGCCACAATACAAATGCAATACCCAAACCAACGGGCACTATAATTTTTGAGAAAAACATAGTAAGCAATAAGCTCACCGGAGATAGCGCAACATTAGCTACCAGGTAAATTGTGGCAATACTAACCGCCAGTAAAATAAGCCCTAAAAAAAGCCCGTATTTTGCGCCGTACTGTCGCAGCAAGGCATCGTTTTCCTGCATGGTTTATTTATTAAACGTAGTTAAAATGCTGTACACAGCGGTGTCAAAATCTTTATTATCTGAGGCCTCTGCTACTTCTTTCAAATCGGCTTCAGTGGCATGGGTATTCTGGAAAAAGCACATCAGCGGGTAAAATAGCTCCTGCAGTTCCTCATCATCTGAAAGGGTATCGGCCACACGGTTTACTTCCTCCGGAGTGCTTTCCACTAAAATCTGGTTGGCAATTACCGGCTCGTAAATGCGGTGTTCATCCTGAAACTCATCATCATCTACCAGTAAAAATTCACTCAGATAATCTTCTAATGAGGGTTCTATGCTTTCATCCTTGCACTCGTTCAGATATAATAACATATTCAGCAGCTCAGTGCCGCGATCAATAGTATCTTCTTCAATTTCAGCCCATTCTTTGCTATCCAGGTAATCTTCATCCAAGCGCTTCATATCGGCGCTAAAGAAGTTAACCATCAGCAAATCAAAATAAACTTCGCGCAAGGCTTCAGCCTGCGGGTAATCATCAAACAAGTCATCAAGGTCTTCTACCTTATCCAAAAAATCGTCATCAGAAGTAAATACGCTGATAACCTGGCTGCCGAATTGCTGGGCGTTAATGCTGTTATATTTCGAAAACTCATTTAACGAATTTTCTATGGCTAATTGAACTTTTAAATCGATCATGTTTATTTAATTATTTATATACACCTGGTTATGATTACAGGTTAACAGCACTTTGCATTTTAAGTTATTTCCCAAAAGCGGCGAGTTGTATGATTTAGACTGGTTATTTTGCCTGTTATATTCCCATTCTGCTTCAGCATCAAACAATACCATATTTGCGGCTTCGCCTTCTGCTATTAACGGAACTGGCAAGCCTAATATTTGCCTTGAATTTACAGACATTTTTTCTACGGCTAACTCAGGGCTTAAACCAGCTTGCATCGCCAGCGAAATTGCACTTTGTAAACCCAGTATTCCAAAAGCAGCAATCTCAAATTCAACGTTTTTGTACTCTACCTCATGCGGCGTGTGCTGTGTTACAATAGCATCAATCGTGCCATCCTGTAAACCGGCTATCAGCGCCTGTCGGTCGTCTTCGGTACGCAACGGTGGTTTCACTTTATATAAACTGTCAAATCCCAACACAGCTTCATCAGTAAGTACCAGGTGATGGGCGGCTACGTCGCAGGTTACCTGCAAGCCCTTTTGCTTGGCCTGCCTGATAAGTTCTACCGACCGGACGGCCGAGATACAAGTAAAATGTATTTTTGAACCGGTGTATTCGGCCAGATATAAATCACGGGCAATCATTAGTTCTTCAGCCAGCGCCGGGATGCCTTTCATGCCCAAGTAAGTGCTTACTTCACCTTCGTGAATTTTGGCCTGACCAGCAATGGCAGCATCTTCGGGGTTCGATATAATAAGCGCATCAAATGCCTGTACGTAGAGTAATGCCCGTTCCATTAATCCTGCATTCTGTACCGGATGGTTTCCATCGGTAAAAGCTTTAGCCCCGCTCAGGTACATATCATACAATTCGGCCAGATCTTTGCCCTCGCGTTTGTAAGAGATGGCGCCTAAGGGATAGATATCTACCAGATTACCTTTGGCTTTATTCACCAAATATTCCACTTCGGCTTTCGAATGCACAGGCGGGTGGGTATCCGGCATAAGCGCCAAACCGGTAAAGCCACCGGCTACTGCGGCACGGCTACCGGTTTGCAAATCCTCTTTAGTTTCCAGTCCCAATTCGCCGATGTTGCAGTTTAGGTCGAAAAAGCCGGGCGCTATGTATTTGCCCACAGCTTCAATTACCTGTACATCATCTGATGCCGTTATATTTTGGCCGACTTGAGTAATGATTCCGTTTTGGATAAGCACATCAGCCGTTTGCTGATGAAATGGAGATTGTGGGCTAAGTACAACAGCTGATTGAATGAGCAGATCCATATGTATAGCTATACTGATGTTGTGTTAAGTGCTGCTTTGCGAAACCTTACCCGCCTTCAGGTACCTGATGAGCGCAATTTCGGCCGCAATAAAAATCAGTGCCAAAATTAGAGAAACTTTCCATAATTGCAGCCCCTTATTTGCGTCCTTAAGTTTTGAAGTAACCGGACCGCTTCCGGGCGTAATCAATTTACCGTTTTTAGGCAGTAACCGGTTTAATGCTGTATTGCTTAAGTAATGTAAATCAGATTCTGAGCGGTTACCATTAAAGGCAATGGCAGCTACCAGGCTATCTTTATTTTTAAACTGATAAATACCCGCTCGCCTGATTTCATCAGCTACAAACAGACGAGTAACACCGTTACTATTTCTCACATCGGGTATCAGGCGATGGTGGCCGTTGGTTAAGTATAATAATTGTTTTTCCGATACGGTTATTGGAGGCAAGGTCATGCTTTCATCACGCCCAATAGTGTAATACAGCGTTAGATCATTGTTACTGAGCAAAGCAATACGAAATAGTAAAGGCAACAGTAAAGCATGACGTGGCAAATTACTGTACTCTTGGTTTAGGGGTACAGCAGATACGTATACTTTCCCTTTATCACTGTTATAACCGGTAAAGAAGGGCGTTTGTGACGGTAAATCCATCAAATGGCTACTCTTGCCCAAAGGATCGCTTAACTGGTAGTATTTTTTTACAGCAGGTAGCTCAGGGTTTTGTGGCATCTCATCAAAAATGCCTCTTAATGCGGGATGCTTTAAGTTTAAGCTTGAAACCTTTAATGGTTCCGTAACCAGCTTTTGGGGCCACGATGCACCTAATGGCTGCAATAAAGCGCGGTAGCCAGCCAAATCGGCTTCATTTGCCGGGAACACAACTAAAGTACCGCCTTGGTTTACATAAGCTTTAAGCTGCTGAGACAGCCCGGCGCTTACAGCTTTCGCATTACTCAACATCACTACGGGATATTTACTCAAAGCCGAGTAGTTGACATTGCCTGCCATTACCTGCGTTGTTTTAAAAAAAGCATCTGTATGGAATGCAGCAGCAAGGTAAATGTCTGGTACCGATTCGTTAATTACCAAAACAGGCAATTGCTTTTGAACCTGGAAAGTGAAATAAAAGCTGTTATCGAATGTAACAGGGTTATCCTGCAACTGAACTTCGGCTTGCTGCCAGCCAGCTTGCAAACCCGAAAAGGTAAGCGTATCACTAAGTGCCGAATTAGCCTTAACAGTAGCACTGCCCAAAGCCTTTTGCACACCGTTAATAATGAGTTTAAAAGGTACAGCTTGTGCCTTTTTATCAGCATAATTATGAAACCAAAGTACCGCCTTTTCCTGCGCACCGGCACGGTGAACAGCGTTAAGCATTACCACGGAATCAACAGCCAGATTAGGCAATATGGCGGGTTTTACCGGTACAAAATTTATATTTATATCATTATCAAGTTGCAGTGGTTTTCGGTTTGAGAGGTTATGTTGGAAATCTGAAATAATATAACTGCTATTTTGCGCTTGTGGCTGAAGGCTGAACAAACCCTGCTGACGGTTGATGATTTGCTGTAATGTGCGGCTCTGTGCTGAAAGCTTGACGGTATCAACCGCCGCCCCGAACTCAGCAGCTGTAAGCAGGCGTTGATGCCGGCCTTCAAAATCATGAGTTAATAATTGAAAGCGGTCATTTAATCCGTAAGCAGCTACTACTTCCTTAGCGCGCCGCTTGGCCTCATCCAGCAGGCTACCCTCGCGGTTAAGGGTTTGCATGGAGTAAGAGTTATCTACAAATACACTCACTACCTGGGCCTCACCTCCTGCCGGTCCAGACGATTTGCCGGTTAGATACGGCTTAGCAAAGGCCAGTATTAAAAAAAATAAGGTGAGTAAACGCGCAGCTAAAACCAGCCGCTGCCGCAAGTGAGTACGCGAAGCCTGTTGCTGCTGTACCTCTTTTAAAAACTGAACATTGCTGAAAACAACCTGCCGGTAGCGCCTGAAGTTAAACAGATGCACCAACACGGGTATAACCAGTGCTATCAAAGCATAAAATACCTCCGGGTGCTCAAACTTCATATCAGGCAATATGCCCCTTTAGGGGTTAGGGCAAATTTACTTTATCATTTCCTCTTTTACCTCATTGTTTAAGGTGCGAATGATCGATTTTTCAGGAAAACGAATAGTAAATTCACTTCCTTCACCTAAGGCGCTGGATATATCCAGTTGCCCCTCATCTTTAGAAATCAAATCGCGCACCAAAATAAGACCGAAGCCATTGCCCATTTCGCCCGCGGTACCGTTGGTACTCATATAGCTACCCTGAATTACCTTATTAAGCTTACTCGGCCCCATACCTATGCCACTATCTTTTACGCTCACGCCAGTCATGCCGTTTTCCTGAAACGAACTGAACGAGATTGTGCCTTTATCAGGGGTAAATTTCAGCGCATTATTCAACAGGTTTCTGAAAACGATACGCAGCGCCTCACGGTCGGTATGCCAGGCTACTTGTGGGTCAATTTGATTTTGTACGATTATGTTTTTATTACCAAGTGCCAGCCGCTGTTCCTCAATTAATTCAGCTACCACATCGGCTACACGGCTGGTGGTTTTAATAGCTTCGGCATGTTGTACCTGGCGTTTAATCCAAAACAGAAGGTTATCCAACAGTGTAATGGTACGTACGTATTGTGCCTCTAACTGCCCGAACAAAGTCTTAGCCTCTTCCTGCGAAAGCAGTTCCTGGTTGTAAATACCCAGCAAGCTGCGTGTATTCACCAGCGGGTGCCGCAAATCATGAGAAATAACACTGAGCAATTTGTTTTTAAGATTATTATCCTGCTCCAGTTCCTGATTTTGCTGGGTAATTTGTTTATTCAGTTGTTCAACAGCTATAGATTTTACTTTAATCTGCTCGTTGGTTTGCTTTAAGGCTTTAGCGTAAGCCCTGGCCCGGCGATAATTGTAATGGAGTGGTACAATCAGCGTAATTACAATCAGCATCACTAAAGCGCCGCCTTTAATTAAAGCCGATTTTTCTGATGATACTTTCTTGATCGCCTGCATTTGCCGCAGATAGCGGGCCTGGCCTTCCTGCTGCTGCTTAAATACATCCATAAAAGTGACGGCATCACTTCGCTCCTGGTCGGTTACCAGTTTATTTACGGCCAATAGCTTATCCTGCCATTTGATAATACCGGCTACATCATTGGTCTGCCGGTTGATATCCACCAGTAAACCAGCTGCCTGTTTCAACACATCATTACCACTTACATTACCTGCATGATGATATGATAATATAGCATACCTGTTTGCTTTAGCGTAATTATGCTGGCTGAAATATAACTGACTTATACCCAGGTAAGATAAAGCTTTGCCATAATCGTCATTGGTTAGCGTATCAATTTGCAAGGCCCTGTTAAAATACTGCAAAGCCGAATCGGCCTGATTCAAATCTGTGTAAGACAGCGCACGGTTATAATAAGATTTTTTTTCACCGTATTGAAACTTAGCTATTTTGCTGTTTTCATAAGCTTTGGTATAATAGTTAAGTGCCTGGCCATACTGCTTTTGATCACTGGCCAATAAGCCTAAGCGCAGCTGCACATTTACCACATCTGTTAATTTGTTAAGCCGGGTAAATACAGACAACGCATGTTTAAGCAATCGCCCTGATTCTGCATAATCACCCAAATGCCGCTTTACAGTGCTTATGTGCTGCTCGCATAACGCCACATTATACTCGTCGTTTTCCTGCCGACTGATAGTTAAAGCCTGATAATAGAGCACCAACGAACGTTTGGCATAACCCCGTTGATTAAAAATTTCTGCCTGGTTTACGTAAGCAGCAGCCATTCCGTGGCGATAGTTGTATTTTTCGGCTTGCTGCTCGGCCCTTACAAACATATTTAACGCCTTTACCGCATTACGGCGAATGAGCTTGTACCCCTGGTTATTGAGCGTATCAATTTCAGCTTTTACCGCAGTAGTGTCAATATCAGCTTCCAATTGCCGGGCGTAGCTGGTACACAAGGAGAACAGCAACAACAGAAGGGTTATGAATTTTATATTTTTTATGTTCACCTTGTAACAGGCTTTAATGATTAAATTTAGTTTTGCCGACCGATTATCCGTTTCATTTTTCATGAAGTATATACCTGTCAGCCTTATTCTGTTCAGATTAATCTGCGGTTTGCTTATTATTACAATTGCATTAATACATGCTACTTATGCATCGCAATATATAACGGTTCTGATAACATTTAGCATATTATCCGATATTTTTGATAGTATTATTGCCCGTGCACTTCATATCTCCACGCCGTTTCTCCGCCGGTTTGATTCTACTGCCGATCAGGTATTTTGGGCTATGGTTATAATAGCAAGCTATATCATAAGTTCAACGTTTTACATGCAGCATTACGTATATGTACTCATTTTGGTTACGCTGGAATGTGTTTGTTATCTGATAAGCTACATGAAGTTTCGTAAAGAAGTAGCCACACATGCTTTGGCTTCAAAGCTGTGGACCTTGGTATTATTTGCTACTCTTACCGAGATCATTTTACGGCACAAATCGGGTTGGCTTTTTACCATATGCTTTTACTTAGGTGTATTAACCCGGCTCGAAATCATAGCTATGCTGCTTATTATCAGGCAATGGGCCAATGATATCCCTACCGTATATCATGCTTTTCTGCTCAGGCAAAACAAACCGGTAAAACGGCATAAATTATTTAATGGTTAAGCACTAAACATTAGCAATAGGCTGGTGTTTCTGAATTAACTAATACAAGTTGATTATGGAATTCAGAACATTAGGCGAAACCAATTTAAAGTTATCAGCCATTACCTTTGGTGCATGGGCAGCCGGCGGCTGGATGTGGGGCGGCAACGATGATAAAGAGGCCATTGAGGCCATGAAAGCTGCGTATGATTTAGGCGTAACCTCAATTGATACAGCCGCTATATATGGCCAGGGCAAAAGCGAGGAACTGGTGGGCGAAGCCATTAAAGACATTCCGCGTGATAAGGTGCAGATATTGACCAAATTTGGTATGCGCTGGGATTTGGCTAAAGGCGACTTTGCTATGCACAGTAAAGATAACAGCGGAAAAGAGATTGATATTTATAAATATGCTGGTCGAGATAGCGTAATATTGGAGTGTGAAAACAGCTTGAAACGCCTGGGCACAGATTACATTGACCTGTACCAGCTACATTGGCCCGATACCTCTACCCCTATTGATGAAACTATGGAGGCGCTGCTGCGACTGAAAGAGCAAGGCAAAATTTTAGAAGCTGGCGTAAGTAATTACAATGTTGCCCAAATGCAGCAGGCTGAACAGACCATTAAACTGGCCTCAAATCAAGTGCCTTACAGTATGGTAAACCGTTCTATTGAGCAGGAACTCATTCCTTATTGCTTAGAACATAATAAAGGAATTTTAGCTTACAGCCCGATGGAACGCGGCCTGTTAACCGGCAAAATTAAGCCTGGGCATAAATTTAATGAAGGTGATCATCGTGCGGGTGTGAAGTACTTCAAAGAAGAGAACCTCAATCGGGTAAATGATTTTTTAAACCGAATTAAACCCATTGCTGATGACAAGCAGGTAAGCCTGGGCCAGTTAGTGTTGCGTTGGACCATGGATCAGCCCGGCATCACCATTGCACTGGCCGGAGCCCGTAATGCCGAACAATCTACCCAAAACGCCAAAGCGGCGGACATTAAAATCAGCCAGGATGAAATGGAGACGATTAACCGTTATTTGAGTGAAGTGGAGATTGTAGGTTAAGCATCAATGAGTATAAGCACTCCAAAAAACTTGTCATTTCGACCGTATGGAGAATTGACAATATATTCTTGATTTTAAACTAACAAAGCGGGCAATATTGCCCGCTTTGTTAGTTTAAATTATCTTCTGTGCCTTCTCCGCCTCTTTTCAGATTCGCGGTGATGGGCTGATGACCTGCGCTTGCTTGACTCGTGACGCCGCACTTCTCTGTGCCGGCTTTCGCGGTGATGCGTTGTTGTACGGCTGCTATGATGCTCCTCCTGTTTTACCGACTTTTCGGGTTGCGAGGTAGCAGCAACCGGCTGTGCCGTGGTTGTGGTTGTTGATGTACTGTCAGTACTGACTTGCTTTACCGAAAAATCATTACCGTGATAACTGTACTCCAACACCCGGCTTTGCCCGGTAGATTTAGCGTTACGGTTGTCGCTATCATAAATGGGGTAAGTGCGTATGAGCTTACCTTCTTTAACAACAAACTTATCCTCGCCGTGATAACCTTTCTTCTGCTTTGAGGTCAGCTTCGGGAAATCAAGCTTCCGCCCCTTATCATCATTAAATTCATAGGCATCAATTTTACCATAATGGGTAGAATCAGCGGTTTGCGACTGGATAAAAATTTCAGGATTACCGTCGGTATCCAAATCGCTGTTGAACACGTCTATAATCTTACCATCCAAATCAGCAGTGGTAGTGGTATATTGTTTCTCGGCCGAATCAGATCTTAAAATCAGGTACGCGCCCGTAGAATCGGAGCCACGGCCCCAACTCATCACATCAAAATCTAAACCCGGGGCCACTTCAATTACATGATGAGAACGAAATGGCTGCGGAAGCGACGGCTTTTGAGCGATGGTATTAGCAGCAACGGTTTTGCTGTCGCCAGCTTGTTTGCAGCTGCTTACTGCACAGCAGCAGGCCAGCCCATATAAATAATAAACAGCTTTCATGTATAGGGTTTAATCAATAGTTTCTTAGTTAAACAGGTCGGCCGGCGATAACTCGCCTTTTGGGTGGCCGGGCATAGTCATGTACACGTGCAGTGCACCTGATGCCGCGCCACCGGCATCAAAATACTTAATAGTAATGCGGTGAAAACCTTTTTGCAACTGTATCTCTCCGCCTTGCTCATACAGGTTATGCCGGCCATCATTATCCACTACCTGCTGGTCATCAATCAATAATACCGATCCATCATTTGATTGAGTGGAAAACAGGTATTTACCATCATTATCAATACGAATAAAACCGTTATATATTATGCCATACGGCTGACGGTTTTTACGGAATACCGGCAAATTGAAGCTTTTCACTACGCCGGTGTCGCTCACAGCAACCGTATTGAACTGAGTAGTATAATCAAATTTACCGCTGTAATACTGATATTTTACGCCGGGTACATTGGCGGTATAATTACTTGGCGCCAAAGGCGGTGTGTTATACACTTTTACCTTTGTTAACGGGCTGCGCAGGCCTGATGGTGTAATTACCATGACCTGCAGGTCGCGGTACTGGTTTACAGGCACATCCAGGTTAAAAGGATGCTCATACACCAAATCGGTTTCGCGGGTGGCATAGCCATCAATGGTATAATAAATTTTAGCGCCTTCAACAGATGGCTTCACATTCACCGGAAATTGTGCTGCAATGGTAGTGGTATCTTTTAAACCAATTACTTCGGGTACCCTAAAGTTATACCCGTTCTTATCCAGCCATGCTAAATGATGGGGCAGGCGTACAGTGGCAAAGTTAGTATAATTTTTTTGTGCTACTGGTGTCCAGGCCACTTCTGACAAAGCCAGCATACGTGGCAATACCATGTATTCAACCTTGCTTTCGGTGGCAATATACTCCGTCCATAAATTTGCCTGCACACCTAAAATATACTTTTGCTGCTCGGGGGTTAAAACAGCCGGTGTGGGGTTATAGCTGTACGTTTTTTGTAAGGGTGCATAGCCGCCAATACCCAGGGGCTCGGTACTTAACCTGCCTTGGGCATTGTCAAAATACATGCCTGCGCTGCCAGGCGTCATGATCACATTATGGTTTTGACGGGCAGCTGCGATACCCCCCGCTTCGCCGCGCCAGCTCATT
The DNA here is from genome assembly GCF_054783355.1 of Mucilaginibacter koreensis. NCBI lineage: Bacteria > Pseudomonadati > Bacteroidota > Sphingobacteriia > Sphingobacteriales > Sphingobacteriaceae > Mucilaginibacter > Mucilaginibacter koreensis. The sequence continues at coordinate 531,602 of NZ_BAAGQS010000001.1, read as the reverse complement.
ACAGTTGCGTTTGGTGCCAGGCCACCCTCCAATATTTCATCCCAGCCGATGATGCTGCGGCCTTTGCTGTTGACAAATTTTTCCATCCGCTGTATGAAATAACTTTGCAGCCCATGCTCATCTTTCAGTTTAAGGCGTTTGATTAGGTTCTGGCAATAAGCCGAATTACGCCAAACAGTTTTAGGCACCTCATCTCCCCCAATATGGATGTATTTGCTTGGGAACAGATCCATTACTTCCGTCAGCACATCCTGCAAAAAGGTAAAAGTTTTTTCTGATGGGCAGAATACATTGTTGAACACGCCCCAGGTTTCGGCTACTTTATACGTCTGTTTTGGGTTACAGCTCAACTCTGGATAGGCGGCCAATGCAGCCAGTGCATGGCCCGGCATCTCAATTTCGGGCACCACATTGATGTAGCGGTCGGCAGCGTATTTTACTACTTCGCGTATCTGATCCTGGGTGTAGAAGCCACCATACGGAGTGTTATCATATTGAGTGCTTAAGCTCTCACGCAGGTTACCAATCAGGGTTTGCGCACGCTGGCTGCCTACGGTAGTTAAGCGCGGATATTTTTTGATCTCAATGCGCCAGCCCTGGTCATCGGTTAAATGCCAGTGAAAGTTATTGAGTTTGTAAGCAGCAAGCAGGTCAATATACTTTTTAACGAACTCCACCGAAAAGAAATGCCGGGATACATCGAGGTGCATACCGCGGTAGCCAAAACGCGGGTAATCTTCTACCTGTACGCAGGGCAGTTTTAATGTGGCTGCGCGCTCTAGTGGAATTAACTGAATAAGCGTTTGTATACCGTAAAACAAACCTGCCCCTTTACCAGCGATGGTTACGTTACCGGGTGTAATGGTTAGGCGGTAACCTTCGGCAGGAAGATTGTCGGCACCGTTGCTGGTTAACACGATGGCGTTAAGCTGATTACCATTATTAGGCTTTACGGGCACTTGTAGTGCATAGCGGCTTTTTAAATAAGCAGCTAAAAATTGTACAGCCTTGTTATCAGTACTATCAGCAATAATTACCGATTGTTGGCTTACCGAAAAATTACCGGCAGAGGTTTTAAGCGATACCGGCAGCGGAATAATAGCAGGAGCAGCCATTTGATTTTGAGCCTGAACGCTGCCGGCCAGCAATGACGCACACAAAATAACGCCTGAAAGAAGTTTTAAACTCATTATAGGTCTACAATAGGATAAAAGAATTAGCAGCCGGCTAACGGCCACATGCTAAAAGTGGTGAAAATAAATGATTTTGAGCAGAGCCAAACACCCAAAGTGTAAAATTTGAGCGATATGCATAAAAAAAGCCATCTGTTCAGATGGCTTTATGTTTTTCTATCTCTTTTTCAGATGATCGATATGAATTAATATATCTAAATAAAATTCATACCTCTTGAGTTGCATTATAAAATTTAAATGCGTTTAAGCTACCGCTTCTTCCGCCTCTTTAGCGGCCAGCCAACGCTCGGCATCAAGGGCAGCCATACAACCGGTACCGGCAGCAGTTACGGCCTGGCGGTACTGGTTGTCTTGCGCGTCACCGCAGCAAAATACACCTTCTACGTTAGTATGTGTTGAACCTGGTTTGGTAAGGATATAGCCGGTTTCGTCCATATCCAGCCAGCCTTTAAAAATATCAGTATTGGGGTGGTGGCCGATGGCTACAAAGAATCCGGTTACATCCAGTATGCTTTCTTCCTGTGTTTTATTGTTCAATACCCGTACGCCGGTAACAGTTTGGCCATTCCCTACAATTTCCTGGGTATCGGTATTATAAATTACTTCAATGTTAGGGGTATTCAGCACACGGCTTACCATAGCTTTTGAAGCACGGAACTCATCGCGGCGAACCAGCATATAAACTTTGCGGCATAATTTGGCCAAATAAGTTGCCTCTTCTGCGGCAGTATCTCCGGCACCAACTATGGCTACATCCTGACCTTTAAAGAAAAAGCCATCGCACACGGCGCAAGCCGAAACGCCAAAGCCGTTATACTTCATTTCAGACTCCAGGCCCAGCCATTTGGCAGATGCTCCGGTAGAAATAATCACGGTATCAGCTGTTATTGTTTTTACTTCATCCACTACTACTTTGTGCGGAGTGCTGCTAAAATCAACTGAACTTACATAGCCAAAACGGATATCGGTACCAAAGCGTTCCGCCTGTGCACGAAAATCCTCCATCATTTCGGGGCCCATAATTCCTTTAGGATAGCCGGGAAAGTTCTCCACATCTGTAGTTTGGGTAAGCTGCCCGCCGGCCAGCATACCGGTGTAAAGTACAGGTTTCAAATCAGCACGTGCTGCATAAATAGCAGCGGTATATCCGGCAGGACCCGATCCGATAATCAGGCATTGTACATGTTCAGTTTCTTGAGACATCAGTATATGTATTGATGTACAAATTTAAGCTTTTAAAGGCGATAAGGCAAATGCTGACTGTCAGTACTGTGTGATACTTTGGTTACGTATGGTTGATAAATGGATGGATATAATATTGGCAATTTAACATACTTTTTCATCATCGTATTCATTAAATATATCGCAAAAATGCGTATTACGCCCAAATTAGCGGCTTTTTTCAGAAATCAGTTCGCTTTGTAATTTTTAAGCAATTTGCCTGCAACATTCGCATTACAATTACTAATGCAGCCTATTATAACTCGAATAGTTTTGCAATTGCTGCTACATTTGCTTTTGTTAATCGCAACATCCCCTCCTAATGTTTAACAAAATATCAAAATATGTCTGTTTAACAGGTATTGTTTTACTCCCAACAATAGCTGCACAAGCACAGGAGATCAAAAAGCTGAGCATGAAAGAGGCCGTACAGCTGGGCATAGACAATTACCCCGCCTTGCAGGCCAAACAAAGCCAGATAAAATCTTCCAGAGCCTATTTAACTGAAACCAAAACAGAATACCTGCCTGATTTGAACTTTTCGGCACAACAATCATACGGAACTATCAATGGGCAGAACGGGCCGCAATTTGGCTACCGTGGTTTAAACGTTGGCTCATCGGGACCTACGCTCAATAATCAAAATTGGGATGCTGCATTCGGCGCTTTGTATTTAACCAATGTAAATTGGGACTTCTTCGCCTTTGGCCGTGCCACTGAAAAAGTAAAAGTGCAGCGGCAAGTACTGAACCGTGATGAAGCCGATTACAATCAGCAACAATTTCAGCACAAAATCAGGATTGCAGCGGCTTACCTGAATGTATTGGCCGCTCAGCGACTGGTTAAGGTACAGCAGGATAATTTGAACCGCACGCTCGACATCCGCCGTGTGGTGGTGGCCCGTGTAAAGAATGGCCTCAATCCCGGTGTAGATTCTTCTTTTGCTAATGCTGAGGTGTCCAACGCCCGCATTCAGCTCACCAACGCCCAGCAAAATGAACAGGAACAGGTTAACCAGCTTTCGCAATATTTAGGTGTGGCGCCACCACCGCAGGACTATGTTTTAGACAGCACCTTCGTGGTAAAAAATCCAGCCAACCCCGACCCTGCTCCTCAGGTTAACTTTGCCAATCACCCGGTACTGCAATACTACAAGAGCCGGATTGCGGTAAGTGACGAGCAGGCGCGTTATCAAAAAACTTTTGCACTGCCTACATTTACCCTGTTTGGCACTTTCCAAGGGCGTGGATCAGGTTTCAATAATTCTACCCAAATTAATTTGCCGGTTACTTACACCGGCAGCTATTTTGATGGCGTAAACCCCACCCGCTATAATTACATTATTGGTATAGGTACGGTTTGGAATTTTACCAGCCTGTTCCGTACCAAATATCAGGTGCGTTCGCAAAGATTTATTTCAGAGCAATATCAGGATGAATACAACCTGTTCGATCAGCAATTGCGTGATCAATCTGTTCTGGCCGAAACCCGCATCCGCAACGCGGTGAAAAACTCTATTGAAGCGCCGATACAGATTAAATCAGCCACGGATGCTTACAATCAAAAAACTGCACTGTACCGTAACGGACTAGCCAACATCACCGATTTTACGCAGGCCTTATACGCTTTGTACCGCGCCGAAACCAATAACTACATTGCTTACAACAATGTATGGCAGGCGCTGCTGTTTAAAGCGGCTTCTACCGGTGATTTTGATCTTTTTATCAATAACTTTTAATTACGCTCATACGCTCAACTCCACATGGGATTAATCAAATTTGCACTCCGCAAGCCTATCACCATCCTGGTGATGGTGGCCGGATTATTCTTTTTCGGTTTAAATGCGGTACGCAGTATTAAAATAGACATCTTCCCCGACCTTAATTTGCCGGTAATTTACATTTCGCACCCTTATGGTGGCTATACGCCCAGCCAGATGGAATCGTACTTCGGCAAGCAGTATGTAAACTTACTGCTTTACGTATCAGGTGTGAAAAGCATTGAAACCCGCAATATTCAGGGGCTTACCTTAATCAAGCTTACCTTTTACGAAGGCACCAATATGGCTCAGGCAGCTGCAGAGGTAACGGGGTATACCAACCGTGCGCAAGCTATCTTTCCGCCCGGCACCCAACCGCCCTTTATTCTCAGGTTCGATGCTTCTACCCTGCCGGTAGGCCAGCTGGTACTTACCAGTCCGAGCCGAACGAATAACGAACTGCTGGATTTGGCCAATGTGTATGTACGGTCTTCGTTTACCACAGTGCCGGGGTTAGTAGCTCCGGCCCCCTTCGGTGGCAATACACGTACGGTGGTTGTTAAAGTGGATCCGGAATTATTGCGCTCACATAATTTGACACCCGATCAGATTGTAACTGCTATCCGCGAAAACAACCTGAACACACCTGCGGGTAACGTGCGTATTGGTGATTACAACTACCTTACCCCAGCCAACACTTCAATTAAAGCCATAAAGGATTTTGGTGATATTCCGCTTTATAAAAACGGCATTCAAACCTTATTTCTGCGCGATGTAGCCACTGTTGAAGACGGCGCCGATATTACCAGCAGCTACGCCCTGGTAAACGGTAAGCGCTCGGTGTATCTGCCCATCACCAAATCGGCCGATGCCTCAACCTGGGAGGTGGTGCAAGGTTTGAAAAAGGCTATTCCTCGTTTTCAGAGTTTATTGCCTGAGGACGTAAAGCTATCTTATGAATTTGACCAGTCTACCTATGTAATTAATGCAGTAAAAAGCCTGGCCGAAGAAGGCGCTATTGGTGCGGTACTCACCGGTTTAATGGTATTATTGTTTTTGGGCGACCGCCGTGGTGCATTGATTGTAATCCTCACTATCCCTACCTGTATTGTGTCGGGCATCCTATTCCTGTCGCTTTTCCATCAAACCATCAATATCATGACGCTGAGCGGGCTTTCGCTCGCCATTGGTATTTTAGTGGATGAATCTACAGTAACTATCGAAAATATTCACCAGCATTTTGATATGGGCAAACCTAAAGCGCTGGCCATTTGGGATGCCTGTAAAGAAATTGCTTTTCCTAAATTACTTATACTCTTTTGTATTCTGGCCGTATTTGCCCCGGCCTTCACCATGAAGGGCATTCCTGGTGCATTGTTTTTGCCACTGGCCTTAGCTATCGGTTTCTCCATGATTACTTCCTACTTTCTGGCGCAAACCTTTGTGCCTATTATGGCCAACTGGTTAATGAAAAACGACCATGAGAAGGAAGATTATGCCCGGGATGATGATGCCGACGAGGCACACCAAAAAGAAGATGCTGCCAAACATGCCACCGAAGAACATACCGGAGAAAAGCAAACCCGTTTTGATAGATTCAGGATGCGGTTTATTACATGGATTGATGCCATGCTGCCGCGCCGGGCACTTATTGTAAGCACATATGTAGTGGTAGCGGTAGGCATTGCCTTACTGCTGTTCAGTACTATTGGCCGCGATGTATTACCCAAAGTAGATTCCGGTACCTTTCAGGTACGCTTACGCGCCCCTGATGGCACACGCCTGGAACGAACCGAAGCGATCACCGTAAGGGCATTGCAGGTATTGGGCGACATGGTTAGAAAAGATAAAATAGCAGTAACATCCTCTTTTGTGGGGCAACATCCTTCACAGTTCTCGACCAGCCCCATTTACCTGTTTATGGCCGGCCCGCAGGAGGCGGTAATGCAGGTAGCCTTAACCGAGGACCATGAAGGTAGCCTGGATGACATTAAAGAAGAATTCAGAAACCGTATGCATAAGGCCCTGCCCAATGTGCGGGTATCTTTCGAGCCTATTGAGTTAACGGATAAGATTTTGAGCCAAGGTTCGCCCACACCAATTGAGATTGCCATATCCGGCAAGAACAAAAAACAGAACGTAGATTATGCCTACAAGATATTGGAAAAACTGAAAAAGATTGACTACATAAGAGATGCGCAAATCGGACAATCGTTTAAATACCCTTCCATCAATATCAATATTGACCGGGTACGGGCGGCACAACTGGGCTTGGGTGTAGGTGATATTTCGCGCTCGCTGGTGGCTTCTACTTCATCATCCCGTTTTACTGAAAAGAATGTTTGGCTTGACGAAAAAGTGGGGCTCAGTTACAGTGTACAGGTACAGGTACCCGAGTACCAGATGGCCAGTATTAATGATATCCGCGAGATACCTTTAACTGCCAATCAGCGCCGGCCGGTATTAGGCGATGTAGCTGATATAAAATTAGATACCACTTATGGCGAGAACGATGATATTGGGGCCATCCCTACCCTGTCGGTTACCGCCAATTTGAATAAAGAAGATTTAGGCACGGCAGGTGATGATGTGCAGGATGTGATTAAAAGCCTGGGCAAACTGCCCCGCGGTTTAACCGTAGAAGCCCGCGGCCTTACACAGACATTAAGCGATACGCTGGGCAGCCTGCAAACAGGTTTACTGGTGGCTATTATTGTCATCTTCCTGATGCTGGCGGCCAACTTTCAGTCATTCAAGGTATCGCTGGTGGTGTTATCTACCGTGCCGGCTGTAATTGTGGGTGCATTGTTGCTGGTTAAACTTACGGGAGCTACGCTTAACCTGCAATCCTATATGGGTATGATTATGTCGGTAGGTGTATCCATCTCCAACGCCGTATTACTGGTGACTAATGCAGAAGAGCTCCGCCTGGTAAATGGTGACGCACTGAAGGCCGCCCGAGAGGCGGTAGCCCTGCGTTTACGCCCCATCCTGATGACCAGTTTGGCCATGATTGTGGGTATGATTCCGATGGCTTTAGGTATTGGCGAAGGCGGTGACCAAACCTCACCCTTAGGCCGTGCAGTAATTGGCGGTTTGCTGTTCTCTACTTTTGCATCGCTGCTGATATTGCCGCTGGTATTTGCCTGGGTACAGAGAAAAACTACCACACAATCCGTATCGCTCGATCCGGAGGATGAACAAAGCAAATATTTTGTTCCACAGCACCATCAGGCACATAGCCCGGCAACCCACCACTAATCAACTAACAGCAGCTATCTACATGATTGTTCAACATAAAAAAAGCGTCTTATCACCATCGAATATGACACTACTGAGAAAACGTATATCTGCAACAGCTACCATTTTCACGCTCATAGGCAGCCTTGGCATGAGCGCCTGCCACTCTGATAAAAAAGAGGAAGAACGGCAGAAACAAGCACAGCAAGAGCAGCGGGACATTGAAGTACCGCCTGTTGAAGCAGTAAGTATTGAGAAGGGCCGCATCTCATCCACCATGCAAATACCCGGCGAGTTGCAACCATACCAGCAGGTGAGCCTGTATGCCAAAATTAACAGCTATGTAAAGCAATATTTAGCCGATGTTGGCACAGAAGTACATAAAAATCAATTGTTGATTGCATTGGAAGCACCTGAAATCAACTCTCAGCTTTCATCGGCCAAGGCCCGCATAAGGCAGCAAGAAGCATTGTATTTAGCCAGCAAAGCTAATTATGACCGGTTGTACAATACCAGCAAAACGCCAGGTACCATTGCACAAAACGATTTAGACCAGGCCGAAGCCCGTAAAAAAGCAGATTATGCCAATTTGGAAGCGGCCAAGGCCGCTTACCAAGAGGTATCTGCCAACTTGCAATACCTGCAAATACGTGCCCCGTTTGATGGTGTGGTAAGTGAGCGTAATGTTACACTGGGCGCTTATGTAGGTCCTGCCGGACAAGGTTCGGCTACGCCGCTGATGGTGATACAATCGCAAAACAAATTGCGTTTGGTAGTGTCTGTTCCTGAATTGAACACTGCCGGATTAAGCAATAAAGATGAAGTGGATTTTACCGTGCGGGCCATACCTAACCGTAAGTTTACCGCCCGCATTCGCCGACTGGCCGGGGCATTGGATGCACGCCTGCGCTCGGAACGTATTGAAATGGATGTGTATAATACCGATAGAAAACTACTGCCCGGTATGTATGCCGAGGTGAACGTTCCAACGAATTCGGCCGACAGTACTTTCATTATACCCAAAACGGCGCTGGTTCAATCTACAGAGCGTGTGTTTGTCATTAAAATTGACAGTACGCGCCATGCCCGCTGGATAGACGTGCAAAAAGGTTTGCAAAGCAAAGATGTTATTGAGGTGTTCGGTAAAGATTTAAAAGCAGGCGACCGTGTGGTAAAAGCTGCTACCGACGAGATACGCGACGGGCAACCGGTGAACGTAAAGGCAGGTACCACACCAAAAAAAGATAATCAGGAGGCCGTTTCCGGGTCTGCCTCAGCAAAAAAAGATGATGGTGAAAAGCATTTAGGGCAAGAACGTACAGGTGAAAATCCGGGCAATATGGGTAACTCGGCTCAATCCTCGTCTAAAGCCGGTAAAAGCAGCAACCAGCGGAAAGAGTACGGTAACGGTGGTAAAGCTGGAAACTAAATGATCACTGTTTTTATGTCATGCTGAAACAAGTTCAGCATGACATAAGTATTTTTAAATTTAATAACTATCCTCCGTTTGTGTAAGCGGAATGCAGAACCAAAAAGTAGAGCCATGATGCTCTACGCTGTCTACTCCAATCTTTCCGTGATGCCGGTTGATAATCTCGGCAGTTATATATAAACCTAAGCCCAGACCAGAAAACTTCTGTGAAGATTCCTGAACGCGGAAGAAGCGGTCGAACACCATATCTTTCTTATCCGCCGGTATACCAATACCAAAATCCTGCACCGATACTTTCAGCATATTATGTTCAGTAACCTCTTTGGTTACAATAATGCGGTCGTTATCAGGCGAATACTTGATGGCGTTAGACATAAAGTTGCTCAGCACCTGCTCTAAACGGTGGCGGTCGGCATAAATTTGTACATCGGCATTACCCCTCAATTCAAACTGGTGCGATGAGGTATGCGCCTGCGTGTCTTCCATGCACTCGCGTATCATTTCACCAGCATTAAACCAGGTATAATTAAAGCGCATTTTACCTGCATGTATGCGGGTAACATCCAGCAAATCTTCAACCAGTGTAGTGAGTTTGGTAGTTTGCTTATTGGCTTTAATAATGAACGGATATAAAGCTTTAATTTCACTCTCACCCCTGTCGGCCAGGCGCTGGGCTATTTGCAATGAGCCACGTAAGCTGGTAATCGGTGTTTTAAGCTCGTGGCTGGCAATGCTCATAAACTCATCCTTACGCTGCATCAACTCTTTGGTAGCCTGCTGTGCTTTTACCAGGTCGGTTACCTCAAAGCCGAAGAAAGCAATGCCATCAATCTCATCTTTATTGTTATATACCGGAGTAAACAAAAAGTCGAACCAGGTATCTATCCATTGGCGGCTTACCGGATCAAGGCGTTTAATATTGAAGGCCTTACCAGTTAATGCTTCACCGGTTTGTATCACCTCAGCATCGCCTGCAAACAGTTTAGAATGTTTTAGTTCGGCATGTGCTTCGGCAGTAGTTTTTCCAATAAAATCATTCCGCCCGTAAAATTCATCAAACGCTTTGTTGGTAAACTCATAGCGCAAATCGCGCCCCCGGCGGATGGAAATCAGCGCAGGTGCATTCATAAAAATGCTGTAAAATTCATCCTGCTGCTTTTTGATCAGTCCCTGCAACTCGCGCCGGTTCTTTTCTACTTCTTTTTGCTGCGTTAAATCAATAATGTAGGTTACAGCATTGGCCATACTATCTTCATCAAGCCTTGCCGAGCCCATGAGTACCGGCACACGGGTACCATCCTTTTTAAGGTAATCCTTTTCAAACGGTGGACAGAAACCATTTTTCTGCACTTCCTGTGCTGCACGTTCGCTTATTTTCAGGTATTCTACTGGGGTGAGTTTATTCCAGCGTAAGGCGCCTTTGTGTACATCCTGTTCGGTATAGCCCAGCATTTGCAGAAAAGCATCATTGGCATCAATGATATAGCCGCTGGCATCGGTAAATATCATACCGATCATGTTGGATTCAAATACCTTTTTAAAGCGCTTCTCACTGTTGCTTACGCGTTTTTCGGCCTCTGTAATACGGCTGATATCTACAATACTCCCTACCATACGGTACGGTGTATTAAAATCATCGTGCAGAATATTGCCCCGGTCTAAAATGGTAGCATATTTACCGTCGGCTTTTAAAAACCGGTACTCGGCCGACCAATTTTTCTGTCCGCTGTTGATGGCATCGTATACACTCTGCTCTACGTCTTTACGGTCTTCAGGGTGTATTTTATCAAACCAGTATTTGATACTGCCTGTTTCTGTTCCGTTTTGGTAACCGAACATGGCCGTAAAGTTATCGCTGCGCCACATTACATTGGTAACCATATTCCAATCCCAAATGGTATCATTGGTAGCCTGTGAAACCAACTTGAAACGTTCCTCGCTTTGCGAAAGGCGCAAAGTGCGTTCCTTAATTTTTTCCTCCAGCTCGTTATTCAGCCTTTTCAGGTTCTCACGGGTGCTGATGAGTTCGTTGTAATTTTTCTTCAGCTTTTGTTCGGCCTGCTTACGCTCGGTAATATTGGTGTAGGTTACGGCAAAGCCATCTGCAATTTTGGTGGCCAGTACCATAAACCAGCCCCGGTTTTCGAAATGTACTTCGGTTTGCAGGTTGTGGCCGGTTTCTACTACCTGTTTAAATTTATCCAGCAAGTTGTTTGGCAACAGTTCGGGCAGGTGTTTACCCAGCAATACATGCTGTAACTCTTCCTCGCGCTTGTTTAAAAGCTGTGCTGCCATGTTATTGGCGGTCACGCAATCAAAGTCGGCAATCTGCCCTTGCGGATTGCGTACTGCATTAAACACCATAATAGCGCTAAGGCTGGTACTAAATACACCCGAAACAATATTGCTCAGTTCGGTAATGGTGCTGATATCCACAAAGGTGATCACCACCCCATCCTTCTGTTTATCCTTACGGATGTAAGGCAGAATGCGCATAAGGCAGTGCTTACCATCTTTGAGTTCAATTTCCTTCTCAATAATCAGATCTTCGCTGTGCTGTACCTGATTGATGTCTTCGAGAAAGTGGTCATATTTAATATTGTTTGAAATATGGTTGATAGGCCGGCCAATGTCGGCTTCAATCAAATTCACCATGCTTACCGCAGCCGGGTTAAACTTGCGGATGCGGGTATTATGATCAACAAATATCTGCCCGATATCAACACTTTTAAAGTAGTTGTTCAGGTCATCATTGAGGTCAATCAGCTCTTTTATTTTCAGCTGATGCTCGGTATTGAGCGTGTGCAGCTCTTCGTTGAGTGACTGCAGTTCCTCGTTGCTGGATTGGAGTTCCTCGTTAGCCGACAACAGCTCCTCGTTGCTGGACTGGAGTTCCTCATTAGTGGTCTCCATTTCCTCAACAGCCATTTGCAGGTTATTCCGAACCTCTGTCAGCTCAGACTCCAATTCCATTACGTACCCATTCTGATGTTCATTGCCGGTATCAGGAACGATGATATCCTCTTTGGAGACATTATCTAACTGTATTTCATTGAATACAATGAGCGTGAAGGGTTTAGACGCGTTTGGAAGAGGCGGTTTTACTGATAGGTTTACATATACATCTTCATTATCGCGCTTTACGCGGATGCGTTTAAAATGTACATCTTTGCTATCCTTCCATGATTGCCGCAGTGCTGTATTGAGCATAAACGACAGTTCGCGCGGAACCATCTTCAAAATGTTCAATTCCAGTTTTCGATCTGGTAAAGACAGGTATTTTTTAAAGTCACCTACAGTCTCTTTTATTTCGCAGTTTTTATCTACGAAGATACCTACGTAACCCAGGTCGTTTACTAAAAAGTCATTAAAGGCATCTGTGGTAGCTTTTTCGTTTTTTACTGTCGGCTTATTTACTTCGGCCACTAAAGATTGACCATTACTATAATAGGTGCTATGTGCCGATTGCGTAATAGGGCCGATTTTGCGGTATAGTTTCCACTTGCCGCTAATTTCATGCAAGCCCTCCTTAATTACAGAAGCGGTTTCACTCGATCCCAAAAACAAAAAGCCACCTTGGTTAAGAGAGAAGTGGAAAGTAGCCAATACTTTTTGCTGCAACAGCGTATTCATGTAAATCAGCATGTTACGGCAGCAAATCAAATCGTTTTTAATAAATGGCGGCGCTTTAATAACATTATGCCGCGCAAATACAATTTGCTTGCGGATATGGGTAGCTACTGAATAATAATGCCCTTCTTTGATGAAGTATTTTTCCAACAATTCTGGGTCTATTTCCTTAGCTATAGTTTCAGGGTATACATTGCGTGAGGCCACTTCTAAACTGGCCTCGTCTATATCGGTAGCAAATATCTTTACATCCAGCTCTTTGCCGGTTTGCTGCAAATAATGGTCAATTAATATGGCTACAGAGTAAGCCTCCTCACCTGTGCTGCAGGCGCAAATCCACACCTTAAGCGTATCGTTCTCCTCCTTGGTGTCTACAATTTCGGGAATAATTTTACCGGCCAACAGTTCAAAAGCCGGCTTATCCCTGAAAAATTTGGTAACACCAATTAAAAAATCTTTGCCCAAAGCTTTTACTTCATCATCATTCTCCTGCAAATAAGCCACATATTTATCCAGCCTTTTGATGCCGGTATGGTTCATGCGCCGGGCAATGCGCCTGATGATAGTAGGTGTTTTGTACAAATTAAAATTGTGCCCGCTGTGCTGATGCACCAGGTTGAACAATTCGTTCAGCAAATCATCGTTGATTTTGCCGTTTTCTAAAATTTTTATAGGTTCCTGATTGGTTAGGGCAAAAAGCTCCTCGTGCATTTGCGAAGGCACTGCAATCACATCGGCGTTACCCGAAGTAATTGCGCTTTTAGGCATGCCGTCAAATTTTGCAGTGGCGGGGTCTTGCACAATCACCATTCCGCCGCATTCTTTGATGGCTTCTATCCCCTTGGTACCATCAGTACCGGTACCCGATAAAATAATAGCTATAGCTTTTTCGCGCTTATCATGCGCTAAACTAAACAGGAAATTATCAATTGCAGTATTCGGTGACTTATCGTGCAGTTTATCTGCCAGTTTAAGCCGGTGACCGCTAATGGTCATCAGTTTGTTATTGGGAATAATATACACACAATCGGGCTGCAGGCTCATGTTTTCGGCCGCCTCAAACACCTTCATGTGGGTATGTTTCGATACGAGCTCAACCAGCAGACTTTTATAATCTGATGACAGGTGCTGAATAACAATAAAAGAGCAGCTGGAATTGCCCGGCATGTGGTCAAAAAACTCGTGTATGGCTTCCAACCCGCCTGCCGACGCTCCTATAGCTACCACATAACTATCAGCCTTACCTGAAGAAACGCCTTTTAAATATTCGGATTGCACCTTTTTACTCATAGATAGAGGCACGATTAAAGCAACTGCTTGGTTTTGTACTCGAACACAAAACTCCGGAACGTTTCGGCAATACTTAACTCTTGCATGTGCCATTGCAAGGATGTTTGATCTACCGTTTCCAACCAGCTTTTAAATGAATTACGCGGATGATAATTCAACCCGTTAGCTTCAAAATTAATGGCCTGATTAGGGTTGCCGCCCCACTCAATAGTGCGTACCACTTCTGGTTTAAAACACACAATGTAATCGCCGGCGTCGCTATCAATAGGTATGGCCAGCATTCCGCTTGCAATATCAGTACAAGCTATGGCTTCATCAAATATTTCGGCTAGTTGTGTGGTAGCATATACCTTGTTTATATTTTTGGCTTGCAACCACAATAACAGATTTTCCAGTATTTCACTGTTAGGTACTTCGCCGGCAGTTGTAATATTACCATCGGTATATACAACTGCGCCGGTAGCGCCAAATAAGGTCATCACATTATCCTCATGGTCAAGCAAGCCTTTGGCCACATTGTTCTCGGTATAAATGTGCTCAATTAAAGCATTACGCTTTTCCTGTAATGCGGAAATAAAATTGTATTCCTCCTTATTGATAATAGAAGAAATTTTATTGGAAATTACACTCGATAGTAATTCGAAAATTGAACAGATTTCGAAGTTGAGGTAATAAGGATTAACGTTATTGCAGGAGATTAACCCCCATAACTGTTCGTTATGAATCACCCTGACCGACATGGAAGCCGCCACACCCATATTTTTCAGATATTCCAGGTGCACTGCAGCTACGCTACGCAGATTGCAGTCTGATAAATCGGTAAAAGAATTGGTAACCGGGTTTAATACCGGGTATAATCTTACCGGCGTATAATCGCGATTAGGAATCAGGCGGTAAGGATTTTTCAGATATAACTGACGTGCTTGCTTGGGCACATCAGAAGCCGGAAAGGTAACGCCCAGGTAGGATTCCAAACCATTGGTTTTTTCTTCGGCAATTACGGTTCCGTTCCAATTTTTGTCAAAACGGTACATCATAATACCATCAAAACCTGATATGCGCTTCAATTCATGAATGGCAATATCACAGGCTTCCTGCACCGAGGTAGCCAGGTCAATGGTGGCCATTACATATTTTACCTCTTGGAAAACATTAATAAACGACCGTTCGAAACCCTGCTCCGCTTTTTCCAACTCCAGTAACAAATACTCATGATTGGCATGAATTAAAGCCAGTAAACGTTGCTGGTTAAGGGTTATAGTTACAGGTATCTTATCCTTAATGCCGGTATCCAGCTTGGCTTTTAGTTCCTCCAGCTGGTTTTCTTCTACATAGTTAGCAAAAGTGGTATTGATGGCATCCTGCGCATTGATCTGCAGCACATCGCTTATATTTTCGCTTACCTGTATAATTTGTAAGGTTTCTTTATTGAGTACCAACAGGTAGCCATGCGGTTGAATCATGTTTACATGATGCAAAGGGAGGCTGCCGCAAAATTCGGAATCAAAATTTTTTTCAGTCATAAAAAGGCGCTGAACCAGTATTTTTCAAATAGGTAATGTTCGTATCTTTTGATATCAGGCATTTATGATTAACCAATATGCAATATAAGATACGCTTTAAAATAATTTAGCTAATGTAGCAATAAATGTGTCTGAAACAATTTAGTCACTCTTATTCAGAGTAAAAATTGAATATGGCATTCAACGCGCGCAATTGCATTTATTTAAATAACATCATTATATCACTACATCCGCTTTAAACAAACTTAACTATTAGTTACTATAAATTCATTGAAAGACAAAATTTAATTACTTACTTATCTAAACAAACGCATTAATTATTCACCTTTGCTAACAGCGAACGTTGGATATTATATTGGCAGCAGCAACGAAATAAAATTGTATTCCTTATTTTACTCTTCTAATCTTATTCATCTTAAACATACCATCTATGAGAAAAACGGTTGCTATTGACATGGACGGCGTTTTGGCCGATGTAGAACTACAATTTATTACCTGGTACGAACGAGAAACCGGGATAACAGTATCCAAAGAAAACTTCTTGGGCATACCAGAAGCCGAAGCCTTGCCGGACAAAACTGCAGTGCGCAGGTTTGTGCATACACCCGGCTTTTTCAGAACATTACCAGTGATGGAAGGGGCTGTGGAAGCGGTGCAAAAACTGATGAAAACACACGAAGTTTACATTGTTTCAGCTGCGGTTGAGTTCCCGCAATCTTTGCCCGAAAAGCTGGAGTGGCTGAATGAACATTTTCCTTTTATTGGCTGGCGAAACATTGTGTTTTGCGGCGACAAAAGTATTGTGCAAACCAACTATATGATTGACGACCATTGCAAGAACCTCGATTACTGCAAAGGTAAAACCATTATGTTTTCGGCCGGGCATAACGCTAACTACACCCATCATACCCGGGTCAACAACTGGCAGGAAGTGCTGGCTTTATTTAAAGCCGGGTATTAGAGTTGCCGTACATGCTACTTTTTAAAACCTATACCCAAAAGAGATGTAATGCAAGGTATTTTCTTTCGAGAACCCGAAAGCGTATTGCAGCATAATCAACTCGGCCGGTGATATATATAAGCCGCCGCCATAGCCGTCGTGCCACTGGTTTGATTTCTCGCCGGGTACCCATACACGGCCAACATCGTTAAAACCAACTACGCCTACCGAGCCGGGAAACAGGTAAGAGTTGAAATCAAATAATTTTAAGCGTAGTTCAAGATTATTATATGCCATCGTACGGCCGGTAAAGCGGTAGGTATGGAAACCACGCAAAGTTTGCGGGCCACCAAGTTTCAACTGCTGAAAGTATTCGGCATCACCAACAGTAGTACCTGCACCTGTACGGTTGGCAATAACCAAGCGGGTGCTGTTCCAGGGGTTTATATAGAAGCTAAATTCGGTTACCAACTGACCGTAACGGTTATCGCCCCCCTTATTAAGCTTTTGCATACCGGTTAATGTTGTATGCCAGTATACGCCTTTGGTTGAAGCTTCCGCGTTGTTACGGGTATCGTAATCCAACCCGGCTACGAGTCCTGCATAATAACGGTTTGAAAATATATTTTGCTGTGGGTTGGCTTGGTTATACTCTAACAAAAAGCGACGCTCGTTATCCTCGGCACTGCTATGGTAAAACTGACCGCCTATACCGGCAGTAACTCTGAATTTACCATACGTGTGCCCTAAGCGCACATCAGCATTTACCCAATCGTACTGGTTGCGGTAATATTCAATTTCGCGCCGACCCTCGTTCGGAAAAACGGTATTGTTACCAATGCCAAAAAAGTTGTTTATACTATTGGGGCCTCTTGACAGCACATTGATACTTAAATCATTGTTGCCAATCAGTTTCTTATAATCGCCCGAATAAGTAATTAAAAATGAATGCCGGGCAAGTGAATAATTCACCAGTAGCTCGTGCCTAAAATCGTATGGCGTTTTGCGGAAGCCATGTTTGGTATAGGCAAAACCACCTACCAGTGATACGCCGTAATCATTATTATAACTACCAGAAATTATAGGTTGAAAGCGGTCGTACTCATAACTTTTACGGTCGTAGCTATTCACACCTGTATCGGTAGACAGGCGCAATTTGGCCAGTGAACCACTTGGCAGGATATTTTCTTTATCAGAACGATCATAGATGTACAGATTTTTGCGGTTGTTTACGGTAGGCGCTACTTCAAAAGTATCTACCCCGCCGCCGCCTACCATACGCACCTTGATGGGCGAGTGGCCGCTGCCGGTCACTTTGAACACATCCTTGCCGTCAAAACCGTACAGGCGTATCTCTTGAGTAACAGCAGGATCAAAAGTACGCTGATAAGTAATTTGGGCTAAACCATCATCCTTTTTCACCTTATGTACGGTAACCGCTACCTTGCCATCGGGCTGCTCATCAATTACAAATTGCTCACGCTTATCGGTGGTCGGAATTTCTACTACCTGTGATAAAAAGCGGTAATACTCCATTCCCTGCCGACTTAAATTATCGCGTCTTGCTTTTAATATACTAATAATTTGTGGACCTGATAATTTATAAATACTATCCGGCAAACGGTGCATGGCTTTTTCAACCAAGGCATCGGTAAGGCGGGTTTGCACATATTCAATCTGCTCTTTCCAATCCTGCTCGCTTAACTGTGTTAAAAAATACCGGTCAAAATACCTGCCATTGAAGTTCCAGGTTTTAATATCACGTATCTCACCCCGATAAGGCTGAAACTTGGTTTTCAGCCACTGGTGCGACACCACCCAGGGCAGTATACCGGAGGTTTTATAATACACCTGATCACGGTCGCGCGGGATGGGCTTGTATACAGTGCTATCTTTGCTTTTTTCCTTCTCCCAACGCCACTGGTCATCATGGCGGTCCCAATCGCCTAAAACCATATCCAACAGGCGGGCACGTAATACCAATTTATCAGCCACTTTTACGTCGTTATCATCGCGGCGTTTGTCCTGCACCTTGTGGGTATTATCCGTATCTTCTGCTTCCTCTGGTTCCCGTTCTTCGAAAAGGTAAGTGCCGTTGGCAAAATCCTTACGGTATTTGCCCAGGCCGGGATCATCACCGATATATACAATTTCGGGGTTAGAATGTGGGATGCCTAATGCATCGGCCATTGGGGGCACAGTTAAAGCCGCAAAAGGATTTGAAGTAGATATTTGATCCTGTAAAATATATTTAGCTACTGTTTTACGCAACTTTGGCGGCAGGGCACGCTCGGGGTACTTTTGCACTGTACGCAGTACCCACTCCTGCCCCGAGGCATCGCGCAGGCGCAATGATTTGGTTTGCAAACCACCGCCCAGTTGCGATATGGTTAAACCACCTTTTTCCTGTTGCAGGTGCAGTACCCTTATTTTTACGGGTACGGCCCAAAGCTTACGGTAATTTTCGCCAAACAACAAACGATGGAAGCCATTCACCTCATTGTATTCGGGCGCAATAGCTACGGTAATACTGTCGGCTTTACCATGGGCATTTTGTGCATTGGCATTAAATAAAAAAGCGATTAACGCCAGAGCGGTAAAACTTGCAGCAAGCTTCATTAATTATTGAATAAGATACGGTAGTTGAAAAGTTAAATATACAAGGATTCAGCACTTCCAGCATTTAATTGATGCTGTAGTTTGATGCTCTCATTGCACTTTGACAATATTATTAAAATTGCATGGAAAATTGCAATGCAAAAGCGCCCTCCTGAAATGTGGGAAGCAGTAAAGAACTTGAACTCTTTTTCTTTTGTAATTCAGGTGGCAGGTTCCTGTTCTTTTCAGCTTTTTTATTACCGCCAAACAGTGAATTACGAATGTAAGGATACAACAGATAAGCGCCTTTAGTAGCCAGGATACCAAAGCCCGCACCAGCTACAACATCACTAAACCAATGGTTTTGGTGATAAATGCGCAAAATTCCGGTTGTGGTGGCAAGGGTGTAACCTGCAACACCATAAAGAGGTGAATTGCCGCTTAATTCCTGCGCCATAAATTCGGCGTTGGCAAAGGCATTACTGGTGTGGCCTGATGGAAACGACAGCCGGTCGGCCCCATTGGGCCTTAAGCGGTGGGTGGCATGTTTTAAGCTGAAAAGGGCTAAATTCATCATACCCTGTGCCATTACATAAATGAGGGTACGATCTACAAATGTATTTTTACCATGAACGCCAACTAAGTTCAATCCGTAGGTGAGCACAACCGGTGCATACTGGAAATAATCTTCTGCATGAAACCGGGGCGCCAAATCATGTTCGTTAGCTTCCCTGTACACATACCGGTCAAACCGGCGCATGGGCCTGATGTAAAACGATGCCACACCATACCCCACCAAAGCAGCCGGCGGTACTAAAGAAAGTGCCTTACTGCGTAAGTGCTGTACTGTATCGGGCGCGGTAAGTAAATCCTTTTTAAGGGTATCAATAATATTTTTCCGGGTGGTGTCTTTAGCAGTTCGTACAGTATCAACTTGCTGGGCACTCACACTGAGCGTAGTAAAACAGAGCAGAAGGTAAAATATATGCTTCAAATTTAAAATAGGCTATGTTAAGCAATCGAAAATTTATTGTTGATGTAATATGAAGAAAGGGTTCAAATTGTTTGACCAGAAATCATTTTATGCTTTACATCTCGCAAATGCAGGTAAGCAGGTAATCCCTACTCTTCAATGTTCACTGTTACACGCAATGCCTTTAAGCCCTTTACATCTTGTATTTCTTCCAGCTCCAGTTCTTCCAGTTCCGGCGCGAGCAAATTTTGTTTCTGCAATTGCTGTATGTATCTGCGATATTCTTTGGCTTCGGTTTTGGTGAGATAGACCAAAGCGATTTTTCCAGGCTGTGTAAGGCGTTCGTCTTTACCTTTCACCAGTACCTTGTCAATACGTTTTTTTACCACCTCGTACCTGATGTTGTATACGCCTTCCACATCAAACCGGCGCTCATCGTTTCTAAAGTTGATATCAATTGGGTTGCTGTGTATGAATACCAACTGCGTGGTTTGCAGCTTTACAGGCATCTGCTGTTGCAGGCTGTGGGTAAGCCTGGCAATGTCTACCATTGAGGTAAGCTGCCACACCCTTACCTGCTCCAGAATTTTACGGTTAAACGCCTGATCGGGGGCGATAGATTGCCCCACATATATATCATACTCTACCCCATCCGTACGGAACTTTTCAAAGAAACTGGGGTAAATCTCCTGCAATTGGGGTTGTGCCTGCTCCAGATACTTGTTAATGGATGTATTAATGAGCTGAATAGAAGTTTCGAGCTGGTTTTGATGTGCATATACCGGTCCTTCACTATCCATGCGGATGGCAGCAATAAATTCATCTATCAACTCGGCCGTGTCAGCAGTATATGATTCCTTTACTGAAGTAAGTGTGGCTTTTACTTCGTTTTCCAAAAACTGGT
Source organism: Mucilaginibacter koreensis (assembly GCF_054783355.1). Classification (NCBI taxonomy): domain Bacteria; kingdom Pseudomonadati; phylum Bacteroidota; class Sphingobacteriia; order Sphingobacteriales; family Sphingobacteriaceae; genus Mucilaginibacter; species Mucilaginibacter koreensis. The sequence continues at coordinate 510,899 of NZ_BAAGQS010000001.1, read as the reverse complement.
CTATGCGCAACTTATCGTTAGTATTAACCGATTCGCTGATTTTGCTTAGCCACTGGTTGGTTTTGGTTAGCAAATAATTTAAGCGGTCTTCTTCAATATAATGCTGCAAACGATTAAGCACCGTAAGTAAACTGGTTAAGGCATTACTCATATCCTGCTGCATAGCATTATTACGCTCTTGCGTAGAATTACGGATATCAATAGCACCGTAAAGCGGAAAGACATCTTTAAACTCAACCGTTTCTATTTTCAGGTTCGAGCGCTTGCCACGCTGTTGCTGGAGGTAATTCCAGGCGGCCTCGTTAAATTTCCATTGAACCGAAGGCTGGAGTGAGGTAAAATTATCTTTGATCACCTGGTCTACCTTGGCATTAAAATGATCAAGGCTGTTTTGCAAAAGTTGTGAGAGCAACGGCAGGGTAAAATCTATTTTAGAGAGTAGCTCTTCAGCAAATGAAATTTGTTTAAAAGAGTAGATTTCGAGCACCCCAGCCAGGTGCTTATTGTACAACAGCGGTATGCAGGCATAAGATTGTACACCGGCCTGCTTTAATATCTTTAAGTATTGATATTTCTCCTGCCGGGCCTCAGTTATAGCAGAATAGTATACCGCTTTGGGGTGGCTTTCAAAATTAGTAGCAATAGTCCTGAAAGTACGCTCGGCATTGCTTAATGATTTTGTGGCCTTTACCACCATACTATGCGAGCACATGTAGCTATCAAACACCGGCTCGCCGTTAATTTTGATGAAAGGCAGTAATCCAAACTCAATGGTATCGTCTTCGGTTAAAGTTTTCAGCAGTTGAATTACCTGCTCAAACAATTTGCCTTCGTCTGTCCCGTGGTCAATTATCGCATTCCTGATCTCATCAATGGCATGGCGGGCAGTTACATCCTGCAAAGTAATTACCGCAAAACCTTTGAATTTAAAAAGCTGAAGCGGCAATATTTCCATCAGGGCTTCCACCCCTGCCTCGTCATGCAGGTAGGGCTCTATCGTTTCAAAGGTGAGTTCGGGTAATTCGCCTTTTACTTCAATATCAATAAAATTGGTATCTACATGTATTTTATAATACCGGCAAAGCTTGGTTTCGGCATTAAGGTGTGAATAATAGATTTCGTTACTGAGGGCTGAAGTAAAATGATACAGGCGTTTTAAAATTAACCGGTATACATAGTCTAAATATTGTTTCTGCAACAAATCGCGGTTGGCAATCAGCGGCGATTTTACTTCGGCAGATTGCTCGCTCATCGTAAAATCATAAAAGGCTTCGGTGCTGTAAAAAACCTTGTTGGGCACTGGTGTGCTCAGCGCCCACATGTAATCCTTTTCGTTGGCCAGCGCCGGGGTTAATGCGGCATACATCAGCTCCAACAGTTGTTTATGCCGGTCATCCTGCAGGTCGTCAATGCTGAAGCAATTGCCTAAACAAGCCGCATTAGATTCAAATTCATTCAGAATATACTCATACAGCTTCGCCCGTATTGTTTTTTCGGTTTTAATACGGTTTTGCAGGTAGCGAATAAAAGGCTCAAATGAAAGTTCCGATTCTATCAGCCTTGTTTCTACTACATGTTTGTTCAAATAAAAGCTGCTGCTTTGCATAGTTGCATTTTCTGCCTGTAAAATAACACAATCTTCAACTCAGGTAATTCCCCTTACAGGCAATGATAACTATTTTTTACTTAGCGGAAACATTAACAGGTTTCCTGACGAAATTTCGTCTCCCTCGTTGGATATGTACAAATTACCTATCTTATCGAAAGCCATGCCTTCGGGTTGCAAAAAAACTTGAGGATTGAGGTGATAAACATCAGTAACTTTCCAATTTTTATCTGCTACCACCAACAGGTTATTTACCGATGATAAAATGTACCATTGTTCATTTAACGGATGCCTGGCCAAAGCCGATGGCCTGAATTTTATTTTATCTTCTTCATTGGCCAACTTATCAATCTGCTTTACTTTTATTTCAAAGTTTCCGGCTGGTTGCAAAGTACCGTCTGTACCCAACTTCAACATATAGCCGCTGTTGCTTTTAGAGGTTTTATCGGTGCTGCAGTTCTTACAAAGTACATATAACTTTTGGGTAACAGAATCGCCGTACATGCCTTCATATTCACCTTCGGGCAACAAGTGTTTAAACTCTCTCACATTTTCGAGCCGCTCATGCACTACGCTATCCAGCGGAAAATTGTAAATAGCGCCGTTGCTTTTCAACACAAAAACCTGGCGGTTCAGTATCGCAATATCTTCGTAATCGCCATGCTTGGCGAAGCGGGTATCTTTTACCGACTTTTCGCCTAGTTTGAACCGGTATATCCTGCCGTCTTCATCCTGTTCGGCATAAACGGTATCGGTATTACCATGATTAAATACAAAACCGGAAATCTCCAGCAAATCATCCCCCATCAGGAACTTTTTAGGTTTACCGAGGTCATATCCGGGCGGGCTTATATAGCTAACTTCTTTTTGCCCTTTAACACAAGCCCACTGTAAAGTGCAGGCTGTTAAAAGCAATACAATGTGTGTAATTTTCATTTTAGGCATAAATGCTAATGAGGCTGTAAGATGGCATTCTGTTTTAACAACTCATAAATTTGCTGCTGCGAGCGCACAGCCGGCCCCGATGGTATAACAGGCTCGTTACCGAGTTGTTGGTTTAAAGTAACTGCCTGCACGTTATCAGCCAACTGAATATGAATTAAATCCAGTATTTCCTTTTTTATATTTTGATCATATACCGGGAAACACACCTCAATGCGGTGATAAATATTCCGATTCATCCAGTCGGCTGAACCCAAATATACTTGCTGGTCGCCGTTGTTATGAAAGATAAAGATACGCCCATGTTCAAGATAGCGGTCAACAATGCGTGTAATGCGGATGTTACTGCTCATCCCTTTTACGCCGGGTATCAGGCAACAAATACTGCGCACAATCAGCTCAATCTGCACACCCGCCTCTGAAGCCTCATACAATTTACGGATTAAAACTCTCTCTTCCAGATTGTTGAGTTTAATAATAATTTTTGCCGGAAGCCCTTGTTGTGCATTGGCTATTTCCTGCTCAATCAGACTGATAAACTCCTGTTGCAAATTAAACTGGGCCACCAATAAATGCTTGAACGGAATAAAATTACGCTCATCTACCTTTTTTGCTTTTTGAGCCAGGAAAATGAAAAGCAGTTCTATTTCGCTTAACAAGTCCTTATTGGCAGTGAGCAAAATATGATCGGTGTAAAAGCGGGCCGTGGCCTCATTAAAGTTACCGCTAGCTAATATGCCCTGATAATGCACACGTCGGCCCATTTGTAATTTGATGAGTCCTATTTTGGCATGTACCTTTAACGCGGCCGGGCTGTAAATAATTTTCACGCCGGCAGCTTTCAGCTTTTTGGCCCATTTAATGTTATTGGCTTCGTCAAAGCGGGCTTTCAGCTCCACCATTACCTGCACTTTTTTCCCATTTTTAGCGGCGCTGATAAGGGCATTTACAATGCGCGAATCGCTGGCTACGCGGTATAGGCTGATATAAATTTCGGTGACCTCGGGCCGGATGGCAGCTTCATTGAAAAAGCGCAGGATGGTATCGTACGACTGGTACGGGGCATGAAAAAAAACATCTTTTTGGGCAATGTAATCCAGCAGTGAAGGTACTTGCTGAATATCAGGGTAATATAAGCCCGGCCAGGATGGATAGGACAGATCGGTACGCTTTACAGGTAAATCGGCTAGGTCTTTCAAATTATGATAAATTCCCCCTTCTACAGCCCCTTCGGGTGGCAAATTAAACTGCTGCTGTAAGCTATACAGCAAGCGTAGCGGCAAACCGGGCTGATACAAAAAGCGGGTAGCTAGTCCATAATCGCGCCTGGCCAGTTGCTTTTCCAAGTCCTCAGATACCTCACTGATGTATTCGTCTTTAAAATCAATTTCAGCATCTCTCGTTACTTTAAAACTGTAGGTGCCTGCCAATTCATGCTCCGGCTTGCTCAGTTTTGCAAAACCCATGCGGATAATATCATCCAAAAACACAATGTATTGTACCTCACTTTTAGCAATCGTGTAAAAACGCGGCAACACATCTGATGGAATATTTACTACCCATGTTTCCTCCACGTCGGCTTGGGTTTTTAAACGGACCAGCAGGTAAAGCTTATTATTTTCAGGAAAAAAGGCAGCGCCAGTAGTGAGTTGTACCGGTTGAATATATGCCAATACCTGACTGAAGAAGTAATTAGTCACCTCCGATGTTATAATTTCAGGTATGGCTTCTTTATATACCAAATGAATGTTGGCATCCTGTAGCAAAGGCAGCAGTTCGGTGGTTAGGATACGGCCAAATTCTACTAATTGCTGTTGCACCATTTGCTGCGCCTGCAATATTATCGCGGCGTGTATATCTGCCCCTTCATCTTGCTTTACCGCCAGTTTGTGCATAGCCATTACCACCGGCATCCGCACACGGTAAAATTCATCAAGATTAGAGGAGTAGATAGACAGAAACTTGATGCGTTCCATCAGCGGCACCTGTTTGCGTGCGGCTTCCATCAGGATACGCCCGTTGAAGGACAGCCAGCTTAAATCGCGGTTATAGAACTGAGGATTCATGGTTATGATGATGCTTAGTTAATGTTTACCAGCAAACACGGTTGCGATGATAAAAGCGATGACCGAAGCAATAAGTCCGAACATGAATATGTTGTAAGCTACCCGCAGCAGCCTGTATTTTCTGCCCAGTACCACACCTTGGGCGTATACATCCTTCACTAAACTGCCGTACAGAAACTCACGGTCGTTCATTACTTTATTCATACCGGCTGCATAATCTTCCAAACTCATCCGGTAAAAGTTACCAAAAAACAGCAGATTTACTTTTTTGTCATCCACATCCTTAGGGGTAAAAACACCATCAGGTATGGATGGCCGGGTGGATAGAATAGAAAATACCATTGCCAGCAGGCTGATGACCAAAATTATGAATGTAGGAATAACCAGGTAAGGATGATCTTCCAGGCGGCGCAGCAGCAAACTCAATATGGCAGAAAGAATGATAGAGTTTACTGTAATCATGATATGGGCTTTGTTATCAGCCATATCGCTCAGCCGCTGATGATTGCCGGAACTTACCCTGAACATGGTTTCAATACCTTTATCGGGCCGTTCCTTTTTCTTGGATTTTGCCGGTTCAGTGCTGCTTTTAGCTGCATCTGCACTTTTGCCCTGCACTTGTGCCGTCGGGCCGCTTTCATCCTTAGATACTTCGTTCTTGGCTTGCCAGGTATCTTCCTTTTTAATCAGCTCCTTTAAATTTTCGGTTTGCGTATCACTCAGCAACAGGCGGCAGTAATCTGTAAAATATTCATGCTGTTCGAGCAGCTTAATGGTTTTCACGCGCCATTCATGCTTACTAATATCCTTGCCCATTGCCTCCAGTTCTTTCCGGATAGCTTTGGTTTTATCAAAAAACTGATTAGTACCTAAATGAAATAAATCAGCATCACAGATAATTTGCTGCAGCAAACCTTCGGGGCGTTGCGGCATTCTGGTAGCTAAAATGCACTTTTTTACTTTTTGAATAATTTTTACATCAAGGTTTAAGCTTGCCAAATAGCCTTCGGCAAACTGAGCACTACGCTCCTCATGTGCATTGCAGCTTTCAAAATACCCCAAATCATGAAACCAAGCGGCCGTCATCACCACAAAAAAATCTTCATCATTAAGCTGGTAGTGATTGGCAATCTGCATGGCCGACTCCACTACGTCTTGTGTATGCTGGCGGTTGTGGTAAAGCAGTTTCTCATTATGATGCAGGTCATAGTAAGCATGCACATATTTTTGTACCTGGTCTAATAAAGGTTGATAGTTCATTTAAATATGTATTGAAAGCAGTATCTGCTATGTGTTATAAAAATTCAGGCAGCGTATTTGTTAATCGCGTTTGGCAGACAAATGTTTGCCGGGTTGCAGATAAACAAATAACGGTAAATTTGCATTTAATTTACAAGCCCCGGCTTGCGCCATCTTCAACAATGAAATACACCGCTATCTGTATGCCCAAATATATCTTCTGTATTATAACATTACATATAGCTGTTTTGCTTAATACGGTAAAAGTAAATGCCCAAAGTACAATTCAGCAGCTTGACGAACGGGTGATGCTTGAACTGGCGGCACGCCGCACCCCGGCGCAAACCGGTTTTTTTATGTTTTTGTCGAGAAACTACCGTATCGGCGATATCGGTGTACCCGCCGGATTGCTGGCAGGCGGCATTATCTCCAACAATAAAGAAATGCGGCAAAACGCACTGTATGTAGCCAGCAGCACGGCCCTCTCATATGGGCTTACCATGTTAATTAAACGCATAGTAAAACGCCCGCGACCTTTTATACGAAACCTTAACATTGTGCCGGTTTACGAAGCCGGCAGTTCTTCTTTTCCGTCAGGCCATACTTCATCTACCATAGCTACAGCTACGGCATTATCTATTGCTTATCCCAAATGGTATGTAATTGCGCCTTCGTTTTTCTGGGCTGGCGCTACCAGTTACTCGCGTATGTATCTGGGGGTACACTACCCCTCAGATGTTGCCGCAGGTGCCGCTGTGGGTGTGGGTTCAGCATTTTCATTAAAATTTTTGAAGAAACCCTGACACTACATCAAATCAGCTTTATAGTTGGTGAACACGTAAACCGGCACGTATTACCTATAATTCAAACAATGTATTACTCCGGTGGGTTTACTTATGTCTTCATAAGTTCCTTACCGATTATAGCCGATGGAAAAAACCCTGTTCTTGCTTTTAGGCCTCATCATTGCGGTTTCATTTCTGGTCCTCATCGCGCAGCGGCTCAAAATCGCTTATCCAATACTGCTGGTGATTGCCGGTCTGGTACTCGGTTTTTTGCCTCAGGTACCCAATGTACACATTGACCCTAACCTGGTATTTTTTATTGTTTTACCGCCCATATTATTTGACGCAGCACAAGATATTTCATGGAAGGCCTTATGGAAATGGCGGCGCATTGTTACGGTAATGGCGTTTGGATATGTATTGCTTACAGCGGCAGCCGTAGCCTTTTTAAGTGTGTGGCTCATACCAGGCTTTACCTTATCGCAGGGCTTTTTATTGGGTGCCATTGTTTCGCCACCCGATGCCGCAGCAGCCACTTCTGTATTGCGGTATGTGAAACTGCCCAAAGGCGTAGTTTCTATACTACAGGGAGAAAGTTTGCTGAATGATGCAGCCAGCTTAACCCTGTTCCGATTTGCGCTGATTGCCATTACCAGCAACAACTTTGTATGGCACCAAGCGGCCACGGGTTTCTTATTCATCACCTGTTCGGGAATTGCTGTAGGCTTGGTTATTGGGTTTGCATTTTATGCCATTTACCGTTGGCTGCCTACTACGGCTAACCTGGATATTGCTTTATCGCTTGCACTCCCCTATTTACTGTACTTAACTGCCGAGAGCTTCGAATCATCGGGCGTGCTGGCAGTAGTGAGCGGAGGCTTATTTATTGCCTACCATAATCATTTTGTGTTTTCACACAGCAGCAGGTTAAAATCTAATGCCATATGGTCATCCATTGTGTTTATACTTAATGCGGTTATATTTTTGATTATTGGGTTGCAGTTACCCGTAATTATTTATGGCTTGAAAGAGCTTCCTTTTTTGCAGGCACTTGGGCTGGCCGCTATTATTACCCTGGCTATCATTTTGGTTAGGATGTTATCGGGTTTTACTTCCTCCTGGTTTACGGTGTTCATTAGTAAATATATAAAGGTGGCACAAAACCGGCCCGGATGGCGCAACCCGGCAGTGATGAGCTGGGTAGGTATGCGGGGTGTAGTTTCACTGGCCTCAGCGCTATCTATTCCGCTAATGCTTTCGGGAGGTAAACCCTTCCCGCACCGTGATCTCATCCTGTTTATTACCTACGTGGTCATTATCATTACCCTCGTTTTTCAGGGCCTTACCCTACCATGGGTGATCCGGAAAATAAAGCCTGAAAGCTTTCCTGGCGATAAGCCCGACGGTCAGCAGCTATCTGAAATTGAGGCAGAAATGTATGCCTCAGCTTTAAAACGAATTGATGAACAATACAAGAAGGATACGGAAGCCAACCGGCTCATTAAAAACCGGGTAGAGCAATGGCGGTTAAAACAGGAGTTATTTAGTGAAATTCATGATGATGAAGATAAACGAAAAGAAGCTAAAGCTATCATCAAACAGTTTAAAACTGTAATCATAGATTTATTAGAGCACGAGCGTAAAGAGCTCCATGCTTTCAGAAAAATAGATGGGTATGACGATGATATCATCCGCAAAATTGAAAACCAGTTAGATTTAGAGGAGCAGCGCATACAGCAAAACGATGAGTAAATGTTTGTGCCGCCTGCAATAATGGCTTATATTGCAACTCAAGTGTTTAAAATTACCCATGAGCGAAAAATTGCAGCCGGCCTTGTTAAAGACTAAATCTCACTTTGAAATTTTGGATGGTATGCGTGGGGTAGCCGCCATTGCTGTAGTGATTTTCCATTTTATGGAAATAGCTTACACTAATTACAGTAAAAATTTTATTGGCCATGGTTACCTGGCGGTTGATTTCTTTTTTTGCTTATCGGGCTTTGTGATTGCCTATGCTTATGATGACCGCATTGGTAAAATGGGCATTATGGAATTTTTTAAATCCCGGATGATAAGATTGCACCCATTGGTAATCTTAGGTTCGATACTGGGGCTGCTCGCCCTGTTTTTTGATCCTTTTGGCGGGCACCCGGAAGTGTATAGTTTAGGGCGGTTAGTATTAATTTTCGCCTGCTCTATCTTTTTGATTCCCTTCCCGGTGATGCAAGACAGATATCTTAATCTGTTTGGCTTGAATGCCCCGGCGTGGTCACTGTTTTGGGAATATGTGGCCAATATTTTATATGCTTTGTTTTTGTACAAACTGAGCCGCCGCTGGTTGAGGATACTGATTATACCGGCGGCCATCATACTTTGTACGGTTTGTTATAGGGCAGGCAACCTGATGGGTGGCTGGGGCGGCCCTAATTTTTGGGATGGTTCAGCACGTATAGCCTACTCTTTTCTGGCTGGCATACTGGTGTACCGTTCTAATTGGATTATAAAATCAAATTTGGGGTTTGTGGGATTGGCGGTACTATTATTTTTGGCTTTTGTGATGCCTTTTACCAGGTGGAACTGGATTACTGAACCTTTAGTAGTTCTGATATATTTCCCGCTGCTCGTGGCTTTAGGTGCAGGCGCAGTGCTAAACCCGGGTGTGCGTAAACTTTGCCAGTTTTCAGGTAAAATATCTTATCCGCTGTACATGACTCATTATGCTGTGCTTTGGATGTTTGGCAATTATTATAATCAACATAAGCCCGGGGTACCACAACTGGCCTTAATTATCAGCATAAGCGTTGTGATGTTAATAGGTTTCGCTTATTTGGTGCTTAAAGTTTACGATGAGCCCGTGCGCAAGTACCTGGCCAATCGAAGAAAATCAAATAACACACCTTGAGTTAACCTTTTTTACTGCCCAAACCGCCTTAAACCGGCTCAATAATAAAATGCTGATATTGAGGGTAACGACTTTGCACATTTTGTCGCAGGGTTTTAATAATGTGTACCATATCCTGGCTCGAAACATCAGGTTTGAAGCGCAGTTTAGTGAGCAGGATTACTTCTTCGGGCGACATATACATAGACAATTGGTTAGTTACCTCGGCTACACCTGGATCGGCCTTCAGCATATTTTTAATGGCTTCCAGTTCATCAGCGGGCGCACTTTCGCCCATGAGCAGGCTGCGGCTTTCGCGCATCAGAAAAAGGGCTACCAAAGTGAGCAATATACCAATCAGCACCGAAGCTAAACCATCCAGGTGAGGGTTATGAAAAATCAGGCTGGCAGTAATACCTGCAGCGGCAATCAGCACACCAATAACATCGGCAGCATCTTCAAACAAAACCACGAAGGTGGCAGGATCTTTACTTTGCCTTACGGCTTTCCAGAATGGCGTACTGCCCCGCTGACGGTTAAATTCGCGCAAAGCGGTAATCAGTGAAATACCGTCGAATGTAAAAGCAACGCCCAATACCACATAATTCCAAACTTGATTTTCAATAACTTCGGGATGCAGCATGTGTTGTACACCCTCATAAATAGATACTGCCCCACCAATGGCAAAAAACAAGATGGATACCACAAAAGACCAGAAGTATAATTCTTTGCCATAACCAAAGGGCCGCCTTGCATCCGGTGGTTTCTGGCTGTTGCGGATACCCAGGAACAGCAACACCTCGTTACTGCAATCCACCAGCGAATGCACCCCCTCTGAGGCCATGGCCGAACTTCCCGTAATAAACGCAGCGGTAAGTTTAGTGGCGGCAATTACCAGGTTGGCTGCCAGCGCGGTATATATAGGCGTTTTGGAGGCCGGCATTTATTCTACTTTAAACAGGTAAAAAGGTAATTGATAACCCGCTTTGGTTAGTATGGGTTTGGCCACATTATACACTGGCACCCCATCGGCCGTACAGCCTTCAAGGGTACCAATATGTGCATGGCCATGAAAAGCGGCTACCACTTGGCGGCGTTTCAACGGTTCGACCAAGCGAGATGAACCTAAAAATGGGAATATCTCCTCGGGCTCGCCCACTACGGTTGCCTTAACCGGCGAGTAATGCAACACGGCAATTTTTTTAATATCATGGTTTTCCTGGTCGAGTTTGGCCAGGGCGCGGTCTAAAGCCAAAGCCTCATTTACGGCTTCCTGTACAAAAGCCTTCATAGCCGTTTCTCCAAACATGGAAAGCATACGGCCGTCAAATCCGCCGCCAAAACCTTTAACGCCGGCAAAGCCAACGCCACCTATCACCACGGCTTCGCCATCCAGCATGTGCACGCCGGCCTGCTGCATGGTTTGCCTGATGAGCTTCTCACGGCCTTTTTCACAATCGTGGTTACCTAACACGGCCACTACGGGTATAGTGCACGCCTTCAGTTCTTCTGCTAACAGTTGTGCTTCGTGCTCATCGCCGGTATCGGTTAAATCACCGCAGATGATCAATACTTCTGCCTGGCGCGATATTTCTTTAAAGCATTCGGACCACTTGCCCTTGTCACCGGCCTTTACATGTATATCGCCGACTGCGGCTATGGTATTCACTTTTCTTTCCTCTGCCATCTTAAGTAGTTTTAATCGTACTTACTTTATAATTCCACTCTTTAATGTCTATGCTGTATTGGGTTTGGTCAATAACCGGACCGCGGCAAACCTTCTCTACCGCAGGGGGCAAATCATACTGCTCGTTGGCGCGGGTTATCAGCTCATCAAACACCCATTTGGGTATCACTTCATGAAAATCTGCCGGGTACACAAACTGAAACATTAAAATTTGTGCCAGCAGTAAGTGCCAGTGCGGGTTCAGCAGCCGCATCAGGCGGTTCCAGTCTAAATCTTTGCCCTGCTTCAGCAAAATATGGTTTACATCTGCCCCGTCAAAACGTTCGCGGTTCTGCACATATATTTTGCACCATATCAACTCCTCGGCCGGTATAAAATGTACCTGTGTACCCGCGAACTCACCCTGGCTTGAATGTTCGTACCAACTGTCATCTACAGTACAGATGTTATTTACGGTATCAAAAATAATGTCGATGAAATAGTCGCCATGAAACACCTTGGCCAGCCAGCGCACATCAGTAAGTTCCACCCGGTAACCCTTATCGGCAAAATGCTTTAAAATTTTGGTGTACTCATCGGGCTTGCAAAACACATCCAGGTCTTTAGTATCGCGGTAAATACCTGTGTATTTAAACATGGCAAAAGCGCCACCCAGCATAAAGCGGGTGCCGCTTTCGTTTAAGTGACTAAGCGCTTCCTTGTAAAAATCATAGGCTTCTTTACGTTGCTCTTTAATATCGGTCATTTAATGGCAGTGTATAATAGATTAGTAAATTACTGATGGCATAGCTAAAGCATAAATAACCTTGTGAGCAGCATTCTGTTTGAGGTATCTCATTCAAACATTATCACGCCTGCTGGCGTAGTTATATAAATCAATTACCGCAATGAGAGTGAATACTTTTATACCCACTATAGGCTTTGCTTTGCTTATCGCTTCTATAAGTGCCTGTCGCAATAACACCGAACCTGCATCTACTGAAACAAAAAACGCTTCAAACACCGTAACCAATTCGGGTCCGTCTGTAGAAACCAAAGCGCCCAACAGTAATTATAAGCCGGCATTTAAAGGCCAAACCCGTATAGGGGCTGTAAAAACGCAAACAGCGCTTTCCATAACTGAACTTAACACTACGCTGAACCAGCCCTGGGCCATTTGCCCACTGCCCGACGGCCGCTTTATGGTAACGGAAAAAGCCGGGCGATTACTGATTTTAGGTACCGATGGTAAAGTGAGCAAACAAATTACTAACCTGCCTGCTGTGGTGAACCAGGGCCAGGGCGGTTTGCTGGATGTAAATATTGACCCGCAATTTAGCAGCAACCGGATGATTTATTGGGATTACGCCGAGCAGGCTTCGGGCGGTTCACTGCTGGCAGTAGCCAAGGGCAAGCTATCAGCTGATGAAACTAAAATTGAAAATATACAAGTAATTTACCGTGCTGTACCTGCCTACAACGGTGGCTTGCAGTATGGCTCGCGCATTGTTTTCGACCCTCAAGGCAATCTGTTTGTAAGCACCGGCGAACGTGGTGCGGATGACATACGGGTAAAAGCGCAAGATTTAAGCGCGGCTATTGGTAAAGTAGTGCACATTACCAAAGACGGCCAGCCTGTGGCTAACGGGCCCTTCGCAAATACTCAGGGTGCACGCCCCGAAATTTATGCATACGGATTGCGTAACCCCGAAGGTATGGCTTGGAACACTGCCACCAATGAGTTATGGGAAGCCGAATTTGGTCCGCGCGGCGGTGATGAAGTTAACATCATCAAACCCGGAAAAAACTATGGCTGGCCTATCATTACTTACGGTATCGAATACAGTGGCCAAACTCTGGGCGCTGGCATACAGCAAAAAGAAGGAATGGAACAGCCCATTTATTACTGGGATCCGGTAATCTCCCCTTCGGGTATCACTTTCTATAACAGCGATGTAATACCTGAATGGAAAGGCAACCTGTTTTTAGGTTCACTGAGTGCCACGCATATTTGCCGCCTGGTGATTAAAGACAATAAAGTAACCGGTGAAGAGCGCCTGCTGGCAGACAAAGGCGAGCGCTTCAGGGCACTTGCGCAAGGTAAAGACGGCGCTTTGTACGCAGTTACCGATGGCGGAAAATTGTACAAGATTGCCAAAAAGTAAATATTACATCTGATAAAAAATGGCGTGGCAATGTATGAGAGCTGTGTGCACATGGTGCAACGTTTGATTGCCACGCTTCTACTTACAACAACAAAATAAACATTGGATTGGCCTTGTGTAATCTCAGCCAACCGGGCCTCCTATCCTCGCTTATCAAATAAAATGTGTATATTGTACTTTTATTTGAATACAAAGCGTGACTTTTAAAGATTTTAATTTTAATGAGCAGTTAGCCGAAGGGTTGGACAGCATGGGTTATCAAACCCCCACCCCTATTCAGCAACTGGCCATTCCGGTAGTAATGCAGGGAAAAGATGTAATTGCCTGCGCCCAAACCGGTACCGGTAAAACAGCTTCTTACTTACTGCCTCTATTGCACCAGATTGCTCAAAACCCTACCGGGCAAACGGCAGCCCTAATTTTAGCGCCCACGCGCGAACTGGCTCAGCAAATTGACCAGCAGGCCGAAGGTTTGGCCTACTTTACCGGCTTAAGCTCGGTAGCCGTATTTGGCGGCGGCGATGGCATTATTTATGAACAGCAGCGCCGTGCTATACAAAACAAAGTAGACATTGTAGTGGCTACCCCAGGTCGCCTGATGGCACACCTGAACTCGGGCATTCTGAAATTCAACCATCTGCAATATTTGATTTTAGATGAAGCCGACCGTATGCTTGATATGGGTTTTCAGGATGATATTATGAAAATTGTGAGCCAATTGCCCAAAAAAAGGCAAACCTTGCTGTTTTCGGCCACGATGCCACCGAAGATTCGTAAACTGGCTCATACCATTATGCACGAGCCGGAACAGATCAACATAGCTATCTCACAGCCTGCAGCCGGTATCACCCAACAAATTTACCGTGCTCAGGATGAGCAGAAGGGCTTACTCATTCGTCAGATATTAAGCAGCGGCAAGTATACCAGTTCAATTGTATTTGCTTCTACCAAAGACAAGGTAAAAGCCGTTTACCGCGATCTGAAATCGGCACATTTTAATGTAAAAGCCTTCCACTCAGATATGGAACAACTGGAGCGTGAGGAAATTTTACTGGCTTTTAAAAACCGCAAACTGCCTATCATTATTGGTACCGATGCACTGTCGAGAGGTATTGATGTGGAGGGTATTGACCTGGTTATTAATTATGATGCACCGCATGACCCGGAGGACTACATTCACCGCATTGGCCGCACGGCACGTGCAGCCACTACAGGTACAGCCATCACCTTCATTAACCGGCAAGACCAACGTAAGCTTCAAAATATACAGCAGTTAATTGACCGTGAAATTGAAGAAGTGCCACTACCTGAAGATGTGGCTGCTATTCCGGTAAGTGAGAAAAAACCACAGGATAAGCGCCACCGTCGCAAGCATAATCACCATACCAAGCACAAACCCAAAAAGCCAACAGCTCCGCCATCGGCTTCAAATTAATACATATAAAGGCAGGTTATGGAGCATCCCTGCCTTTTGCATTCCTTTCCTAATAAACAGCTGCAGGCATTAACGCCTATTTTTATGCTTTCTGTACGCACCAGGTAGTCATGCAACGCAGGTTCTGCACGTTGGTTGTTTTAATGGGTTCAAACAGGTAGCCGTTTAACTGCTCGGTATAGTCTAGCAGCATTTGTTCATTAACCAAAAAACGGGTGGAACCATCGGGTAATACATAGCAACCATTACCCAGCGGAGTGACCAATGATTCAATACCAATATCTGAAGCCAAACGTGCAAAAAAGTAGCCGCCCGGTTTAAGTGTGCGCCACATAGATGTTAGCATAGCTTTAAAATGGGCTTCATTTTGTGCAAAGTGTAATACAGCGCTGCAAATCACTAAATCGAACATATCATCGCTAAAAGGTAAGTTTTCAGCTGTAGACACCTGAAAGTTTTCCAACGAATTAGCTGGTGCCAACCGGGCTGATACCCCCCTTACTGCTTCAATTGCTTCCGGGTTGGGGTCAATACCGAATACTTCATAATCATTTTGCAAAAAATAGATCAGATTACGGCCGCTGCCACACCCGGCATCCAGTACTTTACGGGCGTAATCAAAGCGGCCTTTTAATAATTGATCGAATAAATAAATATCAATGTTACCGTAAAGCTGTTGGAGTGTATTGTTCATTGCTGCTAAATGTGACGCGGCAAAATAAGCGGTTTAAAACGGAAAAGACGGCATATATCTCAATCGTACATTAATCAATATAATGAAACCTGACGCATTTTTCAGAACTTTGGAATTTGGCTGATCTTTGAAGCTGCAAATGCTTTTGAATATCTGTCTATCAAAATAAATATTATGACTGATTATACGCCGGAACTGCGCACGGTAGATGTAACCCGTTACGTAACACCGTTACGAGAGGGTGGGTCACTACCGGCTATTGCGGAAGCCAACGACGGCTTTTTATATGTACTGAAGTTCAGGGGTGCCGGCCAGGGTGTAAAGGCGCTGATTGCCGAACTCATTGGCGGCGAAATTGCCAAATTGCTGGGTCTCAAAATTCCGGAATTGGTATTTGCCAACCTGGATACTGCCTTTGGCCGCTCGGAGCCAGATGAAGAAATACAGGACTTATTGAAAGCCAGTACCGGCTTAAACTTAGCCTTACATTATTTATCGGGCGCTATTACCTTTGATCCTACCGTTACTGTGGTGGATGCACATCTGGCCTCAAAAATTGTATGGCTGGATTGCCTGCTTACTAACGTAGACCGTACCGCCCGTAATACCAATATGCTGATGTGGCACCGTGAGTTGTGGTTGATTGATCATGGCGCGTCGCTGTATTTTCATCATAGCTGGCATAATTGGGAAGAGCAGGCCAAGCGCCCCTTTGCGCAGGTAAAAGACCATGTGCTATTACCACAAGCCACCGAATTGGAGGTGATAGATGCAGAATTTAAGCCGTTGCTAACTGCAGAACGTATTGATGCCATTGTTAATCTTATACCGGATGATTGGCTGCACGACCCTGCACAGCAGGAAACTGCCGAAGAACGCCGGATAGTATACGCCGGATTTCTAAAAACCCGGCTTGCCCATTCTCATATATTTGTAAATGCTGCCCAACATGCCAGAACCACACTTATTTGAGTATGCTATCATTCGCGTTATGCCCAGGGTAGAACGTGAGGAGTTTATCAATGTAGGCGTTATTTTATACTGCCCTAAACAAAAATTTTTGCAGTGCCGCATTAGTTTAAATAAGCAGCGCCTGCAAGCACTGGCGCACAGCACTGATGCAGAAGAAGTAAGGGAAAACCTGCATGCCTTTGAGCGTATTTGCATTGGCGGTAAGCCTGGCGGCCCTATTGGCTTGTTGGACAATGCCTCGCGTTTCAGGTGGCTTACAGCTACGCGCAGTACTGTAGTGCAGGCCTCAAAAGTACACCCAGGGTTGTGTAATGCCGACGCTACGGAAACTTTGGAGAAATTGTACCGTGAGATGGTATTATAAATTCACCTGATCAACACACCAAATCTCTGTAGCTTGTAGCGATTTATTTGACATGATTTTTGTTGATTGATACTATTTATATGAAACTGGCACCTACCTCACCAATGCAGCTTTTGCTGGATACGCTACCGCAGCAGGGTACCGTGTTATGGATTGGCACACGCCCGGCACGTAAGGCACCAGTGCAAGCTGTTGATGAGGTGCAGGCTGTTACAGAACATGGCTTAACCGGCGATCATTACGCCGCCAAGGCCGGCAGTAAAAGGCAGGTTACCCTTATTCAGCATGAACACATTGAGGCTATGGCTTCCCTATTGCACCTTGATGATTTAGCACCCGAATTATTGCGCCGTAACATTGTAGTAAAAGGCTTAAACCTGCTGGCGTTAAAAGACCGGCGTTTTTGGGTAGGCAATGCACTGCTGGAATATACCGGACTTTGCCACCCCTGTTCCCGCATGGAAGAAACATTAGGCCCGGGTGGTTACAATGCAGTGCGCGGTCATGGCGGTATTACCGCCAGCATTATACAGGGGGGCATCATTAAAACAGGTGATGCTGTTGTTGTAGAATCATAATTTCGTTATTTAAGCTTCAATAATTTGAATTGAAAAGTTAATTTGCGATAATTGCGTAACTGATTACGTAATTAATTAAATATGGAGTTTTTTCAAAAAGTAGGTAAAACAGCAATTGGCAGCAGGCTCAGAATGTTAACCGAAATGATAACTGAAGATGCTGCCAAAATTTATCAATTATATAACATTGATATGCAGCCTAAATGGTTCCCTGTATTTTATGCGCTTTCGGATGGGGAAGAGAAAACGGTTACTGTTATTGCTAAAGAAATCGGCCACTCACACCCTTCTGTAAGTAAAATTATTTCGGAAATGATTAAAGCCGGATTAATAACAGAAAATAAAGATACAGCAGACGGAAGACGCAACTTGATCAAGTTAAGTGATAAAGGCAAGGCAATCACTTTAAAAATAGAAGATCAGTACATGGATGTTGGTAATGCTATTGAAGAACTCACGGCGCAGACTAACCATAATTTATGGAAAGCGATTGAAGAATGGGAATATCTGTTAGAGCAAAAAACTTTATTACAACGTGTTAAGGAACAGCGAAAGCAACGTGAGGCTCAGCACGTACACATTGTTGACTATAAGCCTCAATACAAAACAGCGTTTAAGCAACTAAACGAAGAATGGATATCTCAATATTTTAAGATGGAAGAAGCTGACTACAAAGCATTAGACCATCCTGAAGAATACATACTTGATAATGGCGGTCGCATACTTGTGGCCCTGTACCATAATGAGCCGATAGGTGTCTGTGCATTGTTAAAAATGAACCATAAATCATACGACTATGAACTGGCAAAAATGGCTGTTTCGCCTAAAGTGCAAGGAAAAAACATAGGTTATTTGTTAGGTAGCGCTGCGTTGAACACAGCACGAAATTTAGGTGCCAAAACCGTTTATCTGGAAAGTAATACCATACTAAAACCTGCTATTAACTTATATCATAAATTAGGCTTTAAAAAGGTAAGCGGTGAAAACAGCCCTTATGAGCGCTGCAACATTCAAATGTCTGTAAGTTTATAACAGATCTTTTACCGGGTACGTATATATTGTCACATTAAGCCATTGCTAATTTGGCTAAATACTTATTTAGGCAAGTTAGCAATGGCCTGTTCAAGCGTGTAATTTTTGTTCAGCAGATCAGCCACATAGGCATCCCATTTACTTTGCATCTCCCTGTTAACAGAATGAACGGTCTGCTTGTCATATAATTCTTCTACCCCTCTGCGCAAGTTGGCAATTTGCTGTTGCACTTGGGCAATTTCGGCCTTGTAATTACTTGTATAGGTATGATTGCCAAAAGCTATAAGTAATTGCCTCACAAAATATTCAGCTATATCAAAATGCAGTTGCTCGTGTTTTAATAAGTTTTCGCTGGGTGTTCCACGCCTCCAGGATAGCGCCTTATCCATATAACTGCCTACTTCAAAAGTAAACTGGTATAAACCATTGCCTTTGCGCTGGTAGCCGTAATCTAATCCAAAATAAGTGTAGGCTGCAAAAGGACTACGTTTGTCGGGTTTACCATGATAATCGCTCCACTTCAGTGGATCATTCGCACTCCACAGCTTCTTCTCCGTTTGAGCTTTAGCAGAAATGCTGACCAGGAAAAAAATTAATACGAGTATGGTTTTTAAGTATTTCATAAAGACGGATACCAGTTTGCATAAATTATGCCAACAAGCGCTCACTATAATAACGATAAATCATAAATAAATTTTTCTTTGGCCGATAAGTTCAGCTATTAAATTAACTGTTTAATTTTTAATTGATTACCTGCGACTATTGAGATTACAACTTATAAGATTACCCGATGACGAATTTTGCAATCTGATTTTTGTGCAAACAATCGAAAATCTGGGTTGTAGTACCAGCAATTGTTTAATCTTCAATTAACTTTTTAAACGCTATGAAAAAATTTACTTACTTATTTGTCCTGTTATTGACAACTGCGGTATTTTCAGCCCATGCACAAATTCAAAAAGGCAATGTAATGCTGGGTGGCGATTTGGCCGATGTACGCCTGGGTTTGGATAACTCAAAAGTGTTTAGCTTTAGCGTATCTCCGAAAGCAGCTTGGTTTATTCAGGATAACGTAGCCTTGGGTGGCTATGTAAACCTTGGCGTTGCTACTGCTAAAAACACCAATACCACCTTTACCTATGGCGTAGGTGGCCTGGGCCGCTATTATGCCGGTTCCGATGCACCTCTACTGCGTCATGGTCGTTTATTTGGCGAAGCCAACATTGGTATTGGCGGTGTAAACGTAAGCAATGGCGGCGGTAACACCAACGGCCTCGATTTCGGTTTCGGTCCTGGCTTTGCTTATTTTGTGACCCCAAGCGTAGGCTTGGAAACATTGTTAAAATATAACGGTGTAGGCGGCTTCGGTAACGCAGGTTATCAAAGTACTTTAACGTTGAACTTCGGCTTACAAGTGTACTTATCTGGCCGCGGTACAGCTAATAAAATCAAAAGCGATATTCGTTAATTAAACCGAACCGTTTAATGAAAATGGCCTGCAAACTAACTATTGCAGGCCATTTTCATTTTATTAAAACTTATTAACCATAAGTTATATTAAAGTTTATTTAAAACTCATACTTATGTTTGATCAAATATTACAGATGGTTAAAGACCAAATAGGTGGTAATACCCAAGTAGCCAATGCTATTCCTAACGGTCAGCATGATGCTGTACATCATGAAATTGCTACACAGGTAAGCCAAGGCTTACAAAATCAAGCCGCTGCTCAAGGCGGTGTGGGTGGATTGCTGTCACAATTAACAGGTGCTGTACAATCTGGCGGCCCGGTAGTAAGTGCCATTGAAGGTGGCGTATTAGGTTCATTAGGAAGCAAGTTTGGCTTACCACCTGCAGCTACCGGCGCAATTGCCGCTGCTTTACCCGGCTTGCTGCAAAAATTTGCCCACAAAGCCAATGATCCTAATGATAACAGTATTACTCCTGATAGCATTACTAATTCTATATCTGGCGGCTTAGGTGGCGCTTTAGGCAGCTTGTTTAAATAAGCATATCTCATACAAACGCAAAAGGCAATTGAATTATAATTCAATTGCCTTTTGCGTTAGCGTTAGCGTTAAATTAAACAGCAAATAACTGGGCCATATCTTTGAATGCTTTAAACTCTAAAGCATTTCCGGAAGGATCTAAGAAAAACAAAGTTGCCTGCTCACCAGGCAAACCAACAAAACGGATACCCGGTTCCACTATAAATTGCACACCATGGTTACGCAATTGGGCTTCAAATTGGTGCCATTGCTCCCACTCTAAAACCACACCATAATGCGGTACCGGCACCTCGTGCCCGTCAACCGGGTTAAAATGATGTTGTGGCTGCTCTTGCGGGCGTGGATTCAGGTGAATGACAAACTGGTGCCCGAACAAATTAAAATCAACCCACTGCCCGCTGCTGCGGCCTTCGGTGCAACCCAGCACCTCGCGGTAAAACCGGCGGGCTTCTTCCAAATCATATACAGGCACCGCAACATGGAATGGTGTAAGTTTGCTCATCAGATGTTAATTTGTATTGGTGGTAAAAATACTTTTTTATTGCTTTTCATTAGACTTTAATCAATTGAAGTGATAAAAAGTCAACCATTTGCTGTTTTAAGGGTTGATATTATACATCATACCCTGCATTTACTATGAAAAAATTTACTTTGCCTGTGCTTGCCATTTTTTTGGCAACTGCTTTTTCCAGTTGTAATCTGGTTGAAGGCGCATTTAAAGCCGGCTTTATTGTAGCTATAATACTGGCACTACTGGTTGGTTTGCTGATTTGGATTTTCCATATTGTTGTCCATTTCTTAAGCAAGAAGCCTGCTATACAAGTGAATAAAGGTTACAAGCTATAACAAAAGCGGCCCTGATCATCAGGGCCGCTTTTGTTAAATGAATGGCTATAAATTACCAGATACGGATACGTTCGTTTTCCGGCTTGTATAGTTTATCGCCAGGCTTAATATCAAATGCCTTGTACCAGGCATCGGTATTAGATAGAGGGCCGTTTACGCGGTACATTTCCGGCGAGTGCGGGTCAGTGCTGATGCGCATACGCATGGTTTCGTCGCGGTTTTTGATACGCCATACCTGAGCAAACGACAAGAAGAAACGCTGATCGGGCGTCAAACCATCAATCTTTTTGTTGCTCTTACCTTCATCTGTATTTTTAAATGCCTGGTAAGCGATAGCTAAACCTCCGTTATCAGCAATGTTCTCGCCCATGGTCAAATGGCCGTTTACATGCTGGTTGTTCAGTACGGTGTAAGCATCATACTGCTTGGCAATGCCTTCAGTTTTAACTTTGAACTTTTTGCTGTCTTCAGGTGTCCACCATACTTTCAGGTTACCGCTCTTATCATACTGGCTGCCCTGATCATCGAAGCCATGGGTCATTTCATGGCCGATAACTGCACCAATGGCACCGTAGTTAATCGCATCGTCTGCATCCTTATCAAAGAACGGAAATTGCAGAATACCGGCAGGAAACACAATCTCGTTAAAGCTTGGGTTATAGTAAGCATTAACAGTTGGCGGCGTCATGCCCCATTCTGTTTTGTCTACTTTTTTGTCAATTTTAGCCAACTCCTCTTTGTAATTATGTTTGGCTACCTGCTGCGCATTTTCGTAATACTCGGCTTTGTTAATGGCCACATCATCGTAGCTTTTCCATTTATCAGGATAACCGATTTTTTTGGTAAAAGCGTTCAACTTTTCAATAGCCTGCTTTTTGGTATCCGGGCTCATCCAGTCCAGCTTTTCAATGCGGTCTTTATATACGCTTTGCAGGTTGTTTACTAAATCAAGCATCCGCTTTTTGGCATCAGGCGGAAAGTATTTTTCTACATATAGCTGGCCCAGCAGTTCGCCTAAATTGCCATCTACATTTCTTGTCATGCGTTTCCAGCGTTCCTGCTGCTGTTTTTGGCCATTCAGTGTCTTGCCGTAAAAGTTAAACTGAGCCTCATCAAAAGGCTTGCTCAACTGACTGGCATGATGACTTAAAGCTGTAAATTGTAATTTGGCTTTCCAAACATCAATAGGCTGGCTTTTTAACAACGTAGCCAATTGTGAAAAATATTTGGGCTGGCCAACTAAAACAGTATCGGTACTAAAGCCCATACGTTTAAATAGTGCTTTTACATCATAGCTACCGGCAAGTTTCTGCACATCGGCTACTGCAACCTTATGATAATTTTTAACAGGGTCGCGCAATTCAACTGGTGTAGAGTGTGAACCCGCAATGGCTGTTTCCAGCTTTAATATGGCATCGCCATTTTTGGCTGCTGTGGCAGCATCTACACCGGTAAGCGTAAATAGCTTTGCAATAAACTTCACGTACTCCTGGCGTATTTTTACCGAGGCCGAATCTGTTTTGAAATAATAATCGCGGTTGGGTAAGCCTAAACCGGTTTGGTCAAAATGCACCATGTTTTTGGTACTGTTCCGGTCATCTGGCGATACATAGAAGCCTAATAAATAACCATCGCCATCCTTGTAGCTATCGGCGCAAAAATCAATTAATTGCTGCGCGTTCTGTATGGCAGCAATTTTAGCCAGTAATGGTTTAATAGGTTCATACCCTCGTTTATTAATAGCTGCAGAATCCATTCCGCTTGCATAAAAATCAGCAATCTTTTGCTCTTTACTGCCATTATCATGGCTTTCAGTTTGCAGGCCGTCTAAAATTTTATGCAGATTCTTCAGGTTATCATTATACAGCGTATAAAATGACCCCCAACCTACTTCGCTGGCAGGTATCTGGGTCTTTTTAGTCCAGGTACCATTGGCATACTCAAAAAAGTTGTCGCCGGGCTTTACCGTAGTATCCATGCCCGACTTATCGAAAAACACAGTGCGTTTAGGCACGTCGCTGTCGCTTTGGCCCGATTTGCTGTTACAGGCCGAAGCCATTAAAGCAGGCACTGTCAGCCATAATAAGTGATGATTTTTCATGAAAAACAAATTTGGTTTTAAATATGACGAACTGCCGCCGCTTTAACAAATGCAGCTAATAAATTATTTCACTCATCTCATCAATTGGCCAATTCTTAAATTCGAATATAAAATGTTGATAATAAGCTAAATGTTAACAAATAAATCACTCATTGATAACGTTTATATGATAACTAATTAGTTACTTTTATTGACCGCAAAGGTCAGTACTCCATTCACCTCTTAACTCATCTTTTTATGACCTGGAGAAAATTTAGCGGAGAGATTTTACAAACCCCTATTCTGGACGAAGTAGAACGCACCATTGAGCGCGAAACCGAGCTGGGCAACAAACTGAAAGTTTGCATCGGTACCGACTCGCAGGTAAAAGGCTCAGTAACCGATTTTGCAACCGTGATTGTATTTCTGCGCGAACAGCGTGGCGGATTTATGTACATTCACCAAGAGCGCACCTCCCAGAAAATGACTATTAAAGAGCGTATGCTGCGCGAGGTACAGGGCTCTATTGACATTGCCTACCAATTATGCGATTTGCTGGATTTGTATGATGTAGGCCTGGAAGTGCATGCCGATATCAATACCAACCCCATGTTTAAATCGAACCAGGCTTTGCATGAAGCTATGGGTTACATTTTAAGCATGGGGTTTGTATTTAAGGCCAAGCCCGAAGCTTTTGCCAGTTCTTATTGCGCCAATAAAATTGTGCAGTAAATACTGGGGCTAATTGCACTGCATTTATATATTTGAGGTATAAACGTAAATGCTATGTCGCCATTAATTGAATTTGATGAACTCAGCACCGCAGTTGAGCAGGGTGCTATATTGGTAGATGCCCGCGGCGGAGCCGATGGGTACCAACGCTATTTAGCCGGCCATTTGCCAGGCGCTTTATATGCCGACCTGGATAAAGATTTGGCGGCCCACCCCGAAAACCCAGCTTTTGGCGGCCGGCACCCTTTGCCTGCATTAGAATCATTTGCCGAAAAATTAGGCAACTGGGGTATTACACCGCAAAGCCATATCATTATTTATGACGATAAAGCAGGCGCTAACCCGGCGGCTCGCTTGTGGTGGATGCTGCGTGCCATAGGGCACCAAAAGGTACAGGTATTAAACGGCGGTTTGCAGGCGGCTATTGATGCCGGTAGTACATTAAGCACTATACCTGCTGTGGCAAAGCCAGAGGCGGCCTACCCTGTGCCCGGGCAATATGCAGGTACAATCAATTTGGAGCAGGTACAGCAACTGGTGAAAGATGAAAACTATATGGTGATTGATGTACGTGAAACCCCGCGTTATTTAGGCCATACTGAGCCGCTGGATTTGATTGCAGGCCATATTCCGGGTGCGGTTAACCTGCCGTATATAGAAAATCTAAATGCTGATGGTAAGTACCTTTCGGCCGAACAATTGAAAGATGCGTATACACACTTTTTGGGTGAGATAAAACCCGAGAATGTTATTGTGCATTGCGGCTCGGGCGTAACGGCTTGCCACACCTTGTTGGGAATGGCGTATGCAGGGATGAGTGAGCCTAAATTATTTTTAGGCTCTTGGAGCGAATGGTCAAGACGAGACCTGCCAATTGCCACTGCGGATAGACCACAAGGTTAAGTAAACTGTTTGCATAGTAAGTTGTTAGCCTGACATGAAATCTTACCATTTGGAATGGGAACAGTCCATGCCCATCAGTTTAGACCAAGCCTGGGACTTTTTTTCATCGCCGCTTAACCTGGCTAAAATTACGCCGCCAGATATGAAATTTATAGTGACCTCCAACTATAGTGAGGACACTAAAATGTATCCGGGCATGATTATTACGTATAAAGTATCGCCCCTGCTTGGCATCAAGCTAAACTGGATGACAGAGATTACGCATGTGCAAGACCATGTGTATTTTGTAGATGAACAGCGCTTTGGCCCATATGCTCTGTGGCATCATCAGCACCATTTTACGGAAATACCGGGCGGCGTGCATATGACTGATATTTTAGATTATGCCATACCCTACGGTATGATTGGCCGCCTGTCTAACACGCTGCTGGTAGGCAAACAAGTGAAAAAGATATTTCAGTTCAGGGAAAAGGCGATAGTGAAGATGTTTGGCGAGTATAAGAAATAACTATCGCAGAAACATATTTCTCATACCTGATTGCGCAGAACAAAGCAAAGTCACTTCCCTGCCGCTATTTGAAGCTTTGTTTATTTATATTGCTTTGTTCTGCGTAAACCTATATAAGAAGATACATTTATACGAAATAGCTCCGCCCCTCGGCCTGAACCGAGGGTAGCAGATTTATCCTCTTATACTTTTAATGAACTCAGGTAATTGTTCCATATGTCCCTCGTTACCTAACAGCTTTACAAAAGCACTGCCTACAATTGCACCATTAGCGTAAGCGCAAGCTTTTTGATAAGCAGCAGCATCAGAAATACCGAAGCCAATCATCGTTGGGTTGTCCAACTGCATATCGGCAATACGTTTAAAATAACCTTCAATTGTGTCTGACACCTGCAAATTTTTACCGGTAATTGATGATGAAGACAACAGGTAAACAAAGCTGTTACTTAAGGCATCTATTTTGCGAATGCGTTCTTCTGAAGTTTGAGGTGTTACCAGGAAAATATTGCTCAGGTTATGCCGGGCGAATACATCTTTGTATAAAGTTTCATATTCATACATCGGCAGGTCGGGTATAATCAATCCATCTACACCTACTTCAGCAGCTTTGGCGCAAAAGCGCTCAATGCTGTATTGCACCATCGGGTTCACGTACCCCATCAATAGTACCGGTATAGAAACACGGCTGCGCAATTCGGCTAATTGCTCAAACAGCAGGTTCACGTTCATGCCATTCTCCAGCGCCATTTGCGAACTGTGCTGGATGGTAGGTCCATCGGCTACCGGATCAGAATATGGGAAGCCGATTTCCAAAAAATCAGCCCCGGCCTGCTCCAGTGCCTCAGCAATATCAACCGTAGCATGCAACTCCGGGTAACCAGCCGTATAATAGATTGATAGCAGGTTATTTTTCTTAGTTTCGAACACCTGATTGAGGCGATTTGCAGTTAGCGTAGACATTATATTGTTTTATTTTAGTTTAATGGGTAAGGCACTGTTGTTAGAAACTCTACCTGTACCAAGGGATATTCATTATTATCAAAAAAGCTGGCACTGATTTTAGTGGTAAAACCAATATCAAATACACCGTTAACTTTTTTGTAATTAAATCTTCCGGCATTTTCTTGTATTGTATCGTCATTTCCGTCAAGTATGCGTCCAACAAAATGAAACCACCCACTATATACATAAGTTGTAGCTTGGTCTCCGAGATCACATACTTCGTATTCTTTAGTGATATCTATACCAAGCTTTACAAATAAATCCTTGATCTCGAGAGGATAAACATCACTTTTGATGGATAAGAAGTATTTGCAATTTCCACATGCACATTCTTCCGTTCCGCTTGCTGCCACATTCTGATACAACAAAGAAGTAGTTTCTGGATCTACTTCGAACGTCCACTCACGGTATTTAATGATTTGTACCGGCACTTAATGTCACAAATTAAAATCCGAAATGCTTAATATAAGTACTCAAGTCTTTATCTCCACGGCCCGACAGGCAGATGACTACGTTATCAGTAGCTTTAAACTGCATTTTTTCCAAATGTGCCAACGCGTGCGCTGATTCAATAGCCGGAATAATTCCCTCCAGCTGAGATAACAGCAAACCGGCATTTAATGATTCCTCGTCGGTGATACTTACATATTTAGCCCGTTTAATTTTATGCAAATGCGCATGCTGCGGGCCAATGCCGGGGTAATCTAGTCCTGCCGAAATGGAGTAAGGCTCTACCACCTGGCCATCATCAGTTTGCATTAATATGGTGCGGCTGCCATGCAATACTCCCTCGCGGCCCAGTGCCGAAGTGGCTGCCGAAAAACCACTATCCACGCCTTTACCTGCTGCTTCAACAGCAATGAGTTGTACCTCTTCATCATCCAGAAAATTATAGAACATGCCCATGGCATTGCTACCTCCGCCTACACAGGCAATAGCATATTCCGGCAACTCTTTGCCTGTATGTTCGAGCAACTGCTTTTTGGTTTCTTGCGAGATGATAGACTGAAACTGAGCTACCATTTCGGGATATGGGTATGGCCCAACTACCGAACCGATAATATAGTGAGTATCTTCAGGGTTGTTAATCCAGTCGCGCATGGCCTCATTGGTGGCATCTTTCAGTGTTTTGCTACCCGAAGTAGCAGGCACTACTTTAGCGCCCAGCATTTTCATACGGGCTACATTGGGTGCCTGGCGCTCCATATCAATTTCGCCCATGTATACCACGCATTCAATACCTTTAAGTGCACAAACAGTGGCAGTAGCCACCCCATGCTGGCCGGCACCGGTTTCGGCTATAATCCGTTTTTTGCCCAAACGCTGGGCCAGTAAAATCTGACCGATGGCGTTATTGATTTTATGAGAGCCAGTATGATTTAAATCTTCACGTTTGAGATAGATATTGGCACCATAACGTTCAGATAAACGTTTGGCCAGATACAAAGGCGAAGGACGCCCTACATAATCTTTCAGCAATGAATCAAATTCTGCTTTAAAACCGGCATCACTAATGATAGCGCGATATTGCTGCCTCAGTTCTTCAATGTTGGGGTAAAGCATTTCGGGAATATATGCTCCGCCGAAATCACCGTAATATCCCTGCTCGTTAACTCCGTATTTCATTGGTAATTGGTCTTAATAAGTTAAAAGCTTGTTGCAGCTTTGTTATGTCTTTTATACCCGGTTCAGTTTCGAACCGGCTGTTCAAATCTACCCCGTAAAACTGGGGATGATGCATTTCTTTAACACTTGCTAAATTCTCCAGGCTAAGCCCGCCACTCAAAAAGAAAGGCACATTTAGCTGATAGTTATTCAGTACCTGCCAGTTAAATGTTTGCCCCGAACCACCGTGCACCTCGGTCTTGGTATCAAACAGAAAGTAATCTACCTGGTCTTCATACGCATTCAACTGGTTAAAGTTAAAGCTGTCGTTTACACCAAAAGCTTTCCAAACTTCAACTTTTCCTTTTAGCCGACCACAAAAATCCGGGCTTTCCCCCCCATGCAACTGAACAGCATTTAAATGATATTGATTTACCATTTGCTCAATCACATCTGTATTTTCATTCACAAACACGCCAACTTTGCTGATAGATGACGGCATCGTGTCAAAAATCTCAGGCTTCATCTCTCCTGCAAAACGGGGTGATTTTGAATAAAAAATAAAACCCAAATAGTCGGTTTGCAGCGCTGTCAGCTGTTGTATGTTTTCTGCCTCGCGCATGCCGCAAACTTTTATTTTCATAGATCGGGCTTAGTTAGCGATTAAACGTTTAAAGCTGCTTAATGCCCGCTTACTGAGCAGTGCCTCTTCAGCTTCATAAAAGCAATCGGCAAATGATTTTTCGGGATGAATGGTTTGAATCCCTAAAGCGGCATTACACAGTACCACGTTGTGCTGCTCGTTGGTTCCTTCAGCATTTAATACCTTAATGAATATATCGGCCGATTCAGGCACGGTATGTCCACCGGCAATCAGCGTGGCATCAATAGGCTCGAAGCCTAAACTTTGCAGGCTGTTAATTTTCTCTCCCGCCGGCGAAAATGTTTTAAAATCGCCCGTGAGAGAAATTTCATCGTAACCATCCAGCGCATGTAAAATGGTATACTTTCTATCCGATTTTTGGTATAAGTATGCATACAATCGGGCCAGTTCCAAATTAAACACCCCTACCAACTGGTGTTTAGGCTGCGCCGGATTAATCATTGGCCCCAGCATATTAAAAAACGTTTTTATCCCTAATTCCTTCCGGATGGGCGCGGCTGTTTTCATGGCCGGATGGAATAACGGGGCATGCAAGAAACAAATATTCGCTTCGTACAAACTTTTGTTCAGCTTATCCTGATCATTAGTAAACGAGTAACCCAGGTATTCTATCACGTTAGATGACCCACAACCGGAGGAAACGCCATAATTACCATGCTTAGCTACCTTGTACCCGGCCCCGGCAAGTACAAATGAAGCTAAGGTAGATATATTAAATGTGTCTTTGCCATCGCCGCCGGTGCCGCATAAATCAATCAATTCATCGCTCTCTAAGTGCACTGGCAGGCAAAGTTCCTGCATGGCATCCCGAAAGCCTTCTAATTCATCAACTGTGATGCTGCGCATGCAATAGGCCGTCATGAAAGCGGCAATCTGGGAGCTGTTGTACTTGCCTTGGGCAATATTGGTCAATATCTCTTTCGATTGCTCTTTGCTGAATGTTTTGTGACCGAATAAATGGTTAAGTATCGCTTTCATTTCTATTCCCTGAATGTATGCTGATATGCGCTGTTACAGGGATGAGGCACATATGAAAAAAGGGCTGTCAGTGTACTGACAACCCTTCTAACCAATATTTTTATAAATAAAACAGGATTGCCTTACGAGTTACTCGTTAAGCCACCAACCGTTGTTATTTACTTGTAATTTCATGTTTGTTTGTTGAAACAAATATCAAAATAGTTTTTACCAAATGCAATAGTGTAACATGAATTTTAGCATTAACCGTAAGTGTTTTGTTTAATACCCCTCATCTATTTGGAATATTCTACTATTTGATAGAAATTGCTCATCAAATTTCTTAACACTATTACAGTCACACAAAACCCTACACATGAAAAAAGTAACCGGCATAGGCGGCGTATTTTTTAAATGCGACGACCCTAAAAGCATGAACGAATGGTACGCCAAAAATCTGGGATTGCCTGCAGGTGAGTACGGCGCTACCTTTGAATGGCGCCAAGCTGATAAGCCGTCTCAATCAGGTTCTACTTCCTGGTGTACTTTTCCGCAGGATACTACGTATTTCAACCCTTCAAGCAAATCGTTCATGATTAATTACCGCGTAGAAAATTTAGCTGCGCTGGTGGATGAATTAAAAGCAGCTAACGTTACTGTGGTTGATGAAATTGCAGCGTACGATTATGGGAAATTTGTGCACATATTGGATCCGGAAGGAAATATTGTTGAGCTTTGGGAACCCAAAGAGGATGGTGTTGAAGATGAATCGGCTGGTTAGTTAATTTTAGTATCAAACAATTGCATGGCTTTAACTAAGCAGGAAGGCAAAGCTGAAAACGATTTGGGTTTTGGCAACCAGGCCATTACCCAGCGCATTATCAATCGCGATGGATCCATTAATGTAAAGCGTACCGGGCAGGGCTATTTCAGTACTGCCGACAGTTACCACCAGATGATTACCATGAGTTGGAGCAAGTTCTGGCTCATTGTGTTAAGCGGCTACTTATTGGTAAATATTTTGTTCGCTTTAATTTATGTAAGTCTTGGCCCGGGTAACCTTGATGGCATGGCAGGTATAACCGATATGAGCCAGTTCTTGGACGCCTTTTTCTTTTCGGCGCAGACCATGAGCACCGTGGGTTACGGACATATCAGCCCGGTGGGAGTAGCTACCAATACCGTAGCAGCTTTTGAATCGATGATTGGCTTACTGGCTTTTGCCCTGGCCACCGGTTTGTTATATGGGCGTTTTTCGCTCCCTACTGCTAAAATTATGTATAGCGAGCGGATGCTGGTTGCCCCTTACCGCGATGGCATTAATGGTATTATGTTCAGATTGGCTAACAAGCGCCGCAACCTATTAATTGATTTAAGAGCCGATGTTACACTCTCTTTTAATGACACGATAGAAGGCAAAATTGTACGTAAATTTATGCCGCTAAAACTGGAGCGTTGCGGTGTACAACTACTTACCTTAAGCTGGACCGTAGTACACCCTTTGGATGATGACAGCCCGCTAAAAGATGTTTCTTTACAAGAATTGCAGGAAAAGCAAGCCACATTTAATATCATTTTAAAAGCTTTTGACGATACTTTTTCGCAAACGGTACAATCGCGCACCTCCTACCAGTATAACGAAATGGTATGGGGCGGAAAATTTACCCCAACCTTCTTTGCTGGCGAAAACGGACAGGTGATTTTAGATTTAAGCAAGCTGAGCAGCTATCAGCCTGCTGAATTGAATTAATCCTTTGCTGACATTCACCATTATTGTTATTAAATAGAAACTCCTTGTCATGCTGAGGCTCTCGAAGCACAGCAAGCGGCAGCATCTCCATCTTTATTATCAATACATCTTCACATTTCTAAAACCTGTATCTCTTAAACCGAGTTAACCTATAGATAAATTCATTAATCAAAATTTACTATGATTCAAGAACCCACCCAATTTTCGGGAAGCGAAAAGCAGGAATACCAACCAGGCAGTGAAGCTAAAATGCAGCAAAAGCCCGAATATATTAAACAAGATTATAAAGCTGCCGGAAAGCTGCGTGGCAAAGCTGCCTTGATTACCGGCGGCGATAGCGGTATTGGCCGGGCAGTAAGTATACATTTCGCCAAAGAAGGCGCCGATGTGGCCATCGCTTATTTAGACGAAAGTGAGGATGCTGAAGAAACTAAAAAACTGGTTGAGGAAGTCGGTCAGCGTTGTATCTTGATTCAGGGCGATGTAAAAGACAGTGCATTTTGCAAGCAATCGGTACAAAAAGCCGTAGCAGAATTGGGTAAATTGAATATCCTGGTGAATAACGCAGCCGTGCAGTACCCACAAAAAGATGTCGAGAATATTAGTGATGAGCAACTGGAAACCACTTTCAGAACCAATATATTTTCTCATTTTTATTTTGCTGAAGAAGCAATGAAGCACTTAAAGGAGGGAGATTGTATCATTAATACCACCTCGGTTACTGCTTACCGCTCATCCCCTAACCTGCTCGATTATTCGTCAACGAAGGGTGCAATTTTGAGTTTTACCCGTTCGTTAGGTAAAAATTTAGCCGAGAAAAATATCCGTGTAAACGGCGTAGCACCCGGCCCTATCTGGACGCCATTGATTGTATCGAGCTTTGACGAAGAGAAGATTGAAAAGTTCGGGCAGGAAACCCCAATGAAACGAGGCGGTCAGCCTTCGGAAGTTGCACCGGCCTATGTGTTCTTAGCTTCTGATGATGCTTCTTATATCACCGGGCAGGTTATCCATGTCAATGGCGGTGAAGTGGTGAACGGATAATTAACAACGTCATTTTGAGCGATAACATTATTTAATTACAAAGTGACTTTTCATTGCGTCATTGCGAGGAACGGGCGCCATCTCCTACTTACAGTGCAGGCGTGCAATAACTGCCCATCGAGGATTGCTTCGTACCTCGCAATGACGTGTTTGAGAGCTTCTGGAACTAAACGCCGCCATCGCCCAGCGTAATATATTTTTTTATTTTAACAGTGGGTCTCTTTCTTTAGTGAATACGTTGTAAACCATCTTGTCTAAAAAGCCGGGAATCAATTTATTAAGCAATACGGTTAGCTTTCCCTGGCTGGTCATAATGAGCGTACGGTCACGGTCTTCAATGCCTTTGACGATGATTTGCGCTACCTCGTCGGCACTCATCATCTTTTCTTCGTTCAGGCTGCTTTCGCCTTGTTGTTTAGCCTCCTTATTTAATGCCGTATTACGGATGTTTGAAGCGGTAAAGCCCGGACAAGCGGTAAGTACATGCACACCGGTTTTTAAATTTTCTACCCGCAGGGCATCCAAAAAACCATTCATAGCAAACTTAGAGGCCGAATAGCCGGTACGGCCAGGTAGGCCTTTGTAGCCAGCTATAGAAGAAACACCTACTACTGTACCTTTGCTTTTCAGCAATTCGGGCATAGCATATTTGGTACAATATACCGTTCCCCAAAAATTAACATCCATCAGGTTTTTTAGCACCTGCAAATCCAAATCCTTAAATAGCGCACGCATGCTAATGCCCGCATTGTTGATCAGTACATCAATACGCTGAAACGTGAGCAGCGTTTGTTTGATGAGATAAGCGCAATCTTCTTCTACGCTTACATCACATTGTACGGCTAAAGCTTTTACCCCATACTTCCTTTCCAGTTCTTGGGTAATTTCACATAAGGTAACGTACTGGCGTGCAGCCAATACCAATGTAGCGCCTTTTTTAGCGAGCTGGACAGCCAAAGCTTTGCCTATACCGGATGAAGCGCCGGTAACAATAACAACTTTATCTTTCAAGTTCATAGAGGGAAGCTGACACCGGTTTGTCAGTTCCTAAACTGATGGCCGGCATTTTGAATAAATACTTGGTGGCAAAGGTAACCATTGCACCATAATAATTTTTCAGGTAATGCCAGCTTAATTTGTTTGGATGTGTGGTACTATAGTTTACCACATGTGTTTTAGCGTAGTAGTAATTTTTATAATCGGCCAAGCGAATGCGGTAGGATAAATCAATATCCTGTCCGTAGTAAGCAAAGCGCTCATCAAACAAACCTATTTTATTTAACACCGATTTACGGTACAATGTAAAATTGCGGCACAATACATCTACCTCGGCATTATCAAATTCCTCCGTCCAGCCCGATGAAGAAACGTGCTGATTTAAGCGCAATTTTGGAAAGAAACGAAACAAGAACATATATTTAAAAAACCGGATCCAAGCTAGCGGCAAACCATGTTTCGATTCGGGTAAAAACCGGCCTGTCCCATTAATCATGCGTACACCCAAAGCGCCGGTGGCCGGGTGTTCGTCCATAAACTTTATTGTTTTTAACAAGGTATCGTTGCTCAACAATACCGAAGGACTAAGCAGTAATATATACTCTCCGGTAGCAAGAGCTATGCCCTGGTTGGCAGCTTTAGTAAAAGATTCCTGTTTATCAATAGCCAGTACTTTTACCTCCGGCAAATCGGTAGATAACATCTGCACCGAGCCATCAGCAGAAGCATTATCTACCACAATAATTTCAAGTTCTGTTGCTGCTGCAGCTGTAACTACAGATATCAGTGCTTGTTTAAGCAGTTTCTTTTCATTACAGTTAACAACAACAACAGAAAGTTTCATAATATCTATTTTACCAAAGTATTCTCGTAAGGAATGCGGGTAGTAATAGAACGCCCCAGGGTAATCTCATCCACATACTCCAGTTCTCCTCCAAAGGCTATGCCACGGGCAATGGTAGAAAGGCTAATGTTAAAATCTTTTAACTTTTTGTGTAAATAAAAAATAGTGGTATCGCCTTCCATGGTAGCGCTAAGTGCAAATATCACTTCTTTAACCTCTCCGGCTCTGATACGGGCTACTAAAGAATCAATTTCCAGGTCGGTGGGGCCAACGCCTTCCATGGGCGAAATCAAACCGCCCAATACATGGTACACTCCATTGTACTGATTTGTATTCTCTATAGCCATCACGTCTCGCGTATCCTCTACCACGCAAATGGTTTGATGGTTGCGCTTTTGCGATGAGCAGATCTCGCACAGGCTATGGTCGGCAATGTTATGACATACGCGGCAA
Source organism: Mucilaginibacter koreensis (assembly GCF_054783355.1). NCBI lineage: Bacteria > Pseudomonadati > Bacteroidota > Sphingobacteriia > Sphingobacteriales > Sphingobacteriaceae > Mucilaginibacter > Mucilaginibacter koreensis. The sequence goes on along the minus strand of NZ_BAAGQS010000001.1, from coordinate 476,081 downwards.
TACTGTATTTCATTACGCATTTTATTTACTGAAGTACTGAAACGCTCTACATCCGCCTTATCCTGATCAAGCAGGTGAAGCACTAAACGCAGGGCGGTTTTTTGGCCCACACCCGGCAATTTAGAAAACTCAAACACCGCATTTTCTAACAATTTTGACGAAAAATTCATACTGTAAATATACAAAAAACGCGCCTCAAAACCCGTCAACACAACGTCATCAAGCGGCTTTTGTAGCCAATAGGCTGCGTATAAAAATTGATTAATATTGTTACCTTGCGATTAGCTTTTACCATTAAACTTATATATGTCGCCAGCTGTACTCCTGCTATTTATTATCGGTTATTTTTTGGTGCTGATTGTGATTTCCTATCTCACTTCCAAAAATTCAGCCGACAACGATACCTTCTTTGTAGCTAACCGTAACTCTAAATGGTACCTGGTGGCTTTCGGCATGATTGGCACTGCTCTGAGCGGCGTTACTTTTATTTCGGTACCCGGCAAAGTTGGCGCGCCAAGCGGCGATCAGTTTGCGTATTTTCAGTTTGTGCTGGGTAATGCTGCAGGTTTTATTGTGATTGCCACGGTACTGCTACCGCTATACTACCGCCTGAAACTTACTTCAATTTATAGTTATATTGAAAGTGCTTTAGGTACCTGGAGTTATAAAACAGCCGCTGCAATTTTTTTGTTAAGCCGTACTATCGGCTCTGCATTCCGGTTATATTTAGTGGTAATTGTACTGCAAAAATTCATTTTCGATAGCTATCACATTCCATTTGCCATAACGGTGCTTTTATGTTTGGTGCTCATTTGGTCATACACATTTAAAGGCGGTTTAAAAACCATTATCATTACGGATAGCCTGCAAACGCTGTTTTTGGTATCATCCGTCTTTTTATCTATTTTTTTTATATGCCGCAGCCTTAACCTCAACGTTTTTGAAGCGGCCGAAGCCATTAAAAACAGCAGCTATTCTCAAGTTCTATTTTTTAACGATTTTATGAGCAATAAGCTGCATTTCAGCAAGCAGTTTCTGGGTGGTATGTTTATCACCATTGCCATGACGGGCCTCGACCAGGATTTGATGCAAAAGAACCTAAGCTGTAAAAACATTGGCGAAGCGCAAAAAAACATGTTCAGTTTCACCACCGTGTTTGTAATCATTAATATTTTCTTCCTGAGTGTTGGCGCACTGCTGTATATCTATGCCACCAATAAAGGTATTAAAGTGGAGAAAACCGATTACCTCTACCCTACTATTGCGCTGAATTACTTAGGCACCATTCCGGCCATTATTTTTATGCTGGGTTTAACGGCAGCTACCTTTGCCACTACCGACTCGGCACTTACGGCTTTAACCACTTCCTTTTGCGTGGACTTTTTAAATTTCAACAAACGGAAAAATACCAACTCGCCTGCCATGGTTCGCACCCGGCATTATGTTCATATTTTCTTTTCAGGTTTGATGCTAATTACGATTCTGCTGTTTAACGCTATTAACAACGATGCGGTAGTGAGTGCCATTTTTAAAGTAGCATCCTACACTTACGGCCCGTTACTGGGTTTATACAGCTTCGGTTTATTTGTGAGCAGCCGGCAGGTGAATGATAAACTGGTGCCTTTTATCTGCCTTATCTCGCCGGCAGTATGCTATATACTCAGTACAGCGTCAAAAGAGCTATTGCACGGATATGTTTTTGATAATGAGCTTATCATTATCAACGGATTGATTACATTTGCCGGTTTGCTGCTTACCTCGAAGGCCAAAAACCGGGTAGCTGCATTGTAAACCGATAAATACTTATAGAAAAATAACGATGACTGGTGAAGAAAAAATCAGACAAGCCTTTCAAAATAAAGACTGGCATGAAATTAAGGTAACCGACTCCTGGCAGATATTTAAAATTATGGCTGAGTTTGTAGACGGCTTCGAGAAGCTGGCTAAAATTGGCCCCTGTGTATCTATATTCGGCTCGGCCCGTACCCATAACGATAACCCCTATTACAAACTGGCCGAAGATACCGCCCGCCTGCTTACCGAGCGCGGTTATGGTGTAATTTCGGGCGGTGGCCCAGGCATTATGGAAGCAGCCAACAAAGGCGCTTACGAGGCCGGTGGTAAATCAGTAGGTTTAAATATTGAGCTCCCTTTCGAGCAATTTCATAACAAATATATTGACCGCGATAAGTTACTGGAGTTTGATTACTTCTTTATACGCAAGGTAATGTTTATGAAGTACTCGCAGGGTTTCATCATCCTGCCGGGCGGCTTTGGTACAATGGATGAATCATTCGAGGCCATTACCCTGATACAAACCGGTAAAATTGCCCGCTTCCCGATTGTGTTTGTAGGTACCGATTACTGGGGCGGCCTGTTTAAATGGGTAGAAGAAAAAATGCTGGCTGGTGAACATAACATCAGTCCGGATGATTTGAATTTATACCGCGTAGTAGATACCGCCGAAGAGGCCGTTGAGCATATCTTCAGGTTCTATGATAAATATGTATTAAAGCCGAACTTTTAATTTACACGCGCTCAATGATTTCCAAAAGCTAAAATCTATACAGGTTTTAGCTTTTGCTTTTTTCAGCCGCTGCTTTTTGCGCTTTCTTTAGCTCTTTCTCTGCCTGCTTTCTGGCTTTTTTCTGCGCTCTTTTTAGTTTTCTTAACCGGCGCCTTTCCTGCCTTGCTTTTTTTCGCTCGCTTTTAGGATTAGTTTTTAATGCCTTTTCCTTCTGTTTTTTGGCAAACTTCACATCAGCATCAGCCTGCGTTTTTGCATCCAAACAGGCGCTGCGCTTAATACCCATCATTAAGGTTCGCCATAAAGTTTTAAAAAATGGGTAATTAATGGGTCGTATATAATCGATCGACTCTGACCGAGGCACCTCGCCGGCTTTATCCGGATTGTTATTTTTAATAATTAAGGTATTGGCAAGCAAAGACATTAAAGCCAAACGGCGTTGCTTGAGCTCGGCTGTATCTGCTTTAAGCAACTGTATCTTCAAGTCGTTATACAAAAGCTGCATATTTGCTTTGGTGCCTTTTCTGCTGCCTTTAATATTAAAAGTGAATTTTTTAACCGTTCCGGATTTAATTTGCAACGAAGCCAAGGGTACAGTTGCCACATTAATTACCTGTAAGTTTATAGCACCTAACTGCCCATTACAGCTAAAACTGTAAGCACTATCTACCAAATTCAATCTCATTGTTAACAGCAGCGGCGCCCTACCCATAAAAAGTGAGTTGAGTCTAACATCGCAATGCTTACTTTTCTTTAAGCTGGCAGGATTATTAGTTACGTTTAATAAGCTACCGTTTACATGGCTGAATGTAACGTACCCCTGTTGTTTTGTCTTTACGTTATACTCATCATAGCGTACCTGGATGCCTTTAATCCGCACGGTATCAACATCAAGCCGAATTGGCAACGTATGAATGGCGTGATGAGGGAAAGCACTTGATTTATCAGTAGTATAACTTTTAGGGTCAATGCGCGGGTTGCTAAACAAATTGATGTGACCTTGGGCCAACACAATTGAATTAGCTTTAATTGTATGAGTAGTATCAAAAATATCGAAATCGAAATGATTAAAGCGCAACAGGTCGAGCTGTATTGAAAAGCGGTCCTGGTAGGTTCGTTTGAAATAAGCGGCCGCATTATCTGCAGGCAGCAAAGAAAGATGATGTACATTTAACTGATGGCCAAGCGTAGAAAACTCAATCAGGTTGGCTTTATATGCATACAAACCGTTTGGGGTACGGCCTCTGAAATTATTGAGTTTCAGAAATAGATCTTTGCAATAAAAGAAACGGCTGGTATCAAACTGTGTAGCTGAATCTATCAGTAAATGGTTAGCACCTAAATCCAGTTCTTTAAATTTCGATATGGATGGCTTATTGCCTTTCCTGTTTTCATATTGCAGTTTTACATCATACAGCCTGATTTCGCCTACATATATCGCATGTAATGAACTGGAAATACGCTGATATAAAGTACGGCTATCTTTCGGTTTATGCTTTTTATCGGGAGCAGGATAAGAAACCATCTGGATTTCAGGAGCGCTCAGTAAAATTTGCCCCAGGTCTACTTCGTGTTTCAACCACAATTTGAAAGGATGAATGTGGTTAACTACTAACTTCTCAACTTTGATGTGATAAAGGCTCGACGGGGATCCACCCTGACTTTTCTTTTTTCTGAATACCCCGGTATCCGGCTCCAGTTCAAGGTGCTGCAATGTTACGCTGCCCTGCCATAGGTTTAAGTCTGCATTGCTAAAATTAACCCGGTATAAGCTATCGGTACCTTTTAATACAAGAGTTTGTACTTTTCCTTTTAATATTGGGTAGAAGTAAATATTTAATACAATGGTGCCTATTGCCAAAATGGCGATTAAACTCAACAGTATGATAACGGTGATTCTTTTCCAGCCTTGCTTCAAAAATTTAAACGCCATTATTAACCTTGAATAAAGAAAATAGAACCTGTATGTATAACCAACAACATCACTCCTTAAAAGCTGAAAACAGCAATAAAGTTTGATAGGCGGTGACAGCCGGAGGAATTGTGAGTTGACGGCACCAAGAAACACTATGTATTGAACAGCTAAAATACACCAAACACTTGCGCTTTAAAAAATAATCGCCTCAAAAATGGCAAGCACGCTTTTCAAATTTTATTATCGTGTTTTAATATTTAAACTCCATATTCATTAGCATTTAAAAGCCCTGAAATGCAAACAGGCGCTTTGAAATTATTCAAAGCGCCTGTTTGCATAAAACAGAAATAACAATTCTTACTTTGCTTTTGCTACCTTGTTAGAAGCAGCCGGTCCTTTAGCTTGTTCAATCATTTTTGACACTTCACCAGCAAGCTCTTCAGCCGACTGGCCAGGCATAAAGCCGATGTTTTCAAACCGAACAACGCCCTTACGGTCAATAATGAATTTAGTAGGTATGCCTACAATTTTATAATTCTTGTATAGCTTACTTTTTTCATTCCCAGCCAATTTTTCATCATACACTACCTTGAAAGTGTACTTATTTTGCTGTAAAAATTCTTTTACCAATTGCTGGTAGTTGTCTGTTTTTTCACGAGTATCTACAAATAAAAACTGTACATCTTTATCATTTTTAAACCGGTTTACCGCCACTTGCATGCCCGGAAACGACATTTTGCATGGGCCGCACCAGGTAGCCCAAAAATCAAGCACCACTACCTTGCCCTTGTAATCGGCCAGAGAAACAGTTTTTCCTTCCATATCTTTTAATGTAAAAGCAGGTGCCGCTTGTCCAATAATCATTTCAGGTTCAGGCATTGCATTCGCTGACGTTTGTGCATAGCTGGCCGTAGTCAATCCTAAACAGGCCACAACAAGGGCAGTTATTAAACCTTTTCTTTTCATGGTATAAGTAAATTATTATGTACTCACAATATACACAATAACAGCTGATTGCAAAATTTATAAATATAACCTAACCGCAATCGTATCAATCCCAACGCTAATTGTTATTTTGCGGTTATGGACCAACCAATCTCAACCAAACCTAAAGCTGCACTCGGATTTATTTTTGTTACGCTACTTATTGATATTACCGGCTTTGGTATTATTATCCCCATCATCCCGGACCTGATTAAAAACCTAATACATGGCACTTACGCCAGCGCTGCTACTTATGGTGGCTGGCTTACTTTTGCCTACGCCATTATGCAATTTATTTTTGCACCGGTAATTGGTAATTTGAGCGACAAATACGGTCGTCGGCCAGTATTATTGGCTTCGCTCTTAGGCTTCAGTGTTGATTATTTGTTTCTGGCATTTGCCCCTACCATCTGGTGGCTGTTTGTAGGGCGAATTGTGGCTGGCATTACCGGCGCCAGTTTTACCACTGCTTCGGCATATATTGCCGATGTGAGCACACCTGAAACACGCGCACAAAACTTCGGCATTGTAGGCGCTGCCTTTGGTATGGGCTTTATTATCGGCCCAATGTTAGGTGGCATACTGGGCGACATCAGTGTTAAATTACCTTTTTTGGTAGCTGCAGGTTTAGCCTTATTAAATGCCTTATATGGTTTATTTTTATTGCCCGAATCTTTAGCGCCCGAAAAGCGCCGTCCGTTTGAATGGGCACGTGCCAACCCGGTAGGTTCATTGACGCAATTGCGCAAATACCCGGCTACAGCAGGCTTGGTGCTTTCATTAGTGTTAATTTACATCGCAGCTCATGCCGTGCAAAGCACATGGAACTTTTTTACCGAGTACCGTTTCCACTAGTCTAAAAGTATGGTGGGCTACTCGTTAGGTGTAGTGGGCGTGTTATCGGGTTTGGTACAAGGTTTACTGATTAGAATTACGATCCCTAAACTGGGGCACAAAAAAAGTATTGTATTGGGTTTTGCTATGTACACTTTGGGCTTGTTACTGTTTGCCTTTGCCAATAAAAGCTGGATGATGTTTGCCTTTTTGGTACCTTACTGCTTAGGCGGTATAGCTGGCCCTGCTCTACAAGGCATGATCAGCAATGAAGTACCTGACAATGAGCAAGGTGAACTGCAGGGTGGGTTAACCAGTTTAATGAGTGCCACTTCTGTAGTTGGCCCTTTATTGATGACTAACTTATTTGCCTGGTTTATTGGGCCTAAAGCTCCGGTTTATTTTCCGGGGGCTCCATTTTTAATGGGTGCTGTTTTAATGGTATTTAGTACTTTACTGGCTATACTTAACTTCAAAAGGGCACGTACCGCAAAAGCACTTTAAGCAAGAGTTTGTCACAAATCCATATATTCACAAACTTTTAGCTTAAATCTGCTTTTCTACTTCCATATGGAGCAAACCTTACCCCCCAAGCGTACAGCGGCCCTCGGGTTCATTTTCATTACCATATTTGTTGATGTATTAGGCTTGGGCATTATTTTACCGGTGCTGCCTAAACTTTTACAAACCCTGGGGCACATTAGTGTAAGTACCGCCGGATTGTACAGTGGATACCTTACTTTTACTTATGCTTCCATGCAGTTTTTATTCTCGCCGGCCTTGGGCAACCTGAGCGACCAATATGGCCGCCGCCCCATATTGCTGCTTTCGCTATTGGGTTTCGGTATTGATTATCTGTTTATGGCCTTTGCCCCCACTATAGGGTGGCTTTTTGCAGGGCGTACTATAGCCGGTATTGCCGGGGCCAGCACCACTACGGCAACTGCTTACATTGCCGATATCAGCACAGGCCATAACCGTGCTGCCAACTTTGGCCTCGTAGGTGCCGCTTCAGGTTTGGGCTTTATATTGGGTATAGGTTTAGGCGGATACCTGGGCATGGTGGACATTAAGTTTCCTTTTATGGCAGCTGCGGCTTTGGCTTTGGTTAATGCCTTGTATGGCTTTTTTGTATTACCGGAATCACTTTCACCAGACCACCGCCGAAAGTTTGACTGGAAAAAGGCTAACCCTATTTCATCCTTGCGCAAATTAGCGCATTACCCGGCGTTCAGCACCTTGGTAGGAGCTTACACACTGGTATATATTGCGCAAAAAGCAGTAGAGTTTGTGCTATCCTTCTTTTTAACGGAAAAATTTAACTGGACATTAGCCAGCATTAGCAGCCTGGGTATATACATTGGGGTATTACTGGTAAGTATACAGGGTGGTTTAATCCGGGTGTTACTCCCGCGCTTTGGCGAAGAAAAAAATATAGTGGCGGGATTACTATTTTATGCATTAGGATTGGCACTCATTGCCTTTGCCAGCCAGGGTTGGCAAATGTATGTGTATATGATATTTTATTGTTTGGGTGGTATCTCAAGCCCTGCTCTTCAGGGTTTAATTACCAGCAAAGTACCTGCCAATGAACAAGGCGAATTGCAGGGTGCTTTAAATAGTTTAGTGAGTGTGAGTACGATTATCGGCCCACTATTGTTGAGTAGTATTTTCTCTTATTTTACCGCCAAGCATGCCCCTGTATATTTTCCGGGAGCACCTTATTTGCTGAGCGCCGTTTTAATGCTGATCAGTGCGGGTATGGCCTACCGCAGTTTTAAATACATTAACAAAAAAGAAGTGATAAGTAAAGCATAGCCGGAGTTATCAGGTCGGACTATTCCAATCCGCTTACACCTCCGGAAATGACAAACTTCATCATTTCGGCGGCGTTTTTATCCAGGTGTGTTACCTTGTCGGCACGTACTATAACTACCTGCCCTGCAAAGGAGTAAGAATATGGAAAATATACTGCCACCTCGCCAGGCAAGCCAATGGCGCTTAAATCCTTTTGAGTTAAAAAACCGATTTTTTTAAGACCAAACTCATTGATAGTCACCAAAACCGGGTCATTAAATTTCTTTTCTTCGCCTACAAAAGCTTCGGTTAAATCTTTAACTGAAGAATACAGAAACTTAAACAAAGGCAAGCGGTTAAGCCAGCGGTTAAACCAGCCTTTAATAGGGTCGGTAATCACATTGGTAACCAGCACACCGGCAATTAATACCACAACCAGTACACCCAACACGCCCATGCCTGGGATATAAATTGGCTTACCGGTTTTGGGGTTTACCCAGATAAATGTACTAATGTTGAGCGCATTATCAATACTGGCAACTGCCCAATAAATTAAAAAGATAGCTACTCCTAAAGGTACTACTACCAATAGGCCCTTAGCAAAATACCTGAGCAGCGCCCGAAAAAATCTGTTCATGAATGCAAACTTACTCGTAAAAGTACACCCTTTTTACCCGCTGCGAAACATTGGTAAGTATTTCATAAGGAATGGTGCCAATTTGCCGGGCCAGTTCTTCAATAGGGTGCTGTTCATTAAACAGAATTGCTGTGTCGCCTTCATTCACTTCAATATCGCTTACATCTATCATGCACATATCCATGGCAATGTTGCCTACAGTGGGTGCCAGTTTACCGTTCACCAGCATCTGGCCCACCCCGTTACCGAAGGCACGCAGGTAACCATCCGCATAACCGATGCGCACAGTAGCTGTACGGCCGTCTTTATGCAGCACCCCTTTACGATTATAGCCGATGGTTTCTTCGGCCCTGATATCTTTGATTTGCGCTATGCTGGTTTTCAAAGTTGCCACCGGCTGCAACTTGCCCGATGATGCGGGTACGGCAGCATCAACGCCGTATAAACCAATGCCCAAGCGAACCATATTATATTGTGCCTGCGGCCAACGCGATATGCCTGAAGTATTCAAAATATGTTTTAAGAATGGATACATCACCACCGTTTGCAATTGCAAACAGGCCTTTTCGAACTGTGCGAACTGCTGTAGTGTAAAATCATCGTGTTCAGCAGCATCGCTGGCTACCAGGTGTGAAAACACCGATTGTACCTTAATGGAAGTGTTTTGCTGCAATATCTGACAGAGCTGCCCCAATTCTTCGGGTGCAAAGCCCAGGCGGTGCATGCCTGTATCTATTTTGATATGAACCGGATAAGGCGAGCCTCCGCTTTGTAAATGACTTAATAACTCCTGCAATTGCGACAAACTATAAATCTCCGGCTCTAAATGATACGCTATCAGCTGCTGAAAAGCCGAAGGCTCAGGGTTGAGTACCATAATGGGTAAAGTAATGCCTGTCTGGCGCAAGGCTACACCCTCATCTACATAAGCCACCGCCAAATAATCGGCTTTGTTGTATTGCAACACATTGGCCACTTCGAATGTACCGCTGCCGTACGAAAATGCTTTTACCATGGCCATCAGCTTTACGCCTGGTTGCAGCTGGCTGCGGTAATAATTGAGGTTGTTGATCAGCGCATTTAGATTGATTTCCATTACTGTGCCATGCACCTTTTGCCCTAATGCCTGGCTTACTTCCTCAAAACCAAATAAACGCGCCCCTTTAATTAATATGGTTTCATTTTGAAAATGCAGATCGGGCAGCGCTTGTAACAAATCATTAGTTTGAGTGTAAAAATGTGCTTCGGGGCATTGAAAATAATTTTGATGAGCCACCAGTTGTTCGCCTACGCCTATAAACCTATCTACCCCTTTTTGCTTTACCATATCGGCTACTTGCCTATACAGCGTTTCGGCTTGCAAGCCGGATTGATAAATATCCGACAAAATCAGCGTTCGAACTGGGTGCTGGTTTTGCTGATTTAAAAAGTTTAGTGCAATTTCTAAAGACTGTAGATCCGAATTATATGAATCATCAATCACTGAACAATTGTTACGGCCATTCTTAAGTTCCAGCCGCATACTTACAGCACTCAGTAACGACAATCTTTTCTTGATTTCTGCCGGATGATAACCCATAGCTAACAGTACCGCCCAGCAGGTGATTGCATTTTCAACCGAAGCTTCATCATGGAAGGGTATCAGGCAAGTTATTTTCTCCTGATTAAAAACTGCTTCAATATGCGTTTGGCTACCTTGCAATTGCTGCCCGGTTACATATAAATCAGCCTCCTGGTATAGGTAGCTCCAGGTAAAATGCCGGCGTTGCGGTAGGTACTCCTGGTAATTGAGCAAAGTTTCAAACTGGTAAACCACTAAATTGCTGTGGGCAAAAAGCTTTAGCTTTTCTGTAATTTTTTCGCTCAGGCTCCGAAACCCCTCATTGTGCGCAGCGCCGATATGAGTCAGTACCCCAATGGTAGGCCGGATTATTGGCTCCAGTGCTTCCATCTCATCAATAGTAGATATTCCGGCTTCAAAAATGCCCAAGGTATCTTCTTTGCCGATTTGCCAAACTGAGAGCGGCACCCCTATTTGTGAGTTATAGCTTTTGGGATTACGCACAATGTGTTCATCGGCAGCTAAAAGCTGGTACAACCACTCTTTGACAATAGTTTTGCCATTGCTACCAGTAATGCCGATAATAGGCAGTTGAAAACCGCCCCGGTAATAAGCAGCCAGTTGTTGCAGAGCATTCAACACATCCTCTACCAACAAGAAATTAGCATCTTCCGGCATTACTTCCGGTAATAGCTCTACTATAAAACTTCGAATACCGGCAGCGTAAGCTTCGGAAATAAAATCATGACCATCACGCCGACCTTTGAGTGCAAAGAATAAACTTTGTTTAGCATGTGTGATGCGCCGGCTATCAGTTACCAGTTCATTTACTTGATAATCATTCACCACCCTGCCCCTGGCATGTGTGATGATGGCAATAAAACTGACAGAATAACTACCCGAATGCATGGTACGAATTTGGCTATAATTTTAGTAATAGCGCAATTATGCGTATATTTAATAGGCTTTCTTGACGAAGAATGCCGAAGTTAATTGTAATTGATGGACGAAGAAGTAAAGAAGAAAATAACTGACCCTAAGCGGGCGCAAGCCAAAGCAGAACATTACTGTGCCTACCAGGAACGCTCGCAGCAGGAAGTGCGCGATAAATTATACGAGTGGGGTGTATACCCGTCTGTAATTGAACAAATTATCACCCGGCTGATTGGAGATAACTTTTTGAATGAAGAACGTTTTGCTATGGCTTATGCACAAGGCAAATTCAATCAGAAGCAATGGGGCCGGGTAAAAATTAAACAGGGCTTGAAATTGAAAAGGGTGTCGGATAAATTAATTAACAAAGCGCTGCGCAGCTTGGATGGAGATGCCTATATGGCTACTCTGGAGAAGCTGATGCAAAAAAAAGCCGATAAACTAACAGAGCGTGAGCCCTACAAGCGGCGCTACAAGCTACAGCAATATGCCATGAGCCGCGGGTTTGAAAGTGATTTGATTAGTGAAGTTTTGAAAGCCAGTGCGTTAGCTTAACATTAAGCTTTTTTAAAAAATAATTTGCAGAACCGGATTTGCGCTCTATATTTGCATCACCAAAACGGAATGGCAGTGACTTAAACGCCCGCCACCACGTTAAAGGCCCATAAGCGAAAGTAGCTCAGTTGGTAGAGCACGACCTTGCCAAGGTCGGGGTCGCGAGTTCGAATCTCGTCTTTCGCTCCACAATCCCTTCTCTTGCCCTATACAAAGAAGGGATTTGTTGTTAACACCCACACCTGCTCAGATGGTGGAACTGGTAGACACGCAGGACTTAAAATCCTGTTCCCGTTAAAGGAGTGCGGGTTCGATTCCCGCTCTGAGTACAAGAGCCCTGCTGAATATCAGCAGGGCTCTTGTGGTTTAAGCCCCTCCCTTCATCTCATTTAATACTTCAATATAGTTTACCTTATTATCAAAAGAACACCGTTAAGCTTAATTTTAAGTTTTGGTTGATGGCTTATAACATTAATAATAAATTTTTTTGAAAACTTACTTTGAAGTACAAAGTTAAATATGCTATCTTTGAAATACAAAGTACTTTCATAAAACCTCATAGTTACATTAATTATGCCGACTACTAACAACTTAACCACACAACGTATTCAGCCAGCATCAATAGTTTTAAGAGCACTATTGGGCGCTGGCATTGCTTTAATTCTAATTATTGTATTTCTATCTGGAGTTAAGCACCCCAAGCCCGAATGGGGCAATTTATGGATGGTGAAACCATTAATCGTAGTTCCGCTGGCCGGTGCGGCAGGTGGCGCATTCAGTTATTTAACAGGCCACTTTTTTACTCAGCACGGATGGCATAAAGCATTGGCTATTGTAATTGGCTGTGCCTGCTATATTATTGCGCTTTGGGTAGGCACTGTTTTAGGGTTAAATGGCACTTTATGGAACTAACCTGTTTAAACAAACCTCAATTATCACTTTACAAAGTTTAATTTATGAAAAATGATATCCTCGCCTGTCTGGATAATCCCGGCAAGCTTGAAAGATTGTACCGGAGCCATAAGGCACCTTTTAAACGAGATTTTTGCAGCTTATACCCCGAACTGAAAGGCAATGCCCTGGCAGATTTCTGGAACGAAAGGTTGAGCTACGAAAGCGAAGAAATTAATTGGGGCAGCGGTCTCGAACTATTACTTGTGATTGCAGCAGGCCTACTGGCTGGAGTTATAGCTAAACTGCCGTTTTACTTCAACATCAGCGAGGATTTCTTCTATCCAAGAAATATTGGGTTTATTGTATTTCCATTTCTAACTGCTTATTTCGCCTGGAAAAATCAATTATCTGCCGGTAAGATTGCACTGGTTGGCTGTTTAAGCGTCGTCGGCCTTATATTCATCAACCTCTTTCCGGATTCAAAAAACAGTGATACTTTAATTTTATCATGTATCCATTTGATTTTATTTCAATGGGTAATACTAGGGTTTGCATTTGTTGGCGGAGCCAAATACAATGAAGAAAAACGATTGGGTTTTTTAAAGTATAACGGCGACCTGGTGGTAATGACAACCCTGATCCTGATTGCCGGAGCCATCATGTCTGGCATTACCGTTGGGTTGTTTTCTGTTATTGGGCTGAAAATTGAAGAATTTTATTTTAAAAACGTAGTCATTTTCGGCCTGGCCGCTGCACCAATTATAGGCACTTATCTTACCCAAACCAATCCGCAATTGGTAGGCAAAGTTTCTCCGGTAATCGCCAAGCTATTCAGCCCGCTGGTGTTGATCATGTTAGTGGTCTATCTGATTGCTACTATGTATTCTGGAAAAAACCCCTACCACGATCGTGATTTTTTGATAATGTTCAACGCCTTGCTTTTGGGTGTAATGGCTATCATTTTCTTCTCTATTGCCGAAAGCAGTCAGGCCAACAAAAGCCGGGCTGAGTTATGGGTACTTTTCCTGTTGTCGGCAGTTACCATTGCAGTTAACGGCATTGCGCTTTCTGCCATTTTGTTCCGCATAACAGAGTGGGGCTTTACCCCTAACCGGACTGCAGTATTGGGCGGCAATATTTTAATTTTAATTAATTTGCTATTGGTAGCTGTTCAGCTATTTAAGGCCATTACTAAAAGAGCAGCTACTAATACTGTAGGCAAAATAACAGCCCTTTACCTGCCAGTTTACTTTGTTTGGACAGTTGTAGTTACCTTTATTTTCCCGCTGATATTTGGCTTAAAATAATCTTTTTTTAATTCATATACACAAACACGGCCTGTTCATATGATGTGAACAGGCCGTATTTGTGTATATGAATTATCGACTTTTTAAAAGCTTATAAACTTGTACCTTTCCGCAAATGTTGCTGAGATCGCTAATATTAACGGGAGCCGTTAATGGCATATTTTTCATGTTGCTATTGAAACAGAAATCAAAACACAGTCAAAGTGATTTGATTTTGATGCTATGGATGGGAATCATAGCGCTACAACTCTCTTTTTATTATGATAACCTGTTATCACATCCTTTATTGCCGGCATGGTTACAGTTAATTTGCTTTTCTTTTCCTTTGCTCAATTCACCGGTTCTTTACTTTTACATCCGCTCTTTATCTGTTAGCAACAGTTTAAGAGTAAGAAATTTGTTAACCCACAGTGTTCCATTCTTAACTTTTACTTCTTTTGCATTTTACTTATACTATGCTCCTCAGCACTATCTTCATTTCAAAGATGCACTTCCTAACTTTAGTAAAAGCGTTAATGCAGTTACTAAAGGCTTATTAACCGCATTGCTGGCATTTGTACCCTGTTATTATGCAATTGCAAGTTTTTTAGTACTTATCAGGCACCAAAGACATTTGCCGGACAGTTATTCATATACCGAAAAGATAAGCTTAAACTGGTTAAAGTGGACAGTCGGCTCCTTTATTGCGCTGTTTATCAGCTTATTTTTCTTAATTAAATTTGGGGTAACTTATGGGCTTATACCTTATTCTGATTTATTTGCGGTGGTTGGAGCAGTGCTCACCCTGTATGTGTTCATCATGGGATACGGTGGCTTAAAACAACACAATTTACCCCAAAATGCAATCACTGAAAATTCGGCTGACGATAATATTGCTAATATCAGTTACAAAAACTCAGGGCTTACTGATGAAAAAACGAAACAGCTATTTATTCAATTAAAAAATCATATGCGTGACTGCAAACCGCATTTAAATGCAGAATTGAACTTAAATATGCTTGCAACGCAAATGGGGATCACTTCAAACCAGCTATCGCAAGTCATCAATCAACAGTCACAGTCTAACTTCTTCACTTTCGTCAATAACTACCGGGTTGAGGAAGTAAAAATATATTTATCTGATCAGTCTAAATCTCATTACTCCGTATTGGGCATTGCACTCGAATGCGGCTTTCGCTCAAAATCTTCGTTTAACAAAATTTTTAAAGAAGCTACTGGTCTGACGCCTTTACAGTACCAAAAATCGGTTCAAAATTAGGGTTATAGGTACATCCCTACATTTCAGGACGATGGCAGGGCCTAAATTTTCTCTATTTGAAGAAAAAATCACATGGAGAATTTTTCACTTCTGCACAAAACCAACATTACCTTGCACGTAGTTTGCGGCTCACTGGCTTTGATTGCCGGATTGATAGCGCTTGTATCAATTAAATCAGGCAAGCTGCATAAATCGTCAGGGCAATTTTTTTTGATACTTATAGCGATTGTAATACTCACCGGCCTTGTTGGAGTGTTCTTTTTTGGAAGAAACACCTTTTTGCTGGTGATCACAGTACTTAGTGGATATATGGCATTTTCAGGTTACCGTATTATAAAATTACGATCAAATGTGCCAAAGTTATTAGACATCTCCATTTGTATCATCGCATTAACATCCGTTTTATATTTTCTGTGTTACTTCAAATCAATTGGCCTCATGTGGTCTCCTGTGATTATATACAGCACAGTTGGCTATATATTTCTGATCGTATTATATGACATAGGTAGATATCTTCTACCTGTAAAAATTTATACGAAATTATGGCTGCCTGAACATATTCTGAAAATGGTAAGCGCTTTTAGTGGTTTACTTTCTGCCTTTACCGGCACTGTTCTACCGCATTACCAACCTTATAGTCAATTTCTGCCTTCTATTTTAGGAACTTTGGTTGCGATAGGTTTTATAATAAGTACCGGTACCCGAAAAGGATTAGGTAATACTCCAGGTAAAACAGCATCTGTCCAAAAATTTTGAAAATGGCATCTGATTAAAGATAATCAATATTGGAGCTCCGCTTTTTAAGTAGCGAAGCTCTCACTACAGCAATGATGATTACACATGATAAACAGGTCATCAACTCATACTGGCGTTATAATACTGTCTTGAAATAAGCCACTGAATCTATATCAGCAATTAAACCAGGTTGTTGAGGCTCCCATCCTAATTTGAGTTGCGTCCACTGGCTGGATGCAGGGCTGTCAATACCTGCAAAATGCGCTAACCAGCCGAAATGCTCGGTAGCTTGCTCCGGAGTAATACTCACGGCCTGCATATTTAAGTGCTTGGCAATAATCTGGGTAATTTCTTTAAAAGGTACCGCCTCATCGGCCACACAATGATAGGTGGCCGGGCTGGTACTCTGCTCTATAATTAAGCGGTATAACCGTGCGGCATCCACGCGGTGCACACCTGCCCAGTTGTTCAACCCTTCACCAATGTAAGCAGCCACACCTTTTTCGCGGGCTATGTCAATGAGCATAGGTACAAAGCCATGGTCGCCCTCGCCATGAACTGATGGCGGCAAGCGCACTACAGATACATTTACTCCTTTTAATGTGATGGCAGCAGCAGCCTCTTCAGAAGCCACACGCGGTATAATGGTAGAATCGGCCAATGGCTTATCTTGTTCAGTTACCGGGCGACCTAAGCTTAGCAATGCCGTGCCTGAAGTGATAACCATCGGCTTACTAGTCCCTGTAATTGCATCGCCCATAGCCTCAATCGCCTTACGATCAGTTTCGCAGTTTTCCTTGTATTTAGAAAAATCGTGGTTAAAAGCAGTGTGGATAACGGCATCAGCAGCCGCTGCTCCGCTCCTTAAGCTATCCAAATCATAAATTGAGCCTTGGTGTACGGCTGCACCCGCAGCTATGATTTTCCGGGCTGATTCATCAGAACGGGCGAGGCCTAATACCTGGTGACCCGCATTTAATAATTCTTCAACAATGGCAGAACCAACAAATCCGGAGGCTCCTGTTACAAATACGCGCATATTTTTGATATTTTATTTTTAAAACCGATACTCTCCTGCCTTAGTGATCTTACTTTTCAAGACAGTCAGCATCATTTTTGTAAATCAAAATTCAGCAATTGTAAACGCCACAAAGAGGACATTTGTCCTCAATTTTAATTATCGTTGCAACTGTGCGTGCCTGATGCGGGTTAATGTTTTCACGGAAACGCCAAGATAAGAAGCCACCATGCGCAAAGGTACCCTGGCGAGCAACCCCGGGTAGGTTTCAATAAAATCATCATACTTTTCCTCTGGACTCAAACTGATGCTATTAAACACACGGTTGCGGCTAAGCACCAAAGTATGAGAAATTAATCGCTCCGAATAAACTTTTAGGGTAGGAATTTGAACAAACAACTGGTCGAAATCGCTTTTATTCCACATAAGCAATTCACTATCTTCCAGTGCATCTATATAGTATTGCGAAGGTGTCTGATTATTATAACTTTCCGCTTCAGTAGTCCATGATAAATCAGGACAGAATTGTATAATGTGTTCGCTGCCATCGTGCGTAGTACGATACATACGCAACAAACCTTTTATAATAAATATTTTATACCGGCATACCTCCCCTTTTTGCAACAAAGCCTGCTTCCTGCTCACCTTTTTATGCACAGCAGTTTGCTTAAGCAAATCAAGCTGCGCATCGGTTAACTGTGCCTGATTTCTTAAATAAGTTTCAAATTCGGTAAACATGTGTATATCAAATTAAGCGTATATAGGTGTACACTGCATTAATGCCTTATTTCAATAATTTGCTATAGCCGTACCAATGGTAACAGCACTGCCGGGCAGCGCAATATTACCACTGGTTTGATAAAAGTTACCCAATGTGGCTGGCGTCATTTCAATATAAGAATGCGTGCCTTTATTCAATGTACCTCCAATACCAAACTTCAGGGCATTACCGCGGTCCGAATAGATAGTACCATCTACCAATATATCACTGCCAATGCGGTTGCTGCCAATATTCACAAATATGGTATCTGTTACACTTCCCTTGGTAATGAGATTGCCATTGGCCGTATAAAACGGTGAACCGCTTGGATCAAGTATCCGGGCCTGATAGCTGTAATAATCACGATCCAACGAATTTTTCACCTGGTAACTCAACTCACCCGGCATTACGCGGATACGTTTAGAAGAAGTTAGACCGCCGATTTTAAGTGTAATGGTAAACTTACCTGATTTGGTGTATGTATGCTTGGCCATAGTACCACTTTCATGAGCAGTACCGTCTCCAAAATCCCAATCGTAAGCCGCGTTCAGCGAAGTTTTAGCGGTAACTGACATCTCACTTTTCAAGTATACATCCGTTCCGGATACATCAAAAGCGGTATCTGCATCTGTTACCGGAACCTGGATGGATTTACGACAAGAAGTTGATACAACAGCAGCACAAATCAGCACCAGCGAAAACTTATTCATATAATTAGTCAACATAAATGTTGTGTAAATTTAATTGAAAATTGCGGACTATACTTCTACTTTTTACGGACGATTGCTGCAGCCCTTAGGTACAGCATATTTAAGCAGGCTATTCATTGCATGTTATGATTGCAAATTACATATACTTATAATAAAAAAATATTAACTTAAAATACATTCATTAGTCAACAATGAATTGCTTTCAGGTGTTATATACTTTTATACTCATCAGATACTTATGAAAAATACAATTGTTTTTATTCACGGCATGTTCCAAAACCCTAAAAGCTGGGGCAACTGGATTGATTATTTTACCCAACAAGGATACAATTGCCTGGCACCTGCATGGCCTTTGCACGAAGGTGAACCGGCAGATTTACGCCAAAATCCGCCTGCGGGTTTAGGCGATTTATCTTTAAACGATGTAATTGGCAAAATTGAAGAGTTTATATTAAAGCTTGATGAAAAGCCTATCGTAATTGGCCACTCGGTGGGCGGGTTAATTGTACAGTTGCTCATCAACCGTAATATGGTAACTGCAGGTGTAGCAATCGATTCGGTAGCGCCAAATGCTATGCTTGATTTTGATTGGAGCTTTTTCAAAAACAGCGCTGTGATTACTAATCCGCTTAAGGGTAATGAGCCCATATATACTGATTTAGAAACGTTTCAAGGCTCTTTTGCTAACACCCTAAGCCTGGAGGAAGTAAAGCCTTACTTTGAACGCTATGCAACGCACGATAGCCGAAATGTACTGCGCGATTGTATGGGTGAAGCCGGCCATGTGGATTTAGACCTGGCACATGCGCCTTTACTGTTAATTGCAGGCGAAAAAGACCAAATCATTCCGGCCTCCTTAACCGAAAAGAACGCAAAAGCTTATACAGATAAAGGCAGCGTAACCGGCTTCAAAGAATTTACCGGCCGCAGCCATTTTATTTGCAACGAACCCGGCTGGCAGGAAGTTGCCCAATACAGTTTCGACTGGCTGCAGCGCCATCGGCAAGTGGTAACTGAGCCGGAAGGATTCTATAAATAGGAAATCGCATCATAACAAAGAAATTTACCCTTATTGCTAACCATTAAAAGTTTAGCAATAAGGGTAAATTTGTATATATAAATACTTTATGTCAGCAGCCTACCCTATAAATTTTCTACGAGATAGCCGGTCTAAGGGCGATAGTCATGCGGATGATTTTATTCAAAATATTTTTGCCGACACGTTGCTAAAACAAAAGTTTGCAAATTGGCTAAAGGATTTGAATTGCAACCAGCAATTAAGTGACTTACCGGCTGCTTATATAAATGAGCCATTACTACAGAGTGCACTTCAACTGCCCGATTGGGCTGACAAGAAACAATTAAAAGCCGGTGCTGCGTTTTTTGCTAAACATGCACAGCTCATTATGAATTTATTGGGGCTGCTATCGCTCCCCTACTGTTACGCCGGTGCAGATGGCGCTATGGTATTATATTTATCAGATCGGTTCAGAAACAATATTGGTAAACGGCTGGCAGATACTGCCCAATTTGTGTGGGATGTAATGGCGCCCGGTGCATTTGAGCCTGAAGGCAAGGGTTTTGCCGCTTGCTTAAAAACGCGTTTAATGCACGCTGCCGGGCGGTACTATACCGTAAAAAGCGGCCAATGGGATACAGCCTGGGGTAAGCCCATCAACCAGGAAGATATGGCAGGCACCAATTTATCATTCTCCCTGCTCGTTATTCGTGGGTTGAGAAAATTTGGTGTGGTTATTACCTACGTTGAGCAAGAAGCTTACCTGCACTTATGGAATGTGATTGGCTACCTACTCGGATTAGATGCAAGTTTGCTGCCCGCAGATGGTAAACAGGCGTATAACCTGGAGGAGGCCATAAGGCAACATCAATTCCGGCCATCTGAACAAGGAAAAACGTTAACGGCTTCACTTATTCAGTATTTTTCATTTGTTACTCCCCGCACTTATTTTTCAATTACGCAATTGGTACACACCATGCGTTATTTGCTGGGCGATGAAATTGCCGATATGCTGGCGTTACCAAAAGATACGCTTTCAACATTGGAATTAAGATTATTAAAAGCCAGCGCATTTATAAATGAGCTGACAGCACCTGCAAATACCACAATGGCCTATCAAAAAAGCTATCAGCAATTTAAGCAAGCACAAACCATATAACTTGTTATGAATGTTGATGTACTGTATTCCTTAGAATCCTGACAGTATTTGCATAAGCTTTTAAACATAAGTATCTTGAGCCGCATTAGTCTGTCGCATTCCATGTACTCTATATCTATATCCATGTCTGCCGCTTTTCGCCAGTGGCTACCGGTTGTACTTTTTACTGTTACAGTTTTAAGTATTACTTCCTGCCAAAGGACACCTAAGCAAGATACCAGCCAGCCTAAACCGAAGCCACCTATATCATTAAAAAGTATAATAGGTATTCCGTTTACCGAGGTGAGGCGCACTTTCGACAGCGGCCTTGCCTTTGAGCCACACGGTTTTTATCAGGAGCCCAGCTGGAAATTCACTTTACTTTCTGAAGACTCAATCAACATTTACAGCCCTACGCTTAAAAACTTTGTAGTTAATCCGGTAATTATTGATCATGATTCGGTGGTGAATATGGCCTGGGCATGGTTACGGGTGAAAACAATGAGTAAAGACAGCATTATTTTTCAGGTGCTTAAAGTTGCCAACCGCGAAATTGCACATGAAGGCCCTTATGTTTTCATGAAGCTGTACTCAAACACTTATATCACCGACAGCCTGCACACCTCGGCGCTGGAACTACAAAGGCCCACAGCCAAGGATACAGCTTTCATTAAAAAGTTAACCGCCCTGGCATATAATCACCCTGAAAAAGCATTTGCAGCTACGCAACCCGCACAATTCATTAGCAATACTCCAAAAATCACAGTTAAAAAGAAAGAAGTAAAGCCCGACAGGGCGATGGGTACCGTAGCCGAAGAGGCTTATTATTCACCTGAATATAATGTAACTATACATAAGGCGTATGATAATTTCAATTACGCATTCGCAGTAACGGTAGATGAAAAAGGTGGTTTGCACTTTATACGCTCGCTGCAGGATAGCTATGGCGACCCAGACTTTGAAAAATATAGCGCGCGTAATATTAAAGCTATTCTGGATGGCTATTTTAAATATTATATACGGGTATTGCCCGGTCGTACCTTAAACATCCCTCATGGCAGCATGGTTACACTTAACGTAACCGGTATACAAGATTGAAAATAACGTATGAAAATGTTTCAGCAGCCTTTACAACTGAGCCCGCGCAGGCGAGGCTTTCACTTAATTACACCAGAAGTGTTGCAGGCTATACCGCAATTAAGTGAATTAAAAACAGGTATGTGCCAAGTATTTATTCAGCATACCTCCGCTTCTCTCACCCTAAATGAAAATGCTGATCCTACCGTTCGTAAAGACTTTGAAACATGGTTCAACAAAGCCGTACCAGAAGGCGACCATGATTATGTACACAATGATGAAGGGTCTGATGATATGCCTGCTCATTTAAAAGCCGCCTTGCTGGGCAGTTCGGTAAGCTTTCCTATCCGTAATGGTAAACCAGCACTGGGTACATGGCAAGGCATTTATTTGTGCGAGCACCGCAACCACGGAGGTGCACGACACCTGGTAATTACAGCTTGGGGACTCTAACAGAAAATGTTGTCGCTTTATTAAGCACTGACTGGCTAACGCAAATTTTGATAGTATGCGAACAAATACAATAAAATTAACATTTTAAACCAATTAAAGATGGGTTTTTTTGTTCAGTTTGTTTAAATAAACAATACCGTTGGCGCAGATTAAGGTAACTATTGCAGTTATCATCAGAGTACAATTATTATAATTGGTTAAACGAGTGGTTAGTATCGCATTGTTATACGCTAATTAGAAGATACAGTTACATGTTTTCTTATCTTTTTAAACATTAGGCAACATTAACTTTACTGAAATAATATATTGCATAATATTTCATTTTTGAAACTATCAGTTGTAACTTTGTGTAAATAAAACATATTTATTATTTCTTAAATCATATAAATATGAAAGCCAAACCTTCCTCAAATACTCACAAGATTTTTGCAATTAAGATTAAAGCACTCTTTACTACTGCTATTAATCTTTTAGTTATGCCTATAGGCGCTTATGGCATATATACGCTTATAAACTTTTATGATAAGCACAAACACAATCTCAATTCAACCATCTGGGCTATCTTGTTTATTATAGGCTTTGTAGTATTGCTGTTTGCTTTTACTAACAAGCCAAAAT
Source organism: Mucilaginibacter koreensis (assembly GCF_054783355.1). NCBI lineage: Bacteria > Pseudomonadati > Bacteroidota > Sphingobacteriia > Sphingobacteriales > Sphingobacteriaceae > Mucilaginibacter > Mucilaginibacter koreensis. The sequence continues at coordinate 453,352 of NZ_BAAGQS010000001.1, read as the reverse complement.
CCGGGCAATTACGCTAAACATCAACCGCAATATAGTAAGGCGCATATGTATAGCAGCTAATTGAATTACAGACATGCATTAAAAGAAAAGACCCCAACACTTTTCATGTTGAGGCCCTTGTTTAATCTTATCTATCCGCATCGCGCAGACACATTATACTAACGCAGTTAGCAATAAATTTATTATTCTGAAATTACAATTTTATCAGTAAAATTAAATACAGTTAAAGTTGTGATTAAATGTGCTATTCTATCGTTTTGAAATTACTTTAACTGCCGAATCATGATGTTCCTGAAAGCAACAACATGCCCATGATCCTGCAAGGCGATTTTTCCTTTAGGGTATGCGGCAAAGCCTTTCCAGGTTTTAAATTTACTCTGATCAATCAGGGTTTTCCACTCTTCACTTCCCATCTGTACATCTATCTCTTTCTTACCGTTTAAGGTAAAAATAAGGTGACCGTCTTTTTTCCAGATTTTGGCCTCATTCCACTCGCCTGCCGGCTTTACTGCTTTAACAGCGGGCGCCTTCATATCATACAATGAGCCAGCCAGGTGATTGGCCTTCTTGTTGTCTTCAGCCTTCTCATCATCCAATACCTGCATTTCTATACCGGTATCATAAGGATGTTTGTAAGCAGTGTCTTCATGCACACCGAAAATGATACCACTATTGCCTTCCGGTGAAATTTTCCATTCTAATGAAAGTTCGTAGTTTTCATATTCATCGTTGGTTAACAAATCACCGCGGGTGGTGCCATTTGGGTCAAGCTGCAAAGCGCCGTCTACAACGGTCCATGCAGGTGTAGCATCAGGGTTCAAATACAAATGCCAGCCCTTGGTATCTTTACCATCGAACAGCATCTTCCATCCTTGCTTCTTCTGAGCAGCAGTTAATGTGTTTTGTGCCTTAACTGCCGAAGTGCTTAACAACGCACAAGCTATTGCTCCATAAATTAGTTTTTTCATAAATGTTAGTCTTTCGAATAAAATATTTAAAGTAGTTGTTTTAATGTGCCTTATTACTGCTTTAGTTTGCTAACTCTACCCAACCACAACAGCGTATTAATAATCAATTTATTTTGAGTTTCATTCACCAAGGTATTCGATAAATCTTTGTTGGTGCCATGTTCATAATCAATATCATTATGGCCCATGTTAAAATAAACCATGTGGTAATTTTTATTGGTCCAAACTACTGGATAATAACCGCTGTGCCATATCTCGTTAGGTTTAGGGCCGGTTCCCAGCGGAAAACTGGCTGAATCTATAGCCAGCAAAATATCAATGTCCGGGTTTTTAGTTAAATCATTCTCCCAACGATACCATTCATTAGGCGATGATTTGAACGTATAGGGCAGACCATGAGTAACCGCATGCTTTTTGTCTTCCACCCTTAATATAGCCGACGTTGGCCGCCAGGTATTGCTTTTATACTGGCCCGAACCCAAAAATGTCTGATGATACCAATCCCAGTTTTGCGAATAATCTGATGGGGTTAAAGCAAAAGCCGAAAAGTGGAAGCCCATCCACCCTCCTCCGTTCTTCATATAAGTTTCGAATGCTTCGCGTTGGGCAGGCAGTTCGGGTCGGGTATCTAAAAAGATTACAACTTGATATTTAGACAAGAAAGCGGTGTTCAAATTATTCCAGTTGCTGGTGGAGTCGTAGGTGAAGTGATACTTTTTAGCCATTTCCGGAAACCATTTATTCGCTTCATGCACAAAGCTGATGTGTGCCTGATCATGCTTAGCGGTATAAAAGGCAATTACATTGAAATCAGGCTTACGCTTTTGTGCTGAGGTGAATAAAGGGTATAATAGCGTAACCAGCACAATGGTACAAAAGCTTAAGCCTTTAATTTTCATAGGTAAATCGGTTTAAAGCAGATAAAACATAAATGTAGAGTTTATTCGGCTGATGGCAAACCTTGTTGAGTGAAATTATTGAGCCCTCATCAACCCAACTAACTAAGTTACTGTAAATCAATATATTAACTATAATTCCTATAATGTTTATCGGAAAAAAATCAATTAGAGCAATTTAATTAATGCTGTGTTAAGTTTTTTTACAAAAAATATTGCACAGCATTGATAAATATTTAAGTTTGCAATTACCTATTGTTAACATGCCGAAGCGAATATTTATTGCGGATGACGACCCAGGGATCGTTGACGCTGTACAGATGATATTGGATTTTTATGGTTACGAAGTAAGCTACACCTATGATGGTGCAGATTTACTTAACTATACCACAAGTGATTTCACTGATTTAATACTACTCGATATCTGGATGTCTGGTACAGACGGACGCGATGTTTGCCGCGCGTTGAAAGCGCACCCCGTACTGCAATCTATCCCGGTGATCATGATTTCGGCAAGCAAGGATGTTACCGAATCCGCCCTTGCTTCGGGAGCTGATGCCTTTATAGCTAAGCCATTTGATATGGATCAGTTAATTGGCCAGATAGAAAAGTTATTGGATAGCCAGCTAATAACTAACCGCATAGCCATATAAAATTTTTACTGTTTAAAAAGAGTGCTGAGGGCACACTACCTTGTAGCGGTTATTGAACAATATACCAATTACAATCTCATGCGAACCATTGCTTACTGTGCGCAGGTTAGATGTAGTAAAATCATACGAATACCCTACGTTGATCAGTGAATTGATATTTACACCTGCCAGGGCAGAAAACGAATCGTTGTGCCGGTAAGATCCGCCTATCCAAAGACGGTCGCCAAAGGCTACTTTCATATTCAAATCATAACTCATCGGTACCGGATTGATGACCTTTACCAGCACAGATGGTAATAAAGTTACTTCATCAGTTAAGAATATTTTATACCCTGCTGTAAAAAAATAATGCGGTACGGATTTACTTTGATTATAAGTATTATTAGTACTAAAATATAGGGTTTGTTTAAGCAGTTGCTGTACCGATGCTCCTATAAAATAATTGCCCGAGTAAGCCCATACACCAACGCCCAAGTCCGGCTTCCATTGGCTCAGATTACCATTAGCAATGGCAGGATCTAAAGGATTCTCTAAAGTAATCAGCGAAGTATTTAAGCTAATTCGGTTCACACCTGCCATTACCCCTACCGCCAAATTAAGTTTATCCGTAAGGCCTAGGTGGTATGCATAAGTTGCATCCAGGTTGGTCTGTGTAATTGGGCCGGCCTTATCTGATACCACCATTAAACCTACCCCATGGTGTGGCTCGGATGCCATATAATCCTGCGTATAAGAACGGCTGAATGGGTTAGTACCTCCGCCTCCTGGCATACCCGTGGCATCACCATTTAGAAAATTACTGCCTATAGGCGTATTAACCGTTAAATAACTGGTGGTAGGTGCACCTTCAAGGTTGGTCCACTGGCTGCGATAACCGGCCTTAAAATCGGTATAATTTTCAATACCGGTTACAGCCGGATTGAGCAGGTAATTATTGAATATATACTGAGTATATTGAGGTTTTTGCTGCGCATGCGTTGCACAACAAATTATTAAAATAAATACAAATAATAAAGACGATCTCATAAAGTGAACTCGCTTGATAAAGCAGGCCAGTTTTCTGCCTTATTAAAAGCTGAGGTTAATAGGTTGTGAAAAAGATAGGTTAAGTTATTATTTTTAGTGCAAGAGGCTTTACCGCTCAACGTAATTATTGCAGGGCTTAAATACCAATCCCCCATTAATTTATGCTTGTTAAAGTAATTGCATTGCAGATAATTTGCTTTAAAAAGCACGTTCAATAAAGGTAAATGGCTACCCTTAAGTGCAATCAATTCATTGGTCTTACGCTCAAACATCAGGGGATAAACTGCAATTACTGCAGGCATAAAACTACTGAAAGATTTTGAGTATCGTATTTTATTGTAGAATTTTTAACGCTTAATTAAAACAATTCTACATACAAAAACGTATTGCGGCGCATCCTAATTTAGGATATTATTGCAGCTCAGCAACTAATTTATCATGGTTAGGCACAAAATTGATAAACGCTTCAAAGTTATCTGTAAACTTTTGCTGATCAATTCTGTAATAAAACGCTCCTTTTTTAGAAGTCAATTTGTCTTTTTCAGCCAATTTAATCAGTAATCCTGTTGATAGCAATTTACGGCTGAAATTGCGGTCGTCAAACTCAGTTTGATACACACTTTCATATAACTGCTGTAATTGCGGTATGGTAAAACGTTCGGGAAGTAAATTGAATAGCACAGGATGCAAAGCGGCTTTATACCGCAGTTGCTTGCGGGCACGTTTTACCATTTCATTATGGTCAAATATCAGCGCAGGCAATTCATGTAAGGCAAACCACTCCGCGTGGTAATCATGGCTTAAGGGATGCTGAAATTTATTCATATCAATGAGCGCAAAATAAGCTACAGATAGGGTGCGCTCAACGGGGTCGCGGTCTGGCTTGCCATAAATATGTAATTGCTCAAGGTATACATTGTCAAGCCCGGTTAGTTCTTTCAATACCCTCACGGCAGTATGGTCGGGGTCTTCTTCGGGTTGTACAAATCCACCAGGCAAACTCCATTTACCCCGTTCGGGTTCAATGCTTCTTTTAATCAGCAACAGCTTAATAATGGCTCCTTCAAATCCAAAAACTAAACTATCAATTGCCACCAGCATTCGGGTTTGGCCTTCGTATCTCTGTTGCATATATAAGTATATAGGTTGCTTTGTATATAGTGGGGTTCAAGATAATGAAAATTATACAAAACCGGGTGTATGATGAACACACTTATTTATCAACTCTTTTTGTAGCAGTAAAAATAATTAAATATAAAAACATATATTTTTCAAGTGAGTTATAATCAATGTTACTTAAAAATTTAACATCTACCATTATGGCAACTACAACAGAAAATTCGCAAGAGGTACTGAGTGACCTGGTAAAGATCAATAACGACCGTGTAGACGGTTTTGAGAAAGCGATCAAAGACCTTAGTGATGAGAACCAGGACCTAAAATCGGTGTTTGAAGAATACAGCCAGCAAAGCCGCAAGTTCAGCCAAGAGCTGACCGCAGAGCTGGGCAGACTGGGCGGCGATGCTGAGACCTCCAACTCGGTAAGCGGCACATTGCACCGGGCATGGATTGACGTCAAAGCACTGTTTGGCGGCTCAGACCGCAAGAGCATCCTGGAGGAGTGTGAGCGCGGTGAGGACGCCATCAAGAAAGCCTACCGTGATGCCCTGTCACCAGACAGCGGCTTGTCGGCCGAGTACAGCTCAGTGGTAAGCCAGCAGGCCAGCCAGATCAACGCTGCCCATGACCGCATCAAAGCACTGCGCGATAGCCAGTAAACTCAATATTATAAATCACATTTGCTGATACGCGAAAGATAAAGCTGCTTATATAGGCAGCTTTATCTTTGAATAAATAGAAGATCATGAAATTAGGAATTGAAGGAAAAACCGCAGTAATCACAGGCGGAGACTCAGGTATAGGGTTGGCCGTAGCTAAAATTTTAGCTTCAGAAGGTGCCCATATCATCTTATCAGATATTAAGCAAGATAATTTAGACAAAGCTTTAGCAGAATTAAAAAACAGTGTAGGCACAGCTAAAGCCATTGCCCATGTTGCCGATTTGGGCAACTATGATAGTGTACTGCAACTGGCCGATGTAGCCCAGCAGCAATTTGGCGGAGCCGATATTCTCATTAACTGCGCTGGCGCACGTGGCGCTGCGGGCGACTTTTTAACTTTGAGTGATGAAGACTGGATGCAAACCATTGATATTGATTTAATGGGTGCTGTACGCATTTGCCGTGCATTTATTCCGCAATTGCAGAAAAAAGGCTGGGGCCGTGTGGTGTTGGTAGCATCAGAAAATGCCTTTCAGCCCTATGAAGAGGAAAGCCCTTATAATGCTTGCAAAGCCGGGATCATCAACTTGTCTAAATGCCTATCGAGATCGTATTCGCACGAAGGCTTATTGTTCAATTGTATCTCGCCTGCCTTTATTGAAACGCCAATGACGGATGCAATGATGGAACAGCGTGCTAAAGAACAAGGTACTACTGTGGAAGAGGCAGTAAAATCTTTCCTGAAAGAAGACCGTCCACATTTGGCAGTTGGACGCAGGGGAAAAGCAGAGGAAGTAGCCAATGTAATTGCTTTCCTGTCATCAGAACTGGCCAGCTTTGTTAACGGTAGCAATTACCGGGTTGACGGCGGCGCGGTAGAATCTGCTTTCGGTTAATTAATATTTTGTTTTAACTACTTACAAAAGCCGGTTTTGAGTGTTAACACTCAAAACCGGCTTTTTAATTTGATATATATGGGCAATAACGCACTTTCGGGCAATAAAGTAAATGAATGGGGTAAAGAAAGCAATGGCAAAGCACTTGTGTTTCTGCACTATTTTGGCGGTGCAGCCGATAGCTGGCAATGGGTGTGCTACGAATTATCTAAAGAATACCGTTCATACGCCATCAACCTACCTGGCTTTGGCGGTACTGAGCCCTTAGAAGAACCTTCGATTAAACACTTCGCTGCATATGTATTGCAGGTGATGCAGGATTTAAAATTAAACAGTTTTACACTAATCGGCCATTCTATGGGTGGTAAAGTAGCTATGCAGGTAGCTGCTGATGCACCCGCCGGCATGGTGGAGCAGCTTATCTTATTAGCCCCCTCCCCACCTACTGTTGAAGCTATGCCCGATGCAGAAAAGCAGCAAATGCTGGTACACCCAAGCGCCGAGGCAGCAACAGCCAATATTAAAAGAAACAGTGTGCAGCCCCTAACTACAGACGCTTACGAAATTGCGGTAGCCACCAATTATATTGTGGATGGCAATACCTGGCGTTGGTGGATTGAGCAAGGCATGAGCCAATCCATTGCAACAGAAGTTGCCAGTCTCCCCATGCCGGTTACAGTGCTGCACTCCAAAGACGACCCAGCCATTACTACAAAAATGATTCACGAAGAAGTGATGCCAAATTTAAAAGATGCACGTTTAATAGAAACGCAAGGCCTGGGGCACCTTTATCCATTAGAGCAACCGGGCTGGGTAGCTGAAATGATCAGGCAACTGGTGAAGTAGCATTCGCATCAAATTACTTTAAGATTAAAAATTTTTGATTCGGCACCCGCTTAAACTTTCACCGAAAACTGGTTACTTTGCAAGCGGATGTCGTTGTTTATTGCCTCGTTAAATTCTGGAAGTAATGGTAACTGTTATTATGTGGGTAACAGTAAGGATGCAGTGCTGGTTGATGTTGGAATTTCGTGCCGCGAGGTAGAAAAACGCATGCAGCGCCTTGGGCTTTCTATGCTAAAAGTAAAAGCCATTTTCATATCGCACGAACACTCAGACCATATACGCGGGTTAACCGTGCTAGCAAAAAAATACAGCTTACCGGTTTACATTACACCACGTACCCAAATGTGGGGTCGGCTTGAGCTGGAAGATGCCCGCATTTTTCCTGATGATAAACTTTTTACCATAGGCAGCTTAACGGTTGCTGCATTTTTAAAACACCACGATGCGGCCGAACCACATAGTTTCACCGTGAGCTGCGATGGCGTTACTGTAGGTGTATTTACAGATATTGGCGTACCCTGCACTAACCTGCTTGAGCATTTCAGCCAGTGCCATGCTGCAATCTTAGAAGCTAATTATGATGAGCATATGTTGCACGGCGGCAAATACCCTTTCCATTTAAAGCGTCGCATCAGCGGCGGCAAAGGGCACCTCTCCAACCGGCAGGCGCTGGAATTATTCAAAGCCTACCGAGCACCCTATCTAAGCCATTTACTATTAGCCCACTTATCCAAAGAAAACAATTGTCCCGATTTAGTTCAGAAATTATTTGATGCTCATGCCGGTGATACGAAAGTTGTAGTGGCCTCCCGTTATCAGGAAAGCGCCGTTTATCATATACAGCGCAGCGGCTATCATCATGTTACGTTAACTGCGCCTCCGGTGCAATTATTACCGCAGCAGTACTCATTGTTTTAAGCCGCTACTATCTTTCATGGTATTGAGATGCAACAGGAAGTCAAGTTCCCGTCATTATTCAATTCTTAGTCTAAATTATTCCAACAGAAAGTGAGCTTTGTTGTCATTGCTGATATACAGCATTACATCTAAACACCCTTTTATGGAATACAGACAATTAGGCGCTTCCGGTATGCGCATACCGGTATTAAGCTTCGGCACTGCTACCTTTGGCGGCGGCAACCAATTTTTTAAAGCCTGGGGAGATACCCAGTTAGATGAAGCCAAACAACTGGTACGTTTATGCCTCGATGCAGGGGTTAACTTATTCGACACAGCCGATACGTATTCGCGCGGTTTATCCGAAGAGATTTTAGGTAAAGCACTACAGGGTTTGCGCAACGAGGTACTCATTTCTACCAAGGCCACTTTTACCGCAGGCGACGGTGAAAATGATTACGGCTCATCACGTTATCACCTTATTAAAGCTTGTGATGACAGTTTGCGCCGTTTAGGCACCGACCATATAGATATTTACCACATGCACGGCTTTGATGCCACTACCCCGGTAGAAGAAACCTTGCGGGCTTTGGATGATCTAATTACGACCGGCAAGGTACGTTACATTGCATGTTCTAACTTTTCAGGCTGGCACCTCATGAAATCTTTATCCGTATCTGAACGTTACGGCTGGTCTAAATATGTCGGTCATCAGGCTTATTATTCGTTACTTAACCGTGAGTTTGAATGGGAATTGATGCCACTTGGCTTAAAAGAAGGAATAGGCACCATTGTGTGGAGCCCCTTATCATCCGGTCAGCTCAGTGGTAAATTTCGCCGCGGGCAACCCATACCAGAGAGTTCAAGAATCAGCCAGGGCGGCAGCCATGGTCCAGCTACCAACTTTGAGCACCTGTATAACATTGTGGATGCATTGGACGAAGTAGCCGCAGAGACCGGTAAAACAGTAGCACAGGTTGCCTTAAACTGGTTATTGCAACGCCCAACGGTAGTCAACCTCGTTATTGGTGCGCGCAATGAAGAGCAACTAAAACAAAACTTAGCTGCAACAGGCTGGAACTTAACCACCGATCAGGTAAATAAATTGGATAAAGCAAGTGAACTGCCTCCAATATACCCTTACTGGCATCAGCGCCAAAACCCGAGATTGGTTCCGCCTCTGGATTTTTATAAAAAATAAATTCAGTTTAAAACTTGTCATTGCGAGCGATAGCGTAGCGACCGCTTACTATACAGAGGCGCAGATGTCTCCGTGCGGTTGCCACGCTATCGCTCACAATGACAAAATGGTTTAGCATGTTGTATCAATAGAGAAACCTTATTACCTCGGTCAAAATAACAACTTTCGCGAACAGCCAATTACCAATTCGGTCGTTTTATTGAGAACAATCCACCTTTGCTTTATGTTGATTTTTAACCATGAAGCAAAAGTTACTTTTCTTGTTCAGCATACTACTTACGGTTAGCATCAACTTTCTATCAGCTCAACAATTACAGGGACCACGGAGAGAGCAATTTACAGTAAAAGTAGTAGCCGACCGCTTGAGTGATCCCTGGGAAGTTACTTACGGCCCCGATCACTACCTATGGGTAACCGAGGCCCGTGGTTATCAGGTAAGTCGCATAAACCCGGTAAGCGGACAAAAAACAGTATTGCTGGATTTAACGACTGAGCGGCAATTCCCTCGATATGATAAGCTGCCCAAAGAAGCAGGCGGCAAACCCTGGCCCCAAGGTGGCTTAATGGGCATGGCGCTGCACCCACAGCTACTGAGCGGAAAGCCCTATGTATACCTGGTATATGTGTATCAGTTTAGTGGTGCCAACGAAAAAGGAGATGGTGGCAAGCCCAACTTTGGCGGATATTATTTCACCACCAAAATAGTACGTTACACTTATAATATAAGTACCCAAAAACTGGTGAAACCAACCATACTATGCGATACTATACCCAACAGCAGCGACCATAACGGAGGGCGACTGTTGATTGCGCCCATAAATGGCAAACCTTACCTATTTTATAGTATCGGCGATTTGGGTGCAGGGCAGTTTGGCAACGCCGGTCGCCCCAATCATGCCCAGCAACCCAGCAGCTACGAAGGGAAAATACTTCGCTTTAATGTTGAACCCGATGCACAGGAAACCGGCTTTGATGCATGGATACCGAATGATAATCCATTTAACACCAAAACACAAAATGCGGTATATAGTTATGGTCATCGCAATCCACAAGGACTGGCTTATGCGGTTATCAATGGCGCAGAACATATCTATTCATCAGAACACGGTCCATTTTCTGATGATGAGGTGAATTTAATTGAGAAGGGCAAAAACTACGGTCACCCGCTGATTATTGGCTATGCTGATGGCAACTACAATGGCCTGGCAGCAGGCGTATCAGATCATGAAAGCTTACCGGGCAAATGGCATACTACCTATCCTTTAATTAAAAACGAACAAGCCACTGCTAAGGCCATGGGTACTACTTACCGCAATCCGTTAAAAACATTATATCCTAATTCTGCTGATTTTTTAAAGGGGTTATTCAAAAAGATACAAGGCGGCGACAATGGCGAGTGGGCATCCGAGGCGCCAAGCAGCATTGCAGTGTATACCGCATCAGCTATTCCGGGCTGGCAAAATTCGCTGTTGCTTCCGGCTTTAAAAGGAAAACAATTGGTACGCTTAAAACTAAGCGCTGATGGTGAAAAGGTAATAAGCGATACTATCAATTATTTTAAAAGTAATTCGCGCTACCGTGATATTGCCTTATCTCCGGATGGGCGGAAAATTTATTTAGCAGTGGATAGCTCTTCTATCTCTTCCGGCCCTACAGAAAGCAATCCTCAAAAGAGCAGTTGCAGAGGTTGCATCCTGGAGTTTACTTATCAAAGCGGCGGTCACGAAGAACCAGCAGAACGCCCTGTTAAAGTAAAGGCCCCTTATTTAAAGCCGAAGGACTGAGTTTAGCTAAAATTGATGATACACTTCTCATTTTTAATGAGTTCCATAGATTCAGCAATTTCATAATCCGCTTTTACACGGGCTTCTTCCTGATTATAGTATTTGCGGAGTTCCTTACGGTGATAAGCTTCGTAAAATCGCTTAACCTCAAGCTGCGATTGCAGTATCAATCCGGGTACTTGTACAGGGCGGTGGTCATCGCCCATGGCCACCATGGTGAAATAGCTGGAATTGGTATGCTTTACCTCTTTGGTTCGTATATTTTCAGATTCTACCCTTATGCCAATGACCAATGAAGAACCGCCTACGTAGTTAACTGAAGCCATTAATGATACCATTTCGCCCACTTCTACCGGTGCCATAAAGTTTATGGCATCTACAGAAGCCGTTACACAATACGTTTCGGCGTGCTTGGCAGCACATACATACGCCACTTTATCCATCAGGCTCATGATAATGCCACCATGTATCTTGCCGCCAAAATTGGAGTAAGAAGGAATCATGAGTTCGGTTAATGTGGTGCGCGAGCTGTTTACAGTTTTATAGCCATCCATGTGTATCAGGTTTTGTGGTAAATATAATAAACCCAATTTATATCACTATTTGTAAACACACAGGTCAATATCAGGCAATATTTAGTTATTTCGTATTTACTATGAAAGCAGAAAAAATCACCGAATTAACCGGCCATAGCAACCCCATTTTTGCGCTCGAACTTTCGCAAAAACCGGGAATATTATTCAGCGGCGGCAATGATAAAGGTTTGGTAGAATGGAGCTTAAAAAGCAATACTTTTATAAAGGTGATGTTCCCGGTAACGGCCAGCATTTATGCCATCCATTGCCTAGTTGACTTTCCATTAATGATGACTGGTTTACGTAACGGCGATGTGTTGGTGTTCGATTTTATACAACAAAAGATCATCGCTACATTAAAAAAGCATCAAAAGCCGATATTCGATATCAAATCCGCCCCCGGAAAAAAAGAGATATTAATTGCTTCAGAAGATGGCTCAATTTCTGTTTGGAGCTTAGAAACCTTACAGTTGCTACATATTATCCGGGTATCAATAGATACAGTGCGCAGTATTGCTATATCATTTGACGAACAGCAGGTAGCATTTGGTTGCCGTGATCAATCCATTCAGGTTTACAATCTTGCTGATTACAGTCACCAGGCTACTTTAAACAATCATACTATGGCGGTATTCAGCGTTCAGTATACGCCTGATGGCCGTTATTTATTATCGGGCGGCCGCGATGCCCAATTAAAGGTTTGGGATGTAAGCACACATCAGCTTGTTCAATCTGTCCCCGCACACTTATATGCTATCAATCATATCCTTTGCCACCCTACCCTACCTTATGCAGCTACCGCAAGCATGGATAAAAGCATTAAAATATGGGGGATAAATGATTTCAAATTGTATAAAATCATCAGTCGCGAAAAAGGCTACGCTGCCCACCAGCTTTCGGTAAATAAACTGGCCTGGGATGAAAACAGGCTAATATCAACAGGTGATGATAAACGAATCATCCTATGGGAGATAAGCGAATTTTAATACATGTTAAGTAATTTTTAAGCCTTACTTCCACACAAACGGCCCATAAATCGGTTTTAATATTTTACACTAACTATTTAAAACATATCTATGGACAGCATCAATCAGCAACAGCCCGAAGACAACTATAAAGATTTGCATGACGCCGAGGGCGTTAAGAAAATACAGGAACTGGTAGCTAAAGCCGAAACCTGTTTTTTTTGTAGCAATATTAAAACCGGTATTCCTTTTTCTACCCGCCCTATGGCTGTACAAAAGGTAGATGACGAGGGTAATTTTTGGTTTTTGAGCAGCAAAGACAGCCACAAAAACGACGAACTAACCCATGATCCATTTGTACACCTGTTGTTCCAGGGTTCGGCCCATTCAGATTTTTTGAATATATACGGCATTGCCAGCATCAGCGAAGACAAACAAAAAATTAAAGAACTGTGGCAGCCGGTATTAAAAACCTGGTTTACCGAGGGTGAAGATGACCCACGCATCACGGTGGTTAAAGTAGAACCAACCGAAGGCTACTATTGGGATACGAAACATGGCAACGCCGTAGCTATGGTAAAACAAGCCGTTGGCGCCGTAATTGGTAAAACTTTAGATGACTCTATTGAAGGCAAAATAGATGTAGAGAAGGATTAAGGCATCATAACTTTAAATCACTTTGTCATTCTGAGCAACATCGAAGAACCTATACTTAAGCTAACAAGTGTACAGGTTCTTCGATGTTGCTCAGAATGACATTTTAATTTTATGAAAAGTCTTAAATTATTCCAGCCTTTTTTAACTCTCCCTCCATTTGCTGCTGCAATTTCACCGCTTCGGCCCTTGCCACTTCCGCAAAGTCATCACCGCTTGAGGCATATAAAATTGAACGTGAGGCGTTAACCAGCAAACCACAATCAGCAGTCATACCGTAACGGCAAACGTCCTCTAAACTTCCTCCCTGGGCACCTACGCCAGGCACCAGTAAAAAGTTATCAGGCGCTATTTTACGTATATGTGTAAATTCTTCGCTTTTGGTTGCCCCCACTACATACATCAGGCAATTGGAGCCAGCCAAAGTATTCGCCTTTTTGATGACAGCTTCATACAATAACCCTTCATTGGTTTCCAGGTATTGATAATCGCGGCTGCCAACGGATGATGTGAGCGCCAGAATGATAATCCACTTGCCCTCATATGCTAAGTATGGTGTTATACTGTCGTGCCCCATATAAGGCGTAATGGTAATGGCATCAAAACCCATTCCGGTAGCCGCTTCATCAAAAAAGGCTTTGGCATAATGGCTGCTGGTGTTGCCTATATCTCCACGTTTCGCATCAATAATACTGATACAATTTTTTGGCAGATGCTGATAAGTGCCTATCAAGCTCTGCAGGCCAACCATACCGCGGCTCTCGTAAAAAGCAGCGTTGGGCTTGTAAGCTACACATAAATCTTGAGTAGCATCAATGATACGCTTGTTAAATTCCAGTACCGGATCGGGATAATGCTTTAAACAGGCGGGTAATTTTGCCGGATCAGTATCTAAGCCCACACATAAGAAAGATCGTTTTTGCTTAATTTGTGCTACCAGTTGCTCGTAATTTAACATTGCAGTAAAAAAGAATAAATATTTTCGTTTCAAAAAAACTAAAATTTAAGCGTAGTGTTACGATACTGTAGTTAATTTTTCATGAATTTGTTGTTGTGAAATTAATTAGCTATTTTTACAGCGTTTCCTTTTAAGTCTTTTCTCCGGTTCCGGCGAAAGTTTAAAAATCCCACGTTGTTTTATATACATCTCAAGTTAATAACCGCAGTGATCCTGCAAAACATTTCCATACAATAATTAATATTTTTTGGACTCATTATCCGACTCATGCCTGATACATTAGAATTGAATGACAAGCTTGTGCCTGAGCTGCGCCAGATAGCAAAAAACTTAGGTATAACCGAAGCTGATGAATTACGCAAGCCACAATTAATTTCGCGCATTGTTGAACAAGAGCAATTAATTGAAACTGCACGCCAGCAACAAAACGTTTTAGAACAATCATATACCAACGCCAATACACCTGCCCCCGCTGCTGCCGATGAACCTGCTGCCGACAATGCCGAAGCAGATAAACCGCGTAAAAGAACGCGCACTTTAAAACCGAAAGCTGCAGCGCCACAAACGGCGGTAGAAGATACCAACACAACCAACTTATTTGATGCTGCTCCGGAAGCCGAAACTCAGCCAGAACCTGCTGCTGCAGCTGCCGAAGCTACTGCCACAGCAGCTGAACCGGGTGAAACCATTGCCGAAAAATTAGCAGCACAGGCTGCACAAGCGCAGGCCGCGGTACAAAATACTGCAGCGCCGGAGCAACGCCCGCAACAGTTTGAACGCCGGTTTAACAACAATGGTAACGGCCAGCCTAAAGAAAATAACCGCCCGCAGCAACAGCAAAGAAATCAGCAACAGCAGCAACAAGAACCGGCTATTAACCTGGACTTCGATAACGTAATAGTTAACGAAGGCGTGCTGGAAATTATGCCTGACGGATATGGCTTCCTGCGCTCGTCTGATTATAATTACCTGACTTCTCCGGATGATATTTATGTATCACAATCGCAGATTAAGCTGTTTGGTTTAAAAACAGGTGATACGGTTAGAGGCAGTATACGTCCACCGAAAGAAGGCGAAAAGTACTTCCCACTGGTACGTGTTGAAGCCATCAACGGCCGCCAGCCTGCACAAGTGCGCGATCGTGTGCCTTTTGACCACTTAACGCCACTATTCCCATCAGAACGTTTGAATCTGTTTACCGAAGGCAGCAACTACTCAACCCGCATTATGGACCTGTTCTCACCTATTGGTAAAGGTCAGCGCGGTTTGATTGTGGCTCAGCCTAAAACCGGTAAAACCGTATTACTGAAAGATGTGGCCAATGCTATTGCTAAAAACCACCCTGAAGTATACCTGATTATCCTGCTCATTGACGAGCGCCCTGAGGAGGTAACCGATATGGCCCGCAGCGTACGTGCCGAAGTAGTATCATCTACTTTCGATGAGCCGGCCGAGCGCCACGTAAAAATTGCCAACATTGTATTGGAAAAGGCCAAACGCATGGTAGAATGCGGACACGACGTAGTCATCCTGCTGGATTCTATTACTCGTTTAGCCCGTGCATATAATACTGTTGCACCTGCATCAGGTAAAATACTGTCTGGTGGTGTGGATGCTAACGCCCTGCATAAACCCAAGCGTTTCTTTGGTGCAGCACGTAATATTGAGGATGGTGGTTCATTAACTATTATTGCCACAGCCCTTACTGATACCGGTTCGAAAATGGACGAAGTTATCTTTGAAGAGTTTAAAGGTACCGGTAATATGGAGTTGCAACTGGATCGTAAACTGTCTAACAAACGCATCTTCCCGGCTATTGATATTACAGCATCAAGTACCCGCCGCGATGATTTGTTACAAGAGCGTGAAACCTTACGCCGTGTTTGGGTATTACGTAATCATTTGGCTGATATGAATTCTCAGGAAGCTATGGAATTCTTGCTGGCACAAATCAGGGGTACCAAATCAAACGAAGAGTTTTTGATTTCAATGAACTCATAAAACGATAAAAGTAATTTCCGCATTTGTCATTTCGAGCAATAGCGAGAAAGCTTCATCACCGCGCCGGTCTGTTATGGCCGAGCAACCGAAGAAGGTTTCTCGCTGCAATCGAGATGACATTTTTGTTTTATGCCTCGCCTGTTCACCACATACCATTAGAATAGGATTAGCTTTTCAATAAGTTCATCTTATTTTAATTATTATCTGCTACCTTTAGGGCCGATGCAGAAACGTGTAAGAAAACATGTGCCCAATGCCATTACTTGTGCTAATTTGTTCAGTGGTTGTATTGGCATTGTATTAGCTTTTCAGGATAACCTTATTTTTGCCGCTTATTGTATATTTCTGTCCGCCATATTCGACTTCTTTGATGGCCTGGCTTCGCGTGTATTGCAATCCTTCTCTTACATCGGTAAAGATTTAGACTCACTGGCCGATATGGTAAGTTTTGGCGTATTGCCATCAGTAATACTATATGAATTGTTTTTGCAGGCACCGCAAATCAATAACGTAAGCGAGTATTTGAATTTTGCAGCTTTCCTCATCCCGGTATTTTCAGCCCTGCGGCTGGCCAAATTCAACAACGATGAGCGCCAGACTGAAAGTTTTATCGGTTTGCCTACCCCGGCTAATGCCATCCTAATCGCTTCATTCCCTATAATTGTAAAAGATTATCCCTTGCTTTGGCGCGATTATATATTAAATCCTTACTTTCTGGCATTCTTTGTAATGCTGATGTGCTTCCTGCTGGTGGTGGAGTTGCCCCTGATGTCGCTAAAATTCAAAAGCCGCGATAGCAGCAAAAATATTTACCGTTATTTACTCCTGCTGTTTTCGGCAATTTTAATTCTATTTTTTAAATTTGCCGCCGTACCGATAGTGATAGCCATGTATATAGTGCTATCCATTATTCAACTTAGATTAGCAAAATGATGAAGTTTCAGGCCGAGATTGATGTAATGCCAAAAAAAGAAATTCTTGATCCGCAAGGTAAGGCAGTAACCGGAAGTATGAAGAATTTAGGCTTAGGCGAAATTCAGAACGTACGTATCGGCAAGCATGTTTCTTTAGAAATTGAAGCTGAAACTGAAGCTGATGCTTCTGCTAAAGTGGAACAGGCCTGTAAAAGCCTTTTGGCTAACTTAATTATGGAAAGCTATAGTTTTACTCTCCATCAGGCCTAAGCCCGGCTGTTACAGCTGAGCTTCGGCTTCCGTTTTAATTTGGTTCAATTTATTCAGGTTACCTTGCAAACCACTGTTGAGGTCTTGGAATTTAGATTGTAAAGTGCCGGCATCCGGGCTGCCGGTTTTAGCCATGTATTCTACCTCCTGAGCAAGCGCCTGGCTGTCAAGCATACCAAAAAAGCCCAGGTTAGGCTTGAGTTTATGTGCGGCGGCGGCAGCTACCGGCCAGTTAGCGGCTGCAATAGCTTCATTTATTTCCTGTAATAGCGCTGGGGTATGTTGTAAAAACATATCAATTGATTCCACAATAAATTCATTACTGCCATCAGCAATTTCATATAAAAAAGTCAAATCTAAATTAGGAGCGCTATAATCAGGCATTATTAGGTTATTATTTATGTAAAGGTGAATAAATATTGGTTTCGAACACCAAATTTATAATTTTTTCACAATCAAAGCATCACTCAAATTCTCTTTTAGCGATAAAATATTTTTTTTAAATAGAGGATGTAGCAATTCAGGGGCTATTTCGGCCAGCGGTTCCAGGGTAAACCGCCGCTCGTGCAAGTGCGGGTGTGGTATAATTAAATTTGAGGTATGAATAATATCTTGATTGTAAAATAATATATCAATATCAATCACCCTTGCGCCCCACTTCTCTTGTCGCTCACGCCCCAGTTCCGTTTCAATGTTTAACACTTGCTGCAATGCATCTGTAGCCGTTAAAAAAGATTCTACTTTCAGCACCTGATTTAAATAATCAGAGGTTTCAGTATTGCCCCATGCTTGTGTTTCGTATAAAGACGATTGCTGTATTACGGCTCCTACCTTTTCTGCTATATATTTAATAGCCTGCTGCAAAAACAGTTGGCGGTTGCCGAGGTTACTTCCTAATAGCAAATAAATTGTATTCATCTGTTGTAACAATTATATCCCGCCGGGCTCTAAAATACACACCGAATATTAAGTTTGCATAGTTAAAGCATTTAAGCACGTTAATGAAACAATTTTTCAAATTTGTACTCGCCACCATCGTTGGTATTATTGCTTGTTTTATCGTTTTTATCCTCATTGTTGTAGCGCTCATTCCCAGCGGAGATAGCAAAGATGTAGAGGACAACTCAGTATTACACTTAAAATTAGACAAACCTGTTGTTGAGCGCAAACCCGACAACCCTTTTGCGGGACTGGATTTCTTAAATTTAGGCGATAAGTCAATTGGCTTGAACGCTATTTTGGCCGATATCAAAAAGGCCAAATCAGATGATCATATTAAAGGTATATATATTGACGAAAGCAGTGTAAGTGGTGAGGCCACCACCGAAGAAATACGTAATGCTTTAATTGATTTCAAAAAATCGGGTAAGTTTATTATTGCCTATTCAGAAACTTATACGCAAAGCTTTTACTATTTGGCTTCCGTAGCCGATAAAGTTTACCTGAACCCAAAAGGTATATTTGATTTTGGCGGCTTTAGTTCACAAATTACCTTTTTTAAAGGTGCTTTGGATAAACTGGGCATTGAGGCACAGATTATTAAAGTAGGTACTTATAAGAGTGCTGTTGAACCATTTTTCCTGAATAAGATGAGTGACGCTAACCGGCAACAGGTATCCTCCTATCTGGGTTCTATGTACGATCACTTTCTGACCAACATCAGCACAGCACGCCATGTAAATAAAGACAGCCTGTTCAGCATTGCCAATCAGTTAAAAATTCAGTATCCCGAAGACGCTTTAAAATATAAATTGGTAGACGGGCTCAAGTATAAAGATGAAGTATTGGCTGAACTTAAGCAACGCACCGGTATTACTGAGAAAAAAGACTTGCATAATGTAGAGCTGGCCGACTATGATAAAGGTAACGACAAAAAAGCTGATGACGACGATAAAACTTCAGCCAAAAATCAGATTGCTGTAGTTTATGCCTCAGGCGAAATTAACGGCGGCGAAGGCGATGACAACAGCATCGGTTCGGAAACCATCTCAGCTGCTTTGCGCAAAGTGCGCTTGGATGACGATGTGAAAGCAGTGGTTTTTCGTGTAAATTCTCCGGGCGGCAGTTCGTTGGCTTCCAATACCATCTGGCGCGAGGTGGTACTCACCCGTAAAGTTAAACCAGTAATTGTTTCTATGGGTGATTATGCAGCATCCGGAGGTTATTACATCTCTTGTGCAGCCGACTCCATTTTTGCACAACCCAACACTATAACCGGCTCCATTGGCATTTTTGCCATATTGCCTAACCTGCAACATTTTTTAAATGACAAATTGGGTGTAACTGTTGACGGCGTAAAAACCGGAAAATATGCCGATCTGGGTGACATTACCCGCCCGTTAACAGCAGATGAACGCCTGATTTTGCAAAACCAGGTGAACCGCGGATACGATGACTTTACCAAAATTGTGGCCGAAGGACGCCATAAAACCCAGGCTTACATCAACAGTATTGGCCAGGGCCGGGTATGGACCGGTACCCAAGCCCTCAAAATTGGCTTGGTTGACCGCTTGGGTAACATCAACGATGCTATCGTTTCTGCTGCAAAAAAAGCGGGGGTTAAAGATTATACACTATCGGCCTATCCGAAGCAAAAAGGCATATTTGGCCAAGCCAGTGATGATTTGAATGTGAAGATTAAAACGCACATGCTGCAATCAGAACTGGGTGATGATTATCACTACTATGAACAACTGCAAAGTTTAAAGAAAATGGTACGCATTCCACAAGCCCGGATGCCATACACCATCAGCATCAAATAAGAATTTCAAACAACTTATAGCAAAAGCCGCTTTACTATAAGCGGCTTTTGTATTTTTACCCGCTCAGCACAATCTACCTTTATGGAAAATAAAACCATAGCACGTACACTCCGCCTGTTATCGCAACTAATGGAACTGCATAATGAAAATGCTTTTAAAATTAAATCTGTAGCCAATGCTGCTTTTAAAGTAGATAAGTTACCCTATCCTCTCGAAGGCAAATCACTGGAGGAACTGGATCAGATTGAAGGCATAGGCAAAAGTATTGCTGCAAAAATAGATGAACTGCTTAAATCAGGAACCCTTACAGAGCTCGAAGATTTATTAAATCAAACCCCTGAAGGCGTAGTAGAAATGCTGCGCATTAAAGGCATCGGCCCTAAAAAGGTAGCCACTATATGGCACGAGCTGGGTATTGAGAACATTGGTGAGCTGTATTACGCCTGTAATGAAAACCGTTTGGTAAAAGCCAAAGGCTTTGGCGCCAAAACGCAGGATGAAATACGCCGGCTTATTGAATTCAGAATGGCGAATAATGGTAAATTCCTGTATGCACAGGTTGAACCTGAAGCCCAGTACCTGATGGGGCAAATTAAAGCCATGTTTCCTGAAAGCCTGAAAACTTTTACGGGAGGATACCGCCGTTACGACGAAATTTTATCAGAATTGTGTGTACTAATAGGTACGCGCGATTGTGAGTTGGGTTTACAATCACTATCCGAAACAGATATACTGCAACACGCTGCCCTCGAAAACGGCAAAATAAAAGGATATACAGATAATGGAGTTCCTGTAAGTATAACGATAGTAGAGAAGCGGAATTATTATAAAGAACTGTTTTTACAAACAGGAGATGCCGAGCATGTGGCCGCGGTATCAGAACGGTTTACCGATGAAATAGATCAACCGGTAAGCGAGGAGCTGGTATATAAAAAAGCAGGCTTGGAATGGATGCCGCCTGAATTGCGCAATGGTACAGCATTTATTGATGAAGCCTCGCGCAATGCTTTGCCGGTTCTAATTAATTATCACGACTTGAAAGGAACATTGCATAACCATACCAATTATAGTGATGGTATCAATACCTTAAAGGAAATGGCGCTGTATTGTAAAGAACAGCTCAACCTTGAATACTTAGGCGTATGCGATCACAGCAAAAGCGCATTTTATGCGAATGGCCTCAGCGCGGAGCGGGTATTGCAGCAGCATGAAGAAATTGACAAATTAAACAAAACTTTCGGCGAGGGTTTCCGCATTTTTAAAGGCATTGAATCAGATATCCTGAACGATGGTTCGCTGGATTACCCGGACGATATATTACAGCGATTTGATTTTATTGTAGCATCTGTGCATTCTAATTTAAAAATGGATGAAGAGAAAGCTACAGCACGTTTAATTAAAGCCATTGAAAATCCTTATACCACAATGTTGGGGCATCCTACAGGTAGATTATTGTTGAGCCGCCGTGGCTACCCCATTAATTATGCAAAAGTAATTGATGCTTGTGCCGCCAACAATGTAATTATTGAAATTAATGCCAATCCTTTACGCCTGGATTTAGACTGGCGCTGGTGCCGTTACGCGGTAGATAAAGGTGTACTATTGTCCATCAACCCCGATGCCCACCGTGTAGAAGGTTTCGCCGATATGCAATACGGCATTTATGTAGCCCGCAAAGCAGGCTTGCAAATTAAAAATTGCTTTAATGCTTTGCCCTTGGCCGAGGTAAAAGCAGCTTTTGAAAACAAAAAATCTAAAATTACGATATAACCTTAATCACATCTATCCTGCTCTTACATGCTTGCTGAAAAACTGAGCGCCATTATTGACGCAAATAAAAAACCCGAACTATTGGTAATTGGCGACCTGATGATTGACCACTACATCTGGGGCGATGCCACCCGCCTGTCGCCAGAGGCTCCGGTACCAGTAGTGAATGTTAAAAACGAATCAACTACTTTAGGTGGTGCGGCCAATGTGGCTCAGAACCTGATTTCGCTGGGCGCCAATGTTACCCTATCAGGCATTATTGGTAATGATATTTCGGGCCAGCAGCTCACCTCCTTATTGCAAGCAGAAGGTATTGATACCTGCGCCATCCTGCCAGATGAAAGCCGGCCTACAACAATTAAAACCCGCGTGCTGGCCGGCAGTCACCAGCTGGTACGTATAGACCGTGAGGTGACTGATGCCATAAACGCAACGCTGGAAGACAACATGCTCGAAACACTAAGGGGTTGTATTGAAAGGGCAGATATGGTATTGTTTTCTGACTATAACAAAGGGCTGTTTTCGCCTTCACTTACCCAGCGCATTATTAAGGAAACAAACCGGCAAGGCAAAAAGGTAATTGTTGATCCGAAGGGTTTAGACTATTCCAAATATAAAGGTGTATATCTAATTAAACCCAACCGTAAAGAACTCACCGAAGCTACCAAGAGTGCACGCATTAGCAATATTGAAGAGTTACAGCAAGCGGCCAAGGGCCTGTTTCAACAAACAGACATTGAATACCTGGTGGTCACATTATCTGAAGAAGGAATGGCCATTGTAGACGAACTTACTTACAAACTGTTGCCTGTAAAAGCAACAGAAGTATTTGATGTAACCGGCGCCGGTGATACCGTACTGGCTACCATGGCTTACTTTATGGCTGCAGGCTTGAATTTACAGGACAGCTGCGAATTGGCTAACCATGCTGCAGCAATTGTGATACGGCGCGTTGGTAGTGCTACCACAACTCTAAATGAGATTTTAGATGACGTAATCCGCAACCAGAATAAATAAATGCGGCGCGCTAACTCTACTATGGCTCATACCTTTAATTAATGTTATTATGCCCAAAGAAATTGAAACGCGAATATTAAATAAAATCTTTACGCTTCCACAACTTAAAGAACAAGTTACTAAATGGAAAGGCGAAGGTTGTAGAATTGTATTTACCAACGGATGTTTCGATTTATTGCATACCGGGCATATTACTTATCTGGCTAAAGCTGCCGAGTTAGGCGACAAATTGGTTATAGGCTTAAACGCTGATCAATCTGTTCAACGGTTAAAGGGTCCTAACCGGCCTGTTAATAATGAGCAGAGCAGAAGTTTGCTGCTGGCTGCAATGCTATTTACAGATGCCATTGTAGTGTTTGATGAAGATACCCCATATGAGGTGATTACAACTTTGCTGCCTGACATATTGGTTAAAGGCGGCGATTATACCATAGATAAGATTGTGGGTGCCCCGGAAGTGCAAGCTAATGGAGGCGAGGTGAAAACCATTAACTTTGTTGAGGGATACTCATCTACATCCATCATCAATCGCATACGAGGTTAGTTAACGGAGTTAATATAAATGAAAATATTAGTTATCAGGTTCAGCTCCATGGGTGACATTATTTATACTACCCCTGTTGTTCGTTGCCTGAAGCTGCAGTTGCCTGATGCAGAAATTCATTTTCTTACTAAGCCGGCTTTCCGTTACATTTATGATGGGAACCCTTACCTGGATAAGTTGCTGCTTTTACAACCGAAATTGGCAGATACAATTCGAGAAATACAACAGGAAAAGTACGATTACCTGATCGACCTGCACAGTAACTTGCGCACGGCTATTATTAAATTCCGAACCGGCATCCGCTCATCCACTTATCACAAACAACGGATCCGCAAGTGGTTAAGCTTAAAGTTCAACTTAAACCTGGTACCACATACTCACTTAGTAGACAGATATTTAAGCACTGTAAATTTTTTAGGTGTAAGTAACGATGGTAAACCAATTGATTATTACATTAAGCAGAATTATCAATTAGAATCGCTGCTACCGGCAACGCATCAACAACCTTATATTGCCTTTGTAATTGGTGCCACACACTTTACCAAACGCATGCCCGTAAGTAAAATCGTTAATATATGCAGTAAAGTTGAGCGGCCAGTAGTATTACTGGGAGGCCATGATGTAAAAGAGAATGGTGATGCCATTAAAGCTGCTTTGGGAGATCGAATTTACAATGCTTGTGGTATCACTACATTAGATGAATCGGTATTTTTGGTATCTAAAGCTGCCAGACTGATTGGATTTGATACAGGTCTTACTCATATTGCCGAGGCATTTGATATCCCTATTGCCTCAGTATGGGGCAGCACAGTGCCCGAACTGCTGGGAGTGCAACCATACCATGTAAAAGAAGTGCTGATTTCTGGGATAGAGCTGCCTTGCCGCCCCTGTTCAAAATTTGGTTCAGAGAAGTGTCCATTAGGGCATTTTAAATGTATGAACGATCAACCGGAAGAACCGCTTATTGATTTTTTAAATACATAAATATCTATCAATCAAATTCATATATACTTATATCTAAATCAACAACTTACCAATCTGATGAAAAGATTATTACTCAATCGCCATGCAGAAGCTGCCAATCCAAGGGGTGTTGATGATTTCGATAGACCTTTAACCGCTGCTGGTATTATACAAGCGCAAAATTTAGCTGTTAAACTTCAACAGGCGGCTTTAACTCCTGATGCTTGGCTGATCAGTACTGCTCTGCGTGCACAAGCTACAGCACATATTCTTACAGATGCTTTAATGATAGATAATTTGACTAACAACAAACTCATCTATGAGGCTACGGAGCAGACATTGCTTGGTATCATTAACCAATGTAACAATGAATATGATTTTGTTGCGCTTACAGGCCATAACCCTTGCATTAGCTATCTGTTTTACAACCTATGCGGAGAAGTACGAGATGTACCTCCCTGCACCGCGTTGTTAATAGAGTTTGAAGTGGACAATTGGTCGCACATCAGTGCCAATTCAGGCGTTTTAAGATGGTATAACGCCCCTTACTAACCTAAGATGTAGGTTTTGCCCGGTAATGAGCGTATATACCCTTGCAATTCCATATTCAGCAAGGTCATGGTTAGTTGACTGAGTGGAATATTTGCCTTTATTGTTAGGTCATCTATCGCCAGCGGAGCTTCATGGTGTTGCAGCAACTCAAAAATGCGCATCTCTTCAGCTGATAGCCCCATAGGCAGAATCATTTGCTTTTTAGGCTTCTTTGCATCACCGGGCTTGTCCCATCCCAATGCATAGGCCAAATCGGGAGCGCAGGTAAGCAGAGCTGCTTTATGATTCCGGATAAGGAAATTACACCCCTCAGAGTATTCATCGTTTATACGGCCTGGAAATGCATATACATCTCGGTTATATGAATTGGCAATCTCTGCCGTAATTAAAGCCCCACCTTTTATTCCGGCTTCTATTACCACTGTAGCATCTGCCATGCCAGCCACAATGCGGTTGCGTTGCGGAAAATTCTCACGGTCAGGCTTTGTTCCCGAGGGAAATTCGGTTAACAAGCCACCATTTAAAATCATCTTATCAGCCACCAATCGATTTTGAGCCGGGTAAAGGCGATCAAGCCCATGCCCTAACACACCTATGGTTGGCACATCCAGGCGCAGGCTCTCTTTATGAGCGGCTACATCAATACCTAAAGCCAAGCCACTTACAATTAAAGCATTGTAGGGCTTTAAATCCTCTATTAGCTGCTTGCATAAGGTGCGGCCGTATTCTGTAGCATTGCGTGTACCTACCACGCTGATTACCCTCTGGTTATTCAGATCCGCATTGCCCTTGCTGTATAAAAGTATAGGGGCATCAGTACAATTTTTAAGGCGTTTAGGATACCGGTCATCTGTGTAGAATATGACATCAATATCGTTCTTTTCCGCAAAAGCCACTTCTTCCTGAGCGCGGTCTAAGGCAGCCTGCAAGTTTAAGTTATCAGCACGCATACCTACACCGGGCACTTTCTTTAAATACTGTTTAGGCGCTGCGAAAGCTTCTTCAGGCGTACCAAAATAGTTCAGAATGTTTTTAGACAATGTAGCGCCAATGCCTTTGATAAAAGTGAGCCCGAGTTGGTGGATAAGTGACATAAAAGGTAAGCCACAATATACTGCTTTAACGGCATACAATCACCAAAAACATTTAGTTACTATAAATCAACGCTTTACGAATAAAAAACTATTTTTGTAGTTTATGAACTATATAAATAGTAGCTTTTTATTACATAAAAACTATTGAAATAGTTTACAAACTATCAACGCAGTTTAACCAAACTACACTGATAGTTTCGTATTTTTGCATAAAATGAAAGAATTAACTACTGCAGAGGAGCAGGTAATGAAATTGCTCTGGCAATTAAAAGAGGCGATAGTAAAAGATATTATAGCAAAGATGCCCGAACCTAAGCCAGCTTATAATACAGTTTCTACTGTAGTACGGGTACTGGAGGGCAAAGGCGTGGTAGCTCATAAAGCCTATGGCAACTCACACGTATATTACCCACTGATAAAGGAAGAAGATTATAAAAAATTTGCTGTTGAAAAGCTGCTGAAAAGCTATTTTAATAATTCACACAAAAACCTGGTCTCCTACCTGGTAAAAGAAGGAAACGTAAATATTGCGGATTTTGCCGAATTGATCTTGCTGGCAGAGCGGAACAAAGCAAAATAGATTACTGCTGGGTAACCTATTTTGCTTTTACGTAAATTACTTGCTTGGTGTCAAAAAACTCCTCGTCAAAGTAATCTTTTAAGTGGTATTGTTGTACTTGCAGGCCGGAATCGGTGATTTCCTGTGTGAGATCGCCACCTTTCAGGTAAAGCAGGCCATTAGGTAACGCGTTGTGCGACTGCTTTTTAAACTTATTTTTTATCCAGGGATAGAAATCTTTGAGCTGAGTAACGGCCCTGGAAACTATAAAATCAAACAGGCCCGGCACCTGCTCAGCACGGGTATGGGCAGCAGAGAGGTTTTGCAGTCCGATAGCATCAGCCACCTCCTCCACTACCTTAATTTTTTTGCCGATAGAATCTACCAAGTGAAATTGCGCCTTAGGGAACAATACGGCCAGCGGAATGCCCGGAAAGCCACCGCCAGTACCTACATCCAATACATGTGTACCCGGTACAAATGCCATTACCTTTGCAATACCTAATGAATGTAATACATGGCGCTCAAACAGCAAATCAATATCCTTGCGTGATACCACATTGATCTGGCTATTCCAGTGCTGATATAAGGGTAAGAGATATTTAAACTGCCTTTGCTGCTCCTCTGTAATTTCGGGAAAATATTTTTGTATCAGCTCAATATCCATTCTGCTGCTTTTCTTTTAAAATGTTGCCTAACAAATATTTAGCCCTGAATAACTGGGCCTTTACTGTACCTAATGGAAGATCGAGCTGCTGCGCAATTTCTTCGTAAGAAAGTTCATCAAAGTAGCGCAGTGTAAGCAAATTACGGTAACGTGGCGGCAAACTTTCAATCAAGATTTTTAACTCTTGCGACTCCTGTTTTTTAATGGAGCTTTCTTCCGGGTTAGGCGCATCTGCCTTAATTTGAAGCGGTCGGCTATCCTCCTCCTCTTCCATCATGCTGTGAATAGAAAGGGTGTTTAATTTCTTTTTACGCAGAAAATCGATGCAGTTATTGGTAGCTACCCTGAACAACCATGTACTAAAAGCAAAATCGGGCTGGTATTTATCCAGCTTTTCAAATGCTTTAGCAAAGGTTTCTACGGTTAAATCCATAGCATCCTCTTTATTATTCACCATTTTAAGCGCCATAAAATAGATAGAATCCTTGTAGCGCTGCATAAGGCCTGCGTAAGCTTTCTGATCACCCTCACGTGCTTTTAGCACCAGATGGTAATCATTTTTGGCATTCTCGGTAAAATTTGAATTTACTTCCATTGCTTGGTTTTAATAAACGTACCCACTAATCCGAAAACATTTAAATACACATAATACAACAGGTCGAAGAAGGGAAAAAGCCAAAGAAAATCCTTACCCTGCAGTTTTTTAAACACATTTTGATAAATTACAATTTGCAATATCAATCTGGAAAAATATAAACCTGCGATTGCTATATAGTTCAATTTTAGTGCCAAGCAAACCACTATCATTACATAAAACAAAAACCCACTCATCGCGTCGAAACTCAACAATCTGCGGTGTTGGTTGCGGTAATATTTCCCCACTCCCATATGCCGCTTTTTTTGTTTGAAATACGAGCCAAAAGTGCTTTTTGTCCTGCTGTAGGTAAAAGTTTCTGGATTGATTTGCACAGTTGTATTTACAGCTGTAGCATGCTGATTCACAAACAGATCATCATCTCCTGCCAGGATATGCATATGAGAAGCAAACCCTTTATTGCTAAAAAACAAAGTTTTGGTGTATGCCAGGTTACGGCCAATGCCCATATAAGGATTACCGGCCAGGGCAGCCGATAAATAATTCATACCGGTTTTAAGCGTTTCAAAACGTGTAAATGCATTGATAAAGCCACGCTCTTTCAAATAAGGCGAATAACCCAATACTATTTGGATTTGTTCATTTTCAGCAAACTTGGCAGCCATACCAGCAATCCATTTATTGGAGGCCGGTGCACAATCAGCATCAGTGAACAACAGGTGCTCATGTGCAGCAGCCTTAATGCCCATAGTAAGGGCAAACTTTTTGCCGGTTTTAAAGCGTGGATGCTCAGTAACCGTAACCAATTTTAAATGCGGATAAGTCTTTTGCATCTCCTGAAGCACCATTTCTGATTCATCGTAAGAACAATCATTCACTACAACCACTTCAAAATCAGGGTACTCTTGCGTTAATATGTGTGGAAGAAACTCCGCTAAGTTCTTGGCTTCGTTACGGGCGCTGATCACTACCGAGATGGGTGGAACAATGAGCTCATTAACAAGCGCTTCCACCTTGTAAACCATTAGCCGCCGGTGATAATACAGCAGGTAAAAAAGCTGTATGATCATAAAAAATCCGGTAACGGCTAATAAAATATATTCGGTGTATTGAGGTTGATACGTCAAATCAAGTATAAGTAAAGGGCCAAATTTCTCAAAAATGAATGAATATACAGGCAATAAATCAAAATTAAAGCTATGCATCGCCCCGAATGTTGTAATTTTGCTACCTTGTTATGAAATTTAGCTTAACTGCTCAGGATAAAAACTCAAAAGCCCGCGCCGGAGAAATCACTACGGATCACGGCACTATACAAACGCCCATATTTATGCCGGTGGGTACTGCCGGAACGGTAAAGGCGGTACACCAGCGCGAACTCAAAGAGGATATTAAAGCCCAGATTATTTTGGGTAATACTTACCATCTGTATCTGCGCCCCGGTTTAAATACGTTAGAACAGGCTGGCGGCTTACATAAATTTAACGGCTGGGACAAACCTATACTTACCGATAGTGGTGGCTATCAGGTATATTCGCTAACCGAGGTGCGTAAAATTAAAGAGGAAGGCGTAACCTTCCGATCGCATATCGACGGCTCTAAACACTTGTTTACACCGGAGTCGGCCATGGATATTCAGCGCACAATTGGTGCCGATATCATTATGGCCTTTGATGAGTGTACCCCCTATCCCTGCGATTATGGCTACGCACGGCGCTCAATAGAAATGACGCACCGCTGGCTAAAGCGTTGCTGCGACCGCTTTGACAGCACCGAGCCAAAATATGGCTACAATCAAACACTTTTTCCTATTGTACAAGGCTCAACTTATAAAGACCTGCGCATTAAATCGGCAGAAGTAATTGCTTCATTTGAACGGGAAGGCAATGCGATAGGCGGCCTCTCGGTAGGCGAACCGGCCGAAGAAATGTATGCCATGACAGAAGTGGTATGTGGTATACTGCCGGAGCACAAACCACGTTACTTAATGGGTGTAGGCACACCGGTAAACATATTGGAAAATATAGCATTAGGTATTGATATGTTTGATTGTGTGATGCCTACCCGTAATGCACGAAACGGCATGCTGTTTACCCGCAATGGCATCATCAACATCCGTAACGAGAAATGGAAGAACGACTTTTCGGCCATTGATGAGGAGAGCGATTTATGGGTAGATACCCAGCACAGCAAGGCCTATTTGCGGCATTTAATTACAGCAAAGGAGATTTTAGGAGCGCAGATTGCCTCGCTGCACAACCTGCATTTTTACCTATGGCTGGTGGGCCAAGCGCGCGAAAAGATCATCTCCGGCGAGTTTTACACCTGGAAGGAAAAAATGGTTAAACAATTAGCTCAACGCTTATAAATGTTTAAAAACAATTTTATAAAGGTTCTGGATGCCTATATCATCAAAAAGTATCTGGGCACCTTTGCATTTACGTTGGCGCTGTTCCTAGTTATCATTGTGGTGTTCGATGTATCTGAGCACCTGGATGATTTTTTGAAATACCATGCGCCGTTAAAAGCTATTGTTTTTCAATACTACGCCGGATATCTACCTTTTTACGCTAACATACTGCTGCCGCTGATTAATTTCTTAGCGGTAATCTTCTTTACGGCAAAAATGGCCAATCAAACTGAAATTGTGCCGATCCTGAGCGGGAAAGTAAGTTTTAACCGCTTTTTACGGCCCTATTTTATTTCAGCAAGCTTAATTTTTATTGTATTCTTTCTGGCCAATATTTTCCTTATTCCTTATACAAACCGGCTAAACGTAATTTTTGCCAACACCTATTTTGACCAGGTTGACCCTACTAAAAGTGAAGTACATATCCAGCTCGATAAAAAAACGTTTGCTTACCTGCAAACGTATGACAATACGATGCATACCGGTTATAACTTCATTTTAGAAAAATTTGAAGGCGACAGTATGAAAGAAAAGCTGATCGCTAACCGCATTGTATACGATTCGCTTAAAAAGAACTGGTCGATTAAAGATTACAGCATACGCTATATCAACGGACTGCATGAACATATGGAGTATGGCTTAGGCAAAAGCAAGGACACAGTGCTGGATATGCGCCCTTCTGATTTTGAAGGGCATGACAACATCTACCAGGCCATGTCTACTGCCGAGTTAAGCAAGAATATCAAGAAAGAAAGAATCAGGGGTACAGGCGTTTTAGTGAATATGGAATTGGAAAAATACCGGCGCTTTGTTTACCCGCTTTCAGCTTATGTGTTGACGCTCATAGGTGTATCTATATCATCGCGTAAAGTACGGGGCGGTATTGGATTACCCCTGGGGATTGGTATATTTTTGTGCTTCACCTACATAGTAGTGGATCGATTTGCCAATGTGTTTTCGTTGAAGGCATCATTGCCGCCTATTATAGCCGTATTTATACCCAATATTGTATTTGGCCTGTTAGGCCTTTATTTATTGCGAAAAGCCCCTAAGTAATGTCTGCTGAAAACACCCAAACCGGTTTAAACAAAAATCTGCTCATTCTGCATTTTACAGTATTTATCTGGGGCTTTACAGGCATTTTGGGTAAGTTGATCAGCATCTCGGCCGAAAACCTGGTTTGGTACCGGGTGCTCATTGCTGTAAGCACATTGTTCTTATATTTTAAATTCAGCAAAACCACCATCAGCGTAAGCCGGAAAACCTTTTTGCAACTGTTTTTAACCGGAGCGCTGGTTGGCGGGCATTGGTTCTTGTTCTTTGCGGCTATAAAGCTGTCAACCGTTTCGGTTACACTGGTTTGCCTTTCGTCGCTAACCTTGTTTACCGCTGTTTTTGAGCCGTTGATTAACAAAACCAAAATATCAAAGCTCGAGATATTGGCCGGGCTACTCATCATCACAGGTATTGTGCTTATTTTTAAGTTTGAAGTTAAGTACAAGCTTGGCATTATTACTGGCCTCTTAAGCGCCTGCCTGGCCAGCTTATTTTCCATAATAAACTCCAAACAGGTGAAACACCATGCAGCGCCGGTCATCGCTTTCTACGAACTTGTAGGCGCATTCTTTTGGCTTTCGCTGTTAATCTTATTTACTTCAGGCTTCCGTCATTTTGTAATTCCTCAAAGCCACGATATTGTTTACCTGGTCATTTTGGGCACTATTTGTACCTCTGTGGCTTATGTTGCCGGTGTATCGGTAATGCGTGAACTTTCTGCTTTTAAAGTGGCTTTAATCACTAACCTCGAACCTGTTTACGGTATCATGATGGCCTTTGTCTTTTTTGGCGATCTGCACACTATGTCATCCGGCTTTTGGATAGGGGCAGGGATTATTTTATCTACCATCTTCTTATTTCCTGTAGCTCAAAAGCAACTACACAAATTCCGTTCGAGATAATTTCTCTTTTGCCATATTTTCAACTCCTGTCATCATCAACCCATTGGCAGGTTGTTTAAATAATTATATGCAATTATTGGCTAACCTCCATAGTCACCATACTTGATTCCAATTATTCACTATTCATGCTTGGTCTCACATTCTTGTGATCCCTATTTTAAAGCGCCCTAAACATACTTTCCTTTCAGATATAACTTTATATCATCCATTATAGTTAACTGCTTTAAACGGCTTCTTCAAAAAATAGACTTAGTGTATCTCTAAATTTATACATCTTGACTAACACTGTCCAATTTTAAGCATAATAAAGCTATCATTATCGAATCTAACATATCACATTAAAATCATAATATACTCTTTATCAACATAATATAATAATCAAATAATACGTTTATTTAATTTTATAAAGCATGAGAAGCTCTTTAATACTAATATAATTAGTAAATATGACATTTACTTCTAATTTTAATACATTATTTTTTATTAATGAGACAGTTATGCCAAATAAACTTAAGTTGGTTTAGGAAGTGTTTTTTCCACCAATTTTATTTGAATAGTGTATTGAAACCAACTTAAAATGTATAACTCAAAAATCCGCTTAAAGCAAGCTATATGGCATCAATGAAGAAGAAAGAAAAAATATCAGTTTGAAATTGTCAATAGAACCATCTCACAATTTTTAAAATTGTTATCTTTAAGAGATGAGCAAAAGAGTTATAATAGCGCTATGTATTGTGATTATAGCAACAGTTAGCATTATGCAAAATCCAGAGTCGGCAGATTTTACTTTAATGTTTATACCTGTACATGTACCTAAATTAGTTGTAATGACGGCTATGTCGGTAGCCGGATTTTTAGCTGGTGTGCTGCTAACGGTGAGAAAAAACTATAAGCACGCTACCTCTTCCCCTAACCCTCAAGAAGGTCATGGTTTAAATAGCGCCAGTACACTAAGTGATGAAGACAGAGACTATATTAGCGAACCCTAACCACAGCTGAATTAAACATTGACGAATACCTGATTGCCCGGTTGCAATAACGACAAATCGGGTTGTTGGTGGAATATACCAAATACAGCAGCTCCGCTCCCGCTCATAGAAGCGTATACTGCACCGGCCGCATATAATTGTTTTTTCACATCGGCAATTGCCGGATGATTAACGAGGATGTGATTTTCAAAGTCATTAACCACATGCTGCCACTCCCCTACCGGAAGCTGAATTTGATCAAGAAGATTTTTAGAAGGACTTGGCACCACACCACGATACGCCTCTGCAGTAGAAACATGCACCGGTGGCATTACGATTACCAAACAGTAAGCAGACAAATTAACAGGGACGGGCATAAAGCGATCCCCACGCTCGAAAGCATAAGTTGGAGTATTGTTAATAAAGAAAGCACAATCGGCGCCTAAGGGCCGGGCATAGTTCATCATCTGCTCAGCCAAAAGATTCAGCTCAAACTTTTCATTCATCAGCTTGATAAAAAATGCGGCGTCTGATGAGCCGCCGCCAAGCCCGGCACCAATCGGAATATTCTTGTGCAAATGAATATGCACCGGAGGCAAGTCAAAATCGGCCCTAAGCGCATGATAAGCTTTCAGACACAAGTTTTGATTTGCATCGCCCGGTATGGGAATACCTGATGAGGTAAACAACAATTCAGAATGCTCAATCACTTCCAACGCATCTTTAATTTGTACCGGATAAAAAACAGTTTCCAAATTATGGTAGCCATCGGGACGGCGTTCAGTAATATTTAAGCCGATATTGATTTTAGCGTTGGGAAATGCAAGCATGTGTATTGTTGAGTTTTTGTCTGTTTTTAAACAGTACTCGGTTTTCAAAATTAGATTATTTTTATTTGCATAATCATACCTTTATAAAAAGGCTGTATAAATCTTCATGAAACAATATCTCGACCTGATGCGCCATGTGCTCGAAACCGGCGCCCAAAAGCACGATCGCACCGGTACCGGTACCATTAGTGTGTTTGGCTATCAAATGCGTTTTAACTTGCAGGAAGGATTTCCGCTGGTAACCACAAAAAAATTACACCTCAAGTCCATCATACATGAGCTTATTTGGTTTTTAAGCGGCGATACCAATATTAAATATCTTAAAGAAAACAGCGTACGTATTTGGGACGAGTGGGCGGATGCTGATGGCAACCTGGGTCCGGTATATGGCTACCAGTGGCGCTCATGGCCTACCCCCGACGGCGGGCATATTGACCAGATTAGCCAGGTGGTGCAGCAGTTGAAACACAATCCCGATTCGCGCCGCATTATGGTATCAGCCTGGAATGTGGCCGATGTAAACCAAATGGCTCTCCCCCCTTGTCACAGTTTGTTTCAATTTTATGTACAGCCGCCGGATGCGGCTAAAGGAGAAACAAAAGGCAAGCTATCCTGCCAGTTGTACCAGCGCAGTGCAGATATATTTTTAGGTGTGCCTTTCAATATTGCTTCTTACGCCCTGCTTACCATGATGCTGGCACAGGTATGTAATCTGGATTACGGCGATTTTGTTCATACCTTAGGTGATGCCCATTTGTATAACAATCATATTGAACAGGCACACCTGCAACTTAGCCGCGAGCCACGTCCATTACCCACTATGTATATCAACCCAAATGTGAAAGATATTTTTTCTTTTACTTACGATGATTTCAAACTGGAGAACTATGACCCATGGCCTCACATTAAAGGAGTAGTAGCGGTATAGTGCATCAAGTTTTATTGCTATGGGCAGGAAGAACGACATGGCGATCGCATGGAGGCACCTACGCTTCTGTAGTACGAGCGGTTGCCATGCTACCGCTCGCAATGACAATGTAAAATTTATTTATATATGACCAACATCTCCATTGTAGTTGCCAAGGCCCAAAACAACGCCATCGGAAAAGACAACCAGCTCTTGTGGCACCTGCCTGCCGATTTAAAACATTTTAAGGATATCACCTCAGGCCATACCATAATTATGGGCCGCAAAACATATGATTCTATTGGCAGGGCTCTGCCCAACCGTCGAAATATTGTTGTTACCCGCCAGCCACTTCAGCTTAACGGATGCGAGGTTGTGAGTTCATTGAACGAAGCATTAAAATTGTGCAGCACTGAAGCGGAGGCTTTTATTATCGGCGGTGCGCAAATTTACAAGCAAGCATTGCCAGCAACTCATCGTATCTATTTAACCGAGATACATCAGGAGTTTGAGGCTGATACTTTTTTCCCAGCCATCAGCCCCGCTGAGTGGAATGAAATTGGCCGCGAAGACTTTGAACCCAATGAGAAAAATCCACTCCCCTACTCTTTCATTACCCTCGAACGCCGCTAACACTCAACGTGTTTATTTTGTTTGATTTAAACATTAGCATTGCGAAATTTTATTAGATTTGCCCTCTTGTAAAAAAACACGTATAAACTAATTAATTAGATCACACACCATTAACACACCATGCAAGGTAAAGGGGTAATTAAATTCTTTGCTATACTGCTGGCGCTGGTTTGCTTGTACCAACTCTCGTTTACGTGGGTAACCCGTAAGGTAGAAGACGACGCCGCTACGTATGCAAAAGGAAATGCACAGAAAGAAAAAGCCTATCTGGATTCTATTTCAACACAGCCGGTGTACCCGGTTTTCGGCCACACTTATCAGTATTGTAAAGATCGCGAACTGGCTTTGGGCTTGGACCTGAAGGGTGGCATGAACGTAACCATGCAGATTTCGCTGAGCGAACTGATTAAATCTTTGTCTGATAACAATCAGGACAAAACTTTTAACCAGGCGCTACACAATGCTGATGTGGTTGCTCAAACCAGCCCCGAAGATTACATTACCATCTTCATCCGGGAATTTAATAAACTGAGCCCTAACGGCCAGCTGGCGCCCATCTTTTCTACTAAAGAAAACCAAAGCAGCCTGAAATTTAACGCCAGTAATAATGATGTAGAAAAATACCTGCGCTCGCAAGCTAACAATGCGGTAACCCAGGCCAAAAACATCATTACCACCCGTATTGATAAATTTGGTGTAAGCTCACCTAACATTCAGTTGCAAAACGGCAACCGTATATTGGTAGAGCTGCCAGGTGTAAAAGATAAAGAGCGCGTACGCGCCCTGTTGCAAGGTTCTGCCAAGTTAGAGTTTTACAGCACTTACGAAAACAGCGAAGTTTACCAACTGCTGAACAATGTAAACTCTATCATTGCCGCTAAAAACAAATCAGCTCAAACCGATACTGCTAAAACCGCAGCTGCTACCACGCCAAAAGGTGATACCAGCCGTGCCGGTTCGTTATTAAGCAAAGTACAAAAGAACTCGGCAACTGATACTTCGGCTAAAACCGCCAATAACCAGGCAGCATTAGCTAAACAAAATCCGTTGTTCGCTTTGTTAGCTCCTAAAGTTGCTTCACAGAACGGCCAGCCGGTATTGGTTCCTGGTCCTGCTGTAGGTTCAGCCGATCAGAAAGACACTGCTAAAGTTGATGCCTATTTAAATATGCCGGAGGTTAAAGCTGTGCTCCCTCAAAACTTAAAGCTGTTATGGTCTGCCAAACCTGGCGACAAAACCACCAAGCGTTTAGATTTATATGCCGTTAAATTATCTGGTGCCAACAATGGCCCTGTATTAACAGGTGAAGTAATTACCAATGCCAATAGCGACTTAAACCCTACCAATGGTGGTTATGAAGTTACTATGGACATGAACTCTGACGGTGCCAACAAATGGCGCCGTGCTACTGCAGAAGCTGCTGGTAACCCTAACGACGAAAATGACAATCGTGCCATTGCCATTGTACTGGATAACAATGTAATTTCTGCGCCTCGTGTAAGCAACGAAATCAGCGGCGGCCGTTCATCTATCAGCGGTAACTTTACCCAGGAAGAAACTGATGACTTGGCCAACATTCTAAAAGCCGGTCGTTTGCCTGCTCCTACCCGCATTGTTGAAGAAACTGTAGTAGGTGCATCATTGGGTCAGCAAGCTATCACCGCAGGTTTAACTTCATGTGCGGTAGGTTTAATAGTGGTACTGGTGTTTATGGTGGCTTACTATAACCGTGCCGGTACTGTGGCCGACGTTGCCGTATTCATCAACGTATTCTTCCTGATGGGGGTATTAACCAGCTTACATGCGGTGCTTACACTCCCTGGTATTGCAGGTATTGTGCTTACGCTCGGTTTATCGGTAGATGCCAACGTGTTAATCTATGAGCGTGTGCGTGAAGAAATGGCCTTGGGCAAATCGGTACGCATTGCAATTGCTGATGGTTTTAAACATGCCTTATCTTCAATTTTAGATGCCAACATCAGTACTTTCTTAACCGGTTTAATTCTGTACATCTTCGGTACCGGCCCAATCCAGGGCTTTGCTACTACCTTGATGATTGGTATTATCACCTCATTATTCTGTTCATTATTAATTTCAAGATTAATTTTTGAATGGATGCTGGAGAAAAATTGGGAGATCAAATTTTCCAACCCTTGGAGCTCACATACCTTTAAAGGCTCAAACTTTGCGTTCGTTAAAAACCGCTTTAAGTTTTATGCTTTCTCAGGTATATTCATTCTGGCAGGTATTATCTCTATGGTTACACGTGGCTTTAACTACGGCGTTGACTTTCAAGGTGGCCGTACTTATGTGGTAAGCTATACCGACAAAAACGTAAACACCCAAACCGTACGTGATGCTTTAGAAAAAACTTTAGGTGTAGGTAAAGAAGAAGTAAAAACTTACGGTGCCGATAAAATCAGCATCACTACCAACTACCTGGAAGGTGATAATACTACTGCAGCCGATAAAAAAGTAGAAACTGAAGTGCGCAAAGGCTTAAGCCAGGTATCACCTCAATACCAAATTTTAAGCTCACAAAAAGTAGGTCCTACCATTGCCAACGATATCAAGCGTTCAGCTATCTGGACCGTATTAATTGCCATTGTTGTAATCTCCGCTTATATTCTGATACGTTTCCGTAAATGGCAGTTCAGTTTGGGTGCAATGGTAGCTACTGCACATGATGCCCTGCTGGTATTATCTTTCTTCTCAATATTTAAAGATGTAATGCCATTCTCACTGGACATTGACCAGGCGTTCATTGCAGCGATCCTGACGGTAATCGGTTACTCTATCAACGATACGGTGGTAGTATTTGACCGTATCCGTGAGTACCTGAACTTTACAAGCTCTAAAAACGAAGACAATAAGGTAGTTATCAACCGTGCAATCAACAGCACATTAAGCCGTACTATTATTACTGCTTTGACTGTAATCTTCGTGCTGATTGTACTGTTCATCTTTGGTGGCGATGTAATCCGTGGCTTCTCATTTGCCCTGTTGGTAGGTGTTTGCTTCGGTACTTATTCATCAATTTGCGTGGCTACTCCGGTAATTATTGATTTTGATAAAAAACAACAACTAAAATAATTTCAACCCTGTTATTTTAAACTTAAAGGGCTGCGGTACTTACTGCGGCCCTTTTTTATTGGTGTTTTTCAAACACAGCCTTCAAGTATGTGTTAATCAGGTATGCAAACAACTGATAAGAGTAAATTTCCGCTGGTTGTGGTAATAGGCGGTGGCTTTGGCGGCCTTGAGGTGGCCAAGCACCTGGCTAAACAACCTGTAGAAGTATTATTGCTTGATAAACATAATTATCACACTTTTCAACCTTTATTGTATCAGGTAGCAACCGGCAGTTTGGAGGCAGAATCTATTGCCTTCTCATTACGTAAAAATTTTGAAGGCCAAAAAAACCTGCGCTTCAGAGTTGCTGAGGTTACCCGTATTGATACTGCCAATAACTACTTAGATACCACCATTGGTGAAATTGCATATGATTATCTGGTAATAGCTACAGGCTCCACTACTAACTTTTTCGGCAATAAAGATATTGAGCATTATTCTATGCCCATGAAAACGCTGCCAGAGGCATTGAATCTGCGCTACCTGGTATTGCAGAACATGGAAGAAGCGCTGCTGCAACCAACTCCTGAAGAACGTGAACCTTACCTGAGCTTTGTTTTGGTAGGTGCCGGCCCTACAGGTGTAGAACTGGCAGGTTCGCTGGCTGAATTACGAAATCACGTATTGCAGAAAGATTATCCCGAATTGCGTAAAGAGGATATGAAAGTATACCTTTTAGACTTTTTACCTAAAGTATTAGGCCCAATGTCCGACGAAGCTTCTGCCAAAGCCAAGGATTTTCTGGTGAAGATGGGCGTAGAAGTAAAACTGGGTGTAAAGGTGGAAAATTACGATGGTAACGAATTGAAGATTGAAGGCCAGCCTTCTATTCGCACCAAAAACGTAATCTGGTCTGCCGGTGTAATGGGTGTAATTCCGGAAGGTATTAATGAAGATGCCATTGTACGCGGCAACCGTATTAAAACCAACGAAATTTGTTTGGTGGATGGCACTAATAACGTATTTGCAATAGGTGATGTTGGAGCGGTAATAACTGAAGAAACCCCTAAAGGTCATCCCGGCGTAGCACAAGTGGCTATACAGCAAGGTAAGAACGTAGCTAAGAACATTGTTCATCTGGTAAACAACGAGCCCACAGAACCTTTTAAATACAATGATTTGGGCTCAATGGCTACCATAGGCCGCAATAAAGCTGTAGCCGATTTAGGCAAAATCAAATTCCAGGGCTTTTTTGCATGGCTGATGTGGATGTTTGTTCACTTAATATCCATTTTAGGCTTCAGAAATAAAGTATTGGTATTTATACAATGGTTGGGTAGCTATATGAGCTACAACGGCGGTACCCGCTTAATCATCAGGAGATTTTTACGCGAAGCAGTACCACAAGAAACGCCTGCACCTTTGCCAAAAACTGATTAACTTGCCTGCCATGGGCAACCCGAACATAATATTAACCGAATGCCCCCGCGATGCCATGCAGGGGCTTTCTCATTTTGTACCTACCGAAATTAAGGCGGCTTATATTAACCTGTTGATTCAAACAGGCTTTGATGTAATTGATTTTGGCAGCTTTGTGTCGCCTAAAGCAATACCACAAATGGCAGATACTGCAGAAGTATTGAGCCGGCTGGATTTAAGTAATTCACCAAGTAAGTTATTAGCCATCATAGCTAATCTCAGAGGGGCTCAGGAAGCGGCACAACATGAAAAAATCACTTTTCTGGGATATCCGTTCTCGATTTCTGAAACCTTTCAGCAACGCAACACAAATAGTAGCTGTGCAGCAGCTTTTGACACCGTAAAAGCTATAAATGAACTATGTGATAAGCAAGGCAAACAGCTGATTGTTTACCTTTCTATGGGCTTTGGTAACCCTTACGGCGATGAATGGAGCAATGATATTGTATTAGATTGGTCGGGAAAATTATCAGAAGCGGGTGTTAGCATCATGGCTTTATCAGACACCATTGGTATAGCCACACCTGAGCAGATCAGCAGCCTATTCCCTACACTTACTCATACATTTAGTACAGTTGAATTTGGACTGCATTTGCACAGCACTCCGGCCACGCTTGAACCTAAACTGGCAGCTGCATACCAAAGTGGCTGTAAACGCTTTGACGGGGCTTTAAAAGGCTTCGGTGGCTGCCCTATGGCTAAGGATGAATTAACTGGTAATGTGGCAACCGAAAGGCTGGTGAACTACCTGCTTAAGCAAAAAATACCACTACAACTCAATATGGGCCGACTTGATGAGGCGCTGGCATTTAGCAATAAGGTGTATTATCAATAAAATAGAGTCCTGTGAGTTATTAATATAAATTGCTATAACACTCTCTTTACATGTTGAATTGAAGCTATTGCTTTACCATTTTATAATGCTGTATACCTGCTTCTTCAAACATAGGTCCGTTTCTTTCGAAACCGAATTTTTCATATAATGGAACGGCCTGTACCTGTGCATGCAAGTAAACATAATCAGCATCAGCCGGCAGATCAGCCAAAACGGCCTTGACCAGCGCCTGGGCTATGCCTTGGCCCCGTTGCGATTTTAATACTGCAAAGCGCTCCAACTTATAGCCTTTGTCGGTTTTACGCCAGCGTGATGCACCCGCAGGCATATCATCAATAGTGGCTAAAAAGTGGGTAGATTCATCTTCAAACTCCCATTCCAGTTCGGGTGGGCAGTTTTGCTCACCTACAAATACTTCGCGCCGTATGGCAAATACCTGCTCCAGACTTTCCGGATCACTTACTTTCTTTACGTTGATTTTTGCGTTCATCTAATCGTTTCATGTAATCTTTGTCGCGCTGCGTTTTTTTGCTGTGATTTTCATCCGCAGCATCAATGGTGTGTGTGCAACCCAAACTTTTTTCGGTTTTGGCCAGTTCTGATAAACGTATATAATAGTCGCGTATCTGGTTCAGTTCTCCCTCGCTCAAATCCTCTATATTTACCATACGGTTGCTGGCACCCTCATGCGCGGCAATCAGCTCATTTAACTTCAAATGTACTGCACGCGAATCTTTGTTTTGCGATTTTTGAATTAAAAAAACCATTAAAAAAGTAACGATGGTAGTACCTGTGTTGATAACCAACTGCCAGGTATCCGAATACTTGAATAACGGCCCCGTTATACCCCATATAATTACTATAACAAGCGCTAAAATAAAAGCACCCGAACTGCCGGTAGCTTGAGTAGCCCAGTTGGAAAAGCGCTCAAAGAAATTTTCGTCTTTTTTAGTAGCCATAAATATTCCTGTATCGTTTAAATATAATCAAATGTGCAAAATAAATTATACAAAAAACGCTGCTGGAATATCCAGCAGCGTTTTCTAATGTAAATTTAATTCCGGCTTATAATTTGTCGGTTGCACCAACACAGTTTAAGTCGGCAAATGCCTGTGTAAGGCGTTTTACAAAGGTGTCTTCACCTTTGCGCAGCCATACACGCGGATCATAGTATTTCTTGTTTGGAGAATCTTCGCCTTCGGGGTTACCAATTTGACCTTGCAGGTAAGCTTCTTTTGATTTGTAATAATCTTTAATACCTTCCCAGAATGCCCATTGCATATCAGTATCAATATTCATTTTTACTGCACCGTAAGAAATTGCCTCGCGGATTTCTTCCTGGCTTGAACCTGAACCACCATGGAATACAAAGTTAATTGGCTTCTCAGCGGTTAAACCGAATTTTTGCTTCACATATTCTTGTGAATTATGCAGAATTACCGGCTGCAGTTTCACATTGCCTGGTTTGTATACACCGTGTACGTTACCAAAAGCGGCAGCTATTGTAAAGCGGTGACTTACCTTTGAAAGCTCTTCGTAAGAATAAGCAACCTCTTCTGGCTGGGTATACAGGCGTGAGCTGTCTACATCGCTGTTATCAACGCCATCTTCTTCGCCACCGGTTACGCCTAACTCAATTTCTAATGTCATACCCAGTTTCGCCATGCGTGACAGGTATTTGGTAGAAATTTCCATGTTTTCTTCAATTGACTCCTCTGATAAATCCAGCATATGAGAAGAAAACAACGGTTTGCCGGTTTCGGCAAAGTGCTTCTCACCATAATCTAATAAACCGTCAATCCATGGTAATAACTTTTTAGCTGCGTGGTCAGTATGCAGAATTACAGCTACACCATAATGCTCTGCTAACAAATGAACGTGCTTTGCAGCAGATACCGCACCTAAAATGCAAGCCTGTAATTTAGAGTTATCTAAAGATTTGCCGGCATAAAATTGAGCTCCACCATTTGATAACT
Organism: Mucilaginibacter koreensis; assembly: GCF_054783355.1. Taxonomy (NCBI): domain Bacteria; kingdom Pseudomonadati; phylum Bacteroidota; class Sphingobacteriia; order Sphingobacteriales; family Sphingobacteriaceae; genus Mucilaginibacter; species Mucilaginibacter koreensis. Next base: position 410,476 of record NZ_BAAGQS010000001.1, on the reverse strand, counting down.
GGATAATTACCGGTGAGTTAACGGCTTTGGCTGTTTCCATTACCGCATTGATAGAGTTGGTACCAATTATGTTTACAGCAGGTAAAGCAAACTGGTGCTTTTTGGCTGCTTCAAAAAGTTCCTGCACTTGATCGCCGTGCAAAACGCCTTTGTAATTTTTTAAATCCATCGAGCTAAAAAAATGTTTAAGGCACTAATGTATACAATTTTCCGGTTAACGCATAAACAGCACTTCATTTTGCTAAAGCGTTGATGTTATCACCTATTGGTTAACCCGGGTTACAAGCGCTGCAAATAAAATCAGTGGAGCTAAAAAATGCAATACGCAGTTAAAACAATTAGCTGAATATTTTTTTGTTTCTTTGCGTTTTGTTTCAAAGAGAAAAGGTACACTAATGGCTTGGTTTAAAAGAGAATCAAAAGGAATACAAACAGCTACTGAGGAAAAAAAAGAAGCGCCTGACGGCCTATGGGTAAAATGCCCTAACTGTAAGCGCCCTTTACACTATACCGAACAGGTGGAAAACCAATATGTATGCCATTACTGTGGCTACCAGCTGCGCATTGGTTCTAAAGAATATTTTTCGATACTGTTTGACAATAACGAGTTTACTGAACTATTTGGCAACCTGCGCTCCGGCGATCCGCTGGAGTTTGTAGACACCAAACAATACAAAGACCGCTTAATTGAAACCCAGAAAAAGACCGGCCTTAAAGATGCAATCCGTGCTGCATACGGCACCGTAGACGGACAGCCGCTGGTGGTAGCTTGTATGGATTTTAACTTCATAGGCGGCTCAATGGGCTCAGTAGTGGGCGAAAAGATTGCCCGTTCTATTGATTACAGTATTGAGCACAAAGTGCCGTTTTTGATGATCTCCAAATCGGGCGGTGCGCGTATGATGGAGGCTGCGTTTTCATTGATGCAAATGGCCAAAACTTCAGCCAAATTGGCTTTATTGGCCCAAGCACGCATTCCGTATATTTCTCTACTAACCGACCCAACCACAGGTGGTGTAACTGCCTCTTATGCAATGCTGGGCGATATTAATATTGCCGAGCCGGGTGCTTTGATAGGCTTTGCCGGCCCCCGTGTAATTAAAGAAACCATTAAGAAAGATTTACCAAAAGGGTTCCAAACTGCTGAGTTTTTGCAGGAGCATGGCTTTTTAGACTTTATTGTTGACCGCAGGGAATTGAAAGAACGCCTGGCGTCTTTCCTGAAAATGATGGCCAACTAATTTTGATACTTACATAACAAAAGAAGCCCGCTAATATTAGCGGGCTTCTTTTGTTATAATTAACGGGTTTTAAATTCCCTCTGTGCCTGGCTCGTGGCCAATCATCCGGCCGGTGGTGCGACCTTGGTTACGGCTGGCAAAATCAGTTTCGGTATGCGTGCCGGTTGACGGGAACTCGTGCGGCGTGGGTGGCGTTACATCAGTTTGCTCGCTGAAGGATCCTTCATCACCACGGTCCTGCTGCTCCACTTCGGTGCCGCTATCGTAGCCTTGCTCTTCGGTGTCAGCTTCTTGCTGCTCCGGAATTTCATTATCATCGTCATCGCCACCTTCATAGCTATTGGCTATACCTGAAGATAAATCGGCGGTTGGAGTACCACTTACACGCTCATAGCCGTCGTCATCTTCGTCCAGGTCATCGTCGTCATCCAGATCATCAGCATCGAGGTCATCATCCTCAAAATCTTCATCATCGTAATCCAGATCATCGTCTTCTAAGTCTTCATCATCGTCCAGATCATCTTCATCCGGATCAACCACATCAGATGGGCCAGTTACGGTATCAGTAGAGTGATAATTGTTATTTTTTAAATCATCCTGTTCATTCCAGGTATTTTCGCTTACAGTTGTCATAGGTAATTATTTTTGGGTTATAGTTATGATAATAACCTGTCGCTGCAAGCAATTGTTTTTACTTTTATGTTAAAAGAATTTTCGTTTGCTTATCAACACAAAAGGCAGTATTACTCAGTAATACTGCCTTTTGTGTTGATATTTTGTTAGTGTTAAGCGTTTACAAGACAAATTTCTTTCAACTTATTCATGGTATAATCAATATCCTGCCGGGTGGTATATTTAGAGAAAGAAAAACGAACTGCAGGTCGCGCCGGATCAGCACCGATGGCACCCAACACGTGTGAACCAATGTTTGTGCCCGAACTGCAGGCACTGCCACCCGATGCCGAAATACCGGCAATATCTAAATTGAACAGCAACATATCGGCCATTTCCATTTCAGGGAAAGATACATTTAATACTGTATATAAACTTTTATCTGCCTCTGTTTCCCCGTTAAAACTCACCCCAGGTATCTCCTCCTGTAAGCGGCTAATCATTTCAGTTTTTAAAGATTGTATATGCTGCTGATGTTCATCCATTTCGGCATAGGCAATTTCTAAAGCTTTGGCCAAGCCGGCAATGCCATATACATTTTCTGTACCGCCACGCATATTGCGCTCCTGTGAACCACCGTAAATCATGGGGTTGATTTTTATCTTATGGTTTACATACAAAAACCCTACACCTTTTGGGCCATGCAGTTTGTGGGCAGCACATACCATAAAGTGCACTTTCAGTTTACTTAAATCATGCGGGTAATGCCCTACGGTTTGCACAGTATCGCAATGGAATATGGCATCATATTGCTCGCAGATGTTACCTATACGCTCAATATCGGTAAGTGTTCCTATCTCGTTGTTGGCATGCATCAAGGAAACAAAACTGCGCTCGTTTTCCTGAAGTAATTGCTCCAGGTGGGTATAGTCAATATTTCCTTTACTATCCGCATTTACAAAGCTTAGCTTAATTAAACCAGCTTTTTCCATTGCTTCAAGCGTGTGCACTACGGCATGGTGTTCCATACGGCTTGTAATGGCATGCTTTAAATTGTACCCGCTAATGCCGCACTTCAATGCAGTATTATCAGCCTCGGTACCACCCGATGTGAAAAATATTTCGGCTGGTGAGGCATGCAGCAAATTGGCTACTGTTTTACGTGCTTTTTCAATCAACGTTCGTGCCTCGCGGCCGTGGGCATGTATAGATGACGGATTACCATACTGGTTTTCCATCACCTGGGCCATGGTTTTCAATACTTCTGGATCCAGCGGCGTAGTAGCGGCATTGTCTAAATAAACACGTGTCATAGTAGTAATGAATATAAACTTCGTTATTGAGAACGATAGCTTGGCAATCGCTCGCAATAACGATGCGGTGTTATCAATCTTTTAACTGCAAAATATCTTTAATATCAGCTATAATCTTGTTCGCCATATTATTGGCTACGGTTTCTGAATTACCTTCTGAGTAAATACGGATGATGGGTTCGGTATTAGAACGGCGCAAGTGTACCCATTCTTTATCGAACTCAATTTTCAAACCATCAATAGTTGTGTGTGGCTGTTTTTTGTATTTCTCCTGCACTTTAGCCATCAGAGCATCAATATCCATTTCGGGCGTTAGTGTAATTTTATTTTTAGAAATAAAATAATTAGGATAAGTACTGCGCAGCATTGATACCGGCTTGCCAAATTTAGCCAAATGTGTAAGGAATAAAGCTATACCCACCAGTGCATCGCGGCCGTAATGCAGCTCAGGATAAATGATACCGCCATTACCTTCTCCGCCAATAATGGCGTTTACTTCTTTCATTTTGGTAACTACATTTACTTCACCTACTGCAGCAGCAAAATATTCGCCTCCGGCTTTTTCGGTAACATCCCGCAAAGCACGGGTTGATGATAGATTAGATACGGTGTTACCTTCGGTATTCTTTAACACATAATCAGCCACCGCCACTAAAGTATATTCTTCACCGAACATGCTACCATCTTCACAAACGAAGCAAAGGCGGTCTACATCAGGATCAACGGCAATACCTAAATTGGCTTGTTTACCGGTTACCTCACGCGACAGTGCATTCAGATGTTCGGGTAATGGCTCAGGGTTATGGGCAAACTTGCCGTCGGGCTCACAAAATAATTCATGAATTACCTCTACACCTAAAGCTCTTAACAATGCAGGTACAAATATGCCTCCGCTTGAGTTCACTGCATCTACTACAATTTTAAATCCGGCTTTAGCAACAGCTTCTTTATCTACCAGTGGAAGCGCCAAAATCTGGTCGATGTGCTTTTGCATATAGCTGTCATCGGTGATTACCGAGCCTAAATCGTTTACCTCGGCATATTTAATTTCACCGGTTTCGGCTATTTGCAATACCTCTTTACCGTCGGCATCATTAATAAACTCTCCCGCTGCATTCAGCAATTTTAAGGCATTCCACTGTTTGGGATTATGGCTGGCCGTCAAGATAATTCCACCTGCTGCCTGCTCAGCCACCACTGCAATTTCAACAGTAGGCGTGGTAGATAAACCTAAATCAACTACATGAATGCCCAAACCCTGCAAAGTACCCAATACCAAATTGTTTACCATAGAGCCTGATAAGCGGGCATCACGACCGATTACAATTTTTTTCAAACCCGACTTTTGTATGGCCCAGTGACCAAAGGCAGCGGTAAACTTCACAATATCCTGGGGGGTTAAGCCCTCTCCTGCTGCACCGCCAATGGTGCCCCGTATACCTGAAATAGATTTTATAAGTGTCAAAGCGGAAAACTTTTAGCTCACAAAAATAACATTTTCGGGCAGGTTAAAGGTTAAATATGATGCCTTTTAATAAGGTATGTCCTGCTATCTTATCAAATACCCATAATTATTACGATGAACCAACAAAGCATTTTCGGAATTGTAAATACCTTTGGCCCCGCAACGCAACATGACCGAACACCTCTTACAGCTGGATCGCCAGCTTTTTCATTTTGTAAATTATACACTGAGTAATCCTGTATTTGATGCGGTGATGCCATGGCTGCGTAATCCAAAATTTTGGATACCGCTGTACGTATTTATTGTAGTGTTCAGCATTGCCCGTTTTAAAAAAGCAGGAACTATTTTAATTGTATTACTACTAATTACAGTAGGCATAGCTGATTACGGGAGTGCCAGCATTTTAAAAGCAGTGGTCAAACGCACCCGCCCCTGCCGCGAAGCCAGCTTAAAACCAGAAGAAATAAGCCGGGTACCTTGCGGTACAGGGTATAGTTTTCCGTCAACCCATGCGAGCGACCACTTTGCCATGGCTTTATTTTTAAGCCTGGTTTATGGTAAACGCTGGCGCTGGGTATGGTTTGGGGCAATACTTTGGGCAGGCTTAATTTGCTTTGCACAGGTATATGTAGGTGTACATTATCCGGTAGACGTTACTGCCGGCGCATTGTTTGGCTCCATTATTGGCATCGGCATGGCCTATTTATTTAAACGCATTCAACCTCAATTTGCATGACCTGGAAATTGCTCTTGTTATTTTTTAGTGCCTTTTTGGGCGGCACATCTGTTTTTCTGTTTAAAGGAGGCAACCATAAGCAACTAAAGCTGGTGCTTTCTTTTAGCGGAGCTTATTTGTTTGGTATTACAGTTTTACATCTGATACCTGACGCTTATCATAATAATGACAACCTGGTAGGTGTTTTCATTCTGATCGGCTTTTTGTTCCAGATTGTTCTTGAGCAATTTTCTGACGGTATTGAGCATGGCCACATGCACATGCACGGGCATGACCATGCGGCTTTCCCGGTAGGTATTATGGTAAGCTTGTGCCTGCACGCTTTTTTAGAGGGGATGCCACTGGCACAAGGCTACCAGAATCAGCTGGTATTTGGCATTGCGCTGCACCACATTCCGGCAGCATTTGCGTTGGGCACCGTGTTATTATCCCATCATCAGCCCAAGTTGAATACCACTATTTTTATACTTCTATTCGCCATTATGGCCCCGGCCGGATACTTTTTTAGTGATGCTTTAAGCAGTGGCGGCATTGGTAATTTACAGCACTATTTTAACCGCATTATGGGTGTGGTGATCGGTATCTTCCTGCATATTTCAACCACCATATTGTTTGAGGCCGGGCCCGATCATAAATTTAATTCACGCAAACTGATAGCCGTGCTGTTAGGCGTTGGGTTAGCTTTGGGCGGATTTATGACGGAGTTGTAGCTTACCTTAAAACTCTATTTAAAAACATGTTTTAACCCGTCAAAGATACTTTCAAAGAAAGTAGACAGGTTTAAACCGTTGTGATGGCTGAAGTAAAAAAATACGATGAGCACAACGGCTGCAATAATGATGAACCGCTTAAACAGGTAACCGGCAAAAATAATAGCTAAGGGAATTAATACCAGCACTACCCAGCTTACATGTATGGGTGTCAGTTTATCGCCGTGCTTATAAATATAAAACAAGCTGGAATGGGTACCGCTTTCGTTTTGGTGCCTTACATACATAAAAGTCGACTTTACGATTTTATGCCGGTAAAAAGCAGTGCCTCCATCAAAAATGAGTGGCTGCTCAAAGCCATTGATCGTAAAGGTGTAGTGCCCTCTTATATTTTCGCGTATGGTACCGGCCGAGTCGGTGGCTACAATAGCCACTTGGCCCTGTGCAAAGGGGTTTTCTTTAACTACAAAATGTTCTATTTCAGCTCCCGGCGCCGCAAATGCAATGCGGCTAAAGCTTAACAGAAGCACTAATAAAAAAAATGCTTTTTTGTAAACCAGTGTGTGCATAATAACCATCAAATTCAACACAAAGTAAGTGTTACTGTCATCAAATACAAAATTATATGATAAGCCATGCGGTTTATCATTTATTAAGCACAACTATAGCTGTATTCAAAGCAGTGGCAAAGCAAACCCACAACAAATAAGGCACCAGCAACCAAGCCGCTGCCCGGTGAATTTTTCCGAAATAGAACATAGTTCCCGCAATACTTACCAGTAAACTAATAATTACCACCAAAGCCATTACCGGCTGGTGCAGGTAAAAAAAAGTAAAAGACCACAGGAAATTAAGCATCAGTTGTATGAAATAATAAGCTTTACTGCAACCATAAGCAGCACTGCCATCCCGGCGTTTCCAAACCTGGTAGGCAGCTATGGCCATCATAACATATAAAATAGTCCATACCGGGCCGAAAAGCCAGGGCGGAGGTGTAAAACCCGGCTTATGTAGAGCGGCATACCATCCTTTTATTTCGGGGCGTGTAAATAGCGATGCGGATAGGCCAACACCCAATGTAATCACTATACTGATGAGCAGGGGAAAAGGCTGAAGTTTTTGGGCATCAGAACGCAGTGGGACGGACATAGCAAATTATATACGGGTTTACGCAGCTAAGATAATTTATTTCTGAAAACGCTGCGCTTGCTGCTCCAAATCGAACAGAGCATCTTGGGTGAGTTTCAGGTGCCTTGTTAAAACTAATTGTAAATCTTCTGGCAGGCCAGGCGTGGAGATTGCGGTTTGATAGGCAGATACTGCTGCTTTATCTCCGGTTATGCAATCGCTTAATAGCCCTTCATCATTATGGCTGGTAAACGAGGTTTTGATATCAATCCAAACCCGATGCAATGCACCTAAAGGGCCGCTCCCACTCTCGGGGGCTTCACCTGCCGAGGCTACCAAAGCCCTTAATTCGCCTGCAAACTCTTTGCGCTCCTCAGCATAGCGGGAAAACGAAGCCTTTAATACGGGGTTTTCTACATATTCAGCAGCTTCATAATAGCCTAGGTGGCCATCATTGGCTATGATGATTAAATGGTTCAGTTGTTCGGTAACAGAAGAGGGTATAGCAGCCATATTAATTTTTTTAGTGAACAAATAAAGCGGCAATAGGTTTAAGTGCTCCTTTCCACACTTCAAAACACTGGTCAACCTGGTAACCTTTACTCCTTCCTTGCGTATACAGCGTATATCAGGCTTTTACATTAACAATTGACTGTCAGCGCTTTACATATAGTTAATTTTTAATCAAACGTTAAATTAGTATCACATAACGCCCTTAATTAAACTAAACATTTACATTGTATGATATCTGCCTTCCGCTTGTTCAAATTTATGATTAGCTGCCTGATACTAATATTGGCTGGTTATCATTGCTTTGCACAAAGTGAGCAGCGCATCAAAATTTCGTCGGTTATCCCCAGCGTTAATACCGGGCAGGATTACACACCCTGGTTAACAGATGATTTAAACAGCATGGTTGAAGATGAATGGGACCGATCAAACTGGCAATATATTGATGTGACCTTGAAACTACAGCAGCATAGCAAGATTACCAAAGTGGTATTGTATGACTGGCAAGGCGTATTTACCGATAAACCTGCTTACATCTATGCCCTTAATGGTCAGCAGCGCACATTGCTGGGTACCTTTACCGGCGAAAGCTACAACGCTTTTGATACCATTAAATTAGCTGCCGCAGTAGAAGCTGACGCTATAATTGTTAATAAGTACAACAATAACATCCCTCAAAAAGTATTCATCTTTGGCATTCCGGGTTTGTCTACAGTTACAGATGTAATTACCTCTCCCATCGTTGTACCTCCGGTAAATGTGGTTACATATACTAAAATCCCGGTAGACGGCAAGCGCTGGTACCAGCTTAACAGCGCCAGCGATGGCATTGCCAGTATGTTTGATGGCAACACAGCGACCACCGTACAACCCGAGTATGGCAAAATTTTCAAAAATTATGACGCTTACTACCCCGTACTACCCGGCGAACAGATAGATGTGTACCAGGTAAAGTTTTTCAGCAATAATGCTGATTTGGGCGATTATCCGCTTACCTTATCAGCAATTACTACTGAAGGCAAACGTGTGGTTATTGGTACATTTAAAGGCGGCCAATACGGGACATGGACAGGCCCCTACCCCGATCGGCAACTTAGCGGCGCGAGTAAATTTACGCTCGACCAACCGCTGAAAAATATCAAATATTTGGTGCTCAATTGCTGGTACGATTTTCCTCCGGAGATAGAGCTCTATGGTAACTATGTAGCTGGTACGCCTGTTACCGCGGCTACAAAAAAGGGTTATAAACTGAAAAACTATTTTGGTATCAACGCTTTTGAATGGGACTTTGAAAACCCCAACGCACCCGATGTAATTGATGAAGCACGCATGAAACCTGCCAAAGCTTTTACCCAGGTAAGGCATTATCTGGATTGGTTTCACCTGGAGCAGACAGAAGGCCAGTACACGTTCAATCCATCCCCATCAGGCGGTTGGAATTATGATGCGATGTACCAGCGCTTAAAAGCGGAAGGTATGGAAGTAGTGGCCGACATTAAAACCCTGCCGCAATGGATGCAGGATACCTACCCCGACAGCCTGAAAGGTGATGAAAACATTCCGGTAAAATATGGCAAAGATTACGCCGATCCTAAATCGTACATAGAACAGGCCCGGTTAGCTTACCAGTTTGCAGCCCGTTATGGTTATAATGCAGGCGTTGACAGTACCACGGTTTCTACAGCGCCGATTGCCCAATACCCAGGTGGGCCAGTAAACGTTACTAAGCGTAGCCTGGGCCTGGTTAGATATATTGAATGCGACAACGAACGTGACAAATGGTGGAAAGGCCGCAAAGCATATCAAACCGCCTGGGAGTATGCGGCCAACCTGTCTGCCTTTTACGATGGGCATAAAAACACCATGGGCCCGGGTGTGGGAGTTAAAAATGCCGACCCGAACATGAAAGTAGTGATGGGTGGCCTGGCCTATGCCAATACCGATTATATTAAAGGGATGGTTGACTGGTGCCGAAAAAACCGCGGTTATAATTCCGATGGCTCTGTAAACCTGTGCTGGGATGTAATTAATTACCATTTTTATTCTAACAATGGCGGCCTCTCACAGGGCGGCACCCCTACCCGCGGCACCGCACCCGAAATGACCATCTCAGGCACGGCCAATGTAGCGCAGGAATTTATTAACGTGGCTCACCAGTATGCAGGCGATATGCCGGTTTGGGTAACAGAATTGGGCAATGATGTAAATCAGGGCAGTCCGTTAAAGGCTATTGCCATTGGTAAAAAAACTGTGCTGCAAACTCAAGCCGACTGGCAGCTTCGGGCTGCTTTATTGTATGCCCGCCAGGGAGTTGAGCGTATTTTCTTTTATGAAATGTATGATGATAATCCCACTAACCCCATACAATTTGGTTCATCAGGTTTAATCAACACCAACAAAACCCGCAAACCGGCTGCCGACTACTTTTACCAGGCCAATAAGCTTATAGGTGAGTATACCTACAAAGAGACATTAGGAACTGACCCACTGGTTGACCGTTATGAACTTAATGGCAAGTCGGCCTATGTTCTCACTGTTCCGGATGAGAAAGACCGCACTGCTGCCTACACCTTAAACCTGCCCGGTGCAGATTCTGCAAGAATATGTACCCCAAAAGCAGGCAGCAATACCATGGATATACAACTGGTAAAGCTGAGCAACGGAAAGCTAAACGTTACCGTAACCGAAACGCCTCAATTCATTATTCCATTTGGTATCCCTGCTCCATCTTCAACAAGCAATTTGGTAACTACTGCAGATACGGCGGTTACCTCCACTGTGAAACGCCTGCGCACCATTATGTCACCGGAGGGAAACGGTATAATTGCCACTGAGGCCAACAATCCGAAGTTGACCGTGTATCCTAATCCGGCCGTAAATTATATCAATATCAGCGTCGATACCTTTACTCAAAATAAAATCAATATTCGCTTATCAGATGCTATTTCTGGCAAAGTTTACCGCAACATCAGCGATCATACTGAGGCCGGACCTTTTACAAAGCAATTGGACGTAAGCAACATTCCCAATGGCTCTTACCTGGTTGAAGTACAACAAGGTAACAGCATGACGGTTAAAAAATTCATCAAATCCAACTGATAACTGCCAATCCCAAGCCTGTAAGACAAACAAAATAACTTTACACTGACACACAAAATTTAATTTCAAAGAAAGTCAACCAAACTATATCCACCAGCTGAGTGTTGATTTGAAACATATTCGATATACATTCATGCCAAATTCATATTCACGTGCATTAAAACAAGCTATTGGCCTGGGCGCCATAGCAGGATTAAGGGCCAGCGTTGCTCCGGCTATAGCCAGCAATTATTTAAGCAAACACCCCGACAGTGATTTACGCCATTCGAAGCTTCGGTTTTTACAAAAGCCTGCTACTGCAATACTCACCAAAGTATTAAGCGTAGCTGAATTTGTAGCTGATAAAGCGCCCGGCGCACCTGACAGAATTATCGCGTCGCAACTGGCAGCAAGGATCAGCTCAGGTGCTTTGGTAGGCGCAACCATGTTTAAAGCCAACCGCGAAAGTTCATTAAAAGGAGCAATGATTGGCGGGGCAGCAGCACTGGTAACTACTTTCGCCAGCTTTTACGGACGTAAATATTTAGATAAAGTTCCGCATGTAAAAGACACTTTTGTAGGCGCTTTTGAGGATGCCATAGCCGTAAGCAGCGGTGTAAAACTGATGAAAAATTAATTTTGAATTAAATATTCGTATATTGTTACCGGCCACAGTTGCCGATCACCTAAACCAGGGGGTCTGGCCGTTTGGCCGGGCCTGATATTTGAGGAGAAACAGCGATGGGTGCACTACAAAAAACGATATTGATTGCAGATGATGACAAGGCAATTGTAGATGCTATTGCCATGGTATTAGAATCATCAGATTATGAAGTACTGCAGGTAAACAACGGCACTGCCGTAATGCAGGCCATTAAAGGCGGGCCTGACCTGATTTTGCTTGATATTATGATGGGCGGCCACGATGGCCGGTCGGTGTGCAAACAAATTAAGCGGCAGGCAGCTACCCGCAACATCCCGGTATTAATGATATCCGGCAGCCCTGATATTGAAAGTGCCGCCTCTGAATGCGGTGCAGATGCTTACTTAGCCAAACCCTTCGGGATGGAGGAACTTTTAGATAAAGTGAACGGTATATTGATGACTGTATAAGGAGGCGAGATACAATTATCCTTTTCCAGCCAAACCGGAGAACTATCTTATAAAATTAACGCAAAACAGATAATGCCTGAAAATTTCAGGCATTATTCATATCATACTAATCATACTACTTCAAACGGGGTTAATATATAATTGCACCAAGTGTTTTTAGCCTGTAAAAGCTGCAATCGCCTTATAAGCCTGCTTGAAGTAATAAATGTTATAATCTATTATCAGAATCTATGTTCTTATAATACCCGGTTTGCAAACCCTTGCTCATGTAAATGAGCTTGCAATGTTGTGTTGCATGTGCCATGCAGCAAAGCTTCAGCAATTTCGGCAGGATAAGGCGCATGGCCCATTTGTTCAAACATCAGGCGCATGTGGTAAAACTCTTTGGCAAACAAACGCAGCAGCAGTTTAGGTGCAGCTTTATAGGTAAACTTTTCGCCGTTGCGCAGGTTGCTGAGCGTACAGGCCAATTCGTGGCCTGATACAAAATCGCCAATCACATTCAGAGTTTGATAAGCGCTATCAACGGGGTTTTGAAACGCTTCAGCTACTGCCTTGCCAATATCTTTGCAGGCAATGTAAGGTACTTTGGCATCGGCAGCAATAAAACCCTTTACCGTCCCCCTTTTTACCGGAAAGAAAGGCGCGCCAATGTTATCCATAAATTGAGGAAAGCGAATAATAGTATAAGGCAGATGGGCTTGTTTTACTTGTTCCTCGATCAACAATTTACTATCCACATGCGGAGCACCTGTTTTTTGATTGCTCGGATTAATAATTGAACTCATCACCAAATGCTGCACCCTGGCTGCCTGGCAGGCTTTGATGACGTTTTGTGCCTGCCCGATCTCCTGTTCAATATTGCACTGCTTGTAATCGGCCGACCAAGGCTGCGTAACGCCAAACACACCATACGCGCCTTCGAATGCCTGCTGCAGTGAGTCAAGGTCATTGGTATCAGCCTTTACAACTACGGCACCGGCATATGCCAGCTCTGTTGCGCTTTGCGATTGGGGGTTTCTGGATATTGCAACTACCTCCCATTCAGAGTTGGCTAATAAGCGCTTTGCCACAGCGCTACCCTGATTACCGGTAGCGCCGCATACCACAATTTTTGTTTTCATATCCTGATGATCGGTTGATGTGATAAGGTTAAGTTCAGGAACACATTATTGCACCACAGTGGCCTCAATTTCAACTTTAAGCTCAGGAAAAGCTAATGCTTTCACCTCCAGCAAAGTGCTGGATGGTGTTAGGTTGTGCTGCTTCATCCAGACCACCAGTGTACCATAAGCCGCAAAGAATTCGGCAATAGAGGTAGTGTACAAATTAAGGCGTACAATATGAGCAGGATGATAGCCGGCCTGTTGAATCACCTTTTCTAAATTTTGCAAGCTCAGTTGGATTTGCGCTTCCATTGAACCGGCCACAGGCTGTCCGTCGGCGTTCATGGCGGTCTGCCCTGCGCAGTATAGGGTACCTGTGTTGTTTTTAATTTCTACGGCTTGGGCGTAACCTAAATTGTCCTGCCATTTCCAGGGGTTAATAATGTGTTTTTGCATAATGATAATTTTTAATAAAATGATTAAAGGTTGTGATATTGGTTTGGCAATAAACTTACTCTTGCAGCCTATGGCCAAACCAATGGTTTAGGGTGATGAAGGTTAGGGTTAAGGTTGTATTAATTCTTTTTAGCTGATTTAACAGTTAAGTGAATATTCACCTCCGGATAAATATAGAGCTGCTTGGTTGGGTCGGTATAAATGTTCATGCCCCATTTAGTTCTGTCAAGCTTAAACTTGGCTTCGGTAGTCAGGCTATCAGCAGTAGCTGTAATTTTGGCCGGGAACGACATGGAATGGGTTTGACCTACCATCCTGAAATCGCCGGTAATCAGGTAATTCGCACCTGCCACCGCAGCAGTATCCACCTGGGTGTACGGCTCCACTTTAGTGATATGGAAACCTGCATTGGGGTGCATAGCCAGGCTAAAGAAGTTTTCGCTTTTCAAATCTTCCAACAATACTTGCCTGGTAGGTTCAGGTAGGTCATAATCTTCAATAGAGGCAATGGGAATAAGGAAGTACCCATCGGTTACAGTGCCTTTAGCTGAGGTAGTCAACTCGCCCGTTACTTTAAATGAACCTACGTGGTAGTGGTCTCTGGCCGAGCCTTTCCATTCTGCTTTAGAGCTTGTTTCGTTTACCGTGTAAGTAGTTTCTTTGTTCAGGTTTTCGTTTTTGCAGCTAGTAAATGAAGCGGCCAATACTGCAAGGGTTAGGATTTTTTTCATGTTGATTTGGTTTTGATTTCTGCTGCAAAGGTGTAGACTGAACCGCCGCCGGCCTAACACCTCTTGTATGAAATGGTATAAGCTCCGGATGAATTGAGAATAGTAAAGATGTGAGCGGTAAATTGCAAGGGATTATTGCTAAACGGCTGCATTTACAGGTAGTGAGAATACATTTACAATTCAGGCAGTAAAAATTACAGTTCATCCGGTTAGGCATTTTAACCCGCGGGTTATCGCTGCACATTTGCTTAAACCAAATTTTTAACACAAATGAACACACCCCGATTCAACGTATTTAACCAGATTCACAAAGGCCTGCGCGCCCTGCTGTTTGATACTGTAATGCAACTGCAGCAAACCGATTTAACCAACATTGAAAAAAGCGCCCCAGCCATTGCACAGGTAGAGTTACTGCTCGATTTATTTGATGCCCATGCCTACCACGAGGATAGCTGCATTTTAAATGCCGCCGAGCAACATGCGCCAGCTGTAATTAAAAGCTTTGAAAGTGAGCATGAAACCGACCTGGAGCTGGCCCGGCAGCTGAGAGCTACTGTTGCTGCGTATAAAGTAGCAACCGATACCTTTAGTGCAGGCAATAACATTTATTATGCCCTGAACGATTTTGTTGCTTTTAACCTGAAGCACATGAACAAAGAAGAGCAACTGCTGAACAGCGTTTTATGGCAGCATTATACCGACGCCGAAATTTTAGACATGGAGCGGAATATTCAGCAATGCATCGAGCCTCAAAAAATGAATGTTTATTTTGAATGGATGATTAAAGGCATGAATGATGTTGAACTGCGCATGTGGTTAACCGCCGTAAAAAGCGAAGCGCCCGATTTTGTATTGGCCGGCTTGCTACAGGCCTGCGCCCATCACCTACCCGAGCATCGTTGGCTCGCACTTGAGCAACAGATTTCTGAAGGGGCAGCCATTGCTTAATTTACCGATGAGTGGACCGGAATCATTATAAAACGCTTAACTTTATGCCTGTAACCGCAGCAAACCGGCTCGCCATGAAATACCTAAACTTTAGCCGGCAGGATGTAATTGTTCTGCTGGCCAGCGTATACCCTTTTATGATGGTGGTATGCTATCTCCTGCTGGATGATAGCTACTTTCATTTTCCCCTGTTTTTGTATGCTACCGGTGCAAGTTTTGTAGTGGGTACCGGCTCCTGGGTAACGCATATTGTGGCGGCCAATTACCTGCGCGAAGTGATACCGAGCGATACCA
The DNA here is from genome assembly GCF_054783355.1 of Mucilaginibacter koreensis. Taxonomy (NCBI): domain Bacteria; kingdom Pseudomonadati; phylum Bacteroidota; class Sphingobacteriia; order Sphingobacteriales; family Sphingobacteriaceae; genus Mucilaginibacter; species Mucilaginibacter koreensis. Next base: position 395,035 of record NZ_BAAGQS010000001.1, on the reverse strand, counting down.
AAATGCTCAAACGCATCCTCATCCAGCTGCCGGTTTATGTGTTGCTCACTCAATTTGGCCTTTGCGTGGTTAACCTGTATGTGTTTAAGCGCCTCGGGCTGATCAATTATAACCTGAACTGGCAAACCTATCATCCCCTGCTGTTTGCCGGCTTACTGCTTAACGTAATTGCCACCAGCTTTCACGAAGGATTGTTTACTTTCGACCAATGGAAAAAATCACTGGTAGAAACTGAGCGGCTGAAAAAGAGCTATGTACAAAGCCAGTTGGATAGCTTAAAAAACCAAGTAAATCCGCATTTTTTGTTCAACAGCCTTAACTGCCTTTCTTCACTTATCAGCAGCGACCCGGAGCGGGCCAGCGAGTTCCTGGATGAAATGAGCAAAGTATACCGCTACCTCCTACGCTCCAACGAAAGCGAGCTGATCTCATTACAGGCCGAACTCCAATTTTTACATTCCTATTTTCACCTGTTAAAAACCCGCTATGGCAATGGCATCGAACTGGATATTGCGATTGAAGATGAACACCTGGACTACCTGATTCCTCCCCTTACCCTGCAGCTGTTATTGGAAAACGCTGTAAAGCATAACGTAATTTTGAAAGATCAACCCTTGCATATTGCAATCCGGTCCGACGGGCAACGCTGGCTTACCGTAAGTAATAATGTACAGCAGAAAATATCAAGGGTGATATCCAACAAAGTGGGTTTGCAAAATATTGCCACTAAATATGAATTGCTGCATCAAACTGCTATTGAAATTAGGCACGATGACGAAAATTTTGCTGTGAGTTTGCCCCTGATTAAAAACCTGAACTATGAAAGTGCTGATTATAGAAGATGAGCAATTGGCCGTAGCCAAACTAATACAAACCCTTAACAAGGTACACGCTGATGCCGAAGTGATTGGTGTAGCCGACAGCATTGCTTCATCAGTAAAATGGCTTACTGAAGCTACCGAGCAGCCTGATTTGATTTTAATGGATATTGAACTGGCCGATGGGCAAAGCTTTGCCATTTTTGAAGAAGTAAAGGTAGAAAGCCCTGTAATATTCACCACCTCGTATGATGAATATGCACTGAAAGCTTTTAAAGTAAATAGCATTGATTATCTGCTGAAGCCCATACAGCAATCCGAACTGAAGGCCGCTATAGATAAACTCAGCCATTTGAAAGCCACCTTAGGCATAGCCGACCACCAAGCCATAAAAATTGAAAAACTGGTAACCGAACTGCAAAAGCAAAGCACCTCCGCGCCCTACCGCAAGCGTTTTTTGGTGAAATACCTGCAAAAACTGGTGCCTATTGATGTAAGCGCCATAAGTTACTTTTACAGCGATGAACGGGTTAACTTTTTCAAAACTACAGATAACAAAAGTTTTATTGTGGATTACACATTAGATGAAATAGAGCAAAGCATTGACCCCGACCGTTTCTTCCGCGTAAGCCGCTCGTTGATTGTAGCAGTAGACAGCATTGACCAGATGGAGCCCTATTTTGGCAACCGTCTGGCCCTGAAACTCAAACCCACTCACGACAAAGAAGCCATTGTAAGCCGCGAAAAGGTGAACGATTTTAAAGATTGGATGGGCAGGTGATAAATTTTCGCCTTTCAAACGAACCAATACGTTAAAAACAAAAAGCCACTTAATATCAATTTAAGCGGCTCTTTTGTGCTCCCGAAGGGATTATAACCTTAATTGAATAGTGCTGCGTACTATCGAAATTTTAATCAAAAACCTAGTTTAAAGCATTATTAAACAATTTAAGTTGAACTCAATTGCAGATAATTGAATAACATTCGCACAAAATTCGCACAAACGTATTAAATTTACGCCTACATATTGGTTATCATGTTAGGCTTCAAACATAGTGTAAAATTCATCCTACAGCAGACTAAAGATAAATCGAAACCCACACCATTGCGCTGCTGGGTAAGGTTTAATGGCCAGCGCTCAGTTTTTAAAACTGGTATATTGGTTGAGCCAAGATACTGGAATGGCAAGACCCAAGAACCCAGGCAAACTATCGCATTTACACAGGGTGCACTGGTAGCCAAACAGCTCAAGTCGATAAAGACTTGGGTAACCGCTGAATTTGAAAGAATAACTTCCGAAATCCACCAATATCCAGATACGGAGCATTTTAAAGAGATTTGTATTGCAATTTTAAATCGTGGCGGAGAAGCTGCAGCTTCCGCAGATAACGATCTTACCTATGATCTAATTTCTTATTTCGAAAAACTGATTGCCGACACCAAAACTGGTAAAAGAGTAAAAAGAGATGGCAGCAGATATGCAACAGATTCTGTAAAATCTTATAAAAGTACAATGGAGGCGCTAAAGCGCTTTTTGATATATACTGGGCGTAAGGCGTTGCCATTTAATGATATTGATTTGGATTTTTATCAGGATATTAAAGATTACGCCTTTGAAGTTGAAAACTATGCGGATAACTCATTCGGTAGCTTAATTAGATGTATAAAAGCTACTATGAATGAAGCACAAGAGGCAGGTTTGCATAACAACCTTAGACATAGAAGTAGCAGATTTGTCAAGGTTCAAGTTGAAGTGGAGAATATTTATTTAAACTTTCAACAGCTTGATGCCTTGCTATTATTGGATTTAAGTAAAAATCCACGCTTGGACAGGGTTCGTGATTTGTTCTTGGTCGGGTGCTGGACCGGCCTTCGCTTTTCAGATTTCACCAACATTCAAGCCAGCAACATTCATAACGGGTTTATTGATATAAAAACGCAGAAAACCGGCGAATCGGTGGCCATTCCTATACATGATACAATTGCTCGTATCATGAAAAAGTATGCCGGCAAGACATCCAACAGCCTACCTCCTGGCATGTCCAATGTAAAGCTCAATAGCTACATTAAGGAAGTTGCAGCATCTGCTGGTGAAAAGTTTCCCGACTCTGGGCTCCTCAATGAAGTGAGCTTACAAAAGTCCAAGGCGGGCATTAAACATTATCTCAAAAAACCAACTTATGAGCTGATCACAACACACACAGCCAGGCGCACATTCGCCAGTAACATGTTTAAAATGGGAGTGCCAAGTATAGTGGTTATGGCCGTGACTGGACACCGTACCGAAAAGGCGTTTATGAAGTATATTAAGGTTACACCAAAAGAAAAAGCCGAGATGCTTCGGGAAATTTGGAATAGACAATCTATGCAAGCGGTTTAAGCTATCAACAATTATCATAGTGATGATATTTATTTGAAAATAACTTACATACTTTATGGTAACTATATACGAGTTGGGACTAATTCAAATTGGGGTTTTGTTTGAAAATTTCTAATACGTGCTTGTACTCCTGTTCGCTTAGCCCATGAACCATATATGTTTGTTTATCTTCATCATGACCAATTGAGATAGCACCCTTGTGTTTCGGAAAGAAAGATTTAATCAGTTTGTATACATCTAACGAGGTATAAGTGTCGAATATCTCTTTTGGTAAGGTTCTGATAGGTTGTTTTTCCATAATCAAAACTAATAAAAAAGCCAGTCATTTTTCACGACTGGCTTTCCTGTTTGTGGCAATGCCTATTAGTTCTTTTTCTCTTTCGCTTCCTTAGCTTTTCGACTATCAGCATTCTTAAATAGAACGCCTACAGCCTGCTCAAAGGTGCCATTGATGGCTAACTTTGGTTCGTACTTTTCAGCACGTTGCTTGCTACTTGACCTTTTAATATCACTCATATTCTTCAATGTCATTGCAAATATCTCGATATTCAGCCGGAACTTCAACTTTCAAATGGTAACAAACATGACAAACAAAGTAATCAATTACCTCATCTTCCCAATCCACTTTAGGTAAGATAGCTTGAACTTGTGGTGTTTGTTTATAATTTCTTCTTTTACATTTATAAGAAGCACCATCGAAATTTTCAGTTAACGAACAATCATTATCGTGAAGATATTGAACAAATTGGTTTTGTGTCATCAATTAAGAAGCCAATTGAAACTGATATTCTTGTTCTTGAATAGGAGCGGAAGTAGAATGAGAACGTGAGTTCCGCGCAGCTTCGTTTTCCTTGTTCATTTCACGTAAGGTATCTAATGCCTTCAGCATATTTTCAAGAACTTCACCAGTTGTTCTACCAAACGCTAATGCTTGAGGAAACTCTTTGAAGTAGCCAGAATAACCTCTGCCTTTTTTGTCCTCGACAAAAACAGCACTAAGTGTTACTTTTGGGGTTTCCATAACGATTTTAAGTTTTAAGAATTTAATAACTGCAAACAAAGGTTTATTTGCAGTTATTACAAATATATCAATAACAGCACCATATATAGTATTTACATGCCTTTGATTACGCACTATCAATATTTTTCATACTGTTCCCATCTTTATCTTCACAAAGATAAAGATACCTTACATCATTATAACTTACAGTTATCGCTTATCTGATATGCTTATGCCCTTTTAGCAGTTAAATCAATATAACGTAGCCTTCTACATGCATATAGCTCAACAGTACTTTCAAAACGCATAAGGTCTTTTACCGTTCTCGTATTGTATCGATATAAGTACTCACTACAATAACTTTGCAAGTGTTTACGACTTAGGTTGTAATAGATGCCATAGATAACTCTTTTAAGCCAACTCCAGAACCCGTATATGTTATTATCAAAAAAACCACCTTTAGTTTTGTAGTTCCCTTCTGTATGCTTTACAGTTACGAGGCTATACAATTCACTAAGTGCATTTTAGCTACGGAAAGTATAAGTAATAAGTGTAGCATCTTGATGAACTTTGCTATATCCATTTGTTTCCTGTCAGAATAAGTTTTCATACCAGCCACCTTACCATTCGTTTGATTATCGCCTCTTAGTTCACCTATATCGTTGAACTCTTTCATACGTTCGCAGCATTCCTCATGGGCTATAATAGAGGTGTTAATAACATGTTGATAATTACATATTCAAATCCCCGACCTTTTGAGCTTAATAATACCAAACTTTTTAGCATCGGCTAAATATGACTTATCTTTGTTTGTAGATGATTTTGAAGCCGAAAATTCTTACGATAAGACCGGCACCGATATTTTAACATAGTTAATAAGTAACGTCAGCGACAAAAATATGCATATAGTTAAAGGAGTGTTACAAGACAAGGAAAATTTGACAGAAACCCTGAGATCATTGGTAGCTAATGAAGAAATTTTAGTAGTTGATGTATCAAGAAAGGATTCTGTATGGTCCACTACCAGTAAATTGAAAAAGGAAGGATATTGCTTTAAAACGATTACTGTAGATGAAGAGATTCACATTCAAAAAAAGCAAACAAACACTAATAAGTAACCAATCGAAATAAGCGACACCGATGCAGTTGTTTTATCAATTCTCAGAACGCGAACTTGAATCCCTACTTAATAGAACGATTCAGACGGCATTGAAAGAATATAAGGCGAGTACAAACCAACAAGAGCAAGTACAAGCAAAGGCGCCAGCCACACGCCAGGAAGCAGCGGCTTACCTAAAAATCTCAACCCGCGGTTTGGATGACCTTTTAAAGTACAAAGTACTGCCAAGTTTCAAAATCGGACGGTCAGTCAGAATAAGCTACCAAGCAATCGACGACTACATAAAAAGTAAAGCTTGATATTAAAAAGCGTTAAAGAAGACATTTAATCCCAGTTTAGTTTATGCTGTTCAATATAAAATATTACGATAGCTAACCCTTGAGAATACTACACGCGCCAACATATAATAGGGCTGCTGCAAAAAAACTATATCCCGCGTCTAACAAGACGCTATGCAAGGGCTACTGCAATCATTTTGCCAAGCAAGCCAAAAAATCCGGGTCGAGTCATGTTCGAAAACTTCTGACTTCCGGTCACCGAAGCGATATACTTCTCCCATCCGACGGATAAACGTTGGTTCATCTAAAGTACCGTTTCTGTGTGAAGCTTCCGCTTACCTTCTTACGCCTTTTTTTCATCCAACAAATACAGTGATGGAGAGAGGGGGTAAGGGGGTGAGAGGAAACTTCACTCACCTCGCTTCAACCAAACAACCCTCCTCATGATAAGCCTTTTGACTTGCAACAATTAAAATGCAAGCCAGCAAAACATAAATTGCTAACGCCACCTATAACATTATCCTGCAAACCATCGACCGGCCATAAATAGCCATTACTTAAAGATTTATATAATAATGGCTCTATGGCTACTTATGATTAAAATTTTATATTCATATCCGGTCAAAATCGGGCGGCGCGCCTTTTCAATTTTACATGATTAACCATTCATAAATGGTGTCTTCTCTATAAATCCGGGCGCGGGCGGCTCAAAAGCATTACTTAATTATACCAACCACCATACCGTAAAAGTCGGGCGCGGCATATCTCCCGAAGAATAAAAGGAATCGGCAGACATTCGGTCATATAGAATAGTAATTTTTAAGGCTCACTCCAGCATCCCATACTGTAATGACCTGCAGAATAAGTTAATTAACAACTGGCGCACACCCCATGGCGCTGAATAACCACCGGGCTTTCCTGGCCCTTAATTCAATTTCAAGCTATGATACCATTCGTATCTACACTCAGCAACACACCCAGTACCATCAACTGTAACCGTAAAAGCAAACCGCCTGAATGGTTGCCCATCGAGGACTACCCGAATTATCTGATTTCTCGGAGAGGCGAGGTCCGCAGTATTATAGGCGGCGGCCAAGGTCGTATTTTATGCCCGGTGGATAATTCGTATGGATATAAACGGATAGCCTTACGCAACAACCAGGGCACGCGTATTCTCCGGGTTCACCGTTTGGTCGCGCAGGCGTTCCTTCCAAATCCGGGAAATCTCCCGATGGTTAACCATCGGTCTGGGGACAAATCAGATAATTCCATAGAGAACTTAGAGTGGGCAACAGCTCAAACTAACTGCCTCCACGCAATTTTTGTACTTGGCGCAAAAAGAGGTGCGGCAATGCGCCCTATCCGCTGCGTACAGACCCAGCAGTCATTTCCATCTATCGGGCGCGCTGGCGCTTATTTTAATGTAAGGCCGTCAACTATCTCAAGGGCTATGCAGCAAAATGATACAGGATTTCATAAACAACTGAATCTGAACTTCGAGTTCATCTAAATACAGCTTTCCTAACGGCTTTGTATCAGGTTAAAGAACAGGTTGTCATAGGAGGACTTGTGCTTAACCCTGAAAATTAATCAATCGTTGCATCATTATACTTTCGGAGTTCCATAATGCTAAAAAGTACTATGATATTCCCCTATATGCTTGTTAAGTAAGGTTTTGCAGTGCGTAAACCAATTTACATTCAATTGCAAATAATTTTGAAAACACACTATATTCTAATTCAATCCCGCCGCGAGAAAATTACGTGCACGAAGGATTATACTGAATCCTGCTAATCGGGGCGCCGAATATCATCCTATAGACTACCAAAGCACTATAAATCTAATAAATATTAGAATTAAATTTTGTCAAATATTATTATAACAACATAAAATTCGGTATCTTTACGTAAAGCATTAGTAATCGTGTCAACCGACACTTATTGTATTGTACCATAGCCACCCGGCTGATAAACCAATTCAGAAAATGATTTTCGATAATTCCAAAAAAAGCAGACAACTTATTATTTGCGAACTGGCGGACCTGCGGCAGCTGTTAGCTGAAGCGGCGGTATTTAGCCCCGATAAAGAAGGCAAAGCCCAGTCAGAGGCGTCAATGGCAGAGGCGCTAAAATTGAATCCACCAATGGACAAGCGCAGTTTAGCTTCATTACTTGGCGTAAGCCTCCCAACTGTCAATAAGTTAATCAAAAGCGGCCAAATTAGCGCCTTCAATGTCGGCCGCAGCATTAGAATTAAGTTCGTTGAGGTACAGCGGTACATTGACGAACAGCTAACCCCGAAAGCCTGATTTACAGGATGAGTCGGGGCGCAGATATAACAGAGATGAGTGAAAAAGCCAAACGTCCCGACTCATCTCCCACCCCCACCTTGGAACCGATACCAACGCCATGACACCACCCCGTTACTTTACTTACTTACTTGCCATTAAAGCTGGGCTCTCTCGGGAGGAGATAACAGACTACCTTGCGCGTACCTACGGGTCAACATTTGATATAGCCGATATGTCAAAGAAGGGGGCAAGTGATGAACTTATAGGTGATTTCATTAATAAGCTTATCGTTCCGAATGCACCCCTGAAGCCCAAGGACTATATCGCGCACCTTTACCACAAGTTGCCAGAGATTTATATGAGCAGCACGATAAATGAGTTTAAATTTGTGCTGATTAGTCCAGAGACACGTAGGGCCTTCTACGATAAGCACAAAGCACGTTTAAAGCTATCCACTTATCAGTACTTTTCATACGAAATCAAGGAAGCGACAAAGGCGGCGGATACGCTGTATTTGAAGTTAGCCGACAAAGGCTTGTACATGGACACCTACACCGCATTTATTGAGAGCCATACTAACGAAATGGCTATTAATAAGTTACACGCTATGCTGATCGAGAATGGTTTTTACTCTTCCAGCAGACAAGCATTCTACCTCAAATTCTTCCCGGAGATACTTAACAAACGCTAATACGCCGCGCTCTCTCCGGCAGCGGACAGGGCGACATACGCAGACACATAAACTATTTAACATCATGGCAGAATCACAATACTATGCCGAAGCCTACCAGCAACCTGACCAGGCTCCCGAATTTTACAGACCCGCACAAGGCTCCGCCTCGCAATGGGTTGGTCACCTTACCGCCGACGATAATGGCGCCGCCCAGGTCATCGACATGGGTAAGTTATACCAGAACCTGACCGGACCCGCGCAGGCCCGGCAGCGGCAGCAGGCCGAACTGGATAAACAACTGCGGCTGGCTTATATGGCCTATGATGCCGGCAAGATGCCGCAGCAATACCGGGAAGGTTATAAGAAACTGTTGGGCCAGCATCACCAGTATTATTTTCTCAACCAGAAAGCCCTTCGCCGCGGCGACATTGCTGCCGCTATGGAACTGGAGAAACGGCAGAACGCGCTGAAAGATTATGCCGCACAATCAGCCCAGCAAGCCCAGGTTTTAAAATCAGCCACCCAGCGCATTATGGGATTGGCACCAAAGCGGTCGACCGAATGGGTAAAGGAGCAGATGGATAAATTGCACGCACAGGCTGATCCTTATGAAGATTTAACGACCCTTACCGATTACAGCGGCGGCGTGATACTTGACCCCTACAAGGCAGAGAACTCATTGTTAAAACAGATAGCAAAGCCTTTACAAGTCAGAACCGGTACCGCCCGTAACGGCGCGCCTGTTTATACATGGGTACCACAATCCCAGCAAAACCTGCAAGCCGCACTGAATTTCGCTACCCGTACCCCGGAAGGTCAGCAATTAGTCAATGAGATTGCCGATGCAAATGACGTCAGCCACGCCGATGCTTTGCAGCAATATGTAAAAGCCAAACAGCAGGAGCTCGACCAGCGCAGCTTAGGCGGCGTGAACGGTATGCCGAAATATGACGATCATGCCTTCAACGCCGGTATCAAGCAAGGCATGTATAACATGGCCACGGATATTCACCCGCTGAGAAAGCGCCTGATGGAAAGCCAGATTGCCCGTAATTTACAGCAGCAGGCGTTTGGCAATTCACAGATGTTGAGCCAGCAATATTATGACGATCTCGCTAACAATATTGTGAACAATCCGCAAGCCGCCGCCGACGCAATCAACAACACACTACCGGCGAAAAGCTGGATGAACGGCGGGCAGCCACTCACCTACAACCCGGAAACTAACACGATTGAAGGCACGGTCTTCAAGGGTGGCAATAAGATGGATGTTATTTCTTGGCCGGCCACGCCAGAGGGTGCGCAGCAGGCTATCCTAAATATCCAAAGCAGTGTAGTGAACCCGAGTCAGGCCGCTACCCAGCAGCGCCTTAAAAGACCAAAAAAGACACCGCTTCCAACTCCGGCAGCAAAACCAACGAATGGCAAGAAGAAGAAAGCTATATCAGGATTTTAAACCCCCACACCCCAATACAAATTGACAACCCAACCCACCCCCACCCCGTCAGAACAAGACAAAATCAAACTCCTGTACGATGCTGTTTCGAAAGATTATGACATAGGCAGTGAGCAGGAGTTCAGAACCAAACTGCAAAACCCTGCCAAGCAGCGCGCCTTTTACGATGGCGTAGGTGCTGAATACCAGCTGGGAACATTCGATGAGTTCCGTCAGAAAATTGGCGCGCATCAACCCAAGACACAGCAGGCCGCCATGTCGGCCATCCCCGGCGTACCACAGGCGGATTACGACCGCTATCAGCAGGCGCAACAATCACCTGTTTTAGCTAATCCGAAAGTAAGTACCACCCACACCAAGCCTGCATCACATGCCCGTGAAAAAGGCCAGTCACCGCAATTGCCCGAACATGGCATTGTGGTGGATAAAAGGTCAGGTAATGGTTATATCATCAGTAATGGCCAGGTAGAAAAGTTCAATGCCATCACCGGGAAGAACGTAAACGGCGAGCAAAACGACCGCCCAGAAAATCCCCTGCAATCCCTGCCCGACAATGAGCGGGCGACCCCGGTCGGCTACTATACGCTGGACCATGATCTGAGCGCCTTTAACCAGCTTCGATACGGCGGGTTAGGGATGAACATGACCCCGGTAGCCGCGCATGGTCAGCCTGCCCCCAAAGCCTTAGACCTGCAGATTCACCAGACCATGAACACAGCCAAGCGCGACCCGCTGTACGGCTCCAAGACCCCATGGGCTTCCAATGGCTGCATCAACTGCAAAAAGGAAGATATAGAAAAGCTGAAGGCCAAATTCAAGAATGGTGATACCTTACTTGTGGCCGACAGCCAGCACCCGCAATACCGGGATTTGATTCATCAGCTCGACCAGCGGGTAAAGCAGACCAATGCAGCGGACGGCAAATCACCTTCCATCATTCCGGGGATGACCCAGCAGCAGTTCGCTGCGCATGCCCAGTCACCACTGCTGTCCAATCCGAAGGTAAGGGAAAGCCGGGCAGGTGAGTACGAACAGGACTTGCCGGAAATGCGTAAAGCCCCTAAAAATTTCGGCGGCGCGGTTTTAAACGATATCATTACAAACCCTTACTTTCAAAAAACCACTTCCAACGTGTACAATGCGGCCGCTGGCGTGGAGCGTTTAGCAGCTGATGCAGGCGGTATGATTACCCGCGCCATCGGTGACGGAACCAAAGAAGTAAATGAATTTAAAGGCGATACGGACAAAGCCCAGTTTAACTTGTCCACGAATGTTTGGAACGATAAGGAAACAGCAAACCGGGTCTATGATTACCTGAAAGGCAAGGGAATTAACCCTAACGATGCCGAGCAGGTAGCTGACTACCTGAGCAAGTCCCATTCACCAAACGACCGGAGAGCACTGGATTATTTTGGCGGTCCAGAGTGGTTAGAGAAACGAAAGGACAGTAACTTCGATTTCGAGCAGGTTAAAAAAGGACAGAATTTAAAGTCGAATGCAGGTAAGGCGTTTCTGAATATGATGACCTTACTCCCACAGTCCATCAACCCCGGCTCATTTTTTTTCGATGGCTACAACAGGGTTTCTTCCGACTTAGATGCCAACCAAGCCGCAAAGAACCTGACTGACGACCAGAAGCACCTACTGGGTCTGATGGGCGGCGGCGTTAATTATTTGGCTGGAAAAATTAAGCTACCCTTCGGTAAAGGTGTAACCGAAAAGGTACTGCCTTATCTCACACGCGAGGCGGTGCAGAACTTCGTCGAGGCCGGCGGTAAAGAACTGACCCACGAGGCGTTGGCCAAGGCTGCACAAAGTACCGTACAGAAATTTGCCAGGCGTGCCGGCCAGGTTGGCATCCGTGCCGCGCACGACTTGCTACACAATACCGCAGTAGCCGGAGCCATGACCACCGGAAATATGGGCGAGCAACTGCTGGCGAATCAAATGGCAGGCCAACAGATTTACGATGTATCACCCGAGAATTACGGTAAATCACTGGCCGCTGCTGCCGGGGAGTTCGGCGCTGCGACACTGGTGGGTTCATTAGTACGTGCCCCGTTCGAGATGCTGCCCAAAGCACAGCGTAATTACATCTCCCAAAAAGTGGCCGAGGCACACAGCGATGACCAGATTGAGGCGCTGAAGAACCAAGTCATGGTCGAAGGCCGCGATATGGGCTTCAATGCAGATCAGTTGAAAAATGCGGCCGACGCCGTGGATGCCTATGCCGAATTGAAACGCAAAGTCCCGCAGCACTTGGGTGCCCAGCGCACGAATGAGATTTTAGGACTGATGGCGCAGCGCAAGCAGCTGAATACAGACCTTTCCCGCATGACGGCCAATAAAGAGGGTACGGACGACCTGTTCAAATCAGATTACGATACCCAAATCTCCGCCACCAAGACTAACCTCGAATCACTGGAGGATAAAATCAAGAGTATCGCCAATGGCACTACTCATCAGTTCATTGAACGCGACGGGCATTACTACAAGGTGACCGATGGAAATGAGCTCCTTATCACCAAGGAACGCTATGAACTGGAGAAGGTGATGGAAGATGCTGACAAGACCACCCAGCAAAAAGCAGCCGAGCAAGGTGTCAGCCATCTGGACGCGCTTATCCGTAATGCCGACACGGGAACCCCGCAGGGCAATACATCAACCACCCCAGCCGCAGAAGCTGGAAATTCTACCAATGCAACTACACAGCCGGGCGAAAGCGCACCTGCTGTAAATACACAGGTTCCTGTTGCTGCCACTCATAAAGTCGCTGATGCCGATGCACTTATCAGAAAGGCGATGTCGGCCAGTGCAGGTGAAACCATCGAAGCCAACGGCCAGGTGTACCAGGTGGTACAGAACGAGCGAAGCAGTAACCGCCAATCGGGTACCGCTAAGATTGTTCGTTTAATTGACGGCAAGCCAGATCACGAGAACGGCACTATCGAAATCAATCAGAAATCAGACGCACGTAATGCCGACCGCATCCATGACCAGCAGCAAGGCATCACTTCGGCCACCCGCTTGCCCGACGGTCGCTATTCTTTCGGTCGTGGTATCCGGGCATCGGGTAATGTAGAGTCTTTACTCGGTTCGGTTGCTGCTGCTGAACAGCCCGACCAGCAAAATATCGAGACACAGCGTTTGATTCAAGAATCCAATGCCCAGCTTCAAGAGTTCGAGAAACTCAAATCAGAAACCCGGAATCAAGCGACAAAAGATTTTGCTGATGTACAAATTGCGGGAATTAAAAAGAATATTGAATCATTGACCGATAGCGCACTTCAAACCAGAAAAGAAGGTAAGGCAGCACTTGCTCAACCAGCGGACATCGCCGAAGCGCCTGTACGTCAATCAGCTGCGGAGCCTAAGCAGCAAAAGACCAATCTGGGCGACTATGAGTTAAAAAAGAAAATCATTTCCGAGGTTCCGTATAGTCGCGCACTGGATACGACCGGCAGCACCGGAGAAATGATGAAGCAACTGGAAGGACTTATCGGCCAGATTAAAAATAGTCCTTATGGCGTCAATGAAGCAAGCCTTCGGGAAAAGCAAGGCGCCTATGATGCCGCCAAGGCCATTATAGATAATAATGAGTTCCGCGGCTATGAAACTACTGATACGGCACCGGTCGCAGAACCGGCTTCTGTTCCCGAACTTGAGGTACCACCATCGGAACCCTCAACCAGCGCAGCACAAGGTAAGACACCGGAACCAGCACCGGCGACAACCTACCCCGCCGGTTCATGGTCTGAACAGCTTTCTAATATAAGTGATTCTCGTTCAGGAGATTCAGAACTTTCATCTAAAATAAAGATTGAACAGGAAGTACTGAAGAAATTAAAAGACCGTAAGCTAATCAACCTGAAAGCCGATAAAATCATCGGACGTATAAAGGAATTGATATCCAACAACTTAGTGGATAGAGAGGCCGCCGAAGCGCATATAGATAGTATCGACCAGCTGCGGAATGATAAACTGGATATACTGGACGACCGCAAGGCAGGCAGTAAGGAGAAAGGTTCTACCAAGGAGCGCAGGTCCGCAGGACAGGAAATGACCGAGGAAGAAGAGTCGGCCGATATCAGTCACGAAATGGACGATGCAGCTTCTTATGAAGAAGGCAGCCCGATGGAAGTACTGGACAGAGCCCTGAACTGGGTAGAAGCTACTATTGGCGAAGAGAAAGGAAAGCGTGGCAAGAGGAACACCAATACCTTCTCCACCGTTATCCCGCCTGCCATCGGCCGGGAAATCGGTATCGGTGCCCTGAAAGCGATGCGTGCTGCCCTCCTCGCCACCAAGTCATTTACCAAAGCCTTTCAAGCAGCCATTAAATTCGGCAAGGAAAACGGACTGGACGGTAAGGCACTGAAGGAAATGCGGACCTGGTTACATGGCACCTTTGCTGGACTGAAGGCCGAGCATATCGCTGACTTTGTGAAAGAGAACAAGGTAGACCGTAAAAATGCCGACAAGTTGAAGAAAGCCATGTATGTAGCCAGAGCCAAAGCCCGTGAGCAGCTGAAAGATGGCGCCAAGGCCAAGGACTGGCACAATGCCAAGAGTCTTGTCGGTGATGTACTGAAAGACTTGAAAAGCTTCTACAAGGGCAAAGACCTTCCTTTCTCTAAAGCCGACATTGCGAAAATGACCCGCGTCTCCATGGAGGCAACCACCGCGAGCGAAGCGATTAAGATTATTAACTCACTGGAAACTATCTTCGGCAATGCCGAGCGCAGTAAACTGGTGTCAGAAACCGAGCAACTGTCTGCTAAGGTTAAAAAGCAATTGTCCTCACCCAAGACCAGCCAGATAGAACGCGAGGTATTCCGCCGGCTGCAAAGCATTCAGTCTTCACAACTGACCAAGCCCGACGGCACACTGGACTATCCGGCCATCGGCAGGCTAAATAAGGCATTATCTGCCATTATCGACAGTCATAAGGATGTTAAGGTCGTTAAAGATGACAATGGCGGCTATGCGCTGGAAAATGAGCACGTGGCTAACCATGCCGTACTGAACGAGGTAGCCGATGATCTGGAGCAATTACAGAACGCCCACCGGGAACGTTCGGCAGAAGCCGAGGCCGAAGAACTGTTGAGCGGACTGGAGGCCGAAGGAAAGATAGATACCTCTTCGCTGACCAAGGCCGAGCGCGACCAGTTAAAGCAGGCCATCAAGGACGGCACACTGGATGAAATTAACCAGCAAGAAGCATCTGACCGTCTGGCCAAGGCGGCCGAATCACTGAAACGTAACGAAAAGAAAAGCGAGCTGCTAAAAGACCGGGTGAACGGACTGGCAGAGGCCGCCATGCAGCGCCCCGAACTACATGAATCCGCACCGGACCCGTCCGGTATCCGGGCGCAGCTTCGCAGCTTACTAAAAGGCGGATTGAATGCCGGCGAACTCTCCAATGCCAAACTCATCAACCTGCACCGCGCCTTATCCCGCATGGCGGAGAACGGCGACCTGAGCAATATCAAGGATGTGCTGGTTCATGCCCATACGGAAACCTCACTGCCGGAAATCAAAACCCTGATGGGCGGAAAAGGTGCTTATCTGAATGCCTTATTTGGCGCGATGCATAAACCCCACCTGTTCAGTAAGATATTGCCGAACGACCGGCAGCTGGCCAAGTGGAAAGTGGCCACAGGTATTCAGGCATGGGATAAAGGGTACACCGATACCCGCCAGACCTTCCTGAAAACCAGCGAGAAAGCCCTGGAACTTATCGGTCAGGCCGGTGGCGTAAGCAGTGACTCCCTGAAATCAGGGTACGGCTCCCTGCGTAGAGGTGTCATCGCCTACCTGATACAACATTACGGCGGTACCCCAGAAGACATCAACCAACATTTTAACGAGGTTTCCCGCGCCAACCTCGACCACACCATCGAATATTTACGTCAGAGCCCGAAAGATGCGGCCGCCAAGAAACAGGCCGAACTGCTCACCAAGATAAAGTCGGAATTACTGGACGGCGTGAGCGACTGGAAGGGCTTTATGGATAAGATGGAAGCTGAACTACCGGCCGAACTTAAGGTCATTCAGCACTGGATGGACAGCTATGCCGGTCATAAGGAAGCGTTAGCAGATGTTCAGCTGCTCATTAAAGGCAGCCGCATGGATGGTGCTATTGAAAATTATACCTCTACCAAAGTAGTTGACAGCCGCAATAGCGAGGCCGCCACTAATCAAACACTGGCCGAGGCAGATAACAAACTATCCATGATGAGCAAAAAAGAGGCCGGGAGCGCCCTTCGCCGGGAGCGCACCCCTTTGCGTAGCGGTTACCTCGACTTTGACTTCGATAAAGTACAGCCGCAGCGGTTCAAAGAGCAGCTACTGGAAATCAACACCCTGCCTGTGCGCTACCAGATGGACGCCCTGTTCAATGACCCGCGCTTCGAGCAGACCGTTTTCCCCGGCAGTAAAGCATCCATGAAGCGTTTTTACAATGCCATGCTGGATACTGAAAAATCGAGAAGAGGGGTCAACCAGGAAGAATCGGAAATGAGCCGCAAGGCCAGCCGCGCACTGGATGGACTACAAAGCCTCGCTTCACTAAAGGCGCTGGGTTCTGTAATGCAAATGGGCAAGCAGGTACCATCCGTGCTGGTGAACACGGCCGTTTATTTAGGCAATGATGCGCCGCTTCTTTTCCGAGCGTTCAGGGATGTCTACAAAGCACACGACCTGCTCGAACACTCCGCCAGTTCGATGCGCGACAACAGCCATGTGGCATTTACTTCCACTATGGCAGCAGATCAGAACGGTACCAAACTCGGCCCGGTTAGCCGCTGGATAGTCAGCCACATGAATAGCCATGGTATCAAGGTATTGAATATGCCGGAGGACATTAGGAAGCAGTTTATGGAGGCCGTAATGATGCCGCTGGGCAAGAGTGACCAGTATATCGCCAAGGTATCCTATCTGGCCTACTACATGAAGTACCTAAAAGAGTCCGGTGCGAACCTGACCAATCTCGACTGGTCACAGGAGGCTAAGAACCCCAGCCCCGAGGCGATGGCCTACGCGGAACAGCTGGTGGACCGGAATCAAAACATTTCTGATAAAACGCTGGCGGCATGGTGGCTGCATCCCAGCGGACTTTCCGGTAAAATTGGTGCCTTTATCTTCTCCCCTTTCAGTTCATTTAACCTCAATCAAAAGTTAAGGAGCGTGGGCGACATCAATAAGCTGATCTACGGGTCAGATATGGAAACCAAGCTGGAAGGCGCCCGGGATTTCGGCGCTACCGTCGCGGAGTCCGTTGTCTTCAACCTTATGAAAGTTTATGCCATTAAATACGTCGGGCAGAGCATGGGCCAGCTGGTCGCCAATACCATCGTTGGCGGGCATAATGCGGATGATGATGCCAAGGAACGTGAGCGCATCCTGACCGACGGCAAGGC
Organism: Mucilaginibacter koreensis; assembly: GCF_054783355.1. Taxonomy (NCBI): domain Bacteria; kingdom Pseudomonadati; phylum Bacteroidota; class Sphingobacteriia; order Sphingobacteriales; family Sphingobacteriaceae; genus Mucilaginibacter; species Mucilaginibacter koreensis. The sequence continues at coordinate 377,599 of NZ_BAAGQS010000001.1, read as the reverse complement.
CAATATGGAAAAGGTCTTGGGTAACAGTGCGCAGGATGTGCTGTACAGCGGACTGGGTACCCTGCCGACCGATATTCTCAGTTATGGTACCAACCTTGCGCTGACCCGAGCATTAGGCCAGGAACCCTATATCTCCCCAACTACCGGCCGCGTTCAGCTTCGCACCCGTCAGACCCTGCAGACCTCTTTCGGCAAGGGCATCCCATTCACGGACACCGAGCGTTTAAAGACTTACCTGGGCGGCTTTGCCCCGGTGGAGGAAATGCTGGTCAATACCGGGGAGCGCCTGTCCGACGTCTATCATGGCTACAAGGAAGTACCAAATACCTTTACCGGAAAATCGACCCTTGTGCCGCTAACCGATTATGAGAAGTCGCTGAAGAAGTGGCTCGTCGTGAAAGATATGCTGACCATGGGTGTAGGTCTGCATGACGCTGATTTAATCGATAGACCCATGGAGGCAGAGGAAAGAAAGGCCGAGGCCGACCTGAAGCTGAATTTTTCTGATGGATTCAAACGTGTTCAAAAGGCGATTAACTACCATGGCTCAAAGTACGAATTAAACAAAATGGGCAGTAATTACATGGAGGTAGATGCCTACCGCAACCGCATCGAAAAGACCCCGCTGGCCCAGCAATTAAATTCAGATTATCAGTTTTACCGCCAGAACATCCGCCAGATTGAACCGCTCCGCAGGATATACAGTGCAATTATTGGCACCGGACATATCACCGCAGAAGCCAGAGAACTGATGGAAAGCTACGGCAAGCGCATCATCAAGGCATTCAATACCGGAAAAGCTGTTGAACTTGGCCGAGAGGACATCGACCGCCTGGTTAAAGTATATGCCGGTATCCTGAAAAGGAACCGCAACATTGACGCGGCAGAAAGCCTGCAACGCTCCCATGAATTTATCAATCAGATTTTATCTGACAAGTCGGAAGACGAGCGCAACGAAGCGACCGCCGGAATAGACGAGTTATTGAACCGTTTACATAGCGAGCAGATAGAAAGCGGATACAACGATTAGGAAGATACAACTTGATGCTTTCGAGCAAAACCGCCCGTAGCCGATTAAAATGAATGACCGAAGATTTCTTAGCAAGGTGCCTGACGTCATTCATTTCTGTTTTACGTCTGATCCTGCCGACGTCCAATATTACTCTGATGTCACACGGGCAGATATACAATCGGAGCTTCACGAGTGAATAGAATTTCAATTTAACTTATTTAGGAGGAACACAACTGTTCCAAGTGTATCTGAGGCATTCCCTCCATCTACAACTATTTTCACCGTGTTTTTTAGATTATGCCAAGTGCTATTTTCAGCAGATTTCAAAAAGTTGCTATTAAGTGAATTGACTATTTCTGGCCGTAGTTCTCTTGCAATAATCCAGCCTATCATCACACACCTATTGTTTTTAAAATATAGCACTACATTTGCATCACCCTCTAAAGTAGTAAATGTATAGCTTGTTAACTCGTTTTCTGAATCGTAAAACCTTAAACTTTCGTTCTCCTTGAGACCCATTTTTTCACAGGCCTCAAAAGCCAAAGTCTTCGGCATATTAAGTACAGCGACAAAACTCTGGGCTTGTACAGTTTGACCTAAAGCAAAACACAGACATAAGATAAATACGGATTTCATTGTGAAATTGGGTTGGTTGCCTAAATCCCCAATTTCGGCAGGTTTAAAATAAGCAGCGTGGGGCCTCATTAGCAGCCCACGCCCGTCGAAAAGCGCACATACGAATGATTGTAACCCCACGCATGGCATGGCAGTAGCTCATCACTCGTATGTTATAGCATTGGAAATTTCGACGGTTCGGCTGCTTTAACGAGATCGCAAGAAAGAATTTATTTTCAGCCCTAATGTAGTATGTTAACAACTACAATTACAAGTGCCGTAGGATATTTTTTGCGCCCGATTTTGAACCGGATAAGTTGAGCAAAAGAAACGATTTACACTCCCTGACACTATGCTTATCTAGAGAGAGGATAATACATATAACTAAATACAATATCATACACCAACATCATGCTTTTCACATAACGATCAAGATGTAAAAAACCCTCAAAATAAGCTTCAAGCGGTATTTATACTAAAATATATATAATAGAATCATATACTATTTAATTTGATTATTGATAAGGCCAATACACTTAGTTATCAATTAGCTATAGTACAATATTACTAAATAAACACTAAGTTAAGATATAGTCAATAACTTATGCGTCATCAGGTACCTGGTATGCTACCCATGGTTAATTAAAGCAGGTATATAGGGATATGGATAGACAGGCAGTATGCCCGGAATAAAACATACCCCCGGTCTTTTGTATATCAGGCAACCCGGATTCTCAGACCCCGTACTCCCGATTTCTAAAATAAAACCCTGTGCATATATACTTGCCGGATAATACCCCCATAGGTGACCCTAGGCACCCATAAAGGAAAACCGGTTTTTCCAGAGGCCGTACCCCAAAAATGAAAACCTACTTCGTGCAAACTAATGACACGCAGCTCATTTATTTATATCGTTATTTGACTACCTGTTGGTTGGTTACTGTTTAATATTGTGCTCTTTTATCCAGTTATCCAAAATTGATTTTTTAAACAAAACCGGAGTCCTTAAACCCTCGCGCTTATCAAATGGGATTTCTTTTTTGTGTATCAGCTTATACAGTTTGCTCATACTGAAGCCTAAATAGTTTGCAGCCTGCTGTGTGTTAATATAGTTATCCGCTTCACTATTAACGGCAGGCGTTCCCGTTTGCCCCAAAATCAATTGCAATTCCTCCCTCAACATTTGGCGGAACTCCGCCTCAGTATAGTTAATAGTAATTTTTTTCATTTTGTAAATATACACAATATTATGAAATGACATTATATGACAATAAATTTGAGATTAATTGAAAATACTATTTGCATTTATTAATATTATTCGTACCTTTACAGCGTCGAAAGAAACAAATAATATTTTCATTTAACACATAATAACGTAAGATATAAAGCACATCAGATACAATAAATAAACAATGTGCTTACAGACCTACAAATCCAAATAGCCCGAGAGTAAAGGACCCCCACTGTTAACGCAGCCGATACTCTTACAACCCCCAAGAACAAACCGGTCGCCAAGCGCGGCCGGTTTTTATGACCGAATTTTTAATTTTTTAAATTATATAGTTATGAAAATTGGAATCTATCAAGTGTATGTATTTGTAAAAAGGGGTTATGCAATCGCAGACAAATACACCTTTCTCATCCCGTCTACCGGGGACGTTTTTATGGGCTGGGAAGCTAAGAACGGCAAGCCCGAATTCTACCGCCACTTATACAACTGTGCCGATCAGCTTTATTGCTGCTATCAAAACAGTTTTCCATTAGCAGCGGACTGGCGCCAAACCTGCGGGAATCAAAAGCGAATGATTGACAAAGCCGTTGATAAATGGCTTAACGATATCTACCGTAATGAAATCAATATCGGTGATGTTGTACCAGAGGCAAGCGAACTACCAAATGGCATAGCTGGGTATATTAAAGGGATATTTCAGCAAATAAAGAATGAACCGCGCTCATTTAAACAATCAAAACGCAAACATTTAAAGGTAGCTTAAGCCACCTGCACCACCGCAATAAACAGTTCAATTTATAACTAATATTAAAAACAAATTTTATGAAAATCGTACACAGGGCCACCCATGGCACAACAACAACCGACTCACACGCTGAAAATGAAGAGTCATTGATTGCAAAGCTTAAGCCAAAGAAACAAACTAAGCAGGAACGCACCGTCGAACTCATACATCAGATACAGAGCGACTACCGCCGCCGGAACAAAAAGCGATTAAATGAAATATTCGAGCGCGAGTTGGCGCGACTCCGGGCAGAAGACCTACTTCCATACGGGATTGAATACCCCAACCAACCTCCCGCCGCTGCTCATTTGTAATCAACCCACCCCATACTCCAAAAAACCTCGGCCAAAAATCCGGGGTTTTTTATTGTTCGAAAATGAGGGCATTAAACTATCATCGAATGAGTGTGGCTTGTCCAAATTGCGGCGGGCGGGAGCACTACTGCAAACAAGTTTCAAGCACTTAAACTGGATTTCTACGCCTCAGCCTTCAACGATTTACAATCATCTGGCTATAACCATCGACTCGCAGGCTTCCGGCTAATTGATTGTACGCTTTAAATAGCCACCATATATTAATCAACGCAGGTATAAAGTTGAACACATAAGCTTGAATGAAGAAATCATTTTTATGGTCAATTTACTCGGCGGAAGACCCACTGCCGGCAGGATATAATTATTTTTTAACGCCTATTCCTTTACAAGCCACTGCAGTAATGTATTACCTTTTTTTATATGTTTGCGCCCTTAAATTCAAACAAACTTTATCACATGAAGAAAATTCTACTTTTTTTTGGTAGTGGGTGTATTTGCCTTTTTAAGTTGTAAAAAAGAAACCAAACGTTGTTACCTCTGCCGTATCAACATTTCGGTTACACGTGGCAATACCACATCGGGCGGCAGCTACAGCACCACTACTTATTGCGACAAGACCGAAAAGGAAATTATCAAAATTGAAGAGGACGGCACCAAAGATGCTACTGTTTCTTCTAACGGCGTAACCGTTACTCAGCACACGCTGGTGCAGTGCTCTGAGCAACAATAATAAGGGACTTTAACAAACTGGTTGAAAAGCTGCTACAAAAATGTAGCAGCTTTTTTTTATATTGTTGGCTTAAACTTAAACCTAACAATGACACAATTTCGAAATTCCAGTTTTCATTTATCAATTGAATCCAAGACTATCCGTAACTCTTTAATTAACAACATACCTCTTAACGATGTTGAAGAGATACTTGAACTCTATAAATCTGCAGAGCATATAATTGATGTTGTGAACAATTCACTAGTGGAACTGAAACCATGGCATTCTTCAAGCCTCGCATCGATTATTAATTTGATCGATGGAATTCCCAATTATTTAATTAATACGGCAGGCAACCCAGTTCCTGTTTGGATGAAAAAATTTTACAAGGCAATTGCATTTGGCGCTCAGAATCAATTTAACCCGGATGGCGATATAACACCTTTACCTGAAATTGAGGCTTATGTAGACTTACAACTAGCCCTTCATCATAAAGACGTATCGCAATTAGTAAAACAACTACAAGCTGATTCGAATTTGTTAAAAGTGCGTTCAGAGGATTTTGAAGAAAATCTTAAAAGAAAGTTTGACGAAAAAAATAAAGAAATAGAAACGACTCTCGCTCTTTTGAATAAAGAGGTGGGTAAGGTTGCCGTCCGTGAATATGCTGACATTTTTGATAACCAAGCGTTGGAGCATTCAAAGCTACGTTGGTTAAAAACCCAATATAAAATATCCATTGGGTCGTTTGAAAAACAATTATCAACCCTTAACGTCGGAACAGCTCAGCTATGGCTTTCCTTCGCAATTTCATTGCTAAGTGCCTTACTGGTAGGATTCACACAGCTTGACAAGCTCTTTAATGTTGCCGGCCAATCAGAATATACGCCTGAGGTTGCTGTTCATGTGTTGGGGCGTTTCCTACTGGTCAGCTTAGTAATATTTATTATATCGTTTGCATTCAAACAATATCGAGTTAATATGCACTTGTATACACTAAATAAGCATCGTGCAAATACTCTCAAGTCATTTGAATATCTTACCAAGGCGCCAGATAAACTAGAAGCTGCTTCTTACAATGCTATTCTAATGGAGGTTGCAAAGTCAATTTACGAGGCTGGCCAAACTGGTTACATAGCGACGTCTGAAACCAACAATGATGTTCCGTCGATAATAGATATGACAAAGATCATCACTCCTAAAGGCAACTAAATTAATGAAAAACCTAACCCTTATCCTCTGCCTGTTGCTAGCCCTGGGCGGCCAGGCGCAGCAGCGTTACCACCGCTGGCCTACCTGTGCAGGCATGACACACTGCAAGGCTTGTGAAAATTGCAAATACTGTAAATGGTGCAGTAAGAACCAAATTGACATAACTTTCTTGAAACGTAAAACGTCCGAATTTTGAACTTCCAAAAGAAGCAACGTCGATTATTCCTACCTTTGGCAATAATCTTGCAATGGTAACGGAAATGGGGTTCGGTACGTAAAATGAATATGACTCAAACTGCTTTTTGGAAACACTTCCCTGTTCATGATCAGGAGGCTGAAACGCTGGTCGCGGCGACCCTCGCATTTGACAAGGAATACGATCTCGATCTCATGAAGATAACGCCTGCCGGCTCATGGCTGGCTACTTGCTACGGGACAACCGATCTTTGGGAAAATGATAATTTGGGCAGAAGGACGATAAGCCACCGATGTATATCCCGGGTAGAGGACTGGGTCAACCTCCCGGATATCAATCAGCAATCCAATTTGATTGACACTTATATCAAAGTATCTGAAGACTTAAAGGTATTCAATCCCATCAAGCCAATTTTTACGACGGTATTCTGCCCGGTATCACAAGCTATTCAAATGGCCGGCCTTGACCTGTTCAAAGCCCATATGGAAAGCGCACCGGATAAAGTGCGGAAAGGATTGGAAAAAATAACACAAAATACGCTGACTGTATTAAAACGATTTGCAGCAACCGGCATCAGCGGCAATTACTTTGTTACCCAGGCAATGCAGCCTTGTATGCTGAATCCTAATGAATATGCTTACTGGGGAGAACCTTATGATCAGGAATGTTTGAATCTTTCCGCTCAATTGTTTTCAAGCACGATATTTCACCTCCATGGAGAAGAGGTGTTTTTCAGTACAGATAAGTTAAACCCAGACGTGGTCATTCACTTTGAATTTCATCCTGGCTACGCTACAACGTATAAAAGGATTGAAAATGACTTGTTACCGGGCTTGCCTGCATCGGAGCTGGCCCATTTAGTTCACAAAGAGGAGGCATTACAGGCTGTTCAACGGATGGAGACAGCTATCGGACGATCTATCCCCATCTTAACCGCCGGATGCGTGCTGCCGTTAAATTTTCCGGCCCACCAAATCCATTTCTGGAAGGAACTTATGCAGGCAAGATCACAGGTCTGAAATTTATAAAACGTGATGACGCCTGCTTACCATTCAGATTGGATAGAACAATCCATCTATACCGCTTTCCTGACAGCTGCGAACCGGCATCCGGCCAATCTGGCTATCGTAAACAAAGACCTAACCTTAAGCTATGCCCAGTTGTTGACGGAAGTCAAACGCTACGCCTCGGTCCTGCAACAGCTATGCCCTGATCAAAATAGCCCGGTCGCCATTTGGCTGCCCAACGACTACCGGTTTATTGTTTGCATGCTGGCCATCAGTTCGTTAGGGCGGGCTTACCTGCCCCTCGATGTTGATGCGCCCGATTCACGTAATGTAGAGATATTGGAACTGGCAGAAATCGCCACCGTCATCTCCGCTGCTGCAATTACCGGCGCATCAGGTTTGCTGACCGTTGTCGCGATTGATGCGTTGTCATCGGGGCCGGAGTGCAGCCAGTATGAAAGTACAGCGTCGCAGGACGATTTGTCTTATATCATTTATACCTCCGGTTCCACCGGAAAACCGAAAGGCGTCTATCAAAATCAGCGAAACTTACTGCACGACGTGATGCAGTATATCCAAACTATTGAGCTGAACGCATCAGACCGGTGTACGCTTCTTTACTCGCCTATTGTCAATGGTGCCATCAGGGATATCTATGGTACGCTGCTGAGCGGTGCTACGCTGTACATGGCCAATTTGAAGACAGACGGCATCGCAGGCCTGGGTGATTTCTTAAAAAGACATCAAATCACGGTGTACCATTCGCTACCCGGTATATTCCGGGCTTTCCTGTGTATGGAGAACGCTGTATTTAACTCGGTGAGATGGGTATATCTTGCCGGTGACCGCATCCTTTCCTCTGATCTGAAACTCTTCAAATCCTTTTTCAATGACCGGGCCTGCTTATATGTGGGCATCGGCTCCACAGAAAATGCCACCATCTATTGTCAATGGATACTAAACCATGCGACCCAGGTGCAGCAAACCTTGTTGCCATTGGGTTATCAAGTCCAAGATCGGGAGTTTGATATCGTTGATGCTAACCATCAGGTGGTACCTACCGGACAGGAAGGTCAAATTGTGGTGACGAGTAAATATATGTCATTGGGCTACTGGAATGATCCGGAAACCACCCACAAATACTTTACTCAAAACGCAGACGGAAGCCGCACTTTCCAAACCGGTGACATCGGATTCATCCAACCTGACGGGATGTTATACTTTTTAGGAAGAAATGATCGTCAGGTGAAAATAAATGGGTACCGCGTTGAGATGGATGAAGTAAGTGAAAGGATCCGGCAGTTGCCAGGCGTGAAAAACGTCGCCGTGCTGGTGAAAAAGAGTAATTCGACGACTAAACTCGTCGCCTTCGTCGAGCTCCGCAACAAGGAACTGACCTCGGCGGAACTAAAGCGCCAATCGTTGGATATCCTGCCATCTTATATGTTGCCGGCCAGCTTTTATGTGCTGGATAGCTTACCAATGTTGAGTAATTTCAAAATAGATTACCAGCAGTTAGGAGAGCTGACCAGTCATGAGCTAGCAGCCTGCTCCAGCACAGTGGATGAAACGATGGCAGTGATCAGGCAGATTTGGTTGCAGTATATTGAAAACCCAGACGATTTCGCGGCAGATATCGCTTTCAGAGATGCCGGAGGCAGTTCGATGGATGTGGTGTATCTTGTTGTAGAGCTGGAAGATAAATTTAACATCAAGATTCCTGCCGAGTATATCAATGTTGAGCTTAAGCCGTCTGTAATCATCCATCTGGTTTCAGGTTTGAGCGCCAATGCAATTCCTAAGATACCAGCAAATGTTTACGTTGTCTATCTTTTTTCACCTCAGCCAGGGCTAAGCATAGATCAAATCCGGTTTATTAAAAAATTAGAATCCAGCTTTGACGTCATCAGTATACGTTACCCCGATGGGGAGCAGCAGGAAAAGTCCCGTTTGCTAACAGCCGGCACCAATGAAATCCTCCAAAACCACTTTTCCGTACCGAGTCATCAGAAGTATATCTTCTTGGGGGTGTGCAATGGAAATCTACTTGCACAGGCAGTCGCAGCTGCATTGCCTGCTGCTGCTAAACCGTTGCTGCACATCAATTTGGATTACCATATCCCATTGGTTTCACATCTATCTTTCACCAAGCGTTTGCAGTTTTTAAAAAGGAATCTTGCTCTTAACGGGCTCTCGTATACGCTGGGCATCTCAATGCTGGTCAGGTTGAACTGGCTAAGAAAGCGGAACGAAGGAATGCACAGAAAAGTGACCCAGTTCATCAAAGCCGTTTGCCAGATCAGCGCGGCAAAGGAAGATCTGGCTTTGCAGACTAACAGTGACGGGTTTGAACAAACGGACGTTCCCCTGTTATTGTTCATAAGCACAGATTATCTTCAAAATGAATTCCATCATAAATATTTTTGGAATAAGTATTATACAAACACCAAGATTGTTGAAGTGCCTTACCTCCATGACCATCTGCTTTCGAACGCTAGCTCTCAAGAACTCATTTTAAGTCATATCAGGTCGCATTTAGCGCTTGTGCACCCCCAGTCAATCTAGTCGCATATTTGTTCCGGATCGAAGAATGTCAATGGGCGGGAAATCGATTATGTTTCGCTATAGCGAATAACAGCAATTGTTTCTTATAAAACCAGCTGGTCATAATCAAGCAAACAAAACACCAGGTGTAGTTGCAGCTTAACTCAAGTTGTATCGTTAATTCCTTAGAAATATCTTTACTTATGGAGTTTTGATGTAATAATCAGGCTTCTCAGCTGGCCAAGCTACAAGGCTCCATCATTCAAGGTATGAGCTACAATTCCTTTTCACTTCGATCTTATCTTGTTGAAAGGAGGACAGATAATCGGGTGAAATAAATAGTATTAATTACACTTTCTCTTTGATCAACATCTCATAGGGGCTGCGGCTTCTAACGTTTTTCGTTGTAGTCATTGTGAATTATAATTTCAACCCAATCCCCACATTAAAAGTGGTACCATCAGCAGGCAAAATGCCAGGGCCAGGGTACATATTGATGCGGCGGGTAAAGTATTTAGCGTTGAAGATATTGTTCACATTAGCGGTTAAATGATAATGTTGCAAAAAGCTGTAGCTAAACGCCCAGTCGAACACGTGGTAAGCCGGTACTATACCCGATAGGCCGGTGGCATTAAATACGGTATTATTGGCATCACTGTAATTTTTTCCTACATAAGTGTATTCCAGTGTGGTAAGCACATGACGATTCAAGTAAATTAAACCGGCCCTGTTAATTAAGGCTGGCGTTCCTTCGGCCCTTTTACCCACCAAGCTCACATTTACGCCCGATTGATTAACCGAGCCGCTGGTATAACGGGCATGATCATAAGCCAGCGAGTTAAACAGTTTAATATCGCTTGCAGCATCGGGATTGATGAGATGCAGCAGGGAAAAATTCACATAGGCCTCTACACCTTTAGCCACCAGGTTACCAACATTGGTTGTATACAAATGCGTGCCGCTGGCGTCTGTTAGCGTTAAGTTGCCTACCCGGTTGCCATAATACACATAGTAAGCGGCTATATCGTAACTCAACAGGTTGTGTACATTGCCCCGGTAACCCAAATCAATATCATATCCTTTGGTATCTTTCAAGTTAGGATCAATGATAGCCAGTTGGTCGGCCGGGGTAACGTTGGCATAAATGTAAGGGCGATAAGCCTGCGAGATATTGCCGTATAATTGTGTACTGCCTGACACCTGATACTGCAAGCCAAAACCAAACAATGGAAATCTACGCTTGCCCGTATAGGCTACCGGCGTTTGGCGGCTATTAATCACACCTTTGGTATCAGTATTAATCATCTCGAACCGTACCCCCGGCGTAACTGAAAAACGCGGCGTAACCTGAAAAATGTTCTCCGCAAAAGCCGCATAGTTTATGGTATTTAAATTCAGGTCGATGCCGTAAGGTTGGGTTAGCGTTAAATCGTAATCAAAGCCAGTGGTACCCACACCCTTTTGCTTGCGGCGGGTTTCTTCTGTAAAATATCGTATGCCACCAGTGATGGTACTTCGTAGGTTGCCCAATTGATAAGTGTGCAGTAAGCGGGCCTCTGTGGTGAAGCCCAGATAATAGTCGCGGTCTACCTGGCGCGGATTGTAGGTTTTAAGTGTGGTATTTACGGTATCGGGCACATTGGCATTAGCCAGAAACTGCACACTGTTGCGCTGCCCAAACAGTACATGCGAGGTGACTTCCAGTTTAGTAGCAGGATTGAAATTATAATTAAAGATAAAGGCGGGCAGGTTAATTTCCGGACTAAAGAAGTTACGGAAACGGGTACTTTGACGGTTATCGGCCGCAAACTGGGCATCGGTTAAGCCGCCGGCTATCTGCTGACGGTAGTTCATCCGCGAAAACTCAAAGGTAATGCTGCCTTTAGCATTAAACTGGTAACGCAGGTGTGCATAAAAAGCCTGATAATTGAAGGCGGCCTTACTGCGCCAGCCATCCCCACTGCGGTTATCAAAATAAGCATAGTAGTTGAGTTTGCCAGTGGTACCGCCTATGGCATTGAACGAATTGAAGAAGCGGTTAGAACCGGCCGACTGTTCACTTTCAATAGTAAAGGGTTTATCCGGGTCGCCTTCTTTCATTTTAAAGTTGAACATGCCACCATACTGACTGCCGAATTGCAGTGCAGCCGAACCACGCACTACCTGTATTTGTCCAACACCTTGCATAGGCGGGGTATAGTGCGCCTCGGGATAACCAAATATATCAGAATTAAAATTATAGCCGTTCTGGCGCATATTGGTTTCAATAGAACGGTGGGTATCGGTACCACGGGTGCCCACATTAATTTGTGTACCTGCCCCATCCATTTCCCATACGTTTACACCCGGTATTTGGGCAAACAGCATCCGGGCATTATTATTTGCCAAATTGGCGCTGCCTGATGCCGTGTATATTAAATGAGTACGTTTACCAGAGAATATGTTTGAACCTGCTACATCAGGTAAAAAACGGTTGCGGCTTTCGCGGATGAGTACACTATCAAGCGTAACACTATCACGATGTGTACTGCGCTGGGCTTGAAGATGGTAAGAAAAAAGGATACAAGCTGTAAGCAAGCAAAGAATTTTCATGTTTCAAAAAGTTGCAGGCAAGGTAAGTAATTAACTTAACTGACATTACAAACACGCATAAATGTACCAAAAATCAACCCTATAGTAAATAAAAAAGGCCCGCTAAATTGGCGGGCCGTATCGGCAAGTATTTGGCTCATCGGCTATGGTTACTACTACAAAGCGAGTCTAGCTCTCAGTAGACCGATAAATAACAAATATTAATCTTATCTGGTTTTCTAAATCAAATAATTACCTGCTCCTTTGAATTTGCTCGTTAATCAGGACTGATAGTGACTGCAATACCAGGGAAAGTGATTGATAAAATCTATGCTTCACATCGTCACTTTCCGTTGAAGCCATCAATTGTGATGTTAAGTCTAAACACGCATTGATACCAGCCCTATGCTCTAGTAGCCGCTTCCCCATCACAATATCAGCCATCGCATCATACAGCATGATTTGCATATGATCCATTGCAACCGAAAAATGGTATCGACGAGTACTAGGTTCCATGTGTGATGTTATCTGGAATGTACGAAGTCAAGGCTACCTACAGATTCCCCCGAAAAAAAAACGACCGTTTGATGAGATAAGCTGGTATGCCTCCATTTAGTCCTTTTAGGAGGCTTTCTTGGAAACAATATCATTAGCAGGTGGGTGCAAAACTTTGGTCGCTACTCCTGTTTAAGGACACTTTTTTCATAGCTGATAGTGTTATATTTGTAGCACTATTGATGTCCTGATGCAAAAGATATCCTCCCCTGACCAAGAGAAAAAACGCCTTGCCGCGCTTCGTTCCTACCATATCTTAGACACCGCTACGGAGCAGGATTATGAGGAACTTACAGAATTAGCCGCTGTTATTTGCCAGACACCGATTGCGCTCATCAGCCTGGTAGATGCTAACCGGCAATGGTTCAAATCCAGCAAAGGACTGGATGTATCAGAAACTGACCGGGCCTATTCTTTTTGTGCCCATGCCATCCAGGTACCAGATGAGATTATGCAGATTGAGGACGCCAATAAAGATGATCGCTTTAAAAGCAATCCGCTGGTTACCGGCGACCCGCACATTACTTTTTATGCAGGTGTGCCACTCGTTGACCAGGAAGGTCATGCCTTAGGCTCACTTTGCGTCATCGACCAGCAAACTAGAGCGCTTACTGAATCTCAGCAAAATGCGCTGCGCTTGCTCGCCAAGCAGGTCATCAAAAAGATTGAACTACGCAAGCAGCTTACTGACAGCCAGTATACCAGCAAACGCTTACGAAGTGTTAACAACCGGCTGGTTACCAGCGAACATGAACTCAAGTCCATCATCAATCACCTACCATTACCCGCAGGGGTTTATACAGGCATAGACATGGTCATCCAATTTGCCAACCCTGCAATGCTCAGTATCATGGGTAAGGATGAATCTGTCATAGGAATGCCTTATCACCTGGCGCTACCGGAACTCTCCGCCATGGACTTCCCGAAAACCATGCTGCAGGTGATGCAGACCGGCATCAGCTATCAGCAGCGCGAATCCCATCTTACTTTTATGCATAAGGGTGAGTTGAAAGAGTTTTTTTTTAATTATGATTTCACTCCGTTGCAAAATGAAGCTGGCCAAGTTTGGGGTTTACTTAATACGGCGACTGATGTAACCGCCACGGTTAAGGCCCGTATCAAGGCCGAGCGCGCTGAAGATTTATTCCGCCTAAGCGTTTCATCTGCTAACATGGGTACTTGGCACCTGGACGCAAAGACCAACAGTTTGACGGCATCTGAGCGCACCAAAGAGCTGTTTGGCTACCTGCCGCATGAAGATATGCCGCTTGATGCAGCCGTTACACAGATTGCTCCTGAATATCGTGAACATGTAACGAAGGCCATTCAGGCAGCCATAAGTGCCGGAGAGTCATACGATTTAGAATATCCTATTATCGGTCACAGAGATAAAAAGTTGCGTTGGGTGCGGGCCACAGGTAAGCTATATACCAAAGAAGACGGCTCGATGACCGATTTCCTGGGAACACTAATCGATATCACTGAGCGCAAAATGACCGAGCAGCGCAAAAATGACTTCATAGGAATTGTCAGCCACGAACTGCGATCACCACTGACCTCGTTGAACGGATATATCCAAATGCTCGATATCAAAGCTAGTAACCAAGGAGATGAGCTCATTGCCGGCATCGCAAATAAGGCAAAGCGGCAGGTAGACCGCATGCGTACACTAATCACTGGTTTTTTGGATGTCGCACGAATGAATGAAGGTAAGATCCAATTACACCGGAAGCGGTTTGATATGAAAAGCCTCATGAAGCTTGCCGAAGAAGAGTTAATGGCAACTGCGAATACTCACAAATTAGTCTTTCACGCGGTCGAGCATATATTGGTGGACGCAGATCAAGACAAGATTGAACAAGTTCTCATTAATTATATAAATAATGCTGTTAAATATTCGCCGGGTGAAAGTACTATCCGTGTTTCTTGCATAAAGGAAAACGGAGAAGTAAAAGTTTGCGTAAAAGATGAAGGGATGGGATTGGCACATAAAGACCAGCAGCGTGTTTTCGAACGTTTTTACAGGGTTGAAAGCGAGGCTATGCAAACCACGAAAGGTTTTGGTATCGGCCTGTACTTATGCCGCGAACTTGTTGAATTGCATGGTGGCCGCGCTGGTGTAGTTAGTAAGCTTGGAAAAGGAAGCGAGTTTTGGTTTTCTTTACCTGTGCTTTCATCAAGCAATTTGTAATTGCACCTATATCCGAAGATAAATAAACTCAGAGACGGCTCAAGCTGTTCATACTACAGCCAGGATAAAGCCAAAGGTGCTGCCTTTACCGGGTTCACTTTCTGCCCAAATCTTTCCTTCATGCCGCTTGATAATCTCACCGCACAGGTAAAGGCCAATGCCAAAGCCGGCCACCTGCTGGTAGCCCGGTTCATTGACCCGGTAATAACGTTCAAACAGCTTCGGCAGATGCTCCGCGCTGATGCCCATACCCTGATCCTGAACCCGCACTACCGCCTGGCCGTTTTCCAGGGTACAGCTTAGCTTAATCAGGCTTCCGGCAGGCGAATACTTGACGGCATTACTGATCAGGTTATCGATCACTTGACCGATCTTGTCCCGGTCGCCATTGACCCATGCTTCCCCAGCCTGCTCCACTAAGATCCGGTGACTGCTGACGCGCGCGGTGGCTTCTTCATGGGCTTCAATGAGCAGCTCCCCCAGATCGAAGCGGACCGGATTGATCAGAATCTGGGAAGATTCCAAACGGGAAACATTCAAAAAGCCATTGATCATCCGCGTCATTTTCCCGAGCTGCTTACCTGCCCGCTCCATCATGCCTGCCACTAAAGTGTCGCTGCTGGTTAATGCTTTCTTTTGGGCCACCTGGACATAGCTGACAGTAGAGGTAAGCGGCGTTTTCAGTTCGTGGCTCACCATACTGATGAAGGCACTTTTGCGCTGTTCATCTTCCTTCCGGTCGGTGATATCAATACAAGAACCAATGAAGCCCGCAAAGGTGCCATCAGCTTCAAAGCGGGGTGAGGCAAACGCATACAACCAGCGGTATACACCTGTCGCACTTAAAATCCGGTACTCACCCGTGTAGGGTACTCGGTTCTCTACTGAGGTCATATACAACCTGATATAATCTTCCTTGTCCTCGGGATGAATTAGGTCGGACCAGCCCCAGGTGAGCAAATGTTCCATGGTTCTGCCGGTCAGCCTCGACCAAGCCTGGTTAAAGTAAGTCACGTCCCCTGCTGCGTTACCCACACCGATGAGAATGCCCGAACCTTCTGCCATCTGGCGGAACCGCTGCTCGCTTTCAGACAACGTATCGTTCAGCTGCTGTAACTGCCTGGCCGAAGCACTCAACTCTTCATTGACGCGGACTAATTCCTCATTCGATGCGGTCATTTCTTCGTTAGCCGCAGCCAACTCCTCATTTAACGTCGCCAGCTCGTTGGTCGTTTTTTGTAAGGCTGCCTGACTTCGTTCCAGTTGCTTCCGGTTGGCAACCGCCTCGGTGATATCGATTACTGTCACCAGGACAGATTCTACTTTTCCTTGTTGGTCAAAAATCGGATCGTAGGAAAACTTGGCGTGATGCGTATGCAGTACCCCATCAGTGGAGGCCAGCATGACCGGCGTTTCCGGGAGTGAAACCGGTTTTCCGGTGTCAAATACGCTGCGCATTCTCTGCGGGTTGGGCTGATCCCTCAACTCCGGAAAAATCTCCACCAGACCTTTACCCAGCACCTGATCTGCCGTACGCCGCCACACGCTGAGCATCGGTTCATTGGCAATTTCCACGATCAGTTCCTTGCCCTTCAAAATGGTCATGGCTACAGGTGTAGTCGTCACCATGGACTGAAAACGGTGCCTGGCAGCCTCACTCGCTAACCTATGCTGCACCTGCTGGGTGACCTCGCTGGCCACCATTAGAATACTATGGGTTCTGCCCTGATCGCCTTTTAGCGGCTTGAATACAAAATTGGTATAGATCGTTCGTTGACCGCCGGCACCGTCACTCATCATGCTCGGCACCTCGCTGCCGCTGAACGCTTCTCCGCTTTGCCAAACGTTTTCCAGCAAGCCGAAAATGCCCTGTTCGCCCAGCTCCGGCAACTCATCGTATATCGACTGGCCGATTACGGCAGTTGTTCTGCCCCAGATCTTCAGCATGAATTCATTTGCCGACCTAATCAGCAGGGTTGTTCCTTTAAGTACGGCAATGGCGACCGGCGCGCCATCAATAATGTAGTTCAGACTGGCCTCTCTTTCGGCCAGTTCCTGGGTTCTTTCTAGAACACGTGCTTCCAGCTCATTGTTGAGTGCCTGCAGGGTGCCCTGGGTTTGCTGTAACTCCTCGTTAATGGAACTTAGTTCTTCCATGGCTGCCGCGATCTCCTCGTTGGAAGCCGCCAGTTCTTCATTGGATGCTGCCAGCTCTTCGTTCAAAGCCTGTTCCCGGTCCAGTGCTTCCTGTTTCTCCTGGTCACGCCGCTGCGCTTCCAATCCCAGTTCACGATCAGTAACATCAGTGGAGGTATGCAGGATGCAGTAGACTGCGTTCGCTACATTCCGGATCGCCCGGTATTCGTAATCATAATAGCGGGTTTGCAATTCCCCGTCAAGGAGTAGTTGTGCGGGTACACCCATGCCGGTAATCGGAGCACCGGTACGCCACACGGATTGCAGCTGCGCAAAAAACGGCTGGTCTTCCAGTTCGGGAAGGGCTGCTTTCAACGATTGACCAACTACACTGCGGTCTTTGCCCCAGGATTTTAGCATTTCTCGGGTGACCGCTTCAATAATGAGCTCTTCGGAGGTATATATGGCGGTGGCAATATGGGAGGAAGAAAAAACCTCCAGTAACTGCTCACAACTGAGTATCTGAGTTTGATGCATGTACTATAAGACGAGAGTCAAAGGTAATCATAAAATCAAATTACTTTTACCAGCGCATAATCACATCCGTATTCGCAAAAGAAGAGCAAACGAGCAGGGCCATGCTGTAGGAATGGCCCCACGCTATTAATGAATGATAGGAAACTATTATTTATAAAAACCGTGGGTTTTGATTCGCTAGATTGATAACTTTCCAACCATTCGTAAACGTAAGTTGCCACTTCATCCCAGCCGGGCTGCCCATAGATGACCTGCCCCCGGTTAGAGAATCCTTCGAAGTCTGTTACACTTGTTTCTTTTGAGTAACCTTTCACACTTTTCTCGTTCAGCTGAGCCGGAATGATATGATCTGTTTCACCTGCCAGAAAAAGTAGCGGCACATGCGGCAGCTCCAGGTCGATATGCTCGGCCTCTCAAATACAGTCTCTCAATACGTTCCCGCTGTCGTGCGTCGCAAAAGCTTCGTAAGCGGGTTTATTTTCTTCTAACGTCATCGTATTACAGAATGACTGGTGGAAAGTGTCCAGATTCATCAAAAATGGATCATCACCTTTGAATGGGCTGGTAAAGTGATCCTTGCACACACTTCTTTAACAAAATGCCTTGATTTTTATCACGAATATAAGCAGATACATATAACATGAAAACAGAACAATTTGCACTTGACAAAGCAATACGCACAAATTTCGCACAATAAATTACGAAAAAACCCCTTTGCATTACGCAAAGGGGTTTTCTTGTGCTCCCGAAGGGATTCGAACCCCTATCGATGGTACCGGAAACCATAATTCTATCCATTGAACTACGGGAGCGGGTGTGCAAATATATTATTTTTTGGATGAAGGACAGAAAGACAAAGGATAAAAGACTATTGTCCTTCATCTTTTGTCTTTGCATCTTTTATCATCATTACACGTTAAACCTGAAGTGCATAATGTCGCCATCCTGCACCACATAAGTTTTACCCTCTACGCCCAGCTTGCCGGCTTCTTTAACGGCAGCTTCCGAACCAAATTTTATGAAGTCATCATACTTGATGACTTCGGCACGGATAAAACCTTTTTCGAAATCGGTATGGATAACGCCTGCGGCCTGGGGGGCAGTAAAGCCTTGGGTAATAGTCCAGGCACGTACTTCCTGCACACCTGCAGTAAAGTATGTAGCCAGGTTCAATAATTTATAAGCGGCTTTAATCAGCTTCGCCACACCTGATTCGGCTAAGCCCAAATCATCCAGAAACATCTGGCGTTCCTCGTAAGTTTCCAGTTGAGATATCTCAGATTCAATTTGAGCCGAAATTACCAGCACCTGCGCACTTTCATCTTTAACCGCTGCTTTTACCTGCTCTACATAAGCATTGCCGGTATTTACCGCAGCTTCATCTACATTACATACATATAGTACCGGCTTGGCAGTCAGCAGCCATAAGTCGGCAATATGTTCCTTGTCTTCTTCGGCTACAGCGGCCGAGCGGGCTGATTTACCTTCCAGCAGGTGGTTACGATAAATGGTCAATACCTCAAAAGCCTTTTTGGCATCTTTATCGCCACCGGTTTTAGCCGCCTTTTCAACCTTTTGTATCTTTTTTTCTACCGATTCCAAATCTTTCAGCTGTAGTTCGGTATCAATAATTTCCTTGTCGCGTATCGGGTTTACCGAACCATCTACGTGTATTACGTTATCGTTATCAAAGCAGCGCAGTACGTGTATAATGGCATTGGTGGCACGGATGTTACCCAGAAACTGGTTACCCAACCCCTCGCCTTTGCTGGCGCCTTTTACCAGGCCAGCAATGTCTACAATCTCGATGGTGTTAGGCACTACCTTTTGCGGATTAACCAACTCGGCCAGCTGGGTAAGGCGCTCATCGGGCACGGTAATTACCCCTACGTTAGGCTCAATGGTACAAAACGGAAAATTAGCCGCCTGTGCCTTGGCATTTGATAAACAGTTAAAAAGCGTTGATTTACCTACATTAGGTAAACCCACTATACCACATTGTAAAGCCATGTTGTTAGTTGTGTAGTTGTTTGGTGAGTGGTTGATTAAGTTGATTAAATGAGTAGTTGACGGTAATGAAAAGGTATACAGTTCGAAACCCAATACATTATTTTAACTATTCTCTTACTCAACTCAATCAACCACTCACCAAACGTAAAATTCGCGCAAAGATAATATAAAACAGCCTTTGTATTTTGAAAAAATAAACGACTTTTGCGGGCGTTAGTCTGAATAGGACATTATTGATACACCAATGTAAGAAAGGGGATTTTTAAGATGGAAGAAATGGTTGAGCAGATAGAGCTGTTGCTGGAACAACACAACGATCAGCAATTGCAGGAATACCTGAATAACCTGAACATATCAGACGTAGAACAGCTGATTGACGAACTTCCGGATTATGGCCCCAAATTCATTGAAACCCTTTCCCTTAACCGCGCGGTAAACGTATTCCGCATTCTGGATTTTCCTACGCAGGAGCGCATCATTAAGCGCCTGCCCGGCCATAAAATTGCCGAGCTGATTAACGAATTACCGCCCGATGACCGTACCGCCCTATTTGCCGAACTGCATGGTGATGCCGTAAAAAACCTTATTTTACATTTGCCGCCCGATGACCGGCGTGAGGCTTTGGCCCTGCTGGGTTACCCTGAAGACAGCGTTGGCCGGCTAATGACACCCGACTATATTGCTGTAAAAAGCCATTGGGATGTGAGCCGCGTACTGGCTCACATACGTAAATTTGGTAAAGATTCGGAAACCATTGACGTTATTTATGTAATTGACGATAAAGGCGTGCTGCTGGATGACATACGTATACGCGAAATATTACTGGTAGACCCGGCCACCAAAGTAAGCGATTTGATGGATAACCGCCTGATTGGCCTTAATGCAACTGACCCGCAGGAGGAAGCTATCAACACCTTCAGGATGAATAACCGTGTGGCATTACCAGTTACCGACAATGAGCAAATATTGCTAGGCATTGTTACCGTAGACGATATTTTGTGGATAGCCAACGAAGAATATACCGAAGATATTCAGAAAATTGGTGGTACCGAAGCATTAGAGGAACCTTACCTCGATATCAACCTGTTCAGGCTGGTAAAAAAACGGGTGGGCTGGCTGATTATATTATTTTTGAGCGAGATGCTGACGGCAACTGCAATGGGTTTTTTCGAAGGCCAAATTCAAAAAGCGGTAGTATTGGCTTTATTTATCCCGCTTATTATATCCAGCGGGGGCAACAGCGGCTCGCAGGCTTCCACCCTCATTATACAGGCCATGGCCTTGGGGGAAGTGACGGTAGAAGATTGGTGGCGCGTAATGCGGCGCGAAATATTTTCGGGCCTGCTGCTGGGCGGAACACTGGGCATCATCGGCTTTTTCCGCATCTACATCTGGACTTTCTTTAGTGATATTTACGGGCCGCACTGGCTGCTGGTAGGTTTAACGGTAGGCATTGCGCTGGTGGGCATTGTATTGTGGGGCTCATTGGCCGGCTCCATGCTGCCGCTTCTGCTGAAGAAAGTCGGCCTCGACCCAGCTACCTCTTCCGCCCCATTCGTAGCCACATTGGTAGATGTAACAGGTTTGATTATTTATTTCAGCATAGCGGTAATGATTATGCAAATTTGAGCAGCCGGCACAAATTTAAGCCGACCGCTCACAGCTAATTCAGGTAGTTTATGAGGTTACTCATGACGTATGAACTACGAAATACAGCGTAATTAAAGCTTATGCATTTAAGTGCGATGGTCATTTCTTAGGATATAAGCCTTAACAAAGCACTTTCCACCTGCCGAAAAAATCCTATCTTTGCCCATGCAAGAAAAAATCCTCATTCTTGATTTCGGCTCGCAGTTTACCCAACTCATTGCCCGCCGTGTCAGAGAACTCAATATCTATTGCGAAATACATCCCTTTAACCATTTCCCGGAAGTTGACAGCAGCGTAAAAGGTATCATCCTTTCAGGTAGCCCCTACTCTGTTCGCCAGGCTGATGCACCACAGGTAGATTTAACCTCATACCATGGCCACATGCCGGTATTAGGCGTTTGCTACGGGGCACAATATATGGCGCAGCACAATGGCGGCGAGGTACTGCCTTCCAGCACACGCGAGTACGGCAGGGCTAACTTGCATTACATCAATGAACAAAGCCCGCTGTTAAAGGATATTCCGGCATTTTCGCAGGTATGGATGTCGCACGGGGATACCATTGCACAGGTGGCCGAAGATTTTGAGATCATTGCCAGCACCGATACCGTTAAGGTAGCCGCCTACCAGGTAAAAGGTACGCAAACCTATGGGATCCAATTCCACCCGGAGGTAACACACAGCATTGACGGCAAGCAACTGCTCAAAAACTTTTTGGTTGACGTTTGCGGTTGCCAGCAGGACTGGACACCTGACTCTTTTATTGAAACCACCATTGCCGGCTTGAAAGAGAAACTGGGTGATGACAAAGTGGTATTGGGCTTATCCGGCGGTGTTGATTCGTCGGTAGCGGCAGTATTATTGCACCAAGCCATCGGCAAAAATCTGTATTGCATATTTGTAGATAATGGCTTGCTGCGCAAGGATGAGTTTGAGTCCGTATTGGAGTCATATAAGCATATGGGTCTCAACGTAAAAGGCGTGGATGCCAAACAACGCTTTTATGATGCGCTGAGCGGCCTCTCCGACCCTGAAAAGAAACGTAAAGCCATCGGCAGGGTATTTATTGAGGTATTTGATGATGAAGCCCACCAGGTGCAGGATGTAAAGTGGCTGGGCCAGGGTACCATTTACCCTGATGTAATTGAATCAGTATCGGTAAAAGGTCCATCGGCTACTATTAAATCGCACCATAATGTTGGCGGCCTGCCCGATTTTATGAAATTGAAGGTAGTAGAGCCGCTAAATACTTTATTTAAAGATGAAGTACGCAAAGTGGGTAAAGCTTTGGGTATTGATGATACAATTTTAGGCCGTCATCCCTTCCCGGGACCAGGTTTGGCTATACGCATTTTGGGCGAGGTAACGCCCGAGAAAGTGAATATCCTGCAACAGGCAGATGCAATTTATATCAACAATTTGCGCAGTGCGGGTGTTTATGATAAGGTTTGGCAGGCCGGCGCTATTTATTTGCCGGTACAATCAGTAGGTGTTATGGGCGATGAGCGGACTTACGAAAATGTAGTTTGTCTTCGCGCGGTAGAATCATTAGATGGCATGACGGCCGACTGGTGCCATTTACCTTATGATCTGCTGGCTAAAATATCAAACGAAATCATTAACAATGTTAAAGGCATTAACCGGGTTGTGTACGATATCAGCTCAAAACCACCGGCAACCATTGAGTGGGAATAAGCGGATATACGGGTTGTTCCTGCTGGCGCTGTTAGCTGCCTGTTCGCCCAAAAGGCAGCCGGTAAGCAACCGCCCTATTCAGGCACAAACTCAAACCAGCAGCAAACCGGCTGCATCCAAACCAACGGAGAACAAGCCGGTTAAAGTTCGCAACGAAAAGTTTTCGTCTATTGCGTTGTTGCTGCCATTTGAGTTGGATCACCTCAATTCGGCCCGTGGTTTAAGTAAGGCGCAGCAGCGCATGGCTAACCTTTCTATTGATTACTATCAGGGCTTTAAACTGGCTTTAGATTCAATAACTGCAGATGGGCATAATTATACACTGAGGGCTTTCGATAGTAAGGATGAGCCATTGCAGGCACGCGCCCTGGCCATAAACCCGGCTATTCGCAACAGCAACCTCATTGTGGGGCCTGTTTTTCCTGAGGTGCTGAAAGCTTTTACTACCCTGCCGGCTATGCAAAATAAACCCATTGTTTCACCGCTGGCCCCAACGTCGCCTGCTATATACCATAACAAAGGGTTGATTACGGTGGCCCCGCCTTTGGATTATCATGCCCAAACTACCGCTAAATATTTAAGTCGCAATTTAGGCGCAAAACAAGTTATCATCCTTCGCTCAGGGTATACTAATGATAATAAGTATATCATTCCATTTAAACGGATGATAGACAGCATTGGTCGTAAACGTATCAAGGTAATTGACTTTGGTGTGGTACGCGGCAACCTGAGCGCATTACTGCCCAAACTATCGCGCACGGCCGAAAATTATTTTGTGGTGCCATCAACCAACCAGGCGTTTTTGATGGTAACACTGCACTCTTTGGATACGCTCACCCAACATTATCCGGTGGTATTGTTCGGTCATCCCAACTGGATTAAATATTCTTTCCTGAAAGCCGAGCGCCTGCAGCGGTTAAAAACCCATATCACCAGCGCCGAACGTATTGATTACCGTTCAACTGGGGCGATAACTTTTATACACAACTACCGCAATACCTACCATCACGACCCAACTGAATATGCCTTTAAAGGCTTTGATGAAGGGCTATATTTTGGCCGGGTACTGGCCGATGACGATAACAACCTTTCACAGTTGAACAAACAGGAGTTTACTGGTTTACACAATTCATTCAGTTTTGAATTTAAGCCCGGTCAGGGATGGATAAATACCCATGTGAACCTATTTAAATATGTTAACTTTGAATTGAAGCAGGTAGAATGAAAGCCCTTAACCAATTAAAAACTTTTCAGCGCTTACTGGAAGAATTTCCGGCCAATACGCAGCTGAGTAAGTTTTTGCCAGGCTTTTACCGCCAAAATAAGCAAATGGGTTCAACCGACAGGCGGGTGGCCAGCCGGTTGATTTACAATTACTTCAGGTTGGGCAACGCTTTAGCAGGCCATCCGGCTGAAGACCGCCTGATGGTGGCCGAGTTTTTATGCAATACCCAGGTTAATTCTTTTCTGCAGCATTTCAAGCCAGAGTGGATGGCTTACATGCAGTATACCATTGATGAAAAAATAGCTGTCATTAAAGCTTCTTATCCAGATTTTAAACTCACCGATGTTTACCCCTTGATAAGTGAGCTATCTGAAAGCATAGATCAAAAGGCTTTTTTGAAGTCTTTTTTTCAGCAGCCAGACCTGTTCATTCGTGTGCGTAAAGGCTATGAGCAGCAGGTAAAAGCTGTATTAAAGAAGGCAGACGTTATTTTCAAAGATGAAGGCCGGAATTGCTTATCCCTGCCCAATGGTACCCGCCTGGAGACCTTGTTTAAAGAACAACATTGGTTTGAGGTGCAGGATTACTCTTCGCAGCAAACCGCTTTATACTTTCGCCCCCAACGCTGGGAAAACTGGTGGGATGCCTGTGCAGCATCTGGCGGCAAATCGCTTTTATTGCATGAGCAGGAGCCTGATTTGAAGTTGGTGGTATCTGATATCCGCGAATCTATCCTGGCTAATTTAGATGAACGCTTTCAGCAGGCAGGATTGAACCGGTATCAGAAAAAGATACTGGATCTTACCCACAATCCGGATTACATTATGCACGACTATGCCTTTGATGGCATTATACTCGATGCGCCCTGCACCGGCTCAGGCACCTGGGGCCGCACCCCGGAGCTGATCACGCAGTTTGAGGCACACCGCATTCAGTTTTTTCAACGCCTGCAGCAAAGCATAGCACGTAATGTGGTGAAGTACTTAAAGCCAGGCAAACCGCTGATTTATATTACCTGCTCGGCATTTAAAGCAGAGAACGAAGACGCTGTTGAGTTCTTAGTTAAAGAGCTGGGTTTAATACTGGAAGAAAAACAGGTACTTAAAGGGTACGAACACAAATCCGATACCATGTTTGTGGCCCGGCTGATTGCACCCGGTAAAACAGATGATCCAAAGGCATCAGAAGAATAAACACTTACTTTTGAAGTAGACAGATTAACCTGCAATTGATATTAATGCCTTTCAATTGATTTAATCAATTATAAAAATATTTTACCAAAAGTAAAATTTACCGATTATTATACTTACCTTGTAGACTTATTAATAATAATATAATGCAACAAGGAACAGTAAAATTTTTTAATGAAACAAAAGGTTTCGGATTTATCACCCCAAGTAATGGTGGCAGCGAAATCTTTGTTCACACTTCAGGCTTAATTGACCCTATTCGTGAGAATACCGTGGTTACTTACGAAGTAGAGCAAGGCCGTAAAGGTCCTAATGCAGTAAATGTAAAAGTAGCTTAACACACTATACCATCATTGCCGGCATCCTCCCTTCACAGGAGGATGCCTTTTTATTTCCTTTATTTTGTCATAATTAAAGATATTATCAACCTGGGGTAGGTAATGTCTGATAAAAGCCGTATATTTATATACATGCTCCCAAACTAAAAAATTTTAACCGTTTGGGATTTACTTCAAACTATATATGGGTAGATCAACAGAAACATTTAGTAAGAAAGAAAGAGAAAAGAAAAAAGCCAAAAAGCAGCAGGACAAGCAGAGCAAGGCAGAAGACCGCAAAGCCAACTCAAGTAAAGGCAAAAGCCTTGACGATATGATGGCTTATATTGACGAAGACGGCAATATCACCTCTACGCCTCCTGATCCGAACAGACGCAAAGCGGTAATATCTGCCGACAGCATACAGATTGGTGTGCCTAAGCAGGAAGATGTACCGATGGATACGGTAAGAAGCGGTATTGTTACCTTTTTCAACGAATCGAAAGGGTACGGCTTCATCCGCGATCTGCAAACGCAGGAAAGCATTTTTGTGCACATCAACGGCTTAATGAATCCCATCAAAGAAAACCAAAAGGTAACCTTTGAAACTGAAAAAGGCCCCAAAGGCCTCAACGCCGTTAAGGTGAAAAATGCGGTGTAAAAGGGTATTCCAAATATATTTCAAACAGTAAAGGGCTAATGTAATTACATTAGCCCTTTACTGTTTTTACAACTACCCTATACGGGCTGCTTAAGTAGACATCATATTCTAATTCTCACCTACAATCCCGTATTGCTTCTAAACAACTTAATCGCAATGGCCAGCAAAATCACCCCAAAAGCCTTACGGAGTACCCCTACCCCTGATTTACCTAACATCTTTTCCAATCGGCCCACATTTTTAAGAACGATGTAAACGAACAGGGTATTGAATACAATACCCACAATGATATTTTGTGTAGCATATTCTGATTTTAGGGACAACAGCGTAGTCATGGTACCGGCTCCGGCAATCAGGGGGAAAGCCAGCGGTACAATAGAAACAGTTTGTGGCACATCAGCCTCCTCATTAAACAGGCGGATGCCAAGAATCATCTCCATCGCGATACAAAAAATAACCAGTGAACCTGCAATGGCAAATGAGGCAATATCCAAGCCTATAATAGCCAGTAAGCCATTACCTGCAAACAGGAAGGCCACCATCAGGATAAGAACCGCTATAGAAGCCTTTTCCGACTCGATATGGCCTGCCCGCTGGCGTAACTGAATAATTACCGGGATAGCGCCCAGAATGTCAATAATGGCAAACAAAATCATGGTTACCGACAGGATTTGCCGGGCATCGAAAGCGTGTAACATAGGTCAGGAGTTTTGCTGTTCTTTTCTTTTCAGCCGAAAAGTAAGCAAAAATCCTGCGAGTATAAACAGCGCCGACAAAAAGAAAGGGGCATGCTTGGAGAAAACGGTCACCATCCCGGCCGCTATCGGCCCCAGCGTTTGGCCTATTGAAGCGTAAGATTGATTAACACCCAATATCTCTCCTTGTCGTTCCTCATCGTTATGATTGGCAATAATGGCGTTCAGCATGGGGTTACGCAACCCATTAAACATGCCATACACATAAATGCAGGCAATGAATGTTAATACTGCTGTCATGAACCCGGCCAGAAACATCGCCCCAAGGCATAACACAGTAGACCACATTAAAATTACCGATTTGGAAGGGAAAATCTTTTCGAAAAAAGGCACGCACAATTGCATTAATATACCGGTAACACCAAAACCGGCATATAATAAGCCTACATTTTGCGGGCTAAGCTTCAGTCCATCCACGCTATAAGTTTGGAAGCCGATAATCATGGTAAACTGCGCCATGGTGAGCAGGAACCCGATAAATACAGCAGTACCAATAACCGGCATCTTAAGAGCTGTAACGATAGAAGCAAACGTAAAAGACTTCTTTTCCTTACCGTCTTTTTCCTGCTTTTTATCATTGGTTTCTTTAAGCAGAAATGCAGCTGCCAGTGCACCCATCAGGGCAATACCCGCAGCAAAGTAAAACGGCACTTGCATACCATACTTACTCAATAAACCACCCAAAGCCGGGCCAATGACAAAGCCAAAGCCGAACGCAGAACTTAATATACCGAACTTTTTGGCCCGGTCTTCATTGGTAGAGGTATCAGAGATCATGGCTTGTGCTACCGAAATATTGCCCCCGGTTAAACCGTCTAAAATACGGGCAGCAAACAACATGATTACACTTTGCGCCGTTGCAAATAAAAAGAAAGAGGCACAGGTACCAATAAGGCTGATAACCAATACCGGCTTTCGCCCCCACTTATCAGACAATGAGCCCAGCAGCGGTGTGGCAAAAAACTGGGCGATAGAAAACGAGGCGGTTAAAATACCCACCGTTTGCTCGTTGATGCCGAACTTTTTACCGTATGAATAAATCAGCGGCACAATGATACCAAACCCCAGTGAGTTGATTACGCACACAAATATCAGTATCCACAGGTTTTTGTCCAGTTTCATGGGTAGTGTATACTAAGGAACTAAAACAAAAAAGGTTCTGCAATGCAGAACCTTTTTTGTAAAGAGGTTAATATCGTTTAGTGCTTTTCAAAATCTGAGGCGGTTGGCAATACATCACCAATGTTACCCAGTTTACTGTTTTTACGGCTATAGCCAAAATAGATGAGCAAACCTAATACCATCCATACCAAAGCACTCAGTTGAGTTTCGCTTGGCAAACCAACTATCATACCGGCGCACACAATAATGCCTAATATAGGTACCAACGGAACTAATGGAGTTTTAAACGGACGCTCCAGGTTAGGTGATTTTTTGCGCAGGATCATTACCCCCACACACACTAAGATAAAGGCAAATAAAGTACCGATTGAAGTTAAATCTCCTGCAACACTACCCGGAACAAATGCCGCAAATGCACCCACAAAAATGAACAGGATCATGTTGCTTTTGTAAGGCGTGCGGAACTTCGGATGCAAATCGCTGAATACTTTCGGCAATAGGCCGTCAGATGACATGGTGTAGAATACGCGTGACTGCCCCATCAGCATCACTAAGATTACTGAAGAAAAACCGGCCAGAATAGCCACAGTTACCATGGTTGACAACCAACCATAACCATGCATGTAGTTGCTGATTGCAAAAGCTACAGAAGCTTCTTTACCAGAACGCATAAAATCGGTAAAAGGAGCTACACCGGTTAATACCCATGAGAACAGGATATATAGAATAGTACATACCACCAGTGAACCTAAAATACCGATAGGCATATCACGTTTTGGGTTTTTAGCTTCCTGCGCAGCAGTAGAAACGGCATCAAAACCAATAAAGGCAAAGAATACAACACCTGCACCGCTAATGATACCACCCCAACCGTGGTTGAAGAATGGCGCATAAGAATACGTAGAACCATCTTGTAGCTTAACATCAGGCATGTTAGCAGGGATAATGTAAGGTGTATGGTTAGCCGGGTTGATAAACTGCCAGCCAATAGCAATGAACACCAACACAATGGCCACTTTAATAAATACGATAATACCATTTACCAAAGCCGATTCTTGCGTGCCTTTAATCAGCAACAGCGAAAGAACCACCAGAATAAACAAAGCCGGCAAATTAGCTATACCGTGCACACTATGGCCATTTACTAAAATAGATTCCATTGGCGAATGGCACCATTCATAGGGTATTTTCCCCCCGAGCAACTTATTAGCATATTCGCTCCAACTGATGGATACGGTAGCCGCCCCGAGTGCATATTCTAATATAAGCGCCCAGCCAATTACCCAGGCTACAATTTCGCCCATGGTAGCATAAGCATAAGTATAAGCACTGCCTGCAATAGGGATGATAGAAGCAAACTCAGCATAGCATAAGCCTGCAAAGGCGCAGCCAATAGCGGCCACGATAAATGATAGGGTTACAGCTGCACCTGCATGTTCGCCGGCCGCAGCAGCAGTTCTTACGAATAAGCCGGCGCCAATAATAGCACCGATACCCAAGGCAATCAAGCTGCCGGCGCCAAGCGTTCGCTTCAGGCTGCCCTCGCCATCTGTATTGGCCGTAAGCTGCTCAATAGATTTCTTTACAAATACCTTCATCGTTTAGTTGAGTAAAATTTAATCATGTTTGCCCAAACGTAATTAAATTTATTGAAAACTTAAAGAGACGCCCGTAACAATATAGAAACAGCAATGTTTTAAACAGAATATGTGTAACCTTAACTAAGTGTAAATCGAATTAATGTATTCTCGGACTTAGCGTTTACAAATACGTTACTTTGCATTATGAAAATCACATTGCTTACGGTAGGCAAAACAGAAGATGCCTACATCAGGGAAGGCATAGACAAATACCTGAAGCGCTTAAAGCATTATACACGGTTTGAAATCATAGATCTGCCCGAACTCAAAAACACGAAGGCCTTAAGCCAGGAGCAGCAAAAGAACAAGGAAGCTGAATTGATATTAAAAAAACTTACCGTAACGGACCACGTTGTGTTGCTGGATGAAAACGGACAGGAATTTAATTCATCGCAGTTTGCAACCTACCTGGATAAAAAGAATATCAGCGCCGTACAGCACATGGTTTTTGTAATTGGCGGCCCTTATGGTTTTGATGCTTCGGTTTACCAGCGGGCCAATGAAAAGCTATCGCTCTCGCGCATGACCTTTTCTCACCAGATGGTGCGCCTGTTTTTCACAGAACAATTGTACCGGGCCTTTACCATTATCAAAGGCGAACCTTATCACCACCAGTAGCCAATAAATAGCTAAATTTGTAATATGTCATCAGGTCACGACCACTCCCATGCCGGCCATCATCATGATCATGCCCCCAAGTTGGATCATCTGAATACCGCTTTTATTGTCGGCATCATATTAAATTCGTTGTTTGTAGTGGTGGAGGCCATTGTAGGCTTTGCCAGCCATTCGCTGTCGCTGCTCACCGATGCCGGCCATAACCTGAGCGATGTAGCCAGTTTGGCTTTAGCACTGCTTGCTTTTAAGCTGAGCAAGGTGCACTCCAACCGTAAATATACTTATGGCTACAAGCGCTCCACTATTGTGGTATCATTGCTGAATGCGGTAATATTACTGGCAGCTGTTGCCATTATTGCTTATGAGGCCATTATCCGTTTTATGCACCCTGAGCAAGTGGCAGGCGGTACTGTGGCCTGGGTAGCATTAGTGGGTATAGGAATTAATGGCCTTACCGCATGGCTGTTCATGAAGGATAAAGACAAAGACCTGAACGTGAAAGGTGCTTACCTGCATATGGCTGTGGATGCGTTGGTATCATTAGGTGTAGTGATCTCGGGCGTACTTATTTACTTTACCCACTGGTACTGGCTGGACAGCGCCGTTAGTTTAGTAATTGTGGTAGTCATCATGACTGGTACCTGGAGCCTGCTGATGAAAAGCATCCGCCTGGAAATGGACGGCGTGCCCGATGAAATGGACATTGACAAAATACGCACAGAGCTGATGAAAGCCAAAGGGGTTAAAGATGTTCACCATATTCATGTATGGGCGCTAAGTACTACCGAGAACGCGCTTACCGCCCACATTGTAGTTAGCGCAACAGACATGGCAGCCTTTGATACCCTTAAGCACGATTTACGCCACCGGCTGGAACATTTATCTATTGGCCACTGCACATTTGAGCCAGAACTAAGTTCTGAGCACTGTGAGCAGGTGGATTGCGATTAGTTTTTAGTTTATCACCGCGAGAAATACCCTGGCGATATCAGCCTACCACTTCACATGGCCCTTAATAAAGGCGATTAATTCATCGGCCATCTTGCGGTCGTCTGCAACACGGGGATGGGCATAGCCCTTTACCGGCGAAAACAAGAAGGTCAGCATTTTGCGGTCATGCAGGTTAGCTACGGCTTGCGCAACATAGCCCGGCCATGGAGAGCCTGGTTGCACCGCACTCATGCTTCCCAACGCGCAGATGATAGTAGCCGAAGGATACTTGCTGCGAATGGCGCCATAAAAGTTCTGATAAGCTTTAATAATAGTAGCCGCATCCGGCTTTTGAGTACCGAAACGCGCTTTAAACTGTTCTAAGTTGGGATTGCCTATGATGGAAGCATCATTCTGCCCCAGATTGATGACCACCACCTGCGGCTGATATGTTGAAAAATCATACCGGCTGTCTTTATCATTAGGATTAAGGCGATCGTACATTTCTGGCATAATGAGCGGGAACCAGCTTACCAGCACACCTATACCACTTTTGGAGGTACAGCGGTATTCAGCGTTGAAATAACGGGCCGTTAAGGCCGCATAGCTCAGGTAGTTATTTTTATACTGCCCTTCCGGCGAGTCGCCGTCAGTTAAAATACTATCCTCAATAGCATAGCCAGAAGTAATAGAATTACCGTAAAACTCTATTTTGCGTTTGGGTGAAGTCGGGGCATTTAGCAACTTGCTTTTGCCAGCCAATTGAAAGCCATAAAACCGGGTAGTACCCTCTTCCCACTCCGTGCGCTTAAACAGTTGCAGGGTATGTTTGCCGGCGGGTAAGTTTTCGGCCAGGTTATAAGTTTGCTTGCCGGCATTCATCTTAATTTTTACCGGTGGGCGGTTGTCTATGATAACATTGTAATAATTTAAACCTTTCTCATCTTCAAGGACCGCGCTGATCCCGGTACCTGAGAAACTTACTGTGGCGGATGTACCCGGCCAGTAAAAAGCGCAGGCTGAGGTATCTGCACGGTTAATACGGCCCTGGTAATAAATTTTGCTATTGTTAAACTTTACAAACGTAGGGTTTTGTGCCTGAACTGCGGTATAGCTTGCCAGTGCAAACACAAGGGATAATATTTTTTTCATGAATAGTAAAAGTACAGCAGCGAATACAAATTGTTTAAACGCTGTTATTATCATAAACTTATCATAAGCCGGTTTGTTATTGAACGAAACAAAGTAGTATGGCTGAAGAAAATATTGTGCCTTCGGATTTATATACCATTAGCCGGAGCCAAATACAAAGCTACGATGCCGGTTTAGGCCCCAGGTTGCTTTGGATGGCCAACGGCCAAGCCTTTGCCTTTGGTATTTACTGCGGCTTAACCTTTGCCATGCCTCCTTCGCCCGACTTAACCAACCGGGCTCAAATATTTGGCGGTGTAATTCCCTTTGTAGGAGCCATTGTAAGTATATTTACCTTATTGGATATTATCACCAGCCTGGTGCAAATGCACAAACTGGCAAGCAACTACAAAAAAGCGAATAACGGCTTAGAAAGCGAAGCTTCCTTTCCAATGCTGGATGCTACCTTTGCCGACCGCCTTTTTCAGCGCATTTCACCACTTGCCACCACCCTGCTGTTCATCATCATCTGGACTTTTTTAATTCTTTATGATCACAAACTGATTTAGGTTACTGTAAATATTTCTTTTCCTGTCAATTCGCCTCAAAAGGAAACGACAGGACCTATTTATCTCCACTGATGTTTTTACAGACGCATTAGCAACTGTAAACTACCGCCATAAGCCTGGCCGATGTTAAAGCCACTTACCGTATAAAAACCCGAAGCGTAAACACTTACCCGGCGGTTAACGGTATAACCGTAATCTAACTGCACCCGCACATTGCGATAATCAAGTGTGCTGCCGGCATAATTGTTAAATATTTTGGTGGGGCTGGCCGAAATGGTACCAGCCACATCTACCAGTACCTGATTATATTTATTGAGGAAATACCCAAAAGTACCCATATAGTTAAACTGCGAGGGGCCGTCATCTGCAAAATATTTGCGGTAATCGGCATCTACGTTGTAATACCCGGTATGCGACCCCAGTTTGATGTTGCCGGTATTACTCAGCCTAAACTCAGATCCATAATAGGCATAACCCAAAGTTTGATTTAACTTTTGGGCGTAAGTAGGGATGATAGCCCCGGCATAGCCTGTAATGTAATTTTTTAGGTTGAAGCTTTTCAGCACATAATTCAAACCGATCTGCAAATCTCCGGAGCCGATGTTGGTCAGACTGCTGCCCGGTTGCTTTAAGTACTGGTATGATACAGGCAGGTTCACCAGCAAATCCAGTTTACGGGTAAGGCCATAATCAGCAAATATACCAACAGAATAAGCGCTGAATTTGCTGGTATTATCGTTATGGAAATTTCCTTTGCGATCCCAGTAATTGCTGGAGAAGTAAGTATAGAAACTGGTGCCTACCAGATAGCGTTTCTTACCTACCGGCCAGCCGGCATATACATGGGTAGTCCCCATCAGGCTCAATAACAAAAACAGCAGCAGCGTATAGTTTTTTTTCATGTAATGGTTGTTCTAATGAACAGCAAGATATATCAGTTAAAACCACCGGAATTATTTTATTCTATATCCGGTTAATGAAAACATCATCTATGGCAGTACAAATTTTTCTTTAATCCAATAATATTGATAGCCATAATACAGGTTATCCACTTCGTGCGTCAGCACCGGGTTTACCCAAAACTCTTTTTCCTTTTCATCAGTACCCAGCTTATTAAACAGCGCAAAACTGCAATATGGTGGGCACATTTCATCCAATAAACTTACTGCAACCAGCACCGGGCATTTTACCTTGGGCGCAAACATAATAGGGTCGTAATAATCCCAGGTGGCAAACAGCTTTTTCTCAGTAAAACTTTTGTTGCGGCGCATATAATCGGTAAACATCCAAATGGGCGATTGCTTATAAGGATACAGCTTTGGCCCGATACGAATGGCATCGCGCAGATCGCTATACAAAGGCAATTCGCTGGTTACAGCCCGTACCCGTGGGTCAAGCCCGGCCAGCATTATAGCTAAACCTGCCCCCTGGCTACCGCCGTCTACATTCACCCGCTCCAAATCGAAACCGAACTTAGAGGCATTGGCATAAATAAAATCCAGGCCGCGTATGCAGTCCATATATACGCCACGATAAATGTATTTATCCCGATTTTCTATATTCCACAGGTTAAACTCGCCTGTGTAACTTACGGCATCTTTGCTGTTGCCACTACCCCGAACATTGATATTAAAAACCGCAAAATCATCGTCCTCCAGTGTGGGTTTCATGGCTACTATATAGCCGCCCAAACGGTATTTTACCGGTATTTTTTTAGGGCGACGCTTGGTAGGTACAGTTAACCAGCCGCGTATCACCGCATCGCCATAAGAGTGCATCTCTACCAGGTACACGTTCTTTTCGGGGGTAGATTGCTTTTTATCCAGTGTGGTTAT
Source organism: Mucilaginibacter koreensis (assembly GCF_054783355.1). NCBI lineage: Bacteria > Pseudomonadati > Bacteroidota > Sphingobacteriia > Sphingobacteriales > Sphingobacteriaceae > Mucilaginibacter > Mucilaginibacter koreensis. The sequence continues at coordinate 342,637 of NZ_BAAGQS010000001.1, read as the reverse complement.
ATACTGAGGTTCAATGGTATCCAGACCGGCTTTGGTATCAGCCCAAAACTTATCAAAATCTTTAGGCTTGTTGCGGCTCACCTCAATTTCGGTTGGGTCAACGCCGAATACCCGCTTAATAGTATCGTCATACATAGACAGGTTGAAGCGGAAAGTTATCTGGTAAAAGCCGGCATTTTGCGGAGGCAATTTTACATGCAGTTTGGTGCTGCCCTTTTTGCCCAAGTGCACGTCCATAGCGCTTTCGGCTACTTTGGTACCAAAAGTGGTAGTTACCAGCATGTTCAGGCGACCGTCCTGGCGCACCTTATAAGTACTTTTCAGGTCGATGTTAAACTTAATATCATCCAGACCTGTAAATATGGCTTTTTTAGGATCGGCCTCTATCTTGATGTTGACATCACCTTCTTCGTCACCTTCAGTGTCTGCTTCTTCCTGTTTAGGCGTGGGCGTAGCTTTTTCGTTTTGCTGCCTGGTAGGCGGCGTTACCGGTGCTTTGTTTACAGGGGTGGTTACCCGCTGAGCCGTAGCTTGGTTTAAGGCCAATGCACATATCAGCATGGTAGTAAACAAACTCAACTTATATTTCATATCTATAATTCTCGTGCAAATTTAATCTTTATACGGCTTAATCTTTAACGGGTTTGGGCTGATGCTTGATCAGGAAATCTGATTTACGAATGTAGTGGTTTAATGGTTCTTCTATCAACTTAAACAGCAGGACAGATACGCCATTCAAAATGATGAATGCATATAGCAAATTCAATGCATCGTACTGAAAGGGTGAAATCCAGTCTACCCCCCATTTGTCGTAAAGTTCAAATACTTTATCATTCCATACCTCGAACCAGTTATGTAAGGTGAGATACATAAATCCTAAATGAATGAGGTAAAATATGTAAGAACTTTTGCCCAATAACTCGATAAAAGGATGAGCCAGCACTCTTTTCAATACTGTTTGCTCTGTAATTAATCCGTAAAAGAAAAGCGTAATACTGACCGCCAGCAGGTAATTATTAGTTATTAGTCCCCAGGGATTATGCACACCAAAAAACCAGCCCTTCGGTACCGGCAAAACAGACATGATCCAGGCACAACCAAAAATCAGCAGCAGGCCGGTATAAGTGAAGTTGAACTTACTGCTACGCTCCATGCCCTGGCGTTTGAGGATAAGTGCCAATTGGATACCCGCAAAGAACTCAAAGCAACGGCCTAAAAATGTATACAGCATCATGAACGTAAAGTTGCCAAAGAAACCATACCAGTTGACGTTGCGAAAGATGAGTACCAGCAAAAAGCCAATCCCGGTGATCAACAGTGGCTGAATGTAAAACTTTTTGTACCGCTGTGCAACCAGGAAGATGATGGGCGCTGAAAAATAAAAACATTCCTCCACCGTGAGCGACCAGCCTTGCGAGATACCGGTAAACTTAAAATCATTGAAAAAACCCCGCACGAAGGTAATGTTCATCAACAGTAATATAAACGGGTGATTGTAGCCTGCTGTTACTTCAACCATGGGCTTAAAGTAATTGGCTGCAAACGCAGCTAACGTAAGCAAAAAGTACATGGGGTAAATGCGTGCCACCCGGTTTTTGAGGTACTGCTTAAACCAGTTGCGGGTAAGATGAAAATTATCCCAATACCGGAATGCGATTAAAAAGCCCGACAAGACAAAAAAGATAGTTACTCCGATATGAAACTCCTGGAAAAAGCGCTGTACAGCATGAGGAAAGTTTTCATCAAATACATACTCATAATGGGAAATAAAAACCAGGTAGGCGGCCAGGGCCCGTACACCGGTTAACGCAGGAATATAGTTTTGTACAGCTTTTTGCAACAGGTAAGCGATTTATAAACGGCTCAAAATAATCAATTTTAACCGTTTGGTGCAAATGGAATACCACTTTGTGGATTGAGTGGTATTTTAACTTTTTGTTGATTGTTTATAGGTGTTTCACGAGGACAGGGTTGGTTGCGTATGAAAGCAAGTGGATGTTACTTTCTTTTTTCCGCAAAAAGAAAGTAACCAAAGAAAAACTCGTGGCTACGTCTTTTTCTTTGAGGCGTGCAGTAAGTGGGCGGCCGGTATTGGTGGCCGAAAAAGCCAAGGCCACAGGTTGAGGGTATGAATGTGTAGTGATGATAGTTGTCTGAATTAGAATTTGCAGAATTTAGGAACGGACAGAACGCCTTACACCACCGCGTCATTGCGAGGTACGAAGCAATCTCTATGCATCCTGTTTGAGTCAGGCGTCGAAAGATTGCTTCGTTCCTCGCAATGTCGTGTTGGTGATATGTGTGGTACTGGTTATTTCTTGATTCTCATCCTCCACGTCAGCCCCTCTGCTTTGTACGAAAAGCAGGCAAGGCCTCGTGCGGCAAAAAAGCCTAAGCGGGCTGTACTTGCATTTATTCACTATCGCTCATGAGACCGCTACGCTAAGTTTTTGGTTCTTTTGTATCAAGACAAAAGAACAATAACGAACATAACAGCACACGCCTAACAAGGCAGATAGAGCAGCACAAAAAACTACAAAGCTGAACCTTGTATCACACCCCTATCCAAAATCGCTTTATCAATGTAATACTGAATTTCTGATTTTTTGAGTTGCCAGTTGGGAGCAATGAGCAATTCGCGGTCCGACAGGCCGAAGAGGCGTTGGATGACTACATCGGGGCGAACGCGGGGTAAAAGTTCGCATAAAAAGTCGGTGTACTCAGGCAGACTGAATAATTTGAACGGCTCGCGTTTGTATTTAACGCCCATTACCGAACCTTCTACAATATGCAGGTGATGAAATTTCACAAACTTGATATGCTCGTGCCGGTTAATCTCGTCAGCATAAGCTAGCATCATGTCATGACTCTCCCAGGGGAAACCGAAAATGGTATGCACGCAAACATCCAACTTGCTGTTTTTGGTGAGATCAAGCGCTTTCAGCAACTCCTCGTGGGTACAGCCGCGGTTTATTTGGGCCAGTGTATCGTTGTAAATAGACTCCATACCCATTTCAAGGTCTACGTCAAAGCGATCGGTATAGCTTTCCAGCAGGGCAATTTTTTCAGCATCAATACAATCGGGGCGGGTACCAACCGAGAGGCCTACAATGTTTTCAGGTTCAATGCTCAGTGCCTCGTCATACATCATTTTTAAATAATGCGCCGGCGCATAAGTATTGGTATTGGGCTGAAAATAGATAATGAATTTATCGGCTTTATTTCCTTTACGGGCCCGCTCCATACCCTGGATGACCTGTTCGCGCAGCGAGGGTGCCTGGCGGGATACTGAAGGTGTAAAAGAGTCAACATTGCAATAAGTACAGCCGCCATAACCTTTAGAGCCATCGCGGTTAGGACAGGTGAAGCCGCCGTCAACAATTACTTTGAACACACGCTGCCCCTTGTATTTATTGCGCAGCCATGCCCCGTAATTGTTATACCCTTTAAACCCCTGCTCTGTTGGTGCTACTGTAACCTGCATACTATAGGCAAAGATACAACTTTGCCGTCAGAGTGTTAAACAGCGATAAATCAGGCCGGAGATAATGACATTTAAGCGAGACTTAATTGGATTGTTAAGTCAGGTTACGGTCGCGGAACCACACTTCATCTACCACAGGTTTAAAGTGCTCCATCAGGTTCACCAGTTCAACGGCATCAGCAGAAGTAAGCACCAGCTGGCGATTGGCAGGTTTTAAAAAGCGCTGCTCCACCATTACATCCATCTGTTTTAGTAAAAAGTCGTAAAAGCCATTTACATTAAGCACACCTATTGGCTTTTGGTGCAGGCCCAGTTGCAGCCAGGTAAGCACCTCAAAAAATTCTTCAAGCGTACCAAAACCGCCGGGCAGCATAATAATGGCATCACTTAAGTCACTCATTAATTGCTTGCGCTGGTGCATATTTTCAACAATATGCATTTGGGTAATGCCGGTATGCCCTACTTCTTTATCCATCAAAAACTGCGGAATAACGCCAATTACTTCTCCGCCGCGTTGCAGCACAGCATCGGCCATCAGGCCCATTACGCCCACTTTGCCACCACCATATACCAAAGTAATCTGATGGCTAACCATAACCTCAGCCAGTTGCTCAATAGCTTGCTTTAAAACCGGGTCGCCGTTATAATTGGCCCCGCAGAATATGCAGATAGATTTCATGTTCTTTGGTTGATTAGGTTGATTAGGTTGATTAGGTTGATTAGGTTGATTAGGTTGATTAGGTTGATTAGGTTGATTAGGTTGATTAGGTTGATTAGGTTGATTAGGTTGCAGCAGTTCAACAATGTTATTGTTTTGCATATAAGCAACTACTCACTTAATCAACCCAATCAATTAAAAACTATCTTGTATAATTTGGAGCTTCTTTGGTAATGGTAATATCGTGCGGGTGCGACTCGCGGATACCGGCAGTGGTGATGCGCACAAATTTGGCTTGTTGCAGGGCTTCAATATTCTTAGCGCCGCAATAACCCATACTGGCTTTTAAACCACCCACAAACTGATATACCACTTCGGCCAGGGTACCTTTATAAGGCACGCGCCCCACAATACCTTCGGGCACCAGCTTTTTGATATCATCCTCTACATCCTGAAAGTAGCGATCTTTAGAACCTGATTCCATCGCCTCGATAGAACCCATACCACGGTAAGATTTAAACCGGCGGCCTTCATAAATAATAGTTTCGCCTGGTGATTCTTCTACCCCTGCAAACAACGAGCCCGCCATAATGGAACTGGCGCCTGCGGCAATGGCCTTGGCAATATCACCTGTGTGTTTAATGCCACCATCAGCAATTACCGGCACACCTGTACCTTGCAGGGCCTTGGCACATTCATACACTGCATATAACTGCGGTACGCCTACCCCGGCAATAATGCGGGTGGTACAAATGGAGCCTGGACCAATACCTACTTTAACGGCATCAGCACCTGCCTCGGCCAAGGCTCTGGCTGCATCGCCGGTGGCAATGTTGCCGGCAATTACCTGCAAGTCGGGGTATTTAGCCTTTACGGCTTTCAACTGGTTAATTACACCTTTAGAATGCCCGTGAGCAGTATCAATAGCAATTACATCTACGCCGGCTTTTACCAAAGCATCTACACGATCCATGGTATCATGAGTTACGCCCACAGCAGCGCCCACCCGTAAGCGGCCAAACTCGTCTTTACAGGCAATCGGGTAATTTTTAAACTTTTGGATGTCTTTAAAGGTAATTAACCCACACAAGCAGCCTTCAGCATCTACCACCGGCAGCTTTTCTATTTTATGGTTTTGCAAAATTTCCTCAGCCTGAGGCAAGGTAGTGCCCTGCGGAGCGGTAATCAGGTTAGTACTGGTCATCACCTCACGCACCGGCTTGTCCATCTGTTTTTGGAAGCGCAAGTCGCGGTTGGTGACAATACCTTTCAAAATATGATCACCATCAATCACCGGAATACCGCCGATTCTGAATTCGCGCATAATTTTAAACGCATCGGCCACGGTAGAATCTTCATGCAGGGTTACCGGGTCTTGTATCATGCCGCTTTCCGAGCGTTTCACCTTACGCACTTCATCGGCCTGGGCCTGTATGCTCATGTTTTTGTGCAGCATGCCTAAACCGCCGGCCTGTGCAATGGCAATAGCCAATTGTGCCTCAGTTACGGTATCCATCGCGGCAGAAACTATAGGAACGTTCAGCTGAATTTTTTTGGTCAAAAATGAGCGGGTATCAACTTCGCGCGGTAAAACTTCGGAGTAAGCCGGAATGAGTAACACGTCATCATACGTTAAACCTTCGGCAACAAATTTAGAGGAGTCGAGCTGCATGGCAAATAATTTTGTGGGTTATTATTTGCCGGGCAAAGATAGTGTTTTTTGTGAGAGGAAGCAAGGATGGTTGTCTTATAAGGATTTTTGATATAGAAATGACGCTGGGTGATACTTGTTATTGGTATTCCATGAGGACAGGGTTGGTTGAGTATGAAAGTCAGTGGATGTTCTTTTTCTTTTTCCGCAAAAGAAAAAGAACCAAAAAGAAAACTCGTGGCTGCGTCTTTTTCTTTGAGGTGTGAAGTGGGTAGGCAACTGTAGTGGTAGCCGAAAAAGCCAAGGCCACAGGTTGAGGGTATTGATGTGCAGTGATGGCAGTTGTCTGAATCAAAATTTGTAAAGTTTAAGAATGAGCAGAATGCGTTGTGGCACTTTATTATCCCCCACGTCATTGCGAGGAACGAAGCAATCTCTATGCATTTAACCTCTTCAAGCGTATAAAGATTGCTTCGTTCCCTTTAATGACGTGAGGGTATGTGCGTACGCTGCTTGTTCTTTCTCAATCCCTGTTTCTTGATTCTTGGCTCTTGGTTCTTGACTCTTAATTCTCTTCCTCCTCTGTCAGCCCCTCAGCTTTGGGTGAAAGGCGGGCAGCACAGGGTGGCCCCGAGCATAAGGGAAGGCCTTTTAGTGTTTGCACTGGCAACGGGCAAAGCACAGCCTGCTCATACGCAAACACTAAACAGCCTGTGGTGCTGCCTGTCTTTGCAGGGCAGGCCTCGTGTGGCAAAAAAGCCTAAGCGGGCTGTACTTGATTTTGTTGTTCTTTTGTATCAAGACAAAAGAACAACAACGAAAAGTATAGCAGCACAACAATTACCCCTTAAAAAAAGAAAAAGAAGAATGCCCGTACTTTCGCTGCTCGGCAAAAGCCGGGTGGTTGCTTAAATTTTGCATGGATTGATGCTCAACAATCAGTAAACCATCAGGCTTTAGCAAACCTTTTTCAAATACGATTTTGGGAATATCAGGAATGCGGCTAAGGTCATAAGGCGGGTCGGCAAATATCAGGTCATATGGCTCAGTTTCCATTTCGAGGTATTTGAATACATCCGCCTTGAAAGTTTTTATTTGCGGCAAGTTATGCTGCCTGGCTGTATCCTTTATATAATTCACACAATGTATGCTGCGGTCAACCGCGATGACCTGTTCGGCACCGCGCGAGGCAAATTCAAGTGCCAGGTTACCGGTACCGCTAAACAAATCGAGCACGGTAATACCATAAAGTTCTACCTGGTTTTGCAGAATATTGAACAGGGCCTCTTTAGCTAAATCGGTTGTGGGCCTTACCGGTAAATTTTTAGGCGGGTTTAGCCGCAGCCCCTTTAAGCTTCCACCAATGATGCGCATAAGCTCAGGGCGCTCAGCGCCAGTATTTGGTGAGATGGTACTTGTTCAGAAATTTCAATCACTTTCAACGGGTTCAGTTCGGCCCCTTTAAAAAACTCGGCCAGGCGGCTCATATAAGGCCCGCCCACCCGCACGTTGCCACTGGCTTTAATATAGGTGGCGGTTAAATCCAGTTTTAATTGCTGCGCGGCCAGTAGCACATAATATACAGCTTCATCTACTGTGACAAACTCAAAACTATTGCAAAATTTTACTTTGTTTTCGCTTACAAAAAGTATATCAATCTGCTGGTTATTAACGTTAATATAGATACACTGTTCTGAAGAATGATGATCCATGATGGCTTTCACCCAGCACTTCATACCGAATTGAGATTGCTGTGTTAAATTAAGCTGGCTTAATGCCTTAACCACAGGCTCGTTAGCTACAAATAGTACTTGATTTTGTAAATCAAAACTATCAGAAAACACCGTATCGGTAGCGCTGACATTTAAAAAACGGGCAATATCTGCAGCCTGGCTTTCTGTATAAACTTCTTTGGGCCACAGCGTAAATTTTGAGCTTGATATACCTGTAATTACCTGTTGATAGTTTGCCTGAAATAAGCTTTTGAGTTCCTGCGGATGGAGCAACTCATCCAGCGGACAGTCATCTACCCAGGCAGTGAGTTTGCAGGCCTGTACCACTGCCGCCGAAAAGTGGCTGGATGTAGCCAATAATAGCAGCATAGCATTACCGGCCTGCTGCAGGTTAAAATCAGGGTCGAGATAGTTATACAAAGTATTGCTCATATCAATGAACAAAAGTAAGGTTTTAAAATTTACTCTAAATATATAGCATTCTTTCTATTTTGCCGCATGCCAGCTACCGAAACTATAAGCAAAGCCTTTAAGCACCAGCCTACCGCCCAGCAAACCGAGCTTTTTGAAAAGCTGCACCAGTTTTTATACACCAACAATGGTTACGAGTGCTTTGTACTCAAAGGCTATGCTGGTACCGGTAAAACCACTGTGCTGAGCGCCCTGGTAAAAGCTTTGCGCTCATACAATTTAAAATCGGTATTGCTGGCCCCCACCGGCCGGGCAGCCAAGGTAATTACCAGTTACTCGGGCCGTAAGGCATTTACCATACACAAGCGCATCTATCGTAAAAAATCGGCTCTTAACATTGATGAGTCTTTTTTACTGGCTGCCAATAATGCCGAAAATACATTATTTATTGTGGATGAGGCCTCGATGATTACCGATGAATTGAGCGGCAATAACAACGAGACGCTGTTAAAAGACCTGATTGATTACGTATACAACTTCAAAAACTGTAAACTGATGATGGTGGGCGATACCGCACAATTACCGCCGGTAGGCTCAGAGTACAGCCCGGCGCTGGATGAGGAGGTGTTGCGAGAGCAGTTCGGATTGGATATTCATGCCTATGAACTTACTGATGTTTTACGCCAGCAACGCGATTCAGGCATCTTGCACAACGTAACCGAAATACGTAACATCATCCGCCAGGAAAAACCTCAGCTACCCAAAATTATAACCAATGGCTATAAAGACGTATTCCGCATGAGCGGCGACCGCCTGGAGGAAGGGCTGAATTACGCCTACCGCAAATACGGAAACGAAAGTACGCTGGTCATCTGCCGCTCTAACAAAAACGCCAACTTGTATAACCGCCAGATACGTAACCGTATTTTATTCAGAGAAGAAGAGCTCACCGGCGGCGACCAGATTATGGTGGTGCGCAACAACTATTTCTGGCTACAGGAGCGCGAGGATGACAGCACCGGTTTTATTGCCAACGGCGATATTGCCCGCATCAAAAAAGTGCGCCGCACCGAAGAAATTTACGGCTTCCGGTTTGCCGATGTACAGATTGAGTTTATTGATTACAGCGAAGACCCGGTGCTGGAATGCAAAGTACTGCTGGATTCACTTTATGCCGACTCGCCTGCCCTGCCCCCTACCGAGCAAAAACGCTTTTACCTGGAGGTGATGAAAGATTATGAGCACATACCCAGCCGCCGCGACCGTCTGAAAGAGCTAAAGCTTAATCCTTATTACAATGCGCTGCAAATTAAATTTGCCTATGCCATTACCTGCCACAAAGCCCAGGGCGGCCAATGGCCGGCTGTATTTGTAGATCAAGGCTACGTAACCGACGAGATGGTGAACACCGACTTTTTACGCTGGTTTTATACCGCCTGCACCCGGGCCACGCAGGAATTATTTTTGGTGAATTTTAATGATCAGTTTTATGCTCCGCAGGTTACTGAAGGGGGAGCGGAGTAGCAGCATTAATGAATATATGAACTGCGCCATTTTCATAGAATCTACCTTACTTCTTCTGTTATTTATAGTATTGAAGTTGCAATTTAAGCTTAACACAAATGAATTTTAAGGTATTATGGTTGTCTATTTTTGCTTTCTGCTCTGGCTTTTATGCCACGGCTCAACCTGTAAATTATAAAATATACGCTCTGCGCTTTGCACGTTCAGGCTACCCGTTTACTGCGGCTGATTGGGCAGCGGGAGCTTCAGCTAAGGAGCGGCTGGACATAACTTTCTCAATCTGGTTGATTAAAGGTCAAAATAAAACAATTTTAGTTGACGCTGGCTTTGAGCGTGATGCAGATGACGCAAAAGATTTTCAGCTTACATCATACATTCGTCCCGACTCTGCCTTGCAGCGCATGGGCATTAGTGCCGCTGAGGTGACCGATGTTATGATTACACATCCGCATTGGGACCACATAGATGGGATAGATCTTTTTCCGAAAGCTCATTTTTGGATGCAGCAGGAAGACTACAATTACTTTGTTGGCCGGGCCTGGCAGCAACCCAAAGATGCAGGTGGATTTGCCGTACGCGATGTGAGGAAACTTGTCGAACTTAATCTGGCCGGAAGACTAACATTAATTACCGGCGATAACAAACAAATTTTACCCGGCATCTTTGTGTATACCGGCTCCAGGCATACCTACAATTCGCAATATGTACTGGTAAAAGCAGCAAGCCATCCAACCCTGTTGGCTTCTGATAATATCTGGATTTATGCCAACCTGGAGCACCTGCTTCCACCCGTTAAAGGCGGCACCTTTGACCCTGCAGCTTATGTACGCGCCATGAAGCGGATGAAAACTATGGTCTTCTCATCCAAATACATCATACCCGGCCATGACGGAAAGGTGTTTCAGCGATTTCCTGCCATAAAAGAAGGAATTGTTGAAATCAAATAATGGCATTGTTTATTAGCGTTTAATTAACGTAATTGCCTGCGTTCACTTTAGTCATTAATCACATGCAATCCTCCTATTGGCCCCTTATCGAAAAAACTTACCACGGTTTTAATACCCGAAACATTGACCTGGTGTTTACCGCCATGGCGCCTGATGTACACTGGCCCAAGGCGTTTGAAGGGGGATATGTAATCGGGCAAGATGAGGTACGAAAGTATTGGACCCGCCAGTGGAGCGAAATTAACCCGCATGTAGAACCACAATCCATCACCGAGCGGCCCGACGGCAGATTTGAGGTGGCAGTTCATCAGCTGGTGAAGAATTTAGATGGTGAAGTGCTGTTTGATGGTATGGTGAAGCATATTTATACTTTTAAAGAGGGGCTGATTGCAGGTATGGATGTGGAGGCAGATTAACAAAGTCCACTTCCTGTCAACAATATCTTTTCGCTTTTGAAACTGCGGCTTTAAACAGGCTTTTGTCAATACCAGAACTACAGGCAAAACTCTCTTTTCCTTTATCAGCTAAACCCTGCGCTATTTTTTGTTGGAAACACACGCTTTGTGTAAATATTACAGTATACTTGTATTATGCAGTACTACTGCAAACCAACTGTACACTAACCAATTATATCTAATCAACACCTGATGAAGAAACATTTTACTTTATCGCTGCTTTGCTGCGGTGCGGCATGGCTGAGCTTATCCGTACCGGCAATGGCACAAACCAAAACGCCGTTCACCACCGACCAGAAGATTACATCTATTATCAAAAAACTCACCCTTCAGGAAAAAATAGCCATGCTACATGCCAACGGCTTATTTACCTCTGCGGGCGTGAAGCGCCTGGGTATACCCGACCTGGTGAGCGATGACGGTCCGCTGGGTGTACGTGAAGACGTAAAGCCGGGCTGGGGTTCGGCTAACCTGACTACCGACTCGGCCACTTTCTTCCCCAACGGCTCGGCACTGGCCGCTACCTGGAACCCCGAACTGGCTTACCGTTTCGGCAAAGCCATGGGCGAAGAAGCACGTGCACGTAATAAGCATATTATGCTGGCGCCGGCTTTCAATATTATTCGTACACCTTTAGGCGGGCGCACCTATGAATATTATTCCGAAGATCCGTTTCTGAATGCAAAGCTGGCCGTACAAGCCGTGCAGGGTATACAAAGCCAGCACGTGGCCGCCTGTGTAAAACACTATGCCGTAAACAACCAGGAAGTGGAACGCGGCCGTGTGAATGTAGAAGTGAATGAACGTGCACTGCGCGAAATCTATCTGCCGGCCTTCAAAGCTTCTATTACCGAAGGTAACGCCTGGACCATCATGTCGGCTTATAATAAGCTGAGGGGTGCGTACTGTGCAGAAAATGATTACCTCCTCAACCAGATTCTGAAAGGCGAATGGAAATTCAAAGGCATTGTGATCAGCGATTGGGGTGGCACGCATAGCACCGTAAACTCTGCCAAGTATGGCCTGGATCTGGAAATGGGCTCCAGGTTGCCCTACTCCAGCTATTACTTTGCCGACTCCTTATTGGCTGCGGTAAAAGCCGGCAAAGTGAGCGAAAGAATTATTGACGATAAAGTGCGCCGCATTTTATGGGTGATGTACCAAACCTCGTTAAGTGCCAATGCCCCGGCCGGAAAATTGAACACGCCTGAACACAGCAAGGCAGTTTACGATATTGCTGCCGAATCTATTGTATTGTTAAAAAATGACAAACACCTGCTGCCATTAAGCACCAGTAACTTTAAAAGTATTGCCGTTATTGGTGATAACGCCACCCACACTTTCCATTTGGGCGGCTTTGGTGCAGGCGTAAAAGCACGGTACGAGGTAACGGCACTGGCCGGGCTGCAAAACCGGCTGGCGGGCAAAGCTGCCCTTAATTTTGCACAGGGCTATTCCGGCGTTTACAAGGCTGGTTTTGCCAGCACCAATCCCGACACACATGGCCCGGATACCGCTATGATTGCCCAGGCCGTTGCTACCGCCAAAAAATCAGATATGGCGATACTGTTTGTAGGCGGCAACCGCGATTATGAAAGCGAAGGCCGCGACCGTAAAGACCTCTCCCTTCCTTTCGGCGAGCAGGAATTGGTGGACGCGGTAACTGCGGCAAATGCCAATACCATAGTGGTAGTGGTAGGTGGTGCGCCTTATGATATCGCTAAAATTAAAAGCAACAACCACACTATTGTATGGTCGTGGTATAACGGCTCAGAGAATGGTAATGCCCTGGCCGATGTACTGTTGGGTAAAATCAACCCGTCGGGTAAACTGCCATTTACCTTCCCGGCTTCACTGGGCGATTCACCGGCACACGCCTTGGGCGCTTATCCCGGCAGTAACCTGCAGGTAGATTATAAAGAAGGCATATTGGTGGGCTACCGCTGGTTTGATACCAAAAAAATCGACCCGATGTACTGCTTTGGTTATGGTTTATCTTATACCGACTTTAAATACGCCGATTTGCATACCAACAAAAAAGCGTACCGCCCTGCTGATCATATTATGGCTACTGTACGGGTAAAAAATACAGGTAAATATACCGGCAAAGAAACCGTACAGCTGTACATCCGCAAAGAAGGTTCAAGCGTGGAACGTGCGGACAAGGAACTAAAAGCCTTCAAAAAGGTAAGCATTACCCCCGGCGAAACTGCTGATGTTAGCCTCAATATACCGGTTAAAGACTTGGCCTATTATAACGTGCAGGCCAAGAAGTGGGTGGTAGAGCCGGGCAAATACAAACTGCTGGCCGGCACTTCATCACGCGATATTAAAGAGACTGCTACCATTACAGTTAATTAAAGCTAACGAAACAGGATTTATACACTTGATAAAAATAAAAACGGCTCTTTGAATTTAAAGAGCCGTTTTTATTTTTTTAGTGATGACATGGCCTATTGTCTCAACATCAGTATAAACCTGCACGCTTAAGCAAAAAAATCTTTTATCTAATTATCTGTATACACCAACACAAGCAGAAATATTATAGAACTGCTAATTCAATACCCAATGACCAATCATTACGAATTGATACTACGACCAACCATTGCTGCCGATTTGGAGCATCTTTTTCTTTTTCAGCTCGACCCCGAAGCGAACTATTTGGCCGCCTTCACTCCGAAGGATGAGTTGGACAAGGCAGCTTATATTCAAAAGCATTTACCTTTTTTAAGTAATCCCAGTATTAACAATCAAACCATCCTTATTAATGGTATCATAGCCGGAAGCATAGCCAAGTTTGAAATAGACGGCGAGGCTGAAATTACTTATTGGATTGACAGCGCATTATGGGGAAAAGGTGTAGCTACAGCAGCACTTCAACAATTCCTGAGTATTGAACACATGAGGCCGATTTCCGCACGCGTTGCTTTTGATAATTTGGGTTCGCAACGCGTTTTAGAAAAAGCGGGTTTCATTAAGGTAAGTACAGATAAAGGCTTTGCCAACGCCAGGCAGGCAGAAATAGAAGAGTTTATTTATAAATTGGATTAAAAAATCAGATTCCAGGCTTAAAACATGAAACCTGATAATGCCTCTTATCTCGCCTCACTAAATAAAATCAAAAACTAAAGCTTTGTGCATTACGCTGACGTATGGCTTCTTCTGTTTTAGGAACCAGCACATCCAGGTTATACATTACTACATCGGCTTGTACCTGTTCAATAAAAGGCCTAAAGCTTTGATTGTATTCCTGGAACGCCAGTTCGAAATTATCGGGGTGCTTAAAAAAAGCATCGGCCAATGCACCCGCACCATCTATGGCAATAGAACCTCCCCTGCCTGCAGCCGGCGACGGGCAATAAGCGGCATCCCCCACCAATGCTACCCGGCCTTTCGTCCATGAAGGCATCCTGACATGGCATAATTTATCAAAGTAGAAAGTGTCTGACTGCTGTACTTCCTTCAACAGTTCTGCTGTGCGCCAGCCAGCATCTTTAAATGCATAAGTAATAATACCTCGCTGCTGCGCTTCATCGCGGTAATTGTAATCAATTGCCTGCTCTGATGAAAAGGCAAGGGCGATGTCTGTTTTTCCGTTATAAGCGTTCAGCATTACCGTTTTTCCCGGCTCGCTATACATTTGGTTGGTAAATTCGGGGATCAGTAATTTATGAATGATGCTGATGGAAAAGTAAACACCCAGGGGATGCACAAACGCATTCTCTTCACCAAAGCATAGCTTTCTAACCGTTGAGTGAACGCCATCACAACCAAAAACCAGGTCATAATGCTGTGGCTGACCTTTTTTAAAGCTAACTGCAACATGATCGTTAGTCTCATTGAGTTGCGTGATACTGTTACCGAATACAAATTCCACGTCATCTTTAATGGTATTGTATAAAATATCCAGTAGTGTGTCCCGCTCAATTTCGTATTCAGGTTCGTCCTGATTCCGCTCTTGCAGCAGCGTTGCCATTTCTGTAACATCGTCGGCATTTTTGAATTCCATTTTTTGCATCACCAACTGGTTTGCCTCAATTTGCTCAAATAAGCCCATACGCTTTACCACATCAATGGTATGGCCGATAATGTTTACCGGCGTTCCGCCTTTTTTAATACCCGGAGCAACCTCTATAATAGTTACCTTATAGCCTAATTTATTCATCCAGTAAGCAGTACACAACCCTGCAAAGCTTGCCCCTGATACTAATACTCTTTTTTGATTGACTGTTTCCATTTGAACATGTATTTAACACTGCAAAGAAACAGCCCTTAAATGCAAAAAAATAGACCGAAACAGGGTAAGGCTTGGACTAACCGAGGTTTTTAAGACGAAATGCCACAGGCGACATACCCGCAACTTTGGTAAACAATCTGGAGAAATATGCATAATCATCATACCCTAAAGCCAACGCAATCTCTTTGAGCGACTGGTTGGAATGATGGATTAAGCGCTTTGCCTCTAATATAACCCGTTGTTGAATATGCCAGGTTACCGATTGCCCGGTTGTGCTTTTTACACACTCGTTTAAATAAGAAGTTGATAAATGGAGTTGTTCAGCATAATCTGCCGGACGTTTGAGCCGGGTGAAATGCAATGCCAACGCCTGCCTGAAAGCCTTGGTAACATATTCGGCCCTGAGCGTTTTATCGGTGCTTTGCAGTTGTTCAAGATAGATGGTAATAATGATCCCGACCCATCCGTTGCAATAATCTTTAAGCAATGATTGATACAGCGTATCCTTTTCACGCTCCTTATATCTGATACAAAGTGATGCAGCTTGTTTAAGCATTTCAAAGTTTTCCGGACTTATAGCGACGGGCATTGCAGGTGTAATCTCTTCCAGCAGTTTTAAATATTCAGGATTCAGGTACTCATTATCCATAGCCAGAGCACTAACGATCACATGGGCAAACCCTATAATTCGGTGCACCTGGTCGGGGTGCATATAAATAATGGATGGAGCTTTAATCTGATATTGTTGAAAATCAATTTCTATATGAACACTGCCCTGCTCGAGCAGGAAAAACGTATGGCAGTCGTGCCGCTCAGGCTGTTCCCATTCGCCAAGTTCAGGCAGGTTATCAAAAGCAATCCGTTCAACAGAAATACCTGCACCGGAATCATCTCCAAAACTATTTACGGGAATAGCGCCGTTTTTATGCATAAAATTTTTCTATTGGAGAATATGGCTTTGTCAATAACAGATGTTTATTACAACCCAACCTAATTGAAAACTATCCCATCACTCCTGATATATCTTTTATGACTACAGGTTCTCGTTGCTACTTTCGCCTGTGCCGGGCGTTATCACTATAACATTTTACATTTCACCACTTGGAAAGCGGTGTAGTAAGACACTTGGACATAAGTATAAAAGTTGTAATAACTGCTCACCAAATACATTTCCTTTGTAGATTGTTAATATAAGTTAAAAGAATAAATACTTCGTTTAAAACTTATAATTTGTAGCCATGAATCCACCTTCAATCAATACGCAAAACTTAATAAAGCGATACTCTGATTGAATTTAATCATGAACGATGAAAATCCTGTTTACCCTATCACTATTAGCAGTTTCGTTAACCCTATTTGCACAGGTCCATATCTCAGGAACTGTTAAAAATTATAAAGATTCGGCATTTTACATTAACGAAACCGGGGGCTTCCATAATTTTACTCGAGTATGGCGCGACAACAGAGTGAAGGTGAGTATTGATAAAAAACACAACTTCAATGTGTCAGTTCCTGAACAAGCCATTGGTTCATGGTACGTTTCAACAGAAAACAATAATCAAATATTCGATTTGGTAAAAGGAGAAAGCTTAAACTTAATCATTGACTTCTCCCGACAAAACATAGTTCATGCCATTGGTAGAAATGCAGGTGATTTTAATTTTTCTGCCTTTTTAAGCGACAGCATAACTAAATATAAAGCTCAAAACAACCTCTCACAAAAATTTAGGGATAAAAATTTAGATAGTGTTTTATATTATAGAAAACGGCTCTCCTCCTACAAAGCCGGACTACTAAATAAGTATAGACACACACACATCATGTCTGATACTTATTATCGTTGGCTTCGTGCTCAATATTTATACGAACCATATGAGAGGACCTTAGTAGAGAATGTGACTAACAAAGACTCTTTAGATAAGAACACCATATCAAAATTCTTGGAGAACGGTGTAAGTGATGATTACGCCGCTTTAAATACAAGTGAGTATAATGATCTTGTTGATTTTTATATTAATTCAAAAATCAAATCAAAAGCAGCTAAATTAACATTAGGAGATCATTTTAATTATGTAGCAAATAGCAACGTTTTATCAGGGAGTACGAAGGATGTCTATCTTTCCAGATTTATGGCATGGCTAATTAAACAACCTGATAGTGTATATAATCCTATTTTCGAGAAATACAACCGCATTGTTCATCGTAAAGAATTAAAACAATCAGTAATCAGCAGACGATATGATTATCAAACTCCGAAGGTAGCACCTGCTTTTGTTGCTAATACAAGCAAATTAAACTCGATAACCAATATATTTAAAAAATATAAAGGAAGCATTATTTACATTGATTTCTGGGCAAGTTGGTGCATTCCATGTCGAGCTGAAATGCCAAATTCGGAAAGCCTGAAGGAAAAACTAAAAGGAAAAAAAGTTGTGTTTCTATATTTTGGATATAATGACAAAGAAAGAGCATGGTTAAAAGCACGAAATCAATTAGATATACAGGGTGAGCACTATCTGTTAAGCGATAATATGATAAAAGAAGCCAATGAGCTTTTCGGAATTAACGGCATACCCCATTATGCAATTATTGACAAAGAGGGGAATATCATTAATAAAAATGCAAAAAGGCCAAGAGATATGTACCAGGAATTATTAACATTAAGTTCTAATTAAAATAGTCGGACGACTTGATTGCTGCTTACGGCCGGTGTAAACATCATGTTACCTATCAGCAAGGCAATTTTAAATCGTTTAAGCAATCACATTGGATCTAAATATATCAGGCTGAAAGCATTTTTACCCCACTACCTCCGGTATGTGTATCCTGAAGGTAGACCCTCTTTGCTCCTCGCTTTGCACTTCAATGGTGCCGCGGTGGCGCTCTACAATCTGGCGGGCAATGCTGAGGCCCAGACCAGTGGATTGCTCGCCGCGAACGCCCTGCCGCCCGGCTTTTGAAAAGCGCTCAAAAATATGCGGCAAAATATCTTTGGGGATACCTAGGCCATAATCGCGCACTTCAATTATCACCTTGCCTTTTGCCTGGCTCAACACTACATCCACTGTATCGTTATCCTTCGAAAATTTTATGGCATTACTGATCAGGTTATCCACCACCCGGTGAAATTTTTCGGGATTGATTTCGGCAAATATAGGAGTATTGGTACCCTTAAACACCACCCGGTTCCGTATATCCTGGTTTTTCCAGTCGGCTACAATATGCTCCAGCAATTGGTTTACATCAAGCCGGTTGGTAATAATTACGTTGCTGTTATCATTGCGTGCCACCTCCAATAAATCTTCAATAATGGTGCGCGCCTTTACGCAGGATGCTTTAATCATATTCACATTGTCCTGCATATCATCATCAAGGTCGCCCAGCTCCGCAATCATCGCAATGGATTCGATGGCGCCAATGGGGTTTCGTAAATCATGCGCTACCATGCCCAGCACATCATTTTTAAAAGCGCTGGCCTTTTCAATCTCTATGTTTTTCTCCTGTATCTGCACCAGTTGTATATAATGGCCGGATTTGTAGGAGAACACATACCTCGATATAAAATAAAACCCGGTAAGGATAATAAGCGAAACCAGTTGGTTGTAAACTACCTCAGTAGGGTCCGTTTTGAAAACAAAAAGCAGTACAGTAAATAATACGCCGGTAGCTATCGTAAGCATCAGGCTGTCCTCAAACTCAAATACGCATAATACGCTTATGGTAATCAGTGCAATTAAATAAAGGGTAAGGGTATTATGCGGATTGTACATGGCAATAAAAGTAGCCATCATACCGCTCAAAATAATGTACAGGCTAAAAGCCATAATCAGTATGTGGGCGCCTGCGGGTATTTTTTGTGTTTTTTTAATTAGGTGATGATAACGTAACCCGGCGAAGTAAAACAGCGGCGTTATGGCAATGTAAACCCAATTGGTAATATTATATTCAGGATAATTAGCTGCCCGCAGTATATCTTCAGGGAAAAGGGTGCAGATGACACGCAGGGCAAAATTGAGAACAAAGAATACTAAACTGCCGGTTTTGATGGCCTGCAGGTTCTGCCTGGTGTAATAAAGCCTGAAACCGGACCGGTAAACGGACGGTATTTTCTTAAAGAAGTATGTGGTCAAGGCCGTATGGGTAACAGTTATTTAATACTTCAAAACTAAGCATAAATAACCATTAATTACATAAGCATACCGCTGAATACCAAGCTTTAAATATCAGGCAAAAAAAGCATCTGATATTTAACCGGTGTATTTAATAATAATTAATTACCGGCTTCTTTGGCAGTAAATAAATAAGCAATAATGCAAAATATCAATACAAAGAATGAAACGATACTTAACAAAGTCTTTTTCATAGATATATGTTTTTTCAATAGATAGTGTACGGTATATACGTTCTGTTATTGCGGATTGTTTTCGTAACATTTTTGTTCAGGACAAAAAGTCGGGTAAAACAAATTTTACCTGTCAATATTTCTTATTTCATAGGGAAATGCATTGTGGCAAATGATTTGAATAAGATGAGATATGAATTTTAACAACTTCACCATAAAAGCACAGGAAGCCATACAAAAGGCTTCGGAGATTACAACCGGTAATCAGCAGCAAGCCATTGAAACGGCACATTTGCTGAAGGGCTTGTTACTGGCTGATGAAAATGTAGTCAACTACTTGTTGCAAAAATTAAGCGTAAACGTAAACCGCCTCAACCAGCAGTTGGATGAGCAGATTGCCGGCTTCCCTAAGGTGAGCGGCAGCAATGTTTACCTGAGCAGCAATACCAATACCGCCCTGCAAAAAGCACAGGGCTTTGTAAAAGATTTTAAAGACGAGTTTGTATCCGTTGAGCATATCCTGCTGGGCCTGCTGGCCGTAAATGATAAAACCAGCAGTTTGCTCAAGGATTATGGCGTAACCGAAAAAGACCTGAAAAAGGCCATTACCGATTTACGCGGCAACAACAAGGTAACCGACCAAAATGCCGAGGCTACTTACAATGCCCTCAATAAATACGCCCGCAATTTGAACGATTATGCCGAATCAGGTAAACTTGACCCGGTGATTGGCCGCGATGAGGAGATCCGCCGCGTGATGCAGATTCTCTCCCGCCGTACCAAGAATAACCCGGTACTGGTAGGCGAACCCGGCGTAGGTAAAACGGCCATTGCCGAAGGTATTGCCATCCGCATTATTAAAGGTGATGCACCTGAGAACCTGAAAAATAAAACTCTGTACTCACTGGATATGGGTGCGCTAGTGGCCGGAGCTAAATACAAAGGCGAGTTTGAAGAACGCCTGAAAGCCGTAGTAAACGAGGTGATTAAAAGCGATGGTGAGATTATCCTTTTTATTGATGAGATTCATACCCTCGTAGGTGCTGGCGGTGGCGAAGGCGCGATGGATGCGGCCAATATTTTAAAACCTGCCCTGGCCCGCGGAGAACTGCGTGCTATAGGTGCCACTACCCTGAACGAGTATCAAAAGTACATTGAAAAAGATAAAGCCCTGGAGCGCCGCTTTCAGCGTGTGATGGTGGAAGAGCCGGATGCTACCGATGCCATCAGCATTTTGCGGGGTTTGAAAGAGCGTTACGAAACGCACCACAAGGTGCACATTAAGGACGAGGCCATTATTGCCTCGGTAGAAATGTCGCAACGGTATATTTCTGACCGCTTTTTGCCGGATAAAGCCATTGACCTGATGGATGAGGCCGCTTCTAAACTGCGTTTGGAAATGGACTCGGTGCCTGAAGCGGTAGATGAACTCGAACGCCGCATTATGCAACTGGAAATTGAGCGTGAAGCCATTAAGCGTGAAAACAACGACAAAAAGGTAACCGACCTGAGCGAGGAGATTGCCAACCTATCCGCCCAGCGCGATTCACTGCGGGCCAAGTGGCAAAGTGAAAAAGATTTGGTAGATGGCATTAATACCAAGGTAGAAGCCATTGAGAACTATAAGTTAGAAGCCGAGCAGGCCGAACGTGCAGGTGATTACGGCAAGGTAGCCGAGATCCGTTACGGTCGCATCCGCGAAGCGCAGGAAGAGGTAGATAAACTGAAGGCCGCCTTGTTGGAAAATCAGGCCGACAGCCGCATGCTGAAGGAAGAAGTTACTGCCGATGACATTGCAGGCGTGGTAAGCCGCTGGACCGGCATCCCCGTGAGCAAGATGATACAGAGCGAGCGCGAAAAGCTGCTGCACCTCGAAGCCGAACTGCACAAGCGCGTAGCCGGGCAGGAAGAGGCCATTGAAGCCATCAGCGATGCCATACGCCGCAGCCGTGCCGGCTTGCAGGATAAACGCCGCCCGATTGGGTCCTTCATCTTTTTGGGAACCACCGGTGTAGGTAAAACCGAGCTGGCCAAGGCGCTGGCCGAGTTTCTGTTCAATGATGAACAGGCCCTGGTACGTATTGACATGAGCGAGTACCAGGAGCGCCACGCGGTATCGCGCCTGATTGGTGCGCCTCCGGGCTATGTGGGTTATGATGAAGGCGGACAACTCACTGAGGCCGTGCGCCGCAAACCCTACAGCGTAGTATTGTTGGATGAGATTGAGAAGGCACACCCCGATGTGTTCAACATCCTGCTTCAGGTGCTGGATGATGGCCGCCTGACCGATAACAAGGGCCGTGTGGTAAACTTTAAGAACACCATCATCATCATGACATCCAACATTGGTTCCAATATCATCCAGGAGAACTTCCAGGGGTATAATGAGCTGGAGAAGGACGAGGTGATTGCCAAAACCAAGAACCAGCTGTTCGAGCTGCTGCGTCATACCATCAGGCCGGAGTTTTTGAACCGGATTGACGAGATCATTATGTTTACCCCGCTGGGCCGTAATGAGATACATGATATTGTGAAGCTGCAGTTTGCCCAGTTGCAGGATACCCTGAAAGAAATGGGTATCAAACTGGATGCTTCGGAAGAGGCTTTGGACTGGCTGGCACAGTTGGGGTACGACCCGCAGTTTGGCGCCCGTCCGCTCAAAAGGGTAATTCAGAAGAAGATTTTGAACGAACTGTCGAAGCAGATACTGGCCGGTAAGGTGGATAAAGACAGCACCATCCGTTTGGATGTGTTTGACAACCAGTTTGTGTTTTTGAACCCGCAGGAAGTGGAAAATGCCTGAGTGGGATAAAAGACGAATGGATTAAAGATAAAGGACGATGGACTTCAACAGTTCATCGTCCTTTTTTTATGGGTGCTGCGTAGGTGCTGCGTGCAGCGGGCGCAGCAGATGCAGCACACGCAGCACTGCGCAGCAGGCGCAGCACCCTGAAGCAGTACGCAGCAGGCGCAGCACCACGCAGCACCCGCAGCAGTGACACACCTGTGTCACCAAAAATATCAGGAAGAATACATAGCTTGCGGGCTCTTTCTCATTATTCCCCCAAACATTAAATTTCATGAAAATCAGATTTGCTGCGCCGCCCCCGGCTAACGAGGTGCTGGGCCGTTCGGCCGAAATTGAATTGATCCGCCAGCTTTCGCGCGAGGGTACCGAAAACACCCGGCTGCCTGCCGAGCTGTGGGTTGACCCCAAAACCGCTTTTATTGTGCGCCCCGCCACCCAGTGGATGGAGCTGGCCAAACGCGAACCTGCCTGCAAAGCCCTGTTCGGGCCGTTTTGGACGCAGGGCGAACTCAGTATTTTGTTTGCCGATACCAATATGGGCAAAAGCGTGCTGGCCGTACAAATAGCCAACAGTATTACCCTTAACCACCGCATTGGCACCTACACACCCGATATATCGCCAGAGCCGGTGCTGTATTTTGATTTCGAGCTGAGCACCGCCCAGTTTGGCCTTCGCTACCGGGAAGGCTGCGGCAGGCCCTACCCTTTTAGCCCCCTGCTGCAGCGCGTGGTGCAAAACCACGATTGCGTGGGCGCACACCGTTTTAAAAACTATAATGAATTTATTGCTAACGGACTGGAAAACACGCTGATTACCTCCAAGGCCCGCATTGTAATTATTGATAACCTGAGCTGCCTGCGCAGCGGCACCGAGGGCACGGCCGGCGCGGTAGAACTAATGCAGCTGTTTCAAAAGCTAAAGGTGAAGTACAAGCTATCGGTATTGGTACTGGCGCATACGCCCAAGCGCAACCCGGCGCGGCCCATTAGCCGCGATGATTTGCAGGGCAGCAAAATGCTCATCAACTTTGCCGACAGCGCCTTTGCCATTGGCGAGAGCCATACCCAGCCCGACACCCGCTACCTGAAACAGGTAAAGCAGCGCAGCGGTGAGCAGGTGCACGGCGCTAACAATGTTTACTTATGCCAGCTGCGCCGCATGAACAACAGCCTGGAGTTTGACTTTGTGGGCCTGGCCCCCGAACACGAGCACCTGCTGCCCTACACCGAACAATACTGCCGCAACCAGGAACTGAAAATTATGGAGCTGCACGAACAAAAGCTGAGCCTGCGGCAAATTGCAGCCAAACTAAATATTGCGAACAGTACCGTGTTACGGACGTTAAAGCGGGTGGAAAGGCGGGCGGGTGAAGAAGGTTGAGTTGTTTTAATGTAGATGCAGTTTCATTAATCCGTCAACTTATTGAATTGATGAAAATGATTTTTGAAACGGATTTGAGAGAATTTGCAAAATTCTTTTGAAGCGCGAAGAGCCGGTTTTGTAGTGCCGGCACTAGTGGCGCTGATTTGAACCATTAATCGGGCATTTTCTGGGACGATTGACTTAAGCATAAAGCTATAAGTGAAGAAGTACAGAATTTTTTAAAAGTTGAATCTTTTGTTTAGGAATATCCAAGGAACTCGAATAATTATCTCCGAATTGAATTCTAGCAAATTCACATTCATAGTTAGTATTACTAATAATAAAGAGGTTAAAATACTTGCCATTCAAATCTTTTGAGCTTAAGAGAATATTGTCGCCGAATGTCTTCGTGGGCGTAAATTCTACCCAAACATTAACTTGTCGTTTGATAAGGTCGACGGTTCCCCACTTATAAACAACTTGGTTTTTATCTGGTGCTGCTTGGTAAGTGACTATAAGGTGAGAGTTTTTACCTTGAAGGTCATTATTTTGGATCATGATCTTGTCGAACAGACTCGCATCGAACAAATGAAATGGAGGAAAGAAATCATTTAATTCAGATTGTTCAGTATTTAAACCATGATTGATATTTAAGGATACCAGCAAAGAATCGTGCGGAGTGTTGAACTTCTTAACTATATAAGAATTCTTATATGTATAAATTTTTTTTATTTCAAGGCTATTATCTTCAATCTTTGAACCTGGACTTAGTGTAAACCTCTTGTCAAATAATAAAATATTCAAATTAGCCATATAGCTACCATGATTATTTAAGTCTTTGCTATTTCCGGAAAAGTACATATTGTCAAGGCGAAATACCAACGATACAAAAAAGCGTATGTTGTTGATTGGACTTTGTAAGCGTTGAAATTCAATCAACGACTTATTGGAGTTGCGTAATGATAGACTTGTTGTATTCAATAGTTGCTTGGTGTATACCAATTGCCTTGAAAGAGCTTCGGCTTCTTGCCGTTGAGCTGACAACACCTTTGAGGTGCTGTCGAGCTGCTTTTTAGCGGTTTTAATGGACTTACCAAGATCTTCTGATATCTGTATTGATTTACCTAAATTCAACGACAATTGCTTTTTATATAGCAAATCATTGGCTACTGCTGTGGAGTCGGCTCTTTCTTTTTCTTTATCTGAGTGATAAGAGCCAAAGAACCCAACTATGGCACCAAATATAGGCACTAGCAATAACCACCATTTGATTTTAGTTCGACGTTCTTTAAAATAATCAATAGTTGCGGCTACAGCAATCGTCAATATAGGGGTTAAATAAAGAAGAATTTTGCCCAAATCTTTCTCGGTCATCAATTTGATATTTCGTACAATATCTTACAAAATATATATTTAAACAATCCCACCACCGCTTTATAAATTCTCTTAAAACGGTCGTTTTGTGAAATTAATTAATAAGCCTAATTTTGTTAATATGTATGAATTAGATGTACCCACTATCATCTTAATTATTGTATCGCTTAGTTTACCTACCTCATTATTTCAATATCTGATATATCGATATATCATTCATAAACAGCCAATGTCTACTCACAAAATCTTTCTTTTGAGTACTGGCGGAAAAGTAACGACCACATTGTTTTCGCTAGCATTTACAGTTGTTTTAATTTGTGTCGTTTTTTCGTTTGCTAGACATTAACTACATCCTGTCTCATTAAACGTTCGTTTTGTGGGACGTCTTTTGATTTAGTAGATACTTTATATTTGCTCCTGACAACTTATCACTATGCACAAGTCCTTACGTTCGCTCATATTCATTGCGGTACTTTTACCGACCTTTGTTCTTTTTGTCATCATCCAAAAAGTATTCATAGAAGAGCTTGACGAGTCGCCTACACAAGCGTTTTTTGTCTCAGGATTCGGAAGAATACTAACGTTAGTGGCATGCTTTGTTATGGTGCTTATTGCTGACCAATACTTAATTGACCGCTTTCAAATATCTTTTTAAGCCTCTGCTACAAATTGCTCAAGCGCCCACGCTTGAGCAATTTGTAGCAGAGCCGCTTGTAAAAAAATTAAAGCGTCTACTTTTGAGCGGAAGGGAGTGTCTACAGACCACTGACTTAAGACCAAATTTCTTCTTCTGTAGCCTATCCTATACCTTTATCATATAACATATCCTTACCTTACGACAAATCATCTTTCAAGTTATGCAAATGACCGACGCCGCTTACTGGATAGCACATTTATCCCTGATACGCCATCCCGAAGGTGGTTTTTATAAAGAAGTTTTCCGTTCAGCAAAGCAAGTAAACCGGGCAGGGAGCGCCAGGGTACTACAAGCCTGCACCTCGATCTATTATTTATTGGAAGGCGATGACTATTCGGGTTTCCATCGTATTTTATCAGACGAGATATGGTATTTTCACAAAGGTTCCCCGCTTACAGTGCATATCATCACCGCTGATGGCCGGCACGAGGCGCACGAATTATCAGACGGGCCGGAGGGTAGTCTTTCGCTGGTGGTACCCGCCGGACTATGGTTTGCTGCGGAAATACCACAAAAATCCGGTTACACACTGGTGAGCTGCGCCGTTGCGCCCGGGTTTGAGTTCAGCGAATTTGAAATGGCTGATAAACTCAGATTAATTCAGCGTTATCCAGGTAATGAGCAGTTGTTTGACCGGCTCTGCAGAGGATAGTTGGTCAAGCCCATCTTCCGCTCAAGCGTCCACGCTTGAGCGGAAAATAGAGGACATTGAGTTAATTTTAACCTTGCACTTGTCAAACAATTTAAAATACCGCTGCTTTATACAAGCACCCGTTGAAGGCTAAAATCGCAATGAATCGGATATCCTAGCTGATACTTAAAATAAATATTAAAGCCTGCCCAATGGGCAGGCTTTAATATTGGTGAGGTTACCCGAACAAGCAAATCATTTTACTGCAACCCGAACCCCTAATTACATTTCGTGGCCCGAATACATTAGTTTACAACTTAGGAAGCTTGAAATAAAAAGTTGACCCTTTGCCCTGCGTACTTTCTACCCCGATTTTGCCTTTGTGCCGTTCAATAATTTCGGAACAAAGGTAGAGCCCAATACCAAAGCCGGCAATGTTTTTAGTAGCTGCATTTTTCACCCGGTAAAACCGGTCGAACAGTTTCGCTTTATCGGCCTCACTGATGCCTACCCCGTAATCAGATACCCGCAGTTCAACCAGTTCACCATCGTCCATGCAAACAATATCTATGCTGTTATTCTGCGGCGCGTACTTTACTGCATTCGAGATAAAGTTGGTAATCACCTGCCCTATCTTGTCACGGTCTGCCTGCAACAGTGTAGACGTGCAGGCACTAAAGTTTAGCTGATGCCCGGGGTGCGCAATACGGCTTTCCTCCACAATCTCTTCAACCAGCACTTCAATATCAAACACCTCTTCGTCCAGGTGGATTTTGCCCGATTCGAGCCGGGCTACCGTTAAAAAGCTGTGAATCATCCGGCTCATTTTGGCAATTTGGTTGCCCGCCTTGTCCAGCAGTACTGTCATACTTTCATTGGCATCTCTTTTTGCCCTGAGTTTGAGAATTTGAAGGTAGCCACCCAAAGAGGTAAGCGGCGTTTTCAGCTCATGGCTTACCATCCCGATAAAATCATTTTTACGCAGCTCGTCCTGCTTTAGCTCGGTTACATCCAGCAGTACCCCGCTGAGGCGGGTTGCCTGCCGATGGTCGTTAAACAAGGCCTTACCTTTAGCCCTTACAATTCTGGGAATTGGATTGAGCGGATTGATGATGGTGTAATATACGTCATAATTACCGCCCGACTCATAAACCATTGCCTTACGTATGGCAGTAAGTACCGTTTCACGGTCGGGCTCTGCAATCACATCAGTAGCCTCATGCAGCTCAATTTCATCATCGGGCTGCAAGCCAAACCAGGCCTTGGTGAGTGAATTACCTTTAAAGCGGCCGCTTACCGGATCATAATCCCAGGTGGCCAGCCCAGCTGCTTCAACGGCTACATGCAAATCCTCCTTGCTTCCTAACAGCGCAGCATTTGTGTCAGCAAGTTTTTCATTAGAGAGCTCCAGTTCATCACGTATGCGTTTATACTCTGCAGAGACACCTTGCTCATTAGTAAGCAAACCTTTCGATACCAACAGTTCATTTTGGGCACTTAAGTAAAACGCAATCAGCTCCGAGAACAGCTTGAACATGTTAATTGTGTGCTCATTATTTAATTGTGCCGAACGAGAATCAAGCGCACAAAGGGTACCAAAAAAGTCACCGGTTTTCAGAAAAATTGGTACTGAAATATAACTTTGAAAGCCGTACAGGGCTGGTGCAGGATGGCTGCCGAATTTAGCATCTTGCGCAATATTATCGATAACAACTTCCTTATTTCTGACATGCACTTCATAACACAGTGTGCTGTCCAGAGCCAGTTGTGAGCCGGCTTTGACACCCAATCCCAATTCATCTCGTACCGCACAGGCAATCCACTGGTCGCCGGTAATATGGGCTACTGCTGCAAAGCCTAAACCTGTGGTTTGACATATGACTTTGAGCATAGTATCAATTAGTGGAATTTGAGTAACAGCCGATATAGCCGCTGACAATGAGCTTGAGGGGGATGATGGCATATGATATTCAGAATAACAGCAAAAAACAAAATAAACATGAAGCTAATCATAATTATATATTACCGTGACGAAAGTCGGCATTTATTTCAATGGTTAAAGATTCTCTTTAAAGGGTCGTTTATTGAAAATTGTTTATAAGCGATTTTACTGGCTGTGTTTGGTTTTACTCCCCTATTGCTGGCGTAGGCCTGCCGCGTGTGCCTTTACTTTATTTGTATAGAACGGACAATGAGTGAATCGGTATCATGAATTGGACGCATGCGGTGTGCGTGCGACAACACAGGGGCTTTGCGAGATAAATACCTGACATGCACAAAGCCTAAACACTCAAACCATTTAGCTCAAAACTTATTAACTTATTTTGATGTAAATTGCACAGCTTATCACGCTGTTAACATGTTTTATAAAACCAAATTTCATTTTTACACTGTCCTGCTGCTTTTGTCGGTAGCCTCTTTAATCAGCTCTACAGGCGCTATGGCGCAGCAGTATAATACCGCAGCCAATACGGTACAGCGCCAAGCCAATAAAGCTTACGGAAACAAAGATTTAAAAAGAGCCGCACAACTATTTATGGCCGAGTATCGCCTGCGCGACATGGTAGCCTACCAGCGCAATGCCATTGGCAATGCAGGTTACTGCTATGCCCAATCGCAAATGCCCGACAGTGCTTTGGCCTGTTTTACGGCCAGCGCCCAACAATACGGTTTCCGTAACCTCCGGTGGCTGGAGACTGCAACTGAACTGGTTGATATGCGCAAATTGGCCGGTTATGGCCTGCTAAAGCAATATCTGCAAAAACAAGAATTCATCTCGCAGAATCCTAACCAAGCGCAGATCATTACCAGTGATATCGATTTATTCTGGAAAGTGTATGATCGCTACCAAAAAGATACCACCAACGGCGGACCCCTGTTTGAGACCGAATACTTTGCCAAAGGTACACCTGCCCTTCAAGAGTACTACCGCATAAAAACGCCCAACATTGGGGGGCTTAAGGCTTTTATGCATAACATGGCCACCATGCCCGCTTACTACCGCAGCATAAGGCAAAACAGTTTAAAGGTAAAAGCCATGAAAGATACTTTCAGGCATATTTTTACCAATTTGAAAGCCTGGTACCCGGGTAGCACTTTCCCTAATACCACCTTTGTGATGGGCGGCTGGAGTTCAGGCGGTACTTCTACGGATGATGGGGCTATTGTTGGCGCAGATATGCAATCGGCAGATGCACACACGGTAACCACTGAACTGAACACCTGGCAGCAGCACAACCTGATACCCCTCAATGGAATGAAATATGTGGTAGCGCACGAGCTTATCCACGTGCAACAGGGGCAAATGACCAGCGATACTACCTTGTTGAGCTCGGCAATTAAGGAAGGCATGGCTGATTTTATAGGCCAACTGATTAGCGGCCGCACGGCAAATGAGCGGCTGCATACTTTTGCCAAAGGGCGCGAAGCGAAAATATGGGCCGACTTTAAAAAGGAAATGTACCTGAACCGCTACAGCAACTGGATTGCCAACAGCAACCAAGAAACGCCCGAACATCCTGCCGACCTGGGCTATTGGGTAGGCTACCAAATTTGCAAAGCTTACTTTAACCAGGCCCCCAACAAAAAACAGGCAATATATGATATGTTGCACATCCAAGATTACAAAGCCTTTTTGGCAACCAGCCAATTGGATGCAAAGCTAAGTTTACACTGATGAACAGGGCCTTTATACATATTCCTCTTACTATTAGTTAATGCAGTTGGATATTTGTTAAAGGAACATTTTGAAAAATTTATAAAAACTAATTTTATACCACATTATTGCATAAACCCTGCACTGGCTTGAGTTTAGCGCAGCGTAACTTAAACCCACAATGCAGTAAGCTTTCAGCTTACCTTTCTAATTGAATATTGCTTAGAAAACCCATCTTCCACCCAAACGCCCACACTTGAGCCACTTGTAGCAGAGCCGCTTGTAAAAGGTTCAAGCCTGGACGCTTGAGCGGAATGGAGTATCTACAGAACCCTGACTTAAGACCAAATTTCTTCTTTTGTAGCATATCCTATACCTTCGCAAATAACATATTGTTACCTTACGACAAATCATCTTTCAACTTATATATATGACTGACGCCGATTACTGGATAGCACATTTATCCCTGATCCGCCATCCCGAAGGTGGTTTTTATAAAGAAGTTTTCCGTTCTGAAAAGCAAGTAAACCGGGCAGGGAGCGCCAGGGTACTACAAGCCTGCACCTCGATCTATTATTTATTGGAAGGCGATGACTATTCGGGTTTCCATCGTATTTTATCAGACGAGATATGGTATTTTCACAAAGGTTCCCCGCTTACGGTGCATATCATCACCGCTGATGGCCGGCACGAGGCGCACGAATTATCAGACGGGCCGGATGGTAGTCTTTCGCTGGTGGTACCCGCCGGACTATGGTTCGCTGCGGAAATAACACAAAAATCTGGTTACACACTGGTGAGCTGCGCCGTTGCGCCCGGGTTTGAGTTCAGCGAATTTGAAATGGCTGATAAACACAGGTTAATTCAGAGTTATCCCGGTAATGAGGAGTTGTTTGACCGGCTCTGCAGAGGATAGTTGGTCAAGCTCATTAGTTGAAAAAAGATGTATTGCCCCTCTGCAGTGCTTACCTGCTATTTAAAGTTTCGGAGACTCTATATTGAACGATCCGCTTACCCGTAATACGCCTGGAGGGACCCATAGGCCACTAACCCTACTCACTTCAGCATCAAACGTACCTTTAGCGCTGGCGTATTCTTTGCCGGTGTCAATGGTCGCCGAAAGCAGTTTAGCATATTGAGCTCCCTGAGGTGCGCTGAAGTATACAGCAGATGCACGGCCATAGAAATCGCCGTCAATGATCAGCTTGCAGGATTGAAGTTGATATCGGCGTGCTATATAAAGAAATGTAATTTGCACCTTCATAAAACCATCTTTATCCCCGCCCTCAATAGTCATTTCGGGTATAGGCCTCATCGGCAAAAGCGCCGGTTTAGAAAACGCCACTACCGGATCATTGTGCAAGGATTTACTAAGCACAAATGTATTGCTGTTTATTTTCAACACCATACCGGTAGGCTGACCAATGGGTACACCGTTATCTCCGGTGCTGTTGGGCAAACCGTAAGGCATTGCACCAAAATCTGCCGGCTGAAAATGCCCGACTGGGTTTGAAATGGAACTGAGCAAAAACGGGTCTGCAGCTACACTGGTATCGCTGCCGGCAGCAACTTGTGTTTGTACCTCCTTTGTAGCAGGCACGGCCTCCGAAGCAATAACGCCTTCTTTTTTACAAGAAGTAAAGAGGAGCCCGACCATAGAGGCCATCAGCAGTGTACGGTAAGCTTTTTTTAACATGATGAGTAGAGATATGTAAATGCAAGTAAGTTATTTGCCAAAAGAGTAATAAACCGATAAGGCAAGGTTGGAAACCAGGTTGGCGCCAAAGGCATGGTCCCGCTGCTCCTGCATCAGCCGGCCGCCGGATAGCTCTTTGTAATACACCTTTTCATAAGACAGGCTCCCTATACTGGCAGCCAGCCCGATTCTGCGGACGGGAAAATAAACAAAGTCCAGCCCGATTCCTGCATTTAACCTGTTTTCTACAGTGTCCTCATTAAAGCTCTGTGTATCCTGGTAATTCAAGGTCGCCCTGCTATGCTGATAGCTGATATAAGGCCCCACGCGGAAGCCAACTTTGCCCTCATACAAAAAGTACTTTCTTAAAAATACACCGGAATAAATGCCTTTTTCCTTACTTGCATCGTTACCTAAAGCGCTGAAGTTATTGTTTAGCGTAGAGCTGGAATAACCCACAGAAGCACCCAGATCGAGGTTATTAGCCACGAAGTAGCTGTAAGAAGGCCCAATGCTAAAATAGTTCATTTTATCCTTGCTCACCGTAGTGGCACCATTGCCGGCAGGATCATATTCTGTGGTAGTACCTTTGCCGATGCTCAATGAGAACTGCCCGCCCAGCAGCTGGCTGCCCTTTTGCGTTTGGGCCTTAGCGGCTAATGAACACACAGAGATAAAAAGTGTTGTTGCGAGTAACTTGGTCATGAAAGTGATAAAGTGTTATTTTTCAGAGCGCTAAAGTAACGTTTATAAATGTCTTAACTATGGCTTTAAGAATTTACTTTGTTTAAGCTCAAGCACTCACGCTTGAGCAGTTTGCAGCAGAGCTGCCTGTAGAGGGACTAAGCGCAGACGCCCGAGCGGAAGTGATAAATATATTAATTATTTTATTAAAGGTAGGCTTAATGAACGCAAAATCCCCTACTTTCGCTCAAGCGTCCACGCTTGAGCAACTTGTAGCAGAGCCGCTTGCATAAGGCTCAAGTGTGGACACTTGAGCGGAAGAATAGGGTGAATTGAATTGTTCTGTATATTTGTATGTAGAACCATTATTTAATGCACTTATCAAAGTATTATATTCAGCTTTTACAAATCATTTTAGGCTGCCCTGCTTTCTTCATTGCCATTTGGTTTTTTCTTAAGTATATACAACCAAACGCTATTGACAAACGCACAGGAAGAACATACCATGACAATCCTAAAGAAGTTGAAACCGGGTTGATAATCGCCTGTAGCTTCTTGATGATTATGCTTCTACTGATAGTAATTGGACGGCACTGGATACCGTCATTCTCCTCACTAAAGAGGAGGTTATTGGTGTTGATTAAATAATTATTTTGGTCATACTTAATTAAATGTGGATATCACTGGGACTATTCTTTTTGCTGATGCTCGTTATAGTGGGCATCCCAACACTCATTATATATTTACTTTTATATAGGTTTTACATTAACAAGATGAAAGAAGGACCCGCTCAGTGGTTTTTACTTTCTCCAGGTGGTAGAATGATCACCCTATTTGCTGCTATGCTTTTGACAGGTGGTATTTATAGCCTCATCATTCTATACGACTTAAATTCCCGTTAAAGGTTCTTTATTATTACTTGCTGCATTGTTATCAACAAAATACATCTGCTCTTACCAACTTATCAGTATGCACAAATCTTTACGTTTGCTCATAATCATTGCAGTACTTTTGCCAACCTTTATTTTATTTATAATCATCCAGAAGGTCTTTATCGACAGATTAGAAGAGTCGCCCACACAGATTTTCCTCATTTCAGGACTTGGAAGAATCCTGACATTGGCAATTTGCTTCATTGTTGTTCTGGTTACTGATCAATATTTGATTGACCGCTTTCAGATATCTTTTTAAACCTCTACTTCCGCTCAAGCGCGGACGCTTAAGCGGAAAAGAAAAGACATTAATTCACATATTACATTTTCCTGAATCCGGCAATGCGCAGATTACTAATTAAAACCTTTGCACCGTTCGAATATTGGAACGGAGCGCTGATGTACAGGTTCTTAGTTTCTGAAGGAAAGAAAAGTTCTGTATCTGCAATTTTGTTTTTGTCCAGGTACAAAGCAAAACGATCGCCATCTACCATTACCGAAACGTGCATTGAGCGGTTGTTATAAGGCGTTAAGTCAAACTTAGTGGCCAAATGCTTGCCGTGCTGATTGCTTACAGTTACGTCATCATTATTGTAGTATTGCAATGAAGCATGTCCGCCATCCTCTTGTATGTAACTCCTTACACTATTATCATTAGTGAAACCAAAAGATACCGGAGAAACATCGCTTACCTTATCTGCAGCTACCAGAATATCAAACTCTACCGTAAAATGTTTGGGGTAAAAAAGCTGCTTAGCCAGCCGGTAAGTGGCGCCGCCCTCCATCACCAACCATTTTCCGGGAGCATCATCAATTGTTGCCACCGTAGCAGAGCCATTTGTTTTAAGCGACCTCACCGTAGCCCCAACCGGCACTGATGAGAAGCTTTCCGAAAAAAGTACAGAATCGCCGGAGTTAAAATCAAAAGCTGTATTTATTCTTACCCGTTTACTGCCAGGCGCAGGGTTTGTTTGCGGGTCGCTTTTACGATCCATCAGTTCGCCTGCTTTCTGAGCTGCTTTATCTTTTGCTTTTTGTAATAAGCCACCAAACTGCGCCTCGGCATGAGTAGTGGCGAACAGCGTTACAATAGTAGTTAACGTAAGTAGATTATGCTTTTTCATGGGTAAATATTAGTACTGGCAAACATATAAAATTACTATTAATACTAAGGGCGGCGGTTTAATATCTATTGATACAGATTTGAGTTTAGCGCAGCATAACTTAAACCAGAGATAGGGCCGTCGGGTATATGCTTACTGTAATATAACCTATAAAAAAACTGAAATCCTCACCTGTAATACTGAAATAGTCACCACTGTTTAGGAGCCGGTTTGCCGGATATTTGTTATTCATTAACTCATTAACAAATGAATGCACCACAAGACAATCCGAATATGGTACCCGCACTCACTTCGGCAGAGCGCCAGGCTATCGAATTATTTTATTCCGCATGGAAGGAAAAGAAACCCGCAATACTGGACGGGGTTTGCACACCCGACTGGAAAGACATTCCTTTAGGCCCGGGGCAGGTAGAAGGTCCACAGGGGCTGAAGGATATCATCGAAACCTTTACTGCCGCCTTTCCTGATATTGAAATCATTATTCACGAAATTTTTGGAACCCATGAACGTGCCGGCGTACGTGCCGAAATCGCATTTACCCATGATAAAGAGTTATTGGGCATACCGCCTACCGGTAAAAGAGTGTCTGTTCCCCTCCATGAGTTTCATTACCTTAAAGATGGTAAACTAACCCATACCTGGCATCTCGAAGACTGGTTTGGCCTTTTGAAGCAAAGCGGGGCGTAAACGGCTTACTTTACTGGTCTGATTTACACTCCCCTAAACCTGGAATAAAGAGTGCTCACAATTATATATATAATTGTGAGCACTCTAATCATTATTCAGTAACCTTAAGTAAGTAAAGATCTTTCCACTGTGTTCTGCCTCGTGATAGTTAGCCGCTTGTAGTGCCTGCATATGATTGTTCACTCGAAATCCCATAGGTAAATCAAAAGGCTCATAAGTAGTGAACAATTCGGATTTCAGGTCTGATTCCAGTTGGTTCACCGTATACATCAATAAATGTTTCACTTCATTCACATCCGGAATAGTTTTCCAAGAACGTGGAGATGTTCCGATTTTAAAGGATGCCTCGAAGTCCACAGATATATGCATTGGCAATCTGCTACGCATATACATATGCCGCTGTTGAGAAGTGATGCAATGGCCAATTTGCCAAATGATGTTATTGTTAAAACCATCCGGAATTTGAAATAACTTTTCATGATTAGTGGTTGCTATCAATTGTACTAACCTGGCCCTGCTCGCTTTTAAAATTTCAAATTCAAAGTTTATATCCGCCATTTAAATTGGTTTAAGTTCTTGACAACGGAATATGTTGCGCTATTCGATAAAATAACTTTTTACTTCAAATTTTCCGGTGCAATTTTACCAAATATACTGTCGTACCTTCTCCGCTCAGGCGTTTATGCGTGTGCGGAGCGGGTACGTCAATTTAATGCCCGATATGCTTTGGGGGATTGCCCGGTTTTGTTTTTAAACAACTTTGTAAAATGAGAAGGATGTTCGAACCCCAGATGAAAAGCAATTTCGCTGATGGAATGCTCGGTGCTCCACAACAAGTGTTTTGCTTTATCTACCAGTTTTAAATGAATGTGCGTTTGCGTAGACAGGCCTGTATATTTAACCAGCAGATCGGACAGATAATTTGCCGACAAGTGAAGGTGTTCAGCAAAATACTTCACATTGGGCAACCCGTTTTCCAGTAACGAATCGGTTTTGAAGTAATCGGTTAACAGCCGGTCAAATTTTTCCACCAAATCATGAGCTGGTTTGGCACGTGTTATAAACTGGCGGTCGTAAAATCTTGAGGCGTATGAAAACATCAGTTCCAGATTAGCCACAATCAACTGATGTGAGTGCGTATCCAGGGTATTGGAAATTTCTTGATTAATATTTTTCAAGCAACTTTCTATCACCGCTTTCTCTGCATCCGAAACATGAAGCCCCTCGTTAAAATCATAATTAAAAAACGAGTATTCAGTTAATTGATGCCCCTTTGACGTTGCGTTAAAAAAGTCAGGGTGGATGAACAGGCCCCATCCCTCCACCTGGTTTGAGGCATCTGGTACCAGTACCTGGTTAGGTGCAGTGAACAGCAATGCACCTTCGGCAAAATCAATATCCGTACGGCCATATTTAAAAGTACCGTCTACCTTTTTCAGGGTGATGGCATACAGGTTTAGCCTATAAGCTACTCCGGGCTTCCGGTGGGAGCGGTCTACCCGGCCCATATCCACAATGCTGATTAGCGGATGCAATGGTTTACTATAGCGAAAAAAGTCATGCAGTTCGGCAATCGACCTGATATCAAGATATTCCATAACCCATCTTTGTATTCAA
Source organism: Mucilaginibacter koreensis (assembly GCF_054783355.1). Taxonomy (NCBI): domain Bacteria; kingdom Pseudomonadati; phylum Bacteroidota; class Sphingobacteriia; order Sphingobacteriales; family Sphingobacteriaceae; genus Mucilaginibacter; species Mucilaginibacter koreensis. The sequence continues at coordinate 305,926 of NZ_BAAGQS010000001.1, read as the reverse complement.
ATGTATAAATGTTATGCACATCAATGCATGCATAGTTTACATAGGCGCCCATTCATCTTTTCATCAAATCATGATTCCACCACCTACTTCAATACGCTGGGCATTAACAAACCGACTGTCATCAGACAACATGGCTGCTACAAAAAGCCCAATATCATCTGCCACGCCGAGCCTGCCTAAGGCCGCTGCCGCAGCAACTTGCTGGCGGTGCTGCTCGTCGCCTTTTCCACCGCCAAACTCTGTATCAATGGCGCCTGGCGCCACGCTGTTAAAACGAATTTTACGCTCGGCATACTCTTTTGCAAAATACCGGGTCAATCCTTCTAAAGCTGCTTTTAATGCCCCGTAAACGGCAGTACCCGGAAAGGCAAAACGGGCCAGCCCCGATGATATGTTAATCACCTGCCCGCCGTCTGCAATCAGTGGCAGCAGTTTTTGTGTCAGGAAGAAAACACTTTTCAGGTTGATGTTCACCAGTTGATCAAATACCTCTTCTGTGGTATCTTGAATCAGCGACCGCTGTGCGATGCCGGCATTATTGACGAGGTAATCAAATTGATTACGCCCCCACTCTTTGCGCAGCACGGCAGCAACCTGTTGTATAAACCCATTAAAGGAAGCCGCATTACCTGCATCCAGGCATAATACCACTGCTTTACCGCCGTTTCCGTTAATTTCATCCGCAACAGCCTGACCGCTTTCAGCCTGCTTATGATACGTGAGGATAACGCCTAAGCCTCGTTTCGCTGCATTTATAGCAATGCTTTTCCCGATGCCACGACTTCCGCCAGTGATCAGTACAATTTTTGGTGATGCATTTACTGTATTCATTTGTTTGCTTTTAAGTAAAGCAAAGTTCCAATATACAGTTCATGAGCACTTACACATTTAACGGAAGTACATATACATTTCTCTATATACAATTAGCAATGGTCAAAAATTTGAATTACAAATCCCTGAACACACTGTAATTTCACCTCTTGGCGTAAAAACTTATTTGTTTTTCATTAAATACTTCACCGCCATTTCTAACTGCGAGTCGTTTTCTTTCGGGTAAAGAATGTCATTTGCGGTTCGCTCTACCAGTACATCGGGCTTGATGCCGGTACCTACAAATTCCCGCCCATCAGAAAAAGTAACCCTTTTGGTACAAATCCAGGCGGTAGTATTTCCGGGCAAGTCAATTTGCAATGGCTGGCCGGTACTGCCGCTGGTGTACTCGCCCAGTCTTTTAATATGCGGCTGCCCATCTAAAAACACCAAAAAGTCTTCAGCTGCCGAAGTGGTATAATTTCCTGTAAGTATCACGGTAGGGACCGATAATTTTTCCACCTTTTCTAAAGTATCGGGTGCAAAAGGGTACTCATGAAATTTACTACCTGCGTAAGCTTTGTAATAAGCCTTTGCCGCTTCGGCATTCAGCCCCCAGGCGGCTTTGCCGTTAATGGTATCCTGCGCCACCAGGAACGAGCCTATGCCCCTGTCGGTAGGTATAATTTCACGACTGTAAGTTTTTTCGCCATACAACAAATTGCCCTTAATGAAGTATTTGGCAATATTTTTGGCATTACGGGCACTGCCGCCACCATTATTCCTCACATCAATAATTATTGCAGTGGCTGTTTTAAGCTCAGGTAATTTTTCGGTGAATTCTTTTACTACGCCGGCATCATTAAAAGTATTGATGGCGATGTAGGCAATTTTGTTTTTAAGCCATTTCCATTCAAAATTTGGCTGATTACCCAGCATAGCCGGATATACCTCCGTTTCGGCAACCGGTGCATGCGTTAAATGCAATGATTTAACGAGGCCTTTGGGGGTTCTGATTTCGATATCAAATTTATCGCCTGCAAAACCATTAAATATCGAATAAGCCGCCTTATTGTTCAGCTCGTGCGTGGTGGAAACTGAAATATAAGGCTTTACAAACCCATTCAGATAATCTTGGGTGTTAAGGCCGTTTACTTTGATAATCTCACTGCCAAAAGGCACTTCTTCAGCCTTGCTCTTATTGGTTTGTACAACCAGCACCCTGCCGGCTACATTCATGGGTACAATTTTGTAATTACCGAAGGATGACAGCATCATCTTTTTTTCTATCTGCTCGGGCAGGTACACCTGGGTATGCCCGTCTTTGAGTATAGCGCATAACTTCTGCAGCTCCCTGTAATACTCGTAGTCATTTTTGGTTAACTGTATATGATCAATAGCCTGGCGGTAAGCCTTATCCCAGGCTTTGGCATCCACCTTGTACAAGTAAACGAAGTTGTAGTTCACCTCGCTCCAAAACTTAGAAAGGCCGTAAATTTTATCAGATAGTGTAAGGCTGTCAGTTACCTGTGCATTTGCTGTTAAAGTAATAACAACAAACCACAATAAGCAGATAGGTTTAACAAGTTTAAACATTAGGTGTAGGAAATTATTTAACCAAAGATAGTTTTAACTTTTTTCCTGCAAATAACACTTTTGATTAAATCTCCCCTTTTAACCCAAGTTTACCTGGTTTAGCGGAAGAAAGAGCTTTTTATTCAGGCCTTGCAATCACCAATTGATGATACCAAACCGCATTTGAAAAAATAAATTTTCGTTTATACGTAAATTAACGCAACAATCGCCACACGACACTCGTAATCAACAACTTACACTAACCTCTTTATTATGAAAAATTTATCACAGGCCCTTAAGTGTGCCATCCCAAAAACTTTCAATTATGTATTATGTGCAAGCCTGATGCTTGCCGTGGTATTGTCATCTTCTTTTAGTTGGAGCAAGCCAAAAGCTTTAAAGGGAGAACTGCTTCGGGTGGAGAGGAAAGCAAACATTACCTACTATTATTTCCGCTTTGCTACTTCTGATGGCTATGTTAACGTTGCCGGTCGTGGCGACGGTACAATCTTCCGGTTCGATGGGACCAGAAGCGGACAGATTCTATATGCAAGTGGGTCGGCCTCTGGTATGTGGAGTGTTCAAAATGGAAGTTATTACCTTACTGTAAGCTATGCTTTTGGTCCGAATGATGGTGAATCCTATTCAGGCCCAGCGACAGAAAGCGGTCAGCAATTCCCATTAGATTAATTTTGAAAAAACAATCACAGCCCGGCAATTTTGTTGGGCTGTGATTAAGTTTAATCCATTATACCATTCTGCCTTCAGCGCTGCATAGTTTATACATACTATACCTTAAGTTTTCAACTCAAATACGGCCGTCTAACACGATATTTATCAGCCCTTCTCAGCCTCTTGCTTCAAAGCGGCAACCATTTCTTCATAATCATAGCTCATATCTACTACTATCCCCTGTTTATTGATTACCCAGTGTGCCGGATATCCTGTGGCATGTAATTCGTTTTCAATATACTGAGCACTTACCGGAATAATAGCGTAATTGAATGTGGTGCGCTTCAAAAACTGCTGCAATCTCTTTTTTGAATCGAAAGCGATGCTTAAAAACAAAATATCTTTTCGGTTATTATAACTCGCTTTTACTTTATTCAATGCCGGCATTTCTGCAACGCATGGGGCACATGAAACAAACCAGGCTTTCAATACCACAATTTTACCTTTTGTATTGGCTGGGGTGTAAATATTCCCGTTCATATCCTCAAAATGAAAAGGCGGAAACTTTTTACCCACCATAAGCGCAAACCCGTAATAGGTATTACCAATTTGTTTCAACATCGCCTTGATGTCCGGATCTGTACCTTTGGGCAATCTGTACAGCCGGTATACACCATGTTTATTTTGAGCATACATGCGCAGAGGCAAAAAGTCTCCGGTGGTTAGCTTTTTTAAAAATGCCTCTTTGCTTACTTTTTGCATCTCTGCATCATAAGCAGTAAACGCCTCTTTCAATTGCAGATAATTAGCATGGTAGTTCAATAGAGTTTCAACAGATTTGATGATCCGCGCTGCCGGCATTACATCTTTCGTTGCTGTTTGAGCAACTGTTAATTGCGCGGACATCATTCCAAACCAAGTAACTAAACAGCAAAGCCAAATTTTAACCATGAATAGGTTGATTGAAGTGAATAATATGGCAGTAAGCTACACTAAAAAGCAATAAGAATAGCATGCATTGGCCAAAAACTCATTTCATGCGTAGTGAATTACACCTGAGCACGCAGTATTTCAATTTTGATAGTTGATTTTTTTACCCCAGATTATATTTATATTTGAATATATGACAACCATAAGCACTAAAGAGAAATTAAAACAGGCACGAATGCTTCTGTTTGCCAATTTGAGTTCGTCTGTTTTCTTCTTTTCTGCTTTCCTTAAATCGCTCAAACAACCAGAGGTATGGCAAAGCATTGCCTTCGGCATGGCTATGTTTGCAGTATGGATAATATCTTTGTTACTTTTTATCAGGGTTCGTAAACTAAACCACCAGCAACAGGCACAAGACGCTTAGGGCAGGCCTTGCAGCGCTATCCTGGCCTACTATTACAGGTCATTCGCGCTCTGCTCAAGTCTTTTAAATTTGATTTAAAAAAAATACGAGAGAGAATCCGATCAGCAGTACCAGTAATGGCTTAAACCTCACAGCCATTCTTCAGTCAAACATATCATCTGTTGAAAGCTAAAATCGCTTTGTGGCAGTGGCCGTTAAGCCAAATATTTACACCATGAGCCCGCAAAATTTTGCGGGCTCATGGTGTAAATATTATCTACATAACCTATAGAATATTTTACAAATTCAATATAATTTTTTATTATTGCACTCATTGAGTCACTTTGACTCATATTGTGATAAGGTTTAGGTTAAAAGCCGGGAACGCGAGGTTACCGGCTTTTTTGTTTTGGCACGTGTTCGTTAATCTTAAGCCTTAGTCGATATAAATACTCGCAAGCGCCTTTTCCATGGCGTGCTCCTTTATACCCGGAACCTTGAGGCCTTCTGCACGGAATACGGTGAGATCCTTCATGCCCAAAAAGCCCAGAAAGGTTTGCAGGTAAGGAGCCACAAAATCATTGGCTTTACCTGGCCCTTCTGAGTAAACACCGCCAGATGCCATAGCCACATATACTTTTTTGCCGGTTACCATACCAATAGGCCCGGTTTCACCGTAACTAAAAGTAACACCTGCCCGTGTAATGTGATTAATCCAGGTTTGAAGCGTGGTAGGAATGGTGTAATTATACAGCGGTGCGCCAATCACCAAAATATCGGCAGCTTGTAGTTGCTTTACCGCTGCGTCGGAGTAATGCAATGTTTCTTTCGCCTCGGTTGTCAACTGATCGCCGGGGGTAAACATGGATTGCAGGAGTGCGGGGTACAGGTGCGGAATATTCAGCGCGTTTAAATCTACCTCTTCAACACTGCTGCCCGGGTAAGTTTCAGTAATTTTTTCAACTACTGCTTTACCCAGTTGAATACTGTACGATTGACTGCCCTGAATGCTGGAAATCAAATGAAGAATACGTTTCATAAAAATTGTAATTAAATGTGATGTGTAGCTGCAGGGTAGGCTTGTTTAGCGCCAATCACTCATGAGTGATAAGGTTTGACACCAACCATTTCTGGCAAGCCTGCCCAATGCAATTCACACCAGCAAAAGTAGCCGGGCCAGCTATTCAAAAGATAGTACTTACCCAAAGGAAAGCGCTAACCTTCAGGAAAGTGCGTACCTTTGGGCATGATGACAATTGCAGAACCCATGCCTGATAAGGTTCAATGTGCCAGTTCTCTGGCCAGTGTTTTGGATGCCCTATATGTACTCAACGGCAAATGGAAACTGCCAATCATTTTAAATTTAATGCAATCGGCTAAGCGCTTTAACGAAATTCAGGGTGAAGTAACCGGCATATCGCCCAAGGTGCTGGCCAATGAGCTGAAAGATTTGGAACTGAATGAATTTATTATCCGCAAGGTATATCCCACCACGCCGGTAACCATAATTTACGAAGCCACCGAATACAGCCAGACCTTAAGAAATGTATTGCATGAACTGAGCGCCTGGGGCAGCCAGCACCGCGAGCGTATCAAACAAAGCATGAGGAGGTAACCCACTATGGTTGAAAGGCATACGATATCCGATCAGCTATACATTGCAGGCAAAACCATAGGCGCTGATTTCGGTTTTTTGTAGTATGACCTTTAACCAATCTACCAAATTGCCCGATGGGAATGCCTACCCTACTATTCAATTACGATGTGGTAACCTGCGCACTGCTTTTTTGGCTTTCGACATGTCATTTTGGTTATTTACGCTGATCTTTCTTTGCCAAATGGCAATGCACAGCGTAAATCCCATATTAGCAGCGCGTGCCCGCGCAGTGAATGATTTTTTTGGCAGCAGTGCCGAGAGAATGATGATTGGCCCTGTATTCATTGCGGCAACATTGCTGTTCTTTGCCTGGGGCAGAAAGAAAATTAGTTGGACCGACGGTTTAAGGATTAACGATAAGCCTGTAACTGTTACTCACTACCAGTTTAAGGCTATTATGGCGGGCATGCACCTGTTCTATTTGCAATCAGGCAGCCGGCTTTGGGTAGTCTACCCTGTTACCTCACAAGATGGCCGGAAATTTCCGGACGCAAAAATTATGGAACGGGAACGAGCAGTAAACGAGGCACAGGAGGAACTTTTACTAACTCAACTGGCAGCCTCAGGTGCTATCGAAAAAAGCTTTTGGTTCTTCACCAAAGATGTAGTGATCTCCTTCGCTATTTTTATAACCATTGTAATTATAGCTTTTACAGCTACTTAAAAGCGTTATTCTACTTTTTAAGGCATACGCCTGTTTAAGGGAGTTGCTGTATGAGCTGTGTAATTATCTCATGTGTGCTGGCCCGCACAGCTTTTCCTGCCGACTGCCCGGCCCACATGGCGATAAAATCTATCAGTCCCTCCTTTTGCGCATAGTTTCTGATTGAACTCATCAGTTGGTTTTGGATGGTATAATACGGGATGCTTATACCTGCCTTATCCATACGTTGCATAAAGCCATTCTGAATGCCTCTTGCCCAACGGCCGGAGAAAGCCCTTGTTATTACGGTTGAGGTATCATGGCTGCTTTGCACAGCATTTTTATATGTTTCGCTTGCCAGGCTTTCATGGGCGGTGATGAATAAGCTGCCAACCTGCACACCTGCTGCTCCCAAATTAAAGGCAGCTTTTATAGTACGGCTGTCTACAATGCCGCCCGCAGCCAGCAAAGGTAACGCAACCTGGTCGGCTATTTGGGGCAGCAACGAGGATAAGCCCACTTGCTGCAATGGTTGCCCGGTTAAAAAAGTTCCGCGGTGTCCGCCGGCTTCAATGCCCTGCACAGTAATGATATCAATTCCCGCTTGCGCTAATACTTTGGCTTCTGCTACGCTGGTAGCCGTGCCAATAAGTTTTGTGCCCTTAGCTTTGAGTTGTGCTATCACCTCATCCTTCAATTGCCCGAAAGTAAAACTGACTACAGGGATATTTTCCTCAATGAGTACAGGAACTAAATCTTGGTAATCATAAAACTTAAATGCCTCTGGTGACTGGCGTTCGTAAGGAATTTGATGCTCCCTACAAATTTCAGCCAAAAAATCCTGCATCAAGGCTATTTCATCCAAATCCGGATTTTCGGCAGGCGGATGCGCGAACAGGTTGACCGCAAAAGCGCGATCCGTTAATGCTTTGGTGGCTTTAATCAGTTCCTGTGTACGTTGGGGTGATAAACCGCCCACGGGCAGTGAACCCAGAGCGCCGGCATTGGCAACGGCAGCTACCATAGCCGGGGTGGTTACACCCAGCATAGGTGCCTGCACTATAGGGTAAGTAATTTGCAGTAAGTCGGTTAAGCTTCTCATGGCAATGGCATTAGTTGTTCGGCTGCAATATAGCTATCACAAAATTACCTGAGCATCTCTTGCTCAACATCAACTCCACAAAATTTAAAATTTTGATGATGTGCATCGCGTTTACACTCATGCTTTAATTACCTGCATTTTTATGGCTGAGCCAGCCAATTTTTACTTTAACATTTACATGGCAAATCACTTGTTTAAGCTACGCTATCTTTACGGCCTGAGTAATTAAAATAAACATAAGCCCATGATCACATTTGCGCTTGTTCTGTTGCTGCTGGTAATTGCGGTGGCCCTATACGTTCAACATCCCAAGTTCGGGGCAAAACCCGGCGGTAAAAGGCTTGAGCGCATGAAAGCTTCACCGCAATACAAAAAGGGCATCTTTGTTAACCCATCCCCTACGCCGTTGGTTTCTGCAGGTCACTCCTTGAGTAAGGTGACGTTTGATTTCATCTTCAATAAGAGTAAAAGAGCAAGGCCTGAAAGCATTATCCCTTCAGTACATAACGACTTAAAAAATCTGCCTGAAGGCGATTGGCTGGTATGGTTCGGCCATTCGTCATATTTTATTCAAACGCATGGCCTGCGGCTATTGGTTGACCCGGTGTTTAGCGGCAATGCCTCGCCTGTACCCGGCACAACCCGCTCCTTTAAGGGTTCGGATGTGTATTCGGCTGATGATATGCCTGTAATTGATTACCTGCTAATCTCACATGACCATTACGATCATCTGGATTATGACACCATCAAACAATTAAAAAGCAAAGTAAAGAAGGTGATTTGCGGCTTGGGTGTAGGCGCCCACTTAGAACTATGGGGATACCAGCCGGAACAAATTACAGAACTGGATTGGAATACGGAACTCGACTTACCCAATGGCGTAAAAATACACGGGCTGATGGCCAGGCATTTTTCGGGCCGGGGCCTGAAGCGGGATGGAACCCTTTGGCTTTCTTACCTGCTGCAAACCCCAACATTAAAAATTTACCTGGGCGGCGACAGCGGCTACGACTACCACTTTAAAGAAATTGGCAACCAGCATGGCCCTATTGACCTGGCCATTTTAGAAAACGGACAATATAATCCGGCCTGGCGCGAAATTCACTTTCTGCCCGGAGAAAACCTGCAGGCCGCCGTAGATTTAAAAGCCAAACGACTGATGCCGGTACATTCATCCAAGTTTGATCTCGCGTTACACAATTGGGATGAGCCTTTGAATGAAATTACGAAGCGTAATGAAACCCTGGGAATACCCTTAGTGACACCCCAAATAGGTGAATTGGTGGATTTGAATAATGATGAGCAGGTATTTAATGAGTGGTGGAGAGATGTGGATGAAAAGGCTTAGTTGGAAAAGACTCAAAAATCTTAAAATCTGCTTTTGAATAATTACCTACTCAAGCGTTTAAACTTAAGCAGGTAGTTATTTAAAATCAGGTTATTTTGTAACCACATAAGTAACACTGATGTTATTTAAAATTCGGGCATCAACGGTTATGAGTTCTTTGGGGTTATCCACGCCTTTAAATATCTGGTAACTGGCGCTGTTAATCAGGTACACCGGATATCGTTCTCGGTAAAAAGCCATCAATTTGGCAATATAAGTTAAGTCGTTGTTGCCGGTAAGTGTGAGTGAAGCACTGGTTTCTTTATTGTCAATGAAATTGTATTGCACAGCACTCAAATTAGAATTTTCGCCCTTATAACTTAATAAAAACTGAACCTGAACCAAATCAGCATAACGATAGCGGCCAATAATGGTACGGATTTCTTTTGCTTTCAATGCGGTAGTGTCGGAGTTATAAAGCCGGTAAGGCTCCTGATAGAGTTGATAATATGGAGCTACAGTAACTGTAGAAGATAAGTCAAGGTTGCTGCCTGCTGCCTTAACAGTGGTTGTGCCTACACGTTTGGCTTTAAACAACCCCGCCGAATTGATGGTGCCTACTGTAGTGTCGCTCGAACTCCAAGTGGCGGCAATTGTGCTGCTGCCGCCTGTACTGGAATTAATGGCGAATTGATGTTGCCCGTCGTAATTTACCGTTACAGCAGTTTGATCAATTGAGTAAGCAGTGCTGCCCGGCTCTGTGCCCGACTCCTTCTTACACCCGGCAATGGCCGTATACAATAAAACAATTAAGATAAGATATTTTTTCATAGCTGATTAACGCCAGGCTGCGGCAAAACAACAATCTATTAAACAGCATATTGTTTGTTGGTAAACTGTGTTCATTTTCCGCACAAGCGTGGATGCTTGGGCGGAAAATTAAAAGTGTTTCCATCAATGGTGATACGTGCGTGAACCTCCCGTTTAAAGGCGCAGACTTAGGTTGATACTCAGGCTGCAATTCAGATTTACGCTTTACTGCCCTGATTAGGCAATACATACCTATCGATATAAAATGTACCGAAAGGAATAATGCAGGCTAACAGTACTTTCCAGGTGGTTTGGGTAAACTTCCAGCCTTGCTCTACCCCTACACTTAAAGCCGTAAACACATACCATAAAAATAGCCCGCCGTGTATAGGGCCCAAGGTTTTAACCAGCGCCGACTGATGGGCTGCATATTTTAACGGCACGGCTACAAACACAAGGCATAGCAGTGAGGCACCCTCGAGATAACCGACGATGCGAAGACGCGACAAAGGAGATTTGAATAGTTTTTGCATAATATTAACGTTAATATGGAGAGTTCATCATCTTAGGTTTAAAATGAGCGCAAATAAGCCCGGCTGGCCAAAGGCGAGAAAGGCCACGGAATAGCAATAAAAATAATAACCAGCGCTGCCAGATACCATTTGATCACCACAGCATACTTCTGGCGGTCGGTAATTTGTCGTTTGGCTTTAGCCGAGCCGATGGTAATGATCACTACGGCCAGCAGCATCAGAGCAATGTGCACATACCTGAAAAAGAATTGTTCGCTTAACCAGTGCTGCCCGTTGTTGCCCATGCGGTATTTTACTACCGGGCTTTGCGTGTAAAGCACAATACCAATAAGTAATTGCAGGTGGGCAACAGTGGCCGACCAGTGGCGTACGGCATTAGCGGCAGCGGTATAAGGCAGGTGTTTGATAAGCCCGTAACCGGCGGTACCTATGGCAACCAATATACCACTAAGTACCAGCCATCGAAACAAAGAATGCAGGGGTAAAAGAAAACTATACATATAAATTGATTAAGAATAAAATACCAACTGGTATGTTTTTGATGAAATTTTTTTAAGCTAACTGACTGGTGTATTTTTTAAATTCTTTCAGGAAAGAAATATAGGCACTCTTTCCAAATACTTTTCCCATGTTTCTGGCACCGCTGTAATTAGCCGAAATGTACATAGCTATATGTTTCGCATTATGATTGGGGTTTAGTTGCCCCTGCTTTTGCGCCTCCTGTATCGCTTGTTCAAGCGCCTGCTGCCACTGCAATACCAATTTTGATAATGCAGCTTGGAAGGCTGCATTTAGCGGTGCCATTTCCTCAATCATATTCATGGCCGGGCAGCCATATGCTACTTTGAAAAAGGGAGCATGCAGCAGCGATTTCATCATCTCGTATATATCTGTGCGGATGTTGCCGGTTTTCTGCAAAGAGGCCGTCATGAAGGGCAACATATTGGGTTGCATTACTTCCTTAATCAGTGCTAGACCCATATCTTCTTTGTTTTTAAAATGATAGAAGAATGCACCTTTGGTTACCTGTGTGGTGGCAATAATATCGTCAATACTGGTAGCCTGAAACCCGCGCTCATAAACGAGATCAAAAGATTTCTGCAAAATCATCAGGCGGGTGTTTGAAGCTTTTGACATAATAAATAATGAAACGGCGAAAACATACCAATTAGTATCTTTTATTGTAAAATCATTTTGTCATCAATTCGCCATATCTGAATATGGGCGGTATGGAAACTAAAACGTCAATATATAAATATGCTTAAACAATTACCTGAGCAGGTAACCGGTATTTTCAGGCATAGTGCATTGAATTGCACTATGCCTGCGCCATTTGTATGTATATTAAATACTCTTGTTCGGTTTAATTATGATATTTTTTGTACAGACGCTCAATATAAGCCATCGTTGCTTTCGAAAATACATAAGGATGTGTTTTGTCTTTTTTAGCAGCTTCATTGTAAATCATAAAGAAATAAAAGGGATTTTCTATATGAGGCAGCAGCTTTACTTTCAGGCCATTCTTCTCAATGTAATAAGCCATATAAGTTCCGGGCACGTGCCCGCTGGTGTACTCGGTACCTTTAAGATACTGCCTAAACTTAATTACCGTATCCATCTTTGCATTTAATTGCAGCATAGAATCTAAATGCGGCATCACAGGTTTAGCTTCATCAAAAAAGTCTTTAAAATAACGTTGATAAGGCAATAGTGCTTTGGCGGTATCTGTCATATATTTTTTGTCAACCATATCTGCGCTGCCTTCATTCATAATTGCATACATTATAGTTGCTGCACTTTTATCCGCATGTTCCGGTTCAAAACTGGGTTGTGGCCGCAAAGCATGGTGCAACTCATGCCCACCTAAAGCTCCCAAACGGTTGGCATCATTAAAGTAAGCACACAGCAGGGTATAAATAATCCAGTTGCTTTGTGCATGCGCATCATTATGTATCGGAATAATGGTAAAGGCGTATTGCGGCAGTTTACGATGCGCCCTTGCTGGCAAAGCAGTATAAGCATACTGATATGAAGCATTAAAGTAAGCAGCAGGGTCAGCTTCAATTTTTGCCAGATAAGCTTTCATACCAGCTTCATGCTTTTTATACTGATAAATCATATAAGTTAGCCAATAAGCGCTTGAATCTTTTAACCTTCGCTGCAATATGGAGTCTTTTTGAGGCATGTATACAATTTGCATGTTTTTGCGGTAAGCTTCGTAATAAGACTCATCTACCCCTTGGTCGGCCATATAGGTTTGTATGGCTTTATCTTGCAAAAACGCATGCCAGGTATCCCTGCTCAGGGTATCGCCCTGCCGCAAACGGTCGGTAATTTCGAAGTAACGCTTACAAGGCGATACATCTATAGTTTGCGCTACGGATAACGTTGTAATTGCAAAAAGCAGCAGCAGTGTAAGGCGTACGGATTTCATATAATGTTGATGATTTATGAATCAAAACTGCTGAAACCCGTAATGCCCTGAAACTTTATTACACCAAAACCCTGTTTTGTGATTCCAAACCTGTATTTATTATATCTATTTAGGTTTCAGCTGTTAAATAAAGGCATTACAATTTTAATACTTGTTAAACTATTGCGCTGCACTTACATCAAAACTGTATGAAACGGATAAATCTTACCCAAACCACCATAGCTGCTGTTGCGGCGTTTGCATTTATTTTTACCCTGAGCGCCGGTTTGCATATTTATCATCTTACCCTGTCGGGCTTAATTGACTGGACACGATAGTACAAAGCAGATAAAAGTTTAAATGCTGTACACCATTCCTCTATATATTTGTTATAACATCAATTTACAGTTATGGAGGAAACAGTTATCCACAGGGCCAATACGCGCGGCAGTGCCGATTTAGGCTGGTTGCAGGCCAACCCTACTTTTAGCTTTGGGCACTATTATAACCGCGAACGGATGAGCTTTGGCGCCCTGCGGGTGTTGAACGATGATACCATTGCCGGCGACAAAGGCTTTGGCGATCACCCGCATGACAACATGGAAATTATCACCATCCCGCTGGCAGGGGCGCTTACTCACCGGGATAATTTGGGTAATGTAGCTGTTATACGTGCAGGCGAAATACAGGTAATTAGCGCAGGCACCGGCCTGTACCACTCTGAAGTAAATGAAGACCCTACCGAACCTGCACAGGTATTGCAGATATGGGTATATCCCAACCAGCGTAATGTAGCCCCCCGCTACGAACAACGCCGGCTTGATGTAGAAGCACGCAACGTTTGGCATCAAATCCTTTCTCCAAAAGCAGAAGATGACGGCGTATGGATTTACCAGGATGCCTGGTTTAGTATGGGTAAGTTTGATGCGGGCCTGGAAACAACCTACACGTTACACCGGTCAGAAAACGGAGTATATGTATTCATTATCAGCGGCCAAGTTACTATCAATGGCGAAGTTTTAAAAGCGCGCGATGGCATGGGTCTTTCCGGCATTAGCGACATTCAAATAGCGGCCAACAGTAACGCAGAAGTGTTGCTGATGGAAGTACCCATGACTTATTAAAGCAACCATGCAGCAACCTATACAAATACTGGCCATCTCCACCCATGAAGGAATCAGGGCCACCATTTTAAGGCTCATCCAGAACCACAGCGAAACCTGGCAGGCCACGGGCGCAGAAAGCGCCGAACAAGCTATGCAACTGGGTAGAGAAACTCAATTTGATATTGTTCTATTAGGCAATGGCCTTACCGAACCCCAGGAGCATGAGTTGATTACTTACTTTAATGCTCAGCATCCACAAACTAAACTCATTCGCCATTATGGCGGTGGCAGCGGTTTGCTATTCGGCGAAATATATGAAGCGCTTGATGTGAGATAAATATTGAAAAGTCAACATGACCTTGCTTTTTAAGGAATAACTCATCCATTAAAAAGCAAGGGTCATTTAAATACTTTTAATTAATCAGCATCATTTGCTGCTGTACTTTCTCCGCTCTCTTCTCTTTTATACTCATAAGCATCGGGCGGGGTGCCGGCTTGTTGGTCGGGATAAACATTGCGACCGCCTTCGGGTGCCGATTCCTTGAACCTGTTCAATTGATCTTCGTTGTTGGCTCCCTTTACAATATTTTCGCCTGACTGGTGATTATCCGGCGCGTTTTGCGCTTGCTGATCTTCTTGTTCCATGATTCACTTCTCCTTTATAAGTGCAACAGCAGCCTCTTACATTTGTTCAACTGAACTACACCAAAATAAGACTGATAATATATTAATGTCTTACCTCACCTACAATGAGTTTGAGTCAATTATTACTAATGCACAAGCGGCTCTAAACACAAAACCGGCCTGAACAAAATTTTAACATACCAAACAAGTATGCAGCTTAAAGGGTTAATGAGTTACACGAACACTGTACTAAAACTTAATCGATCAACCCATGAAAAACTATGAAACCTTAGTAGATTGTACCAACGATTTATTAAAAAACGGATACACAGCTAACTTGAGCTTTGAAGATAACGGCGAGAGCATTGATGATAAAAGTAACAATATCCAGATGAAAGCTGATGACTTTGAAATTGATGAATTTTATCGTTTCGAGGGCCCGAGTAACCCATCAGATATGTCTATCGTTTATGCCATATCATCAGCCAAGTATAACCTGAAAGGCGTTTTGGTTGATGCATACGGCACTTATGCCAACACTTCCAGCTCGGCTATTGAAGCTAAACTGCACCACCACCAGGTAAGTGATAACCTGAAAGGTGAAGACCGCCCGCAGGCAGGTTCTTAAGTCAAAATTTAAAAAGTCAAAAGTCAAAATTCGGTAGCGTATAATTATACATTGTGCCTTTTTGACTTTTGACTTTTTAATTTTAACTTTTGACTTTCCCCTTACCCCTCCCCATTAGGTACTTCGTGTAAAACTTCTACCTTTGTGAGTTTCCAAATTATACTCCATGGTTCAATTCGAACGATTTACGCTAAGCAACGGCCTCCGGGTATTGGTGCATGAAGACCATACCACTCCTATGGCGGTTGTAAATATTTTATACGATGTAGGCGCCCGCGATGAGCAGCCCCACCAAACCGGTTTTGCCCACCTGTTTGAGCACCTGATGTTTGGCGGTTCTGTTAACATACCTGTATATGATGAACCCTTACAGCGTGTAGGCGGCGAAAACAATGCCTTTACCAGCAACGATATTACCAACTATTATATCACCCTGCCCTCAGCCAACCTGGAAACCGCCTTCTGGCTGGAAAGCGACCGCATGCTGAACCTGGCCTTCAACGAAAAGAGCCTCGAAGTGCAACGCAATGTGGTGATTGAAGAGTTTAAACAACGTTACCTCAATCAGCCCTATGGCGATGTATGGCTGCGCTTGCGCCCTTTGGTGTACAAGCAGCACCCTTACCAGTGGGCTACTATCGGTAAAGAACTCAGCCATATTGAGAAAGCTAAAATTGAAGACGTTAAAGCCTTCTT
Source organism: Mucilaginibacter koreensis (assembly GCF_054783355.1). Classification (NCBI taxonomy): domain Bacteria; kingdom Pseudomonadati; phylum Bacteroidota; class Sphingobacteriia; order Sphingobacteriales; family Sphingobacteriaceae; genus Mucilaginibacter; species Mucilaginibacter koreensis. The sequence goes on along the minus strand of NZ_BAAGQS010000001.1, from coordinate 289,997 downwards.
CAAAAAACATTATAATCCTCAAAATGCCATAATGGTAGTGGGAGGCGATGTAACTGTACCACAAGTAAAAGAGCTGGCCGAAAAATGGTTTGGCCCGATCCCGGCTGGTGAGCGCTACGTACGCAACCTGCCGCAAGAGCCAGCCCAGCATGAGGAACGCCGCGAAACAGTAACGGCTAAAGTACCGCTGAATGATATATATGTAGCCTTCCAGATGCCCGGCCGTACCGACGAGGGCTATTATGCAGTTGACCTGTTATCAGATGTATTGTCGCGCGGGCATTCATCCCGCCTGTACCAAAGTTTGGTAAAAGAGCGCCAGTTATTCAGCGAAATTCATGCCTACATGACCGGCAGCCTTGACAAAGGCATGTTTGTGGTAGAAGGCAAACCGCTTGAAACCGTGAGCATTGAAGAAGCCGAAACGGCCGTATGGGAGGAACTCGAAAAGCTGAAAGCCCAGCCAGTGCCTGATAATGAACTCACCAAGGTGAAGAACAAAACGGAGAGCACCATGGTGTTTGCAGAAATGGGCCTGCTGGATAAAGCCATGAACCTGGCTTACTTTGAGCTGTTGGGTGATGCCAGCCTGCTGAATGATGAAACCAGCCGCTACCTAACTGTTAGCGCTGCAGATATACAGCACCAGGCGCAAGCTTTGTTCCGTAAAGATAATTCATCTACTTTAGTTTACCTGGCTGAAAAGCCCTAACCTTTGCGCTGCCCCGGCAGCATGTTTGATATACCTAAAATGCTAAACAGAACTACTGCGCCACAATTTAATGCCATTGAGCAAATAAATCTTTTAGAGCCGCAGCATAAAGTTTTTAATAACGGCTGCCAGCTATACTGCTTTAATTCGGGCGGACAGGAACTGGTGCGCATCGAGTGGATTTTTGCCAACCTGCGCTTTAACCCTGCCAAGCCGTTGTTAAACCTGGCTACCAACACCCTGCTCACTGAGGGCACCAGCAGCCTAACGGCTTCGCAAATTGCTGAACAGGTTGATTACTATGGTGCCTTCTTGCAGGCCGACTATGGTTTCGACCATTCGCAGGTAACGCTGTACACACTTAATAAGCACCTTGGGGCTACCCTGCCTATTATAAAGGACATTCTAACCGATTCGGTTTTCCCTGAAAAGGAGCTGAATACCTATATCCGCAACCAGCAGCAAAAGCTGCAGGTAAGTTTGCAGAAAAACGATGTGGTAGCCCGCCGCCTGTTCAACAAAGCAATGCACGGCGACAGCCTGTACGGCCTTACCGCCGAGGCAGAAGACTACCAACAATTACAACGCGAAGATTTGCTGGCACATTTCAAAGAAATGTACCAACCGGCTAACTGCACGCTGTTTGTAGCCGGCAAAATCAGTGATGATGTACTTGCCCAACTTGAAGACACCTTTGGCAACGATTGGTCAAACGGCTCAACTCCGGCCGACGTTACACAACCCGAATTACATCCGTCGGCTGAGCGTTTCTATTTTAAAGAAAAGCCTGATGCACTGCAATCGGCCATCCGCATGGGTACCCAAACCATTAACCGTACCCACCCCGATTTTCCGGCTTTGCAGGTATTGAATACTGTATTGGGCGGCTACTTCGGCTCGCGCCTGATGGCTAACATTCGTGAAGATAAAGGTTATACCTATGGTATTGGCTCGGGCATGACTTCGCTGCAGCATTGCGGCTCGCTGTTTATTGCTTCTGAAGTAGGTGCCGATGTTTGCCGCGATGCTGTAAAGGAAATTGAAAAAGAAATTAACCTGCTGAAAACAGAATTGATTCTGCAAGATGAGCTCGACCTGGTGCGTAATTACTTATTAGGCTCGCTGCTGGGCAGTTTGGAGAATGTTTTTTCTCATGCCGATAAATTCAAAAACGTGTACTACTCCGGTTTAGACAATTCTTACTACGCCCGGTACACCGAAGTAGTAAAAACCGTTACCGCCGAAGAGTTGCAACGCCTAGCGAATACATACTTGAATTTTGATGATTTTTATAAAGTGATTGTCGGGAAGTATTAATAAAAAGGCCTGTTGTTGAACAGGCCTTTTTTATTAAGTTTAAACTTCTATTATTTCTATGCTGCTATTCGCTTTGTAGTTCTGTGCTGTTATGTTCGTTAGTGTGCTTTTGTCTTGATACAAAAGAACCAAAAAATCAAGTACAGCCCGCTTAGGCTTTTTGTCGCACGATGCCAGCCCTGCAAAGGCGGGCAGCACCACAGGCTGTTTAGTGTTTGTGTAGTGCGGCTTGTGCTTTGCCCGTTGTTAGTGCAAACACTAAAAGGCCTCTCTCCACCACACAAAGCCATCAGTGCTGCCCGCCTTTCGCCCAAAGCTGAGGGGCTGACAGAGGAGGAAGAGAATCAAGAGCAAAGAATCAAGAATTGAGAAGGAACAATCAGCGTACACATATTAATCCACCACGTCATTGCGAGGAACGAAGCAATCTCTATACGTCAAGTAAGGGCTTTGGGCAGAGAGCTTACTTCGTACCTCGCAATGACGTGCTTGAGGGAATGCATCTTCGCCCTGGCGCGGCGGGCTGGCAGAAACCGCCCGGGCCATGCGTTGGACTTGTGTGGGGAAGGGTTGTTTCTGCCTTGATTTTTTGTTACTTTTTGATCAAGCAAAAAGTAAACAGACATTCATACAAGCACAAAACTAAAAAGCAGATAGCAGCACCACAGAAAAACACTTACTTTTGCTGCGAAAGCCTCCAATTATGAAAATCGCCCTCTTCCCCGGTTCATTTGACCCTATTACCAAAGCCCATGTGGACATTATAAAGCGTTCGCTTGATTTGTTTGATGAAGTGCATATTGGCATTGGTGTAAACAGCACGAAGAAAGGTTTACTGAGTACCGAGCAGCGCGAAGAGATTGTGAAAGCCGTGTTTGCACAACAGCCTAAAATTAAGGTGGCAGCCTATGAAGGCTTAACGGTTGAATATTGCAAGAAAATTAACGCCAGGTATATGATTCGGGGTATCCGTACCGTATCTGATTTTGAGTACGAGAAGGCCATTGCCCAAATGAACCATGCCCTGGTACCCGATATCGAAAGCATTTTTATAGTGAGCAAGCCAGGCTACTCTTCCATCAGCTCCACCATTGTGCGCGATATTTTACGCTACAACGGCGATGTAAGCCAGTTTGTACCGGCAGAGGCGCTGTCTATCCTTCAATCAGTTTCTTTTTAACCAATACATCCATAATAGACGGGAAAGTATTGTTTACGACTACAGCAGGAATATCAGCTGCATTAAACCAACGCACATCAGTAATCCCTTCCTCAAGCTGAGGTTTAAGCTCGCCTTTGCCTTTATAACTCATATCATACCAATAGGTACGCTTCAGCACCAGTTCATCTTTCATTACATAAGCATGGTAGGTTTTGCAAATGCGCTTACCGCATTTTTTAATTGTTATGCCGCACTCCTCTTCTACCTCACGCACGGCACCGGCTTTGGGTTTTTCTCCTTTTTCCAGTTTGCCCTTCGGTAAATCCCATTTATCATGGCGGTAAATAAACAGCAGCTCCCCATTCTTTTGTTCCACCAAACCGCCGGCTGCTTCAACCAGTGCTACCTGTTTAATCACCTTTTTCAGCTGTTTTTTGGCATCTGTACAAACCATTAAATAAGTAGCTGCCTTTTTTTTGCGGTTTACCTCAGCATAAAACTTTTTAAAATCAAAACCCTGTTGCTCAACCATTTTGTACGATTCTGCGTTAGCAGGTGCGTTTTCTGTAATGAGCAATACCTTTTGGTTGATATAAATTCTGTATTTTTGAGCCATGTTTAATAATAATGAGGTAGAACAGCAAGTAGCTGAATTTCTGCTGCAAATTAAAGCAATTAAATTACAACCTGCCAATCCTTTTACCTGGGCTTCAGGCTGGAAATCGCCTATTTACTGCGATAACCGTGTTACGCTGTCATACCCGGCTATACGTACCTACATCAGGCAAAAACTGAGCGCTTTAATTCAGGAAGAATTTGGGGCCGTAAGCTGCATTGCAGGTGTGGCTACTGCCGGTATACCGCAAGGCGTACTGGTAGCGCAGGAGTTAGGTTTACCCTTTATTTATGTACGCTCAAAACCTAAAGAGCACGGTACCGGAAAGCTCATTGAAGGTGAAATACTACCAGGCAAACGTGTAGCTGTGGTAGAAGACCTGATTTCTACCGGTAAAAGCAGTCTGGAGGCTGTAGCCGCGCTACGGGCCGAGGGTTGCGAAGTTGCCGGGCTGGCTGCTATATTCAGTTACGGTTTTGATGCCGCTGCTGAAAACTTTAAGCAGGCCAAATGCCGTTATGTAACACTATCAAATTATAACGCCCTGGTACACTTTGCCGAAGACAAACAATATATCTCGAGCGCTGATGTGGAACTGCTAAAACAGTGGCGACAAGACCCTGCCACCTGGGGGAAATAAAAATATTAATGGGCCGGTAGCATACTATCGGCTCATTTTGTTTTGATGCTTGTTGAAAGCCACTAATGCGTTGGCTACAACTAATCCGGTTATTACGAGGGTCATCATTTTGGGGTTTATAGTGGTTATACTAATTGTATCAGGTATATTACAATTGCTGTTCCAAATAAAAAAATGCTGTTTTCGCCTCAATAGTGCTAAATACAGGCATTATACCAACACCTTTTGTGGAATTCTCACCACAAAAAGTTGTGGAAATATTTCTGTTTCTACAACTCAAATGTGTAAAGTCATTTTCCGGTTAGTTTAAGTACCACACTGGATAAACACATTACTAATCCGCTGTTTTTCCGTATCTTTGCGGCATATTTAGAGGACGGCATGATTACAGTATCCAATTTATCCCTTCGCTACGGCAAACGCACTTTATTTGAGGATGTTAACCTGAAATTTACCCAGGGTAACTGCTACGGTATTATTGGGGCCAACGGCGCAGGGAAGTCTACATTTCTAAAAATTCTTTCGGGCGAGATTGATCCAACCAGCGGCTCAGTAAGCTTTACCCCAGGCGAGCGTATGGCCGTACTGACACAGAACCACTACGCGTTTGATGAGTTTCCGGTAATTGAAACGGTGCTGATGGGCCATAAGCAACTGTATAGCACCATGAAGGAAAAAGATGCTATTTACCTGAAAGAGGATTTTACTGATGCCGACGGTGAGCGCGCCGGCGAACTAGAAACCATATTTGCCGAAATGGATGGCTGGAACGCAGAAAGCAATGCCGCTACCCTGCTGAGCAACCTGGGCATCAAAGAAGATGTACATTACAAGCTGCTAAATGAGCTTGACGGTAACCAAAAAGTACGTGTGCTATTGGCACAAGCCCTGTTTGGCAAACCTGATATTTTACTGCTGGATGAGCCGACCAACGATTTGGACATCCATACCATTGCCTGGCTGGAAGACTTTTTGGCCAGCTACGAAGCTATTGTACTGGTAGTATCGCACGATCGTCACTTTCTGGATACCGTGTGTACCCACATTGTGGATATCGATTTCAGCAAGATGACGATTTATACCGGTAACTATACGTTCTGGTATCAATCCAGCCAGTTAGCTTTGAAACAACGTTCTGACCAGAACAAGAAGCTGGAAGATAAGGTAAAAGAGCTACAGGAATTCATCAGCCGCTTTAGCGCCAACGCTTCCAAATCGAAACAAGCCACCAGCCGTAAAAAGGCATTGGATAAGATTAACCTGGAGGAAATCAAACCTTCAAACCGTAAGTACCCGGCCATTATGTTCAACCAGCAGGCTCGCGAGGCCGGCGACCAGATTTTACAGATTGAGAAACTGGGTAAAAAACTGAACGGGGAAGTATTGTTTGATGATATTAACCTGATGGTAAACAAAGGCGACAAGATTGCGGTACTGTCGCAAAACAGCTTGGCCACCTCCGCCTTTTATGATATACTGACCGGCCGTGATACCGATTTTACCGGCAGCTTTAAATGGGGTGTAACCATTAACCCGGCCGATATTCCGATTGACAATGCCGAGTATTTTAAAGGCAAAGATTCAAACCTGATTGATTGGCTGCGCGAGTATGCACAAGGCGACAAAGATGAGCAGTTTGTACGTGGCTTTTTAGGCCGTATGCTGTTCTCGGGCGAGGAAGTATTGAAAAAAAGTACGGTACTGTCGGGCGGTGAAAAAATGCGTTGTATGTTTAGCCGCATGATGCTGCAGCAGCCCAACGTATTGCTGTTTGACGAGCCTACCAACCACCTGGATCTGGAATCTATCACAGCCCTGAACAATGGCATGCGCGATTTCAAAGGTACCATTCTGTTCACCTCACGAGATCATGAATTGACACAAACTGTGGCTACTCGTGTAATTGAATTGACACCTGCCGGAATGATTGACAAGATGATGAGCTACGACGATTATATCAACAGTAGCGCCGTGCAAAAACAGCGTGAAGAAATGTACGCCATGGCGTAACGTTTCTGGTAAAGTTAACGTCTATACAACCGGTAAGCCCCAAACGCTTACCGGTTTTTTTATTGATTAAACCTTTATCAGCATGAGCAAACTTGCTTACCTTATTATCTTTCAACTGTTTTTTATCGCAGTTGCGCACGCTCAAACCATTAACGGAATTGTTAAAGATGCCAATACGCATGAAAACATGGCCTTTGTAAATGTGGGCATCATTGGCAAAACCAAAGGAACGGTAACCAACGATGCCGGCATGTTCAGCCTGGGTTTGAGTAATAATAGTACAGACAGCCTGCGCATATCAATGGTGGGCTATGTACCGCAAACCTACTTGGTAGCAGATTTTTTAAAGCGTTACCCAACCAGTGCCAGCCTGATGCTGCAACCCCAGGTAAAGGCGCTGCGTGAAGTGAAAATTGTGAATCGTAAGTATAAGCAGGCGGTATTTGGCAACCGCACCACTTCACAATCTACCACAGCCGGTTTTACCAGCAACCTGTTGGGTAATGAGATTGGCACTGTAATTAAAATCAAAAGATCGCCTACTTACCTTAAGCAATTTACAGCTTCGCTGGCCGAGGCCGATGTAGATTCGGTAAAACTGCGTTTAAATATTTACAGCCTGAAAAACGGGATGCCTGACCAGCCTTTGTTGCAGCAGAACCTAATTGTACAGGTGAAACAGGGCCAAAAGAGCATCAACGTAAACCTGGAACCCTATCACATCATGGTGGAAGATAACTTTTTTGTAAGTTTGGAATGGATACAGAATGCACGCGGGCACGGCTTGATGTTTTCGGCCAGTTTATTCAGCAGCCCCATGATTAGCCGGGCTAACAGCCAGGCCAATTGGGAGAAAATAGGCTTTGCCGGCATTGGCATGAATGTGCTGGCCGAATATTAAATTTTGCGGCAGTATCATATAAAATTGTATATTTGCTGCCCACCAGACAACGACTAGGTAGCTCAGCTGGTAGAGCAACTGACTCTTAATCAGTGGGTCGAGAGTTCGATCCTCTCCCTGGTCACCAAGCCGCTTGAATTGGAAGATTTAAGCGGCTTTTTTGTTTGTAAAATCACCACCTTTTCTTTCTATAGGCTGTTAACTAAAAGTCTTCTACTACCTCAAAGCTCATTCTTTCCTGTGTTTTCGGGTGCACCAGTTCCAGATAAGCCGCATGCAGGTACAGGCGCTCAGCAGGGGTGCCGTATAAATCATCGCCTACTATGGGCGCATTCAGGCCAAGTTCGTGGGCGGAGTGCATACGTAACTGGTGCGTTCGGCCGGTGAGCGGCCAGAAATGTATTTTGGTGGTTTGCTCATGGCTTTCTGCTACTTTCCATCGGGTAACACTTCTCTTACCAAATTCGAAACATACCAGTTGCCGGGGCCGGTTGTAAAAATCGCCGCGCAGCGGGAGTGTAATCTCTCCTTCATCGTCCTTAATTACCTTTGAAAGCAATGCTGTATAACGCTTGCTCACCGTACGCTTCAAAAACTGCCGCTGGATGTGCTTGTGCGCCTCCGGCGTTTTAGCAACAACCAACAGGCCGGATGTTCCCATATCCAACCGGTGAATAATGAGCGGCTCTATGGTTTTCCAGGTGGCTTTTAAACGGCTATATACCGAATCCTGAATATTAACGCCGGGCACAGAAAGCAAGCCGGCCGGTTTGTTCACCACTACAAAGTATTCATCTTCGTACACCATCTCCAGCTCCAGATTTTCGCCGGGGTTTTGCAAAAAGGGGTCGTCATCAATGGCCATGCCCTCCAGCATGTGCCCTAAAATGGGCTTGCATTTGCCGGTACAGGCCGGGTAAAACTGCCTATGCTTTTTAATTTCAGATTTGGGTGCGGCACCCCACCAAAACTCGGCCATGGCCAATGGCCGATACCTATTCAAAAACGCATATTGCAGCAATTTCGGCGTAGCGCATTCCCCGGCAGCCGAGGGTGGTTTTTCGTAAACGGTAGTGCTAAAAATATCATGCAAGCTTTTATTTTCGCCCTGATGGTTCAAGAACACATATTGCTCAAACAACTGCTGCTGTAATGCGGCCGACCGCTCCCTGCGCTCGTTCTTCAAGGCTTCTATACGGTCTTCGAACTGCACCATACCAGCCCTGATTTCGTCCAGGCGCTGCTGCCATTGCCGGGTGAGCAAACTCAGCTGATGTTTATCGTGTAAACTGTGCTTAATTAAATGTGCTTCGAGCTCGGCATACTGCTGCTGGCTTAAGTGGGGCCGCTGCTCTTCACGACTTTTCTTACGGTCTTGCTTATTAGCTTTTAACTGTTGTTTAAAATCCGTTATTTCCTGTACCGAGTGTGCAGACAAACGTTCAAACTCCTGCTGCAGGCTGATGTAATTTTCGTTAGCAATTATCGCGTTTACCTGCGCGTTAATGGTATTGATAATTTCCTGCTCCTTCAGAAAAAAACTATCCTCAACCAGCATATCAAACACAGGCGGCACAAACCTGGAATGCTCATTAGAGCCAGCCAGTTTACCCGAAAAGGCAGACAGGTAACCCAACTTTCCTTCCGCATCCTGCACCACCAATACGCCAAACATTTTTCCTATTGCTACCCCCCCCTCCTGCTGGCTATCCAGCCCGAAGTTATGATCCAGGTCGGTTTGCGTATTTAGGTACTGCTGCAGTTCGTCAGCCGCTATGCGTGCCAACGGGTGCGGCTCGTAATGAAAGGGAAAAGTAAACCGCTCGGGTAAGAAGTTGCCGTTAACTACAGCATCGGAGAAGTAAGTAATTTTAGTTGAAGTATTGCTGCCCAAGTGAATTTGAAAAATTAATATCCAAAAATACCACTTCTTTTCCGGATGATGAGCACAACATTCTTCACTATTGGCATCTTCAGTAGCTATGTTTTTACACTATTATTCCTTATTGTATGAACACAATCATAAATTTATAATCTCAAAACCAAGTGGCGCAGATGAATACCTGCTTCGTGCACCTGCCCGCTCTGTTAAAACTAAAATCTATGATGAAATTCAAAACGCTACTGGCTGCTCTGGGTATCATGGGCGCAATTACGGCGGCTCAGGCCGCTGATGGCCCCAAGCCCCATATAGCCACAGCCAAACAACCGGTAGATTATGTAAACCCCAACATTGGCAACATCAGCCATATGCTGGTCCCTACCTTTCCTACCACACACTTGCCCAATAGTATGATGCGTGTATTCCCGGTTCGGGCCGATTATACCACCAATTTTTTAGGCGGATTACCGCTGATTGTTACCCAGCACCGCGCTGCATCGGGTTTTAATTTTTACCCATATCAGGGCAATGAAAACAGCATAAAGCCTCAGCTAAATTTAAGTTACGACCAGGAAAAAGTAACCCCATACCGCTACCAGGTGTATCTGGATGAGCAAAATATCGGCGTTGATTTTGCACCCTCGCACCAAAGTGCCGTGTATCAATTATCATTTGAAAAACAAGACGCACCTTACCTGGTGTTTAATTGCCAGCGCGGAAAGGTAGAAGCCAAAGGCAATATCATCAGCGGATATAAAGAACTCGGCAATAAAACCAACGTTTACCTCTATGCAGTAACCGATGTGGCACCCGTTAAAACCGGTGTGCCAGCCAGTAATGGCGTAAATTGGAATGCCGCTCCGGATGCGGCCCTTGCACTGCAGTACCCCATTTCAACTAAAAAGTTGGGCATCAGATATGGTATTTCTTTCATTAGCATAGAGCAGGCCAGGAAAAACCTGGAGCGGGAAATTCAAAACTTTGATGTAAATGCCGTAGCCCTTAAAGGTCGCCAAATATGGAATGATGCTTTGGGTAAAATTAAAGTTTCGGGTGCTTCAGATAAGGAGACCACTGTATTTTATACTTCTTTGTACCGCACTTATGAACGCCCTACCTGTATCAGTGAGGATGGCAGGTATTTTAGTGCCTCAGACGGTAAGGTGCACAATGATGAAGGCCGCCCCTTTTTTACCGATGACTGGCTTTGGGATACCTACCGGGCAGCCCACCCGCTGCGTATCCTGATTAACCAGGGAACGGAAAACAATATCTTGAACTCTTATATCCTGATGGCCCAGCAAACCGGCGAAAACTGGCTGCCTACTTTCCCGAGCGTGGCCGGCGATGAGCGGGGCATGAACTCCAATCACGGCATTGCCAGCATTGCCGATGCCTGGAATAAAGGATTAAGAGGTTTTGACTTGGCTAAAGCTTATGAAGTAAGCAAAGGCGCGATTGAGCGAAAATCGTTAATCCCATGGTCGCATGCAGTACCTGCGGGTGAACTGGACGAATTTTATAAAAAGCATGGCTACTTTCCGGCCCTGAAACCGGGCGAAACTGAAACCGTAGCGGCTGTGAGCAAATGGGAAAAACGCCAGCCCATCGCGGTTACCCTGGGTACCTCGTTTGATGAATGGTGCCTCTCGCAAATTGCACAGGACTTGGGTAAAACCGATGAGGCCAATCATTACCTGCGTGCCTCATACAATTACCGTAATGTGTTTAACCCTAAAACCGGCTTCTTTCATCCTAAAGATAAAGACGGCAACTTTATTGAACCGCTGGACTACCGTACTTCAGGCGGACCGGGTGCCCGCGATTACTATGATGAAAACAACGGTTACATTTACCGCTGGGATGTACAGCATAATATAGGCGACCTCGTTGCATTGGTGGGTGGCAACGAAAAGTTTGTAGCCGCACTAGAAAACATGTTTAATGAGCCCTACCCGATGTCGAGATGGAGCTTTTATAATATTCTGCCCGACCATACCGGCAATGTGGGTATGTTCTCTATGGCTAACGAACCCAGTTTTCATATTCCTTACCTGTACAACTATGCTGGTGCACCCTGGCGCACACAGAAGCGCATCCGCTCCCTGCTCGACCAATGGTACCGCAATGATTTGATGGGTGTACCCGGCGACGAAGACGGAGGCGGTATGACGGCCTTTGTGGTATTCAGCGAAATGGGCTTTTATCCGGTTACGCCTGGTTCCCCTACTTACAACATTGGCAGCCCATGCTTTCCCGAAGTAAAAATGAATTTAGGTAACGGTAAGTTTTTTGAGATAAAGGCACTCAACGCATCACCGGTAAATAAGTATATACAATCGGCCAGGTTAAACGGCAAAACATGGAACAAGCCGTGGTTTAACCACAGCGACATTGCCAACGGCGGTGTATTGGAACTGGTAATGGGCCCCGTTGCCAACAAGCGCTGGGGGGCAGATGCGCCACCGCCTTCGGCAGCCCCAATGCCTAAATAAAAACTCAGCCTAATGCAATTAAAAAGCCCCTTCATTATATAACGAGGGGCTTTTCACTTACAACTTAATCAACTCAATCAATAGTTATCTTTCGGCTGGCTACCCATATCCAGTGTTAATGTTCCCCCTCTCACTATGTCCGCAAAGGGCAAGAAAGGCTGGTGCAAAGGCTGACCATTATATTTAAAGCTTTGCACATAAATATTACTTGCCGAGTTATGCTTTACATCGATAGTAAACATTTTGCCGCTATAATATTTCTTGCTCAATTTAATGCTGATTTTATCGAACAAGGGGCTGCCTAAGCCTACCTCCGGATGAATATCAGTTAAACCTTTTACATCAAACAAACCCATACTTGAGATTACATACCAGGCACCCAACTGGCCCTGGTCTTCATCCTGCCCGTACCCGTAACCGTGTACACCATCGGCACCATAAAACTCATTGCAAATACTGCGCACCCATTTTTGGGTGAGTGAAGGCTTGCCCGAGTAATTAAATAACCATGAAATGTGCAGGTTAGGCTGATTGCCATGATTATACAAACCTTCCAACCCCGAAAAAGCGTCCAGCTTGGTACCGCCGCCAAAAGCATTTTTCTGCGAGGTGGTAAAGATGCTGTCGAGACGTGTGTTAAACTCTTGTTTACCAATTTTAGCTATCAACCCTTCTGGGTCCTGCGGTACATAAAAGGTGTACTGCCAGGCATTGCCCTCCTGGAAACCACGCCACACCTCACTTGGTTTAAAATTGCTAATGAACTCGCCGTTAGCCAGTTTGGGGTGAACCAACTTTAGTTTAGGGTCATAAATCCGCTCCCAACCCTTCGACAGGCGCATTAACTGGTTATAATCATTTTGCTTGCCCAACAGCTTTGCCCATTGCGCTACGGCATACGAGCTAAATGAATACTCTAAAGTATGCGAAGCTGAAAACTGCCATACCTCGGGCCAGGCATCACTTTTATCAATATGATCTACATAGCCCAGCTTGGCAAAGCGGCCTACATCCAAACGGCCGGCACCCCGAGGCCGGTTTTGGGCGTCCAGCTCATTCTTTATGGCAGCTGCATAAGCAGTATTAATGTCAAAATCTCGTATACCGCACATATAGGCGCTGGCAATTACCAGGCTCACAAAATTGGTACCCACGCCCGAAACATACTTGCTGTTGGCAATACCATCGGCCAGCCAACCTGAGTCTTTATAAATAAGCAGCTGGCTTTTCACAAAATCTGAATAATACTCAGGGTAAGCGATAGCCCATAACTGGGTCAAATTCCAGAAACCGCCCCAAATGGCGTCGGTATTGTAATGATTATACTGCGGGCGGCCATTGGCATCGAGTGGGATGTGGCCGATGGTACCATCATTTTTTGGGTAAGCCCCATTTACATCGCTGGCCAAGCCACGGCCCGACAGGGCATGAAACAAGCCGGTATAGAATTTTACACGGTCTACCTCTTTGCCGCCGCTTACCGCAATACGGCCCAGTTGTTCCTGCCATACCTGATGCGCCTTTTGTTTGGCGGCATCAAAAGTTAAACCCGCGGCTTCCTTTTGCAGGTTTAACCGTGCGTTCTCTATCGAAGTATAAGATAGTCCAGCTTTGATGGTTACCGCTTCATGGGCTTTGGTATTGAAGGTAAGGTATAAGCCTGCACCTTTGCCGGTTGTTTTCCGTACTCCTGCCTTAAAATCCGTACCGTGGAATATACCGTAACTCACAGGTTTTTTATCAAGCACTGCCGAAAAATACATGGTTACCTGGGCGCCGGGCTGATATTTCAATACATATACCGGCTGAGTAATCACGCATCCTTCAACGCGACCATCGGCAGTCATGTATACTTTGGCATCTTTTACCTCGCCGCTTTCGCCCTGCTTGTTACCAATATCGAACATAATGTGCGACGCTTTACCGGCCGGAAAAGTGTACCGGTGGAAAGCCACCCGAGGGGTTGAAGTCAACTCGGCTTTAATGCCATAATCTTTCAAAAAAACTGAATAGTACCCAGCGGTAGCATACTCATCTTTACGGTCAAAGTTGGAACGGTAGCCTTCCTCTACATTTTCTAAACGGCCAGGTATGGTTTGCAGCGGGCCGGTGCTCGGTGCAAAAACCACACCGCCTACCTGGAATTCGTGAAAATTGGCAAAGCCTTCAATTGAAGTATGGCGCTCGTCATATCCCACAGCTTCCCAGCCTTGCAGGTTGCCGTAGTGCCCGTTGGTAGATGGCGCAGGTTTGGCCATGCCAAAGGGCATTTGTCCGGGTGTATAAAAAAACCACCTGGAATGTGCCGTACCAATATTCGGGTTCACATACTTGGTGAAGTCTGTAGTTTGAGCCGAAGCTATAGTCGGCAAAGCCAGGGCAGCCGCCAAAAGTATCCGGCTAAACGGGCGTTTAAATAGGATTAACATCATTAATGTATAGGTAAATGCTGATCATCGTATTGGCGTTCATTAGCGCCGATACCTTTTTGTTTCCAGTAATTTTCAATGTGTTCCAGTGACTGGCCTTTGGTTTCGGGCAGCAGCTTGTATACGGTGAAATAAGCTACCACGCAAAAGAAAGCAAAGAACCAAAAGGTACCCGCACTGCCTAAGTCCTTGAGCAAGATGGGGGTTAGCTGGCCTACAATGGTATCGGCCACCCACATGACCATGATGGATATAGCCAGTGCCCGGCCACGAATGGCGTTCGGAAATATTTCGGAAGCCACCACAAACTTTAACGGACCGATGGAGAATGCAAAGCAGGCTAAAAAGGCCAGCACACAAAGCAGCAGCCAAACACTGGCTGTTGCACCATTATAAAAGCAAACGCCGGTGGCAATCAATGTAATGGCAGCGCCGGCCGTACCGTACAAATACAGCGGTCGCCGACCCCAACTGTCGACTTTCCAAATAGCGATCAGCGTAAAAACCATATTAGCCACGCCAAAGATAATCTGACTGATGAGTGAGTTGCTTAAAGAAATACCTGCATTGTTTAAAATGCTGGGGCCGTAATAAATAATGGCATTGATGCCGCTAAACTGCGAGAATAAAGGCAACAAGATACCAATGAGCAGGGCTTTGCGCATACCGGGCGCAAACAGTTCTTTATATGAACCCTGCTGTTTGCCAGCAGGTTGATCATCCATAATATCTTGCTCTGGGTAACCTTCAATGCGGCCGGCAATACTCAGCGCCTCGGCCCTTCTTCCTTTTTGAATAAGCCAGCGGGGGCTTTCGGGCACGGCAAACAACCCTGTGAAGAATAAGAGTGCCGGAATAGCGCCCAAGCCCAGCATAACCCGCCATACTTCTTTTTGAAAGAAACTGCCATTGGCATCGGCAACGTAACTTACCAGGCCGGCATTGGTAAGATAGGCGACCAAAATACCCAGCGTTACAGCTAACTGATAATAGGTAACCAAGCGGCCGCGGATACCGGTAGGCGCAATTTCTGATATATAAAGTGGAACCACGTTTGATGCAATACCGATACCTATGCCTCCCAACAAACGGGCTGCAATTACCCAGGACAAAGAAGGCATGAAGGCACAGCCCAAGGCTGAGAGCAAGAACAGAACTGCTGATAACAACAACGGTATACGGCGGCCCGAGCGGTCGCTCAATTCCCCTGAGAAAGCGACGCCAATGATGCACCCTACCAAACCGGAGGAAACAAACCATCCCTCCTGTGCTGCGGTTAAAGCATACTGCGCTTTAATTAAAGGCAATACGCCGGAGATTACAGCAATATCAAACCCGAATAGAAAACCGCCGAGCGAAGCAACCAGTGTGATGGTACTTAGATTAAGGCTTTGGGCTTCTTTCATTATTTTAGGTATTAGTTAACAGTAACTTATTCTATCCTTGTAAGGCAAGCACGTTTTCATTTTGCAGCTTATCAAAACTTAAATTAACGTTTTAAATAACAATACACTACGACTTCAAAAACGCTTTAACCACTTTAGCCCGACCACTGCCTTTATTAACCAGAGTATAAGTACCGGCGGCTGCCGGAATTACAAAAGTTTCGGCATAATGGTAAAGGTTTTCCTGGCCGTTTGCCGAATGTACCACCACTTCGGTACCTTCTACCAGCATCAGCACATGGCATGAGCCGGCGGTTTCTACTTTTATCTGCGTATCAAACTCCAGGCGGTGCACATCATAAAAATGTTCGGCATGGGTAGGTACATGGATAATCTCCCAATCGTTACCCTTAGCAAGGGATGTTTGTTTGGAGATCAGCTCCTTACTTACCTTTTCACCTTTCCGGTCAAAATTGAGGTTGTTGAAGGCATGGTCTATATTAATAGGTCGTGGCTTACCATCCAAGCCAAGCCGCAGCCAATCATACATTTTAAAGGTAAAAATGTATGGTGTGGCACTAATTTCGAGCACCAAGTTACCCGCGCCCGCGCTATGTACAGTACCATTCGGTATCAAAAACAAATCGTGCTTTTTGGCCGTATGAGATTGTACATAATCTGTAATACTGATTTCAACTCCAAAGTCCTGACTGTTTTCCAGCTCCTTTTTGAACTTTGCAGGGTCAATATCATCCTGAAAGCCTAAGTAAACATTAGCTTCATTCTCACAGTCTAAAATATAATAGGTTTCATCCTGGGTAATGGTTTCACCAAACTGTTCACGAATGTATTGTAATGTAGGATGGCATTGTATTGACAGGTTTCCGCCTTTCCAGGTGTCTAAAAAATCGAAGCGGATGGGAAATTCATCGCCAAAACGCTCTGCAAAATCACCCAGCACCGCAGTGCGCGCCCTGAACATCAGGAAATCAAACGATACTTCGAGCAGGTTAGCATCGCTTTCAAACACGATACCGTTTTCAGGAACAATCAGCTCAAATGACCAGGCATAGTTTACTTCATCGGGATTCAGGCCTTCAATGCGCTCCTTCATCCACTCACCTCCCCAGGCCCCCGGCTCAAACCAGGGCCTTACCCTGAAAACCGTATTGCTGACACCATCTAATGCTGCTGTAAAATCGGGCGCGAGCATCCAGTTGATATCATCTTTCCACTGGGCATCAGCAATAACGTCTATTTGGTTCAACAATTGCTTTTTATGCTCGTTAAGCACTACCCAGTCTACAAAATAAAAGCGCTTGTACATCTCGCTATTACTACTGCCCTGCCGGGCACCCAGGTTGAATATTGAGCCTGCCCGCATACGCAGTTGCAGCTCATTTTTAGGCAAATCCAGGTAAACCACAAAAGCGTCTTTCACAGCAGCAGCTGCATTTATGCCTAATACTATGGTAATATCAGCCTCATTGTTGGCTTGCCCAAGCTCTTTAAAATTATAAAACTGATTTAAAGCGAGTTCGGCGCGCTTGCCCCAAACCGAATCAGGAGTACCTAAATACGGCGCTACCATTTCTTCAATCTCCTCAGAGGGTTTCAGATAATCGCTGGTGTGTACCCAATGTACATGCTTGCCTTGCTTTTCAAGTTCCTGCTGCAGGCATTGCTCAATATCTTCCCACAACACACCTGCGTAGCCATCTATAGCTACCAGTGGATACGCGGCAATGCATTGAGCTAATGAGGCGTAACCATTAAATATTTTACCGCTGCCTACCGGGTGTGACGGATATATATCATAACCGTTTGGCTTTGCACTGCCAGCCTTAACAGGCATTAAAGGCTGCTTGCTGGTTCGCCAGTTGGTTTCATTTTCAAATTTTGGCAGTTGTAAGCTCATGTTCATCAATAGGTGTTATCATTGCATCAACCACTTGTATTGTATTACCTGCATAGTCCCCATGTTATGTGCAGCTCTTGCTACGCAAACTCAGGTTAATGCTTAATGCGAAGCATAATGGCAAATTAGTAGATACGTAAATGGTTTTAACTGGTAAGAGCTTAAATCATGCTCATATGTACAAACATATAAACATATATATGATTAACAAAACGTTTTTTAAATTTGTTCAATCATTGCCCTTGCGTTGATTTTACATAGGCCAACAATTCATAACAAGCTATTAGCACCAGCATGAGCGCAGGCTGAGAAGTCATTTAACCGAAACATGAAGTTTTCCATTAACCATAAAAGCCCGGTGCCTTTGCATATACAGGCCGAAGAATTGCTGCGCAATATCATCAGCGATCCGCAATATGCCGACGGAAAACTGTTGCCTAACGAGGTTGATTTGGCTAAGCAACTGGCCATATCGCGCACTACCCTGCGGCAAGCGCTAAACAAACTGGTGTATGAAGGTTTATTGATACGCAAAAAAGGTATAGGTACTAAAGTGGCCGGTACAACGGTTAGCTCCAGGGCCACCAACTGGCTGAGTTTCTCACAAGAAATGCAGGCGCGGGGTATTCCTGTCCGTAATTTTGAGCTGCACATCAGTTGGGTAAACCCCGAGGAACAGATTGCCAATTTTTTTGAAATAGGTACCCATAAAAAAGTGTTGAAGCTGGAACGCTTGCGCGGTAAAACTGAGGGGCCATTTGTATATTTCGTATCATACTTTCACCCGCGGGTCGGCCTGACCGGCGATGAGGACTTTAAACGACCCTTGTACGAAATTTTGGAAAAAGATTACTCGGTAGTTGCCAACCTCTCGAAAGAGGAAATCAGTGCCAGAGCAGCCGATAAATTTATTGCAGCCAAGCTCGAAATTGAATACAACAGCCCAGTGCTGTTCCGGAAACGCTATGTATATGACCAGGGCGACCGGCCGATTGAGTTTAACTTAGGTTATTACAAAGCCGACAGCTTTGTATATACTATTGAAAGCCGAAGGGAGCAGTAATTCTTATTAATAGGCAATAATATACCCAAAGCGCATGGTTTTGTAAAATATTAATGCTTATAAAGCCGCCACAGGTAATGAGAATGAAAAAACGGAACCTTCATTCTCTTTGCTTTCTACCCAAATGTGGCCCTGATGCCCCTGCACAATGCGGCTGGTAATAAACAAGCCCATACCCAAGCCCGAAACATTTTGCGCTACCTCTTCGGCCCTGAAAAATTTGTCAAATACCTTGGTCAGGTTTTCCGGCGAGAGCCCGATGCCCTGATCCTGCACATTAAAAACAACCTTGTTAACATCATGCCGGGCGGTAATAGTGATTGTTTTACCTTTTTCGGAGTACTTGACAGCATTCCCAATAAGGTTCACAAATACCTGCTCCATACGCAAGCGGTCAATATCAATACTGGCGCTAAGATCAATATTTTCAACAATTACATGGCTGGCATGTAATAAACGGGCAGCTTCTAATATTTCCTGCAGGTAAACTTTTACATCTACCGTTTCAAAGCGGTATTCAATCTTATGATTTTCAATCTTGGCTACATCCAGCAACTGCTGAATAAGGGTATTCACTTTTGAAGCCTGCAGATTGATCTTATCTAAAAACTCGCCTACCTTCTTTGGGTCTTTACCTTCAAAAGCTTTACCCATTTGGGCGTAAGCCTTAATTAAGGTAAGCGGCGAACGCAGTTCGTGTGAAGCAATGGAGAGAAAATCAGATTTCTGCTCGTTCAGTAATGCCGCCAAACGCAGCTTTTCCTCCTGTTGTTCAGATAAGGTGTACAGCTCCTGGTTGCGCTGCTTAATTTCTTCGTAAGGTGATTCTGAAGCACTCTTTTTGATATGATCCGACAAGCGGGAGGTCATATCACCGCTAATACGGGTAGACCTGGGTAAACCCAAAGTCAGGTGGAGTATCGTTTTATTGTTATCTTTAATTACATCTAAAACCGGTATCAGGCGCCTGGCATACTTAAGCTCCTTGCTATCTGGTGTAAATACAGCTTCAGTTGTGATGCAGGCATTCAAGAACCAGCGATTATCTTCCTTTTTAAACCTGAAAGAAAGCTGACTGCCCAGGTTCTTTTCCATTACCGCCCTTGCCGCTTCTGATATAGCCGTAGCGAACGTAGTTTGAGTTGAAGCCGGCAGCCCCACATATTTAGTAATGGCCAGCGCCCGCCGGTGTGTTAACGGCAAATCGAGCTCATTGTCCAGATTGATATTTACGATTTCGAGCATTTGCTATTTCAGTTTAACCACCACTACCGATGTATCATCATTACGCCTTGAAAAATCTTTATACAGCGCTGCTGCCAGTACAGCCGAATCGCACTTAAATATGCCGGTATATTTGGATAAATCCCACCGGGATTTGATACCATCGGAGCATAAAACCAACAAATTGTAATCAGCAAAGTTAAAATGCTGGCTATTCATTGTATTGGGTATGTTATGCCCAATAATACCATTATAAGAAATATGATTTTTTATATCGCCCCTTGAATGCAAAAACTTTGCTGAAATATTACCGATGCCGGCTATATGAAGCGTTTTACGTTCTAAATCGAACACCGAAACATTGCCGACCATGCCCCTGGTTTTTCTGATGCCGTGGTGCAAAAAACGCAGGATATCAACCGGCGAATCATAAGGGCATTGTTTAAAGGCAGCCACTGCTTCGTTAACTGCATTGTTAGCTTCAATACCATGCCCCAAACCATCGGCCACTAACAGTTTAACGGTTTTGCCGTCACTTTTAAAATAAGTAGCATCACCGCTTACGGTTTCACCTGTTTTGGCTACTACCAATGGCTTAATTTCAAAGCTTCCGGTATGGCCGGGGCGCTCGGGCGGAGAACTTTTATACATTCGGCTCAGCACCACCGTTCCCCAATCCTTCATCGAGAACAGGTCAAACTTATCAGACAGGCGTTTAATACTGCCTAAGCCGTGGCCCAACGTCGTCCCGGTTGAGAAACCATCCTGCATCATCCGGCTGGTATCGGCAATACCCGGGCCATTGTCAATAGCAATAACCTCCAGATACTTTCCATGCTGGTCTTTTCCTTCACCAAACAAAATCTCGCCATCTACCGCATATTTATGCAGGTTAGAAGTAATTTCTGCCACAATGATATCCAGATCGGCCAGTTTACTTTCATTCAAGCCGGCTTCAATAGCCCTCTGATGAATATCCTTCTTTATAATTGAATAATAACTTCTGTCTCCAGCCGGGTAGCTGGTATGCGTAGCATCAACCATTGGCCCACTTTATTACGGTTACTGTAGTTCCTTGTCCCACAACACTTTTCAAATCAAACTCATTCACTAACCTTTTGGTACCAGGCAAGCCCAAGCCTAAACTTTTACCGGTTGAATAACCGTCCTGCAAAGCTTTTGCTATATCCGGTATACCAGGGCCTTTATCTGTAAACGTTAATCGTATGCCATTATCCCTGCCGCGCGAAACTACTTCTATGGTGGTTTCGCCGCCGCCCCCATACCTCAGCATGTTACGTACCAGTTCGCTGGCTGCCGTAATCAGCTTGGTTTGGTTCACTAAGCCCATCTTAATTTTTACCGCTTGTTCTTTTACTCTGTTACGAAGTAAAACCACATCCTGCTCCCGGTAAACTTTAATGGTGTCCTTAGCTAAGGGCAGTATCGTCATCTTCGTCGTCTTCTTCTACAGTATCATCTATCACAATAAGCCCCTGCAGCAGTTCCATGCCCCGTTCTACGTTTAGGGCCGTATGTACGCCAGGCAAATCCAAACCCAGCTCAACCAGGGTTATGGCAACAGCGGGCTGCATGCCCACCACTACAGTTTCAGCATCTAAAAGTTTAGACATGCTGGCAATGTTGCCAATAATGCGACCCATAAAAGAATCAACAATATTTACGGCTGAAATATCAATAAGCACCCCTTTGGCGCCGGTAATACTTACCATACGCACCAAGTCAGCTTCCAGATCCATGGCCAGGCGGTCATATAAATCTACCTGTATGGTCACCAACAGAAAGTGACCCATTTTTAATATAGGAATACGATCCATTTACTTTTTAAGGCTTTCTATTTTTGAATAACTACAGCAGCTTTTTTTCTCACCTCAAGGCGCATAATGCTAAAAGCATATTTTAAGGCGCTTGCTAATGTAGCTTTGGTTACAATATTTGAAAGATCGATACCGAGGTGAACAATGGTTTGTGCAATTTCGGGGCGTATACCGCTAATAATACACTCAGCGCCCATTAAACGGGTTGCACTAACGGCTTTAATTAAATGCTGGGCCACCAGTGAATCAACCGCGGGCACGCCTGAGATATCCAGAATGGCCAGGCTGCTGCCGGTTGCAACAATCTCCTGTAACAGGTTTTCCATTACTACCTGCGTACGCGAACTATCAAGCGTACCAATAATAGGCAGAGCCAGAATACCGTCCCAGACGCGAATTACCGGAGTAGAAATTTCGGTAATTTCATCAGTTTGTCGCAAAATCACTTCCTCGCGGCCTTTAATAAAGGTTTCGAAAGTGGTGATGCTAAAGCTGTCAACCAAACGATGTATTTTCCGGCTTTCTTCGTACAGCTGAGCCGGATCAGCGATTTCGTTTTGCAGTATTTCCAGCAATGCTTCTTTAAGGCTCAACACAAAAGCACCGGTTTCGCGCGGGCTATACCCCTGGCGCGCACGGGTAATAGAGATGCCGCTTAAAATTTCAAGCACCGGGTCAAAATCAGATGAATTGACATCAGTAATGCTATCATTGTTCAATGCATGAACCAGTGTTTCCACCAGCTCTTCAGACTGTGTGCGCAAATCCTCATTGCTCATCAAGTCTTCACGTAAACCGGCATCCGCTAACTGGTTTCTCATCCAAAGTTCCAGGATGTCATTTTGCTTGTTTTTAAAAATCTGGGCAGTTTGAGCCATTTTGATTTAAAATTGAAAAGGGAATAATAGATAAAGGTAGCATACTGTTACCACAATATGTTGTATTTTGACAGATATGATGATGATATAACTTAAAACTTATCAACATTTGCTTAATAGTTACAATTCAAGTTAAAAAACTGATGGCCTGTAACCGCTTACTTTTTATTGTACTTACTTTTAGCCGCCAGTATATCAATTATGCCTGCTAATCACATTCAATTCCAACAATTTGATCCGCCTACTTCCCTGCTCAGTTTGGTAGATAGCTTTTGGATGTTGGTTAACCCCACTGATGCCGCCGTTGATGTAGTGATAGTACCTGATGGCCGGGTAGATTTATTTTTTTCACATTCGGCAACAGAGCCTTTCCAGGTAATGTTGTCGGGCCTGGAAAGCGAGCCGAACAGCAGCAGTATTGCACCTCGTTCCACCCTTTTTGCAGTAAGCCTTAAGTTACCGGGCGTTGAATATTTACTTAAAAAGCCAATAGCCGAATTGCTGGATGATGTAATGTTTTTAGCAGATGACTTTTGGGGCATTACTGAAAATGATTTAACAGACTTTGAAGCATTTTGCCAAAAGCTGTCGGCACGACTGGTGGCATTGCTTCCTTTAAAGGCCGACCCGCGCAAACTCAAATTATTTAATCTCATTTACAGCACCAACGGCGCTATACCTGTTAATGAAATTGCCGATACCACAGGCTGGAGCAGCCGGCAAATGAACCGATATTTTAACCAGTGGTTTGGCCTCTCGCTAAAAGCATATTGTAAGATATTAAGGTTCAGAGCTTCCTTTAGTCACATCAAAGCCGGGCGGCTGTTTCCCGAACAGAACTTTGCGGATCAGGCCCATTTTATTCACGAAGTAAGAAAGTATGCTGGCGTGGCCCCTAAAATTTTATACCAAAACAAATACGACCGATTTATACAATTTTCGAGCCTGCCCAAAGAATAGTTTTGCCCCATCATCAAAACTTATATATCGGTATGTTATTACAAAACAAGCAAATAGCCATTGTAGGTGGCGGCCCGGGCGGCCTAACCCTGGCCCGGTTATTACAACTTAATGGTATACCGGTTAAGGTATACGAAAGAGATGCCAGCCCCGAAGCCCGTGTGCAGGGAGCTACCCTGGATTTGCACGAAGAATCGGGCTTAGAAGCACTTAAAAAAGCAGGTTTACTGCAAGCATTTGAAGACCACTATCGCCCTGATGCCGGACGTTTACGCATTACAGACCAGCATGCCCACATCCTGTTAGACCAGCATGGCGACAGCACTTATGTAGAAGACCGCCCCGAGATTGACCGCGGTCCGCTAAGGCAAATGCTGCTTAACTCCTTACAAACTGGCACCGTAGTGTGGGGCCGCCATTTTAAAAGTATGCTACTTGATGGCAGTGGCTGGACTTTAACCTTCCAAAACGGAGAAACAGGTTATGCTGATATAGTTATTGCCGCAGATGGTGCCAATTCAAAAATACGCCCTTACCTCACGCCTATCAAGCCGTTTTATGCCGGCATTATGGTGTTAGAAGGCACTGTTTATAATGCAGCAACGGCCACTCCCAAAATGAATGAAATTTTAAATGGCGGGAAGATATTCGCTTTTGGCCATAGCAAATCGTTGATTGTAAGCTCGAAAGGTGATGGCAGTATCAGCTATTATCTGGGCTTCGCCGCTCAAGAAGACTGGGTAACCAATTGCGGTATTGATTTTAGCGATAATGCTCAAGTGATTTCATGGTTCAAAACAGCTTATAAAGGCTGGGACGATAAATGGATTGCATTGCTGGACAACACAGCCTATACTATTGCCCGGCCACAGTACTGCATGCCCTTAGATCAGGACTGGCCTTCACAATCCCATCTGACCTTGCTTGGTGATGCTGCCCACCTGATGCCACCTTACGCCGGCGAAGGAGTAAACATGGCGATGCTGGACGCTTTGGAGTTGAGCGAATGCCTGACCAGCCCGGATTTTAAGAATATACAATCGGCAATTGTCCGTTACGAATGCAACATGCGAAAGAGGGCGGCTGAGGTAGCACAAGTCACTTTAAATTCAACTGCAATGCTGCACTCGCCACATGCAGCCGAAAAAATAGTGCAAATGTTTACCGGTGTGCAGGCTAAACTTTAATTCATATTACAAATGAAAATATGGCATTTTACAGTGAAATTTTTTCAGCCTTACTGTCGGTTTTTCATTTTTCCACCTACTTATAAGCGTTGGCATCCGGCTTGTAATTACATCAACCGGACAGCAAGTCCACCCAATTTAATTAAGTTAATTGTTTATTATTTTTTAAATTTTAAAGGAGAGTAAGCCATGACATTGGTTAAATTTAACAACAATGAGAAAAGAAACAATGCATTAATGCCAGGCTTTAATGATGTTTTTGACTCCATTTTTAACGACACTTTTTTTAACGATCGTATGGTAACCCGCGTGCCTGCTGTTAACATCAGCGAATCAGCAGAGAATTACCATATTGAACTTGCCGCGCCGGGCCTCAACAAGCAAGATTTTAAATTGAGCATGGAAGATAAAGTGTTAACCGTTTCTGTTGAACAGCAAGCCGAGCACACCAACAACAACCGCAAATACAGCAAACGTGAGTACAGCTACAGCTCCTTTGTACGCTCATTTACCTTGCCTGAACTTGCCGATGACAACCGCATTGAAGCTACTTACGAAGACGGTGTATTAAAAATTGATATCGCTAAAAAAGAAGAAGCAAAAAGCATCAGTCGCCAAATTGAGATAAAGTAATATGTTGTAATCAACCCGATGATCAACAAAAAAGCGGTCTTTTAACCAAGCCGCTTTTTTATTTACATGTAATTGTTAACTGTTGTTTTACAAACTAATTTCAGCAGTATAAGCACTACTAACTGGTACACAAACACTGCCCAAGTGCAGTTGGTGACGTTCTATACGGTCTACTTTCTGCTTGTTTACAATAAATGAGCGGTGCACCCGTACAAACTGCGGCTTGGGCAGTAGTTCCAAAGCTTCGCTGATGGTTAACCGGCTCATTATGCGACGGTCATCCGTGAGCACAAAAGTTATATAGTTACCGCCGCTTTCGAGGCACAGCAACTCAGCAAAATTAATGCGGATAGTCTCGTAACCCGATTTGATAAAAATACTATCGGGTAACTGTGCCTTGTTTTGCCGGGTTTGCAACAACTCATTTACTTTATGACAAGCCTTTAAAAAGCGGGGAAAAGCAAATGGTTTGAGTAAATAGTCTACAGCGTTTAACTCATAGCTTTGCACTGCATGTTCGGCATAAGCGGTGGTAAATACCACCAGCGGCTTAGGCTGCAAGCTTTCCATCAGTTCCAAGCCCGATATATCAGGCATTTTAATATCCAGAAACAACAAATCTACCGGATGATGCGCCAGGTAAGCCAGCGCCTCAAAAGCATTAGTAAAACAGGCAACCAGATTTAAAAAGGGCACCTTGCTGCCATGCGCGCGTATCACTTCCAGCGCAAAGGGTTCATCATCAATCGCTATGGCGGTAATCATTTATAAATATTGTTCTATCTGGCGGTATAAAACTGCTTCCTCACTGGGGCGTTTGGCATCCTCCTGCACCAGCTTGCCGTTTTTATCAAATATAAAGTATGTGGGGTATAATTGCTGTTTATCTTTCGATGAATGCAGTTCATCCCAAAATTTGGCAATATTTGCCCGGCTTTTGCGTAAGTGCAGGCCGGTCAGCCCGTTCACTTTTAAAAACTCGCGCCAGTGCGCATCCTTGTTATCTTCGTCCATATCCAGGTATACAAAAGCTACATCTTTCCCGGCAAAATGCCGCTTCAGGTTGGGGTTGAAACGAAGTTCCTGCTTACAAGGGCCACACCAGGTACCCCAAACATCCAGATAAACCACTTTACCTTTTAGCTGACTGATCACCTGATAAATTGAAGTAATTTTTTCATACCCGTCCATAATCCGGATGTTGCTGTTCACCTCGTTTTGAGCAAGCGTAGTTTCCATAAAATTGATTTTTGCTGTCAAGCCCGGACGGTATTTACTATTGGGGTATAGCGCAATCATTTCCTCCATTAATGGCTTGGCATAAGCTAGGTCTTTATCAAGACATACCTGAGCGATATCCTGCGCCAACATTACTTCGGCTATACGTTTATCATAATTGTTGCGCATAGCTAACCAGTTCAAAAACATTTTGCCCTTTGTTTTTGCCAGCACATTACCGCTATCCAGCGAGACATGATAAAACTTAAGTGGAATTTTGGTTGCATTTTCCTGATGTGTCTGCATATCGGCAAACGCCTGTGCCTCCATATACCCCACATACCTGTCGGCCAGCCAGTAAAACTGTGGCCCGGCTGGAAATACAACTGGCTCCATATTCACATCGCGAAAAATCATTCCCAACGATTTTAATAATTCGTCGCGTTTCAGGCTTAACGGACCGGTTACAAAGAAGCTTAATTGAACAAGAGCTTCGGCTTTTACTTCTTGGGCAATCAGTTGCTTATCATGTGTACTTACATGTGCCACATCAACTTTAACTAATTTCTGATCCCTTTCGGCAAGCCAGGGCTTGATAATTTTCTCCTGTACCTCTGCCAAACTCAGTTTTGCATAATCGTTACGGCCTTCGGGCTGCTGATTGAAATATGGAATAGCTCCCATGCTGATATTATATAACAATCGGTTTTCATTGGCTGCAGTACCTTTAAAGCTAATGGTAGTATCGACTGGGTTAAGCTCCAGCTTTAATGCCTTACCCGGCGTAAGCAACAAGGTATAAGTATTGCCCTTGAATCTGAATGTTGCAAACTTTTGTTCTGTTATCGGCAAATTGATATTAAAGTTACCCTTAGCGTCTACCAATAATTTAACATCGTTATCAGTATCATAAGTGTATATGTAAGGAATATTAAGATATAAAGTATCAGCCTTACCATTATTCAACGTTTTGCCGCTTAATTTAAACTGGGCATAGCCACTAAGCGTATAGATAATGAGCAGAAAAAATATAAACAGTGCTTTCATGATAATTGCAGGGTTAAGTGTATAAAAAATTCGGTTGGTGTTTGACGGATGACCAGCTCATGCTGTTGCGGGTAAAGCAGTTGCAGGCGCTGCTTTACGTTTTCAAGGCCGATACCGGAGCGGTGCTTTTCAGGGTCGGTTTCCCTTTCGGTGTGTACGCTGTTATTGACATCCAAGTGCAACTGGCTATCTTTCACTTGTAAATTAACTTTAATCCACGACCG
This sequence comes from Mucilaginibacter koreensis, assembly GCF_054783355.1. Lineage (NCBI taxonomy): Bacteria > Pseudomonadati > Bacteroidota > Sphingobacteriia > Sphingobacteriales > Sphingobacteriaceae > Mucilaginibacter > Mucilaginibacter koreensis. Next base: position 262,258 of record NZ_BAAGQS010000001.1, on the reverse strand, counting down.
CTCCTGCAAACTGATACCATGCTTGTAAGCATTTTCCACAAAAGGAATAAGCAACATTGGGGCAATGTGATCAGTAGTATCTTCCTGCGGTAACTGCGCCACAATCTCAATATTAGATGAAGCAGCTAAACGCATATTTTGCAGGTTGATGTAATTGTTCAGATAATCAATCTCACTGCTTAAAGCAATGCGCTCCTGGTGATTTTCGTGCAGCATAAAGCGCATCATATCCCCCAGCTTTTGTATACCTTCGCCAGTTTTTTCGGCTTGTTCGGTTAAAGCCATGCCGTATAAGGTATTCAAGGCATTGAATAAAAAGTGGGGATTAATTTGTGAGCGCAGAAACTGTGCATCAGCAGCAGAATTACCTAAATCGGTACGCAATCCGGCCAGTTCTGCTTCCAGGTTTTTGCGGTAACGCTGTACATAATATGCCCATGGCGTAATAAGGCATAATTGCGATAACCATGCAATGGCAAACAACATACAAAAAGCCCATGGTGCATAAGCTACCTTTGCAGCATACAGTCCGCTGAACGGTACGTTAATAACAAAGGTACTTGTAAACAGCAACAGCCAAAAAGCAGGTTTACCTTCGCGGCGGTACCAGTAACGCGGAACCAGCCAGTGCTGAATGAAAAGGTATGTAATAAAAGCACAAGGTATAATCGTGATGACAAACAACGTCCAGCCCCAATATACCTTTAGCCAAATGCACCCGCTAAAAACCATTAGCCAGCCAATAACAAAGTAGGAGACTTCTGTAGCGAGCGCCCGGTGGTTGGTATTGGCAATCCTCATGTTTCGCAACAGCAGCCAGTTGATACTTTGCTTCGCTGCCTGATAGGCTAATAGCACAAGGTACAGGGTCATCACCCGATCCATCTGCTTGTACCCGGCATTCCAGGCGCTATCGGTTTCATAAGGCTGGCCCAAGTAAGTTTTTACACCCAGCAAAACCCAGGTCATCACAAAACCACCAATTACAGCACTTGCTACCTTTCCCCATTGCTGATTGATGATATACCGGTTTGGCAACCCGCAGGCCATCCATATAAATGTAAGGTAAACAGTCAGACAAGTAATAAGCTGCGGAGTGACGTAATGGATGGCAAAATCAAAATGCAGGCCACGGGCGGCAAACCGATCAGCCTCGGAAGAGTGATAGATGAGATTGCCCTGATAGTACAAATGTGCCGTGCCCATCAGGTCATATAAGCTTACGAGCAGCAGCAGCGTGGCAATAGCAATTTCTATATATCTGAATTTCATGCTGCAAGCTTAAGCCGCTTTAAACAGGCATGAAAATAAATGTGATAAAAGGGCAGATAAATGTGATGAAAGAGATCAGGGCTCCAATTTACTTAAATTATTGGAGCTAAAAGTCTATTTTAGCATTGCGAGCCGCTTGCTATACAGAGGCGCCTATGCCCCCATGCAGTTACCACGTTATCGCTCGCTATGACAATATTGGTTTATATAAAAGATTGCTCTTATTTATACAACACATACTTCAACCGCATTTTTTTATACTGGCTTAGGCCGGGCTCCCATGTTTTGCGGATCTGGGCTTCGGTTTTGCCTTGGGCTATCTGGGTTTTAAATCCATCGTTTCCAATCAGGCGCTCAATGCGGCCCATGGCCTTGCTTTGCGATGAATCGAAAAACTTGTCTTTATCGGGGTATGCATTATACAAATCAATCATCCATTGCAGGTTGATGCGGCCGGCAGCATGCAGGGCTTTTACATCGTATTGGCTTAAGTCTAATCCGTAACAATTAGCATCCTGGTGCAGCGGCGCTTCAGACATGCCTTTGATGCTCACCGGCGTAAACGAGAACTGGTATTTGCCTTTTAATAAAGGTGCGCCCAGTACGGTAAAAGGCATATAGGTACCCCTGCCTTGGCTGATAATGGTACCCTCGAACAAGCACAGCGAAGGGTAAAGCATAATGGAAGTTTGTGTATTAAGATTGGGCGACGGATGTACCGGCAACTCATAATACATGCTGTGCGTATAATTTTTTACCTGAATAACACGGATTTTGCACTGCAGGTTATTGGGCAGCCAATGTTCGCCGTTTACCATACGGGCAAATTCGCCCATCGTCATACCGTGAGTAACCGGGATGGGAAATTTACCGATACCCGATTTAAATTTCATATCCAGCACTGGGCCATCTACATAAGCATTAGGATTAGGGCGATCCAGAATAATAAGTTCTTTGTTGTTTTCGGCGCAGGCTTCCATTACATCGGCCAGGGTATTAATCATGGTGTAAAAGCGGCAACCTACATCCTGAATGTCAAACACCATTACATCTATGCTATCCATCTCGGCCTTGCTGGGCTTGCGTTTGGCGCCATAAAGCGAAATAATAGGGATACCTGTTTGCTCATCCACCTCATCTTTTACCACTGCTCCGTTGCTGGCATTGGCCCTGAAACCGTGTTCGGGGCCGAAAATATATTTAATGGATATGCCCAAGGCGTGCAGGCTGTCCACACTCAGTTTATTGCCAATAATGGAGGTTTGGTTCACCAGCATTCCTACACGTTTTCCTTTTAAATAAGGCAGGTAAGCCGCAGTTTGATCGGCACCGGTAACAACTTTTTGCGCTTTTACGGTGACCACCGGTGGGGCAGACGATTGCTTCGGTTTATAGTTGGCTACACAGGTGCCCAATAACAGTAAAGAGATGCTTGCTAATTTTAACATAGATACGTGCTGATAAACAAGTATAAAGTTAATAGGCCAAAAAAAGAAATGTAACAAGTGTACGAACAGATGAGGCGCTTTGAATTTGAGGCTTTAATTTGGCATCGTACATAAATAATGCAACCTTTACCAACCATCTGTTAAATACATTTATGAAAAATCTATTATTCCTGCTTTTACTGTTCTGTACGCTTACACTTCGGGCACAGCAAGTGTATGAAACCGAAAAAGGTATTCATTATTACGAACAAAGCATCAACCAGAAAGATGCTTACATTAATTCCCAATGTTTGCTGGATTTTTATTACCCAAAAGGCGCTAAAAATTTTGCCACTATTGTATGGTTTCATGGCGGCGGTATAACCGGTGGGCACCGGGAACTTCCTAAAGCGCTGATGGAAAAAGGTTATGCTGTGGTAGGCGTAGGGTACCGTTTATCGCCCAAGGTAAAGGCTCCGGCCTATATTGAAGATGCGGCGGCAGCAGTGGCCTGGGTGTTTCAGCATGTAGGCAGTTATGGAGGCAACACTAATCTAATCTTCCTGTCTGGCCACTCAGCGGGTGGCTATTTAAGTGAAATGATCACGTTGGATAAGCATTACCTGAACAAATATGGCATCGATGCCAATCGCATTGCAGCACTGATTCCGTTTAGCGGACAGGCCATTACCCACTTTACCATCAGGCAGGAACGCGGCATGAAAGATACTCAGCCACTGATTGATGAATATGCGCCCTTATACCATGTGCGGGCAGATGCCCCGCCAACCTTGCTCATTACCGGCGACCGCGAAATGGAGCTATTAGGCCGATACGAAGAAAACGCTTACCTGTGGCGCATGATGAAACTGGTGGGCCACAAGCGCACCCGCCTGTACGAACTGGATGGTTATGACCATGGCGGCATGGCAGAGCCTGCTTTTCCTTTATTATTGAAAGAAGTAAAAGCGATTAGTAAGGAAATTATGGAAAAGAAGTAAATTTGAATCAACGTCATGCTGAACTCGTTTCAGCATGACTATATACTTACTCCTTCCCCATCACATAAAACAGCACTTTGCGGTGCAGTTCATCGGGTAGAAAAGGCTTTACCAGCACATCGTTCATCCCAGCCTGTCCCGCCCGAACTTCTACCTCTTGGGGCAGGTTGGCCGTCAAGGCTACTATCGGGATAGTAATACCCTGTTCACGCATTTTTCGGGTAGCTTCGTAGCCATCCATTACGGGCATACTTAAATCCATCAGCACCAGCTGGTGTTTGTTGTTATCTACTTTATTCAATGCCTCCAGGCCATTTTCGGCTACCTCAACGGTAGCGCCCCAGCGTTTCAAATAGGTTTGTGCAACCAGCACGTTCATCAGGTTATCTTCTACCAGTAAAATGGAAATTCCGGTAAGCGGCTGATAGCTTTCCAGTGGTTGCGGCGCTGCGGGTGCCGGAGCAACGGGCACCATTGATTTTTTAAAAGTTTGGGTGAAACAGAAAGTAGATCCTTTTCCTTCCTCACTACTAAGCTTAAGCTCTGTTTGCTGTAATTGTAAGATGCGCTGGCTGATAGCCAAACCCAAGCCTGTACCACCAAACCCACGCGATGTAGAAGAGTCAGCTTGGGTAAAGCGGTCAAATATCAAAAGCTGTTTTTCTTCGGGAATACCTATACCGGTATCTGCAACTTCAATTAATAAAGTAACCTGTGTTTCGGTTTGCCCTTTTACCCGTACGCATACCTCAACTTTACCAACCGAGGTGAATTTGATTGCATTGTGTACCAGATTGGTTAACACCTGCGATAAACGGGTAGGATCACCCAGCACTTTGCTTTTTAACCCGGCATCTAACTGGCAGTTTAACTCAATACCTTTATCAAGCGCCATACTACGCAGGCCGCTCACCACATTTTTTATAATGGTGCTTACGCTCATTTCAATGTGCTCAAAGGTTATTTTACCGGCCTCAATCTTATTATAGTCCAGCACATCGTTTACAATAGCCAGCAGGTTATTGGCCGAAAACAGCATTACATCCAACTGCTCTATCTGATCTTCGCGGGGGTTGCTTTTTAACAGCAAATGCCCCATACCAATTACCGCGTTCAGCGGTGTCCTGATCTCGTGGCTCATATTGCTCAAAAATTCGCTTTTGGCAATAAGCCCCTGTTCGGCCTCCATGCGGGCCTTGTTTAAAATGAATGATACCCGGTGCGATAGCACTAATGATTGCAGGAAAAAGAAGCCGATGTAACCAAAAAAGCTCAGCAACTGCATAGGCGGAATCAGCTCCCAGTAATGCAGCAGGGAAATAGCAAATAGCATCATGAGCGTAAACACACTGCACAATGAGTAAAAGGAGCCCGGCCTGTGCCTGCGGTAGGCTTTCACGTATACATAAGGAGTATAAATCAAGCAAAAAATGGTTACAACTAAAAACGGATTAATAAGCTGTGTAAACCACGATGGCGGCATGGTAGCCGAAATCAAAGAGAAAAAGAAGCACGAGCCGGCAATGATATAAACTATTGTAAGGTTGATATCCTTCGGGTACAGGTAGCGTGTATATAAGCCGAATAAGCCTACGCCCAAAAACAAACTGATGTATTCCAACCTGATAGCTACATACCAATCCAGGCCCGGCAACATATCATGCAGTGCATAATTATCAGTACCTATAATACGGTAACTGTAAGCAATGGCAAATAAAGCAAATAGCAAAATGGCCTTATCTTGGTTGCCAAAAAGATACAAACCCAAAAAGAACAAACCACCCATAAACAGGCAGCCGGTAAGCAGCAAGTCTATCCCCTCCGCCCGCTGGCGTTTCAGGCGCATTACGGCCTTCTTTCCGATCTCGATGGGTTGGCTGATACCGCCCTTACTGTGCGCATAGTTAGCTATCTGTAAATGAATGACCAGCGTATCTGCATTGCCGGGAATGTCAACCCATTGATGTTGCCAATAAGGCACAAAACCTTTGGGGCCGGTGGTTACACAACCGTTTTCTACCGCCAGTTCGCCATTAATATAAAAACGGTAAGCCGAGTATACATCGGGTAACGAAATACGTAATGGGCCGGTATGGCGGGGCAGTAAAAGTTTAAGCTGGTAAGTGGCATAACCAAACGCCGGCAGCTGTTTACCGGAGATCTCCCCGTCTGACCATTTGTAAGGGAAATTTACAGGCACTCCTTTTACTCCTCCACCGGGTCGGCTAAACAACTGATGCCAGTAAAACAACCATGTACCGTTTAACTGTACTGCATTATTAAATGATTGGCTTCGCAAATCTATCACGCCATTTTGCGCTAATGCAGGGTTTGCAGAAGAAGTACATCCTGCCAATAGCCCAAAACTGAGACCCAGCATTAAAATGTATATCATTCGTTTGCAGAACATAAATAAAGCGGATACGGAAAATAAAAGGGTGTAATAGAGTTATACCAATAGTTTGGATAAAGATAAAATATTTTGTGCCAAGTGTTAAGCACATTTATACCTGTTTTAATTCAATGAATGAGCACTGTTCGATTTGCGCCATGCTCTGATAGAATGACTAATTCACACATTTTACTACTCAACCAGCAAGCCAATAGTGTACATTTAACACTATAGAATTCATCAAAAATTTTTCATATTGTAAATATTACACTAAGTAAAAGATGCTAAATTCATATTTTTTAAAAAATATCTATATAATTATTAAAAATTAATAATAATTACATTTAATTTGAAATATTTTTAACACAAACCTATCTTTGTTGAAACAAAAGATCACAAATAAAATGAAAAAGTTTTTATTAGCAACATTAGTATCAGCCTTAGTTGGCCTGAATGTATACGCTGCAAAAGATGATAAAAAAACTGATGACAAAACTGCTTCAGTTACTTATAAAACCGCTACTCAGTTTGAAACAGATTTTAAAGATGCAACTGACGTGATATGGAAAACCGGCAGCCGCTGCCAGCAAGCTGACTTTACTGTTGATGGCCAGCGTATGAGTGCCTTCTACAGTTTCGATGGCCAGTTTATGGGCTTAACCCACAATGTAACCGCTAAAGCCATTCCGGCCAAAGCCATGGAAAAAATTGAAAAGCAATACGAAGGTTATACCGTTGGCCGTGTGATTGTACTGCAAACCAACACTGCCCTTAACCCGGATTTAGACCCGGTAGCTTACTTTGTTGACTTAAAAAACGACAGCAAAGAGGTTTTAGTAAGAATTACCCCACAATTAAACATTGAGTTTTTTCAGCAAATTCAATAATTTATAAAAAATACATTTAGCTTTTAGTTGTAAGCCATGCGGATAATCTGCATGGCTTTTTTGTGGACAGGCGGTATTTGATAAAGTTAAAAAACATCAACAATCATTATTTCTACCTGATTTTTACCAAGCACGAATTGAGATGCTTACATATAACTAATGCTAACCCATTTTGTCATGACGAGCGGCAGCGTGGCCATCGCTTGCTGTATAGAGGCGCAGATGCCTACATGCGATAGCCACGTCGTTCCTTCTCGCCATAACAATTGGGTTGACGCTATATGAGAATGCCCGGACTATTCCTTATTATTCAATCAAGCCTATAAAATTGACCCTTGTATCACACAGCTGCAAATAAAAAAAGCGGGATTTAATCCCGCTTTCAATTATTTCTTCATTAACTCAATGAAATCATCAAATAAATACCGGCTATCGTGCGGGCCGGGTGATGATTCGGGGTGGTATTGTACTGAGAATGCTTTTTTATCTTTTACACGGATACCTTCAATAGAATTATCGTTCAGGTTAACGTGGGTGATCTCTACTTTTTCAGACTCACGTACGGCATCCTGCACCACACCGAAACCGTGGTTCTGAGAAGTAACTTCGCAATGATCTTTGATCACATTTTTTACCGGGTGATTTAAACCACGGTGACCAGTGAACATCTTTTTGGTTGGGATGTCATTGGCCAGAGCCAGTAACTGGTGACCCAAGCAGATACCGAACATGGGCTTATCAGCATCTAATATCTGCTTCACGGTTTCAATAGCATAAGGCATCGCCGATGGGTCGCCGGGGCCATTGGAGATAAAGTAGCCGTCAGGGGCAAAATCCCGCTCCATTTCTTCAAACGTGGTTTTGGCCGGGTATACTTTGGCAAACACCTCACGGTCATCAAAATTGCGCAGGATATTTTTCTTCACGCCTAAATCCAGCACCGCTACACGGTAAGGGGCATCTTCATTGCCGAAAGTATAAGTTTCGGTAGTAGAAACAATAGAAGATAACTCCAGGCCATCCATTGATGGTACCGCAGCCAGTTTTTCCTTCAGCTCTTCAATGTTAGTATTTTCTGAAGATATGATGGCGTTCATCGCTCCCTTATCACGAATATGGCGTACCAGCTGGCGGGTATCAATATCAGAAATACAAACGATGTTCTGCTCTTGGAAATAATCCTGAATTGATTCGTCGGCCTGTTTGCGGCTGTAGGCAATATTGTAATTTTTACAAACCAAACCGGAAATCTGGATATGGCCCGATTCATTTTCATTTTTTGCGATACCATAGTTACCGATATGGGCATTGGTAGTCACCATAATCTGGCCATAGTACGATGGATCGGTAAATACCTCCTGGTAGCCGGTCATGCCGGTGTTAAAGCAAATTTCTCCGGTAGTGGTGCCTATTTTGCCGGCAGCTTTGCCATGAAAAACAGTGCCGTCGGCCAGCAGCAATACAGCCGGTAATTTGGTGTAGTTGGTCATTTTGCAAAAAAATTTAATGGAAAAACAAGAAGCCGGTCGGCTAAGTGTAAAGCGCCGTGAACAGTAACAATGCAATTAAAATCACAAAAGGCTGAATTCACGCCGCAAAAGTACAACTTTTAAGAAAATTTTATAGGCTTTTATATCATTTATATATCAAATATCAGGTAAAAGACTTACAGAGGTGCAGCAGATGTTCAAAAAAGGCGCTGATATCCCTTTTTATGCAGGGCAGTAGTTACATTTGCAGCACTAAAATCATACATCTTATGTCTGTTAATAAAGAAATCAAGCGCGTAACCACCCACATTATTCAGGAAATGAAAAACCGGGGCGAAAAGATATCTATGCTTACCGCTTACGATTATTCAATGGCAGCTATTGTAGATGCCGCAGGTGTAGATGTTATTTTAGTGGGCGACTCGGCCTCTAATGTAATGGCCGGCCACGAAACCACCCTACCCATTACGCTCGATCAGATGATTTATCATGCCTCCTCAGTAGTGCGTGCCGCAAGCCGTGCGCTGGTGGTGGTAGATTTGCCTTTTGGTTCTTATCAGGGTAATTCTAAAGAAGCTTTGAACTCCGCTATCCGTATCATGAAAGAGTCGGGCGCCCATGCTGTAAAAATTGAAGGCGGTTTGGAAATTGCCGAATCGGTAAGCCGTATTCTCACCGCAGGTATTCCTGTTTGCGGGCACCTGGGTTTAACGCCTCAATCTATTTACAAATTTGGAACGTACTCCGTTCGGGCCAAACAAGAAGCAGAAGCTCAAAAATTAAAAGAAGATGCACTGAAGTTGCAGGAATTAGGCTGCTTTGCGGTAGTGCTGGAAAAAATACCAGCCAAATTAGCGGCTGAAGTCTCTGCTACTTTACAAATCCCAACCATTGGCATTGGTGCCGGTTCGCATTGCGACGGGCAGGTACTGGTGGTGCATGATATGCTGGGCATCAACAAAGAATTTAAACCCCGCTTTTTACGCCAATATGCTAACCTGAATGATATTATGCATGAGGCCATACAGCACTATGTAAGTGATGTGAAAAGCAAAGATTTCCCGAATGAGAAGGAACAGTATTAGATTAGTTCATAGTTGATGGCTCATAGCTCATAGAAAACTTATATGCCTTTTCGATTTGAAGATCTGCAGGTATGGCAGAAAGCACTTAATTTGAGTGAAGAAATCCATCAACTTACCAAAACGTTTCCAAAGGAAGAGCTTTTTATCTTAACTTCTCAAATAAAGAGAGTAGCTGACTCTGTTGTATTAAATATAGCAGAGGGTTCTACAGGGCAAACTAAACCTGTTTTTATAAATTTCTTAAACTATTCTTTACGTTCGGCAATTGAAGTAGTGAGTTGCTTATTATTGCACAAAAGCGGCAGTATATAAACTCTGTTGATTTTAGAAGACTTTATGACGAGTACGAACATTGGGCTAAAATGCTAACTGCCCTCCGCAATTCACTATGAACCATAAACCATGATCTATGAACTACTCAGACATTACCGATAACGATATACTATTCGAAGACAACCACCTTATTGCCGTTAATAAGCGTGCAGGTGACATTGTACAGGTAGACGAAACCGGTGATGAGCCTTTGGATGAAAAAGTAAAGCGCTACCTGGCGGCTAAATACAATAAACCTAACGGCGCATTTTTGGGCGTGGTGCACCGCCTGGACCGCCCGGTGAGCGGGGTAATTTTGTTCGCCAAAACCAGCAAAGCGCTGGAGCGGATGAATGAACTGTTTAAAACCCGCCACATTCGTAAAACTTATTATGCTGTAGTGCGCAACCGGCCCGAGCCGCCTTACGGTAACTTGGTGCACTGGCTTGTGAAAAATCCGCAGAAGAATGTAACCAAAGCACATAACCACGAGGTGCAAGGCAGCCAGCGCTCAGAACTACATTACAGGTTGGCCGGAGAGTTGAACGGTTATTACCTGATACAGGTAAACCCAATTACCGGCAGGCCACATCAAATACGGGTGCAGCTATCTACATTAAATTGCCCTATTGTGGGCGATAATAAATATGGCTATCCGCGTGGCAGCCTGAAGAAAAGTATATGCCTGCATGCCCGCCGCCTGCAGTTTATCCACCCGGTAAAAAAAGAACCGGTTGATATATTGGCCTCATTGCCCAAAGATGGCTTTTGGGAAAAGTTTGCCTATCTGGTGCAGGAAGGCGACCATATAGTGCATGAAAAAGAAGGATAAATAATATAAACACTTTATCATTTCGAGTGATAGCGTGGCAACCGCACGGAGGCATCTGCGCCTCTGTATAGCAAGCAGTTGCCACGGCTATCGCTCGAAACGACAGATGAAAACTATCTATTTCCTCTCCCCTTCATAATACAAGCCTACCTGGTGCCGCGCCTGATCAATCATTGTTAACATTTGCCGGGATAATTCATGGGTAATTACCGGGCTTTCTGTTTTACCTTCCCTAATCAATTGGCAAAAATGCTCCGTTTCATAATTGAGGCCACCATGCTCGAAAGGCTCATCCAGTTCAACAGTGCGGCCGTCTAAGTAACTGATGGTGGCTTTGGCCGGGTTCCACCAGTTTTTATGGATGATGATACGACCCTGGGTTCCGGCAATCAGGGCATCGCCGTAGCCATGCACATCCAAACCGCAGTACAATTGTGCAAAGCCATTTTCGTGGCGGCTTTGAAACACTGAAAATATATCTACCGGCGTACCCTCAAACCGGCCAAGCGTTTGCAGGTCAACCAGGTTACCCAACCAGTCAATAGCTAAAAACGCTTCATAAATACCGATAGAGGTCAGGCTGCCGCCACCTAGTTCGTAACTAAAATTGGGGTGATCACGTGTTAAATCGGCCACTGCCGAGCCGGCACGAATGTAGCGCACCTCTCCTATTCCATTGGTTTGCAAATGCGTTTTTAAACGGCGGTATAATGGAAAAAAAGGCGGCTTCATCCCCTCCATAAACAGCAGTTTCTGCTGGCGGGCCACAGTAAGAATTTCTTCAAGTTCGCTTACATACAAAGCTGAAGGTTTTTCGCACAGCACATGCTTGCCCGCCTGTAGTGCAGCTATACTGTACTGCTTATGGCTGTCGGGCAGGGTGGCTATGTAAACGGCATCAATATCTTCGGCATTTAATATTTCCTCAATGCTTCTGAATACCTTACCCCCGTATTGATCCGCAAAGGCGTCTACTGTTTCAGGCCGGCGCGACCAAGCACCTGTGTATGAGGCATTGCTTATTACCTGCAGCCCCTGCATAAAGCGATGAGATATACGGCCACACCCTATAACGCCCCAACGGATATTCTCTTTCATAATGATAAAATTGATGCGGAGGTAAAGCTAAAATTTATTTGAATTAACCGTTGCACGGATACTTTATTTAGCACCCTTGAAACTTTACCATACGGATTTGATGGCATTTTTTGATTGAACTTCTTCCGGGTAGTTAAAATTTGTTAAAACCGAACAATAATTTGTTTTATACGTAAATATGTAACTAACTTGTGTGCAATATTTTGCACTTTTTAAAGCAGAGCAGTTTCACTATCAAAATAATTTTGTTTACCTGTTAAAAAACGCGTTATATGAGATTTTTTACTCTTGTATTTATTTTACTGGCGCTGTCTTTTACATCCTGCAAAAAGGATGAGGTAACTGTTAAGCAATTGGCAACGGTAAGTAGTCCTGCTAGGCAAATTATGGTTACCGGTGTAAACGGCCCTACCCAAGGCAAAGTAGATCAGCAATTATTGTTTACGCTGGTATGGCCAAATGCCAATAACACTCATTATTTTGATAGCCTGGCCGTTAGTCCTATTCACGTAAATACACAGCACATAAAAGTGTTTGTTACTAAAGATAGTGTTAATGCCAATGCTGCTCCGCGCGCCACTGCAGCTGTATACAAGTTCAAAGCTTCATCCCCTGGCACCTATTACCTCAAATTTGCCAAGCCGAGCAACGATAGTTCGTATTCTATTATTGATACCATAATTATTAAATAGACACCTGCCCCTTAAAATGTGGCCTGTGTTTTGTTAAACTATTAACTAAACATGCCACTATGAAAAAGGGAGATACTGTTCACTGGAACTGGGGAAAATCGGAAGCTGAAGGTAAAGTTGAAGCCAAGCACACTGAACCTGTAGAAAAAACGATTAAAGGCAGCAAAATAAAACGCAATGCCAGCAAGGATGAACCTGCTTATGAAATTAAACAGGAAAACGGAAGCAAGGTCATTAAATCGGAAAGCGAGTTGACCAAAGGCGCAAAAAAATAATGTATTTATAAATAAGAATGCTGAACTAAAAATTCAGCATTCCTGTTTGTCCCCCTCTGCTTACTGCATACTTAAATGCTTTTACCGTAAAATTTTTGTTTTCTGCCGCTCAATTGGTGGAAATATCGTTGCCATCACCGACTTTTACAGTATGGCACAGCAACCTATCATTAAAGTTGAAAATCTGGTAAAGCAGTACGGTAACTTTACCGCCGTTAAAGGCATCAGCTTTGAAGTTTACGAAGGCGAGATTTTCGGCCTCTTAGGCCCGAACGGCGCCGGCAAAACCACTACCCTCGAAATTATTGAAACCCTGCGCGACAAAACCTCGGGCGAGGTACAGGTAGACGGCTTTTCGGTTGACCGTGATGCCGGCCATATCAAGCAGCGCATCGGTGTACAGTTACAAGCCGCCGGCTATTACCCTAACTTAAATTTAACAGAATTACTGATACTTTTTTCCGGCTTGTATGGAGTTGATGTTAACCCTTTAGAGATGCTGGATAAAGTAGCCCTGCGCGATAAAGCCAAGGCTAAGTACAAAGAACTATCGGGCGGACAAAAACAGCGTTTTTCCATTGCCACCACTTTAATCAACAATCCACGTATTATATTTTTGGATGAGCCTACTACTGGGTTAGATCCGCAGGCCCGCCGCAATTTATGGGATTTGATACGTAATATCCGTAGCAGCGGCACTACAGTAGTCATCACCACACACTATATGGATGAAGCCGAGATTTTGTGCGACCGGGTAGCTTTTGTAGATGGCGGCCAGATCATCGGTATTGATACGCCCGATCATTTTATTGATGAGCTGGTAGCCTCCGGTTTTGAGCGCAGCAAACAGGTAAAGCAAGCTAACCTAGAAGATGTATTTATTGCCAAAACGGGCAAGGAACTAAGAGCGGAGTAATCTTTAGAGTCAAGAATCAAGAAGCTGTCTAATTCCTATATTAATTTTTGGCTTCTGACTCTTGATTCTCCATCTCCAATATTTAATTAATGATATGAACAACAACCATACTAAACCTTACAGTGATTTTAAAGCTACACTGGCCATTGCCAAAGCCAGTTTCAGGTCTATTACCCGCAGCCCCTCGGCTGTCGTATTTACACTGGCATTCCCATTGATTTTTATCCTGGTTTTTGGCTTTATTGGCGGAGGTAGTATTACAGTAGATGTAGGGTTGGCTAAAAGCAGCGATACCATCAATCCGGTATATCAGGCATTGAAAGGTACCTCGGTAGTGCGGCTGGTAAGAGATATAAACCCTACCGAAGCACAAAGCCGTCTTCAAAAAGGCACATTGGATGCAGTTATTGATATTAAAAAAAATGCAGGGCCAACGCCTTTCAGAGTTGACGTAAGCTACAGCCATGCTTCTTTAGAAAAAGGCAACATTCTGAAATCGATACTGAACAACATATTTTACCAAATTAACACCCGTTTGCACGGCGGTGTACCACCTATGGCCGAATTGAGGGAAGTGACGGTAAAGGGCCGCGAATATAAAACCATCGACTTTATATTGCCTGGTCAGTTAGGCTTCTCCTTATTGAGTACAGGCGTATTCGGTACTGCCTTTGTGTTTCTAAGCCTACGCCAAACACTGGTGATTAAACGTTTTTTTGCTACGCCGGTAAAACGCTCCAGCATTGTGCTTGGCGAGGCGCTGGCCCGTATTGTATTCTCATTAATCGGTGCACTTTTTATTATTATAATCGGGCATTTTGCATTCGGATTTACTTTAATTCATGGCGTTACTACGGTGCTTAATTTGCTGGTGTTATGTACTATTGGGGTTATTGTATTTATGGGTTTTGGCTTCATTGTATCAGGCCTCGCTAAAAATGAAAGTACTATACCACCAATTTCCAACATCATTACGCTACCACAATTCTTGTTATCGGGCACTTTCTTTTCTATCAGCGCGTTCCCTAAATGGCTGCAGCCCATCAGTAAAGCCCTGCCGCTTACCTATCTGAACGATGCCATGCGGAAAGTATCTTTTGAAGGTGCCGGCCTGTTTGATTTAGGCCAGCAATTGCTGGTGATGCTGATATGGGGCATCATTATTTATACCGTAGCTGTAAAAACCTTTAAATGGGAATAAGTTAAATTAAAATCAACATATCAGTTTATATTTGAACCTGTGTTAACATTAATTTAACACAGGCTTTTATGTACCGTATCTTACTATTGTTATTCGTCTTTTTGTTTTGCTTTACAGCAACGCAGGCACAAAATTCTAAAACCGGCACCTGGGGTTTAGTTACCTTAGTTTTACCGAGCGATACCAACCACCGTTGGGGTGGTTATACCGAATTGCAAACCCGCACCAATACTCTTTTTGACCAGTTTTTTTATTACGAAGTTAAGGGTGGTGTAAGCTACGCTATTAAGAATAATTTCATCGCTTTATTAGGCACAGGCCGCTATACCACTTATAACTATGGCCATGTATCTGCCGGCCCCAGTATTACCGAAACCCGATTGTGGGAGCAGTTCATTTTAAATGAAGCATTCGGCCGGTTCAAATTTGAAAACCGCATCCGCATTGAGCAGCGTTGGTTGAACATTGGTTACCGTAACCGCTTCAGGTACAGGTTAAACCTCATTGTACCTTTCAATCATCAAACAGTAGCACCTAAAACGGTATTTGCCTCTATATATAACGAGGTATTTTTTAACAACGAAGATCCCAACTTTGAGCGCAACCGCATATCGGCAGCTTTGGGTTACAAGTTTGATAAGTCCTGGAGCTTTCAGGCAGGATGGATCAACCAATATAATCATTTTGTTGCAAACAGTGGCAACAAGAACAATTTACTGCTCATCCTGATGTACCAGATCAACCGAAAGAAAAAGCCAACAGTTGATGAACTGCCGACCTTTAAAGACTGAGTTTTGATCAAGCTTTTTATTATAATGAGCGAAGCACTTATACATTGGCAACTGCACTGCCACTGTCATGCTGAGGCACTCGAAGCATGGGCGCACAGGCTGCTGCTATGAATGGCTCTGCCACCACCCTTCGAGTACCTCAGGGTGACAAGTGCCTGCATTACACTTTTATAAAATTCATAGCCTTTAAAACCTTATATTTTCCTAAACCTATCTCTCTCAGCATTGTATATAGGTAACAGCGGTGTAACAGATATTACCTAAATAGATTTTGAGTTTAAATATTAAGTTTTTGCGCTTATCTTAGCCCGCGTTTAATTGTAGTATCTACACTTACCAAATCCATATTAAAAATGAGCTTGATTATTGATGTACATGCCCGCCAGATTTTAGACTCGCGCGGTAACCCTACTATTGAGGTAGATGTATTAACTGAAAACGGCGCTATGGGCCGTGCTGCGGTGCCTTCTGGTGCTTCAACCGGTGCGCACGAGGCGGTTGAACTGCGTGATAACGACAAAAGCAAATACATGGGCAAAGGCGTATTAAACGCGGTAGCCAATGTAAACGATAAACTGGCCAAAGAACTGCAGGGCATGGATGTGTTTGAACAAAACGCCATTGATAAACTGATGATTGAAATTGACGGCACTGCCAACAAAGGCAACATCGGCGCCAATGCCATTTTAGGTGTTTCTTTAGCGGTAGCTAAAGCGGCTGCACAAGAAAGCCGCCAGCCTTTATACCGCTATGTAGGTGGTGTAAATGCAAACACTTTGCCTATCCCGATGATGAACATCATCAACGGCGGTTCACACTCCGATGCGCCTATCGCCTTCCAGGAGTTTATGATTATGCCTGTAGGTGCTCCTTCATTCTCTGAAGCGCTGCGCTGGGGTTCTGAAGTGTTCCATAACCTGAAAAAGATTTTGCACGACCGTGGTTTATCTACTGCCGTAGGTGATGAAGGTGGTTTTGCCCCAACTTTTGAAGGTACTGAAGACGCTGCCGAAACCATTTTGAAAGCGATTGAAAAAGCCGGTTACACCCCTGGCGTAGACATTTGCCTGGCTTTGGATTGCGCTGCATCTGAGTTTTTTGTAGACGGCAAATATGATTATACTAAGTTTGAAGGCGATAAAGGTGCCGTACGTACCAGCACTGAGCAGGTTGAGTACCTGGCACAATTAGCCGAAAAATATCCGATTATTTCTATTGAAGATGGTATGGCCGAAGACGATTGGGATGGCTGGAAACAACTGACTGACCGTTTAGGTGCACGTGTGCAGCTGGTAGGTGATGATTTATTTGTAACCAACACCGAGCGTTTACAAGAAGGTATTGACAAAGGTATTGGCAACTCTATCCTGGTAAAGGTAAACCAAATTGGTTCTTTAACTGAAACCATCAACGCTGTTTCATTAGCACAAACACATGGTTATACTTCAGTAATGAGCCACCGTTCAGGCGAAACTGAAGACAGCACCATTGCTGACTTAGCTGTTGCTTTAAACTGCGGACAAATCAAAACCGGTTCTATTTCGCGTTCAGACCGGATTGCAAAATACAACCAGTTACTGCGCATCGAAGAAGAATTAGGCGCCAACGCCAAATTCATCGGCAAAAACTTTAAATTCTTTAAAAACAGATAATCAAAGTTTTTTGATATAAAACAGAAAGGCCTAAGCGATGCTTAGGCCTTTCTGTTTTATATCATTTGTCATACTGAGCGGTAGTGATAGCAAAGCATCTGTATATTGGTAACAACACTACCGTTGTCACCCTGAGGTACTCGAAGGGTAGCAGCAGAGACATTCATAGGAGCGACCTGTGCGCCCATGCTTTGAGTGCCCCAGCATGACAACGGTAGTTCACTTTTGGAGAAGCTAGATAGAGATGCTTCCCTATTGTTCAACATAACAACTTCTCTTACAAATTACCCCGTAACTCTTGTTCTCTTTCAATAGCCTCAAAGAGTGCCTTAAAATTACCGGCGCCGAAAGAACGTGCACCTTTGCGCTGAATGATTTCAAAAAATACAGTTGGGCGGTCTTCCAGCGGTTTGGTGAATATCTGCAACAGGTAGCCTTCTTCATCACGATCTACCAAGATACCTAACTTTTTAAGGGGTTCCAGGTCTTCGTCAATATGGCCTACCCGGTCTATCAACTCATCATAATAAGTAGTGGGTACAGTTAAGAACTCTACGCCCCGGCTTTGCAAATCAGTTACCGTTTTTACAATGTTGCTGGTGGCCAAAGCCAGATGCTGCACGCCCTCTCCTTCGTAAAACTCCAGGTACTCCTCAATCTGCGATTTCTTTTTGCCCTCAGCCGGTTCATTGATCGGAAACTTTACGTAGCCATTGCCATTGCTCATTACCTTGCTCATCAGGGCTGAATACTCAGTTGAAATGGTTTTATCATCAAAGGTCAGGATGTTTTTAAAGCCCATTACCTCTTCATAAAACTTCACCCATTGGTTCATTTTATTCCAGCCTACATTACCCACGCCATGATCTACATACATCAGACCTGTTGGTGCAGGGTTATAGGCCGATTCCCATTTCTGATAGCCGGGTAAAAATGTACCGTTATAATTTTTACGCTCAATGAATAGGTGCACGGTATCACCATACAATTTAATACCGCTGGTGCGAACTTCGCCATGTTCATCGGTTAACGTTTGCGGCTGTTGGTAAGGCTCGGCACCACGGCGGGTGGTTTGTTCAAAGGCATCATAAGCATCGTCTACCCAAATGGCCAAGGCCTTAATACCGTCGCCATGCTTTTTGATATGCTCGGCAATGGGGCTGTCGGAATGCATAGGTGTAGTTAGCACCAACCTGATTTTATCTTGTACCAGTACATATGAAGCACGATCACGCACACCTGTTTCAGGGCCGGCATAGGCCAGGCTTTGAAAGCCGAAGGCGGTTTTATAAAAATGGGCTGCCTGCTTGGCATTGCCTACATAAAATTCCACATAATCGGTGCCGTTAAGCGGCAAAAAGTCGTTATTAAGCGTTTGCGGCTGCTTTTCTATGGTTAATGTTTCCATGGTATATCTTGTTAGTATTGAATGATTATTAATTTATTCGCTCCAGCTTTTATAATAGCTTTCATCTTCAATGGCTATAGCATCTTCAGTCAGCATCAGTGGCTTAAAAGGATCTATCATTACGGCCAACTCATGCGTTTCTTCCTTGCCAATTGATTTTTCTACCGAGCCCGGAGCAGGCCCATGCGGTATGCCGCCAGGGTGCAAGGTAATTTGCCCTTTCACTACATTTTTACGGCTCATAAAGTCGCCGTCTACATAATACAGCACTTCATCACTATCTACGTTACTATGGTTATATGGTGCCGGAATAGACAGCGGATGATAGTCAAATTTGCGGGGCACAAATGAGCAGATCACAAAGTTATGCCCTTCAAACGTTTGGTGCACCGGAGGTGGTTGGTGCAGGCGGCCGGTAATCGGTTCAAAATCATGAATAGAAAACGCCCAGGGATAATGCAGGCCATCCCAACCAATAAAGTCGAAAGGGTGAGTACCATAAGTGTACGGGTAAATCAAGCCTTGCTTTTTAATCAGCACCTTGAAATCGCCATGCTCATCATGCGTTTCCAAGTTGGTAGGGCGTTTAATATCCCGCTCGCAGTAAGGCGCATGTTCCATCAATTGCCCAAATTGGTTTCGGTAGCGTTTGGGCGTACGTATCGGGCTAAAGCTTTCTACAATGAACAAGCGGTTCTGCTCGGTATCAAACTCCAGCTGGTAAATGGTACCACGCGGAATCACCAAATAATCGCCGTACACAAATTTAATCTGACCAAAGCCGGATTTTAATGTGCCTGAGCCCTGATGAATAAAAATCACCTCGTCAGCCTGGCTGTTTTTGTAAAAATAATCCTTCATGGATTTACGCGGGGCGGCCAACGAAATGTGCAAATCATTATTTACCAGCACCGGTTTACGGCTTTGCAAATAATCATCGGCCGGTGGTATATTAAAGCCGATTAAACTGGTATGTTTCAGGTGCTTCTCGCGGGCAATTTTAGGTTCTACCGAATATGGCTCACCCAATGCTTTTACAATGGTAGGCGGGTAACAGTGGTAAACCAGCGAGTACATGCTCGAAAAGCCCTCGGTAGACACCAGCTCTTCGGCGTACAGGCTACCATCCGGTTTACGGAACTGGGTATGCCGCTTCGGCGGAATTTGCCCTAAAGTATGATATACAGGCATATGCTAAACAATTAATGAATGAGCGAAAGAATAAGAAAAGGTGAACAGTGGCGAATCGCTGCTTTTAGCAGCCGCAAAACAAGGGCAGGTTGCCCTTAAAGAAATTAAATGGAATACTGTGCCAGCACAATCTTCGACAACATCTCGTACCGGTACGAAGCGATAACGCTTATAGCAGTTAACTGATGTGGTGAACCCTTGTGTGGCACAGTAGTATCTTTAGATTTATAATTGGCTGAAACGAAGTTAAGCAACTGCTTTTTATTATGCAAGCATAATATTATTTATTTTATTAAAGGTTAATGTTTAGCTTTGATGAAGGCGCTGCCCGCCTTATAAACCTATAATAACGCTACCCTTTTATGAAACTCGTATCTTACAAGAATGACGACGCCGAACATTTGGGCATTTTCATTAACGGCCATATTTACAACTTGCATGCCTGCGACAAGCTGATACCCGATGACATGAACGGCTTTTTATGGGGAGGGGATGAGTTAATGGAGCGGGCTTTGAAGATTGACAGTGAAATTAAAGCCGGTACCCGAATAGCCAAAGAAGAGGCATTTTTTGAATTGCTGGCCCCCGTACCTCACCCTACCTCCTGCCGCGATGCCTATGCCTTCAGGCAACATGTGGCTACCTCAAGACGTAACCGGGGGTTAGACATGATACCCGAATTTGACCAATACCCGGTATTTTATTTTACCAACCACAAAGCCATACAAGGCCCCGGCGAAGTACACTGCATGCCCGACCATTTTCAAAAACTCGACTTTGAACTGGAAGTAGCCGTAGTGCTCAATAAAAAAGCCCGCAACATTAAAGCCGCCGAAGCCGACCAACTGATTGCGGGATATCTTATTATGAACGACCTGAGCGCCCGCACCCTGCAAATAGAGGAGATGGTGCTCAACCTGGGCCCGGCCAAGGGGAAAGATTTTGCCACCGTGATTGGCCCTTGGCTGGTAACGCCGGATGAGTTGGAACCTTACGGCATTGCTGCCAAGCCCGGCCATACCGGTAATTGCTACAACTTAAACATGAAATGCCGTGTGAACGGCATTGAGATTTCCAGCGGTAACCTGGCCGACATGGACTGGACCTTTGCAGAAATTTTAGAACGCTGCGCCTATGGTTGTGATGTTTTACCCGGTGATATCATTGGCTCAGGCACGGTGGGTACCGGCTGCTTTCTGGAACTGAACGGCACTGGCCTGCGCCAGGATGCGAACTATCAGCCGCAGTGGCTGCAGGCCGGCGATATTGTAGAATTAGAGGTAACCGGGTTGGGAATATTAAGCACTATTATTGTAAAAGAAGACAGTGATTTTTCAATTTTGAGCTTAAAGAAATGACAGGCATCAAACTGTTACTAAGCCGTGCAAGCCCTTTTATAAGCACTGCTTGTAAACAATAATGCCTAATTTTGTGTAGTGATAGCCTACTGTTCAGCTTATCACTTTTACATCTGCTATTATACTATGAGAATTATATTTATGGGTACGCCCGCATTTGCAGTGGCATCGCTTGAGGCTTTGGTTGAATCGGGTGCCAACGTGGTGGCGGTGGTTACCGCGCCCGATAAACCCGCCGGCCGCGGTCAGAAGCTCAATGAATCGGCGGTAAAGCAATATGCCGTTGCGCACCACCTGCCGGTATTGCAGCCCGAAAGATTAAAAAATGAAGATTTTTTACAGGAACTGCAAAGCTACCAGGCCGATTTGCAAGTAGTAGTCGCCTTCCGGATGCTGCCTGAAGTGGTTTGGCGTATGCCTGCCAAAGGCACCATTAACCTGCATGCTTCTCTGTTACCCCAATATCGGGGGGCGGCTCCCATCAATTGGGCTATTATTAACGGTGAGAAAGAAAGCGGGGTAACTACCTTCTTTTTAAAACAGGAAATTGATACCGGTGATATTCTCTTTATTGAAAAAGTTTCGATTGCCGAGGATGTAACCGCCGGTGAATACCACGACCGCCTGATGATTAAAGGCGCCGGGCTGCTGGTGAAAACCGTAAAAGCCATTGAGAGCGGCCGCTATACCGAGCAGCCGCAGGAACAATTAGCTGATGGTATTGAACTTAAGCACGCCCCTAAAATATTTAAAGACGATTGCCGTATAGACTGGAACCAGCCGGTAGAGATAGTATATAACCGGATCAGAGGTTTAAGCCCCTATCCTACCGCCTTTACCGAACTCAACGGTAAAACACTTAAAGTTTTTAAAACGACTAAGCAAACCGATACACCTGAAGTACAACCTGGTCAACACCTTACCGACCAAAAGACATACCTCAAATTTGCCTGCGCCGATGGCTACATCAGTATTACCGACCTGCAAATGGAAGGTAAAAAACGCATGAGCATCGAGGAGTTTTTGCGGGGTGTAAGGTTGTGAGTTAATAGATAATCCGGTTTGAATTGCAAAGCATTACGTTACAAAAGCATCTATCAACTTCATGTCATAAAAATCCATCGCGTTTCCTTATTCGTTAATGGGATATATTTTTGCCCCTTACAGAGTAAAAGCAGCGATGAATTTAAAACTTGAAGCATTACGCACCGCAATTGAACCTTTAAGGCAACAACTGGTTCAGCACGAATTATATAAACACATTCATACACTTGAGGATTTAAACCTGTTTACGGCACACCATGTGTTTGCCGTATGGGATTTTATGTCGTTACTGAAAGCGCTGCAACAAAAGTTAACCTGCACTCACACGCCTTGGATGCCGGTAGGCAATGCCAACACCCGTTACTTAATTAATGAGATTGTAACGGGCGAGGAAAGTGACATTGATGAGCAGGGCAATCGCAGCAGCCACTTTGAACTTTACCTGCGCGCCATGCAGCAAGCCGGCAGCGAGGCCACTTATATAAACGCTTTATTCGCAGAATTGAACAATGGTAAAACCATTGACGAAGCTTTGATTATTGCCCATATACCCGTAGCTGCCCGCAATTTTGTGCAGCATACATTTGATGTGATTGCAGCCGGCAAGCCTCACATCCTGGCAGCGGTATTCACTTTTGGGCGTGAAGATTTAATTCCGGACATGTTTTTGAGCATTGTTAAAGAGCTGAGCCAGCAGTTACCGGGTAAGGTAGATATCCTGTTGTGGTATTTAGAACGCCATATCGAAGTAGACGGCGACCACCACTCACAGCTGGCCTACCAAATGACAGCCGAACTTTGCGGCGACGATGACACTTGCTGGCAAGAGGCCACCGAAGCTGTAAAAGCCGCCCTGCAATCACGCATCGACTTATGGAATGGTATTTTACAGGCGATTCAGATGCCTGAGCAAGTGTTGGTGTAAATTTGTTCTTTCTTTGATTCTTCGCATTGTTAATTTTACCGTAGCGATAAATTTCCGGTCTTTATATAAAAGATTAAGTCAGATCAAAGAATTGTCATTGCGAGCGTTAGCGTGGTAATCGCACGGAGGCATCTGCGCCTCTGTACAGCAAGCGGTTGCCACGCTAACGCTCGCAATGACAGAATGAATAATCTTAAATGAAACTACGATAATTACAGTTTATTCAACTCCTCCATCAGCATTTTACTGGTTTTGTTGAAGTAGCGTTTAATGCCCGAGCCGATAACCCATTGAATGCCGCGGGTGGCGTTGGTGAGAAACACCTCTTCGGCCTGGTTTAGTATTTCCGGGTTAATCTGTGCCTCGGTAACCGGAATATTGTTTTTCAGCGCCAGCTTGATCACTACCTGGCGCATTACACCTGCAATGCAGCCTTCGCTAAGCGCCGGGGTATACAGGTGGCCCTGGTATAGCACAAACACGTTAGAACTTAAAGCCTCGCACAAAAAGCCGTTTTGGTTCAAAATAAATACATCATCCACCCGGCTTTGCGTTTTAAACAAGCCAGCCATTACGTATATCAGCGAGTTACAGGTTTTCAGGTTCGAGAGGTAATTTAGAGGTTTTACAAGTTCGGTAAACACATCCATAATCATACCCCGGTTATTAAGCATGTACTGGTTGTGCTGGTCGGGCTGCAGTTCTATACACCAGCCGGCTTTATTAAAGTCGGGTGTGTATAAGCCGCCTGCATCGCGATAAACGGTTAAACGCAACCGGCCGTGTTTGGCCTTGTTCATGATACCCAGTTCTTCGGCTTTCTCTTTCAAAAAGTAGTCATCAAACAAGCTGAAATTCTCTATCTTGAGTGCACGCATGCCCTGCTGCAGGCGGTCGGCATGCAGGTCAGGAAACTTAAGTTGCCCGTTCATCAGCCGCATACTCTCAAACAGGCCATCGCCATATTTAAAAGACCGGTTGCAGATATCGAGCAGTGCTGTATTACTGGGTATTAAATCGCCGTTAAAATTGATAAATGAGGGCATACAAATGGTGTAAACAAACTTTTATGCATTTTGCTCACTGTTAGCCGCAATATATTTACGCCATTTCTGCAATACGCCTTCAAAATCGGCAGGCAGCGGAGCCTCAAAGTCGATGCGTTTACGCAAAGTAGGGTGCACAAAGCCCAGCGTACGTGCATGCAGGGCCTGGCGCGGCATCAGTTCAAAGCAATTTTCCACAAACTGTTTGTACTTGCTAAACGTGGTTCCCTTCAATATCTTATCGCCCCCGTACATGGCATCGCTAAAAAGAGGGTGCCCAATATGCTTCATGTGTGCCCTGATCTGGTGCGTACGGCCGGTTTCCAATTGGCACTCAATAAGTGTAACATAGCCAAAGCGCTCCAGCACTTTATAATGGGTTACTGCCCATTTGCCCTTTTCCGGGTCGTCGTATATAGACATAACCCGCCTGTCGACCACACTGCGGCCAATATAACCTGTAACGGTACCATCCTGCTCCAAATCGCCCCATACGAGGGCCAGGTACTGGCGGGTAATGGTATGTTCGTAAAACTGGCGTGCAAGCCAGGTCATGGCCCGCTCGTTTTTGCTGATGAGCAACAAGCCCGAAGTATCTTTATCAATGCGGTGCACCAGCCCCGGCCGGCCATCATTGCCGGGTAAGGTAGGCAGCTGCTGAAAGTGATATACCAATCCGTTCACCAGCGTACCGGTATAGTTATTATACCCGGGGTGCACCACCAAACCTGCCGGCTTATTAACCACCAGCACATCGTCATCCTCATACACAATATTAAGCGGAATATTCTCCGGATAAACTTCTGTATCGCGCGGCGGATGCGGCAGTACCACCGAAATTACATCCGAAGGTTTTACCTTGTAACTGGGTTTAATGGTTTTGTCATTCACCAGCACATTACCCAAATCAATGGCATTCTGGATGCGGTTGCGCGAGGCATTTTCAACCCGATGCATCAAAAACTTATCTATCCGCAACAGCGATTGTCCTTTGTCAACAACAATGCGCAGGTGCTCATATAAATCCTGCTCGTCGGTTTCGGGTAATTCAACTTCAGTGGTCATTGCTGCAAATTTAAGTTTTTTTACGCTGAGCATTGTACATTTGCACATGCCCATGCAGTTAGAAATCTTCAGCCCGGTACAGCAAATTAATGATGCCATATTTGATGCCGCTGGTATTGAAGTTTTTATTAAACGGGATGACCTGATTCATCCGCTCATTTCGGGCAATAAATGGCGCAAGCTTAAGTACGTTTTACAAAAAGCAGAAACTGAAAAAAAACGCCACCTGGTTACTTTTGGAGGCGCTTTCTCTAACCATTTGCTGGCTACAGCCGCTGCCGCTGCCAAATTTGGTTTCACCTCTATGGGTTTTGTACGGGGCGAAGAAGTGCAAAACCACACCTTATTTTTATGCCGGCTGCATGGCATGAAACTCATATTTACCGATCGAAGCAGTTACCGCGATAAACCGGCTTTGTTTAACCGTTATTTTGAGAATGATGACAATGCCTATTTCATAGATGAAGGCGGTGCCTCTCCCGAAGCCGCCCAGGGCTGTGCCGAATTGCTGAATGAGCTTACAACTACCTATAACTATATGTTTTGCGCCTGCGGTACTGGCACCACCGCGGCTGGTTTAATCAACGGCATTCAACAGCACCAAGTATCTACCGCTTTTCATGGCATCCCTGTGTTCAAAAACGGCGAATTTATCAGGGCTGATATTGACCGCTACTTAACTGCCCCCGCCCCCTACCAGTTGCATACCGATTACCATTTTGGAGGCTATGCCAAAACCACATCGGAACTGATAGATTTCATCAAAAACTTTGTAGCCCGAACAGGCATCCTCATTGAACCGGTATACACCGGTAAAATGCTGTATGCTATTTACGATCTGACCCAACAAGGATATTTTCATCGCGGCAGCCGCATACTGGCCGTTCATACCGGCGGTACATTAGGTTTGCTGGGGATGCAGGAGAAATTTTTAAAATTAGAAATGTAAAAACGCATGTCATGCTGAACGACAGCGAAGCACCTTCATTTTTGGTATTTATGAACGAACCAACACCGTCATGCTGAGGTTATTCGAAGCATGGGCGCACAGGCCTTTTTTGATGAGTGTTTCTGCAACTATGCTTCGAGTAACTCAGCATGACAGCGGTAGTGCATTTATGTTTTTTATATATAAAACCGTTCTTCGAAGTTTTTCTGTTCTTCGAAGTTTCCAACTTCGAAGGCTTATGTATGTAGATTGTATCTGCCTGAAAACTACTGACTCATTTATGTCAGTGCTGCGTGCAGCAGGCGGCTTTGCCGGCACACAAATTATTTTTGTAAACCGGCTGCTGTGTAAAAATCAACTTTAAACCATTTAAACCTGCTTTTTGCTAAAAACCGCACTGGTTGCTTATTTAAGGCCTTTTGGGTACATTTGAGTAAACACAGATGCTTATGAAAACTTTGCCGGTTACTCCCGAAAATGTTCAAACCATTTTAAAAAAGCATACCATTGCCGATGGTTTCGACCTCACCTTTGATATGGAAAAAAGCCAGGGCGTTTACATTTATGACTCGCTGCATAAACGCACCCTGCTCGACTTTTTTACCTGCTTTGCTTCTGTACCTCTTGGTTACAATCACCCCAAAATGTTACAGGATGAGCAGTTCAAGCAAGACCTGATGCTGGCAGCCCTAACCAACCCCTCCAACTCGGATATATACACTACTCAATACGCCCGGTTTATGGAAACCTTCAGCCGGGTAGCGATCCCTGATTATCTGCCGCATGCTTTTTTTATAGCCGGCGGCGGCCTTGCCATTGAAAATGCATTGAAAGCCGCTATGGACTGGAAAGTGCAGAAAAACTTTGCCAAAGGCCATAAGCAGGAAAAAGGCTTTAAAGTATTGCACTTTGAAAAAGCCTTTCATGGCCGTACCGGGTATACTTTGAGCCTGACCAATACCCTGCCTGTGAAAACCAAGTGGTTTGCCAAGTTTGACTGGCCACGGGTATCGCACCCAACAGTTCAATTTCCGTTAACGGATGAAAATATGGAAGATTTACTGCGCCGCGAAGCACAGTCAGTAGCCGAAATACGGCAGGCCTTTCATGATCATCCGGATGATATTTGTGCCATTATCATCGAGCCTGTACAGGCCGAAGGTGGCGATAACCATGTGCGCCGTGAATTTATGGAGCAGCTGCGCCAATTGGCTGATGAAAACGAAGCCTTATTAATTTATGATGAGGTGCAAACCGGTGTTGGCCTCAGCGGTAAATTTTGGTGCTACGAGCATTTTGGCGAAAAGGCCCGGCCAGATATTATTGCCTTTGGTAAAAAGATGCAGGTATGCGGTATACTGGCCGGCCGGCGGCTGGATGAAAACCCTGATAATGTATTCACTATACCTTCACGCATCAACTCTACTTGGGGCGGCAGCCTAGCGGACATGGTGCGCGTTACCAAAATACTGGAGATTATTGAAGAGGATAATTTATGCGCCCATGTCGCCCAAACCGGAGATTACTTACAGCAGCAGTTACTTCATTTAGCAGAAAAGCACCCAATGATAAGTAACATCAGGGGACAGGGTTTACTTACTGCCTTTGATTTTGAGCAAAATGAACAAAGAAACCTGTTTATTAAAAAGGGGTTTGAACATCATATTGTGTTTTTGGGTTGCAGTTCACACACCATCAGGTTCAGGCCTGCACTTATAATGCAGGAAAGTGACATTGACAGAGGCATTGAAGCGGCCGACACTATACTTAAAAGTATGTAATAATGTTGCTACATTGTAAGTTTTAGTAAAAGTTAAGGGCGGTTTTCAATAACAAGATACTATTATTGCCCGTATACGTTATATCATTAGTTGTAAACCTAATTTACCGGTGTATAAACGCAAATATTGCACCCATATTTAAACTATTACAACCGAACATATATTACTTATACTACTGTAAAAATCTACTATTACTAAAATGAGCAAGCACAGCGAGAAATTGAAAAAGCAACTTCTTGAAATTTCCGAAATTATTAATTCTTTTCAGTCTGAGGCGGTGCAGGTAAAACTGATTGACCGTCTGTTGGATACGATGGTGGAATGGGATACAGACCTGATTGATTCTAATAAGAAAGTCCATTCGCTCAGAAGCTATAATACGGATGCCGATCAGGGCCCTAAGAAGATGGGAGCTACCAAGGTTTTAAACCAGCTCCTCTCAACTGACTTCTTCGACCAGCCGCATTCTATTGCCGGCATAGCCGAATACTGTAAAGAACAATTTAATGCGGAGTTCAAAACTTCCGAGTTATCAGGCATATTGCTGAAACTGGCAAACGAAAACAAACTGATACGTGAGCGAAGCAACGAAAACAACCGCTTTGAATATGTAAAGGCATCATAATAAAAAAAAGGCCCTGCATTTAGCAGAGCCTTTTTTTATTTTAAATCGAATAAGCTATCCACACCTAAAATTTTCCGGCTTAAAAAGCCCTCTGCAAATTTGGCTTGTATAGACCGGCCCAGTTCGCGGGCACGTGCTTCTGTATTGATAAAGAAGTCGGATGAGGAAATGTACGTCTCCGGCTCATTTTTCCATTCCGGGTTATAAAACTGAGAGCCGTAAGCCTTCAGGCTTTCTATCTTTTTATCCCAGTATTCAGTTACATCCACTATAAAATCCGGTTCAATATAACGGTCCTGTATAAAATGGAACAATTGCTTAGGCCGCCATGCTTCCTGCAGTTGGCCATCAGCAGAGGTTTCAATTTTTCGTAAACCTGCTAAAAATACGGCTGCTTCTACTAAATCACTGGCCCGGCCATGGTCGGGGTGGCGGTCATGGTAGGCATTAGTAATTACAATTTCGGGCTGGAACTTGCGTATCGCTTCAATTACTTTAATTTGATGCTCTTGTCCGTTGATGAAAAAGCCATCCGGCAACCCCAGGTTTTCGCGCACAGCCAGCTCCAAAATACGGGCTGCTGCGGCGGCCTCTTGGTCGCGTATTTCGGCGGTGCCGCGCGTACCCAGTTCGCCCCGGGTTAAATCTACTATACCCACTTTCTTTCCGGCGGCAATATGTTTGAGTATGGTACCTGCACAGCCCAGTTCCGCATCATCGGGGTGGACAGCCAGTACCAGTATATCCAATTTAAGCATGGCAGCTATTATTAGGTTGATTGAGTAGTCAGCAGGCGTTCAATCTGCTTTTTGATTTTTGACGATGTGGGACGGGTAAAAGGGTAATAAAACTCATTTACATGGCCATCTTTGTCAATTAAATACTTGTGAAAATTCCAGCGGGGCTGCGAACGTATTCTACCATTGCGCTTTTCGTCAGACAAGAATTTGTACAAGGGATGTTTCTCCGGCCCTTTCACATGTATTTTGCTGAATACCGGAAAATGTGCGCCGTAGTTAATAGCGCAAAATGTACCAATGGCACTACCTTCCAAGGGCTCCTGCGAACCGAAGTCATTGGTTGGGAACGCCAGTATTTCAAAATCCCGCCCCTGATATTCTTTTCTTAACGCCTCCAGCTCTTTAAGCTGTGGGGTAAAGCCGCATTGCGAGGCGGTATTAACTATTAAAAGAACTTTGTTTTTAAACTCGCTTAAGCTCACTTCTTCACCGTTCAGCTTTTTAACGCTGAACTGGTAAATACTACTGTCGTCCATTCAAATTAATTATTGTATGAGTAATAACCTGCGTTGCGCAGGATGTTTTCCATGTCGCGTTCCTGCTCGGGGTCGTAGGTCTCTTTCAAATTGTGGCCAAAGATACGCGCTACAGATTGAAACATAAAGGCATGAAAGGTACCTTTTATTTCTTTGGCCATTTCGTAGCTGGTACTACCGGTTTCACGGTTTACCAGTTTAATCAAAATTTCACCCTGGGTAATGGTCAAATCTTTGATTTTATCATTAAATAAATTTTTAATTTCTGTTTCACATGCCTTCATCATCTCCTTCTGCTTCTTTTTATCGGCTGTGGTGGCCAAATCGCGCTGCAGCTGGCGGTAGCGGTTGCCGGCAAATTTGGCATAGGGTATTACTTTGTAAATATTGTACTTCAGCCGCTGATAGGCCAGGCGGTCATCATCGCTTTTAAAAATGCGGGTATCTACAATTTTAACTTCCTGCGTAACAATCCATGGCACTAGCTGACCGTCTAATTCCGTCAGGTAGGTTTTAATGGTATCATTCTTGCCCACCTTAGGCCGGGGCAGTTCGCTTTGTGCGTTTACTACGCCAAAACAGCAGCAGAATATGAGCAGAAGACCAATAATTTTCATATATTTACGTAATACAAAAATAACGTAAATTATTACGTATCTGCAACAACTGCAAATTTTATTATATATCAATTACAATCTGTTGCTTTTAAGTTAACCTGTTGTACATGAAAGAGTTAGTGATTGACCTGGAAACAGAGAAAAACGAAATATTAAGACGCTACAGAGGCTTACTGCGTGCCTGTAAATCCACTTTGCAAAAAGGCGATAAAAGGCTGATCCGTAAAGCTTTTGATATGGCATTGGAAAGCCATAAAGATATGCGCCGCAAATCGGGCGAGCCTTATATTTATCATCCCATTGCCGTAGCGCAGATTGCCGCCGAAGAGATTGGCCTGGGTACCACCTCTATTGTGTGTGCATTGCTGCACGATGTGGTAGAAGATACCGATGTGAGCCTGGAGGATATTGAGCGTGAATTTGGTAAAAAAGTAGCCAAAATTATTGATGGCTTAACCAAAATTTCAGGCGTATTTGACACAAACAGCTCATTGCAGGCCGAGAATTTCCGTAAGATGCTGCTGACGCTGGCCGATGATGTGCGCGTAATTTTGATTAAGCTGGCCGACCGCCTGCATAATATGCGCACCATGGAGTTTATGCCGCGCGACAAGCAGTTGAAATTATCTTCAGAAACGGTATACCTGTATGCCCCACTGGCTCACCGGCTGGGTTTATATGCTATAAAGTCGGAGTTGGAAGACCTATCCATGAAGTACATGGAACGGGAAACCTACCAGTTCATCAAAAACAAACTAAATGAGAAAAAGGCCGAACGGGAAAAATTCATTGCTGACTTTATTAGTCCGGTAAAGAAAGCGCTGGAAAGCCAGGGCTTGCATGCTGATATTTTTGGCCGCCCGAAATCCATACATTCCATCTGGAATAAGATGAAGAAAAAGGCCATCCCTTTTGAGGAAGTATACGATCTGTTCGCCATCCGTATCATTTTGGATAGCTTGCCCGAACAAGAAAAATCGGATTGCTGGAAAGCGTACTCCATCATTACCGACCAGTACCGGCCTAACCCCGACCGTTTACGAGACTGGGTATCATCGCCCAAAGTAAACGGTTACGAATCATTGCACACTACAGTGATGGGGCCACGCGGGCAATGGGTAGAAGTGCAGATACGCACCACCCGCATGAATGAGATAGCCGAAAAAGGTTTCGCAGCACACTGGAAGTACAAAGAATCGTCAACCGATAACGGCCTCGACCAGTGGGTACACAAAATCAGGGAAATGCTGAAAAATCCGGAATCGAACGCGCTGGAATTTTTGGATGATTTCAAGATGAACCTTTTTGCTGATGAAATTTTCATCTTTACGCCTAAAGGTGCTTTAATTCAGTTGCCGTTTAATGCCACCGCTTTAGATTTCGCCTTCGAAATTCACTCCGACGTAGGCGCCAGCTGTATAGGTGCAAAGGTGAACCACAAGCTGGTGCCCCTGAATACCAAGTTGCAAAACGGCGACCAAGTGGAAATCATTACTTCGGGCAAGCAGACGCCGAAAGAAGACTGGCTGAACTTTGTAGTAACTGCCAAGGCTAAAGCCAAAATTAAATCGGCCTTAAAAGAAGAAAAACGCAAAATTGCTGAAGATGGTAAGGAAATATTAGAGCGCAAGCTGAAATCATTAAAGATTACTTACAACTCCGAGAATATTCACAAACTGAGTTACTACTTCAAACTGCAAACCACGCAGGATTTATTTTATAACGTAGCCAAAGGGCTGATTGATCTTAAAGACTTAAAAGAATACCAGGCTACCGAAAAAGTAATAGAAAATAAACCCCAGGAACGCATTGAGCAAGACCAGGTTAAAAGCATTTTGCGTAATGTAAAAGCCAAAGACAGCGATATGCTACTCATTGGCGAGGATATGCAAAAGATTGATTATACCCTGGCAAACTGCTGCAATCCTATCCCCGGTGATGATGTGTTCGGCTTTATTACTGTAAATGAAGGTATCAAAATACACCGCACCAACTGCCCTAACGCGGCCAAACTGATGGCCAATTATGGCTATCGCATTGTGAAAGCCCGGTGGACCAACCAGCATGAGCTGGCTTTCCTGACTGGCTTACGTATTACCGGTATTGATGATGTAGGTTTGATTAATAAGCTAACTACCGTTATCTCTCACGACTTTAAAGTGAATATGCGCTCTATTACCGTAGACAGCGACAACGGCATCTTTGAAGGTACCATTATGGTGTACGTAAATGACACTGAGCACCTGGACAACCTGATTAGAAGGCTAAAACAGGTAAAAGGCGTAACCGGCGTAAACCGCTTCGACTCGGCCGCCCCGGTGGAAAAAGCGTCGTGAGTGGTTGATTGAGTTGATTAAGTGAGTAGTTGTTTACAATAATAAGTCATCATTATTTAAGAAAATAACTACTCACTTAATCAACTCAATCAACTTAATCAACTAATTTATACCTTTGAACTTTAATAACCACTTATGCCTCAACAGGAAACCATTGGTATGGTAAAAAAGATTTTCGAGGCCTATCTCGAAAACAAAAGCCTGCGTAAAACGCCGGAGCGCTTTGCCATTCTGGAAGAAATATATTCGCGTAATGACCACTTTGATGTAGAGTCGCTCTACATCCACATGAAAAATAAAAAATACCGGGTGAGCCGCGCAACGGTATATAATACACTTGAGCTTTTGGTATCGTGCGATTTGGTAACCAAGCACCAGTTTGGCAAAAACATGGCGCAGTTCGAAAAATCATACGGCTACAAGCAGCATGATCATATTATTTGCCTTGATTGCGGCCGTGTAGTTGAGTTTTGCGATCCGCGCATACAGCAGATACAGAGCATGATGGGCGATCTGCTAAAATTTGATATCAAACACCACTCGCTTAACTTATACGGTAATTGTACTAAATTAAAAGAAGGTTTCTGTGACAGAAAATTATAGCTTTGCGCCTTTAATTTTTCACTCACATTACAACATAACATAAATGGCTGTTGATGTTTTATTAGGCCTCCAGTGGGGCGATGAAGGCAAAGGCAAGATTGTTGACGTGCTTAGCGCCGATTATGACCTGATTGCCCGCTTTCAGGGTGGCCCCAATGCCGGACATACCCTTGAGTTTGACGGTAAAAAGTTTGTACTGAATACCATCCCTTCAGGTATATTTTTTGCAAACACCATGAACCTGATTGGTAATGGTGTAGTGATCGATCCCATTACCCTGAAAAAGGAACTGGATAAACTGAAAGATGCCGGCCACGATTTGCTGGCTAAAGGCAACTTGATGATTGCCAAAAAAGCACACCTCATTTTACCTACTCACCAGTTACTGGATGCAGCATCAGAAAAAAAGATGGGCGAAGGAAAAATTGGTTCTACGCTTAAAGGCATTGGTCCTACCTATATGGACAAAACCGGCCGCAACGGTTTACGTATAGGCGATATTACCCTGCCAGACTTTAAAGAACGCTACCAGAAGCTGGTCGATAAGCATAAATCCATGCTACAATCGTTGTACGGCGAGGTAGCCGATTTCAGCGAACGCGAACAGGCATTTTTTGAAGCCATCGACCTGATTAAGCAGTTCCCGCTGGTTGACTCCGAGCACTTGGTAAACAATTATTTGAAAGAAGGTAAAAAAGTACTGGCCGAAGGTGCACAGGGCGCTATGCTGGATGTGGATTTCGGTTCGTATCCTTTCGTTACTTCATCTAACACCACTACTGCCGGTGCCTGTACCGGTTTGGGTATTGCACCGCGCGAGATTGGCGATGTGATCGGTATTTTCAAAGCCTATTGCACCCGCGTAGGCGGCGGCCCCTTCCCTACTGAGTTAGACAATGACTTGGGCGAAGAACTACGCCAACTGGGCCATGAATTTGGCGCTACCACGGGCCGTCCGCGCCGTACCGGCTGGATTGATTTGCCCGCCTTGAAATATGCCATTATGCTAAACGGCGTTACTCAATTGGTAATGACTAAAGCTGATGTACTGAGCGGCTTCGAAAAAATTTACGCTTGTACCCATTACAACTACAATGGTGAGGTGATTGATTATATGCCATATGATATTATTTCTATTGAGCCCACCCCGGTGTTAAAGGAGATTGAGGGCTGGCACGAAGATATTACTGGTATTACCGAGTTGAACCAAATTCCGGCTAAACTGGAATCTTACATTCAGTTTTTGGAAGCCGAATTAGGTGTGCCGGTAAAATATTTATCAGTTGGGCCAGACAGGGTACAGACGCTGATTTTAAACTAATACATATATTTACATAACGTCATTGCGAGGTACGAAGCAATCTCTCTACAATTTGCCTGAATTGGGCGTAGAAAGATGGCTTCGTACCTCGCAATGACGTTTTAGCGTAAATCCTATGGCTTTTCAATCCGACAACATTACTATCTTCAAACAGCGAGCCCTGCAATGGGCCACCTCGTTTGAAGTATGTTGTTGTCTGGAATCGAACGGGTTTAAGGATGCCTATCATCAGTTCGATACCCTGATTGCAATTGGAGTCAAGGCCGAAGTAAATGCGGTTGCGGGCAATGCATTTGCACAGCTGCAACACTTCAGAGCACAGCATAAAGGCTGGATGACTGGCTTTGTGGGCTACGATTTGAAAAATGAGTTGGAAGCCTTAACTTCTGACAATCCGGATCAACTCCAGTTTCCTGATCTTTATTTCTTTGTGCCGGAGCATTTGATCATCATCCGGGGCGGGGAAATTGAAATACAATCGGCTATCCAGCACGAAGTGTTGGAGGCTATACAACAACAGTCGGTTTCAGATACAGCTAACACAGCCGCTGTTCATATCAAATCCCGCTTATTATGGCAAGAATACATCGACAAAATCAACCAGATTAAAGAGCATATCAGTCGTGGCGATATTTATGTGACCAATTTTTGCCAGGAGTTTTATGCCGAACAGGCACACATTCAACCGCTGCAGGTATGGCAGCAGCTGAATGGAGTTTCGCCCAATCCCTTCGCCTGTTTTTTTAAGTACCATCAGCACTATATTTTAGGCGCTTCGCCCGAGCGCTATTTAGCTAAACGCGGCCAAAGGCTCATTTCTCAACCCATCAAAGGTACGGCACCCAGAAGCGTAACCAATGACGAATACGTTAAAAACCAGTTGCGCCAGCACCCCAAAGAGCAACAGGAAAACGTAATGATTGTAGACCTGGTGCGTAATGATTTAACCCGTTGCGCTGTACCCGGTAGTGTACAGGTAAAAGAACTGTTTGGCATTTACAGTTTCGCACAGGTGCACCAGATGATTTCAACTGTAATTGCCGAAATCAATCCGGCTGCAGATGTGGTTGAGGCTATTAAAAGTACCTTCCCTATGGGCAGCATGACGGGGGCACCTAAAGTAAGCGCTATGCAACTGATGGAACATTACGAGGTCAGTAAACGGGGCATTTACTCAGGCACAGTGGGCTACTTTGACCACAAAGGCGATTTTGATTTTAATGTGGTGATCAGAACCGTACTATATAACGCCGCCAACCGATACCTTTCCTTTCAAACCGGCAGCGCCATTACTTTTGATGCCAATGCAGAACAAGAGTACCAGGAATGTTTACTAAAAGCCAAAGCTATACTGCAAGTGCTGGGCGCTTCAAATTCCCCTTTATCCTAACCGCTACCTCAGAACCCTGAGCGAAGAAAGCGGAATAAGGCGGTACACTTAAATAAGGCAAAAATTCAGGTCCATAAAGAGCAGCAATGTCAGCCTCGAACACCGGGTTACTCACCTCGTTTATTCGCCACGAAACATGCTCTACAGCATATTCAACCGTCTTAGCGTCATTAATACGGTTATAGCCCCAGTAATGCTCAAAAATAAACTCTTCGGGGCTACCGGGCGCCATAGGAGCAGAATGATTGGAAACAGTAGCGCCTAATTTGTTCCATTGGCCATTCAATTTCCATTCGTAAAGATAATCAGTAGCGCTTTTTTGGGCTGATGTTTGTACACTGTGCCGCATAGGTAAGGCACGATAATGCTCATTATACAGGTTATTCGCAATAACGGCAATAACCGGCTTGGGTACAATCTCACTAATGAACACAGCGCCCCGCTTCCATTCTTTGCCATCAAAATAGCGCACATAAAACCGCAAGTTCACTTCTTCAAAGTTGACATGAAAGGGCCATTTGATACCCAGCACCCGTGTATTGTTGAACATGAAGCCTACCATGCTCACCAAGGCTTTGCCCTGCCATAAATCCAACTCGGTGTAAGCAGGCAGATAAGGCTGCAATACCTTTGGGTCAACCTCGTAATTGAGCATTAACAGGTTATTCCATTCGGCTTCTAAAAATTTGCGGTTTGCCATGCTGTAAACGTAAACTAAAAATCCTGCCGGGGCAGAATTTGTTTGTCTACTTGCGGTAATATTTCATGGCCTCAGGTATGAGGTTTTGCAGGGCAGCTATGCGTGTGGCATCAGCTGGGTGCGTGCTTAAAAATTCAGGTGTTGAACTGCCGCCAGAGCGTGAGGCCATACGCTGCCAGAACGCAACGGCTGCATGCGGGTCATAACCAGCCATGGCCATAAAAGTTAACCCGAGGCGGTCGGCTTCCGATTCTTGGTTTCTTGAATATTTTAACAATACCAAGTTTCCACCCACACCATATAGCGAATTAATAATGCCCACAGTAGGTGAATTTGAAGTATTGGCAGCAACGCCAATGGCGGTACCCAAACCTTGGGCTACATATTGTTGTGAAATGCGCTCGGCAGAATGGTGAGCAATAGCGTGACCTATTTCGTGGCCCATTACAGTAGCCAAGCCTGCATCATTTTCAGCAATTGGCATAATCCCACTATATACTGCTACTTTTCCTCCGGGCATACACCAGGCATTCACTTCGGAGCTTTGAATTAAATTAAACTGCCATTGATAAGAAGCAGTGCTGTAACCATTAGCTTGTAGATAACGGTCTATGGCGCTGGCTAACTGGCTACCCACACGTTTCACGCGCTGGGCATCGGCAGTACCGTTAATCACCTTTGTTTTCGGATCGGATAATAACTGGGTGTAACTTTGCGCAGCCGACTGGTTGATCGTCGCATCGCTAACTACGTTAAACTGCTTGCGGCCGGTAAGCGGCACGGTGGAACAGGAATATACAGTAAAAGCAAGAGCTACTGCAACTAATGGTTTTAAAGGTTTCATAATCCCTAAACAGCTTTTCGCTTAAAAAGGTTTACTTTAGATTCTTTCCCCTTTAACAAACGCTCAATATTTTTTTGGTGCGTAACCATAATTAGCACACAAATACACATACCGTAGATGACCACAGACTTGATGTATACCGGAAAAATAAAGGTAACACCAATCAGATAAGCAAAGCCACCTAATATAGAACCCAGCGATACGTAGCGGGTAATTAACAGCACCACAATAAACACAGCCACACATAGTAAAGCCGAATGCAGATCAACCGCCAGTACCATACCAAATAGTGTAGCTACGCCCTTACCGCCTCTAAACCCGGCAAATACAGGAAAAAGGTGGCCCATTACCGCCGTAATACCTAAAGCCAGTTCGTAATTGGTGAACGCGATGGATTGCGGTGCGCCGGTGACAGATGCACCAATAAAATAAGCCAGATTGGTAGCTGTCCATCCTTTCAGGATATCAATCAGCATTACCGGGATGCCGGCCTTTTTGCCAAGTACCCTGAAGGTATTGGTAGCGCCTGCATTGCCGCTGCCATATTCGCGCACATCAATGCCATAAAAAGCCTGCCCTATCCACACCGCTGTGGGGATAGAGCCGAATAAATAAGCCAGTATAAGTGCGCCAATGGCGTATACAGATAACATTTTTACTACAATATTAATTAAAAGGCAGGTATACTCTCCATGCCCGACGCTTATTTAACTGCTTTTAAACTTAAATCGAGGCTTTTTACCGAGTGGGTAAGCGCTCCTACCGAGATATAATCCACCCCGCACTCGGCATAACCGCGTATGGTGTCAACAGTAATGCCTCCCGATGCCTCGGTAGCATATTGCCCTTTTACCATCGCTACCGCCTTGCGCAAATCTTCCAGGTTGAAGTTGTCAAACATGATACGGTCTATACCGCCTGCATCCAGTGCCTGCTGTAACTCGTTCAGGTTACGCACTTCAATTTCAATTTGCAGGTGGCGGCCGGCATCTTTTAAATATTGTTGTGCATTGGTAATGGCATTATAAATACCCCCCGAATAATCCACATGATTATCTTTAATCAGTATCATATCGTACAAGGCAAAACGGTGATTGGCACCGCCGCCTATCTGCACGGCCCACTTTTCAAAATAACGGAAGTTGGGTGTGGTTTTGCGGGTATCCAGCACTTTGGTATGCGTGCCCTGCAGCAAATGCATAATTTGGTGAGTTTTAGTAGCAATGCCACTCATGCGCTGCATGCAGTTAAGCACCAGCCGTTCGGCTTTTAATATGCTGTGCACACTACCTTCTACCTCCAGTGCAACGTCGCCATGCTTTATGGCAGCACCATCCTGCAGAAAAACATTCACCTGCAAGTGAGCATCAATTTCCCTGAAAATTTCAACAGCCAGCTCCACCCCGGCCAGTATGCCATCATCCTTCACCAGTAACCGGGCTTTGCCCGTAGTACCTGCCGGAATGGTAGACAATGAGGTGTGGTCGCCATCGCCTACATCTTCGGCTAAGGCATGCTGAATAAAAGTATGTACAAGTTGTTTATCCAAGATAGTATGATTTCAAAGGCTCAAAAGTAAAAACAATTGCCGTTTATTTAGTTTTTGAATAATAAAGTTAATGTGACAATTACACAAAGCAAAACGTAATCTTCACCAAAACTTCATTGCGAGGACTGAAGCCATCCTCGACTGGCAGGTCTTGGACAATGGCTCTGTACACAGAGATTGCTTCGTTCCACGCAATAACGTGGTGTTCTATTAACTACGAACATCCCAAAAACAATTTTGCCCAAAGCTTTTTATTCAATTATTCAACCCATATCAATACTGCCTTTATATATTTGCACTGTGGAACAACATAAAAAAGTAGCATTACTCATTTTAGACGGCTGGGGCTACGGTCGTCATGACCAGTCCAACGCTATTTATGCGGCTAACACCCCTTATTTTGATTCGCTGTTGGCGAAATACCCTAACTCGAAGCTTACCGCCTCAGGTATAGCCGTAGGTTTACCCGAAGGGCAAATGGGCAACTCTGAAGTAGGCCACATGAATTTAGGCGCCGGCCGGGTAGTATACCAGGAACTGGGCCGCATTCACAAAGCAGTGGATGACCAGGAGTTACCCACTAATCAGGTAATAAAAGAAGCGTTTGAATATGCCAAACAAAATAATAAAGCTGTCCACTTCATCGGTTTAGTATCTGATGGTGGCGTGCATGCACATACCAAGCATCTAAGAGGCTTGTGCGATGCAGCTATGGCTTACGAACTGGATAAAGTTTACATCCATGCATTTTTGGATGGCCGCGATACCGATCCAAATTCCGGTAAAGGTTATATCAGCAATTTAGAAACGTATCTGTCCGGCAAGCCTATCCAGTTAGCCTCTATGATTGGCCGTTATTATGCCATGGACCGCGATAACCGCTGGGAACGCGTAAAATTAGCTTATGATCTGCTGGTAAACGGCACTGGTAAATTTGCGACCAATCCCGTGCAAGCCATTCAGGAATCATACGATGAAGGTGTAACCGACGAGTTTGTGAAACCAATTGTGCTAACTCACAATGATGAGCAACCCATTGCTGTAATTAAAGACGGTGATGTAGTTATCAGCTTTAATTTCCGTACCGACCGTGGCCGCGAAATTACCATTGCCTTAACGCAAAAGTCATTTCCTGAGCAGAACATGCACCCACTGCAGTTACATTACGTGACCATGACCACTTATGACGATACCTTTAAAGGCGTTAAAGTAATTTTTACTAAAGATGATTTGACCAAAACTTTGGGCGAAGTATTGGAAGCAGCAGGCAAAAATCAAATCCGCATTGCCGAAACTGAGAAATATCCACACGTTACCTTCTTCTTTTCGGGCGGCCGCGAAAAGGAATTTGCAAACGAGAAGCGTTTACTGGTTCCCTCACCAAAAGTGGCTACTTATGATTTACAGCCCGAAATGAGTGCTTTGGGTATACGCGATGCCATTTTACCTGAGCTGCAATGCGGCTGGCCGGATTTTATTTGCCTCAACTTTGCCAATACCGATATGGTAGGCCATACCGGCGTATTTGAAGCGGTTGTAAAAGCAGCCGAAACGGTTGATGCCTGCGTAGAAGCCGTAGTAGAAACCGGTTTGGCTAACGGCTACTCCTTCATTATTATTGCCGACCACGGCAATGCCGATTTCATGATCAACG
Source organism: Mucilaginibacter koreensis (assembly GCF_054783355.1). NCBI lineage: Bacteria > Pseudomonadati > Bacteroidota > Sphingobacteriia > Sphingobacteriales > Sphingobacteriaceae > Mucilaginibacter > Mucilaginibacter koreensis. The sequence continues at coordinate 221,253 of NZ_BAAGQS010000001.1, read as the reverse complement.
AAGACGGCTCGCCGAATACCGCACATACCACTAACCTGGTGCCCTGTATTATCATTGATAAAGATGTAACTACTGTACAAGACGGCAAACTGGGCGATATTGCACCTACAGTTTTAAAAATGATGGGCGTTGCCATCCCTGAGGAAATGACAGGTAATGTATTGGTGTAAACGTATTGCTTTTTTATCTATATCCGCAGCTTTAATATCAGGTTTGCAAGCTTGCAAACCTGATATTAAAGAAACCGGTGGCCAAATGGCCTTTTTCGACCTGAAAGGGTATTTTAAAGCCGATTCGGCTCGCTTAACTCAAATGCATCCGCTAGTAAACAAACTGGTGAAGCACAATGATGAAGCACAAAAACAACAAGTGCATATTGGCAACTGGGGCGAAGAATTAAGCTTGTTTACTCAATCGGATATCAATAAACCGGCCTGGCGCGAAAGCTACCAGGTAGAAACCTCGCCGGGTTTGGTGAGATACACGGCCAAAGATCCGAAACTGATTACACGCCGCATTGTAATCCATACAGATACTATTACCAAAAAGGTAAAATGGATATTGATTAATAACTACACTAAAAACCTGCTGTATACCTCGGCAGAGAAGCTCAGTTATTTCCCCGACTCTTTATATCAGATTGATAAAAAACAAATTATCAGGCTTGTAGGAACCAACCGGTATAGCGTAAAAGGGCTGATTAATGGCGGCCGGTAGTAGAGGCCAGCTTTTCTTTTGACACCGAGATTAGCGAAGAAATATCATCACGGCCCGGGCTATTGTCCAGCACTTTCTGAAAATCGCTGATGGCGGCTTTCAGTGCCAGTATACCCCTGTTTTTATCATACAATTTATTACCATCCTGTAGTTTAAAATTGCCGTAATCGCGGTAAGCCAGGCCGCGTATCTGGTAAAACCGCGTTTCTGAAGGAGATAACAATAAAGCTTTAGAAAGATCATTTATGGCACCCAGCATATTTTTCTCCCTTATTTCATCTTTTTGCTGTATATCCTTAGCCAAATAGCTTTTTGCCCTTGAGCGCCAGTAATATGCATCGGCATCAGCCGGCTTCATAGAAATTACTTTAGAATAAGCAGTAACCGATTTCTGGTAGTTTTCGCTGTGGTAGTAGGAATAGCCCAGCATTAAAAATGCATTGGCGTTGCTCGAATCAATATAGCAAGCCTTCTCCAACTGGTGAACCGCCGTTTTAAAATCACCGTTCATCAGGGCTTGTTGCCCCAGCTTTACATAGGCATTTTGAGCAGCAGCCTCAATAGAGGAAGTGATAACTAAAAATGATAAAATTACTGATAACCGCATTGGAGCTTGCTTTGGCAACAAATTTTATTTTACAATAACTTACAACAAAACCATTTAGTATAACCGATTTGCAAAATGTGGAAAACTTTCCATCTGTGCAACAGTATAGTTTGCGTTCTGCTGTAGGCTACTGCCGTTTTATCACCCGATAAAGCGAGTAAAATTCACTCCATACTTACATTTTGTGCATAAACTATTCATTAGCTATGCAGTCTTACAGTTATTGTATGCCAATGCGGTTGCTCTGCGGTGCTTGGCATGTGTATTGAATAGTATAACTTGTAAAAAATAAAATAGTTTTTTACCTTATTTTTGCGTCCCAGTACAATATAGTACTGACACGTTGACATTTATTTTTTTGACAGAGAGGCCAGCCGATGAGTTTTAACCCTTTTGATTTTAACAGTGCTTTACCCATTATAAACGAAGATTCGGAGTTTTTTCCTTTGATGTCTACCGAAGATGAAGAGGAAATGAACAACCAGCAGGTGCCCAATGTACTGCCTATTTTGCCATTGCGCAATACAGTACTGTTTCCGGGCGTGGTAATTCCGATTACCGTAGGGCGCGATAAATCTATCAAACTGATTCGTGATGCCAATAAAGGCGAGCGCCTGGTAGGCGTGGTAGCCCAGCAGGATGTCAGTATTGAAGATCCTAATTTTGACCAGTTACATACCATTGGCACTACCGCTTTAATTGTGAAAATGCTGCAGATGCCTGATGGGAATACTACTGTAATTTTACAAGGCAAAAAGCGTTTTGTATTGAAAGAAGAAATACAAAGCGAACCCTACATTAAAGCCACTGTTGAACCTTTTGCAGAAACCGGCTCTAAAAAAGAAGACAAAGAATTTAAGGCCATGGTATCCTCTATTAAGGATATGGCCATGAGTATTATACAGCTTTCGCCTAATATTCCGAGTGAGGCTGGCATTGCCATCCGTAATATTGAAAGCACCTCGTTTCTGATCAACTTCATATCCTCTAACATGAATGCGGATATGGTAGCCAAACAGCGCCTGTTGGAAACGGCCAACCTGCGCGAGCGTGCCAAAATGATATTGGAGCACCTGACCACCGACCTCCAAATGCTGGAGCTGAAAAACCAGATCCAAACCAAGGTACGCACCGACCTGGACAAGCAGCAGCGCGATTACTTTTTGAATCAGCAGCTAAAAACCATTCAGGAAGAGCTGGGCGGCAACACGCCTGATCTGGAAATTGAAAACCTGCGCAACCGTGCGGTTAAAAAGAAATGGGCCAAAGAGGTAAGCGATCACTTCAACAAAGAATTAGAAAAATTACAGCGCATCAACCCCGCCGCAGCCGATTATTCTATACAGATTAATTATCTGGAGCTACTGCTGGATTTACCATGGAACGAGTTCACCAAAGATAATTTCGATTTGAAACGTGCGCAGAAAATACTGGACAAAGACCACTTCGGCTTAGAGAAGGTAAAGAACCGCATCATTGAATACCTGGCAGTGCTGAAGCTGAAGCACAACATGAAAGCCCCAATACTTTGCTTGGTTGGCCCTCCGGGCGTAGGTAAAACCTCGTTGGGTAAATCTATTGCCAAAGCATTAGGTCGCCGCTATGTACGTATGGCTTTGGGTGGCATACGCGATGAAGCCGAGATACGTGGCCACCGTAAAACTTATATTGGTGCTATGCCGGGCCGCATCATCCAATCGTTGAAAAAGGCAGGCGCCGCCAACCCCGTTTTTATACTGGATGAGATTGATAAGGTAGGTAATGATTTCAGGGGCGACCCATCGTCAGCCTTGCTGGAAGTGCTGGATCCGGAACAAAACAGCACTTTTTACGATCATTATGTAGAGATGGATTTTGACTTATCGAACGTCATGTTCATAGCTACAGCTAATAGCCTCAGCACTATACAACCGGCGCTGCTTGACCGTATGGAGATCATCGAGGTAAATGGCTATACCATTGAAGAAAAAATTGAAATTGCCAAACAGCATTTATTGCCTAAACAGCGCGAAGCCCATGGTGTAAAAACCAAAGAAGTAACATTAAAAAATGATGTGCTGGAAAAGGTAGTGGAAGAATACACCCGCGAATCGGGCGTGCGTTCTTTAGATAAAAAAATAGGTTCTATTGTACGCGGCGTAGCTAAAAGCATTGCCCTAGAAGAAGAATACAGCCCGGTGGTAAGCAAGCAGGATGTAGAAACCATCTTGGGTGCCCCTATTTTTGATAAAGAATTATATGAAGGCAATGATGTAGCAGGGGTAGTAACCGGCTTGGCCTGGACACAGGTAGGCGGCGACATCCTGTTCATAGAAGCCAGCCTGAGTCCCGGTAAAGGGCGCCTTACGCTCACCGGTAACCTGGGCGATGTGATGAAGGAATCAGCTACTATCGCATTGGCTTATCTGCGGGCACATTCAGGTTACTTTAATATTGACCCTAAATTATTTGAACAGTGGGATGTGCATGTACACGTACCTGCAGGTGCTACCCCAAAAGATGGCCCTTCGGCCGGGGTAACAATGCTTACAGCTTTAACCTCAGCATTTACACAGCGCAAAATTAAACCACATGTAGCCATGACGGGTGAAATTACCTTACGTGGCCGTGTGCTGCCTGTGGGTGGTATCAAGGAGAAAATTTTGGCGGCCAAACGTGCCAACATCAAAGAGATCATTCTTTGCGAATCAAACCGCAAAGATATTTTGGATATTAAAGAGCATTATATAAAGGACTTAAAATTCCATTATGTGAAAGAGATGCGCGAGGTAATTAACCTGGCATTATTGAATGAGCAGGTAAATGAGCCGCTTGATTTAACTATTAAGCCCGATCCTCAGCCTGTACTCAACTAATATTAGGCACGCCTGACAAATAAAGCCGGAACTTTCATCCGGCTTTATTTATTTTAGCACTCCCATCAAATGAAATACGTTTTAACCCTATTCATTGCTTTTCTATTGTGCGCTGCCCAATTGAAAGCCCAAACGCACAGCCGCGAAGCCGGTTTCCAAACGGATAATGATTCTTACTTAGCCAAAGGCTCAGATAAATACTATACCAACGGCATCTTTTTTTATTACCGCCAGGCCCTGTCAATCGCCAATACAAATAGTTCGCTTCAAAACAAGGTATTGGGTTTTGAGCTGGGGCAAAAAATGTTCAATCCACAGGGAGCCGTTATACCTGCTGCCTTTTATATCGACCGACCGTTTGCCGGCTACACTTACATAGGCTCTACCTTAAACTTACTTTATAAAAACGAAAGCAGCCTCAAACTGGGCGCACAGCTGGGCATTACCGGCCCTGCTGCAGCTGGCAAAGAAACGCAAAAGCTGATTCACCACATATTTGGCTTGTATCAACCCCAGGGCTGGCGCTACCAGATACAAAACGATGTAGAGTTAAATTTATCGGCTAACTATACCCGGTTACTGCTCCGTACAACGGGTTTTGATGTTAGCGCTACAGGATATGCCAATTTGGGTAATGGATTTACAGGTGCCGGTGCAGGCCCCATACTACGTGCGGGTTTGTTTAACCAGTTGTTTAATTCAGTAAGTACCCAAAGTACCGCTATTACAAACATACAGGCCAAACCGCTGCACCAATTTGAATTATTTGCTTATTATAAACCAATGGCTAATGTGATTGGGTACGATGCCACCGTACAGGGAAGCCTGTACCGCGATCATCCGGTTGGCGTAAATGAAATTACGCTTGAGCCCGAACGCTTTGTATTTAGTCAGCAGATAGGCCTTTCCTATGCCGGATCAAGAATAGTGGTGGATGCATCAGCTATTTACCACAGCAAAGATGTGGTGGGTATGCGCAAAAAACACCAGTGGGGCAGCTTAACAGCATTATACCGCTTTCGTTAAAAGTCGAAGTTAGCTTTGCGCAGCTGCTTCTTTACAGCGTTAACCCGCTTTTGCTCTACCCTTCTGGCTTTGGCAGCTTTGCTGGGCTTGGTAGCTTTTCGTACCTTAGGCCGGTACAGGGCTTTTGTTAACAGCACATACAAGCGGTCTAATGCCTTTTGTTTATTAAGGTACTGGCTCCGCTCTTCGTCGCAAATTACCTGCAGGTTGCCGCCAGCGTTAATCCTTGTGGCTAATTGCTGCAGTAGCCACTCTTTATCTCTGTCATCAAACAAGGTTGATTGCGTTATTGAAAAAAGCAGTTCTACCTTGCTGGCTACCTTATTCACATTCTGGCCGCCTTTGCCTCCGCTGCGCGAAGTTTTGTAGGTAATTTCTTTTTGTAGTGCTGCTTTATCTATTTGCATGCACAAATGTAGCTTTAATCTGAAAAAGGCATGCCTTTTTTGTACCTTAGTGCCCCGATGAGCAATAACATTGTGGTAGCCATAGATGGCTATTCTTCATGCGGAAAAAGCACCTTGGCTAAAGCCTTAGCCAAAAAACTTCACTTTATTTATGTTGATAGCGGCGCCATGTACAGGGCCGTTACTTTGTATTTTCTACGTAACCAGGTAGACCAAAGCGACGCGCAGCAGGTAGCTGAGGCTTTGAAAAATATACACCTCAACTTTCACTCGCGCGATTATGAAACTCACATTACTTTAAATGATGAGGAAGTATCGGATGAGATACGCCTGATGCCGGTATCTGAAAATGTAAGTGCTGTTTCGGCTATTAAATTGGTGCGCCAGGAGATGGTAAAGCAACAGCAGCGTATGGGGCAGTCGAAAAACATTGTGATGGATGGTCGGGATATTGGCACTATGGTATTCCCAAAGGCGCAGTTAAAGATATTCATGACTGCCGACCCGAAAGTACGTGCCGAACGCCGACATAAAGAATTACTGCCTAAAAATCCTGAAATTACATTAGAGGAAGTATTTGAGAATTTAGCTCACCGCGATTATGCGGATACCACCCGTGCCGAAAGTCCGCTCACCCGGGCTGAGGATGCCATCATATTGGATAATACCAATTTAACCCCTGCACAGCAGTTACAGTTTGCACTGGATAAATTGCAGCCGTTTTTAAAGAAGTAAATTTTACTTTTTTTGTCATTGCGAGCGATAGCGTGGCAACCGCATGGAGGCGTCTGCGCCTCTGTATAGCAAGTGGTTGCCACGCTATCGCTAGCTATACAGGATTTTATATAGCTACCTCAATATCGGGCGCAGTAAAAGGGCGTGCATCCACACCAAAGCGGTTTAAAAACTCCACTCCTTCATCAGTAGGTAAACCTTTATAAGCCGCGTAAGAGCTTTTGTAAATGACATGTTTAATGCCTGCTGAATAAATTAACCGGGCACAAGGCAAACAGGGCGATAAGGTTACATACAATGTAGCCCCCTCCAGTTTAGAGCCGTTTTTAGCGGCATACAGAATAGCATTCTCCTCAGCATGTAATGCCAGCGAGCAACTACCCTTCGCATCACGTGCGCAGCCCGTAAGCGGCCATTCTTCGTCACAGTTGTGGGTGCCTGCGGGCGGGCCATTGTACCCAATAGAGATAATGCGGGTATCTTTGGTTAACACCGCCCCTACCTGCGCCTTCACGCAGTGCGAACGTTTGGCCAGGTCAGTGGCCAGATTCATGAATATCTCTTCAAAGCTTAATTTCATGGCATTTCAATATTCGATTGCTACTAACGGTAAACAGATGCTGCAATACCGTTGCTGTCAAAAATCAAACGACCTGAAACTTAACTGCCAAAGCATGTTTCAGGTCGTTTAACAAGGATGTAATTATTTTATGAATGCATTAGTGCCCTGCACCGGCTTCAATATGGTCAATATCAATACCCTGTTTACGCAGTTCAGAACCCGCTTTCCAGGCAAAGAAAGCCAGGTAAGCAAAGCCGATTACCGGAATGATGTAAGAGAAGTGAATACCGCTCATACCCGGAATGATATTGTTGCTGCCATCAGCCAAAATACCCTGTACCGGAGGAATGATAGAACCACCCAAAATCATCATGATTAATAGAGACGCGCCCTGGCTGGTGTATTTGCCTAAACCGGCTAATGAAAGCGCGAAGATAGAAGGCCACATAATTGAGCAGCACAAACCACCGCTGATGAAAGCATAAGTAGCTACAATACCATGTGCCAGTAAACCTACAATCATGAACGATACACCCAATAAACCAAATATGGTTAAAGTGCGGATAGGCTTTTCTTTTCCCGCCAGGAAACCAACCACTAAAAATGCAACGCAGATAGCGTATGGTGCAAGTAGGCCTAAATCTGCATGGCTTAAATAGTTAGCAGCCAATACTACAGCGAAAGCAATATATGGCACCACAACGGTTAACACCGTACGGCCGGTTTTAGATACGTCAAACACGCCAATGGCACCTGTCCAGCGGCCAATCATCAAGCTACCCCAGTACAAAGAAATATAAGGTGCAATATTACGTGCAGTGATACCGCCAAACGCCGGCGTTTCAAGCAAGGCACCCATATTACTTTGAATAGTTACCTCAACACCTACATAAGTGAAAATCGCCAGCATACCCAAAATCAATTGCGGGTATTGCATAGCGCCCCATCCTTTTTTCTGTTTAGTGGCAGTGGATGACGAAGCAATTAAGGAAGCTAAAATCAAAAATAAAGCACCGTACACAAAGTAAGCTGGTGATAAACCAGTAGCATTACTCAATGGTGTGGCAGCCAAAATAAAGCAGAAAGCTATAAAAATGATAAACAGCGGCAGGTTAGCTTTGCTGCTGGGCTCAATTTGCTCATCGCTGGTTACTTTAGGCAATTTGGTTACCCAGAAGAAGATAGCCAACACCAAGAACAAGCCCGCCAGAATGTAGTACAACATGTTCACCGATGAGATGGAAGCCGTACTGGCATCAGCGCTGCTGGCAGCCGAACCGAATAACAAAAAGCTTACCACTACCGGGCCTAAAATACTACCAAAGTTATTTACACCACCGGCCAGGTTTAACCGTGTTGAACCTGTTTCGGGTGGGCCTAAAGCTACAATGAACGGATTAACCGCAGTTTGTTGCAAAGAGAATCCGATAGCAATAATAAAGAATGAGGCTAAGATGAAGCCAAACACGCCCGAATTAATGGAAGGAACCATTAACAGAGAACCAATTGTTGAAATCACCAAACCAATGATAATGGCATTCTTGTAACCGATTTTATTCAGGATATCAACCCGGCTGGCTTGGGATGCAAAAAATAAAATTAATGAGCCAATGAAGTAACCACCATAAAATGTAAAGTCAATTAATTGCGACTCAAATTGTGACAGGTGAAAGTGGGCTTTACAAAAAGGGATAAATACACCATTTGATGCTGCCGAAAATCCCCAGAAAAACCAAACGGTAATGAGGGAATATAAGGCCGAACGATTATTGGCCGTACCGGTTTGTTCCATAAATAAACAAGGTTGTTAATAGTTAGTTAAAGCCTCTAACATAGGGTATTTTTTACAATTATGCTATATCGTGTTTCAAATAATTACATCCGTTTCCGGGTTTCGTTGTTTACAACTGTATCAAACGAATTGCATATTCGTAATAGTTAAGGGAATGCCTATGTTTGCAGCCTGGTATTGCAGGCAAGGCAACCTGCAATGTATTTTATTGACTTGAGGCGACATACATGATAGAAGCGATTATTTCGGGTATTGGCATTGGGTTAATATTAACCTTTATTACAGGCCCGGTTTTTTTTGCCCTGATAAAAACCAGCATTGAGCGCGGCTTTAAAGCCGGCGAAGCGCTGGCCCTCGGTGTGGTATGCAGCGATGTGGTGTTTGTAGGCGCTATATTATTCGGCTCACAGTTTTTTGAGGTTACTCCACAGCAAAAAATATATGCCGGCATAGCGGGTAGTCTCATTCTGTTGGGCATCGGAGTGCATTATATGCTCAAAAAAGCTGATATCAACTATAACGACCATGAACCGGCCTCCATAAACCGGATGGGCTACTTTTTTAAAGGTTTTTTGATGTGCATTTTTAACCCGGTTATGCTCTTTCACTGGATTACCGTAATTGGTACTGCCAGTACCCTTTACCACAAAGGTGTACACAACCGGGGTTTAAAAATGACGGCCATGTTTATTACCGTACTGGTGGTACAGTTCAGTATGGATTCGTTGAAAGCTTATTATGCTAATAAATTGCGTAAACGCATCTCTCCTAAACTTATTCACCGCCTCAACTACGCTGCTGGCTTGGCGCTTATCATTGCCGCTTTCGTCATCGCCGACCGGTTGGTTACTCACTTCGTATTCCCACCGATTGAAGCTTAGAGAACAGAATTGAAAAAAAATTGTCATTGCGAGGAACGAAGCAATCTCGTAGAACTGCTTGTTCGTTCTGTATAACGACGAGATTGCTTCGTTCCTCGCAATGACATAATGATTTAAACAAAAAAGGAACAGATTACTGTTCCTTTTTTTGTTTATTCTATTTTGCTCCCCTTTAGGGGATGGAGACTTTACATATAAGCACGCTGATTCTTTCCTTCCATCCAGTTGGCAAAGGCTTTGTTTACTACCTTATTGCCACCAGGCGTAGGGTAATTGCCAGAGAAATACCAGTCGCCCAAATGATCGGGGCAGGCTTGGTGCAAGTTATCCAGTGTTTGATAAATTACCTGTACTTCGGCATTCAGGCCGGCAGGGGTAATAATTTCTGCAATGCGCTTAGAGATCTGCTCATCGGTAAAAGGCGCATAAATGGCCTGTACATGATTTTCCACTTCCTCTTTAGGTAAGTTAGCACTTGCTTTAGCTTTTTGGTAAGCTTCAACAATCACATCTTCTTTACCTGCATCTTTCAGCAAACTTACCGCAGCTTCAAAAGCCACAAACTCACCCATGCGCGACATATCAATACCATAACAATCCGGGTAGCGGATTTGCGGAGCAGAAGATACCACAATGATTTTCTTTGGCCCCAGGCGATCCATAATTTTCAGGATGCTTTGCTTTAGCGTAGTGCCGCGTACAATGGAGTCATCCAGCAACACTAAAGTATCAGTACCTCTTTTTACCTGCCCGTAGGTGGTATCGTACACATGCGCCACCATCTCGCCACGGTCGGCATCCTGGGTAATGAAGGTACGCAACTTTACATCTTTAATGGCCAGCTTCTCCACTCGTGGCGCCATAGCCAACACTTCGGTAATTTCTTCATCAGTAAGATTACCGTTGCGGTTTAACAGCTGCTCGCGCTGGTATTGTTTAATGTATTTATTCACCCCTTCTACCATGCCGTAAAACGCAGTTTCGGCAGTATTGGGGATGTAGGAGAACACGGTGTTTTTTAAATCATGGTTAACCGTTTCCAGTACCTGCGGGCAAAGCAAACGGCCTAACTGTTTACGCTCACGGTAAATAGAAGCATCACTGCCGCGGGAGAAGTAAATACGCTCGAAAGAACAAGATTTCTTTTCCTTAGGTGCGCTAAACTGATCCTCACATACAAAGCCATTCTTTTTAATAATTAAAGCATGACCAGGCTTAATTTCCTGTATATCTTCCAAAGGCACATTAAATGCAGTCTGGATAGCCGGGCGCTCTGAGGTAACCACTACTACCTCATCGTTTTGGTAGTAAAAAGCCGGGCGAATGCCTGCCGGATCCCGCATCACAAAAGCATCACCATGACCCAAAATACCGGCAATGGTATAACCACCATCCCAGTTTTTGGCTGATTTTTTCAATATCTTGGCCACATCCATGCTATCCCCAATCATTTTGCTGATCTGGATATTATCGTCGTTGCCTTCGCGTTTAAACTGGTCAAACAAGCCCTGAACTTCGGTATCTAAAAAGTGCCCGATTTTTTCCAGTACGGTTACAGTATCGGCTTTTTCTTTTGGGTGCTGGCCCAGCTCGTATAATTGCTCCAGTAACTCATCTACATTGGTCATGTTAAAATTACCGGCAATTACCAGGTTACGGGTCATCCAGTTGTTTTGGCGTAAAAACGGGTGGCAGCTTTCAATGCTGTTTTTACCGTGTGTGCCGTAGCGCAGGTGACCCAGTAACACTTCGCCCGTAAAGCTCATGTTCTCTTTCAGCCAATCTGCATCCTTCATCTTTCCGGGATACTCCTTTTCCACCTCAGCAAACTTCTTCTGGATGTACTCAAAAATATCGGCCACAGCGTTAGATGCCATGGAGCGGTGACGGCTAATGTAGCGCTTACCAGGCTCAACATCCAGTTTAATAGTAGCTACACCGGCGCCATCCTGACCGCGGTTGTGCTGTTTTTCCATTAATAAATACAGCTTGTTTAAGCCGTAAAGGGCCGTGCCATATTTTTTCTGGTAAAAAGAGAGGGGCTTTAACAGGCGTATGAAAGCTACGCCGCATTCATGTTTAATCTGATCGCTCATGATTGATTATGGGAAGCGCAAAGGTACAATTTCTAATTAGCATCCCTTGCAATTATTGTCATCCTTAAAGCATTTATCTATAACAAAAAAACCCGGCACAGAGGCCGGGTTCTTCATTAGTGTTTAGTTTAAATAGTCAGGGTATAAGGATCTTTATAATCGTTCACCATGCTGGCTGATATCCAGGCCGACGTTTTCCTCCTCGGCAGACACCCGCAGCGGTGTAATTAAATCTGTAATTTTCAATAATATATACGAACCCACAAAAGCAAATACCGATACGGCAACCAGGGCGGTGAGCTGAGTTAAAAACAATTTAGTTTCACCATAAAACAAGCCATTATCAGTTACAGCGGCATTTACATTTTTATGGGCAAACACACCGGTAAGCAGCATCCCTACCATACCACCTACCCCATGGCAGGGAAACACATCCAGCGTATCATCAATTTTGGTGCGGGTACGCCATTCCACCATCAGGTTACTTACCACAGCCGAAATGATACCGATAGCCAATGCATGAGGTACAGTGACATAACCGGCTGCTGGCGTTATTGCCACCAAACCCACTACTGAACCTATACAGGTACCCATAGCCGAAGGCTTACGGCCGCGCATCACATCAAAAAACACCCAGCTTACTCCTGCGGCTGATGCAGCAGCCGTGGTAGTAGCCATTGCAGTTACAGCCAATGAGGTAGCCGCCATTGCCGAACCTGCGTTGAAGCCAAACCAGCCGAACCATAACAAACCGGTACCAATAATTACATAAGTAATACGTGCAGGAGCATGGTTAGCTTCATTACGTCCCTTCAGGTAAATAGCTGAAGCTAAAGCTGCCCAACCGGCCGACATGTGCACTACCGTACCGCCAGCAAAATCAAGCACACCTTTATTAAACAGGTAACCATTGGGGTGCCAGGTACAATGGGCCAGCGGCGAGTAAATGAAAATAGAGAACAGAACTACAAAAACGATGTATGAATTAAACCGAATACGCTCTGCAAAAGCACCAGTAACTAAAGCCGGAGTGATAATAGCGAATTTAAGCTGGTACATAGCAAACAGCAGCAGCGGAAAAGTTGGTGCCGGCTTCCATACGGCGTTGCCTAAAACCCCTTTCATCATAAAGTACGTTGCAGGGTTACCAATAAAACCGCCAATGCTATCTCCGAAAGCCAGGCTGAAACCAAATACCATCCAAATGATGGTTACAATAACCATACAAATTAAGCTTTGCAGCATGGTGGAAATCACATTTTTTTTGTTCACCATACCACCATAGAAGAAAGCTAAGCCGGGCGTCATGATCAATACCAGTGCGGTAGAAATCAGCATCCATGCCACGTCTCCTGAGTCAAACTTAGGTACAGGGCCCGATTTATCCAGCTCTATTGACGGGTGAAGAAAAGATAGAATGAGAACAACTACTAAAAAGAGGAAAGGGATATACCGTTTCATAAATGATTTTAATAAATTATCTATTTAACGGCTTGAAATTAAACAAATATTCAAATAAAACTCAATTTCGTTAAAATAATTTAGATTCCATCGCTGAAAAAGCCTAAGAATTACAAGAATCTCGCTAAAAAATCAGGAAAAATTCCAAATACCAATATAAATACTGTTAATACCACATAAAAAACTGATAAATACACATTACTTGATTGCATTTGAATGTCAGTATCCGATTTTTTCAGAAAAAGGTTTAACGGAATCTTCAAATAGTAAAACAAAGACACCACTGTTGTTAACGCTCCGGTAATTAATGTAGCCAATAACCACACATTGTGAGATTGACGATATACACTATAATTGGCAGAGAATACCAGCAATTTGGCATTGAAGCCAGTAGTAACGGGCAGGCCGGTAAGTGAAATTAATAATACTACATAGCAAACCGAGGCCAGCGGATACTTTAACCCTAAGCCCCGGTAATCAGCAACATCATCAGCATCGGCTACATTTTTAAAATAGGTGGCTAAAGCTAATGTACCAATATTGGCAACCGCATATATTGCCAGATAAAAAGCCAGCGCTGAGGTACCTTGTGCATTAAAGCACAGCAAGGCCATCAATGCAAAACCTGTATGCCCTATACTGGAATAAGCCAGCATACGCTTTACATTATTTTGCCATACTGCGGCGAAGTTACCCACCAGCATAGTAATAATACTAATTGCTGCTATTAGAGGCTGAAGATGGTCGGCAAACCAATGCCGCTCATAAGCGAATGGCATCAGAAAGTTGAACAGTAAACCAAAGGCACCAAGTTTGGGTAACGTAGAAATGTAAGCCATTACAGGTGTAGCCGAACCCTGATAAACATCGGGCACCCAAAAGTGCAGCGGCACTGCGCCCAACTTAAAACCAATGCCTGCCATGATTAATAACAACGCCAACACCAATGCAGGTTGGTTTAGCTGCTGTATGCCGTTAACCAGTTCGATATTGAATAAACTCAGGGTACCTGTAAAAGCATAAACCAAGGAGATACCATACAGCATTACCGCTGACGCCGCCATGCCAAACAGCACATATTTTAAACTGGCCTCGGCGCTCAGGGCTTTGTCCGACTGGTAAGCCACAAGCAGGTATGAAGCGATCGATACCATCTCTATGGCTAAAAACACCGACAACAGATTGGCAACCATCAGCATCAGGTGTATGCCTAAAACCGAACCCACGATGATGGTATAAGCATCGCCTAAACCTTTTTGGTGTTTTTTAAGCTGGGCATCCCATGGAAAATACAGAAAGAGCAATATCGCCAGTGTATCTGTGATTAATTTGAATACCACACCCGGGTGATGAAATACCAGCATACCGCCGAACAACATTTTTAAACCGCCGGGTGCCCGATATTGGTAGATATCGGCCTGAATTACGACCAGCATACTCAGGCAAGCAACCACATGAGCTATCCAGGTCAGCTTTTTGCTCAAAAATAAATCGGCAAGCAGTACCAGCAAAAACAGAGCAGTTAAGCAGAGCTCCGGCTTAAAGTAAACCGTACTATCCAATACATCGTTAAGTCGGGCGGGCAGTTGAGGCAGCAGTTCGTTCATAACCTAACGGATAAATTGCTGCGTAAAGTTAACCAGCGCCAGTACCGAATCATTAATCTTTGTTAATACCAACGAAGGCATAATACCGAGTATCAAGGCGAATGCTGCCAAAGGCACCAGGGCAAATTTTTCGTGCAGGGTTAGCGGATGTAATTCCTGTTTCCATGTTTCGCCTCCCTTTAATAATACTTTACCAAAAAACATACGCTGCAATGTCCATAAGAAATAAGCAGCGCTTAATAAAATACCAATAGAACCACACACTGCCATCCACTGGGGCAACAAACCGTTGCTGGTAGCCGATTTAAAAGCACCGGCCAGTGAAAAGGCTTCGGCCACAAATGCAGAGAATCCAGGCAAGCCTAAAGAAGCAAAGAAAGCAATCACCACGAAAGTTGTGTATTGCGGCATCAGCGTACCCAGGCCCCGGAAGTTGTAAATATCACGGTCATGAACACGGGTATAAATCACGCCCACCAGGAAGAATAACATTGATGACAAAAAGCCATGGCTCACCATCTGCAAGGTGGCACCACTAATACCCTCAGGTGTTTGAGAGGCAATCCCTAACAGCATAAAACCCATGTGCGAAACAGAGGAGTAGGCTATCAATCGCTTCAAATCGCGCTGCGCCAAAGCATTTAATGCACCGTACAAGATAGAGATTACCCCAATTAAACCGAGCCAGAATGCGCCGGAGATGGCAACATCAGGAAAGATGCCCATACAGATACGAATGATACCATACCCTCCTATTTTTAACAATACACCGGCCAGTAAAATTGATACCGGTGTAGGCGCTTCTACGTGTGCATCGGGCAACCAGGTATGCAGCGGCACCACGGGTACTTTGATAGCAAAGGCAATAAATAGAACGGCAAAGCCTACTACCCTTGCAGGTATACCGAATAAAGTTTGATGCCCGGCAATAGAAAATACAGAACCGGCCTGATAATTGGCCGGGTTCATCATCTGCACAATATTAAAAGAGTGACTGCCCGTAGCCGGATCGGTTACCGAAAGGTACAGCCCCACCATCACCAACAACATAAATACCGAACCAAACAGCGTATACAGGAAGAATTTGATAGCCGCATATTCTCGCCTTGCCCCGCCCCACATGCCGATGAGGAAGTATAGTGGCAGCAGCATCAACTCATAAAACAGATAGAACAAAAAGAAATCGAGCGCACAAAACACGCCGATAACGGCCATGTCCAGCAACAGGAATAGGGCAAAAAAACCTTTCAAGTTAGTTTTGATTTCCCATGAAGCCAGAGCGGCAATTACCATCACGATGGCGCTCATCACAATTAAGCTAATAGAGATACCGTCTACACCTACAAAGTAATCAACCTGCATTGTGCCAGCGGTGCCTAAATTCAGGTTAATCCAAGGCAATTTTTGTACAAACTGGTACTGGTTTTCCTGGTTGATGCCTGCAAAGGTAGCGCCTGTTTTAAACTGTGAATACATAACAACACTTAGCACAACCTGAACCAGCGTAGCAGCCAGCGTAATATACTTAAAGCTGTTGCGCCATGCCGATGGCAATACCAGGATGACGATACCAAACAGTGCAGGAATAAAAATAAGTAGCGTTAATATATTCATCAGGTTCAGATCAGGAGTTGAAAAATAAATACGGCCAGCAGTACCAGCAGCATACTATAAATATAATATTGCACCTTACCACTCTGAAAACCGCGGAAGAAGTTACCTATGGCTTGCACCAGCAAAGCCAGCAAATGCAAAAAACCATCTACCAGGTAACGGTCGGCCCAGGCAGCTATCACAGCTAAGCGCCGGATGACTGTTTTAAGTGCATCAATAAAACCATCAATTACTTTACGGTCGAAAGCATACAGCAGCTTGCTTAAATGCAGAACCGCTTTTACAATTACTTTTTGATAAAATACATCAATATACCATTGCCGGTAAGATAGATTGTATAAAAATCCGCCTTGTGGAAATGCTACCTTTTGCTGCTTTGCATACATGATGAATGCCCAGTACATGAGCAGCATACTTACCAGGCTAATGCCGGCAGGAACTGCAAGGTGATAAATGCTTTGTACTGCGGCAGCCTCCGTTGCAAAAAAGCCTTCAAACAGCCAGCTATGCTCATAAGATATCGGGTTAAATGAAAACCAGGGAAACAGGCAGAACAGCATCAGTATTATTAGCGGTAACCTATATTTCCACCCTTTTTCATCCATGTGGAAATGAAGCTGTGGCAGTGACAATTGTAATCTGAACTCACCGAAAAACACCTTAAATATTAAACGGGCTACATAAAATGCAGTTAGAGCACTGGTAAAAAAGATAGAGATGGGTATTAATTTAAATGCCATTGGTTTCCCCTCGCTCCACTCAAAAGCCTGAATCAAAATTCCGTCTTTAGATAAATAGCCTGAAGTGAGAGGCAGACCCACTAAAGCTAAACCGGCCACGCAGCAGGCTATAAATGTAAGTGGCAACTGCTTACGCAGCCCCCCCATATTGCGGATATCCTGAGGATCAACCTCTAATTGGTGTTCGTCTTTTACATGCTGCAAATTATGAATCACAATGCCAGCACATAAAAACAACAAACATTTAAAAAAAGCATGCGTAACCAAATGGAATAGTGAAGAAGCATAAGCATGAATGCCCATTGCCATTATCATGTAACCCAATTGCGATATGGTAGAATAAGCCAGAATGCGTTTTAAATCATTTTGCGTTAAAGCAATAGTAGCGGCCATAAATGCTGTAAAGCAGCCTATCACAGCTAATACATTCAATTCGATGGCATTGAATAACGGGTAAACCCTGCCCAGCAAAAACACACCGGCAGCCACCATGGTAGCCGCATGAATAAGTGAGGATACAGAGGTTGGCCCCTCCATAGCATCTGGTAGCCAGGTATGCAATGGAAACTGGGCTGATTTGGCAGCAACGGCTAAAAATATGCCGATACCTGCAATGTAATACCACATTGTAGATAAGCCATTACCGCCGCTGTAAAGAAGTTCACCGTGATCTACTGCCATTGGCCTTAACCACATCTCGGGCGAAGTAATTTCTGATGGTGGAGCGACGATCCCTTTAGCGCCAAAGAGCTCCACCAAATCAAAAGTGTGATATTGTGAAAACAGGATACCGATGGCAATCAGCAGGCCCACGTCACCAACACGGTTCATGATAAAAGCCTTTTTGTTGGCTTGTACGGCGCTATCTCGGGTAAACCAAAAGCCAATGAGCAGGTATGATGAGAAACCAACCAGTTCCCAAAAGGCATAAAAGGTAATCAAACTATCTACCACCACCAGCGCCAGCATGCTGAAACAAAAGAAGCTGAGATAACTGAAATACCGCTTGTGCTCGCCCTGCTTCATATAAGCCATGGAGTAAATATGCACCGGCAAAGCCACCAAGGTAACCAGCAACAGCATCAGTACTGAAAGGTTGTTTAACCACAGCCCCGCAAATACTTGGGTGGTACCGATGCTGAACCATAACTGATGCGCATGAATGCCCGGCGTATTCCATACGCTGCTGAAAGTTATGATTGCAAACACTGCACTTATACCAATACCTAATGATGACACCGCACCTGATATTTTGCTACCCAATTTATCTGACAGGCAAAAGTTAATTACAAATGCAGCAAATGGCAGCACTACTGCTATCAGCGCATAGTAAACGGTTTGCAAATCGTGGTATGGTAAAGCTGCGTTCAATTGAGTTACTTTATTCTCCTAATTGTGTTACTTCCTCAGGGTTGATAGTTTTATAATGCCGGTATACATTCAGCACAATAGCCAGTGCCACGGCGGTTGAAGCAGCGGCCAGCACAATGGCAAACAAGGCAAATGTTTGCCCGGCATTGGCCGCCTTATCAAATCTTCCAAAAGCTACCAAGTTTAAAATGCCTGCATTCAGCATCAGCTCTACGCCAATTAATATTTGTATGGCATTGCGCTTGGCTACTACCATGTAAATACCAATGCAAAACAAAGCTGCGCCTACCAGCAAAAAATCAGTTAATGAAATCATGCGCCAGCCTGCTCCTTTCGTGCCAGGTGAGCTGCACCTACCAGGGCCATTAACAACAATATGGATATGGCCTCGAAGGGCAGCAGATAGCGGGTCATTAAATTAATGCCGGTGTTATTAATCATCGTATCATTAGGGGTAATGATATCCTGACTATTGATCGCATTTTGTATCCAGGGCAGTTCGTTAACATTTTGCCTTAAAAACACATTAACCAGCACTACCAAAAACAGTGCAGCAAGAAACAATGCAGGCAGGTTGCCTAAGGATAGCCACTTAAGCGGCGTTTTCTGCAAAGCAGACAAAGTTTCACGCCCCGAAAGCATAAATGCAAATATCACCAACACCAAAATACCACCTACATATACCACCACCTGGGTGATAGCCACAAAATCGGCCAGCGCCAGTACATATAAACCTGCCAGCGCAAACAAGGTGATGAAAAACATAAATACCGAACGCACCAGGTTAGGCGTAGCAGCTACGTAAATAGCCGAACCCAATGCCAGCAATGCCATCAGATAGAACATTACCTGTACCAGCGTCATGCGTTCTTGTCCCCTTTCTTTTTCATGGCGGCCAGTTTGGCAGCTTGCTTTTCGGCTAATTGCTTATCCAGCAGGGCGCGTTTTTCGGCAGCTTCCTCATCCGTCATATCCGAAAAACTGTAGGTGAGTTTACCCAAATCGAATACGCTACGGTCATATTGGTTGGTCATGGTGATGCATTCGGTGGGGCATACTACCGTACACAGGCCGCAGTACATGCACTTAGCCATATCAATATCAAACTTAGCAGCATACAAGCGCTTGGTGGTACCATCGGAGGTTTGCCCAATGGCCTCCGTTGCTTTGATAGCATCTATATTGATACAATCCACCGGGCATACCTTAGCACACAAATCGCATACTATGCAATCGTCTATTTCTACATCTAACTGGTAACGTCCCACCTCGGGTACGGGTAACTGCTGTTTAGGGTACTGGATGGTGTTGGTACCTTCTAATTTCTTAAAATAATTATCATTGCTAACCGGCGTAATTTCCCGCTTCTTTTTAGATGCAAAAAGGTGCTTTATGGTAAGGACTAAGCCCTGCCAGGAAGTTACTAAACCGTTTAACGCTTGTTTTATCATCAGTTATCTGATTCGTTACTTCTTCTCATGATTAAAGTAACGAACTCTTCTATTTTAAATTTACATTACATATAAACGCCACACGCCCGAAATGAGCATGCATAAAAAGGCCAATGGCGTCAGTACCTTCCAGCACAAATTCATCAGTTGATCTACCCGAAGGCGGGGCAGCGTCCAGCGTATCCACATTTGTACGCCTACCAAGCCTAATGATTTCAATAACACCCATATGATACCCCAGGCTACACCAGTAGTCCAGTCGGCCAGTTTAACGGAACCTATGTTGGGCAAGGGCGTATTCCATGCGCCTAAAAACAAGATAGCCGCCAACATAGATACCAGGAACATCATGGAATATTCGGCCAGAAACACCAGTGCAAAACGCATCCCGCTAAATTCGGTGTGAAAGCCAGCCACCAACTCTGATTCCGCTTCCGGGATATCAAAGGGTGCCCGGTTACTTTCTGCTAATGAGGCAATAAAATAAATAACGAAAGCCACTATCAGATGCGGTGCCCTGAAAATGTTCCAGGCCAGGATGCCGCCTATATGTGAAACATCCCAAAAGCCGAAAAACTTATTTACCTCGGCCGAACGTATGCCTTGCTGCAAGGCCACCTGCTGTAAATCCAGCGTTTGAGCAATCATTACTACTGAGATCAGCGCAAAGCCGGCGGGTATCTCATAAGAAATAATTTGCGCAGCCGAACGCATGGCACCCAATATGGAGTATTTATTGTTCGACCCCCAACCTGCCATCAGTATGCCTAAGGTTTCGATGGAGATGATAGCAAAAATGTAATACAGGCCTAAATTAATTTTTGAAGGCACTACACCCGGCGCCCAGGGCAGCGCTGCAAAACCCAGGTACACCGCTACAAAAATGATGACCGGCGCCAGCATAAACAAAATTTTATCGGCAGCAGCTGGGATGATTAGCTCCTTTTGCAGCATCTTCAGCATATCGGCCACTACCTGCAGTGAGCCGTACTTACCGGTTTCAGTTGGGCCTAACCTATCTTGTATAAATGCAGATACCTTGCGTTCGGCATATACACCAAACATTGTAAATAAGGCCACAAAGGCAAACACGCCTATAGCCACTGCAATATATATGAGATAAAATTCCAATACCCTTGTATACTTAACCCGGCAAAATTAGTCAATAAAGTTTAGTTTCAGCAGTGCTTGTTTAGAAGGATTTTAGATTTGCGATTTAAAATTTCACTAAACAGATTGTTGAAAGCTTTGACTACGACATTGCGACGTAGGAAGCAGCGATGTATTGCTGATTGATAAGCTTCCCTCAATCCCAAATGGACTGCCGCTCCAGATGAATTTGGTCTTTGAAAAACAAGCGGGTACTTTGCTCAAACGATTTGGTATAATCGGATACATAAAACCGATGCTCCCCTGCTTTTTGCGGGTTCAGCAAGCCTTTCTTTTGTAATTCAGTTTTTAGAAAGGAAGCAGTAAGCGCTGCGTTGTCTATAATATCTACTTGGTTATGATAGTATTCGGCAATCTCATTTTTAATCAACGGGTAATGCGTGCAACCCAAAATAAGACTATCAATGCCCTGTAATTCGGGAGCCGACAGATAGGACTGGATAATGGTATTACTAATGTTATTATTGAAAAAGCCCTCCTCAATCATGGGCACCAGCAAAGGGGTGGCCATGGAGTGTACTTCAACATCAGGCTTCTGTTCATGGATTTGGCGCGCGTAAATGTCTGACTCAATAGTGGCTTTGGTAGCTATCACCCCTATTTTACGGTACGGCCCGCCGGTCACCATGTGGTATACCACCGGGTCAATTACACTATAAATGGGTAATTGATCGCCCATAAACTGTAGCACATCCTGGTAAGCCAGCGATGATGCCGTGTTGCAGGCAATTACAATTACCTTACAGCCCTGATCTATTAAAAAGCGTGTGATCTTCAGCGAATAGTATTTGATGGCTTCAGGCGACTTATCACCATAAGGCAGGTGGGCAGTATCGCCAAAGTAAATGAGCTGCTCGTTGGGCAGGGCACTGCTAATGGCACTGGCTACAGTTAAACCACCAATACCCGAATCAAAAATACCAATAGGCTGATGCGCTTGCATAAGGCCAAAAATAAAAAAAGCGGAGGCAAATGCCCCCGCTTTTTGGTTTAAACAATAGTTTTAAATTACTTGATGCCTAATTTGGCTTTAACAGCAGGCTGCATGTTATCAGCTGCCGGCTTAACAATCAGGTCTACGTTGCTTTCGTCTAATACATAAGCATAACCTTTTTCTTTAGCTACTGCAGTGATGGCACCACGTACTTTATCGGCAACCGGTTTCATCAGCTCCTGACCTTTAGCCTGTACTTTTTGGCTTGCATCATTGTTGAAATCCTGCATACGCTTTTGAAAATCCTGCAATTCAGATTCAGCAGCAGTTTTGGCAGCGTCATTCATAGTGGCCTGGCCTTTTTGATAGGCTTCGGCTTTCTTTTGAAATTCGGTCTGCATACTGTTCAATTGATCAACATATGATTTTTGGAAAGTATTGATCTGTGTTTGAATGCCTTTAACTTCTGGCATGGTTTGCATCAGTTCATTGGTGTTTACATAACCGATTTTTTGCGCGTTAGCAAAGCCGGCCACAAACAGCATACTTACTGCAACTAAAGCAACCTTAAATAGTCTTTTCATTGTTCTTTTTTGTTCTGTGTTTAATTGGTGCGATTTTATATAAAATTTTCTACTTTGCAAATACCCCGGGCTTTAAACCTAAACGTGTAATTACATCTGCGCTTCTATCATAACGCGGATTAGCGTACAGCATCATCACTTCGCTGTTTTTGTCAAATATCATGTCCAGGTTCTGCTCTTCGGCTACACCCTGTACAGCTTTAGCCACACGGTCCTGAATAGGTTTAATCAGAGCACTGCTGCGCTGAGCCAGTTCGCCATCGGGGCCAAATTTTGAGCGCTGGAAGTCTTTGGCTGCTTTTTCTTTGTCTACGATCTCGGCTTCACGGCGCTTCTTCATGTCGCCTGTCATCAGCACCTGGTCGGCCTGGTATGATTTGTACAACCTTTCAATTTCCTGAAAGCGGCTTTCGGTTTCCTTTTGCCACTGCTGAGATAAAGTGCCCAGTTGTTTTTGCGATGAAGCATATTCAGGAATATGTTTCAGGATATAATCCGAATCTACATATGCAAACCGCTGTGCCAGTGCACTTGCAATGCTTATGAACGTAAAAGCGAGTGTAATAATTATCTTTTTCATTACAAATATTTACAATTAATTGAATCCGCCGTTCAAGCTTTGTGAGATAGAGAAGTGGAACTGACCTTTGTTGGCATCAGAAATACCAGGAATGCGGTCAAAACCATAACCATAATCTAAGCCCAGCAAGCCAAATATAGGTAAATAAATACGGGCGCCCACACCAGCCGAACGTCTGATGTTAAACGCATTGAAGCTGCTAAAATTGTTCCATACGTTACCACCTTCCAGGAAAGTTAACAGGAAGATTGTTGCCGACTGGCTGGCAATAACCGGGTGGCGTAACTCGAGCGTATACTTGTTATAAATAGGGCTGCCCGGGTTATTAGCCGAAGTATAATTACTACCCACCGGAACGATAGAGAAGTTCTGGTAACCTCTTAAACCGATGATCTCGCTACCCTGCAGGAACTGGTAAGTTGCCATACCATCGCCACCTAATTTAAAGCGCTCAAACGGCGATTGACCAACCTGCTTGTTATAATAACCCAGGAAGCCAAAGCGCACCTGCGACATTACTACCAGTTTACCTGTGATACGGGTGAACCATTGTGCATCAAACTTCCACTTGTGGTATTCTACAAATCTGTAACGCTCAGCCGGTGTGGCAATGGCGTAGTTGGTATTGTTGAACAGTGAGTATGGAGGTGTAGCCTGTACCGTGAACCTGATGTTTGAACCTGATGAAGGATAAATTGGTTGATCCAATGAGTTACGACTTAGCTCCTGTGTTAACTTGATATTGATTGAAGTACCATCAGTAAACAGGTAACCAGTAAAATTATCCAATTTATAGTGATCAAAGTTTAACGAGTAGTTCAGCTGGAACAAATCGTCTGGCCAGTGCAAACGTTTACCTAAAGTTACACCAACACCATTAATACGTAAAAAATTATAATACGGACTGCTTTTTGGATAAAACTGACCTGTAGAACTTAGCTGCGTATAAGCACTCAATCCAAAATAGATCGGTTTCTTACCACCCAACCATGGCTCAGAGAAGGTAAACGAAAAGTTCTGGTAGTTTTTACCGTTAGCTTGTCCACGAATACTTAGTTTTTGACCGTCACCTTTAGGCAGTGGTTTATAAGCTTTAAGGTTAAACAGGTTACGTACTGAGAAGTTGTTGAACGTTAAACCCAAAGTACCTACCAGCTGACCACCACCAAAACCACCGGAAAGTTCCACCTGGTCTGACGGTTTTTCTACCACATTATATACCAAATCCACGGTACCATCCTGCGGGTTAATATTGGTTGGGCGCGGGTCGATTTTTTGCTCATCGAAGTTGCCTAACTGAGATAGTGCACGCACACTGCTGGTAATACCTGTTTTAGAAAATTTTTGCCCTGGTTTAGTTCTTAACTCGCGGCGTACCACTTTATCATTGGTTACATCGTTACCTTTAATCACTACGCGGTTAATGGTATACTGTGCACCTTCGTATATACGAATATTCAGGTCAATGGTATCATTATATACACGTGTTTGTACAGGATCGGCACTATAAGTTAAGAAGCCGTTATCCAGGTACAGAGTTGAAAGGTCATCGCCATTGGGTGTAGGGCCGCTTAAGCGCTTATCCAATTCCTGCTCGCTGAATACATCACCTTTTTTCAAACGTAAGATCTTATTCAGCACATCGGTAGGATACTGTGCATTGCCAGACCAAGTAATGTTGCCGAGGTAGTATTTAGGACCTTCGTACAGTTTAATTTTCACATCAACTGTATTTGCATCGTGGCGGGCAACGGTATCGCTCAGTATCTCGGCGTCGCGGTAACCTTGGTCCTGCATTTTTTCAATCAGTGTTTGCTTATCTTCTTCATAAGCATCACGCTTGAATTTTTTAGAACCAAAAAGGTTATAGAATTTACGCTCGCGGGTCTTTTTTAAATATTTTTTCAGCTTGGCATCACTCAGTGCCTGGTTACCTTCAAAATCAACCGAGTTGATTTTCACCTTGCTTTTCTTATCTACTGCCACATCCAGTATCACACTGTTTGCATCACCCGGATCGGGGCGCTGCTTAATAGTTACCGTGGTATTTAAAAAGCCCTTTTCGTTAAAGTGTTTTTTAATGATAGCCGTAGTGGTATTGAGCAAATTTTCATTTACAATTTTACCGGTTTTGTCATTCAGCTTTTTCTGAACGTCTTCTACCTCTCCTTTGCGTATACCGGTAATGTGCATACGCGACAAGCGCGGGCGCTCCTGTACCGCAATTTCCAGGTAAATGGTATCAAGGTTAATTTTTGTATAATACAAATGAACGTCATCAAACAATCCCTGCGAAAACAGGTTTTTTATAACGTTGGCATTGGCATCGCCGGGTAAGCTAATCCGGTCGCCTTTGTTCAGCTTTGATATTTGTATCAGGATATCTTTGTCCAGGTATTTGGTACCGGAAACTGTGATGCCACCAATAATATAGTCTTTAGGGTTGAGATAGCTTAAGCTGTCTGATGAGGTAGACAAGTTGCTCAGCGATGTACGCGGGGTATTTTGCGCCATTACAACTGTGCTCACCAACGAAAGTAAAACAGCAATAAATAATTTATTCATTCAGATATTTTAGTGGGCTAAAAATAGTTGATACAGTTGTTAAATAGTGTTAAAAGTAAAATTAGTTTACCTGCTCGCTGGTTTTGCCAAACCGGCGTTCGCGTTTCTGGTAATCCAATATGGCCTCGTACAGGTCTTCGCGCCTGAAATCGGGCCATAATTTTTGTGTAAAATAAAGTTCCGCATAGGCAATTTGCCACAGCAGATAGTTACTGATGCGGTACTCACCGCTGGTTCTGATGAGGAGCTCCGGATCGGGCAGATTACCGGTGTAGAGTTGCTTGGCAAACAAATCCTCAGTAATATCTTCTGCTCTCAATTCGCCATTTTGCACCTGATGTGCCAATTTTTGAGCAGCCTGCATCAACTCGCGGCGCGAGCTGTAGCTTAGCGCCAGCGTAAGCACCAGGCCCGTATTGCCTGAGGTTTTTTCAATAGCGCCCTGTAGTTCTTTATAACATTTTGAGGGTAACTCCTGTAAATCGCCAATGGCATTTAAGCGCACATTGTTCTGCATCAGCTTTTTAATTTCTTTATTAATGGTACTGATGAGCAACTCCATAATGGCGGTAACTTCTAATTTGGGTCGGTTCCAGTTTTCGGCCGAAAAAGTATAAAGGGTTAAAAATTTTACCCCTAAATCGCCTGCACCTTCTACCACATCGCGCACGGAAAGCACGCCATTGTGATGACCAAAAATTCTTAATTTACCTTTACCTTTTGCCCAGCGCCCGTTACCATCCATAATAATGGCCACATGCTCGGGCAGGCGCGATAAATCAATCTGATCTTTTAATCCCATGTTACCGGTTATTAACCTTCAGCCACAGTTGCCTTATTCCTGCTTACTTTCAGTTCGAAATTGTGTAAAGAATGATGGCCTGCTGTAGTAAGGGTTTATCACTTAGTTTAATTAATCAAGTACTTGTGCATTGATTTTCAAACCACTGCACCCCCATTTTTTCAGGCTACAAAGGTAAAACTTACTTTGAATTATTTTATTATGAAGGATAAAAAGAAAATGAGGTAGTGTGAAGCGAGAATTTGCTTTGGGCTTTTGTGGTTTTAAATATTTGATAAAACTTATCGGTTTTTACGTATCAACCTAAAACGTCATTGCGAAGTACGAAGCAATCTTTCGGCACTTTGCTTAATAAAGCGTATAAAGATTGCTTCGTACCTCGCAATAACGGGTGAATAAGAACTAATCAGATTTTCCGAATCAGTTTAATTGCCTGGCCTTTAATATATCAACTTCTTTGTTGGTAATATCGGTAATGGCATAAGTAGTATTTTGAGTAATATTCAATTCATCCAGTGTATTCACCAAATTACCATATTTAGAGTGAGCGCCTGGTTTTACAATTACAATTGCACTTTTACCGGTTTCAGCTTTTATCTGGTTGCGGAGATCTATCAATACATGTCTTAAATTATTCCGCATCAAATCAATTACCTGTGGTGTGCCAATTGGGTTTTCCAACACGCCGCGATACAAATACAATTTATTATTACTACCCAGGCATAAGGTAACAGAGCGCGACTGTGCAACAGGGTCACTTTTTTCGCCCACCGGCATGGTCAAATCCATAGCTCTGGGTTTAGACAATGTGGTAGTCAACATAAAAAATGTAACCAACAGGAACGCGAGGTCAACCATTGCGGTAAGGTCAACACGCAAAGAGGCGGTTCTTCTGCCGCCTGGTTTTTGGGAAACTGCTAACTCGGCCATAATTGTAAAATTTAGAATTAAAATTTGGTTAGTTGATTTTATAACTACCAAGTTAGCTGTAATTTTTTATAAGAAAAAATTATATTTTGTTATAACATCATTATTTAAAATTTAATTCTCAAAATAACATCTCTGAGTTACAAAAGTAAAGGCTATAGTAACACCCACAAAAAGATAATGGTCATGTGGGCGTAAGTCGCCACGCTGGGAACCAGCAACACCTATATTATATCCCAGCCGTTCACCCGAACGATCGGCTAAGACACGCGAAACAGGACCATTTAAAGCATTAGTATTGGCATACAAGCCACTTACATCATCCAGGTAATCAGTGCGGGCAGTACGGTACCCCATGTCGGCCCCAACCGTCCATTTACCAGCAAAATTGTATTTTACACCTGCACCATAAGGAATAGTGAGCACATAGTTACGGTAAGGAGCGCTTTGCCCTTCGGTACTGTACGAACGCAGGTAGTATGTTTGCCCCTGGTATACTGCTTTGGGGTTGAAGTGCAGCAACCCTATACCCGCATATAAATAAGGAGTAAAACGACTTTTGCTTACATCAGGAATGTATTTCAAAAAATTAAACTCCCCTATCAAACTCAACTCATCCAGCCGGGTACTGAAACTCAGGTTACGATTGTAAGATTGTTCATCATGAGATGTACTGTCGGCGCCGGAAATGCGGCCCATGGTTGCATTCAATTTTAATGAAAGGTAGCCGTTAAAATTTCGCTTTACGTAGCCGCCTACTGCACCACCGCTCAGCTTTAGCGGGTTGGCTTGGTTAAGGTCGCCTATGTATCCGGCTCCGCCGCCCATAGCACCTAACTCCCACGTTTGGGCATGCAACACAGAGGTAAGCAATAACAGTAAAACCGTGAAGTAAATTTTGGGCATTTAACAAATTTAGTAATTGCGGGCATCTAAACCCCACAACAATTTGTTTCTTAACGTAGCGAGATAGCTTTCATTATCCAGCCTGACTAAATTGAGCCTGAAATCGGCTTTGCAAATGTCGAATTTGATGGCCTGGTCAATAACCTCAGTGCGCGAATCGCAAGAGATTAAGTAGTTGGCGCTGCGGGTTTCTACCTCAAAAGTAAGTTTACTGTCATCAGGAATAACAATGGGCCGAACATTCAAGTTATGTGGCGATACCGGCGTTACCACAATACTGTTAGATTGCGGAAAGATAATAGGCCCGCCACAACTTAACGAGTACGCTGTAGAACCTGTAGAGGTAGATACAATAATCCCATCGCCCCAATAGGAGTTCAGGAACTCGCCATTCAGGTAGGCGTGCATGGTAATCATGGCCGCATCATCGCGCTTGTGTACGGTAATATCATTCAGTGCAAAATTAACATCGCCGAATAGTCGGGCATCCGAATCAATCTTAAGCATCTCTCGGCTATCAATGGTGTACCTCCCGTTTACTACTGCCTCTACTGCAGCAGCAATGTCATTTTTATTGACACTTGCCAAAAACCCCAGACGGCCGAAGTTGATACCGATGACCGGAATGCCACTATCACGAATGATGCTCACAATATCGAGCATGGTACCATCGCCACCAATGGTAATGAATAAATCGATAAAATCTTTCAGCTCGCGACCGGCGGCCAGCGCATCAAAAGATACATTGGTGATTTTACCTGTAATAAATTCGTGCAGCTGGTGATGCGGATAGATTTCTACATGGTGGGCCGACAGGCTGTCGAACAATTCCTGCACAAAAGGTAGTACTGAATCATTAAATTGCCTGCTGTATACCGCTACTCTCATATACAGGTATTATAAATTGAGGTAATTCATAAAAGAATTATAACGATCCATGGTATCATCGTCGTCATCGTTACCGTGGCTAAATACGGCTTTTACGTCATAGTCATAACGTAAAAATGCAGCGTTGATCGCAGAAATGTCCGTCTTATTAAGTTTCAGGGTAACTTCCATGCGGGTTGAATCGCCGAAGGAGCGCACATAGGAACTTAAAACCTGTGCGTTATCTGATTCAACAATCTGAGCCATGTGCGCCAATGAATTGTTACGGTTGTCTACTTCTAAAACCAAAATACCGCCCGGCGCATCTACTGCCGTAATTTCAGCAAAGTAATCGTTCATGCGGTTAAGAGTAACGGTACCCAGATAGTTTTTGGCGGCACTCAATACCGGCACAATAGTAAGCTGCTGGTTATGAAAGAGCTTGATGACATCATAAATGTGCTGATCTTCACCTACGTAAGCTGTCATCAGTCCTAAAGTTAATGAGCTAACCAGTTCCTGTGGGGTATGCTGTAATAAATCGGCCTCAGCAATAAGGCCAATAAATTGCTGGTCATTAACTACCGGAATGTGCCGCACCCTGAACTCGTTCATGCGGTCCATCACTTTCTGCACCGTATCAGTTAACTGAACGGGCAAAACAGTATCGGTAACTAATTCAATTGCCAGCATAGTATTATACTTTAACTTTCAACTTTTCTAAAAAGAGGCGCAGCAGGCGGTTAAACTCTGCGGGTTGCTCCATCATGGCTGCGTGACCACACTGGTCTATCCAGTGCAAATCGGCATTGGGCAATAACTGCTTAAACTCTTCGGCTACATCAGGTGGGGTAATTTTATCATTCTTGCCCCAAATCAAATCAACCGGAATGTTGATTTTATGCACCTCTTTGGCCATATTATGTCTAATGGCTGATTTGGCCATAGCCAAAATACGGATCACCCGGTTACGGTCATTAATGGTTTGAAACACATCATCTACCAGTTCTTTGGTGGCCGTAGCCGGATCGTAAAAAGTATATTCTACTTTTTCTTTTACAAAATCGTAGCTCTCGCGGCGCGGAAATGAGCCGCCAAAAGCATTTTCATATAAACCAGAACTACCGGTAAGCACCAGCGCCTTCACTTTCTCTAAATGAGCCAGGCAGTAAATCAACGCCACATGCCCGCCAAGAGAATTACCCAGTAAAATAAAATCATCCAGCTTTTTATAATTCACAAATTTGTGAACATATTTGGATAATGATTTTACACCTGTAGTCAGCAAAGGCAACTCATATATGGGCAGTACCGGAATGATAACCCGGTACTCATTTTTAAACTCGTCAATTACGGCTTCCCAATTGCTTAAAGCACCCATCAGGCCGTGCAGCAGTAACAGTACCTCGCCTTTGCCTTCATCGATGTACTTGAACCCCTCTTCTTCTTTAAGCAAATAATTCATACCCTGTTTATAATGGTCTAATGTTGAAAATGTCCCGGTTAATACTTTTAATAAGTAGCTGTAACCGCTATAAAATTAATCGTTTGTTACCGAGTTACAACAAAAAGCTATGTTTTACGCCAATAATTGTTTCACTACTTCCGATATGGTTTTGCCATCGGCTTTGCCAGCTAACTCTTTGTTAGCAGCTCCCATTACCTTACCCATATCTTTAACTGAAGTAGCGCCTACCCTGCTGATTAAATCTTTCAAGTAAATCTCTATCTCACCCTTGTCCATTTGCTTAGGCAAATAAGCTTCAATTACCTGCTGCTCTTCTACCTCAATCTGGTACAAATCATCACGGTTCTGGCTTTTATAAATATCGGCCGACTCTTTGCGCTGCTTAATCAGCTTTTGCAATACTTTGATTTCAGCTTCCTCGGTAACTTCTTCTGAAGCGCCTTTTTCAGTACGGGCCAGCAATAAAGCAGATTTAATGGCACGCAGGCCGCGCAAACGGGCTTCCTGCTTGGCCAGCATAGCTTGCTTAATATCCTGGTTAATGGTATCGGTTAATGACATGGTTATAGTTAAATCAATTAAAATACGTTATTGTTTACGGTTAAAAGTAGTTGCATTGGCCTGCGCAGTTGGCATCAGTATTAATTCGTTTACATTCACATGGGCGGGGCGGGTTACCATATAGTAAATTGCATCGGCCACATCAGCCGCTACCAGCGGCTCAAAACCTTCGTACACTTTTTTAGCCCGCTCTTTGTCACCCTTAAAGCGCACCTCAGAAAACTCGGTTTCTACTGCACCCGGGTAAATGCCCGACACACGTATGCCATAAGGCAGCAGGTCAATCCGCATGCCCTGGTTCAGTGCATCAACTGCAGCTTTACTGGCACAGTAAACGCTACCATTGGCATATACATTTTTACCGGCTATGGAGCTGATGTTTACAATGTGCCCCCGCTGATTTTCAATCATCCAGTTAGCTACCAGTTTGCTCACATACAGCAGGCCTTTTACATTGGTATCAATCATGGTGTCCCAATCATCATAGCTGCCATTTTGTATGGGATCGAGCCCCTGGCTCAGGCCGGCGTTATTGATCAGTACATCTACCTGTTTCCACTGCTGCGGAAGGCTATCCAGGCTCTTAACTACTTGTTCCCGGCTGCGCACATCAAAGGTAGATACCGCGATTTCTGTATTATAACGACTGTTCAGGGTTTGCGCCAGTTGTTCTAAACGATCCTGGCGGCGGCCGGTTAAAATCAGGTTATACCCTTCGCGAGCAAATAAATGGGCACAGGCCTCGCCTATCCCTGCGGTAGCGCCTGTAATGAGTGCAATTTTAGCCATAGGTAATTGTAACTAACAGCGGCGAAATTATGTTTTTTTTATTAAGGATTGAGTTGATAGCAGCTTCAATATTACAATGCAATGAGCATGTATTACTCATTGCATCAATCTTTAAAAAGACACCGCCCTTGTCATGTTGAGGCACTCGAAGCATAATTGTAGCGTTTTACAGATGAACGTTTGTGCACCCATGCTTCGAGTGCCTCAGCATGACAGCGTTTGTTCCTTTTTAAAACAATATGTAATAAATGCCTCGTAAAACAAAAGAAGCTGAGTAATTACTCAGCTTCTTTTGTTTCTTCTGCAGGTGCCGTTTCCGGTGTTCCGGTTTCGGGCTCTACGTCGTTAAAAGCCGGTAAGTCTTTTAAGATATGGTACCACGATACAATCTTTTTCATATCTGAGGCGTACACCTTGTCTTCATCATGATCGGGTGCTACTTCCCTGAAATAAGCACGCAGGGCTTTACCATCAGTTTTGGCATCAGGTACACTACCGGTAGCTTTCATGTTTTCAAAAACATCAGTTAGCTTGATATCCTCTTCGGTACCAAAAACGGTAATTTCATCTAACGCGGCCAGCTTTGAAGTAGCTAAGTTAGCTACCAGTTTGGTTTTTTGTGCGTCCAGGCTTTCTAATACAAAACCGGTTTTGTTTTGAGCCAGTGCCTTCCACAAACCGGGTTTGCCCGATACGGCTACAATTCCTTGTATGTTCATATTTAATCAGTGTTCAGTATTCAGTGGCCAGTATCGCAAAAGGAATTATACCCTATCTCATTACTGGCCACTGTTCACTCATTTACTATTCTTCAATTACTTCAATACCTAAAATTTTATCGCCCTGGCGAATATCATCAACCACGTCAACATTCTCAACCACTTTACCAAAACAAGTATGGTTACGGTCTAAGTGAGCAGTGTTTGCACGGCTGTGGCAGATAAAAAATTGTGAACCACCTGTGTTACGGCCAGCATGTGCCATTGACAGTACGCCACGATCGTGATACTGGTTCTCGCCGGTTAACTCGCAGTCAATTTTGTAGCCCGGGCCACCTGCACCGGTACCGGTTGGGTCACCACCCTGAACTACGAAGTTAGGGATGACACGGTGAAAAGTAACGTTATCATAGAAGCCTGATTTAGCCAGCTTTAAAAAGTTAGCTACGGTATTTGGGGCATCTTGGTCGTAAAACTGAACGGTCATGTCGCCTTTTTCAGTTTTGATTATTGCTTTGCTCATGATCTTTCTTTTAAAGTATAAGACCGCAAAGGTAACAAATTACGCCCGTACCCTAAACTTTTACCACCAATAATAGCTAAGCCGATTATTCGTTACCTTTGAAACACAACGCTATATTACCAACGTGCCAACTCCATCTCTTGCTAAAACCATCCTGCTATTTGTTGTTTTTTTGCTGCCTCTGCTATGCAAAGCCAGTTCCCTACTCATTCCTATGGATGAGCAGCAGAAAGATCATCTTAAGGCTTACGGTATTGCTTACTGGGTGCTTAAGAATAACCAGGAAGTAAGCTGGCTGCTGAATTACCGTGGTGGTAGTTTTATGATGAGCTATGACCAGCAAACTGAAAACGAGTGTAAGATACGTGGTGTAAGTTATGAGGTGATTGCTGACGCTAAAGCTGGCAATATCATCGCCGAAATCAGCGACCCATCGGTTAACATGGAAGTGGTTAAACTACAAAAGGCACCCAAAATGGCCGTGTACTCGCCTAAAAACAAGCTCCCCTGGGATGATGCGGTAACGCTGGTTTTAAAATACGCCGAAATACCCTATACCGTAATTTATGACGAAGAAGTAATTAAAGGCGAACTGCCCAAATACGACTGGCTGCACCTGCACCATGAGGATTTTACCGGCCAGTACAGCAAATTTTTCAGTACCTACAGGTATGCGCCCTGGTATGTGGATGATGTGAAAGGGCAGGAAGCCATGGCGCACAAGTTAGGCTTCGACAAAGTATCGAAAATGAAGCTGGCCGTGGCGCAGCACATCCGCGATTTTTGCGTGGGCGGCGGCTTCATGTTCGCCATGTGTTCGGGCACCGAAACATTGGACATTGCCCTCTCAGCTGACAAGACAGATATTTGCGAGAGCATGTTCGATGGCGACAGCGCCGACCCTGAGGCGCAGAACAAACTGGACTTTACCCAGACTTTTGCCTTTCGAAATTTCACATTGGACCGCAGCCCTTACTCGCATCAGTTTAGCAATATCGACGTTACCCCTACACGGCAGGTAGAGCGTACGCAGGACTTTTTCAGTTTGTTCGATTTTTCGGCCAAGTGGGATGTAGTGCCCAGCATGCTAACTCAGAATCATGATAAAATCATCAAAGGCTTTATGGGATTAACCACCGCCTTCAATAAAACCTACCTGAAGCCGGATGTAACCGTAATGGGCGAATTGAAGACTGCCAACGAAGCCAAATATATTCACGGCGAATACGGTAAAGGCCAATGGACTTTTTATGGTGGCCACGACCCTGAAGATTACCAGCATGCCATAGGTGATCCGCCTACCGATCTGAAATTACACCCCAATTCGCCAGGGTACCGGCTGATATTAAACAATGTACTTTTCCCGGCGGCGCACAAAAAGAAGCAGAAAACGTGATGAATTATTTGTAAAATATTTTACAACTTGCCGCCCATTTCAATTCAATTAAACAATCACAATTACAACACCATGAGTTTATTTTCAAAATTACTGGGCAATGCCGGCGTTGCTAACCCAGACGAATTATTAAAAGACTACCGCAACCTGCTGGGCGAAAATGAAGCCATCGAAATTGGCTTCAAGCTGTTTCGTGATGTATTCATCTTTACCAACAAGCGTTTAATTTTGGTAGATAAACAGGGCATTACCGGCAGCAAGGTAGAATACCTGTCTATTTTGTACAAAAGCATATCCCGTTTTAGCGTAGAAACCGCCGGGCACCTGGATTTAGATGCTGAACTCAAAATCTGGATCTCGAGCGAACTTGAACCCAGCATCAGAAAGAAGTTTAACAAGCAGGTGAATATTTATGACCTACAGCGCATTTTGGCGCAGCATGTTTGCGGATAGTATAATGCTTAATAAGCCTCCCTGTCATTTCAACCGTAGGGAGAAATCATCTACTTGCGATATTGAATGCGGTAAAAAATATTCAGCAAAAAAGCCCCGGCAACCACTTCGCCGGGGCTTTTTTGCTGAATATGAATGTCTAATTATAAAATGTCCACGAAACGCCAAACTTTAACATATGGTTACCCATGGGATACCTGTTCACGGTGTAATAACCGGGGCTGGATAAGCCTTGGTTTACATAATCATACATCAAAAACAGGTTGGTACGATACAATGTGGCTTTCACAAATACGCTGGCTACCGGATACGAACTAAATGTAACCTCGGGGCCATTATAAAACTGCCCGATGCTTAATGCATAAGATGGCGCATAGTAAGTGCTGTTGTAACGTACATTGGCCCCTATACTGGCGTTAAGTACGTTAAAGAATAAGCGGGTATAATAGATACTGGCATAATTGTAAACTTCAGGCGTACGCAGTAATGACTGCTGATCGGTTTTCTGGTATACAATATAGTCTTCTAAATGCCAGCGGCGCCACTGGAAAGTTTTACCCAAGCTTACCTTTAATAAATTGATGGCAGGTTTATACTGCGCCGGATGTGCATCAATGCCGCCGGGCTGGGCTTCAAAGTAAAAGTAGTTATTGATTAAAAAATACTCCGCTTTTAAATCCAGCTGCAGGTTGTCGTTAATATAATTGAACGATAGGTTGTTGATCTTTTGCTTGTTAAAGTAGTTATCCCCATAAGTGTAAATATAATGGTTGGATATCCAGCGGTTAAAAATGAGTGGGGCAGCATTGCTTTGGGCATAGGCACCAAATATAATACGGCCGGCCTTGTTTCCGCCCGAAAGCGTCAGCGTGGCATCATACAGGTAATCGCCAAAATTATTGTAGGCACTCTGCACTACCTGCCTGAAATCAGTGTTCAGTATTACCTGGTCGCTGAATTTGTAGCCCAGTTTGGCATTCAGTGTAATATTCTGAAAGGTTTTATTTTGCACTTCGCGCTGTTGATTGGCGTAACCGGTTTGCAAATCCAATGAATCAGTAATGTACTGATGGTAGCTGTAAATATCCTGCGTTAAGCCTAAATCCAATTTTACTTCGTTTTTTACAAAGCCGCCAGCCTTGGGGCGCAGGTAAAAGCTGTAGCTGAAATCATTACGCAAATGATTAAGCGTAAGCGAGTCACGCGATACAGTGGGGCTGAAGTAATAATCAGGAAACACATGATAAGTATCTACCTCGTTTTGCGAAAAGCGGTAGCTGCGGGCATTATAATGAAATGTATAAGACACACGCTGTGTGGGTAGCACTTTACTGGTATCGGCTGCTCCGGTTTTCTTATCAATATGCCCCAGGTAGTAGAACTGTTTAATGTAAAACCCATTGTTGGTTTGCCGCTCGCTTGAAGTATTTAACCGTACCGGTTGCGAAAGCGAACTGAACTGCTGCACCGAACTGGTAAACACATTTGGCTCAACAGGCGAGCCGTTTTCGGGTACGCGCATATTGTTCAGAATTACGTTGGCCAGCAAATTATAGCGCTTGTTCTTAGACTCGTACCAGGTAAAAAAAGCCAAACTTAACTCGCCTACATTTTGGCGCGGATAAAAGCCTTTGGAACCGATGGTATTGAAGTTGACGCCGAAGTTCCAGTTGGGTTTGATGTTCTGGCTGTGTACCAGCTTAAAATACTGCTCGGTTAAACCGCCGCCTACATAATATAAGTTGGTATAACCTACCCGTGCCCGGTAGTACTGTATGTCTTCCGGGTTAAGCATGTACACGTCAAGTGAGTGCTTGCCCACATCAAACCCTACTCCTTTGTAAGGTTCAAACAGCAAGGGGCGCGCCGGCAAACCTAAATTGCCCAGATTGATATAAGGATGCCGGGGCTGATACAGCGGACTATAATTTTCAAAGTTCCGGATACCGGTATCTAAAGGAAACACCTGTGTGCTATCATTCAGTAAGCGCTCATTAGTTACCTTAATAAATTTAGAGGTAAAAATTACAGTATCATGCTTGGTTTCCTGCCGCTTGCGCAACGTATCTAACGACTCGCTGGCCGACTGCTTACGGTTGGCCGTATCAGACAAGGCCTGCTGCGGCTGCCCCGGAAAGGTTTTGTACGGCTGGTTGGGTATCTGGGCCGAAGCCAGCTGCGCCAGCAGCAAAACCGGTATAAATAATAAGAGATGTTTTAGCTGTTTAAGCATCAATGCCTGCAATCAGTTCTTTAAGTATTAAAGTCATTTTAGGTTCGGCCTCATGCGCTACGGCTAAAATCTCGTCCAGCAGCAGCGGCTTCAGCGTTTCCGGGAAGCCCTCATCTGTGATTACCGAAACCGCAAATACCGGCAAGCCCATGTGGTTGGCCACAATTACTTCGGGCACGGTGCTCATGCCCACAGCATCGCCACCAATAAGGCGCAGGTAACGGTATTCGGCTTTAGTTTCAAGGTTAGGGCCGGTAACCGCTACATAAACTCCTTTGTGGCAGGTAATATTGTTTTGCACTGCAATATCCATTGCTTTTTCAATTAGCTGCAGGTTGTAAGGCTGGCTCATATCGGTAAAGCGCGGGCCCAGTTCTTCGTAATTGGTACCAATTAGCGGGTTATCGGGCTGCAGGTTAATATGATCGTCAATTACCATTAAGTCGCCCTTTTTAATGGCAGGGTTAAGTGAGCCGCTGGCATTAGAAACCAGCAGGGTTTTGATGCCCAGCATTTTCATGATACGCACCGGGAAGCTGATTTGCTTCATACTGTACCCTTCGTAATAATGTAAGCGGCCCTGCATAGCTACTACCTTTTTGCCGGCCAGGCGCCCGAAAATCAACTTACCTGAGTGGAACTCAAGAGTAGAGATCGGAAAGTCTGGAATGTTTGAATAAAGCAACTGCTTCTCTATTTCAATTTCTTTGACCAAACCACCAAGGCCGGTGCCCAATATAATGCCTATTTCGGGTTCAAAATCGCCAATACGGTTTTTAATAAAGGCGGTGGTACGTTGTATGTTCTCTAACATAATTTTTTATAGTGATGTTAAACTGTTCGGCTGCCTGATTTAAAAATTGGATGCCGATGGGCAGTACATATATTGGCAGCGGTTGTAAAAGCGCCATCAAGGCTTCATTTTTTAAACGTTGTGCATCCTTCTCAGTAGTGATAATCAGCTTTGATATTGATGTACAGCGATTAAAGTCATCGGCAAGTTTAGTAATATTTTTTAAGGTAAACTGATGATGATCGGGATAATTGTGCAGGATGATGCCAGGCGTATGTTGCCTGATGTACTGCAGCAGCGGTTTTATGTTGGCAATACCGGTTAGCAAAAAAACAGTAGCCCCGGCCCCCGGCATGGCTATAGTTGCACCGGTACTTAAACTTTGCAGCGGCTGGTAAGCAATGCTGGTAAAATACACTTGCTGATGCGGTAAAGGCTTAATATAGGGCAGTAGTTCCATTTGCTGCTGCTTGTTTAATTCGGGTGGACATTTGCTGACCACTATCACATCTGCCCGGCTACGGCCACTAAAAAGTTCGCGCAGGTTACCGGCGGGCAACAGCAAATGAGGTTCTTTCAAGCGGCCATATTCCATCAGCAAGATGCTGAAGCCGGGTGTAACGGCCCGGTGCTGGTAAGCATCATCTAAAATAATCAAATTGTGATCGGCTTGCAGCCTCCTGATTCCATCGGCCCGTTTTTCGCATACAGCAACGATAACTTCCGGAAATTTTTGTTTGAACTGCGCCGGTTCATCCCCAATGGTTTCGGCTGCAGCCTGCGTATCGGCAATAATGAAACCTTCGGTTTTGCGGCCGTAACCACGGCTTAGGGTGGCCAAACTATATTCACTTTTAAACAGCCTGACCAGGTATTCCGTCATCGGGCTTTTTCCTGCCCCACCAACGGTTAGGTTACCTACCGAAATTACCGGCAAATTAAATTGCTCACTTTTAAACCACCCGGCATCATAGCACCAGTTACGCAGGGTAACCACCAGTGCATACAGCAGTGAAAACGGAAATAAAAGTAAGCGCAGGTATTTCATGCCAGGCTGCAAAGATATGCTTTATGCGTTAAAGCATTTATCAACCTCAGTTTATAACTTAGGCATCTAAATAATTATGTAATTTATGAGGTACACCTTATTGATCATCCTGCTGCTGATGGGCAGTGTTGCCACTGCTCAAACTGATGCCAAACTTACCGCACAATTAAATTCGCTGTTAAAGAATTACCAGGGCCAGGCAGGTATTTATGTGCACCACCTCAAAACCGGTAAAACCGCGGCTATCAATGCAGACACTATCTTCCCTACCGCAAGTATGGTAAAGGTGGCTATTTTATGCGGCGTGATGGATAAAATTGAGAAAGAGCAACTGCAGTATAACCAGAAACTAGTTTATCGCGATTCACTTTTATATAAAGGCGAAGATATACTGGGTTCATTTAAAGATGGTGATACCATACAACTGAGTAAAGTAACCATGCTGATGATTACCATGAGCGATAATACTGCGAGTTTGTGGTTGCAAAAGCTGGCAGGCGGCGAGTACATTAACCACTGGCTGGAGCAAAATGGCTTTAATGTATACCGTGTAAACTCGCGTGTATCCGGCAGGCAGGTTTACCAGAAACAATACGGCTGGGGCATGAGCACTCCGTACGAAATGTGCCGGCTGTTTACATTAATACATGATGGCAAAGCCGTAAGCCCGGCGGCAAGCGAGCGTATGCAGCGCACGCTAAACCGCATTTACTGGGATAGTAATGCTTTAGCCGAAATTCCGCCGATGGTACAAACCAACTCCAAATCGGGTTCGGTTAATGATGCCAAATCAGAAACGGTAATGGTTTATGCCCCGCATGGCGATTACGTGTTTAGCGTAATGACCAAAAACATTAAAGACCAGCGCTGGACGGCTGATAATGAGTCGGAAGTGTTAATCAACAAAGTATCGGCTTTGTTGTGGCATTATTTTGAACCAAAAAGTAAATGGAAACCGGCAGCGGGTATAGAAAAGTTTATGCGTAATGAGTAAGCAGGATTGATCTATAACAGTTGGTGTTGTAAAATATATTTTTCTACATCATGCAGAGAAAGAAATAGCCGATCAGCTGCTGTTAATTTTTCATGATCGGCCCTGTTGCTTTGCACCGCGTAACAAACAGCCCCTGCGGCTTTTGCTGCGCTCAATCCGGTAGTTGTATCTTCGATCACTAAACATGCTGACGGCACCTGCCCTAACCGCTGGCAAGCCTGTAAATATCCTTCAGGATGGGGTTTAGGTAAGCTGATATCATCGCGGGTGATGATGAACTGAAAGTAATGCTGTAGTCCGTTTCGTGCAAATATGGCCTCTACATCTGCCCTCGCGCTCGAGGTGACGATAGCCATCGGAATATGGCGTTCTTTAATAAACTGCAACAACTCTACCGCATAAGGCATCAGTGGCACATCTTCCTGTTGAAAACGACTTACAGAAAGCTGCTCGCGGCGGGTAATCAGGTCATCCAGCGGCACAGGCAACTGGTAAGTACCAATAATGTGCCGCGCATTCACCGGCAGGGTTTTACCAACATAATTTTGCATCCAGTCCTCAAAAGTTAACTGCACACCATACTCATGCAGCAGAATGTTCCAGCTTTCGAAATAAAAATATTCAGAATTGATTAAGGTACCGTCGAGATCAAAAATAACGGCTTTGAATTGCGGCATCGGTCAAGAATATAGTAATAAAAAAAGCCGGGAGCTTTCATCTCCCGGCCCATATTGCGGTTTATTGTTTGCCGTTATAATCTTCGTCGTTATTGTCTTTGCGCACTTCAGATTCAATTCCTTTTTCGGGTTCTAAAGTAAAAGAAGCTGATGATGCTTCAGTAGCGCTGTCCCATCCTTCGGTATCAGGTACATCGGTTTGGCCAATCAGGCCATCGGCTTCCTGCGTATCTGAACGGCGCCCCTGGGCTCCTTGCTGTGCATCGTCTTGTGTGTC
The DNA here is from genome assembly GCF_054783355.1 of Mucilaginibacter koreensis. Lineage (NCBI taxonomy): Bacteria > Pseudomonadati > Bacteroidota > Sphingobacteriia > Sphingobacteriales > Sphingobacteriaceae > Mucilaginibacter > Mucilaginibacter koreensis. Next base: position 180,065 of record NZ_BAAGQS010000001.1, on the reverse strand, counting down.
TGGTGTATTGTTGGTATTGGTGTTTTCTGGCGTGTTCATATCGGTTCTATTTAATGTTGTTTATTAACGCATCAAAACGCCGGTTGTTTATTTTGTATATCCGATATTAATGATCACCAGACGGTGCATTACAAAAAATTGAATAAATCAAATCCTACTTACCACCCACAGAACACTAATTTTTAGTTAAATAAATCACCCTAAAAGATAATGCTAAAAAATTCATTTAATCAAAGTATTAAAATAAAACTAAAATCTGGGATATGTTAATTAAATGATAACTAATTATAAATAAGAATATTGAATTAGTAAAAGTTAGTAAGCGGTAAACTAAATGTTAATCAGGAAAGTTCTTATTATACAAAGTGTAAGAGACTAACCAATAGTAAAATACTTATTAATTATGGTAACATTAATCATTATACTGGTTGCTATAAATGCGGTGTTAATCGTAAGCAAACAGTCAAACCATTTGCATAATTAAGCTGCTTAAGCTTAAACGAAAATATACAGGCCTCTTTTTAGAGGCCTTTTTTGTTTATTCCGGTGCTTCTTTACATCTGCTTAACTAATACGTTTCTGCCATTCTCCTTACAAAGCCCTATCTTTGCACTATTAAAATTAAGCATCTATGTTGAAAGGTTTTTTTAATGTACCAGAGCCGGTTAACGAGCCGGTATTAAATTATGGTCCGCGCAGCGTTGAGCGTGCTGCTTTAAAAGCTGCCCTCGATGAGGCCCGCGCCCAGCAACTGGACATTCCGATGTATATTAACGGGCAGGAAGTACGTACCGGTACCACGGCCGAAATTCGCCCGCCGCATGATCACCAGCATTTACTGGCTACTTACCATGAAGGTGATGCCAGCCACGTACACGCCGCTATTGATGCTGCCCTGGCCGCGAAAGCTGATTGGGAAAACCTGGCCTGGGAGCAGCGTGCCGCTATATTTTTAAAGGCTGCTGAACTGATTGCCGGCCCGTACCGCGCCAAAATAAATGCGGCTACCATGCTCGGCCAATCTAAAAACGCCTACCAGGCAGAAATTGATTCGGCTTGCGAGTTGATAGACTTTTTGCGCTTTAATGTGCATTACATGACGGAGATTTACGCCCAGCAGCCACCTGCCAACGGCAAAGGCGTTTGGAACCGCGTAGAGCAGCGCCCGCTGGAAGGTTTCGTGTTTGCCATTACCCCTTTCAACTTTACCGCCATTGCCGGTAACCTGGCGGCTTCGGTAGCCATGATGGGTAACGTAGTAGTATGGAAACCTGCCCCTACGCAGATTTACGCCGCTAACGTAATAATGGAAGTGCTGATCGCTTCCGGTTTACCGGCAGGTGTCATCAACCTGATTTATGTGGACGGCCCGATGGCAGGTGATATTATTTTTAGTCACCCTGATTTTGCAGGCATTCATTTCACCGGCTCTACCGGGGTATTCCAAAACATTTGGCGTACCATTGGCGAAAACATTCATAAATTCAAAAGCTACCCGCGCATTGTGGGCGAAACCGGCGGTAAAGATTTTGTGCTGGTACACGCCAGCGCCAATGCCGATGTAGTAAATACTGCATTAGTACGCGGCGCTTTTGAATACCAGGGGCAAAAATGCTCGGCTGCTTCACGCGCCTATATTCCGGCATCGCTTTGGCCTGCGGTAAAAGAGCGCATGCAGCGTGACATTGCCAGCCTGAAAATGGGCCCGGTAGAAGATTTTGAAAACTTTGTAAACGCTGTAATTGATGAGCGTTCGTTTGATAAGCTGGCCCGCTACATTGATGCCGCCAAAGCCGACCCAAGTGTAGAAATTATAGCTGGTGGCGTGCATGATAAAACCAAAGGCTGGTTCATTGAGCCTACCGTGATTCAGGTGCAGGACCCGTATTACGTAACCATGTGCGATGAGCTGTTCGGCCCGGTGCTTACCGTTTATGTATACGAAGATGAAAAATACCTGGAGATGATGGATATAATCGACAAAACTGGTATTTATGCCTTAACCGGTTCCATCATTGCTACTGACCGTTATGCTATTGCCGAGGCTACCCACCGCTTGCGCAATGCGGCCGGTAACTTTTACATTAATGATAAACCTACCGGTGCCGTGGTAGGTCAGCAGCCTTTTGGCGGTGCACGCGGTTCGGGTACCAATGATAAAGCAGGCTCTGCTTTGAACTTGCTGCGCTGGGTATCACCCCGCACTATTAAGGAAACCTTTGATCCGCCAAAAGATTATCGTTATCCGTTTTTGGATAAAGAGGTATAGTCTTATTCATACAAAACAAAAAAGCCGCTCTGTGAAGCGGCTTTTTTGTTTTGTATGGGCGTGCCCGGTTATCAACTGTTGATTAAACGCTTCGTGCTGCCAATCTTTTTGCCGAAAGTTTTAAGCCGCTCATGCAGGCGCTGAAATTTGACGTGATGGCGCAGTTGTATCTCGTCTATATGCCCCAATTCGGTAATGCTGTAACATTTAGGGTTTTGTTCGGCCATGCTGATTGCTACAGTTTCTTCAAATAAACCCAAGGGGCGATAATTATAATCCACACGCACAATGTTGGATATAGATAAAATATACCACTGTTTTAATTCGTCGGCGCTTAAGCTCAACCATTCGTTAACGGCTATTTCTTTAAGTTTAAAAGTGTGTCTATGTTGTACAGTAATCATGATGCTGATAAGGTAAATACACTTCATAGACGTACCTTGCAACAAAAACGTTACAGGTAAAATTAAAATTTTCGTGATTTATCTTACTATCAATCAATTAATTAAAAGCGTTTGAACATATATGTTTAGCCTTATTTGGTGTATAGTTAACACTTACCGGTAACCCATGGCCTGCAGGTTAAATAGTTCGGCATAGCGGCCGTCTTGTTGCAGTAATTCGGCATGGCTGCCTATTTCTGCCAATTGCCCCTTTTCCAGCACTAAAATGCGGTCGGCCATACGCACTGTAGAAAAGCGGTGCGAGATAAGCACCGCTGTTTTGCCGCGGGTAAGCTCTGAAAAACGCTCGAATACTTCGTACTCGGCACGGGCATCCAGTGCCGAAGTAGGCTCATCTAAAATTAACAACTCGGCATTGCGCATGTAAGCCCGGGCCAAAGCTACCTTTTGCCACTCACCGCCAGAAAGCTCAACCCCTTGTGCAAAGCGCCTGCCTAACATTTGCTGGTATCCGCCTGGCAGTTTAGCTACAACCGTATCGGCCAAACTCTGGCTGGCCGCCTGCTCAATACGCAACTGATTTTCCTTTTCGTCTATACGGCCGGCGGCAATGTTCAGGTTCAGCGGCATTTGGTAACGCAGATAATCCTGAAAGATAACACCGACGTGGAGGCGTAAATCTGTTAAATCGTATTCGCGCAAATCTATCCCGTCCAGCAGGATACGGCCCTCGGTGGGGTCATATAAACGGGCCAGCAGTTTGACCAGTGTAGTTTTACCCGCCCCGTTCTCACCTACCAGAGCCAGTTTCTCGCCGGGGTGCAGTGTAAAGTTGAGATGCCGGTTAGCCCATCGCTCCGAGTTTAAATAACGATAGCCTACATTTTCAAACGTGAAACCGGTTTGCATAGGATTGGGAAAGGGCAGGGCATCAGGCTTAGGCTGAATTTTGGATTGTATTTCGAAAAAGTCGAAAAAATCACGCAGGTAAATAGCGCCCTGCGATACAGTGGAAAAACGGGTTAGGATGGTTTCCATCATCGAACGCAGTTGCCTGAACGATCCTGCCAAAAATGTAAGTTCACCTACAGTAACTTCGCCTTTAATGGTGCGGTAAATGATAAACACATAAGCCCCGTAATACCCTACACTACCCAGCACTGCAAAAAACACGCCCCAGGCCGATCGGCTAATGGCCAGCTTACGATTAGCCCAGTAAAACCGGTTAGACAGCTCACTGAAGCGGCCAATGATGAAGCCCGACAGGTTGAAAAGCTTTACTTCTTTGGCCGTTTCATCGCTGGCCCCCAGATAGCGAAGATAATCCAGTTCGCGCCGTTCGGGAGTTTGGCTTCGGGTAAGCGCGTAACTTTGGTCATTAAAGTAAGATTCGCCTAAAAAGGCAGGTAAAATGGCAATCAGCAACAGCAAAATCAGCCAGGGGTTAAAAGCCATTAAACCCGCAGCCAGGAATAATATAGTGATTACATCCTGTATCTGGCTCATTACCTGGCTTAGCAGTACCGTGCGCCCAAGGGTTTGCTGGCGGGCCCGCTCAAACTTGTCGTAGAAAACCGCATCCTCAAACTGATCCAAATCCAGCGTGGCGGCATGCTCCATAATGCGGATGGACGTGTAATTGGAAAACAGATCGCCCAGCAGGCTATCCAGCAATGTAATGGCCCGGTTCAGGGCATCCGATACGATAGCTAATATCAACTCCAGCGTTACCAACTGCCACAGGTAATGACTGCTGAATGCACCATGCGTGCGGTTCAGGTTCACTACCTGGTCAATAATAAGTCGGCCTACGTAGAGCAGTGCCAAAGGCATGGCCGAACGCACAATGCGCAGGACGAAGTTGGCCAGTGTCATTTTCGGACTGGCTTTCCATACCAGTTTAAAAAACTGAGGCAGGTTATTGAGGGCTGCTAAGCGCTCTTTAAATGTTAGCTTGGGTACAGGCTGGTTTCGGGGCGGTTTGGTAAATTTCACTTCCCGGCTAATTTAATTAAAGCCTGATGATTTTTACACCGCAATAAGCGAATGGGAACTTTTAATGACAGAACGCTAAAATTGTAACCTGCTGATTACAAAATAAAAATGCAGGTATAAACAGTAACCAGGCGGCTAATTATTTAGTAATTGCTGAAACAGTTCGATATACTGCGCCACCTGCAAACCATCCATCAGCCCGTGGTGCACCGTGACCGACACCGAAAACGTTTTTTGTCCGTTGGTATCGGTTACCTTGCCAAACGTAATTTTCGGAATGCCATCATTTACCTTGTAATTACGGGCATGCGTTAAGCCGGTAAACTTAAACCAGGGGATGGTAGAATAATGAATAATATTGTCATCGTACTTGTCATCAAACAAAGATGATGATTGCTTTACCCGTTCTATTCTTTGCTGGGCTACTTCAGCAAACTCCTGCAAAGTGGGATAAAAATCCAGGTGCACAAAGCCGAAGGTGCCGTTCTCGCGCAGGATGGTTGGCCCGGCGCTTACCGAATCGTGTATATAAACTTCATTATTGTTTTCAATGCGGTACCTGAACTGTTCGATAGCAACAGCCGCGGCCATGGATTGATAGAGGTAGTAAATAAAAAACGAAACGCCGAGCTCTTTAGCCTTGCGATAAGCTATGGTGCAATCCACATCCACGGTGAAACCGAACAGCGGCTCTTCGAAACTATTAAATAATTCAAAATGCTCCCGGTGGTTCCAGGTAGCCATATCCAGGCGGGTTTTCATATTATAGCAGGCTCAGTATTTCTTTGATGTGGGTAAAACTACGGAAACGTTCATTTTGGATGCTCTCCTCAATCTGCTCGTGTGCCCAGGTAATGTGAAACGGGATATGAATGGCATAACCACCCATATTCAGTACCGGAACCACATCTGATTTCAGTGAGTTACCAATCATCAACAGTTCATCGGGTTGTATATCCAGATGCTTCACCAATTTTATATAATTAGCGTCATCCTTTTCCGACATGATTTCGATATGGTGAAAATAATGCCCCAAGCCTGATTTGCGCAGCTTACGCTCCTGGTCGAGCAGGTCACCTTTGGTGGCTACCACTAGGCGGTAGCGGCCATGCAGGGCTTTTAATACTTCTTCTACCCCTTCCAGCAGTTCGATAGGTTCATTCAGGAGCGATTTACCCAAATTCAATACCTGCTCTATGCCTTTAGCGCTGATGGTATGCGCCGAAACCTGCATCGCTGTTTCGAGCATGGAAAGCGTAAACCCTTTTACCCCATAACCATACAAGGGCAAATTGCGAATGACGATTTTAAACAACTCGTGCTGCAGCTCCTGCTGTGGCATGTATTCGCTCATCAGGTGGCAAAAATTATCTTCGGTTTTCTTAAAATAAGTTTCGTTCACCCAAAGGGTATCATCGGCATCAAAGGCTATTACTTTTACAAGCATACAATGTTTTACGAAGCTACAAAGGTATGGAAAAGTTAAAAACAGGTGTTGCAAAGTTGAATTTGGGCGGTTTCGCACCTGCTGCTGCGTGGTGCTGCGCGCAGCAGGTGCAGCAGGCGCAGCACTACGCAGCACCCTGAAGCACCGCGCAGCACCCGCAGCACTACGCAGCAGGCGCAGCAGTGGCATAAACATGTCAGTAACTTTTGGGTAGATGTAACCTACTTGCATACGGCTTCGAAGTTGGAAACTTCGAAGAGCAGGGCGAGGAGGAACGACGTTAGCCCCGCACGGAGCCACCTGCGCCTCTGTATAGCAAGCGATTGTCACACTGTCGCTCGTCACCATGATAGGATCTACATCACTTCACCTGTAACACCACGGTAGCAGGCTGTAAACCCTCGCCTGTTGCGGTTAATTTCACTACGCCTTTATTGCCTTTAGGCTGCACAATGGCCAGCGCCAGGCCATGGAAAGCTTTGCGGTAATCGGCTTTAAAAGGGTCATGGCTGATAGGGTCACCGTTATCAACACCCGCCAGTACGGCATCGCCGCTGAGGCTGAAATTGATGCGGTTATCGGCGTTGGGTACCACATTACCGGCGGCATCAAGCACCCTTACGGTAACAAAGCTCAAATCCTTGCCATCGGCTTTTAGCAGGCTGCGGTCGGCCACCAGTTCAATACGGGCCGGGGCTCCGGCGGTATGCACTTCCTGGGTCAACACCGTACGGCCATTGCGGCGCGATACTGCCCGCAAAGTACCCGGCTCAAAAGTAATTCGCCACATTACGTGTAAATCATCGCCCTGCTTTTTACGTATGCCCAGCGAGCGGCCGTTCAGGTATAATTCCACCTCATCGGCCTGGTTGTAATAAGCCCATACATCAATAGTTTGGCCGGGTTTCCAGTTCCAATGCGGCACCAAGTGCAGCACCGGCTTGTTGGTCCACTCGCTTTGGTACATGTAATACACATCTTTCGGAAAACCGGCCAGATCAATAATACCGAAATACGAACTCCGCGCCGGCCACCTGTACGGCGTAGGTTCGCCCAGATAATCAAAGCCCGTCCAGATGAACATGCCCGACAGGAAATCGTACTTTTTAATTTCTTTCCAGGTTTCCTCATGGGTTGATCCCCACTTGGCTGATACATTATCATAGGCTGATACGGTATAGTCGTCATTCATCTTACCTACCCCGTTTTTGTATTCATTATTGTTCGGCCAGCGGCGTATGCTATCTGAGGGCATATCATATACCCCACGGGTTTCCAGCGCCGAAATAGTTTCCGTGCCGATGAATTTCATACCCGGAAAAGTGGTTTGAAATTTAGCATACTGCCGGTGCGCGTAATTGTAGCCAATCAAATCCATAGCACCCGATTTAATGATATAGTTACCAGGCGAAGGGTTATTGTTGGCATCGGTAACAGGGCGGTCATCATACTGGCGAACTATGCCGGTCAGCTCGCGCGCTAAGGCAGTACCGGTGCTGTCCCATTGCTCGAGTATCTCGTTGCCTATACTCCACATCATTACGCTGGGGTGGTTGCGGTCGCGCAATAGCTGGTCCACCAAATCCTGCCGGTGCCATTCTTTAAAATACAGATGATAATCATATTTCTCCTTGGGTTTTTGCCAGCAGTCAAAAGCTTCATCCATCACAATAAAGCCCATACGATCGCACAGGTCAAGCAACTCGGGTGCCGGCGGGTTGTGTGAGGTACGGATGGCGTTACACCCCATGGCTTTAAGCAATTGTAACTGCCGCTCCAGCGCACGGGTGTTAATAGCTGCGCCCAAGCTGCCTAAATCATGGTGGTTACAAACGCCTAATATTTTTAAAGGCTGACCGTTCAGGCTAAAGCCCTTATCGGCATCAAAATTGAAATAGCGAATACCCAAAGGGATGGTGTATTCATCTATTAACTTTTGATTTTGATAAACCCGTGTAACTGCCGTGTATAAATACGGCTTGTCAACCGACCATAGCTTTGGCCGGTTAATGGTAAAGAACTGTGTAGCCTCGGTTACCGAATCAGTTAAATTCAGTTCTGCAATACTACCCGAAGCTACTGCTGCCCCTGCTGCATTCTTAATCACAGTACGTACTTGTACTGCCGTTGCACTGCCGGTTTTATTACTGATGTTCAATTTAAGCTTCACGGTAGCCAGCGCACTGCTAACTTTGGGCGTAGTCACATAGCTGCCCCAATGGTTAACAGCAATGCTTTGCGTAGTTACCAGCCATACATTACGGTAAATACCCGAGCCGGAATACCAACGGGAGTTGGGCTGGGCCGAATTATCTACCCGAACGGCAATGACATTTTTACCCTGCTGCAGCCAGGGTGTTAAATCATACCTGAATGATATATAACCATTAGGCCGCATACCCAACCGGTGATTATTGATCCATACCTCGCTTTTTTGATACACGCCGTCAAAATCAATATACACCTGCTGTCCCGACAGTATATTATTCATCTGAAAAGTTTTACGATACCAGCCAATGCCGCCGGGCAAAGCGCCGCCTTCGGGCTGGGCCGGGTTGTCTTTATCAAACTTACCTTCTATGCTCCAGTCGTGCGGCAGGTTCAGCTGGCGCCAGCCGGCATCATTAAACTGGGGTTGTGAAGCTGTAGGGGCATCGCCCAGGTAAAAGCGCCAGTCGGCATCAAAATCGGTTACGGTACGGGCAGATTGTGCAGTGCTTGTTTGCGTAAAAGCTAATAGTAAACAGCAAAATATAACAATGGAACGGTAGCTACAGGTAATCATTACAAAGCAGGTTTTTGTTAAGAAGCAACACTGCAAATTACGTTATAATCAGCATTAATATTTATAAGTATTGCCAGTTGTACTATCAGATATTTTCGTTACGAATCATTTTTACTAAACTGGAAACAATTAGCCTCAGTCAATACCAACAGTTGTTGAAACCGCAGGGCGCCTTTGTTATTCGGCCCAAGATGAATAAGTTTGCCAAAAGAATTTGCGGATACAATTGAGCTCAAAATACTTCAGTAAATGCTTTAATGAGCTGCTGCATAAATTCACGTAAAAAAGCAATCAACAGTGCATGAAAAAGCTACATAGTTCATTTTTAACCGGTTTACTGCTACTGGCCGCCTGTGCGGGCAGCAAAAAAGCAGTCACGCTTTCTTCACCTCAGGGCTTATCTATCGCCAATGGCGGCAAAGTTTGGGCCTCTTTATATCAGCAGCGGGCAGCCGAATACCAGGCCTTGTGCTTTCAGGCTTACAATATTGCCAAATTACGACTGAACGAAGCTTTGCAACATAAGGGCAACCGCCCCTTGGCTGTAGTAACCGATATTGATGAAACGGTACTGGACAACAGCCCTTATGATGCCCAGCGCGCCATTCGCAATCAGGAATATGATGCGGCCACCTGGAAACAGTGGACAGCCAAAGCCCAATGCGATACCGTACCCGGTGCACCTTCATTTTTTAAATATGCGGCGTCAAAAGGCGTTAGTGTATTTTACGTGACCAACCGCGACGAAGATGAACGCGCCGGTACTTTAAAAAATCTGCGCCTGTATAATTTCCCTTTTGCTGATGATGCCCACTTGCTACTCAAAAACGGCCCGTCGAGTAAAGAAAGCCGCCGGCAGCAGATATTGAAAGATTACGAAATTGTACTGCTGTGCGGCGATAACCTGCCCGATTTTGATGCCTTGTATGACAACCGCCCGGCCGAAGCCAACCGGACGAAAACCACACAGCAGTTGATGCAGCAATTCGGCAGCAAATACATTGTGATTCCCAATTCTTCCTATGGCGATTTTGAAGGTGCCTTGTTCAACTTTAATTACAAATTGACACCCGCACAAAAAGACTCAATAATTAAAGCAAAAATTAAACTTGGGGATCAATAATTGATTCCCTTTTTTGTGATTCTACAAATCGCAACAAGCCAAACGGAAACATGATGCCGCCTGGCTTGTTGTGCTGATACAAGCAAACTGAAAAATCATTACACATGACGGTTATTGAAAATGAGTACTTGCGGGTAACCATCAGTCCGCAAGGCGCACAGTTAACTTCTATATATAACAAGGCTGCACAAATTGAACAGCTTTGGCAGGCCAACCCGCAGGTATGGCCCTGGCATGCACCCAACCTGTTCCCGGTGGTGGGTGGTCTGGTCAATAACCAGTTGCGTGTTAACGGACAAGATTACCACCTCCCCCGCCATGGTTTCGCCCGGCAATCTGAGTTCAGGGTAGCTGAAACCGGTAAACACCATGCCTTATTTTCATTACATTACAACGAAAGCACACTGGTAAGTTACCCTTATAAGTTCAGCTTCCAGGTGATGTATGATTTGATTGAAAACGCACTGCGGGTCACTTATAAAGTATTGAACCATGACCAGCAACCTGTTTATTTTTCGGTAGGCGGACATCCGGCTTTCAATGTGCCTTTTTCTGCTGGTGAAAATTACGAAGATTACTACCTCGAATTTGAAATGCAGGAAGCATTGGAAACGCACCTGTTATCGGCGGAAGGATATTTTACCGGCCAAACACAGCCTGTAAAAGTTGAAAATAAATGCTTACCGTTAACTCGCGAGTTATTTAACCAGGATGCGCTGGTGTTTAAAAACATGCAGTCGCGCCAGGTATGTATTAAGAGCACCCGGCACGAGCATTCGCTTACGGTGGAGTTTCCGCATTTTAATTACCTGGGCTTGTGGGCCAAGCCAGGTGCCGATTTTGTATGTATTGAACCCTGGCTGGGATGCGCTGATGCAGAAGGCTTTTCGGGCAATATCAGCGAAAAAGAAGGCATCCAGAAACTGGTGCCCGGCCATGTGTTTGAAGCCGCTTATTATATCAGCATTTAATTTTCAGGCCATGATTAACCCTACACAACGCTTTTCAGACCGGGTTGAAGATTATATTAAATACCGCCCCGGCTACCCTGCTGAAGCTATTAATTATATCTTAAATCAAAGCCAGGTACAACAAGGCGCTGCTGTTGCCGATATTGGCTCAGGTACAGGTATTTCTTCAAAGTTGTTTTTGGAACGCGGTTATCAGGTTTACGGTATTGAACCCAATGAGCCAATGCGTAAAGGTGCCGAAGGTTACCTGAAAGAGCAGGCGGGCTTTATATCTGTTAATGGCAGTTCGGAACACACCACCTTGCCTGATGGCAGCGTGGATCTGGTTGTTGCCGGTACCGCCTTCCATTGGTTTAAACAGCAGGAAACCAAAGCCGAATTTCAGCGCATATTAAAACCAGGCGGCTATGTTGCTTTATTTTGGAATGTACGCAAACCCGATGCTGATGAATTTAACGTGGCTTATGAACAATTGCTTAAACAGCAGCCGGAGTACCGAGATACCAAGGAGACTTATGATAGTTATAAAGACTTGCAAAGCTTCTTCGGACCGGAAGGTTTTGAAAAGAAAATTTTTGCTCACGAACAACATTTTGATGCCGATGGCTTGGCCGGCCGGTCCCGCTCCTCTTCTTTTGTGCCGCAGCCGGGTACCGATGAGGGATTTGCCTTCTTTCAGCAACTCACCAATATATTTTCATTATACCAGGTAAACGGGCAGGTAACGTTTTATTATGATGCGGTGGTGTATATGGGTAAAATGTAAGTAGTTATTCACTTTGTTATTGTGACTGTAAAGAGAAATCTTCTTCAAGCGATAAATCTACAGTAGACCCGCTAAATGAAGATGATTTCTCCTTACAGTCGAAATGACAAAAAAGCTTTTTAAAATAAAAACGCCGTGGATGTTTGCCACGGCGTTTTATGTTTGTAGGTATCTGATTAAAACAACCCCAACTGGCTGTTCTCATCTTCTTTTATTGCATCCGGGTTGGTTACCTCAAAGCTGATGGGCTTGGGCAGCTTAATGGGTGCAGTATCCTCGCCTTTTTTATCGGCCGGGGTTTGCACAATTTCGGTGTCTTCAACCGAATCGGGTGCCGGGTCGGGTACATCGCCGGCATCATCATGCTCGGCCAGCAATTCTACCGTTTTAACGGTATGGGCCGAGAGGCGGTTACCCATAGCTTTCATACCTTTTACCTCAATTAAATCGGTCAGGTTAAGTTCAACCAGTTCCTGCACTAAGGCCTTGCCTTTTAGCTGTTCTACTTTCACCAGCGGCTGGGCTGCGCCTGAGATCACCACCAGCTTTGAGCCCGGCTCCTCGCTGATGATACTGGTTTGGCGGCCTACAGCTATGTTTTCAAACATAAAGCGCTTCACCAGGTAGTTTTTCGATTTACCATCGTAATGCACTACCGAGAATACCTTTTCAGCATCGTACTTCTCCATCAGCAGCAGCTTATCGTCAAAATGGTTGTTCAGGTCGAAGGTGCTCAGTTCGTAACTGCCGTTAGGATGCACCAGCAGTATCTTGTCATCACCATCAAACTCACCCAAGAACACACCACGACTATCAGCATTCAGGCGTTTCAATATTGGGTCGAACCATATTTTGCGGCCTGCCAGGGTAGATACGCCTTTGCTTTTCAACACAATCTTCTTCACCGGATACTTAGTCACCACGTTACCAATAGAGCTGCGGCCTTTGATGGCAATGGCAGCAAAATCTTCGTCGAACTGCAGCTTCTTCAGTTTAGAATGCGCGCGCAACTGCACGTTCACTACTTCGGCCTCACCGTTAGGGTTGGCAGAAAAGTACAATACCCGGGTACCTTTACTGCCTTTGGTGAGATCGTATTCCTTATCGCGGGTAACGCCCATTACGGCAAAGCGCTTAATGAAAGCGGTACCGCTTTCACCGTCTTTATAAATCATGTTATATACAGTGCGCTCGTCGTTCTTTTTGAACACGGCTACATGGATGATATCCTTACCCACAAACACCTTATCCTGCACCTTGGTGATGATGCAACGGCCATCACCACGGAACACAATGATTTCATCAATATCCGAGCAATCGCACACAAATTCGTCCTTTTTCAGGCCGCTGCCAATAAAGCCATCTTCACGGTTTACATAGAGTTTGGTGTTGGCCAGCGCCACCTGGGCTGCCTCTACCCTATCAAAGGTTCGCAGTTCGGTTTTACGCTCGCGGCCTTTACCGTACTTGTCCTTCAGTTTTTGAAACCAATTGATGGTATAATCGGTAAGATGCTTCAGATTATGCTTAACTTCTTTAATTTCCTGAGCCAAGGCTTTCATCTGCTCATCCGCTTTTTTCACGTCAAAACGGGTGATGCTGCTCATGGGCTTGTCGATCAGTTTTTTGTAATCCTCAGGCAGTATAGGGCGATAAAACTGATCCAGGAACGGGGCGAACAACTTGTTCAGCACTTCAACCACCACTTCGAAGTTACCGGAGTTTTCGTATTCCGGATGCTTATACATACCCTCCTGGATAAATATTTTCAACAATGAGCTGAAAAATATCTTTTCCATCAACTCATTCAGCCTGATCTGCAGTTCCAGCTTCAGCAGGCCACGGGTATGGTTGGCGCTCTCGGTCAGGATGTCGTTCACACTCATGAAGCGCGGCTTGTCATCCTGAATTACGCAGGTGTTGGGCGATATAGAAACCTCGCAGTCAGTAAAGGCATACAGCGCATCAATGGTGACATCAGGCGAAATACCCGGTGCCAGGTGCACTATAATTTCTACATGCTGGGCGGTGTTATCTTCAATCTTTTTAATTTTGATTTTACCCTTGTCATTGGCCGATATGATACTGTCAATCAGCCCGCCTGTGGTAGTGGTAAAAGGAATTTCGGTAATGGCGAGCGTCTTTTTATCACGCTCAACTATTTTAGCCCGCACACGTATCTTACCACCGCGCTGCCCTTCGTTGTACAACGAACAATCGGCGGAGCCGCCTGTAGGGAAGTCGGGTACCAGGTTCGGGCGGTTGCCGCGCAACACTTCAATGGCTGCATCGAGCAACTCAATAAAGTTATGCGGCATAATTTTGGTGGCCAAACCAACGGCAATACCATCGGCACCCTGTGCCAGCAGCAATGGGAATTTTACGGGCAGTGTAATCGGCTCGCGGTTACGGCCGTCGTAACTGGCCTGCCAGTCGGTAGTATCGGGATTGAACACTACATCGTTGGCAAATTTCGATAAGCGCGCTTCGATGTAACGGGGTGCCGCGGCAGAGTCGCCGGTAATAGGGTCGCCCCAGTTACCCTGGCAATCAATCAATAAGTTTTTCTGGCCTATCTGCACCATGGCATCGCCAATGGAAGCATCACCGTGCGGGTGATACTTCATGGTATTACCGATGACGTTGGCTGCTTTATTGAAGCGCCCGTCATCCATTTCTTTCAGCGAGTGCAGAATGCGGCGCTGTACCGGTTTCAAGCCATCATTAATGTGCGGTACGGCACGGTCTAAGATCACATAAGAGGCATAATCCAAAAACCAGTTCTCATACAATCCGTCTAACGGAATCACATTATGAAGTACTTCGTTGTTATCTGGTGTATCTGACATGTTATTAAATATCTTTTCTCCCTCCCTGGTTAAATGGACAAATTCATCGGCATTACAACTCAATCTTAATGATTAAGATATTTTAAAATTGATGGTAATTTGCGATTGAACTTACCTTTAAAAAACGCGCTGTTAAGAGCAATTTCTGGTGGGATTTAACAGACAAATATAATGAAAACGTGGCTAAATTCCGCTATAAAATAGTGTGAAAGCAGCTTAAAATTGAGACTTTTTTAACGACCTAAGCATTTGCGCATAATTCATTTTTTGCGCTAAGGCATTTACCGTTTGCACTACACGGCTGGCACGTGTTGGCGCTGTTTTGGCACTGTCAATCCACTTGATAAAATAGCCGCGGTGCGATTCGGCCAGGCTTTTGAAATAAGCTTCGGCTTCAGGCTCATCCGCAAAACATTCGGTTAGTTCTGCGGGAACAATAAACTTAAAATCATCATTCACTTCTAGCATTACGTTAACGGTAGCACCATGGCGGCGGCCCATGGCTTTTAATAACTCGGCACGCAAAGAGAGGATAAAGTTACCCTCACCCATAGGCACTAAAGCCAAGCCTTGGATAGGGAAGTTATCTACTTTACCTTTTATCCTGAATGATTTTTTATTGTTCGGTTTCAGCTGTTGAGCAATATCGGCAGAGACATCAATATACGTCCAACCGGTTTTTTCGCCCTGTTCACCAAATTTTAAAATAATGGCCTGAAATTCTACCATGATGATAAGTAATTGACAATCAATAAAGTAGGTTAAAAATCAGATTAAAAAATTTGTTAAGATATGTTAAATTATAAAATAAACCAAATTTCTTGTAACGTTTCGTAGTGAGGCACTGTCTTATGGGTATAAATAACAAAATTAATTTTTTAACCGCCTTAACATTACATAACATGAAAACCTTAAAATCAATCTTAACCGCCTTAGTATTATTTATTGGCTTTACTGCTGCAAAAGCAAATGACAATGCCCCTGTTTTACCTCTGCATGATTACGCTGTTTACACTTACGTAAACGCAATGTGCCATGGCCAGCTTACCGGCATTGAAGATGTGCTGGACAAAAATGTACAGTTTAGCTCAGTGCATGGTAAACAAGTAATTACTTCTGACAAAGCAGAGGTGATGCAATACCTGAAAGACAATAAAAATGTAGAGCAAAACTGCACCGTTAGCACCTCAGTGGTTGAAAGCAACGACGATGTGACCGTAGTAAAAGTGACCATGAAATATTCAGATTTCGTTCGCACTAACTATGTAACCATTGCCAACACCAGCACCGGCTGGAAAATTACCAACGTACACTCTGTTTACAAATCATAGTGTTTTATTTTGTTTGATGGAAAAAGGCCGCTTATGCGGCCTTTTTGCGTTAATTAGTTGCGTATATCTTTTTTCAGCACTTGCTCCCAGCGATCATAACCTTTACTGTTGAGGTGCAGGTAATCGGAGTTGAACAGTGATGAATCGGGCAGGAATGTTTTGGGGTTAAATAGCACTGTATTTACATCAATGTAATGACCATGAGGTTTGCCCTTTAAGTATTTTTTAATCAGCTGATCGGCCAGTAAAACTTCATTGTAAGATTTGGCACGCACCGGGCTCATTTTTATCGACATGAAATAAATTTCAGCTTTAGGCAGGTGCTGACAGGTAAGTTTCCAAAATGTTTCAAAATCAGCCTCTACTTGCTGGGCTGTGCGGCCACCGGCAATATCATTTTCGCCGGCATACAAAAATATCTTGGAGGGCTGATAAGGATACACCACATAAGGCATGTAATATTTAATCCATTGCCACAGCTCGGAGCCACCTACGCCACGCTTAATAATGGGTTGTTCTGCAAAGCGTTTATCTAAATCCGTCCATTTACGAATGGAAGAACTCCCAATAAACAGATACCCACCCGGCTTAGGCATACCCAGGCTATCCTGATGTTTATACTCACGTATCTCGTTATCAAACGGAAAGCCTGTTTGGGCGAACGTAGCAGTGCTGAACAGTATACCTGCCAGCAACCCTATCAATTTTAATTTCATACTTGTGGAATTAAGCGGTCTTCAAAAAACAGGAAGGGCAGGAAACTTTCTATACCATTGGTAATCCATACCGGTCCGTTTTGGCAATATAGTAAAATGCGGATACGCTGCTTCTGTTTCTTTTCATATTCGGCCAGCACCTGCAGGCAGGAGCCACAAGGCGTTACCGGTTGGGTGAGCAAAAAATCGTTGGTATGAGCCGTAATGGCAATGGCTTCAATCGGGTCGTCCGGGTGGTTGGCACCCCAATGGAATAAAGCTACCCGCTCGGCACATAAACCTGATGGATAAGCCACATTTTCCTGATTGCTCCCATATATAACGCGGCCGCTTTGTAGGCGCAGGGCAGCCCCTACTTTAAAGCGTGAATAGGGCGAATGTGAATGAGTAAGCGCTTTTACAGCTTCCTGGCACAAAGTATAATCGTTAGACTGAAGTTCGCTCAGTTCGGCATACTCTTCAAAAGCTATTTTTATTTCGTGGTTAGTCATCTTGTAGCGCCTTCTGAAAAAGAAGGGCAAACAATATAGCATTATTTTATTTACCACGCAACCCTGACAGCGCAAAATGCAACTATGGTTTATAAATAAAAAAAGGAGCGAAATATCTTTCCGCTCCTTAATATCTGATGAATGTAACCGCTTAAGCCACTTCCAAAGTTACTTCTTCGGAAGCCGGGACAGCCACCAGCGGGTTTACGCTTTCGTCGTCTTTTTCTACCCGCAGGTTGTTTACAATATGCTGCTGGCGGGTTGGGGTATTTTTGCCCATAAAATATTCCAGCAAGCCTTTAATATTGGCATCTTTCAGAATTACCGGATCCAGGCGCATATCTTTACCAATAAACAATCCAAACTCTTCAGGCGAGATCTCTCCCAAACCTTTAAAGCGGGTAATTTCGGGCTTGTTGCCCAGTTTGGCAATCGCATTGCGGCGCTCTTCGTCGCTGTAGCAATAAATAGTTTCCTTTTTGTTACGCACCCGGAACAACGGTGTTTGCAGGATAGACACATGCCCGGCCTTCACCAAATCGGGGAAGAACTGCAAAAAGAAGGTCATCAGCAGCAGACGGATGTGCATACCATCCACGTCGGCATCAGTAGCGATGACGATGTTATTATAGCGCAGACCATCTAAACCATCCTCAATATTCAGGGCGTGCTGCAGCAGGTTAAATTCTTCGTTCTCATACACCACTTTTTTGGTGAGCCCGAAGCAGTTCAAAGGCTTACCTTTCAAGCTGAATACCGCCTGGGTGAGCACATCCCGAGATTTGGTGATGGAACCGCTGGCGCTGTCGCCCTCGGTGATGAACAAGGTAGTATCTTGTTTACGCTCGTGGTTATCTTCAAAGTGCAGTTTGCAATCGCGCAGTTTGCGGTTGTGCAACGATGCTTTTTTAGCCCGCTCATTGGCCAGCTTTTTAATGCCGGCAATATCTTTACGCTCGCGTTCTGATTGCAGGATGCGCTTTAACAAAGCATCGGCCGTTGCCGGGTTTTTATGCAGGAAATTGTCCAGTTCATTCTTTACAAAATCGTTCACAAAACCACGAACCGTCGGCCCATCAGGACCAACATTAAGGGAACCTAACTTGGTTTTTGTTTGCGACTCGAATACCGGCTCCTGCACTTTAACAGCAATGGCACCTACAATAGAGGAACGCACGTCAGCTGCATCAAATTCCTTTTTGTAAAATTCGCGAATGGTTTTTACTACTGCCTCGCGAAAGGCTGCCTGGTGGGTACCGCCCTGGGTGGTATGCTGCCCGTTTACAAATGAGTAATATTCCTCGCCGTATTGCTGACCGTGCGTCATGGCTATTTCAATATCCTCCCCTTTCAGGTGGATAATTGGATAACGCAGGTTTTCGGCATCGGTATGGCGCAGCAAAAGGTCTTTTAAACCGTTTTCAGAGAAAAATTTCTGCCCGTTGAAATTAATGGTTAAACCGGCGTTTAGGAACACATAATTCCAAATCATGTTCTGCACAAACTCAGGGATAAACCGGTAGTTACGGAAAATAGAATCGTCCGGATAGAACTGAATTGCCGTACCGTTGCGCTGCGTAGTTTCCTTTTCAGGTTCATCGCGCACAATCTCACCTTTGGCAAACTCGGCCACCTTCGTACGGCCATCACGGTACGATTGTACCACAAATTGGGTAGATAGTGCATTTACGGCCTTAGTACCTACACCATTTAAGCCTACTGATTTCTGGAAAGCTTTGCTGTCATATTTACCGCCGGTATTAATTTTAGATACACAATCAATTACTTTGCCCAGCGGAATACCACGACCATAATCGCGCACGCTTACTTTATGGTCGCTCAGGTTAATTTCAATGGTGCGGCCGGCCCCCATTACAAACTCATCAATACAGTTATCTACAATCTCCTTCAGCAATACATAAATACCATCATCATAAGCTGAGCCATCGCCCAGTTTACCAATGTACATCCCCGGCCGCAGGCGGATGTGCTCCTTCCAGTCGAGCGAGCGGATACTGTCTTCACTGTAATTTATATTCTCTGCCATAAATCAATTTTATAATTAAGGGATGCAGTGAGCTAAAAGGCACCAACTGCCAAAAGTAGTGCTTTCTGCTCAATTTCACACCACTCAAATATACTAAATATATTAGTATTATTTAAATTTAAGACAGTTTTTAAGCCGGTTAATGTTTCTGAAAAATGCAGGGCCGCGGTCATTGGTGAGGCACATGACCAACACATTACCCACATGGTTTTTTTGCAGGGTAATTAACAAAGCATAGCTGTAGTGCTTGGTTGCAGGCGAGTCCTTTATGTCCACTAAATAAGTTTTACCGGCATCTGCGTTATATTCATCCAGGGTGTTGGGCCGCAGGTTCCGCTCAAAATAAGTACCGTCGGCACTCAGGGCCTCTGCTTTAAATTTGCCCGCTTTAAGGTAAGCCGAATCGGGGTTGATGCCCGGCTGTTTATTTTCGGCTTGTGCGCGCTCATAAGATTGCCAGCTTTGCTTCAATGGTGTTAACTGAAACCAAATTTCAAAATCCTGTCCGGGTAAGGTAAGTCCGTAATCAAAATCACTATTTCCCTGTGCGTAATTGCCTGCTTCTTTAAAACCTGCAACCGGAGTGTATACCATCCCTGCCTCAGCCAAAGCTTTATTAAACTTTACAATGCCGGCGGTACGCTTTTGGTTGCGCTGAGGATGAGTATTAAATGTTGCAGAAGTAATAAGTATAACGAGCGTTACCACTATTACTGATGACAGGTAATACCATAGTGTTTTCAACTTCATTCGTTAGTAACAATAATTGGTACAAGGTTGTGCAGAAATTTTATCACTTTTTAGCACCTGTACACAAATTCAACAATACCATTAATATTAATTCACGCTTTTTTACGATTTAAACAGCCTAAAAATGGTACTTAATAGATTATTATAAAGTAACATTTTTATTACAATTCATTTATCATGAAGTAAAGATATACTGATTATCACTTTAATAGCTTTATATTGAAACCTGTAAATTATCTGTTTTTTTGTTTATGGTTTAATCCATGAACCGATACTAAGAGATTACTGCTACCTTCGTTAACCTTGCCCGAAGATATATATCAATGAAAGTTGCCAACCTTATTGTTACGTATACCAATCCCCGGCTTACCGAACGGTTGATTGAAAGATTGGGCCACGAACATTTTGATTACTACATACACGTAGATAAGAAAAAGGACATTGAAACTTACCGCTATCTTACCAAATACCCCAATGTTTTTTTAGTATCAAAGCGCATTGATGTGCGCTGGGCAGGCTTTAATACCACCAGGGCTGTGTTCAGCTGTGTAAAGGAAGCACTGGAAAGCGGCAAAAAATACGATTACTTCAATTTATTGAGCGGGCAGGATTATCCTATTAAATCTTCAGCGTATATAGTTGATTATTTAAGGAGCAATTACGGAAAGCAATATATCGAATACTCGGATATTGATAAAGACTGGATTGAAGCCAAAATCAGGCTGCGGCAGTATGATTTTGCCAATTTTAATATTCCGGGGAAGCATTTAATGCAACGTATTGTTAATGCTGTTTTACCCGATCGTAAAATACCTTTCGGCATGAAACCTTATGGCAAAAGCATGTTCTGGATGCTGACGCCTGACAAAGCCGAATATGTACTCAGAAAAGTTGAAAACAGCAGAAAGCTGTGGCGATTTTTTACTTTTACTTGGGGTGGTGATGAAATTGTTTTTCAAACCCTGCTGCTCAACTCGCCTTATAAAAACGAGATTGTGAACGATGATTGCCGCTACATTGACTGGTCGGCCGGGGGCGGGCACCCCAAAACATTAGGCATTGAGGATTACGATGCCCTTAAAAATTCTGCAGATTTATTCGGCCGTAAGTTCATTCCGGATGGTGAGGGCGAAATTTTCGATTTGCTTGACCAGCTTTAAAAGTATGAGTTAACTCCTGCTTTAAATTCAATCCGTTTACAGCACGTTTCACATAATTTACCAACAATTATTCATAATTTGATATACTAATCGTTATTTTAGCACGGTACTGTATAAATTAAGGAAACCAAAAAGGCGCCTTATTTCGTATGCAGATAAAAAGCAGTGCCAAAACAGATAACCGAATTATCAGTTAGCCTGAATTAAGTAGATTGTAGACTTAGATGAATAAACTTTATACCCCGCTTTTTTTACTGTTGCTATCCGGGTTTTTTATTTCGCAAACCGCATCTGCGCAGATTACCACTGCGCAAACCTCCATTATTCCTAATATATCAGAAGAGTATATTGACCGGTTGGTTGCTGTTGCACAGGCTTATTATCCGCGTGTAAAAGCAAACACGGCCCGCGTAAACATTGCCCGTAACAACATCGGCAAAGCCAAAATATCCTGGTTTGATTCCTTTACATTTTCATACCTGTACCAGCCCAGCCAAACCACGGTGGTAAATCCGCAGCAGCCGGCTTACAGTTATTTTAACGGTATACAGGCAGGTTTATTTTTAAATTTGGGTACCATATTGCAAAAGCCCTATCAAATTCGCCAAAGCAAAGAAGAACTGGTGGTAGCCAACCGCGACCGCGACGAATACCTGATTACCCTTTCTACCGAAGTACGCACCCGTTATTATACCTATATCCGCCTGCTGGTGGGCCTCAGAAATTTAACACAGGCGGTAATTGACGCCAGCAACTCGGTTCAAGAGATCAAAAACCGCTATCAAAAAGGCGAAGATACTTTTGACAATTATAACCGGGCACAAAACACCTTTGCTACCCAGCTTGATCTGAAATATCAGGGTGAAGCCAATTTACTGATCGCAAAAGCCCAGTTAGAGTCATTGTTAGGCGATAAGATTGAAAACATTAAGTAATGGAACTGCGTAACTTTTTCAAGCTGCTTTATAAGCACAAGCTAACGCTTGTAATTGTGCCGGTTGTGGCAGTCATCATTACCTTTTTTTTGGTGCGTAACCAGGCAGATACCTATATGTCGCAATCGCAGATTGCTACCGGTATAGTTGACCAAACCCAAAAACAAAGCGGCAGCACCATCAGCGATGCCACCGACCTCATCCAGGATTCGCAGGTATCGCAGGAGTTCAGCAACCTGATCCAGATTATCCAATCTAAAAAAATGCTGGATCAGGTATCATACCAGTTGATGCTGCATGATTTAAAAAGCGATCACCCTTTCCGCAAACCCAGCAAATTGCTGCTCCAGTTAAACGAGGATGCGCGCGACCATGCCATTGACGTATATACTGATAAGTATAACAAACGTGAGCCGCTTTCGCTGTTCAGTTCTGATGAAAGCGGACTGCAAAAAGTTTTAGCTTCAATGGGTTACGATGGAGAATCGTTGAAAAAGAAACTGAGCGTTTACCGTGCTGACGCCAGCGACTTTATCAATATTGAATACGAATCAGAAAACCCGCAGCTTTCTGCTTTAACGGTAAATACTTTAACCAATGAGTTTATTAACTATTACACCTCGTTAGTTAAAAACAACCAGGTACGGGCCGTCACCTTTTTGGGTAAAGAGGTACAAACCAAAATGGATACCCTGAACCACCGCACCGAGGCGCTGAAAAATTATAAAATTCGTAACCAGGTACTGAACCTGGAAGAAGAGGCCCGTACCCTGTATGGCCAGATTGCTGATTTTGAAACCCGTTTAGCGCAAGCCAAACGCGAATCCGTTTCTAACTATGCGGCCATGAATAGCATTGACAAGCAGTTTCGCCCTAATGACCGCCGCTACCTGGAGGCTTCATTAACCCGTATTAACCAGCAGATTTTAAACAGTCGTACACAGCTCGAAGCATTAAACCAGCAATATATTGAGAGCGGTTTTGAAGAAAGCTACCGCCCGCGTATCGATTCACTTACCCGTGTTATCGCCAACCAAATCAATCAGTCTGGCGATAAGTATATTGTTAACCCATTAAATACCAAAGCCAATTTAATTCAGCAAAAGCTGAACCTGCAGGTGCAGTATGATTTATCGCGCAACAGTATTGGAGCCATCAATAACGAGTTAACCAAGCTTAACAAAAAGCTGACTGTACTGGTACCCAATGAAGCTGTAATTCAAGCTTACGAAAGCTCTATTGCTTTAGCCCGCGAAGAGTACACCAACATTTTGGCCCGTTACAATCAAACCCGTATGGAGGCTGATTTTGCCATTCAGCTGCGCCAGATACAAACCGGTATGCCGGGACAGGCCCAGCCTTCTAAAAAAATGCTGCTGGTCATTATCAGTGGTATTGTCACTTTCATATTTGGGGTAGTGATTTTATTTGGCTTGTTCTTGCTGGATAAAAGTGTACACTCTCCGCGCGAACTGGCCAACAGCACCAAAGTACCGGTGGTAGGCTATTTGTACAGGCTGGGCGGCTCTACAGTTGATTTACGTAAAGTTTGGAATGACACCGATACCGATGGCGAAATGAGACTTTTCCGTAACCTGCTGCAATCTATCCGTTTCGAGATAGACAATATCCTGGCAGGCCGCAAGGTGGTATTGATTAATAGTTTAAGTCAGAGTGAGGGGAAAACCTTTTTGGCCATGAACCTGGCTTATGCTTATTCATTAATTAACAAACGCGTGTTGCTGATTGATGGTAATTTTGCCAACACGGGTATTACCCGCACGGTAAATGCCCGTTTGTTTATCGAAGATTATTTGAAAGGCACCTTACCTGATACCAGCCTGGTTACCAACTCAAAAATTACCATTTTGGGCAATAAGAACGGCGACATCTCAATATTGGAAGTAAGCGATGAAAAGCGCATTAAAGAGCGCCTGAACCGCCTGAAAGAAATGTTTGATGTGATTATTATTGAGTCATCAGCCTTAAATACGCTCAATAAATCAAAAGAGTGGACATTGTTTGCCGATAAGGTTTTTACCGTATTTAAAGCCGGCAACAGTATAAAAGATACACAAAAACCAAACCTGAGATATTTAAAATCATTAAACAAGCGCTTTGCCGGCTGGATACTCAATGAAGTAGAACAAGACCAGCAGGTAGCCGATGTACGCGAATAATTCACCATTTAAAAGTGTAGCGCATGGCAATTATTAAAGTGATATGGATAGCATTTCAGGTAATTATCGGGTATAATTTATTTTTACCCTTTTTACTTTTTGTATGGTATAGCCTTAAGCGGCCTAAAGCTTACCTGACGGCTAACACTACCCCACCCGCCGAAGCCGATTATGCTATCATTGTAACCGCTTATCAGCAGGTAACAGGTATACCCGATGTGGTAGATTCGCTATTGAAACTGGATTACAGCAACTACCTGATTTACGTTGTAGCCGATAAATGCGACATCAGCAGCCTGCACTTTGAAGATGAGCGTGTAATTGTTTTACGCCCCGAGGAAACGCTGGCCAGCAATACCCGTTCGCACTTTTACGCCATCCACCGCTTTAAGCGCCCGCACGAACGCCTTACTATTATTGATAGTGATAACCTGGTAGAGCCGGATTATTTAAAGCAGCTGGATGTTTATTTCAATTTAGGCTTTAAAGCCGTACAAGGTATCCGCGAAGCTAAAAATCTGAATACCACCTATGCCTGCCTGGATGCAGCACGTGATATTTACTACCATTATTATGATGGTAAATTGCTGTTTAACCTGGGTTCATCAGCTACTCTGTCGGGCTCGGGCATGGCCTTTACAGTGCAACTGTATCGCGATTGCCTGGAGCATTTGGATGTAACCGGTGCCGGTTTTGATAAAGTACTTCAAAATGCCATCCTCAACCGCAACGAGCGCATTGCTTTTGCAGGTAAAGCGGTGGTATATGACGAGAAAACCACCCATTCTGATCAGTTGGTGAAGCAACGTTCCCGCTGGATCAATACCTGGTTTAAGTATTTCAAGTATGGCTTTGCCTTGTTCTTTAAAGGTATGAGCCGTTTTAACCGCAACCAGTTTTTGTTCGGTTTAATTTTGCTGCGCCCGCCGCTGTTTATCTTTTTGTTGCTGGCTGTGGTTTGTATGCTGGCAAATTTCTTTATCAGCTTACCGGCAGTACTGGTGTGGCTACTGGGCTTTATTTTATTCACTTTAGGTTTCTATATTTCACTGGCCAAATCACCTACCGACAGGCGCATTTATCAGTCGCTGGTAAATATTCCGAAATTTATCTTTTATCAGGTACTCTCGCTGCTAAAAGTGCGTAAGGCTAACCAGCATTCGGTGGCTACCACTCACTCGTACAACAGCAGTAATAACGAAACCTTAAAACGTTAACCGCCATGAGAATTAACCCTACAGAAAAAGCCCTGCGCAACAACCGGATTGACCCGGCCGAG
This sequence comes from Mucilaginibacter koreensis, assembly GCF_054783355.1. NCBI lineage: Bacteria > Pseudomonadati > Bacteroidota > Sphingobacteriia > Sphingobacteriales > Sphingobacteriaceae > Mucilaginibacter > Mucilaginibacter koreensis. The sequence continues at coordinate 154,567 of NZ_BAAGQS010000001.1, read as the reverse complement.
CAGGCGCGCATAGATAAAATTACCCGTAAAGTAGCCATTGCCGTGGCCTTTGTAAGCACTTACTTTTTTATTATTAAAATTCTGTTTTTATAGTGGCCAAATCACTAAAAAAAATATTTATTACCGAAAAGCTGCTTAACCCTGCAGGCATTACGCTACTCACCGCAGTAGCCGTGTTTATTGGCGTAGGTATGGCTTACGGCGGCACGTTGTTCGGTATTTTATTTTTAGTGGTGCTGTTTGGCTTACCGGCAATTTACGCCACTGTAATGTACCCGCAGTTTGGCATGCTTGTGTTGTTCTTTTCTGCTCATTCCCTATTTTTCATTGCCCGGCTTGGTATTTCCGGCCCTTTCGGTACACTGATGGACGGCTTACAGGCCTTGCTAATTATAGGAGTGCTCATCAGGCAAAAGATAACCAAGCAATACGAGTGGGAGTTGTTTAAAAGCCCGATTTCAACTATAGTGCTCATCTGGATTGGCTATAACCTGTTGCAAGTGGGCAACCCCTCAGCCGATTCGCGCCTGGCCTGGTTGTATACCGTACGCGCGGTAGCAATTGTAGCCTTAACGTATTTTATATTTATGTACCAGATACGTTCGGTTAAGTTCATTCGGTTGCTGATAAAAACATGGATTGGTATTAGTTTATTTGCTGCGCTGTATGCCTTTAAACAAGAGTATTTCGGCTTTTCAACCACCGAAGAAGCTTACCTCAATTCGGCTCCTATTCTTCGCGAACTCCTCTTCATTGGCGGCCACTGGCGTAAATTTTCTATCTATTCCGATCCGGTGTCTTATTCTTACAACGCTGTTATTTCCAGCACCCTGTGCATCGGTTTGATGACAGGTAATCTCAAGCGCTGGAAGGTGATTGTACTCGGCATCATGACCTTGTTTTTCCTGAACTGTATGTTGTATTCGGGTACCCGCGGGGCAAACGTACTGTTGCCGGTAGCCATGTTTATGCTGGCTATTTTAAAGTTCAATAAAAAGATACTGGCAGCAGCTATTGTGTTTGCCGTGTTCTTTGTGATACTAATATTTATTCCTACCGGCAATCAAACTATTGTCCGTTTCCAAAGTACGTTTAAACCAAATAACGATGCTTCGTACATTGTGCGTAAACGTAACCAAAAGCGCATACAGCCTTATATACTTACCCACCCCATGGGTGGCGGTTTGGGTGCTACAGGTGTGTGGGGGCAGCGGTTCTCGCCGGGTTCATTCCTGGCCAGTTTTCCGCCCGATAGTGGCTATATCCGCGTGGCGGTAGAGCTGGGCTGGCTGGGGTTAATTGCCTTTTGCAGCCTCATGTTTATTACCATGAAAACTGGCATCAATAATTATTATAAAATTAAAGATCCTGAACTAAAGAGTTACTGCCTGGCTTGTTTGCTCATGGTATTTGCCTATAACATTGGTAACTTTCCGCAGGAGGCCATCGTACAATTTCCTTCGAACATTATATTTTACCTGTTATTGGCCTTAATTAATATCACTTACCGTTTAGATAAAGAGCAGATAGCAAAACGCAACAGCAGCCGTTTACCGGAGAATACACTACCTCAACTTGTTGAAGCATGAGTACCGAGCCCATCATCAGAAATAAAGATATTATTATTGTAGGCCAGCAACCCTGGGATGTGGAGATTGGCAGTAACTGCAAAAACATTGCCGAAGAGTTTAGCAAGCACAACCGAGTGTTATATGTAAATTCGGCTTTAGACCGCATTACCCGCTTTAAACGTAGCCATGATGAACGTGTAAAGTTCAGGAAGGAGGTAATCAGCCGCCGGCAAAATGGCTTAATCAAGGTGCATGATAACCTGTGGACTTACTATCCGGATACGCTATTAGAATCGATCAATTGGATACATCAGCACGGCTTGTTTAACTTTTTCAACAAGATAAATAACCGGCGCTTTGCAAAATCAATACAAAAGGCAATCAGTGCTTTAGGTTTTAAAGATTACCTGCTGTTTAACGATAGTGATATTTTCAAAAGTTTTTACCTGCCTGAATTACTGAAGCCTGCAGCCTGTATGTATTACTCGCGCGATTACTTGCTGACCGTAGATTACTGGAAGTTTCATGGCGCTGTACTGGAGCCGGCCCTGATTGCCAAAAGTGATGTATGTACGGCAAACTCCACGTATCTGGCCGATTATTGCAGAAAGCATAACCCACAATCCTACTATGTAGGCCAGGGCTGCGATTTGGAGGTATTTACCAACTATGACCAAACCATTGCCTTGCCGGCAGATATAGCTGCTTCAAAAGGTCCGATTATAGGTTATGTAGGCGCTTTGCAAAGCATACGGCTGGATATTGATTTACTGGCTTATATTGCCCGCCAAAAGCCTGAATGGACAATTGCCTTGGTAGGCCCCGAAGATGATGTATTTAAGGCCAGCCAACTGCACCAGATAGAAAATGTAAAGTTTTTGGGTGCCAAACCCGGCACCGAGGTACCGGCCTACATCAGCAGCTTTGATGTGTGCCTGAACCCGCAGGTACTGAATCAGGTTACCATCGGTAACTATCCGCGCAAAATAGATGAATACCTGGCTATGGGCAAACCCGTAGTAGCAACCCGTACCGAGGGCATGCGCATTTTTGAAAATCATACCTATTTGGCTATAACCGGGGATGATTATGTTGAATTGATTGACAAAGCTTTAAAAGAAAATACACCCCAACTGCAGCAAGAGCGTATAGCTTTTGCCAACACGCATAGCTGGGAAAACAGCGTAAAAGCTATTTATGAAGCCTTTACCGTAGTTAAACCCGGCCTGGCAGCCGGTTGATCGTAAAAGCTGCTGAACATTGTTCTATATTTATCGTAAACATTGAATCACCTTCACCAAATGGTGATTAAACTTGTAAAATTGTAAACTATCAGCCTTGAACCATTTCGGGCTGCTTTATTTGCCTCTATGTTTTCAAAAATCATTGCCGCTATACAAAACAAGCATTTTCTATCCTTAGCCGGTAATGGTATAATGGCGGTAGTGGCTATGGTAACTATGGCCATTGTGATGCACATTTTGCCCAAAAGCACAGTAGGTATTTATGTTTTCTTTCAAGCCTCTTTTGTATTGGTAGATACCTTCCGCTCCGGGTTCCTGATTGTACCTTTCATTAAATACTATGCCGGCACCGATCAGCAACGGGCCGATGAGGTAACAGGTTCTACCTGGTATATCGCTACTTTAATCACCATCGGCTTTGCCCTAATTAATGTGCCCTTATTTTTTGTTTTGAAATTGATCAATGATGTCAGTATCGATTTCTTTTTAAAGTGGTTTGGCATTACCTACCTGATTACGCTTCCTGCCTTCCTGGCGGCTTGTGTGCAGCAAGGCAAGCAACGGTTCGATCGTATTTTGTATATCCGCATTGCTACTCAGGGTACCATGCTGGTGGCTATCATTGTGTTGGTAGTAATGCATAAGCTTACCCTGCAAACACTGATGTATACCTTTTTAGGTTCTAACCTGTTTGCCAGTATTTACTGCCTGCTAATGGGCTGGACCCACATTGAAACCTTTAATAAACGCAGCAAGGCCACCATTAAGGAGATTTTCGATTTTGGCAAATTCAGCGTTACCTCTACCCTGAGTGCTAACTTGTTCAAAGTATCAGATGTATACATCATCAACTTTGCACTGGGTGCAGCCGGGCCGGCGGCTATTGCTATTTACAACTTAGGGCAAAGCCTGATGCAGGTAGTAGAAATCCCGCTGCGCAGCTTTGTGGCTACAGGTATGCCTGCCTTGTCTGAAGCTTATAACCAAAGCGACAAAGCACAGGTAATTTACACCATGAAGAAATATGTAGGCTTACTCACCATCACATTGATCCCAATGGTGCTGATTGCGGTTGGGCTGGCCGATTTTGGCATACAATTGATTGGCGGTGGTAAATACGTGCATACTGAGGCGGCCAATGTATTCCGCCTGTTCATGACTTTTGCCCTGCTTTACCCTGCCGACCGCTTTTTTGGTGTCACGATTGATTCCATTAATATGCCCCGCATTAACCTTTATAAAATACTGGCCATGCTGGCCGCCAATGTAATTACCGATTTAATTGGCATTTACATTACCCATAACGTATATGGTGTAGCCTTCGCTACTATCTTCCCGGTATTGGTGGGTGTAATTATGGGGTACTATACCTTGAATAAATATTATAAATTCTCATTCTTCAGCATCTATAAACTGGGTTTTCAAGAGACCAGACTGATAGTATTGAAATTGTTGAAACGAAAACCGGCAGAAGTGTAAGCCTATTCTTTACTCAAAATTATTGTTATAGCGAGCGATAGCATGGCAATGACAATAACTTAGATGCACGCGGTAATTAACAATATTAAAACTCTCCCTCGCGCTTGCGCACAATCCATTCAGTAGATAGCAGTGCTAAGACTAACCCTAATAACCATTTAATGTCAATAGCTTCAGCGTAATGCTCATCGGCATATTCAATGGTTTTAATGTTGTCATTATGCCTAATCAAGTCAGCCAATTGATTGAGTTGCGATGGCATTACCATTTTGCCTCCTGTTTGCTTAGCCATGCGGTTAAGTAAAGCATGGTCTGCCTTACTTTGGCGGCTTTCTAAATTTAAAGCCTGTATACTGAACTGTCCGCTTGCCGAAAACGGCGTACTGCCCAGCTTGGTGGTACTGGTGTAAGTATAATCTCCTGCAGGCAAAACTCCGGCATTTAACTGATAACTTTGCCCGTCACGACTGAACTGATAACTGTATACTTTGCCTTGTTTATTTTTTAAGGTGAGGCTTACTTCGGGCGTATTTACCAATTCTAAAGCCTCATTGTACAATTCCGCATTCAATAGCACATCTTCGCTTTCGTCAAAAATGGCTTTGGCGGTGTACACCCGAAAACGCTGCCGGTTGGCATTAGCTGTTAAGTATTGTACACTTTGCGTGAGCAATTCTTCCATAGCATGGTGGTTGCCGTAAATGGCAAACTCTGCCAGCTGCCATCGCCATAAACCCTCCCCTGCCAGCACGGCCAAAGGGCGGTTATCGGTTTTACTAAACAGCAGTAAAGGGTAGCTGGTATTTACGGTACCTATTTTTTGCTTAAACAGCTCCTGTGCTCCTGCCCCGGCGCGGTAATTACCGAAGGGAGCCATTAAAGGCGGCAAATTGCTGCTTAGCTTTTTAAGCGTAGAGTCAGACAACGTAAATGCACTAAAACCGGTAACCGGCATGGCAAACACCTCCTGCAAGGCTTGCTGACCGGCATTTACCTGCAATAACTGTTGCTCGTGGTTAAACTCATTTAAATTACTCTGCGCCCCCAGCATGTACCACACCGGCAAACGCTTACTCATCAGCGGTTGCAAAGCAGATATATTAGCCGCTGTAAGCTGGTGTAAAATCAGTAATTGATAGTCGGCCGGTTTTATCGTATTTAACTGCGTTGCAGATACTGCTTTTACCTCATAGTTTTTATTTTGCTCAATATCCTGTTTAATTACACTTATATCAGGATGCGGACTTTGGTACACCAACAGCACCTTTTTGCGGGCATCCAGCACTTCGATATAAATAGTTTGGCTATTATTGGCCGTAGTTACTTCATTGGCTACCGGCGAGATATTGATAGAAAAACGGTGTAACCCCTTACTATCAGCATTGAGTTTAAGTGAAACCGTTTTGCGGTAATTGCTGGTATTCACCGGCAAGCTTTGTGTATGTACAGGCCGGCCGTCTTCACTAACATTTAACCGCAGTGTTTGCCCGTTACATTGCAAGGCCTCGACCAGCACTTCAATAATAAAATCATTTCCTAAAAGCGCAGTTCTGTTATAGTTAACGTTGTTGATGAGTGCATCGCGCCGTTGCGTAGTATCACCTAAGGCTATGGTATACAAAGTGGTTTTTAATTGCTGTAACTGGGCCTCAGGGTCTGCACCGGTGTTATAAACACCATCAGTAGCCAGCACTATTGCACCCACATTCTGGTTTACATAGCGCTCATTCAATTGCTGCAGGGCAGAGGATATATCAGTCTGCTTGCCACCGAAACGGTCAGACAAGCCAGCAGACAGGCGTTTATCAAAATGAAATAATTGCACTTCATAATCGCTGCCCAATTGCTGCTGAAGAGCCGCTAAGCTTTGTACAAATTTTGTGGTTTGAAAGCCTGCCGGATGAAAAGCTGTGATGGATGAGGAGTTATCCTGTGCAATTAAGATAAGCGGCTTTTGCGGCCGGTAGGCTGTGGTTTTAACCAAGGGGGCTACCACCAGTAAGCTAATCAGACTAACGGTTACTCCTCTTATAATTGCCAGCGCTATACGAACGGGGTTATTCACATACACCGGACTGCGGTAGAACACCCAGGCATACAGTGCACCCAGGGCCAGGCAAAGCAGCGACCACCACCCGGAGACAGCGCCCCAGCTTATAGAAAACAAAAACAGCATATGGTAAACCAAATATGCTGTTTTTAAGTGAAAGCCGTACAGACTTCTCACATGCTTTATGTCTTTCTGTTACCGGTTAATGATTCTTATCCGGATAGGGCCTTTTAGGTTATTGTTGGTTTGAACTTCTCCTTTTTGAGTAATCATTACCTGCTTGGTATCCCTCAGCTCAAAAGCAGCATCCCTGATCTCATCCATATGATTACGCCAGTTTACCGGAAACAGTGCCCGTGCTACTTCTGACGGGCAAATGGTTTTATCGGTGCCGCGCTCGGTGGCCATTTGCAGGATGCGGTTTTGGATTGTGGCTTTATCCATACAAATGAGAACATAGTATAAACAAAAATGTCATCTCGACCATAAGAGAAATCTTTTTTACCAAGCCAGTCTGCAGTAGACTTGTCTGTCAAAGAAGATTTATCCCTACGGCGAAATGACAAGAAGTTATTTTTGAATTTTGACTTCCCTACAGCATCCCGCCATCTACCGGAATTACCTGACCGGTGATGTACGCAGCCATATCAGAAGCCAGGAAGATACAGGCATTAGCTACATCTTCGGTTTCGCCAGCGCGTTTCAATGGGATGTCTTGTGTCCAGCCTTCCACCACTTTCGGATCCAGCACTTCGGTCATTTCGGTTTTAATAAAACCCGGAGCCACTACGTTGGCACGGATGTTACGTGAACCCAACTCTTTGGCGATAGATTTGGTAAAACCAATGATACCTGCTTTTGAAGCGGCATAATTGGCCTGACCTGGGTTACCCTTTACACCTACCACCGAACTCATATTGATGAATACACCGGCACGGGCCTTCATCATAGGTTTTGAAGCAGCTTTAGTAACGTTAAAGATAGATTTCAGGTTTACTTCCAATACATCGTCCCAGTTCTCCTCCGTCATGCGGATCAATAAACCATCTTTGGTGATACCGGCATTGTTCACCACAATATCCAACGTACCAAAATCGGCTAATATGTCGGTGATCAGTTGTTCGGCTTCTGCAAATTTAGAAGCATCAGAGCGGTAACCTTTTACTTTGGTACCGGCGGCCTGCAGTTCCTGCTCCAGGGCCTGGCCTTTTTCTACTGATGACAGATATGTGAAAGCCACATTAGCGCCATGCTCCACAAACTTTGCCGCTATAGTGCGGCCTATTCCTTTTGATGCACCGGTAATCAGCGCGGTTTTTCCTTCTAACAGTTTCATTCCGTTTCTCGGGCTTTGTTTTTAGCGGCGTGAAGATAAGAAAATTGTTTGGTTGGTTCATTGGTTCAATAGTTCATTGGTGAATTATTAGATAAATATCATCACTTGAAAGCCCAATGAACTAATGAACCAATGAACTATCTTAGCCCAATGCAAAGTGTTGAAAGCTTTTATGATGAACTGAGCGGCCGGTATACCGAAATGATTAGCCGCTGTGTGCCCCGGTATGAGGAAATGTTTTACAACTTGTTTCACTACCTACCGCATAATTTACAGCCTAAACAAATTTTAGATTTAGGGTGCGGTACAGGTAATTTGACGGCAGCCGCTTTACATTACTTTTCGAACGCTGAAATTCATGCGCTCGATTTATCTGCTGATATTTTAGAAGAATGCCGCCAGCGCTTTGCCGGGCATACCAACATTTATTATCACCAGCAAGATTTCAGCCGGTTGCAATTTGCACCCGAAAGCTTTGATTTGGTGATTTCCAGCATTGCCATTCACCATATACCTGATGCCGAGAAGGCCGAATTGTACGGGCAAATTCACAATTTGCTCAAACCCGGCGGCGTATTTACTTTTGCCGACCAAACCCGGGGCGCTACCGAAGAAATTTATCAAAAGCACATTGCCCGCTGGCAGCAGGAAGCTTTTAAATTAGGCTCTACCGAAGCCGACTGGCAAATATGGATGGCCCATCAGGATGCACATGATTACCACACGCCGGTATTATGGCACTTACAGCAGTTGCAAGCCACCGGGTTTAAGGATGTGGATGTGATTTGGAAGAATGTGATGTGGGCGGTGATTAGCGGGCGGAAGTGATTGGTTTTAGATTAATGGTATCTTTCTTTACTGTATCCATTAAGACCATTTGTTGTTGTTCACTCAGGTACTTAACTGCAAAGTTGTAAGCATGTAATACCGGATAATTTTCAACTACTGGCAATTTATGACCATTAGTAAACAGCAAATTATATCGTTTTGCGAAAATTCTCTTTTCAAAAACCGGAATCCATTTTGATCTTCGATAAATTTCTATTTCAATATTTCTATAATCAGATAAGGCGTTTCCTATATTGTATTGCTTGTAAACCAAATTATCACTCAATTTTACAGTTTTAACAGCTTGCATATCCCCTATCATAAACATCAAGCCTAATAAACCAACGGTTGATGTTATATATCCCGCCCCAAAAACGCAAAACATTAATAACCCAGAAAGAATTTTTAGAATTACGCTTTTAAATGTGAATAGTAGCAGTAATAATTGAGCAGCGGAAAAATAAATTATCGTACATGCTAAAAAATTAGCATTTTCTGAAATCATACTAACGTTTAGTGTTGCGCATAATATCACAAGGCCACTTAATACCAACGGAGTTAATAATATCCGCTTACGCCATAGAAGATTGTCTTTAGTAAGTCTAATTGACAGCCAAGCGAGTATTGGGTATGTCCATAAAGCAATGGCAATAATTAAGACAGCTGACATTAGGTTTAAAAATAATTGATAAGTTAAATAAAAAAACCATCCAATTATTGAATTCCGTCATCAATTTAAAACGCCCTCTGCATTTTTTTGTTACGGTTAAGCATATTACAGACCCAAAGCTATGTTTACCGCAAAAATTATACGCCATCGCCATAAGTTTCATCATTACTTAAATGACGACTTAAAGTCGGTGAAGGAAGAAACTCATTTCAAAATCGTTTTTTCAGATCCCAATGAGTTTGACCGCTTTCGGGAGTGGATACGTCAGCACGAAGGTGAGTACAATTACAACAAAGAAGAAAGCCGCCAGGAAGGAAAATTCCCCAAAGTTCCCATGTTTCATGATGAAATTTGCTGGTGCGATATCATGACGTATTATCTGCTGCATGTAGCAGGGTATACTTTTTATTCTACCATACATCCTTATAAAGGTGAAGTGTATGTAAAAGGGTAGGCTGGTTTTTTTTCTGTTAAGTTATTGTGCTGCTATCCGCTTTGTGGGTTAGTGCTCTGTTTTCGTTAGTGTTCTTTTGTCTTGATACAAAAGAACCAAAAAATCAAGTGCAGCCCGCTTAGGCTTTTTTGCCGCACGAGGCCCGCCCTGCAAAGGCGGGCAGCACCACAAGCTGTTTAGTGTTTGCGTATGAACAGACAGTGTTTTATTGAGTGTTGGTGCAAACACTAAAAGGCCTCTCCCTTGTGCTCGGGGCCACCATGTGCTGCCCGCCTTTCACCCAAAGCTGAGGGGCTGACAAGAGGAGGAAGAAAGAAGCAAGAGCAAAGAATCAAGAAACAACTCAACTGATATCACGCCTATCACAATCACGTCATTGCGAGGTACGAAGCAATCTCTCAACGCCCGACTAAGACAAGGTGCATAGAGATTGCTTCGTACCTCGCAATGACGTGTGGGATGAACTAAGCGTCACAACGCATTCTGCTCATTCTTAAATTCTGTAAATTTTGATTCAGGCAACTGCAACCACTGTACACACATACCCCCCCTTGTGGCCTTGGCTTTTTCGGCCACTACTACCGGCCGCCCACTCATTGCACACCTCAAAGAAAAAGACGCAGCCACGAGTTTTCTTTTTGGTTCTTTTTCTTTTGCGGAAAAAGAAAAAGAACATCCACTGACTTTCATAAACGACAATCTTGTCCTCATGAAACACCAAAAGACAAAAATAATACCTACAATCCCATTTCCTCTCTATACTCCTGCCGCAACTCCAATAAACACTTGGCACACAAGCATCCCTCATACAACTCACTTACGTACTGCACTTCGTTAATGGTGAGATGTACGGTGCTGCACTGGCATTTGGTGTAGGCATTGGCCTTGCACTCAAAGCGGGATTGGCAGCGGTCGCAAAAAACAATTTCGTGCTTGGTATATAGGGTGCTCATATGAGATACAAAGATAAAAAGCCCTGAAGTATATCAACTTCAGGGCTCAGAGATTTATTGTATTAGAAAGGTTGCTTATTTAGGCAGAGCAGGTAACACAGCCCTCTTCCATTGAGCAGCTTGGGCCGGCGTTTACGTCATCCTGCATTTGTGCTACTTCGGCTGGAATTACCGGGTCCATGTTTTTGCCACCCTGATTTTCGATGGTAAACTTCACAGCTTGTGAGGCGGCTTGGGTACGCAGATAATACATACCGGTTTTCAAACCCTTCTTCCAGGCATAGAAGTGCATCGAGGTCAGTTTAGAGGCGTTTGGCGAATTGATAAACAAGTTAAGCGATTGCGACTGGCAAATGTAAGCGCCACGGTCGGCTGCCATATCAATAATGCTGCGCATCTTAATTTCCCAAACGGTTTTGTACAGATCCTTAATATCTTGCGGAATTTCGGCGATATCCTGAATAGAACCGTTAGCGCTGATGATTTGATTTTTCATCTGGCTGTTCCATAAACCTAATTCTACCAAATCGCGCAGCAGGTGTTTGTTCACAATTACAAACTCTCCGCTCAGTACACGGCGGGTGTAAATGTTAGAGGTATAAGGCTCAAAGCACTCGTTGTTACCCAAAATTTGTGAAGTAGATGCAGTTGGCATCGGCGCTACCAGCAGTGAGTTACGCACACCATGGTTCATTACATCCAGGCGCAGGTTATCCCAATCCCAACGGCCGCTTTCCGGAGTTACACCCCACAAATCAAACTGGAACTTACCTTGTGAAAGCGGAGAGCCTTTGAAAGTTTCGTAAGCACCATCTTTAATGGCCAGATCTTTAGAAGCCGTCATGGAAGCAAAGTAGATGGTTTCAAATATCTCTTTGTTTAACTGACGGGCCTCCTCGCTTTCGAATGGCATACGCAGGCAGATGAAGGTATCAGCCAAGCCTTGCACACCTAAACCAATTGGGCGGTGGCGCAGGTTTGAATACTCTGCTTCGGGTACCGGATAATAGTTATTATCAATAATCTTGTTCAGGTTCAGCGTAGCCTGATAAGTGACTTCGTATAATTTTTGGTGATCAAAAGTACCTTCTTTCACAAAGCGTGGCAGAGCCAATGAAGCCAGGTTACATACCGCTACCTCGTTTTTATCAGTGTACTCCATAATCTCGGTACACAGGTTAGAGCTTTTAATGGTACCCAGGTTTTGCTGGTTTGATTTGCTGTTGGCAGCATCTTTATACAGCAGGTACGGTGTACCGGTTTCTACCTGTGCATCCAGTACGGCAAACCACAAGTCCTGTGCTTTTACGGTACGGCGGGCACGGCCTTCTTTCTCGTAACGCTCATACAGCGCTTCGAATTCGGCACCCCAGCAATCAGCTAAACCCGGCGCTTCGTGCGGACAGAACAGGCTCCAGTTACCGTTATCTTCCACACGTTTCATAAACAAATCTGACACCCACAGGGCATAGAACAAATCGCGGGCACGCATTTCTTCTTTACCATGGTTCTTGCGCAGATCCAGGAATTCGAAGATATCGGCATGCCAAGGCTCTAAATAAATAGCGAAGGCACCTTTACGCTTACCGCCGCCCTGGTCTACATAACGGGCAGTATCATTAAACACACGCAGCATTGGGATAATACCATTGCTGGTACCATTGGTACCGCCAATGTATGAACCGGTAGCGCGGATATTGTGAATGCTTAAACCAATACCACCAGCGCTTTGCGAAATCTGCGCAGTTTGTTTCAGGGTATCATAAATACCTTCAATGCTGTCTTCCTTCATGGTTAACAAGAAGCAAGATGACATTTGTGGTTTTGGTGTACCGGCGTTGAACAAGGTAGGTGTAGCGTGTGTGAACCAGCGCTCGCTCATCAGGTTGTAAGTTTCAATAGCGCTTTCTACATCTTGTTTATGAATGCCTACGGCTACGCGCATAAATAAATGCTGCGGACGCTCGGCAATACGGCCATCCAGTTTCAGCAGGTATGATTTTTCCAGCGTTTTGAAACCAAAGTAATCGAAACCAAAATCGCGGTCGTAAATAATGGTGCTATCCAGTAACTCGGCATTAGCTTCAATTACGTCCCATACATCATCGGCAATCAATGGTGCAGAGCGGCCATTTTTGGGGTCTTTATACTGATGCAGCTTGCGCATGGTTTCAGAGAAAGACTTGATGGTATTTTTATGCAGGTTAGATACCGCAATGCGGGAAGCCAGCAGTGCATAATCCGGGTGCTTGGTGGTTAACGAGGCTGCAGTTTCCGCTGCCAGGTTATCCAGCTCTGATGTGGTTACCCCATCATACAAACCTTCAATTACTTTTTTGGCTACGTCGATAGAATCCACTAAATGCGGGTTCAAACCATAGCACAACTTCTCGATACGTGCGGTAATTTTATCAAATTTTACCGACTCAGTTCTTCCGTCTCTTTTTATTACGAACATTTTGGCTTCCTCCTTACTCCCCCTGTAAAGGAGAGCTCATGGTTGATGTATATATTGTATGGTTGAATTAGTTGATTAAATTAAAAGTCTTCGTCTAATGAAAATGCCTGACTGGCTGGCTGAGAGTTTAATACGCCACTTTTTTGATAATCGCCTACACGTTTCTCAAAGAAGTTGGTTTTGCCCTGCAATGAAATCATTTCCATAAAGTCGAACGGATTGCTGGCATTGTAATACTTATCGCAGCCTAACTCTACTAACCAGCGGTCGGCCACAAACTCGATATATTGGCTCATCAGTTTGGCGTTCATACCAATCAGGTTTACCGGCAATGCATCGGTTACAAACTCTTTTTCAATGGCTACTGCATCAGTGATGATGCTGGTTACCTGCTCTTGAGGCAGCTTATTTTTCAGCATACTATACAGCAAGCAGGCAAACTCGCAATGCAAACCTTCATCGCGCGAAATCAGCTCATTGCTAAAGGTTAAGCCCGGCATCAGGCCGCGTTTTTTAAGCCAGAAGATAGAACAGAAGCTGCCAGAGAAGAAGATACCCTCTACAGCAGCGAAAGCCACCAGGCGCTCCGCGAAGCTGCCGTTATCAATCCAGCGTAGTGCCCATTCTGCTTTTTTCTTTACACATGGTACAGTGTCAATGGCATGGAACAAACGGTCTTTTTCTACCGCATCTTTAATATAAGTATCAATCAGTAAAGCATAGGTTTCGGAGTGTATGTTTTCCATCATGATCTGGAAACCGTAGAAGCAACGGGCTTCAGGTACCTGTACCTCGCTCATGAAGTTTACGGCCAGGTTTTCGTTCACAATACCATCGCTGGCTGCAAAGAAGGCCAGCACATGACTTACAAAGTGACGCTCGCCATCATTCATGTTGTCCCAGTGTTTTTGATCGTCCGACAAGTCAATTTCCTCGGCGGTCCAAAAGCTGGCTTCATGCTTTTTATACATTTCCCAAATGGTGGGATAGTTAATCGGCAGGATCACAAAGCGGTCCTTGTTTTCTCTTAATAATACTTCTTCTTCCTGATTCATGACACTTTACCTTTATATCTTTTACAAATCTCTTTTTCCGTTTACCGCCGACGATGTCCACTGCCGAGTTTTACTCAGCCTCATAATAGTGTTATTGAGCTACAATATGTTAGCAGATTTTTGTTAATCCGGCCTGCACTATTCTTCCCGACAATGATACATTATTTTACTAATATAATTAGCAATGTATTTGTTTCGAAGACATCATCATTTTCACTTTTGAAAGAACTTATGTAACAAATGTACATCAATAAGATAGCCGGATAAGCGGTGGAAAACTCTGAGTTTTCCACCCTCGCCGAATAGTTATTAACATTCTTGTCAGTAAAATTTTTATCGAAAAAGTTATCCACATATATACTCGCTGTTTCACAGTCGATTACTGCCAACTTTGTCAACAATGTGGAGAAAGTGGATAAAATTCTTAAACAAGGAGTTAAATAAATTACCGCCTGTGTTTGACATTATTGTGAGGTTTGGCATCTCAGGGTTAAGGCAATGTTAACGCAAATGGATTGCCGCTTTTTGTATGTTAATGTAAGGTGTATGATACAGGAGTGTTAAAAATTGTGGGCAGTGTATATGGTATTTGGGACAGATTTTGCGAATATGTTTTTTTATTTTGGTGCTATCCGCGTTGTGGGGTTAGTGTTCTGTTTTTGTTAGTGTTCCTTTGTCTTGATACAAAAGAACCAAAAAATCAAGTACAGCCCTGTTAGGCTTTTTGCCGCGCAGGGCCCTTGCTGCAAAGGCGAGCAGCACCACAGGCCTTTTAGTGTTTGCGTATGTGCGGGTTGTGCTTTATTGAGTGTTAGTGCAAACACTAAAAGGCCTTTACCCTGCGCGCAGGGCCACCATGTGCTGCCCGCCTTTCGCCCAAAGCTGAGGGGCTGACGGGGAAAGGAGAATCAAGAGCCAAGAAACAACTGGTACGCACATACCACCAAAACGTCATTGCGAGGTACGAAGCAATCCCTATACGTCAAGTAAAGGCACTGAGCAGAGAGATGGCGCCCGTTCCTCGCAATGACCTGCATTGAAATGACGTGTTAAAACAGATGCACCTTCACCCAGGCGTGGTGGGCTGGCAGAAACCGCCCGGGCCATGCGTTGGCCTTGCGCGGGGAAGGGTTGTTTCTGCCTTGATTTTTTGTTACTTTTTGATCAAGCAAAAAGTAAACAGACGACAATAAAGCACAAACCCAAACCAGCGGATAGCAGCAAAAAAAAGAAGCCCGCAACTCAGCGGACTTCTGTACAAACTTCAAAGAATGTTTTACCCTCGCTGGCGCTGCTGCTCCTCTACTTGTTTATCCAATTCATCTAATGACACAAAGTTCATAGAAACCGAATTCACACAATGACGGGTGTTTTTAGCGGTAAAACGTTCACCAATAAATACGTGCCCCAGGTGCGCACCACAATTATTACATAAAATTTCGGTACGGCTACCGTCGGCGTCGGTTTCACGGCGAACGGCATTTGGTATCTCGTCGTCGAAACTGGGCCAGCCGCAAAACGATTCAAATTTATCTTCTGATTTATAAAGCGGGTTATTGCAGCGCTTGCACAGGTAAACGCCTTCAACTTTATTATTCAGCAGGGCGCCGGTGAATGGGCGCTCGGTACCTTTATATAAAATCACCCGCTCTTCTTCGGGTGTAAGCTTATTATATTCCATAATTATCAGTTTACAAAATGCGTTCCAACAGATAGTTTCAGGCCATATCGGCAGTTTAAGCTTAATTTTTGTTAAGCACCACTTGAGCAAAACCGCCTGCATCATCTATACACATTGCAATTTGGCTAGCCATAACCGGCTTCCGGTAAAGCCGCTCTATACTTACAGGTTCTTTAAAAGTGATCAGCACATTCACATTATCTTTTATTGCACCGCCTTTAAAACAGTTATCAGCCAACTGGTAGTTGTAACCCATGGGTGTTATAGATATAATACTGTTCCTGCCTACCATTGCACGCCATCGCAGGCCTGTACGCAGCAATATGCAATTATCCATTAACAATACCCTGTTTTTCACAATGGCTGAGTAATCACCTATTAAAAATAATGTTCCATAGATACTAAATGCAGTTAATACCCAAGCCGATGTTGGGCTGTAACGCATCAGCAGCAGGTGCATACCAATCAACTCAATAATACATACACCTAAAATTACACCGAAGAAAGCGCCATAACCTGATTCTTTATGCACACTACACATACTTAATACCGGCGCTGGTTGCTTTTGCTTTTTCCAGAATAACAAACCAAAGCGAAGCATGCTGAGCTCTGTTGCCAGAAACTTTATCCCTGCATGATTGCCGAGCACTGTCGTCATACTTTGATAAAGATGATAAGCAGGATCGGAATACTCAGCCTGCAAATCGCGGTAAACAGCCTTAATTTTTTTAAACTTACTTATGCAATAAACAACCAATCCAAGCTCGGCCAGCATTGATAGCTTACGCAGTTGCAGAATATAGGCTTGCTGGTGCGCCGGCAAAATGAGGTAAGCCACCAAGCAACAGCAACTGAATACCAGCATCATACTCCACCTTCTTACCCGAAGCGGCCGAACAATCAGAAAATAATAAGCAAGCGGAAAAGTAACCACCATATCGGCGAGCAAACCATTAGCCACTGCATCTAAGTGCGCGGCAGAAACATGGTGCAACAAGAAAAATGCTATACTTATTATGACAAGAGCCATAAGAGCAGTAAGCCAAATATTTTTGTGTATGAACGGAAAGGGTAACGTCATGTTGAGAGGGTACTTAAGGCACCTTTTCAAATATACCGTTTATCCCCACTTAGTTAACCTTTATAAACATGAAAGGTCCTGATTTTTCAACCAGAACCTTTCATGATATTTATCAAATCCGAAATCGAAAATCCGATTTCCGAAATCAAATTATTTGCTTAATTCTTCTGCCATGGCAGCACCAATTTCGGCTGGTGATTCAACCACGCGGATACCGCACTCAGCCATAATTTTCATTTTGGCAGCAGCGGTGTCATCAGCACCACCTACAATGGCACCGGCATGGCCCATACGGCGGCCCGGAGGCGCAGTTTGGCCGGCAATAAAGCCTACTACTGGTTTGGTGCCATACTCTTTTACCCAATGGGCAGCTTCGGCTTCCATACCACCGCCAATTTCACCAATCATGATGATACCATGAGTTTCAGGATCGTTCATCAACAGCTCAACTGCTTGCTTGGTAGTGGTACCGATAATTGGGTCTCCACCAATACCAATAGCAGTAGTGATACCGTAACCGGCTTTCACCACCTGGTCAACAGCCTCATAAGTTAAAGTACCTGATTTTGACACCACACCTACGTTACCTTTTTTGAAGATAAAGCCAGGCATAATACCAATTTTAGCTTCATCAGCAGTGATGATACCAGGGCAGTTCGGGCCAATCAGGCGCGACTCTTTACCCACCAAATATTCTTTTACCGCAATCATATCCTTGGTTGGGATACCTTCGGTAATACATACAATTACTTTAATACCGGCTTCGGCAGCTTCCATAATGGCATCAGCTGCAAATGCAGGAGGTACGAAGATGATAGATACATCGGCACCGGTTTGGTCTACCGCATCTTTTACGGTATTAAACACGGGGCGCTCCAGGTGCTGCTGCCCGCCTTTGCCCGGCGTAACACCACCCACAACCTGGGTACCGTAGGCTATCATCTGCGAAGCATGATAGGTACCCTCGTTACCTGTAAAACCCTGAACAATTACTTTTGAATCTTTATTTACGAGAACACTCATGGTTTTTGCTTTAGTACGGCAAAGCTAAAGTTATTGCGGGTATTGTCAAATTATTTTTTGCCGTGTATAACTTGAACACGTAAACAATTTAATTGCCGACATCACCAGTCAAGGCTTGCTCTTCTTTCTCCCGCACCACCAGTTTGTCAACCGTAAGCGTACCTACCTGCAAATCTTTAATGATCATCTTTTTGATGGCTACCCTGCCGATGGCCAAAGCACCTATAGCTATTGCCCCCACAGAAAGCGCACCCAGTGCGAACGCCCCTAAAGCCGAAGCCCCGATAGCAGTAGCCCCTACAGCCGCCGCACCAATGGCCGAAGCGCCAACCGCGGTTGCCCCCTTACTTTCAGCCCCTATGGCCTTTGCGCCGGTTAGTTTAGTTAATGAGGTATTGAAAAGTTTCATAAGCTTAAATCATTGATGTATGGCTAAAGAACACCCTGCAACAAAAAATGATTTAAGTAATTAGAATGAGAGGTTTACAAAACCGGAACTTCGGTAGCCTGCCGGTATTTCTCCTTATCAAATGCATTTTCACTTTCGGCCACTACAATAGTGGCTACGCCGTTGCCAATAACATTGGTTAGTGCCCGGGCTAATGACATAAAGCGGTCCACTCCCAATAAAATAGCAACGCTTTCTACCGGGATAACTTTTATAGCCGATAAAGTAGAAGTTAATACGATAAAACCGCTCCCGGTTACACCCGCAGCCCCTTTTGAGGTGACCATCAGAATACCAATAATGGTCAACTGCTGCTCCCACGTCAACGGAATATGAAATGCCTGTGCCAGAAATATAACCGACATGGACAGGTAAATGGTTGTTCCATCCAGGTTAAAGGAGTAACCCGTAGGGATAACCAGGCCCACCACCGAACGGGCACAACCCAACCGCTCCATCTTTTCCATCATGCTGGGCAATACAGGCTCTGATGATGAAGTGCCGAATACAATCAGTATTTCTTCTTTAATATATTTAAGGTATTTAAGCAGGCTGAATTTCGCCAAGTGACAGATGACATTCAGCACCACAAAAATAAACAGAAACATAGCCAGGTAAACCGCACCCAGCAGGTTAAGCATGGGGCGCAAACTGCTGATACCATACTTACCCACCGTAAAGGCCATACCGCCGAACGCCCCAATGGGTGCTACCCGCATTACTACACCCATAATGTTGAAGAACACTTTCGACAGTTTATCAAATGCCACCGTTAAGGATTTACCGGTTTCGCCCATTTTGCTTAAACCATAACCGAACAAGATGGCGAAAAACAGGATTTGCAGAATGTCGCCTTTAGCAAAGGCATCGAATACGTTGCCGGGGATGATATGGGTAAAGAACTCAGTCCAGTTCATTTTTGAAGCGGCATGCTGGTAAGTGGCCAGTTTTGCGGTATCTTTCGCTGCGGTTACTACCATACCGTCGCCCGGTTTTAACAGGTTAGCCAAACCAACACCTAATATTAATGAGAAGGTAGTTACCACCTCGAAATACAGGATGGCCTTACCTCCTACCCGGCCTACCTTCTTCATATCATCCATACCGGCTATGCCCAATACGATGGTAAAAAATATGATGGGGGCAATCAGCATTGTAATCAGTTTGATAAACGTTTTACTGATCAATTCAGCCGTGGGCGCAAATTTGGGGAAGTAGATGCCTACGATAACGCCTAAAATAATGGCAAGGATAACCTGAAAGGTGAGATTGGAGAGTAAGCGCTTCATGACTGAAGCAATATTAACGAAAATGCGCGGGGAATGGGAAAAATCAAATTTTAACTTTTGTCATTGCGAGCGGCAGCGTGGCAACCGCTTGCTGTACAGAGACGCTAATGCCTCCGTGCGATTGCCACGTCGTCCCTCCTCGCAATGACATGTTTTGATTTATTTACTTACTCCGGTAAATGTCATCTTCACCGGCAGGATATGCCCTTGTTTATCAAAGTGCATTTCATCAATACAAGTTACCCGGTGGTTGGCATCAGTTTCGCCCAGCGGACGGCGGTGATAAACAATAAACCACTTGCCTGTTTTAGGATCATGGATAACAGAATGATGACCGGCACCTGAAGCAATTTTCGGATCCTGCTCCAAAATCACGCCCAGGCGTTTAAACGGACCGAAAGGAGAATCGGCAATGGCATAGGCTACATGGTAACCGGGGCCGGTCCAGCCGCCTTCACTCCACATAAAATAATATTTACCGTCTTTTTTGAACATGCATGGACCTTCTACATAATTTTCGGGGGTAATTTCTTTGTATAAGGTACCATCGGCCATGGGTTCAATGCCGGTAAAATCCGATTTGAGTTTTACCACATTACAATGGCCCCAGCCACCATAGTACATATAATAACTACCATCTGAGTTTTTAAACACAAACTGATCAATAGGTTGTGCACCGTTTACAATTTCGTTAATCAGTGGCTTGCCTAATAAATCTTTATATGGGCCTTCGGGCTTATTGGCAACAGCAACACCAATACCCCCAACCTCGTTAGGATGCACATCGTTAGCGCCAAAAAACAGATAATACTTACCTTGTTTTTCGAGCACGGCAGGTGCCCACATGGCCATATGTGCCCACTTAATAGCCGAAGTATCTAAAATATTGGCATGTTTAGTCCAGGTGCGCAAATCTTTTGAGGAGAAAGCATCAAAGTGTACCTGCTCTTTATATTTGGCAGAATAGGTAGGAAACACCCAGTAAGTCTTTCCATAAATTATACCTTCAGGGTCGGCGTACCAACCCGGGATAATTGGATTTTGCGCAACTGATTTTTGCAAACCCAGCGCAAAAACAAAAGCGAAGAGGAAAAAATGTTTAGCTGACATATATTCGAAATATGTGCTAAAATAGGATTTATTTTGAGTTGGAAGTTGCTAAATTCATAAATGTTATATACTGAGGCGATGAAATTACACCTGCTTTCTTAGAAATTAAGACTACTCTTCACTAAACTGTCATTTCGACCGTAGGGAGAAATCTTCTTTGTGCGGTATTTATAAAGCAGACCAGCTTGATGAAGAAGATTTCTCCCTACGGTCGAAATGACAAAAGGGAAAAGTTATTTAAATTGTAGTGAGCCTTACTTATTGCTCCTCGTAATGGTAAGTTAAACCGCCATCTACAAAATAGCTGGAACCGGTTACATATTTGGCATCATCAGAAGCCAGGAAGGCTACTACGGCAGCCACATCTTCCGGCTCACCAAATTTGCCCATGGGTATATTTTTGGTTACTTTTTCCAACTGGTCGGGCGTATTTAATAGCTTTTTATTGATAGGCGTAGCAATAGCGCCGGGGCAAACGTTATTGATACGAATATTAAGCGGAGCCAGCTCAGTAGCCAGGTTGCGGGTAAACATTTTTAATGCCCCCTTACTGGCGCAATAGGCCGCAAAATGCGGGAATATAATTTCTTCGTGCACCGAACTCATGTTCACAATTACGCCGCTGCGGTTATTATCTTTTACATAATTGACAAAAGCCTGGGTACCAAAAAATACCCCTTTAAAATTGGTATTCATCACCAGGTCGTATTCTTCTTCAGTTACTTCCCAAAAGTTATGGTTACGTTCTACGCCGGCATTATTCACCAAAATATCGAGGCTGCCAAAGGCGGCAATGGCGTCTTTTACCAATTGCGCCACATTTTGTGCCTGGCTGATATCTGAACCTATAAACTTGGCTTCACGGCCCAGGTCTGTTATCTGCTTAATCATATCCTCGGCCCGCTCATCATACTTGTGTCCGTTTAGTATGATGTTAGCACCTTCGCTGGCTAAACGGATAGCGCATGCTGCGCCTATGCCCTGGTTACTGCCGGTTATCAACGCTACCTTATTATCAAATCTGCCCATGTTGTTCAATTTTTATTTTTACTACTATAACAGTTATCTCGCTGTAGGTTTTATCAATTTGAAGTTTTTATACTTGGTGGCGAATGATGATTATGGTAGCTTACCCTTGCTGCTTCTATTTGATAATAATGGTGCAAACGCAGCCACCTGAACAAGGCTACAACTACCACCACTCCAACCAATGGCCCTGCCCAAAAAAGCCAGTACCCTGTGTACACACCGCTTATCACCGCCGGCCCGAAACTACGGGCAGGATTAGTGCTGCAACCGGACAAGGCACTCTCGGCCCATACCATAAAACTGTACAAAAAAGGCATAGTATAAGGTGTATAATTGCGCAACTTAGGGCTGCCTACAAAACTGAATATCACCGTAATTAAGCAGGCAGTGGTGATAGCTTCGCCAATAAATGCAGCGATCATGCCGGCATCGCCGGGTACGGTATTACCATAGCCTACACTTTTGCCTTGTTGGCCCCAAAACAATAGCGGCAGGCAACCCACTACTGCGCCTAACATCTGACTACCTACATAGGCCAGCATGGCATGCGTTTTCATTTTACCCCGCAGCCAGAAAGCAATGCTAACTGCAGGGTTGATGTGCGCCCCACTAATTTTACCTACCGGCGAAAGCGTGACCAAACAGCCAGTACAGCCAAACAGAAAGCCGGTAAGCAGGCGCCTTGAAGGTACATCAGGAACCCATTCAGCAACCGGCGAACCATTGCCCCAGTCAAATATGACCACGCTGAGGCCGATGGAAAGCAATAATGCCGTGCCTATAAATTCCGACAAGCATAAACGCAGCAAAGTTTTATTAGATGATGACATTAACGGCTTATCATTAAATAACGGCGATTAACGCTGTCCATCCGGTTTGATGGCTGGCCCCTAAACCTTTGCCATTATCTCCGTTAAAATATTCGTGAAACAAGATATAATCTTTAAAGTGCTCATCATGGTTTAGCTTAGGATGACCGCCAAACACCGGACGTTCGCCATTTTCATCACGCAAGAAAATGCGTTTTAAGCGCTGCCCCAGTGCTTCGCCAATTTGCCGCAGCGTGCTGTACTGCCCCGAACCGGTAGGATATTCTACTTTAAAATCATCCGAATAGTAATCATGAAAACGGTAGAGCGAATCTATCAACAGGTAATTGATCGGCATCCATATAGGACCGCGCCAGTTGCTGTTACCGCCAAACATTCCTGTATCGCTTTCGGCAGGTGCATAATCCACGCGGTAATCTGCGCCATCCAGCTTATAGTCGAATGGGTGCTGCTCATACACTTTAGATAAGGAACGAATGCCATAATCTGATAAAAACTCATTGGGATCGAGCATACGTCGCAGCAGCATTTTCATGCGGTGCCCACGCAGCAGGGAAAACAAATGCTCCTCTCCGCCCTGCGTATCTTTCCAGCGGCTTACCAGTTGCACCAAATCAGGGCGCTGCTGCATAAACCAATCCAACCGGGCTGCCAGTTTGGGCAGGTTCTCCCATTTGGATTGCTGCCATACAATGGATGCAAACATGGGTATTAAACCTACAATAGTACGCAGGCGCAAACGGTCGAAACTACCGTCGGGCTTTTTCAGCAAATCATAATAAAAACCATCTTCGTCATCCCAAAGGCCGTTGCTATCGGGGCCGGTAGCGGCAATAGAGCCTGCGATGTAGAGAAAATGCTCGCCAAATTTTACGGCCATACTCTCATAAACCGAATTATGCATGGCCAGTTCCATGGCAATGCGCATCATGTTGAGGGCGTACATAGCCATCCAACTGGTACCATCTGCCTGCTCCAGCAAACCTCCGCCGGGTATAGGTGCGCTGCGGTTAAACACTCCGATGTTATCTAACCCTAAAAAGCCGCCTTCAAAAATATTATTGCCTTCGCTATCCTTACGGTTTACCCACCAGGTGAAATTGATGAGTAGCTTTTGAAAAATTTCTTCTAAGAACTGCACATCGCCCTGTCCTGTACTTTTGCGCTCTGCCTTGTACACCTTCCAGGCGGCCAAAGCATGTACCGGTGGGTTGGCATCGCCAAAATCCCATTCATATGCCGGTAACTGGCCGTTGGGGTGCATAAAGTCGGCGTTAACTAACAGGCATAGCTGCTGTTTGGCAAAATTTACATCAATGGGTGCAAAAGCAATACAATGAAAAGCCAAATCCCAAGCCGCAAACCAGGGGTACTCCCAGGTATCTGGCATCGACATGATGTTTTGCGCCAAGAAATGCTGCCAGTGATTGTTACGATGATACCGTCGTTCTGCCGGAGGCGTTGGTTCTCCCGGATCACCATCCAGCCAGCGCTTTACTTTATAAGTATAAAACTGCTTGCTCCAAAGCAAACCGGCCCAAGCCTGGCGCTGTATCAGCTTTTCATCGTCTATAGCATGCGGCTTTTGTTTGGTTTTGTAAAACTCATCTGCCTCAGCAATACGGGTATCAAACAGGTGGGCCGCATTAGCGAAAGCATCTGTACTTTTGGCCCTGGTTAAACGCAGGTAAATTTCGGCACTGCTTTTGGCTTTTATATTTAACTGATACCAGGCAGCGGCTTTGGTCCCCTCGCGTTTTGCATTTACTGCTTTTTTGTCATTGTTAACTACACGGTTATTGATACCATCTTTTACATAAGCGGTAATGTTAGCGCTATTGTATAAATGCTGGTTATTGCTTTCATTTTCCGTGAATAACAACTCCGGGTTTCCATCGGCATAAAGATAATAATCGCCCAACTCGGCCGATTTGAGCATTACCTGGTTGTTGCCCTGATCATACAACTGCGGGCGGGCAGTGCCGTCTGTCCAGTCCCACGTATTACGAAACCATATTTGCGGCAGCAGGTGCAGTTGAGCCGTTTTGCTACCACGATTAAATACGGTGTAACGAATGTAAATATCATCTTCGGCTGCCTTAGCATACTCAATAAATACATCGAAATACTGGTCGTTATCAAAAACGCCGGTATCTATCAATTCATATTCCGGGTCGAGCTTGCCCCGGCGGACATTCTCCTGAAGCAATTGCTCATAAGGGAAAGCAGCCTGCGGATATTTGTACAGCATTTTACAATAGCTGTGTGTAGGTGTGCTATCCAGGTAATAATACAGCTCCTTTACATCTTCACCGTGGTTGCCCTCACTGTTGGTAAGCCCAAACATGCGCTCCTTTAATATATGGTCGTTACCGTTCCATAAAGCCAGGCTAAAGCACAGGTGCTGCCCATCATCACTAAAGCCGCCTATACCATCCTCTCCCCAGCGGTAGGCTTTGCTGCGGGCCATATCATGTGTTATGTAATTCCAGGCATCGCCATTGGCGCTGTAATCTTCCCGCACGGTTCCCCACTGGCGCTCGGCCAGGTAAGGCCCCCACTTCAGCCAATTGTGCGTTTGGGTATAATGTTGTTGTAGGCGTAATTCTTCGGCAGTCATCTGAAAATTTATAGGCTGTACCAGCCATTAAGTATCGGTGCAAAATAAAAAAAGCATGCAGTTTATTAAACTGCATGCTCTGTTATGTCAAGGGTTTTACCGTCACCTTGTTATGCTTCTTTGATTTCATCCACCGGATGATCAGTTTCGGCTTTCAGGTTCGATTTAACGGTATCCATTATTTTTTCTTTAAAAGAATTGATTTCATCCTCTATAAAAGGCACTTTTTCTTTTAGCGTTTCCCAACCTTTATTCAGCGTTTCAGAAAGTTTGCTACCTTCTTTGCTGCTTTCGGTTGCAAACAGATAAGCAATGGCGGCACCTGCTGCTGCGCCTACCAGTAAAGGTACAATAGGGTTACCTGATTCTTTTTCGTCGATGTTGCTCATGCCTTTTTTGTTTTGTATAGGTAGTGTAACAAGCGGGCTTAGCTTAGTGTTTGAAGCAATTACAGTTTACTTCTAATCACAGTTCACCCAAGCCTATTTAAAACATTTTAAAACTTATTGAAGTGTTTACGCATTTCTCCTAAGTAAAATTTTTATCACTCAAACAATAAAAAAATTATGGCAGAATTATTTGTTCAACCTAAAAAACGTACGCCCTGGTGGCTATGGCTGCTGCTATTACTGCTGATACTGGGCATTGCTTATTATTTTTGGAAAGGCCGCGACCAGTTAGGCGCTACCAATAATACTACCACTGTTACCGATAGTACTACCACAACTACAACGGCTATGCAGGTGAGCCAGCCCGAATGGCATACCGCCAACTTTAATGCTCCTGCGGCAAAATACCAGGAAGTAACCGATCGGGATATCCAGGTGGGCGAAAACAGCGAATATGCCGTATACAGCCTAGGCGAAAACATTTTGTTTAGCAAAGACCAAAGTAACTTACAAGGCAGCGCCGATGCCAAGCTGAAGCAAATAGCCGCCTCTTTAAACCAGCGTTATAAGGATGCGCGCATAGGCGTTTTTGGCCATACCGACTCAACCGGTGATGCCAGCAAAAATAAACAATTAGCTCAGCAGCGTGCAGAAGAGGTTAAAAACTGGCTGGTACGCAACGGAGGACTTGCTTCAAACCATATTTCGGTACAGGCCCTGGGCGAAGAGCAGCCTATTGCTACTAACGGTACCGCAGCGGGCCGCCAGCAAAATCGAAGCGTACAGATTGTGGCCATGCGCGATAGCAGTGCCGCACAATAAAATTAAGATGTGTAAACTTAACAACGATTAACAATGTCTACCGAACACGATTATACCGACACCAACCGCCTGGAAGCTTTGGGCGGCAGTGATTATGAAATGGCCGACGGGCAGCCCAACATTAAAGGTTGGGATGTATATGATATTAACCGCCGCAAAATTGGCGAAGTTGATGAGCTACTGTTTAACCCTGCATCTCGCCGCGTGCGCTACATGGTAGTTGATTTAAGGAAAAATGATTTCAACCTTGCCTCACGCAAAATTGCTATTCCGGTAGGTGTTGCTGAGTTGCATGAGCACGATGATGAAGTACTGCTGCCCGAAGTAACAGCGGTACATTTAACCTCATTGCCAGCCTATGAAACCGGCAAACCACTGACTCATGACCGCGAGCTGGCCATCCGCAATGCTTTTGCAGTGCCGCAGCCTGAGGTAATTAAAGGCGCCGACTTTTATGAGCATGAGCACTTTAATCAAAATCGCTTTTACGGCCGCCGCTACCAGCCGCAAACCGACACTGTAGCTAATGACCACCTGCTGCCCGAAAGCCAGCATCCGCATAGCGATGACTCCTCTTCCAATTCAGATATCTACCGGGAAAAACCCATCCCGTAAATAAAACAAGCAAGTTACCTGCCTGCGTGTATAATGCCGCAGGCAGGTGCTATTGTGTTAGCAGTTCCTTTCATTTATTCACTTTTCACCTGATAGCCGTTTGTGGCTATCCACTCATATTTTAAATAATCAATCAGTATGGAACTCATTACCACAATCATAGAATCACCTAAAGGCAGCGGGCATAAGTATAATTACATACCGGAAATGAACTGCTTCAAGCTGACTAAAATTATGCCGGCCGGACTGGTATTTCCCTTCGACTTCGGTTTTATTCCGGGCACCAAAGGTGAGGATGGCGACCCGCTCGATATCATCGTGATTTCGGAAATTAAAACATTCTCCGGCTGTTGTATGGATTGCCGCATTATTGGCGCCATTAAAGCCAACCAAACCGAAGAAAATGGTGAGACTGTGCGTAATGACCGCTTTTTAGGCGTTCCCGAGGTTTCACAACAGTTTAGCGAAACAAAATCGATAGAAGATTTGCCCCAAGGCATCATGAGCCAGATTGAATACTTTTTTGAAAATTATAATGAGCAGGCCGGTAAGGTCTTTGATACCATTGGCCGTTTAGATGCCAAAGAGGCTTACCAGTTACTAAAGGAGAATAAAGCCGATTAAGGAACTCGTTGTTTACGGTTAAATTGCTAAACTTGCTGTGTTTCAAATACAGCAAGTTTTTCTTTTTTATGAACCGTGTTGACCGCCTTTCGGCTATTTTGATTCAGCTGCAATCGCGCCGGGTGGTGAAAGCTCAGGATATTGCCGACCGCTTTGATATCAGCCTGCGTACGGTGTACCGTGATATGAAAGCCCTCGAAGAAGGCGGCATCCCGCTAATTGGCGAAGCCGGGCAGGGTTACTCCCTGCCCGATGGTTACCGCCTGCCCCCGGTAACCTTTACCCGCGATGAAGCCATGGCATTTATTACTGCCGAAAAACTGGTAGGCCAGCTAACGGATGAACTGAATGGCGCCAGCTACCAATCGGCTATGTATAAGGTAAAGGCCGTGCTTAAAAATACGGAGAAGGACTATCTCTCGGCCATGGAAAGCCGCATTGAAGTGCTGCAAGCCAGGCGCAGGCCGCATTTGCGGGCCGGTATCAATCCGCTGCAAACCATATTGGCAGGCATTGCCGAAAAGAAAGTGATCAGCCTTCATTATTTCAGTTATTACCGCCAGCAGCAAACTCAGCGGGAGGTAGAACCGGTAGGCGTATTCTTTTTAGACAACTATTGGCACTTGGTAGCCTGGTGCCGCAGTCGGCAGGCTTACCGCGATTTCCGTTTTGACCGAATGACCAATATTCATCTGGCCTCAGCTGAATTTGAAGATCGGCACCCTACCCTAAAAATTTACTTAGACGGCCAGTACCAGGAACGCAACCTGCAAAAAATTGTTATTTGTGTGGATAAGAAAGCAGCCTTGCATTTGGGCGAACAGCGGTATTATCACGGCTACATTGATGAAACCGAAACACCCGAAGGTATGGAAATGACTTTTTTAACTTCGAATCATACTGAGGGTTTTGTGCGCTGGTTTATATCATTCGCTGATTATGCCCAAATTGTGGAGCCCGCCAGTTTGCGCGAGCGCATTTATCACATACTGAGCGAATCTTTAAAAAAATTTCATTCCTGATTTTTCCTGCTGACATAGGGTTGTCATTACCGGGTGGGATATTTGAATTGTAAATCAAATATCCCAACACTTATGCTAACTACATTACTGCTGAAAGAGCTGAAACTGGAAACCGAAATTACCCGCAAAATGCTGCAATGCCTGCCTGATGATCAATTTGGCTGGAAGCCCCACACCAAAAGCATGACCATACAGCAACTGGTTACCCACATTACCGAAATACCGGGCTGGCCATTTATTGTACTGACAACTGCTGAAATAGATTTTGCCAACAATCCGCACCAACCTGTTTTGGTAAACAGCAAAGCCGAAGCGCTTGAAGCATTGGAAAACTACTATCAAAAAAGCGTTCCTGAGCTTGAGAACACTACCGACGAAGTATTACTGAATGAAACCTGGAGCATGCGTGCCGGCGATTATGTGATTGATACTTTGAGCAAATATGACTCTATCCGTATGTCGTTTAATCAGCTCATACACCACCGGGCACAATTAAGTGTATTTCTGCGCCTGCTGAACATCCCGATACCTGGCAGCTACGGCCCCAGCGCTGATGAGATGGAGCAAATGTTCCCGGAGATGCAGAACTCGTAATTTAAGTTATTTTATTAAACATGAATGGGCGCTGTGCAAATACAGCGCCCATTTCTGTTTATGACCACCCGGAAATATTTGTTTTTAGCTATGTGGATGTACCAAAATTAAACTTGCCAGTGTAAGCAATAATGCACCGCTCATGATTACTATTCCTAATTTGAAAAACTGCCATGCCGTGCAGCTCTGCGCTTCACGGCGTAAGGCAATCAGCCATAATATGGTGGCCAGCGAACCTGTTACCGATAGGTTTGGCCCCAAATCAATACCGGTTAATATGGCGCTCCTTACGCTTTCTGAAATATGGCTCACCTGAACCACATTACCTGCAATTAAGCCGGCAGGCAGATTATTTACCAGATTACAAATATAAGCCACACCCAATCCGCTCAGCCATACGGCCCCATCTGCAGATTGTGAAACCTGATGCTGCAATACATTACTCAGTAAACGGGTAAGTCCGGTACTATTCAGCGCCTCCACAATCACAAATAAACCTGCCACCAAAGGCAATACTGACCAGGATACTTTTTTGATTAAAGGCAAAGGCGAACTGTGGGTAGACAGTACAACTATCAGCATGGTCAAAATTCCGGTTATCGCTGTAGGCAAACCCAAATCCCATTTTAAAAACGACGCACTCAGTAAAACTACAGCTGTGAATACAATACCTCCCAAAGCCAGGCGCCCACCTTTTGAAAGCTGGGGCACTTCAATATCGCTTTCAATACGCTTGTGCAAATGTTTACGCTGTAGAAAAAATAGTAGCAAATAGGTAGACAAAACAGCAACAAATGAAGGTAGAAGGTATAAACTCAGCCAGTGCAGCAAGGCAGGCATGTGGCTGCCATAAATAACCAGGTTAGCCGGGTTGGATATAGGCAACACAAAAGATGCGGCATTGGCCACAAAGGCACAAATAAGCAGATAAGGCAGAGGCTTTTCTACTTTAGCTGCTTTAACAGCAGCTGCTACTGCCGGGGTAAGCACCACCGCGGTAGCATCATTTGATAAAAATATAGTAACCACCACACCCACCAGGTAAATAAGCGCAAAAAGTTTTATGCCTGAGCCATCAGCTGCGCGTGTGGCCCGGGCAGCAAAATAGTCAAAAAGCCCATGCTCACGGGCGGTTTCAGCCAGAAGCATCATCCCTGTCAAAAAAAGGTAAACATCAGTCCCTTTAGCCACACCGGCCCAGCCCGCTGCCGGAGTAATTAAGCCAAACAGCAAAATCAATACAGCGCCTGCCACCGCCCATATAGCCTCCATTATTTTAAAAGGCCGAATGATAACACCTGCAATAGCCAGGGCTGATATAATCCATATCAAATAGTGTGTCATTAAAACTAATAGTAAAATTTAAGCCAATTGAGTTTTGTGGTGATTACAGGCATCTTTCATAGGTTTTGCATAAATGAGCCATAATAATACAGATATGGTTGCAAAACTGCCCAATATCAAAAAAGATGTATTATAGCCCATACCCTGCGCCAGCCAGCCGCCAATGGCAGGGCTTAATGCTGCACCGAGCCCCTGCACCGTCATTACTGCGCCCTGGCCTACGTTAATGCGGCCCGTTCCATTTAAAATATGAGCTACCAATGCAGGCACGGCAACACTTTGCAGCCCTGCCCCTACACCATCCAAAATTTGCACCGGGTATAAACCTATCGGGCCAATCATGTGCGCAGCTATAAAGCCCCGCAGCGGCAGTGCCAAAAATGAGATGAGCATCACCAGCCAATATCCTTTTTTATCGGCTATTTTTAGCGCTGCTAATGAGGCTACCACCATCACCAGCTGGGCAATTACAATAGTAAGCGCTACAAACATAGCAGGGTTAACATTGCCTTTTGCCGAAGCAGCCATACCATACATGGGCAACAAAGCGCCGTTACCTAAATGAAAACAGGCGAGTGCCGCCGATAAAATGAGCAGCGGTCGGCATTGCAGCAGCACTTTCCAGCCACTGGCTTGCTCATCGGTACCTTCATCACCCTTCAGGCCGCGGGCTGCCTTGTCATCAATGGCATTTGCCGGTATGAATAAGGCTGAGGCAATAGCCAATATGCCAAAACAGGCCGCCAGAATAAACACGGCCATCATCCCAAATTTCATAGCTAAAAAGCCGGATAATGCAGCGCCAACCACATTGCCGGCATGATTGAATGCCTGATTGCGGCCATTTTGCTTGTTAAAGCCTTTTTGTTTGAATATCCCCAAAGTAATACCGGTTACTGCCGGTACTATGGCCGCCCCTGCAATAGCCGTAGCCACCTGCGATACCGATACCACCCAGAAGTTTTGAGACAACAGCACAATGCCCGAAGCGGCTACCGTAAATATACCCGGAATAACTACAAACCATTTTTTATGGCGGGTTGCATCTATCAGCGCTCCGGCAGGGGCAGTCATCAACATTCCGGCAACGCCACCAATGGTCATTACAGAACCAATGAGGCCGCTTTGCCAGTGATGTGCCAACAGATATATGCCCAGGAAGGGGCCTATGCCTGCCTGCATATCGGCCATGAAAAAGTTGAGGGCCAGTAAAGAACGTGTAATATGTTTACTGATTACCGGCTGTGTAGTTGATGCCATATCCATCTAAGCTAAATCGCACCTGTTAATCAGCAACAACCAAACAGTTAACTTTTTGCCAAGAGTAAAGGCATACAATATTACATACCAGCCCTACAGCTCTGATATAGCATAAAGAAGAAAGCGTGCTGATTTTAGCACGCTTGTTGTTTCTTAATATCATAAGTATCAGCAATAATATATTGGTCAAAAACAATATCAACATCGCTGATATCACATTGTTTTGGCCGTAACTATGCTGTTATTTTGATGATTGAGCGTGTTAAAATCTAAATATACTTATTCAATTTATTTTAAAATTTGCGCGCGGCAGCTATGGCTTCTATTTGTGGCAGTATCGCTTCGTAGGCTACAGCATCCCATTCGATACCCAGCCGTTTCGCGTAATCTTTTATAGGTTCCAGACCCATTTTTTTACGCCTTTCATCTAATGTTTTAATATCAGCAATCGGATACAAATAGGTTTGTCCGGTTTTGTTGTCTGTAAAAGCCTGACTACCATAAATCTGCTTTTTACCTGTTCTCATATTTATCCGGTCCTCCAATAAGGCAACATTGCTTGA
Source organism: Mucilaginibacter koreensis (assembly GCF_054783355.1). Lineage (NCBI taxonomy): Bacteria > Pseudomonadati > Bacteroidota > Sphingobacteriia > Sphingobacteriales > Sphingobacteriaceae > Mucilaginibacter > Mucilaginibacter koreensis. Next base: position 122,125 of record NZ_BAAGQS010000001.1, on the reverse strand, counting down.
CAGTATTTCGCCACGTTGCTCGGCCGACTTTATCAATGGCAGATACTTTTGCTGTACCGGTAAAGCCGCATGTTGTATGACTAAAAATAAAGCCTGGCTTCCCTGCATTCCCACTCTTTGCGGCCCAAGCCAACCATAACGGTCAATAAGCGAAGTAACTTTGACCAGATTTTCAGCATCATTTTTTTTGACAATTTGTTTCAGGCTGTCAATCATGTGCGGTTCGGCCTTTTTTTTCATTGCATCCATTAATGCATAACGAGGCTGCTGATCGAGCTGATTGATACTGTCGAGGATGGCCATTAATGGTTTGTCAAATTTGCTATCATCAAGCGTAAACGATGTAACCTGGGCGTTAGCCTTTGTAACCAATAGTACAGGAAAGAAAACCAGGAAAAAATATTTCATCATTATCAATTTAATACGTTGCCGGAAAGATACGTTAATTGTATTTGAATGTTTCCAACAGACCTTAATAAGAACTACTTCACCTTCAATGCCTCTGCCCTATCAGCAGCATGCTTATTACCTGGCTCTAAAATCAACGTTTTCCGGTAGTTTTCAAGTGCCTCCGAACGGTTATCCGCAACCTCCAGTGCTTCGGCCAAGCTATCATAAGCATTGGCACTTTTAGGATACAGACTTACATTTAGTTTAAAAACAGATACAGCTGCCAGTATATTTTTTTGACTCAAAAGCTGGTAGCCCCAGCCATTCAGTTCGTTTTCGGTGAGGCTGAAAGCGGGTTCTTTCTTTTTTAAACGAGCGGCAACAGGTATGGCCTGGTCAAAACCCTGCTTAAGTAGTTCCGCTCTTAACAGCTTCAAACTTTTGGGCAAGCCAAAACCGTTAGCCTCATGCATAGCAGGAATGTAATAGCCTGCAATCTCATCAATAAACTGATCAGGATTTCCTTGCAGCAAATTAGTAAGAACAATAATAGATAGATCATCTTTCAAGTAAACAAATAAAGCTGATCTGCCGCCGCCCACCGGGCCAACTGCCGGATGCTCCTCGCGGGTTATGGTTGGCCAGCCCAGTGCATAGCCGTTGGTAAGCCGGTTAAAACCGCCTATTTTACCATTATTTAATACAGCCGGCTTCCACAGCAAATCAATACTTGACGGTTGCTTGAGCAGCTTGCCGCTTTTTAATGCAATCACCCAGTTTGCCATGTCAGTAGCGGTAGATTGAATACCGGCCGCTGTTCTGAAAAATACCGGGAATTGCATATATGCCTGGCCGGGTGTGGGGTTTCGTACAAAGCTGCTGCCTACCTGGCGGGTCATGGTATATGCCCCTGCATAATTGGGGATGACATCGTAAGAGTCGCCAAAGCGGGTTAAAGTCATACCTGCCACCTTAAACTGCCGCTCTTCAATAAACCGGGTAAAGTGCATGCCGCTAAGTTTGGTAATAATTTGCCCGATGAGTACATAGCCCGTTTGATTGTAACGAAATTTGTCGCCCGGTTTAAATTCAATGGGTAATGCCTTTACAGTACGCATGGCTTCCTGTTCGTCATTGTGGCCCATCACCTGCTCTTCGGCATCAATCATATCCGGCAGACCGGAAACATGAGTGAGCACCTGCTGCAGAGTGATGTTTTTCCAGGCATCGGGCAGGCTGTCCAGATAGCGGGATAAGGGGTCGGTAATTTTAAGCTTATGCTCTTCAACAAGCTGCATGACCGCCACGCCTACAAATGCCTTGGTAATAGAATTAACAGAAAATATGGTTTGGTTAGTGGCTTTAATGTTGTATTCCAGGTTGGCAGTACCAAAGGTGGTATCTTTAACTATTTTGCCGCCACGCACCACCGCAACCTGCAAAGCCGGTATATGGCGCTGCTGCATTTTGGTTTTGATGAAAGTATCAATGCTGTCAGAAGTTGATAATTGCTGCGCATGAGCGGCTGTAGCCAGTAAGCCCAATTGAAAAAGAAAAAATGAGGTTAGCGATTTTAATTTCATGTAAAGTATAGTGTTGACAAAGCAGAAAGACGAGGCTTTTCAATTAAAGGTTGCGCGCCTATACTGTTATAAATATTGGATATTACCACTCACTTCTTGTTACAAAACCAAATCAAAAATCCCGATATCAAATATGATCAACAATAACCCTTCATCAAATTTAATTTTCATTTATTTTTGAAAATTCAAAACATACTATACATTTGTGATATTCATAATCTATATCATTCACCATTAAAATTGTCACCTATCATGAACCGCCTGCTCACTTCTAAATTATTGGGCTACGTTGTTAGCAACTTTACTGCTTTTATAATTATTGGTATTACTGCTATGTTTAAACCGGATGCAGGCGTACTGGTATTTTCCGAGTTTGTAATTATTCCTATGTTGATGGGTATCATCAGTGCCTGGTTTTGGCGCAAACTGGAATTAAGCAGCAGTCAGTTGGTTGGATATTCTTTAACCAACACCGTTATTGCCATTTTAATGAGTACATTTTTTTTGCGTGAGGGTATCGTCTGCCTTGTTATCGTATCGCCGCTGCTTGTTGCTTTCATATTGGCAGGGGCGTTTATGGGTCGCAATATGTTTAAGCGCAATAATCAAAATCTAAATATCAGCATTGTATCCCTACTGGTAGTTGTTTTTATTGCTGATTCCGTTTCCAATCATCGTTATGTGAATAAAGTATCAGACGAGGTGGTCATTAATGCACCGGTAAGCGAAGTATGGAAACACGTAACCGCCTATAAAAAGAATACGCACCCCAATAAATACTGGCTGTTTCAGATGGGTATGCCCAGCCCGGTACAGTCTACGGCTGATGGCTTACACGTAGGTGCCAACCGCAAGTGTATTTTCAGCAACGGTTATGTGTTTGATGAAAAAATTGTTATCTACCAACCCAACGTTAACCTTACGTTTGACATCACCAGCCAACCCCGTGACCCGGAAATTATGGGTCATATTGATATTTTGCGCGGACAATTTATTTTGAAAGATAACGGCAACCAAACCACCACCTTAATTGGTAACAGTTGGTACGAGTTGCATGTATTTCCGGTATGGTATTATGATATATGGGCTAAGAGTGTAACCCGTAATGTGCACCTGCGTGTAATGGATTATATTAAAGAACTGAGCGAAACCCCGCAGTAAATATGTTTCTGTTCACCATCCGTTATTTTGGTTTTTTAAAGCATGTGTACGGCCTCGCCTGGCTGTTTGACTATTACCTGAAATTTTACACCTACCTTACCCGGCCGCATTTGCTGGATTGGATAGATGATATAGAGCAGCAAGTGCTGACATGGCCCGGTGTGAGCATGCAAACCCATAAATATGGTGGCCTGCAATTCAATTTGGGCCGGCGCGAAATCGGCCACATCCATAGCAATGGCCTGCTGGATATGCTGTTGAGCCGCCGCTTAAAACAGGAACTGATGCCTGATGGCCGGATACAAGACCATCACTCTTTTAAAAACTCGGGCTGGATTAGCTTTTATATTATCACCAGCCGGGACAAGGCCCATGCCGTTGAGTTGCTAAAATTAGGGTATATGCGCTTGTTGCAAGCACAATAATGCAGGTTTATTTCCGCTCGAGCGCGGACGTTTGAGCGGAAAATAAATACTAATAACAAGGTGATAAGATTTTTGAAAAATAGTTTTTAAGAGTTGTAATGCTATAAAATTATGTTAGGCCACGCTATCATATTTGCTTTACCAGTAATTTGCACTTATGTAAGTTATCAACTTGTGTATACGTTGTTATCCTTCATTCCCCATAGCAAATTTAAACACTTTGTTCACTCTCCCTCTTTCAAGCAATACATGTCTGTAGGCTTGGCAATATTATCAATTTACATTCTTGTAAAAATATTTCAACAATGAGTGTGTTTTATTAAATGTTTCCTTTATAACTTCCACTGCTTTTAAATCTTTTCGCCTCGGTGTTCACAGCGCAAGGTGTTCATGAACGTTCACGGGTGTTCACGCCTGTTCACGAGCGTTCACGCTAATTCTTGTTAACTATAAATAAAAGGCTAAAATTATATTTATGTAATTGATTATTAAATTTTTATAGTCAATTTCAAATTTCTTCAGTTAATTTTCACTTACTTAAAAGTCATAAAAAGCGTTCACGAGTGTTCACGACACGTGAACGTGAACACCTGGCTATATTTAAAGAATATTCCTTTTCGCTTTCAGTGTTCAACCCATTATCAATCATACAAAGCAATGGTTGTTTAAATGCAGGTTATGTTTATATATTTACTAAATTTACCACCTCTCCTAACTGATATTTTAACAACAGCAACCCTTTTTACTAAGGGATTCATGTATACATATGCAATTCACCCAGTCCGAAAGTACTGAACAATTTTTATCCGGCGGTGGCGAAATGGGCAAGCTCATTCGCAGCATGGATTGGTCAACCACTCCTTTAGGCCCTATCGAACAATGGCCGCAAAGTTTGCGCACCTCTGTCAGCTTATGCCTTTCCTCTACCTTTCCTATCCTGATTGCCTGGGGACCGGAAACCATACAGATTTATAACGACAGCTATCGCCCTATTTGTGGCGAGATGCACCCACAATCCATGGGTATGAACTTTCGTGAATGCTGGGAGTCGGCACTGGAGGTGGTTGGTGATAAATTTACCCGGGGGCAGCAGGGTGAGGGCACCTATATACAGGATCAACGCATGTTTCTGGAAAGATACGGTTACCTGGAAGAAGCATTTATGACATTCTCCTTCGCCCCGATCCGTGATGAATCTGGCAACGTAGGCGGCATCTTCCACCCCATTACCGAAACCACCGACAAGATGCTGAGTGCCCGCCGCACGCAAGCCCTGCGTGATTTGGGCGCGGCTATTGGCAAAGCAAAATCGGTTCAGGAAATTGGCCGCACCACGGAAGAGAAATATCAGGATTATGTGCTGGATGTACCCTTTATGCTGTTTTATCAGCTGAATGCAGAAACCGGGAAAGCACATCTCATCAGTTCGGCAGGTTTGCCATTGGGTACAACACTTACCCCAGCAGAAATAGATTTGAATGAGGAAGATCCTCAAACCTGGCCCTTGCATAAAGTGCTGCAATCCGGCTTAATGGAAGAAGTGGATCACCTAACCACCCGCTTTGGGGCATTCAGTTGCGAGCCTTACCCTGAAACACCACAGTCGGCTATGCTGTTGCCGGTACGTATTTGGGGACAGGAAACGCCTTTTGGTTTTATGGTTGCAGGGGTAAGCGCCCGCCGGGCTATTGACACAGCCTACCTCAACTTTTATGATCTGCTGGCTAACACTTACAATACAGCCGTATCAAATGTGTACGCTTACGAGCAGGAGCAAAAACGTGCACAGGCACTGGCCGAAATAGACCGTTCAAAAACCGCCTTCTTTAGCAACGTAAGCCACGAGTTTCGTACCCCCCTTACCTTAATGCTGGGCCCGTTGGAAGATTTGCTGCAGCGTGAAACTTTGGTAAATGATATTAAAGAACCGCTGGAGGCTACCCATCGCAATGCACTTCGCTTGTTGAAACTGGTAAATAATTTGTTGGATTACAGCCGTGTTGAAGCCGGCCGAGTACAGGCCGCTTATCAGCCAGTGGATTTATGTGAACTCACTGTTGATCTGGCCAGCAGTTTCCGCTCCATTATTGAAAAAGCCGGCATGGAACTGCAGGTGGAATGCCATACTTTGCCTGATGCCACCTACGTTGACCGGCAGATGTGGGAAAAAATTGTCCTTAACCTGCTTTCAAACGCTTTTAAATACACCCTGCAGGGCAGCATAACAGTGAGCCTGAACCAACAGGGAAGATTTGCGGTACTCAAAGTACAGGATACAGGTGTAGGCATCCCTGAACATGAATTACCGTATATGTTCGAGCGTTTTCACCGCGTTGAAAATTCGGCCGGACGCACGCACGAGGGTACAGGCATTGGCCTTTCGCTGGTACACGAACTGGTACACCTGCATACAGGTGAAATTTCGGTGGAAAGCACAGAAGGTAAAGGCAGTATGTTTACCGTTAAAATACCTGTTGGTAAAGCCCATTTGCCACAAGAACACCTTTTGGAAGCAGAGCGGGTTACAGACTCTACGGCGTTAAAAGGTGCATTTATACAAGAAGCCATCAGCTTATTGCAAAATGAAAGCGTTGATGCGCAAAGCACAGCATCATCTGTTAACAGTGAAACCGTATCTGACCAAAATATCATTGCTGATCGATCAATCACTATTCTGATTGTTGATGATAACGCCGATATGACGGCTTACCTGAAAAGACTTTTAGAGCCATATTATACCATTGAAGTGGCTGTTAACGGGCAAGCGGCACTTGAAAAAATTAACCTGCACCAACCCAACCTGGTATTGAGTGATATGATGATGCCGGTGATGGATGGAAAAACTATGCTGCAACGCATCAGGAACACTGCCGATACGGCTCAGCTGCCTGTCATTTTCCTGTCTGCCCGCGCCGGTGAAGAGGCCCGGATTGACGGCCTGCAGGCCGGTGCCGATGATTATTTGGTAAAACCATTTTCGGCTGCCGAATTATTAACAAAAATTGGCACACAAATTAAAATTACCCAGGCCCGCAGCTATGCTGAGCGCCAATTGCGTAATCTGCTCACTGATGCACCGGTGGCTATTGCCATTTACCGTGGCACCAACCACGTAATTGAATTGGCCAATGACCGCATGCTGCAATACTGGGGCCGTACCTCCGAAGAAACGTTTAGAAAACCACTATTGGAGGTTATACCTGAACTTGAAGTACAGGGCTTCGGTACTATTATGGATAAGGTTTATCAAACCGGTGAACGCTTTATATCAGGCGAAATACCGGTAAGCTTAATGCGCTATGGTAAAGAAGAAACTATCTATATCAACCTTACAGTAGAAGCACTGCGCGAAGAAAACCAAGCCATAACCGGTATGATGGCCGTGGCTGCTGATGTAACCGAACAGGTGATGGCCCGCAAAGAATTGGAAAAAACATCAGATACGTTAGGTTTAGCTATCGAAGCAGCCAATATGGGTATATGGCGCTTAGACATCAATACAGGTGAAGCCACAATTTCTGACCGTGCCAGAATCATTCACGGTTTTCCGCTTGATTTGACTTTAACTTATAATGCAGCTTCAGAATTAATTGACCCTGAGCATAAAGAGCGTGTATTGGAAGCAATTGAGGAAGCCATAACTCACAAGGCAACATTTAATGAAACTTTCAAGATTAATCCGTTTGATGGAAGTAAGCCCAAATGGATCAACTCTACCGGAAAAGTTGAATTGAATGAGGCCGGAGAACCCGTATCTGTAATAGGAACCATCCTGGATATCACAGAGATAAAAGAAGACGAACTCCGCAAAAATGATTTTATTGGCATGGTAAGCCATGAGTTAAAAACACCGCTTACTTCGCTTAGCGGTTACTCGCAAATGCTACAGCTAAGAGCTAAAAAATCTGAAGATAAGTTTACTGCTGATACGCTGGAGAAAATCAACAATCAGTTAAGAAAAATGAATACGCTGATTGGCGGTTTCCTGAATGTTTCGCGATTGGAATCCGGAAAAATCCATCTTAACAAGCAAAGGTTCGAATTAAACCAGCTCATCCATGAAAGCATGGAAGAGTCGGCGTCGGGCACCAGTGCGCACGCCGTCAAATTCATATCCGGCCCTGATGTTACCCTATTTGCCGACCGGGATAAGATTGGCAATGTGGTATCGAACCTGATTAGCAATGCCATTAAGTATTCTCCCAGGGGCGGCCAGGTCACCATCACTACTACCCAAACTGATCGTCAGGTAAAAGTAGAGGTACAGGATGAAGGTATTGGCATTAAACCACATGACATTGAAAAACTGTTTAACCGCTATTACCGGGTAGACAATCAGCACACGGAGCTGATTTCAGGCTTTGGCATTGGTTTGTATCTGAGCGCAGAAATTGTAGAGCGCCATGGCGGCGAAATTGGTGTGGAAAGCGAAATAGACAAGGGCAGCAAATTTTGGTTTAAGCTGCCACTGGCCTGATTATACGTTTATTGATAACCATAGCAACTCCTGCGTTTAAACTTTGAGTCGAATTGTGCCATAGCGTTGCTACAAACCATTTACCCGGCAGGCAGTTTATGATAAATGGCTAAAATGTTTACCATTACGGCGGGCTTAGAAAACATGGGGGCATTAAGTACCGGTGGTCAGGGCTCCGTTTATAAGGCAAAGCGAATGGGGCCGGTTATGGTAGCAGTTAAACTGTTACCCACGCCGATACAAACCGAAAGCGATGAGGATAAAAATTACAAGGATTTTCGGAACGAAGTTGAAAAGCTGAAAAGGGTAAACCAAGAACCTAACCCGCATGTGGTAAAAATACTCAGCTCGGGTATTACAGAAAGCGGCGCTTTGCCTTACATCGAAATGGAGTTTATTGAAGGGCCGGATTTAGCAGAACTGCTGAAACCACCGCACGCCCCTGTGTTTACCATTTCGGAAATCATTAAAGTAGCCGACCAATTGGCCAATGCCCTTAACCATTGCCACCTGAATGAGGTTAAGCACGGCGACATTAAAAGCAATAATGTAAAATGGAATAGCCAAACCGGCAATTACATTTTGCTTGATTTTGGTCTGGCCGTAATGTCTAACGAGCAGCGACGCTCCAGTTTGCGCCACGCCGGTGCGGTAGAGTTTATGGCGCCCGAACAGAGCGAAGGCATGCTGCTGTACCAATCAGACATTTACAGCTATGGTATCATTTTGTATGAGCTGCTAACCGGCGCGGTACCATTCCCCATGAAGGATAATGGCCATACTGCCCGCAGCTCGGTGATGTTGTCACACTTAGAAGCACAGCCGCCAGAACCGCTTGCCCAACGTAAAGCACAGCTTCCGGTTTCATGGCCTGCAGAGAAGCAAGCGGCCGAAATGCAGGTACCTGCCTGGCTGCTGGAGGTGATGTTCAGATGCCTGGAAAAAGATCCGGCTAAACGCTTCGCCAATGGCACCGACTTATATCATACAATTACAAGCCACAAAACAGCCGACACAACTTTAAACAACCGGGCAGAGCTGCTAACATTCGAAAACGAAAATAAAAAATTGCAGGAAACACTGCTACAGCAACAAACCCGGTTACAAGCACAAGAACAGGAAATTGAGCGCCTGAAAGTTGCTATTTACCGAAAAGAACAGGAGACAGAAATCTTACATGCAAAAGTTCAAATGCAGCAACCGGTAAATCCTGCTGTGATCAACAATCCTTCTGCTCCGCCCGTAACTCCTGCAAAGCAAACACCTTCACCGTGGCTTACCGCCCTGGTGATACTTATACTGATTGCTGCGTGTACCGCCTATTTTATTTATCGTTCCAAACCATCAACGCCAACCACGGAGCAGGCAAATACAACGGATGCCCCATCCACAAAATCAGCATCAAAGCAACCAGCAAGCTCAAAAAGGCACAAAAGCCGGCCTGCTTCAACCCAAAGCACTACTACTGATACTTATACCCCTACTGCAAAGCCAGGCCCGGATAACGATATAGGCAAAACCTTTACCCTCTCTGCCCAATATGCTTACTTTCACAACAAGCCGGAGCCAGAGAGCCGGCGTAAAGCCAATATCAATATCTGGAACAATGCCCGCATCACCGCTTTAGACGACCAGAACGGCTATATCTACGTTGTTTATAAAAATGAGCAAGGCCAGATAAGCCGCGGATGGCTGGACAAAAGTGATTTAAAGCTGATGGAGTAAGCTTTTAAAAAATCACTATTTCTTTAATCTTTCTGCCTCATAAAAAAATCCCCGCAGGCCTGCATAAGCAAAGCGCTGCGGGGCGGCAACCGCTACGTTACAGTTCTTTATCTCCCGCCAATTTAGCGTCGCGGGTATTCTTTTGTACGGCAATAGCCGAAAATAGGCTCAGGCAGAAAGCCATCGCATAAAAGCCTTTTTCACTTCTGGCTAAATCTGCATTCCACAAGCCAATGGTAAGCAGTATCATGGCGGCAATAGCAGCAAACCAACTGATACCATAATACAAATCTGTTACGGCCACACCTTCTGCTTTATCACGCACACTTTTTTGCACCGAGATTACGGCAAACAAGCCGAATAGCAGAATAGTGAAGTAATATCCTTTTTCATTTAAAGTCATGCCGGCATTCCATAAGCCGATGCAATAGCCAACCATGCCCGTTAATAAAGCAAACCAGGAGGCGCCTATAAAGGCAGCAGTAGGTTTAAACGGGTTTCTGTTTTTTTCACCAAATTTTACCACTGGTGAATTTTCTTCTGTTTTGTGTTGTAGCGGTTCCATGTTTAATTTGTTTTTGTTGATTAATATGGAAGCAAATGTGCGGTGTAAAAAAGACCCAAGAAAGGTAAGTTCTTCGAATTACTGACGATATATTACGCATTTATGTTACCTTTATAAACGCCGAATTATCCCCATGGACTCACTTTCAGAACTGGTCAACTTATTAAACAATACAGATAGAAATGCTTTCAGGCAGTTTTTACGCAGAAACAATAAGAGGGATGATGTCAAAAACCTGCAGTTGTTTAATTTGATAGAAACTGATGATATAGATAAGATAAACAAGCTTTACAAACCCGGAAAAAATAAAGATGCTTACCATGCCTTACGTAAAAGGCTGCAGGATAATTTGCTGCTCTACTTGTCACAGAGAACTTTTGAAAACAATCAATCAGAAACTTACGATGCATTGCGCCTTGTGGTAGTTGGGCGCTATTTATTAGAAAATGAGGTAACGAAAATTGGTTTCAAATGCCTGGATAAGGCAGAACGCCTGGCCGAACATTTAGAACAGTTTAATTTACTAAATGAACTTTTACTACTAAAACTCCAATATGCTCACCTGCCCGGTGCAGAAAATTTGGAAGATTTAACCGCACGCTTTATGCATAACCAGTTGCATATGCAGCGTGAAGCCAGGCTCAATATGGCGTATGCTTTTTTAAGGCAGCAGTTGCAGGAAATACACCTGAAAGGCAAGGTGGTGAACCTCACGGCGCTGATGATCACGACCATCCGCAAATACAAAATTTCCGCACAGGACTTAATGACCTATAAATCTATTTACCAAATCCTTTTCATTGCCAACGAATACGCTGCCATACAGCAAAACTATGCTTTGATAGAGCGCTATATCAACCGGACAAACAGGTTTATGCAGGGCCGCACAGATCATAAGCTAGCTTATCTTTTTTACCATATCTCCATTTTGTATTATGTGGCAAATTTTCATTTGCGGCGAAGGGATTTTTCAAAAAGCACATCATACCTCAAGGAAATGATGGAGTTGATGCTAACCGATAATCGGTATTATACATTATTCCATCTACGTCATCAGTTGATTGCAGGGCTCAACTTATTTTTCACGGGCTTTGCCGAGGAAGCAATTACGTTGTTGCAGAAAGCACTTTCTGATGCAAAAACCAGTTCCAAGCCCGAAGAATTAGAGGACTTACGGATATGCCTTACCATGTTTTTGGCGCTTTGTAACAATCGCGCCAGTTTAAAGCAGTTAACTTTACTAACGCGCACTGATGCCTGGTATGAAAAGAAAATGGGAATGTTGTGGACCATCCGCAAAAACCTGATGGAAGTTTTGGTGCAGGCCCAGTTTGGCAATATTGAGCTGGCCATGTCGCGGATCAGCAGTTTTCGCCGGCGCTACCGGAAATATTTGCTGAAAACTTCGGAAGAGCGCGTACTGCAATTTCTAAAATTGGTTGAAAAGTATTTGCTTAAACCGGATGTGATTTTTGATGCGGCTTATAAGAAAGCTGTTTTAAGCCTTCTTAATGAAGCAGAAAACAATGATATATTTATTTCGAGCTTTATTGGATGGCTTATAGGTCGTTGGGAAAAGAAAACAACTTATCAGGTGGTACTGCTACTTATACAAAAAGACAACTACCCACAATGAAATTTGGAGGTAATAAATAGTTAAATACTGATTTATCGTAAAAAACAAGGCAAACCAAGTATGACTTGATTTGCCTTGTTTTAAAGTAGCCCAAGCCGAATATTTTTCGAATTATTTTTTAGACGATTTGAAGAGTTTGGCAGGTATTTCAGAGAGATTTTGACTGCCTTGAATTGTATCTTTGGCGTATTTGAGAGCACAGGTAATAGTATTCAGTCATTAGAATATGACGTGTGTTAGAGCATTTTTTAGTTTAAACAAAAAATTTCGATTGCTGGTTGTGAACACGTCCATTTTAGACAAAATTGATGTTAATGACGAGATTTGAATCTTCGGAAGTTTTGCGTAGATATAACGGTGAATTTATCTAACTGCCCCTGTAATCTAAACTATAAATTGTTGTCCCGTCTACTGAAAGAACCTAAGAGCAGTGGCCTGATCGTTAGTAAAGCTTATCCGGAGGTGCTCCCCGCAAATCGAATACTTGTTAATTCTTTAAAGGCGTATCCTGAAAGTAATACAGTTGATTTTCAGTGATTATTTTTTGATCGCGATGAAACTTATAGCTATACCCAACAACCCGAGTAAAGAAATTATGATGTAAGTCATTAAGCCTGGACCAAGCTGTGCCGATGTTGGGAAGAACATCCGGAAGGTTCCCGCCAAAAGAAGCATCCATCCTGAAATAGTTATTAATACACCTCGGTTCATTTCCCAACGATTGTGATTTGTAACAATGATCAGCCCGCCGATTACAAACAGCAGACCGTTCAGGTACACCAGCGTTGGATGAACGTCCAGCCATATTTTCAAGTTTACTATCTCTGAGGAAGTAACAATGATAAGAGCAGGACCAAGTACGGCTGCGATCCGGCGCGGAAATGATGATGACATAAATGAACGATTTAAAAAAAATTAAAGGTGGCTATTTTGTCCAAATTCCTGTTCAACTGAACTTCTGACAGACTTGCTTTTTGTCAAATCATCTCTTAACGATGCCGTGCGCTTCTCCAGTAAACTCAAATCAATTGCTCCCCATTTTCCTGTCCATAATTGAGTATACAGGCGAAATATTGTGCAATGTAATGGAGATGAGGCATAAAATAAATAAGCATAGTCAAATCCCATTGTTTTGCGTATCAGGAAAAAGCCGGGCAAATGTTTGTTCAGAAATACCAACGTTGATCCTGAATATGCCTTCCCGGTTCAAATTCGACACATTATCATAGGCATTATCTGGTTGAAATATTTTTCTACTTTGCAAACCCACTTATACAGTTCTAATAACACTTTTTGTTGTTAGTTAACATATTTGAGTTTGCAACCGGCCTCTTGTTCGCAAAAGCTAATCAGAAAATATCAAAACTTCTATCTGCCTGTTTCTTATAATAGTTTTGAATCACTAGGGAATGTCTATGACGCAAATTATAAAATTGTAGTCCTTAACCCAGCTTAATTATTATTTATTTAAATAAATAATATTGCCGTCGATTTCGAGGCTTGATCATCGATCATATACGGGTATATATACCTATGATTCTTAGTAACTCTCCTTATTGCAGCCTGCCTGCCGATATAACACTTTTGCTAAAAGGCTTATATCATGAAAACAGTTATCCTTAAACTCCATGTACTAACGGTACTTATCCTTTTCTTAATGGCTGGTTTAACCGCTTGTAAAAAAGATAAAACCGAAGACAATCCCACTACACAAACGCCCGAAATTACCAGCGTACAACCCAAAAACCCGCAAACGGGTGACGTGGTTACCATAACGGGTTTCCGTTTTGGCAGCACCGCCACCGATGTTAAAGTTACGTTGGGTAATACAGCCATAACCGTATCATCCGTTACTGATACGGAAATTAAGTTTACCGTACCGGCAGCCGCCACATCGGGCAGCCTAACAGTTAGCGTTAAAGGCATAACGGCTGCCAATAAAGATTCGCAGGGCACTAACCCTACGGTTACACCCAAACCGGTAGCTGTACCCACATTTACGGCCTTATCGCCCGCTACGGGAAAAGCCGGCGATATAGTTACGCTTACCGGCACTAACTTTAGTACGGTACTTGCCGAAAACGTCGTAAAATTTGCTACCGCTACCAGCGGTACAACAGTTGTAGCCACCGTAAAAACGGCCACGGCTACTACCTTAACCGCCGAGATACCGGCTACAGCTAGCACGGGTACAATAACTATAGCTGTTAACGGTACTAACGCCGCACCAGCTGCCGGCTTTACACCAACCTTTACCGTTAGCACAGGCAGCGCAACCGGCGGAACCAGCGTAAGCTATGTAAACGTTGTATCAGGCACACTTAACTTTAGTAAAATTGGTACGGCCGCCAATGAAATAGGCACCATGTGGTATGACAAGATAAAAAATCAAATATACTACTCAGATTATACCCTGGCTACTTCAACAGGCAGCAAGGTTTACAAGCTCGATCCCGGAGGCAACTCGGCCCCGCAGGTATTAACGGCTGATGCGCGTATAACCAACGTCACCAAAATAGCTACCGATGCGGCAGGCAATGTGTATACACTGCGGTACGAGAACAAGCCCAACACGTATTCACTTTATAAAATTACGCCCGATGGCGCTGCTGTAACCGAAATTAAAACCAACTTTAGCTCGGTAAGTGATAATACCGGCATTGCTTTCCTGTTTGTTAACACGGCCAACGAGATATGCCTGCGTCCAAATTTCAAGATTAAGCCAAACGGCGATATTGTAACCGGTGGGGCATCACTTCCGGGTTTGCAGCCAACTACTGAAGGCGCCGTATTTAACAGCAGTACCGCCTATGTAGCTTATACAACCGATAACAGCGGCTATTCAAACACCTGCACTTTTGCCAAATGGAACCTGGATGCCGGTACCACCGCCGATGCCAGCTTTAGCCTGAAAACACTGTTTAATGATGATGCCGACCGTATCAAGTCAACCCGGCAGCTGGGCTACCTGCGCTACGCGGTTGATGACAGCGAGAACTTTTATGCCCTGATAGACCAGTCGAACGGTACCTACCCGCTGGCTAAAACCTGGGTTATTCGCAAGGCCAAAAACGGCACGGCCGGCTATACCACGCTGGGCTCATTCTATATCAAATTTCCTACGGTTGACTTAAATGATATTACCGGTACGGTAATGATGGTATCAGATGCCCGAGGCAATCTATATATCAAAGCCAACCAAAAGGATATTCTACGCATCACTCAATAAACCATTTTAATAAAAGCAACATGAAAAAATTAACCATGGCTGTGCTGCTGCTGGCTGTATTAGGAACCGCAGCCTGTAAAAAAGACAAGGATGAAGATACCAGTGCCAGTGCAACCGGTGCCGCTGCCACAGTAACCGCAGGCAACTACGGTTTCGATGGCGGCTCGTCGGGTAAGTTTTCGTCAACCAAAGCCGGCATGACGCAGGTTACGGCTGCCGGTATTACTACCTTTAGCATATCGGCTATTAAAGACGGCAGCAACGAAAGCATCAGCATTGTTTTACTGAAAAAGGTAGCTGTAGGCAAGTATGCATTGGGCCCTAGCCAATCAAACGGAGGCATCATCATCAGTAAAGATTATACCAAGGCAGCCGACGGCACCATGAACTACTCAACCGATAACAGCGGTACTATGGCCGGCGGCGGCGAAGTAAACATTACCAAGGTAGATGGCAGCAGCGTAGAAGGCACCTTTTACGCCATTGCCTACAACAGCGCCCGTAAAGAAAGCTTTGCCGAGCAGGGCAGCTTTAAGGGTACTATTAAGTAGAATAGTTTTTTTGAGTAAGAACGGGGCTTTATAGCTCCGTTTTTTTTATTTTTAGGCTTTAACCCCTGTACATGAACGGTTTAAAACTTCAATACCTGAAAAGGCTTATCACTTTCACTCTGCAAATTATAACTGCAACTGCTATGGCCAAGCCAGCACCAGCGGTTTTTTATAAGTCTGTAAGAGATACAGCCGTTATTTACAAACTGGTACAGGAAGGTTTAAAACATTCAAAAAACCTTAACGCAAAAGCGCCTGCGTATTTATTACAGGTTATTAAATTATGCGATAACAAGGCCGATGCTTACAGCATTAAACAATACCATACCGCATTAAACAGCTTAGGCGGTTACTACACCTTTAAAGGCAACCACGATAGTTCGGCTTATTTTTATAACCGCTTAATGCTAAGCGGGCAGGCCCACCACAACCCCTTTGCCATAGCTACCGCCAACATTGGCTACGGCCTGATAGCCGATTACCAGGCCGATTATGAAACGGCCATCAATAGAAATATGCTGGCGCTGCAATACTTTGAGCAGGTTAAAGACACGACAGCGGCAGCCATAATAATGGGTAATTTAGCCAACTCATACATCCGCATCAAACAATACCAAAAAGCGGTTAACCTGCTTAATGCGGCTTTAAATATTAACCTGCAAAAAGGCTTAACCCGAATTGCGGCCAACAACATGGCCAACATGGCCAGGGCTTATAAAGGCTTAGGCAATCGCACCAAAGAACTGGAACTTAAACTAAAAGCTTTTGGCATATTTAAGGTCGAAAATTATAAAAAGGGCATGGCTACCGTAGCTATTAACTTAGGCGTTTTTTACGAAAACGACAACAACTTTAAGGAAGCCCAAAAGTACTACCATATTGCTTTAAAATGCAGCCGCGAAATACAGGACAAAGGCAATATTGCAATCTTGTTCAACAACATGTCGTCGTTTTATTTAAAGCTGAACAAGCTTGACACGGCTGTTCTGTATAACGATTCGGCCGCTTATTATGCCGGTCACAACGGTGATAAACTCTCGCAGGCCGACGCCGCTATTTACAAGGCCAATATACTACACACCCTGGGCAGGCACGCCGAGGCCGACGAATATTATGATAAATATGCCTTAATTAGGGATACTATTTATAACAACCGCATGCAGCGGCAGGTAGCCGAGATGGAGGTAAAATACGAAACCGAAAAGAAGGAAAACACCATAGCGCTGCTTAACCAGCAAAACAACATCAAATCGCTGCAATTGAAAAACAGCCAGCTGCAACTGGGTAAAGACCAATTGCAGCTGGTTGAACAAAATCAAACGTTGCTGATTAATACCCTGAACCTAAAAAATAAAGACCAGCAATTAACCAACCAGCGGCTGGATGCCGACAAAAACGAACAGCGTATAAAAGCGCTGCGCGAGCAGGCTCATATACAGGCCCTAGGTTTAGAAAATCGTAAGCTGCAAATTACACAACGCAACTATGCCATAACTTTTATATTACTGCTGCTGGCAGCCGGAACATTGCTAGGCTACCTGTATTACAGCCGATATAAAACCCAGCAAGAAAACCGTATTAAAAATGAGATTTTTAAACAGCAGGAAGTAGCCGCAAAAGCCCTTTTTGATGGCGAGCAGAGCGAGCGCATACGCATAGCCCGCGATTTGCACGATAGCGTAGGCCAAATGCTGGCTGTGGTAAAAATGAACCTTACCACAGCCAACCAGCAGCCCGAAGCAGCCGGGTGGTTGGATAAAACCACCAGACTGGTTGACCAGACCATTCAGGAAGTACGTTATATATCGCATAACCTGATACCTGAAGAACTGAACTTCGGGCTGTTTAATGCCTTGGAAGATTTGGGCGAAAAAGTAAATGGCAGCGGCGGTACCCAGGTAGTGGTTGATATACCCGATGAAGTGCGCCACCATCAGTTTGAAAAATCGAACGAGCTATCTATATACCGCATAGTGCAGGAGGTATTGAGCAACATGGTGCGCCATGCACAGGCCACTTTAATTAATTTGAGCGTGCTGCCGCAGCACAACCAAATGCTGCTGGTGATTAAAGACAATGGCAAAGGTTTTGACACAGCTACCATACCCACCTCAACCGGCCTAGGCTGGAAAAACATAGCGGCCCGCGTGAACCTGCTGGATGGCAGCCTGCAGGTACGCAGCCAGCAACTAAGCGGCACCCAAATAGAGATTATTATACCCGGATAACCCCATGAGCGAGCAGATTAATGTAATAATAGCCGATGACCACCAAATGGTTATTGATGGCCTCAGAAGCATGCTGGCCGCCGACGAGCGCTACCATATTGTGGCTGAAGCCAACAACGGCCAGGCCGCTTATGAGCGCATAACCGCCAGTCCGCAAAGCTTTCATATGCTGTTGACTGATATTAGCATGCCCCTGCTTACCGGTACGCAGCTGTGCCGTATGGTTAAAAGCCAGTTTCCGCATATACAGGTGCTTATTTTAAGCATGTATAATAATGCTCCCGCCGTAAAAGAAGCCGTAATGGCCGAGGCCGACGGCTATATTTTGAAAAACGCCGGCCGTAACGAACTGCTGCAGGCCCTGCACCGCATACAAACCGGCGGCACTTATTTTTCGCAGGATATTGTGCCCATTATTTATAACCAGTACAACAAGCAAAAAGTGCAGGATGAGCAGCTGAGCCAGCTTACCCTGCGCGAGCGCGAAGTGCTGAGCCTGATTGTAAAAGAGCTGACCAGCGAGGAGATTGCCGACAAGCTTTGCATCAGCAAAAAAACGGTTGATAACCACCGCCAGCACCTGCTTGAAAAAACTAACTGTAAAAGCACAATTGGACTGGTCAAGTTTGCCATCAGGATTGGACTTGACAATTAGGTGTATATCTATAATATAGCATCTACACCCTTTTTACTGACCTCAATTTCTTAAGGATTTATCTAAATCTACATTTGTAAGACGTTTTCTATATAATCATAGTCGTAAAAAAAATTCAGATGTATTTTTTTATTTCATAGGGATATATACCCATTACATCTGGTATATATCCCTATTGCAAGCCCTTGCGATACCTCTAACTTTGGTTGATTATATTATTGAATTTATGCAAACTTCCCTGCAAAATTACAAAGCAGCCTCTGCTGTATTGCTTCTTTGTTGTTGCTTAATACAACCAGCTTTAGCGCAGTGCTTAAGCGGTAATTGTAATAATGGCAGCGGCTTGTACAGGTATGCCTCAACCATGATCTACGAAGGCCGCTTCCAGGATGGCCGTCCTAACGGTGCAGGGCGGTTGATAAATGGCGATCAGGAGTATATAGGTAATTTTACCAATGGTTTATACAGTGGTGAAGGCCGGCTGCAAATGGCCAATGGCGATGTTTACACAGGGGCTTTCAGGGAAGGGATGATTTACGGGAATGGGAAAAAAGTTTATACCGACGGCAAAGCGGAAACGGGCTTTTTTGTAAACGGCATACTGCTGGCACAGGCAAAAGAAGCGCCCTACCCGTTTAGGATGATGGATTTTTTTACAGTCCGTCTGCAGGGTTTGAAATATCGCTTTGAGAATAAGCAAAATACCCTATGGATTGCCGATAACGCTTATGACTTAACCACGGGCGCACTGATAGCCGACCGCTCGGCCAGTGCGGCCAGCAATATTGCAGAAATTAAAAGTGTATGGACGCAGCCTCCGTACGACCCATTTGGCTATGATTTTTTGAAGGCAGCCGAAACCAAATATCAAAAGATGAAGTACCGGCTTATGCCCTTTACGCTGCTAAAGAGAGAGCAAGACTTTGTAGTGGTACGAAGCATGACCTATAAAGGCAAAAAGGATTTGCAGTACACCACCGTTTTATATAAATTAACATTGAACGATATACAGCCTATAGCTACCCTTACTCATACGGATAATTTTGACCAAGGCAATGAGGCGTCGGAATTTTTGTTTACTGATAAATTAGATACGGTATATGTTGACGGATACCTGTACACCAATAAAGGCACAAAGGCCGTAAAGCTGGATATGCCCAAACCTAGCCATGAGTACTGGCGGTGGTATAGCGCCAACCGCGATACGCTGATACAGTTTAGTCGAAACGATACCTCGCAGGTAAGCGGTTACAGTATATATAAATTTTCTACGGCAGATGGGCGGCGGCTTGCTAAAATTGACTATCCGTCAAATAATCGGTTAAAGTATGCCCAGGATAACAAGTATGGCCGGGATAAGCTGCCCGGATATAAAATCGCTCTTATAAATTATGAGCGAGGCGAAGCGCTGGTATTTTTTTCGCAATACGTTAGTAGCGTAGATCAAAACATGGAAGGCGGCGATTTAAGAACAAATTACAACAAGGCAGGCATCATTAAGTTTAATGACCCCGATTATTTGCTGCCGCTACGCAATCCTTACTTAACCGCCGATTATTTTGACTTGGTTGAAAAAGGAGCCCTGCAGCAAAGTGATGTTTACATGCAAGATTGGCTAATACGTAAGGCAGAAGCTGCCAGAAATGTTAAGATAGACCTTTACAATATATATGCCCAGCCCGTAACTAAGATAGTTTCGGGTAGAACAACCGGCGGCACGGAAAGCGTATGTGCCTGGTGTAAGGGAACAGGTAAAATTACCAGCGCCGATGCTATGAATAAAGGTTTTAACGCAGATTATACTACTTACACAGGCAGCAAATCGCGAGGAACAACCAGTTACACTACTATGGTATGCGGTGTTTGCCATGGCACGGGGCACTAATTCTAGCAAGTAAACTTTGGTATTAAACAAAAATGGTGATTGATAGCGATGTCGATGCTCTAATTTGAGTCCTTATTCATGATCGGAAAGCCAGTCAATAGTCAGCACTTCCCAGTTCAGATAGCGTTAGCTTCTGATGTAGTATCAACTGCGTTCTTCAAAGTAAATGAAGAAGTAACAGTCTGATTTGCTTAGTTTTTCGCATCAAATAAATCTCAACTAAAAAGCGATCGGGCGGCACTTCATAGCCGAATCCGGACGGTCGCATTAACATTGTGATTGTAGCACTTGGGCTATTATGCGGTGAGTTTTACTCTTTATTATAGCCGTAATAGGATACCTAAGTTTCCCGCATTCATCAATTTTGAATCTCATCCAATTTATATTAAGTAACCCCACCTGACTTTTTTAAGGGCACAATGCTTTTGTCTTTTAGGTATTGCGGCTTATCGTCAAAAAGCTTAAGCGTTTTTTCAAGATTGATTGCCTTCGCCATCTGCTAAATTTTTCATTTGTAGTAAAATATTAGCTTTTAATCATTACGATTTTAATGCCTGGTTTCCTGTTATGATAGCCTCTATCAAGAAGGTTATGCGCTTCATAGAGTAGGGATTCCGATGGAAGCGATACTTGCATTTTCAAAAAGGATTGGAAGTTCCTACGAAAACCATTTTGCTGGAGGAAGGAAAAATTACCTATAACTGAATTTTTATTGAACAAAGTTGCGTGCGTGCATTCTTTCACTTTAACTGATATCGTACATCAACCAAAACATTCATTCTTAGTTGACATGTGTGACTCATTCAGATCGATCACATCAGGCAATTATGTCATCATAATTATTTTCTGTGATCTAAAGCGTTAAATAAGTTCTAAAATAAAGCTTACTTCCTTTTGAAAATCTAAAGATACTTTGGTCAGCTGATCAATATCCAAAGATTGGATATGCTCTAGAGTTTTAGCCAACTTTGCGATGACCGGCAGACCTGCAGACAGCGCAGTGCCGTTGAGTTTATGTCCCAGTTCTTGGATGCCATTTAGATCGCCTGATTGGATCAAAGTCGGCAAGCGGTCTTGTATAATTATCAGCTCCTTTTTGGTCATTTCCAGAATTTCAGCTATCAAATCCTCGTCATGATCCGTAAATCGTTGTAGAATGGATGGATCATAATGATCTGTTTGACTAAGATAATTTAGCTGTGAAACTTCATGCAATTGTTGAGGCTGCTTAAGCCATTTGACCAGTATCGCTGCTATATCTTCTTCCACGACTGGTTTGACCAGGAAATCATCCATACCTGCTTCCAGGCACCTGGCCTTTTCTTCTTTGACATTGCCAGCCGTTAATGCAATGATCGGTATGGTTGCTGCAGTCGGTAGCTGCCTGATCGATCTGGTTGCTTCGTAGCCATTCATCTCCGGCATCTGAACGTCCATAAAGATCAGATTCGGCAGTTCCTGCTTACAATACTCCATTGCTTTGAGGCCATCTACAGCTTCTAAGATCAACGCGTTCGGAGCGATCCTTTTGAGGATCGTCTTGGCCAATAACATATTGATTGCGTTATCTTCTGCGATCAGGATGCGAGCCGACTGCTCAGTTGCCGATGACTGAGGTTTGAAGTTGGTAAGCGGTTTTTGCTGTTTGCTTGTTTTATTTAAACGGGATAAGGCATAATAGAAATCCTGCATTTTTACCGGCTTTAAAATACGGCTACTGACTTTCAATCGTTCTCCTTCCTGCATGACTTGCTCATTGTCCGAAGAACTGGAAAGCAAAATGATCGGCAGTTCCTCTTGAGTAGAGGCGATATTTTCCCTGATCTTGCGAATCGTCTCCAGCCCATCCATGAAAGGCATATGATAATCCATCAAGATCAGATCATAATTGTTTCCGGCGGCCAGCAACTGCAAAGCCTCAAGACCATTCTTGGCTTGCGTGCTCTGTATGTTTTTTAATAGCAGCATCTGCCGGATGATCTCCCGGTTATTATCGTTATCATCCACAATCAATACCCGGTCCAGTTTAACCGTGTCATCAAGCATGATAGCCTCACCAGGAGCGGACCTTAGTGTCACTTCAAAGTAGAAGGTGCTGCCTTTCCCCGGAGTGCTTTTGAGTTGGAGCCTGCTCCCCATCATGGCCAGCAGTTTATTGGATATGGTAAGTCCCAGCCCGGTCCCTCCGTAGCGTTTAGTCGTAGAGCTGTCCTCCTGCGAAAATGCTTCGAATATTTTTTGCTGACGGTCCGGACGGATACCGATTCCTGTATCCCGTACTGAGAAGCAAAATCTGCTATAGCCTTCCAGTTGCTCCAGCACATCTACTTTGAGCTCAATCTCACCTTTTTCGGTAAACTTGGCCGCATTTGATAGTAAATTGATCAAAATCTGCTTCAACCTGACCGAATCCGTCCAGATAAACCTGGGCAGGTCAGGTGCCAGATGCAACAACATCTCCAAGCCTTTCTGCTGTACCTGGTAAGTAATGATATCCGTTGCCTGGGAAGCCATCTCGTACAGGTCGCACTTTTCGATGTCTAATTCCAGCTTTCCTGCTTCAATCTTGGAGAAGTCCAGGATATCATTGATGATGCTAAGCAAAGCTCCGGCTGACTGGTTGACAATGCTGAGGTACTGATGTTGGGTGGATGTCAGCTCTGTTTTTAAAACCAGGTCTGTAAATCCGATCACGCCATTAAGTGGCGTACGGATCTCATGACTCATGTTAGCCAAAAATTCAGATTTGGCGATACTGGCTTGTTCCGCCTGTTGCTTGGCGACTTTCAATTCCTCCCGTTGTTGCACCAGGGACGTGATGTTTTGGGTAGAGATCATCATTCCGCCGATCGTGCCATCAAACTGGAACCAGGGGCGCATCTCCCAGGCAATATACTGCTGGTGATCAAAACCTGGTATCACTGCGGCATCTTCCGTTGCCGATTCCGTAGCTCCACCAAGAATGCGCTGGTGCCGCGCTTTTCCTTCCTCTTTAACAAAAGGAAAAAGCTCATAATAAGATCTACCGACCGCAAAAGACTGTTTCAGGTCATAGTCATTGATCCAGCGATCGCTTGCCGCAATGTAATTCATATCCTTATCGAGCATCGCTACTGCTACAGGCGTATGTTGAACAAATGCCGACAGGATCGCCCTGGCCTTGTTCGTTTCCAGTTGCACGCGTTTTTTTTCGTCGACATCCTGGAATGTGCCATACATCCGTTTACACACGCCGTTCTCCATTTCGGCTGTACCGATCACGCGGACCCAGAGCTCTTTACCCTGCACGGTAATGATCTGCAGTTCTACATCCCAGGGTGTGCCTTCCCGCATCGTTTTTTCCACGGCAGCGGTGATCACCTCCCTGTTTTCGCCCTCCTTATAAAAATCGATTCCTGATCGCATGTCCGGCTCAAAGTTCTGAGATACACCATGGATCTCCTTGGTGACGGGACTCCAGTACAGGGTACCACTGGATAGATCCATTTGCCAGCCGCCGACACGAGCCACCTGATTGGTTTCCTCTAACATCTTCTTGGTCCGTTCAAGATCTTTTTCAAGCAGGTAACGTTCAGTAATATCTGTACCATTGCTAATCACATAAAACTCTCCGGTCGATGATCGCTGCAATAGGTTGTTGAAAAGTACAGTTTTAAGCTCCCCGTCGGCGTGTTTGAACGTGATAAAGTTTTGCGTTTTTCCTGTTTCGCGGATCGTTTTTAAATAAGCTTTAACATTCGGCCATTCCGACTTTGGTATGGGGTCGAAAAGCGTCTTGTTGACCGTGTCACCCGGGGCAAATCCCAGCATAGCTGCCCCGGCGGGATTAAGCGAAATAAAGTTTCCCTCCAGATCATGAGTGGAAATAAGCGATTGTGAGTTCTCGAAAACGGTACGAAACCTTGATTCGCTTTCGTCTAACTGTTGGTCTTTTAAAGTTTCGTTCGTTATATCCCGACCGACCGCGAAGAAATTCTGGGTCTTGGGTTCTGGACTGGCTACCCATTGGACATACCGGTAGTCACCACCAGCCGCAAGAATACGGATGGTAAAATTGAGTACGGACCGTCCCAGCTTTAGGTGCTCTACTTCTTTTGCTACATCCGCATGGTCCTCAGGATGTACGTGATCAAAAAAAGATATTTGCTCAACATTTTGATCACTTAAGCCCAGTAGCGCAAGCATCGCAGGATTTATTTTTTTGAAAAGACCGTCCGTGCCGGCCGAACAGATCAGGTCGCTGGATAGGGCAAAAAGCTTTTCGAACTCCCGTATCTCTTCTTTTTGCCTGCGCTCGGTGATCAGTGCCATCACTTCTTTGGATAACAGCTGCAACGCTTTCTTTTGATCTCCATCAAGGGCACGCGGCTTACGGTCAATAACGCAAAGGGTGCCCAGGTTATATCCGTCTGAATCTGTCAAAGGATATCCCGCATAGAAACGAATATCCGGCTGCCCTGTAACCAGTTCGTTATCTTTAAAGCGATCATCCTGCGTCGCATCTTGTATTTCAAATAGATCATACCCTAAGATAGTATGCTGGCAAAAAGCCAGTTCCCGACGGGTCTCGCTGATGTCGAGCCCTACTTTTGACTTGAACCATTGGCGCTGCTCATCGACCAGGGTGATCAGGGAGATCGGTGTCTTGCAGATGATGGAAGCTAGTTCGGTGATCCGGTCAAATTCCGCTTCGCTAAGGGTGTTGAGTATATCGTATTTGGCTAACGCACGGAGACGATCCTGTTCGTTGGCTGGTAGGAAATGATCTTCTTTGTTCACAATGGTTGGAAGCTTAGTCGGCAGCTGGTATTTCTTTATACGTATTTTTCACGAAAAGGTGCTATGAATTATAATGGGGCCGGTTAGTTGTATAAGTTACGATCCGGTGAATATGATTATCTAAGCGTTCCGTATTTTCCTGGATCCCGAGCAGCAGCTCGGAATTGTCTAAAGAGCCTTCCATGTCGATCAAGGTCAACAGGCCTTTGATCGAGGCCACCGGTCTGCGGAGTTCATGAGACTGTACGAAAGCGATCTCATCCAGTTGCAGCCGCTGGGCTTCTGCGCTTTCTTTTTGACGTACGCGTTCGGATATATCGCTGCCATTATAAGACACACCAATGATCTCACCATCGGGATTGCGGGCGGGATGCACAGTCACGTCCCACCAGTAAGCCTTATCCTTAAATTCCAAGTGTCGCTCCATACGGATTGATCTTCCCTGCAATGCGTCCTGACAAGCGAGGAGCACCCTATTGCGATCTTTAGGATCGATCAGATCCATGATCGCAAAGCCCGGCACAATATTGATGTGGTGATGTTCCTTGATAAAATCGCTCATTGCTTTGCTAAAAGCGATCACCTTGAGGTCCAGGTCCAGAAGCAGATGCGCACAAGTACAACTATCAAAGAAAGACCGCATGGTCAATTCTTCTTTTTTTGCGGATAGGAATTGATCTTTCAATAATTCCAGGCTGGCATCAAATTCAAGTAGCTGGATCACTTGCTGGGCCAGCATTTGCAGCATCTGCTGCTGCTCTTCGCTCAATTGACCTGGTACCTGATCGATCACGCATAGGCTGCCCAAATTAAGTCCGTCTTGTGTAGTTAATGGCGTTCCTGCGTAAAAGCGAATATTCGGATCTCCGGTAACCAATGGATTATTTACAAAGCGTTCATCAGAGCTGGCATCCGGCACGATCATCACATCCTGCTGCTCAATAACATGGTTGCAAAACGCTTGTGTGCGCGGTGTGGTCTTAAAATCAAATGCTTGTTTAATGGGTATATACTGCGTATCGGCGTCGATCAGGGTGATCAGTGCAGTGGGCGTGCCGCAGATGTCTGCCGCCAGAGACACGATCTCCTGCAATTCTTCTTCTTTGCTGATCTTTAACTTCAAAAAACGGTTGACAGCTTGCAACCTTTCTAATTCACGTTTAGGCATTTGGCTTTGAGGTTTAGATCATTATTTTTTCTTGCAATTCCTTTACAGCCTCCACCAACAATTTTATTTCTTCCAAGTGCGACAACTCAGCATCATTCCGCACCTCATCCATCAGGCGAACGATCTCTCTGGCTGGCGTATACAACTCATGCAATTCCACGTGACGTATCTTGCGAAGCGCTTTCTGTTGTTCTTTAACACGTTCTTCGTGCTTAACGCGGTCAGTAATATCAATCCTGTTGAAAGATACGCCGATGATCTGCCGATCCCTGTCATAAGCCGGTTCAAAGGTCATATACCAACAGATCTGCCCCTGCTGGTATTGAAGATGCCGTTCAAGAGTGACTTTTTCACCCTCCATTGCTTTTTTGAACGCAGCTTTAAAATCTGAACGAAAGCCGACGTGCAGAAAATCGACCAATGGGTTGCCTGGGATCAAACGTTTCCCTTGGGTAGCAAATGTAAAATCATCAAATGCTTTATTAAAGGCTATCACACACATCTCCCGGTTCAATAAGATATGATTGGAGCTGGAGCTTTCAAAAAACGAGCGGAGCGTGACCGCCACTTTCTTGGAAGCAATGTACTGATCTTTGAGCAACTGCAGGCTGGCGTCGAATTCCAAAAGGTGAACGATCTGTTTAGACATGCTTTTGAGCATCCGCTGCTGGATCGAACTCAGCTTTTTAACTTCCACATCGTAAACACAAACCGTTCCGATCGCATTTCCTTCACTGGTCTGGAGTGGTGCTCCCGCGTAAAAACGAATATTGGGTTGGTTTTTCACATAGGGGTTTTCAGAAAAATAAGGATCTGTACTTGCATCTGCGACGACGAAAACCTCATCTTGCTGAACCGCTTTTTGGCAAAAAGAGCGATCATACTGCAATTGCGTGAGATCGGTGCCTACACGAAATCTAATATGCTGCAATTGATCTTCCATAAAAGTGATCATCGCTATCGGGGCACTGCACAATGCTGCGGCCTGCTCCACAATCCTTTGCAGCTCAGTTTCCTTGCTGATCTGCAATTTTAAAAATCGGTTGACCGTCTGCAGTCGTTCCAGTTCCCGTTGTGACATAAGAACAATACGTATTTATATCATTAAAAGATTCAAGGACTATGTGATTGACAAGTTACAATCCAGAACCTGACCTTTTGCATCACCATTACATTATGATCTTTATTATTATATCTAAAATAAAAAAAATCTTTAAATCAAACCCGTTGATCTGCAGCTAAATATATGCCTTTGGGCTAAGTCTCACATACACGGATAGGCTATATTATTATACATAAGCCAATTTACGGATCTGAATAATTATGTACCCGCTAACCAAACATCTCCGCGCAGTTAGCTTTTGGGATCCGTTTTTACAGCTAATGATACTGCACAAAATTCAGAGATAAAAGATCTTAGATGATCAACGACAAATTTTTTGCAGGAGTGAAAGTAGATCTTCAGGCTTGAATGGTTTTAAGAGGCAATCGCTGAGATATTGGTAACCGTGATGGAGCTCAATAGAAGCGCCGACCGAGGCGGTCACCGCTATGATCGGAATAGCTGCCTTCACAGGGTCAGCCAGCTCCCGGATCGTTTTAGACGCTTCAAAGCCGTCCATTACCGGCATATTGATATCCATTAATACCACGTCGAAATCATTTGACATTACCGCCTCCACCGCATGCTGTCCATTGACGGCGATCTGTGGTTCTATTGCCCAAGTTTTCAAGATCTTTTTGATCACCAATACATTGATCGGGTTATCTTCTGCGACCAAGACTTTGAGCTCCGATAAATTTTTGAAAACTTGTTGGGATTCCTTTACAGTAGGCAAGTGATCATTCAGGAGCTTAAAAGGAAGCGTAAAGGCAAAAGATGTTCCCACGCGTTCTGCAGTATGTAAGTGTAGTTCTCCGCCCAGTAGTTCCACCAGTTTTTTCGCTATGGTCAGGCCCAGGCCCGTGCCATGATACTGCCGGTTCGTTCTGGCCTGGGACTGCGTATAGGGTTCATAAATAAAAGCTAAGTTTTCTTCCGGTATGCCTATACCAGTATCCGTGATCAGAAAAGTAACATCGACAAGATCATCTTTTTTCAGCAGCGCTTCAGTTTTTACCTTGACATAACCATCCGATGTAAACTTTACAGCGTTCCCTACGAGGTTAAACAGAATTTGAATGACTCGGGTCTGATCGCCGAACAATGTCTTGCCCGAAAGCACCTCGGCAGAAACGCAATTAAATTGAATGCCCTTGGCCTCGGCTTTACCCTTAAACGTTCCACAGAGGTGGTCAATGAGTACGTCAAGCCGGAAGTTGACCGGATGAACCTCTACCTTGCCAGCATCTATTTTATTAAAATCCAATATGTCGTTAATGATCGACATCAGATTTTCTGCTGAAAATTGCAGTACATTCAAATTTTCTTTCTGTTCTTCCAAATGGGTTTCTATCAGCAACAGATTAGTCATTCCGATCACGGCATTCAGTGGCGTCCGCAATTCATGGGACATGGTCGCTAAGAAGTTGGTTTTTTCCTGAGCGGTGTAATTAGCAGCTTTTAAAGCTTCATTCAATTTCTTGCGTTGCACCTGCTCTTTATTAGTTGCATTTTTATACTCTTTGAAGAAAAAGTAATGCGCATATAACAATGCACCGAAATTAAATATCAGTATAATATGATAGGCTGATTTGTTTTGGTTTTGAAATTGTGTGGAGCCTGCAATTTTAAGGTAATCATCAGAAAGGACGTAAGCTATCAGCGGTAATATGTTCAGTAATGAATAAAGTAATCCCCATCTTTCTTCCAACAAATAGAATCCGCAGGTAACGATCAGGACGACATACTGGCCCGTTACCAGATTTACCCCCTGATGAATAAATAAGATGTTGGTCCAGATCAGGATGGTAAAACAACAGACGAAAACGTGTGCCATTTTACGCCATGAAACTCCTTTCAACAGCAAAACAAAATTTGCGATCAAAATTGCAGCTACTATGCCTGCTCTTAACAATAGATAATTACGTTCCTGAAAAAGATAGAATATGGTCAGGCAAGTAAATAGTGCTGCATATAAGATCAGTAATGTGGTAAGAATTCTGATCCTGGCACGGTCAAGCAGTTGTATCTCCTTATCAAAGAGATATTTAAATTGGGGAAATAGGAAAGCGAGCATATGAATTAGGGTGAATCGTAAATATAATAGAAAGATCGATGACTCGCTTTACTACAATATAGAACTGTCAATTTACGCTGCACGTTTATGCACATGTTGTCTTTCAATGGAACCGGTATTTTTAGAACAGTCTTGCCAGATGATTTATGTCCATAAAGCACTAATTTAGTTCTCATAGAGCAAAATAAACATCAGTCAATAAATTGGAACGATCAGCAAAAAGATGACCCGCTGGAGTCTTACCTGGATTCTCCTAAATCACGGGCAAATTGTTTAACCGCATATATTACGGATGTGTCGGGTGTTATGATATTTTACCAGCGTTAAAGGGTCAGTTTGCCCTGGAATACCTGACCAGGCGCATGGGAACAACCTAGTCAAATTTTGGCGAAACACCCTTCTGCGTTGCCGTAGAACGTCTGATGAATTTTAGTGGTTTACCTAGCGTAGGGACTGTATGAACCGTAAGCATTACGACACAAATAAGTTGCGAAGGTGATATTCAGATAGCTCACTTGACTATAGCTATATTGGCTTTTTGCGTATCCATAGAACCACATGATAGTACTATCGTTTACGGCCGACGAACCGAATAACAGAACCCAAGCCGTTGTGATAAAGTCCTTCATGTAGATCGACCTCTAACTCTTCGATCTCTATAACCTCATAATTGGCGAAGTCTGTTTGAATTTCTTCAATAGAAAATAAGGATTCAATATCTTGCGGTCCGCCCACTTTCTCATTTTTATTCAAATACGCAAGATGATTCTTACTAAATGCCTCAAATATGATTGTCCCGCCTTTGCATAATAACGGCCTAAGCGCTTGATGTATTTGTGATTTAATAGCTGCAGGGAAATGGGCATAAATCAAGGCGATCGCATCAAATTCCTCGTCAAAGTAACCCAATGTTTGTAGCTCCCCTACTTGATAATCTATACTAACCTGATTCTTCCGGGCAAGTTGCTCCGCCTTTTTCTGCCCTTCGCCACTGATATCGAAAGCAGACACCTCCCAACCCAGACCGGCTGCAAATACTGCATTTCTTCCCTCTCCTTCGGCGGGAAAAAGTATTTTAACCGGTGTTAATTTTGTCAGTTGTTTTCGAAGGTATTCATTCGGGAACTCACCGTAAGCAAAATCGCTATTGCTGTAGCGCTCATTCCATCTATTGATCCAATCCTGTGACATATGGCATATTCTATGCCCAAAAATAACAGGTTTTACAAAGCTGACAACATCCAGCAGTAAACATTCGGCTAAGAGGTTAAAGTAAAGTCAACCGATGCTTATCTTATTTAATTTTTTAGTTTAATCTTAAAAAAGGCGCTTGTTTACCTATGACGTTCGCTCAAACTTCCACCTTTCTACTATTGCGTTGTTTAGATCGGCCTAAATTTCCAATCGTATACATTGGTGTTGTAATTAGCCCAACCAAGAAATATTAAACCATCAGCAGGTTTATATTGTCCTAGTTTTGTAAACTTAATTATCATAGGTTTTTAATTCACAGCATAATAATTAGTCCGATATAAGGAAACTCCAATTCTACCCAAAACTTGATCTGCAAATAATTTATTAATTTTATCGTTTTGTTTAAAGTACATGAACAAGACCCGACTGCTGAGTAGCGATCAATTGCTGGACATCTTCTCCGGCTCACAAATCGCTACGGCCATTTACACTACGGAAGACCTGATCATTGAAGCAGTTACGGAAGCGATGCTGCAATTCTGGGGTAAGTCGCGTGACATTGTCGGCCTTCCTTTACAAATTGCTGTTCCGGAGTTGGTCGGTCAGCCATTCCTGGAGCAGATGCGTGATACCTTCCGTACCGGGCAAACCTTTTCGGGGATAAACATACCTGCAGTATTAGAGATCAACGGCAAACTACAGACGAGCTACTATGATTACGAGTATCGGCCCATTAAAGACAGCGATGGCCACGTATATTGTATGCTGCATACTGCGTCGGATGTTACCGACGCAGTACTGGGCCGAAAGGCGATTGAACAGGAACAACAGCATCTTTATAATTTAGAGAACGAGCAGGCCCTCAATGAAGAACTTGCTTCAGCGAATGAAGAACTGAGTTCTATCAACGAAGAGTTGCAGCAGACCCAGGAACACCTCAACCAGTTAAATGCCGAATTAGAAGACCGTGTATCGCAACGAACTGCTTTGCTGACCTCCAGCGAGGCCAAGATGCGCTACCTGATCGATGATGCACCGGTTGCGATCGCCGTATTGATTGGATCCAATTTTATCATAGAACAAGCGAACCAATATATACTTAAGATATGGGGCAAGTCTTCTGCTGTGATCGGGCAGACCATTTATGACGCACTGCCGGAGATACAGGGACAGGCATTTTTCCAGATCCTTGAAAATGTCTACGCCAGCGGAGAGGTTTATTATGGCAGCGAAGCTCCGGGGATAATGGAATATGAGGGGGAGCTGCGACAGATCTTTACCAATTTTGTTTTCAAGCCCATCAAGGATGAGAACGGGGAAACGCATAGTGTGATGATCGTAGCTACAGAGGTTACCGAACAGGTGCTGGCCAGCAGATTTGTTAAGGCGGCTAAACACCGTTTGGATGCTATGGTGCAGACCACACCAGTGGCACTAACGATCTTGAACGGCCGGGAACTGGTCATTGAGCAGGCTAACGCCGCTATGTACGAGATCTGGCAGCGCGATGCTGATCAAACATTAGAAAAGAAGCTCGTCGATGTTTTTCCCGAACTTGTCGGTCAACCTTTTCCTGAAATGCTTGCAAGCGTTTTTGATACTGGTGAACGGATCGCCTTCCCGGAATTACCCGTACTGATCAAGCATCCGGATGGATCTGAGAAGAACATTTATGTGAACTTCTCCTATGATCCGATTATTAACGAGGACCGGGAGGTAGAATCCATCCTAGCCTCAGTGGTCGATGTCACGGAATCGGTCCGGTCGCGTCAGCAATTAGAGCAGAGCCAGGCAGAGCTACAGGAAACAACGGAAGAACTGGCGGCTTCCAATGAAGAGCTGAATGCGATCAACGAGGAAATGGTCGCTTCCAACGAAGAGTTGGCTTCCACGAATGAAGAATTGGTCAGCACGCAGGAACATTTACACGAGTTGATCGGGCAGTTGCAGGAAAGCAAGGAACGCTTCAGCTTTCTGTTAAATACGATCCCCCAGCAGGTCTGGACCGCAAATGCATCAGGCGCGATCGATTATGTGAACCAGGTGGTCATCAAAGATTTCGGGGCAAACATGGATGCTATCGTTGGCGAAGGGTGGCAGCGATTTATCCATCCTGAAGATCTGCCCCAGGCGATGGATCTGTGGCTACACGCGATCGAGAACGGTAATGAGTATGTCGTTGAATTCAGGTTGTTGTTCGCCGATGGTGATTATCAATGGCACTTGGGTCGCGCGGTACCGTTGATCGAGAACGGCAAGATCCAGCTTTGGCTGGGTACCAATACGAATATAGATCTGCAAAAGAGAAATGAGCAGAAAAAGGATGAATTTATATCGATCGCCAGTCATGAGCTTAAAACGCCGCTCACCAGTATCAAGGCTTTTAATCAGCTTCTGCTCCGGGGCGGGGATATCAACCGCATAGCTGGTTTCGCGCAGAAATCATCAGATCACATCAAGCGTTTGGAAAAGCTGATCGCCGATTTATTGGACGTTACCAGAATAAATTCCGGTAAACTGGAATATGATATGCAGCCTTTCAGTTTTCGCCAGTTACTGACCGAAAGCGTAGAGAATATCCGGCACATGGCGGTCAAGCATGATATCGTCCTGGAAAATGCAGTGGATATCAGCTTTACCGGAGATCATTTTCGGCTGGAACAGGTCATGAACAACTTTCTTTCCAATGCGGTCAAATATTCGCCACAGGGTGAGAAGGTCATTGTCAGCAGTAAATTGGAATCCGATCGTTTGGTGGTGTCAGTACAGGATTTCGGTATCGGCATTGACCCGACCCATGTGAATAGGTTATTTGACCGGTATTACCGGGTTGACAATACGGCTATGCGGTTTGAAGGACTGGGTTTGGGCTTGTTCATTTCATCGGAAATATTGAAACGGCACCAGGGCAAAGTATGGATCGAAAGCGAACTGGGTAAAGGTTCGACATTCTACTTCAGTATGCCCATCCTGAAAGAAAACTCGCTGGAAACCGCCGTCGCTGTCGACCTGGGATCTGGATTGGAGACCAGCTGATTCTTTCTAAGATAGAATGCCCGCATTTCGATGCTGAATAGAATCCTTTTTGTTTTGTAAGTTTAGCTAAGCAGTTATCACATTGATGCCGCTACTAATTCCGCGAAATTGCCGCTAAGCCAATTTTTTGTCCTATTAATTAAAAATCTTATTTTTGACAATATTTGTCCGCATGCTTTCCCCTTACGCTCAACAAACTATGGTTAATGCGCTCCCGATAGGAGCCGCTATTTTCACAGGCCCTGAACATACTATCGGTGCGGTTAACCCGCAGATGCTGGCGATCTGGTCCAAAGAAGCTGGTGTGACCGGCATGAAATTACTGGACGCTATTCCGGAGATCCGGGATCAGGGCTTTTTTGCATTACTGACCGATGTTTACACGAGTGGAAATGAATACCATAACCCGGATGGCCAGGCTGAGTTGCTGGTGGACGGGCAGCTTCAGACCAAATATTTTGATTTTTCCTTCAAGCCGCTTAGGGACGACGGTGGCAGGATCTATGGGGTCGTCAATACAGCGATCGATATTACAGAACGCACTTTATATTCCCAACAGCTACAACAGGTCAATGATGAGCTCAATGCAGTAAACGGGGAAATGGAGGCTTACGGCGAAGAACTCCGCACCGCCTATGACCAGTTAGAACACACGCATGATACGTTGGTCGTAACGAGTCAGCAAGCGGAATTATTATTGGAAAGCGCGCCCGTTGCCGTAGGTGTGATCGATGCAGTAAATTTTAAGATACATACGGCCAACACCAAGCTGCTGGAATTATGGGGTGTGGATAACCAGGCGATCGGTAAGCCTTTGGGTGAAGTGCTTTCCGCATCTGAAAGCGAGTTTTTAACCAGCCTGATCTTAAAGGTCAGGGACGCAGGCCATCCCCTTTACGGCAACGATGTCAAAATGATGATCGAGCGCAGTGCTGAATGGGTGACCACCTATTTCAATTTCGTCTATCAGCCTATCAGGAACGGGAAAGGCGAGGTCATCAGTGTACAGATCGTGGCCAATGAAGTGACCGACCAGCGTAATGCCAAGGCGGACGTCGAT
This sequence comes from Mucilaginibacter koreensis, assembly GCF_054783355.1. Taxonomy (NCBI): domain Bacteria; kingdom Pseudomonadati; phylum Bacteroidota; class Sphingobacteriia; order Sphingobacteriales; family Sphingobacteriaceae; genus Mucilaginibacter; species Mucilaginibacter koreensis. The sequence continues at coordinate 87,199 of NZ_BAAGQS010000001.1, read as the reverse complement.
GCCGTGCTGGTGCAACTTCATTTAGCCCAGAAAGCAGCTCACTTCGGGGTGTTCGACCTGGATGTGGTGAATGACAAATTATACTGGGATGAACGTACGCGCAAAATATTTGGGGTTGATCCAACTAAAGCCGTAGGGTACAGCAGCGATTTTGCAGAGGGACTGCACCCCGATGACCGGGAACGGACATTGCAAGCGGTCCGTGATGCTTATGACCAGTCACTTACCGGGGGTGTTTACGATATCGAATACCGCGTGGTCGATGCCAGCAACGGTAACATCTGCTGGGTCAGGGCGGTAGGTCAGGTCTATTTTAATAGTGAGGCTGAACCTCAACGTTTTGTCGGCACGGTGGTCGATATTACAGGAGCTGTTGAAGCCAGGCAAAAACTGGAAGCCAGCGAAAGGCAGCAGCAGGAACTCAACGAAGAACTTTCGAACATTAATGAAGAACTGAGCGCCGTTAATGAAGAATACCAGGCGGGCAACGAAGAACTGACGGCGACGAATGAAGAGCTGCGATCCATTCAGGAGGAGCGTGCACTGCTGCACCAGGAACTTACCATCAAAGAAGAGCGCCTTCGTTTTGCAATGAAAGCTGCTGATGTGGGTACCTGGGACCTGGACATCGTAAACAACCTGGTCAGTTGGGATGAACGCTGCAAGGAACTTTATGGCTTTTCTAAAGACGATGTAGTGCCTTACGAACAGGTGCTGAAGTATATGCATCCTGATGACAGGCCCAAGGTTAATGAGGCCGTAATGTATGCCCTTGATCCCGCATCTCATGGTTCGTATGATATTGAGTTCAGGACGATCGGTGCCGAAGATCAGCGTCTACGCTGGCTCCACTGCTGCGGTAAGGCGTTCTTCGATGATAAAGGTATCGCTTACCGCTTCTCCGGGATCGCACAGGACATCAGCGCGCAAAAAACGCAAGCTGAAGAATTAGCATCCACACTTGTTAAAGTAAAAGAGAAAGAAGAACAGCTGACCTCGGCGAAAGAAGCTGCTCAATTGGGCCTGTTCGACTGGGACCTCGTGAATAAAGTATATAATTGGGATGCCCGGTTCCGCGAGATATTTAATCTGCCCGATCAGGATAGTTTCCAGGATAACAGGGTTGTTTTCGAACGGCTGCACCCGGACGACGTGGAACGTGTCAGACAGGCGACCAGGCGATCACAAACTTACGGACAATCCAGTGGCGGAAGATACGACATACAATACCGTATCTCGGCTACGGAACACTCGCCCGAGCGCTGGGTACGAGCGATCGGTAAGACCTTGTTTAGTGAAGAGGGCACACCGCTCCGGTTCATCGGCTCCGTTCTGGACATTACCGAGCAAAAGCAGGAAGAACAGCGCCGGATCGATTTTATCGGCATTGTGAGCCACGAACTCCGTTCACCCTTAACTTCACTAAGTGGTTATCTGCAAATGCTGGAGATGAGTGCGAGAAAGAACAATGATCAATTCACCGGCAACGTATCGGCAAAAGCCAAACGGCAGGTCGGTAAAATGAGCAGCATGATCACCGGATTCCTGGATGTCGCACGCATGGGCGAAGGAAAGATACAGATCAATCACAAACCCTTTGATATGGCTGAGCTGGTCAAGGCTGCTGAATCGGAATCGTTAGCGACAATCACCACGCATACCGTGATTTATCATCCGGTAGAACATACACCCGTTCTGGCTGATGAGGACAAAATAGAACAGGTGCTGATCAATTTGATTAACAATGCGGTCAAGTATTCCCCGCAGGGAACGATCATTAACGTTTCGGCTACCACCCGGGATGGACAGGTACGTGTCTGCGTCAAAGATGAGGGCATGGGCATTCCGGCTAAAGACCTGCCACACGTTTTTGACCGTTTTTATAGGGTCGAGGGCGAACATATGAAAACCACCAAGGGGTTTGGTATCGGTTTGTATCTATGCCGCGAGATCATTGAGCGGCACGGCGGTAAGATCGGCGCGGAAAGTGAATTAGGCATCGGCAGTACTTTTTGGTTTGAAATTCCCTTGACCCATTAAACTAAAGGCATTATAATTGCTCTATCTTATTAAATAGGAAGTCGATGTGTAAAGTTTTGGTTTGTGATGATGACAAAGACATCCTGGATATGACCAGTATGCTTTTGGAGTATTCGGGTTTTGAGGTCATCACCCAGATCAATAGCAGCAAGGTCATCGATCAGGCTATTGCGGAAAAACCGGATGTAATGCTGATAGACATCTGGATGCCTTTTCCAGGAGATGAACTGACCAGACAGATCAAAAAAACGCCTCAACTCTTACGTATTCCTGTCGTGCTTTTCTCAGCGGCTATCGATGGCAAAATGATCGCTAAGGAAGCCGGTGCGGATCGTTTTGTAGAAAAGCCTTTTGATGTAGAAAACCTGGCAGCTATCATCAACTCTGTTATCGCTGCGTAGTATCAATTCCATTCACGGAACTTATGCTAATGTCGTTTACCATGCGTGTCCAGCGTTTCTGTGAAAAAATAAAAACTGGATTTCTCTGTACGTCGATGTTCCTAAATCTATTTCGCTTAATCAAGCCAAACCTGTTCAACAAAATACACTGGCACGCTGGTCATGGACCGCTTTTGACGGCAATGTTCATTACATAGACTTGCTTAGTATTGGCTGGTACCTAGTAACTGGTCGATCGCGGAATTGATCAGAATTGGCAGCATGGAAAATCCCTGTTTTATTTGGAAAGTGAATACAGAAGGGATGTCACAGAGAATGTTTTGATCAGTTTTTTAGTGTCTTGTAATACAATAACCTTTAGAAACCCCAACTGATCATGCGGTATTCCTACCTAACCTTGACGATACGGTTTCGGGTTGAAATAAACGCTTTGATAGCGACATAGAGCAGGAAGCCAAAAAATATTCCCCAAGCAACATCCAAAGCAGGAGGATAAATTCTGTAAGGATTGTTGGATAGTATGCATCGTTTATAAATCATAAAGTTTGAAGGCCCGGCTTTGTTTTGAGATCGGTTAATTTCGGCGTTTTAACCTTCTACATTGAATACTTTGGTCAATAACTCCGCTTTTGAGCCTTCGGCTGATACAGTAAATGTTTTCGCTTGTCGCCATTATCTACTTTTTATTCCCTTCATACGATTAAGGGAGCCTGATTCCCTCCAGTAGCAGAGGAAAAACATAACTGATGTTTTTAAGTGCAAAATAGCTTCCAACAATATCAAGCTATTTACAGTATTCTGCCATTATTCTTTGAAATTATGCCAAATGCATAATGGCATACAAAGCGCTTGTCGAGATTAGTATCCAAAGTACCACACCCTGCAACAAAGGTTTAAATCCTACTGAAGCCAGTACTTGGCGAGATAGACCAGCACCGATCAGGAATAATGTTAAGGTAAGTCCAGCTTTCGCGATCATCACCATGTAGGGGCTGATCAATTTTACAAGGGGCAGATAAGTGTTGGCGATCATGGCCAGGATGAATAACCCGATGAAATAAGGAATAGCTACCTTTTTAGAATTGTTTTTGAACAGGAAGGTTGAAAGGAAAGCGATAGGCACGATCCACAGCGCCCTGGCCAGTTTTACAGTAGTGGCGACTTCCAAAGCATGTGCGCCGTACTTGCTGGCGGCTCCTACAACTGAGCTGGTATCATGAATGGCTATAGCGCACCATAAACCAAATTGGGTTTGCGATAAGTTGAAGTAATGCCCTATAACCGGGAACACAAACAATGCTATAGAGTTTAAAATAAACACACAGCCCAACGCAACAGATATTTGTTTTTCTTCGGCCTTGATCACTGGAGAAATGGCGGCAATGGCGCTGCCGCCACAAATAGCGGTACCGTTGGAGATCAGATACGAAGTTTTCTTTTCAATTTTTAGCCATTTACCGAGCAGAAAGCCGAATAATAATGTACTGCTGATCGATGCGATGGTAAACAGAGCGCCTTCTTTACCGGCTTGCATGGCGCTATGCACGTTCATACCAAACCCCAGGCCCACAACAGATACTTGTAATAACAAGTGAGTCGCTTTATGATTTAAGTGCAGGTACGGGTGACCGGATAATTGTGCGACCGCCAAACCTAATAACAGCGCGATGGCCGGGCTTACAAATGGTGTTAGGCACACGGACACGCAAAGTATAAAAATGACCTTACGGGTGTTTTCGTTCAGGTGAAGAAATGTATGGGGCTGGGTTAACTGATGTTGGGTATTCATGATACTTTATTTTGATACCCCAAAATTCCACCTTATTTAGTAATGATTTTTATCATAAAAGGCAATGAACGATAACCACAGGTTATGGTATTATTTGAAACCAACTGTAATTAAATATCTGGTCAGTATCAAAAGGTGTATGATGAATATGTTCCATACTGCCAGTTAATTGAAACTGCTCTTGGAAAATATTCGACAACGAAGCAGGGGAATGGCCTTCAACAGCTAATCCGCTGCACCTTTCAGGGCCATTTAAACCAAACGTCCCGATGATGAGCCATCCTTTATTGGGCAGATGTTTAGTTGCCACTTCAGCATATTTGCTTTGATCTGTTGTATTGGTCAAAAAATGAAATGCTGCCCGGTCATGCCAAAGGTCATATTGATCGTCAATTTCCATATCCAGCACATCACTTACGATCCATTTAATTCCGTTGGCCTTATCACCCAACCGTAACTTCGCCCTGTCAATAGCCTTGGCAGAAATATCTAATACGGTAATATTCGTGTACCCCCTTACCAGCAGATGATCCGCCATTAAGCTGTCACCACCCCCAATGTCAATGATCGCTGCATCTTTTGGAAGATTTAAGCTGTTAATGATCGTTAACGAGGTTTCTGGTATTGGCTCGTACCAGCTTACTTCGGTCAGCTTTTTTTGTGCATAAACGTTTTCGCAGTGTTCTTTTTTATCAGCTATTGTTAAGATATAAACTTTTGATCGCTTCACTAAGATCGAACACGTTGGTTTTCGAATCAAATGCGTTAGCAACAATACTGCTGCCGGCAGCACTGCGGTAGCCTCCGGCGCAATGCACCACAATAGGTTTACTGAAAGGAATTTCCGCTAAACGCTCCCGCAGTTCATATAGTGGAATAGGAAGAGCATTCCGGAAAACCGGCTGCGCTTTAACTTCAGCTTCGTTTCGGATATCGACTATCGTGTATTGCTCCGGGTGCGCAGCAAAATGAGCAAAGTTCAGTTCTGCCATTTGTTCGTGGCCTCCGTCAATCACAAATGCGGCTTCTAAAAAAGCTTCGTAACCGATTTTAGCGGCTTTACCGATTACTTGCTTTAGTTTCTCCTCGTTTTCAGCTACTAAATAAAAAGCTTCTTCGGGTGCGATAATGCTGCCCAGCCAAGTCTCAAATTTGCCGCCATCCTGAATATTGATCGATCCTGGCAAATGCCCTTTTTTAAATTCCTGTTCAGGGCGGGCGTCGATAATAAACAGTTCGCTGTTCAGCTCGACCGGTTTTTTGGCCGGAACGCCAGCTAATGCTGGTTGTAATGGTGGTGCGCCATGCTTATTCAAGGCAACATCATAAGCAAAGTATTTTGGTATGAATGGCTGATCTCCCAGCAAGGTCTGCACAAATTCAGTTTCGCTCATTTCCTGTAACGACCAGTTGCCCGCTCTTTCTGCGCCGATAGTGCTGCGATTAGCATCGCTTAGCGCTTTACCGCATAAGGTACCTGCGCCATGTGCCGGGTAAACCCAAACCGCATCGTCCAACACCAACAATTTGTCGCGCAGTGAATGATACATCTGTTTGGCTAATTCCTCACGCCTCGCAGTTAGGTTTCCGGCCTGCTCACGCAGATCAGGCCTACCGCAATCACCAATGAACAGTGTATCGCCGGTAAACACGGCTTTATCCTGGCCATTATGTGCTAAAACAATGCTGATGCTATCCGGCGAATGCCCTGGTGTGTTCAGGGCTTTGAGTTTTATTTTGCCGAATGAGAGCTCATCGCCATCGTCAAATGTTTGATGGGCATATTCAGCGCCCAATAGTTTAGAGCAATAAATTACCGCTCCAGTAACCTGTTGCAATTCCAGGTGCCCGCTCACAAAATCGGCGTGCGGGTGAGTTTCGATCACACCGATAATGGTGGCTTCGTGTGCTTTGGCGTAAGACAGGTATGGCGTAATATCCCTTGATGGGTCAATCAGCACGATCTTGTTTTCACATTCGCTTAATATCGCATAAGAATAATGCGAAAGGCCTTTATCTTCAAATTGTTCGATCTTCATATCAATGAGGGAGTTTTTCACGTAATAGACCATAAACCCAGGTGCCTGTTATGGCACTCAGCAGCGTTACAGTTGTAACCAAAATACCGCTGCCGATCTGCGCGAACATCGGGCCGGGGCATGCGCCGGTAAGCGCCCAGCCTAAACCAAAGATCAACCCGCCATAAACATATCCCCAGTTAAATTTCTTGTCCGGGATAACAATAGGCTTCTGATGGATTGTTTTAATGTTAAAGCGTTTGATCAATACTATAGCGATCATGGCCACTACAATAGCGCTGCCGATGATGCCATACATATGAAAGGATTGTAGTCGGAACATTTCCTGTATCCGAAACCAGCAGATCACTTCGGATTTGATCAGGATGATACCGAAGCACATCCCCACCAGTAAAAACTTCAGGTTCTTCATAGCTGTAATAAATAAGGTAAGATCAACCAGGTCATGACGAAGCCGCCGATCATAAAGCAGCAGGTGGCTACCAGGGAAGGCCACTGTAAAGAGGAAATACCCATAATGGCATGGCCGGAAGTACAGCCACCGGCATAGCGCGTACCAAAGCCAACCAGGAAACCGCCGATTACAATAAACACAAACCCTTTTAAAGTGGTAAGCGCCTTGAAACTAAAAATATCCCGTGGCAGTAAACCGCTGAAATCTTTAATGCCCTGCTGCTGCAAGGCAACAATGGTTTTAGGATTGATGCCCACCGGCCCGGGATTGGACAATAAATGTGCAGCGATGAATCCGCCTATAACGATGCCTGCAATAAAAAACAAATTCCATGTGTCCTTCTTCCAGTCGTATTTAAAAAAGGAAATATTTGCCGGGATACAAGCCGCGCATATCTGCCGCAAAGTAGATGAGATACCGAATGTTTTGTTACCCAATATTAATAGTGCCGGCACGATGAGCCCTATCAACGGCCCGGCTACATACCAGGGCCACGGTTGTTTAATGATGTCCATGTGAGTTAGTTAAAGTGCTTATTAAAACAAAGATACCCATAGCCAATACAAACCAGCCAAAGGCAGGCTTCAGGCGGATATCGCTGATGAACCGCGTGAGGTAACTGCCGAGGATGATACCGGCAATGGCAAAACCCGAAAAGACGGCTAAAAACTCATAATTTATTACTACATTCCCGGTGATATCACCCAATACACCCAGCAGCGAGCTAATGGTCATTACCATAAGCGAAGTACCCACTGCTTTTTTTATCGGTAAACCTGCGAGCAATACCAGCGATGGAATAATAAGAAAACCACCGCCAACACCTACAAAACCAGTGATAAGGCCAACAGCTATGGCCTGCAAAATTAATCTTGGATAACTAAGCTCTTGGGAACTACCACGATCTTCCTTTTTATTCCGGATCATGGAAAGGGATGCTGCCAGCATCAGACCGGCAAAAACAAGCATCAGCAGCATGCTTTTGGTAACAGTCCAGTGTCCGAGCGTAAATAAGTGAATTGGTATCACTGGCATTACCCATCTCCGCATGATAAATACGGCGGCCAAGGATGGTAAACCAAAGATCAACGCGGTCTTAACATCCACATTGCCTTTTAGGTAATGGCTGGCCCCGCCTGCGGTACTGGTTAGTCCAACTACAAATAAAGAGTAAGTGGTCGCTAACACTGGGTCGATAGCAAAAAAATAAACGAGAATAGATACAGTGAGAATAGAGCCACCGCCGCCTATTAACCCAAGGGACAAACCAATTAAAACCGAAGCTGCGTAACCTGCTATTTCCAAAACCTGATGATTGATGGAACAAAGCTATCTGCTTTCGGCCTGGTTATTGGTGACTTATGTTACACAGGGAAATTTAAAGTGATCTTATTGCGGGAAAGGGTGATCATTTCCTTCTTTTCCATTTGCTTCAAAAGGCGTGATATGACTTCGCGCGTTGTGCCCAACTCTTCTGCCAGTTGCTGGTGAGTGATCTGAAATTCAAGGGAATTGAATACCGCGGCTTTCTTCTTGAGCAGTTCTACAATACGGTCATCCAGTTTTTGAAAGGCAACCTCATTGATCACAGTAAGCAATTCTTCGAAACGCTGGTGGTAAAGTTTAAAAATAAAGTCGGCCCATTCGGGATAGCTTTTTACCCATTCGCTGGCTTTGGTAATGGGCAGCATCAAGACATTGGCATCTTCTTCTACCGCCAGGCGTACTTTTGAGGTATCCTCATGTATCCCGGCCAGGAATGACATGATACAGCTTTCGCCGGGTTTGATGTAATATAAAAGGATCTCGCGGCCGTCCTCATCCTGCCGCATAACCCGCATACTGCCGGATAAAAGCACCGGCAATGACCGCACATAACTGTTGGATGACATCAGCACCGTGCCCGCCGGTAATGGCTTCCGCTGGCTGTTTTCTTCTAACGCTGATTGCAATGCTGGCCCAAACTGTATCATGCGGTAAATTTAGCAGGCTTGCGGCTTATTAACGAATACTGCTTCTTCAAATGCTAATGCTAAAACCCGGTTGCATTGCTTGATGAAATATGATCCCCTGTTTTTCAAAGTGCTTACTGTAGGTCTCGTAGCGTTGTTTTAAAAAGAAATCCTTGGCGTAGCCATCGTGCACTGGTAGTACGGCCTCGGGTTTAATACGATCTGCAAAATCCGCTACCGCTATCTCTGTCGTGAACGGAGCCATGACAGGCAGAATTAATAATTCAGGCTGTTGAAATTCATCATCATAAGTGCCAAAAGAATCCGCAGGATTTAAGATCCTGCCATCGATCAAGTAGGCTTGCATATCAGGCAGTGGACTATCAAGAATATTCTCATGTTTTACATTGATCGCCTGCAAAGCAAAAGGACCGATATCGAATTTTCCCGGCTCAACCAACTCACAAAAAAGACCAGACCCTTTTAGTCCCTCAGCAACTTCTTTATTGGTGTAGATCGTTGCGCCGCTTAACTTAATAATGGCTTTCAACTTTTCTACGTCCAGGTGGTCTGGATGGTCATGGGTAATGATGACAGCATTGACCTTGTTAAATTCCTCGACGTTTACCAAGTTCTCGGCAAAGGTAAACTTACCGGGATCAAATAATAACCGAAAACCGTCTTTTTCTAATAGCACGCAAGAGTGGATATATTTAGATATTTTCATACCATTTGAATATGATAAATAAACCCTCAAATGATGGGAAAGTTTCCAGCTCAACCAAGCTATCAAATCTTATTGCCGAGAAAAAGATCTATGATTGTAATCAGACATAACGATAACTAAAAATTATCGAGTATGTGTCTTAACCATGTTGATATATCGTGAATAAAGACTTGCCTGTTCTTTTCACTTCCTGCGGGATATGCGGTGGTCAGAATTTCAGATGGAGAGACACCGGCATCGATAGCTGCTTTCCTGACATCGGGAGCAATTCTCTTCATTAAAATGATAACGTGTTTAGGTTGAATCAAACGCATACGATCTGCTAACTGTTCGGCAGCATAAGGCGTTAAGTTAACTGATGTTTCTTTACCCAGAGGATATAGATGATCCAGGACGCTGCCGGACTTGTTAAAAAAATCAAGAAAATCGTCAGCAGAACTAAATTTACCAAAAGCCTGTTCAAAGGCCGCGCGCATTGCCCGGAATAAATTGGTGTTTTTTAAATAAAAATGGTTGTTGGTAGAGCCAGGTGCTTCGGCAATAAACATGATAATGACTTTTTTCTTCTTTTCAGTCATATCAGATGCTTATAGGCTCTTATAGCTTTTAGCGAATCGCATAAATATTTCTGCTAATGATGAAGGTTGACCGTGTAGCAGGATAAAATAAAATGGCCGCTCAATAGTCAGGTCTTTAATGTCGATGATCCGGCATTCGTTATACTTCAACTCTTTCAAGATCGACTGCACCGATACAAATGCAAAACATTTGCTGTGTAGCAAATAAGACTTTATACTTTCCGTGCCGCCTAACTGCATTTCTATCTTCAGATCTGATAATTTGATATTGAAAGGCTTTAAAGCGTGAGCAATAACGTCCAACGTTCCCGAACCGGGTTCACGAAACAATAAAGGCAGTTCTTTTAATTCCTCCGGTTTAATGCTGTCTTTTTTAAAAGTATTCGAGGCACTACAGATCAGCACCAGTTCGTCACTCAAAAATTCTTGGTAGCTCAACTGCGGATTACGGAGGATGCCCTCTACAATGCCCAGGTCGATCTCTTTATTCAGTAAGGCCTGCTCAACCTGCTCCGTATTACCTGGCACCAGGTTTACTTGTACATCTTTAAACTTTTCGTGGAACCGGGCTAATACCGGGGGAATCACGTATTGCGCAACAGTATTACTGCCACCGATACGCAACGTACCCGAATGTTTTTTGATCAGTAGGTTCATATCAAAGTCCAGCTCGTTGTAAACAGCGGCCAGTCTATCCGCATAAGCCAGCAACATTTCGCCAGCAGGTGTGAGCGATATTTTTTTATTCCCGCTACGCTCTATCAGCGTGGTTTTAAACTGTTCTTCCAGCTCTTTAATATGCTTGGTCACTGCAGGCTGGCTAATAAAAAGTTCCGTGGACGCCTTGGTAAAGTTCAGCCGCTTGGCCACTGTATGAAAAACCTGTAATCGAAAATCGAACATACTGATAAATGTTATTAGCTAAGTCGGAAAAGTAACAACAAAAAAGGAAAAGTAGCTGCCGTCAATACGATAACAGGTACAGCGATTTTTAGAACTTTGTCGCCAATAATAATTGTTTGGTCATCAAATTCATAATGGACGTAACGTTGAATAGTTTTCATGATCTTCTTTATTTATATCTCAAAGATCAATCATAAAACTAAGTCATTTTCATCGTCAAAATAGATGGTTGATAGTCTAAAGTTATGAAAATAGCTCAAGCATATAAAACAAAAGCAGGCTGCTTCTGTCGATCTGTTTTTGCTATAGTTTAACAGTGAGCTTTATTCCCATCCCCACTTTTCCAATAACGCATGGCCATCGATACTTTGTAAGAATTGAATGAATTGTTTGGCTTGCGCTGCGTGTTTGGTATTGGATGTCAGCGCTACCGGCGTACCACGAAATAGCCGTGATGCCAAAGGCAGTTCTACAACCTGTGTAACATCTTTCAGATTCTCATGCCATGAGGCATAGGTGATCCAAGCATCGTAACTTTGATCTTTCTTCCAAGCCTCAATACCCAACGCAGGTAAAAGCAGAGATCGCCAGACCAGCGCTAAGCGAAGTGATCCCTGCCGGTAAAACATACCGGGTGCATGGTGCGGCCTGGTGCGGAGAAAATGAAATAACCAAAGTCGAGGTCAGCTTCGATGAAGGTGTAACCTGGAAACCGGCAAAATTGCTAGGCAAGCACGTTAAGTTCGCCTGGCGGCTTTGGGAATACAACTGGCAGGTTCCTGCGGGCGATAGCCAATATAAACTGATGTCGAGGGCGACGGACAGTCAGGGAAATACGCAACCCATGGAACACGACAAGGATCGCAGGACCTATATGGTCAACAAGATCGTTACCGTTAAAATAGAGGCGCGGTAGAACCGCGCCCCGCCTCTGCAGTTAATGCTTTAGAAATCGTTCGTACCAATGCGGCCGGCTTTTACCCAGGTCACCCAAAGCGGAGTCGGGCGTTATGCCGGCATTCAGCAATTTGGGGATGGCGATCCTTTGCGCGCTGTAAATGCCCGAATGACCACTGAATAAATAGGCTGTAAAACAAGCGATCGCATAATAAAGTACGTGTTCACCGCCAAACAGTTCTACTCCCATGACCGTACAGGCCAGCGGCGTATTGGTCGCGCCGGCAAACACGGCAATGAATCCCAGCGCTGCAAATAAGCCTACCGGTGCATGCAATACAGCAGATAAAGTGTTACCAAGGGTAGCCCCGATATAGAATAAAGGGGTTACCTCTCCGCCTTTAAATCCAGAGCCAAGCGTGATAGCCGTATAGATCATTTTCCAAAACCAACTGAACAGGTCTGCGCCTCCGGCATGAAAAGCCGACTGGATCGTAACGGCCCCGGGATACTCTGCAGCGACACCAAGGCTCAGGTAGTCAGGTTTGCTATTGAGATAGGTCAGCGCGATAATGACCAAGCCACCCGTAAAAGGGATCAGCCATTTCGATCGTATAAAATGACCTGAAACGACCTTGATCGCGTGAACTAGTGAAGAAAACAAAGCACTGGACATCCCAAATGCCGCGGACGCTAACATTACTTTTGCCATTAACAGACCATCAAAAGGTAGATAAGCCGATAAAAAATAGGGTTCATGCCGAAAGGCGCTGATCTGGTAGGCCGTATGGTGGACTCCCCAGGCTGCTACCGTATAATCTCCGGCAACTGCGCCGATCAGTGCAGGCAATAACGCGTTATACTGCATACGCCCTATGGCCAGGACCTCCAGGGCGAACAGCGCACCCGTCAGCGGTGTGCCAAACACGGCACCGAACCCGGCGGCTACTCCGGACGTGAGCAGCAGCTGCATGTCCTGAACGGATAGTCTGTACCACTTTCCGAATAAATGGGCAATGCTTCCGCCAATCTGTACCGCGGTACCTTCACGACCGGCAGAACCACCGAACAAGTGTGTCAATACCGTGGTCAATAGAATGATCGGTGACATTTGCGGTGGCACGCCCCCGCCTGGTTCATGTATCTCATCCATGATCAGGTTATTGCCTTTTTCAGAAGATCTGCCGACCGAGCGATAGATCAAGTGGATCAGTACCCCGGCCAGCGGGAGCAAAAATAGAAGCCAGGGATGATGGAACCGGTAAATGATGGCCAGGTCCAGTATCCATAGAAACAAGGCGACCATACTTCCGATAGCGACAGCTACCGGAAGTATAAGCAAGCTCCACCTGATCAGTTCTTTAACGATCCGGTAGCGCTCCGAGGTGATAAGGGCTTTCATATCCTGATCTGCTGCTACCGTTTAAAAGTTTCGATCCCTGCAAAACGGGCCTTGCTACCCAGTTCCTGTTCAATGCGTAAAAGCTGATTAAATTTGGAGACCCGCTCCGAGCGGCAGCCACTTCCCGTTTTAATATGCCCGGCATTGGTGGCTACCACCAGGTCAGCGATGGTCGTGTCCTCGGTTTCACCGCTTCGGTGGGAGATGAAACAATGGTAGCCGTTCTGCTGCGCCAATGCTACAGCTTGTAAGGTCTCTGATACCGTGCCTATCTGATTAAGCTTGATCAATACGCTGTTCCCGATACCACGATCGATGCCTTCCTGAATGATCGAAGGGTTCGTGCAAAAGATATCGTCGCCGACCAATTCCACTTCGCTGCCCAGCTGATCGGTCATGATCTTCCAGCCATCCCAGTCATTTTCGCCCAAACCGTCTTCTAAAAGCACGATAGGATAGGTTCGGATCCATTTTGCCCATAGATCGACCATCTCTTCCGAGGTATAACGCTGCTGGTCACTTTTGTACATTTTGTAATGACCATTATCCCACATTTCACTGGTAGCCGGGTCCAGGCAAACAGAGATATCCTCGCCGGGTTTGTATCCGGCTTTCTGAATAGCTTGCAGGATCACTTCGATGGCCTCTTCATTAGAGCGGAGGTTGGGCGCAAAACCACCTTCATCGCCCACACCGGTATAATAGCCTTTGTCAGATAATAGCTTTTTTAATGTATGGAATACCTCTTCTCCCATGCGGATACTTTCTTTAAAGTTCGGCGCATGGTGCGGGGCGATCATGAATTCCTGAAAATCCAGGTTATTGTCCGCATGCCGACCACCGTTGATCACGTTCATGCATGGGACCGGCATCACATAGGTATCGCGCTCGATAAGCTGACGGTAAAGGGGAATCTTTTTGGATACAGCGTTGACCCGCGCAAAGGCGATCGAAGCGGCCAGAATGGCGTTAGCGCCTAACCGAGCCTTATTAGGTGTTCCGTCCAGGTCGATCAGCATTTTGTCAAAGGCTGCCTGATCCGCAAATGCAGAGCCGATAACCGTGCGCTTAACTTCCTGATTGATTCCAGCTACTGCTTTTTCAACGCCCTTGCCCTGATAGCGGCTTTTGTCGCCGTCGCGTAGTTCCACCGCTTCTTTCTCACCGGTGCTGGCACCCGATGGTGAGATTCCCCTTGCTGTGGATCCATCTTCTAGAGTGATCTCCGCTTCAACGGTCGGATTACCTCTTGAATCCAAAACTTCCCTGGCCATAATGTTCTTGATGTTCATTTTATGTTGTTTTTAAAAGTTTAAATCGTATGGATAAAACCATGAACTAATGCCGGAACAATGAGCAGGGAGGTGACCTGACTAGATACGAGACGGAATAGAAAAGGGATTTGTGTATCGCTGATCATTCACCTACAATAATGTTCACGACAAAACCTGCAAGGTTTTATCTATGCTATAATTGTAGGCGTCATCAGCACGAGGCGGTTATTTTGAACGGAAGACACCATTTCCGTTTAGATCATAACAAATAACAAACCATTTGTTTTTAAAAAAATGATCGTTTTTATTTTGCGCCTAAGTAACGCGGTATCCCACTGCCGGTAACCAATCGATTTGAATTTGACAGGGATATAATCATAGGCTCAGAAATATAGCATCCCCCTTTTTTCACGGAATATTATCGCATGATATAAAAAGAGGGGGCATCCTCAAACAGGTGATCGTTAAAAATGGTCATTGGAAATGCGCTTGCTGAAACCTCGATCACGATACACCCTGACCGCCAACTGGAGGAGAACATGCTGAATATGCGTGCAGAATTTCTGCTGACCAGGCTCAACCTGAAAGTAGATTATGCGGAATTTCATTATTTGCTTAAAGCAGCCCGTGTACTGAACCGGCAAGTGATCTTTGATCGCAAAAGAAAAAGCCCCTAAGGGCTTTTCTTAACCGGCCGGTTCCGGCTGATGAACTACTTCCATCATGTAATCAGCTGCTTTCTGCGCTTGTCCTGCTGCTTTCAGGATCAAGGTCTTATCATTCTTCAACGCTTTCAGCCAGCCTTGCAGGTAAGCTGCGCTGTTCTGGATGGTTTGCTTCTGTACCCCGGTAATGGCACACAGGAATGCTGCGGTGAGTTCTGCCGTCAGCTCTTCCCTGGAATAGGGCTCACTGCCGTATTTATTAGGCTGGGTGATCTCCTTACGGCTCAAACGGCTTTCATGCCCTGTGCTATGCGCCAGTTCGTGAAACAAGGCACAGTAGTATTCTTCACTGCTGTCAAATCGGGCGATGTCCGGCACGGCTACCAGGTCTTTCAGCGGATAATAAACCGGGTATTGGCCGTTGAGGTTCAATTGCGGCCTGTTGGGCATCTCTTGAATGATCTGCTCACAAGCGGCTATCTTCTCGGCATCTGACCTGAACAAGGCTTCGACCTTTGGAAACACAATTCCCTCGGTCTGGTCGATGTTAAACACGGTATGTACCTTAGGAACCATACGTGTCTGTTGTGCTGCGCTGTCACCGTCGGTTAGTTGCTTTGCTGCATCATCATCCAGTCCTTTGACCTTAATGCTGGCCCAGTAGGTGATCTTTGTGCCTTTCTCGCCTTTCTTAATGGTGCCACCTAAGTCCTGTGCCTGTTTGAAGGTGATGTAATAAGGCAGGCTGTAGCCTTTCAGCATCGTGTGAAAGTTGAGCCAGAAGACATTCCAGCCCCGGTAGCTGATCCCGGTAGTTACGTTTTGTGGAAAGCCGACCTGGTTCCAACTGCAATGCCATACGATGTTGCCGCTTTCCATCTGCTCGATTACCGCGTCTGTTACTTCCTGGTAAGTGTCCTTGAAATTTTTAATAGTTGCCATAACCTTAAAGTTTTAATAAGTAAAAAATTAATGATGGCTGCCACCCCGCCCGCAGGACGCAATAAGGGCAAGGTGGAGATCCTAAAAATGCGGAGGCTCCCGGAGGTACGAAGGGATACCCATTTTTTGGATACGACCTTGATTCCAAAGAAAAAAAACAATGGCACTCGTTTGCGGACTGACGGGCGAACTTTGCGGCAAATGATTAATGCTTACGTCTCTCTGCTTTTTCGCTGCAGATCGCAGAGCCTGCCGGTTATTGACATGATCGCAATTCATCAAGAGCTATGCGAAAGAATGGAGCATCGTTCTGTACGATCCGGCAAAGCGGTTGAGGAATGAGTTCAGGAATAACGAAACGGCTTTGCTGCGAAAATGATTAAACAGGATAACCTGTCCATACTTACTACGCTAACTTTTCGCCTCCGGATCTGAGCTTGAGAAACTGATCCAGCATGACGGAATGGTCGTGCATCCGGAGGAGGATATCCAATGATCCAAAGTAGGTAAAGATGGCGCTTTCCGGTAGCTCTGCCAGCTTGCAGAGGTTCGGTGCGGTGAGCGCTTCATAACCTTGTTCCTGCACCAGCAGATCTATAGCGATCCTGAAACGGTGCCAGACCTGAACAAACTCGATCATCGGGATAGATTCTGCGGGCTTTTTTTCCATGGCTAAAAACGGCTATATTATTTAAGCTAAAATAACGCTCGTTTTCAACCAAAGTAGTGACATGCTCAATATTTTCGCTTCCTGATGCGCCCGATACATTTCAAAAAAGCCTCATAGGAGATCGGCTTGGGCAAGTATTCGAAGGCTTCATCGGGGAAGATCTCCTGTATCCGCCAGGGCATGGAGGAGATAAAAATGATCTTCGTGTGTCCCTTAACGGCCTGGGCGAAATCGATACCGTTCATGCCATGCACATAGGTGCTCAGAAAAACCAGGTCCGGCCCGCCCGGTCCAGTAACATCGGATAATGCAGTCAGCGCATTGGCCGATGAGCCAGCAAATGTCAGACCAATGGTCTGATCGATAAATCCGGCAAGATGGTCCACCTGGTGCTTTTCATCTTCTAAGATGAAGCAGCGGAGTAATCGGTCATTCGAGGTCGTCATCTTAAAAGCTTAAAGAGGCCTCATACAAGATAGGCAAAATTATTGGGTCTAAAACAGGGCCGGAAAGATCCGGCCCTGTTCCTTACTGCAAATTGGAAAACTTAATTCTACAGGTAAGCGATGAAGATGGCTACATCCGCACACCCTGTCTTTTTTCCTGTTGTTGTTCTTTGCCTTGGTTTTGACCTTTGTCGTGCGCTAATTCGGCAGAGGTTTTTTCAAACTGTTCACGCTTTTGACGGCTGCCCTTTTCATTAAAAAAGTCCAGTTTACCATACCGTGGTACTGCTTCGGCCAGTACTTTCATATCCTTGTTCTCCGGCCCTTTAACGGTAAGCTCCACCCGGTCACCCTGTTTCATGGCATTCATGATGGTTTCCTTTTTGGCCGGATCAGACAATTCCCTGATCTGATATTGACTCAGGGTCTTTTCCAGGTCGAACCCAAAAGAAGGATCATAGAATTGTTTGAATTTATGGTTGCCGAAATCATCCTTTTTCTGATCAAAGTCCAGCCTGATCCAGGCTTTGTAAGGCTCGCCGTCCCGGGTAAGCATGTTGTCTCGATGAACGGTGCGGTTTTGCACCAGGTTGGCCGCCTGCCGGGCGCTAAACCCTTGTCCTTCCTTGATATAAAAGGTTTGTTTGACCGCGGGGCTGAAGTAAGCAGGCCGGAACTGTTTGTCAATGAAATTGACGGTTCCTTTTTCCTTGCTGGCCAATAGCTGTTTACTGTCGGCACTTTCACCCATCGCCAGTTCACTGGTCCCTTTCTCTTTTTTAAAAAAATCGATAGCCTCGTTCGGGTTATCGAAGCTTTTAACCAGTGGCTTCTGATTGTCTTTTTCATTTTCGGAGATGACCATATACTGTTGGCCGGGCACGGTAGGCGGCACTTTGCCTGCCGTGACCTCATATTTATTCAAGGTATAGAAATCCGATTGGTTGGATTTCCGGAAGTGGAGGGTCATGTCCACCAGCCCCTTATCACCCGGAAACTGATCATTCAGGGTGAAGTGGCCCGGTAAGGGCTTCATGTGTTTTTCAAGCTCATCCGCGACTTTGGGATTAAAGCCCAGGTCTTTAAGCTCTTTTTTGAGGTCATCCAGGTTATTCAAATTCATGGTCCGTAAAATTTGTGGGGTGGTTACCCCGGTAAATGATTGAGTTATCTGTTTGATGGGCGTAACAATACCCAGGTCTTTGATGATGGTTCTGATAGCCTCCGCCAAAGGCATTGCTTTTGTAAACTCCCAGTGAGCGGCCGGCGTGATGTCATCCCTGAGCAGCCGCGCTTCATAGCCGGTCAGTTCCATCCGGCTGCCATTAAAGCGGTAATCCAGGCGGAAGGCCAGATTCCCGAAGGAAAAGCGCCCGCCGGCAAAGAGGCTTTGACGGTAGTCGCCACGCAGGTTCAGTTCAGCCATCCGGCGTAAGCCGCGTTCCAGTTCCACCGGATCAAAGCCGAGTTTAGCCGCGTCCTGTACCGCATCGCGTATACTGTGGGGATACATGGCCAGGAGACAATTATTTTCCGGGCTGGTTATTCCGCAGCAATACCGGGTAGCCTGTCTGAAGCTTCACCTTGATGCGTTTGATCTTCTTGCTGAACAGGCTCTTTGCGGTTTCGATGCCGGCTCCTGCCGCCTGCGTGGCCAGGGTCTGATCCATGGGCATAAAAGTCATGCTTTGCAGGGCGTTGCTGCTGCCGGTACCTGCCGCTTCAGCCAGCTCGGCTTCCGGTGCGTCGATGCCGGCGAGGCCGTCCAGCGAAAAAACGGTCAGGTCAACCGGGATAATGGCGTTACCGATGCGGATATTTTTGATGTTCAGCAGTAGGCGCTGGTTGACCAGGGTACAATTGCCAAAGAGTGCCTGACCTTTATCCAGCAGGAGCCCGTTCAGGCGCATGGTATCCTGTAAGCGCAGTCTGACGATGCCGCCTTGTACTACCTTTTGATCGCCGTCGATGGCGGCGGGAACGGCTTTAAATAAAGTATCCGGCATCGATGGCGGTAACTCCTGTTTAAACTTTTCCCGGGCCAGATCAGGGTTTTGGATGGCTTGGATCTTGTCCAGCATTTCGGAAAGCTGCTGCAGCTCCGGATCTTCGGTCCTGTTATCCTGAACCGATCGGATCATCTTTTCCAGTTTTTCGGTTTCAGGACTGCTTGCTGAGGCAAGAACCGGGCGGGCCACCGGTTTGGCTACAGGCTCGGGCTGGTCCAGCTGCTGCCTGATCTGCGTAAGTTTCCGGCTGATCTGTACTTCATCAGCAGATGCGGAAGGGATCTTGTCGGTGGCCGGACGAAGGGTATCTACAGCCAAACTACCGGAGACCGGGTCATCACTCCTATGCTGTGCCCTTGCCGAATCCCGGGCCGCCTGGTCATACAAGCTGAATTTATCCTGCGGTTTGTCGTCTTTAAACTGCGCTTCCGGCAATTCGGTATTGATCCCTTTGCCGGAGGCAAGCTGATCCGAGGCTTTATCTTGACCACCTCTCAAGGCCCAAAAGCCAAGTGTTAAAAAGGGTAAGATCAGTATAGGAAGTGCCAGGAAGAACTTTTTTTGTTTTTCGAGCTGTTCAGTTGAATGCATTTTCATATAAAATCATTTAAGGTGAGTGAATAGTAAGATCAATGGCAAGCCTGGATCAGGAGCCAGACACTGCTCCCGCCAAAGAGCAGGCAGATCAGCAAAAGCAGGATCAGTTTAGAGGCCCGGTTCCAGTGCTGCGTTTTCCGGTCCAAATAAAGGGCTACCTGCTTTTGCCTGCGCTCCAGGGTTTGTTCCAGGTAAGAGATCATCCGGTTGGGTCTTGCCGGGCCGGATCGCTGATGTCCTGTCTTCATCTTAATGGGTGCTGGTTTTAAGGTCTTTGTTCTCCAGGGTCTCCCAATTTTGGATCAGGAAGCCATGCGGGTTATTGTCCGAGCGGGACACGTTGCGTAAATAACCTTGCGTGACCAGGCTGCGCGTCACGGTGGAGGTCGCACGGATCAGTTGCTCGGTGGCAAAGCACTTGAAATAATAGGGATAGCGATCCATGTCCAGGGACACGCTGTCCACTTCGATCTGCTGGCTGATGTTGCCGGAGACCAAACCAGCAAAATAGCCGGATTCTTTCAGGTTATTATAAGCGGTCTTGGCCGAACCGTCGGCCAGATAAAGGGCTTTGGTGATATTGGCCTGAATGACTTTTTCATCCGGATCAAGGGTGAAAAAGTGTTGGTGAAACATTTTGATATGGTCCCGGATTTCGACGGGAACGTTATCCCGGCGGTCTGCGGCAAATGCCTCCAGTGCCTTACCGTTGGCTAAGATGTAAATGTGGTTGCGGTCACGCGCTGAACTCCGGTAACTCTGGTAGATCGCAAAGCAGGAGATCAGCAGGCAGGCCAAAATGAGCAGGTAACTGAATAGTTTGATATGCTTAAAAGCGGTATCGATATTTTTGAGTTGTGTGAACATAGGTTTTCTGATTAGGTGTTTCCGGATAATTTGTCTTGCTGATAGGTGCTGGCACCGCTGCTGCGGTAGCCCTCCATGAAATGCCCCGGTGCATTGACCATGTTTTGGGCGCCTTCCGCCATTCTGGATCCAACTGCGGAAGCAGCCGAAGCGCCGGTGCTGATCACGGTACTGGTCGTACCCGCGCTGATCACATTCACGCGTTGCAGCATCCCGTTACCGCCATGGGCATGGACGATAAAGTTGGCAACCGTCGGCACCGAGAAATAGCCCACGATGCCAATGATCAGGAAGATCAGATAAGCGGTGTCGGTGGAACTGAAATAGGTGTCGCCCTGGCTTTGGATCTGCGAGATGTCCAGGCGGATCATGTTTTCCTGCACCTTGCCAATGATGCTGCCGAATATATTGGCGACCGGCAGCCACATGAAAATATTGACATAACGGGCCAGCCACTGGCTCAGGCTGTGCTGGAAACCGTCGAAGACGGCTAGCCCAAACACCAGGGGCCCCAGGATGGCCAGCACGATCAGAAAAAAAGTACGAATGGTGTTGATACACAGGGAAGCGGCCGCATACAACACCTCAAGCACCTGGGATAACCACTGCTTGATACTGTTCCGGAAATCATAGTTCTGCTTGGCGAGCCAGAACTTCACATCATTGCCGATGCCTTCGAAAAAGCCCTCGTTCTCCCGGTCCGGATCATCCGGATGCGTGTATTTATACCATTTGTCCTGATCACCATTCCCATTTTCGCCAACATACATCTGGTAGGCGGAGGATTGCTTGATGGCAGCTTCTTTCTGTTTCAATAAGGCGGCGATAGCGGTATTGCTGTTTTGCACCATATGGCCCGTGGCGCTGACGACCGGTTGTAATATGCCATTCATCAGGCTCAGCACGCCTGGGAAAAGCATAATCGCTATGCCCAGGGCAAAAGGGCGGAGCAGCGGGTAAAATTCCAGCGGCTCTGCGTTGGCGATCTGTCGCCAGACCCGGGATGCGATAAACCAAAGGGCGGCAAACCCGGCGATCCCTCTTGCCGCCCCTATGAGTTGGCTGCAAAGGGGGATCATCTGGCTGTAGACTGTATCCAGCACGGGCTGCATGCCTTTCAAGTCGTCGGCCAGGCCCTCGGCACTGCATATCGCGGGAAAGAGGAGTGCAAAACCAAAGCCTCCCAGCGCCCTGAATGCCAAGCGTCTGACTCGTATAAATCTTTTTACTTTTTTCATGGTTGAAACAGTTTTTTCAGGTGATCGATGTCATTTTGTTCGTTTTGTCGCTGCATCTGCAGCAGGCTGGTCCGCCGGTTGAAGCTCCGGAGAAATTGCAGCTGGTCATGGGTGTCCGCATACAGGCGATCAATGGCCCGGAGGCGTTCGTCATCACTCATCCGGAGCTTGGAGGCGGTTACCACATCAGCCAGTTCATTCAGATTACGCAGGGCCGCTTTGGTCAGACCAGCATAGACCTGCGTCAGGTAATCCAGCTCCGCAGCGTTGAACCTGCCACTGCCGGCAAACCGGCTTTTGGCCTTTTTATATTCCGAGAGGATACTGGCCTGGTCAGCGAGGAGATCCGCCACCCTTGCATATTTCCTGATCTCGGGGTTGACCTGCAGGAGCCCGTCCAGGAAGACCTGGTGCAAACTGAAATTGCCCTGCGTCAGGTCTTTGACCTGTCCGTATCCCTCATTAAGGATCGTATAACCTCGCTGCATGTCCGACAGGATGGCTTTGAACTGGGTGAGCTTTTCCACGTTCAGCAGCAATTGCTGGACCTCCTGGGATTGAGCACGGCTCGTGTGGCGAGCCAGCGCAGCCATCATGAACAGTCCTAAATATTTAAGGTATGGCATACAGCCTCCTTTGCGCTTGAATCTCCTCTTGCTGCCCTTGCATCTGCCCTGACAGCATTTTCACCTGGTTGCCAAAAGCCAGGGTGAACGCGTATTTATCTTTCATACTGGCATAAAGCTGGTCCAGGCGTTCTATCCGTTCATCATCGGTCATTTCTGCTTTACCGGAGGTCATGACCAGTTGGAGCTGGTCGATATCCCGGCTGCATTCCTGCAACACTTTTTGCCGGACCGCGGTGATATAAACCTGGTGGCTGGCAATCGGTCCGGTGAAGGCGGCTAGCTGGTCAAATTGCCCCGGAATCGCGCTGGCATACCGGAAAATCTCCAAAGCTTTCGGATCATTCTGGATCAGTGGCTTAACGGCTTTAAGCGACGCGTAATAGGCTGCATGCAGGCTGAATTCTTTACCGGTCCAGGCACTGATGCTGCCCAGGCCCTCCTGCGAGAGCTGGTAGCCCTGCCGGACATAGCCGCCGTAGACCTGCAAAGCCACGATCTGCTGCTGCAGATATTTAAGCTGGGTTTTTTTCTGGCTCCACCATTCGGCAAAAGTTTGGGCCTGCACGGCGGAGGAAAGGAGGATAAAAACCAGCGCTACCCCAACCCTTCCTGGAAAGGAGAGATTCTGGGATCCTTTATTCCGGTAGCCCATAATATTTTTTGAGGGTTAAAATTTCATGTTCACTTTGGGCGCGCTGCAGGCTGAGGATATAGTTCTGGTTATTGTACTGCCGGAGGTCATTGCAGTTGGTATCAATGCGGTCGGCCGCTTTGTTGATGAGCTCGATCCGCCGGGCCTCCGTCATCTGCGTTTTGAAAGCGCTGACGATGACCAGGATCTCATCCAGGTTTTTCACGCTCTCCTGCAGAATGCCGTTGTAGACCTTTTGCATGGCAGACAGTTCCGCTGCGCTGAAATGCCGGTCCTGCCGGAGCAGTCCCCAGGCCTGATGATATTCACCGATCAGTGCGGCTTGTTTTTCGGTAATGTGCCGGATCCGTTCATAATAAGCAATGAGTGATCTGACCTTCCACAATTCGGCGTAATACTGCCCGTACAGTTCTTTTTGCTTTGCTGACCAGCCGGAAATTTCCTCCAGCTTAAGCTTGGACAGTTGGTTCTCTAAGGCCTTTTGTGCATTCTGCAGCCAGATGGTTTTGTTCTGCATCCGCTGGACCTGGAGATCTACGGCTTTGATCACTTTGGTGATGGCGGCCTTGATGACCTCTGCGATCGCCAGTTGGGCATCAGCCTCTTTGGGCAGGGTCACAAACAGCGTCATCGCTGAAAGCGGTAGGATGACCATATAATTTTTCATGATGTTGATGGATTGGTTAAGGACGTTGCGTAATAGCTGTTGCGTTTTCATAAGTTTCCCTTAGCCCCCGAAAGGGGGGATGATGGTTGGTGAATAAGATGGTTGATTTGCATAGGACCGGTCAGGACGGTTTCCCGGGTATAGCGGCCTGCCGGGCCACAATGGCGGCGATGGCTTTTTCCATACTGCCGAGCTGCTGAGCCAATTCCTGAACTTTGGCTTTTTCAGCAGCTTCGGTCGTATAGGCCCAATACGCTTCCGGTGACACCTCCGTGCGGTACACCTTGCTGTATTGTCCACCCAGGCTGATAAAGACCTCCTTGTATTTTTTGCCGGGTTCGTTCGCCTTGTTCATCGACAGGATCATCGCTTTTTCCTTTTCCGTCAGTCCGAGTAAAGCCTGTACGTCATCGAACTTGTTCTGGTATTTGCTTTGGTCGAGCAGGATCTTACAATCGGAATTGTTGACGATGGCGTGTTTGATAATGGGTGAGCTGAGAATGTCCTCGACCTCCTGGGTAACCACGACGGCCTCACCAAAAAATTTCCGGACCGTTTTGAACAGGTAGCGGATATAATCAGCCATACCCTCCTTGGCGATCGCTTTCCAGGCCTCCTCAATGAGGATCACCTTTCGCGTACTTTTCGGTAGCTTCCGCATCTTGGAAATAAATACTTCCATAATAATGATGGTCACCACGGGAAAGAGGATCTCGTGCGATTTAATGTTGTCCAGCTCGAAGACAATGAAACGCTCATTTAAGAGGTCCAGGTTCTCAGTGGCATTCAGGAGGTAGTCGTATTCCCCGTTATGGTAGTAAGGGTTAAGCACATAAAGGAAATTCCCGATATCAAAATCCTTTTCGGCAACATTACCATCCTGGAGGACCTGCAG
Source organism: Mucilaginibacter koreensis (assembly GCF_054783355.1). NCBI lineage: Bacteria > Pseudomonadati > Bacteroidota > Sphingobacteriia > Sphingobacteriales > Sphingobacteriaceae > Mucilaginibacter > Mucilaginibacter koreensis. The sequence goes on along the minus strand of NZ_BAAGQS010000001.1, from coordinate 62,466 downwards.
GTATTCCTGCATTAAAAAATCATAGAAGGAATTAAATCCGGGGAATAGATCCGGATGCTTGTCCAGGTGTGCGTAATAAAGCGTAATGGCATTGGAAATGGCCACATACTCGGAACGGGTATAGCCCTCATTGTCCTTTTTCCATAGCGCCAGCAGCAAGGTTTTCAGGCTTTCTTTTTTTTCAATGTCGAGCACTTCACCCTTGGCAATAAAGAACGGGTTAAACCTGATGGGGTTATCCTCGCTATAGGTGAAGTAGTAACCGCCCGCCAGTTCACAAAGTCCTTGGTAGCTGTGGCCGACATCCACGATCACGACATGGCTGTCCTGTTCATAATAGCCATTGTTGAGATGATTGGTAAAGAAGGATTTCCCGCTGCCGCTCGGTCCCAGGATCATCTTATTGCGGTTGGTGATGTACCCTTTCTTCATCGGTTCATCCGAGAGGTCAGCATTCACCGGTCGACCGGTAAGCCGGTCACCCAGGCGGATCCCAAACGGGCTGGGTGAAGAACGGTAATTGGTTTCCACGTTAAGAAAACACGTCGCCTGCTCCAGGAAAGTGTCAAAAGTGTCATTGAGCGGAAAGTCTGCGGCATTGCCCGGGATGCCGGCCCACCAGATCTGGGGTGCGCCATCGCTTTCCTGCCGGGCTACGGCGTCCATCTGCGCCATGGCCGAACCCACTTTGTTGCGGATCTCCTGGACACCTTCCGGGTGATCGGTCCAGGCCAGGACATTAAAGTGCGCTTTGACCGGCAGCCTTTGTTCGCTGATCGCTTCATTCAAAAAATCTGCGGTCGCATCCCTGGCGATGGCATTCTCCCGGCTGTAAGCGGACAGGGATTGCAGGCGCAGTCTTTTCTTTTCCAGCGCTTTCATCGTTCGTTGGGTGTCTCCGATGAAAATGTACTGGTTGTAGCAATGGTTGCAATCCAGTAAGAGTCCGAGCGGCGAAGCAAAACCGATGCTGAACTTGGTCTTGTCCGTGCTGTATTGGTCATAATTGACCCGGCTGCCGCAAAGCGAGGGCAGGTCTTCGACATCGGACAGGGTGAATAACTGGCAATGGTCGTTGCCAACGCGGATACCTTCTTTCAGATGAATGTCTTTCAGCATCGGGCGCTCGTTTTCCCCTTGCAGGAACAGGTATTGCTCCAGGAGCCCGGCCTTCTTTTCGGTACCGGCCAGCTCATCGTCCGTGAGGCGGTGCAGGGTAACAAAGCCGCTGTCGGACAATATCCGCTCAAAAGACCCGGCCTTTTCCAAAAAGTCCTGAAAAACCATGGTATTGGTGGTTTGTTTCGGGACGACCGACCTGCGCATCAGGCCCGAGTAGCCGCTGCTTGCCGCTTTACGGTCATCCGGCTTTTTAGTAACCAGCATATAACAGCAATGGTCCAGGTAAGGGCGGCCCTCAAAAAAGCGTTCACTGGCTGCGCCCAGGAAGCTCCGGGCGGTATCCGGCGCGCCGTGGTATTGCGCTTTCCGGAAGACGTCCATCTGGTGATAGATGCTGTTTTGCGGTAAGATCCGCATCGCTTTGATCAGGGCATGGTGGAAGGCTTCGTAATCACTGCCGGAGCGTGTAAAGATCTCCGGCAAGTCTACCCGCCAGGCCAGGGTAATATCACCCTGCATGGACACAATACAGTCGTTCTCCACTTTATAGATGGGCAGGATCTTTTCAATGTTCACCATGATCGTGTGCTTTTAGTTGAATGAATAGTTTGCGGGAGCGAAATTTCAGGTAGACAGGTAAGCTGCGCCGGGCACCTTTTTTCAGCAGCCCGTATTGCCCATAGCGGTGACTCAGCCGGAAAATAGTGACCAGCATCGCGGTAGCCAGGCCTCCGATCAAGACCAGGCAGAGGTAGGCATTGACACCGCTGATGTAGAGGATGGCATACAGGATGAGCAGGCCCACCAGGCCACCGGCCAGATAGCCGATGTACTGCGCCTTCAAACCATGAAACTCGATGGGTTTGTTGATGCCCTTGTTGATATGATAAATGCTCGACATTTGGCTGCGGTTAAATGCCAAAGAATGATTTAAGTACGGTAGCGACCACGACCAGGAAAATACAGGAGCCGAACCAGGCCGCAGCGACCTTGTTGGTATCCGGCTCGCCACCGTTCCATTTGCCGAATACCTTGACGGCACCGATGATGCCGACCACGGCGCCGATGGCATACATCAGGTTACACCCGGCATCGAAGTAACCTTTGACCTTGTTGGTGGCCTCGGTAATGCCTGCGGAGCCATCCTGCCCGTAGCAGATCGAATGGATCAGGTTGCAGGTGACCAGGGCAAAGGCAAACAACAGCGTCTTTAACAGGGCCTGTTTGCGGGGACTATACGGAGTGTGAAATTTCATAGTTTTTTGAGTTAATGGAATGAATAATGGATCCGGGCAGCATCAGGTCAGCTTACCATTTCCCCTTTTTAGAGAAAGGTCCGGCCTGGTAACTGTCCCGGTTGTAGATGATCGCTTCCTGTATTTCTGCAGGACCGATCTGGAAACCCAGCTCGGACAACGCTTTGTCACAGATGTCTTCGAGGACCAGCTCCAGCAGTTCACTTTCCAGTACGCGCGGGTAGAGCTCCACCTTTTTGGCCATCCTGCTGACCAGGCCCGCCCGGTCAGCAGGTTTGTGCTTCTTGATAAAATAGAAGACCAGTTTAATGTCCTCCAGCAGGTCGGCCATGTCCCCTTGCAGTAATTCATCGTTGTCGGTTCTACTTACCTGCACCGGTGGCGTAACTTCCGCCGCCTGCCGATCGGCTTCCTCTTCATCGTCCGGATCTTCATCGTCCGGAAATGCTTCAAGTTCCTCTTCCCCCGGGCCGAAGATCAGTTCCTCGCTGTCTACCGTGCTTGCGCCATAGTCATCTGCCGGCCTGCCTAAAAGGCCATCGTTATTCCCAGGCTCCTGCTCGCTGGCAGGCGTTGGCTGCGGGGCCGGTGAGCGGGCAGCCGCCCGGGAAGGGTCTTTTCGGTAATAGCGGAACCAGATGATGAGGTAGTAAATGAGCAGGGCCACCGTCATTAGGAGCAGGTACTGTTGCCATGTGATTTGATGTAACATCTTTTTGCTGATTTGACCTGCCGCCCCATTGCAGCAGGATTGATAAAGCAAAATTGATAAAGCAAGGACGCCCGGCTAGCCAGTGCAGTTCACTTCCGAAACTTTACCCGTTGAGGATTAATTTTCAGCCACTTAAATACCGCACGCGGCCGTTCTTCTGCAAAAGTTTCAGGCACAGGCATGGATAGGAACAACCGGAGATCATCATTCCTCCCCGGATCTGGGCCCAACCCGGTTCGCCTTTCGTTTTCTCAGCGGCTGGAAGCCATTCAGGTCACTGATGTATTTGCGCAAGGTGTCCCGCATCCGGTCAATAAAATGCGTCTGACTGAGGATCTTCCGGTTCTTGATCTCTTCAAAGCGGCCGGTATGTTTGCTCAGATCGATATCCAGGCTTTCGCTGAGCCAATAGATGATATCGGCCAGCGAAGCATCTCCTTCATTTAACTGCCCGGAGAGCCAGATGCCGTAACCCAGTTCAACGCTGTTGATCAGTTCCCCGGTCCATTTGAGTGGTTTCCGGTTCCGGCCGGGCCGGATATAGACCGATCTTTCCGGCTTGCCGATATTCGCCAGGGCCTGGGCAATGTATTCCTGCAACATTTCATAGGCGCTGAATTTGGAAAAGAGGTAATCACCGCTGGTGGCAAAGTTTTGATCGAGTTCCGGAACCTCCGGGATCAGTACGCTCTGCACGGAAACGCCCCGTACAAAATACAGCTCATCCAGTTCCCGCGCACCTAACCGGTAGTACTGGTAAAGAAAGGTATGCTGCCGGAGGTCGCGCTGAATAAAGCGCAGTTCGTCCAGGTAATAAGCCCGCAGCTGTTCTTCGTCTCCTACGGGCGCACCGGTAACGAGATGATACCGCATGATTTCGAAAAGATAAGGCCCATAAAATTGTGGTTTGACCACCTTGAAGAAATGGATCTCGTCTTTCTGATCCGGAAAGGGGTGTTTATCCAGGTGATCAAAAATCCGTGACAGGGCTTTGCGGATATACCGCAAAGCCAGGGTCATTCGCTGTAAAGGTTCAGTTTGTTCCCTGGCGATCCGGGCGAGTTCATCTTCCATGCGCAGGAGTTCCTGCCGGGCATACGATGGTAGCATAATCCAATGAGCTTAACGTAAATACCGCGCTGCCTGCAACGCCGGTTGCAGTACCAACAGGGCGGTTATCCAATGGCCATTTCAGTGGAAGGAAGATGATGGCTTCCTGCCTGGATCAACGCCACCGATGCGTAAAACCGCAGGTACGACAGTCATCATGCCAGCCGGTCCGATCAAAGAGGGCATTGATCTTGCAAAGGTTGGAACCCGATGCGCTGACTGTCAAGTGCCTGTTCCTGGGAAAATCGAGGCACCTTTAGAAATAGGAAAATCGCAATCCGGTCAGCCCTAATGGACTGATCACACTAAAGTCATTTGGAGGGGACACTGGCTTCCGTTATATTTGATGAGCATAAAACTTGATGTCTATTATTCCCCTTTTTATGAGAGCAACCCTGACCCGGGAAGAACTGTTATTGCTAAGAACCCCTGTCGGGGACCTTCCGGCTTCCAGGAAATTACGCAGGGGATGTGCGCAAATGGGATTTCGTACGCTGCAGGAGATCATGGAATTAGGCTGGGGCAAACTGATCCACCAACAGGGATTCACCTACAGGTGGATGAATGAACTTACGGCGTTGCTGGAGCAGTACCAGCTCCTGCACCTGTTACAGGCTAATCCATCGGCGGATTATCGTTGATCCAGCGCACTGCGTTCAAAAATACCTCTTTGACCTTTTCTGCGGTTGCGTGCTTGGGGTTGTTATACTTATTCTTCACGCTCCCCGGGGAAAAGCCTTGCTGTCCGTCTGTTTCCACATGCTTGGCGACATAATCGAAATAAACGACCTTTTTCCGGTGGACAAAAAAGCCGACCTCGATCAGTACACGAAAAAAGTAAATCACTTGTTCCATCGTGGCAGCAGCGTGCAGAAAGAAGGGCGTAAAAAGCATGTTCTCCCACTTCTTATAAGTGACCCGGGATTGAATACGGAGTTTCTTCTTGAGCGTCGCAGCCTCCTCTTCCAGGGCTTTGGCCAAAATATAGCCCAGAGATTCGGTTCCTTGTTCGTAGCCATAGTGAATGTTAATGGGAATGGAACGCAGGTCGCGGAGCTTTTCAGCCACCCGGACCAGTTCCTCCTGATAAAATTCCACCTCGGCATCATTGGTCTGCAGCATCCGGGTATAATAACAGATCACCGGGAAATAATTGAAATTCAGGTGGACCAGTTCCGGGAAGAGCCGCGCCCGGAGTTCGTCACCGGAATAAGCCTGAGCGAGGGCATGAAGCGACTGTACCCAATGAAGCTGATAATCCAGCTCCCGGCCGTTATGCACCGGCCGGTAGACCGGCCTGGATAAGACATCAAGGTAATCCGCGATGAGCCGGAGGAGTGCGCGGTCCTCGCCGGCGCTGGTCAGTGCCCGGAGAATTTTAAAAGCCATTTTCCTGTTTTCCGCTATAAAAGACGCTTTCAGGGCAAGGGGTACTTTCAGCTGGTCATTAAAAGCAACCCCATACAGTTCCTGCAACGACCGGTAAATATAATTCAGGGCAGCAAGCAAGGCCAGTAAGACCAGGTGTTCCGGATGACGTTCAGCGGAATCCGGCAGGAGCGCGTAATGCCGGTCCGAAAGCTTACTGAGCTCGGTTTGGAGATATTCGATATGCTCGGATCGCCGGCCTGGGTCACCATGGAAGCTATAGATCGTTTCCCGGATAGTTTGAATGATACGATCTTGTTCTGCGGTGAACAAATCCAGTACATATTCTGACCAGCCCGGATCGACCGACGGGGGTAAGTCGCCGAGCAGTCGGGCTAACAAGTGCTCCAGGGGTTCCAATGTTTTCATCGTGATCGGTTATCCGGCGTGCCGCCGTGATCTGGCCGCATCGAAGGCCCATTGCAAGATCTGACGGATCGTTCTGATGATCTCCGCCCGGTCTTTCTCCGAACGGATGTCGATCCCACATTGTGTGCTATAGTTCGTCCGGGCATGTAGCACCAGGTAATAAACGCCTGACACCAGCAGGGCGGCGACTGCTTTAAAATTGATACCCGACCCTTCAAAATAGGGGTCGGTCTGCTGGAAGAAATCCTTGGCCAGGAGTTCCCGTATTTTGCCAATACCATCCATGAGGGAACATTTTTCGGTGATCTCCCACAAAATGAGCTGCTGCATTTCTTCTTCCTGATAAAAGTAATCGAACTGTTTTTCCAGGACAAAGACCAGCATTTCGATCAGCCCGCTTTTCTTTCGGATACTTTCCAGCATGACCGTCATCTCGGCTTTAGAGGCCATCCAGTAATCTTTTTCGACGATGTATTTGGCAATAAGGGAGTCTACGGTGCTGAAATACTTAAAGATCAGGCTGGTGGTCACCTCTGCCTCCCGGGCAATCGCGCGGGCGGATAAGCCTTTATAACCTTTCTTTTTTAAAATGACGCCAACGGCATCGATCAGTTTACGCTCCGTCAGCGGCCGGTTATTAGTCCTGCGGGAGGCGCGTTTATTTCCGGATTGCATAGCTGCTTTATTTAATGTTCACTTCTTGATCTGTTGGGTAGGGCAATGCCGATCTGCTGGTCTACCCGGGCGAAGGCCTGCAAGGTCCGGTCCAGTTGTTCCCGGGTATGCGTGGCCATGACGCTCATCCTGATCCGGGCATCTTTCCTGGAAACGGCCGGGTAAATGATCGGATTGGTATAAATGCCCTGTTCCAGTAACAGCAGACCGGCTTCACCCGTTTTTTTCGGGTCACCGATCTTCACGGGGATGATCGCAGATTCGGTCGTACCGATATCCATGCCCAGATCCAGTAAGCCCTGCCGGAAGTAACGGATATTATCCCAGAGCCGGTCCATCCACTGGGGCTCCTCATCGAGCAGGCGGATCGACTCCAGCACTGCGGCGATATCTGCGGGGGTTCCGGCTGCGGAAAAGAGATGCTGGCGGGACTGGAACTTGAGCAGGCGGATAAGCGCCGGCTTGCCAATGACATAGCCACCGATACTGGCGAAGGTCTTACTGAAAGTGCCGGTGATCAGGTCTACTTCGTCGAGCAGGTCATACAACTCCAGCACTCCCCGGCCTGTTTTACCGATCACCCCGATCCCGTGGGCGTCATCAACGGCCAGGTAAGCACCGTACTGTTTCGTTAGCTTAAGAATTTGATCCAGCGGGGCCATATCACCGTCCTGGGAATACACACCATCAATGACGACCATCTTGTTGCGATAGGCATGCTGCGCATTCTTCAATACCTGCGCTAACCGGTCCAGGTCATTATGCGGAAAGGTTTTGACATTGGTAAGCAGTCCGCCTTCCTGGACGCTGGCATGTACGCCCATGTCATAGATCGCGATATCCTCCTTTTTCAGCAGGCACTGGATGGTGGCGCTGTTGGAAGTATAACCGGTGGTATATAAAATGGAAGCGTCCTGATCCCGTCTGAAGAACCGGGCGATCGCTTCTTCGAGTTGCTGGTGAAAGCGGAAATGTCCGCCGATGGCCGGAGACGCGCCCGAACCTGTGCCATATTGTTCGATCGCAGCCATGGCGGCTTGCCGGACGCGGGGATGTTGGGTAAACCCCAGATAGTCGTTGGAAACCAGGCCGACAAGTGGCTGCGGACTGGATTGACCGGGTAGCAGGACCTGTATTTCAGGGCCGCAGCCGGAGGTACAGACCATGCGGTAATTGAGGTGCCCGCGTTGATCCAGGAAGTTCAGGTAGTTGTTAAAGATCTCGGCCCTTGCATACATGTTGTAGCCTTCAATGTTCTCAAAATCCTTGAAGCTGGCCTTTTCAAAGTTAATATTCATTGTACCGGATAAGTGTTTTAGTGCTTACCCTTAAATTTAAGGTACCATTTTTCAAAAAGCGGTCACTTTTGCGTATTATTTAATACTAAATTAACCTTTTGTTAATATTTAAATTTTTGTTAACGCTGGGCGTGGCTCTCCGATGATAGCCTGCCATAATTGCAATCGTATGTTCGATTAAACCCTTTATTTTTCGAAATTTTCAAAAATTCATCCCGCTTTACATTTAAGTGTCTTTTATTATTGCGAGAATGACACTTGACCAATCGATACATAACTAATTCTTTTGCCCCAGAACATTGAATTTGAGCAGTTTTCCGAAAAAATATTGATTAAAAACTGCACAAAAAGACCTGATAGACGTCAGATTTAGAGACCAGGGTTGTAAAAACTGTGAAATTATTCGGCGGGCGATAACCATCCCGAAGTCATGACTCATCCGGGTGAACAAGGGGTTGGTTAGATTTTTTGATCATGTGAATGTTTGAAAGGAACGATCAGCCGGTCAAATCCAGGCCCGAACTCCTGTACTTATCACGCAGCTGGACAGGAACAATAAGACCAATAATTAACAGCGTTATGGAACCACCAATAGCCATACATCTTCCAGTGAATGTCAGAGCGCAGATCAAACGGGTAAAATATCGACCCGGATTGGGTGCTTATCCCGTTCCCCACGCCGTATGCGAATTGATTCCTTACCCGGATGCACCTATGGTGAGCCAGCAGTTCAGCCATGTCGGATTTTACCTGCAGTTACTGGAGATCAAAGCCGCTGCAGAGATCTACATTAAATTTGATGTACTTTACCCGGCAACCTTTCTGACGTTCATGTTCAAGGGGGCCATCGATTTTTATGATGAAGGGGACCACCGGATCTCCCAGGCTATGGCCGGCACCTTCTATCTTTCTTATAACGGAGTCGTGAGTTATGAAGCCAGGTTGAAAAAGGGACTGCACCAGTTGCTGATCGTTACCTTTTCAGAAAAAGCGCTCTTGCCGGCAAAAGCGGACTTCCCTCAGTTTGATGAATTGCTGCGGTGCCTGGTAGCGGGGCGCAAGGCACCGCTGATCTTGCCTTACTGTCTAATCGGGCAAACGGTCCGGAATTACCTGGACCGAATGCTTCATTACACTGCCGAAGATGCTTTAGAGCGGGGCGCAGGTATTTTGGTTTTGCTGACCAAGTGCCTGAAATTTTATCACAAGCTGCTGGAGAACAACCATTATATCATCACCCACCTGGAAGAAGCGGACGCCCGCAGGCTCCTGGATTTCCTGCAAGCGAATTATCACACCGAGTCGGTTAACCGGCTATCGTTGATGGCGGAGGCGCTGCAATTGACCGGTTGGCAGGTCAGAAAATTAGCGAAAAAATATTTGGACAAGCCGGTTCACCAATTGGTGATCGAGCTCCGGATGAATAGAGCAGCTACGCTGTTAAAAGAGACGACTACCCCTATCCGGAGCATTGCCTTAATGGTCGGCTATGATAACGAAGCTTACTTTTCCACGGCGTTCACCAAGTTCTATCATACCAATCCCACGACCTATCGAAAAGCCGTTAAATGATCAACCAGTTGATCCGGAGCTCCCGGGCGAGCGGACTCCAAAGTTCATCTACTTTTTGCGCATTGTCATCTAACCGGTTTCCATTTACTCCGAAACTGTAAATGATTGGACGTCCGGCGACCGAACTTTACCTCAGCATCTATCAAAAGCTCAGCGCTGTGCCCAGCAGGCCAGGTTGTAATTAAAGATGTTGATCAAAGGAATGAGCCATGAGCACAAAAGAAAAGCTATTGAAAGTGATTGCCGGCATCATAGCAGCGTTGTTTTTTTATGCAGCGATGAGCAAGCTGGTTGATCTGGACAAATCACGGCAGGAAATGCGTAACCAGGTTTTTCCAACCCTGATCGCTGATGTCTTATGGTGGCTGGTACCCTTGACAGAGTTGGTACTGGTATCCTTATTACTCTATCTACCAAGCAGGTTGAGAGCGCTGTATGGTTCCGTTGCTTTACTAAGTGCTTTTACGATTTATATTGCGATTACCATGACCGGGGTATTTGGCCGGGTTCCCTGCAGCTGTGGCGGGATCTTGTCCCATATGGGCTATAGTACGCATCTCTTATTCAATCTCGTTTTCATAGGGCTTGCCCTTGGGGGTATTGCCATAGACAACGAATGGAAGGCAATCAACAGATGGTTACATCCTAACAAAGAAAGGAGGCTCAGGCAATTGAATGATCAGCGATAGCAGGAGAAGAGTTTGCCCTGCACTGCAGAAATTAAAATCGGCCGTAGGATACAAGCTTCCAGGGTCCGTGCGGTCAATCCATTCGTGCCATTCCGGTACGAATTCAAAACTAGAGATCATGCGTAACTTTTTTAAGAACATCAACAAACTAGGCCTGGCAGGCCTTGTAGCAGTAGCTACCTTCACCCTGGCATTCAAAGCACCGGCAAAAAGCCCAAAGGTGCTGCAACAGTATGCCAATACCAGTTCCAGTGCAACAACGCACTGGGTGTTAAATAACCGTGAGCAAGGTAGCGAATCCGGGAATTACAGCTGTTCGGAAGCATCCAAAGCCTGTACCGCTTTCTTTAACAGCCAGCCGGCCGACGGCGTACCGGCGCCCAACAGTCCGGACACGGAAATGGGACAATATACCATCATTCCTTAATCAGCAAAGCCGGCCCCCCAGGGGAGCCGGCTTTGTTTTTTTATCTATTATTTTGTGCTATTCCACTATTCCTGAGCTCATCGTCCGGTATGGGGAAAGCATATCTCGGGCTTCCGGGTAACAATGTATAGGTTTTTCCATTTGCGTTTCTCATCAAAGTCTTGGCGAACCGGTTATCCTGGTTTAGCCGTTTCAGATCGGTCCATCTGGTATTCCGGAAGACCAGTTCCTTCCGGCGTTCGGTCAATACCTGTGTTAATGCTTCTTCGGTGCTCGATGCCGTCAGCGGTACAAAGGTTCCCTTCTTCCAACGATTTTGCAACAGGAAATTCAGGTCGTTCATGGCGGCGGAAATGTTGCCGGCCCGGGCGTAGCTTTCTGCCCGGATGAGATAAACTTCATCCAGGGCCAGACCCGCAAACATGGCTGTCGTCCCGCTGTAGTTCCCTTTGAACTGGGTGATCGCGCTGGATTTCACTGTGAAAAAGATGGATTTTCTCAGGTCATTGGCCGCATAAGAACGGTACAAGGCACTGTCCACGCTGGTTAGCGTCGGGATAATAAAAAAGTTAACGTTGCTCAATGCGGTATAATACAATACCTCATCATTGCCATTGGGCAATGCCCGGGGTAAGGGCTTGGCTAAACTGGCGGTGAGCGTATTGTAATCGATCAGGTCTTTGCGGATATTCAGGCAGGCGGAAGCATATTGCCCTGCCTGGTCATATAATTGCATGGTTTGATATGTTCTGGCCAACAAGGCGAATGCGGCCTGCCGGGTCGGCCGGGTCTTATAATCACTTTGCGTGGGTAACAGGTCAGCGGCAAGGAGCAGGTCATGCGTGATCTGATCATAAACCTGTTGCAGCGTCCCCCGGGTTGATGGCTGATTGACGTCGGAGGAAAGACGAACAGGGATGCCCAGGATCGCAGAAGCGGTACCCGGGTCGTAGGGCATCGCAAACTGCTGCGCCAAATGGTAGAACGCCAGCGACCTGATGAATAAGGCACTGCCTTTGATCATATTAAACTGGCTTTGGCTGGCCGGGTTCGGCTGATACTTAGCCAGGCCATCCAGGATCACATTCGCCGTGAATACTTGCTGGTAAGGTTTGTTCCAGTCATTCTGGGTTTGCCCCTGGTAGATATCGGGCTGCCACAGGTAGCTGTTGGCGATCACCACGCCTGCGCCGGAAAGGCCGGCGTCCGTGGTGTAAACATCGTCCGTACCGGTCACGCTCAAATAGGGCGCCACATTGATATCCGCGTTATTATCTAACAGGGACTGGAAGTCGGTCAGGGTAGTTGGAACGGTCAGAGCCTGGTTGGGCTTTTTATCCAGGAACTCTTTCTGGCAGGCACTGATCCAGCAGGTCATGCCGGCTAATAGGTATAGGGTTATCTTTTTCATGGGATGCTATTTAATTTAAAAGTCGAGTTTAAAACCGGCCGCAATGGTTTTGGGCGGCGGACCGGTCTGGTAGTCGGGATCAACGCCAAAGGAGTTGGCTTTCCATAACAGGGCAAGGTTGTTGGCATACAGGTACAACTGTAAATGCCGGATGGCCAATTTTTTCAGGCGGATACCTGAAAGGTCGTAGCTGAAGTTGATATCCTGCAAACGGATATGGTCCGCTTTGCCGACCAGGGTTTCCGCGAGCGCATAAAAACCATCCCGGTTGTTATCGATCGCTGCCGGCAGCGAGGGGATCTGGGTATGGGATTCATCACCCGGTTGTTGCCAGCGTAAGGCGTAATCCCCGCTTCCGCCCAGTCCGCTCAGTACGGAAGTATAGTTGACAGAAGATCTCCGGAAATAATAACCTAAACGGAAGCTGATATTGGCAGACAGCGAAAAGTTCCGGTAGGTAATGGTATTGCGGAATGCGCCGAAAGTAGTGGGCCTGGCTGATCCGTTGTAGACAATCGTGCCGGCGCTGGCATTGCTAAGGATGGCCGCATAATCTTTACTGACCTGACCGTTCAAAATGCCCTGCGGGTCGCCCGTCAAGGGGTCAAGACCAGCCCATGGATAACTATAAATGGCGTACAACGGGTTGCCTTGAATGGGATAGCCGATCAGACCGATCGTAGAAGCGTTCAATTGAGCGGTCGCATACTCGGTCACCCGGTCTTTGACATAACTCAGCAGCAGGGTGGTATTCCATTGGATGGTGCGGTCAATGATCCGGGTATTGATCGTCAGGTCAGCACCATGGGTGAGTGTATTGGCGTTGTTACCGGTAAAGCTGCTGATACCGGTGGACGGCGCGAAAGGTGTGGTACCAATAAGATCTATGCCTTTTTTTTGGTAAACCTCGATCGTGCCGCTGATCCGGTCATTCCGGGTACTGAAGTCCAGGCCGAAGTTCGTGGTCCTGATCTGTTCCCACCGGAGCTCCGGGTTGGGTGGGTTCACGATACGCTGGAAGGGCAGCAATGTCGTGGGCGCTTTGGTCAGGGCATATTGGGCTGTGGTGAAAGCAGAGAGCTTTTTGTCCACGTTTCCGCTTAAACCATAGGTTGCCCTGAACTTCAGGTAGGGTAACCAGCCCAGGTGATAAAAACTTTCATGGCTGATGTTCCAGCCTGCACCTGCTGACCAAAGCGGAATCCCTTTTTGATTGGTATTGACCCCGAAGAGGTTGGACCGGTCAAACCGGACGCTGCCCGTCAGGGAGTACCGCCGGTCTAAAGTGTAACCTGCATTGGCATACCAGGAAATATACCGGTCGGTGAGCTCCGTCTGGGTGTCTCTGTTCGGAACCTGCCCGGTCGCGCCTGGATTCTGGTATAACGGATATGGATTCACGTAGTCTACCAACTGGCTGGTGGCATGGTCACCGTCATAGCCGTACAAGCGATACGTATTGCCGGTCGTATGGACCTCCTGCAACTCATAGCCGGCAATGGCATTGATCTCATTTTTTTGCCAGCCTTTACTGAAATTGAGCTGTCCCCGGATATTGTGGCTGGTCAGGGAGGTTTGCCCCAAGTCCAGGATGCCACCTAAGGGAATGATCCTTTTGATGCTCCCGTCCGCGTTGACCTGTGAAAACTGGTTGATCAGGTTACCCGTATAGTAGCTATCCTGGCTTTGCAGGTTCCTGCCATCTGTGAGTCCTCTGCCATATTGATAAGACACCAGTGCGTGCAGGGCGGGAATGATCTTGTAATCCGCGCTGGCATTGATCCGGTAATCGGTGACCCTGCTGATTTGATCCGCCGCATAGAGTTCATTGACCGGGCTGTATTGCCAGTCCAAAAGTCCGGCGGCTGCGGCAGACCGGGCATAAGCCATCCGGTAATCATTAGCGACCGTCAGCGGGTTTCCCTCGCTGTCGGCTAAACGGGCATAGGGATAATAAGGCGTATTGGTGATCGCGTTATAGGAAGCATTGTAATTAGGGTTGTCGAGCTGGGTCCTGCTTTGCGTCAGCATGAAACCGGTATTGACCTGCAACCGGCTGCCGATCAAAGAATAGGTATTGGAGGCATTTAATGTAAAACGGTCGTAAGTATTACGGTTCAGATTAGCCAGGTCTTTGTCATAACCCGTCGATACATAGAAACGCTGTTTTTCTGAGCCGCCACTGAGGTTGAAGGCGTACTGCTGGTTGACGCTTTTCCGGTAAAAATACCGGTTCAGGTCATTGCGGACATCCTGCTGCTTGAGGACTTCCAGTTGGGCATTCGCCTCAGCCGTTGATATTTTTCCGTCACGCTGCGCAATGAACAATTCCACGGCAGGCGTGAGCGCCGTATGCGCTGCCGACTGTTCCGCAGCCTGGTAAAAGCCCTGGGCAAATAATTTTTGCTCAATATCAATAAATTCTGCAGAGGACATTTGCGGCTGGTAAAACAGATCCGGCTTGGCACCGATGGTCACGTTCGCATTGAGCGATACTTGTATGGGGCGGTTGAAAGCTCCTTTTTTGGTGGTGATGACAATGACCCCATTACCGGCGCGGGCGCCCCAGATGGAAGCCGCAGCGGCATCTTTGAGCACGGTCACGCTTTCCACATCATTAGGATTGATGTCATTAAGGTCACCCTGGTAAGGAAAATTATCCAGGATGATCAGGGGATCCACGTTTGCGTTAATGGTACTTTGGCCCCGTATGGTAATGGGCGTCTGTGCGTTCGTGCTGGTCGCACCCCGGTTAAAGATCAGCCCGGAGGTTACGTCTTCCAGGCGGCTCAGCAGGTCGGTACTGACCCTCCGGTTCAGCAGTTGCCGGTCGACCTGGGCAAATGACCCGGTAGCGCGTTCTCTAGGCAAGCGCTGGTAACCGGTGTTGATGACGACTTCATTCAACCGGTTAGCGGTGGGCTCCAATTGAATGACATGCCGAAAGCCAGGTGAGTGGTTAAGCTGGATGGTCTGCGTCCGGTACCCAATAAACGAGATGGTTAATGAGTCAGCTGCAGCTGTAAGCCTGAGCGCGAAATTTCCGGACAGGTCGGTAACCGTACTTTGCGTTTGCGTACGCACCGTGGCCCCTGCGAGCGGCTCGCCGTTATTCCCGGATAAAACGGTCCCGGTGATGGCAGACTGCTGCGCGACGACCAACAGCGGGAAGCCAATAACAAATAAAAGAGGTAATAGTCTTTTCATGAGTGTGTTATTGAATAGATTAGGTTAGAAAGCCTTGTCGTCGTCGCTGATGTGCAGCATTTCAACGGGCGCTTTTTTCAAAACGAATTTCAGATCATATTTTTCCAGGGCTTGATTAAGGGACTCCACACTGCCCAGGTTGGCGTCCAGGCTGAGGTCTACTTTACCGGCATAGCCGGTGCCGTCCACTACCGGGTAGGGCGTGTTCGAGAGGTAAAAGGAATCCAGCTGTACGATCAAATAATCCAAGGTGGCATTGCTCATCTGGAAGCCAAAGCGATCGACCTGGATATGGGGTTTATTGCCGGTGGTTTTCAGCTTGTCGGTGGCAGCAGTCCGGGTCAGTACCCAGCAATCGCGTTCCAGCAGTTCCACCCGCGCTTTGTATTGCGGAAACAGCCGGCTGAGGTCTGACTGCATGATGGAGAAGATATCCGGCGCCAGCCGTGGCGGAACGATCAGTTCATAACAATAGCCATGACCCGCAAACAGCCATTGATGATAAGCGGCGCCGGTCCGGGAGGAATTCAAAGCAGCGGAATCCTGAACATCGAGTAAGATCTTATGGTTGCCCAGCGTCTTGTACTGACCGGCATAGGCGTTACTGAACAAGGCCATCAGGGGCACGTTCCTGGCGGTGATCCGGCGGGATTTTCCCGGTTGATAAAGGTCATAATGATAGCCCGACCGTAAGCCCTCCACGCACCCTGTCAGGGAAGACCGGAAGATCAGGGTGGAATCAAACGCCGTGTTCTGATGGGCAAATAAGGGCTTGGAGCGGTCATAGGGCAATAAGGCGACCTCCTGTTTTACCGGTGCTTTGATGTCCTGATGCAGTATTAGGTCATTGATGTTCTTCATATTCACCGCATTCTGATCGGTAATGGCCCGTACGATCCCTTCAGGATCGATCCAAACAAAATGCGGCAAAGAGCTGTGCGGAAACAGATTGTTTAATATTTTATCGCCAACCAGTTCAGGGATATCGTAAGTCCGGTGTTGCTGCCTAGTGAACTTTGCCATAAAAGCATTGACCTCGTTGGCGGACTGATAGGTCACGGACAAGAACTGCATCTTGCCATCAAACTGCTTTTGCAAGCTATCCATCCTGGGGATCATGGCGATACAGGGACTGCACCAGGTCGCCCAAAAGTCGAGAATCAGTAATTTGCCTTTAAAGTCAGCAAGTTGGGCGGTACCGGCCGGACGACCGGCCCGATCCTTATAGTGAATAAACCCAGTGAGGGTGATGTCAGGCACGGATTGTCCGATCCGGAGGCCACGAGCCCCAGTACCAACAGCCTCGTTAACCTGTGCCGATGCACTAAAATTTAGGCAAAGCACAGCCAGTACGATGTATATCGTTATTTTTTTCATGATTTGATTAATGGAGATGAGGCAAACTCATTGCCTAATAAAAGATCTAAAGAAAGCGGCAGCAAGGGAAAGAAAACTATATATTAACTCATCAGCTATGCATCGGCCGCCGCTAAAAATTAAATCAAACGGGGGCCTTGATTATATTTTTGAATAGCTTATTTAAGGTAATATTTAACTGTATCTGACAAGAAAACGATGAAGCGTAATTGCCTCCATCACATGGGATGATGCACGAACTATTATTATTAAATTCTTTTCTCATTATGCATCACTTAATGAGACTCGCTTTAATGTTAAAATAGGATGGGCCTTTCCCACCACTGCTCTTCGTTGACACCCCAAGAAGTGGATTTACGGCAAGACCCATCCCTTTCGCAAAATACAAAAGTATTAGCAAAGGTATGGGCTTTAAACTTACCGTCTCGCATCTTGGGTGTCAAGGAAGAGCAACGAGACTCTTTTGTTTATAAAACCTAATTTCTTATAAGATATTAATTAACTTAATGTTAGCTAAGATACAAAGTAAATAATATCTTGTCAATACTGACAAGATATTATTTTAAAAAAGATGTGAAATTCCCTTGATGAAGGAGAAATTTCTTAAACATTATTCAGTGATTGGAAATAACGTAAAAGCACTCAGATTAAGTAAGGGTTGGACTCAAGTTGAACTTGCACACAGGTGCAGTGTGAATGCAGAACAGATTAGTCGAATTGAGAATGCAAGAAGAGATTATATGCATTCCACTTTACTCGAAGTCTGCGAAGCGCTAGACGTTAACGTATTAAAAGTTATGTCTGAGTTGTAATATAAGGTGGTTCAAAAGCATTAATGCAATAGTTATAATATAATATTATCTCACTTGTCTCCTTGCGAAATAACAGCCAATACATTAAATCCTTTGGCATTCCAATCACATTGATATAGCCCCCGGATTATTATTTTCCTGTGTTCGGTTCTTTATCATTACATGCTGGTTAGACTTTTGATTCACAGGCTCAATTACTTGAGTTTCTGTTTCCTCTAATTCTAATGCTTTATTCTTTTCGTTTACAGCAGTAAGTTCTTCCAGCAACAAGCGCTTAATATCATCTTTGATCTTAATATAGTTATCTTGAACCAAATCTGAGGTAACATCCTGAATAACGGGAATCGGTTGATACGCCTCTTCTTCTCGTTTAATAGCCTCATGGTCGTTTTGTATCTCATTGTGAAATACTTTAAATGCAATCTTATTTTCAGGATCGTCAGCAACCATACCAACGAACTGGCCGGAAGACAACCCGGAAATCTTAGAAGCTGGGATAGCGTATTCTAATTGTAAAGATTTACTGGTGGAAGTATCATCGCTGTTGATAGATAGACTGGTGCGATCCTGCATGATCTTGCCGAAACGTTCTGAAAGCTGTTTGGCTGTATCACCAGTAACCTGGCCGCTAATAACATTACCAATTATATTCATAATGACTTCTGCCTGTTCCCGCCCATAATCTTTTTTCAATTGGCTGTAATCCTGCACCGCCAATGTAGTTGCTACTTTATTGGATCGTGCAGTAGCAATCAAACTATCCATATTATTAAAATAGATGGTAGGAAATTCATCAAAGATCAGGCTGCATTTCTGCTGATTTTTCCGGTTGACCAGCTTAATGACCCTGGATATGTATAAGGAGAGTACAGCCCCATATACTTGAAGCTTCTGCGGATTATTGCCCATGCTGACAATCTTAGGCTCATTAGGATTGTTGACATCTAAGGTGAAGTCATTGCCTGACAAAACGTAATATAATTGTGGGGATGCTAACCTAGCTAAACCGATCTTCGCTGAGGCAATCTGCCCCTCCAGTTGTTCTTTTGCATTATTACGGAATGCCGACACAAAGGGATTGATGAGTACCTTGATTTCTTCCTGTTCCTGCAATACACCAAACAGCGGGTCATAGTCGGCCTGCATAAGCTCAATGACATGGGGCAAGGTACAATAACGGCCATTCTTGTATCTGCGCAAATACCAGATAACAGCTGTCAAAAAGTTAATAGGAGACTCAACAAAAAAGTCGCCCTGCTTTTTGATCCAATCACGATTCAGCCCTAACATAATGGTCCGGGCAGCTTCTGTCGCATCCGTGATATCTTCCATGCTTTGCGGGTCCAATGGATTGCAGCGGTGGGTACGTGACAGGTCATCAAAATTGATCACATAGAACTTAGGCCGGATTTTGTAAGCACCAGTATTATTCAGTAAAGTGTTGTAAGCAATCTTGGTCAAGTCATCATACTTGAAATCATATAAAAAGAGCGTAAACCCTTTCCTAATATGCTGAGTAATAATGTGCCGGATAACGAAATAGGACTTGCCGGCACCAGGAGTGCCAATGACCAGTAGTCCGCGAAACGGATTGATAAAATTGATCCAGCTTTTGCGGAGTTGTTTCTTTAATTGGTAAGTGGCGGGCAAGTTGATAGAATACTCGTTTTGCAACAACCTTTCCTCTTGGGGGAAGGTCTCATTTTCAGTATTGAAGATATCAGTTTGAAGTCCCACTTTGATGAGCCGTGATAAAAGCGTACCGCCGGTTAAGATCAGCAGATATCCGGTTGTCGAAATACCGATATATAAAATCGCTACGACTGTTGCCGATGCAGTTAAATAAAAAGACAGGGTACTTAACAAATACAACAGTAAACCGCTAGCCAGTAAACTGGTAATTGTCCCTTTATCAATGCTCTCTTCCTTCTTGCCTTTGGCTCCGATCAGCGAAACCAGTAACATTAATAACGCCGCTAGTTTAGGCTTCCATAGATTCTTAAATAACCCCGTTCTGGCGATATTGGACACGATGCGCGTTGTTATCGTTGCTGTCAAGTGCCATTGCTGAAAAGCAGCAAAGCAGGCAATATAAAAGTGTATGGCTAAAATGAATATGCTGATCAAGCGGGTAAAGTCGATGATCTTGCGTAATCCTTGTGTATCTTCTCCGGTTTGCATATGCCCTCCTTAGTAAATAATAGAATTTGTTATCGGCCGAGACTTCGTTTTTTCTTTTTCTTAAGTGGCGCAAGTGGTGCGCCGTCTTCTGTATTATTACCCATCAAGGTCATTAGTTGCCGTTCAAAAGCATCCGGTTGGAGATACTTTGTCTCTGGCTCCTCATCCTTGATAGTAAGATAATTGGATTTAGAAGTCTGTCCGATAAAGTTGTTATTTGCCAATCCTATAGGTTGGTCCATGTCGCCGAACCGTTGCATTAAACCACCTGCACTATAGGGTTTTCCCAAATCGCTACCTTTAAATACGGTTTTATTGGTATGATCAATGAAGGTCAAACCATAGGTAAGTCCTTGATCATTCTGCCTGAATGAGGCTAGAATGTTCTGCTTTCGCAGTTCAGCAATAAAAGTGGCTTTTGTGATACTGTTAAAGTTTAGAAAGACCTTTTCTATTGCTGCTTTGAGACCCTCCCGGTAAGGCTTGCGTTTTTCTATATTGTGTTCGAATTTTTGTTCAAGGTTCATTAAAGTCGGTTTGCTGTAAAAGGCACTGGCCTTGATAGGCACACCAATCTTATTCCCATCGCTGTCCAATAGCGAATAAACCAAACCCTTCTTCTGATACATCATCGATTCCTCTTTGCCACGGTCGGCAACAACATTGAACTGCCTGAGTACGGCATTGAATTCGGCTAAGGACGTATACTTGTACTGCCTCATAACAGCCCCCACGACATTACTTATTGCCCGCTTGGTTGGAAGATGACCGTAGATGGCCTTCTCAATATCAGCCGGTCTTATGGCAGGTTGCTGCTTGAATGTTTTGCTTTCTGCCCGGACAAGATTAAACGCTTGCTCAATCTCTTTCCTGGCAGGTTCCGATACCAAGAGACCTATATTGTGTAATGGAATTCGCTTACCACCAGGCTGAATATTAGTCGTAACAATGTGCATGTGATTATGCGCCGCATCCCCATGCCGGTAAACCAGGAAAGGCTGCTCACCAAATCCGATCTTATCCATGTAGGTGTTAGCAATAGCCTGCATGGTGCCAGTATCCAGCTTTTCACTGGCGTCAAAATTTAAGGAGATGTGCAACGCATTGGTTTTTACTTTTTCATTTGTCATTGTGAGATTTTCGAAACGTTTAAGTTTATTATCGAAGCTCATCCGTTCAATTTCACCGGCAAAACCGCTGGCCATAATGAGCTGTGCCTGGCCTGCAGCAACTTTGTTCTCATTATAATTTAAGACTCCGCGTATCTGCTTTCCGCTCACGATTTTTGCAACCATTTTTCTGCCAGTTGGGCGACGATCTCAAGTAAGCCGTCTACTTTCTTTCCTACAATTTCATAGCGTTCAGCAACTTTAAGCGCATAGAAACTTTTGGCGCTTTCGTTACGGCTACTATGAAATGCTTTAGTGATTTGGTTGATATTTACACCTATGGCCTTAAGTTCTTTTCGGACTAGCGCTAGCTCCTCCATCACACTGTTAAGCGAGGCATCGACATGAAAAATCTTGATCTGTTCGTTGGATAAAATCTTGCGGCTGACCTCACCGATACTGTGGCAATCACCTTTTTCGATTAACTTTTCCAGCCGTTGATAAACGGAAGGCGTGACCCTCGTTCTGACCGGATGAGTGAAACGTTCTTCTTTTTTCGAGTTGTTCGATGCTTCCATAGACAAGTATTTAAAGACTCGTAAAAGGGGTGAGTTCCGAACCCCGGTAAGCCACTGCGGCAGGCAGCAAAGATCCGTTTGTGGACAAACGTACATCTTTGCTGCAATCTGGCGATTGCCAACAGCGCTTTGCCCCGACATTCGCGGAACTGATTTCTTGTATTTTGATTAGACTTTTAAATCGAACCTCTTGGGGCTTGGCTTACTTGATTTTCAGTAGTTTTCAGGGGCTTAACTATCTGCAGGAATTTTTTATTGATGAAAGTGTTGTGAATCATAATACATTGCATTTAATGGATCAAAAGTGTCATGATTTTTATGCACGGAATAACAGTTTTAATTAGTTCAGAATGTTTCTGTTCAAAGCATTGATTGACAATGCCTATAATGCAAGAATAGTCAAAGCTTAAAATCTTAGCTGGTCAATTTTCATCGGAATGGCTGACATTCAAAATCATATTGCTCTCTATATTTAATAGAATTCTAATTTTTATCAATTTTGATGTAGCTGATAGATAATAAATAGTTATCTATTATTGATTGATACTCATGTTAAGCGCAACATTTGTTAATTCCCCGTCCCCGATTCTAATAGCATAAAATTCTCCCTAGTTTCGGTATACATTAGGCTTACGTTATCCTTTTCAAAGATGAAGCTATTCAGAAAATCTAATTCTTCTGTTTTCTGCCTGGCTTTGAAATTGTCAATATTTAACTGATGATCATCGACAGGAAAAAATACCTCTATGGGTATATCTAAATTATCTGGAAATTTTTTCATCCGCTAGTCCTGCGTATTGTGATATAATTGCAAATTCAGGTCGGTCATTGAAGGAACAGCAAAACTCAGGGGACAGGCCGCATTTAACCTTTGCAAGGAATTTACAGTACACGGAGGGGATGCATTAAGATTTAATTAATTTTGAGGGGGAAGCGATTCCCCCGTAAATTCGCCTTGGGAGTTATATTAAAATTTAGGATAACTCAATTTATTATGGGGATCAGGCCAATAATTGGAACTGAAAATCATTGAGCGGTGTTGGACGCCACAGTTGGAGATTTTAAATCATATTTGATCTTGCCGTCTGAGTCATGGGTTATCTCGATCTCATTGAGAAAATTCATTAGTTTAATATAACCGTCATTACAAAGCTCCAATTGCCTTTTTAGATAGGGTAGCCAGTCACGCCGTTCCTGATCAAGCGAGTTAACACCTGCCTCGTCAGCCCCTTTTGATGAAAGGAATTTGTTGAAATAATCAGTGTCGTACCCGGAATAATGAACGAAAAATTTCCTGTGTTGATTGAATAACGGGTATTCGTTGGCCATAAATTCATTCAGCCATTTAAAATTCTCCGAAGCCGCCAGGTGAGGATACACAGAATTTATATGATCAAAGGGATGCTGAAAAAATGTTTTTCCCTTTAACTTCAATAATAGCTCAGGAAAAAACACACACAGGTAATCTGCAATACGCTGCCAAAACTTGTAGATGCTTTCAAACGCTATCGGAAGTTCCCGGTTAAATCTGCCGTCCTCCATTGTCTGCCTGTAGGTAAAATGTTTTTTGCCATCAAGCCATCCATAAGAATTACTTAGGACAACTATATAAGGGTGGTAGAGATGAATGATCCCTGTGCGATATTTAATATCCCCCGATGCCACAAACAGTTCATGCTGCATGATATTCGGGTTTTTAACCTGCCTGTCAATCCCCAGTTCATCGCAAACTTCGTTAAGGCGGTCGATCAGCCCGTTTTTGGATGCCATTACAACAGCCGGGTTATTGACCGCAATCACATTTATTCCTTTGTAAGTATAATTATCGTCTGTTAAACAGGTCAACCCGCTATCCGTATAGGTTTTGTACAGCTCCTGATTGAAAGCCTTAATTATCTCGTGCCTCTCGTCCATTTAATTTATTTTACTTCGTTTGCAGAAAAGTTAGATGCATCGATAAGTGGCAGCACGGCATTATGGAGGGCTGTCCCACGAAGACGAGAGAATAAAAGCCCCCGGGAGGTGGAGATTGCAATCGTATTAACAGCCAACTGCAAATCAGCCGGCAGAGATTCCAAAGTTTTGGGTGATACCAGCTCAAAATAGTATCTTGTGTCCTGGGAACAAAGAGCAGGGCCATCGGCCTCCGCGCGAACCTCAATGCGATTATCCACGAAAAACTTTTGCTTTGTCGGATTTAAACCTATCTCCAGCGCTACAAAAAATTGAAAATCCCCCTTCGCCTGGAAATCATCAGGCACGTCAAATTTGAAAAGGCGTTCTTTGATCTGGATGATGCGAACATCTGTATTTGGTGTTTCTTTCAATTTGCTCATGATCAGGCTTTTTGATATTTCTTCATTTCTGGGTGCTCTTGCTTTCCCCTACGCACTTCGGTCCTTAATGATATGGAGTTTTGAATATCCGTACATTGTGGGATCAGCGAGCCTGTAACCAACCATTCTTTTGGATCGTATGTAGTAGCAAGTCCCGGATATTGCACTTGATAGTTGTCGGGATAATATACTAAAACAGAAGCGTTGCCGCCAAAATGCTGTACTGGCGGGGCAATGTGTCCTGCCACTCCAAATGAGGACCGGAAAACGATCGGCTCCTGCTTTTCCCTGTAAAATTCCGCCATTGGAACATTCAGCCTAAAACTGATGGCCGACAAGGTGTCCTGGGTAAAGTTATGGGTACCGCTTAGCCACTTGCTGACTACTGATGGTTCCTGTCCCATTAGTCCTGCAAATTGTTTCTTCGACAATCCCTTTTCCGCGATCAAGTCTCCAATCCTTGCCGCGAGTAATAACCTGTCCTCCACCTTTTTGCTGTCCAAGGGGTCAACCTTGTCCAGTATTTCATCGATGATTGAGTCCAGATTACCGTTATCAAAATTCTTGGTCATCATCATACTCCTTAAAATCCAGGTCGCCGGTTATGTCACGCATCCCCGGCCCCCAGCCCAGTTCTTTGTCAGCAAAGCCCTGGTGTATTCTGTCAGCCACCTGCATTAATAAATGCATTTGACGACTCAGTTCGGTATCCTCCTGCCAGGTGCGGGTTGTTTTTGGCCCCCCGCCACCTAAAATGATACAGTCCATCCCGAACTGGATGCAATATAACCTTAGCTTACGCTCCGGCACATCAAACAAAGCGGAAATATGGTCCCCCATTCTTCCCTCTCCTTTTTTAAAGAAATCAACCCTTGCCCCGGTCTTGTGGCCGATCGTCCGCAAAGCGAGCAAAAGATCCTGCGTTTCTGCAGGAAATTCGCCTTTGTTTGCTATTAAAAACTGTTCAAATAGTGAGCCAGCGTCCCCATCCAGCGTAACGGTATATACCGACGCCTTACTTCCGCTTAGCTGCGCTATTTTATGCAGTTTAAATTTCATTTAAAAATATGAATAATTCACAATTATACGACATTCTGAATGTTTTTCAAAACAAGATTTTACTTATAAGTGAAATATGGGTATTTTTACAGTCGTTTTGAAGATCAGCATCGATACTTGCCTTTGTGCTTTTAAACAGCTATTTCAATCCAACACTAAATATTATTCTGATGACACGTTTTTACGAAATAAGAGCAAATGCACTTGCCTACTGGATAAAACAGACTAAAAGAGTTATTACAGACGACATATCTTCAATTCCTAATGACGACCTTTCTGAAACCTTTGAATGTAGCTGGCAAAGGAAAAGCGACTGTGGGCATGTGAGCATCTTTTGTAGCCTGGGAGATTGGGCATCAAACATTACAGATATCCTGAGAGATGAATCACTCGACAAATGCCACGTAGAAAACAAAGAAGAATCAAAGCAATTATTCAGGTATTATACGAGGCTGTTGCTGGTTATTTCAGAATTACTTACAGATTTCCAGGACCTTTATATTGAAGCGGCAGGATTGCCTGCAAGGGATAAAAAAAGCAATACAGCTGCACGCAACTTTCTTTTTTCGCTGCCGGAAATTAAAGAATATCCGGTCCAGGAAATTTTTGACTTTATCAATACTATCTGTAAGCACAAAAATAAGAACTTACATAGATGCAATCATCATCTTGACCTGTTTTTTGACGATAGCAAGGAAGAGAAGCCATCTAAAACCCAATTGGTCCATATTAAAAACCTTTCCTTTGACGGCCAAAAAGATGGAATACTTGTACCAAAGCTCCAGTATTTTTTAACGGTGCTATTGCAATGCTATAAAAATATAGATCATTATTTTGAACACGAAAACAAGCAAGGGTTTGAAAAGGTCTGTAAAGCTTATTCAAACTGATCGGGTATTGCCAGCAGAAATTAATCGGGAAAATGGAAGAACATAAATTCCATCGCGACAATATTTTGTGGGTCCTGCGGCGATGCGATCTCAAAAGCGAATGAGCTGTTATAGGTATCCCGCACGAATCTTTTGAAATGAGCCTGCATCATAATAGATTGCCTTGCAGCGGTCAATACGGCTGAAAAATCCTGCTGGCGAACAAAGGTCATTAACGCCGTCTTACTATCCCAGTAGGTCAGGTAACTTAAAAGCTGGCTGATGGCTTCCGCAAACTTTTTCTGCCCTTTCCAAATTTTACATTCAGCTACAAAGATATTTGTTCCCTCTTTGGCATATTTAAGCAAAATATCCGTTTTCCCGCTTTTGTTGAATGCCTCGCCCACACCACTTGTAGCGTCATATCTGGTTTCTAAAAACAGCAGAAACATATCTCGTATATGTTCTTCATGTTTGCCTCGGTATAGAGAAGGCTTCCGCTCCATAGCCCTTGCGACATTATAGATTACCTCCCTGATGTCGTTATAAACATTCTCCTGCAGCCGGAATAAGCTTTCTTGGCACGGCCGGGGATGTATCTGAAGGGCTGTTACGAAATTTTGCCGAAAGGCTGAATATTTCAACGACGGTCGGGGGCAAAAAAGGTACACAGGAAGCAATCATGGGTAATATTCTTGATAATGAAGTTATCCGGGCTTATTTCGACGAAGATGATCTTCAATTTTTCCAATACCTTTTTGGCAATGAGGGAGGCATTAATATGAGAAACAATGTTGCGCACAGCCTTTATAATTTAACACAGTATAATATTGATAAAATGCATCTCCTTTTGGCCGCATTGCTGAGGATAGCAAATCTCAATGTAACGGAGCAAACTGAAATGCCGTCAGAACAAAATGTACAAAATTCATAGACCTCAACCATACTATCCTCCTTGTTATAGTTTCCGTTATAAAAGGGCATCAGCAATTAGGATCGTCAATTTAAATAGGTCATTGTGTTCCATGATTATGTTTCACCCGAAAGTGTTAAGGTTTGTTTAGGGCGGTTGGGCCGCCGGAAGTCACACTTCTTTATCCACTCAGGATATGGGTGCATTGATCTCTATTAGTCTTCGCGATCAAACTAACTTAATACGGTACTTTTTCTGCAAATACTGATCAGGGTTCGGCGTTTCAAGAAACTCGGTTGTCTCCTCGGGAGAAAATTGATAAACCCCAAAATTCTTCAAGTAATTACGGCTAAGCGAAATATAGCCGGATGCATAGTCTTTGGTTGTATGCTTTATATAAAAAAAGAAAAGCTCACTTTCCATTAACCGCTTTAAAATCTGGAGTTTTTGCAGGTCGTTAGAAACAACCGCTATGCCGTTATAAAATAACAGGTCCGTATCTTGGGAAATCACGAAGCGCGGACGTTCACAAATATGTGGAAAAAATAATTTAAAGCCTTTAATATCCATAGATTGGCGACGTCCATAAGCATACCAAGCTTCATAAGTCTTTTTTGATTTATCCCGTTTAGAAAGCAAAATTTTATGTTTCTGAAGATATCGGTACGTACAAGCAAAATCTCTTTGCATAGTTCGCTCATCGATCAAAGTAACGACATCTGCAACTATTGTATATGGAAAAATAATCTGTTCTGTGATTTTTTGAATATCGGCTTCGTTCTTCAACTTGTTAGCATTAACGATCTTCCGGCAGATAGATTTTTCGATTTTATCGCCGTCCGGATCAGCGGTCAGGTAGTAAAAGACTGCATCCTCGAAATGGGGTTTGAACTTATACACGTTATTTTTCAGGGTAGCGATACCATTCTTGGTATCATACAATTGCCGGAACTGCAAGCCGGTAGCTTCAATTTGCGCCAGTAAACGGGAGGTGGCCTGTGAATTGACGAGGTTCCAGCCATCGATGTGGTTAAGTTCTGCGTAACCGAAAGGAGCGAAATCTTGCGCATTCAATTTTTTAAGATCATGACTAGTGAAGCGGATATAGCTGATTCCCGGCTGTGCAGTTTGTTGCAAAAAGCAAATGCAAGTGTAGGTGTTCCTATCTTTGAAAACCTGTTCCCCGCCAAAGTTGATTATCTCTAGGCCAATTTGTTCATCTTCGAAATACTGACGTAAGGCCCGCCCATTGATACTTTTAATAAAAGTGTTAACAGTGATCAAACCCAGTATCCCGCCGGGTCTTAACAGTTCGTAGCCAATCTGAAAGAATGGGATATAGAGGTCGGGGTGACCGGACGCGGCTACCCGCCACCCTGTCAATAATGTTAGTGTATCCTGATCCATGTTGCGCGAGGCGACGTACGGCGGATTACCAACAATGCTGTGGAAGCCGGGGAAGTCTGGCAGGCCAAGCGCTTGCGGCCAGTCAAAATCCAATGAGTTGCCGGTGAATAAATTGAAGGTGAATGCTTCCCGGTCCTCGCCATTCGCAAATGCGAATAAGCTGAGGAGGAGCCGCGTCCGGCTGATGCTATAAGGCATGATATCGACACCGTAAAGATGCCGCGCGAAGATCGTTTCATAAGATCGGCCCGTAAGTTTCTTCAGGCGTTCCGCCGCGGTTAATAAGAACCCACCGCAGCCACAGGCGATATCTGCCACCCTACAATCTCCTTGCCCGGCCAAGTCCGGGAGGAGTGTCCTTTCTATGATATAGGTCCGGATATATTCAGGTGTATAAACCGCCCCATTTACTATCTTATCCGAAGGTGAGACCACAAATTCAAATAATTCTATCAGGTGCTCGAAATTTAATTCGGACGTACTTTTCGTGATTACCTCAAGGAAGCCAGTCAAGATAGGATATTCTTGGGACGTATCTTGGATCGTGTAAAAATTGAGCAACGTATTAACGGAAACTGGCAATTCGTTAATACGCAGGAATGCACTAACGATCAAACGGTCTACGAGGTTAGCGTCATCGTTATATTGCGAAAGATAATTATAAATCGTTTTCTGCACCCTGAATTCATTACACGCTATTTAATTGTTAAGCGTACCTCTATAATCCTTATAATAATTAAAAAACTCGATCGTTAATTCCGACAATTTCTGCTTCAGCAGCACCAAGTCAGCGGTCGACGTGCTCAGATCGGCAATCTCCTTTTGCATATCCACTATCAGGTCAAATAGTTTTTCCAGGTGGTATATCAGCCGATGACGCTTCAAACCTAAGCATAAAACCGTAAACATATATTGTCCGATATCATTTTGCGGAACGATGCTGCCGTCAGGTGACCGCTTGAAAGCTACATCGTAATTTTTGTCCCTGGGATGAATATGCCCGCTTTTTCCATCCGCAGAGATGGCTTGAAAGGGGTCAGTCGTCGCCCAGTCATCGGATTTATTATTATTACAATAAAAGCAGCTGTAGACCAAATTGGAATAGTGATGCACATCGAATAGCGACGCGAATTTAGCTTTCGGCACGAAGTGATCAATCTGCATGCCTCTGCGTCCATTAGACCAGGCATCATGGTCATTGCAATAACCGCAGCGTTCGAAATAATCATTCTTTAACCATGGTATTTTATAGCTTTTGTAATCGGCGTAAGTTTTGGTACAGGTATCGGTAGGGACTTCGGCCCTGAAATCAATCATGGCCATTCTCTTTTTTGTCTTTGATCGATTTTAAAAGTTCCTGCGTCGAACCGATCAGCTGCATCAGGTGATCAAATTTTTCGTCCGACTTATCCTGCGGCGTATAGGCATTTTGAGTGTCCGGATAGCCTTCCAAGATAATATCCAGCTCTCGAAGGCGCCCTAATTCGTCAGCGGTCTTCTCTGATTTAAGACTCAGTTCCGCAAATTCTTTTTTATAATGCGTTATCAGCTCTCTATAGTAACTGATATATTCATTTACCGTATCTCTGAACTCAAAATTATTGGGATCAGCAATGGTCATCTTTGAAAAGATACTGCGTTTTTTATCGGGCGATAAAAAACTCCTTTTAGCTTCCGGTGTGTACGAAGTAAAAATGATCACTGGCAGCAAAGGTTTTCGGTCGTTGATCCGCTGCAATACGACATCTCCGTTCGCAGGCACCGTGTCGTCCATATATTTGAGGTAATAGTCCACAACCACTAAACCCGGGTCACATTCCACGACCTCATCGACAATATCATTGACAGTTTTATCTCCGGGCAGGATGCAAATTATCTCATAACCATCCCCGAACTGTTCGAAATACATTTCAAACGTGTCGCGTCCGTCGTCCTCTTCGTCTATATAAGCGATCCTAACTTTACTCATGTTCTGCCTCGTTAAAAGGTAAATGTATGTTGATCTCAAAACCTGTTTCCGGTTTTTCGATCTTAATGGTGCCACCATAATATGTCACCGCATCATTGACGAGCCACATGCCCAAGCCAGTGCCGATCTCATTACCGGCTTTATCTACCTTTGTCGTATATCCACGACGCAAGATTAGGTTCGGATTGTTGATCTTCTTATTAAGCCCCGGCCCGGTATCCTTGTAGACGATCTGCAAATACTTCTTATCTTCCTCCAAAGAGTCGTATACATCTAGGGTAATCATCACCTTCCGCTCGCCGACAAAACCATCGACGTCAAAAGCATCAAATGAATTGACCAACAAGTTGTTGAATATGCTATCGATATCTATGATGTATGCATGTAACTTTAGCTCTTCGGCAATTTCAATTCGGATCTCTATACCTACCTTGCGGGTTTTGAGCACATCGTCCCAAGCCGTTTCAAAATCCGACAAATACTGATTGAAATCGATATCGTCGCTCAGGCGCTTGTCTTTGCGGACTGCGGCCAGTGCGATATTCAGCCATTGATTGATCCCTAAATGAGTTGTCCGCAATTTTTCCAACATCAGAAAAGGATTGTGCTTGGCGGACGTTTCACGGTCGATCTTTTCCTTATCTAGCAATCCCAGTAATTCTTTCTCAAGATAATTGGTATGCCGAGCCAGGCGCCACTGAAAAGAAGAGAACTCGTGGGCAAAGCTGGTCACAATCAAACCGGTTGTTGCAAGCGCGCTTAATATCCGCACTTCTTCCTCAGCATCTTCTAGGTCCGACTTGACAGCCTCGAACGCCTTTTTAAAAGTGTCGCGCTCGTCTTTGTAATCAGGCTTTGGTTCTGGTGGCGCATCACCACCGACTTCTTTATCGCCGGTTTCGTCATCCGTAGGCTGGTTGTCCCGCTTTTCCTGCTCCTCACGTTCTTTCTCCAGTAACTCTTCTGCTTTTCTGCGCGCTTCGGCCTCCTCTTCCTTTTGCCGGAAAAGCAGATCCATTTCCCGCATCACCGTATGCCTGTCGAACTCAAATTCGTTAATGATCGCCAGGATAAGCTCTTTAAAAACGGAAAATGTCTCATTTTCCTGGAACCCCTCGCGACTTGACTTATCTTCAAATTTTAAATTAGCCAGCCGGGAAATACTTACCACACCGGCGACCTGATTGGGGCCCACCCGCCAGCCTGCACCTTTTTTAGTTATCGCAGCAGGGCTCTTTGCTTGCCGGTCACCTAATAATAACCAGTCGAAAGCAGTATTATCCTGTTCACCGTAAGGCCTTACACGGAAATTATCACGATAGATCTTGATGCCACCAAACTTTCTGAACCAGTCAGATCGTGTCAGACGGCTGAAGTTTTTATAAAAAAATCTTTCCTTATCACCTTCGGTCGCCGATTGTTTACTGAAGAAGAACACAAAATGAAATTCACTCAACTGGTCCGCTTCATCACGGAGCTCAGATTTGGATAGCCAAGGCAAAAGTTCATTGATCGAGGTATTAATATCGTATTTCTTCGTTTTAAAGGTCTCTTCATCATAGGGCTCGATCTTCATCTGTGGCCGCTTAAAAAGGTCTTTATCAATTCGGTTATACTGGAATTCATCCCGTTCAATGGTGATTTTGACCGATTTGTCCGCTTTTACATGCGCCGTTAGTTTGTAATCGAAATCTTTAAACTCCTCATTTTTAACTTTCCCGTAGCTATCAGGTTCAGCGCGGCTGAACAAATGGATTTCGAATTTCTGTTTGTCAGCAGGTGGCGAAAGGTTTTGCAAGCTATTGAATAGGTTGTCCATCTCCCGTTTTGTCCACCAATCTCTCAGCTCCCGGATATGCAATAAGGTACCGCTGCGGAACCGGTCCGCATGCTTCTTTATGGTCTCAGCAACTTTACCGTTATGAGTCATCCGGACGATCTCCTGGCGATAGTCACCATCTTCGATCTCCTCAAAATCCGCATTGATCTCACCGATCGTTGCATTTTGCAGGTCGAAATCTTCCCAGTTCACCACCCAATCAAAATGGATGGCTTGTCCTTTAGGGAAGGTCACCATATTACAGATTGTACCGAGACGGTCCAGCGCGAACCGACCGATACCTTTTGCCCCGGATTTGACTCGACCCGAAGCCGTAAAGACGTCTGTCAGTTTGTGGTTCGTACCGATTGTCATCCAGTGTTTATCGATGATCTCCTCGGTCATGCCGTCGCCACTATCAATAATGAAAAGTGAGTTTTTGCTTTTGAAATAATATTCCAGTTGATCGGTTTCCTCTTTTGCAAGCTCCGCCTTTAAACGGTACAAATCATTATCGGCATGTTCGTAACAACGCTTGAAGAGCTCTACATGCTGCTCATTAGCAGCTTCAAGAATCGCTAAAAAAGCTTTAGATTCGAAATCAGACGGAACATGTTCGTAAACAATATCGAACAGCAAAATACAGGCAGGAGAATCCGCATCATAAGCATTCTTGACCAATTCGATCAGCGCGCCGTCAGCGTTCGACACGTTCTCTCTGCCGATTAGCCTGGCTGTTCTGGCTGACACTTTAAATGGTTTCTTTTTGCTCACTGATGTTTAAGTTTAGGATGAACAGATAAATGTAAGAAACATTTTTTTAACTCTATACTCACTAAGTTTGATGACTATAAAATTCAATTCGCTGATTAGTCGAAACACTTACGGTTAGGTTCGAACCATATACCTAACTGATAGCCCACTTTAAATTTCAAGACCATTCGAGAGCTGAACTTGAGAAGTATAAAAGTCATAAATAAAGGATAACTGAACATTATCAATTGCTAAGTCAAATGCAGTAGTTATGATCGGGCTTTTGTTTATAAGTGTAAATTAAAACATTGAAAACCATTGTTCATTATTGATCAAGTGTCTTAGATGAGCATGCGTTTAACTCCATGATATGCATGCTAGAAAGCTAAATCTAGTGGTCACCAGCTATAAAACTAACTTACATTTATATTTTAATTGTACTATAAGCTTTTGATACATATATGATTGCTTAGATTATTTCGGAAAGAATAGTGACTTATCCTGCTTGCCTAAAGTTTTAGAAAGCTTTGCTGACAAAGCGGAGGAGTAATGTTAAAGAACAGAAAACCACTAACACCTGAGGAAGTTGCTGAAATTCTGAGGAGGAATGGTGAATTGGTTACTATACAAGAAGCAAAGTCTATCTTGGAATTCCTAAAGAACTTAGCTAAATTAGCACTAGAGCAATATTTTGAAAGATGAAGACGGCATATCTATATATCAGGGTAAGTACTGACGAACAAGCAGATAAAGGATATTCACAACGATGGCAAGAGGAAACTTTAAGACGATACTGTACAATTAATAACATTCAAATCCTAGAAGTTGTGATGGAAGACCATTCTGCCAAAAACTTCATCCGACCTGCTTGGAAACAACTTTTAACAGATTTGAAAAAGAAAAAAGGAAGAGTTAATCTTATCCTCTTTACTAAATGGGACCGGTTCAGTAGGAATACCGGCGATGCGTATGGTATGATCAATACCTTAGCCAAATTAGGCATAGAAGCGCAGGCAATCGAACAACCGTTAGATCTGAGTATTCCAGAAAATAAGATGATGCTCGCCTTTTATCTTGCCGCTCCGGAAGTTGAAAATGACAGAAGGGCGTTGAATACGTTTGTTGGCATGCGACGTGCCAGAAAGGAAGGTCGTTTCATGGGTGTGGCCCCTTTAGGCTTTGTAAATAAGATCACAGAATCCGGGAAAAAATATATCGATATTAAAGAACCCGAAGCTGGCATTATGCGGTGGGTATTTGAACAGTTAGCCGAGGGGCAATATGCTGCTGACCATGTCAGAAAGCAAGCTAACAAGAAGGGCCTAAAATGTGGCAGCGCACACTTTTGGAACATCATTCGCAATCCGGTCTATTGTGGAAGAATAGAAGTTGCTCCCTACAAAGATGAAGAGCGTTATTTTGCGCAAGGTCAACATGAAGGTATAATTTCAGAAGATCTATTTTACAGAGTACAGGACGTGCTCAACGGAAGGACTAAGGGCGCTTGGGGGCCTAAAATGGTTTCAGTGGACAAGTTGCCATTACGGGGACTGATCATTTGTCCTGAATGCGGCAGGATGCTTACTGGCAGCTCATCAAAGGGATATAGCACCTATTACACTTATTACCATTGCCAATCCCGTTGTAAAACAAGATACCGTGCAGAAGATGCCAATGACAAGTTTGAGGAAGTCCTGAGAAAGTTAGCAATAAAACCTGGCAGAGCTGAGATTTTTGAAAATGAACTTTTGGTACTCTATAATGCTCAATACAGGAATGGCAATGGCGCACGAAAACAGGTCCTCGAACACATCAGTGCCATCAATGTGCGCCTTGGTAACGCTAAAAAGAAATATTATAACGAGGAAACGGATGTAACGGAGTACCGTAGATACAAGGCTGAATGCGAGGCCGAGATAGAGAAACTCGAAGCGAGACTTATGGAACTGGCTAATGGCGCTCAAAAGATAGATTCACTGCTAAAAAAGGCCATTGGCAACCTGCAAAAGCTGATTCTTTATTGGAATGACTTTGATTCGATGGGTAAAAGGCGGTTGGTTAATTCGGTTTTCCCAGGAAAATTAAATTTTGACGGAAGCACTTATCGAACTGCTCGGCTTAACAAAGCTATAGAGCTTATCTACCTAAATTCCAGTGACTTACAATCGAAAAAAAAGCAGGAAGATGAGGTATTTTCTCATCTTCCTGCTTCAGTAGCGGGGAGCAGGATCGAACTGCCGACCTTAGGGTTATGAATCCTACGCTCTAACCATCTGAGCTACCCCGCCGTGTGTATTTCCCTGAAAAGGTTTGCAAATATAGTAGAAATTAGTTTTATTTATAAAAAATGTTAACATTTACAGCTTCAACCCGTAAGCCGTTATAAACCAGCTATGCCTGAAAAGAAAAAATTTCAACTTGAATACGAAATCAAGTCCTCTCCGCGTATTCTATATAGTTTCCTGATTGAACCCAATGCACTGGCACAGTGGTTTGCTGATGATGTGGACCTTCGCGATCATATTTACACCTTTACCTGGGATGATGAGCAGCAAAAGGCCAAAATTGTACTGAGCAAAGAAAATAAACTGGTACGCTACAAATGGCTGAATGATGATGCCGATGACTACCTGGAAATGGAAGTACTGCAGGATGAGCTCACGAATGATGTGGCCCTGTGTATTACTGATTTTGCCATTGAGGATGCCATACCCGAGCGTAAACTGATTTGGAATAACCAGATTGATTACCTGATAAGTGTGTTGGGGGCATAATTAAGGGGAACCATATAATTTCCCTAAATTTGCAGCGTGAAAAAGATACACCTCTTAATACTTAAATCCTTCATCAGGCCCTTTATTGTTACCTTTTTCATCGTAATGTTCGTATTGCTGATGCTATTTTTATTTAAATACATCGACGATATGATTGGGAAAGGCTTTGAGTGGTATATCATCCTGGAGCTCATGCTGTATGCTTCGGCTACCAACGTAGCCATGGCGCTGCCGCTATCAATCCTCCTGTCCTCCATCATGACGTATGGCAGCCTGGGCGAGAATTATGAGCTGGTGGCCATCAAATCAGCCGGTATATCATTGCGCAGGGCCATGTATCCCATGATTATTGTGGTTACACTGCTTAGCATTTCTGCCTTTATTTTTTCTGATTACATGTTGCCGGTAGCCAATTACAAATATTTTTCGCTACTGTACGACGTGCGCCAGCAAAAGGCCGCCTTTTTGATTACGCCGGGTGTGTTTAATAATAGTTTTCCAAATTATTCCATCCGCGTACAGCAAAAAGACCCCAACGGGCAAATTTTGCGTGGGGTAATGATTTATGAACGTAACACGGCAAGTAATATCAACAACGTATTGTTTGCCAAAGAAGGCTACATGTACCGCACGCCCGATGATGAGCAATTGGTATTGAAATTAAAAGACGGCATCCGCTGGCAGGAACAGGCCAGCGAACAAAACCCGTCCGACTACCGCCAGCAGCTCATCCGCTTCAGGTTTAAAGAAACCGAACAGCGGTTTGACTTGTCGGGCTTTAATTTTAGTAACCACCGCACCAAGCAGAGTGACTGGAAATCTACCATCCAAATGATGAACCTCAAACAGCTGGACTCGAACCAGCGCGTTACCATCAAACGGTCAGACAGTACGGTGATGTCAAACTTCAGCATGGTTGCAGCCTATTTTAAGTATTTCACGGTTCCGCACAAAATCACCAAAAAGATACCGCAGGTATACGCCAAAGCCGATGTGTTAGCTAAAGCTGATAAAAACACACAACGCAGCATCATAGCCGGTGCTTTAAATGAAGCCCGCTCTATCAAAGGCATGATGTCTACCCGGGTAGAAAGTTATAAAGATATTTCTAAAGACATCCGCAAGTACAGCATTGAATATCAAAAGAAGTTTACCTTACCTGCAGCCTGTCTGGCACTGTTTCTTATCGGGGCACCATTGGGTGCCATTATCCGCAAGGGAGGCTTGGGTTTGCCGGTAGTAGTGGCGGTTATTTTCTTCCTGATCTATTACATTATTGCTACCATTGGTGAAAAATCCGCCAAAGAAGGAAACTTATCCCCTGCCATAGGTATGTGGATTGCGATTGTCATACTCACGCCTATCGGGTTGTTTTTATCCTATAAAGCAGCTACTGATTCGGTATTATTTGATGCCGATGCTTATAAGAAGTTCTTCAGGAAACTTTTCAGAAGAAAAGCAGCTGCCTGATTGCATTGTTTTTACAAAGCACAGACGGCTTTACACCTGTTAACGCTTAACTTTGTTTAAACATATATGTATTGCCGGTTCGCATAGGCTGGCATAAGTCATTTTGCTTAATAACCATGCTTAACACTATACCTGAGGCTATTGAAGCCATTAAAGCCGGCAAAACCATTATTGTGGTTGATGATGAAGACCGCGAGAATGAAGGCGACTTCTTAACAGCAGCCCGCAATGCTACCCCCGAAGCCATTAATTTTATGGTAACCCACGGGCGCGGCCTGGTATGTGCCCCCATCACGGCCGACCGGGCTAAAGAGCTACAGTTGGAACCTATGGTAGGCCGCAACACAGCAACATTAGAAACAAACTTTACCGTATCGGTAGATTTGTTGAAAGACTGCACCACTGGTATTTCGGCATCAGACCGCTCTAAAACTTGTCTGGCTTTAATTGACCCGGCCACACGGCCTGAGGATTTGGGCCGTCCCGGACACATCTTCCCTTTGATTGCTAAAGATGGCGGTGTACTGCGCCGTGCGGGCCATACCGAAGCCGCTGTTGATTTGCCTGCCATGGCTGGTTTTGAACCTGCTGGGGTAATTTGCGAAATTATGCGTGAAGATGGTGAAATGGCCCGCCTGCCTGAATTATTAGAACTGGCAAAAGTTTTCGACCTGAAAATAATTTCTATTAAAGACCTGATTGCTTACCGGCTGAATACAGAGACGCTGGTGACCAAAGAGGTAAGCGTTAACATGCCTACCGAATGGGGTGACTTTCAAATGACGGCGTATACCGACTTGAATACTGGCGAAAATCATTTAGCGCTCACCAAAGGCGAATGGAAGCCCGATGAGCCTGTATTGGTGCGCGTACATAGTTCATGCGTTACCGGCGACATTTTTGGCTCCTGCCGCTGCGATTGCGGCCCACAGCTGCATTCGGCCATGAAGATGATTAGCGATGAAGGTAAGGGTGTAGTAATTTACATGAACCAGGAAGGCCGCGGTATTGGTCTCATCAATAAATTGAAAGCTTACCATTTGCAGGAAAATGGGTTCGATACAGTAGAGGCTAACCTGAAACTGGGTTTTAAATCAGACCAGCGCGATTACGGCATTGGCGCTCAGATATTGCGCAGCCTGGGGGTATCAAAAATGCGATTGCTCAGCAACAACCCTAAAAAGCGGGCCGGCTTAATTGGCTATGGCCTTGAGGTGGTAGAAACTGTACCTATTGAGATTACGCCTAACCCTCATAACGAAGTTTATTTAAGAACTAAACGCGATAAAATGGATCACGCCATTTTGCGCGATCATTAATAACAACATACAGCTTTCATTATATACAAAGAAGCCCCGGCTGTTTAGCTGGGGCTTCTTTTATGGGATAAGGTTTAAATAGTATTAGCGAATGCCTCCACCGTTGCCGCCTGCAGGGTTGCCTGAAGGTGCACCACCGCCCTGGTCGCCTTGTTTCAAGTCATCGTTATTGATACCTTTTTTACCTTGCTGACCGCTAAAACTTACTTTACCGAAGTTGTAGCTAAACGTTAAGCCAAATGAACGGAAAGGTAACTTAAATGAGGTAGTTTGATTAATGCCGTTACTATTGGTTTTGCTGTTAAACTCTTTATAGTTACTGAACGGTTGCAATACGTTAATACCCAAAGCCAGTTTCTTTTGCATAAACTGTTTTTTGGCACCTACACCAAATAAGCTAAAGCTTGGGCTTGTACCTTGTATGGTACGGCGTGATGAGCTACCGAAAGCAAAGGCTTCAGCTACAAAGTTTTTAGGTAATTCCAACGTTGCTCTCAGGAAACCGAAGTACTGCAGGTAAGTACCATTTTGTGATTGCGCCAGGTTATAAATTCCTGAAGGATCAGGCTTGTAAGTGTACGCATTTACGTTAGCAATAATGGTTAATGCTTTAAACGGATTAACTGTACCGAATATGTTTGCTCCTATTGAGTTGTTCACACCAATGTTTTGGTAAGTAGTAATTGTACCGCTATTGGCTGCATTAGGATCAGGTGCAGAAATGTTTTCTATCAGGTTAGATGTACGCTTGTAGTAGGTAGATAAATTCAGAATATTTGACCCAATATAAGTGTTATAGCCTAATTCTACGGTTTGAGAAATCTCAGGGCTCAATTCAGGGTTACCTGTACTTAAAGCTTGTGGGTTACTACGGTTCACGAAAGGATTAAGATATTGTAAGCTTGGACGTGTAATACGCTTGCTATAAGATAATTTCAAAATCTTGGTGGCCGAAAACTCTTTCTGTATAGTTAAGCTTGGAATAAGTGTGTTGTAGTTCTGATCAAAAGATTGCAAATCAGTTTGTGATAAGCTCTTAGGATCGCCATGAATATTGGTAACCTCATCACGTACACCGGCTAACAACGAGTACTTTTTAGGCAGTGTAATGGTAAATACAGAGTAACCGGCATATACATTTTGGTTATAATCATAAGTGCTTGAAGTCATCGGATTATAAACAAAAGTTTGGTTGGCAAAATCATACAAATCGTTGCTGGTATTAATACGGCGGAAAATTGATTTACCACCCGCTTCCCATTTCACTATTTTGCTGATTGGCAGGGTATAATCTAACTGTAAAGTATACTCGTTGCTGATACCATCAATTTCGTTCTTTAGGTTCGAGAACACATCAGTATAAATGTTGGTATAGTTAGTGGTGCCGGTGTTGCGGCTCCATTGGGCTGATAAGTCCAATTCCTCACCTTCTTTCTTGGTTTTGTGAATATAATTCAAATTCCAGTCGAAACCGCTGGCCGGTACTGCGTGGGCATCACTGTTCAGGGTGTAGTTTCTAAAAGTTGGTGTACTTGCAAGCGTGTTCAGGTTGGTAATGTTGGTTGTGGTTGAATTGGTATTAAATTCAATCTGCGTAAACCTGAAAGAAGTATTAAGGCTGTTATAGCTGTTAAACTCATACCCGGCAGATAATGAACCGGTAAGTGCATGCCTGGTTACCCGGCTTTCACCCCGCTGTGTAGTTGCAGTATGTATAGAGATTGGAGCACCGGTTTTAGGGTCGGTTAAGTCACGGTCAATAGTTTGATCCAAACTGGTGGTTGAGGTTTGCGGCCATGAAGCATTGCCACCTACGTTAGCCGTAAAATTGAAACGGTTTTTATTGTAATTAAAGTTCAGGTTACCGTTATTCTGACGGGTACCTACACCACCGGTTACCGAGCCGCTTACACCCGAAAAATTCTTTTGCTTAGTAATAATGTTAATGATACCTGCGCTGCCCTCAGCATCGTATTTAGCCGAAGGAGAAGTAATTACCTCTACACTTTTGATCTGGTCGGCTGGGATACCTTTCAATACATCAGATAAGCTGCTGGCAGTTGCACCTGAAGGCTTACCATTGATCAATACACGCACGTTGGCATCACCACGTAATGATACGTTGCCGTTTAAGTCTACTGATACCAGTGGCACTTTCTGTAATACATCTGTAGCTACGCCGCCGGCGGCAGTAACGTCTTTTTCTGCGTTGTATACAATCTTGTCAATGCGGTTTTCAACAAGCGGTGTACTGCCGGTAACTGTTACTTCCTTCAAATTGCGCGAACCTGAAGAAATGGCCACATTGCCTAAGTTTTTATCCGGTTTGCCGGGAGTGGTAGTTACCGGGTCAATGGTTTTGGTTGGATAACCAATAAATGAGATAGTGATTTTATAACTGCCGGCTTTAACATTATCCAGTTTGAAGTTACCTTTTTCATCAGTAAGTGCACCGGTGATCG
Organism: Mucilaginibacter koreensis; assembly: GCF_054783355.1. Lineage (NCBI taxonomy): Bacteria > Pseudomonadati > Bacteroidota > Sphingobacteriia > Sphingobacteriales > Sphingobacteriaceae > Mucilaginibacter > Mucilaginibacter koreensis. The sequence goes on along the minus strand of NZ_BAAGQS010000001.1, from coordinate 21,983 downwards.
GGGCTTTACCGCCACTGCGGAAAAGACTAATGGTGGCATAATCCAAAGGTTTTTTGGTTACAGAGTCAACCACCGTGCCCGATATGCGGCCCACAATGGTAGAGCCGCCACCACCGCCCACACCAAATTGGGCATTGGCTGTTAAGGCAGCGCAAAACAAAATTATTAGCGTAAATATCCGTTTCATTCAGTTAATTTTTATTGATAAGAGAAGCGTTATGTGTATTTGTTACAGCAGGCATATAAATATTTTTGTAACATTTTAAGTTACATCCGCTGTGTATTTTCAGGGGCGAAATTGCAACAAATACCCGACTTGAATCGGGCGTTTTGCATACGTAGCCAGATTTTTACGGTGAACTGAGGAAGAGTTTAGGTTGAAGGTTAATTAGTGTTTTGTCATTGCTCGGAACAAAGCAATCTTGTAGCTATACCTATCCGACAGATATACGACGAGATTGCTTTGTTCCTCGCAATGACAGAATGTTTATACAGATGATTTTGTTACACCACCAAATTTACAATGCGGCCTTTTACCACAATTACTTTTTTGGGTGTTTTGCCGTCCAAATACTTCTGTACATCGGCATTGGCCAGCACTATCTCTTCCACCCCCTTTTGGTCTAAAGCCAAAGAGATGTTCAGGTTTAAGCGGGTTTTACCGTTGATGGAGATGGGATAAGCAAATTCATCCTCTACCAAATACTCCGGATTAAATTTCGGGTAGGGAGCGTAAGATAAAGTACCCGGCTCGTTGCCTAATAAAGTCCATAACTCCTCGCAAATATGCGGTGCATACGGCGACAGGATGATGACCATATCCTGCAAAATAGACCGCTTGTTACACTTCAGGTCGGTTAACTCATTTACCGCAATCATGAAGCTGGATACCGAAGTATTGAACGAGAAGCGCTCGATATCTTCTTCCACCTTCCGGATGATTTTGTGCAATGATTTCAACTCAGCTTTAGTTGGCGTTTCGTCAGAAACACGGAAGTTCCACTGCTCATCATGAAACAAACGCCAGAATTTCCGCAGGAATTTAAACACACCTTCAATACCATTGGTATTCCAGGGTTTGCTTTGCTCCAGCGGACCTAAGAACATCTCATACATACGCAGGGTATCGGCACCATAACGTTCGATAATGTCATCCGGGTTTACTACGTTGAACTTAGATTTTGACATTTTTTCTACTTCAACGCCGCAGATGTATTTACCGCCTTCTAAAATAAACTCAGCATTTTCAAATTCAGGTCTGAACTTTTTAAATTTATCCAGATTCAAAATTTCGTTCTCCACAATATTCACATCCACGTGGATAGCTGATGTTTTATATTGATTTTTAAGACCGAAAGAAACAAAGGTATTAGTTCCCCTTCCCTCGTCATCAATTAAGCGATATACAAAGTTAGACCGCCCCTGAATCATCCCTTGGTTAATAAGTTTTTTGAAAGGCTCCTCTTCCACCACCAGGTTCATGTCCTTCATAAACTTGTTCCAGAAACGGCTGTACAGTAAATGCCCGGTGGCATGTTCCGAACCACCAATGTACAAGTCCACATCTTTCCAGTACTCTACGGCCTGGCGAGATGCAAACTCCTCATTGTTGCGGGCATCCATATAGCGGTACCAGTACCAACTGCTTCCGGCCCAACCCGGCATGGTGCTCAATTCGTATTCAAACTCATCATTATATTTCCAACCCTCGGCACGGCCCAGTGGTGGTTCGCCGGTTTCGGTAGGCAGGTATTTATCAATTTCGGGCAGTAATAAAGGTAAGTGGGTTTCATCGATCAAATAAGGCAACCCTTCTTTGAAGTAAACCGGCACCGGTTCGCCCCAGTAGCGCTGGCGGCCAAAAATGGCATCGCGCATCCTGAAATTTACTTTAGCTTTACCTGCACCTATGGCTTCCAGTTTAGCAATAATAGCGGCTGTGGCCTCTTTATAAGTCAAGCCATTGGCAAAATCGGAGTTGATGTAACAGCCTTCCTTGGTTGGGTCGGCTTGTTCCTCAATTTGCTGTATGTCGATAATCGGCACTATCGGCAAATCAAAATGCTTGGCAAACAGGTAATCGCGCTGGTCGCCGCTGGGTACGGCCATTACAGCACCGGTACCATAACCGGCCAATACGTAATCAGCAATCCACACCGGTACTTTCTCGCCATTCAGCGGGTTGAGCACATAGCTGCCGGTAAAAGCGCCCGATACTGTTTTGGTATCGGCCATGCGGTCCAGTTCCGATTTCTTTTTAGTTTGTTCAGTATAAGCTTCAACCGTTTCTTTTTGCTCAGGCGTGGTTAACGAAGTTACCAGTTCGTGCTCAGGTGCAATCACTAAAAAAGTAACCCCAAAAATAGTATCAACACGAGTAGTGAAAACTTCGATGAAGTCGGATTCCGAATTTTCGATTTCGGATTGATTGTTCTCCGAAATCGGAAATCTAACACTCGCGCCTACACTCTTCCCAATCCAGTTGCGCTGCATTTCTTTCAGCGGCTCCGGCCAGTCAATCGTATCTAAACCTTGCAGTAAACGCTCGGCATAAGCCGTGATGCGCATGCTCCACTGCATCATTTTCTTTTGCTCTACGGGGTAACCGCCACGCTCAGAAAAACCGTCTTTTACCTCATCATTGGCCAGTACGGTGCCTAAAGCCGGGCACCAGTTTACGGTGCTTTCGCGCAGGTAGGTCAGGCGGTATTTTAACAGTTCGGTTTGCTGTTCGGTATGGCTCATGGCCTTCCACTCCTCAGCGGTAAACGTCAAAGTGTCTTCATCGCTCACTGCGTTGATACCAGCTGAACCCTGAGTTTCGAAATGCTCTACCAATGCGGCAATACTTACCGCTTTTTCTTCGGCTTTGTTATACCAGCTGTTAAACAGCTGCATAAAAATCCACTGCGTCCATTTGTAATAACCCGGTTCGCTGGTGCGTACCTCGCGGCTCCAGTCGAAAGAGAAACCAATTTGGTCTAACTGACGGCGATACGTAGCAATATTTTGCTCTGTAGTCAAAGCCGGGTGCTGACCGGTTTGAATGGCATATTGCTCGGCCGGTAAACCAAACGAATCATACCCCATCGGGTGCAACACATTGAAGCCTTTGAGGCGTTTATAACGTGAAAAAATATCAGAAGCAATATAACCCAGCGGGTGCCCCACATGCAGCCCCGCCCCTGAGGGGTAAGGAAACATATCCAGCACATAATACTTAGGCTTGGCAGAATGATTATCGGCTTTAAACGTTTGATGATCAGCCCAAAACTGCTGCCATTTTTGTTCGATATCTTTAAATTGGTAATCCATGCAGAGGTTTGCTAAAAAACATGCGAAGGTAAGCATTTTAGTGCTGAAACGGCAGGCAGGAGGTGTAAAAAGTACAGGGTGTTGTGGTGGTTTACAAATTGTTTGTCATGGCGAGGAGGAACGACGTGGCCATCGCACGGAGGCAGCTGCGCTTCTGTATAGCAAGCGGTTGCCACGCTATCGCTCGCAATGACAGTATAAACAGCCTTATTCGGGCGAACTTAGCTGCTCATAATCTTCCGGGGTGTCAATATCAACAGCCCCTTGTTCAAAAGGTACAGCTATTACATCATCACTAAATTTTACTAACAGCTTTTTGGCACCTTCCTGCCCTGTTAAGGCCAGCAATTGATTGAAATATTTGCGCTTGAACAGCACGGGCGCTCCAAGCGTATTTTGATAGGTGCATGCTATTATACCTGCTTGCTGACTTTGCTCTGTTTGTATCAGTTGGTTAAGCAGTTCGGTACTAACAAAAGGCTGATCGCACAGCATCAATAGTACATGCTCAATAGCCGGATGAAGTTTTAATAACCGATGCAGGCCGGCACGAATGCTGGAAGCCATCCCCTCCTGCCAATCATCATTACAACAAATACTTAAGCGATCGCTTTCTGCAGAAATATTAAGTTTTTGGGCATTTGCTCCTAAAACAACCACAACGCTCACCGCTATAGCAGCTTCAGCCGTTCGTATGGCGCGTTGTAATAGTGTTTCCTGCTCATACACCAGTTGTTGCTTGGGCTGCCCCATCCGGGTAGAAGCACCGGCGGCTAAAATGATGATCCCGGTCATGGCTCAATCTACTTACTCCACTCCTGTAATTTCAGACATACGGGAATGAATAACACTCGGCTTATCTCTTAAAGGTGTGCCATTTCTGCCCTGTAATACAGCCTGCATTTCTGAAAGCATGGATAAGGCAATTTCTTCAGCAGTTTCGGCGCCAATATCCAAACCAGTGGGGCCATAAATTTTATCTAACTGCTTTTCGGTAACAATGGTGCCTTCTTCGCGCAATTCCTCCAGCATGCGCGCAAGTTTCTTTTTGGGACCGAGGCTGCCTACATAAGGCAACTCTAAAGGCAGCAACCCGCGCAGCATAGCCAGGTCATAGTTATAGTTATGAGTCATGAGTACCACAACTGTGCGGGTATCAAACCGAATAGAACTTAGCGCTTGTTCAGGTTTGGCTAACAGTATATTTTTGGCTTGCGGAAAGCGGTCCTGTACAGCATAATTGGTACGGCCATCTACCACAGTGGTATGCCAGCCCAGCACTGCTGCCATTTGCACCAGGGGTATGGCATCATTACCGGCACCAAATACCAGCAGGTTAACCGGTGGTTTCAACAATTCTACAAAGCCGGTAAGTTCTGTATCCTGATGGGTATAATTTCTGATTAAAGATCTGCCGGTTGTTAAAGCCTCTTGTGCATCGGGTATTAACTGATGCTGAAGTTCAGGTAGCTTGCATTTCTCTATTTGTTCATCTGCTGTTAGCAGCAGGCAGGTTCCGGGTTGCGGCCCCTTGCGGTTAGCCAATGAAAATAAAGTAACCAATACTGCATTACGCCGCTTGCTCAATATCTTTTTAAATAAAGCAACCGGGTTATCAGCATCATTAACATGCAAAGGTTCAATCAGAATATGAATGATGCCGTTACATCCTAAACCTACGCCCAATTTGGCATCATCGTCGTCAGTAGTATCATAAGTAGCCAGCATGGGTTGCTGCTGCGCCATCACCAGGCGGGCTTTGCGCAAAGCATCACCTTCCAGGCAGCCGCCACTAATGGCACCGGTGAGCTGTCCGTCCTCGGTAACCAGCATGCGGGCGCCTGCACGGCGGTATGATGAGCCTTCTACCTTAACCACAGTAGCCAGCGCGGTTTGCCTGCCCTGCTGCTGTGCCTGGTCAAATGCCTGGATGATGTCTTCGATTTCTTTCATGGCGGTATGATTGACAACAGTAAAAACCTGCTGGAAGTTTTAAAACCTTAATGACATCCCCTGCAAATCAGTACAACAAAACTACCTTTACCAAATCATTTTCTGCCCATGCATTTTCATCGGCTGGTAGGGTAATTAACGCATTCGCTTTTAGCAAAGCGGTTAAATCGCCCGAGCCCGACATCCCCACAGGTGTTACCCAAGCCTCACTCTCATGCCATGTTACCTGAGCAGGGATATGATAACTTAACTCAGGTTTGAAGTTCACTGGTTGTGTTAAACGAGCCTGAAATTTTTGGCGTTGCAAGTGCAGATTTTGATATAACCAGTCTTTAAAATACAATTCAAAACATACAAAGGTGGATACTGGGTTACCCGGGAAGGCAAACACCAAAGCCTGATCCGGAAAGCTGCCAAACAGGAACGGCTTACCTGGCCGCTGAGCAATACTGTGGAATATTTGCTGCATACCTAAATCCTGCAATACGTTGGGCAAGTAATCGAATTTTCCTTTTGATACCGCGCCCGAAAACAAGATTACGTCATACTGACTGATGATATTCTCCAGTTGCACACGCATTTCGTTAGGCTCATCAATGAGATGATAACGGTCGGCTGTGATGCCTTCTTTTAATAAGGCTGCCGCCAGCATATAGCTGTTGGATTGACGGATTTGGTGTGGCAGCGGCTGTTGGTCTACCTCTATCAGTTCATCGCCGGTGGCACAGATGGCAACTGCAGGCAATTTGTGCACATTTACTATACTTAAACCAACCGTAGCCATCAAAGCGACAATGCCGGGGGTAATTTCCTGATTTTCTTCAACAAGCACCTGGCCCGCCTTTGTATCGGTACCCTGTTGATGTACGTTTTGGAATAAATTAACCGCATTTAAATGTACCGTAGCAATGTTATTTTCAATGGTACAGTCTTCGTAACGAATTACAACATCTGTATCTATCGGAAGCATGGCGCCCGTCATCACCTCAAGACAAGCGTTGACATCAATTAACTGCATTACCGGCTGACCCGCTGCTTGTACCGCTTGTATATGAAAGCTGCGCTGACCATTTGCAAAAGCATCTTTTCGTATGGCGATACCATCCATCATCACCCGGTTATAAGGCGGGAAATCGCGGTCGGCAACTACTTTTTGCGCCATGGTACGGCCAGTGGCTTGCAATATCGGCACTTGCTCGGTTCCGAAATTACGTTCTTGCTGCAGAATGAGGTGATAGGCTTCTTGTACAGAAATCATAGGTTGAAAATAAGCTGACTTGTTATCGTTACAGTTTAGTTGCGAATGATGCGCTGGTTACCCATTTCCAAAAACCATTGTTCCAGGCCACCCTGCAAACTGTAGATATTTAAATCAGGGTAGCGCTCTTGTAACCGCTGGGCAGCCTGTAAACTCCGGCTTCCCTTTTGGCAAAAGGTAACTACGGTAGTATCAGGCGCAATATTTATCTCAGCAGCGTTAAATATTGATAGCGGATGCAGATGGGAGGGTTCGAGGTGCATTTGGGCATATTCGTTTTCTTCACGTATATCCATCAAATAGATGGCTTTACCCGCTTTCAGCCAGTCGTCCAGTTCGTGCGGCTTTATTGTAGAAATAGTATGGCAAACAGTTGGCTCATAACTGGCTTGCAACTGCCTGATCTGCTTATTTTCAGCCTTGGCTTTTAATTTAATTTTGTATTGTTCATCGTTAAAAAAATCAACAATTTGCAGCCAGCCCGATAAGGTTTTGCCCAAGCCGGTAATTACTTTTACTGCCTGCAAAGCCTGCTGGCAGCCAATAATGCCCGGCACCACGCCCAACACCCCTGCCGTATTGCAATCAGGTATCTCACCTGCGGATGGCGGTACGGGGTACAGGCAGCGATAGGTTGGCCCATCCTGATAGTTGAATACACTCACCTGCCCTTCGTGCTGGTGCACTGCGCCGTATATGTAAGGCTTATTTAGCATCACACAGGCATCATTGATTAAGTATCGGGCGCTGAAATTATCAGTAGCATCAATCACCAAATCATATTGTTGTACCAATGGCAGTATATTGTCACGGGTTACCTGTTCGAAAAATGGCTGCAGTTTTACCTGACGATTTTGGGCAGCCAACTTTTTAACCGCTATACCTACTTTAGACTGCTGCACATCTATATCGCCGTACAACACCTGGCGGTGCAGGTTGGTTACGTTTACCGTATCGCCATCGGCCAGGCCAATGGTACCAATGCCCATCCCGGTTAAATACTGTAGCACCGGCACACCCAAACCTCCGGCACCAATAACCAAAACCTTGGCACGCTGTAATTTTTGCTGGGCCTCATAGCCAAAACCCGGAAGCTGTATCTGGCGGTTATATCGGGTATATGTGTTCATGAAGAGATGTTAAAACTGTTTATCCACCTAACACCGACATGGATTGGTGGACAGAATTGTTAGCCAGTGTTTGAGCAGCATAGCCATCCGGCTCACGCTGAGCCACAGCGTTTAAAATTTCCTGTTCTACATCGTTCACCGAAGCGCCACGGCGCAACACATCGCGCAGGTTAACTACAGGCGGGCCATATAAACAGGTACGCAATTCACCGGTAGCTGACAAGCGCACCCGGTTGCAGGTACCGCAAAACGTACGGCTGAAAGATGGAATTACCCCAAAGCTACCTACATAGCCCGGCACCTGGTAGTTTACCGAAGTTGAACTACGCTCACTGATTAACCGGTTCACCTCCGGGTAATGCTGATGGATGTGATCCAATATGCGCTGATAATCCCAGTCGGCTTTTATTTCGGCTTGGCTACCGTTAAAAGGCATTTCTTCCAAAAAGCGTACTGCCAATGGGTAATGGCGGGTAAGTTCAATGAATGGTATAATGTCCCCTATATTTTTATTTTCGGCCACTACACAATTCAGTTTTATTTCAAAACCATCATTGAGCAACTTGAAAATACCTTGATATACCTCATCAAAACTATCACGACGGGTAATCTGATAAAAGCGGTGCTTGTCTAATGAATCTAAACTGATATTGATTTTGCGGATGCCTAAATTCAACAGCTCTGCCTGGTATTTAGCTGATAAGGTGCCATTACTGGTTACTGTAATTTCCTTTAAACCTTCTACCCTGCTCAGTTTGTTTAAAAAAGGCATAATACCATTACGAACAAAAGGTTCGCCCCCGGTAATACGGATTTTTGATATACCCATGTTGCAAAAGATAGCCGACAGCTGGTACATTTCATCAAACGACAATAATTCGCTGCGCTTGGCAAAGTCCACCCCTTCCTCGGGCATACAATAATAGCACCTGAAGTTACACCGGTCAGTCACCGATAGCCTCAGGTAATTGAGCTGCCTTCCGTACTTATCAACTAATTTACTTTCGCTCATTTTTTATCTTTCAGGGATGTGCATTTATCCAAACGCTGTTATCCTCATAAAATTCTTTTTTCCAGATGGGTACTGTTTTCTTTAGCTCATCAATTAAAAAGCGACAGGCCTCAAAGGAAGCATCGCGATGAGCCGAGGAAACACCCACCACCACCACGGGCACACCCGGCTCTTTAGCGCCCTTGGCATGTATCATTACTAACTTTTCCAGCGGCCATTCAGCCTGCGCCCGTTCAGCAATAATTTCCATTTGCTTAATAGCCATTACATCATAAGCTTCAAAATCCAAGTGGATAACCGCTTTACCTTTATTGTGGTTACGCACTGTACCTACAAACAAATTTACAGCTCCGGCCTGGGGTGAATGCAAAGCGGTGTAGGCTTCGTTCAAATCAATATGTTCAACTATTTTAATCGTATTGACACTCAAATCATCCTCCGCTTACAGGTGGTATTAATGCAATTTCGCTATCGGTGGTTAAAACATCTTCATTTTCGGCATAAGCACTATCTACCGCTATGGCTAAAGAACTTAATTGTTTTAAGGCCGGATATTGGTTTTGCAGCCAGCTTTTCAGCTCGGCCACTGTATGTATAGGTTCGGTTTCCGGAACGGTAAGCGTTTGCTTACCAATAATTTCGCGGGTAATACCGAACAGCAAAATGTTCATAAAGTAAATGTATAAATTATAGCTTTACATCAGCACTGAATTGCTGTTAACAACAAGAGCAGCAATCTATAGTTTTGCATCGGTATATAAAGTTAAGAAAGCTTTTGTATAGTTAAGTCGGCCGGACTACATAATAGCGTCACTTTTTGCCCGGTATTATATGTAGTTCCATTCAACACACTTAAAGGCAGGGTCAACAACTTGCTATTTACAATCACTTCGAGATGAGTTGATGTTATCTGCAGTATTTCGGCAGTAAACGTCAGTGTATTATTTTCTGGTGAACCAAATAGGTGCCCGGGTGTGCCCTGAGCGACTACTTTACCACTATCCAAATGCAGTACATGACTGGCTAAATAGTAAATTTCACTTATCTCATGGCTCACCATAAGCGTAGTGAATTGCTGTGCTTGCTGTATTTGTGCAATAACCTGGCGCAACTCCTGCCGCATGTTATAATCCAAAGCTGATAAAGGCTCATCTAACAGCAACACTTCAGGTTGTTTAATGATGGCGCGGGCCAATGCCACCCGTTGCTGCTGACCGCCTGAAAGCCGGCCAGGTTTCGAATTGCGCAGGTCTTGTAATTGTATAAGTTCTAACAATTCGTTTACCTGTGCATTTGCATTTTTTCCGTTAGGGGCAGCAAAAAAGAGGTTTTCGGCCACCGTCATGTTCGGGAACAGGGCATAATCCTGAAACATCAAGCCGGTATTGCGTTGTTGAGGCGGCAGGTTGATGCGGCGACTGGTATCGAGCCATACCCGGCCGTTTACTTCTATATATCCTTCATCCGGCTGCATTAATCCCGCTATGATATGAAGCAAGGTTGATTTACCGGCGCCCGATGGGCCGTATAGAGCCGATATTTTACCCGTGGGAAATTCTGTATCTATATGTAAATCAGCAATACCCTCAACTAAGCGGAGCTGCTTTTTGATGCGCAGCTTTATCATGAGGCCAGCCGCTTTTTAAACAAGTGCCTGTTGGTAGTATACACCACTAACAGTATGATGAATGATATAGCTAATAAAATGGCCGAATAAATATGCGCATTGTGAAAATTCAGCGCCTCGGCTTCGTCATAAATAGCGATAGAGGCTACACGGCTCACCCCCGGGATATTGCCGCCAATCATCAGCACCAAACCAAATTCGCCCAATGTATGCGCAAAGGTAAGGATGATACCGCTTAGCAGTGCAGGTTTAATGTTTGGCAATAATACACGCAACAGCGTTTGCCGGCGCGATTTTCCTAAGGTATAAGCTGCCTGCTGCAGATTCAGCGGCAGCGTTTCCAACCCGGCCTGTATAGGCTGTACCATAAAGGGTAAGCTGTAAAGCATAGAACCAATTACCAGCCCGGTAAAGGTAAATACCAAGCGCAGGTTAAACCAACTCAGCAAGTGGCTGCCTAACCAATTGGCCGGACTAAAGGCCAGCAACAAATAAAAGCCCAGTACCGAAGGGGGCAGTACCAGCGGCAGGCTGATTACCGCTTCGGCTACAGGTTTAAAACGCGATTTGCTAAAAAACAGTAAGGCAGCCAAAGGAATACCAAACGCACTTAAACCAATTGTAGTCATCAGCGCCAGCTTTAAGGTAAGCCATAAGGGTTGGTAATCCATCAAATGCCTGTACTATTCGTAATTAACTGCCAGTTCAGTTGATTTCACCAAGCCGGTTACCGCATCTCCTTCTTTTAATTCTAAAGCAGTAGCAGCATTGTTAGTAATTACAGCATATAGTGTTTGGCCTTTGTAATCTAAAATCACTTCTGTAAGCACATTCCCTGCCTCTACACCTGTAACCGTAGCCTGAAAATAATTACGAATACTGATTTCACCTGAAAAAGATTTGGCAATGGCCATATCGCCCGCTTTGAACTCCAAGCCTACAGTTTTACCGCTTTGCAGCCATTCTGCGTTTGCAGGTGTAGTGTAAGCCAAAGCGGTAAAGGTATCTTCGCCGGCAGTTACCGTAGCTAATGATACATGTCCATCCGTAGCTACCTGTTCAATTACGCCCTGAACTTTGTTGATTCTATTGGTATCCATATTTTTCAAAAATTTGTTTAGCCCTGGAGCTAAAGATAAACGTGTAAAATTTTTGTGCCTGCTGCTGGTGTGAAGTCTGCTTTAAAATCACCACGCCCTGCGCAATAGGCCGGTATAAATTCGCAGGCACCTCTACCCATTTGCCTTTGTTGGCTTGGGTTGCATCCAGCACTACTGATTTTGCTGTAAATGCCGCATTTGCCGCACCGGTTAACAGGTATTGGTTCACCTGGGCAATACTTTCGCCATACACTATTTTAGACTGTACCCGCTGATACAATTTGAGCTTAGTTAACGCCTGGATAGCCGCCTCGCCATAAGGTGCCAGTTTAGGATTGGCCACAGCAATTTTAGTAAAAGCCGGCTGTGTAAGCACGCATAACCCTGTATTGATATTAGTATTGCTTAACGTCCACAACACCAGTTTGCCATAAGCATAAGGCTTAGGCCGGGTTGTAGTTAGCCCTTTATTGTACAACTCTTGCGGATACTTCATATCAGCAGAAAGAAAGACATCGAAGGGTGCACCCTGCTCAATTTGAGTAGTAAATTTACCCGAAGCACCTATAATCAGTTCAGCATTCAAACCGGTTTCTTTTTTAAATTCGGCTGCCAAAGCTTTAGCTACAAACTGGGCGTTGGCAGCTACGGCTATTCGTAACTGTTGCGCTTGCCCAAATAACGGCAATAAGGCAATGGTGAAAAGAATTATGAGCCGCTTCATGATAGGTTAACGATTACTGACTTCGTTTTGATTTTTGATGTTCGCCGGGACAATATAATCGTTTTCATCCGGAAACCTTAATATGCTGCATGGCTTCATCCCGCTCATGCGGGTGATTAATGTTTTGCAGATCCTGTATGTTTGGTGCCTGCAATAGTTCAATATCTGAATTGATCAGCACTTTGCGCGGGCAGGAATACCCCATCCCCAAAAACTGCAGCAATATAGCATAAGCGCGGGGTTCCCATATGGAAATTAAGGGTTCCGGGAACTTTCCTTCTGGGTCTATAAAGGCGGTAGCCAGTTTGGATGGGTTGCGGTGCTGTACCAGGTAATTCAAGGTTTCGGCTGATAAGTAAGGTAAATCGCAAGCTACGGTTAACCAGGCTGCATCGGGCTGTTGCTGAAAAGCAGATAATATTCCACCTAATGGGCCTAAGCCTAAATATTGATCCGTAATATAATCCAAATTTTCCTCCCGGTTTACTGATTGCTCATCAGCATACGAGATATAAGCACGGCTGCAAAGTGCATTTAAAAGTTGATAAGTATGCTGGCGCTGGCTTTGCCCATAATACGTCAGGCTTCCCTTATCAGTTTGCATGCGGGTGCTCTTACCTCCCGCCAGCACCAGGCCGTTTAGCTGTGGCTTACGATTGTTTAGCCATTGTTCAATAAATGCAGCTATCTCTTTTGTTTGATGAATTGACAATACCGGCACCTTTGCCAAGTCACTGTTGTACGCTAATAGATTTTCGGGTAGTTCAGTGATACCATCTGTAAATAGAAAGAGTTGAACATCCGTTAGTTTATCCAGCTTTTTAGCCAAGGGCTTACGCTCATCAATCACCGCAATCTGGTATCTGGCTTTAAAGTGATTGCCATTTACGAGCACCAAATCCTGGTTATTAAACAAAGTTTTCTGCTCAAAACTGTTGAATTGCTTTTGATAAACCACCTTGCGTGAAGTGATCTGATCGGTAAACTCTACCGCTGCACCATGCGATAGCATGGCATCAGTGGCAAGCAGTTCCGCTTTATGGTCGGCATCTACATAAGCAATTTGGTATTGTGCTGCCAGGGCAGAAATTATTTGTCGGGCCAGTTGCTGAATATCGCCGCATGGCATACCCAATATGGCCAGTTCGTTACGATGAAATTCGCCTGAAGCTGCTCTTGGGATGGCCGCATGTTTCTGATGCGGTTTATTTTGCGCTGAAGTCACTTTTCCCTCCTGTTTTTTCTATCAAACGCGTTTCTTTAATCATAATATTATGCGAAAAGGCTTTGCACATATCGTAAATAGTTAAAGCGGCTACGCTCGCGCCTGTCAGGGCTTCCATTTCTACACCTGTTTTAGAAGTGATGATGGCAGTACATTCAATTACCACTTCCTGATGTTCGTTTACCGAAATTTCCACTTTACAATTCTCTAAAGCCAGCGGATGGCAAAGTGGTATCAGGTCGCTGGTTTTTTTAGCGGCCATAGTACCGGCTATAATGGCGGTTTGAAAAACCGGCCCTTTTTTGGTTTGGATATCATTACCTGCCAACTGCTGCATAATTTCATCGCCCAGCACCACCACGCTACGAGCTTTAGCTATGCGTTTGGTAATTTGCTTATCGCTTACATCAACCATAGCCGGGCTATTGGTTTCAGGGTTGATATGGGTAAATGTTTTTTCGGACGCTGTTGCCATGGAAAAGTTGTGTTCACAAAATTACATAAAATAAGGGGAGCTTGTTTTGCAGGCTCCCCTTATTGCTCAAACCGTATAACGTTTTATAAATTACATCACCTTATTCAGTTGGATAGGCAAATCACGTACCCGTTTTCCGGTGGCGTGATAAACCGCGTTGGATATGGCCGCAGCTACGCCCACAATACCAATTTCACCCAGGCCTTTAGCCCCTAAAGGGTTTACAATATCATCGTGTTCTTCTACAAAAATGACGTCAATATCCTGTATGTCGGCGTTTACCGGGATGTGATACTCGGCAAAATCGTGGTTCATAAAGCGGCCGTTGTTAATATCCATTACCGAATCTTCGTGCAGGGCCTGACTAATACCCCAAACTACTCCGCCCAGTACCTGGCTGCGTGAGGTTTTGGTATTAATAATACGGCCTGCGGCTACGGCGCTTACCACGCGGGTAACATGAATAGTACCTAAGCTTTCATCTATCTTTACCTCTACAAACACAGCAGAATGCGTATAGCGAGAGTAGCCTTTTTGTTTCAGCATATTGGGTAATGAGGTGGTATCTTCCTCAATATAATTTTTACCGCTTTCCTGCATCAGGTAGGTGTACTCCAATGATTTTGAAGTATCGGCCTTTAATGTGATTTTGCCGTCAGCAAAAATCACATCTTCTTTATCTGCATCAGCAAAAGGCGAGTCTTTCAGGTCTTTTGCTAAACGCAACAAACGGGTTTGCAAGGTTTCGCAAACTGATTTTACGGCCGAGCCAATAGTGGAGGCTGTCCAGGAACCACCTTGAAGCGGCGCCATTGGCAAATTGGTATCGCCCAACACAAAGGTTACGTCCTCTAAGGGCAGCCCCAGGGTTTCGGCGGCAATCTGCGTCATGCTCACATAAGTACCGGTTCCTATATCTGATGTACCACTGCTTACCAGCAGCTTACCATTTACCGAAAGTTTGGCTTTGGCGCGGGCTGGCATTTGCTGTGCCTCCCAGGCACCGGTAGCCACACCCCAACCTACCAGGCAATTACCCTCACGGGTACTGCGCGGCAACGGGTTGCGCTTGCTCCAGCCAAATCTTTCGGCACCTTGCTGATAACAGGCACGTAGCTCTTTGCTGGAAAAAGGTTTATCATCATTCTGGTCAGTTTCGGCATAGTTCATCAACCTGAACTCCAGCGGATCTATGCCGGCTTTGTTGGCTAATTCATCAATGGCTACTTCTATGGCATACACGCCGGTTACTCCACCCGGTGCACGCATATCCAATGGGGTATATACATCGAGCGGTACTATCTGATGCGAGAAAGTGACATTATCGCACTGGTACAGCAAGCCCGACCAGTTAACGATGTTTTCAGTATATTCTTCAAACTGCGAAGTTTCAGTAAACGCATCATTGGTGATTACCGTTACTTTACCATCGGCTGATGCACCTGCGGCAATACGTTGTATGGTGGCCGGACGATGGCCGAATGAAAACATTTGCGGCCTGGTGAGCATCAATTTTACTGAACGCTTTAATTCTAAAGCTGCTAATACAGCCAAAAACAATTGGTACTGCGGCCTTAAACCCGAGCCGAAAGCGCCACCCACATAAGGAGACACTACACGGGCCTGATCTGCCGACAGGCCAAAAATGTCAGTTACATAACTCTGGCTATTACTAACTCCCTGTGTCTTATCGTAAATAGTCAGCTTATCATCATTACCATAAATTACGGTGGTAGCATGCATTTCCATAGGGTTATGGTGCTCGCTACCATGATAGTAAGCCTCTTGTACCAGATAAGCCGCTTCATCTACTGCCTTTTCAGCATCCCCTCGTGGCTTAGTCACCGGAACTTTATAAGTACTCGGCTTTTTAGCCTTATCCAGGTTTAAATCCAACCCTGTTTGCAGTTCTGTATCTACCTCATATTCCACATGAATTAAGGTGGAAGCATAACGGGCCAGCTCAAAAGTTTCGGCTACCACTAAAGCAATGGGCTGCAGGCTGAATTGTATCTCATTGCTTTGCAAGGGGCGGAATGGCGACCCTTTTTTAGGCGCATCCTGGTCTTTGTACTTGCGGTCAAACCAGGCAGTTTTCATTACATTTTCATGGGTAAACACCTGTAATACGCCTTTTTGTGCCAGCGCCTGCCTGGTATCAATAGCGGTTATTTTACCTTTGGTAACCGGGCTTGATAGTACATAAGCATGTACAATATCAATATCTGTATTGTAATCGGCTGCATATTTAGCAATACCGGTTACTTTGGCGCGGCCGTCTACACGGTTTACCGGCTGGCCGATGTAATTTGTAGTACTCATGCTTGTTCCTCCAATCCGGCGGCTTGCTGCAACGCCCTTACAATGGCACGTTTAGCCAATTCAATTTTAAATGTATTGTCTCCATAACCTTTAGCGCCGGTCAGCACTTTCTCGGCCACTTTTTTAAAGTTTTCTTCGGTAGCTTCTTGTCCTTTCAGCATTTCTTCAGCCTCAGTGTCGCGCCAGGGCTTATGTGCTACACCTCCCAAAGCCATACGCGCTTCTTTAATAGTACGCCCGTCCATGTCCAAACCCACGGCTACTGATACCAGTGCAAAAGCATAAGAAGCACGGTCACGTATTTTTAAATAAGTATGATGCTGTGCAAAGTTGTTGGCTGGTAGATCAA
Organism: Mucilaginibacter koreensis; assembly: GCF_054783355.1. Classification (NCBI taxonomy): domain Bacteria; kingdom Pseudomonadati; phylum Bacteroidota; class Sphingobacteriia; order Sphingobacteriales; family Sphingobacteriaceae; genus Mucilaginibacter; species Mucilaginibacter koreensis. The sequence goes on along the minus strand of NZ_BAAGQS010000001.1, from coordinate 5,493 downwards.
TCGATGTTACTACATCGCCTGCAGCGAGCGTATTGTCCAATTCGGGGTTTTCTCCCGGCAAGCGGTGAAACTCAGCAAACGGAATACTGCGTTCGCCATTTTTTCCACTTACGTTTATGGTAGCGCCCAAGGCAGCTAAAGCCACACACATATCTGATGGATGCGTAGCAATACACTGCTCGCTGGTACCTAATATGGCCAGTATCCGGTTGTACCCGCCAATTGCTGAGCACCCTGATCCGGGCTCCCGCTTGTTGCAAGGCGTAGCCGTATCATAAAAATAATAACAACGTGTACGCTGCATTAAGTTACCACCATTGGTAGCCGCATTACGCAATTGAGGCGAAGCACCAGCCAATATAGCTTTTGACAGCAATGGAAAACGCTCGGCTACACGGCTGTCATATGCAGTTTCGGCGTTGCTAGCAAAAGCACCAAGGCGCAGGGCACCACCTTCCAGTTCTTCAATAGCGTTAAAGCCAAGTTTGTTGAGATCAATCAGGTGATCGGGCCGCTCCACATTGGCTTTCATTAAGTCAATCAAATTGGTACCACCAGCAATAAACTTAGCACTTTCGTAATTATTGGTTTCCTCAATGGCCGTAGCTACATCAGGAGCCTGGGCATAAGTAAATCTATTCATGGCTCATTTCTCCTTTCGCTTGTTCAATGGCGGCTACTATATTGGTATAAGCGCCACAACGGCACAAGTTACCGCTCATTTGCTCACGTATCTCGTCGGCAGTTTGTGCTTTGCCTTCCTGCAGCATACCCACCGCTGAACAGATCTGCCCCGGTGTACAATAACCACACTGAAAAGCATCACAATCAATAAACGCCTGCTGCACGGGATGTAACTGATCACCTTTGGCCAAACCTTCAATGGTGGTTACTTCGCTGCCGTTTTTCATTACTGCCAACGTAAGGCATGAATTAATGCGCTTGCCGTCTACCAAAACGGTGCAGGCACCACACTGGCCATGGTCACAACCCTTTTTGGTACCGGTAAGGCCGACATATTCACGCAGCGCATCCAGTAAACTCACCCAAGGCTCTACCTGGATAGTGCATTCCTGCCCATTAATTTTTAAAGTAATAGCAGTAGAGAGCCCTTTGTCCGCAGGCTGCGGGTGAGCAACAGGCCACGTATTGGTTACTTGTTGCTGATCAGTTAATGTATTCATAAGCAGTTCGCAATTAAATAATGACATGCCGGCATAAAGCCGCAATGCATTCAACGTATCTAACATTGCAGCTACGTTTAAGTTCATACAATTAATTAACCCTTAGTAATTTATATTAATTACAAATAGTACCGCCATTAAACATAAAGGATTAAAGCATTGTTTATTTAATCTAAACTCAAGCTGATTTGGAAACCAATGATTACCATGACCTACCTGAACAAGATGATACTTCTTCGGGCGGCACTACGCGTCGCGGCTTTTTAACGCAAATTACTGCGGCAGGCTTTGGCCTAGCTGCGGCACCTGCCCTGGCAAAAGCTACCGATGTGGTTACTATGCCTGCAGGTACTAATGAAGTAACTACTCATTTAACCATTAACGGCAAAGCACATACCCTTACCTTAGACTCTCGTGTTACTTTGTTGGATGCACTTCGCGAACGCTTAGGTTTGCCCGGCACTAAAAAGGGCTGCGACCATGGGCAATGCGGTGCTTGCACAGTGTTAATTGATGGCAAGCGCATGAATGCCTGCCTCCACTTAACTGCCATGTGCGAAGGCTCAGCGATTACAACTATTGAAGGCTTGGCCAAAGGCGACGAGCTACACCCTATGCAGCAAGCTTTTATTAAGCATGATGCCTTTCAATGCGGCTACTGTACCCCGGGGCAGATCTGCTCAGCAGTGGGAATGTTAAAAGAAGGCAAAGCGAAAACTGATGCTGAGATACGTGAATCCATGAGCGGCAATATTTGCCGTTGCGGTGCTTATCAACATATTTTGGCTGCCATTAAAGAAGTTCAACACAACGCTTAACCGACCAATCACTATGGAACCCTTCAAATTTACCCGCGCACAAAACAGCCGAGGCGCTATTGCGGAAGCTACTGCAGTAAGCGGCTCAAAGTATATTGCCGGTGGCACCAACCTCATTGATTTGATGAAGCTGGATATCGAAATGCCCAAACAACTGATTGATATTACCCGCCTCGAACATAACAAAATTGAAGCCTTGCCCAATGGCGGTGTACGCATAGGAACACTGGTAAAAAACAGCGACCTGGCCTATCATCCGCTTATTATGCAAAATTATATGGTACTTTCTGAAGCTCTGCTTTCGGGGGCATCGGCGCAATTACGTAATGCAGCATCTACTGGCGGCAACCTGATGCAGCGCACCCGCTGCCCTTATTTTTACGATACAGCTTTCCCATGCAACAAACGCGAGCCGGGTTCAGGATGCTCTTCTATACCGGGTTATAACCGTACTAATGCAGTATTAGGAACCAGCGATTATTGCATTGCCACCCACCCATCTGATATGAGTGTAGCAATGGCCGCTTTGGGAGCAATCATTCATGTACAGGGGCCAAAAGGTGAACGCAACATTCCCATTGCTGATTTTCATTTACTGCCGGGCAAAACCCCGCACCTGGAACACAATCTGAAACTTGGAGAGTTGATTACCGCCATTACTTTACCACCTGTGCCAGCATCAGCAAAATCACATTATTTAAAGGTGCGTGACAGGGCTTCGTATGAATTTGCGTTAACATCAGCTGCTGTTATAGTAGATGTTCAAGGCGGAACCATCCACACCGCCCGCATTGCCTTGGGTGGTGTAGGTACCAAGCCCTGGCGCTCAATGGCAGCCGAGCAGGCCTTAACAGGCAAGGCTCCATCAGTACAAGTTTTCCGTGAAGCTGCCGAGATTGCATTGAGCAGTGCAAAACCATATAAAGACAACGCATTTAAAATTGAACTGGCAAAACGTACGCTGGTACGCGCCTTAAGTAAAGTAGGAGGTATAGCATGAGCGCATTAGTAGGCCAACCGGTTGACCGTGTTGACGGCAAACTTAAAGTTACAGGCACAGCCCCCTATGCGGCTGAATTTGCAGTTGCTAATGTGGCACATGCTGTAATTATTAAAAGTACAATTACAAAAGGACGCATCACTGCTGTTGATACCAGTAAAGCCATGCGTGCTCCGGGTATAATCAAAGTAATTACTTATGAGAACGCCATGAGCCTGCACTTTCCGCAAAGTTCTGATCCCGGAGGCGGCAAGTATGCCGAGAAAGATTTATTGCCACTGCAAAGCAACCGCATATTTTATGATGGGCAGATTGTGGGTTTAATTTTAGCGGAAACGCTGGAACAGGCCCAATATGCAGCCAAGCTGGTAAACTACACTTATCAAACCGAGCAGCCGGCTATTGATTTACATAAAAACTTAGCGCAGGCTTATAAGCCAAGTAAAGGCACAGGCGGCAAACAAACGCAATTGAAACGGGGCGATGCGGATGCAGGATTGCAAAACGCCCCTGTAAAAGTAGAGCAAACATATACCACTCCGGTATACCATCACAATGCCATGGAACCACACGCTACCATGGCCAAGTGGGAGGGTGAAAAGTTAACGGTATATGACGCTACGCAGGGTGTTGCCGGCAGCAAAACGTTATTGGCCTCCCTTTTAGGTGTACAACCCGAAAAAGTGGAAGTGATTGCTTTATATATTGGCGGCGGCTTTGGCTCCAAAGGTTTTCAATGGCCTAATACAGTGCTTGCAGCAATGGCGGCCAAACAAATCAACCGGCCGGTGAAATTGGTATTAAGTCGGCAAGATGTATTTACTACCGGTGGCCGACGCTCCGAAACTTTGCAAAAAATCAGTTTAGGTTCTAATGCCGAAGGTTGCGTATCATCCATAAAGCATGATACCACAGTAGAAAGTTCATTTGTAGATGAATTTATAGAAACGGCAGGTTTAGCAACCACCATATTATACAACAATCCTAATTCAGATGTTGCACATAATTTAGTACGCCTAAACCGTGGTACACCGTGCCCAATGCGTGCACCAGGCGAGTCTGTAGGGACTTATGCCATTGAGGTAGCGATGGATGAATTGGCAGAACATCTCAAAATTGACCCTTTGCAATTACGCCTTACTAACTATAATGAGAAGGATTTACAGGATGACAAACAGTTTTCATCAAAGAACTTAACTGAATGTTATAAGCAGGGAGCAGATTTGATTGGCTGGACGCAACGCAGTGCCCAGCCGGCTACCAAGTTGGAGGGCAATTATTGGGTGGGCTACGGCATGGCCACAGCTACCTACCCCGCCAACAGGGGCGCCTCTACAGCCAAAGCCATTATTTATGCTGATGGCCGTGCTGAATTCGAGTGTGCTTCGCAAGATATAGGCACAGGCACTTATACAGTAATGACACAGTTAGCAGCAGACACCTTATCATTACCTATTAGCCAGGTTAAAGTAAAATTGGGTAATAGCAGTTATCCAAAGGGAGCTAACTCAGGTGGCTCACAGGTAACCGCCAGTGTAGGCCCTGCTATACGTGCGGCCGCCTTGGGTGCGATCAGCAAATTGGCAAAAGCTGCTATTGGTGACTCCCGCTCCCCACTGCATAATCAAAAAGAAGAAGATTTAAAAGCAGAAAACGGACGCTTGGTTATTGCCGGTAAACCTGAACGCGGAGAAAGCTTTTTAGCGATCATGAATCGACAGGGGTTGCAAAAAGTAGAAGCATTAGCGGTAACCAATGTGTCCACACGCCAACAACAAGAGGCAAATCCTGCTTCAGGTAACGGCCCAGACGAAGAAGCACAGAAAGAAAGTAAACAGAATGCCGCGGTACAAGCTGATGAAAAGACGGACAGAAAGCCATATTCTTTCCACTCCTTCGGTGCTCATTTTGTAAAAGTGTTCGTGGATAAAGATTTTGGAACTGTTAAAGTGGACAAGGCTGTGGCTGTAATGGATATCGGAACCGTAATGAATGCAAAAACAGCTACCAATCAAATAATGGGTGGCATGATCTTCGGGATTGGCATGGCGATAATGGAACAAACTACCTATGACCCTAACCGTGGACGAATTGTGACTAAAGATTTAGCCCAATACTTAGTACCCGTACATGCAGACATGCCGGAGTTCACAGTAAAATTTATCGAGAAGCCTGATATGATCATATCTCCAGTTGGCGCACGCGGTATTGGAGAAATTGGAATAACAGGTATAAGCGCTGCAATTGCAAATGCCATATATAATGCTACCGGCAAAAGAGTAAGAGAGTTGCCTATATCACCGGAGAAGTTGATAAGTTAACCAAACTGGAAAATCATAAAAAAGGGCAAACATCTTTAAAGGATATTTGCGCTTTTCCATCCGTCCTCACCGTCCACAACGCAGAAAACCCCCATACTTATTCAGTAAGGGGGTTTAGTTTGTAAGGTATGGCGCCGACCTACTCTTCCACCTGTTACGGCAGTACCATT